>OZ241992.1:0-3184375 GCA_965204445.1 Dehalococcoidia bacterium
CCATTGGCTTCAAGCCAGTCCAGCAATCGCCCTATGTTGCGGTCCATTTCGGTTATGGCGGCGAAGTAGCCGCTCAGCGCGGCGCGGCGGTTTTCGGGCGTGTCGCCTATCGTGGCGGCGGTCGCCTCTTTCGCAAGCTGCTTGGGATGCAGTGGCTCCACGGGCAGCGAGTCGAAGGCGCAGTTGTCGTAGAAGTCGTCGTACACGCTATCGGGATGATGCTCGCGTCCCCAAGGGGCGTGCGGCGCGGTGTAATGGACATTCAGCGAGAACGGCGCGGCCGAATCGCGCTGAGATTCCAGGAACGCCAGCGCGTTGTCGGTGATGACGTCGGTTACATACTCGTCGGGCTGATAGAACTTGCCGTCCACAATCATCGGCGCTTCGTAGTATGCGCCGCCGCCCGCCGCATGCACGTTCCAGAATGCGAAGCCCGTCCGCTGCAATGCGGCGTGTCCCAGATGCCACTTGCCGCTTAGGCCGCATTCGTAGCCGTTCTGCGCCAGCAGTTCAATATAGGTAGGCTGCCCGGCGATATAGTCGATTTCGGCGTCATCGTTGGGCAGAAAGCGCGAGTTGCCGCTGCGCAGGAAGTCTTGGACGCCGTGCTGCGATGGTATGCGCCCGGTAAGTATGGACGCGCGCGCGGGCGAGCAGACGGGCGAGGCGCAGAAGAAGTTGTCGAAGCGGACGCCGCTCGCCGCCAGCCGGTCGAGGTTGGGCGTAACCATCTCATCGTTGCCGGCGCATCGCATCGCCCATGCGCCCTGGTCGTCGCTTAGGATGAACAGAATGTTGGGGCTTGCGGCGTCTTTGCTTGCCATAGGGCAATTCCTCCGTGGGTTGTGGTGGCCGGTTTGTGTGTGAGTGCGGTTAAGAGTGGCGGATGTTCGCGCGTGTGGGCGTTGTTACAGGCTATCATCTCAGGGTATTGTATGCGATGGGGGCGTATGTTGCATCCTGCGGTATAGCGGAGTGTCAGGTATTGGAATAGTCGTAGCTAACCGCTATAATCCGCTTAAGCGCGGCTGAGTGAATTGAATAGACAATCACGCTTTGGGATGAAGAGATGCAAATAGAGAGCATTGGAATCAAGAACTACAGGTGCTTTCGGAATGTGAAGTTGAGCGATCTGCCGCAGATGTCCGTTGTTGTTGGCGCTAACGGATCGGGCAAGTCGACGCTGTTTGATATATTCACATTCCTCAAAGACGCGCTGACTCAAAATGCGGCAACTGCGGTGGCGCGGCGCGGCGGGTTTCGCGAACTGGTGAGCCGCGATACGCAAGGTCCCATAGAAATTGAGGTGAAGTTCCGCATCGAAAGAGATGACCCTTTGGTAACTTATACGCTCCAAATAGATACGGATGACAGAGGGCGTATAGTGGTGGAGCGCGAAACGCTTAGTTACCGCAGAGGGCGCTACGGACGCCCGTGGCTTTTTGTGGACTTTCAGCGTGGGCGGGGTATGGCGATAACCAATGAATCTGTGTACGGCGAAGAAAAAGATGCAGTCGAAGAGCGAGAAGAGTATGAGCTTGATGATCCTAGCATTCTCGCGATAAAAGGATTGGGGCAGTTTCGCGAATTTCAAGTCGTTTCGGAGTTCCGCAGCCTGATTGAGAACTGGCACATCTCCGACTTCCATATAGCGGACGCGCGCCCAAGCTCAGAAGTGGGTTACGCCGAACACCTGTCAACTCGCGGCGATAACGTAGCTCAGGTGGCGCAATTTCTGTATGAGAACCATCGCCGAGAATTCGAGCGTGTACTTGAGGCTATGAACCGACGCGTTCCTGGCGTGAGCGGCGTAGAGGCTAAGCCTACGGAAGACGGACGACTCGTGCTTCGCTTTCAGGACGGCAGTTTCAAAGACCCATTCATAGCCCGCTATGTGTCCGACGGCACAATCAAAATGTTCGCCTACTTGGTGTTGCTATACGACCCGGCGCCGCATCCGCTGTTGGCGGTGGAAGAGCCGGAGAATCAACTCTATCCTCAACTGCTGTACGAACTCATCGAAGAGTTCAGGGCTTACGCTCAGCGTGGCGGGCAGGTGTTTGTTTCCACTCATTCGCCAGATTTCCTGAACGGCGCGCGGCTTGATGAGATATTCTGTCTGGTCAAGCACGACGGGTTCACAACAGTGCGTCGAGCGTCCGACAGCGAATTGTTGCGGAATTTGGTGGATGAAGGCGATCTGCCGGGCGCGCTTTGGATGCAGAACCTCTTTGAAGGGGCAGCATCCGTATGAGCAGAATAGTTTTTCTGTTGGAAGAGCGATCTATGCAAGTTCTACTTGAAGGGTTGTTGCCTCGCATTTTCCCCGAAATGCAATTCGTTTGCATCCCCCACAGCGGCAAGAGCGATTTAGAAAAGAGCATCCCGCGCAAACTCAAGGCTTGGCAAGAGCCGGGCGCGCGCTTTGTCATCATGCGTGATAAGGATAAAGATGACTGCATAGTAGTCAAAGAACGTTTGCGGCGGCTTTGCGTTGAAAGCGGCAAACCGGATGCGCTTGTGCGGATTGTATGCCAGGAGCTTGAGGCATGGTACTTAGGCGAACCTTATGCGCTCGCGGAAGCGTTTAGAGATGAGCGTTTGCATAGGATTGGGCATAGAGCGCGATTTCGCGCCCCGGACGCCGTGCGGCAGCCATCCGTTGCCCTAAACGAACTGGTTCCGGAATTTCAGAAAATCGCCGCCGCAAGACGGATGGCTCAATACCTGTCGAGGGAAAGAAACATATCGCCTAGTTTTCAGGCGCTGCTCACCGGACTAGATAGGCTAATTACGCAAACACGCAGTTGCAGTTAAGATAGAATAAGCCACTAATCAGTTTGGTATATTCACCCCAACCGCGAACCGAACACACGGAGCAACCACATGAACGGCGTACACGACTTGGGCGGGATGCACGGCTTTGGCGCTATCGAGCGCGAGGCGGATGAGCCCGTGTTTCACGAGGCTTGGGAAGGGCGGGTTTATGGCATCGTTACGACTATTCGCGAAGAGCGTGATGCGTATGCGCCCTACGGCTCGCGCCACTACATAGAGAACATCCCGCCGGCGCGCTATCTGGCGGCGAGTTACTATGAGAAGTGGCTGCTTGCGCTTGAGGCGGCGCTTTTGCATAGCGGGCTGCTTGCCGCCGACGAATTGGATGCGCGCGCGCGATACTATCACGACAACCCGAATGCCGCCGTCCCGCGCCGCGACGACCCTGCGCTTGCGGAGCGCGTCCGTCGCAGAATATACTGGGCGCAGCTTCCGGCGGATCCGCCGCGCGCCGCGCCTCGTTTCGGCATAGGCGATGCGGTGCGCGCCCGCAACATCAACCCGCGCGGGCATACCCGCCTGCCGCGATATGTGCGGGGCAAGCGCGGCGTTGTTGAGCGCATCTACGGCGCGCAGGCGTTCCAGGACGATCCGCCCAACGCCGACGCATCGCCGCAACCGGTGTACAGCGTCCGCTTCGATGCGCGCGAACTTTGGGGGGACGCCGCCGAACCCAATCAAAGCCTCTACATCGATATGTGGGAAAGCTACCTTGAACCCGCTTGACCGCCGCCTATGAACATATCCATCATCTACTATTCGGAGACGGGCAACACGGCGCAGATGGCGGCGCTGGTGGCAGCGGGCTGCGTCAGCGTGGCGGGCGTCAACGCGCGATGTATGAGCGTCGATGAGGTTGACCTTGAGTTCGTGGCGCAGTCCAGCGCCGTGATATTCGGCACGCCCACGCACGGCGGCAATCTCAGTTGGCAGCTCAAGCGCTTCTTAGAAGAACTGGATCAGACCGCGCTTGCGGGCAAGCTCGGCGGCGTGTTCGTATCGCAGAACTGGGCGGGCGGCGGCGGCGCAAGCTTCGCCGAACTGAGCGTTATCGCATCGCTGCTTGTGCGGGGGATGCTGATATACTCCGGGGGGATGCCCGCCGGCGATCCGCCGCTGCACTTCGGCGCGGTGTCCCATCGCGCGCCCGACGAAGCGCTCTACCGCGATCGCTGCCTAAAGCTCGGCGAAAACATAGCCCGCAAAGCGACGGAGTTGTTCGGCTAAACTGCGCCGCGTCCCGCCTATATCCAATCGCCGCTATGTCCATATATCCCCAATAATACCCACTGAGGGAAGCAAGCCTATGAGCGAACCGCATAGCCATAACGCCGAACACGCCGCGCAATCCTACCCCGCGCTACGCACAATGGCGATAGAATCGCTGCTCATTGAGAAGGGGCTAATATCCAGCGATGCCATAGACGCTAGGGTGCAGGCGTATGAGCGGGACATCGGCCCGCTGAACGGCGCAAAGGTGGTGGCGCGCGCATGGACGCATCCCGAATACAAGGCGCGTCTGCTGGCAAACGGAACCGCCGCAATCGCCGAACTCGGCTTTGCGGGATCGCAGGGCGCCGAAATCGTGGTATTGGAAAACACGCCGCAGGTCCATAATCTAGTGGTCTGCACGCTTTGCTCATGCTACCCGTGGCCCGTGCTTGGGCTGCCGCCGCGCTGGTACAAGTCGGACGCATACAGGGCGCGCGCCGTCATTGAGCCGCGCGCCGTGCTGAAAGAGTTCGGGCTAGAGTTGGACGAATCGGTTGAAGTGCGCGTCTGGGACAGCAACTCGGACATACGCTATATGGTATTGCCGCAGATCCCGGATGGCACTGATGGCATGAGCGAATCCGAGCTAACGGCGCTGGTCAGCCGCGACAGCATGATAGGCGTCGCCAAGGCGGATACGCCGTCGGCCGCCGTCGCGCGAAAGCGGGCGCTATGAGCGAACCCGTGGGCAAGCGCGCTTCCGATATGCCGGGCGATTTGGCGCTTCCGCGCGTCAACGGCGAGTTGGCGTTCGATGCGCCGTGGCAGGCGCGCGCCTTTGGCATTGCGGTTGCGCTGAACGAATGCGGCGCATACGATTGGCGCGACTTCCATCGCAGCCTTGCCGCCGCAATCGCAGCGGACGGCGTGGGCGATGCAGCCGACGAATACTATGACCGCTGGCTCGACTCACTGGAGCGCCTGCTGGTAGAGCGCGGCATTCTGACGCTCGCCGAGATAGAGGCGCGCGCCGCCGAATGCGCCCATGATGCGCACGCAGATACGCACGGATAGCAGGTGAATATGGCAAGCGGCGAGATATATCTCATAGGGCTTGGCCCCGGCGATAGGGCGCTGCTGACGCCCGCCGCCGCCGATGCGCTCGCGCGCTGCGATGCCGTGATTGGCTACAAGGGCTATGTTGAGCAGGCGCGCGATCTGATAGGCGGCAAGCGGGTTATCGCTATGGCGTTGGGCGAAGAGATGGCGCGCGCCGCCATAGCGGTTGACACGGCGGCAAGCGGCAAATCCGTGGCGCTCATATCGTCGGGGGACGCCGGCATATACGGAATGGCGGCGCCGCTCTTTCAGCATCTTGCCGCAATCGGCTGGGACGGCGAAAGCCCCGCCGTGCATGCAATCCCCGGCGTATCCGCTATGCAGGCGGCGGCGGCACTCCTGGGAGCGCCGCTTATGCAGGATTTCTGCGCCATAAGCCTAAGCGATCTGCTGACGCCGTGGGACGCCATCCGTCGGCGGCTTGATGCTGCGGCGCTGGGCGATTTCGTGATTGCGCTCTACAACCCGCGCAGCCGCAAGCGCCAAACTCACATAGCGGAAGCGCGCCGAATCATACTGCGCCATCGCGCGCCCGAAACGCCCGTGGGCATCGTCCGCAGCGCGTCGCGCCCGGATCAGCGGGCGGCGCTCACAACGCTGGGCGATCTCGAGCAACGCTATGACGATATCGATATGTTCACAACGCTAATCATCGGCAACTCGACTACCTATGTTCACGCCAACCGAATGATTACCCCCAGGGGATACGCCGTCGACAAGCCTTAATCGCGCTAAGTTCGCTAAGTTCAGCGCGGCTTATGCAATTCGCGCATCATATCCGCGCTATGCGTAATCGCTATACGCTATCCGTACTATCTATGAGAGAGACGCAGCAATGACCGCAACCGTCGTGCTGGCGGGAACGCGCAGCGGTACGGGCAAGACCACCATCGCCGCCGGCATAATGGGCGCGCTTGCGCGGCGGGGCTTGCGCGTGCAGCCGTTCAAGTGCGGCCCCGATTACATCGACCCGTCATATCACAGGTTGGCTTGCGGCGTCCCAAGCCGCAACCTGGACACATGGCTGCTGCCGCACAACGCCGCGCTGGAGCTGTTCGGCAGAGCGGCGCAGCGCAGCGACGTCGCGGTGGTGGAAGGCGTGATGGGGTTGTACGACGGCCACGCCAACCTGACGGAGCAGGGATCCACCGCAGAGGTTGCCAAGCTTCTGAATGCCCCCGTTGTGCTGATTGCCAACGCCGCCGGCATGGGACGCAGCATCGCCGCCGAAGTATTGGGCTTTCAGCGCTTCGATCCTGCCGTGGACATCGCCGGCGTCATACTGAACGGCATCGGCAGTCCGCGCCACCTAGAGTTCTGCAAGCCGCCCATAGAGCGCGCTGCCGGTCTGCCCGTGATTGGCTACCTGCCCCGCCGCGATGACCTCAGAGCGCCGGAGCGCCACCTTGGGCTTGTGCCGACCGTAGAGGGGCCGGTGGCGGACGAATGGCTTGAGGCGCTGATAGCGCAGGTGGAACGGACGATAGACCTCGACCGCCTGCTAGAGATTGCGGCGCGCGCCGATACGCCCGCCGTTGCGCCGCGCCTGTTCCCGCCGGAGCGCGCGGCAGTCCCCGCAAGGGCGCGCATCGCGGTGGCGCAGGACAAGGCATTCAACTTCTACTATCAGGATTCGCTGGATCTGCTGGAAGCTTGGGGCGCTGAGATAGCGCCTTTCAGTCCACTAGCGGATGGGGATCTGCCGCGCGGCGTGGGCGGCATATACATCGGCGGCGGCTTTCCCGAACTATTCGCGGCTGAGCTTGCCGCCAACGAACCGATGAAGCGCGCGCTGCGAGCCGCCCACGCCGCTGGAACGCAAATCTACGCCGAGTGCGGCGGGCTTATGTATCTTGCGGAAGCGCTGACCGACTTTGATGGCAAAACCTATCCGATGGCGGGACTGATAGCGGCGCAATCGTCTATGAGCGGCGGGCGGCTCACGCTGGGCTACCGCGAAGTCGAGGCGCTGGCGGACGGGCCGCTGCTTGCCAAGGGACAGCGCGCGCGCGGCCACGAGTTCCATTGGTCGATCGCCGACGCCCCCGCCGATAAAGCCAGCGCCGCCTACGCCGTGCATAGCCAAGACGGGCGGCTTGAGGGCTTCCGATGCGGCAGTCTTTGGGCGTCATACATCCATATGCACCTTGGGAGCGCGCCGGGGATGGCAAGCCGCTTTGTTGAGATGTGCGGGCGGCGGACTGCGCGCTGACTGCCTAACAGCGCCGTCGAATCTGCGCCTAAAGCTGCGGCGGACTGAAGCCTTTGGCGACCGCTTCGCCGGCGCGGATGCTCGCCTCTTGGATGAAGCGCTCCAATTCGGCAATGCGCTGCGCCGTATCGTCTTCCGTAGCGGTTTCGCACGCCTTCAGCGATGCAAGCTCCGATTTTGCCTGCGCTATCTTATCGGTGATGGTGAGCGCCTCAAGCTCGGACTCCGCCTGCCGCCGAATTGACGCCAGATGCTTGCGCTGCGCCTGCACGTCGTCCAATCGCTCTTGTATTTCGCCCATCAGGTTTAGGGTTGCGTCCAACGGGTTGCCGCCTTGGATGGCGTAGCGCGGCGCGCGGTCTAGTTGGCGCTGGAATTGACGCGCCAACGCCTCAAGTTCGTCTTCTTTAGCGGTTATGGACACTAACAGCAGCCTCAGATTGGAAATCGTCTTTTGCATCTGCGGCATTGTCATATGCAAGCCTCGCGCAGTTCGCGCGCTACTCATTCGGCCGGGCATTCGCTATACGCCGATACGGTGAGTCGACGCAACACGCCCAAGTTGTGGGATGCGCCAAGCCGCAACGCCGACGCGCGCGACGGTTCGCCATTGCCGTATGCTTGCGCGGTTAGCGGCGGCGCTCGCGGCTGTTGATGAGGAAAAGCGCTTCATCGGCGCTCATTCTGCCGATGGGGCCGGATGCGTAGAGCGAACCCAATACCGTGCCGCCGCGTCCCAGAATAAACTCGGTGGGCTGTATGAAGCCGCCTCGATCGTCCGACCACCAACTCCCCACAACGGCGGCGTCCGCTTGCGTAACGCCGTATGCCACGGGGAAGCTGACGCCCGCCTTGCGCTGCATCGCGATGGCGTTGTCGAGCGTGTCCACGCTTGCCGCGATTACGCTGCATCCCAAGTCCGCGAGCTTGGCGCTGTTGGCTTCCCATTCGGCTAACTGCCGCGCGCAGTATGGTCACCAATGGCCGCGGTAGAAGAGCAGCGCCAAGTAGCGCGTGGGCATTTCGTCGGGCAGACGAAGCGTCTCGCCGCTGACCAACTTCAGCGTGAGGGATGGGAACTTGTCGCCTTGTTGCAGCATTGGCAGATAGTCCGTATGCGTCGGGTTTGGATTCTAGTTGTGAATGCCTCTATATGGTGTAGGCAAGCGGCAGGCGTATAGGCATAAGCGGGGGGATGCGCCAGCGCTCTAGCCGCGCGAACCTACGGGCGGCGGAAAATCGTCGTCGTCATCGTCGTCTATGCCGTCGTCGGGATCTGCGTCGTCGTCTTCATAGTCGTCGTCATCGTCATCATCGTCGGGGACTTCTAGGCGCTCGCCTACTTCGTGCAGGAACTGCTCCACGCCGGGCGATAGGCTGATAAGTTCTTCGGGTGGTTCGGGTTCGGCGTGCGTGCGGTCGTAGTAGTTTTCGAGCTGCTCTATGAGCGCGCGAATTTCGGGATTGTTCTGCACGGCGCGGTTTATTTCGCCGTACTGCTGCTCGCCGCGCGATGTGTCGACGAGCGAATCAGGCAGATCGTACATAGCGCACAGCACGCTCATAAGGCGGGAAGCGCCCATATGGTCTTCGTCAAGCTGAACATACTGCGGCAAATGCGCCATTAGGCTTACAGACGGCGTTTCGGATTTTATCAGCGATTCGTGGACTAGGTTCACGATGCTGGTCGGACCCTGATATGTGCTGCCGCGCGTTGAGATAAGCCCCCGCGCGCGCTGTTCCTGGGCGGGCGTGAGACTGCCGGTTACCAGCACCGGGCGCGTGTGCGGCACGGAGTCGTACATGCCCCCGATGCGGCAGTATTCGGATACGCCGAAATGCTGCAGCAAACGGACGATGGCGTCGGTGTAGTCTTCGCCCAATGCGTGCGGTTCGCGGATGTGCAGAAATAGGTAATCGTGGTCGGTGGCGCGCGCATAGTGAACTATGGTGTTGGGCGTGGTGAACACGCGCCGCCCCTGCACGGTTCGCATTCGCGGGCGGTAGCGCGTGAAGTCGAAGAACATCCCGGGCTTCGCCAGCCTGCCCAGTTCGCTTGCCCGCATATAGCGCTCCAAGCGGTTCAGCACCAGCGTTCCCACGCGCCCCACGTCCACCCATGGGCGCAGCATCGCTATGGCGCGCACATTGCGCAACTCAGGAACCGGCTCTCGTATTTCGAATTCGCCTATTCTCATTATCACCACCTTGACTATCATATTGACAGAATATAGGAATTAGTTCAAGCGCAATTGCGGTATAATTGCCGTAAGTTGACAGCAATAGCCAATCGGCGGCGCTGTTTGAGCTAATAGTCGCCAATCATCGGCATAGCGGCGGCGCATAGAGCGCGCATAGCAAAGGGGGCGCAAATGGATGTTACTGGCAAGATGGCTGTGGTAACCGGGGGCGGACGCGGCATAGGGCGCGGCATATCGCTGGCGCTGGCGCGCAACGGCGCGGATGTGGCGGTGGCGGACATTATCGCGGAGAACGCGCGCGCCGTCGCCGCCGAAGCGCAGGCGCTGGGACGGCGCGCCGTTGCGCTTAGCCTGGATGTTACCGATAACCAATCAGTCGAGGGTATGGCGGCGGCGGCGCTGGCGGAGTTCGGGCGCATCGATATCCTGGTGAACAACGCCGGCGTTATCGGCGCGGCGGGTTGGGAAGAGCGCGATACGCCGAATGAAGAGGACTGGGACTTCATCTTCGAGATAAATGTGAAGGGCATAGCGCGCGCAACCGACGCCGTAGCGCCGCATATGCGCGAGCGCAAATCGGGCAAAATCATCAACATAGCCTCTATCGCGGGCAGGCAGGGCAGTGCCCGCAACCCGCCCTACAATGTGTCCAAAGCGGGCGTGATAAGCCTCACGCAGTCGCAGGCGCTTGCGCTTGCGCCGCACAACATCAATGTGAACGCCATCTGTCCGGGACTGCTGTGGACGCCGATGTGGGAGCGCATCACGGCGCGCGAGGCAATGACGCCCAACCCGCAAGGCAAGACGCAACGCGAACTATTCGACGAGCATGTCCAGGCGCAGATACCGCTAGGCAGAGCGCAGACGCCCGACGACATCGGCAACCTAGCGGCGTTCCTGGCGTCCGACTACGCGCGCAACATCACCGGACAAGCGATCAATGTGAGCGGCGGCCTGTTTATGAACTGACGCAGCGCGCGCCGCGGGACGATTCACTCAGATTATCCAAAGGCTTGCCAATGACTTGCCGAAATCGGCGATTGGCAAGCGGTCAACTATCGCCTATTCGCATAACCCCATTCGCATAACAAGACTGCAGTAAGGCAAGCGATGCGCTAGAATGCGCGCCGCTTGCCTTGCCACGTTTGCGGCGTTTAGAGCGGCGTGATGTTCGGGATTTTCAAGCGTTCCAAGTGTTCTATCCGGGACGATGCAAGCGCGCAGATACGCCAATCCGAAAGCATCGGGCAAGGGATGTTGACAGGGCATAGACGCTGGCATATTATCGCGCAACAACGGGCGGTATTCGGGCGTCAGAAGTCAGCCGGATGGCAGGAGGGAAACTATGCGGTACGACTATATCGTAATCGGCGCAGGCTCGGCAGGGTCTATTATGGCGACGCGGCTTTCGGAGGATCCGCAGACATCGGTGCTGCTGCTGGAGGCGGGGCCGGACTACCCGGACATCGACAGCCTGCCCGACGAAGTGCGAAACGGCTACGCCACCGGCATCGATGTGATGACCAGCGACCACAACTGGCAGTTCTGGGGACAGCCCACGCCCAAAGCGGAGCCGATGATGGTGCCGCGCGGCAGGGTTACGGGCGGCTCAAGCGCGATAAACGGGCAGGTGTTTCTGCGCGGCATGCCGGAAGACTACGACGCCTGGGCGGCGCTTGGGAACGACGAGTGGAACTACGAAAAGGTGCTGCCGTTCTTTCGCAAGCTTGAGACGGACACCGATTTTCACGACGACTTCCACGGCACGGACGGGCCGATAATCGCGCGGCGCTTCAGCAATGCCGCAGAGTGGCCTCCGATGCAGACGGCGTTCTACAACGCGGCGAAGGCGGCAGGCTACCCGGACGGCCCCGACCAGAACAACCCAGACGTTACCGGCATAGGTCCCACGCCCTACAACAACCCCAACGGCATCCGCTGGAGCACGAACATCGGCTATCTTGGCATGTCCCGCCACCGCCTTAACCTCACCATCAGGCCGAACTGTACCACGCATCGGGTAATCATCGCCGACGGGCGAGCCACCGGCGTTGAAGTAGAGAGCAACGGCGAAAGGTTCATCGTTGAGGGCGAAGAGATAATCCTCAGCGCGGGCGCGGTTGCGTCGCCGCAGCTGCTGATGCTGTCGGGCGTAGGCCCGGCGGCGCACCTTGCGGAGCTGGGCGTGCCGCTGGTTCAGGATGCGCCGGGCGTGGGGCAGAACCTGCGCGATCATCCGGTGACTTGGGTTACCTGGCGCACCAAGCCGGAAGTGGATCTTGAGGCGCTGGCGCTTGAGCCGCGCAGTCAACTGATGCTGCGCTACACCGCCACGGGGTCTGAGCTTCGCAACGATATGAAAATCACAATGGCGAACTTCGCCACCGAGCGCATCAACCGCGGCGGCAATCGGATGGTTCCCATCGGCGTGCGAATGTCCATAATACTCGACCTCGCCGTGGGCTCCGGCGAACTGAAGCTGGCGTCCAAGGACGTGGGCGAGCAGCCGCTTCTAAACTACAACTACTTCGCCGAAGAGTTCGACCGCCGGCGCTCGCGCGAAGGCATTCGCCTGGCAATCAAACTGGCGGATCACCCCGACTTCGCGGACATCCTGGCAGAGCGCCTCGAGCCGCTGGACACAGAGCTGGAGTCCGACGACGCCCTGGACGACTGGATGATGCGCGAGGCTACCACCGGGCAGCACATATCCGGCACCTGCAAGATGGGCCCGGCGTCCGATCCAATGGCGGTAGTCGACCAGCAGGGCAGAGTGCGCGGCGTAGAAGGGCTGCGCGTGGTGGACGCCTCCATAATGCCCGACTGCATCCGCGCCAACACGAATGTAACCACGATGATGATAGGCGAGCGCATCGCCGATCTTGCGCAGCGGGGGTAGGGGGATGGGAAAGCGTCGTCGATTCGCCGTGTGTGGCCGCCGACGCTATGCCCTTATACCTATACCTATGCGCGCTCCAGCCGCGCCGCCAAGCCGATAACCGCCGCGCCGATAGAAAATGATACACTGAATATCCCATTACACGGGAAAATCTCACACACAACGCACAGAGGTGAACGAACAATGGCGATACGGGAATTGGATCGGAATGCGGATCTGGGCGCGGCGGCGCTGGCGCGGCAGACGGGTTGCGGCCCGACGATATGGCTCGCGGGCGATCCGGCCGACCTCAAAGAGTGGATGCCGCTGGGCGCGGCGGGCATCGTTACCAACACCGTCGTGCTTAACGATATGGTGAAGAAGTACGGCCCGCTCACTGAGCTAATCAAGCGCTACCTGGACATCACGGACAAGCCCGTTGTGGTGGAAATAGACGGGCATTCCACCGACGAACTCATAGAGGTGGGCGAAGTGTTCACCGATATGTCCGAGCAAGTGATACTGAAGATCCCCTGCACCGCATACGGGCTTGGCGCGTTTCGCTACTTCGCCGAAGAGGGCGTAGAGACTTTCTGCACCACGGTGTTTTCGCTGCCGCAGGCGGCGGCGGTGGCGCAGGCGGGCGTTGACCACATCCTGCCGTTCTGCGAGCCGGTCAAAGAGATGGGCGGCGATCCTACTCAGCTTGTGCGCGAGTGCGCCGCGATGTTCGGCGGCTGGCAGCGCCGCCCGCTGATAATGGCGGCGCTTGTGCGCTCCGTGGAAACGGCATACGCCGCGCTGCGCGACGGCGCCGACGAAATCGTCATATTCTGGCCCGTCTTCCGCGATATGCTGTCCCACCCGCTCACCGACACTTGGAACAAGACCTTTATGGACGAGTGGCAAGAGATGAACGCATCCGGCAAACTGGCGGATCTGCCGATTAGGTAGTTTCTTTCCCCGGCGGCAATCAACGGGCAACCGCATCCGCAAGCCGTAACAACAAAAAGCGGCTAAGCGGTTGCCCGTCGGTCAAATAGGCGGCGGCGCACATGCGTGAACAGCGCGCCGTCGCCTGCGCCAAGCATCGCGGAAGCAGCGGCGGTTAGGCGCGCGGAGGCGTGTATCCGCCTTGGTTCGCAATTCCCAATCCGCAGTTCCGACAAATTCTGCCATATACATAGCCATACACACATAAGAGAGGGGACGCTATGAGACTGGAAGGCAAGGTCGCGATTATAACGGGCGGCGCAAACGGGATGGGCGCTGAAGAGTGCCGCATATTCGCGCGCGAAGGCGCTAAGGTTGTCATAGCGGACATCCTGGAAGACGAAGGGCGCAAGATAGAAGCCGAAATCGCGGAGGCGGGCGGCGAAGCGGTGTTTATGCGCGTGGACGTCACCAGCGAGGCGGACTGGCAGGCGGCAGTCGACGCCACCGTGGCGCGCTACGGCAAGCTCGATGTGCTGGTCAACAACGCCGGCATAGGCGGCTCGCACAGCCGCGAAGCCTTGACCGCACAGCGCTGGGACGCCTTTATGAACATCAACGCCAAAGGCGTGTTTCTGGGCATGCTCTACGCCATTCCCGCAATGAAGGCGGCGGGCGGCGGCGCTATCGTCAACATATCGTCCATCAGCGGCATCGTGGGGCAGGAAGCCGTCCATATGGGCTACAACGCCTCCAAAGGCGCGGTTCGCACGGTTACCAAGTCGGCGGCGGTGCAGTACGCCCAAGACGGCATTCGCGTCAACTCCGTGCATCCCGGCTTGATGCCGCCGATGATAACCACCGCGCTCAGCTCCGATAGGCGCGACGAAATGACCGCCAATGTGCCGATGCGCCGCGCCGGCCGCCGCGAAGAAGTAGGCTACGCCGTGCTGTTCCTGGCATCCGACGAAGCCTCCTACATCACCGGCGCTGAGCTAGTCGTGGACGGCGGCTTCACGGCGGCGTAGCGCGCGGGCTAGGCTTTCTTAACGCAAAGGCGCAGGGGCGCAAAGAGAGTAGGGGGGACTTATGAAACGCGCATTCGCGGCGAGCGTATGGCAAGAGGGCGAATGCTATGTGGCGCAAGCGCTAGAAGTCGATGTAGCGAGTTACGGCGATAGCCCTGATGAGGCGCTGGACGGCTTGCGCGAGGCGTTGGAACTCTACTTCGAGCCGCCCACGCCCGAATTCGCTCCGAAAATTTGCAGCGTCGAGGTCGAAGTAGATGCCGCTCAGACCGCTGCCCTATCGTGAGGTTGAGCGCAGGCTCAGAGCGTCCGGGTTTGTCAGAGTCAGTCAAAGCGGCAGTCACGTTAAGTTCGTGAAATCCACCGATGAAGGGACGCGAACAACGATTGTGCCGCGCCGCCGCAAGGATGTACCCGTCGGAACGATTGGCTCGATTTTGCGCCAAGCGGGATTGAGCCAAGCCGAGTTTATGGAGTTGTAAAGCGCTAGACATAGACTTATCCCCCAATGCTGATATACTGACACCGACACCCTAACAACCCTAACAACCCAACCCGCGGACGCGCCAAGCCAATGGACGCGCTAACCCTATGGATGCGCCAACCCCACGAACAGCGCCCAACCCCGAAAGGAGCAACCCAATGACAACCACAACCGCCAACGAACTCGCGCAAATAGCCCATCTTATGCGGCGCGCAGGCTTTGGCTCTACCAGAGCCGAACTCGAGGCGCTGGCGTCCAAAGGCTACGAAGCCGCCGTCGACGACCTTGCGCATCCGGAGCGCTTCCCCGAAGTGGAAGAGGACGTCATCGAGCGCTACTACGGCGGCGAAGGCTATCCCATCTTCGCCGGCATATGGATGTTCCGCATGCTCAATTCCCAGCGCCCACTGCAAGAAAAGATGGCGCTCTTCTGGCACCATGTCTTCGCCACCGGCGTAACCAAAAACCAACATGTGATGGCGTCCGTCAACCAAATCAACACCTTCCGCCGCGTGGGAATGACCAATATGCGCGACATACTGGTGGAACTCGCCAAAGACCCGGCGATGATTTTCTGGCTGGACAACAACGAAAACCGCAACGGCGAACCCAACGAAAATTGGGGGCGCGAACTGCTTGAGCTCTTCTCCATGGGCGTAGGCAACTACACCGAGCGCGACATCAAGGACGCCTCCCGCGCCTTCACCGGTTGGACTTTCTCCCAGCCCATACCGCTCTACCCGCACGGCTACTATCCCGCCAACTTCATCTACGACGCCGACGACCACGACCACGGCGAAAAGACATTCCTCGGCCAGACCGGCAACCTCAACGGCGAAGACATCATCAGCATCATCGTCAAGCAGCCCGCCACCGCGCGCTTCATATCGCGCCATATGTACAACTTCTTCGTCGCCGACGAACCGCAAGTTCCCTCCTGGAACACCGTGCCGCCGCAAGACCAAGACGCCATCGACGCCCTAGTGGCGGCGTACATGCAGTCCGACGGCGACATCCGCGCGATGCTGTCCGCGCTGTTCAACTCCGACTCATTCAAGAACGCCCGCTTCAAGAAGGTCAAAAGCCCCGTGGAGCTCATAACCGGCGTCATCAAGCTTGTGGGAACATATCAGTATCCCGCCCCCGGCATGGTGGACTACTCCAACACCGCGCGCCTGATGGGACAGCAGCTCTTCGACCCGCCCACGGTGGAAGGCTGGCACACCGGCCACGAATGGATTGACGGCGGCACACTGAACGAGCGCGTCAACTTCGCGGTCAACGAAGTCGGCGACCTCACCAAGCCCGGCATAAGCGATCTGATAGACCGCATGGGCGCGCAAACCGAAGCCGTATCCCCCCAGCGCTTCGTGGACGCCGCCCTGGATCTCGCCGGCCCTGTGGAAGTCGGCGCGGACACCCGCAGCGGACTGCTGCGCTACGCCGAAGCGGCAGGCGCCCTGGCGTTCGACAGCCCTGCCGCACGCGAACAAAGCGCCGCCCACATAGGCCGAATGCTGCAGCTCATCGTCAGCGCCCGCGAATATCAGATGGCGTGATAGCGTAAGGCGCGCTTATCCCTCGCCAACCACAAGCGAAAACGCAGGGGCGGTTCAAAATCGCCCCTAATTCTTATTTAACCAATAGTTCATATGCGCTATACTCTCTATACCCAAATACTAAGTACAGAGAGTTATTCACCCGCTGCCCACCGGAGGCCCCGCCCATGCCCAACGAATGCAATGTCCCAAGCCGCACCATCTTCACCGGCGATAACCTCGACATCCTGCGCGGCATCAACTCCGATTGCGTCGATCTGATATACCTAGACCCGCCTTTCAACTCCAATCAGACTTACGCCGCCCCGCTGGACAGCGAAGCTAAGGGCGCCGAGTTCGACGATGTGTGGACGCTCGGCGATATGAAGGAAGAGTGGATTGATGAGATTGAACTCCGCATGCCCTCGCTGTTCCATCTTATCAACGGCGCTAAATTGGCGCACGGCGAAAGCATGGCGGGCTACCTCACCTTTATGAGCGTGCGCCTAATCGAGTTGCACCGCGTTCTGAAGCCCACCGGCAGCATCTACCTGCACTGCGACGACACCGCCGTTCACTACCTCAAAGCGATTATGGACGCGCTGTTCGGGGCGCAGAACTATGTCAACAACATCGTTTGGAAACGCGCCACATCCCACAACGACCCCAAGCGGTACGGACGCATCCTCGACCATCTGCTTTTCTACTCAAAAGGCGCGCAACTCCATTGGGATGCCGACGCCGTTAGAGTCCCCAAAGATGAAGCGGAACTTCTCAAAGCGTATCCGTCAAAAGATGAGCGCGGACACTATCGCAGCGCAGACCTTACAGGCGCAACCGTTAGCGGCGGCGAATCCGGGCAGCCTTGGAAGGGATACGATGTATCCCGCTTGGGCAGGCATTGGGCAGCGCCAAGAACGGGCAAGTACGCGGCGTACATAGAGCGCGAGTTCATTCCCAACTACCGCCAAATCGCGGGCGTTCACGATAGGCTTGACGCGCTTGACAAGGCGGGCTTGATACATCATCCCAAGAAGGGCAAGTGGCCCGGCTTGAAGCGCTACGCCGCCGCCGACACCGGCAATCCGCCGCAAAACCTGTTCACCGAGCCGATGGGCTTCACCAACTATTCCGCCAAAAGCGTGGAATACACCGGCTGGCGCACGCAAAAGCCGGTTGCGCTGCTTGAGCGCGTCATCAAGGCGTCGTCCAACCCCGGCGACCTTGTGCTAGACCCGTTCTGCGGCTGCGCCACCGCTTGCATCGCCGCCGAAAAACTGGGGCGCAGGTGGATAGGCATAGACAAAGAGCCGCAGGCGGCCGATGTGCTGCGCGATAGGGCGCGGCGCGAATTGCAGATACCGCTTGCCGACGGCGAGGGCAGCGGCTGGGAAGACTGGACGCCCTTCATCCGCACCGAACCCGAATCGCGCACCGATTTGGCGCTGCTGTATCCCGCCGACCTGAAGACCGAAAAGCGACTGCTGTACGCCGCCCAGCAGGGGCGCTGCATCGGCTGCGAATACGAACTGCCGCCGCATGTGCTAACGATAGACCACATAACGCCGCGCTCCAAAGGCGGCTTGGACGCCTCCGGCAACCTGCAGCTGCTCTGCCACACCTGCAACGCCGTCAAAGGCAACCGCAGCATGGAATACCTGCGGACGCAGCTCAGGCAGCGGGGGATACTGGGATGAGCGAACTACGCCGACAGCGCGCAAGGGTGGGGCGCAACCTCTTTTTATGATATATGATATAGTGAGTCATCCATAACGATGCGCTCTCCAAATCATTGCATCACTGAGGAGGAACGCTATGCCTATAAAAATCGGCGGCAATACGGTTGTCAGAAAGGGAAGCGGCCCGCGCGTAACCCCGCCAAGGCCCGCGCAAAGCGATCCCCGCGCAACGCCCGCCAAGCCGCCCCAGCGGACGGCAGCCCCAAAAAAGTAGCCCCCTGCTTCTTTCTATATTGCATCACTGAGGAGGAACGCTATGCCTATAAAAATCGGCGGCAACACGGTTGTCATAAAAGGAAGCGGCCCGCGAGTAACCCCGCCAAAGCCCACCCAAAACGATCCCCGCGCAACGCCCGCCAAGCCGCCCCAACGGACGGCAGCCCCAAAAAAGTAGCCACCTGCCGGCACCCGCCGCCCATACGCCAGCGGGGGATACCGGAGTAAGCGCAAATCGGGAAAGCGAAAGCGTTTTTAGCGCGCGATTATGCCTATCCCGGTTAGAACATCCTAGGTTGCGGCGTATGCGGTCTGACGATTGGGCAATCTACAATATCATTGTATTTGAATAGCCCGGCATCGTAGGTGTGAAACTCGTCCACCGTTACGCCTACATCCAATAGCCACTGCGCGCTTGCCAAATGGATTGCGTCAAGAGGTTTGAGACTCCATCCCTTTGTGATAGCGTCGCGTATTAAGTCTTTTGCAACCCCCCCTATCATTTCTTGGTATTCAACCGATACTACGGATTCCGAATCCTCCCAGAGAGCGCTAATCTGCTCCTCCACTTCCGGACTCAACCGTTGTTGCCTTCGTTCAGAGGCCGCAAATGCTACCTCGACTTGGGATAGAGATGAAGTGTACAGTTTGATTGTGCGGCTGCTGCCTGAGTTACTCTCCAGTAACTCTTCTAAAGTAGGCATTTTGTCCTCTTCATTGTTAACATATGAGAGGAATACATTGGCGTCCCAGTATATGTTCGTGACGGTATTAGGCATCTCTTAGTTCACGAATAATCTCTTCAGCCCTCTTGTCCCCCGGCTTCCAAGGAATAGCGCCCCTAGCGCGCTTATATGAACCCGGCACGGGCTCCCGAAGTATCTCTACGCGCAAAATTTGCCGTATCGCTATTGGCCTGCCCTTGTTCATCTCGCGCGTTATTGTGCCGCTGACCCGCGCGCGCTTGCCCCAAGCTTCGCGCATGAGCTCTTCCTGCCCTTGAGCCAGATAGCACACAATCGCTTTATCGTGAAGAGTATCGTACAGATTGAACCGCAGCGCGCCTCTGTTGGTCAAAGTCTGTACTCTTCCCGTAATCGCCCCAATGCTGATAGATGCGCCGGAGCGGCTGGGAACTTTCCCGTTGCCATAGATAGTATGCTCGACGGCCGGCGTTTGAAAGCGCACGTACTCCATAGTTTCAGCCAGGGGCATAATCGCATTGGCGGCCTTCGTTATTCGGCTGTTGCGCGATGGCACGGCTTCGTTATGCGCCAGCGCATAACCGATCTTTTCATAATCGGTTACTATTCGCTCTACATCAGCCGAAACGTCGGCCTCGCCCCGAAAAGTTACCGCCGCGCTTCCCGCTTGCAAATCCTCAACAACCCAAGTAACTCCCGCCTTTTGGGGAGTCAATGCGGTTATAAGACGTCGAAACGCGCTAAAGCTCTTTTCAAACTCTTTGATATCGACTCGCCCGCCGAGTTCAAATGTTATCGTATCCTTCGGCATTTCCTAGCCCCCGTGAACCTACCAAAACATCTCAGCGTCTCTAAAACGCGGACATACCCGTTTATGCCTTATTGTATGCCCATACATTAACACAAGTTGTCAAGCGCCCCCCCCGCTTGCTCCCATCTCGCCGCGCAACCCCAAACCAACGCCATCCCGCCCCCCGCCTAAGAACATCGCTATGCCATCCCCCCCTTTGCGCCCCCACCCCTTCGCCTTAACCACACCGCAAGCGCAAAAGGCTAGGGTAGGGATGTTCGCCATTCACGCCATCCCCTCCCGCCGCGCGCGCCGCACGCCCCCCATATCGGCGCCCGCAAGCGGCGTCGTCCCTATCACGCTCGCCGCCTCCAGCCGTCGCAGCGCCGCCGCCTCATACCCCAGCAGCTCGCCCAGCAGATACTTGTTATGTTCCCCCAGCAGCGGCGCCGCGTCATGCCGGCTCGGCGCGCGCTCCCCCGCATCCCCATCGTCCCCCCGCTCCGACAGGAAGCCCCACACCGGCCCGCTCATCGGATAAGTCCCCGCATCCTCATGCGCCACTAGCTGAAAATAGTCCCGCGCCTGCAAATGCTCATCGGCGTATGTATCGGCGCCGCAGTCCAACACCGGCCCCGCCGCTATCCCGACCGCCTGCAGCCGCGCCGTAACATCCCAGCGATCCAGCCCCGCCGTCCAGCCTTCCACTACGCCGTCCAGCGCCGCCCGATGCGCCAGCCGCCCCTCAAGCGTGGCGAACCGCGCGTCCGCCGCCGTCCCCATAACCCCCTGCATCCGCTCCCACTCCGCATCGCTCCGAACCGCGATTGCAACCCATTCGTCCGTCCCCGCGCACCGATAGCACCCGTGCGGCGACATCCGCGGATGGCTGTTCCCCCGCCGCTCTCGCCGCCTGCCCGTCATCTGATACTCCAAGAACACTTCCCCCAGATGCGGCATAAACGCTTCCGCCTGCGACAAGTCTATGAACTGCCCCTTGCCCGTGCGCGCCCGATAGTGAAGCGCCGCGCATATCGCGAACGCCGCCGTTACGCCGCCCACCGCGTCCGGATGATGCACCAGCGAATTATGAGACAAGTCCAAGTCCGGATACCCCCGCAGCGCCGAATGCCCCGTCATTGCGTCTATCGCCATCCCCATGCTGCGATGCCGCTTATACGGACCCGTATTGCCATACCCCGGCGTGAACAGCACGATGAGATCCGGCTTGACCGCCCGCAGTGCCGCTTCGCCCACGCCCAGCCTGTCCATAACCCCGAACGCGTAGTTCGTGAACACCACATCGCTCACCGCCGCCAGCGCCATAAACGCCTCCACGCCCGCCGCGCTAGTCAGATCCAGCGTAAGCCCGAGCTTATTGCGGTTCACCGCGTTGAAGTTGCCCTGCCGATTCCACGGACGCGCGCCCGGCTCATAATCCGGATACCCCGGCGTATTCGGCGGCGGGCTAATCGGCCCGCGCGCTATCCGCTGCAGCGCCTCCACCTTGACCACCTCCGCCCCCATATCGCCCATCAGCGCGCCGCAAAACGGCCCCGCCCAAATCTCCGCCAGCTCCAGCGCCCGCACACCCGCCAACGGCAGCCTGCTCATAATCCCAACCCTTTCTTGTTATTGCTGCGCCCCTGCGCCCTCGCCGTCAGCGTCCCCCGGCGCATCATCAGGACGATAGAACACGCCCCGCCTGAGATATGTCCATTCCAGAACCTCAGGTATATCGTCAGTGTTAATCTGCTCTTCCGGCAGATTATTCAGCGCCTCCAGTTCGTCCAACTGCTCTTGCGTGAGCTTATTCGCCTTCTTCATAAATGAACCTCTCATGTCTTGTAGCCATACGAGCGCTGATAATACGCCCAACATATCCGTATTCATGCCAAGTATGTACGACGATTATAAGCGATGAACCTACCATGCCTATTGTTCGCCATCGCTGTTCGTATGGGTAAGGATCGTCGAAGGTTGCGGCAAACGGATCGTCAAATACATTAACCGCTACCTCGAAGGCTATCCCATGGGTCCGTCTATTATAATCATTCTTATCCGGATCCCAAGCCCAAAGCAACGGACTTCTACCATTATTCATATCCTGACCCCCTTTGCGCCCCCGCGCCTTCGCGTTAAAAACCTTACCCCACTAGCGCCCTTTGCGCTAAAAACCTTACCCGACCAGCGCCCTTGCCCTCAAACCACTCCCGCATCCCGCAGCCGCGCCAGCTCCCCGGTCCCAATCCCCAGCAGCTCGCCATACACCTCGGCGTTATGCTCCCCCAGCCGCGGCGCAGCCCTGCCCCCCGTCTCGCGCGCGTCCGACAACCGAAACGGCGCCCCCGTATAGGTCAGCGTCCCCGCGTCCGCGTGCATCAAATCCACGAAATACCCCCTTGCGCGAAACTGCTCGTTGGCAAGCGCCTCCCCCGCGTCCAATATCGGCGCGCACGGCAGCCCCTCGCGCTGACCCGCCGCAAACACCTCCGCCCGCGTATGCCCGTCAAACCACGCTTGGAAAATAGCCTCCAGCTCTTCACGCCGATCCGCGCGGTCATCCGCCGTCCGAAACCGCGCGTCATCCATTAGCTCAGGCATATCGATCATCCGCGCCAGCTGCGGCCACATCCGCGAACCCAGCGGCAGGAAGCTCACAAACCCATCCTTGCACCGAAAAGTCCCCACAGCGTAAGGCTCCCGCATCCCCGCGGCCGCAAGGCGCGGCGGCTTGCGCGGATCCGGCTCATTCCCATACACATACGGCGTCCGCCGCCCTACCTGATGCGGATGCCCCGCCATGCACTCCTGCATAGATATGTCCAGCCACTCCCCCACGCCGCTCATAGCCGCCCCGAACAGCGCCGTCATAGTCGCCGCCGCCGCCGTAGTCCCGCTGAAATACTGCGCTATCTCAGCCCCGTAACGCAGCGGCTCCCGCTCCGGCAGCCCTTCCCTGTGCATCCCGCCGCCCATCGCGAACAGCGTCAACTCCGTGAACTCATAGTCCTTATGCGGCCCCGACTGCCCGAAAGGCGTGATAGAGGTCATCACAAGCGCATCATTCCCCCGCCGCAGCGCATGATAGCCCAACCCCCATTCGCGCATCAGCCCCGGACGGAAGCTCTCCAGCACAACCGCGCTACTGCGCGCAAGCCCGGCGAACAGCCGCCCGCCCTCAGGCGTGGACGGATCCAGAGTAACGCCCTTCTTGCCGGCGTTCAGATGCAAAAACAGCGCGCTCTTTTCCGGATGCGGCGCATCATCCGGGAACGCCCCCGCCGCACGAGACGAATCCCCCGTACGCGGCATTTCCACCTTGATAACCTCCGCCCCATAGTCCGCAAGCATCTTGCCGCAATACGGCCCCGCTATCCCGCTAGTAGCGTCAACAACCCGAATGCCCTCCAGCGCAAGAAAAACCACAAGCCCCCCTATCTATGCCAATCGCAAACCGTCGATCCCAAACCGAGCCCCCGCAAATCAACGCCAATTTTCTACACGCATCGCCACTATGTCAACCAACCCAACCTTGCGCCCCCGCCACTTTGCGTTAATCCAAGAGCGTGTTATCATCATACTACCCTAGCCAACCCAACCCGCTTGCTACTAACCGCATCACCCAACCAAACCCGCCATGCAAAACCCCGAACAATCCGCCGAACCCGCCGACTTCCCCGCATACCCCGCCTACAAGCCATCCGACGTAGAATGGATGGGCGACGTCCCCGCGCATTGGGACGTGCGGTGGCTGAAGTTTTGGGTCGACACCAACAAAAGAACGCTGTCCGAAAAAACCGACCCCAACTTTCAGTTTCGCTACATAGAAATCGGCGGAGTGTCCGAAGGCGAGCTCTTGAATGAACCCGCCGCCATTCGCTTTGGAAGCGCGCCGTCTAGGGCTAGGCGCATAGTTCGCCAAGGGGACACCATCGTATCCACCGTTAGAGCTTACCTTAAAGCGGTGTGGTTCGCCGATGATGAAGCTGATGACCTAGTGTGTTCCACCGGTTTCGCAGTGCTTACGCCGAAGGTCGACGCATTTCCCAAGTTCGTGAGTTATGTAGTTCAGAGCGAACCATTCACTCACCAAGTAATGGCCAATTCCGTCGGCGTGGCGTATCCCGCCATTTCTGAGAGAAAGCTCAGAGTGTTGTCCGTGCCAGTCCCGCCCCTCCCCGAACAGCGCGCCATAGCCGCCTACCTCGACCGCAAAGGCGCCATCGCCCGCCGATACGCCCATGTAGCCCGCCACATCATCGACACCCTGCGCGAACTCCGCCAAGTCGAAATCCACGACGCCGTAACACGCGGCCTTAACGAAGACATCCCCCTCAAACCATCCGGCGTAGAGTGGCTACGCGACATCCCCGCGCATTGGGATGTGCGCCGCCTGAAATACTCCGCCAAGACTATCATGGGACAATCCCCCTCAGGTTACGACTGCGATGAAACTCCCATAGGCCCGCCCTTCCTGCAGGGTTGCGCCGAGTTCCAAGAACGCCATCCCAAACCCGTGCTGTACTGCCGCGCTCCCAAGAAAATCAGCCCCGCGGGAGCCATTCTGCTGTCGGTTCGCGCTCCAGTAGGCCGTCTCAACATCGCCGACCAAGAGTATGCGATTGGGCGCGGCCTTTGCGCCATCATCCCTGACAACGAAAACCTAGACACCACATTCGCCTACTACCATTTGCAAGCGGTAACCACAGGCTTAAGGTTGGCGTCGACCGGTTCTATCTTTGATGCCGTTAGACTGCGCGATGTTAGAAATCAGCCTATAATCACCCCGCCCCTACCCGAACAGCGCGCCATAGCCGAGTACCTTGACGCGAAAACCGCCGCCATAGACGCCGCCATAGCGCACTACGAGCGCATGGCCGAGTTGGTAGCCGAATACTGGACCGTTCTCGTCGCCGACGCCGTAACCGGCCGCATCGACCTGCGCCAAGAGGCCGCTGAATAACCGCCAACCCTTTGCGCCTCTGCGCCTTTGCGTTAAAATCCCCGCAGAATTCTCCCAAATTCCTAAAATTGCCCCTTGACACACCCGTTCTGTTATCTATAATAGACCGTATGACCATCGACGCCACCATACAACGCCTCACCAACGACGGCGAAGTAGTTGTCCAATTCCTTGTTGATGTCATACAAGGAACCAACTACAACGCACCACTCGGCCACCGCATAAAGTCGGCCGAATGGCTCTCCGCGCTTGGCGGCTTCATCCCCGAAGACGCAATCCCCAAATCCGCAACCATTCGCCCACGACCCAAATCCGAACCCAAGCGGGACAAGCCGGATAAGGCGGATAATCGCGACAAAAATCTGTCCGTTACCGAAAAGCAAATCCTGCACTTCGACATAGCCCGCCTAATCAAGCAAGAAACCAACGACGGCGAAACCGTCGTAGAATTCCTAATCAGGGTAATCTCCAAGATTGAGAAATCAGGCGAAAACTTCACCCCCGCCGCCCGAATGCGCGCCGCCAAAGAACTCCTAATCAGAGGCTTCGGCAGCGCCATCCCCGGCGTCAGCCGCATCCTGTCCGGCAAGACCGAAGACCTCGACTCATATCTCTCCAAGATAGTGCGCGAATACACCGACCACGGCGCTGACTCCGTGCGGTTTCTCGTAAAGGCGATGGAAAACAAAACCCCCGAGGTCGATTCCAAAGGCGCCCAAACCCCCTACCCCAAGTTCGACCGTCAGCGCAAAGGCAAGCCCGCCGTAGGCTTCACCGCATCCCAGCGCGTCTGGGCCGCCTGCGAACTGCTGCGCCGCGCCTACGACATCCGAACCGACCACATCACCCCCGACGACATCCAAGCATATCGGAACGCCCAACCGCCCGCCGCCAACAATGCCGCCGACGCTGACTCCAGCCCCGGTATCGACCGCACGGGCATCACCCCCGACGACATCCAAGCCGAAACCCCCGCCATAGCGCGCTCATCCAAGGTAGCCGACAACGCCGCCACCCGAGAAAAGCGCGAAAACCGCCCGGCCGCCGTCAATGAAAAGACCGACGCCGCCAAGCAACCCGCAGTTGCCGAGAATACCGCCGCCAAAGAAAAGCCCGACGCCGACAATACGCCGTCAGACACCCCCGACCGTGCCGCTCGCCGCCGCCAAAAGCGCGACGCTCGCAAAGCCCAAAAGCGCAACGCCGGTGAGCAACTCGCCGTTGCCGCCGAAAATATCGCAGTATCAGAGAAGACCGACGATGAAAAGCGCAATGCCACCGACCGGAATATCGCCTCCGCCTACAACACGCCGTCAGCCACCACCAGCCGCGCCGCTCGCCGCCGACAAAAGCGCGCAGCCCGCAAAGCCCAAAAGCGCAACGCCGCCAACACGCCCTTCGCCAACCCCATACCGGGCATCCATGCCACCGACATCAACGAAAACACCGTAGTATTCTCTCACGAACCCATATCCCCCGAAGAATTGACGCGCTTGCGAAAATCCCTCGCCCAACCCGACGACATCCCCCCAAACGCCCGCAGCCCCTAAGCCCCTCTGCGCCAAAAATCCTACCCCGATCCTTTGCGCCTTCCCGCCTTTGCGTTAAAAATCCTACGCAGACCGGCCCCTTGCGCTAAAATTTTTGCCGCGCGCACGCCTTTGCGTTAAACTAAACGCGCGCTCACAAGCGTCTCGATCCGATACGTCGGCCTATCCGCGCCCTCAAGCCCGGGGCCCGGCCGCCCCACGCCACCCGCCATAAGCGCCGACGCGATACCGTACGCGTTCGCTCCCCGAATATCCGTATCCGGCGTATCCCCGATCATCACCATATCCCGCGTCCCGCTGCGCCGCTGCGCCTCCGCGAACATCGCCCCGTGCGGTTTGCCCAACCGCTCAAACTCAAGCCCGTCCATATGCGGATACCGCTGACGCAGCGCCGCCTCCAATATCAGCGCCACACTGCCGCTCGCCATCCCGAAACCTCCCTCATCCGGATACACCAAGTCCGGATTCGGCAGCAGCAGGCGCGGCGTATCCCCCCCGTCAATCTTGCGAAACAGCGCGCTTATCGCCGCATTCACCCCCTCTATGAACGGAAACCCCGCTTGGTCGCCCACCACCACCGCATCAAACGCCTCGCCCGCATCAACCACAACGCCGCCCGCCCGCCGTACATACTCCGCGCTGTCCGCCGTCCCCAGTACCACGCAGCGCGCTCCCCGAAGCCCATGCTCGGCGAAGTATCCCCGCAGCAGACCGCCCGATGTGATAATCCGATCGGCGGCAACCGCAAGCCCAACGCTCTGATAGCGCCGCGCGCGAGTCTCCGGCAGCGCCGATGCGTCATTCGTCAGCACATAGTACGGCTTGCCCAGCCGATTCAGCCGCCCAATCAGCGCCGCAGCCCCCGGCAGCGCCCCAACCGAATACGACAGCACCCCGTAAGCGTCAAACAGAATCGCCGAATAGCGCTCAATCAGTTCGTCAATCGCAATATCAATCGCATCATCCATAACCATAGTGTACAACCCACGCCCGCCGCATTGCCAATCAGCGCTCAACGCAAACCGCCGCGCTTGCAATCTGATTAAACAAAGTCAAAAAAAGACTCCAAGTTCGCTTGGATGCCCCAACCCGCTTGTGTTACTCATATTAACAGGCAGCCTACGCAATATCGCCATCCGCCCACTAGCGACCCGCCGACTAGCAGCCGTAACGCCCCGCCATCATCGTAGCCACGCAAACGCAGCCACGGGAGTTGACATATGCGAACACTCATAATCCTACCCATCATCGCCCTGCTTTTCGCATCCATCGCTTGCTCATCCGCCAGCGAACCCATCGTGTTCACATCCGACAGAGACGGCAATATGGAGATATACGCCATCGACCCCAATAACGCCGCCGAACTCGTCAATCTCACCAAGAGCGCCGACGACGAATTCGCCCCCGCCATATCCCCCAACGGCAGGATGCTCGCCTTCCTGTCCGGCAACGACCATGACAACGCCCTTAACGTGCTATCCCTGCACAACGAAAACCACCCCCGCATCACCATCGGCAGCATGGAAGGCGGACACCGCGACCATAGCTGGGCGCCCTCCAGCGAGCGCATATCCTACCTAGTCCAAAACGGCGGCGATCCCACCTCACACGTCGTTGGCTACGACGGCTCATCCGTTATGGATCTCACATCCGTGGTCGCCGACGAAATCGGCGGCTGGTCTTACGACGGCAGCACCGTCGCTTTCGTGGTCAACAGAGACGGCGCGCAGGGCATCTACCTCCGCAACCCCGACGGCGTCAACGAAGTTCGCCTCACCACCACCCCGGACTACAACCCCGTCTGGTCTCCCAACTCCCACAAAATCGCCTTCCTGTCCGACCGCGACGGCAACCCCGAAGTCTATGTGATGAACTCCGACTCATCCGAACAGCGCCGCCTCACCAATACCGCCAGCGCCGAATACGACATAACATGGTCCCCCGACGGCCGAAAGCTCGCATTCGTGGGCGAAGAAGACGGCAACGCCGAAATCTATGTTGTGGACGTCCGCAGCGGCGAAACCGACCGCCTCACTCGCAACGGCGTCCGCGACGACCAACCGGTTTGGTCACCGGACGGCAACCGCATCGCTTTCGTATCTTACCTAGACGGCGACGGCGAAATCATCATGATGGACGCCAACGGCAAAAACCAAGTGCGCCTCACCAACAACGCCTTCGACGACTCCAGCCCCGCCTGGTAACGGCCCCGTTGCGCCAATGCGCGATGCGATGCGTAACGGATAGATTGCGCCAATGCGATACGATACGCAAGAGATAGACGGATACAGACAAGAGAGCAACAGACATTCGGGCGCATAGCCGCAGACCGCGCGCTTGCGCCCTTGCCCCTAACGCTACTCCAACCCTTCAGGATGCCGCGTGTGCCAGTCCGTCAGCGATTGGTACGCGCGCGCCACCGCGATGATGCGGTTTTCGTCATACGCCCGCCCCATAAACTGCACGCCCGTCGGCAGCCCCGCGTCCGAAAACCCGCTCGGCGCGCTTATCGCCGGCAGCCCGGCGCCGTTGCCCACCGCCCCCATAATGTCCCGCGCGCCGCCCATCGTAATGCTGCGAAAGTCCCGGTCGATCGGCGTCGCCGTAACCCCGCGCGTGGGCGCAACTAGCGCATCGTAGGGCGTCATCAGTTCGTCCGCGATCTGCGCCACCTTGCGCCGCAGCCGCAGCGCCCGTATGTAGTCCTGCGCCGGTATCATAAAGCCCGCATGCAGATGGCGGTATGCGGGCGCAGTCAGTTCGGCAGCGCCGCCGCTCTCCAAAAACTCTTCGAACGCGCTCGCCGCCTCGGCGTTCAAGATTGTGCGCGTTATCGCGTCATACGGCATATCCGGGAACTCGATCTCTTCTACATCCGCAACGCCCCCCAGCGCAGCCAGCGCCCGCTCAAAGTTCACGCCAACCTCGCGCTGAACATCGTCCGTTACGCCCTTGACCACCGCCAACCTAAACCTGCGCTTGGGCGCATCAGGCGCATCCCCGCCGTCATAGCGGTACGGCGTATCCACGGTTGTGGGGTCATTAGGATCCGCCCCCGCAATCGCTTCCAGCACAATGCCGCAGTCGTCGGCGGTGAGGCAGAGCGGCCCCAGTTTGTCCAGCGTCCAAGACAGCGCCATTGCGCCGTAGCGCGTTACCCGCCCGTAGGTGGGACGCAAGCCCGCCAACCCGCAGTTGTTCGCCGGCGACAAGATGGATCCCCAAGTCTCCGAGCCTATCGCAAACGGCGCAAGCCCGGCGGCGACCGCAGCGCCCGAACCGCTCGACGACCCGCCCGACCACGCCGCGCTATCCCCCCAAGGCGTAATCCCCGGCCCCGTGAACGATGCGTTGGGCTGCCGATAGCCCATCCCGCCCGCAAGTTCAACCATCGCCAGTTTTGCGCCTAACACAGCGCCCGCCCGCTCAAGCCGGCGCACCACCCCGGCGTCATAGTCAAAAGTCCGATTGCGAAACGGCGCCGCCCCCCAAGTGGTAGGAATGCCGCCCGATGTGGCAAGCAAATCCTTTGCGCCGTAGGGGATGCCGTGCAGCAAGCCCTTGTAATTGCCCGCCGCGATTTCCCGCTCTGCCCGCCGCGCCTGCGCCATTGCGCGCTCGCCCGTTATCGTTACCACGGCGTTGTAACGCGGCCCTATGCGCTCAAGCCGTTCCAAGAATATCTCTGCAAGCTCAACCGGCGACGCCTGCCGCGTCCGCACCAGCTCGCCCAACTCCCGTATGGGCATAAAGACGGGATTAACGCTCATATCACGCTCCACGCTGTTCGCTCTCTTATCTGCGTATGCGCCGTATCCGCCGCGCGCATCTGCGATTGCCGTATCTGCGATTGAGATGGGAATGCGCCGCGCAGTCAGTCCCCGCGATGCGGCGTCGCCACGAAGGGAATATCGCCGTTGTCCGGCGGCACGGCGCGCATAGCGTCCGACGCCTTTACGATACCGCGCACGCTCTCGAGCGCCTCATCCTGCTGCCCCGCGCTCATCCGATCGCCATAGCGCCCCCGCACGCTGTCCATCAGCGCTTCCACCCTGTCTCCATCCGCCTTGCTTTCGCCGTTCATGCTTGCCTCCACGCTCACTTGTTGATGTTGATAACCTATGTCGACCGCTATGGTATTCCCGATTGCCGTGAATGTACAGACGGCGCCGTCAATGCGCCAGCTGCGTCAATACAGAAAGCGCCAATCACGGCGGCGCTTGGAACAGCAGCGTATTCGGATATGTTATGCGCCACGCGAACCAGAACATCACATTGGCGGGATGCGCCGCCAGCGTTTGCGTGGGATCGGCGGCGTTCACAAGCGCATCGCGCGTAACCCGCCATTCTGCGCCGTCTGCGTCTATCAGCGCGCGCGGCAGGCTATCCGGCGCATTCGGCGGCAGGCTGAACTTGCGCCCATCGCCGCGAAACGCCAGCGCATCCATCGACCCGGCCGACGCTATCACGACCACATCAACGCCGTTCACGCTATCGTTCACAAGCCGCAGCCGCTGCAGCGCGTCAATAGGATACGCCTTGTGAACGCCGCCGACGTCCAGTCCAAGAACCTCGCGCTTTGGCGGCAGGCTATCGTCCCTATCCCACACGGGGAACATCGTGTCAGCGTCCTGGCGATAGGCGAAGTAGATTGAGCGCGGATCGTCTTCGCGTTCATAGCGCGCGGGCGAATAGTAGCCCGTGCGCGGGGACATTACGCCGGTGTTCGGATGCTCCGCAAGCCATTCGCCCCAAGTGGTCAGCGCAACCGGCAAAACCTCTAGCGCAGTATCGCCGCCAACCAGTTCGCCCACGATGGGCTTGCCCAGAAGCTGGCTCCAAAGCGTGTTCGTCTTGCGGTCGTACATAACCTTGTTGCTGCGATACAGCAGTCCCGATGTGCCGAAGGTGGTGGGCTCGCCGTCTATTCGGGCGGAATACACGATTCCGCCGTTGCACAGCGTTCACCAAGACAGCGCAATCGGTTCGCCGCCCACCACATCGTTCACCATTTCGTGGGCGTTGGCGATACGCAGCGGATAGGCGCGCGCATCGCCGTTGATGGACACGCCGAACACGCGCTCATTGGGCGCTAGGAAGTCGGCTTCGTCGGGCGCAAGCATAGTCGGATTGCGGATGTCCGGGATGCCGTCGGGCAGAACGCCGCCCCACACAAGCTCAGTCGGATCGACCGAGATTGCGCCCTCGCGCGCCGGGGCTAGGAAGCGCCTGAAGCGCGGCGAAATCTCGGACAGCAGGTTTATCTTCCAATCGAGATAGCCGTCGGGGGGCGGGTATTCGGCGCTATGCCGACCGAGCCATTCCATCCATCGCTTCCAATCCTCGCCGCCGTATGCTTCTCCGGTGAGCGCGCGCAATACATCGGCCGTAGCCTCGCGCGCATTGGCGGTCGACTGAAACCGCATCGACTCCACAAGCGCCGCCACAAGCGATATATCGCCATGCCGCCGAACCTCTTCCAGTGCCTCATAGGTGCGATTGCCGGTTCTGCCAAAGCCCGGAAACACCTTGTACATAGCGCGGTTGGAGTCGTAGGCTAGGGTAGTGGGCAGCGCCGTGGGCGCAAGGCTTGGCGTTGGCGCAGCGGTTGCAGTTGACACGGGCGCTGCCGCAATGGTTGCCGTGGGCGCATCGACGACGGATGGCGCAGTCGGCAGCGGCGTATTGAGTACAGACGCAGCGGTAGGCGCAGACACGGCGGTAGGCGCGGCAATGGGCGCATCATCGGTGGCGCACGCCGTCGATGCGCCCGCAAGCAAGGCGCTGCATGCAAGCCAAACGGCGGCAATTGCCCAAAATCGCAAGTTATCCATATCGCTCTCTAACGCCGATTAGATGCAGCGCCCATCGTGGGGATGCGGCGGGCAACGCAATCTGACGATGCGGTTGGCAAATCGCAAGCGCGGCCGATGATAGTCCCCAATTCGCGATTTGCAACTAACTCAACTAGCCATCGGAGGTTCGCAATGGCGCAGGTGGAATTCTACACATGGGCTCGCTGAAGTACATGCCGCAAGGTGAAGGCGTGGCTTTCACAAGCAGGGGTGGAGTTGAGCGAGCGGGACTTTTTCAAGGACGGCTTTACGGAGTCTGAGCTTCGGGCGCTGCTGGGCGATACGCCGCCGGCGGATGTGTTTTCGTGGCGCAGTCCGTCGGCGCGCAAACTTGGGTTGGATAGGGATGCGACGTCGCCGGATGAGCTGATACGGCTTATGGTAGGCGAGCCGCGCCTTGTGCGCCGCCCGCTGATACGCGCCGATGGGCGGCTAATCGTGGGGACGGACAAGCGCGCAATGGCGGCGGCGTTCCCGGACGCGTAGAACGGCATGTCGACGGAGCGCAAGCGCGGGGCGGTCTGCATTGAAACTGTGAGACCGCCCCGCTATACTTTCGCTACCGATGTTCCGATTTGGCGAACTCGCGAACATCGTTTGGGCGCATAAGCCTAACGGGGGATGGAACTATGGCGTTGGGACAGGCGCAGGAATTGGAAACCAACCGCCTTATCGTGGGCAACTGCGTTGAGGCGCTGTCCGAAATACCGGCGCGCTCGATAGACTTGACGGTAACATCGCCGCCTTACGATAAGCTTCGCAACTACAATGGGTTTGAGTTTGACGCAAAGGGCGTGGGCGAGGCGCTGCTGCGGGTAACCAAGCGGGGCGGCGTTGTGGTGTGGGTGGTGGGCGATAACATTCACGGCGGGCGCTCAATGACGAGTTTTCGCCAAGCGGTGATGTTCCAAGACATTGGCTTCATCGTTCACGATGTTATGATTTACCAGAAGCGCAACACGCCGTTTATGCGCTCCAACGCCTACACAAACGCATGGGAGTTTATGTTCGTGCTGTCCAAGGGCGGGCCGCCCAAGACATTCAACGCGCTCAAAACGCCCACGGTTCGCAGCGGGGAGGAGCTTCTGACGCACAATAAGCTTGCGGACGGCATTAACAAGAAGCGCAAGGCGCGCCTCAACAGCGAAAAGACGCGCACGAATATATGGACATACGCGGTTGGGCTTGGCGGCACAACGCGGGACAAGATAGCGTTTCGGCATCCGGCGGTGTTCCCTGAGAAGCTTGCGGCGGATCACATCTTGTCTTGGACGAACCCCGGCGATGTGGTGCTTGACCCGATGTGCGGCTCCGGCACAACCTGCAAGATGGCAAAGGCGCACGGGCGGCGATACATCGGCATAGACATATCGCAAGAGTACATAGACATCGCGCGCCAAAGATTGGACGCCGCCGAGCAGGGGACGCTGTTGGATGCGGTGGCAGAATGCGATTACTAATCGACCAACGCCGCCCCTGACTGCTATCGGTTGCGCCTTAATCTCACGCGCAGATCAATGCCGGCGGCTGACGGCCGCCTACGGCCTTACCGCGCGCTTTTCGCGCTCGGCGAGCTTTTTGAGCATAGGTTGGGCGAGCTTGATGAATTTGCAGGCTAGGTAGCGGGTGTCGCGCGGGTCTATCAGGTCGACCACGTCGCCGTGGTGGGCGGCGCGGAAGGGCGAGCGCAGGCGCAGCAGGCGGTTCTCTATCATGCGGCGGTGCGCTTCGGGGTCGGGCGCCGATTCGATTTCGCGGCGGTAGGCGGCGGCTACACCGCCCTCGATGGGGATGCCGCCCCATTCGCCGGCGGGCCAGCCGAAGCGCAGGTTTAGGCCGTCGGGATGGCCTAGGCTGTGCGCCGCGTCGGCGGCTACGCCGTATGCCTTGCGGACGTTGAACTCTATTTTGGGGACTTTGGCTTCGGCGCTTGCGATAAGCGCGCGCACTCCGCGCCGCATAGTGGCGATGCGCTCGGCGTGCGATCCCAGCATAAAGCCGGGCATATCCAGGAATATGATGACCGGCAGGTTGAAGGTATCGCAGAGGTCGACGAAGTGGCTGTATTTCTCTGCTGCCCAGCCGTCCATAGCGCCCGCGAGGCGCATGGGATCGCTGCCGATGACGCCCACGCTGTAGCCGTCCAAGCGCGCGAAGCCGGTTATGAGCGAACCCGCCCAGTGCCGCCGCATCTCAAAGAAATCGCCGTTATCCACCACAAGGCGAATGAGTTTGCGCGGATCGTAGCCTCGCCGTCGGTTGGGGGGGATGATGTTCAGGAGATCTTCAGGGCGTCTGTCCGGCGGATCGCCGGTCTCTACGCGCGGAGCGACTTCGTTGGTGGTGTTGGGCAGATAGGATATGAACGCCTTAATCTGCTCGAAGGCGTCCTCTTCGCTTTCGGCTTCGTTGTCCACTTGGCCGCTGTCGTGGACGTGCATCATGTAGCCGCCGAGTTCTTCTTTGTCGAGGGTTTCGCCGATGGCGCGGCGCACCACGGGCGGGCCGGAAGGGAATATCTGGGATTGGCCTTTGACCATAACGGTGAAGTGGGACATAAGCGCGAAAGCGGCGGGGGCGCCGGCGACGGAGCCCATAATGCCGGACGCCACGGGGACGCGGCGCATAAGCTCAACGCCTTTCCACCAGAGTTCGCCGCCGGGCAAGCCCATATGTCCGGCGGCTTCGTCGGATTTGGAGCTATGCCCAACGCCTTCGACGAGTTGGATGTAGGGGATGCCGTATTGGATGGCGAGCGGCTGGGTGAATTGGCGGGCGTGCTTGCGGACGTTGTGGGGGCTGCCGCCGGATATGGTGAAGTCGTCGCCGCCGATGGCGACGGGGCGGCCGTCTATTTCCGCAAGTCCCATCACATAGGCGCCGGGCGTGAAGGCGGTGAGATTGCCGTTTTCGTCGTATTCGGTTGCGCCCACCATCGGGCCGGCTTCGACGAAGGTGCCAGGGTCGGCAATCATGCCGATGCGCTCGCGGACGGTGTAGCGGCCGCCATTATGCTGCCGTTCCACGCGGTCGGGGCCGCCCAGTTCGCTTGCCAGGCCGCGTATGTACTTCATATCGTCAATGGCGGCTTCCCAAGCCATGCCGGGTTTCCACATTTCGCGGTTCTTGTCAATCGGCATCTTGCGCCTCCAGAAAGGCTAGGTTAGGTTGTCCAAGAGGGCGGTGGTGTATCTGCCGGCGGTGAAATCGGGGTACGCCAGCGCTGCTGACAGGGTGGGGATGTTGGTCTTGACGCCGGCGATTTGGGTTGAATCGATCGCATCGCGCATAAGCGTGATTGCGGCTTGTCTGTCTTCACCCCAGGCTATGAGCTTGGCGAGCAGCGGGTCGAAGAACGGCGTAACGGCGTCGCCTGCGCGATAGCCGGTGTCCACTCTGAGGTTGGCGATTGTAGGCGTGTCGAAGGCGTCCAGCGTACCGGGGGACGGGATGAATGTGCGCGGGTCTTCGGCGTAGATGCGGCATTCGATTGCGCTGCCGCTCAGACGGGGTTCGGCGTCGAGGGACAGCGGCATGCCGGCGGCGGTTCTCAGCTGCTGCTCAACGATGTCCACGCCGGTGACCATTTCGGTAACGCCGTGTTCAACCTGCAGGCGGGTGTTGGCTTCCAAGAAGTAGGCGTCTTGATCGGCGCTCAATATGTACTCGAAGGTGCCTGCGCCCACATAGTTGGTAGCGCGCGCGGCGTTCACGGACATATCGAGCAGCGATTGGCGCAGCGCGTCTTCCAGGCCGGGGGCGGGGGCTTCTTCGATGACTTTCTGATGGCGGCGTTGGACGGAGCATTCGCGTTCGCCGAGTTGGCGCACGTTGCCGTGTGTGTCGGCGATGATTTGGACTTCGATATGGCGGGAGTCGGGGAGATAGCGTTCCAGGTACACGTCGGCGCTGCCGAAAGCGCGCAACGCGGATGAGCTTGCGCGGCGTGCGGCGCGTTCTAGGCGGGCTTGGCTTTGGACTATCTGCATGCCGATGCCGCCGCCGCCGTCGGTCGCTTTGACCATAAGCGGCAAGCCAATGCGCTCGGCGGCGGCGGCGACCGCTTGGCTGTCGTCGGCGGGAACTTTTTCGCCGGGCAGCACTGGTACGCCGAGTTCGGTCATTTTGCTGCGCGCCGCCCACTTGTCGGCCATAAGGCGCGCCACGTGGGTGGGTGGGCCTACGAAAGCGATGCGGCTGCGGGCGCATTCGGCGGCGAGGGCGGGCGATTCGGATAGAAAGCCGTAGCCGGGGTGGATGGCGTCGGCGCCGCTCTGGACCGCGATTTGGGTTACGGCGGCGGCGTCAAGGTATGCGCCGGCCGGGGTATCGCGCTGCGGCAGCGCATAGGCTTCGTCGGCGAGTTCGGCGTGCAGTGGGTTGGGCTCCGCCGGGGAGTGGACGGCGACTGTGGGAATGCCGAGCGCGCGGCAGGTGCGTATGATGCGGCAGGCGATTTCGCCTCTGTTGGCAATGAGAACTTTTGCGAACATAGCGCGGCTCACGATAGGGTTAGGGTAATCATAGGGTCGTCCTGCGCGATGTGCTGGTTGGGGCGGATGAGGATTTCCTTGACTGCGCCGTCGTATTCGGACAGAATTTCGTTTTCCATCTTCATGGACTCAATCACCACCAGCAGATCGCCGGCGGCGATTTCGTCGCCGACGGATACGCATATTTCAACAACAAGCCCGGTTATGGGCGCTTCAACTGCAATGTCTTCCAATCCAGTGCCACCTTTTCGGTTCAGTTTCGGTTCGGTTATGGGGCGCTACTTGGGCAGCGCGGCGGTTTGGGGGCGGCCAAGCAGGTCGTTTAGCACAAGGGCGTTGTGCGCTCCGGGGGGAGCGGACGCGCGCCAGTTTCGCTTGTTCAGCCCGTCCGTGATTATCGCCTGTCCCGGATAGGTCATTACGCCTATATCCGGTTCGTCAAGATCGACGAAGAAATCGCGCTGCCGCAGGTGCGGATCGTTGAGCAGGTCGATGTTTGTGTGCGCCGCGCCGGCCGGAACGCCCGCGGTTTGCAGCGCGCGCATCGTCTCAAGCGCATCGCGGGGCTGCGTCCAATCGGCGATTATGCGGTTTAGGGCGTCCTCATTCGTCTTGCGCGCGGTTTGGCTGCGAAAGCGCTTATCGTCGGCGAGTTCGGGCATTTCCATTATGCCACAGAGCGCGCGCCACTGCTCTTGAGATGTTACAGCAATTGCGAGCCATCTGTCATTGCCGCGCGCCGGATATACGCCGTGCGGGGCGTGTTCGCGATGCTTGTTGCCCCGACGCGGCGGTTGGCGGCCGTTGTGGGCTACCGCGGCGATGTGTTCACCGATATGGCATACGGGGCCTTCCGCAAGCGCAAGGTCGATGAACTGGCCTTCGCCGGTCGCGGTTCGGTGGCGCAGGGCGGTGAGCATAGCGGCGGCGGCGTTGAGGCCGGCGACGGGATCGGGGTAGGCGATGCCGGATGTCATAGGCATTTCGTTTTCGTAACCCATAAGGCTTGGGACGCCGGTGATGGATTCCACCGAGGTGCCGTATGCGGGGAATTCGGCGTTTGCGCCCTGCGCGCCGTAGCCGGACAGCGAACACATAATCAGGTCGGGGCGGACGCGGCGCAATGCGGGATAGTCTAGCCCGAAGTTGCGCATCACATGGGGGCGGAAGCTTTCTATGACGATGTCGGAGACCGCCGCCAAGTCTAGGAAGGCGTCTTTGCCGTCCGCAAGGTCTAGGCGCAATGCGATATGGTCTTTGTTGCGGCCGAGTTTGTTGTTGGTGCCCATAGTTCTGTCTTGGGGGATGCGCGGGTCGGATATGCGGATGACATGCGCGCCGAAATCGGCGAGGATGCGGCCGACAAGCGGGCCCGCCCATACGCGGGTCAGGTCGAGAACGCGCACGCCGTCGAGCAAGGCTTTGCGGGCGGGCTTGGCGGTTGGTGGCGGAGGGCTGACGGCGTTGGATGCAGCGCGGTCGACGCTAATGCCGTTGGACGCAGCGCCGTTGTTCCTAACGCCGACGTCGTTCCTAGCGTCTGCGGCATCCGAATGGGCGCGCGCTAGGGCGGGGGCGGTGTGTTCGCCTAGCGCGGGGGCTCTTGTGAAGGCGGGCGGCGTTTCGCTCATATGGTAGGGGACTGTGGGGAATGTTATCGCGGCGCCTTGGGGATGCTCGATGCGTTGGAACAGGCGGCGCTCTGCGTACTGTCCGTCCTGCAGGGTTTCGGTTATGTCCAGCACGGGGGACGCAGGCACGGAGTACACGCCCGCCGCTAGATCCACAATTTCTTGGCGGGTCTTGTCTTTTACCCAATCAAGCAGGATTTCGTCTATGAGATGGGCGGCGTCGCGCAGGCTTGGGGCGGCGGCGATGGGGGAGTCTATCAGCAGGTCTTCTCTGCCCATAGCGGCGCAAAGGTAGTCCCATTGGTAGGGCGCTGATGCCGAAAAGGTGATGTAGCCGTCTTTGCAGGGCAGGGTTGTGATGGGGTAGCCGCCGATGCGCCGTCCCGCCGCTAGGCGCACGCCGGCGCGCTTGCGAACTATGCCGTCGTAGGTGCGCGCCACGATGGTGAACTGATGCAGCGCGACCAGGGTTTCCATTTCGGATACTTGGACGGGCTGCCCAACGCCGTCGACGTCGCGCGCTCTGAGGGCGAGCAGAACGCCGGCGTAACCCTTCATCGCGGCTAGGCGCTGCGCCTGGTAGCCGGGCAGCATAAGCGGTTCGCGCGCTTCGTCGCCGGACAGGTAGAGGTAGCCGCCAAGCGCGAGGCTCACAAGCGGGGTTGCCTGCCAATCGGCATAGGGGCCGTCAAGCCCGAATGGCGTGAGGGACAGGTTTATGAGGGCGGGGTTGAGCGCCTTGAGGCGGGCGGCGTCTATGCCGAGCGCGCGGCGTTTGCGCGGCTGCCAGTCGTCTATCAGCACATCGGCGTCGCGGATTAGGCGCATTAGGGCGGCCATTCCGTCGGGCGTATGCCAGTCGAGCGCGACGCTCTCTTTGCCCATATTGTCGTAGAGAAAGAGAGCGCCGGCTTCGGGCGGGGTCAATCCGTCGAGCCGGGGTTCGGCGTAGCGCGTCCAGGCGCCGTTGGGCGGGCGTTCAAGCTTGACGACCCTGGCGCCGAATGCCGCGAGCATGCGCCCGCAGAATGCGCCGCCGACGGATTCTGCGGCTTCCACGACGGTTATGTCGGACAGCGGCGATCCACTCATACGGCTGCGCCTTTGGCTATGCGGCGTTGGTGTCTGCGCGCGCGCCGTTTCGGCGGTCGGCGATGCTCCAGCCTGCGCCTAGCACAAGCGCCGCAAGCACAAGCTTCACCAGGTCGCCGGGGATGAAGGGATAGACGGCGCCGGCGAATAGTTCGCCTTCGGCGGGCCAGCCGTAGTTGAAAACCGAAAGCCATATGAGCGCGGGAACATAGACCCATATGTTGCCGAGCAGCATCGCCCATAGGCTTTTGGCGCGTATCCAGCCGCGCTCGGACATAAAGCCGATGATTGGCACGGCGGTCAGAAAGCCTATAAGATAGCCGCCGGTAACGCCGGTGATTGCGCCGTAGCCTCTGTTGAAATCCCAAGAGAGGTCGGGGTTGGCGAACATCGGGGCGCCGACGGTTCCCAGCAGGTAGTACACGATGATGGCGAGGGATCCCCATCGTAGTCCGAGAAAGCCGCCCATAGCCAGGACGCCGGCGGTTTGGAATGTGATGGGGACGGGGTTGTCGGGCAGGTAGAAGTAGAGTTTGCCGCATATGGCGAGGGCGATAACCGCCGCGAGCGCAAGCAGCGCGCGCTGCAGGGTGGTGAGCGAGGGGAAGAGCGCGTCCATAAGGGATGGGTTGCGCGCGCCGATGAGCGGCGTGGCCGCTTCGCGGACGCGCGCGGCGCTTGCGCCGGTGGTCATTTGCATCGAGACTTGCCTCCGAATAAGAACGCCGAAAGGTTGGCGTGATGGTAACAACGGTTGCGCGCGAGTGTCAAGGGCGTGGGGCGGCTATCGGCGGGGCAGCGGCGTATGGCGGGGCTATGACCAGTTAGTTTGCTGCAGGGATGGGATAGCGCCGTCCCCTGCGCGCCACGGGGCGGCGTCGTCCCGCCACGGGTTCGCCTTCAGCCAGTCTTCGTTCATCGACATGCCTAGGCCGGGGGCGGTGGGCAGCGGCAGGAAGCCGTCTTTTTGCGCGGGGAAATCGCCGTCGCAGGCGTCTTGGAACCAGGGATGGATGCCGCCTTCCTGTATCATGAAGTTCGGCACGCAGGCGTCCAGATGCAGCGATGCGATTGTGCAGAGCGGGCCGTAGGGGTTGTGCGGTTGGAAGCCGACGTAGTGGGCTTCCGCCATTGCGGCGATTTTCTTGAGCTCGGATATGCCGCCGCCCTGCACGATGTCGGGCTGGATCATCTTGACGATTTGGCGCTGGAGCAGGTCGGCGTAGTCCCACTTGGTGTAGAGGCGCTCGCCGGTCGCCACGGGGATGTTGACGGCTTCGGCGACGCGCTGGAGGGCGTCGATGTTTTGGGGCGGGACGGGTTCTTCGTACACGAATGGGCGGTAGGGTTCCATGGCGTTGCCGATGCGAATGGCGTCGGCGGGCGCTAGTCGGCCGTGAACTTCCACAAGCAGTTCCACGTCGTCGCCGACGGCTTCGCGCACGGCGGCGAGCTTTTGCACGGCGATGCGCTCCGCTTGGATGGGGATGAACAGCCCGCGGTGGTCGAACGGATCGCCTTTGAGGGCGGTAAGGCCTTGCGCGGTGTGATTGAGGGCGTTCTCTACGGCGGCGTCAACGGTGATGCCGTCCCATCTGCCGTAGCACCAGATGCGGTCGCGCATTTTGCCGCCGAGCAGTTGGTAGATGGGGACGCCGAGCGCCTTGCCTTTGATGTCCCAGAGCGCGATTTCAATGCCGCTGATGGCGGACATTTGCACCACGCCGCCGCGCACGTGGAAGTGGTGGTAGAGCGTCTGCCAGTGTTCTTCGATGCGGTGCGGGTCTTTGCCGATGAGTTGCTTGCCGAACTCTTCGACCATAGCGGCGACGGCGAGGGGGCCGGAGGTGGCTTCGCCCCAGCCGGTAATGCCTTCGTCGGTTTGGATTTTGACGAACATGTAGTTGCGCGCCATGCCGCGTGGGGCGGCGGATGCGGGGACGGGGGTGATGGCGGTGATTTTCATTGACTTCTCCAAATAAAATGGTGTAGAGTCACGGGCTAGATTGGCGTGGTTTCTGCCCGCTAGTTTAACTGATTTAGCGAGTGAGTAACAAATGGCGACCTTCTCACGCTCAGCAGTACAAATTAAGCAGGGCAACCTTACCCTGTATCTCACCTACCTGACGCCTAGGGATCTGTTCGCCAACAACGATAACTTCTACACCGTAGATAAACTTGAGCCTAACTCCCCTCAATCAGGATACCAGCGCATCTTGAACGAAACGCGTGCGCGCCGACTTTCGAGACACCTGCATGAATCCAATGGGGAGGGGTATGCCCATCTACCAACTACGGTATTTCTGGCAACAGATAAGCCCGTCGACTTTGACGAAGACACTCACACACTTGAGTTCGACCAAAGTTTGGTATGCCCGTTTAGCGTAGTTGACGGTCAGCACAGAATTGAAGGCTTGCGTCTAGCAGTCAGCAATGATTCTGAACTGATGGATTTCCAACTGCCGGTCACCATCGCCACAGAACTTGATGATACGCATCAGATGTATCATTTCTTCATAGTGAATACGACTCAGGTACCGGTGGATTCTGCATTGCGTCAGCAGATTACCCGCCGTTTCACGGATATGCAGGGCGTTGAAGAACTGCCATATACTCCCCACTGGATCAGGAGAGAGGTTGCTCTGGGAAGAGACGCCCAAGCCTTAAAAGTAACCGAATTCCTCAATGATGCCCCCGATTCTCCGCTATATGGACGAATTCAGATGGCAAACGATCCTGTCGGCCGCAACAAGATCAAGCAGGCGTCTATCGTTAACGTCTTGAAGTCCGAGGTGTTCACAGCATCCAATCCCTTGTCAGTTCAAGAGTCTGATATCGACAGAGCCGGAAGGATTATGCTTAATTACTTCAGGGCGGTGGACGGCTTGTTTGTTAAAGGGCGCGACCGGAATAAGACAGTCGTGTACAAAAGCAACGGGATATTCTTCTTTCTGGGAATATCCAAATGGGTATTCAACGCGCTCTACTCATCCACAAATGACTTTACGATTAACTCCATGACTAAGGTCATTGGAGGCGCCTTGGATGAAATAGATGACACATACCGAAGCGTAACCGACCCTGATTGGTGGATGCCCGGTCCACTTGGAGCCAGCCACTTGAATCGAGCGGCTGCGAGATCATACATAAATGCGTTCCAACAGGCGCTTGCTCGTTCCCAAACATTCCAAACGCCAGACATACGCCTATGAAGGTTGATAGCCTGAAGCCCTCATTGCCCAATCGGGCGACATTTCGGCTATCAGAAAGCATAAGAGTACCTGAGAAGTCCGGGTGCTATGCCTTGGCTAGTATCAACGATGATGTGATTTATATCGGTCTGAGCGTGAACCTACGCCAGCGCATGCAACAGCATTTGGATAATCCTCGAATGACTGCGCGGACACCGTTAGGCTTGGCGTCATGGTTCTACTACGGCCTATGGGATGCTACAGAGATCGCCCGCATTGAAATGGAGCTGCTGTTTAACTTCAAAGCGGTTGAAGGTCGATTGCCAACGCTTAATCGAGCCGGGCCGTAGCCAAAGTTCTTTTGGCTAGTGCGGGTTCGGCAGTGCCGCCCATCAGCGAACCCGTCCCCTTCCTCAAACTTCGTTGCGCCGCAGCTCCGACAGGGTCAGCCCGCGCCCGGCGCGCTTCGCCGCAAGCCAGCGCGCGAGCGAGGATTCGCTTTCGCGGGAACGGCGGCCGGCGAGTAGCCCCTCTACGCTTATGTCTTCGTCCAGGTCGGGCCAATGGATGGTTCCGTCGCCGTATAGTTCGACGTTGTTGCGCTCTTCGAGTGTGCCGTATGCCAGACGTGGATACCAGTCTAGCGGGACGGATATAGCGCGGCCGTCTGCGAATTCTGCCGTCAGCGTGGTTTCGGTTGCTACGATGCCGACGACTACGGGCGCTTTGATCTCAATTGTCGAAGCAGGCATTCCAAGCCTCCCGCCTAATACCACTTGCTCTTGTCCACTATGTTGTTGAGCGGCTCGTCGGCTAGGAAGCGGCGGGCGTTGCGGATTAGCACTTCAAAGCGGCGCTCGTCTATGTTGTGGGCGTCTTTGACGGCGATGTGCGGCGTCATCAGCACATTGGGCAAGCCCCAAAGCTTATGCTCGGAGGGCAGCGGCTCTTGCTCGAACACATCCAAGCCGGCGCCTGCGATTGCGCCGCTCTCCACGGCGTCCGCGAGGTCGTCTATCTTGCACACCATCCCGCGCCCGATGTTGATGAAGTAGGCGGTGGGCTTCATCAGCGCGAAGCGGCGGGCGTTGAACATCCCCTCTGTGACCGGCGTGTGCGGCACGGTGGTTATCACGAAATCGGCGCGCGGCAACAGGGCGTCAATGTCGTCGGGCGTGTGAAACTCCACATAGGGCAGGTCGTATTCCGGGCGCGGATCCAGTCCGATGACTTGCATGCCGAGCATGTGGCATATGCGCGCGGTTTCGTGTCCGATGCCGCCCACGCCGTTGATGAGCGCGGTGGCGTCGGCAAGGTCGATGTATTCCGATTTGCGGGCGTCCTTGTCCCAGACGCGGCGGCGCTGCGCATTCATATACCACGGCAGTCCGCGCGACAATGCGAACACGAACATCATGATGTGGTGGGATATGTGGTCGAAGTAGATGCCGCGCGGGTTGGTGATGGTGATGGGGCTTTGCATCAGTTCGGGGTAGTAGAAGCCGAAGAATGGGCCGGCGTCGGGGCTGTGCAGCCATCGGAGCTTGGCGGCGGCGGCAAGCGCGGCGGGGGGCGCCCAGCCGAATGCGGCGTCGGCGTCCCGGATCTGCTCGATCGCCTCTGCATCGGTCTCCGGCGATGCCACTTCGTATTCGGGCAGCGTGTCCGAAAGGCGTGCGGCGAATGCGCGTCTGAGGTCGTCCTGCGGGGGCATAAACACCATCTTGGGCATAGGTTGTTCCTCCAATTTAGGTTGTGTTTTGTACATACAAAACCCGCCAAGCGCTGACGGGTTTGCGGTCTATATGCGCGGCACTGAGGCTATTCGGCGTCGGCGTGTGGCTATTCGGCGTCGGCGTTGCGTTGGCGCTCAAGCTCTGCGATGCGGGCTTTGAGGCGGGCGTTTTCTTCTTGCATTTCGGCGCGGCCTTCAGCGCGCCCTTTGGCCTGCCATTCTTCGCGGCCTTCAGCGCGCCCTGCGGCATATCCCTCGGCTTTGGCTTTGGCGGCGATGCGTTTTCGCCGCGCGACTACGGTGTTGTCCCACATGTAGCCTAGCGCCATGAGTATCCCCTCCGTCCCCGGACATTACGGGAACCAGCGATTATGCGCAACGGGTGGCTATTCGGCGTCGCCGTTGCGGTTCTGTTCAAGCTCGGTAAGTCGAGCCTTGAGACGTGTGTTCTCTTCTTGCGCATCTTCCAATTCGGCGCGTCCTTCGGCCAACCCTTCGGCGCGCCCTTCGGCCAACCCTTCTGCCAGGCCTTCGGCGCGTCCTTCGGCCAACCCTTCAGCCAGGCCTTCAGCGCGCGCTTGTTTCATGATTGCGACTTTCTCTTGTTCGGCTTCTTCAGCGAGCCGCCGCCGCTTTGCCACAACGGTTTCCCACATGTATCCTAGCGCCATAGCGATTCCTTCCAACCCTTTCATAAGCGCGAATGCCGCGAAAGCGGACACTGACGCCGCTAACACGATGACGGTCGCCAATTCCCTGTTTGATATGGATATTTTGCCACCCGTCCACTCATAAATCAAGAACGCCGCCATGCCGACGGTGAGCGCGCTGAACACGGTGAACCAATCCGAGCGGATGCTGAACGGCGAAACTCTGCTGTCAGCCGAATCCCTTGGATGGCGTGTTCTGTCGTATATCTCTATGCAGGCCGGGACTAGATAACCCAGCACAAAGAAAATGACGCCGATTATTGCTAACGTTGGCATATTTCTCTCAGTTCAATCCTGCACAAGACGAATTGCAGGGCGGCGCTAACGCCCGCAACTTCGTCCGTATCGCGCCATCGCAAGGGCGACGCATGCGTTTTTGCTCTGAGCGCCGCCCTTGCTTAACGGCTGCCTAGTCCGCCGGCTGCACTATTTTGGCTTGCGTTGCCGCCTTGGACTGCGCCGCCTTTTCGGGCGCGCTTGCGGCGTCCGCCGGCCAATCCCCTTGGCGGGCGCGCGGGATGACGTGGTTGCCGAACATCTCGATGGAGCTCATCACCTTGTCGTGCGGGATGGTTTCGGTCTGCATTATCATCAGCACTTGGTCGACGCCGATGTCTTCGTACATCTTGATGGCGCGCAGGCAACTATCCGGATCGCCGGCGATTATGACGCCGCGGTCGGCGAGCGTATCGGGGTCTAGCTCGGCTATGGCGGCTCTTGCGGCGCCGGGGCCGGAGTCCAGCGATATGCCCACTTCGGCCGCTTGCTCTTTGTGCGCCTCGTCGGACTGCCGCAGCCAGCGCCCAAAGTCCGCCTGCAGGTGGTCCGGCACGCCGCCCCAGTCTTCCAGAAGCTGCTCGTATGCGCCGATGCGTCCCGCGATGTAGGGCTTGTCGGGGCCGAAGAAGGTTTTCATAGAATCGGCGGCAAGCGCGCGCGCCTCATCGTTGTCGGCGCCGCAGTAGGCGTGTACATTGTTGCCCCAAAAGTTGGTGGCGAATGCGCCCACCGGCTCGGTGTTCTTTAGCGCGTCGCGGTAGATGTTGACCTTGTCCCGCAGCACGTCCACGGCGTAGGACGCCGACGACAACACGCCGATGCCTTTTTCGGCCGCCAAGCGGAAGCTGTCCTCAGATGTGCAGGCGAGGTACATTCGCGGGTGAGGCTTTTGGTATGTCTTGGGCAGCACGCGGCGCGGGGGAACATTCCAAAACTTGCCCTCCCACGAAAATTCGTCGGACTGCCATATCTTGGGCAGCATCGATATGGACTCGCTCCACATATCGCGGGTGTCGCGCGGGTCGACGCCTAGCCCAAGCTGCTCATAGGCGTTGGAACGCCCGGTGCCGAACTCCACGCGCCCGTCGGTGAGCTGATCGACCATCGCTACGCGCTCGGCTATGCGGACGGGGTGCGCGTGCGGCAGGATTGACACGCCGAAGCCGATGCGGATGCGCTTGGTTATCCGACTCAGCGCGCCGAATATCACCTCAGGGCAGGGCGAGCCTGAGAAGCCGGTCAAGAAGTGATGCTCCACGAACCAGAGCGCGTCAAAGCCTACCTTATCGGCAAGCTCGCACTGCTCCAGCGTTTCCTTATAGAGCGTGTTCCAGTCAATCTCCGTCCCCTTGAAGGGGCGTTGCGTCTCATACAACAAGCCGAACTGCATATCGGTATCTCCTTTCGGGGCTGTTCAGGTTGGACTGCCGAAGTTCGCCGAATTATACTTGCAATCGGCGGCAAGGTAAAACACGGCTTTCAAGCGCCGATGCGCGCCTCATAGGTATGCGTCTCTAGGCGGTGAAGATAGCGCGATTTTGGAAAGGCGGGCTTACGGCTAACTGACGCAATCAAGCGGCATTTGCGGGCATTGGGCGAATGGCGGCGGCATATTGCCAAAACGCCGATTTTGTATGCTATACTGCGATAAAGTTTGAGTATCTACGCCATAGGTTACCAACCCACAAGCCGATATGCCGCCAAGCGCGCGGCGACGCTACTCATTAAGGAGGCTACTATGGTTGTCAAGACTACGCAGGCGGTTGAACAGGTAGCGCATCTGATGCGGCGCGCCGGCTTTGGCGCTACGCGGGACGAACTCGATGCGCTTGAGGCAAAAGGCTACGACGCCGTCGTGGCGGATCTGCTGAACCCCGCCGAAGAGGGCGCTATGCCCGACGACCTCATTCGGCGCTACCATCACGAACAGTCCGGGATGATGGGACAGCAGAACCCGGGCGCCTACTGGCTCTACAAGATGATTTCCACGAAAGCGCCGCTGCAGGAAAAGATGGCGCTCTTCTGGCATACCGTATTCGCTACGGGCTATCCCAAAATCACGCAGGGCAAGGTCATCAACGACCAAATTCGGATGTTCCGCCGCTACGGAATGGGCAATTTCAAGACGCTGCTTGTGGAACTATCGCGCGATCCGGCTATGATTGTGTGGCTGGACAATCACGACAACCACAAGGGCGCAATCAACGAAAACTACGGGCGCGAACTGCTGGAGCTGTTCAGCATGGGCGTGGGCAACTACTCGGAGGAAGACATCAAAGAGGCGTCGCGCGCCTTTACCGGCTGGACGCTGGGCAACACCGAGTATATGGCGCTGCGGGCGGAGCGCGACTCCATCTGGCCCTACGGCAGAATCGCTTGGCATTTCAGCTACAACCCTGCCGACCACGATGAAGGCGATAAGACATTCCTGGGGCAGACGGGCAACTTCAACGGCGAAGACATCATCGACATCATCTGCGAACAGGAAGCCACCGCGCGCTTCGTATCGCGGCATCTGTACGATTTCTTCGTGGCGGAAGAGCCGCCCGTGCCGCAGTGGCCGTACGCCGAACCGCGCGATCCGCAGGCGATCCAGACGCTGGTGGACGCCTACTTCGAGAGCGGCTATGAGATTTCGGCGATGCTTGAGGCGCTGTTCACATCCGACTTCTTCAAGTCCGACGAGAGCATCCGCTTCGTGCGCGTCAAGAGCCCCGCTGAGCTTGTGGCAAGCACGCTGCGTCTCACCGGCGAGTTCGATCGGCCGCGCCGCGAGATACTCGACCGCGCGCTGCAAATGACATACATGGGACAGCAGCTCATCAACCCGCCTAGCGTAGAGGGCTGGCATCAGGGCGTCGATTGGATCGACACCGGCACGCTTGTGGAGCGCCTCAACTTCGTTACGCAGCAGCTCGGCGATGTTCACAAGCCCGGCGTCAGCGCCATGATCGAGCGCGTGGCGTCCGAAAGCCGCGGCGCAATATCGCCCGCGCGCCTAGTTGACGCTTGCCTGGACGCTATGGGCGTAGTGGCGGTGTCCGATGATACGCGGGAAGCGCTCGAAAACTTTGCGGCGGGCGGCGGCGATTTGCAGGTGAACGCCGCCGACGTCGGCGATGCGGCCGAACAGCGCATCGCGCAGATGCTGCAGATGGTCGGCGCGTCGCACGAATTCCAACGGGCGTAATCGGCTAGCGGTTCGTGGGCGGGTCGGCTTGCCGCGCGTCGGGCTGCCTTGACTGAACGGGTAGGGTAGGGCTGCATAACATACCGCCCGTCCCGCGAACCGCCGCATAATGCGCCAACTCCCCGGAGGTGTAACGATGACAACAACAATGCAGCGCGCAGAAATCCTGAAGTACAGCCACTCCATCGGGCTTTCCACGATGGAAGGGCGCGGCTTCTACTATCCCGTCGACACCGCCTTCGACGCAGAGGGCAAGCTTTACACTGTGAGCCGCTCGCTTGACGGCGATAACCGCGGGCTTCGCGTCACCATATACGATATAGACAGCGAATACTACGGCACATTCGGGGAGTACGGCCACGATGATGGGCAGTTCGTTTGGCCAACCGCGATTGCGCGCGACGGGCAGGGCAACACCTATGTAGCCTGCGAATACCTCAACCGCATCGTGCGCTTCAACGCCGCCGGCGATCCGCTGCCCGGCTGGGGCGCATTCGGCCGCGGCGAGGGCGAACTGGACGGGCCGTCCGGCATCGCCATTGACGCGGACGGCAACCTGTTCGTGGTTGACCATCAGAATCACCGCGTTCAGCAGTTCACGCCCGACGGCCGCTTCTTGAGCGCATTCGGCTGCGAGGGCGACGGCGAGGGGCAGTTCAACCTGCCCTGGGGCATCGCCATAGACTCCGACGGCTGCATCTACATCGCGGACTGGCGCAACGACCGCATTCAAAAGTTCACGGCGGACGGCGAATTCATCGCGGCATTCGGCGAACCGGGGCGCGCCTACGGGCAGTTCCACAGACCCGCGGACGTCGACGTGGACGCGCGCGGCAACATCTACATCGCCGACTGGGGCAATGAGCGCGTGCAGGTTTTGGACGCCGACGGCAATTTCCTGCAGAACATTCGCGGCGACGCCACCGACTCCAAGTGGGCGGACGCATTTCTCAGCATCAACCGCGAAGAGGCGGCGGCGCGCGCCAATTCCAACCTCGCGCCCCAAATCGAGTTCTTCAACGACGACCCGCACGAAGAATCCTCTCATATAGAGAAGTTCTTTTGGGCGCCTACGTCGATCAAGTTGGATGCCGACGGCAGGGTGTATGTTACCGAAAGCAACCGCCACCGCATTCAGATATACGCCCCCAATCGGTAACGGCGCAAATCCCCGCATTGCAATCGCTGCCCGTTACTAAGGGCGGGACGGCGCAAAGCCGCAGCGCAGACAGCAAGCGTCTTTGCGGCGGATTCAAGCAGTCTAATACCAAGCAAAAAGAAGGGACATAACTGACAATCACGCAGCATTCGGACACGCCCCTGCTGGTCATACCGCTTGGCGGGCTGGGCGAAATCGGACAAAATATGATGGCGCTGGAGTTCGGCGATGACATCATCGTCATAGACGCCGGCTTGTTGTTCCCCGAAGAGGATATGCCGGGCGTGAACCTCGGCGTGCCGGACATATCCTATCTGGTGGAGAACCGCGATAGAGTGCGCGCCATCCTCATCACGCACGGACACGAAGACCATATCGGCGCGCTGCCTTTCGTGCTGCCCGAACTCGACGTCCCAGTGTACGCCTCGCGCCTGACGCACGGGCTAATCACCGTCAAGCTTCGGGAGCGCGGCCGTCTAAGAGACGCGCGCCTGAACGTGGTCGAGCCGCATATGCCGTTCAACATCGGACGATTTCGCATCGAGTTCTTTCGCGTCTGCCACTCCATACCGGACGCGATGGGCATAGCGGTTACAACGCCCATCGGAACGGTCATACACACCGGTGATTTCAAGATCGATCACACGCCCGCCGACGGCCGCGCTATGGATCTCGCGGCAATCGCGCGGCTTGCGCCCGACGGCGCGCTGCTGCTCTGCTCCGACTCCACCTATGCCGAAGTGAAGGGCTACACCGAATCCGAGCAGGTAGTAGGGGCTTCCCTGGACAGGGTTATCGGCGAGGCGCAGGGGCGGGTAATGGTGGCGACATTCGCATCGCTTATATCGCGCATACAGCAGGTCATAGACGCCGCCGCGCGCCACAACCGCAAGGTAACCGTGGTTGGGCGCAGCATGAGCAACAATGTCAAGATGGCAATCAATATGGGCTACCTCGACGCGCCGCCCGACGCCATCGTGTCAATGAACGAAGCGCGCCAACTCCCGCATGAGCGCGTCATCGTTATGGCGACCGGCAGCCAAGGCGAACCCACATCCGCCCTGGTGCGCATCGCCAACGGCGAACACCGCGACGTCGAGATCGTTCCCGGCGATACCGTGGTCATATCCGCGTCGCCAATCCCCGGCAATGAAAAGGTGGTCGCCAAGACTATCGACAACCTGTTTCGGCAGGGCGCGAATGTGATATACAGCCGCATCGCAACCGTGCATGTACACGGCCACGCCAGCCAGGAAGAGCTCAAGACGATGCTGCGCCTGGTCAACCCGCGCTTTTTCGTGCCGGTACACGGCGAATACCGCCATCTGATAGCGCACGCCGCGTTGGCGCAGTCCATGGGATTGCCGCCGCAAAACACATTCGTGCTAGAGGACGGCGATGTGCTGGCGCTGACCGCCGATGAAGGCGTGGTGGTGGACAAGGTGGCGGCGGGCAGCGTGTTCGTGGATGGCAGAACGATGTGGGATATGGACAGCAGCGTGTTCAGCGAGCGCCGGCGGCTTGCGCGCGAAGGCGTGGTGGTGGTCGCCGCCACCGTCGGCGCGCTCGATTGGGACGCGCTCGCGCCCCCCGAAATAGCCTCATCCGGCTTTGTGGAATTGGACGAATCCCAAGAACTTTTTGAAAAAACTTCAAAAGAGGTTTTAAGAATACTAGAAGAAGCCGACACCGACACCCTACGATTGGATGCGGTAAGGGTTAGGGTCAGGGATTCGATCTCCAAATTCCTACACAAAGAGACTGGCAAACGGCCTACGGTTCTCACGCTCATAGAGCGGATATAGGCTAAGTTTCGCCGCAGCGCCGCCGTCATACATATGTAGAGACGCAGAGCGGCGCCGCCCTAATAGCGCATCCACATGCGCCTGACTCCGCCCTTATGAAGCGCATTCAACGGCTTTCATTGAGCGAGGTCAGGCACATATGGCAAAGAGCAGCAGCATTCCGGCAGCGGCGGAGTCCTCAGGCAACTCCTTCACGGCGATTTTCACAAGGTTCACTTGGTATGAGCTGCTTGCCATCCCCGTGGTAGCGGTGGGCGTGGCGGTGTACTGGTTCAGGGCGGAAATCGCCGCGTCATTCAACGCCGCGCACGAAGCCACCGCGCTTATGCTGGGCGCGGGCGTAGCGCCGCTGTTCTTGTGGATGTGCGCCGCGCTGGGGACGCTCTTCTTCAAACCCGCCTGGTTCGTCCGCCACTACAAGCTTTGGCTCGCGTCCGTCCCGTTGCTCGCGCTGACATTCGGCGTCTTGTCGTTCTTCCGGCCGCTTGACGGCGCGCTGGCGTGGTTCACGCTGCAAGGCTATGTGTCCATGGGCGGCATGGTCGGCGAAACAATCGCCGGCGATACGGCGCTGCAGCAAGTTCTGCGGCTTGGCGGCTTGGCGTTCATCGCGGTTGCGCTGCTATCGCCGGTGTTCATAGGCATTTTCGCTATGACGCTCGGCAGGCTGCTTCTGTACGCCTACATCGGCTTGGTACTTGTGTTCCAAGCCATCGGCGGCGTCTTCAAGCGCAAGCCCAAAGACACGCCCACGCTCGACGATACTGAAACCCAAGCCGCCGCTATGCACAACAGCGTGTACTCCGAACACGCCTTTGGCAGACTAGCAACCGAATCGGCGGCAGGCGGCGCATACGCAGAGGGCGGCGTCGCCACGCTGCCCCCAAAGAACGATGATCCCGATTATGATACGGACGATGACGCCCCGCCATACGCCGCCGAAACAAACGGCTACCATATAGAGGATGTGGCAAGCGTAGCGGAAGATGCGCTCGAAGAGTACGCCGAACACGCCGTCGCCGAAGATACGCCGCATACCAACGGCGTTGCCCAAGCCGCCGATTACGAATTGACGGACAGCGCCGCCGAACTTGCCCCAGTCGCCGAATTGGCGGACGATGCGCCGGAGCCGGACGACGTCGATGGATACGACGACTACGACGCTCAAGACGATGATGCGCTCGCCGTCGGAATGAGCATTACGGACACCAACCTAGCGGCCGCGGCGTCCCCCGTCGGCGCCGTCGATAGCGATTCAAAGCCGTCCGGCTTGAAGACGATGCTGGGCAAGCGGCATGAAAAGTGGGCGAAGCCCTCTATTGAGATGCTGCAGGGCGTGGAAGACCGCGGCATCCCTGAGGAGCAGATAAACGAAACCGCCGAAATCATCCGTCAGACGCTCGCCGACCACGGCGTCGAAGTGCAAATCGGCAATATCAAGTACGGCCCCACCGTAACTATGTACGGGCTTATACCCGGTTGGACGCGCCGCTACAAGCAGGTCAGGCTTGAGGATGACGAAGGCAACCCTATCCTGGATGAGCGCGGCAAGCAGATTACCACGCGCCAGCAGCAGAAGACGCGCGTCAAGGTGGGCGCTATCCTAAGCCAAGAGAAAGACCTGTCCCTTGCGCTGAGAACGCCCAGTCTGCGCATCGAAACGCCTGTGATGGGCAAGGCGCAGGTGGGCATCGAAATACCCAACGAACAACCCGCCCCCGTAACCCTGCGTTCCATAATGGAGACTAGCGAATACAAGAAGGTGCGCTCCAAGTCCGACCTGCCGGTGGCGCTTGGCAAGGGAACGGGCGGCGAAAACATCGCGCTCGACCTGTCCAAGATGCCGCATCTGCTCATAGCGGGCGCAACCGGTTCGGGCAAGAGCGTGGCGCTGAACGCCATCGTGGCCGGCTTGCTGATGGAGCGCTCGCCCGCCGAACTGCGTATGCTGCTCATCGACCCCAAGCGCGTGGAACTCACGCCCTACAACGGCGTGCCGCATCTGCTCTGTCCCGTCATCGTAGAGGTGGATGAAGTGGTGGGCATGCTCAAGGGCGTCATCAACGAAATGATGAACCGCTACCGCCAAATGGAGGATATTGGCGTGCGCAACATTGAGGCGTACAACGAGCGCAATCCCGATGAGCCGATGCCGTTTTTGCTGGTAGTGGTGGACGAGCTCGCCGACCTGATGATGACCGCCGCCGCCGATGTGGAGCAATCGCTATGCCGCTTGGCGCAGCTTGGGCGCGCCACCGGCATACACCTGATTTTGGCGACGCAGCGCCCTTCGGTGGATGTGGTTACCGGGCTTATCAAGGCGAACTTCCCCAGCCGCATCAGCTTCGGCGTTACATCGCACACCGATTCGCGCACCATCCTGGATGTCAACGGCGCTGAGAAGTTACTGGGCAAGGGCGATATGCTATACCTGCCGCGCGACGCCGCCCGTCCGCTGCGCGCTCAGGGCGCTTTCATATCCGACGAAGAGTTGGACAACATCATCAACTTCTGGCAGAACACGCCGCGCGCTTGGATGCAGGATGTCAGCCTAAGCGCGGTGTCCGATGAGGACGGCGGCGAAGAGGATGAGGATGCGTCCAACTCCACGGATGCGCTGTTCGACAAGGCGGTTGAACTCGCGCGCACTCAGCGCAAGCTTTCCACATCGCTCTTGCAGCGGCGGCTGCGCGTAGGCTACCCCCGCGCCGCAAGGCTTATGGACGAACTAGAGGAAAACGGCATTGTAGGCCCAAGCGACGGATCGCGCTCAAGGGATGTGCTATAATCTAGCCGATGAACGGCTGACATTCCTGTTCAGCCCTTCCCAACGGCGGCGTTAGGCGCTTGCCCCGTCCGCAGCCAAGCGTGTCAGCCTTGCCATACGGATTTGGGGGAACGCGGCGGCGGACGCGCGGCAGCCCGTAGATGGTCGGGAGCGTGGGCTTATGGTGCGCAACATATCCGACATCCTCAACACCGTAATCAGCGCCGGCAACGGGGGGGTTGAAGCGTCCGTGCGCGAAGTCTGCCTGGTGTGCAGCCAGAACATGGCGCTGTCGGATCTGTACGCAAGCCTGCGCGTCTGTCCCATCTGCCGCTTTCACTACAGCCTGACTGCGCGCGAGCGCATCGAATCGCTAGTCGATGATGAGAGCTTCCGCGAAATCAACCGCTCGATTACATCGCTCGATCCGCTGTCGTTTTCGTCGCGCGGCTCTTACAAGCAGCGCATATTCAGCGATCAGCGCCGCACCGGGCTCACCGAAGCGGTGGTCACCGGCCGATGCGCCATAGGCGGCAACCCGCTTATGCTGATTGCGCTGGATTTCGGATTTATGGGCGGCACGATGGGATGCGTGGTAGGCGAAAAGATAGCGCTTGCGCTGGAAGACGCCGCTAAGCGCAACCTACCGGTCATCGCGGTGATAACAAGCGGCGGCGCGCGTATCCAAGAAGGCGTGCTGTCTCTTATGCAGATGGCGAAGACCACCATCGCCGCCGTGCGACTCGCCGACAAAGGCTTGCCGTTCATCGTGGTACTTGCCAATCCCGCAACCGGGCAGACATACGCAAGCTTCGCAAGCCTCGCGGACATCATCATTGCGGAGCCGGAAGCGATAATCGGGTTTTCGCCGGTGCGCGCGCTCAAAGAGTCCGGCAGCGAACCGCTGCCCGATACATCGCAGACATCCGAAGTGCATATGCAGAACGGACTGCTTGACGGCATAGTCGACCGCTCCAAGCTCCGCAACCTGCTGGCGGTTATCCTAGACTTGCTGGGGCAGCAGTATCGCCTAGTTTCGCGGGACAGAAAGCGCACGCCGCCGCTGGAGCCTCACCGCACGGACGCGTGGGATTCGGTTCGGCTTGCGCGCCACGAAGCGCGCCCGACGGCATCGGACTACATAAAGCGCGCGCTTGACAATTTCGTAGAGATACACGGCGACAGGGCGAGCGCGGACGATCCGTTGGTGATATGCGGCTTTGGGCAGATGGGCGGCCAGACGCTAATGGCGGTTGGGCAGGAACGCCGCATAGGTTCCAACAGGGGCATATCACCCGAAGGCTTTCGCAAGGCGCAGCGCGCTTTCGGCATGGCGCACAAGTTCGGGCTGCCAATCGTAACGCTGATAGACACTTCCGGTCCCGATGTTAGCATCGAGGCAGAGGAACACGGGCTTGGCAGCGCGATTGCCAGCGCTATCGCCAACCTGAGCGGCGTGGATACGCCGTCGATAGCGGTGGTGATAGGCGAGGGCGGCAGCGAGGCGGCGCTGGCGTTTGGCGTGGCGGACAGGGTGCTGATGCTGGAGAACGCCATCTACTCCGTCATATCGCCGGAGGCGGCGGCAGAGCTCATCTATCAGGATGAAGCGCGCGCCGATGAGATAGCCGAATCGCTGAAGCTGACGGCGCACGATTGCCGCGAATACGGCATCGTGGATCTGCTGGTGCAGGAGCCGGCGGGCGGCGCTCACGCCGATCCGGATGAAGCGGCGCGCCAACTCAAGCGGGCGCTGCTGCAAGAGCTTTCGGAGTTGCAAGCCAAGCCGCGCCGCAGTTTGTTGAAAGAGCGCTACAAGAAGTTTCGCAATATGGGCGAGTACAATTCGTACTTTCGCGCCGCCATCAACCGCGAGGCGAGCGCATTGCAGGGGTTCGTGTCCACGGGCGTGCGCCGCATCGCGCGCCGCCATCCGAATGCGGAGCCGCCGCAGACTGCCGCCAACGCAAACGGCGACGACTGAGCGGCGGGCGCTCCGTCGGGGCGTCATTGCATCAGGCCGGCTTCGGCAAGCGCGCGGCGGATCTCTTCGCGGGCGGCGTCGTCGACTGCGGACAAGGGGGCGCGCGGGCGCATGCCCTCAAATCCCAGAAGCGCCAGCGCCTCTTTGACGCCGGGCGTTCCGTGCTTGATTATGGTTCTGTCGAGATTCGACGCAATCGTCTGCAGCGCCCTTGCTTCGGCGAAGCGTCCCTGCGTTCCCAGCGCCATAATGTCCATGCACAGGGCGGGCGCAATGTTGCCAAGCCACATGCAGGCGCCGTTTGCGCCCATAAGCGCGCCGTATGCGAGCAGCCCGCCGTTGCATATCCAAAAGCGGCGGTCGGACGGCACTTCAGCGCGAACATACGCCTCGAAGCGAATATCGTGGTCGGTGATGTAGCCGGCCACGTTGCCTTGGGCGCAAACTGCGCCTAGGGTTTCGGGCGATGCGGCAGGGATGCCGCTGAATGTTTGGTGAATGACGATGACGGGTATGGGCGAGCGTTGGGCAACCGCATCGAAGTAGGCGGCTACGGCGTTGTCCGCAAGCCCTCTGGGGACGCGCACGCGCGCCATATCGGCGCCGGCGCGGGCGTAGCGCTCGGCAAGGCGCAGCGTCTCGCGCGTGGATGGGTTGTCTATGCCCGCAATGGTGAAGCGCCGCCCGCCGTGCGCTTGGGCTGCAACACGCACAATCTCTATGCGCTCTTGTTCGCTCAGCGCCAGCTCCTCGCCGTTTGCGGTGGTCAGCACGAAGCCGCTCAAAGGCGTGTCCAGCCAGCGCTCTATGTTGCGGGCGAGCGCGTCCAAGTCAACGCTGTCGTCCGCGCTGAACGGCGTGGGCGTGGGCGCAACTACGATGGGATCAGCGGCGGGTATTGGCAAGGGCGGCGTCCCTGCGCTACTTGACGCCGACGGCGAGAGTTCCGCCGTGGGGGCTGCGGTTGGACTCGAAGGCGCTGATGGCGTCTTCCTGCGCTAGGGTAAGCCCGATGTCGTCCAAGCCGTTGAGCAGCAGGTAGCGGCGGAACGATTCTATCTCGAATGCCGCCGAAATCTCTTCGTCGGAATCCCAGACGCGCTGTCCGTCCAGGTCGACGTTGAGCGTATAGCCGGGCTTGGCTTCCGCCTTGTCTAGGATGCGGTTGACCACATCTTCGGGCAGGACAACGGGCAGCACGCCGTTTTGGAAGCAGTTGTTGAAGAAGATGTCGGCGAAGCTGGGCGCGATGATGCAACGAAAGCCGTAGTCTTGGAGCGCCCAGGGGGCGTGTTCGCGCGATGAGCCGGAGCCGAAGTTGCGCCCCGCTACGAGGATGGATGCGTCTTCGTAGCCGGGCTTGTTCAGGATGAAGTCGGATTTGGGCGAGCCGTCTTCGTTGAAGCGCCAGTCGTTGAACAGGAACTGCCCGAAGCCGGTGCGCTCGATGCGCTTGAGGAACTGCTTGGGGATAATCTGGTCGGTGTCAATGTTGACGCGGTTGATGGGGGCTACGATGCCGTTGTGCTTTACGAAGGGATCCATTGAAATTTCCATCCTTTGATGTGTAGGTTGCTGTGATAGGCAAGATGGCAAAAGCTAGTCCACAGACTAATTTTCGCCATCAAGCGATTTCCGTCCGAGGGCAGTCAGCCTATATCCACGGGGCTTATCCACAAGATCTTTGCTCTCAAGGTATTGGAGTGTTCCTTGCGCGATAGCTTGGTTCATAGAACCCCCAGAGTAAATGCCAGTTATATTACTAATGCACGCTTGCCCATGCTTATCGCCGCCTTCACAATTCCTAACATTGAAACATTCGCCTTTTTCGGCATCTACCAGAGCACTCAGAACCGCCTTCTCCAGAGCGTCCATCGCTTGTTTGCCTAGTTGCCTTGTGTGTGCGCTCATCGTGAGACCTCTCTTTGGTGTATTAGCGAAACACATCGGGGTGTTACTTAACTATACCTATGCCCGCCTGTCGCTGCAACTCGCGCACATAGGCGGTAATCGCGGCTACATCGTCTTGGGATAGGCCGGCGACGGGCGGCATATCGCCGAAGTCCCAGTGGTGCGCTAGTACGCCGTTGGCGACGGCGCTTTGGAACGCTAAGTCGGGGTGATGCCCAGGTTCGTAGAGGCGATGGACTAGCGGCGGGCCCGTCAATGTGCCGTCGGCTTGCGCGCCGTGGCATAGGGCGCAGTTGGCGGCGAACAGGTCTGCGCCGTTTGGCTGAGGCGGCGAGCCGCACGCGACACTCAGTAGCGCCAGCAAGGTCAGCGCGGCAAACACCTGCGGTATAACGCTAATTCGGTTCACGCTCGAGCCTCGCTTGTGGGTTGGGTCTGCGGTTGCACGTCTTGGGCGGGCGGCGGTTCGGCGGGCATGTACTTGCGCTGCATAAACTCCACGCCGTCTTGTTCGGCTTCGTCGGTTAGCGCCTCAAGTTCGGCGGCGGTTTCGGGGCGCACATACTCTTCGCCGCAGTTGTCGCACAGGTCGACGGGGACGTTCTTGACCACGATGACCATATCGCCGCGCACTAAGGTTACGGTTGCGGCGCCGGTTTTGTTGACCGCGCCGTGCATGCAGAGGGCGCAGTCCATTTCGTCGGCTACTTTCAGCAGGGTTGCAGAGTCGCTGATGTGCTTGTGCAGCGATTTGTTCATCCTAATCACCTGCCGGCGCCACGGGTTGCGCCTCCGTATGAGACGCCGATGCGGGCGTAGGCGCTTCGCGCTCGATCGGTTTGGGCGCGGACGGCTTCACGGGGTATTTTCGCACAAGCGTATCGATGCCTGCATTTTGGGCGTCAGTGATTATCTTTTCCAACCCCGCGACAACCTCGGAGTCGAAGTAGTGTTCGCTGCAATTATCGCAGACTTTAGCGGGCACTTCTTTCAATACGATGGTTAGGGATGCGGTAGTCTCCGGCACAGTTACAAATCCCGGCTTGACATCACCGATTATGCAGAAGTAGCATTTTCTCATCGACGTCTCTCCCTCAAATTCGGCAGCCGTCTCTCAGGGTCAGGTTCATACGCCGTTATTACGATGTATTCATTCTCAAGCGCATCATACCCCAGAACTATGTGCAGGGGGCGCGAATCTGCCAACCCGAATATCAACTCGCTTGGATGCGGCGTATCGTCCGGGTAGGTTTCTATTACTTCACCAGTATCGGCTACTGAGCGCACTTCCGCTTCGGTGATGAGCCTTTGTCCTAGACGGGCGCGCGCATGGCGCGAAAATTCCAGCGCGCTATCCGTAAGCCTACCGCGTCTCCGCCCGCCTATCACTCGAGAATAGCGGCAGGTTGGCAGTCGATGGCGGCGGCATTCGTTTCACTTGGATCTTCTTCTGCTACCTTGACGGGCAGGTATTTTCGCACAAGCAATTCCACGCCGTCTTGTTCGGCTTGGTCGAGGATATGGCGGATGTCGGCTCTGACCTCTGCGTCCATATACCCTTCGCCGCAGGATTCGCAAACATTCGAAGGCGTTTCTTTGATTACCACCGTAAGGGCGCCGCGGTTCAGCATAATTGTCTTGACGCCGGGGGATACCCTGCCGAATTTGCAGATGGCGCACCTCATCGTATCCTCCTCCGAAAGTCGGGATGCCATTCGCTACGGTCCGGGATGTATGCCGTTAGGATGGTGACCAGGGATCCGTCTTCATTATAGGATATGACTATGTGAAGCGGATCTGAATCAGTCCATCCTAACAGAAGTTCGCTAGGGTAGGGTCTGCCCGGCGGATAGACTTCGATGACTTCGCCATAATTAGCCACAGCGAACACATCCTCGTCATCGATGCCGCGCTCTGCCATTCGCAGGGATGCGTGGTCGCTGACGATTATTATTTTCCCGGCAAGCCGCCCTTGTCCGCGCCTGCCTACCACTCGCGGATGTCGACGAAGTGGCCGGCGATTGCCGCCGCGGCCGCCATTTCGGGGCTGACTAGGTGGGTGCGGCCGCCTTTGCCCTGCCGTCCCTCGAAGTTGCGGTTGGATGTGGAGGCGCAGCGCTCGCCGGGTTGGATGATGTCGGGGTTCATTCCCAAGCACATTGAGCAGCCGGCTACGCGCCAGTCGAAGCCGGCTGCTTTGAATATGGCGTCCAAGCCTTCTTCTTCGGCTTGCCGCTTGATGGCGGCGGAGCCGGGAACTACCATCGCATAGACATTGTCGTTGACCTTTCTGCCGCGCGCGATTTCGGCGGCGGCGCGCAGGTCGTCTATGCGGGAGTTGGTGCATGAACCGATGAACACCCTGTCCAACGATATGTCCTGCATCGGGGTGTTGGGTTGCAAGCCCATGTATTGCAGGGCGCGCTCGGCGGATTCCTTTTCGCCGGCGTCGGCGTATGAGTTGGGATCCGGCACGCGGCTGGTAATGGGCGCTACCATGCCGGGGTTGGTTCCCCAAGTAACATGCGGCTCAAGGGCGGAGCCGTCAATCTCGACTAGGCTGTCGTACTTTGCGCCTTCGTCGGTTGCCAGATTGCGCCACTCTTGCACGGCGGCGTCGAAGTCGTCGCCTTGCGGAACTTGCGCTCTGCCGCGCATGTACTCGAAGGTGGTATCGTCGGGCGCAATCATGCCGGCGCGTCCGCCGCCTTCGATGGACATATTGCAGACGGTCATGCGCCCTTCCATAGACAGCGCGCGAATGACTTCGCCGGTGTACTCTATGACATGGCCGGTGGCGCCCGCCACGCCTATCTTGCCGATGATGCCCAGCACTACGTCTTTGGCGGTAACGCCGGGGGCGAGCTTGCCGTTGACGCGAACTTCCATCGTCTTGGGCTTGAATTGGCGCAGGGTTTGGGTGGCAAGCACATGCTCTACTTCGGATGTGCCGATGCCGATAGCGAAAGCGCCGAAAGCGCCGTGCGTGGATGTGTGGCTGTCGCCGCATACGATAACCTTGCCCGGCTGGGTGTAGCCCTGCTCCGGCCCAATGACATGCACGATGCCTTGCAGCGGGCTGAACCTGTCGTATAGGGTTACGCCGAACTCTTCGCAGTTGCGGGTGAGAGCGTCCAGCTGCTGCTGCGCGATGGGGTCGGTGATGGGCAGGGACAGGTCCCAGGTGGGCGTGTTGTGGTCGGCGGTGGCGACGGTGAGGTCGGTTCGGCGCACCTTGCGTCCCGCCATGCGCAGCCCGTCGAACGCCTGCGGGGATGTAACTTCGTGAACCAGATGCAGGTCGACGTATAGGATGGTGGGCTGGCCGGGCTCTTCGTGGACTACGTGGGTGTCCCAGATTTTTTCGAACATGGTCTTGGGTGGCATTTTGTTCTCCTCGGGCTATGGAATGCGCGGTTTAGGATATGTTATAAGATGGGATACAATCAAACAACCATGGACAGAATTGATAAAACAGGAACCACGCAGGAACCAATTTATTGTTGCGTTATCCGTGGTTTTGGTTCAAATATCCTTCCTACGGATATAATTTCAAAGGTTCCATATCAGTTTTCGGGCGTCTTCATCAAACAACCATCAAACAACCGTGAACAGAATTGAAAAGCAGGAACCACGCAAGAACCAGTTTATTGCTTTATTTTCCATGGTTTTGGTTCAAATATCCTTCCTACGGATATAATTTCAAAGGTTCCATATCAGTTTTCGGGCGTCTTCATCAAACAACCATCAAACAAATTGCGGAGGTTTAACCGGCCCAGTAAGGCAGGTATGCGCGGTTTCTATATCCTGACGCAGGATCGCGGATGATTATCTGACCCGCTTCCAGAGTTTCATTAAGAATTTTCGTTGCGGTGGCGGCGTTCTTTTCTAGTATTCCGAACCTTTCCCGAATCGACGTGTTGTTCGTAGGTTGTCCGGTAACATAGCGCAGGCATGCGTGTATGTAGCAACTCCTCACTCGCTCTATTTTGTCCATATCAGACAACGATTTGCGAGCGAACATAGTTACTCTCGTGGACTCGCCTGGCGCTTCGAAAAGCGGCGCGGGAAGTTGGAATAGTTCCACTTGTGATACAACTTTGTCGATCCCGCTGCCGCGCTCTTCGCAGATGCGAAAGCGGCGCATCAACGCTGCCAAATCTTCATTGCGCGACTTCGGTGGGCTGTCCACAAAGCGGTCTGTATCTACTAGCGGCTCGCCTGGATTCGTGATTTCTATACGGTCGTCGAACAGTTCAACCATAGGTCCGGCGCCCGTAACAAGAAAGTCTTGGTGAATAAGAGCGTTAGCCACCAGCTCGCGAATCGCAAGTTCGGGAAACATCGGCGTAGTCTTGCGAAGGGATTGTTCTATCATCTCGTTTGAAGGTAGAAGCGCCATTATGTAATCAATGAGTCCACTGAAGCCTGCGGCATAGCCTTTCGCGTCTGACTGTTCCCTCAGTGTCTCGAATCGACCGCTGCCTTTGTATTGGATGACCCGCATCGCCTTTCGTCTGATATGAGGGAACTCTCTAATGTCCCTTGCGAATAGAATCGCTCCCAAGTTGGTTATGTTCCAACTACCGGCTTCGGAGAGAGTGATCAAGCCGTCGTTTCGGAGCGCATCAAAAACTGCGTTATGCCCGTCGGGGATAGGCATTTCGAGCAGTTCAAAATACGAGGGGTAAGCAAGTTTTGATAGAACGCTATCGCTGTCTAGGCGCTCTGCGGCTATTCCCTGTTCAAACCGCACTCTATCGAAAACACGCCATATAGCGCGCTCTTTTTCAGGATATTCCTTGAGTTTCTTGGTAAGGCTGCCAACCCTTATGAACTCTTCGTTTTTGAAGGCTATCGGGCGTTGCGATGCGCAATCAATTTCCAGAATTGCTACACTCTTTCCATCTACGCTAACTTCGTAGAAACGAAAGTCTATGTCGTGGTTCAATGACCTGTGAAGCCAGTTCTCCAGTTGCTCATTGCCTATTTTCTGACTAGCCAATACGAAGTTGGTACCAACAACATTATGGCTGGCGTCGTCTATGCCCCAAATCATGTAGGCGCGCGGTTTGCCTATCAAGGCAGCGGCGTTCGATAACGCCGAGATGCGCTGTCCAATCATCTCTGGATTTATATTGTTGACCTTGAACTCCAGCCACTCGGTCTCATTCGGCGACGCGCGCAACTCATGTATCAGGTCAACATAGTAATCGGAAGAGCGGTGTATAGAATCGATCATCTTTGTCTTTATAGCGCTGCCTCCCCTTGCATACAACCTTATGCGTTTGGGATGGAGAGGCAGCGCATTGGCATTGCGCCTACGAAATCGGCATTTCCTCGGTCGGGCGCAGGTCTTCGGTGGCGATGAGGCGGTTTAGGGCGTTCATGTACGCCTTGGCGCTGGCGACGATGATGTCGGTGTCGGAGCCGCGCCCAACATAGGCGTGGTCGTCTTTCTGGATGCGGATGGTGACGTCGCCTTGCGCGTCTATGCCTTCGGTAACGGCTTCCACGCGGTATTCGGTCAGGGTGTTGGGGACGTTCACCAGGCGGTTGATCGCCTGATAGACGGCGTCCACGGGGCCGGTTCCTGTGGCGGCGTCGGTGGCGCTGCTGCCGTCGGGGTTTATGAGCGTAACGGTTGCGGTGGGGACGGCGTGGTTGCCGCACTCAACCTGCACATGCTCCAGTGTGTATGTTATCGGCACGTCGGCGATTCGGCGCTGACTGGACATCAGCGCAATCAGGTCTACGTCCGTAACTTCCGGCTTGCGGTCGGCGAGGGTCTTGAACGCCTCAAACGCTTCGTTCAGGTCGTCTTGGTCAAGGTGGTAGCCGAGTTCGTCGAGGCGGGCGCGCAGTCCGGCTCTGCCGCTGAGCTTGCCCAGTACCAGTTCGTTGCTGGGCCAGCCGATGGTCTGCGGGTCCATAATCTCGAAGGTTGTGCGCTCTTTCAGGACGCCGTCTTGGTGAATGCCGGATGCGTGGCGGAAGGCGTTTGCGCCCACAACCGCCTTGTTGGGCTGCACGGGGAAGCCGGTTATGTCGCTGACGAGGCGGCTGGTGCGGTATATCTGGCGGGTGTTGATATTGGTGGATACGCCGTACATATCCTTGCGCGTCTCAAGCGCCATAATGACCTCTTCGAGGGCGGCGTTGCCTGCGCGCTCGCCGAGTCCGTTGATGCAGCCCTCGACTTGGCGCGCGCCCTCTGCCACGGCGGCGAGGCTGTTGCCGACCGCCTGCCCCAAGTCGTTATGGCAGTGGACGCTCAGCGTAGCCTTGTGAATGTTGGGGACGTTCTCTTTGATGAGCCGAATGCGGTCGCGGAATTCCCAGGGCATCACATAGCCGACTGTGTCGGGCACGTTGATGGTGGTGGCGCCGGCGGCGATTGCGCCTTCCAGCATCTTATAGAGGTAGTCCATATCGGTGCGGGTGGCGTCCATTGGCGAGAACTCTACGTCGTCGCAGTAGCTTTTGGCGCGCTCCACGGAGGCTATCGCCATATCCATAACCTCTTCGGGGTTTTTGCGGAGCTGGTTCATGATTTGCACATCGGAGCTGGATATGAACACGTGGATGCGCGGGTTTTCGGCGTCTTTGATGGCGTCCCATGCGGCGTCCACGTCGGGCAGGACGCAGCGCGCCAGGGATGCGATGACGGGGCGGCGCACTTCGCGCGCGATGGACTGCACCGCTTGGAAGTCGCCGGGCGAGCTTGCGGCGAAGCCCGCTTCGATGACATCCACGCCCAGCCTGTCCAGCTGCCGCGCGATTTCCAGCTTCTCTTGCGTGGTCAGCCCGATGCCGGCGGACTGCTCGCCGTCGCGCAGCGTGGTGTCGAAAATGATTACCTTGTCGTCTGGCATATTCGTCTCCTGTCAGTATTGGGTTATCGGCAGCCGTGGGATGGTGTGTGTGAGAGGCGGCTACCGAAGGGCAACGCAGTCCGCCTGACCGAGCCATGCCAAGACCCGGCCTTTGCGGCGAACTGCGTAGGATGCCTCCGTGCGGTTCATAGCGTTCATCTCCGATTGAAGTTTGGGGGTTGGAGTTATCGCGGTGTATTGAGTTTTGGACATTGCTTTTCGGTTAGGTTCGCAGAAACAAGCCGATGACTAGCAGTATCAATATGGTAATCTGCAACCCGACCGTCCAGCGAAAGTTGCGCTGAGATTCCAGCATCAGGTTGTCCAATTTGATGGAGAGATCGCGTATAGCCTGCCTATTGTCGACGCCTTCGCGCACAAGCGTTTCAGTGGTGGCTTCGACTTTGGCAAGTCTTTCGTTGTCGGCGGCATTTTGAGTTGTTGCCATCGTTTAGCCTTTCGCTAATTTATCAGAAGGATGGCTGCAATCAGCATCGCACACATCGCTACTATCACCGTCAGCAGGGTGAGAAAGTAAGCCCGCATATCCTGCTTAAGGGCGCTTACATCGCGCACAAGCGCTTCGACGGTGGCTTCGACTTTGGCAAGGCGTTCATTGGGGGTTATCTTTTGAGTTGTAGCCATAGGTTTCACTTCATTCGGTAGCGTCTATCCTGCAGAATGAGGGTCGCTATGTGAAATGCGTATATTTCGGGAGCCCGCCGAATCTGCCTTCGTGTCGCATATGCAGCTCTTCCTCAACGGCGGCTGGGCGGTCGGTTATAGCCCAGCGCACCATTACATCCTCAACATTTTCGCGGGATCGAATCTTATCGCCCGCAGGATGTCCAACCTTCCCGCGCACCAGGCCTTGCTTGATACGCCTCCGCAAGTCGGCGGACTTTCCAATCGCCAGGCGATCCTCTGCGCCTCTAATCTTTACCTCATAAACGCCCGACTGCTTATTCGGCACAACAACGCCGCCTTGCTGCGCATGCCGCTTAATGTCCAACCACGGATGCCACTCCGACCAGTCAAGCATTATCGGCTCAATATGGATTTCTCTATCCATTTTGGCAAGCGCTTCCGCCGTTTTAGCGGCGATCCAACGCTTGCGCTCCGGCGAGAAGTTCTTGGTGAGTTCGCTGAATTTGCGATGCCCTGCCATTAGAGCAAACCTTCCCTTCGCAGTTCATCAAGGTAGTCGTCGTAGAGTTTATCCGCTATGGGAATTAGCCTTTCGTAGAATCGGTTGTCCCCTGTTTTGTCGCCGCCTATGAGCAGAATAGCAGACCGTCTTGGATCAAAGGCGTAGAAGACCCTGATGGGATTGCCGCCGCTTTGCGCGCGAAGTTCGCGCATATGGCTATGCCGTGAACCCCTCACGCTTGACGAATACGGGTAGCTCAAATGAACTCCATACTGAATGAGCATGTCAACTACGGATGAAATAGCGGACTGTTGGCGTCCCGTAAGCGTATCCCACCACTCACTGAATTCATCCGTGTATTCAACATCCCACATATCGCTAGACGCTCATTTTGGGCTAGATGGTCAGTTACACCCCTTAATCCACATCCTGCAGGAAGGGCATCATCGCGCGCAGCTCTTTGCCGACCTCTTCTATGGGGTGGGCGGCGTTCTCTTGGCGCATTCGGTAGAATGTGGGGCGGCCCTCATCGTTTTCGGCTATCCATTCGCGGGCGAAGCTGCCGTCTTGGATGCGCGCCAACACTTGCTTCATGTTCTCTTTCACGCTTTCGTCCACCACCACGGGGCCGCGCGTGTAGTCGCCGAATTCGGCGGTGTCGCTGACGGAGTAGCGCATGTAGCCCATGCCGCCTTGGTAGAGCAGGTCGACGATGAGCTTGAGCTCGTGCATGCACTCGAAATACGCCGATTCCGGCTGATAGCCCGCCTCTATGAGCGTCTCATACGCCGCTTTGACCAGCGCGGTTACGCCGCCGCACAGCACCGCTTGTTCGCCGAACAGGTCGGTTTCGGTCTCTTCCTTGAATGTGGTGTCCAACACGCCGGCGCGCGTGCAGCCCACGCCGCGCGCATACGCAAGCCCGACGCCGTGCGCGCTGCCGGTGGCGTCCTGATGCACCGCAAGCAGCCCCGGCACGCCCGAACCCTTGGTGAACACCTCGCGCATGCGGTGTCCCGGCGCTTTGGGCGCTACCATAGACACATCCACGCCTTCGGGCGCGGCGATGGTCTTGTAGTGAATGTTGAAGCCGTGCGCGAACATCAGCGTTTTGCCGGGCAGCATATGCGACTGAATGGACTCTCTGTACACCTCTGCCTGCAGGTGGTCGGGGATTAGCATCATTATGATGTCGGACTGCTCGGCGACGTCGGCCACGATGCCGACCTTCAGTCCGTCGGCTTCCGCCTTGGCTATGCTGGCGCTGCCTTCGTAGAGGCCGACCATCACATCAAGCCCGTTGTCGTGCAGGTTGAGCGCGTGGGCGTGGCCCTGACTGCCGTAGCCGATTATGCCGAATGTCTTGCCGTCCACAAGGGACATATCGGCGTCCGCCTCATAGTACATCTTTGCCATTCGGAAGTTCCTTTCGGTTGGGTTAGTTAGCGCTTTCGTTGGTTGGAGCGGCGATGCCGATTTCGCTACACGCTGCCCGTTTCCATTATGACGGGTCTGTTGGATTGGCGGCCGTTTCGGCTGCGGCCGTTCTGTTCGGAGTTCATGCCGCGCGTCATCGCCACGATGCCGGTTCGCATAACTTCGACTACTCCGAATGGGCTGAGCAAGCCTTGCAGCGCGTCTATCTTCTCTTCGTCGCCCACCACCTCTACGATTACGCTATCGGGCGCGACGTCGATGATGTGAGCGCGGAACAGATCGACTATCTGCATAACTTCGCTGCGGGTGTGAACATTGATTTTCACGCGGATGAGCGCAAGTTCGCGCGCAACGGCGTGGTGGTCTGAGACGTCGGAGACTTTGATGACGTCGACGAGCTTGTGCAGATGCTTGGTAACCTGCTCCACAACGCGGCTATCGCCTTCCACCACGAAGGTCATGCGCGACAGGTTTGGCAGTTCGCTGTTGCCCACCGCGAGGCTGGATATGTTGAAGCCCCGCCGCCTGAACAGGCTTGCGACGCGGTTCAGCACGCCCGGCTTGTCTTCCACCAGCGCGGTTATGGTGTGCCGATTGGTTTCTGCGGCGGTTATCATCGTACCTCCTCTAGCACGGGCTCCGGCTCTTCTATGAGCATATCCACGGACTGGCCGGCGGGTATCATCGGATACACATTGTCGTCGTTCTGCACGATGAAGTCGATGATGACCGGGCCTCTGTGCGCCATCGCTTCATCTACGGCGGCGCGCACTTGGTCTTTGTCCGTAACGCGGATGCCCAGCATGCCGTAGGCTTCCGCCAGCTTAACGAAGTCGGGGTTGCCGCTGTACTCGGTCGCCACATGGTCTTTGTGATAGAAGAAATCCTGCCACTGCCGAACCATGCCGAGCGAGTTGTTGTTCATTATGGCGAACTTGACGGGGATGTTGTTCTCGACGATTGTGGCGAGTTCCACCATAGTCATCTGAAAGCCGCCGTCGCCCGCCACAGACCAGACCACGCGGTCGGCGCGCCCGACTTGCGCGCCCATTGCGCCGGGAACTTCGTAGCCCATTGCGCCCGAACCGCAGGATGACACCAGCGAGCAGGTCTGCTTGAACGGGTAGTATTGCGCCGCCCACATCTGATGCTGCCCCACGCCGGTGACGATTACGGCGTTGCCATCCGTGGCTTCGGCTATCTCTTTGACCACATAGCGCATCTCTAGCGCGTGGGAGCCGTCCGGATCTTGCAGCGGATGTTCGCGCCGAAGTTCGTCCACGCGCTTCAGCCAATCGCCGTGCAGCAGCGGCTTCACGGTCTTGTTGAGCGCTTGCAGCACCAGCTTCAGATCGCCCACAATCGGCACATCCACCTTGACATTCTTGCCTATCTCAGATGGGTCAATGTCCACGTGTATCTTCTTTGCGCCCATCGCGAATGTGCTGGGATCGCCGGTAATGCGGTCGTCGAAGCGCATGCCCAGCGCAATCAGCAGATCGGCTTCCTCTATGGCGAGGCTGGCATACGCCATTCCGTGCATGCCGGGCCAGCCGGCGGACAGCACATGCCCGGTTGGGAAGCTGCTCACGCCCAGCAGCGTGGTTATGACCGGGATTTGCGCCTTTTCCGCAAGCTCCAGCAGTTCGTCATACGCCCTGGATATGATAACGCCGTGTCCCGCGATGATAACGGGGCGCTCGGACTCTGCGATGAGTTCGGACGCGCGCTTAATCTGGCGGCGGTGCGGCGTCAGCGTGGGCTTGTAGCCGGGCAGGCTAACCTCACCGGGATACTCGAACTCCGCCACTTCGGTGAACACGTCCTTGGGTATATCCACCAGCACGGGGCCGGGTCGGCCGGTGTTGGCGATGTAGAACGCCTCTTTGATGACGCGGGGGATTTCGGCGGCGTTCATAACAAGGTAGTTGTGCTTGGTGATGGGCAGCGTTATGCCGGTGGTGTCGCACTCTTGGAAGGCGTCGGTGCCGATGGCGGCTCTGCCAACCTGTCCGGTTATGACAACCATTGGCACGGAGTCCATCTGCGCGGTGGCGATGCCCGTAACCAGGTTAGTGGCGCCGGGGCCGGATGTAGCCCACGCCACGCCTGCCCTGCCGGTAACGCGCGCGTAGCCGTCGGCGGCGTGCGCCGCGCCCTGCTCGTGCCGAACCAGTATGTGGCGCAGCTGCGGGAATTCGGGCAGGGTTTGGTACAGCGGCAGTATAGCGCCGCCCGGAAGCCCGAATATCACATCCACGCCTTCGCGGATGAGGCTTTCGCAAACCATCTGTCCGCCGTTCATCTTCATGTATTGCTTACCTCCAGTTGTTAGCCTGCGGCTCGGACTCGCCCGTCAACGGCGTAGCTTAAAGCCGCTTATCGGCAATTTCCAACAAAAAATCCCGCCCACACAAAGGGACGGGATGTAAAATCTCGCGGTACCACCCAATTTGCCCCAACTCAGTGGGGCCGCTCTACGGCTGATAACGGGCGCCAACCCGTCCACCCCTAGCGGCGGCGCTTCCATACGAATATGAAGCGCGCGAAACACGCCCTTTCGTTAGAGGCGATGTTCCGATTTCGTTTGCCGCTCAGGGCGGGCGCTCCGGGGCGAGTTCAGGGCGGGCCTTGGCGTCGGCTCTCAGCGCCGCCGACTCTCTGATGCCGGCGCCACCCGTACTACTCCCCATCGCTGCGTCTGATATATGCGATTTAGTCCAACACAACGAGGTTAGCAAATCTGAAGGGGGGTGTCAATAAAAAGGTAAGTGTTCTCAAATTGCAGCGTTTATCGGTTTGAAATCTTCTATGAGTCCCCTGCATTAACGAATACTTCGCGGGTTATACACTCAATTGCGCTCAACTTTAAGAATGCCCGGACAGACGGAATGTTTGACGCTCCCTTGTGAGTGTGCTAGATTCTGCCTGCTTCAAACCGAATGTTAGGGGGCGTTTTGTGAGTACGCAGTCAGCGGCGGACGGCATCGCTTGGGACGATCCGATTGAGGCGATGGAGGCGCTGTATCGGCTCGGGTGGACGGACGGGCTGCCGGTCGTGCCGCCTACGGCCGATAGGGTGGCGCAGTTCATCGAGCGCGGCGGCGGATCGGCCGATGATGTGGTGGGCGAACTCCCGGAGCGGCGGCGGCGCATCACCGTGGAGAAGGTCGCCGCCAATGCGGTGATGGCGGGCTGCCTGCCGGAGTATATGCCCGTAGTCCTTGCGGCGGCGGAAGCGATGCTGGATCCGAAGTTCAACCTTGTTGGGCCGTCGTCCAGCCTCGGCGGTTCGGGGATACTGGCGGTGGTGAACGGGCCGATTGCCCGCGAGCTGAACATCAACGCACGCAACAACCTGTTCGGCCCCGGCAACCGCGCCAACGCCACGATTGGGCGCGCGATGCGCCTCATCCTAATGAACGCCTGCGCCGCCATTCCTGGGCTGTTCGACCGCAGCATCTTGGGGCATCCGGGCAAGTTTAGCTACTGCATCGCTGAAGCCGAAACCGAGACGCACTGGTTGCCGCTGCACGCCGAGCGCGGCTTTCGGGCGGAGCAGAGCGCCGTTACGGTGTTCGCCTGCGAAGCGCCCCGCCAAGTGCGCGCAAGCGGCAGCCCGCAAACGATGCTCGCCACAATCGCGGATGTGGCGTCCGCGCTGGGGACATCGCTCTCTACCGTCGGCTCTACGAATGACAAATCGGCGGTTGTGCGGCAGGGCGAACTTGGAGTGGTGATTTCGGGCGAAAGCAGGGTTTGGGACGGCTGGAGCAAGCGGGATGTTCGGCGGGCGCTGCAGCCGATGATACGGCGCACGCTGGCGGACATCAAGCGCGCCGGCGAGGTTGGCGGCGATACTCACCCCGAAGACGAAACGCGCTATCTGCCGCTTGTCGCCGATCCGGACGATGTGCTGCTGGTGTTCGCGGGCGGCGAAGAGCGGACGATGTGCGCCGTCATACCCAGCTGGGGCCCCAAAGTGTCCTCCACTGCGGTAACGAAGGCGGTGAGAAGCGCCTAGCGCGCCGGTTGGCGCATCGGTGTCAGCGTCTCGCGAATACATGGCTGCGGGTTGCGCGCGCATCTGCCGCCGCCTTCACCTGCGCCAGATGCTTCGCCAGCGTCCGCTCAAAGACGGGACGGGTGTATATCAGCCCGCCAAGCCTGCCGAACAACGGGACGCGGCTCCAGATGAACTCGCCGCTGTGCGTCAAGTCGGTCTGCGCGCCGTTCACATCCGCGAACGCGAACTCTTCGACGGCGTAGCGCAGCGGCCCCGACAGGTGGCGGAAGGCGATGCGCTCCGGTGGGTAGAGCGTAACCGCTTCGGTGGTGGTATAGGTTGCGAACAGCGCTTTGGTCTTGAACTCCACCACCAGCGAATTGCCCTCTCTGCTAATGATTTTGGACGCTTCGGCGTTATCGCCCGGCAGCCTGCCTCTGCCAAAGCGGGATAGCATCTGAAAGACGAGCTCGCGCGGGGCGTTGATGCGGACGGTTTGGGGGCGCAACCTGATTGGCTTTGCCATATGTGCGGCTCTTACGGATCAAAGTCTATGCTGGGATAGTAGGGCTTGCTGCCCCAATCCTCATTCGGGTTGTCCATCATCAGTTTGATGAAGAGCGGCGCTAGGAACGCCATTATCGCCGCGCCATCCTCAACCTGTCTGCGGTTCACGGAGCCTTTCCAAGTCGCGCCGCCGTGAATTATCTGGTTTCGCAGCACATACAGACGCCTAAAGACTGTGGTCAGAACCTCCACGGTGTCTTTCATCGCTAAGGCAGCATTCACCCTTCGCTTGCTTGATTCGAAGATGCCCTCCCACCTTTCGTGTCCGGGAACGCCGTTGTAATGCTTCCAAAAGCGGTCGAATACATATTTGTTATTCAGCAGAACCCTGATTGGGCCTGAGAAGTTGTCCCAAATTGCATCATAGACGGCGCTGTTGTCGTCAAGGGCGATAATCTCACGGAAGTACGCCTCAAACTTTACAGGTTCAAAAACATGCAAGCCGTCGGCAGAGTCTTCGACGTATAAGGCGTTGAAGGCGATCCAGCACAATATGAAAACCGTGTCAGGGTCGTCTTTCTCTTTGGATGCGCGGGTTAGCCAACTTAGCGCGCGGCGCATCCGCAAACTCAGGACGTTAGCCCTTAGTCCGCCTAGCTCAGCCCAGTATCGCGCGTTTAGGTCGTCGATTAGCGGGTGGTCGAATAGCGTGTTTGAGGGCATAGGTTGGCTCCGGGGATTGGCTTGCGTAGCCACTGGCTACACGGCGTAGGTTTCCCTTCACTACCGGGATGGTGTGGTGTTGTCGAGTTTCTGAGCTGCTTCCTTGGACAATGTATAGAACGGCTTTCCTAGGTCTATCTTATCCTTACCCATATCCATAATTGAGTTGATGAGCTGCGGAACAATGGACGCCATGATGTTAGTGCCGTCACGCAATTGATCGCTGTTTCGTCCGCCATTCCAGGTTGCGTTACCGTGAAAAATCTGATTGCGAACCACATACAGATGATTGAAGAGGACGCCCAAAATTTCTTGGACATCCTGTATGCCAAGAGGTTCGTTCACTATGTTCTTGTCTTCTTCGAACTTGGTCTTCCAGTTTTCATTTCCACTCGCACTATTTTGATGCGTCCAAAAAAATTCGAACGCATACTCGTTATCCAGCAATTTCTTGATCGGCTCCGATAGGTTATCCTGGATTTGGTCTAAGATTACGCGTTTGCACTTGTCATCGTGGCCGATGACCGTTTCGAAGAATTCTATGAATGATTTGCGATCACCTTGATTACGCGTTTCTGGGTCTTTGGCATACAAGGCGTTGAATGCAAACCAGTAGCAGGTGAACGCCATATCGGGATCGGGCCGGCCGGCGTAATGAAACTCTTCAGCGCGCTGAAGCCAGCTTACGCTACGACGCAAGCGCAGGTTCAGGTCATCATCGCCGTCTTTTTCGTAGGGGAACTTTTCACGGCGGCTGGCATCTATATCATAGAATGTTGGCTTGCCGAATGGTTGAAACTCTTGCATATCGCTATTATCCCGGATGCGCTTATCTGCTGTTGGCGTATCATACTACATTATTGCGCTGGGTGGGAAGGGGCGATGCGGCGCGGACGGCGGCGGCGAATGCGGCGATTTTGGCGGGGTCTTTGACGCCGGCGGTCTCTACGCCGCTGGATACGTCAACGCCCCACGGATGGGCGGCGGCTATCGCTTGGCGCACATTTTGGGGCGCAAGTCCGCCGGCTAGGAATACGGGATGGCGGCATGCTATTTCGGATGCGATGCGCCAGTCGAAGGTATGCCCGGTTCCGCCGAGCGCGCCGTTGACGCGCTTGTCCAACAGCGTCAGATGAACGCGGTTGACCACCTCTTCCACCTGGCGCAGCGCGTCGGCGACGGCTATCGCGCGCGGCTGCGTATCGTCCACCTTGACTTGACGGATGACCCATGCGTCCACATTGTCCCAGTAGTCGGGCGGTTCGTCGCCGCAAAGTTGGACGGCGTCCAGGTCGCAGCGGCGCGCGATGCGGTTGACTTGGCTGAGCGGCTGATTGGCGAACAAGCCCACGATGCGGGGGCAGTCTGCGCCGCATATATCGCGTATGCTTTGGATGAGGCGCATCGCAGTGTCAACCGCGATCTGCCGCCGCACGCCCTCTACGAACACGAACCCCAGCAGGGATGCGCCGGCGTCTGCGGCGGCGAGGGCGTGTTCCAGCGATTTAAGCCCGCATATCTTGAACTCGGTCATGCCAACTCCCTCAGTTTCTGCGCCACGTCGGGCGCGGTTACCAGCGCTTCGCCGATGAGCGCGGCGTGGGCGCCGGCCGCCTTGACGCGGCGCAGATGCTCGCGGTTGCTTATGCCGCTTTCGCTGACGATTATCTTGCCGAATGGAATCTTGGGGGCGAGGCGCTCGGTTACGGCAAGGTCGGTAACGAATGTATGCAGATCGCGGTTGTTGATGCCCACAATCTCAGCGCCGGCTTTCAGCGCAACGCTCAGTTCGGCTTCGTCGTGAACCTCGACTAGGCACTGCATCCAGAACTTGCGGCTCAGCTCCATAAGCGCGCTCAGGTCTGCGGGCGTCAGCATCGCCGCGATTAGCAGGATGGCGTCAGCGCCGTATGCGCGCGCTTCGTAGATCTGATACGGGTCGAATATGAACTCTTTTCGCAGCACCGGGATTTTGAGCGGGTTCGCGACGGAGTGCGCCGCTTGGAGATGCTCTATGCTGCCCTGAAAGTGGTCGGCGTTGGTCAGCACGGATACGGCGGCTGCGCCGTTGGCGGCGTATGTATTCGCCAGCGCGCGCGGGTCGAACTGGGCGGCGAGCAAGCCTTTGGATGGGGACGCCTTCTTGATTTCGGCGATGACGCGAACCTCATCGCCCCACAGCGCGCCGGCGAGGTTGAGCGGCGGGGGCTGCGCGGCAATGCGCTCTTCAAGCGCGGCAATGGGGACGGCCGCTTTGAGGCGCTCCACTTCGCGCCGCTTGACTTCAACTATCTTGTCCAGAATATCAACCATACTCAACTCCGATTGCTTTGCCCTTTGGCGGTGTGGGCAAATGTTAACTTAGGGCGCAAGCGCATCCTGCGTTTGGTTTTCGTTGCCCAAAGCGGGACTGAACTGACGCTTGGACGGGTTACTTTTTCTTGCGGCGGACTACCGCCATCAGGTACACCGAACCGCCGCCGCCGTAGCCGTCCATCGCCACAAGTTCATAGCCGTTGGCATTCATTTCGTTCAGCCATTGGGCGAGGTTGCGCGCCTTGTTGCTGCCCACTTCGTAGGTGATGTACTCGTCGCCGATTGAACCGCCTTGTCCGCGGGGCTGCTCTTGCCGTTTGATCATGGGTTTGCCTCACTCCAAACTTTGGCTTAGGGTGATGAATTCGTTTAGGCGCTGTTGGGCGCTGCCGTGGTCGATGGATTGGGCGGCGGCGGCGATGCCGTCTTGCAGCGATGGCGCTTTGTTGGCGGCGAGCAGCGCTGCGGCGGCGTTTAGCAGCGTGATGTCGCGCGCGGCGCCGGGTTTGCCATCAAGCGTTGCGCGCAGGGTGGCGGCGCTTTGGGCGGCGTCGGGCGCCCGAATGGCGTCGATGGATGCGCGCTGCAGTCCAAACGATTCGGGCGTTATAGCGTATTCGCTGACTGCGCCGCCGCTGAGTTCCCAGATGCGTGTTGCGCCTGCGATGGTGATTTCGTCCATGCCGTCTTCGCCGTGAACGATGAGCGCGCGTTGGCTGCCGAGCATGCCGAGCGCCTGCGCCATCTTGGGGGCGGCGAGCGGGTCGGCGACCCCTATGAGCTGAGACTTTGCGCCGGCGGGATTGGTGAGCGGGCCTAGGATGTTGAACACGGTTCGGATGCCGATTTCGCGGCGCGGGGGGGCGGCGAAGCGCATTGAGGGATGGTAGCGCTGCGCGAACATAAAGCCGAAGCCGGTTTCGTCCAGGCAGCGGGCGACGGATTGGGGACTGAGGTCGATCTTTGCGCCGAGCACTTCCAGGACGTCGGCGCTGCCGCATGCGCCGGACATAGCGCGGTTGCCGTGCTTAGCGACTTTTGCGCCCGCGCCGGCGGCAACGAATGCGGCGGCGGTGGATATGTTGAATGCGCCGATGTCGTCGCCGCCGGTGCCGCAGGTGTCGACTAGATCGCCGCCGACGTCCACGCGGAGCGAATGCGCGCGCATCACTTGCGCCATACCCGCGATTTCGGGGACGGTTTCGCCCTTCAGTCGCAGCGCGGTAACGAAAGCGCCGAACTGGGCGGGCGTGGCTTCGCCGCTCATGATTTCGTTCATCACTTGGGCGGCGTCTTCCATTGAGAGAGATGCGCCGCTCACCACGGTTTCTATTGCGTCTCTAATCATCGTTTCCTCTTAGCGTATTCCCGCATTCCCGCGTATCCCGCATAGTTCATAGCGCTTGCATATCACATATCGAGGAAGTTGCGGAGCAGGTCGTGGCCGACTTTTGTCATGATGGATTCGGGGTGAAATTGGATGCCTTCGACAGGATGGCGCTTGTGGCGCACGCCCATAATGACGCCGTTGTCCGTCCAAGCGGTTACGGCTAGGTCGGCGGGCAGGTCCGCTTTGTGAACGGCGAGGGAGTGGTAGCGTATCGCTTCGAATGGATTGGGAAGGTTCTTGAACACGCCTGCGCCGTCGTGGTGTATGAGGGACATCTTGCCGTGCATGATTTCGCCCGCGCCGCCGACGGTTCCGCCGTAAGCGTCGCCGATGCACTGGTGTCCGAGGCATACGCCGAGCGTGGGGATGCGCGCGCCGAAACGCTTGATGACGGCGTTGGAGATGCCCGCTTCTTTGGGCGTGCATGGGCCGGGCGATATGACTATCTTTTCGGGGGACATAGCGGCGATGTCGTCCACGCTTGTCTTGTCGTTGCGGACTACTTCCACTTCCGCGCCCAGCTCGCAGAGGTACTGATACAGGTTGTAGGTGAAGCTATCGTAGTTGTCTATCAGAAGTATCAATCGCTGCCTCCGTGTCCGCGCCGATGCTTCCGTGAAAGCGCAGGGCGGGGGATTGGGTTGATGCAAGCACAAGGTTTAGAAGTGGGACATTCCTATCTCTTCGGCGTCGTCTATGGCGCGCATAAGGGCTGACGCTTTGTGCAGCGTCTCGCGGTACTCGAAGTCGGGTGTGCTGTCATAGACGATGCCGCCGCCGGCTTGGGCGTGGGCTATGCCGTCCTTGATAACCAGAGTGCGTATGTCTATGGCGGTGTCCATATTGCCGGCGAGGTCGAAGTAGCCCACTGCGCCGGCGTATGGGCCGCGCTTGTTGGGCTCGAGTTCGGCGATGATTTCCATAGCGCGAATCTTGGGGGCGCCGGATACGGTGCCGGCGGGGAAACACGCCCGCAGCGCGTCGAAGTTGGTGTAGCCTTTGCGGAGCTTGCCGGTTACATGGGATACGAGGTGCATGACGTGGGAGTAGCGCTCTACATCCATAAGTTGGGTAACCTCGACGGTGCCGGGTTCGCTGACGCGGCCGATGTCGTTGCGGCCGAGGTCGACGAGCATGATGTGTTCGGCGCGCTCTTTTTCGTCTAGGCGCAGTTCTTGTTCGTTGGCGTCGTCTTCGTTGGCGTCGGCGCCGCGCGGGCGGGTGCCGGCGATGGGATGGGTGGCTACCATGCCGTTGTCCACCTGCACAAGCATTTCGGGGGACGCCCCCACTATTTGGAAGTCGTCCAACTGCAGGTAGTACATGTAGGGGGATGGGTTGATGGCGCGCAGGGAGCGGTAGATTTGGAACGGGTCGGCGGTGGTGGGGCGGGACAGGCGCTGCGATACTACGGTCTGTATGACATCGCCCGCTACGATGTACTCTTTGACTTGGTTGACCATATCGCCGAACTCTTCGGGGGATACGCTGGAGGTGGTGGCGAGGCGCTGGCTTGGGGCGCTGCGCTCAGGCGGCGGCAGCGTTAGGGGGGATTGCAGGCGGCGCACGATGTCGTCGATGCGGGCGACGGCGTCGGCGTAGCCGCGCTCTATATCGCCGTCGATGTGGGCGTGGCTGACAACGCTAATCTTGTGGCGCAGGTGGTCGAAGACCATAAAGGTGGTGGTTATCATAAAGACGGATTCGGGCAAGCCTAGCGCGTCTTCGTCGGGCGTGGGCAGCGTCTCGAAGTAGTTGACGGCTTCGTAGGATAGGTAGCCGACTGCGCCGCCGTTGAAGCGCTGCATGTTGGGGACGTCGATTAGCTTGAGGCGGGCGAGTTCGCGCTCGACGGGATTGAGGGGATCTATCTTGCCGTACTGCTGGGCTGCGCCGGTCTTGATAACGGATTGGGGTTCGGTGCCGATGAAGCTGTATCGGGCTACGCGCTCGCCGCCTTCCACGCTCTCTAATAGGAAAGAGTAGGGCGGGCGCGCCACTTTGAGATAGGCGGATACGGGGGTTTCCAGGTCGGCGGTTATTTCGCGGCAGATGGGGATGAGGTTGCCTTTGTGGGCAAGGCGCTTGACTTGCTCTAAGTCGGGGTAGTGCATCGTTTGTATCCTCCGATGGGAGCGCCGCCTATCTGCTGCGCTGTGATGCGGCGGCGCGGGTAAAGTCTTATGAGCGCGGCGGCAGGATGAAGCCCATGCGCCGCTTGATTTCGTCCATCTTGGGGGTGGCTACGGCTGCGGCGCGCTCTGCGCCTTTGGCGAGCATGCGGTCGAGTTCGGCGGGGTCGTCCATGTAGTCGCGGTAGCGGAGTTGGATGGGGGCTAGGGCGTCGATGACTACTTCGGCGACGCGGGACTTCAGGTCGCCATAGCCGCGCGCGTCGGCGAAATCGGCTATGACGGCGTCTTGGGACTTGTCGGTGATGACCTTGTAGATGCCGAGCAGGTTGTTGACGCCCGCCTTTTCGGGGTCGTCGGAGAAGGCGATTTGGCTGCCGGAGTCGGTAACGGCGCGCTTGATCGCGCGCTCGATCTCTTTGGGTTCGTCGAGCAGACGGACGGCGTGGCCGCGGATGTGGGCGAAGCTCTTGGACATCTTCACGGTGGGGTCGTTCAGTCCCATGACGCGGGCGCCGATTTCGGGGATCATCGCTTGGGGGACGACGAAGGTATCGCCGTAGATGCGGTTGAAGCGGATGGCGATGTCGCGGGCAAGTTCTACGTGCTGGCGCTGGTCTTCGCCAACGGGGACTTCGTGGGAGTCGTAGAGCAGGATGTCGCCTGCCATAAGGACGGGGTAGTCGAACAGCCCGGCGGAGACGCTCTCTTGGCGGGATGATTTGTCTTTGAACTGGGTCATGCGTTCCAGCCAGCCGATGGGGGTAACGCAGTTGAGCGCCCAGCAGGATTCGGCGTGGGCGGCGACGTGGCTTTGGACGAACACGGCGCTTTTGGCGGGATCGAGTCCGGCGGCGAATAGGATGGCGGCGAGGGAGCGGGTTTGCTGGCGGAGTTCGTCGGGCTGCTGATAGACGGTTACGGCGTGCAGGTCGACTAGGCAGAAGAAGTTGACTTTCTCTTCTTGGCGCTCGACCCAGCCTTTGATTGCGCCTAGGTAGTTGCCGAGCTGGACTTCGCCGGATGGCTGGATGCCGCTGAACACGCGCCGCTTTTCGGTTGGCTTATCCGCTTGGGAAGGGGCGACGGCGGTTTGCTCTCTTGCTTCCTGTAGTGTCTGCATATTGCGAATATCCTTGATGATGATTCTGCGATGCGGTTGGCGATTGGCTATGCGGTTCGCCACAATGGTTTGCGGATGACGGTCATCGCGCTGCTGCCTCCCAAGCCGAAAACGGCAAACAAAAAGCCCGTCCGCAAAGGGACGGGTTGAAATCCGTGGTGCCACCCTAGTTTGCCGCTGCGCGCGTCGTGTTAGCGGGCGCAGAACGGCCTCAGCAAGGCACGGAAGGCGGCTAGAGCCTTCGATGCCCTAGGCTATGGTAACGGGCGCCTGTGTGTCCCGGCCGCGCCTACTTGCGCTGATGGCTTTCGGGCGGCGGCTCACAGGTCCATTCGGTTCTCTGCGAAAGCGCCGGTTCGCAGCTTAATCCGGCTCTCTGGGCTTCGCGGTCAGAACTTACTATTCCTGGTCTATGCCTTTGGATGTGCGATTGTTCACGCTGATGTTAGCGCGAATGGGGCGGCGGTGTCAAGGGTTTGGGCGCACGGGGCTCTAAACGCAAGGGCGCAGGCGTTTATTTGGGGGGATTTAACGCAAAGGCGCAGGGGCGCAAAGAGTTGGGGATAGGATTTTTTGGCGCAAGGGTGTAAGGGCGCAAAGGGGTTTTTAGGGGCTGCGGGCGTTTGCGGGGATGTTGTCGGGGCGGGCGAGGGTTTTTCGCAAGCGCTTCCACTCTTCGATGGATAGGGGTTCGCTATCGAGGACTATGGCGGCGCCACCTTCGGGCGTTTTGCCGTTGGTGGCGTGGATGGCTTGCGCCTTTCCGTTCTTTTCGTTGGAGGCGGGCGTGTTGGCGCTACCGTTGTTGTTGGCGGCGTTGCGCTTTTGGGCTTTGCGGGCGGCGCGCTTTTGGCGGCGGCGGGCGGCTCTGCCTGGGTTGCCGGGGTTGGCTGACGGCGTGTTAGCGTCGGCGGGATTTTCGGCGGCAACATCGGGCTTTTCGGCGTCGGCGTTGGGCTTTTCTTTGACGGCGGCGATATTCGAGGCAGCGGCGGGTTGCTCACCGGCGGCGCGCTTTTGGGATTTGCGGGCGGCGCGCTGTTCGCGGCGGCGTGCGGCTCTGTCCGGGTTGCCGGGGTTGGCTGACGGCGTGTTGGCGTCGGCGGGATTTTTGTCGGCGTCGGAGGGCTGCTTGGCGGCAACATCGCGCTGTTCGGTGGCAACATCGGACTTTTCGGCGGCGGTGTTGCGCTTTTCTGCGGTGGCGGGCTGCTTGTCGGCATCGGGCTTTTCGGCGGCGGCGTTGCGCTTTTCGGTGTCGGTGGCGGGTTGCTTGGCGACATCGCGCTGTTCGTCGTCGGCGTCGGGCTTTTCGGCGTCGGCGATATTCTTGGCGTTGGCGGCGGGTTGCTCACCGGCGTCGGGCTTTTTGGCGGCGGCGGCTTTGCGCTTTTCGGATTGGCGGCGTTGGAATTCGAAGGCTGCGGGGCGCCTGGATTCTAGTTCGGCTTTGAAGGCTAACATTTCCGCTACATCTTCGCGGGTGCGGCGGCGATTGGGGAAGAGCGGGATGCGCTTTAGGGTTTTGCGCTCGGCGCGCTGTTCGCGGCGGCGGGCGGCGCGGCTAAGGGTGTCTGACGGCGTGTTGGCGTCGGCGGGATTTTCGGCGGCGTCTGCGTCGATATTTTCTGCGTCGGCAGCGCGCTTTTCTGCCTTGGCGGGCTGCTTGTCGGCATCGCGCTTTTGCTTGGCGTGGGCGTCGATGTCCGCGTCGGCGGCGGGTTGCTCGGCGGCGTCGCGCATTTTGGCTGCTTGGGTTTCGAGGTATTCGGGGGTGAAACCCTTGAGGCTGGCCGCGGGACTGCCGGGGTCGTCTTTGCGGGCGTCGGCGTGCGTGCGGGCGCTCCAATATGCCTGGATGTCTTCGTAGGTGATGTGGTCGGTCTTGATGTCGTATGCGCGGCGCAGCAGTTCGCAGGCGGCCCAGACGCGGTGTGAGGCGGTGAAGCCTTCGGCGGGCTTGGTTCTGGGGCGCATGCGCATGAGCTTGATAAAGCTTGCGGCGCCTCTGGATTCGGCCTCGGGGTCTTTGTTTTCCATCGTTTCTACTAGGAAGCGTATGGAGTCCGCGCCGTAGTTGGTGTATTCGCGCACGATTTTGGAGAGATATGAGTCGAGTTCTTCGGTTTTGCCGGATAGGATGCGGCGGACGCCGGGGATTGTGCCGCCGAAACCTCTGACTAGCAGCTCGCGGGCGGCGCGCATGCGGACGGCGGGGGTGAAGTTTTCGCCTGTTTCCTCAATCTTGGAGATTACCCTGATTAGGAACTCGATGATGGTTTCGCCATCGTTGGTTTCTTGCTTGATGAGGCGGGCGATGTCGAAGTGCAGGATTTGCTTTTCGGTGACCTTGGGTTTTTTGTCGAGCTTGTCCGGCTTATCCGTCTTTGCCGGCTTGGGTTCGGATTTGGGGCGTGGGCGGACGGATGCGTACTTGGGGATGGCTGATTCGGGGATGAGGCGACCAAACATGGCAAGCCACTCGGCCGACTTGAGGCGGTGGCTGACGGTGGCGTCGCGGGTGTAGCCTTGTAGGGTATCTACAAGGAACTGGGCGATGATTTCGCCGTCTCCGGTGAGTCGTTGTATGGTTGCGTCGATGGTCATAGCAATTGTGTGTGTGCGTGTGTATGATGATGATATGCTCTATTATAATAAACAGAACGGGTGTGTCAAGGGATAAATTGGGGAATTTGGGGGCAATTTTCAACGCAAGGGCGCAGGGGCGCAAAGGGGAGTATGTTGGGCTTTACGGCGAAATACGGCTTGTGCAATGCGCTGACATAAGGTAAAGTGAACGCAATCGGCGATTGGCGCATTATGATAGTGATTATTGGAGGATGTGATGAACGGATGCAAGTGTAGCAGGGCTGAGTTCGCCAGGGAAACGGACGCGCCCCTGTGTTCTCAGCCTGAAGCGACGGGGCTCGTGATGATAGAAGAGGAGCCTATCATAGGCGAGACGCCGCAAGCCACGCTGCAGAGCTGGCTTACCCCGAATTCGCTGTTCTATATCCGCAACCACTATGCGATCCCCCCGGCGAAGGCGGCGTCGGATTGGGCGCTGACGGTGGAGGGGCATGTAACGAATGAGATTTCTTTCACGCTGAAAGATTTCCGCAACTTTCCCAAGCAGACTTTGCCGATTACGCTGGAGTGCGCGGGCAATAATCGGAGCGATCTGGAGCCGCAGGCGCCGGGCAATCCGTTTCAGAACGGCGCAGTCAGCACGGCGATATGGGCGGGGGTTCCGCTTTACCTGCTGCTTGAGCGGGCGGGCATCAAGCGCGGCGCGGTAGAGGCGCTGTTCGAGGGCTTGGATGTGGGCGAGCCCGCGCCCGGCGAGGGGACGCAGCCGTATCTGCGCAGCCTGCCGATGGATGTGGCGATGCACCCGCATACCTTGCTGGCGTATGAGATGAACGGCGAGCTGCTATCGCAGGAACACGGCTATCCGCTGCGGCTGGTGGTACCCGGCTGGTACGGGATGGCGTCGGTGAAGTGGCTTCGCAGGATCCGCGTGCTGCAAGAGGCGTTCACGGGCTTCTTTCAGAAAGATCGCTACATTATCGAGGATGACGCCGGGGAGGCGAAACCGGTCGCCGCGATACAGATAAAGTCGCTGATAAGCTGGCCGGGGACGAATGCGAGCCTGGCGTTGGGTTCGCATAATGTGAACGGGATGGCGTGGTCGGGGGCGTCGCACATTCGGAGCGTGGATGTGAGCGACGACGGCGGGGATACATGGAAGCCGGCCGATCTTGTTGGGCCGCGCTACCGCTACGCATGGCAGCAGTGGAACTTCGCTTGGTCGCCCGAGGCGGCGGGGCGTTATACGCTGGTGGCGAGGGCGACGGACGAAGACGGCAATGTACAGCCGCTTGAGACGCGCTGGAACAGCCTGGGCTATGTAATCAACGGCGTGAAGCCGGTCCGCGTTGAGGTGAGCTGAGGCGCTCGGCGGGCTGACGCGCGGGGTTGCAATGCGCCCAATGCGCCATAGAGATGCGCGCGCGTTGGCCGACGGGCGGCTTGCCGTCGTTGCGAATGGGCGGCGGCCGAATTCGGGGCGTCCGAAAGGGGACTGATGCCAAAAGTACCCGAGCGCGGCAGGGCGGTGGGCAACCGCTTTTTGGCGGCGCTGGCATACGGCGACTATCAGACGCTTTGGACTGCGAATTTCTTTGCGGGGGCGGCGGCGTGGGCGCTGATAGTGGCGCGCGGCTGGGTGGTGTATGAACTTTCGGACTCGTCCGGCTGGGTAGCGGTAGTTACCTTCGCGGCGATGATTCCGCGCGTGCTGGTATCGCCGTTCACGGGCTATCTTTCGGATAGGTTTGACCGCCGCCGCGTGCTGACGGCGATGTTCGCGGTGAACTTGGCGCACAACATCGTGCTGGGCTTCCTGATGCTGAGCGGCTCGGTGGAGATATGGCATCTTGTGGCGCTGTCGGTGGTGAACGGATCGGCGCGGGCGGCGCAGATGCCAGCGGGGCAATCGCTGATACCGAACCTTGTGCCGCGCCGGTTGCTGCTGAACGCGATTGCGCTGAATCAGGCGACGATGCACGGCTCGCGGCTGCTGGGTCCGCTGGCGGTTGCGCCGCTACTTGATTTGCCGCGCATATTGGGGTTCGCGGGGGTGAGCGCGGATCCCAACCTTGGGCCGGCGAGCGCGGTGTTTCTGTGTTCGGGGTTTTACGCCGTAAGCCTGATACAGACCTTGCGGATCCGCACGGCGGCGAGCGGGGTGATAGACCGGCGGCGCAACTTCTTTCAGAACTTCGCGGCGGGCGCTGTGTATGTGTATCGGACGCCGGCGCTGCGGGCGGTTGTGGGGATGGCGTTCTTTCACTGCGGGTTGACGATGTCGTTCGAGTCGCTGCTGCCGGTGCTGTCTGATCGGCAGCTTGACGCGCAGGGCGGCGGGTTCGCGATGCTGATGATGTTCGTGGGATTGGGTGCGCTCATATCGGCAGTAACGCTTGCGGGGATTACGAGCGAAATCACGAAAGGGCGGCTGTTTCTGTATGTTGGAGCGTTGAGCGGGCTTGCGCCGTGTCTGCTGGCGATAGCGCCGAATGCGCCGGTGGCATTGCTGGGCGCCGGGCTTATGGGGCTTGGGCAGGCGGCGTTTATGACGCTGACGCACACGATGATACAGGCGATCGTGCCGGACGGCGTGCGCGGCAGAGTGGCGGGCATATACTCGGTGCATATCGGGGGGATAATGGCAGCGGCTAACTTGCTGAACGGGGTGATGGCGGACATCATCGTGGTGCCGTCGAATTTGGCGGCGTATATCGGAAGCGCCTCTGCGCTGCTGATAGGGGGCGGGCTGCTGTTCTTGGTGGTGGTAGGGGCGAGCTGGCGGCACGCGTCGACGCGGCGGCTGTATCGGGGGCAGATTACGGCAAGCGGGGCTTACGCGGCCGCCGATTAGGGTTGCTGCGCTTATCGTTTGGATGCAAAGAGTTGCTGACACAATCGTTCATTCATTTGCCGCATGTGGGCAGGGTTACCGAAAGCGAAATCTGGGACGCCGGCATAGGCGATTGGGACGATTTTGCGAGCGCGTCGGAGTTGCCGCCGCGCATTCGGGGCAGGGGGGAGCGGCTGCGGGCGCTGGTGCGGCGGTCGCGCGAGCGGTATGAGCGGCGCAACACGGGGTACTTCAACGGCGTGCTGCCGATAAAAGAGCGCTGGCGCATGTACGCCGATTTTCGGGATAAGGCGGCGTTCCTGGACATAGAGACGACGGGGCTTTCGGCGGAAAATGGGATTATTACGCTGATAGGCGTGTTGGACGGCGATGGCTATACGGCGTATGTGTATGACGAAAACCTGGCGGATTTTCGCGAGGCGCTGGAGCGGTACGAACTGATAGTTACATTCAACGGCGCTGCGTTCGACTTGCCGTTTATAGAGCATCACTTTGGGCGCATATTCGGGGGCGTGGCGCATTTGGACTTGCGCTTTCCGCTGAGGCGGGCCGGTTTTTCGGGCGGGCTGAAGGCGATCGAGGCGCAGGCGCAGGTAGGGCGGCCGTCGGCGCTGAGCGCGCTGAACGGGTATGACGCGGTGCGGTTGTGGCGGCTTTGGCAGCGCGGCAGCGACGAGGCGCGCCAAACGCTGGTCAGATACAACGCTGAGGATGTGGCGTCGCTGCCGGCGCTCGCCGAAATCGTGTATAACCGCTTGGCGGAACGGCTGCCCATTCACGCGAAACGCCTAGCGCCGACGCATCGGCATAACATAGACTTGCCGTATGATGTGGGCGTGATCGAACGCTTGGGATATATGAATACGCATGCGGGGCGGGCGCTGTGAGCAGAATTGCGATTGTGGGCAGGGACGATAGGATATACGTCGCGGATGGGGATGCGACGAATGGCGATCCGCGGGCGCTGACGGCGGCGGGGGTGCGCTGCGCTTGGCCGACGTGGTCTCCGGACGGGGGGACGCTGGCGTATTCGGTGTATCCGTCGGCGGGCAGCAACGGGCAGGGGGCTTTCAGGATAATGGCGCAGACGCCGGGCGGTTCTGCGCGGACGCTGTATGTGAATGAGGCGGGGACGGACGCCATAGCGCCGCATACGCCGCATTATGCGCTTTGGTCGCCGGATGGGGGGACGCTGGCGTTCATCGCGCAGCTACTTGGGGCGGGTCTGACGCTAATGGTATGCGACGTCGACGGGGCGGGCGAGCCTATGCGTCTGATGAGCGGCGCGCCGCTGTACTTCTGCTGGGCGCGGGATTCGCGGCGCATCTTGGCGCATATGCGGGAAGTGCATTATCTAATCGATCTTGCGGACCCGACGTCGGCGCAGGTGCCGGTGGCGTCGTCGGGGTATATGACGCCGTCGGCAAGTCCGACGGACGATTTGGTCGCTATGTGCGGGGAGATTACGGACGGGACGCAGGCGCTGCTGATAACGCGGCTCGATGAGTCGGGCAGCGCTATGGCGGGTGAGATTGCGGGTGCTGTGGGCTTTTCGTGGAGTCCAAACGGCGAGTATCTTGCGATTGCAAGCGATTTGGACCGCAGCAGCGGATACTATGGAGCGCTTAGCCTGCTCGAAGTCCACACATTCGAGGAACGGCTGCTTCTCGATGAGGGGCTGTTGTGCTTCTTTTGGTCGCCGGACGGGGGCAGGATAGCGTACATTGCGCCGTCGGAGGGTGCGGACGGCTCGCTGCGCTGGGGCGTGTTGGATTTGGCGTCGGGCGAGCGGCGCTACCTTGCTGACTTTCAGCCAAGCCGCGATCAGCTGACGATGTTTTTGTTCTTCGATCAGTATAGTCAATCGCATTCGCTTTGGTCGCCGGATGGGCGTCGGCTGCTGTTTGCGGGGGCGCTTGGGTGGCTTGAGACGCGCGCCGATCTGCCGGACAGCGGCGTATCGAGCGTGTATGCAGTGGACGTCGATGGCGGCGGCGATGTTGCGCTTATCGGCGATGGATCGCTGGGCGTATGGTCTGCGTAACGGACGCGCGCGGCGGGACGGCGTAGGATGCGGCGGCGATGGCGCTGTATGCGGGCGCAGGGTAGGGGCGTTTGACGGTATAGGGCTGCGTGGGTAGTATAGACACACATTTTCACGGGGGAGTTTGCGGCTTATGCTTGCCAAAGCGGTTACCTGCGCGGTTGTGGGTTTGGACGGGTACATCGTTCAGATCGAGGTTGACATATCGCCGGGCTTGCCGCGCTTTAGCATAGTGGGATTGCCGGATACGGCGGTGCAGGAAGCGCGTGAACGGGTGCGCGCCGCGATACGCAATTCGGGCTGCGAATTTCCGATGCGGCGCATCACGGTGAATATGGCACCCGCTGATTTGCCCAAGGCGGGTCCGGCGTATGACCTTCCGATAGCGGTGGCGCTGCTGATTGCGTCGGGGCAGCTTCCGGCCGCGCCCGAATCCACGGTGATGCTGGGCGAGCTTTCGCTGGACGGCAGATTGCGCCATACAAACGGCGTGCTGCCGATGGTGGCGGTTGCGCGCGAAGAGGGCATCAAGTCGGTGTTCGCGCCGGCGTGCGATGCGGGCGAGGCGGCGCTGGTGCAGGGCGTAGAGGTGTTCCCGGTGGAGGCGCTGGGGCAGCTCATACTGCATCTGCACAACAAAAGTCGGATAGCGCCCGTATCGGATGATGCGTCGGGAATGAACGGCGTTGCGGCGCTGAGCGGGACGGACGCGCGCGCGGGGCGGTATGTTGACCTTGCGGATGTGCGCGGGCAGGAACACGCCAAGCGGGCGCTGGAGGTTGCGGCGGCGGGCGGCCACAATATGCTGATGACGGGGCCGCCCGGAAGCGGTAAGACGCTGTTGGCGCGCGCAATGCCGTCCATACTGCCTACGATGACATATGAAGAGGCGATAGATGTAACCAAGATTTACAGCGTGAGCGGGCTGCTGTCGGCGTCGGCGCCGTTTATGTCGGAGCGGCCGTTTCGCGCGCCGCACTATACCATATCAAACGCAGGGTTGGTGGGCGGCGGCAGAATTCCGCGTCCGGGCGAGATAACCTTGAGCCATCGGGGCGTGCTGTTCTTGGACGAACTGCCGGAGTTCGGGCGCAATGCGCTGGAGGTGCTGCGTCAGCCGATTGAGGATAATGTTATCAGCATAAGCCGCGCGCAGGGGACGATAACCTATCCGACGAACTTTATGCTTGTAGCGGCGCGCAACCCGTGTCCGTGCGGCTACTATCGGGACGCCGCCAAGCAGTGCGTTTGCAGCATCCATGAGATTGGGCGGTACAGCCGGCGCATAAGCGGGCCGCTGCTTGACCGAATGGACATATTCGTTGATGTGCCGCGCGTGGAGTATGAGAAGTTGACGCGCCCAAGCGATGCTGAGGATTCGCGGCAGGTGCGAAAGCGCGTCGAGCGGGCGGTCGAGGTGCAGCGGGCGCGGTTCGAGGGCAGCGGCTTGCTGAACAACTCCGAGATGGGGCCGAATGAGGTTTGGAACTTTTGCGGGATGAACGATGACGCCAAAGGGGTGATGCGCGCCGCAATGAACAATATGAACCTTTCGGCAAGGGGATTTCACCGCATCTTGAAGGTGGCGCGCACAATCGCGGATCTGTCGGGCAGCGCCGCCGTGGAAGTGGCGCACCTGGCGGAGGCGCTTCAGTATAGGCAGGCGGGGGAGCCGGACTGACGGATCGCCGTATTAGGGCAATCCGTCAATCCGTCGGCTTGTATCGCTATGCGGCTTTGGCGGCGCTGCGACGGCGCAGGCGCATGACGATTAGGTATAGCGCGAATGCCGCAATGACGGCTATGCCGAATGCGATGCTCAGGAGCGCGCCTTGCGTTTCCACCAGGTCGACGAGGTCTTCGCCGAAAGCCATCGCGAGCGCCGCCCAAATGAACATCCGGGCGCCTCTGCCGATTACGGACGCGATGATGAAGGGGCGCAGCGGCATATCCATTGCGCCGGCGGTAACGGCGAACACCTTGTAGGGGACGGGCGTAACGGCGGCGAATACGATAGCCCATGCGCCGTACTTGTGAAAGAGATCTTCGACTCGTTTCACTTTGGCGGCGGATATGAACTTGTCGATGAGCGGCCGGCCGAAACGCTTGCCGAGCCAGTGTCCCGCAAGCGCGCCAAGCACGGAGGCGGCGGTTACCACGCCGGCGAATATGAGCGCCATATCGGGGTTGAACACGGCGGCGGCGATGAGAATGGGATCGGGCGGGAAGGGGGATATGATGGATTCGGTGAAGGCGACGATGGCCATAACCGGTATCGCCCAATCGCTGGCGGCGAAGCCGTCGATCCAATGGGACGTCTCTCGCAAGATGTCTATTAGGAATTCCACTATGTTAACTCCGCTATGTCGACTCTGCTAACTTCCCGCGCTTGGCGGCGCTGTGTAGGGCTTGGGATTTGGGGGCTTTCGCTCTTTGGGTTTTATGCCGCTAAAAGCCGGCCATATGCAGAACGCGCTCTACATTGGCGGGATCGGGCGCTATATCGCCGGCGTCGACGCCCTGCATCACCTCTACGATGGCGGCGTTGACGGGCGTGGGGACGGCGGCTTCGCGGCCTCTTGCCACGATGTAGCCGTTCATAAAGGCGGTTTCGGTGCGCCTGCCTTTCGCTACATCCTGCCCCATAGACGATTTCCAGTCGGCGGCGCCGGGCTTGGGCTGCAGCCGGCCGTCGAGTTCTTCGTAGATGTCGCCTTGGTCGGCGTTTGCCCAGGTTTGGGCGGGGACGCCGCTTATGGGCTCGATGTCGTAGTTGAGCGCAAGCCCGACTTGGGCGGACTCTTTGGCGATTTGGATTTGCACAAGGCGGGCGCGCGGGTTTTCGGCGTAGGATTGCGAGCCTTGGCCGGTCATAGCGCCTACGGGGTTGCCGATGGAGTTGGTGGTGAGTTTGGACCAGCGCTCGCCCCAAATGTTGGAGGTGGCGCGGGAGCCGTCGATGACGCTGAGCATATCGGCGATTTCTTGGGCGCGCGGGGTGATTCTGCCGTGAAGTTCGCCGACGCGAAAGACGTCGTGGCCGCGGTCGCGGCCGGGGGCGCCGCCGCGGGTTACGTGCGCCGGCTCCCAGAGCGCGACGGTGATGCCGGACATAATGCAGCCGATTTGGCGCTCGTAGCCTACGATGGACGCAGTGAGTTGGTCGTTCATGCAGTTTTGGCTGTTCACCACTACGCCGTCGGATGTCAGGATGCGCTTGACAAAGTGGCTTGACCACTCGGTATCGTAGGATTTCATCGCGAGAAAGATGATGTCGAAGGGCTGTTGGATTTGCCAAGCGTCGGCAAGGTGAACGGCGTTGACGGGGGTGGTGAAGTCGCCTTGGCTGCCGGAGGCGCGCAAGCCGTTGGCGTTCATTGCGTCGACGTGTTCGCCCCACATATCGATGAGGGTGATGTCGTGTCCTTCGCGGGTGAGGAATGCGCCGATGTAGCTGCCGGCCGCGCCGGCTCCGAAAATGGCTATTCGCTTGTCAGACATTGCTGCTCCTATGGCGGGTCAAGCCGCTTGATGGTGATTTCGAACTCGAACTGGGCGTCGCCGATGCGCGCCGCGCCGCGCTGGGTTTGGGCGGCGGCGCTTTGGGTTGGCAGAGTTAGGGGCGCGCCGCGGGCGTTTAGTATATCAAAAGCTTTGCCGTCCGCTACGACAGCGATGCTTGCGGCGGGCGGCGGATGGGCGATTGCGTCAAGAAGCGCCTGCTGTCGTCGGAGCGCTTGATGCGCCTCTGCGATGGACACGGCGCTGAATTTGAGCGCGCTGCCGGGCATCGCTTGGGCTATCTTGCTTAGGTCGGCGGTGATGATAGTAGCGATTTTGGTGTATCCGCCGGTGGTGCCGCGGTCGGCGAGCAGTACGATGGGCTTGCCGTCGCCGGGGACTTGCACAGCGCCCATAGGGGTACCGTCGGATATGACGTCTGCGCCGTCTTTGTGTTCAATGGCGGGGCCGTCAAGCCGATAGCCCATGCGGTCGGAGTAGATGGATACGGTGTAGGTTGAGTTTAGGAATGTGTCAATGCCGCGTTGGGTGAACGCCGAATGCTGCGGACCGAGTATGACGCGCAGGGTTTGTTCGCTGCCGTAGGCGGGTATGGCGTCGGGGGGCATATGGCGGGTGGGCGTCGAGTCGGGGGGGGCTTGGAACGCGCTGAGCGTATCGCCCGCTTTGAGCGGCCGGCCGGCCAAGCCGCCAATTGCGGCTTTGGTGTAGGTGGATCGGCTGCCCATAACTAGCGGCACGTCGATGCCGCCTGCTACGGCTAGATAGGCGCGCATGCCGTCCTGCGGTCTGCGGAATGTCAGCGCTGCGCCTTGGGGGGCGGATACGGATTGCCACATGGGGATGGGGGCGTCGTCGAGCAGGGGGGCGACGTCGGCGCCGGTGATGGCGATGCGGGTTTCGGCGAGAAACCTGATTTGGGGGCCTAGTACGGTTGCTTCCAGGACGGCGGCGCTGTCGGGGTTGCCGAGCAGCAGGTTTGCGGCGCGCAGCGCGAATGCGTCCATTGCGCCGGCGACGGGCATGCCGAAGCGCTGGTAGCCGAACCTGCCCTTGTCTTGGATGGTGGTCAGCATTCCGGGTTGGATGATTTGCAGCGTGGGCGTAGATGTTGGGCTGCTCATGCAAGCGTCTCTTGGGTGATGCGATAGTCGCCGAGTTCCACTTGGCGCAATAGGGCATCGTATTCGGCGCGGTCGGCGATCGGCGTGAAGCGCACATAGTCGCCGGCGCTGAGCAGCGCGGGCGGATTGCGCGCGGGGTCGAACAGCCTTAGCGGGGTTCTGCCGATGAGCTGCCAACCGCCGGGGCTTGCGACGGGATAGACGCCGGTTTGGCTTTCGGCGATGCCGACTGCGCCCGCCGGAATTTCGGTGCGCGGCGATTCCAGGCGGGGAGTGGTTAGGCGCTGGTCAAGTCCGCCAAGGTATGCGAAACCGGGGCTGAAGCCCATCATATAGATTAGGTAGTCGGTGGCGGAGTGTATGGCTATCACTTCTTGTTCGGTGATGCCGGCGTGGGACGCTACAAAGCCGATGTCGGGGCCCATGTCGCCGCCGTACAGGGTTGGGATGAGCGCCACGCGCGGGTTGGCGGCGGCTTCGGCGTCGGGGGATTGCAGCAGGCGCGCGATTTGGGATTGCACGGCGTCGGGGGATGCGGACAGCGGGTCGTAATAGACCAGCACGGAGCGGTAGGTTGGCAGGAAGTCGAACACGCCGGGGACGCTGCCGTTTTCCAGCGCGAGGCTTAGGCTGCGGACGCGGCGGTTTATGGCGGGACTGATTGCGTCGCCGAGTTCCACGACGATGGCGTCGTCGCCGGCGGGCAGAAAGCGCGGTTCGGCGTATATCAAAGCATACTGCCTATGGGGACGATTTGGACGCCGGCGGATTCAAGTTCTTGCTTGAGGGCGCGCGCCATATCCACCGCGCCGGGCGTGTCGCCGTGCAGGCAGAGGCTGTCGGCTTGGACTTCGATTCGCTCGCCGGTGATGGCGGTGGCTTTGCCTTCGGTTACCATCCGCAGGCTGCGCTCGACTACTTCGGCGGCGTCGTGGATGACGGAGCCGGGCGTTGAGCGTGAGACCAGGGTTCCGTCGGCGTTGAGCGCGCGGTCGGCGAAGATTTCGCGCGCCACGCGCAAGCCCATATCCTCGGCGATTTCCACCCATCGGGAGCCGGCGAGCGCCAGCAGGATGATGTTTTCGTCCAGTTCCAGGACGGCTTCGCAGATGGCGTGCGCGAGCGCTTCGTCGTTGACGGCGATGTTGTACATAGCGCCGTGCGGCTTGATGTGCTGGAGTTTTTTGGCGGCGGTGAAGGCTTGGAGCGCGCCCGCCTGGTAGGTGACGTCGTTTTTGGCTTCGGCGGGGGACACGCTCATATTGCGGCGTCCGAAGCCGCTGAGGTCGGGGAAGCTGGGATGGGCGCCCACGGCGACGCCGTGGCGCTGCGCCAGGTCGACGGTGCGGCGCATCCACATGGGGTCGCCGGCGTGAAAGCCGCATGCGATATTGGCGGATGTGATGTGCTTGATGACCTCTTCGTCGAAGCCCATCTTGTACATGCCGAAGCTTTCGCCCATATCGCAGTTGAAGTCAATTTTGGCAGGCATTGGCGGCCCCTTCCCGCTAATTTTCGGCGCATAGGTTTGTCCTAATTATTATAGGGCTTTGAAAGGGATAAACGCAAAGGCGCAGGGGCGCAAAGGGATTGCGGGGTTTGGGCTTACTGCGATGCGGCGGCTACTTGGCCGGTGAAGGCGGTGGCGTGGCGCGTCCATACGCCGCCGCTGGTTTCGTAATAGACGACCATTCGCAGGTAGTGGTTCAGGTCGGCGGATGTGGGCGTGTAGCTGGTCCACCAGACGCCGAAGATGTACTCGCAATCGGTGTAGGTTGTATCGCTGTTATCGCAGCGCTGCCAGGCGTAACGGCGATCCACCGCGCCGGTGGGAGCAGGGTCATTGGCTTTTATTAGTTCGCCCACGCGCGGGTTTGTATTGCCGCTGGCGAATGTTGCGGCGGCGCCGGCGGTTGCGCCGCTTGCGTTCTTGACGCGGCCGCCTAGGTTGCGCGTGTAGGCGAAGGCGCCGTCGGTGAGTTCCACTTTGGCGCGCAGGTAGTGGTTCACATCGGCGGTTGTGGGCGCGTATTCGTAGGTTGGGGCGGTGGTTCCGCTGATGGTTTCCCAAGTGTCCCCGTTGTCGGACCTTTCCCAGATCCACCCCTTCTTGTATGTTCGACCGGACACGGTTGCGCGGCTGACGCCGGATCCGGGGGCAATGCAGACGCTTACGCGCTCGCCCACGATGGGGGCGTTCCAGTTGTCGGGGATGCCCATTGCGAGGTCACCCTGCGGAGCGGTGCTCATGCTCTTGTAGTCGAGCATGGGATACTGCATCTTGCTGCCCAAGTCCCACGGGTCGTCGTTGCCGGTAACGCCGTCAAGGTTGTTGTTCCAGTTGGCGTAGATGCCGGTGTAGGTGGTAACGGATTGGAGCTGGCGGGTGGTCTTGCCGGTAACGCCGGCGCTGCTGCCGGGGAGCGTGCCCACCGCGACGGTTCCTATGCCGCCGCTGCGCCCGCTGGCGGAGGTGTCCCAGTAGTTATTGGACTGCGTGCTGAGGGCGAATGAGTTTCCGAGAAACCCGCCGACGTTGGCGCTGCCGTCCACCTTGCCAGTGGAGTAAGAGTTTGTTATCGAGCTTCTGGTGTTAAAGCCCACCAGGCCGCCCACATACTCGCCGCCGATGACGTATGCGGTGGAATATGTGGTGTTGATGTCTCCGCCGTTAAAGCCGTTGTAGCCCACTAGACCGCCGGTCTGATCGCCGCCTTGCACCTTGCCGGTGGTGTAGCAGGCGACGACTGCGCCCCTCGTCATATAGCCTATCAGTATGCCGGTGTTGTCTCCTCCCCGCACGTTGGCGTTGGTTACGCCCAGCGTTTCTATGCGGGCGCTGCTAGTGTTCCCGAACAGCCCGACCCTGCCGCTTGTTCGGTTGATGTACAAATTGTTGATGGTGTGGCCGTTGCCCTTGAAGTTGCTTGTGTATGTGGCGATGGGGTTCCAGCCGGAGCCGCTGTTCCAATATGTAGGGTCGCCGGTTTCGGTGATCGACCCGTCGGCGTTTTCGTCGAAGTCGAGGCTTGCGGTGAGTTCGTAGCCGGCGCAGCCGGTAGAGGGGCAGCCCATGCCGGCGATGCGGCGGGGGAAGGCGCTGGCATAGTCGGCGGTGGTGGCGTCGCCGTTGCCGTTTAGGTCGTGGCGCACGGCGTCGAGCTGCGCCAGGTTCGCTATGTCGATGTAGCGGTCGTTGTCCGCGTCGTAGTCGACGATGATGTGATACACCAGCGCGGGATAGTCCGTCGTGGCGCCGAAATCCCACGGGGCGTCGTTGCCGGCTACGCCGTCTAGGTTGGCGCTCCAAGCGGAGTATATGCCGGTGTAGTCGGTGGGGGATTTGAGTTCGGCGGTGGTTTTGCCCACAACGGCGCTGCCGCCGGCGCTGCCCGTGCAGCCGGTAGTACTGCCGGATACGCAGCCGCTGGTTGTGGTGTCGTAGTAACTGGCGGTTATGCCGGTGGTTGTAGAAGCATGCCCTATTAGCCCGCCGAAGGTTGTCAGCGCGCCGCTGTCGCGGGCAACCGCGCCGGTGGCGTAGGCGTGCGTTATCGCGCCGCTGCCGAAACGTCCCACCAAGCCGCCAACTTGGCTTATTCCCCTAACGGATGCGGTGGAGTAGCTAGACAGGATTTCTGCGCCGGTACCCTGATTTATGCCGGTTATTCCCCCTACGGAATTCGTGCCTACCGCCGCCCCTGTGGTATAAGAGGCTACGATTTCGCCGGTGTTGCCTCCCGCCAGAATGCCGGTTTGACCGCCTCCCGTGACATTGGCGTTGGTTAAGCCGAGCGATTCGACGCGGCCGTTGGATGCAATGATGCGGAACAGCCCTTGGTAGGTAGCGGCGGGGCGGTTGATGAACAGGTGGTCGATGGTGTGGCCGTTGCCCTTGAAGGTGGTTGCGTATGTCTGGGTAAAGACCTGACCGAAAGGCACCCAGCCCGCGCCGTTGTTCCAGTATGCGCCGCCGTGGTCGTTGGCGTCCACGTCGTCATCGCCGTCGCTGTCGAAGTCGAGGTCGGCGACAAGTTCGTAGCCGGCGCAGTTGCCGGCCGGGCAGCCCATGCGCTTTGTGGCGGATGTACTGCGGTTGGGGAATGCGGTTGAATAGACGGAGTGGGCGGAGTCGCCCCTGCCGTTTAGGTTCCAGCGGATGGCGTTGAGCTGAGCGAGGTTCGATATCTCGATCAGGTTGTCTTCGTCGGTGTCGTAGTCGGTGTGATGATATACGAGCGCGGGATAGGCGGACGCGCCCTTGAAATCCCAGGGGTCGTCGTTGCCCGCCACGCCGTCTAGGTTGACGTTCCAAGCGGCGTAGATGCCGGTGTAGCCGGTGGGGTTTTGGAGTTCGGCGGTGGTTTTGCCCACCGCGCTTTGGCTGCCGGCGCTTGTGGCGAACATGCTGGTTGTGGTGTCCCAGTAACTGCCCGGAGCGTCGTGCGCGCCGCCGCTTCCCATCAACCCGCCGACGTTTACGCTAGTGCCGGTGCGGGTAATCCTGCCTGTGGAGTAGGAGTTGGTTACCGTGCAGTCTTGGCATGCGCCCAGCAGTCCGCCGACGTGATCGGCTTGCGAATTGGTTCCGGTGGCGGATGCGTGGGAGTAGCTTGTGTGGATAGTGTTGGGAGACCAGCCGACCAGTCCGCCAACTACCCTGCCTGCGGTAACGCTACCGGTGGACCAGCAGGCGACGACTTCGCCGCGAGATGCGCCCACCAGAGCGCCGGCGTACTCATTCCCGGTGACATTGGCGCCGGTCACGCCCACGGATTCTATGCGGGCGGTGGTGTCTGCGCTGCCGAATAGTCCCACTTCATTGGTGGAGCCTCGGTTGACGGTCAGGTTTTGGACAGCGTAACCGTTGCCCTTGAAGTCGCCCGTGAATTTGTTGGCGTTTGTGCCGATGGGCTCCCAGCCCTTGCCGCTATCGTAGTAGGCGTCGGCGGAGTCGTGGCTGCCGTTGCCGTTGGTGTCTAGGTTTATGTTGGCGGTGAGTTCGTAGCCGACGCATGTTCCGGGGCAGCCCATGCCGGTGGCGGTGGCGGTGGGGAACGCGGCGGTGTATTTCGCCCAATCGGCGGCGCTGACAGAGTCGCGCGCGCCGTTGCCGTTGAGGTCCCAGCGAATGGCGTTGAGGCGGGCGTGTGTTGGCACATCGATGTAGTTGTCGTTGTCGGCATCGTGGTCGGGGGCGGCTCGTCCTTGCGCGACCAGGGCGTCCGTCGCGTTGGCGGCGCCGTACTTAAGCGCGGGGTACTGCGATGATGTGCCGAAATCCCAGGGGTCGTCGTTGCCTGATTGCCCGTCTAGGTTGGCGTTCCAAGCGGCGTATATGCCGGTGTAGCCGGTGGGCGTTTGGAGTCCGCTGGTGGTCTGTCCGGTAACGCCGCTGCCGCCGCTGCTGCTGCTCTGGTTGCTGGTTTGGGTGTCCCAGTAGCTTGCGGTGACGGCGCCTGTGCCGGAACCCGAATCGCCTATTAGTCCGCCGGTATTTTTGGTGCCGCTGACGGCGCCGGTGGAGTAGGAGTTTGTTACGGAGGCGTCGGCGTGTTTTCTTCCCAGCAGCCCGCCGAGGTCTTCAGTTCCGCTGACGGAAGCGGTAGAGTAGCTTGAGGAAATAGAACCTCTGGTCCAGCCGACTAATCCGCCGAGAATTTTTGTGCCGGTGACCGATCCGGTGGCGTAACAGGCGACGATTTCGCCGTAAGTAGAGCCGACCAGAATGCCGGTATAGTCTTGGTTTGATGTAACGCTGGCGTTGGTTACGCCTAGTGATTCGATGCGGGCGGTGGTGTGAGCGGCGCCGAACAGCCCCGTATCGGTGCTGCCGGTGCGGTTGATGGTCAGGTTGCTGATAGCATAGCCGTTGCCCTTGAAATCGCCTGAGTATCTGTTGTTGCTATTGAGGTCATTGCCGATGGGCGTCCAGTTGCTATAGCTACTTAGGCTAATGTTATTCATAAGTTCGTAGCCGGTGCAGTTTCCTGACGGGCAACCCATGCGTCCTGAGGAAGAGGTAACGCGGTTGGGGAAGGCGTTGCCGTATGCGGTAGCGCCGCCGCTAGTGGGATCGCCGTTTGCGTCGACGTCGTGGCGGACGGCGTTGAGTTGCTGGTGGGTGGTAATGTCGATATAGCCGTCGTTATCGCTGTCGTAGTCGACGGTTTGGGCGGCGGCATCGCCGCTGACGGACAGCAGGGCGGCAAGCGCGATTAGGACGCTGAGCGCGAACAGCGCGGGGATGCGGCGGGAAGTTGTTGTGTTTCGCATTTTCGGTCATCACCTTGCAGCATTTATCAGATTGAACCTTTCCGGGAAAGACTGCGTTAGCGAATAGTTCGCGGATTATGCGTTCATAAGAAAGCCCGCTTTCGGCTGCAGTGGTATTGCGGGGGGGGGGGGGGGGGGGGGGGCAGAGCGCAGGGGGGCATAAGTTTGCGTATGTTTCATTTGCGCTGTTCGTCCTTCTGCATGCTCGGCCTGGTCGCCGGTCGGGTTAGGCTTCGGCTTGCTCGGCCTTGGTCAACTGGTCAGCTCAGGCTCTCGCTTATATTAGGCTGGGGGATATTTTAACGCAAGGGCGTGGTGTGATGCAAAGGGGGGTTTTGCGGCGGCATTGCGCGCCGGCGGGGTTAGCAATCAGTCGTCGGCGGACCTGCGTCTTAGGGCGTCGAGTTCGGCGCGTAGGCGTAGGTTTTCGGCTTCGGCTTGTTGGCGGGCGCGGGCTTCTTGGTCGGCGCGCGCAGTCTCTTGCAGCCTCATATTGCGCTCATCGAAAAAGGTCAGCAAGTATTCCCCGGCGTGGTGGTCATACCAGCGCAGGTTGCCGTACTCCCAGCACACATACAGATCCAATGCCTCGCTGTACCCGCGGCAACGATCATTGTCTAGCCAATCTACGTCGATAGGCTTGTATTCGCCGTCCACCAGGCGATCCCCCGCAAGCGCCTCCTTGTGGTAGTCCCCGCCCGTCTGGTCATAACGCCAGTATTCCCGTATGCCGTATGCGGCGTAGTCTATGCGCTTTTCGGTTTCGTCGATTATGCCGGTCGTCTTAGACGCCACTTCTAGCGCGAAATCCGGCGGCTTGCCCTGAAGGTCTATCGCATAGCCGTCTTGCCGAATGGCGAGCTCCGGATCGCAGTTGAACGAAACTATCAGGTCGGGACGTCGATGCTCTTTGGATGCGGCGGCGGACGGCGCTACCGATACTTCACCCAGCACAAGCGTGGTGTCCGGATTGCCGAGGTGAACCTCAAGCGCGGTTACATGGGCGAAGCGGTTTAGGTAAAGCGCGTTTTGCATATCGTCCCTTGGGGGATACTCAGGGAATACGGCAAGATATTCGTCGTGTTCGACTTCGACTTGCTGACGAACATCTTGCTTAGGAGCGGCGATTAGTTTTGTAACCATTGGCTTGCCTCCGCTTGCCAAGCCGCCGGGGTTTGGCGGCGTGTCCGTGGGGTGATGGGGGGCTATTTTAACGCAAAGCCCGCAATGGCGCAAAGGGGAGTTGTTGAAGGCTAGATGTCTTCGAAGTGGAACATTGCGCCGACGGATTCGCCGCTGTGGATGCGGCGGATGGCTTCGCCTAGCAGGGGGGCGACGGATACGACGCTGAGGTTGGCGCACATCTTGTTGGGGGGAATGGGGAGCGAGTCGGTTACCACGAGTTCGCGCAGGCCGCTTTTGTTGAGGGTGTCGGGCGCTTTGCCGGCTAGAACGGGATGGGCGGCGTAGCAGTAGATGTCGCGCGCGCCGTGCTTGCGGATGGTGTCGGCGGTGGCGAGCACGGTGCCGCCGGTGCCGATTTCGTCGTCCACGATGATGGCGGTCTTGTTCTGCACATCGCCGATTAGGGTTGTGGATTCTACGCGCTCGCGGTTGCCGATGCGGACTTTCTCCACGATGGCTAGGGGGGCGTCGAGGCGGCTCGCCATATTGCGGGCGCGCTTGGCGTCGCCGGCGTCGGTGGCGACTACTACGATGTTGTTGGCGATTTTGCGCTCGCGGAAGTCGTGCGCCAGGAACGGGATGGCGCTGAGTTCGTCAAGCGGGATGTTGAAGAAGCCTTGTATTTGGCCGGCGTGTAGTTCGAGGGTTAGTATGCGGTCTGCGCCGGCGGTTTCGATGAGGTTGGCGACGAGGCGCGCGGTGATGGGAACGCGGGGTTGGTCTTTCTTGTCGCTGCGGGCGTATGCGAAATAGGGAATGACGGCGGTGATTCTGCCTGCGGACGCGCGCTTGGCGGCGTCAATCATAATTAGCAGTTCCATTATGCTGTCGTTGACGGGATAGGCGAGCGGCTGAACTAGGAAGACGTCCTGCTGTCGGATGTTTTCAAGTATCTTGACAAAGGTGTTATCGTTGCTGAACTTGAAGACTTCGCAAGCGCCCAGCGATATGTCGAGGTAGGCGCAAATGGATTTCGCGAGTTTCGGATGGGCGTTGCCGCTGAACACTTTGAGATCTTCGTACAGAGCCATCGCATCCCTCTGACTGAAATGGGTTTAGCGCTAGGATGTCAAGTATAGCATACGGCGGCGGTTGCATTGCTATCGGCTTGGCGTTGCGTTTTCGCGATTTAACGCAAAGGCGCATCGGCGCAAAGGAAAGGCATTGCTAGAAAGAGAGGCGATTGATTTGGCGGAGCGCGCGGTTCCAACGCATCCCAAAATTAGGCTTTTCCAGCCGCGGTTGGTGGAACATCAGGGGCGGCGGCTGATATATCTGCACGATGATTTGGGGATAACAAAACAGGGGGCGCTGATACCGCAGCCGCTTGCGCCGCTGCTGGCGCTGTGCGATGGGACGCGCGATGTGGGGGCGCTGCGCGCGGGGCTGCTTGCGCGGACGGGGGCGGCGCTTCCGGAGCAGGTGATAAACGAAATCATAGCGCAGTTGGATGATGCGCTACTGCTGGAGAACGGCGCTTTTCGGGATGCGGCGGCGCGGGTTATGCGCAAGTATCGGAGCGCCAAGCATAGGCGGGCGTCTCACGCGGGGGCGGTGTATCCGGCGGACGCGCGGCGGTTGAGCGCGGCGATTGCGGACTACTGCGCGCGCGCGCCTGCGCCGAATGGCGGCGATGCGGCGGCGGCGGGATCGCTGGCGGGGATGCTGTGTCCGCATATAGACTACGCGCGGGGGCATCGGACATACGCCGAACTTTGGCAGCGCGCCAAGCCTGCGCTGGCGGATGTGGAACTGGTCGTGATATTCGGGACGGATCATTCGGGCGGGCCGGGCGCATTGACGCCCACGCGGCAGAATTACGCCACGCCCTACGGCGTTCTGCCTACGGATACGGCTATCGTGGATGGACTTGCGGATGCGCTGGGCGAGGGGGCGTATGCTGAGGAAATTCATCATACCAAGGAACACTCCATTGAGCTTGCGGCGGTGTGGCTGCATCACTTCATCGGCGGGCGGGAGTGCGCGGTAGTGCCGATTTTGTGCGGATCGTTTCATCGGTTCGTCAACGGGCGGGGCAGTCCGGGGGACGATGAACGGATTAGCGCGGCGGTGGCGTTTCTGCGAGAAGCCACGGCGGGCAGGCGGACGTTAGTGATAGCGGCGGGCGATTTGGCGCATGTGGGGCCGGCGTTTGGGGACGTTCAGCCGTTGGACGCGGCGGCGCGCGCCAAGCTGACGGCGGAAGATAGGGCGTCGATGTCGGACATATGCAAGGGGGACGCCGATGGCTTCTTTGAGCGCTCTCGCGGCGAATTGGACGCGCGCAGGATATGCGGCATATCGCCGATATACCTTGCGCTGAAGTATCTTGAGGGCGGCGAACTTCGCGGCGAATGGATGGGATACGACCAGTGCGCGGCGGATCCGCAGGGCGGCTCGGTGGTGTCCATCGCGGGGGCGCTGCTGTATGAGGCGTAGGCGGGCGGGGCGGCGGGATATGAAGGCAAGCGGCGGCGCAGTATCATATCGCTCTCATCACATCGAATAAAGATGATTTGAGACATACACAAACACAATAAAAGGGGGCGCATTTATGCTGGGCGTAGTATTCACGGGAAACGGCGGGCTTGAGATACGGGAGTTCGCGGATCCGCAGCCGGGCGCGGGGCAAGTAGTGGTAGAGATGAAGTCGTCGGGGCTGTGCGGCAGCGATCTGCGGCCTTACAGGTCGTCGGCAGATGAGCTTGGGCCGCGCGCTGAGATAATCAGCGGGCATGAGCCGTGCGGCGTGGTGGTGGAAGTGGGCGCCGGCGTGCGAAATGCGCGCGTGGGCGATAGGGTGATGGTGCATCACTACAGCGGCTGCCAGCGCTGCGAACACTGCCAAACGGGTTGGACGCAGCTTTGCCAAACCGAATACCAAAAGGTGTACGGCTCGCACGCTCACGGCGGGAACGCCGACTATGAACTGATTGAAGACTACATGTGCGTGCCGATGCCGGACGGGCTGAGTTACGAAGAGGGGGCGGCGATAGCGTGCGGCACGGGGACGGCGTATCAGGCGCTGCGGCGGTTGGATGTGTCGGGGCGCGACGCGCTGGCGGTGTTCGGGCAGGGTCCGGTCGGGCTCAGTGGTACATTCCTGGGTGTGCATATGGGCGCGCGGGTGATAGCGGTGGATCCGGTGGCCGAGCGTCGGGCGCTGGCGGAAGCGTCGGGCGCTTGGCATACGATCGATCCGATGCGGGACGATCCTGTGAGCGCGATATATGAGCTGACGGGCGGCCGGGGCGCAGACGCCACTTTGGACGCCACGGGGATCGACGCTGTGCGCGCCAACGCCATACGCAGTACGCGCATATGGGGCCGGGCCTGCCTGGTGGGCGAGGGCGGGACGCTGAGCGTGGAGCCGTCGCCGGACATCATTCATCGGCAGCTCAAACTGTACGGCTCTTGGACATTCGGCAAGACCACTCTGGAGGAGCTGGCGAACTGGGTTGTGGAGCGCGATATACCGCTGAGGGACATCATCACGCATCGGTTTTCGCTGGACAAGGCGAAAGAGGCGTTTGCGCTGTTCAACGGCACTACCACGGGCAAGGTGGTGTTCAACTGGGACTGATGATGCGCTTGAGGCGCAAGGGCTATTGGCCGCGCTGTGGCAAGGCACTGTGCGTTGCGCGCTGCGCGGCTTTGGTGAATGGATAGATCCGCGGGTTAAGCTAATAGGGCGGCGGCGTTCAATCATGAAGAGAAGAAAGGGGAGTTAGATCATGGAAGGGCCTTCTCATGTGGACATAGGCAACTATGAGACGCTTTCACGGGATAAGGGAAGGGGAGGAGGCGGCTGCGGCGGGCGGGCGGTGGTTCTGTTTCTCTTGGCGGCGGTAGTCATATTTGCGGCAGTCGCAGTGTGTTTCCCGACTCAGCCAACGCCGTAAGCGGCAAAGAACGCCGTCTTGTGCTAAAATCCGTGTGCTTTCGCGCTCAGAGATTTGAGCGCTGACAGCGGATTTGCAGACACTAACGAACAACAAACAAGCAGATAGGTGAGGTCTTTCACAATGCGTCCAATAACAGATGTAGCCGCTGAATTGGGGCTTGACACGAATGCGATTATCCCGCATGGCAAGTACAAGGCAAAGATACCGCTGGACGCCATTCGCGCGGGCGGCAAGCGGGGCAAGCTCATAGTGGTTACCGGAATTACGCCTACGCCGGCGGGCGAGGGCAAGACTACCACGACGGTGGGAATGGCGCAGGGTTTCGGCAGGCTGGGCAAGAAGGTCGTCGCCACGCTGCGCGAGCCGTCGCTGGGGCCGATATTCGGCATCAAGGGCGGCGGCACTGGCGGCGGGCTGTCGCTTGTTGAGCCGCAGGATGAGGTGAACATACACTTCACGGGGGACGCGCATGCGGTCGGTTCGGCGCACAACCTGCTGGCGGCGCTAACGGACAATGTGGCGCAGCGCGGCGGCATTCCGGGGTTCGGGCCTACGGGCATCACCTGGCGGCGCGTAACCGATGTAGAGGATAGGGCGCTGCGAACTATCGTTACCGGCATAGGCGGCTCGCCGAATGCGCCGATGCGCGAATCGGGCTTCGACATAGTAACGGCGTCGGAGATTATGGCGGTTCTTGCGCTGGCGTCGGACTTGGAGAACCTGCGCGAGCGGCTAAGCCGAATCGTGGTCGGGCTTACCGACGATGGCGATCCGGTGACGGCGGCGGATGTGAACGCCGTGGGGTCGATGATGTCGCTGCTGCGGTATGCGATTCAGCCGAACATAGTTCAGACCACGGAAGGGCAGGCGGTGATAGTGCATGCGGGGCCGTTCGGCAACATCGCGCACGGATGCAGCTCAGTGGTGGGGGATAAGGCAGCGCTGGGGTATGCGGACTATGTGCTGACGGAAGCGGGGTTCGGCGCGGATCTGGGCTTCGAGAAGTTCATGCACATCAAGGCGCGCTTCAATGGACTGGAGCCGAGCGGCTGCGTCATCGTGGCGACGGTGCGCGCGCTGAGATCGCACGGCGGGGCGCTGCGGCGGGAATTGGATACGCCAAGCGAAGACAGGGTGCGGCGGGGGATGGCGAACCTTGAGCATCTGATAGGCGTAATCCGCTCGTTTGGGCTGCCGGTGGTGGTGGCGCTGAACCGCTTCCCATCGGATACGGACGCTGAGCTTGCGATTGTGCGGCAGGGCTGCACAGAGGCGGGCGCTTACGATGCGGTGGATACCCGGGTGTTCACTGAGGGCGGCGCCGGCGGCGTGGACTTGGCGGAAGCGGTGATTGCGGCGACGGCGGGCGATGATCCCGAAATCTCGTATATGTATCCTGAGGATGCGTCCATTCAGGATAAGGTACTTGCGCTGGCGCAGAATGTGTACGGCGCAAACGATGTGTCGTGGGCACCTAGAACGCGCCGTCCGCTGCGGCGATACGCCGAGCTGGGATGGGGCAATCTGCCGGTGTGCATGGCGAAAACGCATCTGTCCATATCGCACAACCCGCGCCTCAGGGGACGGCCGTCGGACTACACATTCGAGGTATCGGATGTGCGGGCGTCGGTGGGCGCGGGCTTCATCTATCCGATAGCGGGCAGCATAATGACGATGCCGGGCTTGCCCGGTTCGCCGCGCGCGCTGGATGTGGACGCGGCCGGGAATATCCTGGGGCTGTAGGCATAGGCGGGGCAGTCGCATCTTAGCCGTCAACGCCGTAGGATACGCCGCTAAACGCAAAGGCGCAGGGGCGCAAAGGCGTGGGAGTGGTTAGATGCGATTGCCCTGGTTTGCAAGGGCTGCAAGCGTGGATATGGACGTGGCATAGATTAGGTCGGGTAAGGCCGCGACAAAGGAGGCGGGCGATGACATACAAGGTTGGGCGCAAGGGCGAAGTGTTCATACGCGAGGAACTTCTCAAAGAATTAGGAATAGGCCCCGGCTGGATTGCGTTGCAACGGGTGGTTGATGACCGCTTGGAAATCCATTTTCTCCCTCCGGAGCATAACAGATCCCTGAAAGGCAGCCTCGCCAAGCATGTGAAAGGCGAAGGGATTCCTGCGGATGCGGACTGGGGAAAGATAAGAGAGGAAGCTTGGGATCAAATGGTTAAGGAAGACCACTTCAAATGGAAGTGAATCACACTCGCGCTTTTCTTGACACGAATATGGTGATTCGATACCTGACGGGTCAGCCTAGGGAACAAGCGGACAGAGCGGATCGTATTATCAACGGAGTCCGCGCTCTTCTGGTTTCCGATGTTGTCTTGGTCGAAACGGCGTATGTCTTGAGAACCCAATACCGGGTCTCTAGAGAAGCGATAATCGACCAGTTAATTGACTTGGTTCAAAGAGAGAATATCCTTGTGTATGCTATAGACAAGGATTTGGCGTTACAAGGTCTGCGTATGTGCCGCCCGTCGGGGCGGGTGTCTGTATCTGATGCTATGATATGGGCGGCGGCGCGCACGGCGGGCGCAAGCGCTATCTACACTTTCGACGAGCGTTTTCCCGATGATAGCGTTGAGTTACGCTCTTAAACGCAAAGGCGCAGGAGCGCAAAGATGTTGAGGGCGTTAAGACAAAATACAGAGAATTGGAGAAAGCTATGAACATAGACGAAGCCGCGAAAATTCTTCGCAGCGCATATCGCCGAGCTCCAAAGGGCAAAAAATCAACTGGACTTCACTTGTTTGGGATTAAGTACGCCGATGAACTATCAGAGGTGGATCTTAACCAATTGATTAAAAAAGCGGGGATAAGAGATTCCTATTACGCTGAAATTCGTAAAGGCATCAGATTGTCTGAGTACGTCAACCTGAAAGACGTCCCTCTGTGGTTCGGCAATGATTAGGCTGCGCGAGAGAAGTGGCTGAGTTCTTCAATGTGCTTGCGCCGGGGGATGCCTTGGACGCTGTGCGGCCGCTGATTGCGCCGCTCAGCGCGCGGGCGGGCGGCGTTGAGGTCGTGGCGACGGCGCAGGCGCTTGGGCGCGTTACCGCCGATGACATAGCTTCGCCGGAGGATTTGCCGGCGTTTGCGCGCTCCACTATGGACGGCTATTCGGTGCGCTCGCGGGACACTTTCGGCGCTACGGAGGGGCTGCCGGCGTATCTGGACGTCGTGGGCGAAGTGGCTATGGGGCAAAGCGCGCGGGTTCAACTTGGCGTGGGCGAGGCGGCGATAGCCTACACGGGCGGGATGCTGGCGCAGGGCGCCGACGCCGTGGTACAGGTGGAGCGCACGCAGCGGTTGGACGATGCCACTATTGAGGTGCTGCGGGCGGTTGCGCCGGGCGAGAATGTGGTGCAGGTGGGCGAGGATGTCCGCAAAGGCGATGTGGTTTTGCCGAAGGGAAGCGTGGTGCGGGCGCAGGACATCGGCGGATTTTTGGCGCTTGGCGTCACCGATATTCGCGTTAGCCGAATGCCACGCGTGGGCGTAATATCCACCGGCGACGAGCTTGAGCCGCCCGACGCAAGCCTGACGCCGGGGCGGATACGGGACATCAACACATACACGATTTCGGCGCTGATAGCGCAAGCGGGCGGCGTTGTGGCGTCCGCCGCACTGGTGGCCGACGATTATGAGGCGCAGCGCGCGGCAGCCATCAGTGCGCTGGCGTCGGCCGATATGCTGGTGTTCTCCGCCGGCAGTTCGGTTAGCAGCCGCGATATGACCGCCGCCGTCATAGACGGGCTAGGCGAGCCGGGCATCATCGCGCACGGCATATCCATCAAGCCGGGCAAGCCCACGGTCATCGGCGTTGTGGACGGCAAGCCGGCAATCGGGCTGCCGGGCAATCCTGTGTCCGCGATGGTGGTGTTTGACCTTGTGGCGCGTCCGCTGCTATATCATATGAGCGGCTGCGCGCGCGTCCCGCCGCCGCCGATGACGCATGCAAGGTTGTTGCGCGATATTCCGTCGGTTGCGGGGCGTGAAGACTATGTTCCCGTCAAACTTATCCAAGCCGACGACGGCGCAAGCGCGGCGGAGCCGGTGTTCGGCAAGTCCAACCTTATCTATACCCTAGTGCGCTCGGACGGCATCGTGAAAGCGCCGCTTGACAAATCCGGGTTGTACGCCGGGGAAGTTGTGGAAGTGCGGTTGTATTAGATATGCGCGGCAGTTCGCTTGTGAAAGACGTCCAATGACCCACTCACACCGCAGCGGCAGACGATACTACCTCAGCGATATACCGCTTGACGATGCGCTGAGCAAGTTCTTTGCGGCGATGGAGCGCGCGGGCGGTCTGACGCCGATGCCTGCCGAAACTATACCGATCGATCGGGCGCGCGGACGGGTTACGGCTGCGCCGGTGTGGGCGCGCGTGTCGTCGCCGCATTACGATTCGGCGGCGATGGACGGCATTGCGGTGCGCGCCGCGGACACCGTGGGGGCAACCGAAACATCGCCGCTGCGCCTTGCGGTGGGCGAGCAAGCCGTATGGGTGGACACGGGCGATCCGATGCCGCCCGATTTCGACGCCGTCATTATGGTTGAGGTGGTTGAAGAGGTTGACGCCGCCACGCTGGAAATTCGCGCGCCGGTAGCGCCGTATCAGCATGTAAGGCCGCTGGGCGAAGACATTGTGGCGACCGAACTTGTGCTGCCCGAAAATCATCTGCTGCGCCCGGTCGATCTTGGGGCGTGCGCGGCGGCGGGATTGGATGCGCTTGCAGTTCGGCGGCGTCCGCGCGTGGCGGTCATACCCACCGGCAGCGAGCTTGTGCCTGTGGGCAGCGCGCTGAAGCCGGGCGACATCGTGGAGTTCAATTCGCTTGTGCTGGCGGGGATGATAGAAGAGTGGGGCGGCGAACCCACGCGTCTAACATCCGTTCCCGACGACTACGATATGCTGAAATCCGTGATTCGGCAAGCTTCCGCGGATTACGACGTCGTGGTTGTCAACGCCGGCTCATCGGCGGGCAGCGAGGATTATACGGCGCAATTGGTGGAAGAACTTGGCGATCTGCTGGTACACGGCGTCGCGGTTCGGCCGGGGCATCCGGTTGTGCTGGGCATAGTAGGCGCGGACAAAACGCCGCTGCTGGGCATACCGGGCTATCCGGTGTCGGCGGCGCTGACCTGTGAACTTTTCGTGAAGCCGCTGATCGAGCGCCGCTTGGGTATGCCGAGCGCGGCGCGTCCTGTGGTGAACGCCGCCATAACGCGCAAGACGCTTTCGCCGATGGGCGAAGACGAATTCGTGCGCGTGCGGTTGGGGCGCGTCGGCGATAGACTGGCCGCCACGCCGATACAGCGGGGGGCGGGCGTGATTATGTCTCTAGTGCGCGCCGACGGCATCGTGAAAATACCGCGCTTTTCGGAAGGGATAGACGCCGGGGCGCAAGTAAGCGTAGAGCTTCTGCGCCCGTCTGAAGCGATAGAGGGCGTGGCGGTCGCAATCGGCAGCCATGATCTGACGTTGGATCTGCTGGCAAGCCATCTGCATAAGCGGCATCCTGAGTTATCGCTGTCGTCGTCCAATGTGGGCAGCCTAGGCGGCCTGCTGGCGCTGGCGCGCGGCGAGGCGCATATGGCGGGCTGCCATCTGTTGGATGAACATAGCGGCGAGTACAACATTGCGTACATACGGCGCTACTTGAAGGGACATCCGGTAGTGGTGGTCAACCTGGTACACCGCATTCAGGGGTTGATTCTGCCCAAGGGCAACCCGCGCGGCATAGCATCGCTGGAGGATTTGGCGCGGGACGATGTTATGTTCATCAACCGTCAGCGGGGTTCGGGAACGCGGATGCTGCTGGACTACAAACTGCGCGAGCTTGGGATTGCGCCGGAACAGGTGAAGGGCTATGAGCGCGACGAGTACACTCACCTTGCGGTAGCGGCGGCGGTGGCAGGCGGACGCGCCGATGTGGGATTGGGCATTCTGTCCGCGGCCAACGCAATGGGGTTGGATTTCGCGCCGCTGTTATCGGAGCGGTACGATCTTGTGATACCTGCCGAACACTACGAAAGCGATGTGGTGCAGCTCGTTTTGGAGATAATTCGGGGCGACGAGTTTCGGCGTGCGGTCGATGCGCTCGGCGGCTATGACACTTCGGCTATGGGCGAGGTTGTGGCGACGCTCTAAATGCAAAGGCGCAAGCGCGCAAAGCGCGTTAAGCATCGGTTTAGGGGCGGCTATGCGCTTGGGTAGCGGCGGGTTGGCGGCTGTGATAGGCTTGCGTCATCGGCAGGTTTAGCGCAAGGCGTTGACAATGGGCGTATCCGGCATTGTGCTTGCGGGCGGTTTGAGCCGCAGGCTGGGACGCGACAAGGCGGTTGAACCGATCGGCGGCGAGCCGCTTATCGCGCGTTGCATCGGGCGACTGTCCGCCGTTGCCGACGAGATTATCGTTGTGGTGAACGGCATCGAGCGCGGCAAACAACTGCCGCTGCCGCCGACGTGCAGGGTTGTGGTGGATGTCTATGCCGATTCGGGCTCGCTTGGGGGCATATTCAGCGGCGTATCGGCGATGGGGGACGAATGGGGCATGGTTGTGGCGTGCGATATGCCTTTCCTGAACATTGCGCTGCTGAAGCATATGCTTTCATTGCGCGAAGGATTTGACGCCATTGTCCCCGTATTGGATGGGCGTCCCGAACCCACGCATGCGCTATATTCCAAAGCCTGCCTGCCGCACATAGAACGCCGTCTGCAAGCCGGGGATCTCAAAATCGCGCGCTTCTTTGACGATGTGAGCGTCCGCTATGTTTCGCAGGAAGATATTGATGCGCATGACCCGGATCATCTGAGCTTCTTCAATGTGAATACGCAGTCGGATCTGGAAAAGGCGCTTGAACTTGCGGCGGAAGGGCGGTGAAGGCGCAATGACGGATCGGATCGGCGTCAGCGTGGAGCTTTTCGGGACGGCGCGTATGGCGTGCGGCAGGCGCTGCTTTGAGATGCGGCTGCCGGCGAATGCAGGGCTTGGCGATGTGTGCGCGGCGGCGGCGGCGCTCTGCCCTGAGCTTGTGGGCGTCGCGCTGCGGGACGATTTGCGCGGGCTGCTGGCAAGCTACACGCTGAATCTCAATGCGCGCGAGTTCGTGTCCGAAAGCGCGCTGACGCTTAGGGACGGCGATAGGCTGCTGCTGTTTTCCAGTCAGGCGGGCGGATAGTCGCCGCCGATTTGCGTGTTATAATGCGGGCATGCGCAAGGCATACGCTTGCCGTGCGCGGGTGGGCATATTCGCATAAGCGGGCAGGAGCGGCAAAGTGGCTTACGGGTATAACGGCAGAGCGCTAATAGTCGACCTCGGCTTGCGGGAAAGCCGCTCTATGCCGCTTGATGAGGACGTCCTGCGCCGCTTCATAGGCGGCACCGGATTGGGCGCCTATCTGCTGTACAAGCATTGCCCGCCCGGAGTTGAGCCGCTCGCCCCCGAAAACCCGCTCATATTCGTGTGCAGCCCGCTTGTGGGCAGCAGACTGACCACATCCAGCAAGTTCGCCGTGCTGACCAAATCGCCGCTCACGGGGTTCATAGGCGATTCACTTTCGTCGAGCTTTATGGCGACTGAGCTGAAGAATGCGGGGATGGACGCGCTTATCATCACGGGCAAGAGCGCAACGCCCTGCCTGCTCTCTATCAACGACGGGCAAGTGGAGTATCTTGACGCAACCGATCTGCTGGGCATGACCACTTCTGAGACTGAACGCGCGATCAAAGAGCGTTTGGGGCGGCGGACGCGGGTTGCGTGCATAGGCCCCGCGGGCGAAAATCTGGTTCGGTTTGCCAGCGTCACCAACGACGGCGGGCGGCAGGCGGCGCGCACGGGGCCGGGCGCTGTGATGGGCGCTAAGAACCTGAAGGCAATCGCCGTCAGGGGAACGCAAGCGGTTCCGGTACAAAATCACGATGCGCTCAACGCCATCGGCAGAGATCTCACGCGACGCAGTCTAGGCCCCGCCACTGAGAAGTACAGAACGCTGGGGACGATGGCGAATGTGTCCGTATTCAATAGTCTTGGAACGCTGCCAACGCACAACTTTCAGCAGTCCACCTTCGATGCGGCGGACAGCGTGAGCGCCGAGCGGTTTCATCAGACGCACTTCGTCAAGAACGCCCACTGCGCCAACTGCACTATCGGATGCGAAAAGGTTCTGGTTACGGATGACGATGACAAAGGCAAGCGCGCTAAGGGGCGTATGGAGTATGAGAGCGCGTTTGCGCTTGGGCCGCTGGTGGGCGTATCGGACGCCAACGCCGTGATACGCGCCTCCGTGATGTGCGATGAGCTGGGAATGGACACAATCAGCGCGGGCGCTACGATTGCGTGGGCTATGGAGTGTTTCGAGAAAGGCATATTGACTGCCGCGGACACGGGCGGCGTCAGCTTGCGCTTTGGCAGCGGCGATGCGCTGTTGGAGTGCGCGCGGCTCATCGGCGAGCGCAAGGGCATTGGCGGGCTGCTCGCCGAGGGCAGTCTGCGCGCGTCGCAAATCGTGGGGCAGGGTTCGGATGCGTGGGCTATGCAGGTCAAGGGGCTTGAGATGCCGGGCTATGAGCCGCGCAGCCTGAAAACGATGGCGCTGGGGCTTGCGGTCAGCACTCGCGGAGCATGCCACAACCGCTCATCGGCGTATGAGGCGGACTTCTCCGCCAAGGTAGATAGGCTTGCGGTGGACCAGCGGCGCGGGCGCATTGCGGCCGAGGGCGAGGATTTCTCCGCCGTGCTGGATTCGCTGATATGGTGCAAATTCCTTCGCAAGGCGTTTGACGATCCGTATCAAGAGTCGGCCGAGATATACACGCACATCACCGGTTGGGATATGAGCGCCGATGATCTGCGGCTTGCGGGCGAGCGTATCAACAACCTTAAGAAGCAGTTCAACATTCGCGAGGGCTGGCAACGCGCCGACGACACGCTGCCGCCGCGCGTGTTCCAAGAAGCGCTGCCCACGGGCGTAGCCGCCGGCGTCGGCTTGGATAAGCAAGACCTGGATATGATGATACAAGGGTATTACCGCGCGCGCGGCTGGCGCAAAGACGGCACGATACCGGCGAGGAAACTTCGGGAACTGGAGTTGGATGATGTCGTCGGAAACATCTAATCGCAAAGGCGCAATGACGCTATGGGACGGTGAGATTTCCGATCAATTCGCAGAGCGGCTTGTAGACGTGCTTGACGAACTGCTCGACATAGTGGGCGAGGATGAAAATCACCCATTGGCTTCGCTGATGGATGTGGTGGGGGCGCTGATCGAGAAGTATGAAGACGAACACGTTCCGGAACTGGAAGCCGGCGGGAATTACGCAGGCGGCAGCATCTAAGCGCAAAGATGCAATCAGTGCTGGTTGTGATGCACAGCAGAAAGAAAATCGAATATCTCAGCGTAACAGAATTGGGTGGCTTGCGATATGGTCAATAGGGAAAGAAACGAACTCCGCGCGGCGCTGCGGCAGCGGTTTGAGCGCAACCATGGGCAGCTCCTGCCGGCGCTTCACTATCTTCAGCACGAATTCGGCTACCTGCCTGAATGGGCTATGGAAGTGGTGGGCTGGCATCTGGGCATACCCGCAAGCGAAGTGTACGGGGCGGCCACAAGCTACACCGAGCTTCGTTTGCAAAAGCCGGGCGATAGCGTCATACGGGTATGCACCGGCTTGAGCTGCTGGCTCAACGGCGGCGGCGAGCTGCTGAGCGCGATGCAAACCGCGCTGGGCGCGCATTCGGGCGAAACCACTTCCGACGGCGGCGCAACCTTGGAAGAGACGGCGTGCGCCTTTATGTGCGCGGTTGCGCCGGTGATGGAACTGAACGGCAAATGGCACGGACGCCTGACGCCCGAAAGCGCGGATGCGCTTGTTCAAGGGGAGGCAACGCAGTGAGCGCAATATACGGCGCATTGGAAAGCCTGAGAGACGCCGCGCGACGGCGGGACGCTGACTTGCGGCAGGGCAAGACGCGGGTTGTGGTACAAGTGGGACACTGCTCGCAAGCGGTTGGCGCCGCTGATGTCGCCGATACGCTATCGGACGCGCTGCCGGCCGACACCTATCTGGTGATTGCGGGCTGCGACGGCGCATGCTTCGCTTCGCCGCAGGTCAGCGTTACCCGCCCCGGCGGCGATACGCAAGTGTATCGAAATGTGAATGCGAACTCAGCGCGTAACTTGTTGCGCGATAATGCGGCGGCTTCCGTCAATGCGTATGCGCTCAGGGAAGGGGATTTTTTCGCCAAACAGCGCCGTCTCACGCTTGAGAACTGCGGCGAAATGGATGCCGTGGGCATTGACGATTACCTCATCGGCGGCGGCTACTCCGGCTTGGCGCGCGCGCTGTCGATTTCGCCCGAAGAGGTTATCGAAGATGTCAGGGCGTCCGGATTGCGCGGTCGCGGCGGGGCGTACTTCCCGGCGGCGCTCAAGTGGCAGGGCGCGCGCGCCGTCAAGAATACGCCGCGCTATGTGGTGGTGAACTGCGAAGAGGGCGAGCCGGGCATATTCCCGGTACGCCATCTGATGGAGGGAGCGCCGCATCGGTTGTTGGAAGGCGCAATCATCGCGGCGTATGCGTCGGGCGTCAGCGAAGCGTACATCTACATCAACGCCGAAGCGCACTTGTCGACGGAACGGATGCGGCTTGCGGTGGAGCAGGCACACGCCAACGGACTGCTGGGCGACGACATCCTGTCGTCGGGCTATTCGTTGAACGCGCATATATTGCGCGGCGCGGGCGGCTATGTGTGCGGCGACGAAACTACGCTGCTGAACACGATGGAAGGCTATCGCCGCGAGCCGCGCCAACGTCCGCCGTTCCCAACCGAAGCGGGTTTGTGGGGCAAGCCGACGGTCATCAACAACGGCGAAACGCTTGCGAGCGCGCCGTTCATACTTGCCAACGGCGGCGCGGCGTTTGCGGCTATCGGCACTGACGCCGATAAGGGAACCAAGATAATCAGCTTGAGCGGGGCGGTTCGGCGGGCGGGCGTGGTGGAAGTGGCTATGGGGACTACGCTGCGACAGATTGTCAACGATATGGGCGGCGGCGTTCCAACAGGGCGCGCGCTGACGGCAATCGCTGTGGGCGGGCCCTCGAGCGGTGTCTTCCCTGCGTCGATGCTTGATACGCCAATCAAGCCCGGCTTTCTGCACGAATCGGGCGTGATGCTGGGCTCCGGCGGCGTGATAGCGCTGGATGAGCGGCTAGGCGCATTGGAAACGTTGCGCCGGCTCGCCGCCTACAACGCCAACGAATCGTGCGGCAAATGCACGCCCTGCCGCGAGGGGACGCCGCGCATGGTGGATCTAATAGACAAGATGATGTCGGGGCGGGCTAAGTCGAGCGATCTGAACGCGCTGAGGCAGCTTGCGGAGCTGGTGAACGCGGCGTCTCTATGCGGCTTGGGACAGGCGGCCGGCAACCCGGCACTGAGCGCACTGCACTTCTTCGGCGACGAGCTGGCGCTGATGGTGGAAGACTAGAGCGCTTATAGATTATGGAGGCGTGAAGTTATGGCGCAAGCCAAGAAACAGTTCATAGTGGACGAAAACGGCGAAAAGACAGCTGTGCTTCTGCCAATACAAGAGTATGAAACGCTGATGGAAGCCATCCAAGACTCGGCTGATATCGATGAGCGGCGGAGTGAGCCGCGTATGCCAGTCGATGCCGTGAAAGAGCGATTTGAGCGCAAAGCGGTTCGGCGCGTTGTGGCGATTATCGAGAAACTGCCGCCCGACGAACAAGATGCGGTATCTGAGCGCATTGCGGCGGAGTTGACGGACGATGCGGAGTGGGACGCTCGCATCGACGCCACCACCGAAGAGCAGTGGGACAAAATGGAAGAGATGGTTCGGCGTGATGTTTCTGCTAGGGGTAACGCTCCGATTGAAAATGCTCTTCCGCGCAATGAATACACTGCCGTAATCAAGCAGGACGGCGGATGGTGGATTGGTTGGATAGAGGAAGTGCCTGGCGTGAATTGCCAGGAAGCAACCCGTGACGAACTGCTTGAGACGCTTAAGGTTACGCTCAAAGAAATTCTCGAGATAAACAAGGCGGAGTCGACTGCCTTTGCGGGTGGTGATTTTCAAACGGAACGAATAGCGGTGTAAAGCGTAAGCAGATGATTAGGTTTATTCGTTTCATATTAGGATCCACTCTAGACACAAAGACGCAAAATGAAATTACTGGTGAGATTTGGATTACGGCTTTGTATTGGAAAGGCATGCTATGACCATCACACTCGCTATCAACGGACACGATGTCGCCGTGGATGAGGGCGCATCCGTGCTGGACGCCGTAAATCGGTCGGGGACATACATATCGCAGCTCTGCAAAGATCCGGATATGAAGCCGATAGGCGCCTGCCGCACCTGCCTTGTGCAGATCGAAGGCGTGCGCGGCTATCCGGCGTCGTGCGCCGTGCCGGCGGCGGACGGCATGCGCGTTTGGACGGACACGCCCGAAGCGCAGGCGATGCGGCGCGGCGTGCTGGAGCTTACGCTTGCCATGTTTCCCGACGACGCCAACGGCGCCGGGCAGCGCAAGAACTACCGCGAGCTCTCCATAGCCGCCGACAAGCACGGCATCGCCGCGCCCCGCTGGCCGGGCAGGCAGCGCGAATCGGTGGACGCCAGCAATCCGGTCTTTAACATCGCTATGGAGAGCTGCATCCTCTGCCAGCGCTGCGTGCAGGCGTGCCAAGATGGGCATCAGTTCATCGGCGCAATTGATATGCTGGGAACGGGGACGCAGGGCAGGATCGGCACCTTTGCGGACAGAAACCTCGTCGAGTCGGTCTGTACCACTTGCGGGCAATGCCTTTCGGTCTGTCCCACGGGCGCGATTGAAGTCAAAAGCCCGCCGCATAATATCGCCAAGACGGTTAGCACAACCTGCCCGTACTGCGGCGTGGGCTGCGGCGTTAAGGCGCAAGTAGATGACAACGACCGCATCATCGGGATGCTTGACGACCCCGAAAATCAGTCCAGCCTTGGAATGCTGTGCGTCAAAGGGCGGTTCGGCTATTCGTTTGTGAACCACGAAGACAGGCTGACGATGCCGCTTGTCCGCAAGAACGGAACGCTGACCGAAACCGGCTGGGAAGAGGCGCTGGAGTATGTGGCGGATAACCTCGCCAAGTACCGCGGCGACGCCTTCGCTACGCTGTGTTCGGCGAAAGCCACAAACGAAGACGGCTACATACAGCAGAAGTTCGCGCGCCTGGTGATGCAGAGCAATCACATAGACCACTGCACGCGGCTTTGTCATTCGCCGTCGGTGGAAGCGATGCTTGCGGCGCTGGGCAGCGGCGCAACCAGCAATTCGTACCAAGACTACGAAGACGCCGGCTGCCTTGTAATCATCGGCTCGGACGCCAACGCCAACCACCCCGTCGCGGCGTCGCGCATGCGTCGCGCGGTCAACGAGCGCGGCGCTAAGCTCATCGTCATCAACCCTCGCCGCATCGAGATGTGCGACTTCGCCGAACTATGGCTGCGCCCGCGCCCCGGCACCGACGTGGCGCTGCTGAACGCTATGGCGAAAGTCATCCTGGACGAAGGGCTAACCGATTGGGATTTCGTGAACGGGCGCACCGAAGGATTCGAAGAGTGGCGGCAGATAGTTGACAAGTACACGCTGGAGTACGCCGAACAGATTACGGGCGTCGCCGCCGCGGACATCTCCGCAGCCGCCCGCATCTACGGCCGACCGCCGTTCAGCGGCTCCTGCCTAATATGGGGAATGGGCATCACGCAGCACACGATGGGCACCGCCAACGCGCACGGCTTGCTGAACCTATCGTTTGTGGCGGGGCAGCTGGGCAAACCGGGATCAGGCATATCGCCGCTGCGCGGGCAGAACAACGTGCAGGGCTGCGGCGACGCCGGCTGCCTTCCCAACGCCTTCCCCGGCTATCAGGTCATCGGCCCGGACAGCGTCGCCAAGTTCCAAGACGCTTGGGGCAACAATCCGTTGCCGCCGGAGAAGGGGCTTGTCATCACCGATATGATGAACGCCATTCGCGATAAGCGCGTCAAGGCGATGTACATCACGGGCGAAAATCCGATGCTGAGCGAACCGGACTTGCATCATGTCGAAAGAGCCTTTCGCGGGCTGGAGTTCCTGGTGGTGCAGGACATCTTTCTGCACGAAACGGCGCAGGTAGCCGATGTTGTGTTGCCGGCGACTTCGTTTGCTGAAAAGGACGGCACATTCACCAACAGCGAGCGGCGTGTGCAGCGCGTCCGCAAGGTGGTGGAGCCGGTGGGCGAAAGCCGCCCCGACTGGGAAATCATCTGCGATCTCGCGCGGCGCATGAGCGGCAAGATGGGCTTGAGCGCGCAAGAGCAGTTCGCTTTCGCGCATCCGTCTGAGATATGGCGCGAGATGGCGGCGCTTACCCCGCTGATGGCGGGCATATCCTACGAGCGCCTAGACAGCGAAGGCGGCATTCAGTGGCCTTGCCCCACGCCCGAACACCCCGGCACGCGCTACCTGTACGAAACCGATTTCCCGCGCGGCCCCAGAGCCAAGTTCGTGGCGTTCGACCAGGGCCCGCAAGCCGAAGAGATGCCCACAAAGCGCTTCCCGCTAATCCTGAACACCGGGCGCATTCTGTATCACTGGCACGGCGGCACGCTCACCCGTCGGGCGTCCAACCTGCTGGCGCGCGCGCCTGAGCTGGAGGTGAGCCTCAGCGCCGAAGACGGCGACAAGTTCGGCATAGCCAACGGCGACTGGGTGCGCCTGAAGTCGCGGCGCGGAATGCTGGAAGGCAGGGCGGTCTATACCGACAAGATGCGCGCCGGCGAAGTGTTCGTGCCGTTTGTCAAGCTGCAGCAGCACGCCGCCAACTTCCTCACCAACGCCGCGCTCGACCCAAACTCGCGCATCCCGGAGTACAAGGTGTGCGCCGTGCGTATAGAGCGCGCTGAGGAGTAGGTTCGGGGGCGGGCTAAACGCAAAGGCGCAGGGGCGCAAAGTGGGGTTAGAGCAGCGTAGGCGGGCATAACTTTAAGGCGGTGGGAATGAGGTCAAAAACATCCAACGGCAATGGCAGGCGTCCGCAGTGGCGGGACATTCTGTTCATCTTAGTGGCAGGCGCCGTAGTTGTTATATTCATAACACCTGCCATCAGGGATCTGACAGGGTTTGAGGCGCATCTGATCAATATGCTGTGGACTTGGATGGGAATAGCGGCTCCGCTCTTCCTATGGCAGGTGCCGGTGGCACAAGGCGCGCGCGACGTCCTTAGCAGACCGTCGGATAAAATCGAAGAGTTCAGGGCGAGCGGCGACGCCCCACGTTTGGATACAATCCAAGTGATGCTAAAAGATGTTGAAGAAGTCATCCGGCGATGGCAGGATGGGATGACGATGGCAGTTCAGACTAAAGTCATTCGCGGCAAGATAGCGCGCGTTCTCAATTCGCGCGAGGTCGCTCTGAACGTCGGCGATAACAAGGGCGTGGAAGTCGGGATGCTCTTCGACGTCCTTTCCCGCGGAGAGGATATTGTGGATCCGGATACGGGCGAATCGCTGGGTTCGCTGGACTTGCCCAAGACGCGCGTGAAGATTGTTCGCGTCTATGACAAGTTGGCGGTGGCGTCCACCTATCGCACAAAGCGCGTGAACGCCAATGCCGATAAGTATCCGGGACTTCGCTTTCCTCCTACCATTGAGGAATTCTTCCAACCCCCCAAGTGGGAAACGCGCTATGAAACCCTCAGAGCGGGCGGCGCGTTCGAGCGCGATACGGCGGATATGAGTGAAGACGAAAGCTTCGTCAAGACGGGCGATCCGGTTGTGCAAGTGGCCGGGGAGTAGGCGAGTAGCGCAATGGCGGCAAACGGCATGGGAGCGTAACGAATGACAACCCCCAACACAGGCGCTATGACGCCGCAGCAGTTCATAGACAAGTGGCGCAACACGCGCTTCGGCGAAAAGCAGGCGTCGCAGACCTGGTTCAACGATCTGCTCCAACTGGTGGGACATCCCGATCCGATAGAGTACGGCGACCCCGAAAACTTCACATTCGAAAAGGCGGTGCCGGGCGGGTTCGCGGACGCCTACAAGCAGGGACATTTCGGCTGGGAGTTCAAGAGATCGGAGAGGCAGCTTCAGGGCGCGTTCGACCAACTGCTGCGCTATCAGGTCTATCTGCAAACGCCGCCCCTGCTGGTGGTGTCATCGTTTTCGCGGATACGCATTCAGACGAACTTCCCCGGCAAAGAGACGGTTGTCCACGATATACCGATTGTTGAACTGACCTATACGGAACAGTTCAACAAGCTTCGCAACATATTCTTTGCGCCCCAAGAGTTCGATCCCGGGCGCACCGTGGAAGAGGTTACGCAAGAAACCGCCCGCCTGTTCGCCAAGGTCGCCAAATATATGGAAGGCGAGGATGTTGGCGACGAGCGGCTTGCGCGCTATCTCAATCAGTTGGCGTTCTGCCTGTATGCCGAAAACACCGAACTGCTGCCCACCCGCTTGTTAACTAGAATCACCAAAACCTACTCGGGCGACTCTACGCGCTTCAACCTAGCGGTGCGCAATCTCTTCGCCAAAATGAGCGAAGGCGGTCTGTTCGGCATTGACGACATCCCCTATTTCAACGGCGATCTGTTCGACGGCGCAGAACCCCTCGAGTTGAACGGCAACGCGCTGATGCAACTATCCCACGCCACGGACGAAAACTGGCGCAATATAGAGCCGTCCATATTCGGCACGCTGTTCGAAAGAGCGCTTGACGCCGCAAAGCGCTCTAGCTACGGCACGCACTACACTAGCGCGGACGACATTATGCTGGTGATAGAACCGGTGCTGATGAAGCCGCTGCGCCGCGAATGGAACGCCGCCAAGTCCAACGCGAACGCGCTGCTGGCGGACGGCGAAACCGCCGCCGCATTCGCGGAGTTGAACGCTTTCAGAGAGCGCTTGACGAACGTCACCGTGCTGGATCCGGCTTGCGGCAGCGGCAACTTTCTGTACATCGCATTGCGCGCGCTGCTCGACCTTGAGAGAGAGGTTATAGCCTACACGGAGAGGCGGCATATAGACTACGCCCAACGCAACAATGATATCGACTATACGCCGCGCGTGTCCCCAAGCCAAATGTACGGCTTGGAACTTGACCCTTACGCCGCCGAACTCGCGCGCACCGCGCTTTGGATTGGCTATATCCAATGGCACGACGCCAACGGCGTGGCGTACAACCGCCGCCCCGTGCTAACGCCCATGGACACCATCCGCCGCGCCGACGCCATACTTGAGTATGACCACGACGGCAACCCAATCGAGCCCGAATGGCCCGACGCCGAATTTATCGTGGGCAATCCGCCGTTTCTTGGGCATGTGCCGTTTCGAAATGGACTGCACGATGACTATGTGAACGCCATATATTCGCTGTACGGCGACCGCATTCCCAATTCAAGCGACATATGCTGCTACTGGTTCGAGAAGGCGCGCGCCCAAATCGCCGCCGGCAAAACCAAGCGCGCCGGGCTACTCGCCACCCAAGCGATACGCTTTCAATCCAACCGCCCCGTGCTGGCGCGCATCAAAGAGAGCGGGGACATCTTTATGGCGGTGTCCGACCAAGACTGGGTGCTTGAAGGCGCGAACGTCCACATATCCATAGTGGGATTCGACGACGGCAGCGATACGGAACGCACTTTTGACGGCGTTAGCGTTTCAGACATCAACGCCGATTTGACTATTGGCGTTGACCTGACGAAAGCGCAGCGTTTGACTGAGAACGCCGGCATCAGCTTTATGGGCGACATTAAAGTCGGCCCCTTTGAAATCAGCAGGAGCGTCGCCGATCGGATGCTGACTGCCGCCAACCCTCACGGCAGGCCCAACAGCGACGTCGTGAAGCGCTGGATGAACGGGCGTGACATAAATCAGAAACCGCGCGATATGTGGATAATCGACTTTGGCGTAGATATGCCTGAAGACGAAGCCGCGCTGTACGAAGCGCCGTTTGAACATGTGGCTGCCGAAGTAAAGCCCAGGCGGGATGCCAATCGAAACGCCCGTTATAGAAACAAATGGTGGTTGCACGGTTCGCCCGTGCCCACAATGCGCTCTGCGCTGAGCGGTTTGCGGCGCTACATCGGCACAAGCATGGTGTCCAAACATCGCATATTCGCATTCATCGATGGGGATGTGCTGCCGGACACAACAATCATCGTGTTCGCCCGCGACGACGATTACTTTTTGGGAGCGCTGCATAGCCGAATCCACACAACTTGGGCAACGGCTATGGGAAGCCAACTGCGTGAGTCGCAAAGCGGGTTGCGCTACACGCCAACCTCATGCTTCCAAACATTCCCGTTCCCTCGCCCTACGGACGAGCAGCGCACGGCGATAGCGGCGGCGGCAAAGCGGTTGAACGAACTGCGCCACAACTGGCTGCATCCAAGCGCAGCGGATATTCCCGGCGACGAAGCCGACGTCGAGGCCGAGCTCCGCAGGCGCACGCTGACCGCGCTCTACAACGCCAACCCTACTTGGCTGCGGAACGCCCACGCCGCGCTCGACGCAGCGGTAGCCGCCGCATACGGTTGGGATGTCGATATAGACGAGCAGGAAATCCTGGCCCGCCTCTTGGAGCTCAACCTGCAGCGGTATGAAGAGGAGCAAGCGGGATGACAATGCCGCCTGATACAAACCAGCAGCGATACATCTATGAGGAACAACCGCAATGACCACGCCGTTATCACAAATTCCCAAGCCGCAAGCCGCTCACTACGCCGCCGGGCGCAAGCTCTTTCTGGTGCCGATATACCTGTTCCCGGCCGATCTGCCGGACGACGCCAAGCGGTTGCTTGAGCGCTACTGGTCCGATGTGCGCGACCACATACAGAACTTGGAGCGCGCTTTGGGCGGCGCGGCGCATGTGTTTCACGAAGCGATATACGCCGGCGGCGACGAAGGCTTGGCGATGATAGAGGCGATGAACCCATTCGGCAGCGGCTTCGCGCAGGCGCTCTGCCGCGGCGGCGCTGCGCTGCAGCCCACCGAAGACGGCGCGCTGGTGGCGGAGCATTCGGACTGGCAGCGCTGTCTATCCATCGGGCTGCTGAGCGAAAAAGTAATGGAATTGGCGATGGCGGGCGTTCAGGAAACGGCGCAAAAGCGCTTCGATCACATAGCGGCGCGCATATCCGAATGCCTATCCGACGGCGAAGCGGGCGTCCTGTTCATCAGCGAGGGGCATCGCGTTCAGTTCGCGGCGGACATACAGGTATTCTTCGTAGCGCCGCCCTCGCAGGACGCGCTCAAGCGCTGGCTTGACAACCAAATGCGCGCCTATGCGTCCGCAGAGCAAAGCGCGGAATCATCGGAATCACAGGGGGTATAGCAATGGCGAAACGGCGCAAGAACGGCAAGAGTGGCAGATGGGAAAAGCGAACCTTCGACCTCTCGCCGCAAAGCAGATGGACGGCAAAGCCCGGCAACAACATCTTTGTGGCCGACAGAGGGACGGTTCAATTCGAAGTGCCGAAAGACTGGATAGTCAAGCCCAACGAGAATTCTATCTGCTTCTACGACGGCGAAGAGCCGGACGACAACATACGGCTTGAGATGTCGGTGATAAGCATCCCGAAAATGACAGAGATAGACGGGCGGGTAGTGGAGCTCAGACTGCGCGGGCGTCCGTTGGAGGACATCCTCGAAGAGCGCGTCATAGCCGGCGATAGGCGGGGGCTTATAAAGCGGTCGGGCGTGCGCCGAATGCGGCGGGACGGCATAGAGGCGGTGTGGGTAGAGGCGGACTTCATGGATCCCACTGAGAAACGCCTGGCGCACTCGCGGATGTGCCTGGCGCGCGGCTTCAATGTGCAGCCGCTAATCACAATGGAGTTCTGGCCCGAAGACAGGCGCCTGGCAACTCGCGTATGGGACGACGTGCTAGAGACGCTGAAGTTGGGCGAAGAGATCGAGAACCCGTTCCGCGGCCCGCTCCCAAGCTAACGCGCGCATACGCATACGGCGCGCGCCCGACGCCCATATCGCATACCACAGACACAGATAGGATAAGGGGATTACAATGACCACGGCAACCACAACAAAGCCGCTGACCTACGAAGAATACCTGGACACGCCCGAAATCGAGGGGCGTTTCGACATCGTTGACGGAGAGATAATAATGGCAGCTGCGCCCACAAACGAACACCAAGAAACGATTGGCGAGTTCTACTTCATTCTGCGTCCATTTGTAATTGAGCGTAACCTCGGCAAGTTGCTGTTCGCGCCGTTGGACATCGTAATACGGCGCAACCCGCTGCGGACGCGGCAGCCTGACTTGTTGCTGCTAAGCAACGAAAGTTACGCGCGCATAGACCGCCACTTGCCTATCGAAGAGGCGCCTGAGTTGACGATCGAAATACTATCGCCGTCCAACACCCGCCGCCGAATCCAAGACGTGCTGGCGGACTACGCCGCAATCGGCGTGAAAGAGTGCTGGCTAGTGTCCCTAGCCGCGCGCACGATAGAGGCGCTGACGCTGGTGAACGGCGAATGGTGGCGGTTGGCGCTGCTAGGCTTCGGGGACAGGATGCGCTCCGATGTGCTTGCGGGCTTGGATGTAGAGGTGGGACAGTTCTTCGTATAATCGCCGCGCAATCCCGCGATTAGCGCATATAGGGAGTATGAAAATGACAACCACGGCGACTCAGACGCAACTGCTGACCTACGAAGAATACCTGGACACGCCCGAAATCAAGGGGCGATTCGACATCGTTGATGGAGAGATGATAATGGCGCCTTCACCAATACCTGAGCATCAGATAGTAGGCAGCGAATTCCACCTCATTCTGGGGCCGTTCGCCAGAGAGCATAACCTGGGCAAAGTACTGTTTGCGCCGCTGGACATCGTGATACGGCGCAACCCGTTGCGGACGCGGCAGCCGGACTTGTTGCTGCTAAGTAACGAAAGTTACGCGCGTATAGACCGCCACTTGCCGATAGAAGAGACGCCTGAGTTGACGATAGAAATACTATCGCCATCCAACACCCGCCGCCGAATCCAAGACGTGCTGGCGGACTACGGGGCCATCGGCGTAAGAGAATGCTGGCTGGTGTCCCTAGCCGCGCGCACGATAGAAGCGCTGACGCTAGTGAACGGGGAATGGCGGCGATTGGCGCTGCTAGGCATAGGGGACAGGATGCGCTCCGAAGCACTTGCGGGACTGGATGTAGATGTGGAGCAGTTCTTCGTATAATCGCCGCGCAATCCCGCGCTTGGCGCTTACAAGGGGGTATGGAAATGACAACCACAGCGACGCAGACACAACTGCTGACCTACGAAGAGTACCTGGACACGCCCGAAATCGAGGGGCGTTTCGACATCGTTGACGGAGAGATGATAATGGCGCCTTCCCCAATACCCGACCATCAGATAACCAGCAGACAATTCTTCCTGATCTTGCATCAGTTCATCATTGAGCGCAACCTTGGTGAGCTGCTATATGCGCCGCTTGACGTCGTGATACGGCGCAATCCACTGCGGACGCGGCAGCCGGACTTGCTGCTGCTGAGCAACGAAAGTTACGCGCGCATAGACCGCCACTTGCCGATAGAAGAAGCACCTGAGTTGGCGATAGAAATACTATCGCCGTCTAACACGCGCCGCCGCGTCCAAGATGCGCTGGCGGATTATGCCGCTATTGGCGTGAAAGAGTGCTGGCTGGTATCCCTAGCCGCGCGCACAATAGAAGTGCTGACGCTAGTGAACGGGGATTGGCGACGGTTGGCGCTGCTAGGCGTGGGGGACAGGATGCGCTCCAATGTACTCGCTGGCTTGGATGCAGAGGTGGATCGCTTCTTCGTATAATCGCCGCGCGCCACGCCGCGATGATGCTTATCAACAAACTATTAGGAGAATCTTATGTCGAGCAATCCTGGGGATACCCCGCTTCGCAGTCGCGCTTGGTTTGACACGCCCGAACTCTACGGCTGGCTTCGGCAAGCGGCGTTCAAAGCGCAAGGCTTCGGCGAACCGGCGTATCAAAACAAGCCCGTCATCGGCATATGCAACACTTGGAGCGAACTGACGCACTGCAACGCCCACTTGCGCCAGCTTGCCGATGCGGTCAAGCGCGGCGTGTGGCAGGCGGGCGGCTTCCCGATGGAGTTCCCCGTGATGTCGCTGGGCGAATACAATATGCGCCCAACTACGATGCTGTTCCGCAACCTGATGAGCATTGATGTGGAAGAGTCCATCAGCGCGAACCCGCTTGACGGCGTTGTGCTGCTGGGCGGCTGTGACAAGACCACGCCGGCGCTACTTATGGGCGCGGCAAGCGCCGACATTCCCGCCATTCTGGTTACGGGCGGGCCGCAGCTCAAGGGCAACTGGCGCGGCGAAGAACTCGGCTCTTGCACAGACTGCCGCCGCTATCACACCGAACTGCGCGCAGGCCGCATAGACGCAGAGCAGTGGAACGAAATTCAGAACTCCATTCTGCGCAGCCCCGGCCACTGCATGGTGATGGGCACGGCATCTACAATGGCGTCTATGGGCGAAGCGCTTGGCATTGCGCTGCCGGGCAACGCCGCCATCCCCGCCGTGGACTCGCGCCGCATTCAGCTCGCAGAGGCCGCGGGCAGGCAGATACTTGCGCTTGTGGAACGCGATCTGCGCCCCTCGACTATTATGACGCAGCGCGCCTTCGAGAACGCCATACGCACGCTACACGCCTTGGGCGGCTCCACCAACGCCATCATCCACCTGACGGCGATTGCCGGACGGCTTGGCATGGAGCTGCCGTTGTCGCTGTTCGACGAACTTTCGCGCAGCACGCCGTTCATCCTAAACCTGAAGCCGTCGGGCGAATTCCTTATGGAAGACTTCTTCTATGCGGGCGGGCTTCCCGCGCTGCTGAACGAACTGCGCCCGCTGCTGCATACGGACGCTATGACCGTTACCGGGCGCGCGCTGGGCGATAATGTGGCGGGCGCTATTAACCATAACCCAAACCTGATACGCAGCCTGAACAACCCGCTGAACGCTGAGGGCGGGCTTGCGGTAGTCTATGGCTCGCTTGCGCCGAGCGGCGGCGTCATCAAGCCCACCGCCGCATCGCCTGAACTGCTGACGCATCGCGGGCGGGCACTTGTGTTCGCAGACCACGACGATATGGAACGCCGCATAGACGATCCCGACCTCGATGTGAACCCCGATGATGTGCTGGTGATGCGAAACGCCGGCCCCGTAGGCGGACCCGGAATGCCTGAATGGGGCTTCCTGCCGCTGCCCCGCAAGCTTCTGCAGCGCGGCGTGCGCGATATGGTGCGCCTCAGCGACGCCCGCATGAGCGGCACGGCATTCGGCACGGTGGTGGTGCATGTAGCGCCAGAATCGGCGGCGGGCAGCCCGCTGGCGGCAGTGCGCGACGGCGACATAATTGAGCTGGATGTCCCCAACCGCAGGCTTGACTTGCTAGTAGATGAGCGGGAAATTCAGCGCCGCCTGGACGAAACGCCGCCGCAAAAGCCGCATTTTGAGCGCGGCTACGGATGGATGCACTCACGCCACATTATGCAGGCGGATAAGGGCTGCGACTTCGACTTTTTGCGGGCGGAGGGATGCTAGGCAAGTTCTTGCGATTTCCCTTTCATAACTCATAGTCCACGCATCGGCGTCCAATCCCCGCAGGCGTCGGCGTCCACGCTATATTAGCCGCGCCGCAATCTCCTCGGCGGGTTGCTTGGCGGCGCGGTGCTTGCCTACGTTCATGCCCTTTGATTTGCGGTCGCTGAATGTGGTCTCGACGGTTCGCAGGTCAAGCTCTTTTTGGACTGCCGCCATTTCCGATTGGGCGTTCAGCAGCCTGTCTTGCGCCATTTGGATGTAGGTTTCGCTGCGGTCTATGCCGATGTAGCGATGTCCCAGTAGCTTGGCGGCGACTGCGGTTGTGCCGCTGCCAACATACGGGTCTAGCACAACGCCGGGGTTGTCCGCGCCGAGTATGGCGATAATCACGCGCGCGGGCAGCCAAAGCGGGAAGGGCGCAGGGTGCGGGTTCTTGCCCTCAGGGACGCCGCGCCATATGGATGTCAGTTTGGCGTCAACGGACTTCAGCTCTTTGCCAATCAGATGCGATCCGACGGGTTTGTACAGCCAATAGACGCGCTCATCAACTTGCCAAAAGCGCCAGCCGCGAATGTTCGCCGCCAATACCCTGTCCCAAATGATTTCCTGCTTGACCGTCCAATCTGTGCGGCGCAGCCAGTCCATCGGATGGAACATCTCGCCGCGTTCCCATCGGATTTTGTGATTGTAGAAGAACGACCCGCCCGGCGCTGTGATGCGGTAGATTTCGTTGAGGGCGTCCACCTGATTTTGCTGGTATTCGGCTTCGGGGACGGCGTCTTTGTAAGCGTCATAGACCACGTTTTTGACCAACCATCCCTTGTGCTTTTCCTGCTTGTTGTAGGGCGGCGAAGTTACGCCGACGTCAACGATGCCGTCGGGCAGTTTTCGGAGCTCCGTAAGCGTATCGCCAAGGATTAGGCGGTTGAAGTCGGTCATTATTCGGCAGAACTCCGCAGATGCTCATAGACGGGCGCGGTGATGTGCTTTTCTTCATACAGATCGTAGAGCCGATCATCCGATACAAAGCGCATCGTCTTTAGCGCGGGCGCGTCTTTGAAATGGCGATAGGTGAACTCCGCGCTGCGCAAGTAAGCGCCGGATACATCGCCGTTGGGGAATTTTCGCTCCAACTGCAGGCGCAGTCTCGATGTGAATTGCGGCTCATTGAAGTTGAACTGAAAGATGTAAATCAGTTGTCCGTCAACGAATCCCGCGATGAGCATAGCCGGATTTTCGCTCATATGCCGATTGAACTTCTTCCATGTGTAGTCGGTGAAGTTGCCGCCGCCGTCCAACTTGAGCTTGTTCTTGGCGGTGGAGGCGGTTCGCACATTCTTGGACTTGATTTCGCAATACTCTGCTGCGCCGATTGGCGCTTCTTGCCTGAAGCCGTTGTAGCCGAACTTTTCGGCGGCGGGCGTGAAACCCGCAAGCATCGCGACTACCATTTGGCGCAGAGTGGTCGCATTCAGGTCGTTGTAGTACAGCGCAACCAAGTCTAGCAGCATCGCCACGAGGTTGTATTTGGATTTATTGACCAAAGCGGCGCTGATTTCGGCTTCGGTCATTACGGCGTAGTTTCGGATTAGTTGGAGCAGGTCTTGGTTCATTATTCGGCAGAACTCCGTAGATGCCTATAGACGGGACCTGCGATATGCTTTTCTTCAAACAGATCGTCAAGCCGCCCATCTGATACAAAGCGCATCGTCTTTAGAGCCGGCACTTCTTTGAAATGCCGAAAAGTGAAGTTCGCGCCGCGCAAGTAAATCCCGGATACGTCGCCGTTGGGGAATTTTCGCTGCAGTTGCTGCCGCAGTCTTGATGTGAATTGCGGTTCATTGAAGTTGAACTGAAAGATGTAAATCAGTTGTCCGTCAACGAATCCTGCGACGAGCATCACCGGATTTTCGTTTATGTGCCGATTGAACTTTTGCCATGAGTAGTCGGTGAAATTGCCAGCGCCATCCAGTTTGGGCTTGTTTGTGGCAGTAGAGGTAGTTCGCACATTCTTGGGTTTGATTTCGCAATACTCTGTTGCGCCCGTTAGCGCCTCTTGCCTGAAACCGTTGTATCCAAGCTTTTCAGTAAGAGGCGTGAAACCTGCAAGCACTGAAACAACCATTTCACGCAACGCGGACGAATTTAGGTCGTTGTAGTACAGCGTAAGCAAGTCTAACAACATCGCGGCGAGGTTGTCTTTGGATTTATTGACCAAAGTAGCGCTGATTTCAGAGTGCGGCGCTGTGGCGTAGTCTTCGATCACTTGGAGCAGGTCTTGGTTCATAAGGCTTGCCTTGCGTTAGGAAAATTAACCGACGCATTCCTGCGCCGCTTTGTACAGCATATTGTACATTAGGGTGTCAAGGGCGCTTGTAAGCCTATTGGTTATCGCTTTCGTCCAAATATGCAAGCCATTGGCGCGCGAATTGAACATATTCGGGGTTTAGTTCAATTCCGATGTACTCCAAACCCAGTTCTTGCGCCACTACGCATTCCGAACCTGATCCGGCGAATGGGACTAGCACGCGGCCGCCCGTTCCGTTTATGCGGGACAGGATTAGGCGACGGGTGAGTTCCTGGGGTTTCTGCGTGGGGTGCTTCAGGATGGCGCATTGGCGGTGGTTCGCCAATTCTTGGGGCGGGAATATCCGATTGCCGCAGGTGTAGCAGACAAACCAGCGTTCTACATGACCTGCGCCGCCCGCAAGAGCGGGGACTTTTATGACATCCCTGGGCAGCGCTCCGCCGGCGTGGGCGTTGTACACCGTGCTTTTGCCGCTGCCGTTGTAACGGCAGAATGTTTCTTTGCGCGGCTTGCCCGCCACCTTGAGATAGGCGGGCTTGTACGGCTCGCGTATCTGGTCAATTTCCAGCGTTGGGCGCTTTTCGTCTTGACGCCACAAACAAAGTATAGACTCGTGCGACCGCTGCCAAAACTTGGACGACGGCACCGTCTTGTTGGTGTAGTGCCATTGGAGCCAGCGCTGTCCGTCAATGGCGTATTGCGCCGATATGCGCGCGAGGATTTCGGGCAAGCCGTAGATGTAGAGCAACCCGCCGGGGTTCAAGCGGTCGAGGCATTCGGCTATCCAGTTCTGCGTCCACTCCACATAATCGTTCAGCGGCATTGCGTCGCGGTTGTTGCCGAAGTCTTTGCCTATGTTGTACGGCGGATCGGCGATCGCCACATCGAAGGTTTCGCTCGGCGGCAACCCGCGAAGTGCCTCCAGCACATCGCCGTTGATAATGCGCGAGGATGTTGTGGCAGTCATTCGCCGTATCTCTCAGTCTATCTCACTATCGCCGCCGGTGAATTTTGCGAACATTTTATCGGCGTTTGTTGGTTATTGTCAAGCGGCTTTGCGGCGCGGGATAGTTCGGCTTTCGGCGAGGGCGGTTATCTGGGGATCACCACATGGATTACTCTTTGTTCGGATTGTAGGATAGTGTCATCGAACAATCCTATATCATGAACGGGCAACTTATCGGCATATTTCCTGAACGCAGTATGATAGAAATTCCTGAGTATGAAATCAACAAACTGAGATGGAGTCAACGGCGCTGTGACTGGAATTCTACAATTCTTGTATTGCCCGAGCGTCATATGGGACTTAGGATGCTCCAATTCTCGATGAATGCGATCATCAGAATCATAATCGAAGCGTATCGGAAATGAAACGACGTTCTTCGCCACTATGTCGGCATAAACTTCGTCATTGAGGTAGGGATCCGGATCGTTCTGAAATGTCTCAAGAAAGGGTGAGGGGAAGAATGCTAATCTATGGAGTCTCAAGGTATTACCAGCGAATTGATACATCATCTGAAGCATTGCTCCGTCGGGCAACTTTGCGGTATACGCTCGTGCATTCAGAATATGCCGATAAATCTCTTCGTAAGTACGATCTTTTAGCGCAATCGAAACTTCGTTAGCATTCTGAAATGTGACCTCGACCAAACCTCCACTTGCTGATCGTTGAAATGCGAAACCCTGATCTTCTGCAAGGCCTGCTTCTATCAAAAAACCAACAAGCCCGTTGATCTGATCTTTAATTTGGTTAGGAGTGGGCATATTACTTATCCATTGCCTATAAAGGCTCTGAGCTTGTCAACTGTGTCCGCGTTCAGGTCTTCGATATGCAGATTGCCGGATTCGATATTAACAATAATATCGTCCAAACTCTTCTGGGCAGTTTCCAATTGTTCATGTCCTGATGGGCTCATATCGCGATGAACGACACGCAACTGCTCGCGTTCATCTTCGGTTGGATAGACAAACGTCAATTCAAAGCCCCGTGTTTTCAACTCCTCATATTCTTTCATGAGTTTCTCCATACCATCACCTATGCCTAGCACACGGATCCAAGCCTTGCTTCTGGTGATAGCAGTGAATAGTTGGTTACGCTTGGTCGCCAAATTAAACTGGGATGGCTGAGACGAGTGGCAGTCCTGGGCGTTGATGATGTACACCATCCCAGCTTCGTTGCCTTTTACGCGAAAAATGCCAGTGAAGGTTACTGAATCTTCATTGAAGAAGACATCAGGATCAGTGTCCACGCCGGCAAGATGTGAATTGATATTCATTTCGAACAAAAGGCGGCGTGCTAGTCCAACCTTTGCGCGAGTCGTGCTAGGATCGGGATTTATCACAATAATGTCGTTGTGCTGAAGCTCGCTTTTCGACAAGTCTTCTTTGATCGCTTCTGCTAACCATCGTGCCTGTTCCTCGTCGCTATCAAAGGGAACGAACTTAACCAAGTCATCAGGATCTGAATGTTCTTCCAGAAACTCTGGGCTAGTTTCCTCGGTTCTGCGGAGTGTTACGGAAGCTCTTTCTGTTAACTCTCCCTCTTTCCGTTCATAGCCGATTTCTTCCCAAAGTTGCGGGTAATCAAACATTTGTACGAGCCCGTTAGATTCCCCCGCTGATGGTTCTCGATATATTCCGAAGCCAAGTGCGTGGGCCGTTACAAGCACAGGGCGCGAGTTGCGATAGCATTTCTCCAAGATAATATCGCGTCTTGGCGTAGCGCTATTACTCGGCAAATTAAACGTTACCTTGGGATCCCCGTTTTCTTTAGTTCCGAAAATCTGCTCCGGGGAAGGCAAAGACTTTCCCGTGAGACTCTGTAATTCGTCATACGCATAGACCAACCTTTTAGGAGTTTTCAGGAACTCGTAACAGAGTCGGAGAAACTCAGATGGAAGATCTTGCGCCTCATCTACAAGGATTGCGTCGTAGATCGGCTTGTTTTCAGAGATCAGTTCAATGGCGCGCGCGCAAACTCTCTCAAATTCTCTGCCTGGGAAAGTTCTCCTAGCGGACCGAAAATCTAGGTATTCGATATTATGCGCGCGGCAAAATTCGTGATAGATTCCATCGCGCTCACTTTGTCCCGGAGCTCCCCATGCGTTCAAGATACGCAAGTTTTCCCAGTCCGGCTCTGCACTTGTTTGTTCAAGAGCAAAGTTAGTGATCAGTCGACGAAAATACCCCTTCAATGAGCGAGTGCTGAAGGTTACGGCTATACGCCAGTCAGGGTGCTGAGCATGGAGGTAAGCGGCTTTTAGGGCAAGCACGATGGTCTTGCCAGATCCGGCTAATCCTCTAATGCGTTGAACGTCGTCGACCGTTTCAATAACTGCTTTGCTTTGCAGGTTGTCTAAGGTAGAGATTGAATCCTCCAGACGCTTTAGTTTAGCGCCGCGCGAGTCGCCTCTTTTTATCGCACGCCTAGTTCTGCTCTGACGGAGCGCGGATACACTCTCGATTACCGACAACGCAGTCTCAAAGGTGTCTTGCTCATCCGCCTCCCATTTGAAACGCCTTATCTCATCTATGATGGTATCGCCGTTTGCAATTGGATAGTCGTCAATTTCGCAATCAGCCAGATTGCGCACGGCTGGCGCAAATGAAATCGTGTGAATCCGAATGAGCAAATCTCTGCGTCGCACTAAACCTGGATTAAGCCGCAACTTCGCCTCAATCTTGTTAGCGGAATCGTCCTGACGGACGTCGTAACAGTTAGTATCGGTTCCTTCTATTAGGTCGAATATCACGATTCCTTTATCAGGAGACACCAAGAGAGCGTCGATCATATGAGGACCTTCGGAAGTACCGATGATTGGGTATCCAATGAATAGTTGACCAGATATATCTATCTGATCTGAAAAGATATTGTACAACTCTGAACTAGAAACATGCTTTTGGTTAGTGCCTCGGACAATTTGAACACCCATAGTTGCCCTCCTCTTAACAGCAATATACTACAGATTAACGGTATGTGCAAGTTAAAGCGTTTCCATCACCGCCCATCACTCAACCCGCACTTCGCCCGACAGCAGGCGCGGCAGCAGCGTATCGCGCATGGCGGCGAGATTGCGGGATTCGTGGGGCAGTCCGCAAATATGCGCCCCGTCATATCGGACGCTATATCATCGAAGGCGGACAGCGCATCCCTCATTAGATGTCAGTTTTGCGCGAAGCGTCGAATGGCATTGAGGGCTGCCATCGAGGCTTTGCGCCCCTACGCCCCCTGATGTATCTGCACCTTCACGGAGCCGGTTGTCTTGTCGTAGGCGGCGGCGAAGCCTTTTTGGATGTCGTCCAACGAGTAGATGTGCGTTACCATCGGCTTGAGGTCGACTCTGCCGGACGCCATCAGGTCGATGGCTACTTCATAATCGTGCCTGCCGTCGATGATGCCGTAGCAGGATGAGAAGATGATGGTCTGCTCTTTGAGCATCGGCGGCAGCCAGTCCACGGTGATGGGCGCGCGGTAGCCGCCGATAACTACGAAGCGCCCCTGTTCGCGGGTGAGTTGGATTGCCTGCTCGATGGGTTCGGGCCGCCAGCCGCCGACGGTCTCCACGGTGAGGTCAGCGCCCAAGCCCTGCGTGCTGTCGGCTAGGGCGTCGGTCAGCGCCGTGTCGTCGGGCGCGAAGGCGTAGTCCGCGCCCAAGCGCTTTGCCAGCGCCGCTTGCTGTTCGTGGCGCGCGGTAACGAATATGGCGCCGGCTCCCAAGGCGCGCGCCGCCGCTACCGCCGTCAAGCCGATGTTGCCGGCGCCCAGCACCACGACGGTTTCGCCGCCGATAAGACGACCTCGCCTTACGCCGTGAACCGATACGGCAAACGGCTCCACCAGCGCGCCCTCTTCCCAAGTGAGGCAGTCGGGCAGGGCGTAGCAGCCGGCGGCTTTTCGCTTGATGTACTCCGCGAATCCGCCGCCTTCGGGCGCCGCCATATCAAGGCACTGCTTATATTGGCCGGTGCGGCAGTACCAGCATTTGAGGCAGGCGCGCCCGTGTCCGATGGTCTCTATGGCGACGCGGCTTCCCAGCATCGAGGCTTCTACGCCATCGCCGATGGATATGACTTCGCCTGCCACTTCGTGGCCGACGGGGGATTCGTCGGCTTCGGTCTGGTCGGCTTTCATCTGCAGGTCTGAGCCGCATATGCCGGTGGCGCGCACGCGCACAATCGCATCGCCCGCGCCCGCTTCGGGCTTGGGATAGTCGGCCAGGGTCATTGCGCCCTTGCCGTCAAAGAATGCCGCTTTCATCGTAGTCATTTCGCGCTCTCCCCTCTGACGCTGACGCATCGGTTTGTCGGATGATTTGCGGTGTACGATACAATGGGGCCGGCCGTCTAGTTCGCCGCTAGGAAGGCGCGCGAGCCGCTGAGGATGAGGTCGTTAAGCGCTACGGCGGTGTGAAGATCGGATGAGAGTTTCCTGCCGGCGGCGTGGATGCGCTCGCCTATCGCGTTTTGCGCTTCCTGCACGACGGGATGTTCGGGCTTGCCGGGGTATCCCATAGATTGGGCGAGGTCGTTTGTCCCCCAGGCGAAGCAGTCTATGCCGTCCACCGCCAGTATGGCGTCAAGGTTGGCGAATGCGGTGGCGGATTCCAGCTGCGCCATAACCAGCATCTCTTTGTTGGTGAGTTCCATAAACTCGCTACGGTCAAGCCCCGGTTGGTCAATCAGGCCGCTATCGTTGTAGAATGTGCCTCTGCCGCCGCCCCAGCTTCGCTCGCCTTCGGGCGTGAAGCGGCAGGCGTCCACCAGCGCCTTCGCCTCTTGTGCGGTCTCTACATGCGGGCCCAGCACGCCCATCACGCCGCGATCTAGGAACAGGTTGATCGCGTTGGGGGACTTGTCCGGGACGCGCGCGATGGTGGTCAGTCCGTAGCCGTCGGCAACGCGCACCATTGCGTCGATGGATTCGGGCGAGAACAGCCCGTGTTCGCCGTCAAGGTTCACGAAGTCGAAGCCGCCCAGCATTCCCACAAGCTCAATGGCTTCGGCGCTTGGGAAGACGAGGCTCAAGCCCAAGCCCTTCTTGCCTTGACGGTTCTTCTCGAAGATGTTGTTCTTTCTGATTCGCGCCATATCCCATTCTCCTTATGTATGTTGGTGATGTATATGTATGTTGTGAATGATGTATGCGGTATGCGGTTGATTGCGGTTTCAGTTCATTCAGTAGGCTTGCGGATGGCGGGCTTGCGGTTCATATCCCTTAGATTGCCAGCCGCCATTGGCCGCCGTTTCGCGCTTATGCGTCCATTTGGGTGGGCGGCAGGACGCTCTTTATCCAGGCCGCAAGATCGGTTAGCGTCTGTTGGCTGATTTCGTGCGCCATAGGGTATTCGGCGTACTGCGGTTGGTAGCCTTCGGAGCGCAGGAACGCCACCGCATCGCGCGCCGAGTCTATGGGCAATACCATATCCGCAGCGCCGTGTACAACGAATATGGGCTGCGCGCGCTCATCGGGCAGGCGCTGGCGCAGCGAATCGACGTCGGGCGCGACGCCGCTGAGCACCGCCAAGCCTTTGAATATATGCGGATTGGGCAAGCCGCAGCGGTAGGTCATCATCCCGCCCTGCGAAAATCCGCCGAGGATGATCTGCCCCGTTTCGGTAGGATACTGCGCGGTTGCGTCGTCCACCAGCGCGGCGAGCATATCGGCGGCGCGCTCAAGGTCGTCGGCGCTGCGGGCGTCGCTCGGGGGCGTCCAACCGAAGCCGGTCATGCCCGGTCCGATTTGGAATGGAATGGGCGCATTCGGGCAGATATAGACATACCCGGCGGCGTCTATGGCAGGCGCAAGCCCCGCCAAATCGCCCATATGCGCGCCGAAGCCGTGCAGCAGGATAATCATCGGATACTTGCGCGCGGGATCGTAGCCGTCGGGCTCGATGGCGAGGTATTGCAGCGTACTGCCCTCATATCGCTTTGTCTGCATTTGCGGTTCCTAGTTCTTGGATTGGCGTTCATTGCGCTTGGACGCCGTGGCGGGCGGCGGTTGGCGCGCGCATACGCCGCGTGTAGCCGTTTGTTGGGCGCATCATAGCATCGTTAAGCGCCGGCTTGCTTGTTTTGGGCGTCGTCGGGGCGATAGACGGGGCGCGCAAGTTCGTAGGTGGCGGATGTGTCGCAGTACATGTTGCCCGCAAGCCTGCCTACGGGCTTGAGGCGGCTGTGGTCAATGCGGTGGCCGCTGATGATGTCGTCGCGTATTCGCATAAGCGCAATCTCTCCGATGACCAGCGTATGCGCGGACGGCTCTTCGCCAATTGCTACTACCTGATTGAGGCGGCATTCCATATTCACGGGCGATTCGGCCACTGCGGGCGGGCGCACCACTTCGGACGGGGCGGCGGTCAGACCGCTCACTTTGAACTCGTCCACATCGGCGGGATATTCGGCGGCGGTGGCGTTCATAGCGGCCGCAATATCATCCACCACCACATTCACCACGAACTCGCCCGTCGCCTCAATGTTGGCGAGTGTGTCTTTCGCCTTCCAGCCGGCGCTGCGCGATATGCCCAGCACAAGCGTGGGCGGGTCATACGCTATTGCGTTGAAGAACGAAAACGGCGCAAGGTTGACCGCGCCTTCGGGCGAAACGGTGGACACCAGCGCAATGGGGCGCGGGACAACCACGCCCGTCAAAACCCGGTTAAAGCCTTCGTATTCTTTGGGGATTAACTTCAAAGCACCGCCTCCACTTGTTGTGTGATGCGTCAAAGGGTAATACTGAGTGGCGCTAATATCAAGTGCGTTGACTTGAACCGATGGTGAAACATACACTAGAACTCGGATCGACGGCGCAACCCGACTTGCTTGAGTGGGAATTGCGGCGATGCGCCTAACAAATCTTTCAGAGGTATTTGATGAGCAGACTTATTGAAATGCTTGATAAAACGCAATCGGTATCGGAGGCGATCGGCTTTGCGGCATCGCGGCAGAGCGCGGCGAACCCGTCGATTGTGCTGATAGGGCGCGCTACGGCGGCTGAGCTTGCGGACAATCCCGCGCTCGCCGATGCGCCCGCCGACGCCGTGCTGGTAACTTTGGACGCATCGGACGCCGCCGCGGTGGCGCGCGTGAGCGATGCGCTCAAGAATGCGCTGTGGGGCGCAAGAGTGGGGAGCGTGAGCGCCGCCGACGCCCGCGCGCTCAAAGACGCCGGCTGTGATTTCATCGTGTTTGACGCAGAAGACACCGCCGCCGCCGCGCTAAACGACGGCGATATTGGCAAGATACTTGCGTTTGACCCTGAGACGCCGGACTTCAGCGAGGACGCCGCCAAAGCCGTCCGCACGCTGGATATAGACGGCGCGCTGTTCACGCCGCCCGACGGCTTGCTGCCGCTGACGGTGCAGAGGCTTCTGAACATCCAAGCCACCAGGACGCTGGTGCGCCGTCGCTCCGTGCTGACTGCGCCCGCTGAGATTGCCGCGCCGGATCTGGAGGCGCTGCGAAACGCCGGCATAGTCGGGCTTGTGGTGAGCCTTGCCGCCGCCGATATTGCGTGCATGAGGGATGCCATAGCCGGCTTGCCGCGCCGCCGATCTCAGCGCGGTGGCGGCAGAGGAACCGCTCAGTCGCCCGCCGCCGGCTTTGCGCGCAACGCGCCGCCCGACGCCGATGACGATTTCGACGACTACGAATAGACAGCGCAAGGCAGCCGCATCTTGATTGCAAGATTGCGGGCATATGCAAAAGGCAGCGCTGCGCCGCTTGATGTTAAGCCTAACGCCCCACCGATAAGCGATCTATCAGATATTGCGGCAGCGCATAGCGCGTCATCTTGCGCTGCGTCGCCGCAATGTCATACGCAACGCGGCGGTGCGTGATTGTGGCGGCATCCTCGTCGTAGATGGCGTAGCTTGCGCGCGGATCACCGTCGCGCGGCTGCCCGACGGAGCCGGGATTGATAATCAGCCGGCCGTCGTCCAACGCTATCGGTCTGTCCGTGGGAAATTGCAGAAATGCCGCGCTGTCCTGCGTCGGGACGCACACGAAGGGCATATGCGAATGCCCCAGCGCGCACCAATATGTGTCGAAGTGCGTGAAGCTTGCGACCGCCGCCTGCACGCTGACCACATATTCCCACACCGGATCGCGCGGGCTGCCGTGAACAAGCGTGAATTCTCCCAGCTCCAGCGTAAGCGGCAAGTCCGCGATATAGTCCGCATGCTCTTGCGTCAGTTGGGCGGCGTTCCAGCGATTGGCGGCGGCGGCGTAGGGGTTGAACCTGTCGAGCGAAATCCTGCCGATTACCGCTAGGTCGTGATTGCCAGCGACGGCGTGGTGTTCGTGGGCGCGCAGTAGATCGATGCAGGCGGCGGGATCGGGGCCGTAGCCCACTAGATCGCCCAGTGACCATATCTCATCGAAGCCGCCGCGCGCTTGGGCGTCCGCAATAACCGCTTGGAACGCCTCTATGTTGCTGTGCGTGTCCGCTACAATCAGCGCTCGCATTTGGTCCCCGTGCCGCGTTACGCATCCCGATACGCCGGGGCTGCGCCCATTGCGGCGGCGCTCAATCTCTTACCAACGCGCGCGCCGTTCTGCTATCCTATTCGGTGAATTCGGCGGCGTTCAGTCTTTCTTTTCTACGGATTAGACGGATTGGAAAGAACGCCCTGCCATATGATACACCGCTTTGCGGCGGTTGTTGCAATTTTCGGACAGCGCTTTGGCTCACGATACTCACAACGGACTGACGGTAACCACGCGCAGCCCACAGCAGACGCAAGCGGTGGGCATGGTGCTGGGCAAGACCGCGCGCGCCGGAGATGTGTATCTGCTGACGGGCGAACTCGGCGCAGGCAAGACCTGTCTGACGCAAGGTATCCTGTGGGGACTGGGCGGCGACGAGTACGCGCGCAGCCCAACCTTCGTTCTTATATGCGAGTATCAAGCGCGGCTCACGCTGTATCATATGGATCTGTACCGCCTTGACAGCTTCGACGAGATTGTAGATTTGGGGCTTGACGAGTACATTTTCGGCGAGGGCGTGTGCGTAGTGGAGTGGGCGGACAAGGCGTTGGACGCATTCCCGGCGGCGCATATCGGCGTGAACATCACGGACGTAGGCGGCGATTGTCGGACGCTGACTCTGACGGCCGGCTCGCTCGAATACGCGCGGCGGCTCGATGCGGTGAGGGCCGCGCTTGCCGACGATATGCCGTCGGCCGAATCGCAAACCCATACGGATACGGATAGGGCGCGCTGATGGAACTCGCTATCGACACATCCACCAGATTCGCGTCTATCGGCTTGTCCCGCCAGGGCGAATCGGTGGCGGAGCTGACATGGCGATCAGAGCGCAACCATTCGGTCGAGCTTGTGCCGTCCATCAAGACGCTCTTGGAGCGCGCAGGCAGCGGCGTTAGCCAAATCGAGGCTATCTACATTGCGGCGGGGCCGGGCGGTTTCAGCGCGCTGCGCGTGGGCATGAGCGCGGCTAAGGCAATGGCGGTTTCGCTCGACGTTGTTCCGTTGGTGGCAATAGGCACGTTGGACGTCGAAGCGCAGCCGTACTTGGGATTGCGGCGTCCGATATGCGCGCTCATCGGCGCGGGCAGAGGCCGTTTGTACATCGGCAACTTCGGCGGCGATGCGCCGCCGACCTATAGCGTCATAGAACACGGCGCGCTTGGCGCCGCGGCGTCGGCGGATGCGCTGTTCTGCGGCGAGGGCGCTACGGCGTCGGCGGATCTGATACGCAGCGAATTCGGCGCCGATGCAGCGATTGCCGCCGTAGCGCCGCCAACCCGACGCGCGGGCGTTATGGCGGCGATGGGCTATGAGGCGCTGCAGCGCGGACATATCGCCGACGTGAATTCGCTTGAACCTATCTATCTCAGAAGTTCGCAAATCGCCGCCGCCAACAGAACTTGGCAGGCGCAGCAGGATGCAGTTAAGGAGCGTTAAGCGCAGATGGAAAGAACCTTGGTGTTGATAAAGCCCGATGCGGTGCAGAGAGGGCTGGCGGGCGAAATCATAGCCCGCTTGGAGCGTCGCGGGCTGAAGCTCGCCGCGATGAAGATGATGCAGGTTGCGCCTGAGCTCGCCCGCAAGCACTACGGCGCGCATATCGGCAAGCCGTTCTTTGACGGACTGGTGAAGTTCATCACCTCATCGCCGCTGATTGCCATCGCGGTTGAGGGCGAAAACGCCGTTGAGGTGGTGCGAGCAACGATGGGCGCAACCAATCCGGTGGATGCGGGGCCGGGGACTATACGCGGCGATTTCGCGCTCACTATCGGCGCGAACCTGATTCACGGATCGGACTCGACGGACTCGGCCGCGACTGAGCTTGCGCTGTTCTTTGCGGACGATGAGGTGTTGGACTACGAGCGCGGCATAGACGATTGGATTATTGAATCCTGACCATCTCCGCCGCCTCATCCCAAACGGCTTCGATGTTGTAGAATTCGCGCTCTTCCACGCCGAATATGTGGATAACAAGATCGCCGAAATCCAGCAGCATCCAACCCGAATCGGGGGATCCCTCGCGGTGATGACGGCGGCAGCCCTTCGCCTCTAATGCGTGTTCTAGGTCTTCGGCAAGCGCGCGCATTTGGCGGGCGGACTCCACCGACATTATGACGAAATAGTCCGCGAAATCGCTCACCTCGCTGATGTCCAGCATCAGGATGTCCGACGCCAGCTTATCGCTTGCCACATCCACCGCATAGCGGGCGTGATCCAGCGGCTGCAACGCTATCTGCTCTAACATAGCCCCATTATAGATAGGCGCGGGCGCGGCGGTCAACGCCTGCTATCCCAAATATCCGTTGAAGCGCCGTTTCGCATATGATACGCTTTTTGCATGAGCAAGAAGCGCGTTGTAGTGGCAATGAGCGGGGGCGTGGACTCCTCTGTCGCCGCCCTGCTGCTTAAAGAGCGGGGCTATGAGGTCGTGGGCGTTACGATGCGCCTATGGTCGGTGGAGCGCGACGACCTGCCGCCGCTGAGCAAGCGCTGCTGTTCGGTGGAGGATGTGAACGATGCCCGCCGCGTGTGCGATGCAATCGGCGCGCGCCACTACTTTATGAACTTTGAGCGCGAGTTCCAAAAGCATGTGGTCGACTACTTCATTCGCGAGTACGACCGCGGGCGCACGCCGCATCCCTGCCTTGCTTGCAACGACAAGATAAAGTTCGACTTCCTGTTGCGCCGCGCGATGTTTATGGATGCTGACTATATCGCCACCGGCCACTACGCCCGCATACGCCGCGGCGCCGACCGAGCGCGGCTGTTCAAGGGCGCTGACACTAGCAAAGATCAGTCTTACGTGCTGTTCACGCTGCGCCAATCGGAGCTTCAGCGGCTGCTGCTGCCGGTGGGCGAATACCCCAAGAGCGACATCCGCCGCCTTGCCGCCGACGCGGGGTTGCCGGTTGCGAACAAGCCGGACAGCCAAGAGATATGCTTCATCCCGGACGACGACTATCGCAAGTTCATCGGAGAGCGCGCCGCGCCCAAGCCGGGCGATTTCGTTGACGCGCAGGGCAATGTGCTTGGCAGCCATCCGGGCATTCAGTTCTTCACGATAGGGCAGCGGCGCGGCTTGGGACTGCGCGGCAACAGCGGCGCTCCTATGTATGTAATCTCCATTGACGCTGATACGAACCGCATAGCGCTGGGCAGCCACGCCGATCTGATGCAGACCGACTTGTGGGCATCGCGCATAAACTACATCGCCGGGGAAGCGCCGAATGCGCCGATCGAAGTGGGCGCAAAGATCCGCTATAAGGCGACGGACTCGCCCGCCACACTGACGCCGCGCGGCGATTGGGCGACGCTGCGCTTCCGCGAGCCGCAGCGCGCTATCACGCCGGGGCAGGCGGTTGCGTTCTATCAGGGCGATGAGATTATCGGCGGCGGCATCATCGAGGCGCAAGCGCCAAAGCCCGTTCAACCCGTGTATGCGAATACGGATGCAAGCGTATGAACTCCAAAGATGCGCTGAAAGCGAGCATGGGCGAATGCGCGCATATGCGATACCGTCGCCGCTTATTTGCCCAATATTGAACTATGCGCGCCGCTTGAATGCCGAAACCCACTCACCCGCGCAACCCTACCTACGATGAGGAAGCCGCGCTCTTGGATAGCGGCTATGCAGTCATCGCCGGCGTGGACGAAGTGGGGCGAGGGCCGCTCGCGGGCCCGGTGGTGGCGGGCGCCGCTATCCTGCCGCCGCACCCCGTCGGCGAATGGGTTGGCCTCATCAGAGACAGCAAGCAACTGACGCACCGCCGCCGCCAAACCGCCTTGGATCATATGCAAGCGGCGTCCGTCACGTTGCGTACAGAAACCGCTACAGCGCGCGAGGTTGACGCCCTGGGCATCGTGGCGGCGACGCGCATTGCGATGGCAAGGGCAATCGCCGCGCTGCCAATCGCGCCCGATTTCCTGCTCATAGACGCGCTGCCGCTGCCGAACGTGCGCCTGCCGCAGCGCGCAATCGTGAAGGGCGACGCCAAATGCCTTTCCATTGCGGCGGCGTCCATAGCCGCCAAGATCGCGCGCGACCGAATGATGCAGGACGCCGACGCCGCATTCCCAGGCTACGGCTTCGCGCAGCACAAGGGCTACGGGACGCGCGAACACCTCAGCAGCCTAGAACGGCTTGGCGCATGCGCCATCCACCGCTACACATTCGCGCCCGTGCGCCATATGGCTTGCGCGCTGCCGTGAACCGCCGTCAGCAAACCGGCAGGCTCGGCGAGATTGCGGCGCGGCGGCGTCTGGAAGCGTTGGGCTACGCCATTCGCGGCGTCAATGTGCGCGCGGGACAGGGCGAGATCGACATCGTAGCCGACGAGGGCGGCGATATTGTGTTCGTGGAAGTGCGAACCCGCCGCAGCCGTCGGCTCGGCGCCCCGGAAGAGTCCATCACGCCGTCCAAGCGGGAACGCCTGCTGACGGCGGCGCAGCGCTATCTGCAAGAAACGGACGCCGAAAACCGCAACTGGCGCATAGACATCGTCGCGGTGGAGCTTGACCGTAACGATGGCGTAGCGCGCCTCAGCGTACTCAGGAATGCGGTCGAGGCATAGAGCGCGCATCCGCCGTAAGCGTTTTCTTGCTTAAACCCGATGCTTGCGAATGCCCACAAATCCGCAGGCGCATCGTCATATGCGGCATGCTACAATTCGCGCAATCCGATTGCGCCCGCGTTTGCGCCGCATCACAAACTTGGAACGAAATGATGGGAGACGCTATGAATCCGATTATCGCCATACATATGCAATCGCTTGTAGAGCATATCCGCCTGCTTGAAGCCGTGATTACGGCGCCGCTTGGGCTTTATTCGGACATCAAGATGCTTCGCGAATCGCTGCCGCTTGCGGATGCCGCCGACCTGCCGCGCCACGAACTCCGCGAGCGCCGCATCGCATACGGCAATCTGCATGCCGACCCGCGCCAACTTGCGCTCTACGCCGCGGCATCGCTGACCGCTTCGTTGGACATACTAGAGGCGGCGCAACATGACGCCGACGCAGCGCGCCTTTGGGACGGCTGGATAAGCCGCGCGCGGATGGTGCTGATCAGAGCGGAGGCGCAGGTGGCGGGCGATATTCGCGCCGATGTATCCGCCCGCGTGCGCGGGCTGTATGTCATCGTGGATCCCGAATCTACGCAGGGCAGGGATGTGGTGGAAGTTGCGGCGGCGGCGCTGAGAGGCGGCGCAAGCGTACTGCAGTTGCGCGACAAGACGCGGGACAAGGGCGATACGCTGGCGGCGGCGCGCGAACTGAAGGCGCTGTGCGACGCCCATAACGCCTTGCTCATCATCAACGACGACGCAGACATTGCGGCGGCTTGCGGCGCGCACGGCTTGCATGTGGGGCAGACGGACTTGCCGATAGCGGACGCGCGCCGCATCCTCGCGCCCGCTCAACTAATCGGCCGCTCCAACAACGGCGTTGAAGAGGCGCTGGACTCGCAGCGGCAGGGCGCGGACTACATCGCCGTGGGCGCGGTGTTCCCCACAACCACGATGGGTAAGAGCGGCAGAACATCCGTAGGCGCTGATATGATAAGCAGTGTGAAGGCTACGGCGGCGCAGCCGATAGTGGCGATAGGCGGCATCAACGCCGGCAACATCGCCGCCGTAGCGCGCGCCGGCGCCGACTGCGTATGCGTGGTGAGCGCCGTAACGCACGCCCCCGACCCCGAAGCGGCGGCGGCCGAGCTTGCGGCGCTGATAGATGGGGCAAGCCGGTAGCGTGATATGCTATCGTGTGATACACTACTGAACGCGTCAAAGCAGGCGAACTTAGGCTGACAAGAAGGCGATCAAATGGATGTCAACATACGGAACTTGACAGAGCTATTTACGCTTAATGTGCAATATGAGATACCGTCTTATCAGAGGCGGTATGTATGGAATCAGGCTGATCAGTGGCACCCTCTTTGGGAAGATGTGCAAAACATTGCAGAGAATCTTGCCGAAAACGGTCAGATTAAAACATCACACTTTCTTGGAGCGGTGGTGCTTAAGAATTTGAACTCACCGGCGGGAGGGATTTCTGCGTGGTCCGTTGTGGATGGGCAGCAACGTCTGACCACAATGGCGCTTCTGCTTGATGCAATACATGAGGTTTTCGTAGAACGCGCCCCCGAACACGCGGATATGTTGGAAGGGTTGGTGCTGAACAGACAAGTGTTCTTCAAAAATGACCCTGATCGCGCCTTCAAGGTGTGGCCTACGACGGGCGACCAGGATGCGTTTCGGCATGCTATGCGCAACGAATTGCCCGTTGACGAATACAAAGACTCCTTGATTGTTCAAGCGCACGAATTTTTCAAGCTGCAGACTCGTCAGTGGCTTGACGATCATCCCGATGATGCCGATGCGCGAGTAGGCGCTTTGTACGCCGCTATCACGTCCTTCCTATCCATGGTCGTGATAGACCTTAATACCGGCGATGATCCGCATGTCATATTCGAGACGTTGAACGCGCGCGGAACGCCTCTGTTGCAGTCAGACCTAATCAAAAACATGGTACTGTCTGAAGCAAACGACGATTCCAAAGTCTGGGACTTTGGCGATCCCTGGTGGACTAATGAGATACAACAGGGACGCCTTATGCGTCCTCAAATCGACGTCTTCCTGAACTATTGGCTGACGATTCGCACTCGGAGTGACGTTAGAATTGCTGACGAATTCTCGGCATTCCGTAGGTACGTCTCCGGAGCAAGAAAGCCGATTAAGGATGTTGCCGCTGACATTGGCGATGTTAGAGACGTCTATCGCGTCCTTGCAGACGAAAGCAAGAACATTCCGGGATGGGGAAAATTCCGTTATAGACGAGGAGTAATGCGCGCAGGCGTACTTAATCCCGTTTTGCTGTGGTTGCTTACGGCGGATGTTCCGCAACAACAGATGGACAAGGCGATTTCCGCTATCGAGAGTTACCTCGTGCGGCGAATGGTTTGCGGCATGAATACCAGAAGCTACGGACAGGTATTCATGGGGTTGCTAATACAGTTGGATGAAGTTGGCGCTGATCAAGCCGGCGACCTAACCGTGGAACACCTTAAAAGTCGGAATGATTGGGGTAGCCTGTGGCCCGACGACCGCCAACTAACAGACGCCTTCGTAAGGCGTCCCTTGTATCGGATTCTGACGCGGGGCCGCCTGCGAATCGTTCTTGAGGGAATAGAAGAAGAGTTGCGGACGAACAAGGTGGAAGATCCAAACGTGCCCCGTAACCTCACAATAGAACATGTCATGCCGCAGGCGTGGCGCAACAATTGGCAACTGCCCAACGATATGGAAGACTACGCCCAATCGGAGCGCGAGCGCGACCACATTGTCCACACGATAGGCAATCTGACGCTGGTGACTAAAAGGCTCAATTCCACGCTGTCCAATGCGCCGTGGCATGAGAAGAGGAAAACTTTGGGCGAGCACAGCGTTCTGTTTCTCAACAAGACGCTGCTTGACGATGCGCCGGATGTGTGGGATGAGGCGGCGATTGAAACGCGCGCCAAGCAACTGTGCGCGGCGGCCGCTAAGGTTTGGCCGCACGCCGACGGCATATCCTAGCCCCCGTTGCGCTGCCGCATCTCTAATGAACTCCAATCAGCCGTTGCTTGATTGCTCGGCAAACGGATTTGGCGTTAGCCCGGTTGCCGCTTTGCGGATTTCATCATAGCGGTTTCGCGCCCATTTGCGGAGGACGCTGAATGCGGCGCCTACCGCGTCTCTTTGGGCTTGCGTCTGTATGCGCCCTTCGGCGAGCGCTCTGTCAATCGTCTGCGTTGCATTCAGCCTATCGCCCTTATCGCTGTTGCAGGATACGCAGGCGAGCGCGCGGTTCCAGCAGTCGTCGTTAGAGCCGTCCCCCTTGTTCGGCTCTACATGGTCAAGCTGCAGAACGCGCCTATCGTCATCCTGTCTGCGCCCGCAGTACCAGCAGTCCGTTCCCCATTGCTCGACAAAGGCGCGCCAAATCGCATCGCCCGTTTCCAACGGCTTTTGGCGAAATCTGATTTCGGGAATGGGATGGCGGCGCAACGGCAGATGTTCAAGCCCGGCATCGCCGTCGGTTCGCACTGGAAGTTGATTAGGGCCGCGCACGCTGAGAACGCCTTTGCCTTCGAACCTCGGCGACGCCTCTTCGTATTCGGTCTCATCGCCCGCGACCGTCATACCAAGTTCGGGCTTTTTGGCGAATTGGCGGCGAACCACCGTCCACGCTCTTGGGGACATATCGCAGGCTATCCATCTGCGCCCCGATTCTTCCGCCGCCACAGGGACGTAGGCGCATCCCGCAAAGCAGTCCATCACAATATCGCCGGGATTGCTGGACACTTCTATAATGCGGCGGGCGAGTGCTTGCGGTTTCTGAGTGGGGTAGCCTGTGGTTTCGCGCTGATTGGTCAGCGCGGGAATATCGTCCCACCACGATTCGGGAACCTTGCCTTGTCCGAAAAGAGAACGCACCCGTTCCTCGCTGCGCCGCCCTGCGGTTTCTACCGAAGGCGATATGAAACTGCGCGCGCCCTCAACTCGCCCTCGGCGGGCAAGGGTTTCTTGGTTGTACGGCACGCGCACTGCGTCTCGGTTGAACACCGCCTTGTTGGATTTGGCGTAAAACAAGATGGTGTCGTGCTTGCGGGGAAACCAGCGCCTTGTGTTGCTGGGTCCCGTGTATGCCCACGCAATCTCATTGCGAAAGTTGGCGGGGCCAAACACCGCGTCCATTAACTGGCGAAGGTATGCGTTGGCGTCGTGGTCGCAGTGCAGATAGACGCTGCCGGTTGGCTTTAGGACGCGCCGTATCTCGATTATTCGCTGCGCCATAAACGCGATATACGCCGCCGTGTCCTCGCCGTGCGTGCGGCGGGTGGACTCTATGAGCCACCAAACAGGCGTGTCTTTGATCCGCTCCCACCAATCCTGTTGCAACACTCGCTCAAAGCGCCACATCTCCCTGAACAGCGCCGTCTGACCCGTTTGGTCGGGATACTCTACGCCCAACTCATATGCGCCGGCGACATCATATATGCGCCATTCGTCCATCAACTCGCGCTCCAATTTGCGCTCAAGCGCTGACAGCGGCGGCTTCAGGTTTCCCGTAAATGTCCGATTCTTGCCGAAAGGCGGATCAATGACGACGAGGTCTATGCTCTCAGTATCCAGCGCTCTGAGAAACGGCAGGTTGTCGCTGATAAAGACGGCGCGGTTCAGACTGTCCGTATTTAGAGGCATAGCCGCCCCCTGATGTTAGCCTATCCCAATGTTCGCGGGACTATTTCTTGGCGTGGCAGCGAAAAGCGAACATATGATGCGTACACTAACATAATACGAAACTTGCGATAGATGCAATAGCGCGAAAGGGTATTTTGTGGCTGAGATATTGGTATCATTGCAAATCAAAATCCCGACGGCGTTGGAGCGATAGATGGTTGCCGCTTTCACAATCGATCCCGAGATGACTGCGCCGAATAAGCCTGCGGACGGGCACTTCACGGTTGCGGAATACTTTGCGGGCATAGGGCTGTTTCGGATGGGGCTTGAAGCGGCGGGATGGCGGATAGCGTATGCCAACGATTGGAACGCAAAGCGGGCGCAGATGTATGAGGGCTTCTTCGGCGAAAGTTATCAGACGCAGGATGTTTTCGACATACGCCCCAGCGATGTCCCCCCGACTATGCTGGCGACCTGTTCATTCCCATGTACAGACTTGTCGCTCGCCGGCAAAGGCGCCGGCATCAACGGAAAACATTCGGGCGCTTTCTGGGGCTTTCACCGCATCCTGAAAGAACAGGGGACACAGGCGCCGCCCATCGTGTTGCTTGAGAATGTTGCGGGTTGGCTATACTCCAACGGCGGCGCGGATTTCTATGCCACTGCGAAAGCGCTCAACGATTTGGGTTACGCTTGCGACGCGTTCACGCTAAACGCCCGCTCGTTTGTGCCGCAAAGCCGTCCGCGCGTGTTTATGGTGGGCGTGAAAGGCGGTGATGGGTCGACATATCCGATGAATTGGTCATCCCGCTCCAAGCGATTGATGCCGCCCAAGCTCAGAGAGTTGACGGATAAGAACGATGCTATCCGATGGACTTGCCTGGGCATTCCGGAGCCGCCGCCCTACATTGACACGGGCTTGTCGGAGCGCATCGTAGAGAAAATCCCGCCGAATGACGCGCGCTGGTGGGTGGCGGATAAGGTCCGCAAACACATTGAGATGATGTCGCCGCCGCACTTGGCGATGGCAAGGCGGCTGTCCCAAAGCAAAGTGGAACGCTTCAGAACGTTCTATCGCCGCCGCCGCGCCGAGGGGCAGCGCGCTGAGGTTCGGAGCGACGACATCGCCGGCTGCCTTCGCACGGCGATCGGCGGCAGCGGCAAGCAGTTCCTATTGGCAGCGGGGAATGGATCGATACGAATGCGAACCCTAACGGCGCGGGAGTATGCCCGGCTGCAAGGCGTTCCCGATTCCTATCCGATTGCGTCGGACAGCGAGCGGCAAGCCTTGGACGCTTTCGGCGACGCAGTGTGCGTTCCTGTGGTGGCGTGGATGGCGCGGGAAGTTCTGGCGCCGCTTGCCGCCAAGGTATGCTGCTCCCACGCCGACGGCATATCCTAGCCCCGTTGCGGCGTCGAACCGCTCGCTTGCCCGGCAATATGCGCGCCTGCGCCCCAAACGGCGTATAGCGTCGAGAATGGGTTTGCACCGCCGCCGCTCCTATGCTGAGATCCCCATTCCCGCCCGATTAACTTGACTGCTATTATCGGCTATGATAGCGTTTTCGGTGCAATTCTTGCCGAAATGTTGCCCCCAACATAAGCGGGTCTTCCCATAAGTTGGGGAGGCCGCTTTTACTTTTAGGGAGGAACTAGCCTTGGAAATCATACTCATAGCCGTGGTCGCGAGCATCGTAGCGCTTGCGTTTGCGCTCATATTGGCGCTGAATGTAACGCGGCAGGACGGGGGCAGCGAAGAGATTCAGTTCATCGGGCGCGCCATACAGCAGGGCGCTATGGCGTTTCTCACTAGGGAATACACGCTGCTTGCGGCATTCGTGGTAGTGGTGGCGATTATTCTGGCGGTGTTCATCGACTTCGACGTCACCGGCAAGGTGGGCGCAAGCAACGGCTTCCCATCGACGGCGCTATCGTATCTCATCGGCGCTATCGGCTCCGGGCTTGCGGGCTTCATCGGCATGAGCATTGCGGTGCGCGCCAACACCCGCACGGCGGTCAAGGCGATGCAGGGGCTGAACCCCGCGTTGCGCGTCGCATTCAACAGCGGCACGGTGATGGGCATATCGGTCGTGGGCATCGGGCTACTCGGCATATCCATCTTGTACTTCATATTCCGCGACATAACGGTTGTTGCGGGCTTCGGCTTCGGCGCGTCATCCATCGCGCTGTTCGCAAGGGTGGGCGGCGGCATCTACACCAAGGCGGCGGATGTGGGCGCAGACCTTGTAGGCAAGGTAGAGCAGGGCATACCTGAGGACGATCCGCGCAATCCCGCCACGGTTGCGGATAATGTGGGCGATAATGTGGGCGATGTGGCGGGAATGGGCGCAGACCTGTTCGAGAGCTACGTAGGCTCTATCATCGCCACGATTGCGCTTGCCGCCGTGGGCGCGGCGGCGCTCGGCGCGGCCAACCCCACCGGCGACTTTGACGCCGCGCTGTTTCTGCTGCCCATTCTGGTTGCCGCCATCGGCATATTCGCATCCATTCTCGGCACATTTCTGGTACGCACCGGCGAAAACGCAACGATGGGCAAACTGCTATGGTCGCTGCGAACCGGCATATTCGCCGCCGGGCTTCTGGTTCTCATAGGCGTTGCGATTGCAATAAGCCTGATGGAGTTGGACTTCAGACTCTTCTGGGTTGTGCTGGTGGGACTGGTCGCCGGGCAGATAATCGGCACATCGTCCGAATACTACACATCCTTCGAGTTCAATCCCACAAAACGGCTTGCGGATCAGGCGGAAACGGGCCCCGCAACCGTCATCATCGGCGGCTTGGGGCTTGGAATGCTGAGCACGCTCATTCCCGGCTTGGTGGTTGTCGTCGCGATGTGGATAGCCAACTCTTTGGCGGACACCTACGGCGTTGCGCTTGCAGCGGTGGGGATGCTCTCCACGTTGGGCATTACGCTCGCGACGGACGCCTACGGGCCGGTTGCGGACAACGCCGGCGGCATAGCGGAGCAGGCGCATCTTGACCCGGCCGTGCGCGAGCGCACCGACGCGTTGGACTCGCTTGGCAACACCACCGCGGCTACCGGCAAGGGGTTCGCGATAGGCTCGGCGGTGCTGACGGCGCTCGCGCTTATGGCGGCGTACTCTCAGGCGGCGAATGTGCAGGCGTTTGACCTGCTCAATGTTCAAGTGCTGATGGGGCTTATCATCGGCGCTACGATGCCCTTCCTGTTCGCGGCGCTAACGATGCAGGCGGTCGGCAGGGCGGCAAACGCTATGGTGCAAGAGGTGCGGCGGCAGTTCCGCGAAATCACCGGACTGCTTGAAGGCACGGCGGAGGCGGACTACGCGCGCGCGGTTGCCATAAGCACAAACGGCGCAATGCGCGAAATGGTGCTGCCGGGACTGCTTGCGGTGGCGGTGCCGGTAGTAGTTGGCGCCGTACTCGGCGCGGAGGCGCTTGGCGGCTTGCTCATAGGCGCAATCGCAACCGGCTTCCTGCTCGCCATAATGATGGCGAATGCGGGCGGCTCTTGGGACAACGCCAAGAAGTACATCGAAGCAGGCAATCTAGGCGGCAAGGGTTCAGAGAATCACGCCGCGGCGGTTGTGGGGGACACCGTGGGCGATCCGTTCAAAGACACATCGGGTCCGGCGCTGAACATCCTCATCAAGCTAATGTCGATCGTGGCGCTGGTGTTCGCGCCGCTGTTCCTGTAACAGACGCCGCGTCCGTCGCGGCCCGAATTCGCGATTACAGAAACCCATACGCTCAATGTGAAGGCGCGTTTGCTATGCTACAATTAGATAGTAGGGTTGCAATCTACAAGCCCTGCGTCAGCGCCGAGGTGGCGGAACGGCAGACGCGGCAGACTTAAAATCTGCTTCTCTTCTCGAGAGTATGGGTTCAACTCCCTTCCTCGGCACCATACCGAACACCACATAAAACAGCCAATAGACTCCCGAATTCAGGGAGTCTATTGTAGTTTGGGCCTTGGCCGGGATTGGCGGTTACGCCATGCTCATAACCTGGTCGATTATGTCCACGCCCACGGTTTCGCTCCACGCCGCAAGAAGCTGCTGGGTGATTTCGCCGGGCTTGCCGTCCGCTATCGTGCGCCTATCAACCCTCGTTACGGGCAGAATGCAGGGGCCGGTGCGCGAGAAGAACACCTCGCTTGCGGTGTACAGGTCGTAGGGCTGCAGCTCCTCTTGCGCTATGGGAATGCCGAGCTGACGCGCCAAGTCCAATACCATATTGCGCGAACCGCCCTGCAGGATGGCACTGTCGCCGGGCGTGCGTATTACGCCGTCGGCAACCACGAACACATTATTGGATGTGCCTTCGGTGATGTTGCCGTCCAGGTCGGTCAGCAGGGGCCAGGCGTCCGGGTCGACGTCGGCGGCTTCCAACTCCGCAAGCTCAAAGTTCATTCGGCTCTGATGCTTGATTTTAGAGTCTAGCGATTCGGGGGAGTAGCTTCGGGTGCGCGCTATGACGGCGTGCAACCCGTCGGTGTATGCGGGCGCAAACCGCCCAAGATCGATGGGACTGACGCGCACGCAGACGCTAGGCGGCCCTGCGCTGTGCGCCCAAACGCCCTTGCCGCGCGTTACGAACTGGCGTATGTAGAAATCGCCCACCTCTGCGCGCAAGCCTTCGTTGCGCGCCACTACTTCCTCGCTGATTGCGGTCATTTCGTCGGGGGACAGGCCGGCGTCAAGCCGCGCGTACTTGAGCGAGCGGTACAGCCGATCTATGTGATACTTCAGCCGAAACGATTTGCCGTTGAATGTGCGCGCCACGTCGAACACCACGTCGCCCGTGGTGAAGCCGCGGTCGTCGGGATCTATCCGCACCTGACTTATGGGCATCCATTCGCCGTTGAAATACGCCGTGTAGTCCGCCATTGCTACTTCCTTTCGCTGTTCGCTTGCCTGCGCCGCATCCGCGTAGTCCTTATTTAACAACCCAATGCGCCGTATGCGTGTATCATCGGGCAATGGCGCGATAAGGTCAAGCCCGCGCGCCGCAATCGTGTAGAATGGCCGCAGCAAATCGGGTTGGGAAATCGGGCTTGCCGCATGCCGCCGTTGGTGAACGAATATGAACAGGATGTATGACGAATTCGCGCATATGTGGCCGCTGATAAGCCACCACTCGGAGTACGCTGGCGAGGCGGCGCACTGGCGCAATGCGCTGACCGCGGAGCTGGGGCAGGGCAGGCATCGCATTTTGGAGCTAGGCGTTGGCGGCGGCAACAACCTGCATCACATCATCTATCCCGACTGCGACGCTGGCCCGTCGGCATCGGCGGCGTGCGATTGCGCTCAGAGCCGCGGCGGCGCGGCGCAGCATGACGCCGTTGCGGTTGACCTGTCCGCCAAGATGCTCGCCAATTCGCGGCTGCTCAACCCCGATGTGGAGCATCACATCGGCGATATGCGCTCCGTTAGGCTGGGCGGCAAGTTCGACGCCGTGCTGATCCACGACGCCGTATGCTATCTGCTCAACGAAGCCGACATCAGCGCGACGCTTGGCACGGCGCGCGCGCATCTGGTCGATGGCGGCGTACTCATAATGGCGCCCGACTGGTTCACCGAAACATATCCCGGCGCTAGGCTTGAGTGCGGGATACGGCGAGATGTTACGCCTGAGTTCGCCTCTATCGAGTATGACCACGACCCTGACCCCAGCGATAACGCCGTGGAATCGGTGTTCATATACATCGTCAAGAACGCCGACGGCAGCGTGCGCGTTGAGGAAGACCGCCATATAACGGGCATGTTCCCAATCGCAACCTGGCTTGGGCTGATGGAGCGGGTGGGCTTTCGGGCGAAGCGGCTGCCGTATCCCGTGCATGAAGACGGCAGAAACGGCTATCTGCTTGTGGGCGTTTTGGACGCCGCCGCCGCCGATTAGCGCGCGATGAAGCCGCCGTCTATGACGAGTTCAGCGCCGGTGATGAAAGACGCTTCGTCGGACGCCAGGAACAGAACTCCGTAGGCGACTTCGATCGTTTCACCCGTGCGGCGCAGGGGCGTTAGCCGAACCTGCTCTTGGCGCATAGCGGCGTCGGGCTTTGAGGTGCGCATGGGCGGCATAAAGCCGGGATGCACTGAGTTGACGCGAATGCCCTCCGGCCCGTACTGAACCGCCATCGCCTTGCTGAATATGCGAACCGCGCCCTTGGATGCGTGATAGGCGGGATGGCCGCCTTCGCCGCCCACAAAGCCCATTATGGACGATATGTTGACGATGGAGCCGCCCCCGCTTTGGCGCATCCGCTCTACGGCGTGCTTTGTGCCTAGGAATACGCCGGTGGCGTTCACATCCATAATCCGATTCCAGCCGTCGGTGTCTAGGCTGTCGTCTATCGCCGAGCTGCTGATGCCGGCGTTGTTGACCAGAATGTCCAGTTTGCCGTAGCGCGAAACCGTCTGTTGGATTAGGTTCTGCCAGTCGGATTCGTCGGTGACGTCGGTTTGGATGAACATAGCGTCGCCGCCGGCTTCGCCTATCTGCGCCTCGACCTGCTTGCCGAGTTCTTCGGTTATGTCCGCCACTACCACCTTTGCGCCTTCGCGCGCGAACAGGCGCGCCTCTTCCGCGCCCATGCCGCTGCCCGCGCCCGTGATGATTGCCACTTTGCCTTCCAACCGCATATTGCAACCTCCTCAGGATAGGTTAGGGTGAGTTGCAGCGATTATACCCCGTATTGGCGGTTAGTGGGCAATTCGTAAGGGCGGCGTTTGATTATAGGGCATATAGGGTAGGGGGATGAGCGCCGATACGGATGCGCGCGGCGATGGACGCAAGCGATAGTTCGGCGGCGTTTAGGCGATCAGCAGGCAAAGCGAGTAGGCGATGAGCAGGACGAAAAGCCCCATGAAGATTATGGGGACGAACTGCTCGACCCTTGTGAGCTGCAGATAGGGCTTGCGTCCTTTCGGCGGGCGCAGTATTTCCCATTCTTCGCTGTAACCCGCGAATGGGAGTTGCTTTTCTATGCGGTTGATTATCTCGAACTTGGCGCTGTTCAGCGTGCGGTATGAGCGGATGTTCAGCCACCATACGCCCGACAGCGCCAAGCCGAACAATCCGATTGCCAGGAAGCCAATATCCGAAAGGGCGCCGTTTGCGCCGCCGACGGGCAATCCGAATCGCGCAATCACCACCACGATTGCGGCAAGCGCGGACACGATGGTTACATAGAACCTATTGGACTGATCGCGTCGTTGGCTTACGCGGTCTGCCATCTCTACATAGAGCTTATACTGCTCCAATAGATGGGCGCGGTAATCTTCGCCGTACTCTTCGGGCTTCATTTTGGGCGCTTTCTGATTGCCTTGACTATGGATGCTATGTTACTCGAATGTAACTCGATCTAGGGCTACACGGATTATAGCGCAGACGCGCGGACGATATGCGCCTAAACAACGGTGTTTGGCTACACGATGCGCGCCTGATCCGGTTGGGCGCGTCGGCGGGGGGCGCGCCTGAAGGTGGCTTGCGGCGCAAAGCGGGGATAGTCCGCCTGCTCGCCCGATAGCAGCGCTTCTATGGTGAGTATCTGCACGCGCGGGAAGCGATGTTCGGGGAAGGCGTCGGGCGTGTAGAAGCCTGCCGCCGCCGCTTCCTGCCGCATCGGATTGGTGGGCGGCTTTAGCGTAACGAACAGCGCGAGTTCCGCCTTTTCGCGATCCATATCGCTTTTCAGTGTGGCTATCTGATTGCGCTGCACATTGCCGCTCTTGACCTGCACGATGATGCGCTTGGGCTTGGCGCTGTTGTCGTCGAAGAAGCTGATATAGCCATCCACGCCGGCATCCGCGCCCTTCTTCCTGTCGCGCGCCGGCCTTGCGTCCACTAGCCCAAGCGCCCACCACTCGAACTGATAGCGTCCGTCGTTTCGGCTGTCCACCGCCAGCGCTTGCGCGCTCGCCAAATCCTTCGGATCGCCAATGACTTCGTAGGGGCGCAGCTCATCGCCGAAAGTGTCGTGCAGACGGCTCTTCATCAGCGATATGGCGAGGTGCGTTACATCTATGCCGATCCAGCGGCGGTTCAAGCGTTCCGCCACCGCAACCGCCGTGCCGCATCCGCAGAACGGATCCAGCACAACATCGCCTTCGTTGCTGCTTGCGCTGATGATGCGCTCCAACAGCGCTTCAGGCTTTTGGGTGGGGTAGCCGAGCCGTTCTTTCGCTTGTGAGTTGATTGGCGGCAGGTCTGTCCATACATCTTGGAGCGGAACGCCCGGCATTTCGTCAAGATACCGAATGTATTCGGCGACGCCGTTGCGGGTATAGTGAATTCGCCCTTCATTGTGCAGGCGTTCCATAGTTTCACGGGGGGAACGCCATATGCGGGTTACGCCGTTCCATTCATACGAATATCCGCCGCCGCTCAATCCCGTTGCAGTCAAATTATCGGTTCGGTATCGCCGCCCTTTATCGGTCTTGCGGCGATAGTGAGACTCTACATATTTATGGTCATACTCTTGATACTGCTTATTCCAAGAAAACTTAGAGGCGTCTTTGGAATACAGAAATATGACATCGTGGGTGCGTCCGCAAGCCTTGGCGTCGCTGTGCGCCGCTGACCGCCGCCACACAATCTCGTTGCGAAAATTGCCGGCGTCGAACACGGCGTCCATCATCAGTTTGAGATAGTGGCTTGCAGTGGGATCGCAGTGCAGGTATATGCTGCCGCTGGGCTTGAGGACGCGGTGAAGTTCCACCATGCGCTGCGCCATCATAGTCAGATACGCCATCATATCGTTCTGCCCTAGGAACTCGCGCATCGCAATCAGAAGCTTGCCGAGCCTGTCCGGACCATCGGTTACGACGTCCTGATAGGCGGCTTCCGATTCCATGCTCCAGCGCCAGGTGTCGTCGAAAGCGGTGATCTGCGCCGCCGAATCCTCGCCGCTGCGCTCGCGAAACAGCACATTGTAGGTGGCGTTGGAGTTGAACGGCGGGTCAAGATAGATGAGATCGACCGATTCGTCGGCGATATGTTGGCGTAGGATTTCTAGGTTGTCGCCGAAGTAGAGGGTGTTGGGGATGGATGTAGTCATTGAGCGTTCCCTTCGAGCAGGGCGGCGAGTTTGTCCCTCTCTGTCCATGTGATTGCGTATTCGCTAATCGGCGCGACGGCGCGCGGCGTCCATATGACGCGCTCGCTGACATACTCGGCGCGGTTGTCCAACACGGCTAGGGGCCGCCATCCCGCGTTGGCTTGGATAACGTCGGAGAAGCGGTATGCCCAGCGCTCGGCTAACGCGTGGGCGTCGCCCGCGTTTGGCGCAGTGATGGGTTGTATCAGCAGATTGCGCCCGGAGTTCACATGAAACCCGAGTGTGTGATTTTCAAGCCTGCCCGGGATTTTATATTTGGCGCGATAGTTCGCTCCGCTGTGCTTGATTATGGTTTCCACCTCGTCGTCGAATCGCACTGCGCGCGGTTTTGTGGAGCGGCGCATTTGGATAAGGTCGGTTACCGCAAGAACGGCCTGTATCAGTTCATGCAGCGCATCGCCTGCTGATTCAGTTTCTGTCTCAATAGTGAGCGGCCCGCCTTCGAAAGACACGCCGTAGCATCTTGATATGAACTTGGCTCTGTCAATCATCGCCTTGCCCATAGTCAAGCCGTTGACGAACAAATAGCCTGCGGTGTCTCCCATGTCGCTGATGCGGATGTTGCCGTCGGGAAGCGTTTCAAGCTCCAGCTCAATGCCCTCGCCGTCAGGTCTGCTAAACGGCGTTAGCAGAAAGCAGCCGTTATCCGAGGGCGTGACGTTGAAGTCCGAAGACAGCCGTTCCAGGTACTTGTTGACTACGCCTATGCAAGCAGAAGTGTTTGTCATCGGCGTCCTCCTTGATTCGACTGACGGAAGTTTTGAGGCGTGTAGGAACCTCTTAACGAGATGTTGCACTCATTTAGAAAGTCCATCAGCTCTTCGTTGGGGTTGCCTATCCGTATGTCGTCGGGGATGTACACCCTCTTGTCTTGCCAAACATCATCCCAGAAGTGTTTGTGCGGCGTGGTGTGCGTTATGCGGGTTACCGGATCCGTGTGTCTATCGTGAACGGTGTACTTGCGTATGGGATCGTTGCCATGCAGAAGGACGAAACTGCGGTTCTTGTTTCCAACAGTTCCGTGCAATGTCAAAGTTTCGCTTGAATTTTCGCAAGTTACGCCGGCTGCAAGTCTGTAAGCGTTGCGCGTAAACCTCCAATTCAGGTTTGCGTCTATCACCTTGTATTCTGCAATAACTCTATCAGCCTCCGCTGCCGTTACCATGCGCCTCTCCGTAAATTATTTGAAATCACACTTTACAATACCTTTGAACTGCTTGACAAATGCGTTGCCTTGCATTCACAGGCGCTTGCCATTCCAACCGCAAAAGGCGATACTTACCCGCGCCGCAGAACGCAGCATATACGCCGCAGCATCGGTTAGAGGAGGGCATGTATGGAAGGCAGACTGAAGGACAAGTATTGCATCGTGGGCGTGGGCGAAACGGAGTACAGCCGCGCATCCGGGCGCAGCACGCGCGCGCTGGGCGTGGAAGCGATACGCAACGCCATCCTAGACGCCGGACTTACGCCGCAGGACGTGGACGGGATGCTGAGCTACCACGGCGGCGACTCCACGCCCTCAACGCATATGATGTACGACCTTGGGATGCGGCTGAACTTCTATATGGACTGCTCCGGCGGCGGCTCCAGCACGGAGGCGCTCGTCGGGCTCGCCATCGGCGCTATCGAGGGCGGGATGTGCGACACCGTGGCGATATTCCGCGCGATGAACGGCTATTCGCAGGTGCGCATCGGCGGCACCGGCGCGCGCTCGGCGGCGCCCGTCAGCGGCTCCGACCTGTTCAAGCGTCCCTACGGCATAGCCAGCGCAGTGCAGAATTTCGCATTCACATTCACGCGCCATATGATGGAGTACGGCGTAACCGGCGAACACCTGGCGGCCATCAAGGTTACGCACAGCAAGCACGCCAGCAACAACCCCAAGGCGCTTATGAAGCAGCGCGTAACCGTGGACGATGTGCTGAACTCGCGCTGGATCGTGAAGCCCTGCGCCCATCTGCTCGACTGCTGCCTTGAGACGGACAACGCCACCTGCATCATCGTTACATCGGCGGAGCGCGCCAAAGACCTGAAGCAACCGCCCGCCTACATAATGGCGGTGCAGGGCAGAGGCGTCAAGCCGGGCGGCGATTTCCACTATCAGTACGCCCCCATAACGCGCGTGGCGGGACACTATGTCGGGCCGCGCCTGTTCGAACTGGCGGGCGTAACGCACGACGACATAGACGTCACCGGCTGCTACGACGCCTTCACCTACACGACGCTGCTTCAGTTCGAGGACTACGGCTTCTGCAAGAAGGGCGAAGGCAAAGACTATGTAACAAGCGGCATCACCGACCTGGGCGGGCGGCGTCCGAACAACACCAGCGGCGGCCACCTGTGCGAAGGCTACACGCACGGGATGAATATGGTGATCGAGAATGTGCGCCAGCTCCGCGGCTTGGTGGACGACTACTGCCCCGATTGGCGCGAGCGCAAGCACTCGTATGACTATCTAGAGGGCGGCTGCCGCCAAGTCCCCGACGTCAACATCACGATGAACATGGGATGGGCTATGCCCGGCGTGGGCAGCGCTCTGATAATGAGGAGGTAAGCCAATGCCGGTATATCAGTATCGCGGCATGCCGATAGTGATTTCGGATATTGACAGCGAATACAAGGGCTACTTCGATGCGGCGGCCGAGCATCGGCTGGTGGTGAAGAAGTGCGCCGTCCCCGAATGCGGCTTGCTGCGCGGCGAGCCGGGGCCCGGCTGCCCGTGGTGCGCCTCGCTCGACTGGGAGTGGCATGAGGTCAGCGGCAAAGGCGCTATCTATAGCTACCAGGTCATCACGCACGCCATCCTGCCCGGCTTCCGCGACTGGACGCCCTACACGGTGGCGCTTGTGGAGCTTGACGAACAGAGCGGCGAGCCCAACCCGGAGAACGGGCTTCGCATCACCGCCAACCTGCTGAACGCCGATATGCAGCCCGAAGACCCCGAAAATGTGGGCATCGGCAAGCGCGTCGAAGTGGTGTTCCTGGACACCGACGACGGGCTATCGCTGCCACAGTTCAGGCTATCCGACGAGCCGCCGCGCGGCGAAGTATGGCGCTACCCCGTGTAGCGGCGCTATGATGACGCTATGGACAGCGTAACGCTCAAGAACTACCGATGCTTTCGCGAGGAGCAGACCGCGCGGCTTGCTCCTCTAACCCTGCTTGTGGGCGAAAACAGCACGGGGAAAACATCCTTCCTCGCGATACTGCGCGCGCTGTGGGATGGCGCATTTTACCCCGGAATACCTGACTTTCGAGAATATCCCTTTGACCTGGGCGCATTTGAGGACATAGTGCATAATCGCGGTTCTGTGGATAAGAAATCACCCCAAGCATTTGAGGCAGGATTTCTTCGTAACTTGCCACAACCTGATACTAATCTAGTGTCCTTCCGTGCTACTTTCAAAGAGATCGACGGAGCGCCTGTCCCAGCGAACCGGAGGTTTGGAAACAAAGAGTTTGGGGTGGAAGCGGGCATAGAAGAAGGTGAGCAAATACTTACATTCATCACGCCCCAGAATCAATATCAATGGAACCTCTCAAGTAGTGGATTTGTCGGTAATAATCCGATTCCATTTCCACTTGCTCCCGACATGGTGCAACTTCTACTTTTGCGAAAGATTCGTGACGGACAGTCAACTCATGAAAGTAGTGAGTCCCTACCCACTGAAGCTGAATATGAATTAGGAAAAATAGACGCCTTAAATCAGGCGCTATTTTCTGAAGTCTTCTCAACAAGACGTCCGTATGCCGGCGCTCCATTCCGCTCTCACCCACGGCGGACTTATGACCCGATACGCACATCGCGGGATACCGAAGGCGAGGCCATCCCCACTTACTTGGCGAACCTGTATAGGGGTGATTCGGACGGATGGCAGAAACTAAAGAAGTCTCTTGAAGGCTTTGGACGAAAGTCGGGGCTGTTTGACGATATTGCCATAATGTCATTCGGCAAGACATCGGGCGCGCCGTTTCAAATACAGGTTAGGAAGTGGGGCAAGCGCCGCAAAGGCGCCTATCGCAACCTGATAGATGTAGGCTACGGCGTCAGCCAAGCGCTACCGATTGTCACGGAATTGCTCCGCCCGGATGCACCGCAGATGTTCTTGTTGCAGCAACCAGAAGTGCATCTGCACCCAAGCGCGCAAGCCGCCTTGGGCAGCCTATTCTGCGCCAGCGCATCACAGGGCAAGCAACTCATCGTCGAAACCCACAGCGACTACATCATCGACCGCGTGCGTATAGATGTGCGCGACAAGACCACCGGACTCAAGCCCGAAGATGTATCGATTCTGTACTTCGAGCGGGGCGATTTGGATGTGAAAATCCACTCCATACGCTTGGACGAAATGGGCAATGTGCTGGATGCGCCGCACTCTTACGGGAAGTTCTTCATGGAAGAAACACGGCGTTCACTAGGGCTGTAATGTATGTGTGCCATAATGGACAACAATGTCAGACACGAAGTATTCGGCGATTCTGACACTCAGACCCCGGCAGGGAAATACTTTCTTGAGTGGTTGGAAGGTCAGAATAGAATTCATGGCATTTTAGTCATCGGCGGCGAACTCAAGCGGGAATTAGGCGAATATGACCGATTCCAAACTTGGGCTAAGACAGCCATTTTGTTTGGCCGAGTTAGAGAAATTAGCGATGGCTCGGTGGACAACGAGACAAATGATTTGCGGGCGCAGAATATATGCAAATCCAACGATGCGCATATACTTGCGCTGGCAAGAGTCAGCGATACACGGCTTCTATTTACTAACGATCAAGCCCTTCAAGACGATTTCGGAGATAGAAATATCATTAACAATCCTCGGGGACAGATATACACTACGGCAGTCCGTCAGGACCTTCAGCAGGTTCACCGCGACCGCCTAGATCCGAGGACAATCAGGCGAATATGCCAACATTGTCGACGGAAGAGTTAGAAGACACTTAGGGAAACAAAGACAAGCGGATGCGTTGTTTAGCGCATTCAACATATGACCATAGATTTAAGGAGAACTCAAATGCAAGTCTATGACGCAGTGCGCTCCCGGCTGACGGTTCGGGAGTTCAAGCCCGACGCAGTGCCGGATTCGGTCATCCGCAAGCTCCTGGAAGCCGGCAGACTCGCGCCGAGCTCGCGCAACCTGCAGCCGTGGCATTTCATCGTCATCAAGAACAAAGACACCCTGCGGCGCATAGCCGAAATCGCCTCTAGCGGCCGCTTCATCGCAGACGCGCCTATGGCGATCGCCATAGCGATGGAAAACGCCGACCGCGCCGAACTTGACGCCGGGCGCGCCCTGCAGCAGATGGAGCTTGTGGCGTGGGAAGAGGGCTTGGGCGGCCGTTAGGACGCGCCAGGCTTGTCTTTGCTGCGCCAAGTTTGCAGGCGTTGGCGGACTCTTGCTTCGTAGCCCTGATTGCCGGGGCGGTAGTAGCGGCGGTTGGTGAGGCTGGCGGGCAGGTTTTGGGTGGGGGTGTAGGCGCCTTCGTAGTCGTGGGCGTACTTGTAGCCGGCGCCGTAGCCCATATCTTTCATCAAGCCGGTGACGGCGTTTCGCAGATGCAGCGGCACGGGTTCGTTTCGGGTACGCTGCACATCGCGCATCGCTTCGTTGAGCGCCATATACGATTTGTTGCTTTTGGGCGCGGTGGCGAGATAGACGGTCGCCTCGGCGAGCGGGATGCGTCCCTCCGGCAGGCCGATGAAGTGAACCGCCTGCTGCGCCGCTACCGCAACTACTAATCCGTGCGGGTCTGCCATTCCGATGTCTTCGCTGGCGAGAATGACTAGCCGCCGCGCGATGAATAGCGGATCTTCGCCCGCTTCCAGCATTCGGGCAAGCCAATATACAGCGGCGTCCGGGTCGGATGCGCGCACGGACTTGATGAACGCCGATATGGTGTCGTAGTGCAGGTCGCCCGCCTTGTCGTAGCGCAGGGAGCGGCGCTGCATGGCGTCTTCCACCATCGCGAGGCTTATGCGGCGGATGCCGTCGGCGTCGGGCGCGGCGGCGGATACCGCAAGTTCCAGGGCGTTGAGCGCGGTTCGGGCGTCGCCGTTGGCGAGGTTCACCAATGCGTTAAGCGCCTGCTCGTCCAAGCGGGGCTGGAGCGCGCCAAGGCCGCGCTCTGCGTCGGCTGCGGCGGTTTGCGCGATGCGCTTGACCTGTTCGTCGGAGAGCGCTTCCAATGCGAATACGCGCGCGCGGGATAGCAGGGGTGAGACAACCTCAAATGACGGGTTTTCGGTGGTTGCGCCGATAAGCACAAGGGTTCCGTCTTCTACATAGGGCAGGATGACGTCCTGCTGCGCCTTGTTGAAGCGGTGGATTTCGTCAACGAACAGGATGGTGGATTGGCCGCTCATTCCAAGCCGTTGGCGGGCTTCGGCGGCGACGCGGCGCAGGTCGGCGACGCCGGACGCAACGCCGCTTATCTGCTCAAAGTGGCTGCGGGTTAGGTTGGCTATGAGGCTTGCGAGGGTTGTCTTGCCGGCGCCGGGCGGCCCCCAAAGGATGATTGACGGCAGGCGGTCCGCCTCTATGCTGCGACGCAGCACGCTTCCCGCGCCGATGATGTGGTCTTGTCCGATGTATTCGTCGAATGAGCGCGGGCGCATTCGGGCGGCGAGCGGCGCTTTGCCTTGGAGTTGCTGGTGGGAGCGGTGGTCGAAGAGGTTCATTCGCGCCGTCCTTGCGGTTGCAGCGCATCCGTCAATGTACGCAGCAGCGCTTCGTCTTCGGTTGGCAGCACCGTGCGCGGGTCTAGCAGCACGCGCTCCGATTCGATGCGTCCTATGACGGGGGTTTCGGCTTGGCGCAGGCGCTTGGCGAACCCTTCGGCACCGCCGTTGAGCGCGCTGCAGTCAATCGCAATCGCCCAAGACGGCAGTGTTTCGCCGGGCAGACTGCCGCCGCCGATGGTGGATTGCGTGGGCGCTACGGATACGGACGGCGGGCATCCTAGCTTACGCGTCCAAGCGTCGGCGCGCGCTTTAACGGCGTCGGCGGGGGCGGCAATCATGCGCCATATGGGGATGGCAGTGAGCGCTTCGCCGCGGATGTAGTGTATGAGCGTTGCGGCGAGCGCCGCCATGCTGAGTTTGTCGATGCGCATCGCTCTGGCAAGCGGATGGCGCGCTACGACGTCGACGAGTTCGCGCTTGCCGGCGATGATGCCCGCCTGCGGCCCGCCTAGAAGTTTATCGCCTGAGAAGAATGACAGCCCGACGCCGGCGCTGACGCTTTCTTGCGGCATGGGTTCGCGGGCAAGCCCGAAAGCGGTTGTGTCGAGCAAGCAGCCGCTGCCAAGGTCGTGCAGCACGGGGACGCCGCGCCGGTTGCCTATGTCCACAAGTTCGGCGATGTGGGGCGTGTGCGTGAAGCCCATTACGCGGAAGTTGCTGGCGTGGACGGCGAGCAGCGCGCCGGTGTCGGCGGTGATGGCGGCGGCGTAGTCGCGGGCGTAGGTGCGGTTGGTGGTTCCGACCTCTACCAGAATTGCGCCGCTTTGTCTCAGCACATCAGGGATGCGGAAGCCGCCGCCGATTTCCACCGCTTCGCCGCGCGATACGATGACCTCTTTGCCGGCGGCGATTGCGGCTAGGCCGAGCATCACGGCGGAGGCGTTATTGTTGACGACGAGCGCCGCTTCAGCGCCGGTTGTGTGGCTGACAAGTTCGGATATGCGCGCTTGGCGGGAGCCGCGTCGGCCGCTTGCGAGGTCAAGCTCAAGTTCGCTGTAGCCATGCGCCGCGCGCTGGATCGCCTTGACTGCGTCGTCGCTCAGCGGGGCGCGGCCGAGGTTGGTGTGCAGTACTACGCCGGTTGCGTTGATGATGCGCTTGGGCCAGGGGCGGCGGGACGCCTCGGCCTGAGCGGCGACGGCGGCGATGATCGCCTGGGCGTCGGGGGCGTCGCGGCCGGCGGCGATTGCGCGGCGGGCGTCGCTTAGACTGCTTCGGACGAACTCTAACACCACTTGGCGGGAGTGGGTTTCGATTAGCGCTATTACACGGTCGTCGGACAGAAGCCGCTCTACGCTCGGCAAGGCTCTGTATGCTGATGTCATTGCTTAACCTCATCTAGCCTGTAACGCCCCTATTATAAGGTAAAGGGCGGGCGGCGGTAATCCCTATTTCACCCGTTAAGATTGGGGATAAGTTGGGATTGTGAGTAAAGCGCTGGGGTGGTGTAGTATAATCTGGGGGTGAATGTTTGGATGATGTTTGCCGCTTCGCCGTCGCGCGCGCTGCGCCTTGTTCTGTACGCCGCCGCATGCCTTGTATGGCTGGCGCTGCTGGCGTGGCTCGCAAGCGTGTCGTGGTTCTTGACCGATGACGCGTTCATCAGTTTTCGCTATGCCCGCAACTTGCTGGAGGGGCATGGGTTGGTGTTCAACCCCGGCGAGCGAGTGGAAGGCTACACGAACTTCCTTTGGGTTCTGGAGCTGGCGGCGATATGGGGGGCGCTGGGGATAAGGCCGGAGCATGCGGCGCCGTGGCTTTCGGTGGCGTTCACCGCGGGGACGCTTGCGGCGATGCTGTGGTGGGCGGCGCGAATTCCGGGGCTGCGGCATCGCGGGTTGGCGGCGTGGATGGCGCTGGGGTTGGTGTGCGGCAGCGCTACCTTCGCCGTATGGACATCGGGCGGCGGGCTTGAGACTCGGCAGTTCACATTTTTCGTACTCGGCGCGGTTGTATGCCTAAGCCTGTATCGCAATAGCGGGCGGGGGTTGCTTGCGGCGTCGCTCAGTCTTGCGCTTGCGGCGCTGACGCGTCCGGAAGGCGTTCTGATAGCGGTCGTCTGCTTGGGATGGTTCGCGGTTCAGCGGTTGGTTGACGGCGGGTGCCTAAGATTTGACCGGGGCTATCTGCGGGATCTGCTGACGCTCGCCGCGCCATTCGCGATATTGGTTGCCGCCCATTTCCTGTTTCGCTACGCATATTACGGCGAATGGCTGCCCAATACCTACTACGCCAAGTTTGTGCGCCCGTGGTGGGATATGGGTTTCTACTACTATGCGGTCGCGGCGCTGGAGACGGGGTTGTATCTGCTGGGGCCGCTGGCGCTGGTTGGGGCGTGGGTTCGCTGGCGCAATGGGCGGGACGGCGTGTATGCGCTGGCGCTGCTGTGCATCGGGGTTCATGCGCTCAGCGTGATGCGGCTGGGCGGGGATCATTTTGAGTGGCGTCCGTTGGATTTTTACTGGCCGCTGCTCGCGCTTCCGGCCGTAGAGGGAATGCTGTATTTGGGAAGCTTGGGGGGCAGGATTGCAGGCAAGGCGCGCGCCTTGCGGACGGGTATGCGGGCAAGGGTTTTCAGCAGTACGCAGGCATGGGTGCTGCTACTGTTTGTCCCTGTGATGTTTTACGCCAACGCGATGCAGGCGGCGCTGCTGTTCGAGTCTAAGCGCAGCGGCTACTCGGATGTTGAACTCAACGAACAGAATGCGGGTTGGTTGCTCCGCGCGCCGGGAATGGAGCGTATCAGCGGCACTGCGGACACTGGCAGATGGCTAATCAACAGCCACTATGTGGGCTTCAGGTTTGGGGAAACAGGGAAGTTCGCCGAATTAAGAATTGAGTCGTGGCGGCATTATGAGGGAGCGGCGCGCGGGCTGATCCCCCAAGATGCGGTGACGTCGTCGGGACGCATCGGCATTATGCCTTACTACCTGTCTAATCTGACGGTTATCGATGTGTGCGGGCTGACGGACAAGGCGGTTGCGCGCAACCCGGATGTGCCGCCCAACAGCGTCCGCATAATCGCGCATGAACGCAATCCGCCGGTTGACTACTTGGAGCGGCGCGGCGTCAACTTTATTCCATATCCGCCGGCCGCAAGCGAGGCTGAGGCGCTTCTTCGCGCGCGCTATGCGGTTCGCGTAGGCTCTAATCTGTGGATGCCCTTCGATACCAACAAGTCTATCGAATGGGTAGAGGAACGCTTTGCGGAGTTTTCCTATGACGAGCGGCGCTGGATGATGAACGCAACGCCTGCCGCTATCGTCAGCGAGGGCGCTCCGGTGGTGGGCGAGCCGTTCACGGTTGCGCTGTCCGAGGCGACGCGCAAGGCGGGCTTTACGGAGCGCGGGTGGTGGGAATGGCAGCGGGGAAGCGATGCCGAGGGTTGGGGCGGCGCTTTTAGCAGCGCTTGCTTGGGTTACCAGTACATTCCGTCGTCGGACGACATCGGCATCAGCATCCGCGCTCACACTTACTATACGGATCCTGCGGGAAATAGGGTAAGAACCATTACTCCGGCATCGGAGCCGGTAGTGGCAAGGTGAGGGGATATACGGCAAGTCCGCTATCTCAGCATTTAGCGCTGGCGCATATCAATCATGCGTGTAAAAACGATGGGGTTGATACGCTATACTTGCGCCGCCGCTATCACTCTTGCCAAGTAGAGCGACTAAGCCTGCAGTATGTTGACCCTTTTATAGTCTGCTTGTTAGAATGTGATGGATTTTTCAAATGGCGAAGTGTTATGTTCACAATCGGATTGACGGGCGGCATAGGCACCGGCAAAACTCAGGTATCCAAATTGCTTGAGGGGCTGGGCGCCGCTATCGTGAACGCGGATCTGCTGGGACACGAGGTTTATAAGCCGCAAACCGACGGCTGGCGGGAAGTGGTGAGCGCTTTCGGCGAGCGGGTGGTGGCGGCGGACGGCGAGATCGACCGCCGCGCGCTGGGCGGCATCGTGTTTAGCGACGCGGACGCACTCATGCGGCTGAACGCTATCACGCATCCGCGCATATACGCGCTTGCGGAGGAACGGCTCGCCGCTGTGGAGCGGCAGGGCGGCCGCGCGGCGGTTCTGGAGGCGGCGCTGCTGATCGAGGCGCGGTGGACGGGGCTTGTGAATGAGGTATGGGTAACCACTTCGCCCGAAGCGGATGTGATAAGGCGTCTGCAAGCGCGCAACAATATGGACGCGGACACGGCGCGCGCGCGCATCGACTCGCAGATGCCTCAATCGCAGCGGGTTGAATACGCCGATGTGGTGATAGACAACTCCGACAGCCTAGAACGGCTGGATGCCCAAGTTCGGGAATTGTGGAACGGCAGGGTTATTACTCGTTAAGGAGCGCAAGGCTTACAATATGACGCAATCAACCGCAACACTCTATCGCAGCTACATCATAGAGGAGTATCACCTAACCGAAGAGCCGTACTATGTGGCGGTCGGGGATGAAGTGGAACTCTTCGAGGCTGCGTATCAGCAGCGAATTCCACTGATATTCAAGGGACCCACCGGCTGCGGCAAGACGCGCTTTGTGGAGTATATGTCGTATAGGCTTGGGCAGCCGCTCACGCAAATCAAGCAGGCGGACAGCAGAGGCGTAGAACGGCCCGAGGGCGATAACCTGCCGTTGGTAACGATTGCCTGCCACGAAGACTTGACCGCCAGCGACCTGGTAGGGCGCTACCTGCTTGAGGGCGATTCCACGGTTTGGATTGACGGGCCGCTTACGCGCGCGGTCAAGGCGGGCGGCATCTGCTATCTCGACGAAATCGTAGAGGCGCGCAAGGACACCACAGTTCTGATACACCCGCTCACCGACCATAGGCGCATTCTGCCGGTTGAAAAGCGCGGCGAACTGCTGGAGGCGGCTGACGGCTTTCTGCTCATCCTGTCGTACAACCCCGGCTATCAGAGCGCGCTGAAAGACCTGAAGCACAGCACGCGCCAACGCTTCGTGTCGATCGAGTTCGACTATCCGCCGCGCGATATAGAGGCTGAGATTGTGGAACACGAATCGGGCTGCAGCACGGATGACGCGCTTCAGCTCGCCAAGCTCGGCGAAAAGGTGCGCAATCTGCGCGAACACGGCTTGGGCGAAGGCGCAAGCACGCGGCTGCTGATATACGCCGGCAAACTCATAGCGCAGGGCATTGCGCCGCGCCGCGCCTGCCAGGTCGCCATCAACTGGGCGGTTACCGACGACGCCTCGGTTCAGAAGAGCATCGAAGAGATAATCGCCTCCATCTTCGAGTAAGCCGAAAGCAAACTCGGCGATTTAGGGAGAAAGTCCAAGTATGGCGGATACGCAGACGGCAAAGATAGCGCCGTGCCTATGGTTCGACGGGCGCGCGCGGGAAGCGGCACGCTTTTATGTCGGCTTGTTCCCCAATTCGCGCGTGGTCAACGATTTCGATTTGGCAGCCGGCGCCGCTATCGTGGAGTTCGAGTTGAACGGGCAGCGTTTCAGCGCAGTAGATGGCGGGCCGGGCGTGGAGTACACGATGGCGGTGTCTTTCGTCATCAACTGCGAGTCTCAGGAAGAGGTCGACCACTACTGGCACGCGCTCTCCGATGGCGGGGAAACTCAGATGTGCGGCTGGGTGAAAGACCGGTTTGGGCTGTCGTGGCAGGTTGTGCCGGCCGCCGCGATCGAAGAACTCACAAGGGATCCGGCCAAAGCGCCGGCAGTGATGGACGCTATGATGCAGATGCAACGGATAGACATCGCAGGCTTGGAAGAGGCGTATCGGAACGCATAGAAACTACTACGATAAGTCAGAAAATCGGAGCCCGTCCGCTGTGGGCGACGCATTCACGCAAACAATCAAGCGCAAACTAGCGGCTAATCCCAAGAACGCCATAGACGACCCGGCGCTTACGCCCGCGGCCGTGCTGACGCTTGTCTATCGCAAGAACGGGGAATACTGCGTGCTGCTGAATAAGCGCTCCGATAGGGTAGATGACCACAAGGGCGAGATTTCGTTCCCCGGCGGCAGGATGGATCCGGAAGACGCTACGCTGCTTGACACCGCCTTGCGCGAAACGTATGAAGAGATGGGCGTCCGTCCGCAGGACGTCGAAGTATTGGGCGCGTTGGACGATGCGCCGACTACCAGCCGCTACCTCATCAGCCCATACGCCGCCACCATCCCATACCCGTATGATTTCAGTCCCAGTGAAGTGGAAGTCGCCGAAGTGGTGGAGGTTCCGCTGTCCGCTCTGATGGACATATCCAACCGCCGCGATGAGATCCGCATAGTGGATGGCGACATCCGAAACGCCCCGGCATTTGCGTACAACGGACACATTATTTTTGGGGCGACGGCTCGGATCTTGCGCCGATTTCTGCAGTTGCTCGAAACCCCATTGAAGGAGACGCCTTGAACACACACTCAGCGCCAATGCTAGAAGAGATCAAGGCCGAGCTTGGGAAGTATCCGGCCTCGGTCGCCAACGAATTCGACAAGGCGCACGCGCAGATGCCGCCCAACCTCACAGAGGCGCAGATGGCGGATTGGGCGAATGCGGGCTTGGACATCGCCAAAGAGACGGTGCGCTCTTGGGAAGCCGCCGCCGAGTTCTACAAGGTGAGCGCGCGCGTGCTTGGCTACATGCCCTTGAACTACTTCTTCAAGTGGACGGACTGCGGCAAGACGCTTTGCAAAGAGTCCCCCACGCTTGCGGCGGCGTACTTCGAGGCGAGCCCCGGCACGATGAGCAAGTTGCGATCGCGGCACATAGAGAGCTGGGCGAACCTGGGCTGCGGCTTGTATAAAGGCACTTGGAAGTCCAGCACCTTGGCGTGCAAGTTCTTTCAATGCAGTCCCGCGCTGCTCGAAGACCTCAGTTTCCCGGAGATGGAGCGCTTCGCCAAGTTCCTGGACGCGCTGTCGCACCGCTCATACGACTTGTCGTCGGAATGCCTCACGCTTGGGCAGCAGCTCTTCCCGCTGATAGGCGAGGACAGGTCGGCGTTCATAGCGCTGGCATCTACGCTGGTGGATTCGGGCTGGCGCGAAATCAAGAGCTTCTTCGAGTCCGGAGCGCGCGCGCTGCCCCGCATCGAAAGCGCTCAACGCATGCGCTTCCTAAACCTGTCGGAGCAGTTGGTCAAGAACGGCGGCTCCAACATACCCAGCGTGATGCTTGAGACTTCCAATGCCCTGTCGCAGATAGACACGCACAATCACGAACAGATCCTCACGCTTGCCGAAGGCTTGCTGACCTGCTCGCACGCCGCGGCGCCGGAGTTCATCAAGTCTTGCCCGCAAGCGCTGGATAAGCTCACGATGTCCCAGCTTGAGAAGTGGTACGCCGAAGGGCTGAACATCCTGACGCAGAACGCCGACGGCGGGCTTGCGTACTTCAAGATAGAATCGGCGCGCTCCGAAGAGATGCTTGAAACGCTGTCTTCGGGCGTGGAGTTCGCGCGCATCAAAGATGTGATGGAAATGTACTGCCGCGCGCTGGCGGGCGCAGACATCAAACTGGCGGAAAGCGGCGAACTCGCGGACAAGAACATCGGCTGGGTGTCCAACGAATCGCCCTCAACCGAAGGTTCCACGGTGTTTGTGCCGTCCCTGGTCGACCGCTACATCACCAAGATGCAGAACTTCAACTGGTTCAAGGTAGTGTCCACCCATCAGGTAGCCCACCTTGAGTTCGGCAGCTTCTGGTTCGAGTTCGACAGGCCGTCGGCGATGTTCAACGATCTGCGCTACGAACTAGCGCGCCAAAAGGTGGCGTCCACGCAGGCGCAGGCGATGCCCGAAATCGACGCTGAAAGCGTGGAAGAGGCGTGGCTCACCGACGCGCAGCGCTTCTTCGACCTGTTCGACGACCGCAAACTGGCGCTTGACATATACACCGTGGTCGAGGATGCGCGGTTGGACGCGCGCGTCAAGGTGGAGTATCGCGGCATACGCCGTCCCTATACCGAAATTCAGATTGATTCGTTGCCGCAGCGCCCCAACATAACCGAACTGCCTATGCGCCAAGCGATGGTGGAGTTCTTGGTTAGGCTTAGCCTGCAGCAGTTCGAAGGCTTGCCTGCGCCACAAGAATATGTGGAAGAGGCAAAGCAGATTGGGCGCATCATACGGCAGGTGCTTAACCCCGAAGCCGCCGTGGAAGATACCGCCGAAGCCACATTGCGCATCTACGCCATCATATCGCAGATACCCAACGAAGAAATCCCGCCTGAGGATTGGGAAGATGTGGATATGGGCGACGACCAGCAGGAAGAGTACGCCGACCCTGACGATATGGAATCGTTGCTGCAGCAGATTGCCCAGGGCATGGAAATGCAGGTGCGTCCCGACGGCGAGCAGGAATACGAATCCACCGACGAAGTGGAGTTCAGGGGCGATTTCAAGCCTGAGCTTGTGCAGCTTCTGGAGCAGCTCAGAATGCAGAACGACGAAGGCGGGCAGGCGAGCGGCGAGCCTATCACGCAAGAGCAGCTTGAGGAACTCTTGCAGAACAGCGCCGAGCTTGAGCTGCAGGCAACGCAGGGCGAAATCCAGCAGTCCAGCAATGTTATGGCGAACAATCTGATGAAAGAGGCGGGCGTTGACGCGCCGCAATCGCCGGAGTTCGGGCAGGGGCCGCTGGTGCATGTGGATGAAGACGGCGGCGCGCTTGAGGCGAGCGAACCGCAGACATTCGTGTACGACGAGTGGGACTTCCGCGCCGAAGACTACAAGCCGCGCTGGTGCATCGTGCGCCAAAAGACGATGCAGGAAGGCGATCCCTCATACTACGGCAACACGCTCGGCAACTACGGCTCGCTGGTAACGCAGATCCGCCGCCAGTTCGAGATGATGGTGCCGGAGATGTTCCGCAAGGTTCGCAAACTGGAAGACGGCGAAGAGATCGACATCGACGACATCATCGAGGCTTTCGTCGATATGAAGACGGGCGCAAGCCCCAGCGATAAGTTCTATTGGCGGCGCAACAAGGTGCAGCGCGATGTCGCGGTGGCGTTTCTGCTGGACACCAGCGCATCCACCGCGGAGGCTATCGACGACAACAAGAAGAACGCCGACGACTGGGACGCCCCCGACGACCCGGTGGAGTACATGGTTTGGCTGCGAACCCGCCGCGGGGAAGCGATGCGCCGCTCATACAAGCGCATCATAGACGTCGAGAAAGAAGCCATCGTGCTGCTCATCAACGCCTTGGAAGCCATCGGCGACCTGTACGGCATCTACGGCTTCTCCGGCTACGGCAGGGAAAATGTGGAGTTCTACACCATCAAGGACTTGGACGAAAACTTCTCGGACAAGGTCAAAAAGCGCATAGACCGCGTGGCGCCGTTGCACGCAACCCGTATGGGCCCGGCCATACGCCATACTACCTACAAACTCGACAAGCAGGATGCGCGCACCAAGCTGATGTTCCTCATCAGCGACGGCCGGCCGCAGGATAGGGGATACAGCCGCGAGGGCGTTGAGAAAGAGTACGCCGTCCACGACACCAAGATGGCGCTTGACGAGGCGAAGAACAAGGGCATCAACGCCTTTGCGCTCACCGTGGACAAGAACGGCCACGACTACCTGAAGACGATGTGCAGCGATATGGGCTATGAGGTGCTGGACGACATCTATGAGCTCCCATCGCGCCTGCTGTACCTCTACAAGAAGCTGACGATGTAAGATGCGCCGCGCTCGACCGCGCGAAGCATTCGCTTGACTCGCGGGGCGTTCTACCGCTAATTTGGCTTGGCGATGCCGCAATCGCATTGCCTTGCGGGATTGGCGGCGGTTCCGCCCGATTGTCATACACATAGAACCTACAAAACGGAACTGAAAGGACGGATATTTATGCGACTAACGGCCATTCTCACACGACGCCCGCTCGTCATTGCAGCGGCGATTAGCCTTGCGCTGCTCACGGCGTTCTTCCTGCGCCCGTCTGTGGCGCACGCCGCCGTGGACGGGGAAACCGCCTTCGTCTTCAACACATTCGCGTTCCTCATCTGGGGCGCGCTTGTTATGTGGATGTGCGCGGGCTTCACGATGCTCGAGGCGGGTTCGGTTCGCACCAAGAACGCCGCGATGATCTGCCTCAAGAACATCGGCATATACTCCATTGCAGGGCTGGCGTACTTCTTCATCGGCTACAACCTGATGTACGTCGACGTGGACTACGGCATCCCCAACCTCATCGGCTCGCTCAGGCTCACTTATGGGCCGTCCGCCGATGAATTAAGCCTGTTGGGAGGCAACGAAGCGGCGCTCGGCGCGGTGATCGACAACGGCTACTCGTACATGTCCGACTGGTTCTTCCAGATGGTATTCGTGGCTACCACCGCCTCGATAATATCCGGCGCGCTGGCGGAGCGCGTCAAGATGTGGTCGTTCTTCCTGTTCACGCTGGTGCTCACCGCGGTTCTGTATCCCGTCGTGGGCGCTTGGACTTGGGGCGGCGGCTGGCTTGCCGACCTTGGATTTGTGGACTTCGCCGGCTCCACGATAGTACACAGCACGGGCGGCTGGGCGGCGCTCGCCGGCATACTTGTGCTTGGACCCAGACTCGGCAAGTTCCGTCGCGACGGAACGGTCAGGGCAACGCCGCCTTCCAACATACTGATGGTAACGCTGGGCGTGTTCATACTTTGGTTCGGCTGGCTCGGCTTCAACGGCGGCTCTCAGCTTGCGCTGGGCAGCGCCGCCGACGCCGTGGCGATGAGCATCGTGCTGGTCAACACCAACTTGGCGGCGGCGGCCGGAGCGATTGCCGGCCTGGCGGTATCGCGCCCGTTGCTTGGGCGCATAGACCTGTTCGCCGGCCTCAACGGCGCGATAGCCGGGCTGGTGTCCATCACCGCCGCGCCCGACATCACAACCCACTTCTGGTCAGTCATCATCGGCGTAATCGGCGGCGTAATCTGCATAGCCGGCCTGAAGCTGATGGAAAAGGTGAAGTTGGACGACGTGGTTGGCGCCGTGCCGGCCCACCTGATGGCGGGCGCATGGGGCACCGTCGCAGCCTGCATCGCCGGCGGCGGACTGATTCACATACAGCTTCTGGGCATCGTCTCAGTGGGCGTGTTCGCCTTCGCAGCATCGTGGGTGGTGTGGTGGCTCATCGACAAGACGATAGGCATCCGCGTAGAGCCCGAAGTCGAGCGGATAGGCCAAGACGTCGGCGAACTTGGGATGGAGTCCTACCCCGAATTCGTGCTGATGCCCGACCTGGACGAATTCGACGACGCCGAAGAGCAGCCCGCCACAAACTAAAGGCGCAACCGCGGGCGGCGGCGCTGATTTGGGCTAGGCAGTCCCTATCTTGTGCCGCCGCCCACTACCCTCGAATTCGCCGCCCGCGCGCAAACCGCAAACTTGGAGCGCGCGGGTTATGCGTCGATTCGGGGTTCGACGCCGGGGCGCAAGGCTATGGCGCACCGTCAATGTTAAAGCGCATCGCGCGTACGCAGGGCGGGGGACAATCAGTGCCGATGTAGCATCGGGCGGCGGTTCATCCCCCCGTTCTATGCAGGGCTTATGAAAGAAAAGCCGCCGGCGACGCTTCAGGAATTTTTGAAAGCGTCGCCGGCGGTGTTGTCTCATACCCGTGGGCAACCCGTAGTTAGCGAGGGAAGAGCGCGCCTTATTGAGTCATGTGGACTTCACCCTCCCACAAGTGTTCATATGATCCGTCCGGCAGTTGGATGAACTGTCCAGTGGATATGCGCGCGATGTCATATTCCGGGAGCGGCTCCGTTATGGCGATACACCGATCGCCGCGCCGAATGATTCGATCTTCGAAGCGAAAGTCGCGGTTGTCGAAGCCATACTGCCTGCGCTGGTCGGAAAGAGCGTTTTCATCGACGGGATGTAGCGATATGAAGAACTTTTCGCTGATGTCATCCGCGCTGCAATCGTCTTTGGCATACATCAACGCATCGCCGATGAGATGCGCATCAAAGTCGGAGCGGATTAGCGGCTCGCGCTTTTCTATAACTTCGTCTAAGTATCTTTGGTAGTCGTCCCATTTGTAAAGAAATACCTCTCGATTCTGCGGAGTGAGATGAGCGAATCCTTCTGCGAATACTCGCGTAACTACGAAGTCCGGCGTGCGCGCAGAGGGCGCTGTTTGGCGATCAGGCACTATAATTCTTCCGGGCAGGAAGGCAGGAGAGTAGTTATCCCATCCGCGAGCAGGTGGAGTGATAATCTTTATCACTTGTGATTTATCCGTCATACTCCGTATGACTTCAATGTCGGCGACTACCGCTTTCCGAATCCGTTCTACTCTTTTATCAGAATGGTCTAGCTGAGACATACGCAAGGCGGAAAGTGCGAATGCCAGCGCGGCCGCCACGCACAGCGCGACGATAAGCCGCTCACCCGACAGCCTGCGCAACAATAGCAAGACGAGTGAAAATAGCGTCAACGTAACGCCTATGTAAAATAAGGCTTCGTGGCTATGAAGCCAAATTGCGGTGTTGTAGCGTATAGGCAGTGCCCAGCAGAAGCCGCTCAGCGTCAATGACGCCAGCAGGATTTTGTGACGGCGGGCGAACAGCGCCCCAATCAGACTGGCGATGAACGTCGCTATTCCTAATATGACAAATAATCGAGGCATAATCACATCCATGCCTTCGCGAAATGGCGAAGAGAAGATGTAGGGCGTTGCCATTATGCCGATGCGGTAAAACTGCAGCCTCATAAATGCGGGCCACGAAAAATTGTCTCTGAAATCTGAACCGGCGGCGGCGCGGTACATCATAGACCTGAATGAGGGTATTTCAGTGAACGGAGTTTCGCGGTTAAGCGCGAAGTACTCATTCGTGAAGTTAAAGGTCAGCACTGAGATGCCGAAAAGCAGCGCTGCCACGCCGAGCGTCATATAGCGGCTGCGTAGCAAAGAAAGCGTGGCATGCTTTAGTTGACATAATGCGGAGTGATGGGTAGAAACGCCTGACCGCGTCTTGATAAGCTCGCGCGCCAACCCTAAAGCAATGAACGGCAGCAGCATGGCGTACACGTGCCATCCCAAAAGCAAGGCTAGGCATGTTTTGAGTAGAAGCTGACGGAAACGCCCTTCCTGCTCGAAAATCGCCATCCCGTGGAAGACCAACAGCGCCCCGAATATATCTACCATCGATTCGCTGGAAATCGCGTCGTTCCAGTACAGACAGTATGCGGACGAGAACGCCAGCAGCGCTGCCGTGAGCGCGATCCATCGACTAGAAATGAGGCGTCGCAGCGATAGATAGGCGAGGACTGCGGCGGCGGCAAAGAACAGCAGCATCAGCATTTGCGCAACATAGATTTTAGCGGACAGGTTGTCTCCGAAAGGCAGAATTGCCAACTTTATCAGCGCATAACTGCCGATAGGGAAGCGGCCGTACAGGTCGTAAATAGTATCGCCTTCTGCATCTAGTTTCTGGACGATGAACGGCAGAAAACGATGGTCAAAGAAGAGATTCTCGGCTATTGCCAGATTCTTTGCGGACATGCCGTTGTGCCCGATTTCCCGATAGAAGTAGCCGCGGTGCTCGGCGCCGAATATGAATACGGATGAGAGCGCGAGCAGCAACAGAGCCGGCGGCAGCCAAGCCCGGCTTTGCAGGGAATCTAGTTTGTGAGCGGCGGTTCTGAGCGCTTCCTTCGGCAAGAATCTCAACGCGCTGCCTCTGTTAGACGGACATCGCCTTCCCATATATGTTGGGTTGAACCGTCTGCTTGTTGAATATACTGTCCGGTGTATATGCGCGCAATGTCATAGTCCGGGAGCGGCGGCGCTATGATGATACATCGTCCACTGCGCTGAACAACCCGTTGTAGAAAGTAAAAGTCAAGGTTGTCGAAGCCGTGTTGCCTACGCTCGACGGGTAGGTTGCCTTCGTCCTCGGGATACACGGCTAGGAAGAAGGGGACATTAGGCTCAGTCCTGATATTGCTGCAATCGTCTCCGGCATATATGAGCGTATTGCCGTTGCGATGGACGTCAAAGTCGGAGCGGATTATCGGCTCGCCCGCTTGCTCTATCATTTCGTCTAGGCGCATCTTGTGGGCGTTCCATTCGTAAAGAAACAGAACTTGATTCCGAGGCGTTAGCGAAGTGAGTCCGTTCAGGCGCACTTGCGTAATAATAAAGTCGGGCGCTCGTGCAGACGGCGTGACTTCGTCTTTTCTGGATACTAAAACTCCTCCGGCGAGGTAGTAGTTAATGGACGCAAGCACATAATCGTGGATTACTTTATTCCATATCACTTGTCCTTTTATTTCAGTGGCTATATCGCGGATAGGTTCAAGGTCGGCGACTATCGCTTTGTAGGTCTCATATGTTTCAACGGTGTCTATCGGCTGCGCCATCCGCAAGCCGGAGGCGATGAACACAAGCAGCGCGGCGACGGACAGCGCCGCGATAAGCCACTCATCCACCCGTCTGCGCAGCCACAGCAGAATGACCGAGAATAGCGTTAGCGTAACGCCTATGTAAAATATGCCCTCGAATTCGTGCCACGGCAATGCGGTAGTGTAGCGCATTGGAAGAGCCCAGAAGAAGCCGCTCAGTGCTAGAAGCGCCAGCAGGAATTTGTGGCGACGGACGAACAGCAATCCCATCAGACTCGCGACGGACACTGCCATTCCTAAGACGACGAATAGCCTCGGCGGCGTTTCCGGATGCTCAATGACATTGTATGACATATGCCCCAAGACATATGAGGGGGAGAATATGTAGGGCAAGACCATCACTCCGATGCGGTAAAACTGACGCTCCGGAAAAGTGGGCCAACTCAGGTATGTGGCATATTCTTCGTCTCTAACCGGGTCGATGCTTGTGCGGTTCAGCGCTGACCTGACTGAGGATAATTCAGTCAGCGGAACTTCGCGGTTCAACGCGAAGTATTCATTAGCGAAGTTAAAGGCCAGCAGCGAAACGCCGAAAAACAGCGAGATTACGCCGAGCGCCATATAGCGGCTGCACAGCAAAGAGAGCGTCGTGCGCTTTAGTTGGCGTAACGCAAGGGAAGGAGTAGAAATGCTTGAACGCGCCTTGATGACTTCACGCATCATCCCAAAGGCGATAAATGCCAGCAACATCGCATACACATGCCAGCCTAGGAGCAACCCTATGCACGCCTTGATTGGGAGCTGGCGGAACTGCCCATCCTGCTCAAATATCACTATCCCGTGAAAGACTAACATCACCGCGAACAGATCTACCATCACTTCGCTGGAAATGACGTCGTTGTAGAACAGGCAGAAGGGCGAAGAGAACGCCAGTAATGTTGCTGTCAGCGCAATCCATCGGCTGGCGGTGATGCGGCGCAGCGACAGATAGGCAAGGACAGCGGCGGCGGCGAAGAACAGCAGCATCACCATTCGAGCAACGGATACCTTGGCAGACATGCTATATCCGAAAGGCAGAGTCGACAGCTTGATCAGCGCATAACTGCCGATAGGGAATCGAGTGTACGGTTCGTAAATGAGCTCGCCGTCCACGTCCAAGGTCTGACGAGTGAACAGCAACAAGTTATTTTTGAGAGAGAAGTTCTCGGCTATCGCCAGGTTCTTTTCCGTCATATAATCATGAGGACCGGTCTTATAGAGATAGCCGCGGTCGCCGCCAAATATGAACACGGATGAGAGCGCGAGCAGCAACAGAGCCGGCGGCAGCCAAGCCCTGCTTTGTAGGAAAGCGAGTTTGTGAGCGGATGCTTTGAGCATTTCCCTCGGCAAGAATGTCAACGCGCTGCCTCCGTTAGGCGGACATCGGCTTCCCATATGTGTCGGGTGGAACCGTCTGCCTGTGGGATGTACTGGCCGGTGTATATGCGCGCAATGTCATAGTCCGGGAGGGGCGGCGCAATGACGATACATCGCTCATTGCGCTGAACAACCCGTTGTTGAAAGCGGAAGTCAAGATTGTCGAAGCCGTGCTGCCTACGCTTGGCTGACAAGTTGCCTTCGTCCCCGGGATACACGGCTAGGAAGAAGGGATCTTGAGGATCAGCCTTGTGATTGCTGCAAGCCTCTTTGACATATATCAGCGTATTGTCGTTGCGATAGATGTCAAAGTTAGAGGAGCGGATTATCGGCGTGCCCGCTTGCTCTATCATTTCGTCTAGGCGCATCTTGTGGGCGTCCCATTCGTAAAGAAACATCTCTTGATTCTGAGGCGTTAGCGAAGCGAGTCCGTCTAGGCGCACCTGCGTAATAATAAAGTCGGGCACGCGTACAGACGGCATGATTTGATCTCTTCTGGATACTAGAATTCCTCCGGCCAAGTGGTAGTTAACGGGTGTAATCGCATAATCGTGTATTACTTTAGCCCATACTACCTGCCCTTTTCTTTCAGTGATTATATCACGAATTGGCACTAAGTCGGCGATTATCGCTTTGTGCGTCTCATATGTTTCAGCGTTGTTTATCGGCTGCGCCATCCGCAAGCCGGAGGCGATGAACACAAGTAGCGCGGCAACGGACAGCGCCGCGATAAGCCGCTCATCCACCCGTCTGCGCAGCCACAGCAGAATGAGCGAGAATAGCGTTAGCGTAAGTCCTGTGTAGAATACGGCTTCGAAGTTGTGTCCTGGAAACGCGGTTACGAATCTCATGGGCAGCGCCCAGAAGAATCCGCTCAGCGCTAGGGTTGCTAGTAGAAATTTGTGGCGGCGGACGAACAGCAATCCCGTCAGACTCGCGACGGACACTGCCATTCCTAAGGCGACGAATAGTCTCGGCGGCGTCTCCGGATGCTCAATGAAGTTGTATGACATATGACCCAAGACATATGACGGGGAGAATATGTAGGGCAGAGACATTGCGCCGATGCGGTAAAGCTGACGCTCAGTAAAAGCGGGCCAACGCAGATAGTTGGCATAATCTTCGTTCTCAAACGGGTTGATGCCTGTGCGGTTTATCATCGACCTGAGTGAGGGTATTTCGGTAAGCTGAACTTCGCGGTTCAGGGCGAAGTATTCATTTGTGAAGTTAAGTGATAGCATCGAAATGCCGAAAAGCAACGCGATCACGCCGAGCGCCGTGTAGCGGCTGCGTATCAAAGAGAACACGGTATGTCTTAGTTGATGCAATGTAAGGGCTGTGTGGGAGCGCGTCTTGATAAGTTCGCGCATCAGCCCGAAGACAATGAACGGCAGCAGTATCGCATACACATGCCAGCCTAGAAGCAGCGCTATGCACGCCTTGATTGGAAGCTGAAGGAAACGCCCATCCTGCTCAAATATCACTATCCCGTGAAAGACCAGCATCACCGCGAACAGATCTACCATCACTTCGCTGGAAATGACGTCGTTCCAGTACAGGCAGTACGGAGAAGAGAACGCCAGCAGCGTCGCCGTGAGCGCAATCCACCGGTTGGAAGTGATGCGGCGCAGCGATAGGTAGGCAAATGCGGCGGCGGCGGCGAAGAACAGCAGCATCAGCATTCGGGCGGCATAGATTTTGGCGGACCAGCTCTCTCCGAGTTGGGTCGTCAGCTTGAGCAGCGCATAACTGCCGATAGGGAAGCGATTGTATGGTTCATAAATAGACTCGCCGTCCTCGTTCAATGTGTGACGTACGAACATTAGAAAATGCCTATCGATAGACAGATTCTCAGTTATCGCCAGATTCTTTGCGGACATGTAGTCATGAGCGTTGCTCTTATAGAAGTAACTACGGTCGTCGCTGAACAGGAACACGGATGCGAGCGCAAGCGCAAGCAGAGCCGGCGGCAGCCAAGCCCGGTGTTGTAGGGAATCGAGTTTGTGAGCGGCGGTTTTGAGCGCATCCCTCGGCAAGAATGTCAACGCGCCGCCTCCGTTAGGCGGACATCGCCTTCCCACGTGTGTTGGGTTGAGCCGTCGGCCTGTTGGATGTACTGTCCCGTGTATATGCGCGCAATGTCATAGTCCGGGAGTCGAGTCATAACAATGCATCGCTCTCTGAATCGGATCCCCCGTTGTTGGAAGTGAAAGTCAAGGTTGTCGAAACCGTGCTCTGTGCGATCGGCGGGCAGGTTGCCTTCATCCATGGGATACACAGCCAAGAAGAAGGGGACATTGGTATCAGCCGTATGATTGCTGCAAGCGTCCTTGACATATATCAGCGTATTGCCGCTGAGATAGACGTCAAAGTCGGAGCGGATTATAGGCGCGTCCGCTTGCTCTATCATTTCGTCCATATGCTTGCGGTGGGCGTCCCACTCGTAAAGAAACAGAACTCGATTCTGGGGCGTTAGCGAGGCGAGTCCGTCTATGTACTCAGATCTGATGATAAAGTCGGGCGGGCGGGCGCGGCGTATGGCTTCGTATCCGTGCATCATAATTCTTCCGGATAGATAGTAATCGAAGATTGTAAGCTGCTGAAAAATTTCAGGCAGATCGCTAGTCCGTATCACGTCCCCTGCATCCGTCATATTGCGTATGAGTTCAATGTCGGATATTGCCGCTTCGTGAAATTCGGGCGTTTGGTTAGAACCGTTTAGTTGCGACATACGCAAGGCGGAAAATGCGAACACTAGCAGCGCCGCGACGGACAGCGCTGCGACAAGCCGCTCACTCGACAGACTGCGCAGGTATAGCAGCGCGAGTGAGAAGAATGTCAGTGTAGCGCCTATGTAGAATATGACTTCGTGACTGTGCCACGGATATGCGACGTTGTGGCGCATTGGCAGCGCCCAGCAGAAGCCGCTCAGCGCCAGGGACGCCAGCAGGATTTTGTGGCGGCCGACGGATCTCAACCCAATCAAACTAACGGCGGATACTGCTATTCCTAGTATAACAAATATCCGCGGCAAAGCATCAAAGCGTTGTTCCACGAACGACGGGGAAAATGCGTAGGGCAAGGTCATCATGCCGATGCGGTAAAACTGACGCTCCGAAAAGGCAGTCCAAGACAGATATTCGGCGCGGATTTGGCTTGCTTTGAAATATGAGCCGACGCCAATGCGGTTTATCATAGACTGGAACGAGGGCGTTTCGGTCAGCGGAATTTCGCGGCCCAGCGCTGTGTATTCATTCGTGAAGTAAAAAGCAAGCGACGAAACGCCGAAAAGCAGCGCTACTACGCCGAGCGCTAGGTAGCGGCTGCGCGCCAAAGAGAGTGCCACATGCTTTAGTCGATGCGCTGTGTGGGCGGAGACGGGAGCGTCTGAACGCGTCTTGAGGAATTCACGCGTCAGTCCGAAGATGATGAACGGCATCAGCAGCGCATACACATGCCATCCCAAAAGCAACGCCACGCATGTCTTGACAAGAAGCTGCGGGAAACGTTTCTCTTGCTCAAATATCGCCATTGAGTGAAATACCAGCAGAACGGCGAATAGATCCATCGAAATATCGGGAATAATCGCGTCGTTATAGTACAGAAAATAGGGCGAAGAGAATGCCAGGAGCGTAGCCGTTAGCGCAATCCAGCCGTTGAAAGCGAGGCGGCGCAGCGATAGATACGCAAGGACTGCGGCAGCGGCGAAGAACGTCAGCATCAGCATTCGGGCGGCGTAGATTTTGGCTGTCAAATTGTCTCCGAAAGGCAAAATTGCCAGCTTGATCAGCGCATAGCCGCCGATGGGGAAGCGGTTATACGGCTTGTATGTAGGCTCGCCGTCTGCGTCTAAAGTCTGACCGATGAACATCATGAAATGATGCTCGCGAGAAAGATTATTGGCTATTGCCAGTCTTTCCGACGAGATCAGGTTATGACTGGTTTCTTGATAGAAATGGCCGCGCTCGCCGCCGAACAGGAACACGGTTGAGAGCGCAAGCAGCAGCAGAGCCGGCGGCAGCCACGCCCGATTTTGTAGGGAATCAAGTCTGTGAGCGGCGGTTTTGAGCGTTTTCGTCGGCAAGAGTGTCAACGCGTTGCCTCTGTCAGGTAGATTTCGCCTTCCCATATGTGTTGATATGAGCCGTCTGCCAACGGGATGAGCTGCCCGGTTTGTATGCGCGCAATGTTATATTCCGGGAGCGGCGCTATAGCGATACACCGATCGCCGCTTTGAATGGCATGCTGTTCGAAGTAAAAGTCTAGGTTGTCGAAGCCGTACTGCCTGCGATTGTCAGGCAGATCGTTCTTATCGGCAGGAAATAGCGCCAAGAAGAAACCTTCGCTGATGTCGTCTTCGCGGCAATCGTCTTTGGCGTACATAAGCCCGTTGCCTATGAGATGCACGTCGAAGCGCGATCGGATTAGCGGTTCACCTGATTCTATGATTTCGCTTATGCGCCTGTGGTGGTCATCCCATTCGTATAGGAATATCATTCGATTTTGCGGGGTGAGCGAGGCGAGTCCGTTTAGGCGTACGCTTGTAATTACAAAGTCGGGCGGGCGCGCAGCCGGCGCGGTTTCGTTTGCGGATATTCCGATTCTTCCGGAGAGATAGTACGCGAATATCGTAATCCCCTTGTAAAGTCTAGGCATAGCGTAGGTCTGTATCACTTTCCCTCTGTCTGTGATGCTGCGGATGGTTTCGAAGTCGCCGATTGTCGCTTCGCGAAGTTCTGCCATTGGGTTGGCGTTGTTTAGATGGGACATCCGCAAGGCGGAGAGTATGAATATAAGCGATGCGGCAACAGCCAGCGTTGCGACGAGCCGCTCACTCGACAGCCTACGCAAATACAGCAAGACAAGTGAAAACAGCGTTAGCGCGACGCCTATGTAGAATACGGCTTCAAATTGGTGCCACGGAAATGCGGCGTTGTGGCGCATAGGCAACGCCCAGCAGAAGCCGCTCAATGCTAGGGACGCGAGCAGAATTTTGTAGCGGGGAATAGACAACAGTCCAATCAGGCTCGCGCAGGATAGCGCTATTCCTAGCCCGACGAATAATCGCGGTGGCTCCCTGAGCTCCACATATGGCAGTGAGAACGCGTAGGGCAATGCCATCATGCCGATGCGGTAAAACTGACGCTCCGGGAAGGCGGGCCAAGACAGATACTTGGCAATTTCTTCGGCGTCATTCGGGTTGACGCCTATGCGGTTTGCCATAGACTTGAATGAGGGTAGTTCGGTCAGCGGGAGTTCGCGATTCAAGGCGAAGTATTCATTTGTGAAGTTAAATGCCAGGACCGAAATGCCGAAGAGCGCCGCTACTACGCCGAGCGCCAGATAGCGGCTGCGTATCAAAGAAAGAGCCGAATGCTTTAAGCGGCACAGCCTATCGGATGCAGTGGAAGCGCCTGAACGCGCCTTGATGAGCATAAGCTCGCGCATCAGCCCAAAAGCGATGAACGGCAACAACAGCGCGTACACATGCCATCCCAAGAGCAAAGCGGCGCATGTCTTGAGTAAGAGCTGCCGGAAGCGCCGTTCCTGTTCAAATAGCGCCATCCCGTGAAAGACCAGCATCACCGCGAATAGGTCTATCGTAATTTCGGTGTTAATCACGTCGTTATGGTACAGAAGGTAGGGGGAAGAGAATGCCAACAAGACGGACGTCAGCGCGATCCAGCGGCTAGAGGCGATACGGCGCAGGGACAGATACGCCAGGACGGCGGCGGCGGCAAAGCACATCAACATCAGTGCGCGCGCAGCGTATATCTTTGCGGACAGGTCGTCGCCGAAGGGCAGAATTGCCAGCTTGATCAGCGCGTAGCCGCCAATCGGGAAGCGGCCGTACAGCGAATAGCCGCCAATCGGGAAGCGGTCGTATGGTTGTTCATAAGTAGGATTGCCGTCCGCGTCTAAAGTCTGATCGATGAATAAGAGAAAATGGCGATCGCCGGACAGATTCTCGGCTATTGCTAGTTTCTTATGTTCTTCTTCCTGATAGTAATGACCGCGGTCGCCGCCGAACAGGAACACGGATGAAAGCGCGAGCAACAACAGTGCCGGCGGCAGCCAAGCCCGATTTTGTAGAGAAGCGAGTCTGCGCGCGGCAGACTTGGGCATTTTTTCGGATAAGAGCGTCAAGGCGCTGCCTCTGTTAGGCGGGCTTCGCCTTCCCACGGGTGTTCGTATGAGCCGTCTGCGCGTTTGATGTACTGTCCGGTGGATATTCGGGCGATGTCGTAATCCGGAAGCTGGGCTACGGCAATGCACCGATCGCCGCTCTGCCGTATGCCGTTTCCTTGGAAGCCGAAGTCGAGGTTTTGGAAGCCATGCTGCCTGGACCCGACGGGCAGGTCGATTTCGTTGACGGGAAATGCCGCCAAGAAGAAGGGCGCGTCAGTATCATTCCCGCTGCAACCGTCTTTGACGTATATCAGAGTGTCGTCGCTGATATACACGTCAAAGTCGGATCGGATTATCGGTTCGCCCGCTTGCGCTATGGTTTCGTCTATGTCTTTCAGCAGATCATCTGTCAGCGCTTCTGCCAGGCGGAATTCGCCTTCCCACGGATGTTCGAATGAACCGTCTGCGCGTTCGAAGTACTGGCCGGTAGATATGCGGGCGATGTCGTAATCCGGGAGTTGCGCTATGGCAATGCACCGGCCGCCGGCATGCCAGACGCCGTTTTCCTGGAAGCCGAAGTCGAGGTTGTGGAAGCCGTGCTGTTTTGCCTTATCGGGCAAGTCGCTTTCGTCGACAGGATATAGCGCCAAAAAGAAGGGGGTGGTAGTATCATTCCCGTTGCAATCGTCTTTGATGTATATCAGATTGTTGTTGTCAAGATACACATCAAAGTCGGAGCTGATAATCAGCTCGCCTGTCTGCGCTATGGTTTCGTTTAGGTATGTTTGAAAGTCGTCCCACTCGTAAAGGAATGTCATTCGATTGCGCGGCGTGAGCGAGGCGAATCCGGTTAGGTACTCACTCGTGGCTATAAAGTCGGGTGGGTGAGCAAGCGGCGCGGCATCGTCCGGTATTACAATTCTTCCCGCGAGATAATAGACAGTGGGTGAAACCGCATATGCGGGTATTGCGCTCGTCCATATCGCCGCTCCCTCGGCAGTCATATCGCGGATCGCTTCAAAGTCGGCGATTGTTTCTTTATGGCTCACATATGTTTGAGCGTCGTTTATTAGTTGCGACATACGCAAGCCGGACATGACGAACAGCAGCAGCGCTACGGCGGACAGCGCTGCGATAAGGCGCTCTCCCGATAGGCTGCGCAAGCCCAGCAGGATAAGCGAGAATAGCGTTAGCGCGATGCCTATGTGGAATATGGCTTGGAAGTCCTGATCCGGGAATGCGACGCTCTGGCGCATTGGCAGCATCCAGAAGAAGCCGCTTAGCGTCAGAGACGCCAGCAGGACTTTATGGCGGCGGATGAACAGCAAGCCAATCAGACTCGCGCCGAGCGCCGCCATTCCCAATAGCGTGAACAATCGCGACGGCGCTTCCTCGAATCGTTCCACGAATGTGGGCGAGAACAAGTAGGGCAACGCCATAGCGCCGATGTGGTAAAACTGACGCTCTAGGAAAGCGGACCAAGGCAGATAGCGCGCGACCTCTTCGGCGGTATAAGCATCGGCGTCGGGCGCGCGGCTCGTTATCGCCTGTATCGAAGGTAGTTCGGTCAACGGAGTTTCGCGGTTCAGCGCGAGGTACTCATTTGTGAGGTTAAATGCCAGTATCGAAATGCCGAAAAGCAGCGCCGCCGCGCCCAGCGCCGTATAGCGGCTGCGCATCAAAGCACCTAGAACTCGGACTGGATTGGAAGATGAGGGGTCCAGCGCTTTGAAAAGCTCCCGCTCCAGCCCGAAAACGACGAACGGCAGCAGCAGCGCATACGCATGCCATCCCAGCAGCAGCGCTATGCAAGTCTTGGCTAGGAGCTGGCGGAAACGTCCCTCTTGCTCGAAAACTGCCATTCCGTGAAAGACCAGCAGTAGCGCGAATAGGTCTATCATCGCATCGCCGGAAATGAGGTCGCCGTAGTACAGGCAGTAGGCGGACGAGAACGCCAGCAACGCAGCCGTCAGCGCAATCCAGTGGCTGGCAGTGATGCGGCGCAGAGACAGATACGCAACCGCGGCGGCGGCGGCGAAGAACAGCAGCATCAGCGTTCGGGCGGCGTAGATTTTGGCGGATAGGCTGTCTCCGAAGGGCAGCGTCGCCAGTTTAATCAGCGCATAGCCGCCGATAGGGACGTGGTTGTATAGTTCGTAGGCAGGCTCGCCGTCCACGTCTAGAGTCTGAGTGGGGAACAGCAGAAAGTTATGCTTGACGGACAGGTTCTCGGCTATTGCCAAGCTTCTTGCCGAAAGCGCGTCGTGATGCATTTCCCGATAGAAGTGCCCGCGGTCGCCGCCGAACAGGAACACAGACGCGAGCGCAAGCAGCAATAGGGCCGGCGGCAGCCACGCTTGGTTTTGCATGGAAGCGAGGCCACGGATGAATGATTTGGGCGTTTTTATCGACAAATGTGTCAACGAGATGCCTCCGTCGGGCGAATTTCGCCCTCCCATAAGTGTTGGGTTGAGCCGTCTGGGCGTTGGGTGTATTGGCCGGTGTATATGCGGGCGATGTCGTAGTCCGGGAGCTGGGCTATGGCAATGCACTGATCGTCGCTCTGCCGTATGCCGTTTCCCCGGAAGCCGAAGTCTAGGTTTTGGAAGCCGCGCTGTCTGGACCCGGCGGGCAGGTCGATTTGGTTGACGGGAAATAGCGCCAAGAAAAAGGCGGCGTCAGTATCGATCAGGCTGCAACCGTCTTTGGCGTATATCAGAGTGTCGTCGCTGATATACACGTCAAAGTCGGATCGGATTAGAGGCGCGCCCGCATGCGCTATAGTTTCGTCTATATCTTTCAGCCGATCATTTATCAGCGGGTTTGCCGGGAAGATTTCGCCTTCCCATGGATGTTCGAATGAGCCGTCAGAGCGTCGGATGTGTTGTCCTGTGGATATTCGGGCGATGTCATAATCCGGGAGCTGGGCTAGGGCAACGCACCGACCGTCGGCCTGCCTGATGCCGTTTTTTGGGAAGGCGAAGTCGAGGTTTTGGAAGCCGCGCTGCCTGTACTCGACTGGCAGGTCGTTTTCGTCGACGGGAAATGCCGCCAAGAAGAAGGGCGCGTCGGTATCGTTTTCGCTGCAGCCGTCTTTGACATATATCAGCGCGTCGTCAGTGAGATGCACGTCGAAGTCTGATCGTATTAGCGGCGCGCCCGCCTGCGCTATGGTTTCGTTTATCCGTTCCATGGTCACATTTATCAGCGGGTTTGACGGGAAGATTTCGCCTTTCCATGATGGATGTTCGAATGAGCCGTCAGCGCGTCGGGTGTATTGTCCGGTGGATATTCGTGCGATGTCGTAATCCGGGAGCGGCGTTATGACAATGCACCGCTGCTCGCTCTGCAGCATGCCGTTTTTCCAGAAGCCGAAGTCGATTTTTTGGAAGCCGCGCCGTCTGTACTCGACGGGAAGGTCGTTTTCGTCGACCGGAAATGCCGCCAAGAAGAAGAACTCGTTAGTATCGCTCAGGCTGCAATCGTCTTTGACGTATATCAGACTGTTGCCGTTGAGATACACATCAAAAAAGTCGGAGCGGATTTGCGGCGCGCCCGCCTTCTCTATGGATTCGGTCATGTGTTTGCGGTATTCATTCCATTCGTAAAGAAATACCGTTTGGTTCTGCGGCGTGAGCGAAGCGAGTCCGTCTGCGCGCGCCCCCGTGACGATAAAGTCGAGCGGGTGTTCGGGGGACGCGGTTTCGTATCCATATAGTATGGTTTCGTATCCATATAGTGTAGGACTTCCGGTGAGATAATAGTTGATGACCTGATTTCTGTGGAGAGATTCAGGCATAGAGTTAATCAGCACTGCCTTCCCGTCCGTGGCGTTGCGGATAGCTTCAAAGTCGGCGCTTGTCGCTTCTTCAAGCTCTGCCGTTTGGATGGAGTTGTTTAGTTGAGACATTCGCAGAGCGGAAAATGCGAATATCAGCAGCGCGGCGACGGATAGCGCGGCGACGAGCCGATCGCGCGCCAGCCTATGCAGCAACAGCAACAGCATTGAGAACAGCGTTAGCGCGACGCCGATGTAGAATAAGGCTTCGAAGTTATGGTCCGGGGATTCCGTGTTGTTGCGCATGGGCAGCGCCCAGCAGAAGCCGCTAACCGCTAGGGCTGCCCAGAGCATTGTATAGCGCCGTACAAACAGCAATCCAATCAGGCTTGCGACGGACGCCGCTATTCCTAGCATGACGAATAATCGCAGCATCGCGCTTCTGCGGTCGTGATCCACGAATGGCGGGGAGAAGGCGTAGGGTATGAGCATCGCTCCGACGCGATGAAATTGACGCTCCAAGAAGATGGGCCAATGCAGATTGTAGGCGTTTGCTTCCGTGAAATCCGAATTGACGCCTATGCGGTTCACCATCGACCTGAACGATGGGAGCTCGGTCAAGGGGGTTTCGCGGTTCAAGGCGAGGTATTCGCTGGTGAAGTTAATGGTCAGCATAGAAACGCCGAAAGCCAGCGCTATGACGCCGAGCGCCAAATAGCGGCTGCGCAGCAAAGAGAGCGCCGTATGCTTTAGTTGGCGCAACGCGCTGGGATGGACGCAGCCGCCTAAGCGGGTTTTGATGAGTTGGCGCGTCAGCCCGAAAGCGATGAACGGCAGCAGCAGCGCATAGGCATGCCAGCCTAAAAACAGCGCTACGCATGTCTTGACGGCAAGCTGCCGGAACCGCCCTTCCTGCTCGAAAACCGCCATCCCGTGAAAGACCAGCAACATCCCGAATATATCTACGATGGTTTCGCTGGTAATCGCGTCGCCGTAGTACAGGCAGAAAGGGGAAGAGAACGCCAGCAGCGCGGCGGTGAGCGCGATCCAGCGGCTGGCTGTGATGCGGCATAGCGCTAGGTACGCCATGAGCGCGGCGGCGGCGAAGAACAGCAGCATCAGCGTTCGGGCGGCGTATATTTTGGCTGATGGGCTGTCTCCGAAAGGCAGCGTCGCCAGCTTAATCAGCGCATAACTGCCAATGGGGAAGCGACTGTACGGGTAGTAGGCGGGCTCGCCGTCTGTGTCCAAAATCTGACGTATGAACATCACAAAATTATGCTCTATGGACAGGTTCTCGGCTATCGCCATGTTCTTTGACGACAATTCCTCGTGAATGTCTGATCGATAGAAGTAGCCGCGTTGGTCGCCGCCGAACAGGAACACGGAAGAGAGCGCGAGCAGCAACAGCGCCGGCGGCAGCCACGCGCGGCTTTGCAGTGAAGCGAGTTTGCGAGCGAATGCGCTGGGAGTTTTCATCGGCGAATGCGTCAACGAGATGTCTCCGTCGGGCGAAATTCGCCCTCCCATGGATGTTCGAATGAGCCGTCAGCGCGTCGGGCGTATTGTCCAGTGTATATGCGGTCAATATCATAATCGGGAAGCGGGACTACGGCAACGCACCGACCGTCGTCCTGCCGTATGCCGTTCTTTTGGAAGGCGAAGTCGAGGTTTTGGAAGCCGCGCTGTCTGTACTCGACTGGCAGGTCGCTTTCGTTGACGGGAAATGCCGCCAAGAAGAAGCCCAAGTCAGCATCGTTCCGGCTGCAATCGTCTTTGACATATATCAGAGCGTCGTCGTTGAGATGCACGTCGAAGGCTGATTGGATTAGCGGCGCGCCCGCTTGCGTTATGATTTCGTTTATCCGTTCCATTGGCACATTTATCAGCGGGTTTGACGGGAAGATTTCGCCTTCCCATAGATGCTGAGTTTCACTGTCAGCGCGTCGGGTGTATTGGCCGGTGGATATTCGTGCGATGTCGTAATCCGGGAGCGGCGTTATGACAATGCACCGCTTCTCGCTCTGCTGTATGCCGTTTTGCCAGAAGCCGAAGTCGATGTTTTGGAAGCCGCGCTGTCTGGACTCGGCGGGCAGGTCGTTTTCGTTGACCGGAAATGCCGCCAAGAAGAAGAATGCGTTAGTATCATTCCAGGTGCAATCGTCTTTGGCGTATATCAGGCTGCTGCCGTTGAGATACACATCAAAAAGGTCTGATCGGATTTGCGGCGCGCCCGCCTTCTCTATGGCTTCGGTTATGTGTTTGCGGTATTCATTCCATTCGTAAAGAAATACCGTTTGGTTCTGCGGGGTGAGGGAAGCGAGTCCGTCTGCGCGCGCGCCCGTGACGATAAAGTCGAGCGGGTGTTCAGGGGGCGCGGTTCCGTATCCATATAATATGGTTCCATATCCATATAGTACAGATAGTACAGTTTCGTATCCATATAGTATGGGTCTTCCGGAGAGATAATAGTTGATGACCTGATTTCCGTGGAGAGATTCAGGCATAGAGTTAACCAGCACTGTCTTCCCGTCCGTGGCATTGCGGATGGCTTCAAAGTCGGCGCTTGCCGCTTCCTGAATCTCTGCCGTTTGAATGGAGTTGTTTAGTTGAGACATTCGCAGGGCGGAAAATGTGAATATCAGCAGCGCGGCGATGGATAGCGCGGCGACGAGCCGCTCGCCCGCCAGCCTATGCAGCCACAGCGACAGCATTGAGAATAGCGTTAGCGCGACGCCTATGTAGAATAAAGCTTCGAAGTGATGAAACGGGGATGCGGTGTTGTTGCGCATGGGCAGCGCCCAGCAGAAGCCGCTAATCGCTAGGGCTGCCCAGAGCATTGTATAGCGCCGTACAAACAGCAATCCAATCAGGCTTGCGACGGACGCCGCTATTCCTAGCATGACGAACAATCGCAGCATCGCGCTTCTGTCGTCGTGATCCACGAATGGCGGTGAGAAGGCGTAGGGCAGGAGCATCGCGCCGACGCGGTGAAACTGGCGCTCCAAGAAGACGGGCCAATGCAGGACGTGGGCGCCTCCTTCCGTGAAATCCGAATCGAAGCCTGTGCGGTTCAGCATCGACATGAGCGATGGGAGCTCGGTCAAGGGGGTTTCGCGGTTCAAAGCGAAGTATTCGCTTGTGAAGTTAAGCGTCAGCATAGAAACGCCGAAAGCCAGGGCTATGACGCCGAGCGCCAAATAGCGGCTGCGCAGCAAAGAGAACGCGGTATGCTTTAGTTGAGGCAATGCGATGGAAGGGGAGGAGCCGTCCAATCTAGTTTTAGCGAGTTCGCGCATCAGCCCGAAAGCGATGAACGGCAGCAGCAGCGCATATACATGCCAGCCTAAAAACAGCGCCGCGCATGTCTTGACGGCAAGCTGGCGGAACCGCCCTTCCTGCTCGAAAACCGCCATCCCGTGAAAGACCAGCAACATCCCGAATATATCTATGATGGCTTCGCTGGAAATCACGTCGCTGTAGTACAGGCAGTAGGCGGACGAGAACGCCAGCAGCGCGGCGGCGAGCGCGATCCAGCGGCTGGCTGTAATGCGGCATAGCGCTAGGTACGCCGTGAGCGCGGCGGCGGCGAAGAACAGCAGCATCAGCGTTCGGGCGGCGTAGATTTTGGCTGATGGGCTGTCCCCGACGGGCAGAGTCGCCAGCTTAATCAGCGCATAACTGCCAATGGGGAAGCGATTGTACACTCTAAAAGTGAGCTCGCCGTCTGCGTCCAAATCCTGACGTGTGAACATCACAAAATTATGCCCTGTGGACAGATTCTCGGCTACCGCCATGTTCTTTGACGACAATTGATCGTGAGTGCCTGCTCGATAGAAGTAGCCGCGTTGGTCGCCGCCGAACAGGAACACGGAAGAGAGCGCGAGCAACAGCAGCGCCGGCGGCAGCCAAGCGCGGCTTTGCAGTGAAGCGAGTTTGTGAGCGAATGCGCTGGGAGTTTTCATCGGCGAATGCGTCAACGAGATGTCTCCGTCGGGCGGAATTCGCCTTCCCACAGATGTTGGGTTGAGCCGTCAGCGCCTTGGATGTATTGTCCGGTGGATATGCGAGCGATGTCATAATCCGGGAGCTGGGCTAGGGCGATGCACCGTTCATCGCCCTGCCGTATGCCGTTTCCCCGGAAGCCGAAGTCGAGGTTTTGGAAGCCGCGCTGCCTGTACTCGACTGGCAGGTCGCTTTCGTCGACGGGAAATGCCGCCAAGAAGAAGGGCGCGTCGGTATCGTTTTCGCCGCAGCCGTCTTTGACATATATCAGCGCGTCGTCAGTGAGATGCACGTCGAAGTCTGATCGGATTTGCGGCGCACCCGCCTGCTCTATGGTTTCATTTATCCGTTCCATGGTCACATTTATCAGCGGGTTTGACGGGAAGATTTCGCCTTCCCACAGGTATTGAGTTGAGCCGTTAGAGCGTCGGTTGTATTGGCCGGTGGATATTCGGGCGATGTCGTAATCCGGGAGCGGCGTTATGGCAATGCACCGCTGCTCGCTCTGCGGTATGCCTTTTTTCCAGAAGCCGAAGTCGAGGTTTTGGAAGCCGCGCCGTCCGGACTCGACGGGCAGGTCGCTTTCATTGACGGGATATGCCCTCAATAAGAAGAACGCGTTAGTATCATCCCAGTCGCAATCGTCTTTGACGTATATCAGGTTGTTGCCGTTGAGATACACATCAAAAAGGTCGGAGCGGATTTGCGGCGCGCCCGCCTTCTCTATGGCTTCGGTCATGTGTTTGCGGTATTCATTCCATTCGTAAAGAAATACCGTTTGGTTCTGCGGCGTGAGCGAAGCGAGTCCGTCTGCGCGCGCGCCCGTGACGATAAAGTCGAGCGAGTGTTCAGGGGACGGTGTTTCGGATCCATATAGTATGGTTCCGTATCCAGATAGTGCATATACTACGGTTTCGTATCCATATAGTATGGGTCTTCCGGAGAGATAATAGTTGATGACATGACTTCTGTGGAGAAATTCAGGCATAGAGTTAACCAGCACTGTCTTCCCGTCCGTGGCATTGCGGATGACTTCAAAGTCGGCGACTGCCGCTTCCTGAATCTCTGCCGTTTGGATGGAGTTGTTTAGTTGAGACATTCGCAGAGCGGAAAATGTGAATATCAGCAGCGCGGCGACGGACAGCGCCGCGACGAGCCGCTCGCCCGCCAGCCTATGCAGCCACAGCGACAGCATTGAGAATAGCGTTAGCGCGACGCCGATGTAGAATAAGCCTTCGAAGTGATGGAACGGGAATGCGGTGTTGTTGCGCATGGGCAGCGCCCAGCAGAAGCCGCTAATCGCTAGGGCTGCCCAGAGCATTGTATAGCGCCGGACGAACAGCAATCCAATCAGGCTTGCGACGGACGCCGCTATTCCTAGCATGACGAATAATCGCAGCATCGCGCTTCTGCGGTCGTGATCCACGAATGGCGGGGAGAAGGCGTAGGGCAGGAACGTCGCGCCGACGCGGTGAAATTGGCGCTCCAATAAAAGTGGCCAAGCCAGATGATCGCCGGATCTTTCTGCGAAATCCGAATTGACGCCTATGCGGTCCAGCATCGACCTGAACGATGAGAGCTCGGTCAAGGGGGTTTCGCGGTTCAAGGCGAAGTATTCGCTGGTGAAGTTAATGGTCAGCATAGAAACGCCGAAAGCCAGCGCTATGACGCCGAGCGCCAAATAGCGGCTGCGCAGCAAAGAGAGCGCCGTATGCTTTAGTTGGCGCAACGCGCTGGGATGGACGCAGCCGCCTAAGCGGGTTTTGATGAGTTGGCGCGTCAGCCCGAAAGCGATGAACGGCAGCAGCAGCGCATAGGCATGCCAGCCTAAAAACAGCGCTACGCATGTCTTGACGGCAAGCTGCCGGAACCGCCCTTCCTGCTCGAAAACCGCCATCCCGTGAAAGACCAGCAACATCCCGAATATATCTACGATGAGTTCGCTGGTAATCACGTCGCCGTAGTACAAGCAGAAAGGGGAAGAGAACGCCAGCAGCGCGGCGGTGAGCGCGATCCAGCGGCTGGCTGTAATGCGGCGCAGCGCTAGGTACGCCATGAGCGCGGCGGCGGCGAAGAACAACAGCATCAGCGTTCGGGCGGCGTATATTTTGGCTGATAGGCTGTCTCCGAAAGGCAGCGTCGCCAGCTTAATCAGCGCATAACTGCCAATGGGGAAGCGATTGTACGGGTAGTAGGCGGGCTCGCCGTCTGCGTCCAAAATCTGACGTATGAACATCACAAAATTATGCTCTATGGACAGGTTCTCGGCTATCGCCATGTTCTTTGACGACAATTGATCGTGACCGTCTACTCGATAGAAGTAGCCGCGTTGGTCGCCGCCGAACAGGAACACGGAAGAGAGCGCGAGCAGCAACAGCGCCGGCGGCAGCCACGCGCGGCTTTGCAGTGAAGCGAGTTTGCGAGCGAATGCGCTGGGAGTTTTCATCGGCGAATGCGTCAACGAGATGTCTCCGTCGGGCGAAATTCGCCCTCCCATGGATGTTCGAATGAGCCGTCAGCGCGTCGGGCGTATTGTCCAGTGTATATGCGGTCAATATCATAATCGGGAAGCGGGACTACGGCAACGCACCGACCGTCGTCCTGCCGTATGCCATTTCCCCGGAAGCCGAAGTCGAGGTTTTGGAAGCCGTACTGCCTGGAGCCGGCGGGCAGGTCGTTTTCGTCGACGGGGTATAACGCCAAGAAGAAGGGCGCGTCAGTATCGCTCAGGCTGCAACCGTCATTGACGTATATCAGGCTATTGCCGTTAAGATACACGTCGAAGTCTGATTGGATTATCGGCTTGCCCGCTTGCGCTATGGTTTCGTTTATGCGTTCCATTGGCGCGTTTATCAGCGGGTTTGACGGGAAGATTTCGCCTTCCCACAGATGTTCGAATGAGCCGTCAACGCGTTGTGTGTCCTGTCCTGTGGATATTCGGGCGATGTCGTAATCCGGGAGCTGGACTAGGGCAACGCACCGACCGTCGTCCTGCCGTATGCCGTTCTTTTGGAAGGCGAAGTCGAGGTTTTGGAAGCCGCGCTGTCTGTACTCGACGGGCAGGTCGCTTTCGTCGACGGGAAATGCCGCCAAGAAGAAGCCCAAGTCAGCATCGTTTTCGCTGCAATCGTCTTTGACATATATCAGCGCGTCGTCATTGAGATGCACGTCGAAGGCTGATTGGATTAGCGGCGCGCCCGCTTGCGCTATAGTTTCGTTTATCCGTTCCATCGGCATATTTATCAGCGGGTTTGACGGGAAGATTTCGCCTTCCCATAGGTATTGAGTTGAGCCGTCAGCGCGTCGGGTGTATTGGCCGGTGGATATTCGTGCGATGTCGTAATCCGGGAGCGGCGTTATGGCAGTGCACCGCTTCTCGCTCTGCTGTATGCCGTTTTTCCGGAAGTCGAAGTCGAGGTTTTGGAAGCCGCGCCGTCTGTACTCGACGGGAAGGTCGCTTTCGTTGACGGGAAATGCCGCCAAGAAGAAGAACGCGTTAGTGTCATCCCAATTGCAATCGTCTTTGACGTATATCAGGCTGCTGCCGTTGAGATACACATCAAAAAGGTCGGAGCGGATTTGCGGCGCGCCCGCCTTCTCTATGGCTATGGCTTCGGTCATGTGTTTGCGGTATTCATTCCATTCGTAAAGGAATACCGTTTGGTTCTGCGGGGTGAGGGAAGCGAGTCCGTCTGCGCGGTCGCCCGTGACTATAAAGTCGAGCGAGTGTTCGGGGGACACGGTTTTGGATCCATATAGTATGGTTCCGTATCCATATAGTACAGATTGTACAGTTTCGTATCCATATAGTATGGGTCTTCCGGAGAGATAATAGTTGATGACCTGATTTCTGTGGAGAAATCCGGGCATAGAGTTAATCAGCACTGCCTTCCCGTCCGTGGCATTGCGGATGGCTTCAAAGTCGGCGACTGCCGCTTCCTGAATCTCTGCCGCTTGGATGGAGTTGCTTAGTTGAGACATTCGCAGAGCGGAAAATGCGAATATCAGCAGCGCGGCGACGGACAGCGCGGCGACGAGCCGCTCGCCCGCCAGCCTATGCAGCCACAGCGACAGCATTGAGAATAGCGTTAGCGCGACGCCTATGTAGAATAAGGCTTCGAAGTGATGAAATGGGAATGCGGTACTGTTGCGCATGGGCAGCGCCCAGCAGAAGCCGCTAATCGCTAGGGCTGCCCAGAGCATTGTATAGCGCCGGACAAACAGCAATCCAATCAGGCTTGCGCCGAACGCCGCTATTCCTAGCATGACGAATAATCGCAGCATCGCGCTTCTGTCGTCGTGATCCACGAATGGCGGTGAGAAGGCGTAGGGCAGGAGCATCGCGCCGACGCGGTGAAACTGGCGCTCCAAGAAGATGGGCCAATGCAGGAAGAAGGCGCCTCCTTCCGTGAAACCCGAATCGAAGCCTGTGCGGATCAGCATCGACCTGAGCGATGGGAGCTCGGTCAAGGGGGTTTCGCGGTTCAAAGCGAAGTATTCGCTTGTGAAGTTAATGGTCAGCATAGAAATGCCGAAAGCCAGGGCTATGACGCCGAGCGCTAAATAGCGGCTTCTCAGCAAAGAGAGCGCGGTATGCCTTAGTTGGCGCAATGCGATGGGAGGGACGCAGCCGTTCAAGCGGGTTTTGAAGAGTTCGCGCGTCAGCCCGAAAGCGATGAACGGCAGCAGCAGCGCATAGGCGTGCCAGCCTAAAAACAGCGCCGCGCATGTCTTGACGGCAAGCTGGCGGAACCGCCCTTCCTGCTCGAAAACCGCCATCCCATGAAAGACCAGGAGTACCGCGAATATATCTACGATGGCTTCGCTGGAAATCACGTCACTGTAGTACAGGCAGTAGGCGGAAGAGAACGCCAGCAGCGCGGCGGTGAGCGCGATCCAGCGGCTGGCTGTAATGCGGCGTAGCGCTAGGTACGCCGTGAGCGCGGCGGCGGCGAAGAACAGCAGCATCAGCGTTCGGGCGGCGTAGATTTTGGCTGATAGGCTGTCCCCGACGGGCAGCGTCGCCAGCTTAATCAGCGCGTAACTGCCAATGGGGAAGCGACTGTACAAGTAGTAGTCGGGTTCGCCGTCTGCGCCCAAAACCTGACGTGTGAACATCACAAAATTATGCCCTGTGGACAGGTTCTCGGCTACCGCCATGTTCTTTGACGACAATTGATCGTGAGTGCCTGCTCGATAGAAGTAGCCGCGTTGGTCGCCGCCAAACAGGAACACGGATGAGAGCGCAAGCAACAGCAGAGCCGGCGGCAGCCAAGCGCGGCTTTGCAGGGAAACGATGCCGCGGACGAATGCTTTGGGCGTTTTCGTCGTAAAGGGTGTCAACGGGACATCTTCCTCAATCGGAATTCGCCCTCCCATATGTGTTGGGTCGAGCCGTCGGCGCCTTGGATGTATTGTCCGGTGGATATGCGGGCGATGTCATAATCCGGGAGCTGGACTAGGGCAACGCATCGTTCGTCGTCCTGCAGTATGCCGTTTCCCCGGAAGCCGAAGTCGAGGTTTTGGAAGCCGCGCTGCCTGTACTCGACTGGCAGGTCGTTTTCGTCGACGGGAAATGCCGCCAAGAAGAAGGGCGCGTCGGTATCGTTTTCGCCGCAGCCGTCTTTGACATATATCAGCGCGTCGTCAGTGAGATGCACGTCGAAGTCTGATCGGATTTGCGGCGCGCCCGCTTGCGCTATGGTTTCGTTTATCCGTTCCATCGGCGCGTTTATCAGCAGGCTTGGCGGGAAGACTTCGCCCTCCCATAGATGTTGGGTTGAGCCGTCAGCGCCTTGGATGTATTGTCCGGTGGATATGCGAGCGATGTCGTAATCAGGGAGCTGGACTAAGGCAACGCATCGTTCATCGCCCTGCCGTATGCCGTTTCCCCGGAAGCCGAAGTCGAGGTTTTGGAAGCCGCGCTGTCTGCTGCCTTCGGGCAGGTCGCTTTGTTTGACGGGAAATGCCGCCAAGAAGAAGGGCGCGTCAGTATCGTTTTCGCTGCAGCCGTCTTTGACGTATATCAGCGCGTCGTCAGTGAGATGCACGTCGAAGTCTGATCGGATTATCGGCGCGCCCGCTTGCGCTATGGTTTCGTTTATCTGTTCCATTGGCACGTTTATCAGCGGGTTTGACGGGAAGATTTCGCCTTTCCATGATGGATGTTCGAATGAGCCGTCAGCGCGTCGGGTGTATTGTCCGGTGGATATTCGGGCGATGTCGTAATCCGGGAGCGGCGTTATGACAATGCACCGCTCCTCGCTCTGCAGTATGCCGTTTTTCCAGAAGCCGAAGTCGATTTTTTGGAAGCCGTGCCGTCTGTACTCGACGGGAAGGTCGTTTTCGTCGACCGGAAATGCAGCCAAGAAGAAGAACTCGTTAGTATCGCTCAGGCTGCAACCGTCTTTGACGTATATCAGGCTGCTGCCGTTGAGATACACATCAAAAAAGTCGGAGCGGATTTGCGGCGCGCCCGCCTCCTCTATGGCTTCGGTCATGTGTCTGTGGTATTCATTCCATTCGTAAAGAAATACCGTTTGGTTCTGCGGGGTGAGCGAAGGGAGGCCGTCAGCGCGCGCGCTCGTGACGATAAAGTCGAGCGAGTGTTCGGGGGACGCGGTTTCGTATCCATATAGTACAGTTTCGTATCCATATAGTATGGGACTTCCGGATAGATAATAGTTGATGACCTGCTTTCTGTGGAGAAATTCAGGCATAGAGTTAACCAGCACTGCCTTCCCGTCCGCGGCATTGCGGATGGCTTCAAAGTCGGCGGTTGCCGCTTCCTGAATCTCTGCCGTTTGAATGGAGTTGCTTAGTTGAGACATTCGCAGGGCGGAAAATATGAATATCAGCAGCGCGGCGACGGACAGCGCCGCGACAAGCCGCTCGCCCGCCAATCTGCGCAGGTATAGCAACAGCATTGAGAACAGCGTTAGCGCGACGCCGATGTAGAATAAGCCTTCGAAGTGATGGACCGGGGATGCGGCGGCGTGGCGCATGGGCAGCGCCCAGCAGAATCCGCTAATCGCCAGAGCAGCCCAGAGCATTGTATAGCGCCGGACAAACAGCGATCCAATCAGACTTGCGACGAACGCCGCTATTCCTAGCATGACGTACAATCGCAGCATCACGTCTCTATGATCTCTATCCACGAATGGCGGGGAGAAGGCGTAGGGCAGGAACGTCGCGCCGACGCGGTGAAATTGGCGCTCCAATAAAAGGGGCCAAGCCAGATGATAGCCGTATCTTTCTGCGTAATGCGAATCGAAGCCTGTGCGGCTCACCATCGACCTGAATGATGGGAGTTCGGTCAATGGGGTTTCGCGGCTCAAGGCGAAGTATTCGTTTGTGAAGTTAATGGTCAGCATAGAAATGCCGAAAGCCAGCGCTATGACGCCGAGCGCCAAATAGCGGCTTCTCAGTAAAGAGAGCGCCGTATGCTTTAGTTGACGCAATGCGAGGGGAGGGGCGGAGCCGTTCAAGCGGGTTTTGAAGAGTTGGCGCGTCAGCCCGAAAGCGATGAACGGCAGTAGCAGCGCATAGGCGTGCCAGCCTAAAAACAGCGCCGCGCATGTCTTGACGGCAAGCTGCCGGAACCGCCCTTCCTGCTCGAAAACCGCCATCCCGTGAAAGACCAGCAGTACCGCGAATATATCTACGATGGTTTCGCTGGAAATCACGTCGCCGTAGTACAAGCAAAAAGGGGAAGAGAACGCCAGCAGCGCGGCGGTGAGCGCGATCCAGGGGCTGGCTGTAATGCGGCGCAGCGCTAGGTACGCCGTGAGCGCTGCGGCGGCGAAGAACAGCAGCATCAGCGTTCGGGCGGCGTATATTTTGGCTGATAGGCTGTCTCCGAAAGGCAGCGTCGCCAGCTTAATCAGCGCATAACTGCCAATGGGGAAGCGATTGTACAAGTAGTAGGCGGGCTCGCCGTCTGCGTCCAAAACCTGACGTATGAACATCACAAAGTTATGCTCTATGGACAGGTTCTCGGCTACCGCCATGTTCTTTGACGTCATTTCATCGTGAGCGCCTGATCGATAGAAGTAGCCGCGTTGGTCGCCGCCGAACAGGAACACGAAAGAGAGCGCGAGCAGCAACAGCGCCGGCGGCAGCCAAGCGCGGCTTTGCAGGTAAGCGAGTTTGTGAGCGAATGCGCTGGGAGTTTTCATCGGCGAATGCGTCAACGAGATGTCTCCGTCGGGCGGAATTCGCCCTCCCATAGGTGTTGGGTCGAGCCGTCGGCGCCTTGTATGTATTGTCCAGTGTATATGCGGGCGATGTCGTAGTCCGGGAGCTGGGCTATGGCAATGCACCGACCGTCGCTCTGCCGTATGCCGTTTTTTGGGAAGCCGAAGTCGAGGTTTTGGAAGCCGCGCTGTCTGTACTCGACGGGCAGGTCGCTTTGTTTGACGGGAAATGCCGCCAAGAAGAAGGGCGCGTCAGTATCGTTTTCGCTGCAGCCGTCTTTGACATATATCAGCGCGTCGTCATTGAGATGCACGTCGAAGTCTGATTGGATTATCGGCTTGCCCGCTTGCGCTATGGTTTCGTTTATGCGTTCCATCGGCGCGTTTATCAGCAGGCTTGGTGGGAAGACTTCGCCCTCCCATAGATGTTGGGTTGAGCCGTCAGCGCCTTGGATGTATTGTCCGGTGGATATGCGAGCGATGTCGTAGTCCGGGAGCTGGACTAGGGCAACGCATCGTTCATCGCCCTGCCGTATGCCGTTTCCCCGGAAGCCGAAGTCGAGGTTTTGGAAGCCGCGCTGCCTGTACTCGACTGGCAGGTCGTTTTCGTTGACGGGAAATGCCGCCAAGAAGAAGGGCGCGTCAGTATCGTTTTCGCCGCAGCCGTCTTTGACGTATATCAGCGCGTCGTCAGTGAGATGCACGTCGAAGTCTGATCGGATTTGCGGCGCGCCCGCCTGCGCTATGGTTTCGTTTATCCGTTCCATCGGCTCGTTTATCAGCGGGTTTGACGGGAAGATTTCGCCTTCCCACAGGTGTTGGGTTTCGCCGTCAGCGCGTCGGATGTATTGTCCGGTGGATATTCGGTCGATGTCGTAATCCGGGAGCGGCGTTATGACAATGCACCGCTGCTCGCTCTGCAGCATGCCGTTTTTCCAGAAGCCGAAGTCGAGGTTTTGGAAGCCGCGCTGTCTGTACCCGACGGGCAGGTCGTTTTCATTGACGGGAAATGCCGCCAAGAAGAAGAACGCGTTAGTGTCATTCCAGTCGCAATCGTCTTTGACGTATATCAGACTGCTGTCGTTGAGATACACATCAAAAAGGTCTGATCGGATTTGCGGCGAGTCTGCCTTCTCTATGGTTTCGGTTATGTGTTTGTGGTATTCATTCCATTCGTAAAGAAACACCGTTTGGTTCTGCGGGGTGAGCGAAGCGAGTCCGTCAGCGCGGTCGCCCGTGACGATAAAGTCGAGCGAGTGTTCGGGGGACGCGGTTTCGGATCCATATAGTATGGTTCCGTATCCATATAGTACAGATTGTACAGTTTCGTATCCATATAGTATGGGTCTTCCGGAGAGATAATAGTTGATGACCTGACTTCTGTGGAGAAATCCGGGCATAGAGTTAATCAGCACTGCCTTCCCGTCCGTGGCGTTGCGGATGGCTTCAAAGTCGGCGACTGCCGCTCCCTGAATCTCTGCCGTTTGGATGGAGTTGTTTAGTTGAGACATTCGCAAGGCGGAAAATATGAATATCAGCAGCGCGGCGACGGACAGCGCCGCGACAAGCCGCTCGCCCGCCAATCTGCGTAGCAACAGCAACAGCATTGAGAACAGCGTTAGCGCGACGCCTATGTAGAATAAGCCTTCGAAGTGATGAAATGGGAATGCGGTGCTGTTGCGCATTGGCAGCGCCCAGCAGAAGCCGCTAATCGCTAGGGCTGCCCAGAGCATTGTATAGCGCCGGACAAACAGCGATCCAATCAGGCTTGCGACGAACGCCGCTATTCCTAGCATGACGAATAATCGCAGCATCGCGCTTATGTGATCTCCATCCACGAATGGCGGTGAGAAGGCGTAGGGCAGGAGCATCGCGCCGACGCGGTGAAACTGGCGCTCCAATATAACGGGCCAAGTCAGATGATAGCCGTATCTTTCTGCGAAATACGAATCGAAGCCTGTGCGGCTCACCATCGACCTGAATGATGGGAGCTCGGTCAATGGGGTTTCGCGGTTCAAAGCGAAGTATTCGTTTGTGAAGTTAATGGTCAGCATAGAAACGCCGAAAGCCAGGGCGATGACGCCGAGCGCTAAATAGCGGCTGCGCAGCAAAGAGAGTGCCGTATGCTTTAGCCGATATAATGTATTGGATGTATGGGAAACGCCTGATGTCGCCCTGACAAGTTCGCGCGTCAGCCCGAAAGCGATGAACGGCAGCAGCAGCGCATAGGCGTGCCAGCCTAGAAACAGCGCCGCGCATGTCTTGACGGCAAGCTGCCGGAACCGCCCTTCTTGCTCGAAAACTGCCATCCCGTGAAAGACCAGCAGTACCGCGAATATATCTACGATGACTTCGCCGGAAATCACGTCGCCGTAGTACAAGCAGAAAGGGGAAGAGAACGCCAGCAGCGCGGCGGTGAGCGCGATCCAGCGGCTGGCTGTAATGCGGCGTAGCGCTAGGTACGCCGTAAGCGCGGCTGCGGCGAAGAACAGCAGCATCAGTGTTCGGGCGGCGTATATTTTGGCTGATAGGCTGCCTCCGACGGGCAGAGTCGCCAGCTTAATCAACGCATAACTGCCAATGGGGAAGCGATTGTACGAGTAGTAGGCGGGTTCGCCTCCTGCGTCCAAAACCTGACGCAGGAACATCACAAAGTTATGCTCTATGGACAGGTTCTCGGCTATCAACATGTTCTTTGACGTCATTTCATCGTGAGTGCCTGCTCGATAGAAGTAGCCGCGTTGGTCGCTGCCGAACAGGAACACGGAAGAGATGGCGAGCAGCAACAGCGCCGGCGGCAGCCAAGCGCGGCTTTGCATGGAAGCAATGCCTCGGATGAATGCTTTGGGCGTTTTCATCGACAAATGTGTCAAGGAGATACCCCCGTCGGGCGGAATTCGCCTTCCCACAGGTGTTCGGTCGAGCCGTCAGCGCGTTGGGTGTATTGGCCTGTGGATATGCGGTCAATATCATAATCAGGAAGCGGGATAACGGCAACGCACCGACCGTCGGCTTGCCTTATGCCGTTTTCCTGGAAGTTGAAGTCGAGGTTGTGGAAGCCGCGCTGCCTGGATTCGACGGGCAGGGCGCTTTCGTCGGCGGGATATAGCGCCAAGAAGAAGGCGGAGGTCGTATCGCTCAGGCTGCAACTGTCTTTGGCGTATATCAGAGTGTCGTCGCTGATATACACGTCGAAGTCTGATTGGATTATCGGCTCGCCCGCTTGCGCTATGGTTTCGTCTATGTCTTTCGGCAGATCGTTTATTAGCCGGTCTGCCGCGCGGAATTCGCCTTCCCATATGTATTGGGTTGAACCGTCTGCACGTTGAGTGTACTGGCCGGTGTATATGCGGGCGATGTCGTAATCAGGAAGCGGGACTATGGCAATGCACCGATCGCCGCTCCGTTGGATGCCGCCTGTTCGATAGGAGAAGTCAAGATTATGGAAGCCGTGCTGCCTGGACCCGGCGGGCAGGTCGATTTCGTCGACGGGGTATAGCGCCAAGAAGAATGAGTCGGCGATAGCGCTTAGGCTGCAATCGTCCTTGGCGTATATCAGGCTGTTGTCGTTGAGGTACACATCAAAGTCGGATCGGATTATCGGCTCGCCTGCTTGCGCTATGGTTTCGTCTATCTCTTTCAGCCGATCATTTGTCAGCCGGTCAGCCGGGCGGAATTCGCCTTCCCACAGGTGTTGAGTTGAGCCGTCAGGATGTTGGCTGTACTGTCCAGTGTATATGCGGGCAATATCATAATCAGGGAGCGGGACTATGGCAATGCACCGATCGCCGCCCCGTTGGATGCCGCCTGTTCGATAGGAGAAGTCAAGATGATGGGAGCCGTATTGCTTGCTTTCCGCGGGCAGATCGCTTTCGTTGACGGGATATAGCGCCAAGAAGAATGAGTCGGCGATAGCGCTCATGCTGCAATCGTCCTTGGCGTATATCAGGCTATTTTCGTTGAGGTACACGTCAAAATCGGATTGGATTATCGGCGCGCCCGCTTGCGCTATGGTTTGGTCTATCTCTTTCAGCCGATCATTTGTCAGCCGGTCTGCCGGGCGGAATTCGCCTTCCCACAGACGTTGAGTTGAGCCGTCAGGATGTTGGCTGTACTGTCCAGTGTATATGTAGGCAATATCATAATCAGGAAGCGGGATTATGGCAATGCACCTATCGTTGCTCTGTTGGATGCCGCTTGTTTGGTAGGAGAAGTCGAGATGATGGGAACCGTATTGCTTGCTTTCGGCGGGCAGGTCGCTTTCGTTGACGGGATGTAACGCCAAGAAGAAGGCGGCGGTGGTATTGCTCATGCTGCAATCGTCTTTGGCGTATATCAGGCTGTTGTCGTTGAGGTACACGTCAAAGTCGGATTGGATTATCGGCGCGCCCGCGCGCGCTATAGTTTCGTCTATGTGGCCGTAGTAGCTATTCCATTCGTAAAGAAATACCTCTCGATTCTGCGGTGTAAGAGAAGCGAGCGCGGCTGTGCCGTCGCTTGTAACTACAAAGTCGGGTGTGAACGAATGCGACACAATGATATCGTTATCCATTGTGATTCTGCCTGAGAGGTAGTAATAGACTAAGTCCTTTACCTCTCTGTGAAATTTAGGCATAACGCCAACTTGTATTGTTTTTCCGTCAGTCATATTGCGGATGACTTCAAAGTCGGCGACCGTATCCTCGTAAAGTTCGGCCGTTTGATTGAGATTGTTTAGTTGTGACATTCGCAAGGCGGAGAATGCGAATATCAGCATCGCCGCGATAGACAGGGTTGCGATAAGCCGCTCACCCGACAGTCTGCGTAGGCACAGCAAGATAAGTGAGAATAGCGTTAGCGTAACGCCTATGTAAAACATGGCTTCGTAGTTGTGATCCGGGACTGCGGTGTTGCGGCGCATTGGCAGCGCCCAGCAGAAGCCGCTCAGCGCCAAGGTAGCCAGAAGGATTGTGTGGCGTCGGACGAACAACAAGCCAATCAGGCTTGCGCCGGACACCGCTATTCCTAGTATGACAAATAATTGCAGCAACCGCTCTGCGTGGTCGTGATCCACGAATGCCACGAATGATGGGGTGAACGCGTAGGGCAGGGCCATTGTGCCAATACGGTGAAACTGACGCTCCAGAAAAATGGGCCAAGACAACTCGATGAGAAGGTTTTCGTAGTTTTGCGGGACGATGCCCGTGCGATTCATCATCGAACTGAACGAGGTCGTTTCGGTAAATGGAACTTCGCGGTTCAGCGCGAAGTATTCATTCGTGAAGTTAAAGGTTAGCATCGAAATTCCGAAAAGCAACGCCACTACGCCGAGCGTCAGATAACGGCTGCGCAGCAAAGAGAGCGCCGTATGCTTTAATTGGCGTACTCCAAGGGGAGAAACGGAGCCGCCCAAGCGAGTTTTGATGAGTTCACGCGTCAGCCCGAAAGCGATAAACGGCAACAGCATTGCATACACATGCCAGCCTAGAAGCAGCGCCGCGCATGTCTTGACGGCAAGCTGCAGGAAGCGCCCCTCCTGCATAAATAGCGCCATCGCATGAAAGACCAGCAAAACCGCGAATATATCTACAATCGCTTCGCTGGAAATCATATCGCCGTAGTACATGAAGTAAGGAGAAGAGAACGCCAGCAACGCCGCCGTCAACGCAATCCAACGGCTGGAAGTAAGGCGGATCAACGACAGATACGCAAGGACTGCGGCAGCGACGAAGAACAGCAGCATTAGCATTCGCGCAGTGAGGATTTTGGCAGACAGGTTGTCTCCGAAAGGCAGAATCGCCAGTTTAATCAACGCATAGGCGCCGATAGGAAATCGACTGTTTAGTCTGTAACCGGCATTGCCGTATGGGTCCGGAGTCTGACCTCTGAACATCAGAAAGCGATGATCTATCGACAGATGCTCAGTTATTGCCATATTTTTTGCAGATACTTGATCGTGAATGCCTCCCGTTCCCCTAAAGTGGCCACGGCTGCCGTCAAATAGGAATAGCGACGAGAGCGCGAGCAACAGCAGAGCCGGCGGCAGCCAAGCTCGGTTTGGCAGGGAAGCGAGTTTGTGAGCGAATGTTTTGAGCATTTTCGGCGTAAAGGGTGTCAACGGGACATCTCCCTCAAGCGGAATTCGCCTTCCCATATGTGTTGAGTTGGACCATTTATTGGCTGAGTGTATTGGCCGGTATGTATGCGGGCGATGTCGTAGTCCGGGAGCTGGGCTACGGCGATGCACCGACCGCCGGCTTGCCGTATGCCGTTTTTCTGGAAGCCGAAATCGAGGTTTTGGAAGCCGCGCCGTCTGGACTCGACGGGCAGGTCGCTTTCGTTGACGGGAAATGCCGCCAAGAAGAAGGGCGCGTCAGTATCGTTTTCGCTGCAGCCATCTTTGACATATATCAGAGTGTCATCGCTGATATACACGTCGAAGTCTGATTGGATTTGCGGCGCGCCCGTTTGCGCTATGGTTTCGTTTATCCGTTCCATTGGCGCGTTTATCAGCGGGTTTGACGGGAAGATTTCGCCCTGCCACAGGCTTTGGGTTTCGCCGGCAGCGCCTCGGATGTATTGTCCGGTGGATATTCGGGCGATGTCGTAGTCCGGGAGCTGGACTAGGGCAACGCACCGACCGTCGGCCTGCCGTATGCCGTTCTTCCGGAAGCCGAAGTCGAGGTTTTGGAAGCCGCGCTGTCTGTACTCGACGGGCAGGTCGTTTTCGTTGACGGGAAATGCCGCCAAGAAGAAGCCCAAGTCAGCATCGTTCCGACTGCAATCGTCTTTGACATATATCAGCGCGTCGTCATTGAGATGCACGTCAAAGTCGGATCGGATTAGCGGCGCGCCCGCCTGCGCTATGGTTTCGTTTATTCGTTCCATCGGCACATTTGTCAGCGGGTTTGACGGAAAGATTTCGCCTTCCCATGGATGTTCGAATGAGCCGTCAGTGCGTCGGGTGTGTTGGCCGGTGGATATGCGGGCGATGTCGTAATCCGGGATCTGAGCTATGGCGATGCACCGACCGTCGCTCTGCCGTATGCCGTTTTGCCAGAAGGCGAAGTCGAGGTTTTGGAAGCCGCGCTCTCTGGACTCGACGGACAGGTCGTTTTCGTTGACGGGAAATGCCGCCAAGAAAAAGTCGTTATCAGTATCATCCCTGCCGCAATCGTCTTTGACGTATATCAGGCTGTTGCCGTTGAGATACACATCAAAAAGGTCGGAGCGGATTTGCGGCGCGCCCGCCTTCTCTATGGCTTCGGTCATGTGTCTGTGGTATTCATTCCATTCGTAAAGAAATACCGTTTGGTTCTGCGGCGTGAGCGAAGCGAGTCCGTCTGCGCGCGCGCCCGTGACGATAAAGTCGAGCGGGTGTTCAGGAGACACGATTTCGGATCCATATAGTATGGTTCCGTATCCATATAGTACAGATAGTACAGTTTGGTATCCATATACTATAGGTCTTCCGGAGAGATAATAGTTGATGACATGACTTCTGTGGAGAAATGCGGGCATAGAGTTAACCAGCACTGTCTTCCCGTCCGTGGCATTGCGGATGGCTTCAAAGTCGGCGACTGCCGCTTCCTGAATCTCTGCCGCTTGGATGGAGTAGTTTAGTTGAGACATTCGCAAGGCGGAAAATGCGAATATCAGCAGCGCGGCGATGGACAGCGCGGCGACGAGCCGCTCGCCCGCCAGCCTATGCAGCAACAGCGACAGCATTGAGAATAGCGTTAGCGCGACGCCGATGTAGAATAAAGCTTCGAAGTGATGGAACGAGGATGCGGTGTTGGTGCGCATGGGCAGCGCCCAGCAGAAGCCGCTAATCGCCAGAGCAGCCCAGAGCATTGTATAGCGCCGGACAAACAGCGATCCAATCAGGCTTGCGACGAACGCCGCTATTCCTAGCATGACGAATAATCGCAGCATCGCGCTTCTGTGGTCGTGATCCACGAATGGCGGGGAGAAGGCGTAGGGCAGGAGCATCGCGCCGACGCGATGAAATTGACGCTCCAAGAAAACTCGCCAATGCAGGATGTAGGCGTTTACTTGCGTGTAATCCGAATCGAAGCCTGTGCGGATCAGCATCGACCTGAACGATGGGAGTTCGGTCAATGGGGTTTCGCGGTTCAAGGCGAAGTATTCGCTTGTGAAGTTAATGGTCAGCATAGAAACGCCGAAAGCCAGCGCTATGACGCCGAGCGCCAAATAGCGGCTGCGCAGCAAAGAGCGCGCCGTATGCTTTAATTGGCGCAATGCGCTGTGAGGGACGCAGCCGCCCACCCCGGTTTTGATGAATTGGCGCGTCAGCCCGAAAGCGATGAACGGCAGCAGCAGCGCATAGGCATGCCAGCCTAAAAACAGCGCCGCGCATGTCTTGGCGGCAAGCTGCCGGAAACGCCCTTCCTGTTCGAAAACTGCCATCCCATGAAAGACTAGCAACATCCCGAATATATCTACGATGGCTTCGCTGGAAATGACGTCATTCCAGTACAGGCAGAAAGGGGAAGAGAACGCCAGCAAAGTTGCGGTGAGCGCGATCCAGCGGCTGGCTGCAATGCGGCATAGCGCTAGGTACGCCATGAGCGCGGCGGCGGCGAAGAACAGCAGCATCAGCATTCGGGCGGCGTATATTTTGGCTGATAGGCTGTCTCCGAAAGGCAGAGTCGCCAGCTTAATCAGCGCATAACTGCCAATGGGAAAGCGACTGTACAGGTAGTAGGTGGAGTAGGCGGGCTCGCCGTCTGCGTCCAACAACTGACGCAGGAACATCACAAAATTATGCTCCATGGACAGGTTCTCGGCTATCGTCATGTTCTTTGATGACATGTCATCGTGACCGCCTGCTCGATAGAAGTAGCCGCGCTCCTCGCTGCCGAACAGGAACACGGATGAGAGCGCAAGCAACAGCAGAGCCGGGGGTAGCCAAGCGCGGCTTTGCAGGGAAGCGAGTCGGTGAGCGAATGTGTTGGGCGTTTTCATCGGCAGATGCGTCAATTTAGCGCTTCAGCGTCGGACCCTGCGGGCTTTGCCCTTGCAGGAAGCGGCATAGGCCTAGCAATGCGTGCGTTGCGGCGCGGCTGCGGATGCGCAGGCGGCGGGTGGGGTAGCGGCCGGATGTCGAGGCGCTGCGCTCATCGGCCGCGAACCCGATGTATGAGGCGCCCGCGGGAGCGGCGTCGGACGAATCACTCGCAAGCGGGCTGATGCCGATGCCTATATCTGCGGTGAATAGCGTGCGTGTGGCGCGCGCCATATCTTCGGCGACTTGGGGGCTTGCGACGCCGTGGCGCTCGATTAGCGCGGCGTCGACGCCCTGTCGCGCCAAGCCATCCGCGCTGTGGACAACCACGCCGCCGGCTAGAACCTTGTCGCCGCCTTCGGCATCCGCCAAGTTGCTCAAAAGCAGCCCGCCGGTGAACGATTCCATCACGCCCAGCGTAACGCCGCATTCCCGCAGCAACGCTATCGCCTTGCCTTCAGGCGTTTCGTCGTCCAAGCCCCATATGGCGTCGTCGCCGATGATGCGGCGTATATCCGCTTCCATCGGCGCAATCAGCGCGCGCGCCTCGGCGTCCGTGGCGGCGGTTGCGATTGCGCGCAGGTGTATGCCGTCCTGCTTGGAGTAGATGCCGAGTTGCGGGTTTTCGCTCTTGAACAGCGGGGACAGCATTTCGTCCAGACCGCCTTCGGTTATGCCGAATGTCTTCAGGTTGCGCGTAACGATGGCGACGCTGGGGTTGCGCTCTTTGAGGCGGGGCGCGATTTCGCGCTCCCACATGCGTTGGATTTCGCGGGGCGGACCCGGCATAGCGGCGATGACGCTGCCGTTGCGTTCCGCCCACCAGCCGGGCGCGGTGCCCATCGGGTTGGAGATAGCCTGCGCCGAGGGGATGAGCGTTGCCTGCTTGATGTTGGTTTCCGGCATTGGAAAGCCGCGATTGGCGAATAGGCTTTTGAGATGCGCCAACAGATCGTCTTGCACGCTCATCTCTTCGCCGAACACGCGGGCGATAGTTTCGCGGGTGAGGTCGTCGGATGTGGGGCCGAGCCCCCCGGATGTGAGCGTGACGTCGGAGCGAGTGAAAGCGCGGTCAATGACTTCAAACAGGCGGTCAGGGTCATCGCCAACTTTGGTTACCCAGCGCACTTCAATGCCCAGTTTGGCGAGTTCGGACGCTAGGAACGCCGAGTTGGTGTCCACAAGCTCGCCCATAAGCAGCTCCGTGCCGATGGACACTATCTCAGCGTGCATAGCGCATCTCCAATCCGTTCAAGAGTGGCGTTGGCGTTTTGCAATGGCAAAAGCAGGGTAGGGCGTTGCCGCAGGCTTGGCGGCGCTGCGCGTCAACGAGACGTCGCAAGCGGCGGGACGAGCGGTGCGTTAGTTGGACGCATCGGCATCTTCCTCCGCTTCGCCGTATGGCACATCGTCGATCAGGTCCAGGAAGGTATCTACCCATTCGGCGTCGAGGCTGATTATCGGCTGGCGTATGAAGTTGGACTCGGACTTGGCGTAGTAGCGCCCCCCGTCGTCGGTCTTGTCCCCAAGTATGAACAGCACGCCGTCGGTGAAGCGCGTGCCGCGCTCGGTGGTTCCTGAAAAGCGTATCTCGATCGCCTTGGAGTCGTCCCCGATTCCCCAAGGCGTGTAGTCTTGGTCATCCACCGCGGGAACGGCGATTGTCATATTCTCCGGCCCCGGCGTCAGCGGAATGAGCGGCTCCCATACATCCAGATCGATGGGCTGCTCTTGCTTGTCTACGTCGTAGTCTATGACGCTCCATTCGCCGGTTTTGTAGTCCTGAATGAAAGAGACATAGGTTACCTCTTCTTGTATCGGGTTGCCGCGATAGGCGTTCAGCTCCACGATGTTGGCGGGATCGCGGCGCACATACCACTTGGGGACGGGCGGTTCGTTGGCGAGCCTGCTGATGACATCGCCCCACGAAGAGGCTATGAGAAACAGGTCGGGAAAGCCGACGACCTGCCCGTAGTGATGCCTGCCGTCGGTGGTGAGATCGCCCAGCCGAAATTGGATGCTGCGGTTTGCGGACAGCCCTACATCTACGATAGTGGCGGGCGTGTCAAGCCCATACTGCGCGGGGTCGTCGATTACGGGCTGAAACGCCGTCAGGTCGCGCCGCGTGCCGGGGCCGCTGAGCAGCAGGGTAACGCCGCCCCAGCGGTTGTAGTTGGGCGGGATGCCTTCCGGGTCGGTGAACGCCCAGGTGTTGGCGTCCGTGCGGTAGAAGTCGACGCTGTTGTCGTTGGATTGTACGCCGATACTCAGAATGTCGTCTTCTGACACCTGATAGAACCACGGGGACTTGTCCTCTTTCTTTTCCTGCAGCGTGAAGCGCCCGGGGCTGCTCTGCACGATGTAGTATGCGTCGAGGCTGCCTTCGTCGAAGCGGGCGGCGGCGATGGCGAACACGTTGCTCCACGCTATCAGCGCCACCACGACTGCGGCTGCAACGACCGCGCCGGTAATCTTGAGATTCATTGTTCGGAGTTACTCCTGTTAGCGCCTTCGCCACCACACCACAGCGCCGATGATAAGCATAATCATTGGCGGCACGAACCAGCTCGACCACTTGATAAAGTCGCGCTCCCGCGTGGTAACCACGAGTTCGCGGAAGGGGAATACTTTGGGCCTTATGGATATGAGGTCGTAGTCGCCGGCGAGCCAGTTGACCGAATTCAGGAACAGGTCAGCGTTGTCGCTGGACGAAAAGAACTTGTTCTTGGCAAAGTCCGAATCGCCGAACACCACTATCTTCGTCGTGGGATGGCGCAGCGTTTCGTCGATAGTGCCGCTTGCCTCAACCGCCACTACCACGGGGAAGGGGCCCCGCCGCTCTTCGCCGGGATCGTAGTTCACTTCCTCGGCGTTTGTCTCAAGCCAGCTCGCGGGCGTGGTCATTGCCAGCGGCGATATTTGGATGAAGGGCGGGCTTTCGCTTGCGGGCAGCACTCGGTCTATCGCGGCGGCTTCGGGGAAGAATGTGACGTCGATTCGGTCTGCGATAGGGATGCCGGGCGCTGCCGGGGAATCGCTGTCGAAATACTGCCCGTTTGCTTGCTGAAGCAACGGGGTGAGTTCTTCGCCCGCGACGTTGCTGACGGCGTCGGCGATGCTCATACTACCTAGGAACACGCCCCATTGGGAAATCAGAGCGTTGAAGGTGTCCGGAGTAGTGGGATCGAAGAGCGCTATAAGCCTGCCGCCGCCCTTGATGTACGCATCCAGCGCGGTGAATTCGTCGGCGTCCAAGTCTTTGCGCGGGGACGCTATGACCAGCACGGCGGCGTTTTCGGGCACTTCGCCCATCTGCTTCAGGTTGAGCGGCGCAACACGATAGTTGTCGCGCTGCATGCCCGCCAGCGCGAAATCGAAGCCGTTGTCTTGGTCAATCGCCCCGGATAGCGGATCGCGGGTTGCCGCGGCTTCGTCGTGTCCGGTTAGGTAGTACACGATTTTCTGGTCCGCGCCGGTTACGATTAGGATGCTTGTAACGAAATCCTGCTCGGTGTATGCCTGAGTATCCTGAAGCGTGCCGTCCGCGAGGTTTTCGAATACGACGGATGGGAAGGTGGTAACGCCGTACTGCTGCGCCACGCTGCGCTGGAGTTCGGGGTCGATGAAGCGATAGCCGAAATTGCCGCTGCGCCGCGTGAATTCGTTGAGCAGGTCTTCTGCTTGCTGGCGGGCTGGTCCGGTGCGCGCGTCGTTTGGCACGAAAAAGGCGTTGGCGCGCACATTTCGGTCGAGTCCGCCTAGTATCTGCAAGGTCTGTTCGGACAGCGTGAACACGCGCGTTGCGGTTACATCAATGCGGGTAGGGCTTCTGAACAGCAGGAAGTTGAGCAGCACGATTATCACAAAGAACGCAATCGTTAGCACAACGATGTTGCTGCCGTAGCGCCCCTGTCTGCCGACTAGGAATATGGCGATAGCGCGCGGCGACATCACCAGCGCCAGGAACATCAGCGCGATGCCGATGATTACCACGCTGACGGAGAAGTCGCGTATCTCTTCGATGGTGAAGTAGAGCGCGCCGCCCGCTATCAGCGCCACTATGCCGACGACCGCCGTTACGAAGCTCCAAAAGCCTGTGGAGCGCACCGACGACAGCAGCAGATCTTTGAGGCTGTCCCCGGAACCGGTTTGATCTACCATCTTACCGCCACCTGCGCGTTTCTAGTGAGCGGACGGCGATGAACAGAAACACCGCCGCCATGCTCAGGTAATAGACGATATGGCTTGTGTCCAAGACGCCCCGCGAGAAGTCCGTGAAGTGGGCGTTCATTGAGATGCCGGTCAGCACATCCGCCGCCAACCCCTGCACGATGGTGGCTATCCTGTCGATGAACGAAAGCGTCAGCAGAATGCCCATGCCCACCACCGCCGACACAATCTGATTGCTCGACAGCGATGACGCCATCAGCCCGATTGCAAGCGCGGCCGCCCCGAACAGAATCAGCCCCAGATAGGCGCTCAAGATGGGCCCGGTGTCCGGGTTGCCGAATATGTACAGCAGCGCCACATAGTACAGGGTGAACGCTATGGCGACCAGCAGGATCGCGAGGCTTGCGATGTACTTGCCCAGCACTACTTCCCAGTCGCGCACGGGGGAAGTGAGCAGCAATTCCAGCGTGCCGAGCTTCTGCTCTTCGGCGAGCAGGCGCATCGTGAGCAGGGGCGCGAGGAACATAATGAACAGGTTTGCCCACGAAACGAAGTTTCTGACGCTCGCTTCCGCAAACGGCCTGGTCATATCGAATACGAAGAATATGCCCGTCAGCACCAGGAACATAGCGCCGACGATGTAGGCGGTGGGCGTTGAGAAGTACGCTTTCGTCTCTTTCCACGCTATTGTGAGTGTGTTGTTCAATCCGCTTCAACCTCCTCCCGCTCTTCGGGATCGGGAATTGCCTCATCGGTGGTAACGCGCAGGAATATCTCTTCGAGAGACATGCCGATAGACTGAAGGCGCAGCAGTCCCCAGCCGCCGCCTACTACCGCCGCCGCAAGTTGCGCTCTAGGTTCGGCTTCGGGCGCCGCCACAACCAGAAATGTTGAGAAGCCGTCGGCTTGCGAGTATCTGTGCTGCACGGTCTCTACGCCGTCCACGTTCTCCATCGCGGTGGCTATCTCTCGCGATGGTCCTTTGACGTCGATCTCAATGCGCTCTATGCCGCGCAGACGGGCGGCGAGGTTCTCCGGCTTGTCTTCCGCAACAATCTGACCTTCGTGGATGATGATGACGCGCTCGCAAATCATGCTCACTTCGGGCAGTATGTGCGTGCTCAGGATTAGCGTGTGTTCGCCGCCCAAGTTCTTGATGAGCTGCCGCGTCTCTACAACCTGAATCGGGTCGATGCCGATGGTGGGTTCGTCCAGCACCAGCACATCGGGTTCGTGCAGTATCGCCTGCGCGATGCCTACCCGCTGCTTAAAGCCTTTGGATAGTTTGCCGATATGGGTTGAGCGGTACTCTTCAAGACGGCAGATTTCCACCACTTCGCTTGCGCGGCGGCGGATGTAGTCGGGGGACATGCCGCGTATCTTGCCCATAAAACCAAGGTAGTCGCGCACGCTCATATCGCTGTAGAGCGGCACCGTTTCGGGCAGATAGCCGATGTGCCGCCGCGCCTCAAGCGAATCGTTCACGATGTCGTAGCCGGCGATCCTCGCCTTGCCTTCGGTGGGCGGATGAAAGCCGGTGATGACCTTCATCGTAGTGGACTTGCCGGCGCCGTTCGGTCCAAGAAATCCCAGGATTTCGCCCCGCTCAACCCGAAAGGATATGTCCGTAACCGCCGGGAAATCGCCGTAGTATTTGCTTATGTGTTCCAACTCAATCATAGTTGCCGCCCTGTATCAAGGGTATTCGCGCAACGCGCGCTATGCAATTCGTCTGTAACTAATACGCTTTCGCGGCGCATAGGTTAGCATTCGCCGTATTCGCTTTTGGGCGCATTCGCGCAATGCGGCATCTTGTTTCGCCGCGCATTCAAGCGTATGCGATTAGGAATTATAAGCAGGTTCAAGCGCTAATTTCAATAAACATTGTGCGCCGCAACTATCGGTGATAATCTGAATGGACACCGAATTTTTCGTCGAGGGCGTTGCGATCTAGTGAGGATACCCGCCATTGCATCTCGTAGTTGACGGCTACGGCGCAGACGCCGCCAAGCTCAAAGACACCGATCTGGTGTACAGGTTTCTGGACGAATACCCGTCCGCCATCGGCATGACCAAGATTGTGCCGCCGCAGGTGTATGTGTATCACGGCAAGACGGCGCAAGATTGGGGCGTGTCCGGCTTCGTGCTTATCGCCGAAAGCCATATCAGCGTTCACACCTTCCCGGACAGGCGGTATGTCAACATCGACATATTTAGCTGCAAAGACTTTGATGCAACCGCATCGCTTGAGGATGTAAAGCGGGCGTTCGATCTGCCGGAAGTGAGCGTATGGACGCTAGAGCGCGGCATCGAGTTCGCCACGCAGCGCCAAGCGTACAACGGCATGGTGCGCGAGCGTATCAGCGCCAACCGCGCCCCCGATGCGATCCACAGCGCCGATGCGGCCGGCGGCGTTGCCGTTCATGTCGATCAGCCGTCGCGCAATGATTAGGCATAACGCCAACGCAAGCGCGGTCGACGGCATGGGCAGGGTTTGCGATGAGTGAATCTGATTATGAGCGGCTGGGCGGCGCGCGGTTGCAGTGGCAAACATTCCTGGATACGCCGCCGCATGAAGCGGATCCGACGGATGCCGCCGTTTGGGTTATCCCTACGCCATATGATAGCACCACTTCGTTCAAAGGCGGCGCGCGGCACGGCCCCGCCGCCATCATAGAGGCGTCCCGCCATCTCGAAGACTACGATATTGAGCTTGGCAGGGACATATCAGAGATTGGCATTCACACCACGCCCGCCTTGCTGCCGAATGTGAGCGGGCCGAAAGCGATGATAGCGAATGTACGCGTCGCAATTGCAAGCGCAGCGGCGCGCGGCAAACTAACGGCGCTGCTTGGCGGCGAACACACCATCACGATAGGCGCAGTCCAAGCGTTTGCCGAACTCTACGATGATCTGTCTGTGCTGTACTTGGACGCCCACGCCGATATGCGCGACTGCTATATGGGCTCGCGCTGGGGACACGCATCGGTTGCGCGGCGCATCTACGACGTCTGCCCTCTGACGCTGGTGGGTGTGCGCAGCGTCAGCGCCGCCGAAATGCGCTTCATCCGCGAAAACAGCGTGCCGACGCACTTTCGCCGCGAAGCCGGGGACGATATTCGAGATGCGATTGCGTTGGCATTGGCGAACCTTACGCCGAATGTGTACATAAGCATAGATTTGGATGCGCTAGACCCGTCGATTATGGCGGCGGTTGGCAATCCGGAGCCGCACGGCTTGTTGTGGCGCGAGACTATCGAACTTCTGCGCGCGGTTGCCGAGCGGCGCAACATCGTGGGGTTTGACCTAACTGAGTTGAGCCCGAATGAAGGCCCCGCCGCCTGCGCCTACACCGCCGCGAAACTGGCGTATCGGCTCATCGGTTACGCTACCCAAAAACCACGCCGTTTTTGAGACTGCCGCCAGTCCGTGATAGAATAGGGCAACTCCGAAGCGCCTACGCAGAAATCGCAGCGCTTGCGGCAAGCGAATGGCGGCAACCGCAACAAGCATTTAGGGAAGGGCAATGACAAGTTCCGGTAACATAATTTACCTGGACCATTCGGCGACTACCCCGGTTCGCGCTGAAGTATTGGAAGCGATGCTGCCGCACTTTTCGCTTGGCTTCGGCAACCCTTCCAGCATATACACGATAGGGCAGGAAGCGCGCAAGGCGGTGGACGACGCCCGTGAGCAGGCGGCGCGCGTACTCGGCGCGCGGATGAGCGAAATCGTGTTCACAAGCGGCGGCACCGAGTCCGATAACGCGGCGCTCAAGGGCGCGGCATTCGCGCTGCGCCATACGGGCAATCACATCATCACCACCGCGATAGAACACCACGCCGTACTTCATACCTGCCATCAGCTTGAGCGGTTCGGCTTTGATGTAACCTATGTTCCGGTCGACGAATACGGCATCGTCGATCTGCAGACCCTAGCGCGCGCCGTAACGGACGAAACCGTTTTGGTCAGCGTGATGATGGCGAACAACGAAATCGGGACGATACAGCCCGTCGCCGAAATCGCGCGCATCGTGAAGGCGGAAGCGCAGCGCCGCAGCCGTACTATCGCTATGCACACCGACGCGGTGCAGGCGGCCGGCTTCCTAGACATCAACGTCCGCGCGCTGGGCGTTGATCTTATGAGCCTGTCGGCGCACAAGATTTACGGGCCAAAGGGCGTCGGGTTGCTGTATGTGAAACGCGGAACGCCGTTTGAGGCGCAAAACGCCGGCGGCGGCCAAGAGCGTCAGCGCAGATCCGGAACCGAAAATGTGCCCGGCATCGTGGGCATGAGCGAAGCGCTGCGCCTTGCGGCATCCGAGCGCGAGCAGGTTGCCGCAAATTGTCTGCGTCTGCGCGACAAACTCATAGACGGCATATTCGACAGCATTGACAGAGTGCATCTCAACGGCCACCCTACGCAGCGCCTGCCCAACAATGTCAACATATCGTTTGAGGACATTGAGGGCGAGCCGGTGCTGCTGGGCTTGGACTTTGCCGGCGTATGCGCCTCCAGCGGCAGCGCATGCTCGTCGGCATCGCTTGAGCCGTCGCATGTGCTGCTCGCCATTCGCCGCTCCCCGGAGCTGGCGCAGGGCAGTCTGCGCATCACGCTTGGACGCGACAACACCGACGAGGATGTGGACTATCTGCTGGCGGTCTTGCCCGAAATCGTGGGCAAACTCAGGGCAATGCCCTCGCTGGCGGCAGTGTAAATCAAGACATTTTAGAAGAGAAACCCGAATGCGGACACTAATCAACACACTGACGAATTCGGCTTGCTTCAGACGTCAATCCGGCGCAAGCAGGATGCCCACAAGACATTTCGCAATTCTGGCGCTGCTGCTAATCGTCGTCCCCGCGCTTGCGGGATGCGGCGGCGAGCCGGAGCGCCTGAGCGGGCGCGGCAGAAGCCTGGAAGTGCATACAACCCAGCCGCTCATCGTGGATAAGCTGGCGTTCACCGATAACGCCGGACAGCATCTAGTCATACGCCCCAGGGCGTCCAACCGCCAGCTTGTGCTGCTCAACATCGCGGTCATCAACCGCACAAGCCTCGTAACGCCGCTGCTCATAGACACGGAAGCGGCTCAGCTAGGGGATAGACGGGGCGAGCGTATTGACGCGCTCAACCCGTTTAAGGCGGCCAAAGTTGTAGAAGCGGCGGATCCGGAAGAGAATATGTACGCCCCGTTCCTATGGGGCGATGTGCAGCTCGACCGCGATTTTCAGGTGGATGGCTGGATGGTATTCGACGTCCCCAAAGGGCTGATACTCGGCAGCCTATGGTGGGATGAGGTGGACAGCATCATCGTCGACTTCGTAGAATACAGACGCCGCCGACTATAACGGCCGGCTATAACGCAAAGCGTTTGGAGGCGCAAAAGCGGCGTATGATATGGGAGCGGATGGGCTCCGGTGGGTTCCACGGACTTCAAATCCGATGGTCCCGGCCCTGCGGTCGGGACGGTGGGTTCGACTCCCTCGCGCTCCCGCCAAGTATGGACAAGCGCGCCTCAAAACGGGCGCACTTCGCGCATTTCGGCGCATAAATCTCGTTAAGAGAACTAAATACTACTTGACACTTGCGCGGATATAAGTATCATACTTGGCAACTTTTGCAGTTCTGTTTCGCGCAGACTGCAACGGACGGCAACCCGTTGGCAAATAGCGCGCTTGCCGCGAGCAAGCGAATCGGACAAATTTGAAGGAGGGATAATTGGTAAATTACCTGTCATTTAAGCGATGGAAGCGCATCGGCTTGACCGCGGTTGCGGTTATGGCGCTGTTCGCCGTTGCGTGCGGCGGCGCGCCCGAAGCCACGCCTGAGCAACCGGCATCACAGCCGGCCGCGGCAGCGCCCACAACCGTGCCCGCTCCGGTAGCCCCGGCCCCAACCCAAGCGCCCGTAGCGGCGCCCACCCAAGCGCCGCCGCCCGCCTCGGCCCCGACCGCAGGCACGGTTACAATCACTATGGCTATCCCCGCAGTCGAAGAGCAGTTCGGCGACTTCGAGGTGCAGACATACGGCGGCAGCCCCGGCGAAATCCAAATGGGTTTCTTTGACCAGCTTCTGGTTCACGACGGCGAAGATCCCCTTGCGCCCTTCGTCGCGGAGCAGTGGAGCATCAACGACGCAGGCAACGAGCTGACGCTGAACATCAGAGAAGGCATCGCCTTCCACGCGCCCGAAGCCTTCGCAGGCGAAGACTTTGGGATGCTGACCGCAGAGGACGTGGCGTGGAACCTAGACCGCCAAAACGCCGTGGTCAACCCCAGCCTCGGCGCCGCTATCGGCGCGCAGCTAGGCGCTACATTCGGCCCGGCGCAAGTGGTCGACGAATACACCGTCAAAGTCCCGATGGTAACCGACATATTCTGGGGCATACCCATCAGCGAGTTCGACATCAACGACACCACCGTCCGCTTGGACAGCAAGGCGGCTTACGAGCGAATGGGCGCAGACGCCGTGCAGTTCGTGCCGGTAGGCTCCGGCCCCTTCACCATCGGCGAATGGAAGCCCAACGACCGCGGCGAAGTTCACGCTGTCCCCGAACACTGGCGCGAAACGGCGCACATCGCCAAGTTCGTCGTTAGGCAAATGCCCGAAATCACCTCCCGTATGGCGGCGATGGAAACCGGCGAAATCGACCTCGCCTCCATCGACTTCGCCAGGCTCACGGAGCTGGAAGAAAAAGGCTTGAAGTTCATCCCCACGATGACCGAAAAGGACACGATGACCCTCAGCGTCATCTGGCCCGGCAACCTGTGGACCGACCTCAACGCCAAGACCGAAGAGGCGCTAGAGCCTTGGCTCTCGCCCGTGTATGAGACCGACCTGCCGCACCTCGGCTGCGCGTGGGAAGACAAGTGTCCCTACACCGACACCAACAACCCCGACGGCATGAGCGACATGGAACAGGCGCGACTGGTGCGCTGGGCGCTCTCTATGGCAATCGACCGGCAGGGCATCGTGGATGTGCTGCAGGCAGGACTCGGCACGCCCATCTACCTGGAACTGATGGGACCGAAGTTCCCCGGCTGGCAGCCTGAGCGCACGGTTACCCAGTCCATGATTAACTCGGCGCACGAAAAGTACAACAGCGATCTGCTCGGCGCAGGCACAAGCTGGCCCGAGTACGACGTCCCCGCCGCCGAGCCCGGCTACGAATGGCCGTGGACAATCCCCACCGACCTCGACGAAGCCGAGCGTCTGCTTGACCTAGCGGGCTACCCGCGCGGCGATGACGGTGTCAGATTCGAAATCAGCCTCAACAAGTACCGCTGCGAAACCGGCGATGTCTGTCTAGAGCAGGCGGACGCCGTAGCCGCAGGCTGGGAAGAGATCGGCGTTGCCACCAACCTGCTCACCGAAGAGTACGGCGCAGTGGTGGTGCCGCGAATGCGCGACCGCACGCAGCCTTGGCCCGTGGTCAAGAACTGCAGCGTGGAGACGGCGAACTATCCGTTTGACTGGCCCCCGCCTCCCGCAGACAGCAGCTTTAGCCGCCCGGCTTGGGGCTGCTCCTTTGAGAGCAAGTTCCTCGACTACATGTTCATCAACATCAACGGCGAGCGCGAAAAGCAAGCGCGTGAAGACCTGCACCAAGATATGGTGGACTACTACTACTACTGGCAGCTCTACAGCGGCATGGTTCAGCCGCCGCGCGGAGTAGCCGGCAATCCTGAGACCGTAGAGTCCTGGAACTCGCGCTCCACGGCGGCGGGCTTCTGGGGCAGGCCTCAGCACATCGTCCCGGCGAAGTAACAACTCGCCTAACCTATGGAGAGGGGATTTTCATCACTTCCCCTCTCCATTTGCATTTAACCCAACTATCCCTAATCATCCGTACCGCCATCCTTTGCAACCCACCCCACGTGCAGCGCGCAACGCGATACTCACTCAAACGACAACACCGCAATTCCACAACCCATAAACGAGGCTTAATCGCTTATGGCACGATTTCTGGCAAGAAGAGCGCTCTCAATCCTAATATCCATTATTGGGGCGACCGTCTTCATATTCATACTCACCCGGCTTGGACCCGATCCGTTGCAACTCTACATCGGGGACGCGCAGGTGGAGCTCTCGGAAGAGCAGATCCAACTCATCAGGGAACAGTTGGGTTTGGATAGTTCTTTGCCCGTTCAGTACGCCACGTGGGTTTGGAATCTTATGCGCTTCGATATGGGGCAGTCCATCGGCACGCTGCGCCCCGTCAGCGAAATTATTCGCACCCACATCGGAGTAACCCTGCGCTTGGCATTGGGAGCGTGGCTGTTCGCCATAACCGTCGGCGTCAGCGTAGGCATATTAGCAGCCGTCAAGCGCGCCACATTCTGGGACTACATAGGCCGCGCCTTCGCGCTAATGGGACAGGCTACGCCGCAGTTCTGGTCAGGCGTGCTTGCCATTCTGCTGTTCGGCGTAATCCTCGGCTGGTTCCCAACCGGCACCATCGGCGACTACGACGGCTTCCCGCTCGCCTGGGGGAATGTGAAGTACTACGTCCTGCCTTGCATCGTGCTGGGATGGCCCGCGTCCGCCGGCATAATGCGCCTCACGCGCTCATCTATGCTGGAAATACTGGACTCCGAATTCATCAAACTGGCGCGCGCCAAAGGCGTGGGCCCGTTCACAATTCTGTGGAAGCACGGACTCCGCAACGCCATCATTCCGCCGCTCACATCCGCCTTTGTGCTGCTCGCCGACTACCTGAACGGCGCTCTGGTGGTGGAGATTATCTTCTCGCTCCCGGGCATCGGAACCGTAGCCCTCAACCAAGCCGTCTATGACAACGACTGGCCCCTGCTTGCCGGCACGGTGTTCTGCTTCATCGGCATCTATGTAACATTCGCATTCTTTGCCGACCTCCTGTATGCGCTGATAGACCCGCGGATAAGGTACGAATAGTTATGTACACATCGACGCCGCTAAGCGAAATCGAGCAGCAGCTTCTGGGAACGCGCCCGCGTCCGCCCGTTGTCAAGCAGATAAGGACTGCGTGGCTCTTCTCGAGGCGCTGGCCCGTGTTGCCGATGTTCATACTCGCCTGCCTCATATTCGCGGGCATATTCGCAGACGCGCTTGCCACTCACGGCGACAGGGCAGGCGGCATCCGCGACCGCCACTATCCCCCTGTATGGATGCAAGACGACCGCTATGACAAGCTTAGAGAAGAAGGCGTGAACCCCGCGCAATGCCTATTCGACGCCTTGCGAAGCGATCCCGATGAAATAAGCCGCGCTCAAGCGTGCAAATTCCATTTGCTTGGCACCGACCACGCCGGTCGAGACATATACACCCGGATGCTTTACGGCGCGCGCATATCGTTGGTTGTGGCGGCAATCGCGCTGCTCAGCGGCTTCATCGCCGGAACCACGCTCGGCATCGTCAGCGGCTACGCCGGCGGTTGGATAGACGAAATCATCACCAGATTGGTGGACATATGGCAGGCTCTCCCGTTCCTGATGGTGGCGCTGGTCTGCGTGCTGATATTCGGACAAAGCACCGTGCTGCTGTTGGCGCTAATGGCGGCGCTTGCGTGGAATCCATTCGTCAGGGTAATCCGAAGCCAAACACTCACCATTAAAAACCAAGCCTATGTGGACTTGGCGCGCGTGGCGGGATGTTCCACTGCGCGCATCCTCATTCGGCACATCCTGCCCGGCGTCATAAACACCGCCGTTGTGATAGCCACCCTGAGCGTGGGCTCGCTCATTCTTGCGGAAGCGGCGCTGAGCTTCTTGGGCGCGGGCGTGCCGGCGCCGGAGGCGACCTGGGGCAGCATGGTATCCGAAGGCAGAAGCTACATCAGCACCGCTTGGTGGCCCACGGTGTTCCCCGGCTTGGCGATATTCCTAGTCGTGCTCTCGCTCAACTTCACCGGCGACTGGCTGCGCGACAGGCTTGACCCCAGACTGCAGCAGATAGGCTAGACATCGGCGCGAACTGCCTACTTGGGCAAACCCGCCAAGCCGCAGTTCGCCCGCAAGCGCAGCGATAGATGATGAGTCTGGAATCGGTCGTTTGGATAATCGCCCGCGCAACGCTTGGGGTGTTGCTGTCAGCCGGTATATCGGCCGCTGTTTGGGTATTGTCGCGCTACTTCCCCCAAGATGCGCTTGCGGCATCCACCGGCTTCTTCATCACGCAATCGCTGATAGTCGCAATGCCGGCGGGCGTATGCGCCGTGGCGGCGTGGTGGAACCCGGACAGTCCCCGTAGCGCGCGGCTGTTGGCGGCGGCGCTAGTCCCCGCGGCGGCGTTTCTTGTATCTTGGCTAACGATCGAGATTCGCGGCGTGGAAACCTACAACGCGCTGTTCGCAGGAACGCACCGCCTGCCGGTAATAGAAACCGGGGATCTGCTCGGCGTTCTAATCATAACCGCCACGCTGAGCGCGAACATAGCCGCAGGCGCGCTGTACATCTACCGCCTGCTTCGACACAACGAACTTTGAGGCGGGCAGGGCGCTAGATGATGGCGGGGCTATCCGGCCGTTCCGTCCACTCTTCCCCGGCGGCATCCTGCGGCGCATACCCCAGAACCTGTTTCGTGGTTTCAATATCCCAGATGCTCAGCAGGTTGTCCGACTCGCCGTTCACGATAGCGAACCCTACGGATGCGGGCGCGTCTATGCTGCGCTGAATCAGTTGAGCGGCGTCGCGGTGGCTCAGCCACAAAGACAGCGCGGCCGGTGAAAACGACGGATCGTCCGGCGTCATCACCCAGCCGATACGCAGGCATATCACCGATATGCCGTACTCTTCGTGAAAGTAGCTCCCCAGCGATTCGCCAAAAGACTTGCTGACGCCGTAATAACTATCGGGGCGGATAAGATCGGTTGTAAGCGGCGGGAACGGGCGGCGCACTTCGCCCAGTCTGCCTTCGTAGATCGCCTTGTACGGGTCTTGGCGCAGCGGGTAGTTGCCCACAACATGGTTGCTGCTGGCGAACACGATGCGCTTGACGCCCGCAAGCCGCGCCGCCTCATAGACATTGCGCGTCCCCACGATGTTGTTGCGCAAAACCGAATCCCACGATGCGCGCGGGCTAGGATCCGCGCCCAGATGAACCACGGCGTCGATGCCCTCGAATGCTGGACGGATAGCATCGAGATCGGCGATGTCCGCCACCGTAACCGCAACGCCTTCCACGCCCACGCGGTCAATGCCGCTCAGTTCGTACCTGTCCCCAAGCCGCCGCCTGATGATGCCGCCAATCTGCCCCGCCATTCCCGTTACCAGTACCCGCTTCTTATCACTCAAGACAACCCCTTTTCGTGAAAATGTTAGCCGCCAATCCGCGCTCGGCCGCTCCGAACATTGCATATTCATACTGCAATATATGAAAATGTCGGAAGCGCCGATGTTTGATTTACGATTGTTTCGTTAAGCATTGAGTAAGTAAGATAAGCAAGAGAGGCTACTATGATAGGCGTATTGACGCATCACTGGGCGAAGGCGAATGTGATTGACGAGGCGCGGGCGCTGCTTGACCGCAACGGCGAGGCGCAGAGCAGGGCAAACGGATTTGTCAGCCGCCAAACTTTCTACTCGATCAGCGATCCCGCCAAGATTACCACTATGGTCAAGTGGGACAGCAGCGAGATTTACGACGAGTGGCGCGCAAGCCCTGAGCGCGCCGCCGTGATGGAAGGCGCAGAACGCCTGTGGTCAAGGCAGACCGAATCGGAGCGATTCCATGTGGTAGAGTGAGCGGCGGCGCAACAGGGCACATTCTGATCTATTCGGCAAAAGGGTAGGGCTTTCGCAAGCCAATCAGGATGAGGCAATCCGAAATCGCGCACCGTCGGATTGCCTGCATGCCGCATATGAACGTCGGGGGACACGCGCTAACGCATGCCCCCGCGATAGTCCACCGATTGAATGCCGCCGCATCGGGGCCGCCATCAAGTCGATGCGCTGACCCGGATTAGCCCCTTGCCAGCAGGATGCTCAGCACATCGGGCGCTGCTTGGATGGCGCGCTGACGCAGACGCTCTTCGTCTAGGCTGCCAAGCGGGTGCGGCAGGACTACATACGGATAGTCCGGGATGCCGCCGATTGCGGACATCGCTTTGGCGCTGGATATGAACGGCTCAGTGCATATGACCGCCGTGGGGACGCCGCGCTTCTCTAGCGTTATTCCGTCGTGCATACTGCACGATGAGCAGGAGCCTCAATCGCCCGATGAGGTAATCACCACATCGCACTGCTCCACAAGCTCATCTATGATTTCCTCAGGGCAAGGGCGCGAGGCGTTGCGCTTGTTGCGCGCTATCACGCCCTTGAAATCGTAGCGGTCCGCCAACACCTCTTGCGTCAGCGCCAGTACCTCTTCGGAGTTCAGCTTGCCGTTTGCCAGCAGCCCGATAACCTTGCCGTCCAGCGTTTCGGGGCGGTCCGCCACCACGCCTTCCGCCGGTATAGGCTGCACCGTGGGGTCTAACACCCGCAGTCTCTCCGCAGTAACCATAGATTCCTCCTATTCTGCGACTTGTCCGTATTATAGCGAAACCGCCGCCGCTTGCAATTGCCGATTGCGCACTTGCGCCGCCCGCAATCGTCCCGTTGCGTTGGATTGCGCTAGGGCGTAGCGATTTTGCGCGAAACGGAGCGCGAGTTCGAGCCGCCGCCCCATAGCGGTATCACATGCGAGAATGCGCCCGCCGCGCCGCCCGCCACCATCACGGTTATGCCGTCTGCGCCGTCCATCACCGCAAGCATCGACTCGGCGTCCACTGCGCCGTCGGGCAATGCGCCCGCCTTCACCCATTCTGACGCCCGCCGCTGCGCCGTTTCGTGCAGATACGCCTTCACCTGCGCCTTAGTCCAACCCGCCGCCGCCAAATAGCCCACATGCTCAGGGCATAGCGCTATCACCACTTCGCCCTGTCCGTAGCCGCACGAAAACATAGCGTCTTGGAAGCTCACCAAGATGTCTTCGGGCGTGTTGCCCATATGATTGCTGACCTGCCGCGCGGACAGCCCCGCGAACACGGTGATTGCGCTGTCGCCGGTGTCAAGCCCGCGCTCGGCGTGCAGCGGTTCCCAGGGGCTTGCATCCTGCGCCTCTGCAATGCACCAAGTATATTTGCCCGGATGCCCCATCGTCGCCTTGTCGAGCGCGCCCGGAACCGCCCCCGTTACATTGATTATCACCAGCCGAATGGCGCGCCCAATAGTGGCATTCGCCCGATGTCCCGGGCCGAACACGCTCACGCCCGAATTCAGCGCCAGGTCATCCGCGATTGGCCCGTTCACCACCGCAAGCACGGCGGCGCCCATAGTGCTGACCGTGATGGCGTGCAGGTTGAACTGCGGTTCGCACATCGCCTCAATCGCCGCAAGTACCGTCGGGAAATACTCAGGCAGGCATCCCGCCATCACCGCATTGACCGCAACCTTTTCGACGGTGATAACCCGCCCCTTTGTAGGTTCTGTACCCAGAATCTCAGACGGCGGCCGTCCCGCATAGTCCAGGAACGCCTGCACCTTCTCGATCGTGGGCGGCACAACCGGCAGTCCGTCCGTCCACCCGGCGCGAAAGTAGTGTTCAATCGCATCCGATGCGTCGTCGAACTCCAGCAGATTAGAGGCTAACGGCTGCATACTCACAGGCAACTCCCTCGCAACGCAATCCAATCCTAGGCTAAATCAACTCAGTGGGCATATTCTATTCCAAAATCCCCGCCAACGCCATACCAATCTACGCTTTCCATATCTTAAGCTTCTCTAGTTGTGTTCAAGTCCATGTTCGCATAAATAGTAGAGTAGGGCGCACATAGAGGCATTCCTATCATCCCCGCCGGCACGCGCATCAATTGACGCATTCCCGCGCAAAGCGTATGCTTGACGCAGCATAAATCAGGAGGAATCCCCCGCATGAACTCGCCAACTATCACCAGAGTAGTCAAGGAAGAGGCGCGCGCCGATAGCGCAATGGTCGCCGCCAAGGACATCGAAGCCACCCGCGCAGGGCTTGCGATGCTGGAGGCAGGCGGCAACGCCATAGACGCCGCCGTAGCCGCATGCCTTGCGGTGGGCGTAGTGGAGCCGGCCTCCAGCGGCATCGGCGGCGGCGGCTACCTTGTGTACCAAGTAGGCGAGCAGGGCGGCGTAATCGGCTTTCCTATGAAAGGACCGTTAGCCGCCAAGCCCGATATGTACGAACTCACCGGCGAGAGCGCCACGGGGTCTTTCGGCTGGCCCGGCGTGGTCGACGACGCCAACATCGAAGGCTTTCGCTCCATCGCCACGCCCGGCGCAGTGGCGGGACTATGCGAGGCGCACCGACGCTTCGGCAAGCTTCCGCTCACCGAAGTGGTTGCGCCCGCAGTAAGGCTTGCGCGCAAAGGCTTCAGCCCAAACCCGTTTGGCTTGTATCAGATAAGCGGCATGGGCGGCATGCTCTTTCGCTACACCGAACTTCGCCGCGTTCTCATGCCCGGCGGCAATATGCCCGGCGGCGATGTAGTCGATCGCGTTGTGCTGAAGCAGCCCGATCTAGCGAATGTGCTTGAAGCAATCGGCAAGGGCGGCGCCGCCGCCTTCTACAAGGGCGACATCGCCGCCGCCATCACATCCGATATACGGCGGAACGGCGGCATCCTGTCTGAAGACGATATGGCGCAGTACAAGCCGCTGGTTTGGGATAAGGGCTTGGAGTTCGGCTATCGCGGCTGCACCGTGCGCGTGCCGCCGTTTGCGTGCGCCGGAACTACCAGCGCAATGACGCTCAAACTGCTGGACGGCTTCGACATCGCCGCGATGGGACACAACTCGGTTGATATGCTTCACGCCTACATATCCTGCGCCCGCCTCGCATACGCCGACCGCTTCCAATACCTCGCCGATCCCGCATTCGCCGACGTGCCTTGGAACGGACTGCTGTCCGACGCCTACACCGCGCGCCGCCGCGCCGCAATCGGCGATACGGCGCCCGCCGCCTACGAAGCCGGCGATCCGTGGCGGGAAGAGGGCAGGCAGCCGGATAGCGTGCTGCCCGCAAGCCGCCCGGCGGTGGACAACGGCACTACACATCTGTGCGTTATGGACGGCGAAGGCAACGCCGTTTCCATCACCAACACCATTATGTCCGGGTTCGGTTCGGGCATCATCCCCAAGGGAACCGGCGTCATAATGAACAACGGCATGATGTGGTTCGACCCCGTGCCGGGGCGCATCAACTCTATCGCTCCGGGCAGACTGCCGCTCAACAACATGACGCCCGCGCTGGTGCTGGACGGCGATGGCGTGCGTATGGCGGTGGGCGCATCGGGCGGCAGGCGCATCACGAACTGCGTTACCCAGCAAATCGTGAAAGTGCTCGACTTTGGCATGGGCCCGCAGGCGGCGATAGACTCGCCCCGCGTGGACTGCAGCGCTCCCTACACCTGCATCGACCCGCGCCTTGACGCCGATACGCAGGCGGGCTTGGAAGCCAAGGGACACACCTTGAAGCCAATCTCAGAGAAGTTCATCCAATCCGGCTTCACCTCATTCGCAAGCCCGGTAGCCATCGTGCGCGTAGCAGATGGCGTGCGCGCCGGCGTGGACACATTCCAAGCGGCATACGCCGAAGGCATCTAGCCGTCCCCGGCATATCGGCAATACAGCGCAGCGGGCGGCGAAGGCTTTCACCTTGCGCCCCCTGCGCCAATCCTCAAATCTCAATATGCGCGCATCCCTTAAACTTGCAACCATCACCGCGGCCGCTTTGCTATTGACGGCGTGTTCCGGGCTTGGCATTGGACGCTCAGGCGGCGAAGAGACGCTGACGCTTCACTATTGGCAGCCGCCCTCGCTGCCGTTCCCATACATGTCCGCCGGCGACAAAGACGAAGACGCCGCCGCCGTTACGCTCGAACCGCTCGCCAACTACGACCCCGACGGCAATCTCATCCCCAAACTCGCCGTCGATATCCCCACGATTGAGAACGGCGGCGTATCGCAAGACCTGCTGACCATCACTTGGCGTCTCAAAGATGGCTTGAAGTGGTCGGACGGCAGCGATATGACCGCAAACGATGCGGTTTTCGCCTGGCGCTACTGCGTTGACGCTGACACCGGCTGCGTCCGCAAAGACGCATTCGACGGCGTGGCATCGGTTGAGGCGATAGACGACCTCACCGTCAGGATAACCTTTGACGCCCCTACGCCGTATCCCTACGGCGTGTTCGTGGGCGCGGGCATGCCCATAATCAGCGGCGCGCAGTTCGCCGACTGCATCGGCGCATCCGCCCGAACCGCCGCATGCGAAGCGCAATACGTCGCGCCGCTGGGCAGCGGCCCCTACCGCATCACCCAGTTCGCAGTCAACGAGCGCGCGTTGTATGAGCGCAATCCCTTCTACCACGGAGAGCGGCCCTACTTCGACAAAGTAACGCTGCAAGGCGGCGGCGATGCGGATGCCGCGGCGCGCGCCGTACTTCAGCGGGGCGAAGCCGACTACGCGTGGAACCTGCAAATCGAGCCGGACGCCCTGCGCGAACTGGAAGCCGCCGGACTTGGCAGGGTTAATGCCGCATTCGCCAGCCTTGTTGAGCGCATAGTGGTCAATCAGACCAACCCCGACGCGGCGCTGGGCGACAACCGATCCGAGTACATGGACGGCGCTAACCCGCATCCGTTTCTGACATTCACGCCCATTCCGCAGGCGATGTCTATGGCGATTGACCGCAGCGCCATAGCCGAACTCTACGGCTTCGCCGCCGTCCCCACATGCAACCTGATTGCCTCGCCCGCCAACTACGCATCCACCGCAAACGACGCTTGCCTATCGCAAGACATCGCGGGCGCAAACCGCCTGCTGGACGACAACGGCGTGATAGACCAAGACGGCGACGGCATCCGCGAACACAACGGCGTTCCGTTGCGCATCGTCTATCAGACCACCGCCAACGCCATCCGTCAGGACACCCAAGCGCTGATTCGCGATTGGTGGCGCGAGATTGGCATTGAGACCGAACTTGTTCAACACGACGCCGGCGCATTCTTCGGCGGCGATCCGGCGGCGGGCGGCGCGCTGTATCGCCGCTTCTTTGCGGATGTGCAGATGTACACCGAAGGCTCCAACGCAGACCCGCAGCAAGCGTTGTCCGTTGGGCTTTGCAGCCATATCCAGGCGCGCGCCAACAACTGGGGCGGCAACAACAACGCCCGTTCTTGCAACGCAGAGTACGATGAGGCATTCGCTCAGATCGCGCACACGCCGGTTGGCGCGCAGCGTGAAGCGCTAGTCAAGCGTCTCAACGACATCACGGTGCAGAACTACTATGAGATACCGCTAGTGAACCGCGGGCTTGTGTCCGCCGCGCTGAACACGCTGCAGGGCGTCCGCCTAAACGGATGGGACAGCGGTCTTTGGAACATCGCCGAATGGCATCGCTAAACCCGCCCGCATAGCCCAAGCGCGGCGCGCAAAATTGCCGCCAGGCACGCTATACAAGCCGAGCCGCTTGAGCAGAGAAGGGCGGCGCGTTGCCCAACACCGATGTCAGCGCTACCGCTCCGGCCGCCAAGAGATAAAGCCTTGTCGCATAGGCGCAACGCCCTTGACGCGCACGCCGCCGTCGGTTTCAAGCAGCAACTCGCGCATCGCGGCTTGCAGGCGCGCGTCCTGCGCGCTGTCTTGCTTCACATAGAGCCGATTGCGGAGCTGCCCAAGCGCCACATCCAAATCCTCGAACATATCGGGCGGAACTGGGTCGAGCATCCGCACATCCGGATAGATGCCCATATCCCACAGCGCATTCAGCAGTTCGGGCAGCGCCGGCATATCTATGCGCCGCTCGCCGTGAACCGGCTCCCAAAACTGCGATATGCGGTTCATCGGCGATTCCACGAAAGCCAACACGACCACCAGCGCCTTTGCGTGCGTCTCCAGCTTGCGGATGAACGGCTCAATATCGGCGACGCCGTACAGCACATGGGCGCACAGCGCAACATCGGAGGCATCCACCGCTGCATCCTCCCATATGCTCTGCGCCACCGATATGTTGGCGATGCCCGCATCGGCGGCGCTTTCCCGCAGTTGCGCTATCATGCTGTCCGACGGCTCCACCACACTAACATGGCGGCATTTCAGCGCAAGCGGAAGCGCCATCCGTCCCGCGCCGCCGCCCACATCGAGCGCGGTGTATTCGGCGTTGACCATCGGCAGCAGCGCATTCAACACAGGGTCATCCTGCCGTCGCGGATCTTGCCGAAAGAAGCGAGCGTATGGACGCCAAAAATCGTCGTCCGCCCAGCCCGACTCCGCCATTGCGCGCTCCGATTGCCGATGATGCGCCCTGACGCGCTCGTTCCAAGCATTGATAGCAGACAATTCTCTTAATCCTTGTGCTACTGATGATGTGAATGCGAATATCTTGATTAAGCGTTATCCGTTGCAACGCCAATGCAACGATTCATACGCCATGCAGGTTTCGTAGCGTAGTGTATCAAATTGGGTTATGAGTTCACAGAGCGTTTATAGCAAAAGCGCATTGCATCATAGCCGCCATCGTTGTATGCTTTGCAGTGAAACATAAACCTATGGATGGCTTGCGCCGTTTCTTATCAATCAAGAGCAAAACATGCCCCTAACCCGCTACATAGACACCCCCTTTTCTTGGGCAATCGTCGGCTTTGCCATCGGCGTTGCGCTGGGCGTCAACTTCATTTCGGTTGTGCTGGTGGCGCTCGGCTTGGGCGCATTCGTGCTGTATATGTACCTGCACGGCCCGGCGAAGCCCGAATCCGAAGGCTGGCTTTTCGCAGGCGCGCCCGCATTCATCGTCGCCTGGATGGTGGGCTTCTTCGTCAATAGTCTGGTGTTCTGATGGTTGCCGACAAGCCCCCAATCAAGGCGTCCCTATTCGTTACCTGCATCATCGACCAGTTCTATCCTGAGGTGGGCGAAAGCGCGGTGCGGTTGCTGCGGCGGCTTGGCGTAGAGGTCGACTTTCCGGCAGGGCAGACCTGTTGCGGTCAGCCGGCGTTCAATTCCGGCTTTTGGCGCGACGCCAAGCCCATGGCGCGACGCACACTCGACGCGCTCGACGACGCTGAGTATGTTGTAATCCCGTCCGGCTCTTGCGCCAGCATGCTGCGCGTATTCTACGCCGAACTATTCCACGACGAACCGCTCATGCTGAAGCGCATAGCATTGCTAACGCCGCGCGTCTATGAGCTTTCGGAGTTTATCGTGGACGCCTTGGGAGTGAACGATTTGAGCGGATATGCCGAAGCCGGTTCGGCCCCGCCGCCGCGCAAAATTGCCTATCACGAAGCCTGCCACCTACGCCGCGAACTTGGCGTTATGTCCCAGCCGCGCGCGCTGATTGAATCGCTGCCCGGCGTGGAGTTCGTGGAAATGCGGCAGTCCGAAGTGTGCTGCGGTTTCGGCGGGACGTTCTCTGTCAAGTATCCCGAAATATCGGGCGCTATGCTGCAGGACAAGATAGATTTCGCCGCCCAAAGCGGCGCAGACGCCATCACCGCTTGCGACAGCAGCTGCCTTATGCACATCGGCGGCGGCTTGGCGAAGCAGCGCGTCGCCGTAAAGCCGCTGCACCTAGCATCGCTGATTGAAGAGCAACTGACGGGACGCTGACAGATGCAGCCAAAAACCAAAGAGTTCAACAGCGCATCCGCCGCCGCATTGAACGACGATAAAATTCAAGCGAACCTGCTGGGGCTTTACGGCGGCTTCCATCAGGCGCGGCTTGACGCATCCGGCGCGACGCCCAACTGGGACGCGCTCCAAGACCGCGGCCGCGCAATCAAGGCGCACACGCTCGAAAACCTCGACTTCTACCTGCAGATGGCCGAAGAATCCGTCAAGCGGGCAGGGGGGAATGTCTTTTTCGCCAAAGACTCCGCAGAGGCTACCCGCTATGTAACCGATCTTGCGCTTGCCAAAGGCGTGAAGACCGCCATCAAGAGCAAGTCCATGGTGTCCGAAGAGATGGGCTTGAACGAAATACTTGAAGCCGCGGGCATCGAAGCGGTTGAAACCGACCTAGGCGAATACATCATTCAGCTTGCGGGCGAAACGCCCTTTCACATCATAGCCCCGGCGATACACAAGTCGCGCGAGGATGTATCGCAGCTTTTCCAAGACAAACTTAACGCCCCTCGCTACACGAACATCGACGACTTGGGACAAGAAGCGCGCAATCAGCTTCGCCGCAAATTCATCGTCGCCGATATGGGCATCACCGGCGCCAACTTCATAGTCGCCGAAACCGGCTCTCTGGTTCTGGTAACCAACGAAGGCAACGGGCGCATGTGTACCTCCATGCCGCGCATCCACGTCGCCATTACCGGGATGGAAAAGGTAGTCCCCTCGCTTGAAGATATGGGCATAATGCTGCGCCTGCTCATCCGCTCCGCCACCGGCCAGCGCATCTCAAGCTATGTAACCGCCGTAACCGGCCCGCGCCTCTCCGACGACGAAGACGGGCCGGAAGAGTTCCATCTTGTCATAGTGGACAACGGCCGCTCGCGCCTGCTTGCGGATCCCGAACTGCGCGAGGCGCTCTACTGCCTGCGCTGCGGCGCCTGCCTCAACGCCTGCCCCGTGTATCGCAAAGTAGGCGGGCATTCCTACGGCTGGGTGTATCCCGGCCCCATCGGCGCTGTGGTAACCCCCGCGCTGACCAACATGTCCGACGCCAAAGATCTGCCGTACGCCTCCAGTCTTTGCGGCGCTTGCAAGGAAGCCTGCCCCGTCAAAATCAACATCCCGCGAATGCTGCTCTACCTCCGACGTCAGCTGGCCGAAGGCGATACCTATCCGCAACACAAAACCTCCACATTCGGCGAACGTCTAGCCGCCAAAGGACTGCGCTTAGCGGCGTCCGGCGAGTTCACGCTAGGCGTTGCAAACTCGATCGGCAGGCTGCTCAGCGGTCAAATGCAGAAAGCTTCGCAAAACGCTAAACGTGCGTCCCCCATAACGGCGTGGACGCGCTATCGCAATCTCCCCACCCTGGCAAAGCGTCCGTTTCGCAAGCGATGGAAAGACGGCATCGACTGACGACAACAGTCATCGACGGCGCAAAACCTGAAGCGCGCTTCAGCCGATTTCGCAGTGAAGGATAGTGTATGAAAAGCGAAGATTTCATCCAAAACATACGCCAAAGCCTTGGGCGCGCTGAAGGCTCGTCCCTTACGCCCGACCCGGCGACGCACCTCGCGCTGAGCGAAGAGCATGTTGAGCGGCGGGCGCGGCGAATCACCCACGACATCGCAGAGCGCGCCGATGAGCTTATGGGAATGCTGGAGAAATCCGCGGCGCAAGCGAACTGGAACGTGGCGCGCGTGAACTCGCCCAAAGCGGCGGCGGCGTACATCCGCGAGGTAGCGCAAAACTTGGAAGCGCGCACTATGTTGCGCTCCGGCCACGCATCCCTGGAGGCGCTGGGCATCGAGGAAGCTATGTACGGCACAGGCATTTCGCTGGAAGTCATGGCGCTTGACGACGCTGCTGACGACGACGCCAAAGAGGCTAAGCGCGCTGAGCTGCGCCAAAAGGCGATTGATGCCGACATCGGCATAACTGGCGTGGACTACGCCATTGCCGAAACCGGCACCTGCGTGCTGCTGACCCGCAAAAAGGTGAGCCGCGTGGTGTCCCTGCTGCCGCCCGTGCATATCGCCGTAGTGGAATCCGGCCAAGTGCTGCCCAGCCTTGACGAGCTCTTCACCCTTCGCCGCCGCGAGTTTATGAGCGGCAGACTCGGCAGTTATATGAACCTGATTAGCGGCCCAAGCCGTTCAGCGGATATAGAGTACAAGCTCATCTCCGGGGTGCACGGCCCCGGGGAAGTGCATATGGTACTGCTTGGCTAACGGACGCTTGCCCCTCATCCCTTGCCGAATACCTGCCCGCCCACCTTCATAAAGCGCATCATCTCTTCGGTGGCGTCCGCGATAAGCTCGGCGGCGCGCGCTGATGCGTCTTCAAGAGACATCGGCCCCAGCGTGATTGCGGCGGCGGCGTCTATGCCGTGCTTGTGGACATCGCGGTAGCCCAAGCCCAAAGAGCCGGATATGTCCACTACCGGTATCCCAAACCGCTTGGCGTGTTCGGCAACGCCCACGGGCGCTTTGTTGTAGATAGTAGAGTGGTCTGTGCTGCCCTCGCCGGTGATAACCAAGTCTGCGCCGGGCAGATAATCGTCAAGACGCACTGTCCCCAGCACGATGTCCACGCCCGCCCTAAGGTGAGCGTTTGTGAACGCTATCAGCCCGCCGCCCAAGCCCCCGGCCGCCCCCGAACCCGGCGTTTCGTCGATATCAACCCCGATGTCCCGCTTCACGATGCGCGCGAAATGCGATAGCGCTGCGTCAAGTTGGGCTACCATCTGCGGCGTTGCGCCCTTCTGCGGCCCATAGATAGCCGACGCTCCCGTTGGCCCGGTGAGCGGATTGTTGACATCGCACGCCACCAGGATTTCGCATTCGCCGATGCGCGTGTCCAATCCGCTCATATCGATGGCGTTCAGATTGGCAAGCGCCGCGCCGCCGTATGGCAGCTCGTCCCCGGCGGCGTCCAGCAGTCTAACCCCTAGCGCCTGCGCCATTCCCGCGCCCGCGTCGTTGGTCGCGCTGCCGCCGATGCCGATGATGAAGCGCCGAAAGCCCGCATCCAGCGCAGCCCGCATAGCCTCGCCCAAGCCGTAAGTCGTCGTCGTCAGCGGGTTGCGCCTATCGTCCGCCACCAGCGCAAGCCCCGATGTGCGCGCCATCTCTATGATGGCGGTCAGCCCGTCCCCCATAGCGCCCCACTGAGCCGCTCGCCGCTCGCCTAGCGGCCCGGTAACCTCGATATGGTGAACCTCGCCATCTGAAGTTTCTACCAAAGTTTCAAGAGTGCCGTCGCCGCCGTCCGCCACTGGAACCAGTACGGTTTCAGCGTCAGCCACAACGCGCTTGACCCCTTCGCTCATCGCGCGCGCCACATCCAGCGCCGATATGCTTCCCTTGTATGTCTGGGGCGCAATCACAATTTTCATAGCGCTAGGATTATACACCATAATCGGCTTGGCGCAATTTCCAAATTTCGGATTTAGCCAGGATGCGACGGATATTGTTAAAAGCGAATCGCAGCAGGGTAGGGAAGTGGTTAGCGCGGCAACTTGGGCAGATGGGCGAAGTTGCGTGTAGCGCAAATGCGGATGCTCGACGACCGGGCTTTCGGCACGCTTCGCCCTCTGCGCGCGTTGCATTGTAGATACTCGAATTGCAAACACAAAGCGAACACGCCCCGGTTTAGACTCGACTTGCCGCCATCCCGCGAAAAGCCGCAAATTGGAGTGTGCAAAACAAGCGCATCATGTACTATCGCATTAGACGGCGCAAAATAATCGCCCTCCGCCCAATTTGGCGCGATGGCGTTTCTCAGCGCAACAAATCCGCGCGCGTTTCGCCGATCCGCACACCCAAAGCGGGGTAGGGGACTGCGTTGGCGCATAATCCGCGCGCATCGGCAAGCGCCTTTGTTCGCAGAATGAACCTGCGTGCGGCAATCCCACGAATTTCACAGTAATCGCGCTCAAGCGATGCTGCGCCGTTGAGTCAGAAGGTTCGATCGACATTCCCATAAGTGAAAACAAAGTTAAGCCGCAAGGGACTGCCTAAGTCCTGTTCTCACGCCACCAAGTCGCGCAACGATATGCAGCGATTCGACAAACCTAAAACTACTCTCAAACGCCTACACCGCAGACTTGCCCGCGGCGCAACGGCATACGGCCGCGGCAAATGTACGCCGCCCACGCATTTCTAGTTAGGCATTCGTATAGACGATTTCTTATATGTTTAATATACAATAGCCTATAATTCAACACAATATCCATATTTACATATCTGTATTGATATTGCAATATATGAAACACTACCAGAAATTGGCGATTTGAAGCGCTCATAACCGATTGACTATATTCGGATATTGCGATAATCTTGGAATATGCCTAGAACTAAGGAACACTCACTACCCACACGTCAGCTTTACGCCTCTATACGCGAGGACATCTACTTGGCGGCTAAGGCTAAGGCGACTGAGCTTCGACTGCCGCTGAGACGCTTTATCGAGGATGCGCTTGAGGCGGCGATACAAGGCGGCGCAATCGCACGTACGCCATCGGAAGCGCCAACGCCGCTTGACGCAACCCCGGCGCAACCCTCGGTCTGGGACGACCAATATATCGGCGCTCAAGCGCGTCAGCCGCTCGGCGCGCCGCTAGAGCTATCCGAAGACGAAGCGCGCCGAGTGGCGCTCAGCGCGTTCGACGCCGCCGAACCGCCCGCGCAGCCGGTTTCGGTATGGGAGCAGGAACGCCTGTATCGCCAGACGCAGCGTGACGTGGGCGCTCCGGTGGATCTGCCGGATGAGGATGCGGCGCAGTTGTTGCGCGCGGCCCTGGAACGCGGCGGCTTTGACGAGGATGAGAGCGCATAATGGTAGATATGATTTTGGACGAAACCCTGTTTGCGGACTTTCAGCGCGGCGACGAGGGCGCGCGCGCCGTCGTAGAGGCGATTTTGGATGGCAACGTCACGGCGGCGGTATCCCCGATGACGGCGTATCGCATTTGGCAGGATGCCGAATTGGACAGGCGCGCCGAAATCATGCTGCTCAGTCTGCTGCGATTTGTAGAAGAAGCGCCGCTTTCCATAGACGCCGCAAAGACGGCGGGCTTGTGGCTCGCCGCGCTCCCGCCCGAAGAACGCGATGCCCTTGGCTACTATGCGCTGGTAGCGTCAACCGCCGTTCAAATAGACGCGCCCGTATGCACGCGCAACCCCGCGCCGTTCGAGCAATTCGGCGCGCAGACAACGGCATACTGACTGCTTTGCGCCATACTAACCAAGACGCAAAAACTCTTTGCGCGCCTAAAACACAGCGTCTCAGTATCGACTGAACGGCATACGCAAACGGATGCGGCCGCCGTTTTAAGCCTAGCCTTACCCAAACAACAATAATCGGCGCATCCGCGCGAGTAAGCGGCAGCGCAATCATTCTCACCATCATCCCCCGTTAACTAAAACCCGTAACGGGGTAGCGCTGCCACACCGCCATAAGCGCCGCCCAACTTGCGCTATCCCGCGCTCAACTGCTAACATCCGTGCGCGGCATTGAGCGCCTACCTTGTTGCATATGCTCAACCTATTGCGTAGGCGTAGGGTAGGGCAAGCCGCTCTGAACGCCGCCGCTATCCGACAGCCTGTATCGTCCGCTTGCATTCCGCCGTAAATCGGCTTGCGCCGAACCCGCCGCCGGGAGACGCCAATGAGACACCTCATAGCCTGGGCGTTTATCGTTGCGGGCTTTGGCGGAATGCTGACGATATACGCCATGCCCGCCGCGGCGTCAGAGCATCAAGCGTATCTGCTGGTTCTCGACGACGCTATCGATTCGCCATCCGCAAATCTGCTGTCGCGAGCGATAAGGGATGCGGAAGCCGCCGGCGCGCAAATGCTGATTGTCCAACTCAACACCCCCGGCGGCTTGCTTGCATCTACACGGGACATCGTAGAGGCGATGTTCGGGGCGTCGTTGCCCGTGGTGGTCTATGTATCGCCGTCGGGCGCGCAGGCGGCGTCGGCCGGCGCATTCGTTACCGCCGCGGCGCACATCGCCGCAATGGCGCCCGCTACCAATATCGGCGCGGCGTCCCCCGTTGGCGCAGGCGGCGAGGATCTGCCCGACACCATACGCTCCAAGGCGACCGAAGACGCCGCCGCCTTCCTTCGCAGCATAGCGGCGCAGCGCGGGCGCAACGCCGAAGCCCTGGAAGCCTGCGTGCTGGACGCCGCCTCTTACACCGCCGACGAAGCGCTTGATCTGGGCATTGTCGACCTGACCGCCAACGACATCCCCGACTTGCTGACCCAGCTTGACGGCATGACCGTCAGCGTCAACGGCGATCAGTTGACGCTCCAAACCCAAAGCATCGGCGTTGCGCGCATTCAACCCACGCTTGTGGAGCGGTTCATAGACTTCATCGCCAACCCCAACATTGCGTTCTTGCTGCTGACCATCGGCGGCATCTGCATTCTTGTAGAAGTGCTGAGTCCGGGACTTCTAGGTCCGGGCGCAGTGGGCGTGATTGCGCTGGCGCTGGCGTTCCTCGCATTCGGCAATCTGCCGGTGAACTGGGTGGGCGTGGGACTGATAATCCTCGCTATGGGGCTGTTCTTCGCGGAAGCGCAGGCGCCTGGCTTGGGCATATTCGGCATAAGCGGCGCGGCGGCTTTCGTGCTGGGCGCGTTCCTGCTGTTCGGCAACTTCAGCTTTGCGCCAAGCCCGCCGCCGCTGCCGGACGCTCCCGACTTTCGCATAAGCGTCCCGATTATCGGCGCGGTAAGCCTTGTTATGTTCGCGGCGATGCTGTTCACGCTCAAAGCGGTGCGCGACGCAAAGAAGGCGCGCGCATACGCCGGCGCGACGTCCTACTCCAACCTGATGGGACAGCAGGGAAGAACCGCAACGGCGCTCGATCCGCTGGGCAGCGTGCAGATAGGAAACGAGCGTTGGACTGCCGAAGCCGAATCGGGCGAGCGCATTCCTGCGGGCGTAGATGTTATAGTAGTGGAAGTGGACGGGCTGCGCCTCAAGGTGAACAGGGCAAACGGCGCAACCGATGCCGATAGGGAAGGGGGGTGATGCCGTGGAAGTGACGTCTCCGGAATGGATAGGCGGCGGACTGATTGCGCTGGCGCTGGTTCTGATGTTTCTTGAGACGCAGATGCCGGGCATCGGCGTATTCGGCATAAGCGGCGCGGCGTTCCTGGTGATTGGAACGCTGATACTGACGCGCAACCCCGCGGCGGTGGCGGGCGTAGGCGTCATATCGCTTGCATCGGCCGGGCTGACATTCAGGGCGATGCGCCAGGCGCGGCGGGCGCGCAGGTATGCCAGCCCTACGCATCCCCAAAGCCTAGCGGGGCGGATTGGCAAGACCACTACGCCGCTCGCGCCGCGCGGCAATGTGCTGGTCAGCGGCGAACATTGGAGCGCCGAATCCGACTCCGGCGAACATATCGCAGCCGATGAATCGGTGGTAGTATTGGAAGCCGACGGCTTGACGCTCAAAGTGTTCAGAGCCGGAAGCGAACTTACGAAACTTGCAGCAGGAGATGATAGCGATGATTCCATACATTAAGATAGTCCAGCAGTATCAGCTGCTGAGCGTGTTCTGGCTTGGCAAGTACGTCGGACTGAAGCAGCCCGGCTTGCAGATACTTGTCTGGCCCTTCCACAAGACGGAGACGATAGACCTGCGCGAGGATGTCATAGACATTCCCCGCCAGACCAACATCACCAGCGACAACGCCCCGATAGACATAGACTTTCTGGTCTATCTGCGGGTTATGCCGGATGAGGCGCAGAAATCCGTGCTGGAAGTGGTGGACTATGTGAGCGCGGTCATCGGCATAGCCACAACCACCTTGCGCGCCGTCATCGGCGAAATGCCGCTTGACGATGTGCTGTCCCAGCGCGAGCGCATCAACGAAGAGCTGCGGATAAAGCTGGACGAGATAACCGAGCGCTGGGGCATCAAGGTTACGCAGGTCGAGATACGCGAGATCGAGCCGCCGCGCGACATCCAGGAGGCGATGAACCGCCAGATGTCCGCTGAGCGCGTGCGCCGCGCCGCCATCATCGAGTCCGAAGGCACGCGCCAAGCCGCCATCACCGTCGCCGAGGGCGAAAAGCAGTCCGCCATACTGAAGGCGGAGGGACAACGCCAGGCGGAAATCCTAGCGGCGGAGGGCGATCAGCAAGCCGCCATACTGCGCGCCGAAGGCTTCAGCACCGCGCTGAACAAGGTGTACGACGTGGCTCAGAACATCGACGCCAACACGATGAGCCTGCAATACTTCGACACCCTGCAGAAGATAGGCGAAAGCCCGTCCACAAAGTTCATATTCCCGATGGAGTTCACCAACCTGCTGCGCCCGTTCACCAGCGCCCGCAGCGGGGGCGCCGACGCATCCGCCGCCGACTAGCGCCGCGTCCCGCCGACTCGCGCGGCGGGACACTTAGCCTTGGAGGTCATAACGCCCCTTCGCCAATCCGGTTGAAGGGGCGTTATGCGTCGGCGATCCGTGAATTAGGCGTTTCGGTATGCTACACATAGTCTTTGACTTTGCGCGCTAGGGTGAGCGTCATTCCCGGCACGGACGCCACCTCTTCCACGGATGCGCCGCTTATCGCGCGCACGGAGCCGAACTTGCGGATTAGCATGCGGCGGCGCTTGGGGCCTATGCCCGGCACAAGGTCAAGCGCCGATTGGACGCTCTTCTTGGAACGGCGCTCGCGGTGGAATGTGATGGCGAAGCGGTGCGCCTCATCGCGGGCGCGCTGAACAAGGTACAAGCCCTGCGAATTGCGGGGAAGCATTACGCCCTCGCTCATCTGCGGCGTGAAAAGCTCTTCGTTCTCTTTGGCGAGGCTGGCGAGCGGGATGTCGTTGATGCCAAGGTTCAGGAACACCTGCAGCGCCGCGCCCAGATGTCCCTTGCCGCCGTCTATCAGCACAAGATCGGGTTGGATGCCCCAAGCGTTCTTGGGCGTTTTGGCGTTTGGCTTTGCATCCGCCGGCGCATCCGCGCTGCGATCGGCGGCGCGTCTAGTTTCGGCAAGCCGCTTGAAACGGCGCGTCAGCATTTCGCGCATCATAGAGTAGTCGTCCACGCCGTCGACGGACTTGATTTGAAAGCGGCGGTAGTGCGCCTTTCGGGGCTTGCCGTCCTCGAACACCACCATGCTGCCCACGGCGTTGCTGCCTTGGATGTTGGATATGTCATAGCATTCGATACGCTTGGGCGGGTAGGGAAGGCTGAGCGCTTCCTGCAGTTCGGACATAGCGGCGTCCATTGCGGCAGTGTCCGACATCTGCTTGAGGCGAAGCTGCTCGAAGCCCTGTACGGCGTTTTCGGCCACCATCGCCACCAGGCGGCGCTTTTCGCCGCGCTGCGGCATATAGACGCGCGCGCCGCCGCCGCGCTTTTCGCGCAGCCACTCTTGGATGGCGGCGGCGTCTTCCAACGGATGCTGCACAAGTATCTTGGGCGGCACATACGGGGTTGCGTCGTAGAACTGCTTCACGAATGCGGTCAGGATTTTGGGCGGCTCGTCGTCCTGCGTGCCGGTCATAAGGAAGTTGTCGCGCCCGATGAGTTTGCCCTGCCGTATGAAGAACACCTCGACCCACGCCTCGCGCGCGCCGGGCGCCGCCGCAATCACATCCAAGTTCTCCGATGTGAGATGCAGAACCTTCTGCCCTTCGTTGACCTTTTCGATCGCGGTGAGTTGATCGCGCAACGCCGCCGCCTTCTCAAACTCAAGCGATTCGGCGGCGTCAAGCATCCGCTTCTTGATGGAACCCACCACCTTGTTGGTCTTGCCTTCCAGGAACAGCGCCACTTGGTCTATGACTTCGGCGTATTCCTGCTTGTCGACTGCGCCGATGCAGGGGCCTACGCAGCGATGGATATGAAAGTCGAGGCAGGGGCGTGCGTCTTTTCCGGTGATAGCCTTGGTACAGGAACGATACGGGAAGAGCTTTTTGAGCAGGTTGAGCGTGCGGCGCACGCTGCCGGCGTTTGCGAATGGGCCGAAATAGCGCGAGCCGTCCTTGCTGACCCGCCGCGTGATATAGACTTGCGGGAAGTCTTCAGCCATATTGATTTTGATGAACGGGTAACTCTTATCGTCCTTGAGGCGGGCGTTGTAGGGCGGTTGATGTTCTTTTATCAGGTTGCACTCTAGGATGAGCGCTTCCTGTTCGGATTCGGTTACGATGTACTCGTAATCGGCGACCTTGCCCACCATAGCGGCTATCTTTCGGGGCAGGTTGGCGGAGGGCGCAAAGTATGAGCTGACGCGGCTTCGCAGACTCGCCGCCTTGCCCACATACAGCGCTTCGCCCGATTTTGAGCGCATAATGTACACGCCGGGCTTTGTAGGCGTTGCCTTCAGACGCTCTGAAAAGCGGATTTGCGGCATATCGGGCGGCTCTTAGCGGTTTGGGTTAGGGTTGGGGACAAGCGGTATAGTATTTTACCGATGCTTCGCCGTCAATATGTCCCCAAAGGGACAAGGGGGCAAGCCTGCCGTTTTCGGCATCGGCAACCGCCAAGCCTATGTCCCCAAAAGGACAGATGGCAAGCCGCCGTTTGGCTTGGGCGTTTCAATGCGCCGGCGCACACGGCGATATGCGTTTAGCCTAGCACGAAAGTAAGCCCGCCTAGGATAGCCGCTATAAGCGTTGTGATGATGCCGATTTGGCGCAGTTCGCGCGTGAGGAACCTGTCCACATTGGGGGATCCGGCTTGCGATGCGCGCCTCCGGGAACGCATCGCTGTGCGCGGGGCAGACAACGTCGCGGTCTGCGTCTGCGCCGCTGCGGTGGGCGCGCGGCTGGGTTGGGGCTGCGTTTCGGCGTCGGTTTCGGCGTCCGCGCTGGGCTGCGTGGGGCCGGCTTGGAAGCTCTGAAGGGCGGGCTTGCCGCGGCGCTTGCGGCGGCTGAGACGCGCTTGCCGCGAGGCTGCGCGCTGAGATTTGCTTGGCATTGGATCAACTCCTGTTCGGATAGGCGCTTAAAGGCGCATCGGGCGGCAATATGGGCTTATATGCAAGCCGTCGATGCGCCCGTGCCGTAGTTTTGGCGCGTTATGCGCGTGGGTGGGATTTTTCGTATTCGGTTCGCACATGCTCGCTTGTGAGATGCGTATAGACCTGCGTGGTGGTGATGCTGGCATGCCCAAGCAGTTCCTGCACATGCCTCAGCGGGGCGCCGCCCCAAAGCAGATGGGTGGCGAAGCTATGGCGAAGCATATGCGGCGTGATTTTCTTGGTGATGCCCGCTTGCTTGGAGCGCTTCTTGATGATGAGCCAAAAGCCTTGCCGCGTGAGGCTGCCGCCGCGATGGTTTAGGAATAGTCCGCGCTTGGCGTTCTTGCCGGCTAGGGAAGGGCGGGCGTCGGCGATGTAGCGCTGCAGCGCCGCAATCGCGCTTGGGTGAACCGGTATGACGCGCTCTTTGCCGCCCTTGCCGAGGCAGCGCACCGTGCCTTGTTCCATATCCAGGTCGTCGATGGTCAGCGAAACGAGTTCGGTTACGCGCAGTCCGCTGGCGTAGATGAGCTCGAGCATCGCGCTATCGCGTATGCTGTCCGGCTTGTCGTCGGCCGCCGGGGCTTCAAGCAGCGCTTCCACCTCTGCCACGCTGAGCGTGTCCGGCAGCGAGCGCCCCATGCGCGGCGCGCTGATGTTTTCGGCGGGGTCTTGGGATATGACGCCTTCGTCCAGCAGAAAGCCGAACAGCGATCTTGCGGACGCCACCTTGCGCGCGCGCGTGGTGTCCGAATATCCCAGTTCGTATAGGTTAAGCAGGTATTGGGTCATATCCTGTTCGCCGACGCTCTGCCATTTGGCGGCTTCGCCGTGGGCGTGGTTGGTTTTCAGAAACTCCACAAGCTGCGTAAGGTCGTTTCTGTAGGCGGCCAGCGTATTGGGCGAAACGCCGCGCTCTACGCTCATATAGTCCAGGAAGCTTTCAACGCTGTTTTGCAATTGGGTTCGCTCCGTAGTTAAATCGTAGGCAGTGTTCACCATTTTAACATAACGCCCGTTATCCTGCCCGCAGTTTATTGGCTTGACACAATCGCGCTTTCGGCTTTATTTTGATTTTGCGTATTTTGTCCCGCTTGTCCATATGTCCAGCGCATCCCGCTTGTCCCGCGCAGTCGCTGGCAAGGCGTTAGGGCATAAGAGAGGGTAAGGCGGGCAAGGGCGGCGTGAGTAAGCGCTGGGCGTTCAACGGCGCTGTGGGTTCGTCAAAACGCTTGAGTTAAGAGAATTCGCTGCAGGCTTTGTATGATTGAAATAGACATAAACCCTTACTTGATAAGTTCGGGGACGTTTGCGCTCAGCTGGCACGGCTTCTTCACATTCGTCGCGGTCGCCACCGCCGTGTATCTTGTGGGGCGCTGGGCGCCGCAGAAGGGCATTGCGCCCGACGACGTCTATTCCATCGCGATATGGGCAATCATCGGAGGGATGATTGGCGCGCGGCTTGTGCATGTGATAGACAACTGGGAGTTCTATCAGTACAACCTGATGCAGATAGCGTTCATATGGAGCGGCGGCATAGGCATATGGGGGGGGATTCTGGGCGGTTTCGTTGGCGGCGCGGCGTATGCGCTGTGGGCGAAACATCCCGTCGGCGTGATAGCGGATCTGACGGCGCCGGCGCTGCTGCTGACGCAGAGCATAGGGCGGCTCGGCGACATCGTGAACGGCGAACACTGCGCGCGCGCCGCAACCGACTTCATACTGGCGTTCAACTGGGTCAACCCGGACAGCGATGCCCGAATATGCGCCAACGGGGTTGGAACGCCGGTGCAGCCGGTTATAGCCTACGAAATGCTGTGGAATATGGCGGCGCTGTTCGTGATATGGAAGCTTCGCAACAAGCTCAGACCCGACGGAATGCTGTTCGCGCTCTACTTGGCGCTGTACTCGGTGGGGCGCTTTGCGGTTACATTCCTGCGCGAAGACAAGATATGGGCGCTTGGGCTGCAGGAAGCGCAGTACATCGCCATCGCAATGCTGTTAATCACCGTGCCGCTGCTAATCATCAAGGCGCGCCCAATATCGGAGGCGCAGCGCGCGGCCGAGGGGGCGGAGATCGCGGATCGCAGCCGGCGGCGTCTATCGCGGGCGGAACGGCGGCGGCGCGAGCGCGAGGGGTAGGCGGCGGCGCTACCGAAAGTCCTGTAAAGTCAGCATAAGCTTTGGCTGCTTTCCCCAGGTGTCCAAGCCTATGCTGTACACGAAATCGCTGCGGTTTCCCAGTTCGCGCACTCTATCGCCCATATTGAAGGCGATGGCGTCCAGCGTAACGCCGCCCTGCCGCAGGCGAAGCTTGATGTGTCGCCGAGCGCCCACAAGACGCGCCTCCAACACTCGCGCGTTGCGCGTTAGGAATACGGGCGTAGGGTTTGCCGCGCCGAATGGCGCAAGCGATTGTATGAAGTCGAAGTTTTGCCGATCGAATACGGAGAACTGCACTTCGCAGTCTATAGCGATTGTGGGCGCAAGGTCGGTGTCAGCGGCGGCGAGCCATTCGGCGGCGGTATCGCGCAGGTTGCGCTCAAGGCAGGGTAGGGCGTCGGCGGGCATCGTGAAGCCGGCCGCTTGGGGATGGCCGCCGTAGCGCTCGAACAGGTCTTGGTTTTGGCGCAGGGCGGCGATGATGTCGAACTCCGGGATGCTGCGGGCGCTTGCGCGGCTGGTAGGTCCGTCGATCGATACGGCGATAGCGGGGCGATAGTAGGCGTCCGCAAGGCGGCCGGCGATAAGCCCAAGCAGTCCGGGTAGCCAGTCTTCGCTCTTTACGATGATGATGGGCGGCGGCGCATCCTGCGAATGGGTTTGTTCGGCAACCTGGCGTTCCGCCTCTGTTACGGCGGTTCGCGTTATGCGTTGGCGCTCTTTGTTCAGGTCGTCGAGTTCGGCCGCCAATCTACCGGCTTCGGCTGCGTCGGGCGTGGTGAGCAGATCGAGGGCGGTTTGGGCGTGGGCGAGTCTGCCGGCGACGTTGATGCGCGGGATGACGCCGAATGAGAGCGCTTCGGTGTCTATCGCGCCCATCTTGAGATTCGCGCCGTCGATGAGAGCGCGCAAGCCGGGGTTCTGCGTGCGGTTGATGCGCTGCAAGCCTTGCTTGACCAGAAAGCGGTTTTCGCCGATAAGCGGGCCTACATCGGATACCGTGCCAATCGCCACGAACTCCAAGAGATGCTCCGGCCACTCCAAGCCGAGCGCCTCATAGAGCGCCTCTATGAGCTTGAAAGACATGCCTACGCCGGTTAGTTCGCCGAAGGGGTAGCGCGAATCGGGATGCTTGGGGTTGATGAGCGCGACCGATGCGGGCAGTTGGGGCAATAGGCTATGGTGGTCGGTGATGATGGTGTCTATGCCAAGCGTGGACGCCAAGTCCACTTCGGGGATGGATGTAGCGCCGCAGTCCACGGTTATCAGCAGCGATACGCCGTCAGCGCGCAACGCATGCAGCGCCTCTGCGTTCAAGCCGTGTCCTTCGTTCACGCGGTCGGGGATGTAGGGGACAGCGTCAGCGCCCAGTTCGGCAAGCGCGGTCGTCAGCAGGGCTGCGCCGGTGATGCCGTCTGCGTCGAAGTCGCCGAAAACGCCGATGCGCTCGTCGGTGTCCAAGGCTTGGCGCAGGCGGGCTATCGCCGGCTGAATGTCGGGCAGCAGGTCGGGGCTGTGCGCTAGGCGCTGGTCGGCGTTGAGGAATAGTTCGGCGTCGGCGGCGCTGCGAATGCCGCGATTGTAGAGCAGATGCGAATGAAAGGGCGGCAAGTCCATCTCTTGCGAAAGCTCTTGCGAAAACTCGGCGGGCGGGAAATCCCGCGTAAGCCAGCGTTTGGGGAATGTGTTCATATTTGGCGTTTCGGTTGGGTATTGCGCATATGCGCGAATTGGCGCGGGCTACTCTTCATAGCGGCGGAATGTGAGGGAGGCGTTGTGTCCGCCAAAGCCGAAAGAGTTGCTCATAGCGGCGTTCACGCGCTTGCGCCGCGATTTGTTTGGCGTGTAGTTTAGGTCGCATTCGGGGTCGGCGTTTTGCAGGTTGATGGTTGGCGGGATTGTCTCTTCGGCGATTGCCATGGATGATATTGCCGCCTCTAATGCGCCGCTTGCGCCAAGCAGATGTCCGGTCATTGACTTGGTGGAGCTGATGGGAATGTTGTAGGCGTATTCGTCGAACACGCCCTTCATCGCCATAGTTTCGTACTTGTCGTTGAGCGGCGTGGATGTGCCGTGCGCGTTCACATAGTCGATCTCTTCGGGCTGCAGACCCGCCTTTCGGATGGCTATCTTCATAGCGCGCGCCGCGCCTTCGCCTTCGGGAGCCGGCTGCGTGATGTGGTTGGCGTCGGCGGTGGAGCCGTAGCCCACGACCTCAACGATGGGCGTTGCGCCGCGGCTTACGGCGCCGGGGAGGCTTTCCATCACCAGCACGGCGGCGCCTTCGCCTATCACAAAGCCGTCGCGCTCAGCGTCGAAGGGCCTGGACGCCGCCTGCGGATCAGCGTTGCGGGTAGAAAGCGCATGACAGGCGTTGAAGCCGGCTACGCCTATCGGGCATACGGCGGCTTCTGCGCCGCCGGCGAGTACCACATCGGCATCGCCTTCCTGCAAGACTTCGAGCGCCTGTCCGATAGCGTCCGCGCCGCTTGAACACGCCGAAACGGTGGCATAGTTGGGCCCCTTTGCGCCCAGCATAATGGACACCTGCCCGGACGCCATATCGGGCAGCATCATCGGCACCAGGAAGGGGCTTATGCGCGAGGGGCCGCGCTGGTTCAGAACGCCCACTTGGTTGGACAGCGTGATGATGCCGCCGATGCCGCTGGCAATCATCACCGAAACGCGGTCGCGGTTGCTTGGAGTGATGGCAATGCCCGAATGCTCCACGGCTTCCAAGGCGGCGACGGCGGCGAGCTGCACGAACCTATCCATTCGGCGCGCCTGCTTTCTGCCAACAATGCCTTCCGGCTCAAAGTCTTTGACTTCGGCGGCGATAGTGGTTTGGTAGCCTTCAGGGTCGAAAGCGGCGATGGGGGCGACGCCGGATTCGCCGGCAATCAGGCTTGTCCAGGTGGATCGGCGGTCAAGCCCAAGCGGGCTTACGATGCCGATGCCGGTAACGACGACTCGGTTTTTCATTGAGAGCATACTCCGATTTACAGGGGCGTATTCGCCGGCAAGGGGCTATGTCGCATGCCCTCAAAAGCGCTATGTTCGGCTGAGATTGCGCGCTGACGGTTTATTGACTATAACAGCAAGCGGGGGAATTTGAAAACGATACGGCAGTTCGCATAGGCGAAATCGGCAGAACTAGCGGGCGGTCGATTCGCGCACATAGGCTTCGCATAGGGCGTCTTGGAGCGCCGATTCGGTTATCGGATAGCCTATGCGCTGGGTGAACGATGACTGAACTCCGGCGGCGTAGGCGTAGAATACGCCGTCCTCGTCGAACCCGACGGTTACGCTGACGCCGCGCTCGTCTGCCCATTCAAGCGCCCAGCCGCATTCGTAGGATATGCGCCGCTCGCCGTCTTCGGAGTAGCCGTCGACGCTGCGGGTGGTGTCCAACTCGCCAACGCCGCCAAGCAACTCGGCGTTTAGGGTTTGCAGCAGCGGCAGTATGAGTTCGTCGAGATGGTCGGCTTGAACCCATAGGCGCATAAGGGGATAGACGTCGTCGTCTTCGACGGGATGCTGCGGTTGGGCGCGGCGAATGAAGTCCATCGCTTCGGCGTGGTATGCCGCCATACTGCGGGCGCGCTCGATCCAAGGGATGCTGTCGACTGCGTATTCGGATGCGGCGTGTGTCCGCATATGCACAGAACCTCCGCAGCGGGGGTAGGGTAGAGTGGGTTGGCGTTGACCGCCTGGGCGGCGGGTTTCTATAATATCACAACGGCAGAACTTAACCCGATTGGGGGCAAGCGCCTTGACAGAAACCGCAGAACGCCAAGCCACATTCGCAATAGAAACACACGGCTGCAAGTTGAATCAAGCGGATTCGCTTGCGCTTGCGCGGCAATTCGCGGCGGCGGGACTGACGCAGGTGGCGGGCGATGCGCCGGCGGATGTGTATGTGGTGAATAGCTGCACGGTAACGCATGTGGCAGACCGCAAGGCGCGGCAGGCGATGCGGGCGGCGCGCCGCCGCAATCCGAATGCCACAATCGTGGCGACGGGATGCTACGCTCAGCGCGCGCCCGATGAGCTTCGGCGGCTTGACGAAGTTGACCTTGTGTTCGGCAACACGGACAAGGCGGATTTGGCGCGGCAGGTGGTTGAATGGCGGGGCGAGCCGAATGCGCCGTGCGCCACGGGCGAGGATGCGGACTTTGAGTTCCCAAGGTTTGCGCGCACTCGCGCTATGGTGAAGATACAAGAGGGCTGCGACCAAGTTTGCGCCTACTGCATCGTGCCGAAGGTGCGCGGCAGGGAGCGCAGCATACCCGCCGATGCGATAGTGAGCGAAATTCGGCGCTTCGCGGAGGGCGGCTTCAAAGAGGCGGTATTGACCGGCACGCAACTCGGCTCATACGGCTTTGAGTGGCGGGGGGCATCGCTTGCGCTGCTAATAGAGCGCATCCTAGCCGAAACCGATATCGAGCGGCTGCGCGTCTCATCGCTGCAACCGCAAGAGGTTGGCGATGATCTGCTGCGATTGTGGGACGATGATAGGCTGTGTCCGCACTTCCACTTGCCGCTTCAGAGCGGCAGCGACGCCGTACTCAAGCGAATGCGGCGGCGTTACAGCGCGGCGCAGTACGCCGATGCGGTGGAACGGATTCGGGGGCGGGTTGCGGACGCCGCGGTAACCGCCGATGTCATCGTGGGGTTTCCGGGGGAGACGGACGCCGATTTCGGGGCTACATACGAACTCTGCGATAGGATGGCGTTTGCGGATATGCACGCATTCCCGTACTCCATTCGGCCCGGCACCAGCGCGGCGCATTTTGGCGGGCAGCTTCCGCCGCAGGTGAAGAGCGATCGTATGCGGGCGCTGCTGGAGCTTGCGGCGGCGCAATCGGATGCGTTTAGGCGGGGATGCTTGGGCAGCGCGCGGCGCGTTCTGTGGGAGGATAGGGTTGTGGCGGACGGCGTGGAGTACCTGGTAGGGCTTACGGACAACTACATTCGCGTTAGGGCGCAAAGCGCGGGGTTGCGGACGAATGCAATCACGGCGGCGACGCTGACGGATTTGCGGGACGGAATCGTGTATGCAGCGCCGCATATTGGCGCAAAAGAGTAGGGCGCACTGAGAGCGCGCCCTAACCGTCGTTGCGAATGGGGCAAGGTTTAGACTTCTACGGGCAGGAACTGCATGCTGCCGTTCTTCTGCTTGATGTAGCCGGCGTTCTGTTCGTTTGCTTGGCTGAATACCACAAGCCAGCCGCCTTCAATCGCCATCTCGATGAATTCGCGCTTCATAGTCAGGGTTTCGTTGGGGTATTCGTGCATTGCGGGGATGTAGTCAAGGGGAAGGTGGTAGGGCGTGGGGATGAGGTCGCTGGCGTAGGCTATCTTTTCGCTGCCGCGCTCGACTAGCACAATTTGATGCCCTTCGGATGGTCCGTTGGTAACCTTGAGGGTCATGCCGGGGATGACTTCGAAGTCGTCGTCAACGAATTCAATCATATCGCGCTCGGCGAGCGGCAGGAAGTCGTCGTCGTAGAAGGCGTCGCGGTAGCGTTCATTGGGTCCGTTAGCCTCTTCCCAGCCGCTCTTTTGCACAAGGTATTTGGCTTTGGGGTAGGTTGGAACGGGGCTGCCGGATCTGTCTTGCTTGGTGCAGCCGCCGGAGTGGTGGAAGTGCAGGCTGCTCAACACTACTAGGTCGATGTCGCGGGCGGTGATGCCCTTGCTCTTGAGGCCGCGCGGGAGCTTGTTGCCGTTAAGCCGAATGGTCTCTTTCATCTTGTGCTGGCGTTTTGAGCCAACGCCGGTGTTGACTAGGATATTCTTCTCCGCGGTCTGCACCAGCATGCAGTTCAGCCCCAGCCGAATGCGGTTTCTGCGGTCTGGCTTGACATGAAGTTCCCACTCGGATTTCGGCACTTGTCCGAACAGGCAGCCGCCGTCCATCATATAGGTGCCGTCGCTGATAACGTCAATGGTAGTGGTTCCAAGATTCACTCGCTTCACCTCACTTCTTCATCAACTCAACGCCAAATTCACGCTTGACCTGCGTGAGCGTCTTGGATGAGGTTATGAGAATCGGGAATATCAGTCAATAGCGATTAGTATCATTATTTCGGGAAATTTCACAGAAAATAATTAACTACATTGTGTTTAATGAAATTATATTCGTATAATACAAATACACGCTTACGATAATCGTAACGGCGCAAGCCTGCCGATTTGCGATAACTGGCAGGGCTAAGGCAAGCGCATAGCGAATGAAAGGCGATTTGGAACGGATGGCAGGTTTGCGTTGCTAGAACTCATAATCGGGGGATGCGCTTGACGGGCGGGCGGCTTGCATACGGCGGGTTGTCGCCCGCCAAGCGCGGTTGGGATGGCGCAATGGCTAGCGCTTGAGGTCGTCCACGGCGGCGGCGAAGACGTCGATCGTTTGCTGCACATCGGCGGCGGTGTGGGCTAGAGAGACGTAGAACTTGCTGTCGCCTTTGAGAACGCCGTTTGCCAGCATCAGGTCGTTGAAGCGGCTCATCATTCGCTTGTCGGCGGTGAGGGTAGAGCGGTAGTCGGCGATTTCGTCCTGGGTGAAGTAGACGTCGAACAGGGGCGGCTCGCCCACCACTTTGGCGGGGATTTCGGCTTGGTCGAGCATGCGTTGGAGTTCGTCTTTGAGGCGCTGACCGGTGGCGAAAAGGCGCTCGTATGTACCTTCGCGCCTGAGGATTTCGAGCGTCTTGAGGCCGGCGGCGGCGGCGATTGGGTTGCCGCTGAGGGTGCCGATCTGGGGCAGGTGGCCGCCAGGCTGCGCGGCGGCGCTGTCGAACTGGGTCATGAACTCTGACTTGCCGGCGACGGCGGATAGGGGGAAGCCGCCGGCGATTACCTTGCCAAGCGAACAGAGGTCGGGCTCTACGCCGTAGTATTCCTGCGCGCCGCCGTACGCGAAGCGGAAGCCGGTTACCACTTCGTCGAATATCAGGGGGACGCCGTACTGGGCGGTTGCGTCGCGCAAGCCTTGCAGGAAGCCGGGCTTTGGGGGCAGCAGGCGTTGGAAGGGCTCGACTATGACTGCGCCTAGTTCGTCGTGGCGGGCGGCGATTGTGGCGGTTGCCGTGTCAAGGTCGTTGAAGGGGGCTATCAGCACTTCGTCTTGTATGGAGCGGGGAATGCCGGGCGAGTCGGGCGTGGGGCGCGGGAAGTCGTGGGGGTTGGCGGGGGACATGCTCATAAGGGCGTAGTCGTGCATGCCGTGGTAGCCGCCTTCGAACTTCAGTATTTTGTCGCGGCCGCGGTAGGCGCGTGCGGCGCGCAGGGCGTAGAGGGTGGCTTCGGTGCCGCTGCTGCCGAAGCGCACCATGTCGGCGCAGGGGACGGCGTTGACGATCTGCTCGGCGAGCAGTATCGCTTGGTCGTTGTTGGCGAAGAAGGTTGTGCCTTTCTCGATTTGGGCGCGCACAACTTCCAGGACTTCGGGGTGGGCGTGTCCGACGAGCATAGGGCCGGAGCCTAGCAGGTAGTCGATGTATTCGTTGCCGCTGACGTCGCGCACTCTGGCGGCTTTGCCTTCGGTGATAACGATGTCTTTGGCGATGTTGCCGAGGCTGCCGCCGGGCAGAAATTGGTGCGCCTTTTGAATCAGTTCGGTTTCGGTTGGGGAAGTTGCGCGCTGTTGCACTGAGTATCTCCTTGGTTCGTTAACTCAATCCGTTCATCAAGCCGCTAATCCGTGTTTGTTGGCTGGGCATTCGCTCAAACCATTCCAATCGCATTAGCGCGGCGATTATATCAAATGGCGGTGGGATAGCGTAACAAAGCGGTGGGGGGATATAATGGGCGGCGGGCAAGGGCTCAAGGGCTTTGTATCTCTATGACGGCACAAAACGCAAAGGCGCAAACTCGGATTGGGTTTGCGGGATGGATTGACCGGAGGAACGGCAATGAAAATCAGAGTAACAGCGGGCAGCATAGCGGAGCGGGATGCGGACGCGGTTGTGGTGAACTTGTTTGAGGGGGTAACCGCGCCATCCGGGGCGACGGGCGCCGTGGATGCGGCGCTTGGGGGCGCAATATCGGGGCTGATAACGGACGGGGAGATTAGCGGCAAGCGGGGCGAGCTGACGGTGATCCATACGCTTGGCAGGATAGCGCCCAAGCGGGTGATGGTGGCGGGGCTTGGCAAGCGCGAGGCGTTCACTCTTGACGGCGCGCGGGACGTAGCGGCCGAAAGCGCGCGGCGGCTTGAGGGCATCGGGGTCAAGGCGGCGGCGACTATCGCGCACGGCGCGGGGATAGGCGGGCTTGACGGCAGGGATTGCGCTCAGGCTATCGCCGAGGGCGTGGTGATGGGGCTTTATCGCTTCGACAAGTACAAGTCCAACGCCGACGGCGGCGGCTTGGACGAACTGGCAATCGTTGAGTATGACGCCGGCAAAGTGGCGGCGCTGCAGGGGGGCGTCGATGAGGGCGTGATTATCGGGGAGGCGGTGAACTTGTGCCGCGATATGGCGAATGAGCCGGCGAATGGGATGACGCCGTCGGATATGGCGGAGCGGGCGCTGGCGGTAGCCGAAGAGTGCGGGATGGGCATCGATGTGTTTGAGCGCGCGCGGATGCGGGAATTGGGGATGGGGGCGCTGCTGGGCGTGGCGCAGGGCAGCGAAGAGCCGCCCAAGTTCATCATCTTGCGATATGAGGGGGATGCGGACAATCCTGACAACAACATCGGGCTGCTGGGGAAGGGGATTACCTTTGACAGCGGCGGGTTGGACATAAAGAGCGCGGCGGGGATGTCGACGATGAAGGGGGATATGGCGGGCGGCGCGGCGGTAATCGCGGCGATGCGGGCGATAGGGAAGCTTAGGCCGCGGATCAATGTAACGGGGATTGTGGCTGCGACGGAGAATATGCCGAGCGGGACGGCGCAGCGTCCGGGCGATGTTGTGCGGGCGATGAACGGGAAGACGATAGAGATCGACAACACGGACGCAGAGGGGCGGCTGGTGCTTGCGGACGCTATGGCGTATGCGCGCTCGGTGGGACTGCGGCGGTTGGTGGATGTGGCGACGCTGACGGGGGCGGTGAGCGTGGCGCTTGGGGACAAGTGCATGGGGGCGTTTGGGAACGATGAGGCGTTCACGGGGGCGGTGGTCGCGGCCGGCAACGCGGTGGGGGAGCGGGCGTGGCCGATGCCGATGTTCGATGAATACAAGGCGCAGTACAAGAGCGATATAGCGGACATCAAGAACACGGGCGGGCGCGGCGGGGGCGCTATCATCGGGGCGCTGATAATCGGGGAGTTCAACGATGGCGGGGTTCCGTGGGTTCACCTGGACATAGCGGGCGTTGCGCGGGCGCGGGCGACGAAGGGCAGCGCGGTGAAGGGGGCTACGGGCGTTCCGGTGCGGACGCTGGTACGGCTGGCGCAAGACTTGGCTTGAGGCGGCGGGTAGGGCGCTTTCCGAATAAAATCCGTACAAGTATTGGCCGAATGCGAGGGATTTATTCGGAAAGTGAATAGTCTTGAGTCAAGCGCTTTCTATTGAGTAAAGTTTTGCCGCTGTGATACTATTTCGCATAACAGCGAAGGGGGTTAGGCGGCGTGACAACATCCGGGCGCAGATGGACTTTCATCACAAATCACGGGTTGGTCTTGAGCTACATATCCAGCCACCCGCGCAGCACTGCGCGCGAGATAGCGAATCACATCGGGGTAACCGAGCGGACTACGCACAAGATTATATCCGACCTTGAGTTGGCGGGATATATCGAGCGGCGCAAAGACGGGCGGCGCAATGTGTATCGGGTTGACCACGCGCAGCCGCTGCGCCACGATACGAAGCAGGACATTATGGTGGCGGAGCTTCTGAAGGCGCTGACGGATGACGCAGACGGGGATGTGTTTCCCGAATAGCGATCGCGCGCTGCGCAAGGGTTTTGACGCAAGGGCGCCGGTCTGCGCGGGTTTTTGACGCAAGGGCGCAGGGGCGCAAAGGGGCTGCCTAAGGTTTTAACGCCAAGGCGCAAAGGGGCTTAGGGGCTGCGGGCGTTTTGGGGGATGTCGTCGGGTTGTGCGAGGGATTTCCGCAAGCGCGTCAATTCTTCGGGGGATATGGGTTCGTGAGAGAAGACTACGGTGTTTTCGTTGATGTCGGTGGCATGGATGCCCGGTATGGGGTTGGCGATGGGCGTGTTGGCGTTGGCGCGCTTTTCGGCTCTGCGGGCTGCGCGCTTTTGGCGGCGGCGGGCGGCTCTGCCCGGGTTGCCGGGGTTGTCTGACGGCGTGTTGTAGGCGGCGGCGATATTCCAATCGGCGGCATTGCGCTTTTCGGTGGTGGTGGGCTTTTCGGCGGCGGCGATATTCTTGGCGGCGGCGGGTTGCTCACCGGCGTTGCGCTTTTCGGCTTTGCGAGCGTCGCGCTTTTGGCGGCGGCGCGCGGCACGGTCAGTGGTGTCTGACGGCGTGTTGCCGGCGTCGGGTTTTTCTTTGATGGCGGCGTTACGCTTTTCGCTCTTGTCGCGGTTGGCGGCGTTAGCGCCGGCTTTGGATGCGCGCGCTAGGGTAGCGGCTTCGGCTTGGATGCCGTCGGGGGTGATGCCCGTGCGGTTGATGCCGGGGCTGGAGTCAGCGGCGGCGGCGTTGTTGGCGGCGGGCGTTTGGGCGTTCCGATATGCTTGGATGTCGGCGGGGGTGATGTGGTCGGTTCGGATGTCGTAGGCGCGGCGCAGCAGTTCGCATGCTGCCCATACGCGCTGTGATGCGGTGAAGCCTTCGGCGGGCTTGGTTTTGCGCTGGCGCTCGAACTTGGGGTAGGGGTTTGGGGCGCCTTTGGAATCGACCTCGGGGTTTTTGTTTTCCATCGCATCTACGAGAAGATGGACGAGTTCCGCGCCGTCGTTGCTGCAGCCTCGGATGCGCTTTGCCAGGTCTGAGCCTAGATCTTCGGTATCGCCTGATAGAATGCGGCGGTTGCTACCGTCGGAGCTGCCGAAACCTCTGATTAGGAGTTCGCGGGTGGCGCGCATTCTTGCGGCGACGGTGAAGTTTTCGCCTGATTTGGGTCTTTCGCCTTTTGCGACGACTCTTGTTAGGAAGTCGATGGCGGTTTTGCCGTCTTGGGTCTCATGCTTGATAAGACGGGCGATTTCGAAATGCAGGATTTGCTTTTCGGTAACGGGGGGTTTGCTATCGGATTTGTTATCGCAAAGGCGCGAAGGCGCAGAGTTTTCATTTTTGGAGGGGGTAACGGCGGTTTCGGGGATGAAGCCGCCGAGTTTGGCGAGCCACTCGACTGACTTGAATTTGTGGTTGACGGTGACGTGGGGAGCGCTTCCTTGTATGTTATCAACAAGGAAGTCGACGATGATTTTGCCGTCGTTGGTGGCTTGCCGTGTGTACTGCTCGATGTTCATATGTTCAATTATAGATAACAGAACGGATATGTCAAGGGGCAATTTGGGGAATTTAAGGGGCAATTTTCAACGCAAAGGCGCAGGGGCGCAAAGGGGGATAGGGCGCAAAGGTTGACCTGCGGGCGGGTTGACTGCTAGAATTGGCGTGTGCGGTGAGTGTGGCCAAGCGGTTAAGGCGCCAGGTTGTGGCCCTGGAGATCGAGGGTTCAAATCCCTTCACTCACCCCATATTTGAACTGCAACTTGTTTCCCCCCTGTCCAATTAAGCCTATTTCCCAACCGATTAGCGTCGTGTGAACGGAGTGTGCGCGTATGTCGCAATTCAAGGGCGTGGAAACGCTGCGCCAAGGGGATGCCGACGGCAACCGAATGGTCGCGCGGCTGGACACAACGGGGGGCAGGCGCATTCACGCCATCGGAGTGCCGCAGGATACGGCATCGCGCACGGGGCCGACTTGGGCGTATTTGTTTGAGAACCAGGGTTTGACGCTGATTGACGCCGGGGCAACGGGGTCTTACGGCATGCTTGCGGACGGGATTCGGGCGGCGGGCTTTGGGGTGGGCGATGTGGAGCGGGTGATTGTAACGCACGGGCATCAAGACCACGATGGCGCTGCGGGGCTGCTGGCGCAGGCTGCGGACGCCGAGATTTGGGCGCACGATGTATATGGGCCTTTGCTGCAGTTCAATCCGTGGGACATTCAGCGCAATCCGTCGTCGTCGCTTCAGAATGAGATGCAGCGGGTTATCGATGCGGACGGGGGCGGTGATGATGCGGGCGATGCGGGGCGGCGTTCCGCGGAGTATCGGCAGCGGCATAAGCGGTATGTAGAGACGCGGCGGGGGTTTAAGGTGAGACGCGGCGTTGGCGCTAATGAGACGGCGGGGGATCTGACTTTTCTGCATGCGCCGGGGCATTCGCCGGACGAGATTTGCATCACGCTGGACGGGCTGGTGTTCACGGGCGATCATGTGCTGCCGGAAATCACGCCGCATCCTACCACTAAGACGCGCTTTAGCGATGCGGTGCGGCGTCGGCTGCCTGAGCGGCTGCACGGGACGGCGGATGACTGCTATGGGTTGGAGATATACCTGCGCTCGCTGAAGCTAATCGCGGATTTGGGGGATGAGGTAGCGGTGCTGCCGGCGCATCGGTTGTTTAGCAAGAACCGCTTCAACTTCGAGACCACGCGGCGGGCGGGTGAGATATTGGAGCATCACGCGGTTCGGCTTGGCCGGATACTGCATAGGCTTGGGGATGCGCCGACTTCGCTTGAGGCGATTACGCGGGGGGTGTTCGCGCGGCGCAAGTTGATGGGGGGCAACCTGTATATGGCGCTGTCGGAGATAGTGGCGCATATCGAGTTGCTGGAGGATGCGGAGGATGTGGAAATCGGCGATGATCTGCGGCTGCGCTCTACCGGAAGCGCCAATTATAGGGAGCTTATTCGCGAATTGGGCTGAAACGGTTCTGTAACATTTGCGGGGTAGGAACGCAGAAAGGAGGATTGAATGCCTAACCAGCGTAAGAGACACATATCCCGGTACGGGAATAACAATCGGACGCTTTGCGGGCGCGCAATGGCAGAGACCGATACGCCTTTCGTCGACACTGTGTCGTCGGTGGATGACCTCCGCGCCCAAATCATCTCTGCCAACACGGGCAAGGAAATCAGTCTCGCAATTGTCGGGTCTGTGGAGTCAGACAACCTGTGCAGCAACTGCGCTACTCGATTCGAAGATGAGGTTCAGTTGTACCAGGGTTACCTTGAGCGCAACGAACTGCTCGAGACGAGTCTCACAATTGAACCCAACGGACAAGTGGGCTTCAAGATGTGGGGCGAAGTCGTGGCAATCGCAGACGAGCCTATAGACCTTCTGGACGCCGTTGACAACGCACTCGCTACTGGCGAGATAAGCGAAGGCGCACATAAGACACATATACAAAGTATCCTGGATGAACAGGATAGGAGACAGCGCTGGCAAGACGAAAAGGCGCAAGCAGCCGAACAAAAGGCGCAAGCAGCCGAACAGAAAAAGCGCCGAGACACCAAGTTCGGATGCGCGTTGCTAATTGGCATTGCGATACTCATCCCGCTCACCATCATATTCTGGGAGTACATAGTGTACGCAATCGTCGCCATCGTCGGCTTGGTGGTACTTGGGGGATACGCCTATCACCGCGCCAAGTACTCACGGCGGCGGCGCTTGTTCTAGTTCTGGCGGCGGGCTTCATCCAAATAAGCCCGCCGCCTACCCCGCAAATGTTACAGAACCGCTAAAACTGATGCAAGGCGCGCGATAATGTGATATAGTATGCGGGTAAGTAAGAAGGAGGTTAAGACATGATAGACTCCTTTAGACAGAGAGACATCCCCGCGATAATGTATTGGATCTGCGTGCTAACGATATGGGGCGTGTTTGCGCTCACTGTCTTAACCGATCCAAACCCTTCATACTGCTATACCTACCCGGACGGCAAGTACGGATCCCACGGCGAGTATAAAGACGAGTTCAGAACATACCCTAGTGTAAGGTTGCCTGAATGCTAATTCAGATGACTTTACATAATACGGGCATCCAGAGGGGCGTTAGTAGATGCTGCGGGGCGGGATTAGTTAGCGCGCGCCTGTAGCTCAACGGACAGAGCATCGGTCTTCGGAACCGAGGGTTGGGGGTTCGAATCCCTTCAGGCGTGCCAATAAAGTCAGATATTTGTTTGCGGCGGTCGGATTTTCAGTCTGGGGGGGCTGATCCCGACCGCCGGTTTCTTTTCGATTATTCGCGCGGCACGATGGGCAGTGTGATATGCGAGGGATGCGCCGCCGAGTGGTGAATGGTTTGCAGGGCGGGCAGGAAGGCGCTGTCGCTGCCGATGGGTTCGCCGGTGTTCATATTGCGGTCGAAGCGGGGGAAGTTGCTGGAGGAAATCTCCAAGCGAATGCGGTGTCCCTTCTTGAACACATTGGCGGTTGCCCAAAGGTCTATGGCGTACTCATAGACGTCGCCGGGGTTGACGAAAGCGGCGGGTTGGCGCGGGGTTCGGTAGCGCGCGCGGATGATGCCGTCGGTGAGGTTGCGGGCGTAGCCGCAGGGCTCGACATCCACAAGCTTGGCGGTGAAGTCGGTGTCGCGCGCCGATGTGGATGCGTAGAGCGTAACTGAGATTGGGCCGGTGACCTCGGTGTCTCGCTCCATGGGCGGGGTGGAGTACACAAGGACGTCGGGGCGTGTCTCGATGGGGCGCTGGTCGTAAGCGCCGGGCGCCATGAAGGCGGGATCGCAGCATAGTCCGCCGCCGCTTGTGGGGACGGGGTTGGCGGGGTTGTACAGATATGAGTCGGTGGGTTCGTCGGCGGGGACTTCGGGGGCGAGAGCGCCGTCGCCGTTGAGGGTGTTGGCGCGTCCGCCGCTGTGGAGGTAGTAGGGCGTGGGTTGGGCGCGGTCTAGGGGCCAGGCGTCTTCGTAGCGCCATTCGTTTATGCCCATAACGAATATGCGGACGGGCTTTTCGTCGGGGACGCCGTTGTCTTCGCCCTTGAGGTGGTGGTCGTAGTAGCGCAGGAATGCGCCGGCTAGGTCGATGGCGGCGCCGGCGGAGCGTGTGCCGAAGTTGTATTCGCCGGAGACGTTGAGGGGAGCGCCGGAGTGGATCCAGGGGCCTATAAGCAAGCGCTGGCCGCTGCGGGCGGCGTGGGATGCGCCGTTTGCGCGCATGCCGGCGTAGTTGCTGATTGTGCCGCCTAGGAATATGTCGTACCAGCCGCCGACGTTGAAGGCGGGGATGGCGATTTCGGAGTGGGACTCTTGGATGCAGACGTTCTTCCAGTAGTCGTCGTATTCGGGGTGTGCGATCCAGTCGTAGTAGTAGGGCGCAAGGCCGTCCTTGAGGTGGGGCATATCGGATAGGGGCAGATGGGAGAAGCCGCCGCAAAGGCTGTCTTTGGCGGCGATGAGCTTGGACAGGTCGTCTGCGCCAAGTCCGAGTTGGGCGGAGAGCTTGCCCCAGTTCGCCGATGAGAGCGCGCCTATTGCCCAGGATAGGTTGAAGCCGAGCTCGAATGCGCCGCCCTGCCAAGTCCAGCCTTCGTGGTAGTCGTGGGCGGTGAAGCCGGGCGCTATGGCGGCGAGCGATGGGGGCTTGGATTTGGCGGCGAGCCACTGGGTCGCGCCGACGTAGGATATGCCGAAGGCGCCTACTTTGCCTGTACACCAGGGTTGGGACGCAAGCCATTCGATGGAGTCGTAGCCGTCGTTGATTTCGTTGACGAAAGTGTAGAAATCGCCGTCGGATGCGTAGCGGCCGCGGACGTCCTGCACAACGGCGGCGTAGCCGTTCATGGCGGCGCGGACTACGTCTAGGGTGCCGGTGCGGTTTGCGGGCGATGTCTTGTCGTATGGGGTGCGGGTGATAAGGGCGGGGAAGCGCCCTGCCGCATCGGGACGAAAGACGTCGGCGTAGAGGGTGGCGCCGTCGCGCATAGGCACCGGCACATTGAAATCGACTTTGATGGAATAGGGAGCAGCCATAACAAGCCTCCGCGTCTTGGTATGCAAATATCGGCGGTTCGAGCGTCCCGCAAGGTTATGCGCGGGTTGGGCGTACTTTATAACGCATAAGGGTTGAACGCAAGGGTAGGGGGTTGATTGGCGGTGAATGGGATGGACGGGTTTCGGCGTTAGGGTTCGCACCAGAATGCTACGCCTAATACGCCGGGGCCGATGTGCGCGCCCATAACGGGGGTGAATTCGCTGACGAAAAGCTCGGCGCAACGGAAGTCGGCGGCGATGCTATCGCGCAATGCCTGGGCGTCGGGGGCTGCGTCGGCGTGCATGACGGCTGCGTGGAGCGCGCCGTCGGTTGTCTTTTGGCGCACCAGCTGCAGCAGGCGGGCGGCAGCGCTGCGGCGTGTGCGCGGGCGGGCGAGCGTGGTTATATCGCCGTTGGCGAGCTCGAACAGCGGCTTGATTCGCAGCAGGGACGCGCCGGCGTGCGCGATTGCGGGGACGCGGCCGCTGCGCCATAGGTATAGCAGGGTGTCCACGAATGCGAGCAGGCGCACTTGCTTGATGACTTGGAGCGCCGCATGTTCGGTCTGATCGATGGATGCGCCGCTTTGGGACGCGCGCCATGCGCTGAGGGCGGCTAGGGCGGCGGATCCGGCGGCGGCTTGCGAATCGAGCAGGCGGATCGCTAGGTTGGGATGCGCGCGTTGCATTTCGGCGGCGGCGATTGCGGCGGAGTCCATCGCGGCGCTGAAACGGGCGGCGGTGGCGATGCAGAGGATCGATTCGTAGTGGGATGATGCCAGTCGAAAGGCGTCGAGGTAGCGGGCGGGCGGTGGCGCCGATGTGGTGGGCAGCGCGCGGGACGCTTTCAGCAGCCGATAGAACTGCGTGGGGGTTATGTCGCAGCCGTCAAGGTAAGATACGCCGTCGAGGGTGAGCGTCATGGGGACGACGTAGATGCCGCTGCGGTTGGCGGCGTCGGCGGGCAGGGATGCGGCGCTGTCCACAATGACGGCGACGGACGGGTTGGGGTTCATCATTTACTTATGTTCAAGGTTTTAACGCAAAGGCGCAAGGGCGCAAAGGGGGTAGGCGGGCGTTTCGGTTGACACTATGGGGTGAAAGTGCGAATATGGATACGCATTTTCAGCAATCGGATGGGAGCGCAAGGCACGCACTTTGAGCCAGTCATATGCGCGGGCGACGAGCCGACAGATTCAAGCGCTGCGGGGCATGCGCGACCTGGATCCGCAAGCCTATGAGCGCAATGCGGGGACGCTTGAGCGGCTGCGGGCGCATATGAGCGCGCAGGGTTATGCGCCTATCGACACGCCGTTGTTGGAAGAGACTGAGCTTTTCGTGCGAAAGGCGGGCGGCGAGCTTGCAGGACGGTTGTACACATTCACCGATCCGGGCGGCAGCGCGGTCAGTCTGCGGCCTGAGTTCACATCGTCGGTCATACGCCATTTCGTCGATAACCAGGATGCGGTGAAACTGCCGGCGCGCTGGCAGTATAGCGGGCCGGTGTTTCGGTATGAGGCGACGGAACGGGGCGGTTATCGGCAGTTCACGCAGTCGGGGGCGGAGCTTGTGGGCGCGCGCGGACACGAATCGGATATAGAGATTGTGTCGCTGGCGCTGTCGGGACTGCGCGCCGTCGGGCTAGATGATTTCGGCTTGCGCATCGGACATTTGGGAACGCTTCATAGCCTATTGGACGGCTTTGATCTGTCCGAACCCACGAAACTTTTCGTGATGGGGAATATGTCCGCGCTGAGAAACGGCGAGGCCGACGCCGCCACGCTGACGGAGCATGCGCGCGAGGTGGGACTGCTTCGCGGCGGCGTTGACCTAGGAATCGAGGCGACGCTGGAGAGTATGAGTACCGAGGCGGCTGAAGAGTTTATCCTGGGGGCGCTGAAAGAGACTATGCCCGCTCCGGTGGGGCGGCGCACTACGGACGATATTATCGCGCGGCTGTTGCGCAAGGTTCACAACGCCGACGGGCCGGACGCATTCGGGCGGGCGCTGATGTTCGCGGATCGGCTTGCGCGACTTGCGGGCGAACCGCGCTGCGCGCTGCGGCGGGCGCGCGAAACCGCGTCGGAGTGCGGCATCAGCGCTGCGCCGCTTGATGAGCTGGAGGCGCTTGTGGATATGCTGCCCGACGCGGGCGTTCCGATTACGCTGGATTTGGGGATGGCGCGCGGCATATCGTATTACACGGGGATGATATTTGAGCTTGCGCCGCCGAATGGATGCGGCGCTGCGCTGGGCGGCGGCGGCAGGTATGACGGATTGGTGCAGGCGTTAGGCGGCCGGGACTGCGTGCCGGCGCTTGGGTTTGCGTACAATGTGAATGCGCTGCTGGATGCGCTGGACGGCGGCGCACTGCCAAAGGTTTGACGGGCGATGCGCATTAACGGCGATCTGCGGCTTGCCATATCGAGCGACGGGGCGCTGTATGAGCCCACGCAGGCGTTTCTGCGGGCGTGCGGCATCGGCGTGCGGCGCAGCAATCCGCGGCGCTATACCGCCAACATTCCGGCGCTGCCGGGCGTGAGCGTGCTGTTTCAGCGGGGGGCGGATATTACATCGAAGGTTGAAGACGGCAGCGCCGATTTGGGGATTGTGGGGCTTGACCGCTATCTTGAAATGCGAAGCGAAAGCGGCGATACGAATGTTGTGATAGACGATTTGGATTTTGGCAGATGCGAGCTTGTGCTGGGCGTTCCGGATTCGTGGGTTGATGTGACTTCGCTGGCGGATTTGGCGGATCTGTCGATGGAGTTTCGGCAGCAGGGGCGGGACATTCGCATCGTAACCAAGTATCCGCGCCTAGTGGAGCGGTTTCTGCTGCGAAACGGCATCAATCTGTTTTCGCTGGCGTCGTCGAGCGGGACGCTGGAGGCGGCGGTGGCTATGGGGTTCGCCGATATAATCGCGGATGTGTCCGAAAGCGGCGCTACGATGCGCGAGAATCGGCTGAAGACGATAAGCGGCGGCTCGATAATCAAGTCTAGCGCCTGTCTGATAGGCAATAGGCGGCTGCTTGGCGCGGATGAAGGGAAGCTTGAGAATGCAAAGGCGCTTGTTGACTTTATAGAGGCGTACTTGCAGTCGCGCAACTACTACAGCGTTACCGCGAATATGCGGGGCGAAGCGCCGGAAGAGGTGGCGCGGCGGGCGCTGATGCACAGCGAGCTTTCGGGGCTGCGGGGGCCGACTATATCCAAGGTCTATACTAGGGACGGCGCAGGGTGGTATGCGGTAACGGTGATTGTGCAGAAAGACAGCCTGAAGAACGCCGTGAACCATCTGCGGCGGGCGGGGGCTACAAGCGTATCGGTTTCGCATCCCAACTATGTGTTCAATTCGGTGTGCGAGGCGCACGCGCGGTTGACATAGCGGCGCAATGCGCCAAGTCTGTCTTGCACAAGGCTTTATGCGAAAAGCATCGGCAAGACAAGAAAGGAGTAGGGGGTTCTGCCAAATCCACCGGTTCATATCAACCTCGCGCGTCGGGTCGCCGACACGCTTCGCCACGATACGCTTGACGCCAATATGGGCTACTACCTGCTGGGTTCCACATCGCCCGATATTCGCGTTATCACGCGCAAGGATAGAGCCTGCTATCACTTCGCGCGCTTGGACTTCGAAGAGGTCGGCGCCGGCGTTGCGGGGCTGTTCCACAATCACCCGCATCTGAGCGACGCAAGGGCGCACAGCGCGGCGACGCAGGCGTTTATGGCGGGGTATCTGACGCATCTGCTGGCGGATGAGACTTGGATCGCGAATATGTTTCGGCCGTTCTTTGGCAATCCGAGCGTGTTCGAAGACGGCGTTTTGGGTCTGGTGATGGACAGGGCGATGCAGCTTGAGCTTGATAGGCGCTGCTGGCAGAACGTCGACGGGATCGGCGGTCTGCTTAACATCGCGGTGGAGCGTGTAGATGTGGAGTTCCTTCCAGTCGATACGCTGGCGGATTGGGCGCAGTGGGTTACGGCGAACTTGGAGCGCGGGTTTTCGTGGGAACGGCTGCGGTTTATGGCGCGGCGCATCGCGGCGGGGGAAGATGGGCATCCGGCGCATGAGCTGGCGGACGCGTTTGTGATCGATGCTTCTAGCGGGCTGGAACGCATCTATCAGTACATTCCGCGCGGCAGCGCCGACGATTATGAAGAGGCGGCGCTTTCGTCGCTGACAAAGGCGGTCGAGGCTTATCTGCCATGAAGATAATCAGAGGGTTTGATAATGCACGTCGTCCGCTGTGCGATGGCAGGGGCTTGGATCTCGAAGATGTTCCACAAGCGGTGCGGGATGGGATACGGCGCGTGTTCGGGGCGCCGCTGACGCCGCTGCAGGTGGTGGAGCGCATTGTGCGGGATGTGCGGCGCGAGGGGGATGACGCGGCGCGGCGGCTTGCGATCGATCTGGAAGGCGCCGCGCCCGACGAGTTCGAGGTTCCTCAGACGGCAATCGCCGATGCGCGCCGCCAAGCGCCGCCGAATGTGATTGATGCGCTTGAGGTTGCGGCGGAACGCATTCGGGCGTTTCACGAAGCGTCGCTGAACAAGGGTTGGATGGATTACGCGGCGGGATACGGGCAGATTGTGAACGCGGTGGAGCGCGCGGGGGCGTACATTCCGGGCGGCACGGCGCTGTATCCGTCGACGGTTCTTATGACGGCGATACCGGCTAGGGTTGCGGGGGTGCGCGAAGTGGTGATGTGTACACCCACGAAAGGCGGCGGGCTGCCGCATCCCACGGTGCTTGCGGCAGCGGCGATTGCGGGCGTGGATAGGGTTTTTACGATTGGGGGAGCTCAAGCGATAGCGGCGATGGCATACGGCACCGAAACTATCCCGCGCGTGGATACGATATGCGGGCCGGGCAACATATTCGTAACGCTCGCCAAGAAGCTGGTGTATGGGGATGTTGGCATAGACGGGCTGTATGGGCCGACCGAAACGGTTGTGGTGGCGGACGATACATCCAACCCGACGCTGTGCGCCGTGGACTTGCTGGCGCAGGCGGAACACGATGCGCTTGCGCGGCCGGTGATGATAACGGATTCGGAGCGGCTTGCGGCGGCAGTGGTCAGCGAGGTTCAGGCTAGGTTGGAGCGGTTGGACAGGGGCGCTATCGCGCGCGCTTCCATAGAGGAACAGGGGTGTATTGTCGTTGTGGATAGCATTGACGAGGCGGTTGAATTGGCGAACCGATTCGCGCCGGAGCATCTGTGCCTTATGACGCGCGATCCGTGGGCGTATCTTGGCAGCGTGCGAAATGCGGGCGCGGTGTTCATAGGGGAGTTTTCGCATGAGGTTTTGGGGGACTATGTAGCGGGGCCGAGCCATGTGATGCCCACGGCGGGGACGGCGCGCTTCAACTCCGGGCTTGGGGTGCATTCGTTTGTCAAGATAAGCCCGGTGGTGGCGCTGAGCGGCGCTACTTCGGCGCAGATTTCGGGGGCGGCGTCGGCGCTGGGCAGGGCAGAGGGGCTCACGGCGCACGCAGAGGCGGCGGAGATACGCGAGGAATTGTTCGAGTAGATTTGAGCAACGCTAGGCTTTCTCTAAACAATTGCTCTCTAGCGTAATGGGATACTTACTCTCTAATATATGGGGAATAGACGAATTTAGGGTTGCATAAAAGCGGTTAGAGGTGGCGCAATGGCAGGCGAAATTAAGAGGCTCATCCGTCCGCATCTGGTCGATATACCGACTTACGATGCGGTTGATCCGCCGGAGCTTATAGCGCAGCGGGCGGGCATTCCGATCGAGGATGTCATTAAGCTGAACGGCAACGAAAACCCGTATGGCGGTTCGCCTAAGGTTGCGGACGCGGTGGCGAATGCGCCGGTTCACATCTACCCGGACCCGCTGCAGCGCAGGGTGCGGCAGGCGCTGAGCGACTACACGGGCGCAGCGCCGGACAACATCATCGCGGGGGCGGGCAGCGACGAACTTATCGATCTGCTGTTTCGGTTGTTCGTGGATCCGGGCGATAAGGTGATGGACTTCGAGCCTACTTTCGGCATGTACAACTTCTTCACGCGCATCGCGGACGGCGGCATAGATCTTGTGCCGCGCGATGAGGTTTTCGACGTTGACGTCGGCGCCGTCAAGGACGCAATCGGGGATAACACCAAGATCATCTTTCTGGCGTCGCCGAACAATCCTACGGGCAACCTTGCGACGGCCGAACAGGTGAGGGCGCTGCTTGAAACGGGGCGCATCGTGGTGGTGGATGAGGCGTACTACGAGTTCTGCGGCGAAACAGTCGCCGATATGGTGAACGAATACGAAAACCTTGTAGCGCTGCGGACGCTGAGCAAGTGGGCGGGCTTGGCGGGACTGCGAATAGGCTACGGGATAATGAACGCCGAGCTTGTACAGCATATCGTCGACATAAAGCAGCCGTACAACATAAGCGTTGCGGCGGAGGCGGCGCTGCTGGCGTCGTTGGATGACGCGCCGGCGCTGCTGGCGAATGTGGGCAAGATAGTGGCCGAACGGGAACGGATGATAGGGCTGCTGGGGGAAATGCCGGGGATAACGCCGTGGCCGTCGGCGGGCAACTTTGTGCTGTGTCAGCTTGCGCCGGGCCGGGCCGGGCCTGTGTTTGAGGCGCTCGCGCGGCAGGGCATCGTTGTGCGAATGTTCGGCTCGGAGCGGCTGCAAGACTGCTTCCGCGTGGCGGTGGGGACGCCGGACCAGACGGACGCCTTCATCGCGGCGCTGAAAGATGTGATGCGCGAGTAGCGCCGATAGCAGGGATAAGGGGTATGCAATGGAGACGGGTCGTCAAGCGCGAACCGCAAATGTGAGCCGCGAAACAAACGAAACGCAAATCAGCGTCGGGATAAATCTGGATGGCGCGGGCGAGTATCGGATTGATACGGGCAATGGGATGTTTGACCATCTGCTGGCGCAGCTTTCGCGGCACGGCTTGATTGACTTGGACATTGCGGCGCGCGGCGATACGCATGTGGGCTGGCATCATGTTGTTGAGGATACGGGCATTCTGCTTGGCAGGGCGGTGCGTGAAGCGGTGGGGGACGCAAGCGGCATTATGCGGACGGCGCATTCGTATGTTCCGTTGGATGAGGCGCTGGCGCTTAGTGTGGTGGACTTCGGGGGGCGCGGGTATGCGGTGATAGACGCGGCGATGTCGGACAGCGATCTGGGGGCGCTGCCGGCCGAACTCATACCGCATTTCTTGGAGACGCTGGCGCGCGAGGGCGGGTTCAACCTGCATGTGCGGATACTCGCGGGCAGCAGCAATCACCACAAGGCGGAGGCGCTGTTCAAGAGCTTGGCGCGCGCTATGCGGGCTGCGCTGGAGGCGGACGCGCGGCGCGGCGGCAGCGTTCCAAGCACCAAGGGCGTTATCGGGTAGGGCGGCGGGCGGCATAGCAATCGCTTTCGCATCAACGCTTCCATGAATAGGGAAGCGGGGACGAAAGCGGTTAGTCGGGGATTGGCGCTATCTCATAGCGGTAGTCTTCTATGACGGGGTTCGCGAGCAGGGTATCGCACATATCGCGCACCTTATCCGACGCAGAGGCTTGGCAGTCTTCGTTGAGGCGCAGCTCTATGTACTTGCCGGCGCGCACGCTGTCCACGGTGTCGAATCCCAGCTGGCGCAAGGCGGCGTGTATGGTCTGCCCCTGCGGATCGCTGACGGTGGCTCTTATGCTGATATAGACTTTGGCGAGGTACGGCATAGCGGCGCGCGGGGTTACGGGTTGGCGGCGGCGTTGGTTTGGATGAAATCGCGGATCGCGGATTCGTCGAACGCGTCCAAGGGTTCGCTGACTTCGGATGCGGCGAGGGTTAGCTGAGAGTCGATTTCGGGGTTGGGCATCAGAATAACCTTGCTTCCGCCATCTACAACTTCGTCCACGACGGCGGTGAGTTGCTGTACAAGGTCGTCGCAACCGTCGGGGCAGTTGTAGGATATGACCACGCCGCCTTCGTCGATGTTTGCGGCGTACATTTCGGCGGGGAGCGCGTCGGCGTGAACGCCCCAGGGGACGGGCGGGAGCGCGGCCGAGGCGTCGGCTTCAGCCGCAACTTCGACCGCGTCGGCCGCGCCGGTTTCGAATATATCGCCGCCGTTATCGCCGCCACCGCCGCCGAACTGCGGCACGGGCAGGCCGGGCAGAATCAGCGCAAGGATGAACAGGAACGCCACGGCAGAAACGGCGCTCAAGCCGCCGTAGCGTATCAGGCGCCTTCGGCGGGCTTGGCGGGCTCTGCGGGCAGCGCGCACTTGCGTGGGAGTGGGGCGTTTTCGTGTGCTTGTCACCATTGTTTTCACCGATTAGCGATGCTTTGCCATTGGAAGTTATGCGCCAGTCGTTAGCGTTACTGAAGCGCGCCGCCGGTGAGCTTGGCGTAGGCTTCCAGGTAGCGGCGGTGGGTGCGCTCTACGACGTCTTGGGGCAGTTCGGGGGCGGGCGGCTCGTGATCCCAGCCGGCGTCGTCTAGCCAGTCTCTGACGAACTGCTTGTCGTAGTTCGGCTGCGATTTGCCGGGGGCGTAGCCGTCCATATCCCAAAAGCGGCTGGAGTCGGGTGTCAGCACTTCGTCTATGAGCGATACTTTGCCGTCGATTACGCCGAACTCGAACTTGGTGTCGGCGATGATGATGCCTTTGTCTAGGGCGTAATCGCGGGCGGCGGCATAGACGGCGATAGACGCTTCGGAGAGCTGGGCGGTGAGTTCTTTGCCGACCAGGTCTTCCATCTGCGCTACGGTGATGTTTTCGTCGTGTCCATCTTCGGCTTTCGTGCTGGGCGTAAAGAGCGGTTCGGGGAACATATCGCCTTCGCGCAAGCCGTCGGGCATCGGGATGCCTGCCACGCTGCCGCTGCGCCGGTATTCGGACCAGGCAGAACCGGTGATGTAGCCGCGCACGATGCACTCTATATCGATGCGATCCGCCTTTCGGACAACCATAGATCGGCGAGCGATGTCGTCGGACAGGTTCAGGTCGGGGCGGTCGGACGCTAACGCGACGAAGTGATTGGGGATGATGTGGGCGGTCTTGTCGAACCAGAAAGCAGAGATTTGGCAGAGCACCGCGCCTTTTTCGGGTATGCCGGTGGGCAGAACGACGTCGAAGGCGGATATGCGGTCGGTGGCTACCATAAGCAGCATGCTTTCGTCGATGGCATAGGTGTCGCGCACCTTGCCGCGATACAGCATATTGGGCAGGTCGGTTTCTCGGATGGTGGTCATTGTGAATTGTCTCCCGTTAGGCTAGTGAACCCGCATTGGCGCGGGGATGGTAGAATGGCGTGTGAATACGGGTTAGCGGTTCTTCAAGCCTTGCCGATAGTCGTCGTATGCCTGGCGGATGCGGTCGTGCTTGATGCCGAGAATCTGGGCGGCGAGGAATGCGGCGTTGCGCGCGCCCCAGGAGCCTACGGCAACGCAAGCGACGGGAATGCCGGGGGGCATCTGCGCTATGGCGTAGAGCGCGTCCACGCCGTTCAAATCGCTGCTGGGCAGGGGAATGCCGATGACGGGCAGGGTAGTCCAGGACGCTACCACGCCGGGCAGTCCGGCGGATCCGCCGGCGGCGGCAATCAGCACTTCAATGCCGTTGGCGCGCGCTGCGGTTACATACTCCATAACCTTTTCGGGCGTGCGGTGCGCCGACGCAACTATGACTTCGTTCTCGATTCCCATCTGATCCAGCACGCCGGCGGTTTCGGCTACGATGGCTTCGTCCGAGCTGCTGCCCATTATGACGCCTACGAGTGGCATATGATTAACCCCTTTCGTTTGCCCTTCGGTTTCGGATTTTAGAAGAGTGAAGGGCAGATGCGTTTTGATGATGTATCTATTTTATCAGGATGCCGCCAATGTAGTTAGGTTTATAGATAGGCTTTATAAGGGCATTTTTAGAGGGCGGCGATGTCTGTGCGGTAGAAAGCGCCGTCGAAATGTATGCGGCGCGCGCCGGCGTATGCGGCGGCACGGGCGTCTTCGAGCGTATCGGCTAGGGCGGCGACGGTGAGTACGCGGCCGCCGTCGGTGAGTATGGCGGGCGCGCCGGATTGGGCGCGGGCGGCGTCGGCGAGTCTTGTGCCGGCGTGGAATACCATTGCGTCGGCGCTCGCTTCGGGGATGCCGCTGATGGCGTGGCCGGTTGTGTAGGCGCCGGGGTATCCGCCGGACGCTATGACAACGCCGACGCATGCGCGCTCGTCCCAATGGATCGGCAAGCCGTCGAGTTCGCCGCGCGCGGTGGCAAGCATGATGCGGGCAAGGTCGGTCTTGAGGCGAGGCAGTATGACTTGGGTTTCGGGATCACCCAAGCGGCAGTTGAACTCGACTACTTTGGGTCCGTCGTGGGTGAGCATCATGCCTAGGTAGAGCGCGCCCTTGTAGGGGGATCCGATTGCAACAAGGGCGGCGGCTACGGGCTGCATTATGCGCGCGCGAACTTGCGCCTCGATATCGGCGTTCCAGTGCTGCGGGGCGGGCGGGCTGTAGCTGCCCATGCCGCCGGTATTGGGGCCGACGTCGCCGTCGCCAACGCGCTTGTAGTCGCACGCCGCAACCATCGGGGATACATGCGCGCCGTCCACAAATGCGAATACGCTGACCTCTTTGCCTTCCATATACTCTTCTATGAGGACGCATTCGCCGGCGGCGCCGAATTGCCGATCCAGCATAGACACGCGCAGGGCATCCAAGGCTTCGGCGCGAGTGTGGGCGACGGTTACGCCTTTGCCGGCGGCGAGTCCGTCGGCTTTGATTACTATGGGAATGGGGCAGTTTTGTACATAGGCGCGCGCCTCATCGTAATCTGTGAACGCTTTGGACGCGGCGGTTGGGACGCCGTTGGCGGCCATAAGGCGCTTGGCGAATGCTTTGCTGCTTTCGATGCGGGCGGCGGCTTGGGTTGGGCCGAATATAGACATATCGGCTTTGGTGAACTTATCGGATATGCCCATAGCGAGGGGCGCTTCGGGGCCGACGACGGTGAAATCGACGGCGTTTTGCTGGGCGAATGTCAGTAGTGCGTCGACGTCCTCGGCGGCGATTGGGACGCTACGGGCGAGGGCGTGCGTTCCGGCGTTGCCGGGCGCTACCAGGATTTCGTCGACTAGCGCGCTCTGACTGAGTTTCCAAACGATAGCGTGTTCGCGGGAGCCGCCGCCGATGACCAGAACTTTCATTGGGGATGCGTCCTCCTGACAAGTTTGCCGGACGCTTTCTCAATGAAGTGGGTTTGCAGCGTCTTTTTGTCGTTTTTGTTTGCCACTTGGCGGGACGCCGATATTCCAAGCGCGTCCAGTTCCAGCAGCGTGCCAATGGCGACGAATGCCACATCCGCCATTTCGGCGGCGGCATCGTCGATCGCGCCAATGTTGAGTTCGTGGGCGTGTTCGCCAACCTCTTCCATCAAGAAGGCGAGGCGGGCGCAAAGGCGGGGAATGGCGCAGTCATCGGATGTGTTGGCGTTAATGTTAGGTATATCAAAGCGTTGATGGAAATCGTACACGCTTTCGGCGAGGCGTGAGACGGCGGCTACGAATTCTTCGCGCGAAACGGGGTTAGGGGTGGTGTTTATGGGCATATTGGGCGGCTTCCTATTCCCACTCGATCGTGCCGGGGGGCTTGCTGGTGATGTCATAGACTACGCGGTTGACGCCGGGCACTTCGTTGGCGATGCGGTTGGATATGCGCGCCAGCACATCGTAGGGGATGCGCGCCCAGTCCGCGGTCATAGCGTCTTCGCTGGCTACTGCGCGAATGGCGATGACGTGTCCATAAGTGCGAAAGTCGCCGGTAACGCCCACGCTGCGGGTATCGGTGAGAACGGCGAAGCTCTGCCAGAGTTGGCGGTAGAGTTCGTTGCGCCGCACTTCGTCCATAACGATGGCGTCGGCGTCTTGCAGCACGGCGAGCTTGTCGTGGGTGACTTCGCCGATGATGCGAATGGCTAGTCCCGGGCCGGGGAAGGGCTGGCGATAGACAATCTCTTCGGGCAAGCCAAGCTCTATGCCGACGCCGCGCACTTCGTCTTTGAACAGGTAGCGCAGCGGCTCAACAAGTTGGAGTTTCATATGCTCCGGCAAGCCGCCGACGTTGTGGTGGGACTTTATCTTGGCGGATATGCCGCCTGCGGAGGCTTCGCTCTCGATTACATCGGGATAGAGCGTGCCTTGCGCTAGGAAGTCCACGGCGCCGATGCGGGCTGCTTCTTCGTCGAAGACGCGAATGAACTCTTCGCCGATGATTTTGCGCTTTCGCTCAGGGTCTATGACGCCGTGCAGGGCGCTGATGAAGGTTTCGGCGGCGTTGGCGTAGATTAGGTTTGCGCTGAAGCGCTCTTGGAAGGCGTCGCGGACGCTTTGGGGCTCGCCTTTGCGCATAAGTCCGTTGTTGACGAAAATGCAGGTGAGCCTATCGCCTATCGCTTTGTGGACAAGGGATGCCGCGACGGCGGAGTCCACTCCGCCGGATAGGGCGCATATGACCTTGCCGCTGCCGACCTGTTGGCGCACGCGCTCGATGCTGTGGCTGACGAAATTGCCGGGCGTCCATAGGGGGGCGCAGCCGCAAATCCTGTACAGGAAATTTTCCAGAAGCGCTTTGCCCTGCGGTGTGTGCGCCACTTCGGGATGGAATTGGATGCCGAACATGCCCGCGCCGTTGCCCATAACCACGATGGGGGAGTTTTCGGAGCGGGCGAGCGGCGTAAAGCCGGGGGGAGCGCTCGCGATCTGGTCGGCGTGGCTCATCCAAACGGGCATGGAGCGCGGCAGGTCATGGAACAGCGCTTGGGCTTGGGCGTCTTGTTCAGCGCTGTGTTCCATTAGGGCGCTGCCGTACTCTTTGCGGGATGCGGACGCAACTTCGCCGCCGAGCTGATGCGCCATGACCTGCATTCCGTAGCAGATGCCAAGCACGGGGATGCCGCTGTCGTACACCCAGGCGGGCGCAAGCGGGGCGTCGGGGGCATACACGCTGGCGGGGCCGCCGGACAGGATGACGCCTTTGGGATTGAGGCGCGCCACCGAATCCCAATCGGCGGTGTGCGGGATGATTTCGCAATAGACGCTGCTCTCGCGCACGCGGCGGGCGATGAGCATGCTGTACTGCGAACCGAAGTCTATCACAAGGACAGACTCGCGCTGAACGCGCGCGGCCGCGTCGGCGGGGATGGGCGGTTGTGCGGTTGTGGGTTCGGATTGCTGCGGCATCTAATCAGGAATTGCGGACCGCGGTTAAGGCGATTCAAAACGCAAAATGCGAGGCATTCAAACTTTAACATCTATGATATACTATTTCAACCTTGATACGGGGCGTAATGGACACTTTGGCGCAACACAGGGCATCGGCAAAGCAAATTGAAACCGCTATAAACACGCTGAGAGACGGCGGGGTTGTGGCAATTCCCACCGATACTTTGTACGGGCTTGCGGCGTGCGCTTTTGACGAAACGGCGGTGGCAAAGGTGTTCGAGCTGAAGGGGCGGCCTGCGGGCATGGCGCTGCCGCTACTGCTGGCGGACGCAGAGGATGCCCACAAGTGCGCCGTCGATCTGCCGCCGGCTTTCGAGCGTTTGGCGGCGCGGTTTTGGCCGGGGGCGCTTACGCTGATTGCGCGAAAATCGGATGCCGTGCCGTATGCGGTAACCGCCGGAATGGACACGGTGGGGTTGCGCGTACCGGATCATCCGTTGGCGAGATCGGTGGCGCGGCTGCTGGGAACGCCTATCACGGGAACGAGCGCTAACCGTAGCGGAATGCCGGGGCTTACCACTGCACAAGCGGTTCGGGACGAGTTCGGGGACGCGATAGGGTATGTGCTGGACGGCGGAGACGCGCCCGGCGGCGTGGCGTCCACGGTGCTTGACTTGAGCCGCGATACGCCCAGGATTCTGCGTCAGGGCGCAATCGGCAGAGATGCGATCGAGGCGGCGTGCGGGCTGCGGGTGGAAGTATGATGATGCGGCTTGCGGCGGCGTTTGGGACTGCGCTGACTCCGTTTGTACATATCCCATATAGAGACAAAGCGCAGAAAATCATCAATAGTCGGACTTATGCGGTGCAGAATTGGCTACTTCAGTTTCCTCAGTTTCCATAGCGGACCTCAGCGCTAAGGTTGACGGCGAGCTTGAGGCGATAATCGGCGCGCGCGATTTTCCGTTGTATCGGATGATGGCGTATCATTTGGGTTGGAGCGATGCGGCGGGACAACCTGAAGCGCATGCGCTGCGAGGCGAGCGGGTTCACGGCGTATTGACGCTGCTTGCGTGCGCGGCGGTGGGCGGCGATACGGACGCTTGTCTGCCGGCTGCGGCGGCGGTTGAACTGGTGGACAAGTTCACGCAGATTCACGATGACGTTCAGGAAGGCAGTCCGCAGCGGGATGCGCGCGATGCGGTGTGGTGGGTGTGGGGGCCGGCGCAGGCAATCAACGCCGGCGATGGGATGCACGCGCTAGGGCGGCTTGCGCTGTTTCGGCTGTTGGAGCGCGGCGTTGCGGCGGATCGGGTGTTTCGGGCAGTGCAGCTGGTGGATGAGGCGAGCCTTCAGACTTGCGAGGGACGCTTTCGCGATTTGGAGGCGCAAGAGCGCATAGACCTGAGCGTTGACGCATATATGCGAATGGCGGGGGACAAGACGGGCGCGCTGCCGGCGTGCGCTATGCGGCTGGGCGCGCTGCTCGGCGGCGGCGATGCTGACACGGCGGATGCGCTCGGACGCTGCGGGGCAAGGCTGGGCGTGGCAATGCAAATACGCTCCGACTTGAATCAGATTTGGGGCGGATCAGATCTTTCGCAACCAAGCGTTGAGGTGATGAACAAAAAGAAGTTGCTGCCGGTGGTGTATGCGCTGGAGAAGGCGTCGGTGAGCGAAAAGCGCGCTATGGGGGAGATCTACTTCAAGCGGGTGCTGGAGGCGGACGATGTAGTGCGGCTTCGTGGCGTTATAGAAGGGTTGGGCGCGCGCAAGGCTTGCGAAGATATGGTGTCCCGCTTGACATCCGAGGCGACAGCCGAGTTGGATTGCGCGGGCGTGTCGTCGGATGGCGAGGCGCAGATTGCGGGCTACATACGGGAGCTGACGGAGTAGGGCATTGGCTAAGGTGAAAAGCATTCGGAATCTGGATGTTGCCGGCAAAACGGCGCTGGTGAGAGTAGATTACAATGTGCCGTTTCGTCCGGGCAGTACGGATATTTCGGATGATAGCCGCATTCGCGCCTCGCTGCCTACGCTGCGCTATCTGCAAGAGCGCGGCTGCCGAATTATCGTATGCTCGCATCTGGGACGCCCAAAGGGTAGGGTGGTGGAATCGCTACGAATGGCGCCGGTATCGCGGCGGCTGAGCGAACTTTTGGGAACGCCGGTAGTCCAAGCGCGGCAATGCGTCGGGGAAGAGGCAGCGTCCGCGGCGGCATCGCTTGCGCCGGGCGGGGTTCTGGCGCTGGAGAACCTGCGGTTTCATCCGGGCGAAGAGGGTAACGATCCCGAATTTGCGCGCGGGTTGGCGGCGCTTGCCGATGTGTACATAAACGACGCATTCGGGGCGGCGCATCGGGCGCATGCCTCTACGGCGGCGGTGGCGCATCTATTGCCGTCGGCGGCCGGGTTTCTGATGGAGCGCGAGCTGCAATTTCTGGGCGATGCGTTGGATGCGCCTGAGCGTCCGTTTGCGGCGGTACTGGGCGGCGCAAAGGTTTCGGATAAGATAGGCGTGTTGGAAAACCTAATGGGCAAGGTGGATTTGCTGGTTATAGGCGGCGGGATGGCGGCTACATTCATCAAGGCGCAGGGGCATTCGGTCGGCGATTCGCTGGTTGAGGATGATAGGCTGGCGTTTGCGCGGCGCATTATGGACGCAGGGCAGGGCGGCGCTTCCAAGATACTCATTCCCGACGATGTGATTGCGGCAGACGCATTCGCCGCCGACGCCAAAGCGCGCGTGGCAACCGCAGACGCCATTCCCGACGGATGGCGCATTATGGACATAGGGCCGCAAACGGCGCGGCGATACGCCGATGCGCTTGGGGAATGCAGAACTGTTATATGGAACGGGCCTATGGGCGTGTTCGAATGGGACGCGTTTAATCAGGGGACGGCGGCGGTCGCGAATGCGCTGGCGGGGATGGAACGCGCCTCCACGATTACGGGCGGCGGCTCCACCGCTGAGGCGGTTGCGGCGCTGGGCGTGGCAAACAGGATGACGCACATATCGTCGGGCGGCGGCGCATCGCTGGAGTTCATGGAGGGCAGGGAACTGCCGGGCGTGGCGGCGCTTATGGACAATCGCTGATTCGCGCCGTCTCACATATGTCTATACGCCTAAACCTTTGCCTACAAACGCGCAACCCGTTAAAATCTACAACGCATCACCGCCGTTACGCTATGGCGCAACCTTAATTAGACGAAATAGACGCTCTTTGCGTTCAGGTTAGCAATATGATCGATCTTCCCTACCTTTCGGATGTATGCCGCTCCACGCCGACCAAGATAGTGTTTCTGGTGGTGGACGGATTGGGCGGGGCGGCGCACCCGGACACGGGCAAATCCGAGCTGGAAACCGCCAATACGCCGAACCTAGATAGGCTTGCGGGCATCAGCGCTTGCGGGCTGACCACGCCGGTTGCGGCGGGGATAACGCCGGGCAGCGGGCCGGGGCATATGGCGCTGTTCGGCTATGATCCTGTGAAGTATCTGATGGGGCGCGGTGTGTTGGAGGCGCTGGGAATAGGCGTTGAACTGGGCGAAGGCGATGTAGCGGCAAGGGGCAACTTCTGCACGATCGACGCAGATGGGTTGCTGGTGGATAGACGGGCGGGGCGCATTCCCACTACTGAGAGCGCGCCGTTGGTGGAGCTTCTAGCGCGGATCGAGGTCGATGATGCTGCGTTGAAGGTGTATCCAGTGCAGGATTATCGTTTCGTTTTGGTGATGAGCGGCGAGGGGTTGCACGATGGGATACAAGAGACGGATCCGCAGGCGGTAGGAGTGCATCCGCTGGAGCCTGCGCCCTTGGATGAGGCGTCGGTCAAGGCGTCAAGCGCGGCGGCGGAGTTCACGGCTGCGGCGCGCAAGGCGCTTTCGGGGCAGCCTCGCGCGAATATGGCGCTATTGAGAGGGTTCTCTCGACTACCGGCTCTGCCTGATTTCGGCGAGCGGTATGGGCTCAATCCGGCCGCAATCGCGGCGTATCCGATGTATCGCGGGCTCGCCAAACTGCTTGGAATGCGCGTGATACCCACGGGCGGCGCATTCGCGGACGAACTCGACACGCTGGAAGCGCATTTTGGGGAACACGACTTCTTCTTTCTGCACTACAAGCCGGCGGATGCGGCGGGGGAAGACGGCGATTTTTCCGCGAAAGTGGCGCGATTGGAAGAGTTGGACGCCCAAATACCGCGAGTGTTGGACTTGAAGCCGGATGCGCTGGTGGTTGCGGGCGATCATGCTACGCCCGCGATACTGGGGGCGCATAGCTGGCACCCGGTTCCGCTGCTTATCCACTCCAACCTAACGCTAGGCGAGGGCGTCGAAGGCTTTACAGAGCGCGAATGCGATGGCGGAACGCTTGGGCGGCTTGCGGCGACGGATGTTATGCTGCTGGCGATGGCGCACGCCGATAAACTGGTAAAGTACGGGCCTTAGATAGGCTACACATATTTACATATCATTATTACAATATGTGAATGTGGCGATGCTATTTGACAGCAACTAAACTTTGATGCGCTGGGAATAGATATGCCAATATGTATGGTTGTGGGCAATTGGAAAATGAACAAGAGCGTCGCGGAAGCGCAGACTTTGGCGGCAGAGATAGTCGACAAGGTGAGCGGCGTGAATCCATACGGACAGGCGCGGGTTGTGGTGTGTCCGCCGTTTGTGGCGCTGACCACGGCGCAGGCGGCGCTGAAGGGCTCGCTGCTGTCGCTGGGCGCTCAGAACCTTCACTATAAGGCGGACGGCGCTTTCACCGGGGAAGTATCCGCGTCGATGCTTGCCAAGATATGCCGATATGTTATTGTGGGGCATTCGGAGCGGCGAAGTCTGTTCGGCGAAACCGACGCTGATGTGAATCTCAAGCTCAAGGCGGCGCTAGACGCGCGGCTCAAGCCGATAGTGTGCGTCGGGGAAAACAGCGAACAGCGCGGCGCAGGCGACGCCGAATCGGTGGTGGAGGCGCAGCTTAGGGCGGCATTGGACGATGTGGAGTTTAGCATGAATATGGTTGTGGCATATGAGCCGGTGTGGGCGATAGGCACGGGGCAATCGGCGACGCCGGACGCGGCGCAGGCGATGATGGCGCGCATCCGCGAAACGCTGGCGTCTATCTACGGCGCATATCCGGCGACACTGGTTCCGCTGCTGTACGGCGGCAGCGTCAACGCCGCCAACACCGCCGAATACATTCGCCAAGCCGATATCGACGGCGTTCTTGTGGGAAGCGCAAGCCTCGATGCGGACGCATTCGCGGACATCGTGGCGGCGGTGGTGGCGGGCGGCTAGGCGCGGCGTGGCGACGAAACTGCTGGTCATCGTGGGCGCTACCGCCGTGGGCAAGAGCGCGCTGGGCATGGAACTCGCGCGCGCCTTTGACGGCGAAATCGTCAGCGCGGACAGCCGTCAGGTGTATCGCATGATGGACATCGGTACCGCCAAACCGCCGCGCGCCGACCTGGCGGCCGTCCCGCATCATCTCATAGACATCGTCAATCCGGATGAAGCGTATTCGCTGGCGCTGTTTCTGCGCGATGCAAGGGATGCTATTCACAACATCAAAGACGGGCGTCAACGCCTGCCCATACTGGTAGGCGGCACGGGGCAGTATGTGTGGGCGCTGCTTGAAGGCTGGCAGGTTTCGGAGTCAAAGCCAAACGCAAAACTGAGGGCAGCGCTAGAGGCGCGCGCAGTGGCAGAGGGACTTCAAAGCCTGTACGCCGAACTGGAGCGCATAGACCCTCAGACGGCGGGGCGCATCGACGCCAACAACCCGCGGCGTGTCATTCGCGCCTTGGAAGTGGCGCTCTCATCAGATAGAAGCGTGGAGGATCATCCGCGCAAGATAACGCCCGATTACGATGCGCTGATATTGGGCGTGAAAATGGAACGCGCGGCGCTGTACAGGCGCATCGACGAGCGGGTTGACGAACAGATCGCCGCCGGCTGGGTGGATGAGACGCGCGCGCTGCTTGCGGCCGGCTACCACGCCGGGCATTCGGCGCTGTCCGGGCTTGGCTACGGCGAGCTTATGGCGCACATCGAGGGGACGCTGCAGCTCGCCGAAGCCGTGGAGCGCATCAAGTTTCGGACGCATCGGTATGCGCGGCAGCAACATAACTGGTTTCGCTGGGACGACGAGCGCATTCGCTGGTTTGATGCGCCGCCGCCGCTTGAGCGGGTCAAGCGCGAAGTGGCGGAATGGCTGACGCGCGACGGGTGATACGGCGCGCAGGGTAGGGGAATGCGGGATTGCGCTACAATCTAATCCTGACATAATCTATACATCCGAACACATTGCGGCGGAGGGACAAGTTGAAATTCAGCAAGATGCACGGCGCGGGCAACGACTATGTGTATGTCAACGCTATGGGCGAAAAGCGCGATTGGGCGGCGCTGTCGGCGGCTATGAGCGATAGGCATCGGGGGGTCGGCTCGGACGGGCTGATAATTGCGCTGCCGTCGGATCGCGCCGATCTGCGGATGCGGATGTTCAACGCGGACGGCTCCGAAGGCGAGATGTGCGGCAACGGCATTCGCTGCCTAGTGCGGTTTGCGCTAGACAACGGCATAGTCGCCGCCGGCAAATCGCCGGTGAGTGTAGAGACGCTGGCGGGGACGCTGGACGTCCTACCCATATGGGACGGCGCTGATATGGTCGGCGCTCGCGTGGGGATGGGCGAGCCGCGCCTGCGTCCGCAAGATGTGCCGGTCGATTTGCCGGGGAGCGATATGGCGCTGAACTATCCGATGAGCGTGAACGGGCGCGAGTTCAGCATAAGCTGCGTGTCTATGGGCAACCCGCACGCCGTAGCGTTCATAGATGAGCCGGTCGACGAATTTCCGCTCACAGAGATAGGCCCGCTGGTGGAGCGCCATCCGCTGTTTCCGAATCGGGTGAACTTTGAAATTGCGAATGCGCTGCATTCGGGCAGGATAAAGACGCGTGTGTGGGAGCGCGGCTCAGGCATAACGATGGCGTGCGGCACGGGCGCTTGCGCGGTGGCGGTGGCGGCGCGGCTGAACGGACTGGCGGGCGACAGGGTAACCGTTGCGCTGCCGGGCGGCGATCTGAGCGTGGAGTGGGCAGGACAGGGCGAGGTTGTGCTGGAAGGGCCGGTGGCGCATGTGTTCGACGGCGAATGGCGCGAAGGCGATTAGGGGCGTTGACGCGCTAAAGGGCGTTTGTGTTCGCCAACGAATTGCCGATTTCGTCGGCGGCGGACTTGTTGCGCAGGTAGAAGAACTCTTCCTCGTCCACTTTGGACAAGTACATCGCCATATCCATCATGCGGCTTCGGAGCTTGTGGTTGAGCAGCGCCGCGAATGCCGCGCCGCTTGCGCCGCCGATGATGCCTCCGGCGGCGGTGCCTATGCCCGGAACCGCCAGGGTGCCGCCCGCGCCGCCCGCCATGCTGCCTGCAGTTACGCATACGGTAGTTACACCGAACTTAGACATCAAAACCAGCGTCTTGAGGGCGTGAACGCGCGAGCGGTCTGCTAGGTCGACGTCCTTGAAATCGCGCTCCGTGGACACCATATCGTATATGAGCTTAACGCCCATCACTATTTCGGCCGCATACGGCAGCATGCCGCCGATGGAATCGGGCGCGCTGAAGCCAACATTAGCGCCCAAAACGCCCAGCTCCTGCGCTATATCTGCGGTGAGTATGAGGTTGGATGCGCCCAAAGCGGCCGTCTGCGCCGCCAAATCAGGGGCAGCATCCAATATGCCGTCATAGACTTGGCGCCCCATAACGAATATGGCGTCGGACGCGCCCTGCAGCGATTCCACAGCGTCGGGGGTATATTCCCTGCCGCCGGTTCTGACTTGGGTGAGTATGTTCTGCGCGCCGCCGGCGCCGAAGCCCTGAAGCTCCCAAACGCCTTGAGTGGAGTCGGACGTAATCTCAAAGTCGTAGCCGGGGAAGTAGCCGCCAAGTATAGATTCGGCTTTCAGTTCGACGACCTTGCTCTTGAGGCTTGACAGGAAGCCGGCTACGGATTCGCTGCCGCTTTGGAGCATGTCCTGATAATGCTGGTGCAAGGAATCGTCGTAGTCTGCGAAAGAGAGGCTATGCGCTTCTATAAGCACATCGTCCGCGGCGGTGGCGTCAAAGAGGCGTTCAAGGACTTCCTCGGCGCCAAGCGCGACTTCCACGACGAACATATCCCTGTCAATTTCGCGGATGCGCCTGATAGCGTCGGCGAAAGTGGAGCCGGAAGCGGGCGCATCCTCATCCACGGGAAGCGCCTGGAGTTGGGTCAGCAGATCTTGCGATTGCATACTCATTGCTACTGCGCCAGCGTGAAAATCAGGGATGCGAGGGCTACCAGTAGGCTGGCGCCGGACACTATAAGCGAGGTTCGGCGGGCGGATCGGATGGCGCTGCCGGAACGGGCTTCGAGCGCATCCCGCTGCGTTTGGGCGTCCGTTGCAACCTGCTGCGTGGCTGAGCGTATCGTCATTGAGACTTCGGATTCGAAGCCGTTGAGGCGGTTGTTAAGGCTATCCGCGAGACGCTGCCCGTTGGCGTCTATGACCTCCGACATATGGACTTCCATGGAGGCGAGGCGCTCGTCCACTTCGGCTATGAGATCGTCTTTCGTTTGGCTTATGGTTGCCGCCGTGCGCGCCTCCATGCTGACGATTTGGGCGTTCATGCTGTCCTCGAAGCCCTGCCTTGCGGATGCGATGGCTTGCGTAGTGCGCCCTTCCAGGTCGGCGATATGCCGATCCGATTCTTCAACCGCGCCTTGCCGCGCGACGGCTATCGCCTGAGTTGCGCGGTCTTCAAGGGCGACGATATGCGTATCCGCCTCTTCGACAGCGCCTTGGCGCGCCTCCGCAATGGATTGGGTTGTGCGATCTTCGAGTTGTGAGATATGCAAGTCCGCTTCTTCGACCGCCGATTGGCGCGCCGTTGCGATGGACTGATTGGCGCGGTCTTCGAGCGCTGCCATATGCGTATCCGCCTCTTCGACGGCTTGGCGCTGCGCTTCGTCGATTGCCTCTAGCGCGCGCTCTTCGAGGACTGCGATATGGCGGTCGGCGGCTTCGACGGCAGCGCGGCGCGCGGTGTCGATGGCGTCGGTGGTGCGGAGTTCCAGCGCTACCACATGCTTATCGGTCTCTTCGATTGCCTGCTGGCGCGCGGTTGTGATGGCTTCGGTGGCGCGCGCTTCTAGCGCGGCTATCTGCGAGCTTGCCTCTTCGTGGCCTTCGATGTGCGTTGTGAGCAGCCTGTACTGCTTGATGACGCGCGGTATGAGTTCGTGGTTGATTCTGTCTTGCTCTTCCCAGAACCTCACTTTTTCGGCGAGTTTGGGCGTCTTCGCTTCCGCAACGGGGGCGCTATTGTCGGTGTCCATAAGGCAACCTACCTGTGTCCGCTAGTGCGCGGCTAAGAGAAATCTGTTGTCAGCGTCTTGGAACGATTTTAGACGCTGATAAACGAGTATTCTTTACCTTTTCCAATACTTCCCTTAACATAGTGAAATACTACCGAGTTTGCAATCATTCAGAGGTAGAGTTTGATTGCGTTATTTCAGATGGAGACGCTATGAAGTTCGCGAGCCGAATGGACAGGGTGCCGCCGTATCTTTTCGTGGAGATAAGCCGAAAGATAGCCGAAAAGAAGGCGCAGGGCATAGATGTAATCAGTTTCGGAATTGGCGATCCGGACATTCCCACGCCTGCGAGCGTGGTGGATAGGCTTCGGGATACGGCATTGGATACGCCGAACCACCGCTACCCGGAGACGGACGGACTGCCGGAGTTTAGGCAGGCGGTAGCGGACTGGTATCAGCGCCGCTTCGGCATATCGGTGCGCCCGGATGAAGAGACGCTGCCGCTCATCGGCGCTAAGGAAGGCATCGGACACGCCGCGCTGTGCTTTATAGAGCCGGGCGATATTGCTCTTGTGCCGGATCCGGGCTATCCGGTGTACTCGGTGGGGACGTGGTTCGCGGGCGGCGAATGCCATTGGATGCCGCTGTTGGAAGAGAACGGCTGGTTGCCGGATTTGGACGCCATCCCTGAGGATGCAGCGCGCAAGGCTAAGGTCATCTGGCTGAACTATCCGAACAACCCTACGGGCGCTATCGCCGACGGGGACTACTTCGCCAAGGTCGTGGAGTTCGCCAATGCATATGACATAGCGGTACTGCACGACGCCTCATATTCGGAGGTGGCGTTTGACGGCTATCGGCCGATCAGTTTCTTGGAAACGCCGGGCGCTATGGATGTGGGCGTGGAGTTTCACTCGCTGTCCAAAAGCTACAATATGACGGGCTGGCGGCTGGGAATGGCGGTCGGCAACGCTGACATTATCAGCGCGCTTATGGTGGTGAAGTCCAACCTCGATTCGGGCGTTCCCAACGCAATCCAATATATGGGCATAGAGGCGATGGCGCTTTCGCAGGATGACATAGACACGCGCAACCGCGTCTATGAACGCCGCCGCGACCGAGTTGTACAGACATTGCAAGCGGTGGGGCTTGACGCTATACCGCCCAAGGCGAGCCTGTATGTGTGGACGCGAATACCCGAAGGGTTCAGTTCGGCGGAGTTCACGGCTAAGCTGCTGGACGAAGCCAACATCGTGGTAACGCCCGGCAACGGCTACGGGCAGTACGGCGAGGGCTACATTCGGCTGTCGCTGACGATAGGCGATGATGATATGGAGCGGGGGCTGGAGCGCTTGGCGAGCATCAGCATCTAACGGCAAGCGCGCGGCTATCGGATTGCCTGCGAATGGAAACGGACGCGCGTTTGGGCAGAACGCTTTGACGGCGGCCGTTGCTTGCGTAGGCAATTCACAAGAGGTTTAGGCGATACGCAAGCGGTTCACGCAGTTAAGTTAAGGAGAAAAGGCTATTCCCAAACGATTGATTTCGACAAGGCCGCGCTTGGAGCGCGCCGTCCTGGTTGGCGTAGAGATACGGGGGCGGCGCAGCGCTTGGAGCGTCAAGGATTCGCTTGCCGAACTAGCCGAGCTTGCGCGCAGCGCGCGCGCTATGGTGGTGGCGAGTGTGTCTCAGCGCGTCGACAAGCATACGCATATGTACTTGGGCAAGGGCAAGCTTGAGGAGCTTCGGCGGCTGATAGCCGCAAAGCGCGCGGGTACGGTGATATGCGATGACGAGTTGACGCCCACGCAGCAGCGCAACCTTGAGAAGGCGCTTGACGGCGTGAAGGTGATAGACCGCACGGCGCTGATTTTGGATGTGTTCGCGCAGCGCGCCCGCACAAAAGAGGGGCGGCTTCAGGTGGAATTGGCGCAGCATGAATACCTGCTGCCTAGGCTGGCAGGGCAATGGACGCACTTGGAACGGCTGGGCGGCGGCATCGGCACGCGCGGGCCGGGCGAAACGCAGATAGAGACCGACCGCCGTCTTGTGCGCCGCCGGATACAGAAACTCAAGCGGGATCTTGACGATGTGCGCCGCCATAGGGCGCAGTACCGCGCGCGGCGTCAAGCGATGGATGCGCCGGTGGTGTCGCTGGTGGGCTATACCAACGCCGGCAAAAGCACGCTGCTGAACAGCCTGACCAAAGCCGATGTAACCGCGGAGAACCGATTGTTCTCAACGCTTGACCCGGTAACGCGGCGCATCGTAACTCCGATGGGGCGCGATGCGTTGCTGACCGATACGGTGGGCTTCATACAGAAGCTGCCGACGGCGGTGGTTGCGGCGTTCAGGGCGACGCTCGAAGAAGTGCAGGCGGCGACGCTGATTTTGCATGTGCAAGACATCACGCATCGGAATGCGGCCGAGCATGCGAATGTAGTGGAAGGCATACTCAACGATTTGGGCGTTTCGGACAAGCCGCGCATACTGGCGCTCAACAAGATCGATCTGCTGGACGCCGGCGACGAGTATGAGCTGGCGATCCAAGGGCATCGGTCGGCGGACGACGGCAGTCGCGTTGTATTCACATCGGCGCAAACGGGTAGTGGACTGCGGCGGCTGTTGGATGAGATCGACGTAGCGCTGAGCGCAGACGTCGATCTGGCGGCGCTATCGGGTTCGCCCCCACAGATATACGGCGGAGGCATACGGCGCGCGGGGTTAGCGTAGCGCGGACGGAGTGGGGGGGGGATGAAAGCGTCGTCGGAGCCGCATAATCACATATTCGCACTATAATTGTTATGTAAAGTATAGGCGTGGTTTCGGGCATTATTTGACATAATATAGGCACTTGGGCGAGCCGTGTCTGCTAGTTGACATAATATAGGCATCGCGCAATTCGTTGGTGGAGGGTTAGATACGGCGTTGTTTGAGCGGCGGCGTCTTGGCGCTCGGAAAAGTCATCGCTCCAGGATTGGCGGAGAGAGCCGTTTTGCGCGGCGGCAGTACGATTGGGACTGCTTCATTCCGAAACGGCGCAAAATCGTGGGGAGTTCGACGGCGCGCTTATGCGCTGATGCTCACCACTCCGGCTTTGTGAAGCTCCATCAGTAGCCCCAAGCCCGATTCGGCGATACGCTCCGACCGGAAGCTCACGCAACTCAAGCCGTTGAGGTTCGGCAGCGGCGCGGCGTCGGCTTCATGAAAGATCACCACGCGGTCGTCGTACAGCGCGCAGCACGCGCCCAGCAGGAATAGCATCTTGTCTCTGATTGCCTGACCGCCGTCGCCGTGGTCAGCGAATACCAGAACCGCGGCGTGGGATGATCGCATCTCATCGGCGACTTCGGGCGGCAGCGGCAGCTCGGCGTCGTCTCCAAAGCGCGGGTTGCTGACAGGTATGCCGAACTGCTCTAGCATGGATGCCACAAATTGCGCCGCGTCTGATTCGCCGATGTGGCCGACGAATACTCTGCCCTTTGATTTATCTAATATATCATCGGGCGCGGCGGTACTTTCGGATGCCAGCGTCGTCGGGTTGCGCTCTGGGGGCGGCGCATCTGGCGGCGGCGAAGCGGCGGCGGGTTGCGGACGGCGGTCTGCTAGGTGTACAACCGAAACGCCGTCTTGTTCACTGATTATGCCGGCGTATTCGCCATTGGCGATTAGGATGGATAGGCATTCATCCGTAAGGCCGTCGTTCACGCCTAGTTCGCGTTGCAGCAGGTTTTGGGCGTATGCGCTTTCGGGGAGGCGTTTGCCGTCTAGCATTTCGTAGAAACCGCCGAATACGGGGGGTGTCATAGCGGCTTCGACCAAGGCTTGGACGCGGCGGTCGTGGCTGCCGGCGGCGAGCGCTTCGCCGAGCGACGTAAGGGATATGTCGGCGTCATTGTATCCGCCCTGCGTCAAGCCGTATGCGGCGGATGCGTTGAGGCGCTGAGTGAAGGCGCTGCTTTTGGGGGTGGTGCCGAGCGCGCCCGCAAGCAGCGCCCGCGCGAAAGGCAGGCCGGCGTTGGCGTTCTGTATTGCCTGCGCCACGCCGAGCGCGTCTTCAAGCGCGTATGCGGGATAGGGCTTGACGGTTCGTCTGCGCTTGCCGCCTTCGGTTCTGGTGGTCATAAAATCACCTTCGCTATGTGTTGGAATGGCTTGCTGAAAAGCGTGCGGTATGCTGAATAGCATACCTGTCAATACTGAATATAGGTTATTTATTGAGAATTTGTCAATAGGTTTTTCACAATATATCTGATTTGAAAACGCTTGTACAGGCGTTAATTAGGGAATATGAATATGTATTGAATAGTGAAAGTAGTATTCAAAAGTGCATTTCACACGCTATTGACATCGCATATAAATGGATTGCAACGGGGGCGCAGGGGACACTTCCAATTATGTGAACGGCGTTGCAAATCGCTTTCAAATCGCCAATCGTCTGCCTCTAGTGATTTTTCATCGGGGGATTTGTTGGATGCGAATAATGTCTGATTGCGGTGTGGTTGCGCCGTATGCCGCGCCGAAAATCCTGATGTCTAAGCGGCTTCGAAATGCGGTGTATGTGTGATGGGGCTGTGCGTGATAGAATGGAATGGACGGATACGCTGTACAAGGTCAAGAAATTAAGGTGAGTATATTGCCCTACCCTTTCAACATTCGGCGCTGGAGCATTGCGGCGGCGGGTTTGGCGCTGTTGGCAGGCACGGCTTGTCAGATGGGCGCGTCGCCGGCGGCGGAGCCGATGCCGTCCGCTACGCCTGCGCCGATGGCGTCAACTTCGGGCGGTTCAACCAACGCGGACGCGCGGGAGCCGCAAGCGTCGGGATCGACGCAATCGTCGACGTCGTCCCGCGCACCTCAGACGTCGACTGAGCCGGCCGCGCCCGGACTTTCCGCGCCGGACGCTCCGACGTTGCCCGAACTGATTCCGCCGGATAAGCCTTTCGCTCTGTCCGAGGGCGTTCCCGAAGAGCTTGCGGTGGTGTGGGAGGTGTGGTCGCTGCTCGCGAATGAGCATGTGGACCGCGCGGAATTTGACTCTGAGGTGTTCACGGAAGCCGCTATACGGGGCTTGCTGACGGCGTTGGACGATCCGCATACGAACTATGTGCGCCCTGAGGCGTTTGGCATAGAGAACGCCGATATACAGGGGCGGTTTGAGGGCATCGGGGCGCATGTGTCCATGAACACGGACGGCAGGCTTGTGGTGGTAGCGCCCATAGCGGATAGCCCCGCGGAGAAGGCGGGCATACGCCCCGGCGACATCATTCTTGAAGTGGACGGCGAAAGCATCGCGGGGTTGAGCCTTGTCGAGGCGGTGTCCAAGATTCGCGGGCAGCGCGATACCATCGTGCGGTTGCTTGTTCAGCATATCGGAGAGCCGGAGCAAGTCATTATCGAAGTGAAGCGCGGCGTAATTCCACTTGAGAGCGTACTGGTGCGAACCGATCCGGGCGCGCGGATAGCCCATATTCGGTTGACGAACTTCTACGAAAACACCGCCGATAAGCTTGCGGACGCCATCAGCGAGGCGATGGACGGCGGCGCAGAGGGCATTGTGCTGGATGTGCGGGACAACCCGGGCGGGCTGCTGAGCTCAGTGATAGATGTAACTAGCCTGTTCCTGGACGATGGGCTTATCCTCTATGAGGTGGATGGCGAGGGCAATCGGAGGGATTGGAAGGACAGGCGCAGGGACAGGGTAGCCGAAAGCGTGCCGATGGCAGTGCTTGCGAATCAGTTCAGCGCAAGCGCAAGCGAAATTCTGGTGGGCGCGCTTCAAGACCACGACCGGGCGACCGTGGTGGGCGCGACGACCTTCGGCAAGGGCAGCGTGAACATCCTGCGGCAGCTGGACAACGGCGGCGGGCTGTTCCTGACATTCGCGCGCTGGTACACGCCGGACGGCAGGCTGATCGAGGGCAACGGGCTTGCGCCGGACATAGAGGTTACCGACCGAGACGAGCGCGAGGCCGACATAATGCAGCTTGAGAAGGCGATCGAGACGCTTGAGGCCGAGTTGGACAGGCAGGCGTCGGCGAGGTCTGCGGCATGACTATGAAGAAGCAGAGCGGCACTATCGTTACCAACCGCAGGGCGCGGCGCAACTACGATGTGATGGACACCGTGGAAGCGGGGCTTGTGCTTACCGGCACGGAGATAAAGGCGATCCGCGAGGGGCGGGTCAACCTCAGCGACGCCTACGGCAAGCCTGAGGACGGCGAATTGTGGCTGGTGAACGCGCACATAGCGCAGTATTCGGCGGGCTCGCGCAATAACCACGACCCTACCCGCCCGCGCAAGCTGCTGCTGCACAAAGACGAAATAGCGCGGCTGTCGCGACAGGTGTCGGAGCGCGGGCTTACACTGGTGCCTATGCGTCTATACATTCGGCGGCACCGCGCAAAGGTGGAACTTGGGATAGCGCGCGGGCGCAAGCTCTACGACAAGCGGCGCGCGATAATCGAGCGGGAGCGGGAGCGGGAGGCGCAGCAGGCGCTGAAGCGATAGGCGGCGCATCGCGGCGATACAGATCGGCGGCGGGTTGTAACGCGAAGGCGCAGGGGCGCAAAGGGAATATAGAGCAGCGTCGAATGTATGCCAAAATAAGAGGGGCGACGGTTTGGGAACCGTCGCCCCTTTTGGCGTTGCTGCCCGCCGGCGCTTACCCGACGCGCTTCACTTCTAGGGTCTCGCCCGGAGCGAGCGCAACCCTTCTGACGATGATGTCCAGCTTCAGCAGCCAGTAGCCGAGCGTAGCCTTGCTGACGCCGAGGTAGTCGGCGGTGGCGGACAACCCCTGTTCGGTAACCATCTCCGGCAGGAGCTTCTCCAGCGGCTGGTTGAACTTCTCTTCGACTGCCAGCATCTTCTTGGTCTTGCGCCTCATTGGTCATCCTCCTGAAATTAGTTTTGTCTTATGTATTGACTACATATTAGCGATATGCAATATATCGGTCAAGGCTAATTTCAACACTTTTCTATGTATTTCTTATCAATTCAAACATATTCAAAGCCTTTCAAGCAGTTTCAAAGGTTGTCAGCGCTTATCGGGCGTATTCGGGATAGTCGTCGAAATGGACGGACGGGCAGCGCGGCTTTGTACGACGCAGTTATCGACGGTATTCGTGGATTGGTTGGAGTATGCCGTAGGTGCTGGCGAACATTTCCTGCCTTCTCATATCTATAGATATATCAATAGAAATAGACTTCCCTACCCTATCCGTGTCTTATCTGCGTCTTGTTCGAGAATATAGCCGGCGGGATGGTGTAGAATGTTGGAAACCGCGCATTCATATCGCGTTCATCATTCGTAGAGAAGGTTTAGAGTTATGCTGAACGATGTAATCAGGCGCATACGGCGCAATCACGCATTGGAGCATGCCACGGTAACGCTTATGCTTGAGCGGGGAGTTTCGCCGCCGATTGGGGGCTACTCCACGCCGGGCGGGTTCTTCATTGTGGGTAGCTTGCCGACCGATGAGTTGGCGCAGATAGTATCGGAGGCGCTGGACAGATTGAACGCCGGTCAGCGCGATTTGGCGGTGTCGCCTCACTGCGGCACGAACATGGCGACGGGCGCGCTCATCACCGGACTGCTGACCAGAGCGGTTGCGCTGAGAGGACGGATGAGCCGCCGAAAGCGCCTGCCGCTGGTGATTGCGGCGGTTGTGGCCGGCGGGTTGCTGAGCAAGCCGATCGGCAGCGCCATTCAGCGGCGCTACACTACCCTTGCCGATATGGACGGCTTGGAGGTCGTGGGCATACGCAAGGCGTGGCCCGGCGAGCGGCCGCGCCTGCATCGCGTCAGCACGCGCATTCCGGCGGCGGACTAAGCGCGCCGCACGACGGCAGTCCCAGATTTTGCTTGACCGCCTATAGTGCGCTTGCTAAACTGATTTATGCGCTTGCCGTATGCGTCCCTGTAGCTCAGTTGGATAGAGCAGCTGCCTTCTAAGCAGCCGGTCGCGGGTTCGAATCCTGCCAGGGACGCCAGCACTTCCCCCCAACATCCCCGCGCATCCGCTTTCAATGCGCCTAACAATATCGTTATGCGCTTCCTGCAAGCGAAATATATCTGAATATCATTAGCATAATAACGATATTTATACATGTACAGAATGGCAGTTGCCCATACTGATATAAATATATTTATATCAGTATGGTATGCGATATTCCCAATGGGTGCTTTGAGAGGCTCAACGCAAGACTGCTGAAATACACCGTAGGTTTGCAATCAGCACTCAGACGGATAGGAATGGCGGTTGTTGGCTTTCTTACTCGATCGTCCTCATACCCTACCCTAGTTCACTTCCATCAAACTGAGAGCCTTGGGTCCTTCATTGCAACGAACCAATTTGCATATGATGGTTGCATCCACCTTGTCAGTTGTCCCAATGGCGTTTGCGCGCGGCTAAAAAACATCGCTTCAGATTGGGCGTAGAGCGATTTTTGTACGCTCAGTAGTATGTAGATACTTTTGCCGTCATATGTCGACGCTTTGTAGGGGCTGATATCGACGCAACATGCCGGGTTTTGCGTTTGGGTTTCGGCGTTTGCCCTGCATTGTTTGCGCCCAATCCTGCGCGAAATACGGCGGCGTATCGGCGTAGTTTTCAGTCAAACACGGCTTGGGCATCGTAGTCGAGCGGCGTTATGCGTTTCGGTTGGGATACGCTGCGCCCATACACCGCCCTGCCCGTCGCACGGAGCGGCGGCAGTGGCAGCGCGCAGCGGAATTTAGAGCGCAAACCGCCGCGCTGTGGTATATTCAGCGCAAGACCGCGGGAATGCGAGCCGCGATTTGGACGCTTGTCGAAGAGGTGAGTTATGAGCGAGAGTTTTTCCGAGAAGCTGCGGCAAGAGGCGATGCCTATCTGGGAGCGCATATTCGCGCATCCGTTTCTGAGCGAGATTCAGGACGCAATCCTGCCGTTGGAGAAGTTTCGCTACTATGTGGTACAGGATTACCACTACCTCGCCGGCTTCGGGCAGGTGGTAGCCACCGCGCTGTCCAAGGCGCCGGACACGCCCACGCTTCGCCGGCTCACCAAGCGCATCACCACGCCGGTGGAGCGCCCGCTGCACGCCAAGATGTTCGATCTGCTTGAGATGCGCGAGGCGGACGCGGAAGACGCAGTCATTTCGCCCACGAACAGGGCGTATGTGAACCATATGCGGACGGCGGCCGAACTCGGCGGCGTGGGCGAAGCGGCGGCGGCGCTGCTCCCCTGCCCGTGGACTTACCACGAAATCGGCGCGCGGCTGACCGTCCCCAATCATCCCATCTACGAATACTGGGCAACGCCCTACCGCGATGGTCTGCTGGAGGAAAGTACCGCGGCGTGGCGCGAACTGGTGGACGAGTTCGCGGCGACCGGCGGCAGCGCCACCCGCGAAGCGATGCGCAACGCCTTCGTCATCAGCTCGCGCTATGAGTTCATGTTCTGGTCGATGGCGTATGATATGGAGCGCTGGCCGGTGTAGCGCCCCAAGCATTGCGCCCCCCTACCCTAACGGACGCCCCGGACGCCGCAGCGCTTTATCGCACGCAGCATATCAGCGCCGCCGATTAGACGCTTGTCTGATAGACCGATAGCCGCCAAAATCGAATAGACGCTTAACTCAAACCCACAAGGAGGCAGCCATTGAGTCCCCGAATGTACTCCGGCAAGGTGAACGCCCCCGATTTCCCGCAGGGCGTTGAATGGCTCAACACCGCCAAGCCGCTGTCAATGGCGGATCTGCGCGGCAAGGCAGTCGTGCTGGACTTTTGGACATACTGCTGAATCAACTGCATGCACGTATTTCCGCAGTTGCGGAAACTGGAAGAGAAGTACGCCAACGAACTCGCGGTGGTGGGGGTTCACTCCGCCAAGTTCACCGCCGAAAAGGATATCGAGAATGTCCGCAAGGCGGTGCTGCGCTATGAGATCGAGCATCCCGTCGTCAACGACAAAGACTTCATCGTTTGGCAGCAGTACGGCGCGCGCGCCTGGCCCACGCTGATGTTCATCGACCCCGAAGGCAAGGTGCTGGGCAAGCACGAAGGCGAGTTCGACGCATCCGACCTGGACGGGCTGCTCGCCAAGATGATTGCCGAGTATGACGCGTACGGGCTGATGAACCGCGCGCCGCTTGCGATGAGCCTCGAAAAGGACAAGGAATGGGAACGCCCGCTGTCCTTCCCCGGCAAGGTGCTGGCGGACGCGGCGTCGGATAGGCTGTTCATAGCCGATTCCAATCACAACCGCATCGTGGTTGCCACGCTGCGCGGCGAGGCGCTCTACGCCGTGGGCGACGGCGAACCGGGTCTGCGCGACGGCGCTTTCGGCGAAGCGCGCTTCCACGATCCGCAAGGCATGGCGCTCAGCGGCGATACGCTGTTCGTCGCCGATACCAAGAACCACGCCATACGCAGCGTGAACCTTGCCAACCAAAGCGTGAAAACCATCGCCGGCACGGGCGAACAGGCGCGCAGCTTCCACGCCGGCGGCAACGCCCGCTTTGTGCCGCTCAGATCGCCCTGGGATGTAACCGCGCTCAACGGGACGCTCTACATCGCGATGGCGGGCTTTCATCAGCTTTGGAGCTACGATTTCGCCACGCAGGAAGCGCGCCCATACGCCGGCAACGGACGCGAGCGCATCGTGGATGGGACGCTCTCCAACGCAGAACTGGCGCAGCCCAGCGGCATCGTCAGCGACGGCAAGACGCTGTACTTCACGGACAGCGAAACCAGCGCGGTGCGCTCAGCGGACTTAAACGGCAAAGGGCGCGTCAACACCATCGTAGGCTTGCATCTGTTTGAGTTCGGCGATGTTGACGGCGTGGGCGAAGCGGTGCGCCTGCAGCATCCCATCGGCATCGAGTGGCACGACGGCACTCTCTACATTGCGGACACCTACAACAACAAGATAAAGCGCATCTACCCCGCAAGCAGAGGCGCAACATCGTATCTGGGCATCGGCAAGGTGGGGCATGAAGACGGCGACGGGCGCTTCGCGGAGTTCTTCGAGCCGGCCGGCTTGAGCGCCGCCAACGGCAGCCTGTACATCGCGGACACCAACAATCACGCCATCCGCGTCGCAAGCCTCGCCACGCAGGAAGTTAGCACGCTGGAGATTCGGGGGATTTAATGCTGATCAAGACGCTCGCCATTGCCTTGGGCGTAGTGGTGTTGAGTGCGGGCGCTGTTGGCGCTGCGATATATTTCGGGTTCATCCCCGCCTTCTGGCTGTATGAGCAACCGGAGCATTCCGCGCGCTACTACCCTGCCGATAGCGTGGCTTACGCCTGGATGACCTTCAATCCCTCAGACGGGCAGCGCAGGGATATGATGCAGGCCTGGGACAGGTTGAATGACATCCCAAGCTTCCGCGATGTGATGGATGAATGGCAGGAACTGCTAGAAGGCGAAACCAGCATCGACTTTGAGCAGGATGTAGCGCCTTGGATAGGTCCGTCGATATCCGCAGCGGTTATGGATATTGATACGGATGCAGACGACCTGAGCCTAGTTGACACGGCGCTAACCGTCGGCGTTAGAGACGCAGATGCCGCTGCCGATTTCCTCGACAAGTGGTTGGACTACCTGAAGGATCAGCACGGCGCGGATTTTGACAGGGAGTCCTACGGCGACTTTGATGTGTGGGTTGATGAAGCCGGCGATGGCGGGGCTTACGCGCTGTCGCGGGATTTGCTGATAGCCGCCAGTACTGAGTACGCGCTGGACGATGTGCTTGAACTCGTAGATGAGGAGCGCAAGCGAACCTTGGCTTCCAACGAAAACTTCATTGAAGCGCAGAGCGCGATGCCCGCCCGTCGATTCGCATCGTTCTACTTTGACTATGAGAGATTTGCCGAACAATTTGCCCAAGCAAATGGGCTAGGCGAATGGTCTGAGTGGGAATGCGATTTAGAGGCTTTCGAATCGCCCGAATGGATAGCGGCATCCGCCGGTTGGGCGGATAAAGGCATAGTATGGGACTTCGTATCCCCTACTACTAGCCCCTCTACGCTGCAAGTCGCGCAGGTCGCAGACGCCGCAGATGCCCTTCCTATCGACACCCTGGGCTTCGCCGGGTTGTCGTTCGATCCCAACCTCGACAACTACCGCGAGATACTCAGAACTTGCAAGATAGAAGACATATCCGAGGCGTATGGGCTTGATGTCGACTACATCAACGATATGGTGGCTGAGTTTGGCCGCAACTCGGATCTGGACGACGATTCCACTCTTGCGGACGGCTTGGATGTGGCGTTGGAAATAATCGACGACATAACGGGCATCCACCTTGAAGAGGAACTCCTGGACTATCTCGGCGGCGACCTGATTGTGGCGATCCGGGATTTCGATTTTGACCTGATACAGAGGAACCCGGAACAGAACGCCGTTGATGCCGTCGCAATGCTGTCGTATCTGACGAACAACAAGGACGACCTTGAAGACACCTTGGAAGACATCATAGACACAACTCTGGGCTATGTGCTTCTGGAGTCGAACTATGAACGGGTTGACGTCGGCGCAACCGACGAAGCGCGCGTGTTTGAGATTGACGGCATCGGCTATTCGCCCGGCTATGTGCTGCACAACGGCTATCTGACCATCGGCACTACTACGGATGCGCTGGAAGCGGTTGTGGGGCGTCAAAACGGAAACGGTGAAAGCCTTTCAACCAGCAGTGAGTACATACGCGCCGTAAGCCTTCTGCCCGCCAATCGGGAGTTCATAGCGTATATCGACCTGCACCGAATTATCAGCCAAGTGGATCGGCGGGATGCGGGCTTGACGCGCGATCAGTACAGAACTTTGGAAAAGAGTTTGAGCGCCGTGGCGATGAGCGGCGCAGACGACGACGCCTATAGCAGGTTTAGGCTTGTGCTGACGCTGTTCCCTGATGATTAGCGCCCGCGCTGCGTAAGATCTATGTCCATAAATTGGCGCGCCTGCTCCGCGCTGATAATCAACCGATAATCGACCCAAGGACAAAAAATGCCGAACCGCCTTATCAATGAAACTAGCCCGTATCTGTTGCAGCACGCCCACAATCCGGTTGACTGGTATCCGTGGGGGGATGAGGCGCTGGCGCTCGCCAAGGCGCTGGACAAGCCCATCCTGCTGAGCGTGGGCTATTCGGCTTGCCACTGGTGCCATGTGATGGAGCGCGAATCGTTTGAGAACGCCGAAATCGCGGCTATGATGAACGAGCGCTTTGTGAGCGTCAAGGTTGACCGCGAAGAGCGCCCGGATATCGACTCCATCTATATGACCGCCGTGCAGATGATAGCCGGCCACGGCGGCTGGCCTATGACCGTGTTTCTGACGCCCGACGGCAAGCCGTTCTACGGCGGCACATACTTCCCGCCCGAAGAGAGAGGCGGCATGCCCAGCTTCCCCCGCGTGCTGACCGCAATGTCGGAGGTGTATCGCAACAACCGCGGCGATGTGATGCAGTCCGTCGAGCAGATATTGGAGCGAATGAACCAGGCGTCCAACCTGACGGCGGACGGCGCCGTGGAGCCGCTTACCGCCGATGTGCTGCGCCAAGCGGTTGCGCGCATAGCCGACGACTTCGACGAGCGGCACGGCGGCATAGGGATGCAGCCCAAGTTCCCGCAGCCGATGACCTATGAGTTTCTGCTGCGCTACTACCTGCGAACCGAAGACGCCGACGCCCTGGAAATGGCGGAGCTGACGCTGCAGCGGATGGCGCTGGGCGGCATCTACGACCAAATCGGCGGCGGGTTTCACCGCTACTCCACCGACGCATTCTGGCTTGTGCCGCACTTCGAAAAGATGCTGTACGACAACGCGCTGCTCGCGCGCTTGTATCTGCACGCCTATCAGATTACGGACAACCCGCTGTATCGGCGCATCGTGGAAGAGACGCTGGCGTATGTGATGCGCGAAATGACATCGCCGGAGGGCGGCTTCTATTCGGCGCAGGATGCGGACAGCGAGGGCGTTGAGGGCAAGTTCTTCGTATGGCTGCCGCACGAAATCGGCGCCGCGCTGGGCGACGCAGACGCTGAGGCGATATGCCGCTACTACGGCGTAACGGCGCACGGCAACTTCGAGGGGCGCAACATCCTGCGCGTGGCGATGAGCGCCGCCAACCTAGCGCGCGAAACCGATAGGAACGCCGCCGAATTCGACGCGCTGCTGAGCCGCTGCAAGGCTAAGCTACTCGAAGTTCGCAATCAACGCGTTGCGCCAAACTTAGACGATAAAATCCTCACCGCTTGGAACGGGCTTATGATGCGCGCATTCGCCGATGCCGCCGCCGTGCTGGGGCGCAGCGATTACGCCGACGTCGCAGAGCGCAACGCGCGCTTCGTCTGCGACGCGCTGATACGCGACGGCCGGCTATTGCGTACATACAAGGACGGCAATGCCAAGTTAAACGGCTATTTGGAAGACTACGCCTTTCTGATAGACGGACTGCTGGCGCTGCACGAAGTTACGCTCAACCCCGAATGGCTTGAGCGCGCCATTGCGCTCGGCAACGATATGGCGCGTCTGTTTTGGGACGAATCGACGGGGCAGTTCTTCGACACCGGCGACGACCACGAAGCGCTGGTAGTGCGCCCCAAAGACATTATGGACAACGCAATTCCGTGCGGCGGCTCAATGGCGGCCGATGTACTGCTGCGGCTTGCGGTCATCACGGGGGACGCCGATCTGCAGCGGCGCGCCGCGACCGCGCTGCGCTCCGTGCGCAACCTGATGGCGCGCTTCCCCACCGCCGCCGGCCACTGGCTTGGGGCGCTCGACTTCTATCTGTCCAAGCCCAAAGAGGTAGTCATCGTGGGAACGCCGGGCGATGCCGCCGCGGACGCGCTGCTGCAGGCGGCGAACCGCCACTACATGCCCAACCGCGTTATGCTGGGGATGGCCGACGACGCGGATGCCATCGACGGCGTCCCGCTGCTTGCGAACCGCGGCAAGATCGACGGCCTGCCGACCGCCTATGTGTGCGAAAACTACGTGTGCCGCCTGCCCGTCGCCGACGCCGAGGCGCTCGCGCGGCAGCTGGCGCTGTGAGCGCATCGGCTTGGCGGCGCCTAAATTGTTGGCTAACCGGCGCAATCCCTGTACTATGTAACATATGCGCTGCCCTGCCCGTATCCGAAACGGATGGCGTTGGGCGGCGCGCGACATAAATCCCAAGCGGCGCAAGCATAAGCGCGGGTGAGTATGGCGGCGACGGACGGCGGCGAAATCGTTATCAGCGTAGAGGGCTTGTCCAAGCGCTACGGCGAGCTGAGTGCGGTCGACGGCGTGTCTTTCGGCGTGCGGCGCGGCGAGATTTTCGGCATACTAGGCCCCAACGGCGCCGGCAAGACCACCACGCTGGAGTGCATCGAGGGGCTTGTCAAGCCCACGTCCGGCAAGACCGCCGTGCTGGGCATAGACACGCAGCGCCAACCCGAAACCGTCAAAGAGCGCATCGGCGTTCAGTTGCAAGCGTCGGCGTACTTCGACAACCTGACGCTGAAAGAGATACTCGACCTTTTCGGGATGTTCTACCGCCGCCGCGCGGAGCCGATTGCGCTGCTTGAGCGCGTCAACCTTGCGGACAGGGCGAACACCACAGTAGCTAAGCTTTCGGGCGGCCAAAAGCAGCGCTTCACCATCGCCGCCACGCTGGTCAACGACCCAGACGTGGTGTTCCTGGACGAACCCACAACCGGGCTCGACCCGCAGGCGCGCCGCAGCCTATGGGAGTTCGTGCAAGAGATGAACGCCGACGGGCGCACCGTGGTTCTGACCACCCACTATATGGAAGAGGCGGAATTTCTGTGCGACCGCATCGCGATTATGAACGGCGGCAAGATAGTGGCGCTTGACACGCCCGCCAACCTAGTGCGCTCCCTGCCCGTGCCGTATGAGATAAAGATCCGCATCGACGGGGCGCATTCCACTGACGAGCTGGACGAGTTAAGCGCGCTGGCGTGCGTCCAACAAACGATTGCGGCCGACGGCGGCGCTGTGCGGCTGCTATCGGCGGACGCATCGGCCACGGTGCCGTCGCTGATGGAGTGGGCCGGCCGAACCGGCGCGGCACTGACGCACCTCGAGGTTATGCCCGCCAACCTAGAAGACGTGTTTCTGCATATCACCGGGCGCGCGCTGATTGAGTGAGCCGCATTCCTTGATGATCCTATACCGCCTTACCCTAGCCAACCTCAAGATGCTGTTGAGAGACCGCCAAGCGCTGTTTTGGGCGCTGGCGTTCCCGCTCATATTCGTGGTGGTGTTCGGGCTGTTCTTCCGGGACACCGACTCCGCCGCCACTATCGCGGTCATAGACAAGGCGCAAGATACGCTGTCCGCCCAACTGGTGAGCAGCCTGGGCGAGCTGGACGGCATAAGCGTAGAGACGCGCGACGACGAAGAGGCGGCGCGCCAAGAAATAGTCGACGGCGATCTAGGGCATCTGCTTGTAATCCCCGAAAACCTCGCCGAAACCGCCGCCAACGGCCCGCCCGCGGAAATGACGCTGATATACGACCAAGGCGATCCCTTCGGCGGCATAATGGTAGGCGTGGTAGGCAGCTTCGTGGACAGGGCTAACCTGCGTATGACGAATGCGCCCACGCTGCTTGCGCTTGCGCCTGAAGGCGTGTCCAGCCGCAGCCTGAGCTACCTCGACTTCCTGATACCCGGCCTCGCAGTGTGGGGCGTAATGAACTTCTCCGTGATAGGGCTCGCCACGGTTATGGCGTCCTATCGCGAAAAGCGCATCCTGATACGCATCCTCGCCACGCCGCTGAAAGTGCGCGTGTTCTTCGCGGCGCAAGTGCTGTCCTCGCTAGTGATGTCCCTGGCGCAGGCGGCGATAATCCTGGCGGTGGGATGGCTGCTGTTCGGCGTGTCCATCGCCGGCAACCCGCTGTACATCGCGCTGCTGGTTGTTATGGGCAACATCGTGTTCCTGAACCTTGGCTTCGTAGTGGGGGCATTCTCCAAGACGGTTGCGGCGGCAAGCGGCCTGGGCAATGCGGTTGCGCTGCCGCTAATGTTCCTATCCGGCGTGTTCTTCCCCACCGAAAACCTGCCCGCCATCCTGCGCGTCATAGTGGAATACCTGCCGCTTGCGCCCATGCTGGATATGGTCAGGGGCGTAGTGGTGGACGCCAGGGCGTTCTGGGAGTTCCCGCAGCAGCTCGCCATAGTCGGCGCCTGGATTGTGCTATCGGCAGTGGCGGCGATACGCACGTTCCGATTTCGGTAGCCGTATCGCGGCTAGTCGTTGGAACTAGGTTATGGACGCGATAGCCGTCGGATGCGTGGGTTCGACCCCGGTCGGTATGTCCGCTATACAAACCGCTTGCCTAGTAAGCAAATGCGGCGCAACTACCCTACCCTCTCTCGATTGTCATACAGCGCGATACGGCGGGGACAACTTTCGCAAGCCTGCCCAATTTGCAAGGCGCCCTTGCAATACACTATTATATTGCCACCAATTGAGGAGGCGGCCCATGCCAATCACCCACCACACCATCACCGAACTCCAAGCGATTGTGGGAATCGACTATGTTGTCCACAAGCCCGAAGATCTGATTGTGTACGAATACGACGGATCCGCGGACAAGGCTATGCCCTCCATCGTGGTCATTCCTGGCAGTGCCGAAGAAGTGGCGCAGGTGGTCAGACTGGCGCGCCACGAAGATGTGCCAATCGTGGCGCGCGGCGCAGGCACCGGGCTCAGCGGCGGCGCAGTGGCCGAAAAGGGCGGCATCGTGGTGTCCTTAACCCGAATGACGCGCATCCTAGACGTCGATGTTCAAAACCGCGTCGCCGTCGTGGAGCCGGGCGTCATCAACCTGCATCTGACCGAGCATGTATCGCAGTACGGCTTGTGCTATGCGCCCGACCCTTCCAGCCAAAAGGCTTGCACCATCGGCGGCAACGTCGCTGAAAACTCAGGCGGGCCGCACTGCCTCGCATACGGCGTTACCACCAACCACGTGCTTGGGATGGAAGTGGTGATGGCGGACGGATCGCTGCAATGGGTAGGCGGCAGTACACGCGAAACGCCCGGCTACGACCTGCGCGGCATCATCATCGGATCGGAAGGCACGCTTGCGATTGTTACCAAGGTGATTGTGCGCCTGCTGAAACAGCCGGAAGCGGTCAAGACGTTGCTTGCGGTCTTTCGCGAACTAGATCAGGCGAGCGCGGCGGTGTCCGGCATCATCGCCGCCGGCATCGTTCCCGCCGCCATTGAGATGATGGACGACCTCTGCATACGCGCGGTGGAGCCCGCAGTCAACGCCGGCTATCCCGCCGACGCCGGCGCAGTGTTGCTAGTAGAGATAGAAGGGCTTGCGGAAGCGGTCGAGGAAGAGGTTGAAGAGATCGAGAATGTGTGCAACGAATTCGGGCCGATAGAGATACGCACCGCAACCGACGCAGAGGCGCGCGAGCGGCTGTGGGCGGGACGCAAGGGCGTGCTTGGCGCGCTGGGACGGCTTGCGCCCAACTACCTGCTTGTGGATGGCACGGTGCCGCGCACAAACCTAGTCGAGGTGCTGGCTCAGATCCGCGATCTTTCGCAGCGCAGCGGCTACCCCATCGCCAACCTGCTGCATGCCGGCGACGGCAACCTGCATCCCTCGGTGCTATTCGACGAGCGCAAGCCCGGCGATACGCAGAAAGCGCTTGCCATCGGCGGCGAGATACTCAAGATGTGCGTAGAAGCGGGCGGCGTGCTGTCCGGCGAACACGGTATCGGCTTGGAAAAGCAGGAATACATGCCCTTTATGTTCAACGACGACGATATGGAAGCGATGGCGCGCCTCAAGCCCGCATTCGACACGCGCGATATGCTGAACCCCGCCAAAATCTTCCCAACCGGCGCATCCTGCAATGAGATAGCCTTTGCGGGCGCAGTCGCGCGCGCCGGCGCCGGCGCATGGATATAAGGCTGCCGAAACCGCTATGACATCAAGCAGTCTTGCGCCCGCGATACAAGCGATGCAGAATTCGGTGGACGCCGCCGTGTTCAGCGCCGCCGTTGCGTCCGACGCAGTCGACGGCGTTATGCCCGCGGTAGTGGCGCGTCCCCGAAACGCCGACGAACTCTGCCGCATCCTGGCAGCCGCGAACCGCGAAAGGCTTGCGGTTGCGCCGCGCGGCGGTGGCGCTCATCTTGAGATTGGCAATTCGCTCAAGCGGCTTGATATGGTGGCGGACATATCAGCGCTGAACCGCATTGTACAGCACAACGCCGCTGACCTGACGCTTGTTGTGGAAGCGGGCATTACGCTTGCGGCAGTGCGGCGCGCGCTGGCAAAAGAGGGACAGTTTCTTGCGCTTGACGCTCCCCTGCCCCAGCGCGCCACCATCGGCGGCATTCTCTCGTCGGGCGTTAGTGGGCCGCTCAAATGGCATTACGGCAGCGCGCGCGATCTTGTTATCGGCATGCAGGTGGCGCAAGCAGACGGGCGGCTAACCCGCAGCGGCGGACAGGTGGTCAAGAATGTGAGCGGCTACGATATGGCGCGCCTGCATGTGGGCGGCTTGGGAACGCTTGGCGTCATAACCGAAGTATCGTTCAAGCTCACGCCTATGCCTCGCCGCGAATCCACGCTTGTGGCGCAATTCAAATCGTATGCGGACTGCGCCGCCGCCGCTATGGGCATATTCAACAGCGGCGCAATGCCCTTGGCAATGACGGCGTACAACCACGCCGCAAGCAAGCGCATCGGCGCTGTCCACAACGCAGCGGACGGCAGCGCGCTTGCGGTGCGATTGGGCGGCAGACCGCGCACGCTGCAGCGTCTCGAAGATGAGACATTCGCCATACTCAGCCCACGCGCCGATGCGGTGGAGCGGTTGGACGGCGACGCGGCGGAGAATTTCTGGGCTACGCTTGCCGATTTCGGATACGCCGACGCCGCCAAGCCGATTATGTCCGCGCGCGTGTCCGTCTTGCCCAACCGCGTGGCGCAGGTTGCCGACGCGATAGCGCAGAGCGCCGACGCCGCGATTTTGGCGCAGGTGGGATATGGTATGCTTAACGCTCACTGGTTCGACCAAGAGTTGGATCTGGGCGAAACATTGCGTCATGGGCGCGATGCAGTCCATAGCGCCGGCGGTTCGCTGATAGTGGAGCGCGCGCCGCTGTCCGTAAAGGCAGGCGTCGATGTGTGGGATTACAACGGCGATTCGCTGGCGATAATGCGCGGCTTGAAGGCGCAGTACGACCCCAACGGCATACTCAACCCGAACAGGTTCGCAGGAGGGATTTGATGACAGGCGTTGCGGACGAACCGCAGACCGGCAGCGCAGATTCCTTCTTCGCAGGCCCGGACGCCCCCGCCGAATCCGATCTCTACAAGTGCGTTCACTGCGGCTTCTGCCTTCAGGCTTGCCCTACCTATGTAGAGACGGGGCTTGAGGCGGAATCGCCGCGCGGCAGAATTGCGCTTATGAAGGCGGTCAACGAAGGGCGCATCGGCATAACCGATTCGGTGGTAAGCCACTGGGACTTGTGCATCCAATGCCGCGCATGCGAAGTCGCCTGCCCCTCCGGCGTGCCGTATGGCAACCTGATCGAGGCAACAATGCAGCAGGTTGCAAGCCGCAGAAAGCCGGGCATCATAAGCCGAACCGTGGCATCGCTTGCGCTGAAGCAAACGCTGCCCAATCAAAGACGGCTTGCGCTGCTTGTGGGCGGCATGCGGCTATATCAGCGTTCCGGCTTGCAAAAGGCGGTGCGAAAGAGCGGCATACTGAACGCAATGCCGGGCGGCATCGGCGAACTGGAAGGCTCTATGCCGCAGCTTCCCGCTGAGGTGTTTCGAGCGCGCGGGCAAGTATATGCGGCGCAAGGGGAACGCAAGACGCGCGTTGCGCTGCTATCCGGTTGCGTGATGCCCCTGGTGAACGGGCCTCAGATGAACGCCGTGGTGCGCGTGCTGACCAGAAACGGCTGCGAAGTCGAGATTACGCGCGGGCAGGCGTGCTGCGGCGCTATCAACTCGCACGTAGGCGATCTTGAAACCGCGCGGACGCTGGCGCGGCGCAACATCGACGCCTTTCTAGGCAGCGGCGTGGATGCGGTGGTAGTAGCGTCGGCGGGTTGCGGCTCGCGCATGAAAGAGTACGCCCATCTGCTGCGAAACGATAGCCGCTACGCCGAAAAATCGCAGGCGTTCAGCGCTATGGTCAAGGACATACACGAACTTCTGGCAGCCTTGCCGATAGACCCGCCAAAGACGAGCCTGCCCTACCGCGTTACCTATCAGGATTCGTGCCACCTATCCAACGCGCAGCGCATCACCGCTCCGCCGCGCCAACTGCTGCGCTCCATACCCGGCATAGAGTTCGTGGAACTCCCCAACGCATCCAAATGCTGCGGCGCGGGCGGCACATACACCATCACGGAGCGAGAGTTCTCTATGCGCGTGCTTGACAGCAAGATGCGCGCGGTGCGACAGACCGGCGCGAATATCATCGCAACCGCAAACCCCGGCTGCCTGATGCAGCTCCAGTACGGCGCTCAGCGCGAAGGCATGCCGCTTGAAGCGCGCTACATAACCGATCTGCTGGACGAAGCGTATAGCAAGGAATAGTAACGGCGCATCTACGCGCCAAACACGGAATACGGAATGACGGAATAACCGAACAATAGGAGAATAGACGATATGGATTTGGGACTGAACGGTAAGGTTGCGCTTGTAACCGGCGGCAGCGACGGCATCGGCAAAGGCGCTGCTACATCGCTGTGCGCCGAGGGCGCAAAGGTGGTCATCTGCGCGCGCAGGGCGGATGTGCTTGAGAGCGCCGCCGCTGAGATACGCGCCGAAACCGGCGGCGAGGTTATGCCAATATCCGCCGACGTCACCAAGCAGGAAGACGTCGACAGAATGTTCGATACCATAGCCGCCGAGTACGGCAGACTGGACATTTTGGTCAACAACGCCGGCACTTCCGCCGCCAACCTGTTCGAGAATGTAACCGACGAAGTGTGGCGATACGACATCGAGCTCAAGTTGTTCGGCGCGATACGCTGCTCCCAGCGCGCGATTCCGCTGATGAAGGCGCAGGGGGGCGGCCGCATCGTCAACATCACCACGCCCGGCGGCAAAGCCCCCACCGCCAACTCCGTCCCCACGTCCGTCAGCAGAGCCGCAGGCATCGCGCTTACCAAAGAGATGTCAAAAGACTATGCCGGCGACAACATACTGGTGAATACCGTCTGCATCGGACTTATCAAGGCGGGACAACACGAGCGCCGCTGGGAAACGGCAAACGCCGATAACCCCGATCTGACGCTTGAGGCGTACTACGAAGATATGGGCAAGCGCGTTCCGCTAGGGCGCGTAGGCGAAGCGCGCGAAGCCGGCGACTTGGTAACATTCCTCGTTTCGGAGCGCGCCAGCTACATAACCGGCGTGGCAGTCAACATCGACGGCGGCACTTCGCCCGTAGTGTAATCGCGCGGCAATCGCCACCGCCCCTACCGCAGCCCCTTCTCCCCAAGCAGCGCGTCCGCCCACTCTGCGTCGCCAGGGGACAGGGGCGGCGTTGGCTCGCTTGCGTAGTCCAGCGCCAAATCGTAGCCTGCGCGGTCATATAGTTCGTGCAACAGCCTGCCGATGTCCAAGAGAGGCTCATCGTCGCCGCGCTTCAGCGGCAGCCGAAAGGCAGGTATGGCGTGGCGCACTCCAAAAGTGTACAGCGTTGCCCTGGGCATGCCGCCGCGCCTTATCAGGATGCGATAGTCGCTGACCACGCCGTTATCGGCAAAACGCATCGGCTCGCCCGCGCGGGTGAGGTCAACCTCGACCATATGCGTCCAGGTTTCCAAGAAGCGCGCGCGCTTTCGTTCATACAGATCGCGCCCCTTACCGGGCCGCTTGTTGGACGGGGACAGCAACTCTATCACCGTTACCACGCTGCCCGTTCCCGTATCGCGCAGCTCAAGATAAGCCTCGCGCGCCTGCACGGGAATGCCGACGTTAACGGTTGTCATAACCACGCCCTTGGGCAGGGGTTCATACGGTTCCGATGGCGATCCGCCGTTTCCCGTCGGCCCCACAACAACCGCGTCCGGGATCCCGACGAGAGGGTCTCTGCCATCTTCATCTTCGCTGAAATACACGCGCTCTTCCAGGGACACGTAGTATCGTGGGCGAACCTGCGGCGCAAGATCAAGTTGGATGGACGCCATAAGCGCGTTATGCACGCCCGGCCACATTGACGGGCGTTCCAAGTACGGATCCATTCCGGGGAAAGGTGTAGGCATAATGCGTTTCTCCGATTGTGCCGCGTTTCTATACGTCGCCACGCTGCCCGCGCTGACGCAATGCGTGGTCGGCGAGTACCAGCGCCGTCATTGACTCCACGATTGGCACGGCGCGCGGCAGCACGCAGGGATCATGCCGCCCCCTGCCTTGCAGCGTAACCGCGTTGCCGTCCACGTCGACCGTCTGCTGCTCGCGCATTATGGTGGCGGTCGGCTTGAACGCCGCGCGTATGACGATGTTTTCGCCGTTGCTGATGCCGCCCTGAATGCCGCCGGAGTTGTTGGTGCGCGTGCGGATGCGCCCGCCATCGCTGTAGAACGGATCGTTGTGCTGCGAGCCGGTCTGCAGCGCGCCGCCAAAGCCGGAGCCCACCTCAAAGCCCTTGCACGCCGGCATAGACAGCACCGCCTTTGCAAGATCCGCCTCCAGCTTGTCGAAGACGGGTTCGCCCAAGCCCACCGGAACGCCGCGCGCCACGCACTCCACCACGCCGCCAAGCGAATCGCCGTCCTTGCGCGCCTGCTTGATGCGCTCAATCATCCGCACCGCCATATCCTGGTCGGGGCAGCGCGCTATGTTCGATTCGACATCCTGAGCGGACACGCTGTCGGGGGCAACTTCGGCAACAAGTTTCCAAACCTGCTTCACATACCCAACGATCTCTACGCCGAATTCGCGCGCGAGCAGCTTCTTGGCGATTGCGCCAGCGGCTACGCGCCCGATGGTTTCCCTGGCGCTGGCGCGTCCGCCGCCCTTCCAATTGCGAATGCCGAACTTGGCGTCGTAGCTAAAATCGGCGTGCGACGGGCGATAGACGCGGCGCATATGATCGTAGTCTTTGCTGCGCGCGTCTGAATTCCATACGCCTATGAGTATCGGCGTTCCAAGCGTTTCGCCTTCGAACACGCCTGACAGGATTTGAGCGCGGTCGACCTCTTTGCGCTGCGTGGAAATTTCGCTCTGTCCGGGACGGCGGCGATTCAGTTCAGCCTGAATATCCTGTTCGCACAGCGGCAGCCTTGGCGGGCAGCCGTCCACCACTACGCCCACGGCGTCGCCGTGCGATTCGCCCCAAGTGGTTATCCTAAACATATGACCGAAGGTGTTGCCCATATGAACTATTCCCTATTCCTTGAAAGTTGCGTTTAGAGTATATGAATTTACGGCGCATCAATGCGTATTTGCGGATACACTGGGATACGCTGACGGCACTCTACGCGTTGCCGTTGCCTGCCAACAAGTTAGCGCGCGGATGCCTATTTCATAACGTGGTTGTGATAATCCTACCACTGAGCGGCGATGTGTGGTAGTATGAATGGCGTCAAGCGTTACAAACGGGTCTGGGTTGAACACCTGTGAGCGCCTTTCGCTTTGCGGATGAGCGTCGCTTATAGCCCAGGCCCTTTTCTTTTGCCCGCTATCAGGCGCGCGGCGTATGCCAGCATGGGCGTCGGCGCGCGCGCGTCCATCGCTTGCGAACCTACCGCAATCGGTATAGACTTGCCCAATGGCAGATTTATCGGATGCTGGCATTAGCCGCCGTCAAGCAACATCGGCGCGCAGTCCCAACCCCGGCGATGCGGCAACCCGCCCGCCCAATCCGTCAGCGCAGACCGGCGCTCCCCGAACACCCCCGCGCAACCCCCCGATTAGATCCGACTGGCGCTCCACATTCAGCTCACTGCAGAGCCGTCCATTCCTGTATCTATGGCTTGGAATGCTGGTGATGATGGGCGGAATGCAGATGCAGATGCTTGCGCGCGGCTACCTCGCCTATGAGATAACCTCATCGCCGTTTCTGCTTGGCGTGGTCAATTCGGGCTTTGCGATACCGCTGCTTGGATTATCGCTGTTCGGCGGCGCATTCGCGGACAGATTCGAGCGCAAGTACATCATCCAATCGGGACAAGCCGCGGCGGTAATCCTGTCAGCGCTAATCGGCATTGCCATCGATCTGAATGTGGTTACTTGGTATCACCTATGGATTGCGTCCATCATACAAGGCAGCCTATTCGCCTTTCTGATGCCCGCGCGCCAGGCGATCATACCGCAGCTTGTGGGACAGGAGCGGCTCACCAACGCAATGGCGCTGAACGCCGCCGCTATGAGCGCGATGACACTGCTTGCGCCCACTATGGCGGGTTGGGCATACGCCTATCTGGGCCCCTACAATGTCTATTACATCATAGCCGGCTTGGGCGCAATCGCATTCGCGCTGACGGGGATGATCCCCAAGTCCGGCAGTGGCGCTGGGCGGAGGCCGGCGCCGATGGCAAGCGATATATGGGAAGGGCTTGTTCATATACGGCGCAGTCCGCTTGTGCTAATCCTGCTGCTGATGGGTTTGGCTACATCGCTGTTGGCAATGCCATTTCGGTTTCTAATGCCGATATTCGTGGTGGATGTGTACCGCACCGGGCCGGAGGCGATGGGATTGCTGGTTACGATAATGGGCGGCGGATCGCTGGCGGGTTCGCTGTTCATCGCATCGCTGGGCAAGAGCAGACGGGGCTTGCTGCTGATAATCGGCAGCTTTATGTCCGGCATTGCATTGCTGCTCATAGCCGCAATTCCGATATACGCCGTTGCCGCCGCGCTGATGCTGCTGCTTGGGTTGGGCGACGCCGGCAGGCGCACGCTGAACCAATCGTTGATAATGGAAGAGGTGGAAGACCGCTATCGCGGGCGGGTGATGAGCGTGTTTATGCTGAACTTTGGGCTTATGCCGCTAGGCACGCTGCCCGCAAGCTCGCTCGCCGAGATCATCGGCGCCGAAGCGGTGGTGGGCATCTTAGCGGTGGCGCTGCTTGTCTTCACGGCGCTAATTCTGATTACGCAGAAACGGCTGCGCGAAATGCCGTAGCGATACGATACACGCAACGCCGCTATATCGGCATCGGTGGAACGGCTAATCGACGCGCAGCAACGCTCGAATCAGATATGAGAGCCTAATCAGAAATGCAACCGACGCCTACATCGCTACTTGCAGGTGTCCGTCTGCAGATGAACGACGAATGTGCCTGAGACGATTTTGGAAGGAAATACAAGCGTCTCGAGTTCTCCCGTTGCGCCGGGGACGTTCATCGTAAAGATCCAGTTGTCCCTTGTGGCAAGCGGTTGGGCGCGCTCCACTGCGTTGAGCATATTGGCGATGATGGTGTTGCTCTTGTTGCGGCAGATGTTCAGCACTTCGCGCTCGATAAGCGCGCGCGCTTCGGGTTCGGATAGTTCGGTGGACACATTGGGCAAGCACGCCATCAGCCCACAGACCGCCACAGCCAAAATCAGTAGAGTACGCTTCATTCATTCACTCTCATATGCGATAGGTTGTCCCGTAAAGCCCGCTGTCTAGGCTAAACTAATGCGGCGGCTATCGCAAGGGCGGCTTGACCGCTTGCGAATGCGAGACGCTGTTGATCCACTGCCGCGAACAACTGCCGCGCTATGCCTGCAGCCAAGCGCGCGGACTGCGGGACTTGCGCCATCACCCAAGAAATCCATCCTCGATTACCGTATCAACTTCGCGATGATTGCGCAATCGTTTAGCGCGCGGCTTGCGAATGCAGTCCCGCGACGGAGCGCGCGGACGCTATGCGTATGCGGGACTGCGATGGCGCTGACTATGCAAGCGGCTACTTGGCGTTGGCTTCCTGCATTTCGGTTGCCACGCTTGCCACTTCGCCCACCTTATCGGCAAGGATAGCGGGGTTCAGACGCGCGGCGTGGTCGGTGTAGCCGGCGCGCTCCAGCATAGCCGCCAGCTTGCCGCCCTTGAACAGATTGAGCGCCCAATCCAGCGGGTCGGGCGTGGCCGTGGTGTCCAGGTAGAGGCGCTGGTTCTTGGCGCGCGGTCCGTAGTGGTAGTGCGGCGCGCGCTCAAAGCAGTCGAATGTGAGAAGCTCATGCTCTTCGCCGCCCACGTCGCCCAGCACATGGATCGCCACGCCCCTATCGTTGGCGAGTTCGCGGAACTCTATGCCGAAGCGCACGGGGCCCGCCTCTATCACGGCGTCGCCGCGATTGTGCATCACGGTTCGGCGGCCGTCGACTGCCATTCGCTTTGCCGTCGCCTCGGTTTCGGCTAGGTCGTCGCGCAAGCTGTCCATATCGATGCTGTCCGCAAGATCAGCGTAGCCGGCGCGCCGCACCATATCAGGCAGCCGCTCGTTGAGCTGCTTGAGCGTCCAGTCCAGCGGATCGCCTTCGGTGGTCTTGTCCAGCATCAAGCGGGTGTTGCGCTTTTCCGGGCCGTAGTGGTAGTGCGGCTCGTGGTCGAAGCAGTCGAAGCGCAGCAGCTCCACCTCTTCGCCGTCCACATCGCCAAGCGCATGGAGGCATACGCCCTGGTCCGACAGCAGATCGCGGTACTCCAACCCGAACTTGACAGCGCCTTCCCCGATGATTACATCGCCTCGCTCTTTTGCCATTGCGAAACCTCCCTTTCAAGGCATCTTCGCTTATGCCTTACCCTGTATATGTATGTTGGAAGTGGAATATGGGCGATTATACCCCCTAACGCAAGTTGCCGCAAACCGCAATCGAGAAAAGCGGCGTATGCCCAAAAATCTTGACGCAATCCGAAGCGTAGGGCTAGAATAGGTTGACGTTGCGAATAGAAAATCGCGAACCGCCTCTGTGATTTGTAGTTGATATTCGCATTCGCCTATGTTCGGCATTAGAGGCCCGCTAGCTCAATTTGGCAGAGCAACTGACTCTTAATCAGTAGGTTCTCGGTTCGAGTCCGAGGCGGGTCACTTCACCGCCAACCATTCGGCGCAACGCTTGAGATTTGCGCCCCTACCCCGCTTGCGCTATACGCCAATCAGCCGCCGTTCAAATTTGGCAAGCGCAAGCCCTGCCATCCATAATTAGCGTTCATCGCATCCACGCCTAGGGAGTAGAACGCAGAATGTTCATACGAATAAATCAGAAAGCCAAACCGATTGCGCTGCTTGTATCCGTCGCATTGGTGCTTGCCGGCGTTGCCTGCACCGATTCACTTCAGGCGCAAAGCGCATCCCAGGCGGCGCATCAAGTCGCGCAATCCGCAGCACAGCCCGCCGATCTGCCCGCAACGCAATCCACTACACCGCCCGACCCTACGCCTGGCGCGAATGCTATGACGCAGCAGACGGACGCAATCCCGGCGTTAGCCGCGCTGCCCGCCAGCGCCGCGTACGGCGACTACGCCGTTGGCACCGCGACGAGCTTTGCGGTGGACAACCGCCAGCGCTTCGACCCGTGGAACACTGCATACGCCAGCGCTGAATACCGCGAGATGCTGCGCCGCGTAGAGGCGTCGGGACAAAGGCGCACAGTGATATTTCAGGTATGGTATCCGGCGGATGCGGATATGTCCGAGGGACGGCAGAACGGCGCTCGATCGCTATATCCGGTATCCGACGGGCGACACTCCAGAGTTATAAACTCGCCCTCGCAAGATGACGCATCGATCGGCGACGCGCGGACGGAGCATGCCGCGTCGAGGGGCGCTGTTGCCGCCGAGGGCGAATTCCCGGTGATTATCCTTTCGCACGGGTTAGGGGGCAACCATAGTGAGTGGGGTTCATTCGCCGAGTTCCTGGTATCGCACGGCTATGTGGTGGCGGCGCCCACATTCATATCCGACGGCAGGGTGCCGCGTGTGTTCGACGACGAAGACTCGCCATTCGCCAAGCAAGCCACGTCTGAAGAGATACAGCAGATCTATGACATAATCAGGCGTGAAAACAAGGTGATTTCCAACTTCAGCAGGTTCATGTTCTCAGATGGGAAAATCGTCCCCGGCGGCATAGAGCGCGCCACCACGATGATGCGAAACCTGTTCCGCCAGCGCGTCGCCGATTTAGGGCTGCTGGCGCACACCATGCGAATGCTGGGCGAAGAGCCGCGCTCCTGCAACATTGCGCTAACGTCCATGGGCGCAACCAACGCCGCGAACAACATGTGCGGCTTGCTGAGCGGACGCATCGACGGCGAGCGCATAGGCTTGTCCGGACATTCGCTGGGTTCTATGACATCGCAACTGGGGGCTAATCATCTGCCCGGCATAAGCGCCGCTATGGGCTTTAACAACGCCACGCCCTTCACTTGGACGCCCGAAGAGATGTACGGCGCAGGCGAAACCGCCGATGGCTTGCCCGTAGGCAGCCGCAAACCCACGCTCATAATGATCGGGGACGAAGACAGATTCGTTCAGGGCATATTCATCCGCCTGTTCCAGGCGTCCGTTGCGCGCGCGGGCGGCGATCCGTCCATCGCATTCCCGCTAGAGGGTGAGCGCGCATTGCCGGATCGCATCGCCAATCCGCAGCCGGTCGCGCTCAGTGCGTATCAGCGCGCCGTCTCCGACCGCATATTCGTCATCACGCGCGACGTGGACCATGACATACTGGCGATCGAAGGACGCCGCAGGGGCTCTTGCCCTGAGTATCAGAGCGACGGAGCGTCCCTTTGCGCATCGCCGCAGCGCAACCGCAAGGCAACCGGCGATGCTGCCTTAGACGAGCGCTACTCCGACGAGACCTTCACCGTGCTCGGCTGGGCGCGGCTAGGCGATGGCAGCGAGGCGTACATGCCCCACGTCATACGCGACTGGTACGCGCGGGCGTGGTTCGACTGGTACCTCAAAGACGACGAAGACGCCCGCCGCCGCCTGCAGAACGCAGACCCCTTCGGCGAGATGACGTCGGTGTTGCGCGAAGTGCGATAGCGGGGCTTGCGGCGATAGTTCGGATAGAAGCGGATCACCCCAACCCCGCATACCGCCGCCCCGTCACCGACGGCTCCGCGGCTAGATGGCGGCGTATCGTCGCCACGCGCTCGGCGTCTATGCCCAGCGCATCGCATACGGCGGCGTCCAGGGCGGCGCGCGCAGGGTCGGCGTTCATGCGCGGCAGCGGCAGCAGCGCCTGTTCGCATTGCGCGTCGTATTCGGCCGCCAATCGCAGCGCCGCGGGTTCGCCCAGCGCCGCAAAGTCGGGGACGGGGATTTTGTGAAGGTCGGACATTGAGAATTGGGGGTAGGTCGGCGTTTTGTTTGAGCGGTCGCCCAGCATCGCCAGTACGCCGACGGATGAGTTGAGATAGACGCAGAGCGCCTTTTCGAGTGTGTCGACGTCTATTCCCGCCACTGTGGGCTTGCAGGGTACCCAAGCCGAGCCTAGCGCCCGCTGATTTAGCCTTACGCTCAGTGCTCTGACCGTGCTGAGGTGCACGCGTGTTGGCAGCATAAGGCGACCGCGCTGTTCCCACATGCGCTCCGCTTGCGTCTCTTTGCCCACCTTAGCGGTAATGTGCGCGTCGGTTTTGGCGGCAAGCGATTGCGTAACGTCGGTTTTGTGATACCAAAGCGCCGTCATTCCTTCCCTGCTTGGCATTTCGGAGCGGCTGAATGTAAGCCGTATGTTTGCTGATCCCCACTCCGATATATTCCCCAGCGTAGTCGCTTGGAATGCGCCGCCTGCTCTCAACTCGAAGAACTGCTCGCACAGATATGGCGATAGGAATTGCACGGCGCCCCAATCGCCCTTGCTGATTCTGCTTGACGGCCATTGTTGGACTGTGCCGTAGCCTTGGCTCTCTATCGTGCCGTTGGCGATGGCATTCGCCACGCTGATAGCGTCTGCGGGAGTTTCGGGGTTGATGGATAGATTGACTACGCGGGTGGGCGGTTTGATAGTATTGCCGCCCGCCCAAAGACGGCACACCAGCAGCATTTCGCCGATTGTGGTGTTTTCGGAAAAGTATATGCGCTCAGGATCGTGAGAGGTTACGATTGTCTCAATATGATAGTCTCTAGCCAAGAATTTGCGGATCGCAAGCGATGTCGTGTGCGTTGCGGTTGCGGTGGGTAGCACGGACGCCACGGCGCTTGATTCGGTTTTGCGGAGGTAGTTCGCCAAAACCAGAAAGGCGTTGCCGATGCTAGACAGATGCACCGGCTTGTTCCTGAATATCTGCTTTTCGCGCTGCCGCATAGTCCATTTCTCAGCGTCGTCGAACTGCTGATAACGCAGATCGTGCTGCGTGAACGGCGGGTTCATTATCACCAAATCGGCGGGTTCGGAGCGCGCCATATCGTCGCCGTTTTCTACCTGAGACACAGGTTGCGCGGCGTTGGGCCAAGACATCATCTTGGGTTTCAGATCCAAGAACTCCAGCGAACCTAGGTAGGCGTCGCCCTCTTCGTCCACGCCTAGGAAGGCGCGCCCTATCTTCATTTTGCGAAAAGAGGTTGTGGGCGACAGCAAGCCCAGCGTGGCGGCCGCCATATGCGTTGCGGTTAGGTTGACGTCGTAGCCGCTCAATACCTGCTCAACAAGCGCCTGCGCGAAATCGTCGTCGTCCCTGGCGCGGGGCGATAGGTCTCGTATGCGTTCCGCCGCCGCCATAAGTAGCGTGCCGGTGCCGCACGCCGGATCCACTATGCGAAGGCTTGCTACGGCGTCGGGATCGTTCCAATCGCGCATATTCTCATCTATGGCAAGCGTGGCAAGCAACGTGGCGGCGGGAGTGGAAGTGTAGAACGAACCGTCGTAGCGCGCGGTGTCCAGGACCTTATGAAAGATACGTCCCATAAGATCGTGGCGCAGTCCAGCGATATTTCCGGCGACTTCCAGCGCCGATTTCGCGGTTTCGCGAATGGCGTTAGTGAACGCAGGGTCGGGCGGACAGGCTTGGAGCGCGGCGCGCGCTGTCTCGAAGATGGGCTTGTAGTCCAGCGCCAGTATCAGATTCCAAGCGCGCGAAAAGTCCGACGCTGGGTTGTCCGAGTCGGCGCAATGCTGCGCCATTTGGGGCGGCCATTCGCCGGCGAAGGGCGCATTGTCAAGAATGCGGTTGTCGTATTCGGGACGCATTCCTTCGAGATGATAATCCAAGCGCGAATGGAACATCACGGCGGTCGCCACGACTAGCAGCGCCCGTTTGGCGGCTCTGTCCCAGCGCGCCGCGCCCGTCCTGTACGGCGGCAAATCCATCTGCTGCGCTAGAAAGCGCCGCTGCGTTTTGTTCAGATACGACACGGCGACGTCGAGGCTGGCGGACAGCGAAGCCGCCACATGGTCGGGGTTGCCGAGTTGCATGGGCGCAAGCCGAATTATGCGCGGCAGTTCGGCGGCGTCCGCTTCGTTCCAGAGCGGCGCAGTGCCCTGCCGCAGTCTGTCCGGCGAGCGAATAGCCCAGAGAACGCGGCAGTTTCGCATTTGTTCTTTGCGGGTGATGCCGTCGGGGTAGCATATTGCGATGGCGCAGTCGGCGAGGTTCTGATTGAGACGGGCGTCGGCGTCTCTAATGGCTTCATTGCGCTTGGCGGTGGACTGCCCCTGCTCCGCCTCAAGCGCGATCCTCGCCGAACCCACGCTGATAAGCACGTCGATGCGCCTTCTGCCGGCTGCGTGCTCCTGCTTGGCGTCCAACCCGCGTTGGCTTAGCAGCTCCGCTAACCACACATTGAGGGTGTGCTCATGCTCTCTTGTAGTCAAGTTCGCCCCCCGGATAGGATGCGCGGGTTGAATGCGCGGTCGGCCTTTTAGGCATCATACAGCATATCGCGATCAGCGCGCTATCGGCCGCGCGCGCCTATATCTGCGACGTCACCTCCCCCGCCGTCGCCGTGTACAGCGTCCCGTCGGGGCGGCGCACCAGCAGGTTGCCCTGTTCGTCCACCGATTCGGCGACGCCCGCAATCGTTTCGTCGGCGCGGCGCAGGCGCACTGAGCGGCCGAGCGTGTCCAGCAGCGCCGCCCATTCGGCGGTCAGCGAGCCGCCCGCGCGCGCGATTGCATAGGCGGCGTCGAAATGCTCTAGCAGCGTCCGCAGCACAGGGGTACGGCTGCGCTTTTGCGCCGTTTCGCGGTAGATGCTGGTGGATATGTCCGCTATCTCGGCGTAGAGCGAGGGATCGAAGTTGACATTGACGCCGATTCCCACGATGGCGCACACGGCGTCGCCGCGCTCAATGGCAGTCTCTATGAGAATGCCGGCTATCTTGCGCCCGCCCACGCGCACATCGTTGGGCCACTTGATTGCGGGTTGCAAGCCCGCCGCGTCCGTCAGCATGCGCGCCACCGCCAGCGCCGCCGCCATGTTCATATACGGCAGTTGGCTTGCCGCCGGGCGCAGTATCACGGAGAAGGACAGGTTTTCGCCGCGCGGCGATACCCATGCGCGGTTGAAGCGCCCTCTGCCGGCGGTCTGCTCTTCGGCGATGACCACCGCGCCCTCAGGAGCGCCCCGCTGCGCCAGCGCGCGCGCCTCGTCCATCGTGGAGCCGACGGCGCTGTAGTGGTGTATGCGGCGGCCGATAACGTAATGCGCCAGCGCGCGCTCAAGCGCCGGGATGTCCAGGTCTGTGGCAGGCGTCTTATCAGGTTCGGGCATAGCGCCTCTATTCGGCATTGGACGAGTTGGCGTTCGACGACTGCTTGGGTTTGCGGGCGGCGCTGCGGCCGCCGAGTGTTGCCCTTTGCAGCAGACGCCAGTAGATCGATTGAGGCAGCAGTCTTGCGCCCAGCGTTCCGGCGCGCGCGTCTAGCCCGATGGGATTGCGGAACGGCGGCGCGGGCGAAACGCTGAGCTTGTATATGAGCTTGGCGACGCGCTGCGGATCGCCGCCGAACCGACGGAATAGGTCATGGCTGTCGCGGTAGCGCGCCATGTACGGCTCATATACCGATCGATCGTCGTCGGTGGCGCTGGCTCTCACGGTGTTGGCGGGAAAGTTGGTGCGAAACAGCCCCGGCTCTATCAGCGCCACATGCACGCCGAAGGGCGCAAGTTCGGTTTTGAGCGATTCGCTGATGCCCTCCAGCGCGAACTTGCTGGACACATAAGCGCCGTTGAACGGCGTCCCCATTCGCCCCAGAACCGAACTTATGTTGATGATAACGCCGCTGCGCCGCTCAATCATAGCGGGCAGAACGGCATGCGTCATTCGGACGGCGGCGAACAAGTTCGTCTCGAACTGGGCTTTGAGTTCGGCTACGGACAGCGCCTCGACCGGGCCCCACAAGCCGTAGCCGGCGTTGTTGACCAGGACGTCGATAGCGCCGTGTTGGGCGATAAGTTCGGGGACTGCGCGGGATACGGCGTCATCGCTGTTGATGTCGAGATCGACCGGGATGATGTCGAGATTGCGCTCGGCGGCTTGGCGCTGGACGTCGTGTAGGCGCGCGGCGCGGCGGCTTGTGGCGAACACGCTGAAGCCGCGCTCTGCCATGTATAGCGCGGCCGCCTTGCCTATGCCGGACGATGCGCCGGTGATTAGCACGCGGCGGCCGGATGCGGCGGCGCGGCGCTTGCGGGCTGACTGCCTGCGAAACAAGACGAACACGCTGCTACTCCAATGCGGCTTGGCGCGCGGTTTGGCGCTGTGAACGATATGGCGGCGGCATAAGGCTAATCGCTGTTATGCGCTTGGGCTTGCGCTTCTTCGCGGATGTTGTCGGTTCTGCGCTGCTCTATGACGGCGTTGAGCAGATCGCCGAACAGCGACGACGAATATGCCAGCGCGGTGAAGTCTTCGCCGTTCATCACCAGCAGCTCCACGCGGGTGCGCGCCCTGACGCTGGATGAGCGGCGCTCTTCGTTCAGCAGGGACATTTCGCCGAAGTATTCGCCGGTTTTCAGCGTCGCCACAACCTCTTCGCGCCTGCCCTGCGAGCGCAGTATGTCGACCTCGCCCGACAGCACAACATAGAACTCATCGGCTATTTCGCCCTGTTGATAGATGTACTCGCCCAGTTCGTAATGGCGGCGGGAAGCGCCGCTGTGCCGATCGATGTCCACCTTGACTATATCGGGCGGGAATATGAGGTCAAGCGTCCAATCGGTAGCCACGCGCAGTTTGCGGTCGAAGCCGGGAAGCTGCATCAGGTAGAACGATCGGTAGAGCCACCAGGCGATAAAGCCAGACAAGTTCAGCCCGAATGACTCGGCGGCGGCGGCGAAACCGCCTAGCGGGACGAACACGCCGCGGCTCTTGTACTTGAACGGCTTGACGGGGTTGCCGCGAATGGCGGCGATTACATTGTCCGCGGCGCGCTTCGCCTGCCGGCGCGCGAACTGAGCCGTCGGCGGGCAGAAGCCGCCGTTCAGCACATCGGGGACGAGCGCGCAGTCTCCGACCGCCCAGAAGTTGGCGCTGCCCTTGACGGCGAGCGTTTCGTCCACCACTAAGCGGCCGCGCTCCAGCTCGCAGGGCAGATCGGAGAGCAGAGGGTTGGGCGCCGCGCCGATGGTTGCGACGAGCGTCTTGGTGGGAATGAACACTTCGTCGGCGAGCACGGCGGTCTGCGCGGTTGCGCCCACGAGTTGGGCGTGCAATCTGATGTGAATGCCGCGCTTTTCCAGCAGTTCGTGGCTGAGATTGGCGAGCTTTTCGCCGAGTTCGGGCAGGATGCGCGCCGAGCGGTGCAGCAGGATGACCCTGAAATCGCCGGGCTCGATGTTGCGGTAGCTTCGGCTTGCCACGCTGAGAAATTCGTTGATTTCGGATGTAACCTCAACGCCGGTGTAGCCGCCGCCCGCGATAACGAATGTGAGCGATTGGCGCTTGTAAAAGGGATCCTCTTCCACATCGGCGGCTTCCAGCATGCTGATAAGGTGATTGCGCAGGCGGAATGCGTCGCCGAGCGTCTTGAAGGTGAGCGCGTGTTCGGTAACGCCGGGGAAGCCGGATAGGTCGGTGGCGCTGCCCACCGCGAATATGAGATGGTCGTAGTGAACATAGTCGAGGCGCGTGTGTTCGGGATAGCGGATGGCTATCCGGCGGTTTTCGGTGTCCACCGACTCGATTTCCGCCTGATGGACTTGCGCGTGCGGGATTAGTCGGCGGATGGGACTGACCACGTTGAAGGGGCCTATCGAGCCGGATATGACTTCCGCGAGCATCGGCTGGAACAGGAAGAAGTTTTCCCTGCTGATAAGCGCTAGTTTGATTTCGCCGCGCTTGGCGGCTTTTTGGAGTTGCAGCGCGGCGTATATGCCGCCGTAGCCGCCGCCTAGAATTACGACGGACGGCGGGTCTTGTGTCTGCTTGCTGCGCCGAAAGCCGGAAAGCATTGGTGGCATCCTCCCGCTGGTGTCAGCTAACCGCTTGCGGGTAACTTTACCAGATTTTGGGGATTGATGCTTGGGGCTTAGCGCGCGGGATGATAATTTTTGCGCCCTTGCGTCGGGATTAACACAAGGGCGCAGATACGCAGATAGGGGTTTGGCTTGGCTTACTGCGCCGCCACCACCGCGCTGGTTATGGGCGTTACGCGGCGCGTCCACGTGCCTTCGCTGGTTTCGTAGTAAGCGTACATTCGCAGGTAGAAGCCTACATCGTCGGCGGTAGGCGTGTAGCTGGTCCACCAGTAGCCCGGAATGGCGAGTATCGCCGTGCAATCGCTGTGCGGCACCGTGGTAGTGCTGGGGCAGCGCTGCCAGCCGACGCGTGCGTCCACTGCGCCGCCGGGCAGCGGGTTGGACGCCACGATCCGGCTCCCCACCCGCGGGGCGGCGTGTCCGGTGACGAAGTCGATCTCTGCGCCGGCGGTTGCCGTGGTGGTGGCGCTGACGCGGCCGCCCAATACGCGCGTGTAGGCGACGCTGCCGTCGGTGAGCGTCATCTTGGCGCGTAGGTAGCTTCCCACATCGGCCGACGTGGGGCTGTATTCGTAGGTGGGCGGGGATTCGTAGGCCGGATCGCCCGGCGGCGTGCCCACGCCGGGGATTGCCGTCCATGTGTCCCCGTTGGTGGACCTTTCCCAGATCCAGCCCACATAGTAGGTTTGCCCGGCCACGGTTGCGCGGTTGGGGAATTCCGCGGGCGTTAGGCAGACGGCTACGCGCTCGCCGGTTACGGGGGCGTTCCAGTTGTCCGGAATGCCCATCGCCTGGCCGCCCTGCGGGACGGTGCTCATGCCCTGGTAGTCGAGCATCGGATACTGCATGTTGTTGCCGAATGCCCAGGGGTCGTCGTTGCCCGACTGCCCGTCTAGGTTGGCGTTCCAGTTTTCGTATATGCCTGTGTAGGTGGTAACGGTTTGGAGTTCGCGGGTTGTCTTGCCGGTAACGCCGGCGCTGCTGCCGGGGGACCCGCCCGGCGCGACGACGCCTATGCCGCCGCTGCGCCCGCTGGTTGAGGTATCCCAGTAGTTGTTGGACTGGGTGTGATTGGCGCCTGATTGTCCGAGAAACCCGCCGCTGTTGTTGGCAGGGCCCACCCGGCCGGTGGAGTATGAGTTTGTTATCGAGCCGTTAGTGCCAAAGCCCACCAGACCGCCCACATAGTTGCTTCCGATGACGTATGCGGTGGAGTATGAGGAGTTGATAGCGCCGCCGTTAAAGCCGCTGTAGCCTACCAGCCCGCCGGTCTGGTCGCCGCCTTGCACCTTGCCTGTGGTGTAGCAGGCGATGATGTTGCCCTGATTCATATGGCCTATCAGTATGCCGGTGTCGCTTGATCCCCGCACGTTGGCCTTGGTTACGCCTAGGGTTTCTATGCGAGCGCCGTTAGTGGTACCGAACAGCCCGACATTGCTTAGGGAGGCGCGGCTGATGAATAGGTTGTTGATGGTGTGGCCGTTGCCCTTGAATGTACTTGTGTATGGGCTTATGGGATTCCAGCCGGAGCCGCTGTCCCAGTAGGTCGGATCGCCCGTTTGGGTGATTGACCCGTCGCCGTTTTCGTCGAAGTCCAGGTTCGCGCGCAGTTCGTAGCCTGCGCATGTCCCGGGGCAACCCATCAGACTGCCGGATCGGGTGTCTCGGTTGGGGAAGGCGGCGTTGTATGCGGTTGCGCCGGCGCCGGCGGAAGGAGCGCCGTCGCCGTTCAGGTCGTGGCGGATGACGTTGAGCTGAGCGAGGTTCGCTATATCGATGAGCCCGTCGTTGTCCGCGTCGTAGTCGCCTCTGCCCTGCTTGGAGAGGACGTGTCCGCCGTACCTCAGTACGGGGTACTGCGATGATGTGCCGAAGTCCCACGGATTGTCGTTGCCGACGTTGCCGTCGATGTTGGCGTTCCAGGTGGAATAGATGCCGGTGTAGCCGGTGGGAGTTTTGAGCGCCGTTGTGGTCTGTCCCGTGCCGCGGATGCTGGTTGCCCGTCCGCTGGTCTGCGTATCCCAGTAGCTACCGGTTACGCTGATGCTGGCGGCGTTGATTCCCGATACAATTCCTACCAGCCCGCCGACGGATATTGATCCGGGAACGCTGCCGGTGGAGTAGGAGTTTGTTATAGAGCCGAGGTTAATGCGCCCCACAAGCCCGCCTTTGTTGAAATTTGCGGTGATGGAAGCGTAGGAGTAGCTGGAATGGATGGACGGCGTTGTTCCGGATGCGCCCATGTAGCCCACCAACCCGCCGACATAGCTGCCGGCGGTTATCGCGCCGGTGGTGTAGCAGCCGACTACCTCGCCGTTAATGTGGCCTGCTAGAACGCCGACATAGTCCTTCGCGGTGATATTGGCGTTGGTTACGCCGAGGGCTTCTATGCGCGATGAGCCGGAGATTGCGCCGAACAGGCCTTGGTAATCGCCGGTGGCGCTGCGGCTGATGAACAGGTTTTGGATGGTGAAGCCGCTGCCTCTGAAATCGCCTGTGTATCTAGCGGAGCTTGTGCCGATGGGCGTCCACCCCGCGCCGCTGTCCCAGTAGGCGCCTCCGTGGTCGCTGCCGTCCACATCGCCGTCGTTGTCGCTGTCGAAGTTTAGGTCGGCGAGCAGTTCGTAACCCGTGCATGTGCCGGACGGGCAACCCATGCGCGATGCGGCGAAGATGCTGCGGTTGGGGAATGCGGTTGCGTAGGCGGTTGCGCCGCCGCTTGCGGGATCGCCGTTAGCGTCCAGGTCGTGGCGAATGGCGTTGAACTGCGCGAGATTTCTCACCTCAATGTAGCCGTTGTTGTCCAAGTCGTAGTCGGTGGGTTTGCCGTATTTCAGCGTGGGATACGCGGATGTTGTGCCGAATGCCCACGGGTCGTCGTTGCCCGTAACGCCGTCTAGGTTGACGTCCCAGGTGGAGTAGATGCCGGTGTAGCCGACGGGCGTTTGGAGCGCGCTGGTGGTTTGTCCGGTGACGCCTGAGCCGCCGGCGCTGGTGGTGCAGCCGGCGGTTCCGCCGGATACGCAGCCGGTGGTTTGAGTGTCCCAGTAGCTTGTGGTGGCGCTGGCGCTGGCGCCGGATCCAATCAACCCGCCTATGGTTGTGTGCGCGCTGCCGGTTTCGCGGGTAATTGTGCCGGTGGCGTAGGAATTGGTTACCGTGACGGAGCCTTGGGCCGCTCCCAGCAGTCCGCCGACGTGCTCCTCTCCGGTGACGGATGCGGTGGAGTAGCTTGAGGTAATGGAGCTGAGGGTCCAGCCGACCAGTCCGCCGGCGGTTTCGTTGGCTGATGTAACGCTGCCGGTGGACCAGCAGGCGACGATTTCGCCGCGGCTGGCGGCGGTTAGAGCGCCGACATAGCTCGATGCGCTGACAGAGGCGTCGGTTACGCCGAGGGATTCGATGCGCGATGTGGCGCTGATGCCGCCGAACAGCCCTTGATAAGTGCCGGTACTGCGGTTGATGAACAGGTTTTGGACTTCGTAGCCGTTGCCTTTGAAATCGCCTTGGAAGTTGTCGGCTCGCGGGTTGTCCGTGCCGATGGACTCCCAGCCCGCGCCGCTGTTCCAGTAGGCGTCGGCGGAGCTATGCAAGCCGTCGCCGTTGGTGTCTAAGTCGATGTTGCCGGTGAGTTCGTAGCCGGTGCAGGTTGCGGCGCAGCCCACGTCGGCGGCGGCGCTGGGGAATGCGGTTCTCCATGCGGTACGCCCGCTTTCGGGATTGCCGTCGCCGCTGAGGTCGTAGCGTATGGCGTTGAGTTGGGCGTGGGTGGACACCTCAATGTAGTTGTCGCCGTCGAGGTCGTAGTCAATCGCCGCCCGTCCCTGCGCGACGCGGGAATGGCCGCCGTACTTCAGCGCCGGATACTGCGATCCTGTGCCGAAATCCCACGGGTCGTCGTTGCCCGTAACGCCGTCGATGTTGGCGTTCCAAGTGGAATAGATGCCGGTGTAGCCGGTGGGGGTTTGGAGGTTGCTGGTGGACTGCCCGGAGCCGCCGTTGCTGGTGGTCTTTCCGCTGGTTTGATTGTCGTAGTAGCTTGCGGTTACGCCGTGCGCGCTTACATAGTCTCCTTGGAAACCGCCGGTGCCGCTGCCGCTGCCGACGGCGCCGGTGGAGTATGAGTTAGCGGTTGTGCCGCCGGTGCTTCTATATCCTATCAAGCCGCCGAGGGTCCTGGTTCCACTGACGGATGCCGTGGAGTAGGTGGTGGTGATAGTTCCAAAGTGGTCGCCTACTAATCCCCCCACACTTGATGTGCCCGTCACCGCGCCTTTGGTGTAGCAGGCGACGACTTCGCCGTAGTTAGTGCCCACGAGGATGCCGGTATATTGGCGGCCTGTGACATTGGCGTCGGTTACGCCGAGCGATTCGATGCGGGAAGTGGAGTGAGTGACGCCGAACAGCCCGACGTGGTCTGTGGAGGTGCGGCTGATGAACAGGTTTTCAACTACGTAGCCGTTGCCCTTGAAATCGCCGTTGAACCGAACTGCAGTATTTGTTGAATGATAAGTTCCGATGGGCTCCCAGCCGTTGCCGCTGTTCCAGTAGGCGTCGCCGGAGTCGGCGGAGCCGTCGCCGTCGGTGTCTAGGTCGATGTTATTCAGAAGTTCGTAGCCGGTGCATGTCCCGGACGGGCAGCCCATGCGTCCCGTTGTAGTGGTAACGCGGTTGGGGAAAGCGGCGACGTAATCGGCGTGGGTAGCGTCGCCGTTGCCGTCTAGGTCGTGGCGGATGGCGTTGAGTTGGGCGTGGGTGGATACGTCGATATAGCCGTCGTTGTCGAGGTCGTAGTCGACGGTGGTTTGGGCGGGAATGACTTCCACGAGGGACAGCATAGCGGCAAGCGCTATCAGGACGCTTAGCGCAAGCCGTGTAGAGGCGCGGCGGGTTGTGGCGGCGGTAGTTGCGTTTCTCATATTCGGGTTATCACCTTGCATCGGTTATCGGTTTGGAACTATGTAGGTTGTGTTGGCGAACCAGCGCGACAATATGCAGGAAGCGCGGTGTCCGCAAAGGGTTCGCGCGCTACGCGGTCAGGGGCGTAATAAGAATGCGTGTTTGGGCTTGGCGCGCGCCGGGGTTCGGAATTCGGCATGCCGCTTGAACGCCCCGCCGATATTTGGGACGCGCGCTCGTCTTTGCAATGCAGTGGTATTGCGGGGGGGGGGGGGGGGGGGTAGAAAATATGCTGAGATATTCGCGCATTCGGCATTATGGGCATTCGTCTTCCCTCCCAATAGAGTGTTGCGCCGCATATTATAGACGATATGAATTTAGGACGGGATGTATTTTAACGCAAAGGCGCGGTGGGCGCAAAGGGATTTTGGCAGCATTTTGGCGGCGGCGCTTGGGGAAAACGGATTAAAATGCAAAGGCGCAGTGGCGCAACGGCGTTGATTTCCAATAAGTTGGGTTGTGGGTTATGATTAGCGTACATTGACAGGGGATTTTGAGGGAGGCTCGCAGTGAGATTCACGGATATAATATACGGCAAGAGCGAGGGCGCTGCGCGGATTACCATCAACCGCCCGGAGGTGTACAACGCGCTGCGGGGCGTTACCACGGATGAGATGGTGGAAGCGCTGCGGGACGCCGCGGATGACGCCGACGTGCGCGCGGTGGTGATTGCGGGGGCGGGGCCCAACGCCTTCTGCTCAGGGCGGGACCAGTCCGAAGACCGCTCCAGTACAGAGTACAGCGGCACAAGCGAAAGCGATTTTATGGACATCATCCGCAATCTGCCCAAGCCGGTGATTGCGATGGTGGACGGCTTCGCGATAGGTTCGGGCAACATACTGGCGTACATGTGCGATTTCACGGTGGCGTCGGAGCGCTCCACATTCGGGCAGACGGGGCCGCGCGTGGGCAGTCCGGCGTCGGGGTTCGGCGTGGGCTATCTGGCGAGCGTTGTGGGGCAGAAGCGGGCGCGCGAGATATGGATGCTGACGCAGCAGTATTCGGCGCGGCAGGCGTATGAGTTCGGGCTTGTGAACTCGGTGGTGGCGCACGACGAACTTGAGGCAGAGGTTGCGCGATACTGCGCGCTGATAATGAACAACAGCCCGGTGATTTTGCAGCTGCAGAAGATTACCTTCAACGAAATGACCGAGTACGCCGAAAGCATTCCGAGCGCCACCGAGCGGTATGCGCCGGACTACATCAAGTCGGATGAGGCGGAGGAACGGCGGCTGGCGTTCATAGAGCGGCGCGCGATAGACACATCCAAGAACCTGCCGCTGATTAAGACCGAGTGAGATGCGCCGGCAGAGTTTTAACGCAAAGGCGCATAGGGCGCAAAGGGCATAGATAAGGGGGATAGGCTATGAGCGGTGAAAGCGGGACAAGCGGCGAAGGCGTTGCAGAGGGCGCAGGCGATGCGGGCAATGCTGGCGACACAAGCAGCGAAACCGCTGCAGAAAGCGCAAGCGATACGGGCAATGCCGGCGGCATAAGCGCTGAAAGCGGCGTAAGCGATACGGGCGTTGCGGACGTCGAATGCAAGACAATGGACATTAACATCGATATGGGGTTGGCGTTCCCCAAGGCGGGCTTGCTGTTCAACATAGGCGTGATTTCGCAAACGGGCTACCCTACCCTGTTTCGGCTGCTGGTAACGGACATTGAGCAAACGCGCGCCATCCCGTTCAGGGAGTACGAATGCCCGTGTCTCGCGGACTGGGCGCCGGGGTATTGCCGCTGGCTGATTCGGGCGCATATCAAGGCGTCTTACGATGTGCGCGAAGGGATTAGCGGCAGATTCGTGGGGGAGCTGACGCCGGAGCAGGTTCTGCGCGGCTTGAGCGATGCCTGCGATATGATTCGGCAGCGCTTCGAGTTGTATGAAGAGAGCGTGGTGATTGGATGACGGTTCTGCGGCGGATGGCGCAGTTCGCGTATGGGCTGCGGTACGCCGAATTGGGCGCCGACGTGCGGTATGCGGCGCAGCGGCATCTTGCGGACAGCGCGGCGTGCATGGCGGGCGCAAGCGGGATGGACACGATCGAGGCGGTACGGGCGTATGCGCTGGGACGCGGCGGCGGCGCGGAGTCCACGCTGATAGGGACGCGGCGCAAAGTACCGGCGGGATTGGCGGCGCTGGTGAACGGGACGATGGCGCGCTACTTGGACGCCAACGATATTGTGGCGCGCGCGGGCGATACGGATTCGGGGCATTTCAGCGACGCCCTGCCCGCCTTGCTGGCGCTTGCCGAACGGCACGGGCGCAGCGGCGAAGAGCTGCTGACCTGCATAGTGGCGGCGTATGAACTTCAGGGCGCGCTGAGCGAATCGTTCCAATTTATGAAGCGCGGCTACCACGCCTTGACGCAAGTGCCGTGGACGCTGCCGATAGTGGCGTCGCGTCTGATTGGCGCGCCGATCGAGGCGGCGGTGAGCGCGGCGGCGCTGTCCGGATCCACTGGGATGGTATTCAACACTTGGTTGAAGCCTACATCGCACATTCCGACGATAAAGGGCGTTTCGGTTGGACTTGCGGGACAGCGCGCGGTGGAAGCGGCCGAACTTGCGGCGGCGGGCGTTACGGCGTCGGATGACGCGCTTGAGACGGCGTTCGATCGGCTTGGGCCGCTGGCGACCATCCCCGCCGATATGAGCCGCTACGCCGAGCTGGGGCGGCGCTGGCTAATGACGCGGCAGACCATCAAATCGTATCCGGCGCAGATATACACGCAGGCGGCGATAGAGGCGACGCTGGCGCTGCATGCGCGGGGCGTGCGCGCCGATGCCGTGGAGCGCATGACGGTGCGGGGGCATAGCGGCGTGTGCGGCGGCGTGCAGGGATCGGCCGGGGCGTTTGCGCCCACAAGCCGCGAATCGGCGGATCACAGTACGCCTTTCGTGATGGCAATGGCGTTGCTGCGGGGCAAGCTGACGCTGCGCGAGTATGAAGGCGAACCTTGGCTTACGCCAAGTGTGCGGGATGTGATGGGCAGGATCGAGTTGGTGGTGGAACCTGATCGCGAGCGGGCGTTCACACGGGAAGGCGCGCTGGGCGTGGATCTGACGGCGCTGCTTGCGGACGGGCGCATTGAGAGGGTGGCGGTACTGCAGCCCAAGGGACACCCGGACGCGCCGCTCAGTCAAGACGAACTGCTGGCAAAGATGCGCTGGCTGGTGGAAGGCATTGCGCGCGATGGGACGGCGGAGCGCATCCTGGACATCTGTATGGGGATGCAGAGCGCGGCCGATGTGGATGCGCTGATTGACGCTTGCGCCGTGTAGGTTTTAACGCAAAGGCGCAGAGGCGCAGAGGCGCAAAGGGTTGTTAGGGGGCAGCGTCGGACACGCCGACGGGGTTAGCGGCGTCAGCAGCCGGGGGCGGCTAGGTTGCCGCAGCAGTTTTGCAGCGTGCGGAGTTTGCGCCAGTTGTTGGTCGCCATCAGCGTCAGCACCTGTTGCCAGGGCAGGCCGGTTCGGCGCAGGTTGGCGATCGCCGATACGGGGTTGGGGCGGCGGTCGGGCTTGCGGTCGTTTTCGTCAATATCGCACATCGGCAACTTTCCCCTTTATGGCTATGGCGCTTGCGGTCAGCGTGTAGGGTTAGAGCGGGTAGCCTAGCCGTTCGAGGCCGGGGCGGCAGGCGGCGTTGAGGGCGGCTTGGTCGGCGGCGGCGAGGCGCGCGAACTTCGACGGCGTGGGACGGGGAACGGCGGCCGCTTTGTGCAACCACGCTTCGTTCTCCAAAGACGGGTCAATGAAGCGTATGAGACGGCGTATTTGGGGTTCGGGGTCTGCCTGCGCATCCTCAAAGCGCAAGTTCAGCAGCCTGTCCGGGGGGAAGTGTCCAAACATGCGCTCGCCCCTGCTAATCATCCCGCTCCAGAAAATTCCGAAATCGGCGAGTGTGAGCTTGTCGTAGGGAAGCTTATCGGGGTTGAGCAAGGCGCTGGTGAAGAGCTCAAGCCATGGGCTGATGCGGTCCCAGAACCTGCCGCCGGACATTGACGCCATAGCGTCTATGCCCCAGGATTTGAGCGCGCGCATGGTGGCGACAATCATTCGAAAGAGGTAGTGGCGGCTCATAGAGATGGCGGTTTCGCGCCCGTCGCGATAGACGTGGATGATGCGGGCGTCGGGGAATTCGCGCAGAAGCTTTGCGCCGAACAGCAACGATCCGCCGGAGCGCTCCACCCAAACGCTGCGTCCAAAGCGGGCGCATAGCCACTCGAATAGGCGGCGAAAGTGCGCGGCGGGCGGTTGCCGGGGCTGCTCACTCACAACGGGAGCGAGCTCTTTGTAAAGGTCATAGTATTCGTCCGTGATGTGCGGCAGCGTGGCGCAGAGTATCGGGGGGACGTCGGCTTTTGTGAAACGCGCGCCGGGCGCTTCTAGCGGATAGACGAACTCTTCGAACTCGCCGCGCAGCATAAGGCGGGTGCGGTTCTGCTGTTCGCTGCAAAGCCGCCACATTCGCGCGCCGGTTACGCGTGGGCGGCGAAACGAACCCATTCCTATGAAGCTGAAGAACTCGGACAGACTGAGGACGTCGGGATGCAGGTTTAGGATGTCGGACACCATAGTAGAGCCGCAGCGTCCGGTGCTCAGCACGAATACGGGCGGTATGGCGGGCGCGCCGGGGGTTACCACGGCGTCGCCCTGTCAGCGCGCAGGTGGTCGGGCAGGCGGTAGCTGAGGTCTTCCAGCATAGATGCGTCGAGCAGGAATACGAAGTTGCGCCCGCGAAACTTTTGCGCCATTCGGGGCGATATGCGGTGCGCCGCGCGGTAGGTTAGGCGCTTCCACTGCAGCCAGGTGAGCAAGCCAGCGGTCTGCTGCTTGGGGAAGTCGATGGAATCGGATACGGATTTTCCCAGCAGCGCGCGCGATACGCGGTAGGTGTGGAGCGCCATTTTGCGCTGCTCGCCGGTATCGGTGAGGCCGGCAAGCACGGGAACCGCGTTGACTAGGGCGTGCGCGATGGCGGCGGATTCGTCGCCGGGGGGCGGCTCGCAGACGGCGCCTATGCGGTAAAGCTCGGCGGTGCGCGTCTCATTGCCTTCGAACAGCAGGGTTTCGGGCGTGCCGATGAGATAGGATGCGTAGCACCATATCTGCATGAAGCTTTGGCGCGCTTCGGCGTCAAGGTGCGCGCCCAGCCTATCGGCTTGCTGCAGCATCGTGGCGGAGAAATTGGCGGACGCCAGCCCCAGATGCGCGGCGCTGATGGGGACGCCGTACACGGCTTCATCCCAATCGTCGGACTCGCGCAGCAGACGTCGGACTTGGGCGTGTACAAGGCGTATTCGAACGGACAGCTTCCAGCCTTCGCCTTGGCGGTCGAGCGCGCCGGGCAGCATTATCTCTATGAAGTGGCGGGTGTTTTGCTTGATGCGGCGCAACCCGAATTCGGTGGTAACGCGGCCGGTCATATAGAACGCCTTGCTTATGAGCGTGGCGGCGTTCTGCAGCGTAACTACGAAGAATGCGGGAATGAACAGATCGGAGTATGCGTGAAACGCGCGGCAGCCGGGATACACGGCGTCGGGATCGAACCACGCGGGCGGCTCTTCGATGCGGTGAAAGAAGTCCCGCAGCTTGGGCGGGGCGTCGGCAAGCGCTTTGGCGTCCTGCTGCATGCAGGCGTGTATAAGCCGATGGACTTCCTGCTGGTCGAATTGGGCGAGCTCTTCGATGACGGCGTCGGCCTCAGGATCGCCGATCATGGCGTGTTCCATATAAGTATCGGCGAGGCTTGGATTGAGGCTGCGCGCCTTGTCGTATCCGTCGCGATATATGTCGGGTATCCGCATTGCCCTATCCCCTCGGTGATGCAAGCGGGCAGACTGCAAGCGCGGGCGGCTTGCTTGAACGCATTATAGCAAACTTGCGCAACAAGGCAAAATGCGATTGGGATGCGCTTGCAATCTGAAATGGATACGGGCGCAAGCGGATCCGTCGCTTAATCGTCTTTGACCCAGGGCATTCGGAAGCCGTCCATTAGGGTTTCGATTTCGGCGAGGTCGGCGGGGGTGAGGCGCCAGTCGGCGGCGCGGGCGTTGTGCTGCGCCTGCGCGGGCGATTTTGCGCCCACAAGCGCGGCGGATACGGCGGGGTTTGCAAGAACCCAGGCAATGGCGAGCTGCGCTATGTCGCGGCCGTGGTCGCGCGCCCAATCGTCTAGGCGCTGGGTTACGGCATGCGTCTGCCGAAACGTATCGCCGCGAAAGAAGTTGAAGAGCCTGCGCTCATCGTCGGGGGCGAATTGGTGGCCGGGCTTATGCTTGCCGGCGAGGATGCCTTTGCATAGGACTGAGTGCGGTATGACGCCAATGCCGTTTTCTAGGCAGTGGGGCAGCACATCGTCTTTAAGGTTGCGCCACATCAGGTTGTAGCGCGGCTGGGATGATTGAATGGCGGCGTATTGCATCGCCTCGTGCGTCTGTTCGGGGGAAAAGTTGGAGACGCCGATATGGCGTATCTTGCCGTCATCTTGGAGACGGACTAGGTTTGCCATAGTGTCGGCGATAGGCCATTGGGGCTGCGGCGAATGGAGTTGATAGAGGTCGATGTAGTCGGTATTGAGCGCGCGCAGGCTGTTTTCAAGCGCGGCCGTGATATGCGCGGCGGAGTGGTCGTCGCCGGATAGTTTGGTTGCCAGGAATGCCTCATGGCGTCTGCCTTTGATAGCCTTGCCCACCACTGATTCGCTGGTAAGGTAGCCTTCGGCGGTGTCTATGAAGGTCATGCCGGCGTCGAGCGCGGCGTGTACGGCGGCTATGCCCTGCGCTTCGGGGACGGCGCCAAGACCGCCGCCGATGGGCCATGCGCCGAATGCTATGACCGATACTTGGGGGCCGTTTCTGCCGAGCTGCCGCGTGTTCATAAAGTTGCCGTTCCTTGCTTTGTGGCTGCCTTTATTGGCGGTTTGGGTAGCCGCCTTGATTGGCTAATTGGGCGTTTCGGGGCTAATTGCTGCTGCCTCGAATGATGGCATAGCCGCCCACGCCGGCGATTACGGACGCGATCATTATTCCGGCTTTGGCTTGAAGCACCAGCTCAGGGGACATAAAAGCCAGCCCGGTTACGAAAATGGACATAGTGAAGCCGATGCCGCCAAGCAGGGCGGCGCCCGCGATTTGCGCCCAGTTGACATTGCGGGGCAGCGTCGCGACGCCGGCTTTGACGGCAAGCCACGCAAATAGTATGACACCGACGGGCTTGCCAACCACCAGCCCAAGCACGATGCCGATGGTAACGGGGGATGTGAGGGCTGCCAGCAGGGATGAGTCGATGATGACGTGGGCGTTGGCGAATGCGAACAGGGGCATTATGACGAATGCCACCCACGGATGAAGGGCGTGTTCCAGCTGCTGCAGGGGGGATTCCACCTGTTTGGTGGCGGATTCGAGTTCGTCCAGCACGCGGGTTTGGACGCCGGTGGTGAGCGCGAGCTGTCCGCGGCGTATTCGGCGGCTGTCATCCTGCTCGAATATGTTGAGCAGCGCTCTGCCCCTGGCGACGAACTGCTCCGGATCCATTCGGACGCGCAAGGGTATGGTGAGCGAAACCAGCACGCCCGCAATGGTCGGGTGGACGCCCGAGTTGAAGAACGATACCCATACGGCGGCGCTGATGATGAAGTACGGGATGACATTGCGGACGCCCATGAAGTTGATAGCCAACAGCGAGGCGATTAGGGCGAAGCCGATACCCAGCGGCTGCCAGTTGATAGTTTCGGTGAAGAACACCGCGATTACGATGATCGCGCCGATGTCGTCCACGATGGCGAAGGCGGCGAGGAACACCTTGAGCGGCAGGGGCGCGCGCGTTCCCAGCAGCGCAAGCACGCCCAGGGAGAAGGCGATGTCGGTTGACATCGGTATGCCCCAGCCGCGGGCGGCTTCGCCGTCTGAGTTGAGAACCAGGTATATGCTTGCGGGAACCACCATGCCGCCCACGGCGGCGACGATTGGCAGCGCGGCGCGGCGCACGGTGGACAGCTCGCCTAGCACAAGGGAACGCTTGATTTCCAACCCCACGACGAAGAAGAATATCGCCATTAGGGTATCGCTTATCCAGAAGTGGATAGTCTTGTCGATGTTGAAATCGCGCGTGCCGATGATGAAGTGGGTTTCCCAGAAGTGGAGGAACTGGTATGAGAACGGGGAGTTGGACAGGATAAGCGCCGCCACCGCCGCTATAAGAAGCACGACGCCGCCGGCGGTCTCTTGATGGATGAAGCGGATGATTGAGCTTATCATGCGTTCAATTATCGGGCGGTTTTCCATTCGCAGGTATGTCTGTAGTTTCTGCATATATTTGGCGTGGGAGTATCCGGGATTATCGGGGTTAGATTAGGCTAGGATGCGCGCGTGCATTAGCGCTGACCGGCCGACGCGACGGCAACCGCGTCGTTGGGCGGATCAGTGAGCCGCGCAGAGCCGGCGGGCGCGATTACGGCGGATACGGCGGACAGCCTTATGGGGATTTGCACGCCGGGCGGCACATCCACGCGGATGCGGACGGCGTAGGACACCACGCCGCGCTCGGTGCGGACTTCGTCGTCGACGAATGTAACGGTTCCGTTGAGCGGCGTATCGCCCACGCTCTCTATGTTGACCACGGCGCTGCCGCCTTCGCGCACATAGGGCTTGGCGGCGGCGTCAATCACGCCGTCCACTTCCACCACATCGGCGGCGGTAACCTCTATGACGGTCAGGCTGTCGCTGACGCGGTCGTCGGGCGCTACATTCACAAGCGATACGATGCCGTCGAAGGGCGCGCGCAGCAGAGCGCCGTCCAAGTCTTCGTTGGCTTGGTCAAGCGCCGCCTGCGCCAGTTGGAGTTCGGATTCGGCTAACGCTATGCGCTCTTGATGCAGGGCGCTGCTGTCCTCAAGTTGGGCTTGCGCCTGCGCGAGGGATGCGTTGGCAAGGTCAAGCCGCTCGCGGGCGTTCTGCCGTCGCAGCGAGTCGTCGCGCGCGCGGTCGAGCGTCTTTTGCGCTTCGGCGTAGGCGGTTTCGGCGTAGGCTAGGTTCGCTCGCGCTTGCGCTACCAGCAGCGGGTCTATGTCCACGGTCAGTTCCGCAAGGTCGGCCTCGGCGTCGGCAAGGCTGGCTTGGGCAAGGCGCAGACGCTTTTCGGCGTTTTCTACAATGCTGGCGTCGGGGCCGTCCTCTACTTCTTTGAGGTCGTCTTGGGCGTCAGTGAGCGCGTCCTGCGCGGCGGTAACGGCGTCTGCGGCGCGCTCGGCAGTGGTGTCGGCGGCGTTGCGCGCGGCGGCGAGGTTGTCGCGCGCTATGTCGAGCGCATCGTAGGCGTTCTCAATATCGCGCTCCACGCAGCGCTGCCTTGCCGCCAGCATAACGCTGTCGTCGCAGGTGGGGATTACCGCGCCGTTTTCGGGATGGAGGTTGAGCCACGCCCATACGGTAATTTCGTTCCAACGCGTATTGGGGTCGTCGGGCGTGGGCGCTACGCCGTGATATCGAGGGTTTCGGCGGTCATAGGTGGCTTCAAGATCGATGCCCCATTCGGCGAACATTTCCTGCGGGTTCATAAGCAGTTCGTCTTCGGTGGGGGTTGTGCCGAACCAGTATTTGAACAGGCCGGCGTACTGCTCTACGCGCAAGTTGTAAGCGTCGGATGTGGCTCTGACAGCGTTTTCCTGCGCGAAGTTTGAGTCGGCAAGGGTTGTTCTGGCGGCGTCGAGCGCGGTTTGGGCAAAGGCGGCGCGGTTGCGGGCGTCGCGCAGGATGTCGTCGGTGAAAGCGCCGTTCTTGATGTCGTCGTAGGCTTCTTGAGCGGCGTCGATCTCTACGCGCGCGGCGGCGATGCGCTGATTGGCGGCGGCTACGGCTACATCTTCGGGCGCCAGCAGATCGTCTAGGAATTCGCGGGCGCTGTCCAAGGCTACGGCAGTTTGGGCTACGGATTGTTCAGCGCCGCGCACGGTCAGGTTGGGGGACTGGGTAATGTCGTCGAGTGCCTTCCGCGCCTGGTCGGCGGCGAGTTCGGCGGCGGCTACTTCCTGTTCGGCGCGCGCTATAGCTGTGGGAAGTCGAGCGGTTTTGAGAGCGGACTCCGCGGTGGCAATGCGCGCTTCTGCCTGTTGCACGAATTGGCGCAGTTCGGCGGTTTTGAGCGCGCTTAGGGATGCCAGCGGCTGTCCGTCGGTTACGGTCTGTCCTTCGCTGACAAGCACTTCGCCCACTATGCCAGGTGATTCGAAGGCGAGCGCTTCGCTGCGCGGGAATACCAGGGATCCGGATACTGGGATAGAATCGGGAGCGCCACGGGCGGAAGCTTCGGCCGGGGCCGCGTCTTGGGGCGGCGGTTCGGGCATGCTGGAACTGACGCAGGCAATCAGCGCGGCGAGCGCTATGGCGAGTGTCAGAAAGAGCGCCGCCGTACGCATATCAGCGATACTGCGGAGCGCTTTGGGAAATCCGATCATTCGGCAACTATCTCCTAGATTGGGATTTATCGGTTGTTCTCATAATGTTGGCAAGGCTATTGCCTTTGCTACGTTCACGGCAGGGTATTGAAATGCGCTAGGCGTGAACGCAAGCCCTTAAATATGATAGCACAAGCGGGGCAAGGGAGTTAGATAGATATAGAGCGCAAATACGCAAAATACGCGCAAAGCGGCAGGCGTTGTTGCGCAGCGCTACTTGTAATAGACTGCGATATAGGCGTGAAAGACGGCTAATATGACGGTCAGCGCGGCAAGCAGCACGTGGAGTATTACCCAGGATGCGGTGTAGGTTTTGCTGCGGATCTTGATGCCGAGCGGACTGGCGACGCCTACGATGATGTTGGCAAAGAATATCCAACTCAATACGGCTAGGTAGCCGTAGCCCGTTTGCGCGCTGTGCAAGTAAAAGAGTATGGGCGCAAATGCGCCGCTGCGCTGATGCAGCGCAAGCAGTCCCTGGATTTTCACGCCGCGCTGACGGGCTAGAAAGATGTGCCACTGCCAGCCGATGTATATCAGCAGGCAAGCTCCGCTGATGTATTTGTAGAGATCAATCGTTTGGAGTTGGGCGAGCCATTCCCAACGGATGCCGGCGGCGTCTTGGATTATGTACGCCAGCAGCAGCAGCGCGGCAAGCAGCCGCCAACGCCACTGCGATAGGCGCGACGAGATGATACCGCTGATTCGAATGCGGCGCTGCGATACGGCGCGGGCTTGGATCTGCCGGAGAGCGCTCATTCGTCCGCCTGCCCGAACTCTAGCAGAGCGCGCATAGTGGCGGCGGATGTTCGCAACTCGGCTTCTGCGACGAATGCGTCGGCGGATGGGAGGTAGTAGCCGTCGGCGGGCCAGCGCTCGCCTATGGGGGGCGGATCGGCGAATGCGGCGGCTTTGGCGAGATACTCTTCGTATGCTTCGCGAAAGCCCTGCCGCAGCGCGCCTACCATCGCGAGCGCTTCCTGCAAACTGACCTCAGGGCGGGGATATGACCAGGTGGTAGCGCCCATAATGTCCCCCACCTCCCAATCGGTTTTGGGCGTTTCGGGTTCGGTGTTGTGGCATACCACGCAAGTTTCGGCGACGGCGATGTCTGAGAACATAGCGGTATGCAGATTGACATCTTCGTCGAGGAAGAACTGCGGATTGCCGGTCTGCTTGATTTGCGTGAAGCGCGCCTGCTGAACGCCGGTGAACTTGTTGGCGTCGTTGACGGGAAAATCGGAGCCTAGGAACAGGTAGAGCGACAGCGGGTTTCGGCGTAGGCTTTCGGCGGTCTCGCGCAGAAAGAGCGCGGGCAGCGGGCCGGCGTCTATCTGCGGTTCGCGCCAATCCTTGTGGAACGCCAATCCGCGCTCTTTGCCCTGCCCTACTATCTCTTTTGTCCAAAGTTCGCGGACGGCGTCATTTTCGGCTTCTAGGATTGTGAACACGGCGGATATGGGAATGGGCGCGCCGCCGGCGGTCTGCGCGTCAGGGGGCGGCGCGTTGATGATTACGACGGCAGCGCTCACGCCTATGACTGCCAATGCTGTGATTATCCACTTCACGGATCATTCTCCGGCGCGCGTATCAGAGGGATAGACGAACTTTTCGGAGGAATAGGGCGATGCGCCGCCGTGGAAGTAGCGCCATAGTTCGGCTTCGGATACGGCGTCTTGGATGCGGGTGGGCGTATCGCGAATGTGATTGCCGTGGAAGTCGTGGCATTGCAGGCAGGTATTCCAAGATTCGCCGCGAATGATGGCGGCGTGCGTGGGCAGTATGGGATCGTCGCTCAACTCGGTGTCTTGGTGGCAGTGCATGCAGTAGCCGAGCGTGGGCAGCGTAACGCGCTTGCCTTGGTGTTCGGCGTGGCAGGCTATGCAGTCGTATGCCTTGATATGCTTGCGGGCGTCGGCGAAGCGAGGCTCTAGGAAGCGGGATACCGGATGACGGTCGTTGGGGCGCTCGTGGCAGTCTATGCAGTCGTCGGTGTCGACCGGCTTGGAACCGAAGCCGATTGTCTTGCGGCGCAGACCCAGCCAGTAATAGATGTTGGCGCTGACCTGCTGCGCGGGCGTGGCTTTGACCGGCGTATGGCACTGCTCGCAGCCAAGCGCTTCGTGGCCGGCGTTCATCGGGCCTTTGGCGACGATGGCGTTTTTTTTCGGATAAATGAGGAACGCCACAAGCAGCAGTCCAAGCGCAATGCCGATGACCAACCCGATGTTCCTGCGATGCTTCAGAAGTCTATTGAGCGATGGCATTGGGCTATCCTGGCGGGTTAATATCTATCGACCGACGCGTTTTAACGCAAAGGCGCAGAGACGCAAAATGATAAGGGAGTAGTTCTCTTATCCTAATGACAAGAATACCACATGGGGAATGCTGGAATCAGACGGAAGCGGACTTGTTCGCAGAGTGTCCGGGGATACTAGACAGAAGGCGCGGCTATCGCGGTTTCGCGGGCTATCGGAAGCCGTCCCAGCCGGGGATGGCGGCCGCTTGGCGTATCCATTCCGCCATCTGACCTTCTTCGAATCCGTCTTCGTAGATGTCAAGCCAGCGCGCGTCTTTGTCCTTGCCTGCGCCGGGCGGGACGGGATCCAAAGACGCGCCTTGCAGGAAGGTTACTTTGACATAGCGGGTAAAGACGTGGTAGCTCAGGAACCAGCCCTGACCCTCAACGCCGTAGAACGGCGAGTTCCATCTGACGGCTTTTCGCACTTCGGGCACGGTTTGCGTTATGAGGGCGTCGAGGCGGCGTCCAAGTTCGCTTTTCCAATCAGGCATTGCGGCGATGTACGCCTGCACGGGGGCGTCGCCGTCGGCTTTGGCTATCTGAGGGTTGCCGCCTGAGAGCAATCGGACAGGCTTGGAGTTAGAGTTCTCAGCAGGCGGTTTGCCGGCCGCTTTGGGCGGCTTCTTGGGCTTGGCGGGCATTGCCTTAACCGTGTCCGTGCTTAGCGGGCGGGGGAATGGTGGGCCATCGTGGACTCGAACCACGGACCTCAGTCTTATCAGGACTGCGCTCTAACCTGCTGAGCTAATGGCCCCTGTTGACGCTTGACGCTATGTTGACGCCGAAAAGGCGGCTATGTTTTGGGTTCGCCCGTCTGCGGGTCGAACTCCACTACGATTTCGACGGGCGCATTGCGCGCCACTATGAGCTCCAGCGGCTCGGACAGGCTGTCGTTGACCGGCTGATGAACGGAGTCCGGCGGCACATATATGAAATCGCCCGATGCTATGTCCAGCGCTGTTTCGAGGCACCTGCCGGTGAGAAAGCGTCCGCTGCCTTTGGAGACATAGATCGCGGATTCGCAGTTGACGTGGTAGTGCGGACTGGAGGCGCATCCGGGCGGTATGGTGGCAACCGCAAGGTGTATGCCTTCGGTTCCCGCAAGCGTCTTGGACACCCCCGCGAGGCGCGTCATGCTGCCAGAGGCTACTTCCACTTCAAGCCCGTCCGGGTGAATGACTTTGCACTTAGCGTCTAGTTGCGTACTCATCCCGCAAAGTATATCATCCCAAGCGGCATAATGGAATAGTATCTTGGCAGAATAGCGGGATAATTGCACGCGCGACTTTTGCGCGTTTGGCTTTGTACTTCCCTACCCTATTGCCGTTGCTCCCATCCTAACCTTACCCCAATGGGGAATGGGATAGTTAAGTAGCAAGAGAGGCGGGTTTGCCGAAAGAGGATTTCAGGTTCAGCTGCGAGCTGCGTGTGCGCTGGGGCGAGTGCGACGCGCAGGGCATCGTGTTCAACGCGCAATACATGAACTTCATCGAGGTGGCGCAGGCGGAGTATTTTCGCAACCTAGGGATGCGTATCTACGATGCGGATTCGCGGCGGTATTTCGACTTGGCGACGGTCAAGGCTACGCTGGAGTATATGGCGCCGGCGCGCGTGGACGATATGCTTGAAATCTATCTCGGCGTGGCGCGCATCGGCAACAGCAGCCTCACGCTGAAGGCGGAAATGTACTTGGCGGACGGCGCGCAGCCGATACACCGCGCAGAGGTGGTCTATGTGGACTATGACGCCGAGCGCGGCAAGGCGCGCGCGGTGCCGGACGATGTGCGGCGACTGATTGCCGACTTCGAGCGCAGCGGCGAGGTCAGCGTGGCCGGGCTTGTCCAAGTCAACGGGCGCGTCAGCGAGGGTTTGTAGCGGCGGCAAAGTCCGTATCAGCGCGAAAGACGGCGCGCTCATCGCAAGCGCTGAACGAGCGGCGCGTATGACCGCATCCGTCGTGGCGCGCGCTGACGAAAGAGCCTATGGACAAGATAGTCATACGCATTGAGAGCGATGCGGGCGGCGCGCGCGCAAGCGAAATACTGGCAGACCTGCGGAGCGCTGCCGAGACGCTGTTCTTTCCAATGAAGATGGTGGGATTTTGGGACTATCAAGCGGATCTGCACCTCTGCCCGCAGGAAGAGCGCCGCGAGCCCTGCCCGCACAAGCTCGCCGCCTCCGACCCCAAGCGCGTGGAGTATGCCCGCACCCTGCAGCGCGAGCGGCGCGCAAGCGTGTCGGTGAGCTTCCCGCACGCCGATGTAACGCTGTTTATGAGCTGACTCAATGGCGGTGCTTTGGGGTTTAGCGCGTGGGGGTAGGCGTTGGCGTGAGGGTATGCGCAGGCGCCGCTTCCCCTGCGTTCTTATCGACGCATATCGGCTTCACGGTTGCGCTATCTGTGGTTGCGCTCTCGGATATTCGCAGCATCAACAGATCGCCGGGATGCCACGGCTGACGGCATACTTCCCAGCTTAGGGTTTGGCCATAGCCGGTGGACGTCGTTTCGGCGTCGTCGATGTCTAGGCGCAGGGATACGCTGGCGTCTAGCTCGATGAAGTCTATGTGGTGGCCGGATAGGTTGACGGGCGGGTTAGAGATATTCATTGCAACCCTGTTCTGCGCCCATTCGATTCGCTCCATCACGACGCTTTCGCCGTTGGGGGCGGTTGCCGCAACCTCCCAGCGCGGCCAATCATCAAGCGGCAAATTGCGGTTGCAAGGTTCCCATTGCGCCCAATAACGGTGCGGGACAAGCCTGTATGCGCCGCCCGGCAACGGGCGTTGGGTTGCGTACACTGAGAAATAGAAAAATTCCTGTACGCCGTTCTCATCACTGACAATATCATACCCATTTTCCGAAATGGTCGAAGTGGATCGAACGCGCGGACGATACGGCTCATCATCATTGGGACTTTCAGAGATTAGCCACCGTTCCACGCACTCTTCATAGCCCTCAATTCCATCTCCTGCTTTCAAAATCGCCGCTACCGATTCTATGGAAGCGCGCAATTCGGCAAGGGACATCGTAGGCAATTGCTCATTCCCTCCTTCAGGTTTTGAGTCGAGAATGTACACAGGCTCACTGTCCGATTGCCCGGAAGCGTCTGCAACCGGCAGCCACGGCTTGTTGACTTTGTCGATCGTGTAATCGTTATGCGTATTTCTGACGAAGCGGTATGTAGGCGGCGTATCGACTGCGTCGACTGCGTTCACATCGCTTTGATTTGCAGCCAGTTTTAGGAATAGCGCCGCATCGCGGTTATCCCAGGTGGCGTTTCTATTCGCGAGTTGTTTCGTTAGCGCGCTCTGCGCCTCTTCTCGTGTCAAGTATGTATGCGCGCCTGAACTGCCTGCGAATGGAAACTCCACGGACAGCGTGTCCTCGCCGTTCCCTTTGAGATACTCGGTTACAGGGAATTGAAACACAAGCGCGGGGCGGTATGTGGGCGCTACGCACTCATCGGCGCTGGGGACGGTTTCGACTTTTCCCGAAACGGATGGCGGACGCGCTCGAACTATCACATCAGCGTCAAACACGCGCTTCTCAATAGACGGAGTAATCGGCGCGGGCGGCACAAACGTTGCCGCCGGCGTCGGCGATGGCGCTGTTAGGGTCTTAGGCAAAGATTGAAAGCAGCAACCTGCTGCCACAATCGCGCAGAGCGCCGGCAGGATGAACAGCGCGTATCTTGCTTGCAAAAGTAGCGGGCGTACGTAAATCATATTTAGTCCGTAGTCAGCGCGCGGCATTTATCTTATAGATCGCTTTCATCGCCTTTATGACGATTTGTCGTCGAGAAGCAAATCTTTACTCAACAGGCATATGAGTATAACGACAGCGAAGCCGATAAAGTTCCAGCGCGCTAACGCCATTCGTTTAAGAACGCCGCTGCCGACCCGTTGCGCCGCTGACGCCGCCATCTGCGCGCGTGATGGCGTGGTGGCCGGGATGGGCGCATGCGCCGCCTCGGTTCGCGCGTCCCGCGAATTGCGCGGGATGATATAATACGCAACAACGCTTTCGCAAAACGGCGGCCGCTCTTTGCAAAACAAGGGCAATTCGCGCTATCATTGAGAGCGTCCGGCGAAAGGCTTTCGGGCAATGCTGACAATTACGCTTGTTGAGGTGAACGCTTTGGCTGATAAGGTAATCGTATATTCCACAATCGGATGCGGCTATACGGATGTGGTGAAGGCGGACTTGGATAAGGCGGGCGCCGCCTACGAAGAGGTCAACCTTTCGCTGCATCCGGACAGGTGGGGCGAGATACTGCCCTACACCGACGGCGTGCGGCTGACGCCCGTGGTGGTGGAAGGCGACAAGGTTACGGTCGGGGTGAACGGCATCGGTTGCGTGTCTTAGCGCATGTCCGCCGCCCGTTTCAACACAGCGCCGCAGGCGCGCCGTCAGCGCCCCAAACTACCGCTATGACGCACAACAAGGAGCGCGATTTGGCAGACTCCAACATCGTGATTTACACACACCCCGAATGCACCATCTGCGTTACGGTCAAGATGGAGCTGGACGAAAAGGGCAAGGCTTATCGCGAGATCGATCTGGCGGAGCAGCCGGACAAGTGGGCGGAGCTTGAGGCGCTGACCGACGGCGAGCGTATCACGCCGGTCACGGTGGAAGACGGCGAAGTTACGATAGGCTATCACGGCATCGGCTGCTCATTCTACGATTAGCGTGGCGAGCGCATTTGAATTGCCAAGCTCGTGTTTGCAAGTACGCATAGATAGCCCGGCGGCGTGTGCAATGGGGGAAATTCCTCATCGCTTTCCGCTCAAATTTCGAACTATGAAACCCTTTTGGGAGTCCAGTGCGCCGCCGATTGAAAACAACCCCGCCGTCATCACGCAGATATAGTGGCACTTTGCGGATTGCCGCCTTTAATGCGTTGCTAATCGCCATAGGGTTGGCGCTGATTGCGGCTGCGGGGGAAGCGTACTTTCGCCTGATAGTGGTTCCCAATGGATATGGGCTTTCCTCTAATCCCCAAGATTTCAAAGGACACAAGTCCTGGCGCTTCGTTCCAAATGTTGGGTTGATGCCGCAGCCCAACTTGGAAGCGCGCTTTACGAACCATCTTGATTTTTGGACAATCACCCGAACCAACAGTCTTGGGTTCTTGGATCGCGAACCTATTAGCGTTGAGCGCGCCGCCGAAAGCTGCCACATCGCCTTCATCGGCGATTCCTTCATTGAGGCGTGGCACGTCCCCATCGCAGACAAGGTACAGGTGAAACTAGATGAGCTCGCCGCCCGCGAACTGCCTCGCTTGGACATTACCACTTCTGCATTTGGTCGAAGAGCCTACGGACAGATCAACCAACTGGCGTTTTACGATGAGTATGCGCGGCATCTGAGCCCCAAAGTGGTGGCGCTTGTATTCGTCAACAACGATTTTGACGATAATTCCGTTCACTTGAACGCGCTGGGATTGGGAATGGATCCGGATCATCTGCCGCGGGTTACGGCGGCGCAGGGCGCAGACGGCGAGCCGGAGTTGCGTCCGCCGGCTCCCGATTATGAGGCGTTCAGACTGCCGCCACCGCCGCCTAACTACTGGGCGCAAACCTCAGACGGCGATAATGGTGATGTCAAATCGTATATCGGCTCTTTCGCCAAGCGCGCAAGCAGCCCTGCCCAACGCGCTAATGCGGAAATCGTCAAGTATTCCTACTTCGCAAAATGGCTGGATGCCAAGAGGAAGGCGACGTTTCCTAAAGAAGAGACGCGCAACCCTGCGCTGATATATTGGGTGGATCTGCTCAGCCGTCGGCCGCGCTATTCGGCGATCGCGCAAGGCTGGACGCCAAGCACATACGCAAATATGGGCGCTATATTCAAGGAAAGCGAGCTGCCGCCTATCTTTGAAGAGGCGGTGGCGAACACCAAATTCGGGCTGGAGCAGTTCAAGCGGCGCGCAGAACGCGACGGCGCTGAACTTGTTATCCTAGCGGTGTACAGGACAAAAGTGTACGGGAACCTACCCTTCGATCGGCTAACCGCAATGGCTGAGGAGCTCGGCATCCCCGTCATTGAGCAATACGACTACATCATCGGCATAGGCGCAGATCCCACGGAGGCGGCGTTCAAACACAACGGACACTGGAACGAAGACGGGCACCGTTGGGCGGCGGAAGCGCTGCTGGAATGGCTGCGGGATAATCAAGACGCTTGCGATTAGGCGGGACATGCTGCGCGATAGCGTATAATGACGCTACGACCGTATAGAAACTTCATCCGTCCGGGGTTAAGCCACCTGTTTGGCAGCCCGCTTCTCTTTGCCGAACAGCGTTCTTTCGCTCAGAATTGAACTATGAAACGCTTTTGGAAATCAACCGACACGCCGCATTTTGAAAATAGCCACGCCCCCCCGCCTTTCCCACGCGTATGCGCTCGCATTGTGCGAACAGCCGCGTTTAATGCGCTGCTAATCGTTGCGGGGGTAACGCTGATTGCGGCTGCGGGGGAAGCGTACTTCCGCGTAAGCGTGCCTTACGGGTTCGCCGCTAATCCCCAAGACTTCGTCGGGCGCAATGCCTGGCATTTTGTCCCAAATGTCGGGGTGACGCTGACGCCTAATTCAGAAGTACGTTCGTCGAACCACCTTGATTTCTGGGTAATCACACGAACCAACAGACTTGGGTTTTTAGACCGCGAACCCATCAACCCCAAGCGCGCCGCCGAAAGCTGCCACATCGCGCTCATCGGCGATTCTTTTGTAGTGGGGAAAGAGGTCGATATTGCCGATAAGACACAGGTGAAACTGGAAGAGATCGCCGCGCGCGAATTGCCGCACTTGGATATAACCACATCCGCGTTTGGATACGGAGGCTTCGGGCAGATCAACCAGATTCCGTTTTACGATGAATACGCGCGGCATCTGCGCCCCAAAGTCGTGGCGCTGGTATTCGTCAATAACGACTTTCGGGAGAATTCTAACGTTCTAGCTGCGCTAAGAGGGCGATTGGATCCGGAGCGTCTGCCAGTGGTTACGGCGGCGCGAGGCGCAGACGGAGCGCTGGCGTTGCGTCCGCCGGACCCGGATTATGCGGAGTTCAGCCTGCCACCCCCACCACCCGGTCGAACGCCATCATTCGTCGAATCTTTCCTCAATCGCGCCGGAGACCCTGCCAAGCACGAGGGAACTATGTATTACCACTTCGCTAAATGGGAGTGGGAAGCCGTCAAGCATTCCTACTTCGCAAGATGGCTGGACGCCAATATTAGGATGATGTTCATTGAAGAGACGCGCGACGAGAGACTGATATGGCATGCTGAGTTGATCAGCCGGCGCCCCCGTTATTCAACGCTTCTCCAAGAATGGACGCCAACCACATACGCAAATATGAGCGCGCCATTCGGGAAAGCCCAACTGCCGCCCGTCTTTGAAGAGGCGCTGGCATATACCAAGTTCGGACTGGAGCAGTTCAAGCAGCGCGCAGAACGCGACGGCGCTAATCTCGTCATCCTAGCGACGCACTCCATGAGGGCGTTTGGAGATCTACCCTTCGATCGCATGAGCGCAATGGCGGCGGAGCTTGACATACCCGTCATAGACCAGCGCGAATACATCGTCAACATAGGCGCGGACCCCGAGGATTCGCAGTGGAATCACGACGCCCACTGGAACAAGAACGGTCACCGTTGGGCGGCGGAAGCGTTGCTGGAATGGATAAGGGATAATCAAGATGTTTGCAGTGAGCGGGGCTAGAGCTATGCCACAATTCGCGGATTAAGTAGCGCGCGCCATCACTGCGGCTCTATGGGCTAATCTTGATCCGCTTATCCTTGACCTTGCCATCCCAAGCGAGTAGGCTTGCGTAGTATAGCGATACATACCGCGCGATAAGATGCGCCTACATTGATTGCTTCAGTTTGGAGAAGACGCGATGCAATTCGGTTCGTTTATGGAGTTTCACTGCCGCGCGGGAGGCACGCAACCCGACGCCTTTCGCGAAGCCTTCGCGCATATAGATATGGCGGAATCGCTGGGGTTGGATGCAGTATGGCTCGCTGAGTCGCACTTCAGCCCGGCGCGGTCTGTGCTGTCCTCGCCGCACGCCATCGCCTCGGCGATCGCGGCGCGCACTAAGCGGCTGCGGATCGGCACCGCGGTCAGCGTGCTGCCGCTGGGCAACCCGCTCCGCACCGCCGAAGAAGCCGCAACCATCGACCAGATAAGCGAAGGGCGCTTCGACTTCGGCGTGGGACGCAGCGGACTGCCCGGCTCATATGAAGGCTACAACATCCCCTACTCCGAAAGCCGCGATAGGTTCTACGAATATCTGAACATCATACTCGCGGCGTGGCGAAACGAGCGCTTCAGCTATGACGGGGAATACTACAGCTTCCAGGATGTGTGCCTAGTTCCTAAGCCGTATCAGTCGCCGCACCCGCCCATACGGATTGCGGCTACCACCTCGGACACATTCCCGATAATCGGCAAGATGGGCTTTTCGGTGTTCGTGGGCGTGCGCGGCATGAACCTCGAAGGCGTGGGCGAACAGGTGCGGCTCTACAAGACGGCGTGGGATGAAGCGGGACACAGCGGCGATATCGATGTATCGTTGCGCGTGCCGGTCTATGTGGGCGCAACCAAAGAGGACGCGCTGCACACGCCCGAAGAGAGCTTCATGCGGCAGTTCAGACGGCTGGGCGGTCAGCTTGCGGCGTCGGCCGGACGCGCCGGCGCAGACCCGCGCGAAGAGCGCACGGAGCGCAGTCAGCAGCTCGCCAGCCTCGACTGGGAACGCGACGTCATCGGGCAAAAGGCGGCGGTCGGCACCCCCGAAGCGGTGGTGGAGCAGCTCATCGCGATGAAAGAAGCGCTCAACCTGAGCGGCGTAGTCGCGGAGTTCAACGCCGGCGAACTCATCCCCGAAGAGAAGATAGCCGGCTCGTTGCGCCTGTTCTGCGAAAAGGTAGTCCCCGCGTTCAAATAGGCGCGCTCGCCGTCCCCGACGCAAATGCGCCAACCGCGGCCGCATACGCATAATAGAAGCCTTGTCGTCGATATGCGCCAGCGCAAGTTACGCATTTGAACTTAAAGGTGATATACTATGCGCATAGGCGGTAGAATGCTATCACATAGGAATAAATAGGGATGATAATTTGGTAGATGCAAACGTCGCTATGCTGATTGACTATGAGAACGTGGGGTTGGACGCTATAGATCACCTGCTTGACCAGCTCTCCGACGTGGGGCGGGTGATAATTCGGCGGGCGTATGGCGACTGGTCCGTGCAGCGCGGCAAGCAAGACCAACTGCTCGATCTCGGCATAGAGCCCATCCATCAGTACCACTCCAACAAGTCGGGCAAGAACTCCAGCGATATTCGATTGGTGATCGAAGCGATCGATCTGCTGCACTCATCCCCGATCGACTCTTTCGTTATCGTCTCGTCGGACAGCGATTTCGTTCCGCTCGTCGGCAGACTGCGCTCTGCGGGCAAGAGCGTCATCGTGGCGGGGCGCAGAGAAGCCACTTCGCCCACGCTCATCAAGAGCTGCGACCGCTTCATCTTCCTCGACGACGCCGAACCCGCCGTGGCGCAGAACGCCGTTTCGCGCCGCCGCGCAGCGCCCTCAAGGCGCGGGACGCAAACCGCTGCCAGAACGCCTACCCCGGATCCCAAATCGCTGTTGCTGCGCGCTATGAACGCATCGATGGACGAAGAAGGCAGCGTGGTAGGCTCCAAACTCTACCAAACGATGCGCCGCATAGAGCCGAGCTTCAACTACAAAGATCTGCGCCACAGGATATTCACGCAGTTCCTGGATAGTTACTCCGACGTGGTTGATGTAATCCGTCCCAAAGACGGCAGCGGCGATGTGATTGTGCAGATTCACGGCGGCCGCGAGCAGCCCCGAACCGCGGCGCGGCGCAACGGGCGCGGCAGGCAGAGCGCCGCCGAACACGCGGAGCAGCCGGCGTCGCCACGGACGGATGCAGACCACAGATCCCCCAGCCGGCGCAGAACGCCGCTTCGCTATCAGCCGGACGACGTCCCCGCTCCCACGATCCAGCGCAACCCGCCCCAACCGCCACCTCAGCCCGTCATACTGCCGCCCGTCCCGCCTGAGGACATTGAAAGCGAGGTGGCTAAGGCCGCAGATGCCGCTGAAGCTAAGAAAGAGGCCGAGGCGTCCGTGGTTCCCGTCGTCAAGGATGTCAAAGAAGAGGTTCAACCCCAAGCGCCTCAGCCTGATGATGCGCCCGCCGCCGCAGGCGATCCCGTCCAAGCGGCTACATGGGCAGAGGAAGTGAACGCCGCATGGCACAGGCGGGACAAGGATCGTATCGCCGGCCGCGTCGCCGCTATGGACGCCGCAAAGGCGCTTGGCGCGCGCAAATTGAGCGTTTCGGAGTATCCCTCGCTGGAGAAACTGCTTGAGGCAAGCACGCTGCTGCAGCTCAACTGGCGGCGCGACGGCAACGCTATAATCCGCAAGTAGCCTGCCCTACCCGCGCAACCGCCGCCGCCCTATATCCTTCACGCACGGATGACGCCGCTATGCTGTTAGCCATAGACATAGGCAACACCAACATCACCTTGGGCGTGTTCGACGGCGATGCGCTGTCCGCCACTTGGCGGCTGTCAACCGAGCGCTCCAAAACATCCGACGAGTACAGCGCAACGTTGATGCAGATGTTGCAGCTGCGCGATATGGCGACGCATCAGATCGATGCCGTCGCGCTCTGTAGCGTAGTCCCCCCGCTGACGCCCACATTCGTTGATCTATGCAAAACGCATTTCGGCGTGGAGCCGCTGGTGGTGGGCGCAGGCACAAAGACCGGCGTCCGCATCCTGTACGACAACCCGCGCGATGTAGGCGCCGACCGCATCGTGGACGCCGCCGCCGCTTTGAGGCTATACGGCGGCCCCGTCATCGTGGTTGACATCGGCACGGCAACCGTGTTTGACGCCGTAACCGCCAACGGCGACTATCTCGGCGGCGCAATCGCGCCCGGAATGGTGATAGCATCCGACGCGCTCTTTAGCAGCACATCGCAGCTTCGCAGAGTGGAACTCGTCGCCCCGGCGACCGCAATCGGCAGAAACACCATACACGCCATCCAATCAGGCGTTGTGCTGGGATACGCCGACCTGGTGCGCGGAATGGTGGCGCGCTTCGACTCCGAACTCGGCGGCGGCGCAAAAGTGGTCGCCACCGGCGGATTGGCGCACATATTACAATCGGAAGCGGGCGTCTTCGACGACATAAACCCCGACCTGACGCTGATGGGACTTATGCTCATACAAGGCATGGCGCTCTGACGCCAACAAGTTCGCAGCCGCTCATTCGCGAGGTTTTCCTATGCGCGATCCGATAGCGCAAAGAAGCATCACACTTGGAGTCAGCGGCAGCATCGCCTGCTACAAGGCGGTTGACCTCGCAAGCAAACTCACGCAGGCGGGCGCGCTTGTGGATGTAATCCTGACCAAAGAAGCGGCGCAGTTCATCACTCCCCTAACCTTTCGCAGCATCACGCACCGCGCGGTGACAAGCGATGTGTTCGATCCGCAATCAGAACTCAGCGTCAACCACGTGGCGCTGGCGGAACGTAGCCACGCCGTCATCGTAGCGCCCGCCACCGCGCACACCATAGCCAAGATAGCGCACGGGCTTGCGGACGACGCGCTTGCCGCCACCATCTTGGCGACCCAAGCGCCGCTGATAGTAGCGCCCGCAATGGACGCCCATATGTATGACAACGCCGCCACGCAGCAGAACATCGCTACCCTGCGCTCAAGGGGCTGCGTTATCGCCGGGCCCGCAAAGGGACGGCTTGCATCCGGGCTTATGGGAATGGGGCGGCTGCTGGAAACGCCGGATCTGCTGGGCTGTATCCGCCAAACGCTCGCGCGCAAAGGCGATCTTGCGGGGCGCAAGATAGTGGTCAGCACCGGCGGCACGCAAGAGCCGATAGACCCGGTGCGCGTGATAGCCAATCATTCATCCGGCAAGATGGGCTATGCCGTGGCGGAAGCGGCGCGCGACCGGGGGGCGGACGTGGCGTTGGTATCCACGCCGACCGCTCTACCCGCTCCATACGGCATTCGCATCGCGCGCGTGCAGACGGCGCTTCAGATGCAGCGTGCGATAGAGCGCGAGTGCGCCGACGCCGACGCTCTCATAATGGCGGCGGCGGTTGCCGATTGGCGTCCCGCCAACATATCCGATCAAAAAGTCAAGAAGGGGGACGCCGATGTGTGGTCGGTCGAGCTGGTCAAGAACCCGGACATCATCGCCGGCGTAAAGAGCGATCGGCTAGTGAAAGTGGGCTTCGCCGCCGAAAGCGAAGATCTGCTGGCAAACGCCGAAAGCAAGCTCCGCGCCAAGGGACTGCGCCTAATTGCCGCAAACGACATCACCGCAGCGGACAGCGGATTCGGCGTGGATACCAACAAGGTGATTTTGCTGGACAGCGATGGCGGCATGCAGGACTTGCCGCTGATGAGCAAGTACGACGTCGGACACGAAATCCTGGATCGGGTAGCGCGATACTTAGCGTGAAAGCGATGATTAGATGCGAATGCCCCGCGCGCTGCCGCCCTTGCATTGAGCGCGCTGCGCCTTGCTGATACACTCCAAGCGCAAGCAAAGCCAAAGACATACGATTTGCAACCCAAAACTCATAACTAAACTCACAATCAGGAGGCACAACTATGCCGATAGTACGCGTTGAGATGTGGCCCGGCCGCACGCGGCAGCAGAAGGCTGAGCTGGCGAAGGCGATAACCGATGCGGTGCATGACATTGCGGGCGCGCCGCTGGAGGCTACCATCGTGGTATTCGCCGACGTGTCCAAGGACGACTGGGCTGAGGCGGGCAAGCTGGCGTCGGAAGGCGATTAGCGCCGCATCCCGACGAAACGCCGTACGACGGAACGCCCGCCGTATTAGACTGAGGTTCGCGCGCCGCGCATAGCCGAGTGTATAGGCAAGGGAGCGTATATGCTAAGGCCGATACTGCTGCTGAATGGTTCGACTGGAAGTCTATGGTGAGCGATGACGGCTACATTATGCCGGACGGCGGACGAGTTCTAGGCTATGCGCGCTTTGGCATAGACAGCCGCAGCAAGTTCCCCGCTCTGAAATTGTTCCTAGTAGGCGCGGGGCCGCTGCTGACCTGCGGCGCGGTATGGTTTCTGAGCGGCTACGGCGCAACTTGACAAGCGGCGCTTATCATCCGAAAATCAGGGCGGCTTAACAACTTGGGCTAGGCTGCAACGCTACTACCCCTTATGGGAGATATGAATGACTACCGCATTGCAATTGTGGACGGAAGAGATAGTTGAGGTTGCGGGAAGCCGCCTGCAGCTGACGAAGGGCGGCAGCGGCGCTCCGCTGCTTGTTCTGCACGATGAGATTGGGCATCACGCCACCCTGCGCTGGCACGACGCGCTAGCGCAGAACAACGCCGTGTACATACCCTCGCACCCCGGCTTTGGCAAGTCGCCGCGCCTGGACTGGATAATGAATATGCGCGATTTGGCGGGATGGTATTTGCGCGCGCTGGACGAACTGGGCTTGCAAGGCGTGAACGTCATCGGGTCGTCGCTGGGCGGCTGGCTTGCGGCAGAGATGGCGACGATGTGTCCGCAGCAGTTCAACAAGATGGCGCTGGTAGGCGCGGCAGGCGTCAAGCCCCCGGTCGGCGAAATCTTCGACATCTTTCTGGTTACCGCCGAAGAGTATCTGGACGCCGTATGCCTAGACTCGGCGTCTGCGCCCGAATTCCCTGTTGTACGCCCGCCGCAACCCGACGCCGATCTGGTGGAAGCGTGGGCGGTGGCGCGCGAAGAGGCGTGCCGCCTGAGCTGGAAACCCTATATGTACTACCCCGCCCTGCCGCAGCTTCTGGGCAGAGCGCAAAACCTGCCCACGCTAATCGTTTGGGGCGCGCAAGATCCCATCGTGCCGGTGAGCGCCGGCGAGGTCTATCACAAGTCCATCAGCGGCTCGCGCCTTGAAATCATCGACGACTGCGGACACCGCCCGGACATCGAGAAGACGGATGAATTCTTGGCGCTGATACAAGACTTCTTCGCCGAGTAACGGATGATGTCCCTACAATAAGCGCGCAACGCCAACCCGTCCCGCAAATCAGCATGCCCGTCGTGGGGCGCATCTGATACAACGCAACGCAAACGCAAGACGTCGGCGTAACCCTAATGTCAATCGCGGCATTCACAACGAATTAGCGCCTACACCCGAACTATATCTATGAGAGGAGACAGCGCCTATGTTTATCGCGCACTTCACAGAGCGGCCGTACCAAGATCCCGAATCGGGCTACTTCGGCGCGACCGGCAAATCAATCAAAGACCTCACGCTCAGCAACGAAATCTACGATGCGGAGTTGGGCTCCGACCTGTACAACCGCTATCTGGATGAGAAGCTCTATGCCGAAGAGATGGGCTTCGACGGCTTGATGCTGAACGAACACCACAGCACGCCCTTTTGCATGGGCGGCGCTATGAACATCGAAGCGGCGATTTTGGCGCGTATGACCAAGCGCGCCAAAATTGTGCTGCTGGGCAACATCATACCCATCTGGGACGACCCGCTGTGGCTGGTGGAGCAGCTCTCCATCATAGATATGATTTCGCGCGGGCGGTTGGTGTCCGGCTGGGTGCGCGGCACCGGCAGAGAGAGCGTAGCGCACAACGCCCCCCCGCCCTACAACTGGGAGCGCTTCCAAGAGGCGCACGACTTCATCGTCAAGGCGTGGACGACGCCTGGCCCGTTCCGCTGGGAAGGCAAGCACTACCAGTATCGCTATGTCAACCCGTGGGCGCGCCCGTATCAGAAGCCGCATCCCCCTATCTGGCTGCCCGGCGTGGTCAGCCGCGATTCGCTGATGTGGGCGGCGCGCAACCGCATCCCCTATATCATGCTGGCGACCGAAATGGAGCCTACGCGCCAAGCGTTCCAGCTCTACCACGACACCGCCGCCGAAGAGGGCTACGAGTCCGGCTCGCAGAACATCGGCTACCTGTGGAAGGTGCATGTGGACGAAACCGAAGAGCTCGCCGAACAAACGGCGCGCAAGTATGTGCAAGGACCCAGCAACCCGTTCCTAGCGGGCAACGAAGGCACCACCAACAGCGCGCTGGTGAGCCTGCCGGGGCTGACTTCGCGGCGGCGCGTGCTGCCTACGCGCGATGTGGCGACCGCTAACCGCGGCGGAATGATTAGCGCCCGCCCGTTCGAAGAGCAGCAAGAGAACTACACGATAGTGAGCGGCACGCCCGACACCGTGCTGCCCAAAATTCGGCATGTGCTTGAGACGCTGCGCCCCGGCAGCGTGATATTCTGGGACGGCGACGGCGCAATGACGCACGACGACCAGATGCGAAGCCTGCGGCTTATGGGCGAGTACGTCATACCCGCCGTGCGCGAAATGGGCAAAGAGCTTGAGCTCTCCAGCCCGTTTGAGGTCGACCCCGCAAGCGGCAAGCCATTCGCGCAGGCAGCGGCGCAAGCGGTAGCCGACTAGCCGAACCCAACACATTCGGGCGTATTGGCGCTATCCAAAGCGGTGCGCCAAACGCTTGGAGTCGAACCGGACGCATTCGGGCGCGCTGCAAACGTATACCGGCAACGGAAAGGGGATGCGCCGCATATGAGGCGTGTCCCCTTTCGGTTTCGCGGGTTCGGGGACGGTTGCGGCGGCGTTGAAGGACTGCGGGCGCTGCGCGGCGCAGACGGGATTGGCGCGGCGCGGCTTGCGGTTTCACAGGCGCGGGTTTTTGATTGCCTTGTAGAGCGCGAGCGCGAGCAGCGGGATGTTGGCACTGATAACTGCGCCCATTGCGGTAACGCTTGTTTCGGGGATGCCGGGGCGCCAGATGGGATGCAGCAGCCCCACTTCCAAGCCGCGCAGCAAGCCCAGATATGCGCCCACATGCGCGCATCCCAGCGCCACCGCGAACAGCAGCGCATGCGCGCCAAGCCTTAAATCGCGCTCAAACCAGGTGATGTAGCTTCCCACGCCCGCGCCGACGCTCATCGCAATTAGCAGCAGCAGCGTTAGGCTCAGGTTGCTGCCGTATCCCCATACGGACAGAACTACGGGCAGGGTCAGCACATACAGCCCGCCGCCTAGCGCGCTGGACACGAACAAGCCCAGCACGCCCCTAGCGAGCACCAAGCCGATTTTCAGCAGCTCGGCCCAGCCCCAGTTCTGCGCGAACTCTCTCAAAGCGGCCGCCTTTCATGCGCTAACGCTGCGTATCTTGGCGCAGGCGGCGGGGCATCCCAAACGTACGCCGCCTATCGCATGCTCTCTGCCGTATTATAGCCGATGACGCTTTGCCGCGTCAGGGCATTTGCCGCCGCGCGCCCAAAGGCTATTATACACCCGCATACGGGCGCGCGATAGACGGCGGCCGTCTATTCGTAAAGCTCAATGGTACCGTCGGGCGTCAAGTCGTAATTCTGCAGCCCCGGATGGTCGGGCGCATACCAGTAGGCGCGATAGACGGCGTTGGTGAATAGAGTATCCCCTATCTGCGCACGACTACGCCAAACCGAGGCTTGCCCGCCTTGCTTTAACGGCGCATCCACATCCATCGGGTACACATACTGCCAGACCGTCTTTCCTTCCGGCGTTGCTTGAAACAGATTGCCCGAAGTTGAATCGCAAATCAGCGTGTTGCCGTTGGGAAGCCGCTGTACGCATCCCATAATGTAGGAGTTAAAGTCCGTGGGTGTTTCGGCGGTATAGGTCCATATAGGATCCGCTGGCGGGTATGGCGCTCCCGGCTCCCGCCGATAGCTATATCCGTTCAGCGGAGGGACTATCTCATCTATGGACGAATACTTTCTACTTTGACCTCTCTCATGCGCCCATCCGTTGTTGAACACAAGGATGTTGTCCGCTCCCGGAAGCCCGGGGGCTATCCACTGGGCATTATGCGGCAGGAATAGCCGGCGATCGGCAGCGGTTCCATGCCCGTATGAACGCGGATTGCCCCATCTGTACAGCAGCGCGCCGCCTTTGCCTGCATTGCCGCCGCTGCGCGTGAGAGCGTCTTCGGCAGAGACGCTGCGATCTATAATCCACAGTTCGTTATATTGTCTGGGAGAAAGCATGATTTGGTCGAGCGCGGGATTGTAGTCTATTGCGTTGATATGCAACCAGTTCCACACATAATCGCTGCTCTGAACTTCTCCGAATAAAAGGTTAACATCGATTAGTTCAGGATGTTCAGATGGATCGCCGTAGTTCTCTTTCGTTGGGTCGAAGTCCTGCGCAATGTAATCCCATGTGGACCATTTCCACACAATCTCGCCGCCTTCGCTTCCCGTGGGGCGCACTTCTATCAGATAGTCGTACTTCATTCCCCCCATAGGGACGAAGCCGGGGTTAGCGCCCGCTTCTATGGCCTCTTCTCTAGTTTTTATGCCTTCAACTAGCATCAACACATTGCCGTTGGGCATCTTGAAGAAGTCGTGGTGAAGCCTGTCAGGATGGGTGTAGTATTCCCATATGATATTGCCGTCGGGATCTACTTCCACTACTATTTTGTCGCCGCTCATTCTTACAGCGTCAGCAAGTAGGTTCCCGTTATCCAAGAGTTTTGCGTAGCGAAGCCGGTTTTTGACATGCCACGAATACGCGATCCTGCCAAGGCGATCAATTAGGTGAACATAGTGGTTCAAAATGCCGGCTATCAGGACATATCCATCCATAGCGTCAGGTTCGTTCACTAGCAGCCCGACGGTTCTTGCCTCTTCCAAACGCTGATCCAGGTCGGCGCACAGATCCTGGGTCAGCGCAATAAGGGCAGCATCGAACGGGTTGGAATCGCCGTTCGCGCCGACTTCGGCAAGGCGCGACGGGGCAGCGGCGCAGTGCGGCATCGCCTGACGATAGCGTTCCCACCGGTTGGCGTCGGCGTTGGAAAGGATATGCAGCAACTCCAGTGTGTAGCGGAACAGCGCTTGGGATGCGTCGTCGGGTGATTGCGACGCGCGGGTTTCCGTCGGGCTGTCGGCATAAGCGTCGGAATGCAGACCTCCGCCTATAAGCGCGGCGGCGATCGCGATTATGACGGCGACGGCGGCTATGAGGGCGGTTTTCATCCCCACTCCCCGACAGATTAGGGCAACCGGGGCTATGACATTAAAGTTGCTCATTTTGGTTGCTCTCTCTTATAGCGTGGTTGCTCCGACGGCGCAAGGTCGAATCTTGCTGCCGCATCTATTCGTAAATCTCAATGGCGTCGCCGGGCGTCAGGTCGTGCTTCTGCAGTCCCGGATAGTCGGGCGCATACCAGTAGGCGCGATATACGGCGTTGTTGAATATGACGTCTCCCTTTGACAGGGTATGTAGTATTCCGGCTTTCTCGCCCTGCTTCAACGGCGTATCGATATCCATCGGGTACACATACTGCCAGACGGTTTTCCCATCCGGCGTTACTTGAAACACATTGCCCTGCATTCCCTCGCAAATCAGCGTGTTTCCGTTGGGAAGCCGTTGCGCGCCCGACATTAGGCGGGAGTAGAAGTCCGTGGGCGTTTCGGCGGTGTATCTCCAGACGGGCTCCGCCGGAGGATACGCCGCTCCGGGATCGCGCCGATAGCCGTATCCGTCCACCGGGGGAACTATCTCTTCTATTGACGAATAGAAGGGCGGAGCCTCGCCTAATCCTAACTCGTATCCGTTGTTGAATATAAGGATGTTGCCCTCGCCCGGCAGTCCGGGCGCTATCCAGTGGGTATGGTGCTGGAAAAACAGGCGCTGATCCGCGACCGTTCCATGCCGGTAGGCGCGCGGATTGCCCCATCTGTACAGCAGCGCGCCGCCCTTGCCTGCGTTGCCGCCTGCGCGCGTGGGCGCCACTTCGGTGGGCGCGCTATGGTCTATAATCCATAGTTCGCTGTAATGACGCGGGGAAAGCGCTATCTGGTCTAGCTCAGGGTTGTAGTCTATCGCGTTGGTATGCAGCCAATCCAATGTAATGCTATTGCTCCGCGTCCTCTTGTGCACTAAAGGCAGATAATTAACATCAATTAGTTCGGGATGCTGAGAGGGGTCGGCGTAGTTTTCTTTGCTCGCATCGAAATCCTGCGATAGATAGTCCCATGTCGACCATTCCCACACAATCTCGCCGCCTTCGCTTCCCGTGGGACGCACTTCTATCAAATAGTCGTAAATCCGGGAAGGCGCTTCCATATGCGGGTTCACGCCCGCCGCTATAGTTTCTTCCTGAGTCTTAAGTCCTTGCGCCAAAATCAGTATATTGCCGTTGGGCATCTTGAGGAAATCGTGGTGAAATCCGTCGGGATGCGTGTACTTCCATACCACATTGCTCTCCGGATCAAGCTCCGCTATGGCGCTATATCCGTCTAACGGGGCGCCAATTCCAATAAGCAGATTTCCGTTATCCAAAAGTTTTGCGTGGGAAATCAGGTTTTCATTCTGCCACGAATGCGCGACTCTGCCGAGATGGTCAATCAGGTGAACATAGATGTTATTTAGCCCGGGTATTAGAGTATATCCTTCTATAGACTCGGGTTCGTTCATAAGCAGCCCGACGGTTCTAGCCTCGTCCAAGCGTTGGCCCAAGTCGCCGCATAGATCCTCGGTCAGCGCGATGAGGGCAGAGTCTAGCGGGCTGACATCGCTGCCCGCGCCGATTTCGTCAAGGTATGTCGGAGCGTCGTCGCAGTACGCGATTGCCTGGTGGTGGCGCTCCCATTGGTTGGCGTCGGGGTTGGATAGGATATTCAGCAACTGCAGGGTGTAGCGCCGCAGGGCTTGGGATGCGTCGGCGGGCGATTGCGATGCGCGGGTTTCCGTCGGACTGTCGGCATAGATTTCGGAATGCCGGACGTCGCCTAAAAGCGCGGCGACGACTACGGCAACAGCGGCTGCGAGGGCGAGTTTCGCCCCCTTTCCCCCAACAAATCCAAACGAGCGAGTAAAGCGAGATATGGCGTTGAATCTGATCACTTAGAGTCGTTGCCTCATAGATATCGACTTATCATAGCCAATAGCGCTTTGCGGCGGCGGCATTCGCAAAATTGAGTTTATAGCCTGCGAATCATCCGCTAACGCTGGGATTCCTGGATGGTTTCAAACTGGCAAGCGCCGCGATTCGAGAATACCTAGATGGCAAATTACTTGTCAACTCTTTAAGTTCTCTATAAACTAAGATGTTGTTTTGAGCGGCATTCTCGGCGCTCTATTTCGCCGATCTTGTCCTAATCGTTCTCTATCGGATTGAATTTAGCTCAATCGGAGGCGACGGTCCTAAATGTGCAAATTCAACGCTATAGACTTGGCGCATCAACTGCCGCGGAAATAGGAATATGCTGAAAGCCGCTCTAATAGCCATAACCGCCGCGGCAACCGCAATCGCCGTTTCCGTGATTGTGAGCGGCGGCGGGCATTCCAAAGTCTATGCCGCCGACCCGACGCCCACCCGCGCGTCGCAATCATCCCAATCACCCGAAGAAGCCTCCCAAGCGTTGCGTCGCTACACCATGCAGCTGCTGAATATCCTTTCCGACGAGCGCGCCGCTAACAAGTGGGCGCGCTACTGGCAGGCGAAGGCGCGTTGCGACGTCCCGCCGTCGCGCCTTCGGGACGCCGCGCAGGCCGGCAGCAATGTCAGCCCGTTCGACCGCTCCCTTATGGCGCTAAACGCGGCGCTGTGCGGCAGCTTGGAGCGGCGGCTGGTTGTAAATCCCCACGACTATCCCAATCCCCACGAGAATAGAACCGTCGGGTTGCTTGTGAACGAACCCAGTTCTATGGGCGGATACACCTTGATAGCCGGCCGTTTCGACAACTATGTTCACCTCATTGACCATCTTGGCAGAATCGCGCACTCTTGGCGGTTCGAACGATGGCTTACTCACGCGAAACTCTTGCAGAACGGGAATCTACTTGTTGAACTGAGAGAGGAAGACGGCACATGGCTGACCGAAGTCGATATGGACGGCAATGCGGTATGGAAATACACGCACGCTGACGGCTTTCATCACGACTTTCTCAAAATGCCCAACGGCAATGCGCTGATACTATCTACCGGCGCTAAGACCAGGGAAGAAGCTATAGCGGCGGGCGCAAACCCGGCCGTCGTCCCGTCTGAGGGAATGGAGTACGATTACCTGTTAGAGGTGCGTCCAACCGGAAGCGAAGGCGGCGATGTGGTATGGAAATGGGCGGCGTGGGACTACATTGCGCAGAACTTCGATCCAACAAAAGAAAACTACGCAGATCCCTCCGACCATCCCGAACTAATCGACATCAACTTTTTGACAGATGCGCCGCAGATCCGCCCCGGCAATGGCAAATGGAACTGGCTCCACACCAACGGAATAGAATACAATCCCGCCCTCGACCAAATTATCCTGTCCCCCAGGCATCACAGCGAATTGTGGATAATAGATCACAGCGCATCCGCCGAAGTGGCGCCCACGCGCGCAGGCGGCAGCGCAGGCAAAGGCGGCGCGCTGCTGTACAGATGGGGCAATCCGCGCGCCTACGGGCATGGGACGGCCGCCGACCAGCGCCTGTTTTGGCAGCACCATACCCAGTGGATAGCTCCCGGGCTGCCGGGCGCAGGCAACATTCTTGTGTTCAACAATGGACAAGACGGAGGGGAAGGTATCAAATTAGGCTATTCGTCCATAGAAGAGATAGTTCCCCCAATGGACGGATACGGCTATCGGCGCGATCCCGGAGCGGCGTATCCTCCCTCCGAACCCGTCTGGACTTACACTGCCGAAGCTCCCTCGGATTTCTACTCCACCATCATGGGATGCGTGCAACGGCTTCCCAACGGGAATACGCTGATTTGCGAATCAACCTCGGGAACTCTGTTTCAGGTAACGCCGGATGGAAAGACGGTCTGGAAGTATGTGTACCCCTTGGATGACAATACTCCATTGAAACAGGGCGAGCAGCCGTCAATAATCCCCGAAAGAACGGAAGACGCGCTAAAGAGAAACGCGGTATATCGCGCCTACTGGTATGCGCCCGACTATCCGGGGCTGCAGAAGTTTGACCTGACGCCAGGCGATACCATCGAGATTTATGAATAGGCGGCGGCAATCGCTTGGAAGCGGCGAATAGCCATTTGCTATAATATGGCGAAGATAAGCAGTAGGAAACAGCAACCCCAAATGAGTAAATTCCACAACCCCGGCTGCCCTAATTTGTCGGGTGGAAAGGGGGCGAAAACCGCCTTCATAGCCGCAATCGCCGCAATCGCCGCAATCGCAATCGCCGCCGCGCTTATAGGCGGCGCTCGGCATTCCCAAGTCTATGCCGACGGACCGACGGAAACCCGCGCATCGCAATCGTCCGCCGACGCATCCCAAGCCCTGCGGCGCTACACCCTGCAGCTGCTGCATACCCTATCCAACGCCAACGCCAACAAGTGGGCGCGCTACTGGCAGGCAAGGGCGCAGTGTGATGTTCCCTCAATCCACATCGATAACATCAGCGCGGGCAACGGCGTCGGCCGTCTCGACCGCGCTCTTATGGCGCTAAACGGGGCGCTGTGCGACGGCTTGGAGCGGCGGTTGGCTGTAAATCCCGGCGATTATCCGTTGCCCGACGAAAATAGAACCGTCGGGCTGCTCGTGAACGAAGCCGAGGCTATGGGCGGATACACTTTGATAGCCGGGGTTTTCAACAACTATGTCCACCTCATTGACCATCTTGGCAGAGTCGCGCATTCGTGGCAGGGCGAAAATCGGATTTCTCACGCAAGACTTTTGGATAACGGAAATCTGCTTATTGCCGACGGCGGCGTAGGGGGTGGATACAGCGCCATAGCGGAGCTTGATCCGGACAGCAATATCGTGTGGAAATATGCCCACTCTGAAAGCCTTCATCACGACTTTCTCAAAATGCCCAACGGCAATGTTTTGATGTTGGTGAGCGGCGTTAAGACTGCGGAGGAAGCCATAGCGGCGGGCGCAAATCCGGACATCGACTATTCCGAGGGAATGGAATACGACTATCTGATAGAGGTGCGCCCCGCCGGAAGCGAAGGCGGCGAAATCGTGTGGGAATGGCATGCGTGGGACTACCTAATTCAAGACTTCGACTCAAGCAAGTCTAACTACGGCGATCCCTCTGAACATCCTGAGCTAATAGACATTAATCATCGGGGTTTAGCGATATCGATGCGCCGTAGTCCCCCTGATCCTTTGGATTGGTTGCATGTCAACGCGATAGACTATAACCCTGAGTTAGATCAGATAGCGCTGTCTCCTAGGCATTTCAGCGAATTGTGGGTTATAGATCACAGCGCATCTACCCAAGAGGCGCCCACGCGCGCAGGCGGCAACTCAGGCAAGGGCGGCGCGCTGCTGTACAGATGGGGCAGCCCAAGCGCCTACAGGCGCGGAGCGGCTGATGACCAAAGTCTGTTTTGGCAGCACCATACCAATTGGATCGCCCCCGGACTGCCGGGCGCGGGCAACATTCTGGCGTTCAACAACGGATATGAGATAGGATTAGGCGAAGATCCTCGCCTTTATTCGTCAATAGAAGAAATCGTTCCCCCTGTGGACGGATACGGCTATCGGCGCGAGCCGGGGAAGCCGTATCCGCCGGCGCAGCCGGTCTGGACTTACGCGGCAGACCCCCCCGCGGATTTCTACTCTCGCCTCATGGGATGCGCGCAGCGGCTTCCCAACGGGAACACGCTGATTTGCGATTCAATGTACGGCAATCTGTTTCAAGTAACGCCGGATGGAAGAACTGTCTGGATATATGTGTATCCTATGAATGACGATACGCCGTTGAAGCAGGGCGAGCGAGCTTCGATACATACTCAGCTTTCGCGGGGAGACGCTATATTCAACAACGCCGTATATCGCGCCTACTGGTATGCGCCCGACCATCCGGGGCTGCAGAAGTACGACCTGACGCCCCGCGATGCCATTGAGCTTTACGAATAGATGCGGCAGCAAGATTCGACCTTGCGCCGTCGGAGCAGCCACGCTATAAGAGAGAGCAACCCAAATGATCAACTTTAATGTCATAGCCCCGGTTGCCCTAATCTGTCGGGGAGTGGGGATGAAAACCGCCCTCATAGCCGCCGTCGCCGTCATAATCGCGATCGCCGCCGCGCTTATAGGCGGCGCTCGGCATTCCCAAGTCTATGCCGACGGCCCGACGGAAACCCGCGCATCGCAATCGGCCGGCGACGCTTCCCAAGCGCTGCGGCGCTACACCCTGCAACTGCTGAATATCCTTTCCCGCGAAGACGCCGCCAACAAGTGGGCGCGCTACTGGCAGGCAAGGGCGCAGTGTGATGTCCCTTTAATCCAACTCGATAACATCAGCGCGGGCGACGGCGTCGGCCGTCTCGACCGCGCTCTTATGGCGTTGAACGAAACGCTGTGCGGCGGCTTGGAGCGGCGGCTCGCCGTAAATCCCGGCGATTATCCGTTGCCCGACGAAAATAGGACCGTCGGGCTGCTTGTGAACGAGCCTGAGGCTATGGGCGGATACACTTTGATAGCCGGGGTTTTCAACAACTATGTCCACCTCATTGACCATCTTGGCAGAGTGGCGCATTCATGGCAGGGCGAAAGTCGCATTCCCCACGCAAGACTTTTGGATAACGGGAATCTGCTTGTCGCCTATGGCGGCGGAAGCGCCACTGTGGACGGCATAGCGGAGCTTGATCCGGACGGCAATGTCGTATGGCGATATACGCACCCTGAAAGACTCCACCATGACTTTCTTATGATGCCCAACGGCAATGCGCTGATATTGGCTTCAGGAATTAAGCCTTTGGAGGAAGTTATAGCTGCGGGCGCAGATCCGGCCGCATTCCCTTCCGAAATAAGCGAGTTTGAGTACGACTATCTGATAGAGGTGCGTCCCACCGGAAGCGAAGGCGGCGAGATTGTGTGGGAATGGTCGGCGTGGGACTACATAATGCAGGACTTCGATCCTAATAAGCCGAACTACGGAGATCCCGCTGAGCATCCCGAACTAATAGACATTAATTTTTTGCTGGAACAGACGCGCTGGATCGTTCTAAATGATGACGAGTTCTTCCCCTGGGACTGGCTGCATATCAACGGAATAGACTACAATCCTGAACTAGACCAAATCATGCTGTCCGCCAAACATTTCCACGAATTGTGGATTATAGATCACAGCGCGTCCGCCGAAGAAGCGCCTACGCGCAAAGGCGGCAACGCAGGCAAAGGCGGCGCTCTTTTGTACAGGTGGGGCAATCCGCGTTCATATCGGCATGGAACGGACGCCGACCAGCGCCTGTTCCAGTCGCACCATACCCAATGGGTAGCCCCCGGACTGCCGGGCGAGGGCAACATTCTTGTGTTCAACAACGGCGATGAAGCATGGGACGTTCAGCGTAGATACTCATCCATAGAAGAAATCACGCCCCCCGTGGATGGGTATGAGTATCTACGCGCTTCCGAAACGGCGTATCCTCCCGCAGCGACCGCCTGGACTTACACCGCAGAAACTCCCACGGACTTCTACTCGATCATTATGGGACTGACGCAGCGTCTTCCTAACGGAAACACATTGATTGGCAAGTCAACGTCCGGCAATCTGTTTCAAGTAACGCCGGACGGAAAACTGGTCTGGCAGTATGTGTATCCTATGGACAAAGGCGCTCCATTGAAGCGGAACGAGGAAGCCTCGATAAGGGCTGAGCTAGGGCATCAGGATGTTTTGCTCAACAACGCCGTGTATCGCGCCTACTGGTATGCGCCCGACCACCCCGGACTGCAGCATTATGACCTGACGCCCGGCGGTACCATCGAGACTTACGAATAGACGGCGGCAATCGCTTGGAAGCGCGAATAGCCATTTGCTATAATATGGCGAATATAAGCAGTGGGAAACATCAACCCAAAATGAGTAAATTCCACAACCCCGGCCGCCCTAATTTGTCGGGGGGGGGGGGGGAGAGAGGTGGGGTGAAAACCGCTCTCATAACCGCCGTCGTCGCAATCGCAATTGGCGCCGCGCTTTTGGGCGGCGTCCGGCATTCCCAAGTCTATGCGGACAGCCCGACGGAAACCCGCGCGTCGCAATCACCTTCCGACGCCTCCCAAGCGCTGCGGCGCTACACCTTGCAGCTACTGCATATCCTATCCGACCCCAACGCCAACCAATGGGAACGCTATCGGCAGGCGATGCCGCACTGCGCCGACGCTCCGGCATATCTTGACGAAATCAACGCAGGCAGCGATGTCAGCCCGCTCGACTCGACTCTTGTTGCGCTGACCCAGGATCTGTGCGCCGACATGGATCGACGCTTGGACGAGGCTAGAACCGTCGGGCTGCTCGTGAACGAACCCGAGGCTATGCGCGGATATGTCTTGATGACTGGAATTCGCAACAATGATGTTCACCTGATTGACCATTTTGGCAGAATCGCGCATGAATGGCAGTTAGAAGACGGGGTTCCCCATGCGAAACTTTTGGATAACGGACATCTGCTTGTTATGATGCGACAAGACAACAACAAGCGCAGCATAGCGGAAGCGGATCCGGATGGCAATATCGTGTGGAAATATGCCCCCTCTGAAAAACTTCACCACGACTTCCTCAAGATGCCCAACGATAATATATTGATGCTGCTGGTTGGCAAGAAAACTAGGGAAGATGCCATAGCGGCGGGTGTAAACCCGGACCTCGTGCCTGCCGAAGGAATGGAGTACGACTACCTCATAGAGATACGCCCCATAGGAAGCGAAGGCGGCGAAATTGTGTGGGAATGGCATGCGTGGGACTACATTGCGCAGGACTTCGACGCAACCAAAGAAAACTACGGCGATCCCTCAGAACATCCCGAACTGATTGACATTAATTCTTTTACGGGAGTTCGGCATATCTTCCGCGATACTTGGGATTGGCTGCATGTCAATGGAATAGACTACAATCCCGCTCTAGATCAGATAATGCTTTCCCCCCGGCATTACCAAGAATTGTGGATTATAGACCACAGCGCAACCATCGAAGATACTGCAGCGCGCAGTAGCGCCAACGCAGGCAATGAAAATACCCCCCCCCGTACAGATGTACTACATAGCGAACTCGACGATAACTCAGGCAAAGGCGGCGCGCTGCTGTACAGATGGGGCAATCCACGCGTCTATGGGCACGGGACGGCTGCCGACCAACGTCTGTTTTTGCAGCATCATACCCAGTGGATAAACCCGGAGCTGCCGGGCGCGGGCAACATCCTTGTGTTCAATAACGAACTTGCGCTTGGATCGGATTCGACTGGGCATTCATCCGTAGAAGAGATAGTTCCTCCGTGGGACGGATACGAGTATAGGCGCGCGCCCGGATCGCCGTACCCTCCGTCGGAGCCTTCCTGGACTTATACCGCCGAAACTCACACGGATTTTTACTCCCCTATCATGGGATGCGCGCAACGGCTTCCCAACGGGAACACACTGATTTGCGAGTCAACGGTGGGCAATGTGTTTCAAGTAACGCCGGACGGAAGAACGGTCTGGAAGTATGTGTACCCGATGGATAGGAATACTCTGTTGAAACAGGGCGAGAAAGCATCCCCGTTTTTGGGTGAAAACTCACAATACCGACTCAATAACAACGCCGTATATCGCGCCTACTGGTATGCGCCCGACCATCCGGGACTGCAGAAGTACGACCTGACGCCCGGCGACACCATTGAGCTTTACGAATAGATGCGGCGGCAAATAGCTTCGTCTTTCTGCCAAAGAGCAGGCAGATGGAAGGCATAACTCGATATGAGCGATTTTACTTGCTATACTGAGCTTTGTTCGGGCCTCTATATCGTCAAGATTGACGCAATATCGACGCGGCGCCTGTAAGAATCCGCCAAATCAAAAATCACGGCTCACATCCCCATATCTGCGCCTACGCCCTTCCCTACGCATACCCCCGCATCGCCCCCTCCATCGCCTCCAGCGCATAGTCCACATCATCCGCCGTAATCCCGTAGTGCGTAACGAACCGCCACGACTTGCTCGGCATCCCCCCCTTAACGCCGCGCTTGCCGATTTCGCGCATTATCGCGCCAGGATCCCCCCGCTCTATCTCGAAGAACACCAAGTTCGTGGGCAGTTTGTCCGGCTCGATCGCTATCCCCGGTATCTCAGCCAACCCTTGCGCCAGCCGCCGCGCGTTGGCGTGGTCGTCCGCCAGCCGCTCCACCATCCCGTCCAGCGCCACTATCCCCGCCGCCGCCACGACGCCCACCTGACGCATCCCGCCGCCCACCATCTTGCGCCACTTGCGCGCGCCCTCTATGAACTCCGCGCTGCCGCAAATCACCGATCCTATCGGGCAGCTCAGCCCCTTGGACAAGCAGAAGCTCACGCTGTCGGCGTCCCGCACTAGCTCCACAACCGGCGTCTCCAGCGCCACCGAAGCGTTGAATATCCGCGCCCCGTCTATGTGCAGCGGTATGCCGTGCCGATGCGCTATATCCGCAACCGCCTGCGTATCGCTCGCAGTCAGCGGCGCCCCCCCGCAGGCGTTGTGCGTGTTCTCTATGCCGATCATCGCGGTGCGCGTGAAATGCACATTCGGTGGCTTGATGGCCGCCTCAAGCTCGTCCAGGTCGAACAGCCCGCGCTCGTTGTTCGGCAGCGTGTTGTACGCCACGCCGCCCAGCGCCGACGCCCCGCCCGCCTCGCTGCGAAAGATATGCGCCTTGTCCCCGATGATGATCTCGTCCCCCCGCTGAGCGTGCGTCAGGATGGACACCAGATTGCCCATAGTGCCGCTTGCGACAAACACCGCCGCCTCTTTGCCCAGCCGCTCCGCCGCCATCGCCTCCAGCCGGTTCAGCGTGGGATCGTCCCCGAACACATCGTCCCCAAGCTCCGCTTCCGCCATCGCCCGCCGCATCTCAGCCGAAGGATGCGTTACCGTATCGCTGCGAAGGTCAACCTCTCTCAATTCTAATCTCCCCCGACCTGCCCTGCGCGCAAGTCCGTTCCCTGTCATACCATTGGCTACCTATTCTATGCGCGCAATTCTAGCACAACGCTTGTCAAAATCCATAGCGTAGCCTACATTATCACTTCATAGGTTACGCGCTACATCTAATCGCAATGAAGGCAATCGAAATGAGTTCAGCGCTACTGACGGACAACGGCGTTATCCAAGTTCTGCTATTCCTGCTGCCCGGCTTTGTGGCGGCAGCGCTCTACTACTTCCTCATTTCCCATCCCAATCCCAAACCCAACGAATTTGGACAGGTCATTCACGCTCTAGTGTTCACTACGATTGGGCAAACCGTATGGATAATAGTAGAGCGGGTATCCCCGATAGGCAGCGAATGGGGCGTTCCGATTTCCGTGATGGGAGCGGTTGCTTCTGCGATAATTCTCGTCGGCGTTTCCAACAACGACCTAGCGCACAGATTGTTTAGACGGCTTCGATTCACAAAAGGAAGTTCGTACTCGGTATGGTACTCAACCTTTTCGCGCAACACCGATTCCTATGTTGTGTTACACTTGACACACAACCGCCAACTCTACGGCTGGCCGTCCGAATGGCCCACAAATCCTGATGACGAAGGGCATATTCGGATTGTTGAAGGCGAATGGCTCGGCGAATCCCGTGATCCGCTCACTGCCGAAATAGACCAAGATCGCTCTTCTATGCCCACCTTTCTCATCCCCACGAAAGAGGTGGAGATGGTAGAGTTTATACACCGCGAGCCTACTGACCCATAAGGAGTAAGATATGGCTAGAGAACCAAATCCCTCTCGACGCGAAAATACGATTGTCAGAGATATTAACGGCAGAATCATCGAGTTTGGCAGAACGCCCAAGCCCGCAAATATACGCAAGCCCAGAGTGCTGCCGCCCAGACCGCCCAAGAAATCCTAACCCTACCCTATGCCGGGATGCGCCGAGCTATGCCCCAAACTGACCGTAAGGAGTAAGATATGGCTAAAGAACCGAAGCCCTCGCGGCGCGAAATGGAGCCTGTCAGATACGTTAACGGCAAACTCATCGGGATTGGCACAACGCCCAAACCCGCAAATATACGCAAGCCTAGGGTGCTGCCGCCCAGGCCTCCCAAGAAATCCTAACCCTACCCTATGCCGGGACGCGCCGAGTTATGCCCGCAATCCGTAAAGACATCACATTCCAAAGCGACGGCCTAACCCTAGAAGGCGCTCTGCATCTACCCGCGCACGCCCCGGACACAGCCGCGCGCTTCCCCGGCGTTGTCATATGCCATCCGCACCCCCGATACGGCGGCGATATGTACAACGTCATCGTGGCAACGCTTGCGGACAGCCTAGCCGCCGCCGGCATCGCCGCCCTGCGCTTCAACTTTCGCGGCGTCGACCTGAGCGAAGGCGCCTTCGACGGCGGCGCAGGCGAAATTCGCGACGCCCAAAAAGCGCTCGAATGTCTTTCGCTCAACGACACTGTGGACGCCAGCCGCATCGGAATCGCCGGCTATTCATTCGGCGCGGCGATTGCGCTAACCGCGGCGTGGCAGTCCAACCTAACCCAGGCTATCGTATCTATCGCTTGCCCCTCGCGCGTCTTCAACGAAATGGGCGCGCGCGAAATCCTGCAGCCCAAGCTCCTCATATGCGGCTCGCGCGACCACGACTTCCCCGTTCAGCAGTTCAAATTCCTGTCCCGCCGCTACTCCGACCCCAAGTCCATTGAGGTAATCGAAGGCGCAGACCACTTCTTCGGCGGGCATGTGTCCCTAGTCGCCGATATGGCAACCGCCTTCTTCAAGCAGTGGCTTGGCGAAAGCAACGGATAGCCGCAATGCGCCAATCCGCCATTGCCTTCAAGAGCGGCAAACTCACGCTAGAAGGCATTCTGTCCGTCCCCGACGAACTGCCGCAACCCTACCCTGCGCTGATAGTATGCCACCCGCACCCCTTGCTTGGCGGCAATATGGACAACCCCGTAGTAACCGCCGTATGCCGCGCTGCAAGCGCAATAGGCTTAGCTGCATTGCGCTTCAACTATCGCGGCGTTGAGGGTAGCGAGGGCGAGTTCACCAACGGCAAGCGCGAAGCCGAAGACATACGGAATGCGCTGAACCTAATGCGCCAATGGCCCGGCATAGACCGCAAACGGCTTGCGCTAGTCGGCTACTCTTTCGGCGCGGCGCTCATACTCCGCGAACTCAAGCGCTGCAAAGCCGCGAAAAGCCTAGCACTAATTGCGCCGCCCGCATCCGCCGTAGCCGCATCGCCCATAAAGCGCGACAAGCGCCCTAAGCTCTTCATCGCCGGCCAAAACGACCGCGTCGCCCCGCCCCCAGCCATCCAGCGCGCCCTAGACGATGTGCGCCAACCCGTCCAATTTCGCGAAATACCCTCCGCCGACCACAGCCTACACGGCAGCGAAGCCCACGCCGCCGACCTCGCCGCCGACTTCCTAGCGGCGACGCTTATGCGATGAGCGCCGCGAAGCGTCACCCCTCCAAAAACGCCACCAGCCTATCCGTAACATCCCCCAAATCCCGCAGCTGACACTCCCACACCGTCATCACTCCCCAGCCGCTCCCTTGCAGCAACGCCAAATTGCGCTTGTCCCGATTATAGTTTCGCTCCAACTTAGCCACCCAGTAATCCCGATTAGTGGACGGAATGCGCACCTTAGCGCAGCCCGAATGCCGATGCCAAAAGCAGCCGTTCACGAACACCACCTTGCGCCGCGACGGAAACACCAAGTCCGGCCTGCCCGGCAAATCGCCCCGATGCAGCCGATACCTATACCCCAGCCCATGCAGCAACCGCCGCACCTTCATCTCAGGCTTCATCCCCTTCGACTTCACCTGCGCCATTATGCGGCTGCGAACATCCGGCGTTACCTTATCTGCCATACTGCCCTGCCCCCTACTACTGCCTACTGCAAGGATGCTACCCAATCCGAACTATACCCTTTGCGCCCCTGCGCCTTTGCGTTAAACCCTTCCCCAAACATCCCACAAATCATTCTCTCCAAAACCGCCCTCACAACCGCCACAGGTACCGCATTCCCCGTCTGCTTTCGTATCTGCTGATACGAACCGGGCAATTCAACCCAATCAGGAAACCCCTGAAGCCTAAGCATCTCGCGCGGCGTCAACCGCCTTTCCCCGTTCACCAACAGATAGTTGTACGACGCCCCCGCCCGCAGCGCGCACGAAAACGGATGGCTAGACACATTCCCCCCCTTGTTCTCATGCCATATCGCCAGCCGATGCGCGCTCTGATGCTCCGCCCGCCGCTTGCGCCGTATCCTATCGCTCGCGAAATACCGATCCGACACGTCGCGCTCAAGAACCGTATCCAAAGACGGCGCTTCCCCAATCGGCTCCGGCCACTCGAACGCAACCGAATGGTCCCGAAACCCCACGATAAAAGTGCGCTCGCGCTTTTGCGCCAACCCAAAATCCAAGGCGTTGAAAATGCGCCAATCAGCGCGATAACCCAACTCCGCCAGTACCTCCATAATCCGAGCCAGCGTGCGCCCCTTGTTATGGCTTGAAAGCTGCCGCACATTCTCCAACAGCAGCGCCGTCGGCATCTTGGCTTCAATCACCTGCGCCAAGTTGAAGAACAGCGTCCCCCGCGCATCCTCAAACCCGCGCATATTCCCTATAATGCTGAACGGCTGACACGGAAACCCCGCAAACAAAACATCGTGTTGCGGCACATCATCAGCGCAAATCTCAGTAATGTCCCCCGCAGGATCAATGCCGAAATTCTGCCGGTAAGCCCGCCGCGCTTCCCCATCGATATCGCAGGCGAACACGCAGCGCATCCCCATCGCCGCCGCCGCGATATGAAACCCGCCTATCCCGCAAAACATATCCGCGAAAGTCAACGACGAAGCAAAGTTATCGTTCATATCCAACTGCAAACCCTCGCCGCCTTGCGCCCGCATTGCGATACATCCCCCCATTCGGCATATAATATACCGCAACGCCGTTCAGTCTTACGATGGGATGGCGCATTGCCGACGCCCCAATAATGTTGCAAATACTATCGGGCTTAAACCCAACCTTCAAGAAGCCTCAAGGCTTGAAAGTGAATAAAGCGAATTAGGAGAAACCATATGCCGGACAATCCCCAATCCCACCGAACCGAGCGCGACTCCATGGGCGAATTCCAAGTCCCCGCCAACGCCTACTATGGCGCAAACACCATGCGCGCCGTCCTCAACTTCCCCATCAGCGACCTGCGTTTCGGCCGCTCGTTCATCAGCGCCCTCGGCCAAATCAAGCAGGCCGCCGCCCATGTCAACGCCGACCTCGACCTGCTCCCCCCCGAACTCGCCCACGCAATAGCCGCCGCCGCGCAAGAAGTCATCGACGGCAAACTCGACGACCAATTCGTCGTGGACATCTTTCAGACCGGATCCGGCACTTCCACCAACATGAACGCCAACGAAGTCATCTCCAACCGCGCCATCCAAATGCTAGGCGGCGCCCTAGGCTCCCGCTCCCCAGTTCACCCCAACGACCACGTCAACATCGGCCAATCATCCAACGACGTCATCCCCACCGCCATACACATATCCGCCCTAAAAGCCGTCCACGACGACCTAATCCCCGCCCTAGAGCGGCTTCAGCAAGGCTTGGCGCAGAAATCCGCCGAATTCATGCCCGTCATAAAGACCGGCCGCACCCACCTCCAAGACGCAACCCCCGTCCGCCTCGGCCAAGAGTTCCTAGGATACGCCGGCCAAATCGAGCGCGCCATCGCCCGCCTCCAGCATGCCGAAACCGAGCTCGCCGAAGTGGCGCTCGGCGGCACCGCCGTCGGCACCGGCGTCAACACCCACCCCGAATTCGCCGCCCGCGTTTGCGCCCGCCTATCCCAAGCCCTAGGCGTCCAAGTCCGCGAAACCTCCAACCACTTCCAAGCCCAAAGCAGCCTCGACAACGTCGTCCAAGCAAGCGGCGCGCTCAAAACCGTCGCCGTCAGCCTTATGAAAATCTGCAACGACATCCGTTGGCTAGGATCCGGCCCACGCGGCGGCATCGGCGAAATAGAACTCCCCGAAGTCCAACCCGGAAGCTCCATCATGCCCGGCAAAGTCAACCCCGTCATCCCCGAATCCGTCTGCCAAGTTGCCGCCCAAGTCATCGGCAACGACGCCGCCATAGCCGTCGGCGGCCAGTCCGGCAACTTCGAGATCAATGTAATGATGCCCGTCTGCGCCTACAACCTGCTCCAATCCATAGACCTGCTTGCCGCCGCCGCGCGCAACCTCGACGCCCAGTGCATCCGAGGCCTCAAAGCCACCGCCAAGGGCCCCGAAATGGTTGAGCGCGGCCTAGCAATCGTTACCACCCTCGTCCCGCATATCGGCTACGACGCATCCGCCGCCATCGCCAAGCAGGCGCAGCAAAGCGGCAAATCCGTCAAAGAAGTGGCGCTGGAAACCACCGCCCTATCCCCCGCCGAACTCGACGAAATCCTAGACCCAAGCGGCATGACCGAACCCGGCCTATCCCCCGGCGGCGTATCCGTCGGCTAACCCGCCAACCGCCACGCGCATACGCCAGCAGACGCCATAGAAACCAAATCAACCTCGGCGGCGTATCCGTCGGCTAACCACCGCGCGTACCCGCAAGCCGTCAATCGATCGCTTGCGGACTTGCGCGCTAACCCGTCAACCGCCGCGCACATCCCCCAACCGCCGCCGCGCATACGCCGTTTCGTCCGCGCGCGTCGCAATCTCCCCGTCGATGCGCGCGTACAACAGCTCCGCCAATATCGCCCCCACCGCCGGCCCCTGCGGCGCTCCCAGCGCAAGCAAATCATCCCCGTTCAACAGCGCCCGCGCATCCTGCAATTCCCGCCTATAAAGCTCCAGCCGCCCCGCTATGCGCTCGTCGCCCGCGCACACCGCGCACGCCGCAACCGCCGCATCATTGCAGCCGTGCAGCCGCCGATATATCTCGCTGCGCCTAACGCCGTCCCGCCCCAGCGCCCCGAATTCGCCCTTCACCCGCGCCGTGTCCGCGAATGCCTTTGCCCACAGCGCGCTCATATCAAGCCGCGCCGCAAGTTCGGCATGCCGCTCCGCCGCCGCCCAATACGCCATTACGCCCACCATCAGCAGCGGCTTGTCGGCATAGTCCGACGCCTCGGCGCGCTCCAGCGCACTCACCGCATCCGCGCTCAGCTCCAGCGCCGGATGAACCGCCCGCAAGACCCCGTACTCATTCGCCGCCGCCAGCATCGCCGCACGCCGCTCTTCCCCCAGTATGCGCTCCAATTCGCCGCGAACCCGCGCCCCCGATATGCCGCCCATATGCGCCGCGTCCCGCCGCATCAGTCGCTCCGTCTCAGCGTCCGGCGCAAACCCAAGTCTCACAGCGTACCGCACCGCCCGAAATATGCGCGTGGCGTCATCCATGAAGCTGAACGGGCGCAGCGCCCGAACCACGCCCCGCCGCAAATCGCCCTGCCCGTCAAACGGATCCAGCAACTCCCCCCAGTTATCCGCCGCCAGCGAAACCGCCATTGCGTTTATGGAAAAATCCCGCCGCGCAAGATCGTCCGCCATCATCCCCGGCGACACGCTAGGCAGCGCCCCCGGACGCGCATACGTCTCCCGACGCGCCATCGCGATGTCCAACCGCCCGCTTGCCGTGCCGATGCCGAATGTGTTGAACTGCGAGCGCGATACAACAGACCCGCCCAGCGCATTCGCCGCCGCCTCTGCGAACTCCGCCGTAGCCCCCACCGCCGATATGTCCAAATCCGACACCGCCAGCCCCAAAAGCGCGTCCCGCACGCCGCCGCCCACCAGCCAGCACCGCAGCCCGAAACCGTCCGCGACGCGCGCCACCGTCCGCAGCTGCGCCAACTGATTCGGCGTAAGCCGCGCCTCGATCGTGGACGCTATGTTAGCCATCTCAGCGCCGCCGCCCGCGCGCTACCCTGTTGCGCCGTCCACCTTCGCCTTGAACGCCGCCGCGCCGGACGCTACCCACGCCTGCCACCCCGTCATCATAAACCGCACGCCCTTGCCGATGTAATGCTCAACATTCGCGTCCGTAACCAGCGCCCCAGCCGTGCGCCCCGACGCCACGATACGCTCCAGCGCCCCGTCTATCGTCGCCGTTACATCCGGGTGGTCTATCCCCCCCAAATGCCCCATCGACTGCGCCAAATCGCTCGGCGCCACGAAGAACACATCGATGTTGTCCACCGCCAGTATCTCCGGCAGATTGTTGACCGCCGCTATGTCCTCGATCAGCACCACCACCAGCGTCTCGTCATTCGCCTTGTGGACATAATCCGGATCCCCGTACCCCTGACGGCTGCCGAACATCCCCCGATGCCCTATCGGATGAAACTTAGCCGCGTCCACAACCGCCTGCGCCTCCGCCGCCGTGTTCACATGCGGAATCACGACGCCCTGCGCCCCCACATCGAAGGTTCGGTAGATAACCCCGGCGTTATTCTGATTCACCCGCACCACCGAACTCATCCCCCACACATCGCACGCCCGCGTCAGATCCGGTATATCCGCGAAATCCACCGGCCCGTGTTCAGCCTCGATCCACACCGCATCGAACCCGAACTGCCCCAGAAAATCTATCACATGCGTCGAGTTCAACCCCGAAACGCACACAACACGCTCCCCCCGCTCCAGCTTATGCTTCGCCGCATTCTCTCGCATACTGCTCTCCCTTTTTGTTTGTCTGTATCGTAGCAATGCGCCTATTATATGCCATCCCCTACCGCTTGTCAGCATCCAACAGCCTTATCCCCCTTTGCGCCCCTGCGCCTTTGCGTTAAATTCTCCACCTACATCCCTTTGCGTTTGAAAATTGCCCCCAAATTCCCCAATTACCCCTTGACACATCCGTTCTATTCACTATAATAGCCCGTATGACCATCGACGCAACCATTCAACGCCTCACCGGAGACGGCGAAATCATCGCCCAGTTCCTTGTAGATACCCTGCAAGGCTACACCCGCGACGCCACCGTCAGCCACCGCCTCAAGTCGGCCGAGTGGCTTACCGCGTTCGGCCGCCTCATCCCCGAATCCGCCATCCCCAAATCCGCATCCATTCGCCCACACCCCAAATCCGAACCCAAGCGGGACAAGATCGACACGCAGGACAAAAAGCCCAAAGTTACCGAAAAGCAAATCCTCCACTTCGACATCGCCCGTCTAATCAAGCAAGAGACCAACGATGGCGAAACCATCATCGAATTCCTAATCAGGGTAATCTCCAAGATTGAGGAAACAGGCGAAAACTTCACCCCCGCCGTAAGAATGCGCGCCACCCGCGAGCTGCTAGTCCGAGGCTTCGGCGGCACGATCCCCGGCGTCCGTCGCATCCTATCCGGCAAAACCGAAGATCTCGACTCATATCTCTCCAAAATTGTGCGCGAATACACCAACTACGGCGCCGATTCCATACGATTTCTGGTAGAAACGATGGAAAACAAAGACCCTGAGGCAGAATCCAGAGGCGCCGCAAGCTTCATCAAGCTCATGCGCATGCGCCCCAGAACCAAGCCCGCCGAAGGCTTCACAGCGTCCCACCGCGTCTGGGCAGCGTGCGAACTCTTGCGCCGCGCATACGACATCAAGACCGACCATATCACCTACGAAGACATCCAGGCGTATTGGAACGCACGCACGCACGCCGACGCCCGCAAAGACGACCCTAGCAGCCCCGCCGCCAGCCTCAAGGGTTTCACCCCCGAATACCTAGAAACCCAAGCAGCCAAAATGCGCGACGCCGACGAGCAACCCGCCGACGCGAATATCGACGCCCACGCCACCGAACAGCGCGATGCCGACAAGCATCCCGCCAACTCTGAAAAGCGCAACGCCGACGCAGAAAAGCCCGCTGTTGCCGCCGAAAAGCCCGACGACGACAAGCAACTCGACGACAAAAATCCCGCCGACGCCAACACACCGTCAGCCAACCCCGGCAACCCGGGCAGAGCCGCCCGCCGACGCGAACAGCGCGCCGAGCGCAAAACCCTAAAGCGCATCCCACTCTTCCCCAATCGCCGCCGCACCCGCGAAGATGTAGCGGAAATGTTAGCCTTCAAAGCCGAACTAGAATCCAGGCGCCCCGCAGCCTTCGAATTCCAACGCCGCCAATCCGAAAAGCGCAAAGCCGCCGCCACCGAAAACGGCAGTGCCAAGACGCCCGCCGCCGGTGAGCAACTCGCCGCCGCCCAAAATATCCCAGTCTCAGAAAAGAGCGCCACCATCGAAAAGCGCGATGCCGCCAAGCAACCCGCCGACGCCGCGAATATCGCCGCAACCGAACAGCGCGCCACCACCACCGAACAGCCCGATGCCGACAGGCAACCCGTCGCCGCCGTCGAAAAGCGCAACGCCGTCGCCGAAAAGCCCGATGTTGCCGCCAAACAACCCTATGCCGCTGCTGAAAAGCCTGACGCCGCCGACAAAAATCCCGCCGCCGACAACACGCCGTCAGCCAACCCCGGCAACCCGGGCAGAGCCGCCCGCCGCCGCGAACAGCGCGACGCTCGCAAAGCCGAAAAGCGCGCCGTCAGTGAGCAACCCGCCGCTGCCGCGAATATCGCCGCCGTCAAAGAAAAGCCCAAGGCCGCCACCGACCGGAATATCGCCGCCGACAACACGCCGTCAGCCAACCCCGGCAACCCGGGCAGAGCCGCCCGCCGACGCGAACAACGCGCCGCCCGCAAAGCCCAAAAGCGCAAAGCCGCCGCCGCCAACACCAACGCCAACACGCCCGCCTCCAACGAAAAGAACGGAAAGGCGCAAGACAACCACGTCGCTAACCACGCCAACGGCAAGACGCCCGAAGGCGCCGCCGCCATAATCCTCGATAGCGAACCCCTATCCATCGAAGAGTGGAAGCGCTTGCGAAAAACCCTCGCCCACCCCGAAAACATCCCCGCAAACGCCCGCAGCCCCTAAACCCTTTGCGCCCTTACACCCTTTCGCCCAAAAATCCTACCCCCCACCCTTTGCGCCCTTGCGCCTTTGCGTTAAAAACCTTAGGCCAGACCCTTTGCGCCCTTGCGTTAAAACCCACGCCAGACACGCCCCAGCGCTTCAACCCAAATGACGCCGTATCGCATCCCCAAGTTCGGACAAGCGGCATTTCTGCTGACTCGCCGGCGGCAGCGAGCGCAAGAACGCCCCCCCGTAGCGCGTGCTCAGTACGCGGCTATCCAGTATCGCCACCACGCCCCGGTCGTCCGATGTGCGTATCAGCCGCCCGAAACCCTGACGCAGCCGCAATATCGCCTGCGGCACGGCGTACTGCATGAAGCTGTTGTCATACAGTTCGGAGCGCGCCTCAAACACCGGATCCGTCGGCACGCTGAACGGCAGCCGCGCCACTATCAGCACGCTGAGCGCATCGCCGGCAAGGTCGACGCCTTCCCAGAAGCTGGCAGTCCCCAGCAATACCGCCTTCGGGTTGTCCATAAAGCGGCGCACAAGCCGATCCGGCGAACTGCCCGCCCCTTGCGTCAGCAGCGATATGCCCTGCGCCTGCAGTTCGTCCCCGATGCCCGCCGCCGCCCGCCTCAGCGCGCCGTATGAGGTGAACAGCGCCATCGTGCGCCCGCCGGCGGCTACCGCGGCGTCTATGATTGCCCTATCCACGGCGGCGTTGTACGCCCGCGAATTGGGCGCCGGCATATCCGTCGGCAGACACAGCGCCGCCGCTTTCGGGTAGTCGAACGGCGAGCCCAACTGCAGCTCATCGGCGTCCGCAAAGCCGGTGCGCTCTACGATATGCCCAAACGAACCGTCGGCGGTCAGCGTGGCGCTGGTCATCACCACGCTGCGCTTCTGCGAAAACAGCCGCGCGTTCAGCTCATCCGCCACATTCAGAGGCGCGGCGTTCATCGACAGCTCCCGCCGCCGCGCCGATACCGACAGCCAATAGATCGTCCCCTCATCCGGACTGACTGCGAACTCTTTCAGTCTGCCGCGCAGGTATTCCCCCGTCTCGCGCGCGCCGCCCACGTCCTCGCGCAGCGCATCGTAGTTCAGCAGCCCCGCATCGTCCAAATCGCCCAGCGCGCTTTCCAATCGCGCCAACAGCCGATCCAGTTCCGCAAGCGCAAGCTCTGCGTTCTCCCAGTCAATCTCGACGTCCGACCAATCCGGACGCGCGCGCACTGCCGGCGTGACCCGCAAAGTCTGCGCGAATGCGGCATTGCGCCCGTTGCCGCCCTGCGCCCCCTCCGCGATGCCCTGCAATCTAGTGAAGAGATTAGTCAGGAATGGGCGCAAGCGCGGCAGCAGCGCGCCGATTTCGTCCGCGGCGCTCTGCAACGCATCGCGGCGGCTCTGCGCCAAATCCGTCGCCGTCCGCAGCGCCGTTAGCGCCTGATTGGGCAATCCGCCGTCGCCGCTCAGCGACTGCAAGTGTTCGTCAAACCGCGCGCGCGTCAGATCGAAGCCCAGCCGATTCGTGGCGGCGTCCTCTATGTGATGCGCCTCGTCTATGATGAGCGCATCGTATTCGGGAATGATAGACCCCTCGGCGGCAATATCGGCGAGCAGCAAGGCGTGGTTGACGATTATCAGATGGGACGCCGCCGCCCTTTCGCGCGCCGCCCGCAGGAAGCACACGCTCTCTTGGCTCATGCAACCCCAAGACGCCCGCGACTCCGCCGAAAGCCTATCCCAAGGCGCCGCCGCGCTGCGATGCCCGAGGTTAATCTCGGCGCGGTCGCCGCTCGCTGTGGACTGCAGCCATACCATCGTCTTCGCCAGCAGCCGCGCTTCATCCACGCTCGGATCCGCATCGGCGCGCATCCGATTCCAGCGGCGCAGACATAGGTAGTTGCCGCGCCCCTTGAGTTGCGTGAAGCGCAGGCTGTCCCCGCCATCGTCTTGCCGTCCCGCCGCCGATTTGTCAAGCCCTTGCAGCGCCTTCACCAGAATAGGCACATCCTTGTTGATGAGCTGCTCTTGCAGGTTGATGGTGTTGGTGGACACCACCACGCGCTTGCCGTTTGCTATAGCGTACAGCGCGGCGGGCAGCAGATACGCCAGCGATTTGCCCACGCCCGTCCCCGCCTCAATGATGATGCGCCTGCCGTCGTTGATAGCGTTTGCCACCGCCTTCGCCATCTGCGCCTGCTCGCTGCGTTCCTCAAAGCCATCCAGTGCATCGGACAGCGCCCCGTTATCGGACAGCAGCGCCCCCACAAGATCAGCGTCTATCTTGCTGATGCGTTCCCTTGCGCGCAGCGGCCCGCCGTCGGAGCGCAGTCTGTCCCCGATTTGGCGTATGTCAAGCCCGTTGACGCCCACCGCGCCTTGCGACGGCGTGGGCGCTGCGGCAAGCCGACGGCGCGGGTTGGCCGCGATGCCATCCAGCAGATAGCCGATCTGCCATCCGGAGCGCTGCGCCAGCTGCTGCAGCGCCGCAAGCGTGAAGGCGTCAAGCGCATACGCCTCTTTCAGCAGCGCCAGGAATACGTCCCTCGTAGCGCAAGCGTCGCCCAGCGATCGATGCGGCGCCGTGTTTTCAATCCCCAAATACCGCGTCATATCCTCCAGCGAATAGCCGGGCATATCGGGGCGCAGCGTATAGGCGAGGTCGTAGGTGTCGATGATAGGGTTGGCGAGCTCAACGCCGTTGGATCGCAGAAACCCGACGTCGAACGAGGCATTCTGCGCTACAAGTGGCGCTGCGCCGATGAACGCCAGAAACTCGGCGGCGGCGCGCTCAAACGGCGGCGCTGTGTCCACATCCCGCTGCGTGATACCTGTCAGCTTGCTGATGAACGGCGATATGCGGCGCATCGGGTTGACGAAAGTTCGGAATGTGTCCAGCGTTCTGCCGTCTTGGAACTTGACCGCGCCAATCTCTATTACGGCGTCTTTGGCGTTGTCAAGTCCGGTGGTTTCCAGATCGAATGCGATCCATACATCATTATCGGGCGAGGCGTGTTGTGGGAACAATGGCGGCTCCGGCGTTTGCGAATTGCGTTGCAATGTTTAAGAAAAGTCCAACTTCATATATCCTACCAAACCTTTCGTCCATTCGCACGGATATTCGGGTTATGGTTTTGGCTATTTTTACATACCCCCGCTTGCGCGCCGCCTGCGCCTGTATTATATTGTGCGTATCAGACTGCAACATCCATAGCGTCCCGAACTCTGCGGCAAAGCGGCGGATTCGGGGCAGCGGATGCAGCCAAACGGCGCATATACATTAGGAGGGCGAGGATGACCACAGCGCAGAACGAATCGCTGCAAGCCGTCAAAGAGTACGCCGACGACTACGAACTTGACCTGTCGTGGCTGGACTCGCGCGGCGAATGGGGCATTAAGGCGGCGCCAGACGAAAAGCGCGGGATGACGCTGTCCAGCATCGAGGTCGGCTCATACGGCGAAGCGCCGGACACCACCGACAATATGACGGGCAAGCCCAGGGGCGCGGCGTCCCGCCCCGACGCCTATCGCATCGGCGGCTACGGCGTGCGAACCAAGTCCGAAATCTGGCTGGACAACGCCGCCGCCCTCTATGAAGAATCGCTGCAGCGTCAGTGGAGCTCGGCGACGGACATTCCGTGGCACACCATCAAGCCGCTGCCCGACGACATCGAGCGCGCGCAGTGCCAGCTGGACACATTCTTGACCGAAGTGGAGTTCGTGGCGGCGGACATTCCGGCGCGCTGGGTGGCGACCACTAGCCCCGACTACTTCGAGCCGCGAATGTTTCTGCTGAGCCAAATAATGGACGAGTCCCGCCATTTGGATGTGTTTCGCAAGCGCGCGCTTGCCAACGGCGGCGGACTGATGCAGCGCCCGGACATCACTACCAGCGGCGTTGTGGGCAGCATAGACCTGTCCCGCGAGTTCACGGAAATGTCATCCCGCCTGCACATATCGGGCGAAGGCGCGGTGCTGACGCTGTTTCGCATGGGCGAGCTGATGTCGTACAACGAAGCCGAAAAGCGCATCTATCGGCTGGCGGCGCAGGACGAATCGCGCCATGTGGCATTCGGCGTTATGCACATGCGTTACCTGTCAGAGAGCGAGCCGGAGCGCCGCGAAGAGATACACTGCTACCTCGACGAAGGCGAGCGCAGCCTGCTCGCCGGCACGCAGAACCCGGCCGCCATCAACACGCCCAGCAGCGAAGCGATGGCTATCCTGCTAGGCGGCGGCGTCAAGAACTACGATGAGGGCGCGCGCAAGCTGATGGCGATACGCCGCCGCCAAGTGCGCGAATATGTGCAGCGCATCCGATCCGCCGGCTTCGGCGAGCGCTTCGAGAACGGGCGCGCCGTCCCCGGCATCATGGACTACATCCGCAACTAGCCCACGCGCGGCGCGGCGACGCTTGACCGCCCATCTTGACCGCCGATGAGGTGTAAGACGATGCGTCTAAAAAAGGCGTTAGCCCTGATTTTCGCGGCGCTCGCCTTATACCTCGTATTCGGCGCAATGTTCACCATCGCGCGCGCTCTAGTGCTCATTCTAGAGATTTGGGGATTATCGCCCCGAATGCTAACCGAAGCCGCCGACCCTTTTTACGGACCCTTCACCCTAGCGGTAATCCTACCCGCAAGGGTCATACTGCAGATAATACTGCCCGTGGTCATCGTGGTTTGGAAAAGACAAGCGATATACTCCATACTGCGCGTCGGCTGACGGCTCTGGGCGGGCAACGCTAATCACTATTCAACACACCGGAGGCGCAAGCCAATGTCCGCAGGAAAAGCAGTCGCTCTATTCGTAGCGTGGTTTGCGCTGACGGTTGCGCTATTCGGCGTAGGCGTTATGGTAGTTACTTCGGATGCGCCGCTTATGGTGTACTCGTTGTTTGAAGACGAGCCACACCTCATTGGACGCATCAACGATGCCACGCTGCTTATATTTGCCGGCGTACTGCCGGTAGTCATAGTGGCTTGGAACCGTGAAAGGATATACACTCTACTGGGCGGCAATTTGACGAATGTGAGAAGAGCTCTAGCCCTATTTGCGGCGGGGCTGGTGTTGGTGATTGCGGTAAATGCGGTGTGGGTTATTGTGCCGGTTTTGGATTTGGTTCTAGTGGTTATTTTGTCGCCATTGTTTGAATACGACCTGGACTGGCTCGGATTTTTGGCTCTTCAGCTGCTCTCCATTATCATTAGAGTTATACTGCCCGTGGTCATAGTGGTTTGGAAAAGACAAGCGATATACTCCATACTGCGCGTCGGCTGACGGTTCTGAGCGGGCAACGCTAATCGCTATTCAACACACCGGAGGCGCAAGCCAATGACCGCAGGAAAAGCAGTCGCCCTGTTCGTGGCGTGGTTTGCGCTAACGGTCGTGTTTGTTAAGGTGGGAGTTTCGCTTGGCATTTCGCTAGGGGTTACAATTGGACTGCCGCCGGTGTACCTGCCGTTTATTGACTACCAACAGGTTGAGAACTACACATTCCCGTTTGCGTTCTACGCTTGGGCGCTCTTAACAAATGCGATTCTGTTTGCATCCGTCGTTGCAGCGCCGATAGTCATAGTGGCATGGAAGCGCGAAAGGATATATTCTCTGCTAGGCGGCGATTTGACGAACATAGGAAGGGCGTTAGTCCTATTGACTGCATGGCTTGCGTTAACGATTGTGGCAACGCTTAACTTCTTCATCCCGCATCTTATTGTGGCAGTCGTTTTGCAGTCGATCTTCGACAACCTGTTCGGAGTCAACAAGTACCTACACTTGCTTGAAATTTTATCCACTTATCTTATAGTTGACGCCATCACGCTCATGCTGCCGCTAGTTCTAGTGGTATGGAACAGAAGGCTAATATACGACCTGCTTCGCGTGGATTCATGGTTCGGAGCGAAATCGGAGTAGCGATACACAATGACAGACAAAACTCAATCCCCAAACGCATCTGCGCCCGAAGCGTCCGCGGCGCGCGCCACCGAACAGGCCGCGGGCGCTGCGCCTGAGGTGGAAATAGCGCCGCCCGACCTGTCGTGGATGAACAACACGCTCCAATGGGGGACGCGCGCCGTGCCTACCAAGAACGGGTTGACGGTGGATGCGCTCAATGTGGGCGTGTATGGCGATGTGCCGGACTTTTGGGACGACCAGACGCGCAAGCCGCGCGGCGCCTACCCGGTGCCGGGCGTTGCGCCGCTGGGCTTTGAGGTGCGCGAAAAGCGCGAACTCTGGGCGGACAACGCCGCCGATCTCTACGAAGAGGCGATCCAACGGCGGTGGGCGCCCGCAACGGACATCCCCTGGGATACGCTGCGCCCGCTGCCCGACGACGTGGAAGCCGCTATGTGCCAGCTCTGCACTGAGCTTTCGCAGTACGCCAGCGTTGAGATAGACGTCATCGGCGGATGGCAGCAGAAGCTCTCATACGGCTATCACGAAGTCAAGCTCTTTCTTGCGTCGCAGATGTTCGACAACGCGCGGCACTTCGAGGCGTTTCGCAAGCGCGCGCTTGCCAACGGCGGCGGCTTGGGGCTTGAGAACAAGGGCGAAGTCAACCGCATGCTGCTGGAAAGCACCGGCGGCTGGCCCGAAACTGCGCTTATGCTGCATCTGCTGCGCGGGACATTCACATTCACGCTGTACAGGTACGGCGAACTATTCGCGCACAACCCCGCCGAAAAGGTTCTGTTCGCGCGCTGCGTCCAAGATAAGGCGCGGCATATCGCCTACGGGCTTTCGCATCTGCGCTACGCCACATCGCATAACCCGGATAAGGTCATCGTGTTCGGCCGGCTGCTCAACATAGCGGAGCGCGTGTTCGAGCGCGAGCTTGCAGACCCGGCGCTGAAAGAGGCGCTCGCCGTCATATTCGGCGGCGGCATAGAGGGCGCGCGCAGCGGAATGCGCCGGTTCGAGCGAATGATGGGCGATTTCGCGCGGCAATACCTGTCCAATATGGAGTACATCGGCGTTAGGCGCGAGACGGGCTTCCCGCAGGGGCTCGCAAAGTATATGGAGGCGTAGAAAGTGCCGCAATTCCCATCGCTAGACTGGTTTGAACAGGTGCGCGGCGTCTTCAACTCCGACGACTCGTATCAGCAGGCGGGCGGCGGCTTGTGCGATGCCGTTATGGGCGTCAAGGTGGGCAATAAGGCGTATCTGGTGGTGTTCGAGGGGATGGAGTGCGCCGAAGCGCGGGAAGTGGACGCCGCCACGCTGGCGGACGCCGACTTCTATCTCAATATGGAGTACGCCGAATGGCGCGATATGCTGGCGAACATCAGAGACAACAACGGCGCTGACCTGGGCTATACGCTGAACACGCTTGATATGGAGCGCGACGACGGATTGGCGCAAACGCTGAACGGCGACCAGTACCGCCAAGACTTCTTCTATCGCTACAATCAGACATTCCAATACTTCTTCGACGCGTCCGCGCGCGTCCAAACCGAATTCGCCCCGGAAGGTTAGCCGATCGCTAGATGATGAAAAGGTTCTTGTCCGGCAGAATATCCATATGGAGCATATCCGAGGCGTGGGGCGTAGTCTATTACATCCTGTTTTCGCTTCAGATAACGGTTGTCATATGCCTGATAAGCTGGCAAGAGATATTCCACAACACCGACGACACGCCTACCGAAACGCTCATCGCAATCGGGCAGGGAACCGCGCCGCTGGTAATCACGATTGCGGCGGAGACGCTTGTAATACTACTTACATTGGAGGGGACTGTTATGCTGGCAGAACGCTACTTGAAGAAGCGCTACCAAATAGGGCGCGACGATGGGATTGAGGAGGGCGCTAACAGAGAACGCGCCAAAGCCAGCAGACGGCAAAAGCGATACAACGCCAGGCTCAAGGCGTGGGACGCGCGCCGCCTGAAATCGATAGCCGAAGGCAAACCATTCGACGAGCCGATGCCCAATTTTGACGACGATGATGGAGACGAAGAAGAGGATGCTTAGCCGCAGCGCGCGCTGATGCGCTTTGCCGCGGGCGCAAGCCTGCCGTATGGCAATTGGAGGCGATATGTATGCTGGCAGAACGCTACTTGAAGAGACGCTACGAAGAGGGGCGCGAAGAAGAGCGCAGACGGCAAAAGCGATACCGCGCCAGGATCAAGGCGTGGGACGCGCGCCGCCTGAAATCGGAAGCCGCGGGCGAACCCTTCTATGAGCCGCTCCCCGAATTTGACGACGATGATAAAGCCGAAGCGGACGTTTAGCCGCCGCAAGCGCTGGTGCGTTTCGATCGGGATGCAAGTCTGCCGCATAGCAAACGAAAGCCAAGTGAGGATGATATGCCGGATTTTCCGTCAATAGAGTGGTTCGAGGCGGTGCGCCAGCGCGCCAACGCTGACCCGCAGTTCGCATCGCAGGGGAGCTGCAACTGCGTTATGGGCGTCAAGGTCGGCGATAAGGCGTTTGCGGTTACATTCGAGGGCTTCGAGTGCGCCGGCGTGGCTGCCGTTCCTGCGGACGATATGCGCGCCGCCGATTTCTATCTGGATATGTCCCAGGATGGATGGCGCGCGCTTCTGGACAACATCGCGTCCAACGGCGGCGCAGACTCAGAGCATACCTTGAATGCGCTTGACCTAGCGATGCCCAACGGCTGCGTAAAGTCGCACGACGAACTGCGCCGAACCGCTTTCTTTCAGTATCACCTATCGCTGCAGGCGTTCTTTGACGCATCGGCGGGGGTGCAGACCACCTTCGCCTAACGAGTGAACACAAGCGGGTGAACGCATATGCCTATCTATGAGTACAGATGCCGGGACTGCAACCGCAAATCCGATGTGCTGTGGCGCAACTTCTCGCCGCCGGACGCCGTGGAGTGCGGCAGCTGCGGCGGCAGCGATACTACGCGCGTAATCTCGACCGTTGCGCTGCACAAATCGCTCTCCAGCAAGCTCGGCGATCTCGACCCCAAGTATGACAGGATGCTGGACGCAGCCGATTCCGGCAATCCTAGGGCGGATCCCAACTACTACCTCAGCAAGGCAACGCCGCTCAGCGAAGGCGCTCCGGACTGAGTCAAGCAGCATGCCATCCGCTCAGCGAACCTAGGCGTCGAAGGCGCAATCGCCAAGCCCGTCGGCGGCAAGCGCGTCTATGAACGCCGCCGCCATTTGGCTGCGCCCAGCATTGTGAACGCATACGAACAGGATGGCGCTCATTCGTCGTCCCTTGCCGCCGCTATCAACCCGTCGGTGGGGGCGCGGCCGTCTTTGGCTTTCGATGTGGTAATCAACTCATCGCTTGCGTTCATGCGGCCGTCTGCGCGGCTCTGAGGCGGCGGCAAGCCGGGCTTCAGCAGGAATTCGTGGACGGCGGCGCCTATCGGAGCGCCTATCAGCGGGCCTACGATGTATGCCCAGAAGCCGCCGGACGGGCCCGGAATGGCGATGCTGCCCCAGCCTGCGAAGAACGCCACGATGCGCGGCCCGAAATCGCGCGCCGGATTCCAGCCCGCTTGCGTGAGCGGCGCAAAGACGCTTATCAGCACCGCGACCGTAAAGCCGATGAAGAAGGGCGCAAGTCCCTTGTTGGGCAGCGCGGCGTTGCGCCTGTCCGACAGCGAGAATATGACCAGCGCCAGTATCGCCGTTCCCAAGCCTTCCACTACCGCCGCCATTGGCGCAGATATGAGCGCGCGCGCCGCATCGTCCACGCCGACGGTGTTCGGGTCGGGGAAGTATTCGCCGAAAATCATCGCCGAATGCTGACTGCCCGGCATTCCCCTAATGTAGCCGTTGGCTTGCTCGAAGCGCTCTATGAACGGGCCGAACAGCGCAAGCACCACAAGCCCCGCCAGTGCGGCGCCCGCCAGTTGAGCGCCCCAGTAGGCGAGCATTCGGCGGAATGGGAATTCGCGGCGGCGGAATATGGCGAATGCTAAGCTGACGGCGGGGTTGAGGTGCGCGCCGGATATGGCGGCGGTGGTGTAGATGGCAAGCGCGACGCCGAAACCCCATACGACCGCCACCTGCCATTGCCCGACTTGCGCGCCCGTAATCACAGCCGCCGCCACAACGCCCGTGCCGAACAGCACAAGCAGAAAAGTGCCAATCGTCTCCGCTATCAGCGCATAGCGCAACCGCAATGTGTGGATTCTCCCGTATGGCGTTGGGCGTTGAAACAAACCCGCGAACTACTCTACCCGCTTGGGTTTAACAACTCTTTAACGCCGCTTTAGCGTGTGGTCAAAATGAAAATGAAGTCATGGCGCGCTCTAAACGCAAAGGCACTAATGCAAAATAAGGCCGGGACGAATTATCTTCGCCCCTGCCTTATATGCGCTGTGTTGGGTTTGGGATGCGGGCGGCTAGATGGCGTAGGAGTCTATCATCCTGTCCACTTGGCGGGAGAAGGACTTGTCGTTGATGGCGTCTATGCGGTCTTGGAATGAGGGGCGGTCGCTGTCCTTATAGACTACGCCCACGGGGACGCCGCCCTGATTGACTAGGTCGGCGGCGGCTTCGATGTCGCCGGGGTCGTGGTGTTCGGGGATGTCCCACGCAAGCGGCGGGATGCCCTGCCGAACATTGCCCTTGAGTTCCTGGTATGTGTTGTTGTAGGTGGTGCAGGGCGATTGCACATGCACGATCGAGAAGCCTTTGTGGTTCATCGCGTCTGTTATGATTGCGCCCAAGTCTCTGACCTTGGTGGACACATGGGATGCGATGTAGGACACGCCCAGCGTGAGGTAGAGCGCAAGCGGGTTCAGGGCGTCTTCGGGCTTGCCGAATGGGGTGGAGCTGGTAACTTCGTCAAGTTTGGTGGTGGGCGAGCTTTGCCCTTTGGTCAAGCCGTACACGCCGTTGTCCATAATGACGGCGGTGATGTCCAGGTTGCGCGCCGCCTGCGGGGCTATGTGTTCGTTGCCGATGCTGAGGAAGTCGCCGTCGCCCGCGACTACTATGACATTGAGGTCGGGGCGTCCCATTTTGACGCCAAACGCGATAGGCAGCGCCCTGCCGTGAATGCCGTGAATGCCGTAGGGCTGATCTCCCTCAAGCAGATGAACCATATTGCCGGAGCAGCCGATGCCGGCTACCACAACATTGTTTTCAACGGGCAGTTCGGTGTCCACGCGGCGCTGTTTGATGGCGGCTTCCAGAGCGCGCCGCACGCCGAAATCGCCGCAGCCGGGGCACCACTTGAAATCGTATTCCGGGTTCTTGACGCTCATACGGGTACGCTCACTTTCTGTTCCTGTTCGAGGCGCTCTCTTATTCGGCCGACCAGGTCTCTCACCTTGAAAGGCAAGCCGGTGTACTGCGTTATCGCTTCCGCCTTGACGCCTTGCGAGCGCAGCACGCTGGCGAACTGCCCAAGGTAGTTGAGCTCAGGCACAAGCACAAGTTCTTTCTCTTTCAACTCTTCCACAAGCTCTTTGGGCAGCGGATTGACGAACATAGTGTAGCGCCAGCCCAAGTCTTCGCCGTCCGCGATGAGCTGCTCATACGCCGCCTGCGCCGGGCCTTTGGAGCCGCCCCAGGGCATCAATACGATGGGGCAGTCGTCGCCGTCGATTTCGTAGGCTTCGTCTTCCAAAAGCTCAAGCTTGCTGAAGCGGCGCTCGGTCATTTGGATGTGGCGCTCCGGCAGGTGGGTGGTGTCGCCCATGCCGTCGTGTTCGCTGCCGTTGGCGATGTAGCTTCCGGGGCCGCCGGGCAGCGGCATAGGCGAAATTTCCCAGCCGTCGTAGCGGTTGTAGCCGTTGCTGCCGCCGTAGGTGTCTCTGTTTTCAACCGTGATGCTTGCGAGGTCGGGCTTGCGAATGTTTTGCTTTCTTTCGGAAAGCATATGCTCGCTCATCAGGATGACGGGGCCTTGGTAGCGCTCTGCCCAGTTGAACGCCATAACAGCGGCGTAGAAGCACTCTTCCACGCTGCCGGGCGCGATGATGGGCATGCTGACATCGCCGTGTCCGGGGTTGAGCGCCGCCAGCAGGTCGGACTGCTCGGTCTTGGTGGGCAATCCTGTGGAGGGGCCGCCGCGCTGCACATCGGTAACCACAAGCGGCACTTCAGCCATCCACGCAAGCCCAAGCCCCTCGCCCATAAGCGAAAGTCCGGGGCCGGCGGTTGCGGTCATAGCCTTTTGTCCGCCGAAACCGGCGCCCACGATGGCGTTGATAGCCTCGATTTCGGAGCTTGCCTGATGCACGAAATTGCCGCCGCCGGTGAGGTTGCGCTCCATCCATAGCAGGATCGAGGTTGCGGGGGATATGGGATAGCCGACGTAGAAGTTCAAGCCGGCGACGCATGCGCCTAGCGAAATGGCTTCGTTGCCGTTGACCAGGATTTGATCGCCTTCGGGCATAATTGGGGGCGCAAGTTCGCCTAGGCTGAAGCCGCTGCTTTCGGATTGTTGGCGGCCGAGGGACAGCGCTTCTATGTTAGATGTGATTATCTGCTCATCGTTGGCGCGGCCGCGGGTGAAGCGCTCTCTGACGAAGTTTTCCAAAATCGTTTGGGGCATGCTGACCAGATGCGCCAGCGCGCCCAGCACAATCATATTTTCGGCGCGGGCGTTGCCGGTGGATTTGGCGAGGTCGGCGAATGGCATGCCGAAACTGCCGTCAAGGTCGTCGGGCTCGAACTCGCCGGAGTTGTAAATGATGACGCCGCCGTCGCCGACTTCGTCCCTGTGATTCAGGTACGCCTCTTCGTTGAAGCATACAAGGACGTCGAGTTCGTCGCCAGCGCTCAGGATATGCGAGGTGGACAGCCGCGTTTGCGCCATAGTGGGGCCGCCCATGATTTGCGAGGGGAAGGTAACAAAGGTTTGCACATGATAGCCCTCATTGCTTGCCGCCTGCGCCAGCCCTTCGGATGAGGTAACCATGCCTTGACCGCCCTCACCCGCGAATCTAACTACAAAGTCGGTCTTTTGCAAATCTCGCCTCCTGGGGTATCGCCCGCTATACGGCGCGCGCCGTTCATCGCCGGCTGAATGCGTGGGAATGCCAAAACGCCCCGAACCCTGCGGCGGTATTGCCGCGCGATATGGGGGCGGGATGATGCGGCGCTTGTCCGCTCTGATGTCGCTGTGTCGCTCGCATTGTAGGCTCTGCAAGAGCGCTGGGTAACGCCGGCGCGGGCATTACGGTAAACCCGCTATGTTTCGGGGATGGTAGGAATTTAATATATCAGGTATAGGTTTTGAGTGTCAATTGGGGCGTTTATACGGATATTCTCAAATTGAACTCAATTCTTAATCATTGAGGCGTATAACCTGCGAAGTATTCAGTATTTTAACATGCAGGGGTTCCTAGGATGTTTCAGGTTAACAAGCGCCGCAGTTTTAGAATGCCTTTTAATACTTATTATTGCGCTAGTTTATACAAGCGTGTAGAATAACTACCCACCGAGTCAACAACAATTCCGACAACGACGCAGGCAGAGTAGAAAGGAAACCGCTTTGGCAACTTGGACACCGGACCCAACCTTTTATCCGTCCCCAAAGATGGCGATGGAAGCGCCCCAAGAGGAGCTCGCCTATGTCGCCATCGTTAGCCCGCCCGACTCCGGCAAGCCCGACGCCGTGGGCGTTATGGATGTCAACCCCGACTCCGATACCTACGGCGAACTGGTAGGGCGAATGGAACTCCCCAATGTGGGCGATGAGCTGCACCACTTCGGTTGGAACGCCTGCAGCGCCTCGCTCTGCCCGAATATGCCGCATCCGCATGTGGAGCGCCGCTACCTGCTCTTCTGCGGGCTGCGCTCATCGCGCATCTACATCGTGGACACCAAGCCCGACCCGCGCAATCCGACCATCTCCAAAATCATCGAGGCGGACGACCTCGCCGCAAAGTCCGGCTACAGCCGCCCGCACACCGTCCACTGCGGCCCCGACGCCATCTACATCAACGGACTCGGCGTTCCCGGCGGCGGCGGCCCGGGCGGCGTCTTCACGCTCGACCACGAAACCTTCGACGTCAAGGGCGCATGGGAAGCGGACCGCGGCGAACAGGTGCTGTCCTACGATTTCGGCTGGCACATCAACTACGATACGATGATAACAAGCGAGTGGGGAACGCCCGATATGGTGGAGTCCGGCGTTGTGCCTGAACTGCTGCTTGGCAGGCAGTACGGCCATCAGATACACATCTGGGACTTCGCCAAGCGCGTGATAAAGCAGACCATCGACATCGGCGACGAAAACCAGATGGTGCTGGAGCTGCGCCCCGCGCGCGATCCGCGCAAGACATACGGCTTCGCCGGCGTGGTTACCAATGTTGAGAACCTGTCCGGCTCCGTTTGGCTTTGGCACAAGAACGGCGGCGATGAGTGGGCGGCGCAAAAGGTCATCGAGATACCCGCCGAACCCGCCGACGCCGACGACCTGCCGCCGCTGCTGAAAGGCTTCGGCGCCGTGCCGCCGGTCATCACCGACATCAACCTGTCCCTGGACGACAAGTATCTGTATGTCTCATGCTGGGGAACCGGCGAGTTCAGGCAGTACGACGTCACCGATCCGTTCAACCCCAAGCACATCGGCTCCGTCTATCTGGGCGGCATCACGCGCAAGGCGTCCCATCCGAACAGCGGCGAACTCAACGGCGGCCCGCAGATGGTAGAGGTCAGCCGCGACGGACGGCGCATCTACATCACCAACTCGCTCTATGTGGCGTGGGACAATCAGTTCTACCCCGAAGGCGTAAAGGGTTGGGCGGCAAAAGTGAACGTGTCCGAAGATGGCGCAATGTCCATTGCCGACGACTTCTTCATGGACTTCGGCGCCGACCGCGTCCACCAGATTCGGCTGCAGGGCGGCGACGCTTCGTCCGACACCTTCTGCTACTCCGACTAGCCCGAACAATCGGCAAATCATCCCCATACCGCCGCTTATGCCCGCAGCGGCAAGGCGGCCGGTATGGGGAAGCCGCCGTATAAACCCATTGACCGCGACTAACGCCCCTTGTCTCTCACAGACTTTGCCCCATGGCTGGCGCTTGCGGCGCTTGGCGCATATCACGGCATCAACCCGGCGATGGGCTGGCTGTTCGCCGTGGCGCTGGGGTTGCAGGAACGCCGCCGCGCCGCCGTCTATCGCGCATTCGCGCCCATAGCGCTCGGACACGCCGCGTCCGTCGCCGCCGTGGTGGCGCTGGTGATGCTGGTCAATGTGATATTGCCGCTTGTGGCGCTCAAGCTCATCGGCGCGGCGATAGTGATAGGCTTCGGGGTGTTCAAGCTGCTGCGCCCGCTGTCGCATCCGCGCTGGGTCAGCATGCGCGTGGACTTTCGCTCGCTGACGGCGTGGTCGTTTCTGATGGCGTCGGCGCACGGCGCGGGACTGATGCTTATCCCCGTGATGCTGAACCTGCCCATATTCAGCGGCTCGCCCGCCCAAGCGCTTGACCTGCGCCTGCTAACGCACGCCGAATATATGAGCGTCGGCGCGCCGCCCAGCATCGCCACGCTGGTATCTCAGCTAACCGCCGTGTCCATACACACGCTTGCGATGTTCTCCGTGATGGGCATAACCGCCGTGGTGATATACGAAAAGGTTGGCTTGGCGATCCTGCGCCGCGCGTGGTTCAACCTAGACCGCATCTGGGCGATAACGCTAATCGCGTCCGGGCTGCTGACGGCAATACTCTAATAGCGATTTCGCCCATTCAACCCTTTGCGCCTCTGCGCCTTTGCGTTAACACTTGCCGCTATTCACGCTTGCTTCATCGGATTCAGCCAGAACGAGTTTCGGCATTCCTTATCTTCTCCAGCAACTCATCCTCTGCCAGAACCACATACTCCCCGCGGTCTATTTCCGCGAACCCTTCGGCTACATCCGCTATCACTTCAGCGGAGCGCAACCCGTCCAGTTCGCTCTTGTTATCGCTCTTTGCGATTGTGGATTGGCTATTTTGCGCTGCCATATATGCCCCCTCTTTAGTGGTTAGCCGCTGCCTTTTGCCTAGCCCGCGCCCGCTCCAGCTGCACCGCCGTGTTGATGATTGACAGGTGCGAAAACGCCTGCGGGTAGTTGCCGAGCTGCTCGCCGGTGTGCGGATCGATCTCTTCGCTCATAAGCCCAAGGTCGTTGGTGTGCGCCAGCAGCCGCTCGAACATTTCGGTGGCTTCGTCCAACTCGCCCAGCAGTATCAGGTTGTCGCAAAGCCAGAACGAGCAGATGTTGAATGTGCCTTCGTCGCCGGATATGCCGTCGTCGAAGCCCCGATAGCGATACACGAACCCCTGCGGCGATGTGAGCTCCCGTTGCGTAGCGCGAATGGTGGCGAGCATCCGCGGGTCGTCCGCCTTGATGAAGCCTATGAGCGGCAGCATCAGGTTGGCGGCGTCCAGCAGTTCGCTGCCGTATGCCTGCACGAACACGCCGCGCCGCTCGTCGAAGCCCTGCGTCAAGATCTGCTCGCGAATTTCGCGCCGCACCTTGCGCCAGCGCTCCACATCGCCGGGCAGTCCCAGCGCGCGCACCATCTTGATGGCGCGGTCAAGCGCTACCCAGCACCACGCCTTGGAAAATACATGATGCTGCCTTTCGGCGCGCGCCTCCCAGACGCCCTCATCGGGTTCGCGCCAGTGGTCAAGCACAAAGTTGACCACATGCAGCAGATACGCCCAGTATTCCTCATCGATAGGGCCGATGAAGCGGCGATACAGATGCGCCGAATCCATCAGTTCGCCGTATGCGTCTAGCTGAAACTGCGAATAAGCCCCGTTGCCGATGCGCACCGGACTTGAGTCGCGGTAGCCCGCAAGGTCGGTTAGCTCAACCTCGGTCAGACGGCGCTCGCCGCCCAAGCCGTACATTATGTTCAGGTCGCGCGCCCGACCGACCGTCGCCCACTCGATCCAATTCCTGAACGCCTTCGCCTCTTGCTGATAGCCCAATATGAACAGCCCGTAGATGGCGAATGATGCGTCCCGAACCCAGGTATAGCGGTAATCCCAGTTGCGAGCGCCGCCTATCTCTTCCGGCAGCGATGTTGTGGCGGCGGCCACCATCCCGCCCGACGGCGCGTAGATGAGCGCCTTGAGCGTCAGCGCGCTGCGCAGCACTTGGTCTCTGTACTTGCCTGTGTACTTGCACACCGCGCTCCAGTTGCGCCAGTAGGTCGCCGCCTCATCCAGGCTGTTCTCTATCACCGCCCCGCTGAGCAGATCGGCATCGTGCGAAAAGCGCGATTCGTAGGTTACCACTACATAGAACTTGTCCCCCGCCGTCAGCGCTTGACTGGATCGGAAGCCGCCGTCCGTCTGATCCAATCCGTGGGAGCAGTACACCGATATGGCGGCCGAACCGCCGTGCGCGAAGCCGATATTCGGCGTTTCCATAGCCACATGCGGCACGATGGAGCCGTACTCGAAGCGCGGATGGCACTCCATTCGCATTTCCACGCTGCCCTCGATGCACTCCACGATGCGCATAATTTGGTGGGATTCGCCGACCTTGTACGGCTCGATCGGCGCCTCTTCGTCGTGGTGAACCGGCATAAAATCGGTGAGGCGCGCCTTGCCGCCGTCCGTGGCGAATGTTGTCTGCAGCACATTGGATCCCGGCAGATATTCCCGGCTGACGGCGTATGAGCCTTTCGGCGCGATTTGGAAGTAGCCGCCCTTTTGCCAGTCAAGCAGCCTGCCGAATATGGCGTTGCTGTCAAAGCGCGGGAAGCAGCACCAGTCTATCGAGCCGGCGGTGGACACCAGCGCGCACGAGTGCATATCGCTGATTAAGCCGTAATCCGATATGGACGGGTATATCTGACTTGCCATTTCTCACCTGCGCGCGAAATGCGCGATATGAAGATAAGGTTGACCACGGCCGCATCCAAAACATCCGCGATTTGGAGCGCAAATCGGATTTCGGATGTGCTAAGGCATTATAGCCGTTAAACGCCAATTGTATAGTGTTATGGGCGCTAAAAAATCGGCGATTTTGGGAGCGCGCATTCTGACCGCCGCCCTATGCGAACTTGTCGAAGCTGAACCGCCCCCACCAATCGCCCAGCGCTTCCGATTCCAAGCCGCGCAGCGTGCGCCATGGGAAGTTCGCCGCCTGCGCCGTTTCATCGCTATTCACGAACTCCGCATCGCGCAGCGCGTCCGTGTAGAAGGTGAGCCAATGGCGGTTCAGGAACGCCGGCAGACGCCGCATCCATACGCCCGCCAAGCGGTTATGCCGCCGATAGCCCTCTATGAACGGCGTAAAGAAGTAGTCCAGGAATTCGGCGGCGTCCATCGGCTCGCCCGCAGTCCAATAATCATATTCGCCGCGCTTATAGTGGTATTGCTGGCACGCCACCGCATTGATTATCACCGTGGTGAAGTCCGATATGAACCAATCGTAGTGCGTGTTGTCGAAGTCGAAGGGCAGGATAGCGCCATCATCGTAGAAGAAGTTGAACTGATGCAAATCCGAATGTATCAGTCCGAAAGAGTCCCTATCGGTGGGAAGGGTTAGCAGCCAATCCTTTATGGCGCGCGCCTTGCCGCGAAGCGCCGGCATCGTCAGATAGACAGGGTTGTCGATATCCCAATCCCAGTCTTGATGCCAAAAGCGGCGGCGCAGCGATTCGTCCGACGGCGCATAGTCTTTCGTGAGCGCGTGCATCTTGCCGATGAGAGCGCCCCACTGCTCGAACATAAGCGGCGTCCATTCGCGCCAGTCCACCAATGCGCCGCGCGCCTTCTCATACGCCACCGCTATAAACTTGCCGTCGTCCGGATGCGCCGCATCCAGCGTCTCAACGAAACTGCCGCCTATCGACCGCGCGGCGCGCGGAACGCTTACGCCGCCGACCGCCAAGTAGTTTATGAACTCCAGCTCGCCCAGAATATCGGACGGCTTTCGGTGGCGTGTATGCGTAATTTTCAGTACATAGCGGCTGCCGTGGCGCTCGCAGTCATATACGAAGCTATGGCTGGCGTCCGTCATCGACTCGATGGATACGGCGCGCAAGCCGAACCGCCGCAGCGCCTCTGTGCGGATAGCGTCGCTGTACAGATGGCGGAATTGCTGAAGCATTGCTGTCGGCGATATGGGATGCGTCTATTCGCCGTTGGCGATGAAGTCGGCTATGCGCTCGCCTATCATCATCGTGGTCACATTGGTGTTGGCGCGCACGCAATCGGGCATTATGGACGCGTCGGCGATGCGCAACCCGGCGACGCCGTGAACGCGCCCATGCTGGTCCACCACCGCCATCGGATCGGACGCCGGCCCCATCTTGCAGGTACAAGAAATATGGTGCATCGTAGAGACGCTGCGCCGAATCCAAGCGTCCAGCGCATCGTCATCGGCGAGCTGCGCCGGCGTGGGTTCGTGCAGCGCGTCTATTATCTGCGTGAACTCCGGATGTTCCACCAGCGTCATACACAGGTGAACGCCCTTGCGCAGGCGCTCCAAGTCGAACGGATCGCTGAGATAGTTGTAGTCAAGCGTAGGCTGCGTATCCGGATCGGCGGATGCGATGCGCAGCTCGCCCGCGGACAGCGCCAAGTAGATGCCCACGCTCATAATCAGCAGGCGCTCTTCGGAGTTGAAGCGCATAACCTTTATCATATCGTTGCGCAGATGGGACGCTTCGGCGGTGTAGCGCAGCGCCACCTTTTGAGCGCCCACGCCGTCCGGGGGGATGGGAAAATCGGGCTTGCAGCGCCAGCGCGCATGCACGGCGGGATGATCGCGCAGGTTCTTGCCCACGCCCGGCAGATCCAGCCGCGCCGGTATGCCCACCCGCCGCAAATCGTCCGCCGGGCCGATGCCGGACAGCATAAGCAGATGCGGCGATCCCACCGCCCCGGCGCTCAATACCACTTCGTCCGCCTCTGCGCGAAAGAGTTCGCCGCCGCTTTCCACCTCAACGCCCACGGCGCGGCAGCCGCCGGAAGCCGCCGCATAGTCCGCGAACAGGATGCGGCGCGCGGCGCAGTTGGGCTTGATGGTGAGATTGAGGCGGTGGCGCGCCGGATTGATGTAGCCCAGCGCCGTGCTCCAGCGGATGCCGTTGGGGTTGTTCAGCGCGTAGGGGCCGACGCCGGTGGCGTCCGGGTGATTGTGGTCCGGATTGGCGGGAAAGCCGGCGGCGATGCAGGCGTTGTAGAAGGCGAGTTGATCGGGCAGCAGGCTCTCAATCGCGTGCCGCTTCGCCAGAATGGGGCCGTCGCCGCCGTGAAAATCGTCCTGAAAATCCAGATCCGTCTCTAGTTTGCGGTAATACGGCAGCGCATCCTCGAAGCGCCATTCGTGATTGCCCATAGACACCCAATAGTCGAAATCGTCGGGGATGGCGCGCAGAAAGACCTGCCCGTTGATGGCGCTGGTGCCGCCCATAACCTTGCCGCGCGGCACATCCATAGGCGGAGCGTCGGCGGTGGCGGCACCTGTGAACAGCCAGTTATGGCGGTCGTCAATGTTGAAGAAGTCAGCGCCCGTGCCGAGCCCGAGCTTAATGTCGTCCGGCATAGCGTCGAAGTCCGCATAGTCATTGCCCGCCTCCAGCAGCAGCACGGCGCGGTTGGGATCCTCCGACAGCCTAGCCGCGACCACCGCCCCCGCCGACCCGCCCCCAACCACGATAGTATCGTATCGCATATGCGCCTTCCCTCTATGTTTCGCGTGTGTGATGCGCTGCGCGGCTTGTTCCAAAATGTATTGCCGCCGCGTCTTCCCCGCGCGTGATGCGCTGCGCCAATGATACAGCGAAGGCGGCGTGATGCGCTAGTGGGGGTGTGCGGCAAGCAATAGCGCGCGCACGACCGCAATCGTTGCATCAACCATAACTCTAGTCCATCCCCCCATTGACACCCCACCCCCCCAATGCTACCCTTACCCTCGCGGCGTCCGATACGCGCAGCGCAATGCGCCCGCACGGAGCGCCGCCGCACCTTGACATACGCATCTGAATCTAACGCGCGGGTCCGCAGGGAAGAGAGGGTGAAAGTCCCCCACGGCCACGCCACTGTAAGCGGGGAGGCCGCGGCATTATGCCACTGGTCACGCTTTGTGATGCGATACGCAACTTCGCGCCGCTGCGCCAAACGCAGGCTGCTATTACGCAACCGCAGCCGACGCAGCGCGCAGTCAACGCATACACAAAGACCGGGAAGGCGCCGCAAGCCGACGAACCGCAAGTCAGGATACCTGCCCGTAGCGTTGGAAGCAGTCTTCTCGCTGGTGGGAGCGCTTCCCCGTCCCCTTGCGCCCGCAGTCCGCACGCGCGCAATCGAACGACGCTTGCTGAAGCTCCGACCTCATTGGATGTCGGGGCTTTTTCTTTGGCGTTCTCAACCTACATTGGAACGCCGCCCTACCCTAACATTCGCGGCATTTCCGTCGGCGTGTGAAGACATAAACCCTTGTTCGGTTTCAAGACATCAACATAAATACGGAACACATTCTTTCGCGGAATTCGGCAGCCGAATAGCGTATCGCCAACCGCAATTGACAACCGCCTTCCGGCTGCGTATCGCTGAAAATGATTATACTTCTGACAACATCCGATACGGACATTCTGACGCTGAGCGGCGCGCTTGGCGGCTTGCCGCGCGGCTTGGCGAACACGCAGGCGCTTAACCCCTTTGCGCTCGCCCAAGACGCCGCCGCCTTCGACCGCTTTGTGAGCGACACGCTGCCCGCCGCAAGCCTGCTGCTGCTGCGTCTGCTTGGCGGCGAAAAGAGCCTGGGCGACCGCTTCGCCGCGCTTGAGACGGCATGCCATCGGCTTGGCGTCCCGCTTGTGGCATGCTCCGGCGAACCCGCCCGCGACGCCGTCTTCGAGCGCCGCTCCACCACGCCCGCCGTCATCGCGCAGACCGCCTTTGAGTATCTCAACTACGGCGGCGTAGGCAATATGCAAAACCTGCTGCGCTTTGTAAGCGATGAGGCGCTCGGCGCTAACCACGGCTATGAACCGCCCGCGCCGCTGCCGCAAGACGGCGTGTATCGGCCGGGCAGACTCGACGCCGTCCCGCTCGCCGAATATCGCGCCGCATACTGCGACGCCGCCAAGCCCACCGCGGCGCTGCTGTTCTACCGCGCCCACTGGGTCAGCCGCAACCTAGAGTTCGTGGACGCCGTCGTGGACGCCCTGGAACGGCGCGGCTGCAACGCCCTGCCGGTGTTCTGCTCAAGTCTGCGCGAGGATGACGGCGCGGTGTTTCGCAAGTATCTGATGACCGCCCACGGCAAGCCGAATGTGGATGTTGTGGTATGCACGCAGAGCTTCGCTATGAGCCATCAACCCGGCTTGCAATCCAACAACGGCGGCGATGACGGCTCCGATATTCTATCTACGCGCGTCTTGGAACGGCTTGATGTGCCTATACTGCAGGCAATCGTATCCACGGAGCCGCGCGCCGCCTGGCTTGAGCGCGAAATCGGGCTTAGCCCGCTTGACATCGCGATGAACGTGGCATTGCCGGAACTCGACGGCCGCATCATAACCGTGCCGGTGTCCTTCAAAGAAGCGGTGGAGCAAGATGCGTCAGCAGTCGGCGAACTGCGGCGGTATGCGCCCGATACGGAGCAAGTGGATTCGCTTGCGGCGCTTGCGGCGCGCTACGCCCGTCTGAGACACACGCCGCCGTCCGAGCGCAAAATCGCAATCGTGCTCAGCAACTACCCCACCAAAGCGGCGCGGCTTGGCAACGCCGTGGGCCTGGACACCCCCGCATCCGCCGTCAACCTGCTCAACGCCCTGCAAGCCAACGGATACGCCGTAACCGACATCCCCGCCGACGGCGATGAGCTTATGCGCCGCCTAATCGATCGCTGCACCTACGACGCCGAATTCCTAACCCCGCAGCAGATCCGCGACGCCGAAGGCCGCGTGTCCGCCCAAGCCTATCGCGCGCTGTTCGCCGACCTGCCGCAAGATACGCAAGCCGCTATGACGGCGGACTGGGGCGAACCGCCCGGCGCAGTCTATTCCGACGAGCGCGGCGATCTGTTTATGGCGGGTTTGCGGCTTGGCAATGTGTTCGTGGGCATACAGCCGCCGCGCGGTTTCGGCGAAAACCCTATCGCCATCTACCACAGCCCCGAACTTGCGCCCACCCATCACTATGTCGCCTTCTATCGCTGGCTGCGGGACGATTTCGGCGCGGACGCCGTGCTGCATCTAGGCAAACACGGCACATTGGAATGGACGCCGGGCAAGGGCGTTGGGCTTTCGCGCTCCTGCATCCCTGAAGTGTGCATGCCCGACCTGCCGCACTTCTACCCGTTCATCATCAACAACCCGGGCGAAGGCACGCAGGCAAAGCGCCGCTCCCACGCCGTCATCGTGGATCACCTAGTCCCCGCTATGACCACCGCCGATAGCTACGGCGACATAACCCGCTGCGAGCAGCTCATGGACGAATACGCCCGCGCGCAAGGCATGGATCCGCAGAAGCTGCCGATGCTGCGCCAACAGATATGGGAAGTTGTGCAGAAGGCGCGCCTAAACGAAGACCTCGGCGTAGATGAAATACCCGACGACTTCGACGACTTCATCCTGCATATCGACGGCTACATCTGCGAACTCAAAGACGCGCAGATACGCGACGGACTGCACACGCTTGGCGAAGCGCCGCAGGGCGAACTGCTGGTTGGGCTGCTGCTTGCGCTCACGCGGCTCAACAACGGCGGCGTGCCGGGACTGCGCGATGCCCTGGGCGGCGCGCTTGGCTTGGACTACCAAGCGCTTATGCGGGACAGAGGCGCGCGCGTTCAACCCGATGCGCTGCCCGCCGCCCTGAACGCCGTCAACGGCAGCGAACCGATACGCAGCGCCGGCGATGTAATAGAGCGGCTAGAAGCGTTGGCCCGCCGTCTGTATGAGCGCCTCGCCCAAACCCGCTTCGACGCTGCAAGCGTGGACGGCATACTTGACGGCGTACTAGGCGCATCCCACCGCGGCGGCGGCGCTGACTTTGCGCCCGTGGCCGATGTGCTGCGCTATGTGTGCCGCCGCATCTATCCGGCGCTCGCCCGCACCACCGACGAAATCGACGCCCTGCTGCGCGGCTTCGACGGCCGCTTCATATCGCCCGGACCCGCAGGCGCTCCCACGCGCGGCATGGCGGGCGTGCTGCCCACAGGCCGCAACTTCTACTCCATGGATCCGCGCAGCATCCCATCCGAAACTTCGTGGCAGATAGGCAGGCAGCTCGCCGATTCGCTGGCGGAACGCTACCTCCGCGACGAAGGCGCCTATCCCGAATCCGTGGGCATCAGCGTTTGGGGCACCTCCGCTATGCGCACGCACGGCGACGACATCGCCCAAATCCTGGCGCTTGTGGGCGTGCGCCCCGTATGGCAGGAAGAGAGCCGCCGCGTTACCGCCCTAGAAATCATCCCGCTCGCCGAACTTGGCAGACCGCGCATCGACGTCACCGTCCGCATCAGCGGCTTCTTCCGCGACGCATTCCAAAACCTCATCACGATGATGGACGACGCATTCCATAGAGTAGCGGCTCTTGACGAACCGGACGAGCGCAACTTCGTCCGCAAGCACTACCGCGCCGAACTATCGCAGAAGCTTGCGGGCGGCGCGGACGCGGCGAGCGCCGAAACCGAATCGCTGTTTCGCATATTCGGCAGCAAGCCCGGTAGCTACGGCGCCGGCATCCTGCAGGCGATAGACGACGGCGGCTGGCAGACGGACGCAGACCTCGCGAATGTCTATGCCGCCTGGGGTTCGTATGCCTACGGCCGCGCGCATCACGGCGTCAGCGCCGCCCGCGAGTTTCGGCGCAGATTCGCGGCGATCGACGTGGCTACCAAAAATCAGGACAACCGCGAACACGACATCTTCGACTCCGACGACTACATGCAGTTCCACGGCGGCATGATAGCCACCGTGCGCGCCCTAGCCGGCGAAAACCCGCGCCAATTCTTCGGCGATTCATCCGACCCAAGCCTGCTGCATACCCGCGACCTGAAAGAGGAAGCCCGCCGCGTATTTCGCTCCCGCGTAGTCAACCCCAAGTGGATGGACTCAATGAAGCGGCACGGCTACAAAGGCGCATTCGAGCTCGCCGCCACCGTGGACTACATATTCGGCTACGACGCCACCGCGCAGATAATAGACGACTGGATGTACCAGGAAGTCGCCGAAAAGTACGCGCTTGACCCCGCGATGCGGCAGTTCTTCGAGCAGAGCAACCCATGGGCGTTGCGCGCCATAGCCGACCGCCTAATGGAAGCCGCCGACCGCCAAATGTGGCAAAACCCGCCCGAAGAGACCCTAACCGAACTGCGCCGCGTCTATCTACGAACCGAAGCCGTATTGGAAGAGCGCCAGGAACGGCAAGCCGGTTAGGCGGTTCGGCAATACGAGGCGATTGAATGAGCGCCCCGACGACAACAGAGATACTCGGCAACCCCGCCAACGGATGATGAATAGCGCAATGACGCAAAACAACGCTAACACACAAGTCCAGGACAAAACCTTCCCCTTCACCGCTATCGTGGGGCAGGATAGGATGAAGCTCGCCCTCGCGCTCAACGCCGTCAATCCGGCTATCGGCGGCGTTCTCATTCGCGGCGAAAAAGGCACCGCCAAGTCCACCGCGGCGCGCTCCCTCGCGGCGCTGCTGCCCGCGCTCGAAGTCAACGCCGGCTGCCCCTTCAGCTGCCCCCCCGACGCCCCCTTCGACGGCTGCGACTTCTGCGCCAACCGCAGCGCCCCCCAAGCCGTCCGCCGCCAAGCCCGCCTAGTAGAGTTGCCCGTCAGCGCAACCGAAGAGGCGGTCGTGGGAACGCTTGACATCGAAGCCGCCATTCGCGAAGGACGGCGCCGCTTCGAGCCTGGTCTGCTTGCGGCGGCGCATCGCGGCATCCTGTACATTGACGAAGTGAACCTGCTCAACGACCATGTGGTTGATGTGCTGCTGGACTCCGCCGCAATGGGGCGCAATTTCGTAGAGCGCGAAGGCATATCGTTCCGACATCCGGCGCGCTTCATCCTAATCGGCACAATGAACCCTGAGGAAGGCGATCTGCGCCCCCAATTCATAGACCGCTTTGGGCTTGCGGTGGAAATCGACCACATCCGCGACGCAGAACGCCGCGCTGAGGTTGTGCGCCGCCGCATCGCATACGAAAGCGCCCCCGCCGAGTTCGCCGCGCAATGGACGCAGTCCGAAGCCCAAGAACGCGCTCGTATCGCCAACGCCGTAGCGCTGCTGCCGTCCGTCGCCGTGGACGACGGCATCCTCGCATTCATAGCGCGCCTATGCGCCGAACACGACGTCGACGGACTGCGCGCGGACATCACGATATACAAGGCGGCGCAGACCTTGGCGGCGTATCACGGGCGCGATTCGGTTGCCTTCGACGATGTGCTGACCGTAGCCGAAATGGCGCTGCTCCACAGAATGCGCCGCCAGCCGTTCGACGAACCTGAGCTGAACCGCGAGCGCCTAGAGCAATTGGCGCAAGATCTATTTGACGACGTCCCCCCGCCCGACGACCGCCCGCATCAGCCCGACGCCGGCGACATCCCGCCTCCGCCGCCGTCGCCCGACGCGCAGGACGGCGCATCCGACGAAAGCGTATTCGGCGCCGGCGACGAGTTCCAGGTAAAGCCGCTCAATATGGACGCCGTCGACCGCCGCCGCCGCGCAAGCCACGGCAGACGCACCACAAGCCGCGTCCGCGACCACCGCGGCCGCTATGTCGACGCCGCGCTGCCCGACGGCAAGGTAACCGACTTGGCGTTCGACGCCACCCTGCGCGCCGCATCCCCGTTTCAGCGGCGGCGCAATGCCTACGCCGACGGCAACCTTGCGCTAAAAGTCGAGGCGTGGGATTTGCGCCAAAAAGTGCGTGAGGCGCGCGTGGGCAACCTAGTCGTGTTCGTGGTGGACGCCAGCGGCTCTATGGGCGCGCGGCAGCGCATGACCGCCACAAAGGGCGCAGTCATATCGCTGCTTATGGACGCCTACCAGCGCCGCGACAAAGTGGCGATGATTGCCTTTCGCGGCGCGTCATCCGAAATCGTTCTGCCGCCCACGGGCAGCCCCAAGCTGGCGCAAGAACGCCTAGAAAGCCTGCCCACCGGCGGCCGCACGCCCATGGCGCAGGCGCTCTTGGACGCCCGCCGCCTGATTGCGCAGCACAAGCGCCGCGATCCCGATATGCCCGCCCTGCTGACCCTAGTCTCCGACTGCCGCGCCAATGTGAGCGCCGCCGGCGGCGATCCGTTCGACGAAGCCCTGCAAATCTGCGCCGCATTGCGCGATGAAGGCGCGCAGGCAATAGCGCTCGACCCTGCGCCGCGCTCCAACCGATTCGGGCTTGTCCAAAAGATAGCCGACGCGCTTGGCGGCGATTACATCCCCCTAAACGAACTGCGCGCCGACGCCATACGCGCCGCCGTCAGACAAGCGCAAACCACAGAAGTGTGATACTATGGGCGGCGTCAGCAAGCAATCTGCTGCAAATCTAACGCCGTCAGCCTTGACAACCAAACCAATCTGTAAGCGAACACAAAGCGAAACTAGGAGGTTGGGATTATGACCACATTGGCGAAAGAGACGGGCGCGCTGTCCCGTAAGGCGCTGGGGTTGGCGCCGTGGGTTGGAGCCGCGGCGTTTGCGCTGTACGCTATGGGCTACGTCGACGGCGGCGTACACGCAGCCGCGTTTGTGGGCGACAACGGCGCCGCCCTCAACTACGTCCACGAATTCTTCCACCACGCCCGCCACGTCGGGCTTATGTGCCACTAATTGTAACCGGCATTCGGTTTCGGCAATCGGACGGCGGTGTCAAAACTCCCAATCTGACTGCCGAAAACCGACTGCTTGCAAGGATCCCGCCGTGCAACGGACGATTGTAAGCGCCGTGCTGATAGGCCTGGCCGCAGGCTTGATAGTAGGCGTGTATCACAACATATTCACCGTCCCCGTGATTGAGCGCGCCATCACGCTGGAAGAGCGGCGCGCCGCCGAATCGCTGCCGCCCGGAGCGCCCCCGCCCGCCGAAGAGCCGCCGCTGGTATCGCTTGGAATGCAGCGCATCGGCATGGCGATAGGAACCGGCATATACGGCGCAGTGCTCGGACTGATATTCGCCGGCGCATACGGACTGCTAAGACGGACATTGCCCAATGCAAGCCCCGTTCTGCTGGCAATCGCCGCCGGCGTGCTGGGCTTCTGGGCAATCTCATTCATCCCGTTCCTAAAATATCCATTCGTGCCGCCCGGCGTAGGCGAAGGCTCTACGCTCCTATTCCGTCAGGGATTCCAAACCCTGCTATTCATCCTATCGGCGCTTGGCGTTGTAGGCTTGCTGCTGGGACTGAACGAAATCAGAAACTCCATACGCGCCGAAACCCGAAGGCGGCTATTCTACGCGCTTGCGGCGGTTGCATACGGCGCATTCCTGCTGCTCGTGTTCGCGCTGCTGCCCGGCAACCCCGACCCCGTGAATGTCCCCGCCGACCTGCTGCTGCAATTCAACGCCCTGTCCATAATCGGGCATCTGCTAATGTGGGCGCTCACCGCCGCCGGATTCGCCCATCTGCTAACGCGGCGACGCATCTCGGGATAAACCGCATAACGAACCGCCTCATGAGTAATCGCTTATCAGCGCGCGAACCGCCGAATGTGCCAACACAGGCTAATCGGAGACAATCGATGAACGCCGCAGTATCCATATCCACCGCCGCGCTCCCCGCATTCTGCCGCGACAACGGTATTCGGCGGTTGTCCGTTTTCGGCTCGGCGTTGCGCTCCGATTTCAGAGCGGACAGCGATATAGACTTGCTGGTAGAGTTTCTGCCCGGACGCATCCCCGGGCTTTTTGGAATGGCGCGAATGGAACGGGAATTGTCCAACCTGTTCGGGGGACGCAAAATCGACCTGCGAACCGCGGAAGACCTAAGCCGCTACTTTCGCGATGCCGTATTAGAAGAAGCTGAAGTATGCTATGAAAATGGATGACGAAATTCGGCAGTGGCAGGCGGCGCATTCATGCTGATTGTGTTCGCCCATCTGCTAACGCGGCGACAAGTGTCAGCGCGGAATTCAAATAGGTAAAACACGAATGGAGTACGCTCAATGTACGTCAATATGAACAACGTCCAAACTGGCAGACCCAACCAAATCATCAGCACGCTTCGGCGGCGCATATCCGCTCTGATTCGCGCTGATGTCGACTTTAAGGTAGGAATTACCAATAATCCGCAGGCAAGAGCGCGAGCTTATGGGTACGAGTATGATGAAATGATCGTACTCTATAGGACTTCGTCTGATGACTTTGTGAGAGACTTGGAGTCCGTCTTGGTAGATGAGTACTGGGAGATAAGCGATAACCTCACTGGCGGCGGAGGCGGCGGTAGAGGTATGCCGCCATACTACCTATACATAGTCAGAGAAAGAGTCTAGGGTGAAATCTATGACAACCCAACCCCCTGAAACCGCCGAAGCCCGCGAACACCAACCCGTAAAAGGCCCGCGCGTCAAGAAAGGCTTGGTGGTTGTCAACACCGGCAACGGCAAGGGCAAAACCACCGCCGCGCTCGGCGTGCTGTTCCGCGCTTGGGGACGCGATATGCGCGTGGAAATGTTCCAATTCCTCAAGCACACCGGCGCCCGCTTCGGCGAAAGCCGCGCCGCCGATAAACTCGGCATCCCCATGACCGCTATGGGCGACGGCTTCACCTGGCGCACCAAGAACATGGATCACACCCAAGACCTCGCCCGCCACCAATGGGAAAACTGCAAGAAGGCGATCCTCGACGGCGAACACGACGTCATCATTATGGACGAATTCACCTACCCGCTGCACTACGGCTGGATACCCGTCGAAGATGTCATCGACACCCTGAAGCGCAAGCCCTATATGCTGCACGTCGTCATCACCGGACGCTACGCCCCCGACGCCCTTGTGGACTTCGCCGACCTCGTAACCGAAATGCGCGAGATAAAGCACCCCTACCGCGAACAAGGCATCAAAGCGCAGCCCGGCTTAGAGTTCTAGCGCAGCGCGCATTGCGAACACATAACGCACAGACTTGGCGGCATTCACAATTCGGCGTTACTGCCAAGAAACTTGACTTAAACAGACACAGAGATAACCGGGAGTAGAGCGCGCGAATGGCGGAAGAGTACGACTACTACGACGAGCAGTTCGACGATGCGCTAATGCGAATGCTTGACGAAGCGCGGCAATCGGGCGAAAGCAGCCGTCGCATAACCTCCAAGCAACTCCACGACAGCGTGGTAACAACCCGCCGCGTGCGGATGCGTATGGCGTGCGACGCCATGTGGCGGCTCTGGAAAAAGCAAGGCGCTTACGAAAGCCGCATCATCTTCACCCCCGCAAGCGGCCAAGGCGCTAAGCTGGAAATAGAATACGAAGCCTAACGCCCGCAGCGCCGTAGGCTTTGGCGTCAGCGCCCGCCCCGTAAGCAATGCGATACACCACCGAAAGAACGGAGTAACTTGTGGAAGTTCTGCTAATCCTGTTAATAGTCCTTCTAATATGGGTTGGCTGCGCGGTTGCGACCGCAGTCGTTGCGCGCAACAAAGGCAGAAACGGCTGCATCTGGCTTGCCATCGGCATCGTGCTAGGCGCAATCGGGCTCATCATAGCCTTAATAGTCCCAAGAGCCAAAAACGGATAGCCGCCCCCTCAAAGAAAGACGGATTTGCGATGACCAACGCCGCGCTATCGGACATCCTAGACGCCATTCGCCCCGCGGACGCCGCCGCAATACGCCGCGCTCAGCAGCGCCAGCGCAATCTCACCAAACCGCCCGGAAGCCTCGGCATCCTCGAGGACATATCCGTGCAGCTCGCCGGCATATTCGGCAGCGAGCGCCCGCAAATCGGCGGCAAGGCGGTCATAGTCGCCGCCGCCGATCACGGCGTAGTGGCGCAGGGCGTAAGCGGCTACCCCCAGGCGGTTACCGCGCAAATGGCGCTCAATTTCCTATCAGGCGGCGCGGCGGTCAGCGTCCTTGCGCGGCAGCTCGGCGCGCGCCAAATCATCGTGGACGCCGGCATTGCCGCCGCCCTTCCCGAACATCCCGAACTGCGCTCCATACGCATCGGCAACGGCACGGCAGACATCGCGCAGGGACCCGCTATGTCCCGCGCGCAAGCCGAAGAATGCGTTCTGGCAGGCGCAGCGCTGGCGCAAGACGCCGCCCAAGCGGGCGCCGACCTCATAGCCACCGGCGATATGGGCATCGGCAACACCACCCCCTCAAGCGCCATCGTGTCCGCCATCACCGGCGCCCCCCCGCAAGACACCACCGGCGCCGGAACCGGCCGCACGCCCGACGAACTAGCGCAAAAGATAGAGGTAGTGCGCCGCGCGCTGCAGCGCAATGCGCCCAACCCCGCCGACGGACTGGATGTATTGACGAAAGTGGGCGGCTTCGAGATTGGCGTTCTGGCGGGCGTGGCGCTTGGCGGCGCCCTAATGCGCCGCGCCGTAGTCTTGGACGGCTTCATATCCGGCGCGGCCGCGCTCATAGCGCATACCCTCTGCCCCAATGCGCGCGACTATATGATTGCGTCCCACCGCTCCGCCGAGCGCGGCCACGCCGTTATGCTGGCGCATCTGAACCTGCGCCCGCTGCTCGACCTGCAAATGCGGCTTGGCGAAGGCAGCGGCGCAGTATTGGCAATGCCCATCATTGAAGCCGCCGCCGCCACGCTGTCCGATATGGCTACATTCCAAGAAGCGGGCGTCTCAGACCGCGATGAGAGCGAGGCAGTCGAGACAAGGCAAGCCTAATGAACGGCTTGCGCTCCGCCGTGGGCTTTCTGACCATCCTGCCGCTTGCGCCGCCCCGCGCATCCGATGGAATGGCGTCCGCGCGCGGCTGGTTCCCCCTAGTGGGCTTGCTGCTTGGCGCTGCGCTTGTGGGCATAGACCTGCTGTTCACCCCCCTTTCGCTGCTATTCCCCCTGGCGGACACCGCGATATACCAACGCCCCGCCTTCCCCCCCCTGCTATCCGCCGCCCTGATAGTGATTGCGCTTGCCGTTCTGACGCGCGGCTTGCATCTGGACGGCTTGATGGACAGCGCCGACGCGCTCCTAGGCGGCTTCACGCGCGATAGACGGCTCGCCATACTGCGCGATCCGAATGTAGGCGCATTCGCCGTCATAAGCCTAGTATGCGTGATGCTCATCAAAGTCATCGCCGTCTCTGAGCTGCCGCCGCTTGGCAGAGTATCGGCGCTGCTGCTCTTCCCCTGCCTATCGCGCTGGGCGATGCTGCTAACGATGGAACGCTATCCCTATGTGCGGCGGCGCGGACTTGGAACCGCGTTTCTGCGCGGACGCGGCAAATGGCAGCTCGCGCTTGCGCTTGCCGTGGCGCTGCTCGCAAGCGCCGCGCTCGCCGGCGTGTACGGCATAGCGCTTTTGGCGGCGGCAAGCGCATTGGCGTGGGGCATCGGCGCTTGGGCAACGCGGCTGCTGGGCGGCGTTACCGGCGACATCTACGGCGCAGTGAACGAAATCGTCGAAACGGCGCTGCTTGTGATGATGATTGCGCTTATGGCATACATAGACCCTTTCGCGCTGCAATCGCCCCTCATTTGGGCGCTATGGCAGGCGGGTTGACCGCCCGATGGCGTGGCATCCGTGGAACGGCGAATGGCATCTTGACGCCGGCGTACTGCTGCTTGCGCTGGCGATAGACCTTGCGCTGCCGGAGCCGCCCAACGCGCTGCATCCCGTCGCCTGGATGGGCAAAGCGATTTCGGCGCTGGAACGGCTTGCGATTGGGCGCGGCAAAACCGCCGCGTTTCTGATAGGCTTGGGGATGGCGGTTGCATTGCCCGCCGCATTCGGCGGCGCGGCGTGGCTTGCGATGCTGGGACTGCGCGAACTCGGCGGCGTCCCATACCTGATTGGCGGCGCGCTGCTGCTGAAAACCACATTCGCGGTTCGCGGCCTCGCCCGCGCGGCGCAAGACACGCAGCGCTCCCTCGAAGGCGGCGATATGCGCCAAGCGCGCGGCAGTCTGCGCAGCCTTGTCAGCCGCGACGCCGCCACGCTCTCAACGCCACTAGCGGCGGCGGCGGCGATAGAATCGGTGGCCGAAAACACCGCCGATAGCTACATAGCGGCGTGGCTTGCGTTTGCGCTGCTCGGACTGCCCGGCGCATTCGCCTACCGCGCCCTAAACACGCTGGACAGCATGATAGGCTATCATGGAAAGTGCGAATACATCGGCAAAGCGTCTGCGCGCTTGGACGACGCCGCGAACCTGCTGCCCGCCCGCATCAGCGCAATGCTGCTAATCGCGGCGGGGACGCTATCCGGCATGCCCACGCGGCGCGGCTTGCAGACGGCGCTGACTGCGCGGCGCCTTACCGCAAGCCCCAACGCCGGCTGGACTATCGGCGCAATGGCGGGACTGCTGGGCGTAGAATTGGAAAAGCCGCGCCACTACCGCATAGGCGAAGGCTTCCCGCAGCCGTCTGCCGCAGACATCGGCGCAGCCGTGCGATTGGCGTACATCGTAGCGGGCTTGGGCGCGCTGCTTGCGCTGGCTATGCTTGCGCTTATCGGCATTGCGTCCGCATAGTATAGGGATACGCCGCCAAACCCGACGAAAGGAGGTTGCGCAAATGCTTGCCACCACGAAACTCAGAACCAAACTCACATACGAAGACTACCGCAACACGCCCGACGACGAACGTTATGAACTCATAGACGGAGAACTGATTATGTCCCCATCACCGCGCTGGATACACCAGCGAACCGCTCTAAAACTGGGAACTATCTTGCACATATTCGTAGAGCGGCACAATCTGGGTGCGGTCTGCTCCGCGCCTCTGGACGTCGTGCTGGCATACACGGATGTAGTGCAGCCCGACCTGCTGTTCGTATCGCGCGAGCGGCTGCATATAATCACCGAAGACAACATACAAGGCGCGCCCGACCTGGCGGTGGAAATCCTATCGCCCTCCACAAGCGCGCGCGATCGAGGCTATAAGCGCGATCTGTACGCCAAGCACGGCGTCAAAGAGTATTGGCAGGTGGACACCGACGCCAAGCGCATAACCGTGCTGTCCTTGAACGCAGACGGCGGCTACGATGTTGTAGCCGTGTACGGCGTTGGACAGACGCTCGCATCGCCCCTGCTGCCCGGCTTCGCCCTGAACCTGGATGAGATATTCTAAGCGGCGCACTCAACACAAGTCCCAAAGCGGCAACCACAGCGAAAGGAGGTTACGCTATGGTTACTACCACGAAACCCAGAACGAAACTCACATACCAAGACTACCTCAACACGCCCGACGACGAACGTTATGAACTCATAGACGGAGAACTGATCATGTCCCCATCACCGCGCGAAGCGCATCAGCGAACCCATGGGAATCTCGGAACGCGCTTGTACATATTCGTTGAGCGGCGCAACTTGGGAAGGGTCTATTTTGCGCCCTTCGACGTAGTGCTGTCCGATACCGATGTAGTGCAGCCCGACCTGCTGTTCGTATCCCGCGAGCGGCTGCATATAATCACCGAAGACAACATACAAGGCGCGCCCGACTTGGCTGTAGAAATCCTATCGCCATCCACAAGCGCGCGCGATAGAGGCTACAAGCGCGATCTATACGCCAAGCACGGCGTCAAAGAGTATTGGCAGGTGGACACCGACGCCAAGCGAATAACCGTGCTGTCCTTGAACGCGCACGGCGACTACGACGTCGTAGCCGTGTACGGCGTTGGACAGACGCTCGCATCGCCCCTGCTGCCCGGATTCGCGCTGAACCTGGATGAGATATTCTAAGCGGCGAACTCAACGCAAACCGCAAAGAGGCAACCACAGCGAAAGGAGGTTACGCAATGGTCACCACCACAAAACTCAGAACCAAACTCACATACGAAGACTACCTCGACACCCCTGACGACGAACGTTATGAACTCATAGACGGAGAACTGATTATGTCCCCATCACCGCGCACGGCACACCAGCGAACCGATATGAAGCTTGGGCTTCGCTTGGGAACATTCATCGAGCAGTACAACTTGGGCGAATTCTTTTCGTCGCCCTTGGACGTCGTGCTATCCGATACCGATGTAGTGCAGCCCGACCTGCTGTTCGTATCGCGCGAGCGGCTGCACATAATCACCGAAAACAACATACAAGGCGCGCCCGACCTGGCGGTAGAAATCCTATCGCCATCTACCAGCGCGCGCGATCGAGGCTACAAACGCGATCTGTACGCCAAGCACGGCGTCAAAGAGTATTGGCAGGTGGACACCGACGCCAAGCAAATAACCGTGCTGTCCTTGAACGCAGACGGCGACTACGACGTCGTAGCCGTGTACGGCGTTGGACAGACGCTCGCATCGCCCCTGCTGCCCGGCTTCGCGCTGAACCTGGATGAGATATTCTAGGCGGCGCAAACCGCAAAGTGCCAAACCCGACGAAAGGAGGTTACGCAATGGTTACTACCACGAAACTCAGAACCAAACTCACATACCAAGACTACCTCAACACGCCCGACGACGAACGTTATGAACTCATAGACGGAGAACTGATCATGTCCCCATCACCGCGCGAAGCGCACCAATATGCCAATATGGAGATCAGCTCTATCCTGTACATATTCGTAAAGCGGCATAACTTGGGAAGGGTCTATCATGCGCCCTTCGACGTTGTGCTGTCCGATACGGATGTAGTGCAGCCCGACCTGCTGTTCGTATCGCGCGAGCGGCTGCATATAATCACCGAAAACAACATACAAGGCGCGCCCGACTTGGCGGTAGAAATCCTATCGCCCTCCACAAGCGCGCGCGATAGGGGCTACAAGCGCGATCTGTACGCCAAGCACGGCGTCAAAGAGTATTGGCAGGTGGACACCGACGCCAAGCAAATAACCGTGCTGTCCTTGAACGCACACGGCGATTACGATGTTGTAGCGGTGTACGGCGTGGGGCAGACTCTCGCATCGCCGCTGCTGCCCGGCTTCGCACTGAACCTGGATGAGATATTCTAGGCGGCGGCGCATTCGGCGCAACGCAACGGAGGATCTATGACCCGCCCCGTTCACGGCGGCGCTAATACGGCGGAACTGCGCTCGCTCGGCATCCGCCCCGCCGATGTGCTGGACTTCAGCGCCAGCGTCAACCCGCTCGGCGCCGCGCCCGCCGCAGCCGCGGCGATGCTGAGCGTCGACCTCGCCGCATACCCCGACCCGGACTGCGTCGACTTACGCGACGCCCTGGCGGCGCGGCACGGCGTTTCGCCGCAGAACATACTCGTGGGCAACGGCTCCACCGAACTCATACATCTGACGGCGCAGGCTTGTCTTGAGCCGGGCGATACGGCGATAATCTTCACGCCCACATTCGGCGAGTACGCCGCGGCGTGCGCTATCCGGCGCGCGCAAGTCATCGACCTTGCGGCGGATGAGGCAACGGCGTTCACCTGGAACATTCCCGCCGCCGCCGCGCTGATTGCGAAACGACGGCCGTCGGTTGCATTTCTGTGCAACCCCAACAACCCAAGCGGCCGCTACTTGAGCGCCGCCGATGTGCGCCGCATCGCCGACGCGCTGCCGTCCGACGGGCTGCTGCTGCTTGATGAGGCGTATCTGCCATTCGTGGAGCGCCGCCGCTGGGACAGCCTGCCGCTGCTGGACGCCGGCAATGTGGCGCTGCTGCGTTCCATGACCAAGGACTACGCGCTCACGGCGCTGCGGCTAGGCTATATGCTTGCGCCGCCCAGCATCATAGCGCGCATTCGGCGGCATCAGCACAGCTGGAGCGTTAACGCTCTAGCGCAGGCGGCGGGCATCGCATCGCTTGCGGACGCGCGGCACATCCGCAAAGGCAGGGACGCCGCGCGCAAAGCCAAGCGCTACCTCGCCGCCGAACTGACGGCGCTGGGCTTGGAATGCGTCCCCTCCGATGCGAACTTCATTCTGGTCAAGGTTGGCGATGCCGCCGATCTGCGCCATCGGCTGCTAACGCGGCATCACATCGGGGTGCGGGATTGCGCCTCATTCGGCTTGCCCGAATACATTCGGATAGGCATGCGAACAATACAAGAGTGCGAGCGGCTAGTTGCCGCCTTGCGACAAGAAAGGCGCTTGAAACATCGTGAATCATACTAAATGGTTTCTAGTCAGACACGGCCAAACGGAATGGAACAACACCGGGCGCGCGCAAGGGCAAGCGGACACGCCGCTAAACGCCAAAGGGCATGCGCAGGCGGCGCTTGCGGCAACGCGGCTCGCCCCCGTGCGCTTCGACGCGGCGTACTCCAGCGATCTGAGCCGCGTGGTGGACACCGCAAACCACATCATGCAAGGCAGAGACATCCCGCTGACCAAGCTTGAGGCGCTGCGCGAAAAAGGCTTCGGCGAATGGGAAGGCATGACCTTCAAGCAGGTGGAAGAGCGCTACCCCACTATGTTCAGGCGGCTGTTCGACGAGGACGTCGACTTTGCGCCCAAAGACGGCGAAAGCGACCGCCAACTCTACGCCCGCGTGAAGGCTTGCGCCGACGAACTGCGTCAGCGCCACGCCGCCGACGGCAGCGTCCTGGTGGTGGCGCACGGCGGCTCACTGCGCGCCTTCATCGCCGCGCTTATGCGCATGCCGCCCGAATACATGTGGCGCTTTCAGTTCGAAAACTGCGGCATCAGCGTTGTAAGCACATTCGATAACGGCGCAAGGCTAGACCTGCACAACGACACCTACCATACGGGGGATGTGTTTGAAGCGCAAAACTGACGGACAAGCCAAAGTCATTATGGTGCAAGGCACAACCTCGCACGCCGGCAAATCGCTTATGGCAACCGCGCTGTGCCGCATATTCGCGCAAGACGGACTGCGCGTCGCCCCGTTCAAGGCGCAGAACATGTCCCTCAACTCATTCGTTACGCCCGATGGCGGCGAATTCGGCAGGGCGCAGGCGGTGCAGGCGGACGCCGCGCGCGTCGCCCCCGTCGTAGAGATGAACCCCATCCTGCTCAAGCCCGAAGGCGGACGCCGCTCGCAGGTAGTCGTTATGGGCAAGCCTATGCGCGTTGCGTCGGCGCGCGAATACTACACGCTCAAGCCCACGCTTTGGCCGCTGGTGGCGCAGGCGCTCGACAAGCTTCGCTCTCACTATGACGTCGTGGTCATAGAGGGCGCCGGAAGCCCCGCCGAAATCAATCTCAAAGAACACGAAATCGTGAATATGCGCGTGGCGCGCTACGCCGATGCGCCCGTGCTGCTTGTGGGCGACATAGACCGCGGCGGCGTGTTCGCATCGCTGTACGGCACAATGGCGCTGCTTGAGCCGCAAGAGCGGGCGCTCATAAAGGCATTCGTCATCAACAAGTTTCGCGGCGATCCCACGCTGCTGGATCCCGGACTTGATATGCTGCAACAGCGCACCCGCGTTCCATTCGCCGGCGTAGTCCCCTACTTCACCGATATACACATCCCTGAGGAAGACTCGCTGGGCTTGGATACGCCGCAGTCTCATGGCGGGGCCCCCAGCAATCAAGACGGCGCATTGCTCGACATCGCAGTGATACGCCTGCCGCATATCGCCAACTTCGACGACTTCGACCCGCTGCGCCAAGAGCCGGGCGCGCGTCTGCGCTACATCAGCGCCGCCGCCGAACTAGGCGCGCCCGACCTGATAGCGCTGCCCGGCTCCAAGACCACCGTCGCCGACCTGGAATGGCTGCGCCGCCAGCGTCTCGACCGCGCCATCATAGAGCGGCGCAATGCCGGAACGCCGCTGATAGGCATATGCGGCGGCTATCAGATGCTTGGGCGGCGCATCCTAGACCCCGACGGCGTGGAGTCTGACAAACCCGAAACCGCCGGCTTGGGCTTGCTGCCGCTCACCACCACATTCGCCGCCCACAAGACCACGCATCAAGTTCGCGCGAAAGTAACGGCGCATAGCGGGCTGCTGGCGGACTGCGCCGACGTCGACATCGTGGGCTATGAGATACATATGGGGCGCACTAGCGGCGATAGCGCGGCGGCGTTTCGCATAACCGAGCGCTCCGGCGAGCCGGCGTCATCGCCCGACGGCGCAATCGACGCCGAAGGGCTCACGCTTGGAACATACATGCACGGGCTATTCCACAATCACAGCCTGCGCCGCGCGCTGCTGATGCGCCTAGCGCAGCGAAAAGGCGTCGCGCTGCCCCCCGGCGCAATCCTAGACCTCGACCGCGAATACGACAAGCTCGCCGCCCTAGCGCGCCGCAGCGTGGATATGCGAATGGTGTATGATATGGCGGGTATAGGTTAGAGTAGCGTGAGGTTCGCGCTTCATAACTTCATACATATCATACATATCATACATATCATACATATCATACATATCATACATATAAGAGAGGCGCAAAATGCTTCAGCCAATCAAAGTGGAAGCCCGCCCCGGATACCGCATATGGCTAGAATACGCCGACGGCGTATGCGGCGAACTTGACCTGTCCCACCTAGTAGGCGAGGGCGTATTCAAGGCGTGGGAAGAGCCGGGATTTTTCGAGAAGGCGCATATAACTTCCTACGGCGCAATAGCGTGGGACGAAAACATCGATATGTGCGAATACGCGCTGTATATGGACATCACCGGGAAGTCCGCCGAAGAGGTGCTGCCCGGCCTGAAATCAATAGCGCAAAGGCAAAATGCCTGAAATATGCCGCTGCCGCCGCGCAATCTGAAACTTAGAAGCCAATCAAACCAACTACACCGCATAAGCCCAGCGAACCCGCCATGCAAAACTTCGAAGTCCCCGACTTCCCCGCATACCCCGCCTACAAGCCATCCGGCATCGAATGGCTAGGCGACATCCCGTCGCATTGGGATGTTCTGCCGCATCGCGCCATCTTTACACAGATAATTGACCGCGGCCATCCGTCAGAGCAAATGCTATCCGTTACCATTGCAGACGGCATTATCACTCAGAAAGACCTATTGCGGGACGCTTCCAAGAAAGACCAGTCGCGCTTGGACAAGTCCAACTACAAACTCGTCCGCCCCGGCGACATTGCATACAACAAGATGCGCGCTTGGCAGGGCGCTATCGGCATGTCCGACTACACGGGAATTGTCAGTCCCGCTTACGTTGTGCATCGCCTAAAGATTGAAGCGAACCCACGCTATTTTCATTACTTGCTAAGGACTCCCGCCTTCGCCGCCGAGGCGGCAAGACATTCTTACGGCATTGCCTCAGATATGTGGAGTCTGCGTCCTGAACATTTCAAGGTGATCTATACCTGCCTCCCGCCCCTCCCCGAGCAGCGCGCCATCGCCGCCTACCTCGACCGCAAAGGCGCCATCGCCCGCCGATACGCCCATGTAGCCCGCCACATCATCGACACCCTGCGCGAACTCCGCCAAGTCGAAATCCACGACGCCGTAACACGCGGCCTAAACGAAGACATCCCCCTCAAGCCGTCCGGTGTAGAGTGGCTACGCGATGTGCCGGAGCATTGGGACGTGCGGTGGCTGAAGTTTTGGGTCGACACCAACAAAAGAACGCTGTCCGAAAAAACCGATCCCAACTTTCAGTTTCGCTACATCGAAATCGGCGGAGTGTCCGAAGGCGCGCTATTAAATGAACCCGCCGCCATTCGATTCGGAAGCGCTCCGTCTAGAGCTAGGCGTATAGTTCGCCAAGGGGATACCATCGTATCCACCGTTAGAACCTATCTGAAGGCGGTATGGTTCGCCGATGATGAAGCTGATGACCTAGTGTGTTCCACCGGTTTCGCAGTGCTTACGCCAAAGAAAGACGCATTTCCCAAGTTCGTGAGTTATGTGGTTCAGAGCGACGCATTCATTCACCAAGTAATGGCCAATTCCGATGGCGTGGCGTATCCCGCCATTTCCGTGAGCAAGCTCAGAGTGTTGTACGTGCCAGTCCCGCCCCTAGCCGAACAGCGCGCAATAGCCGAGTACCTTGACGCGAAAACGGCCGCCATAGACGCCGCGATAGCGCACTACGAGCGCATGGCCGAGTTGGTAGCCGAATACTGGACCGTTCTCGTCGCCGACGCCGTAACCGGCCGCATCGACCTGCGCCAAGAAGCCCCGCCGCCCGAATAACCGCCGTCCATTTGCGCCCTTGCGCCAAAAATCCCCGCAGATTTCACCCAAATTCCCCAATTTACCCCTTGACACACCCGTTCTGTTTATTATAATAGAGCATATCATCACACAATCCCTTCCCACTCAGCGGAAGACCAGGACGCGGACAACCCCCGCGCAATCGCTATGACCATCGACGCCACCATACAACGCCTCACCGGAGACGGCGAAATCATCGCCCAGTTCCTTGTTGATACCCTACAAGGCTATACCCACGACGCCACCGTCAGCCACCGCCTCAAGTCGGCCGAATGGCTTACCGCATTTGGCCGACTCATCCCCGAATCCGCCATCCCCAAATCCGCAACCATCCGCCCACGCCCCAAATCCGAAACCAAGCCGGCAAAGACGGATAAGCGGGACAAGCTCGACAAAAAACCCAAGGTTACCGAAAAGCAAATACTGCACTTCGACATCGCCCGTCTCATCAAGCAAGAAACCAACGACGGCGAAACCATCATCGAATTCCTAATCAGGGTAATCTCAAAGATTGAGGAAACAGGCGAAAACTTCACCCCAGCCGTCCGTATGCGCGCCGCCCGCGAACTGCTAGTCAGAGGCTTCGGCGGCACAATCCCCGGCGTCCGCCGCATCCTATCCGGCAAGACCGAAGAACTCGATTCATATCTCTCCAAAATCGTGCGCGAATACACCAACTACGGCGCGGACTCCATACGATTCCTTGTAGAAACGATGGAAAACAAAGACCCCGAGGCCGAATCCCGAGGCGCCGCAAGCTTTATCAAGCTCATGCGCATGCGCCCCAGAACCAAGCCCGCCGAAGGCTTCACCGCCTCACACCGCGTATGGGCCGCCTGCGAACTCTTGCGCCGCGCCTACGACATCAAGACCGACCACATCACCTACGAAGACATCCAAGCCTATTGGAGCGCCCGCACGCCTGCAGACGCCCGCAAAGACGACCCCGGCAGCCCTGCGGCCAGCCTCAAGGGTTTCACCCCCGAATACCTAGAAACCCAAGCAGCCAAGATGCGCGACGACGCCGACAGCGCCGCTGCCGAACATATCTACGCCCACGCCAAAGAAAAGCGCGCTGCCGACAAGCAACTCGCCAACTCTGAACAGCGCGATGCAGCCGCAGAAAATATCGACGCAGACGCTACCGAAAAGCCCGACGACGACGCCAACACGCCGTCAGACAACCCTAGCCGCGCTGCCCGCCGACGCGAACAGCGCGCCGAGCGCAAAACCCTAAAGCGCATCCCCCTCTTCCCCAATCGCCGCCGCACCCGCGAAGATGTAGCGGAAATGTTAGCCTTCAAAGCCGAACTGGAATCCAGGCGCCCCGCAGCCTTCGAATTCCAACGCCGCCAATCCGAAAAGCGCAAAGCCGCCGCCGCCCAAAATATCGCCGACGCCAAAAAGCCCGACGCCGCCGAGCAACTCGCCGCCGACGCCCAAAATATCGCAGTCTCAGAAAAGAGCGCCAGCGAACAGCCCGACGCCGCCAAGCAGCTCCTCGCCGCCGCCGAAAAGCGCAACGTTGCCACAGAAAAGCCCGCTGTTGCCGCCAAACAGCCCGACGCCGACAAGCAACGCGACGACAAAAATCCCGCCAACGCCAACACGCCGTCAAACACCCCCGACCGTGCCGCTCGCCGCCGCCAAAAGCGCGACGCTCGCAAAGCCCAAAAGCGCGCCGTCAGTGAGCAACCCGCCGTTGCCGCGAATATCGCCGCCGTCAAAGAAAAGCCCAAGGCCGCCACCGAGCAGCCCGTTGCCGCCGACAACACGCCGTCAGCCAACCCCGGCAATCCGAGCCGCGCCGCACGCCGCCGCGAACAGCGCGACGCCCGCAAAGCCCAAAAGCGCAAAGCCGCCAACAACCACGCCAACGGCAAGCCGCGCGGCAACGGCAACGCCAACACGCCCGCCGCCAACGAAAAGAACGGAAAGCCGCAAGCCATCCACGCCACCAACGGCAAGACGCCCGAAGGCGCCGCCGCCATAATCCTCGATAGCGAACCCCTATCCATCGAAGAGTGGAAGCGCTTGCGAAAAACCCTAGCCCACCCCGACAACATCCCCGCAAACGCCCGCAGTCCCTAAACCCCTCTGCGCTCTTACACCCTTGCGCCAAAAAATCCTACTCCCCCTTTGCGCCTTCCCGCCTTTGCGTTAAAAACCTTAGGAAAGAGCCTTTGCGTCAAAAATCTTTTCGCGCATACGCGCATACGCCCCTGCGCCAAAATTTCACGCCCGCCATATGCTTCGCAGCGGCAAAACAATCGCCGCCGTCGCCGCTATCCCAACCATCCCGTTCACGATTAACGCCGTCGATATCCCGAAGCCGTCCGCCGCCGCCCCTGACGCCAGCAGTCCCAGCGGCAGCCCGTACACCGCTAGCGAGCGCAGCCCCATCATGCGCCCGCGTATCTCCGTCGGCGTGCTGCCCAGCAGCAATATCGACATCGTTACCATCGTGAAAGACTGCGATATGCCCGCAAACGCCAGCGCCGCAAGCGATACATCAAACCGATCCACAAACGCCAGCGCCGCAACCGCCGCATGCCACGCCACGGCGCCCAACACCATCACCCGCCCGGCGCGCTCCAGCCGCGCCATCCCCGCTATCAGCGCCGAACCTACGAATGCCCCCGCCGAATACGCCCCCAGCAGCCAGCCCAATCCGCTAGAATCCGTCTGCAATATATCGTGCGCGAACACCGGCGCAAGCCCCTGATTCAGCGGAAACCCCGTCAAGTTCACCAAAAACGCCAGCAGCAGCAGCGCCAATATCGCCTGATTGCCCTTTGCGTACCGCAGGCTTTCCATCAGCGTACTCAATACCGACGCACCCCGCGCCGCAGGCGTCCGAGACGGCGCGCGCGCTATCATCACGCACAACGCCCCCGTCAGATGCAGCGCGATCACCGCCGCGTATGTCCAACCAAGCCCCTGCCACTCCAAAACGAACCCGCCCACAATCGGCCCGACTATCTGCGTTGCGTCCCGCCCCACCCTTGTCAGCGCAATCGCATTGGACAGATCCTGCCGCGCCACCAAATCCGCTATCAGCGTTTGCCGCGCCACATTGTCGAAGGCGCGCACCATCCCCGCAACGCCCGTCAGCGCGAATATATGCCACACCGCAACCTGATTGGAAAACGCCAGCGCCGCGATAACCACGCCCACGCCAAGCATCGCCAAGCGCGCCGCCGTCAGCAGCTTAAGACGGTCATAGCGGTCAACCACCACCCCGTAAAACGGCGCGAACAGCGTCCCCGTGAAGCGCAGCGCCCCGTACAGCCCCACCAGCAGCGGCGACTCCGTCTCTATCAGCACGAACCACGCCAGCGCCAGAAACTCTATCTGCTCCGCCGAACTCGTCGCCTCATCCGCAAACCACAGCATCCGATAATCGCGGTTGCGAAACGACCGAAAGAAGCGCCCTGCCGCCGTCTGCGGAAACAACCTACGCTATCCCCCTAGATACTTGCCGCGCCGCATTCGCATAGATGGCGCGCAACCAATCCGCGCTATCAAACCGATTGCCCCGAAAATATCTCTCTCAGCGTAGCGCTGCGATACTCGAAGATGCGCCGCAAGTCCGGCGCGACGAACAACCGCTGAACCAAGCCGCCGCCCGGAACGGCGTACCGCACCATATCCCGCGCAACCGTCCCGCCGTCTTGCGCCGCGAATGTATGCTCATGAACCCACAGCCGATACGGCCCCCGCCGTTGCTCATCCACAAACCGATGCGGCGGCTCCCACGCCGTAATCTCGCTCTGCCAGCGCATCGGAATGCCCCGCAGCCGCACGCGATAGTCCAGCAGCGTACCCACGCCCATAGCGATTGGCGGCGCCGTCAGCACCCGAAACCGCAGCATCGGCGGCGTTATGCGCTCCAAGTTGAAGGCGTCCGCAAAGAACGGGAACACATCCCACGGCGGCGCAGGCAGCCAAAGTTCGTTGGTCAGCGTGAATGTTTTCATACCCAGTCTATGCCGCCCGTATTCCATATCCAACGCATCAGCGCTTGCACTTGACGCCCGCGCGCTTGACCTATCGCCGCCCGCTATCGGATAAGCATTGCGTCCCCGAAGCTGTAGAAGCGATAGCGCTGCGCCACCGCCACCGCATAGGCGCGCATCATCGCGTCCCGCCCCGCAAGCGCGCTTGTCAGCATCAACAGCGTGGAGCGCGGCAAGTGGAAGTTCGTTATCAGCGCGTCCACCACCCGAAAGCGATAGCCCGGCGTGATGAATATGTCCGCCCATCCCGAACCCGCCGACGGCAGCCCATCGACCGAAAGCGCGGCGGCGTTCTCCAGCACCCGAACCGTGGTTGTCCCCACCGCCACGATGCGCCGCCCGTCCGCCTTGGCGCGGCGTATCAGCGCGGCGGTTTCGGCGGAAATCTCAAAGTATTCGGAGTGCATCTTGTGTTCGGCGGGGTTGTCCGTTTTCACCGGGCGAAACGAATCCCAACCCACATGCAGCGATACGAATGCGGTATGAACGCCCATAGCGCGCAGTCGATCCAAGAGGCTTTCGGTGAAATGAAGCCCCGCCGTGGGCGCCGCCGCGCTGCCCTCGACCCGCGCATAGACCGTCTGATACCGCTCTGCGTCGTCCAGCGTCTCAGTGATATACGGCGGCAGCGGCGCCACGCCCACCTCCGGCAGCCGCGCATCGTCGTCCAACCGCACGATGCGCTCGCCGCCATCCTCGACACGCAGCACCTCGCCCGTCATTGCGCCCGCCCCGCTTGTAATCTCAAACGCCGTCCCCGCACGCAGATAGCGCCCCGGCCGCCCGATGGCGCGCCACACCCCGGCCGATACGCGCGCCAACAGCAGCAGCTCGATTGCGCCGCCGCCGCCGATGCGCTTGCCGTACAGACGCGCCGGCATAACACGGCTATCGTTGAACACCATCACATCATCCGGGCGCAGCAGTTCGGGCAGTTCGTAGAAGCGATGATGCGCTATGCCGCCGTCCGCTATGCTTAGCGTCATAAGTCGCGAATGGTCGCGCGGCTCCAGCGGCGTCTGCGCTATCAGCGCCTGCGGAAGCTCATAGTCGAAGTCCGAGGTTCGCATGCCTGCGCCGCCGCCCAAGTTCGGCGCATCCCGCCCATCCTGCGCGCTCATATCAGCTCGGATGTATGGAGTGGCGCGCCGCTGCAAGCGTGTTCTGCAGCAGCATAGCGATGGTCATAGGCCCCACGCCGCCTGGCACCGGCGTTATCGCGGACGCTTTCTGCGATACGCTGTCGAAGTCCACATCGCCCACAAGCCGATAGCCCCGCCGCCGCTCAGGCGCGTCTATGCGGTTCACGCCCACATCGATCACCACCGCCCCTTCGCTCACCATATCGGAGTCAATCATCTGCGCGCTGCCCACCGCCGCTATCAGTATGTCCGCCTGCCGCGTCATTGCCCCCAAGTCCCGCGTGCGCGTATGGCAAACGCTGACCGTGGCGTTTGCGCCCGCGCGCCGCTGCATCAGCAGGTTCACAATCGGCTTGCCCACGATGTTGCTTCTGCCGCACACCACCACATGCTTGCCCGCCGGATCGTTGCCCGTCCGCAGCAACAACTGCTGTATCCCCGCCGGCGTCGCCGGCACAAAGCGCGGCCTGCCCGCCGTCAGCAATCCCATATTGAACGGATGCAGCCCGTCAACATCCTTGTTCGGATTTATCGCTTCGATCACCGCATCCTCATCGATATGATCCGGCAGCGGAAGCTGCACCAGTATGCCGTGATAGCGCGCGTCATCGTTCAGGCGGCGCAGTATCGCGAGTACATCATCCTGAGGCGTATCAGCCGCCAGCCGCTCGACCTTGGACAGCATGCCCGCTTCATTGGCGGCGCGCTGCTTGTTGCGCACATACACCGCCGACGCCGGATCATCGCCCACCAGCACAACCGCAAGCCCCGGCGCTACGCCGTGCTTAGCGCGCATCTCCGCCACGCCATCCCCAACCTCGCCGCGCACCTCCGCCGCGATACTCTTGCCGTCAATTAGCGCTGCGCTCATAGAAACCCCCTACTATGTCAGTATGACGAGCGGTCAAGCGCGCTAGTGAACTTGCCCCGCCGACCGCAACCGCTTTATCTTACACTATCTACGAATTATAATGCCGATGCGCCCCAGTGATAACCCAGTTGTAACCCATCCCTACATGCGGGATAGACGGGATAGGCGCTTACCCCTAACGCTTGCGATTTTGAACCCGCCAATGGACTGCTATATCAGCGCACGCTAAATCAGCGAACAAAATGGGATGCCGCAATGCCAACACTCTCCGAACTGCTCCAATCCGACAAGTTCGTCATAACATCCGAGCTGAACCCGCCCAAGGGAACGGATCTTGCGCCGCTGCTTGACAAGGCGCAATCGCTGCGCGGCGTGGTGGACGCTTTCAACCTGACCGATTCGCACACCGCGCGAATGAGCATGTCCCCGATTGCGGCGGCGCATATGCTTGCGGACGCCGGCATAGAGCCGATACTGCAGCTCACCTGCCGCGACCGCAACCGCATCGCGCTGCAGGCGGACGCATTGGCGGCGGCGGCGCTGGGCGCGCGAAACATCCTGACGATGACCGGCGACCATCCCGGCGGCGGCGACCACCCCCACGCCAAGCCCGTCTTCGACATCGACTCCACCGCGCTGCTGCGGACGCTGAGCGGCCTAAGCGACGGCGCCGATATGTCCGGCGCAGCGCTGAGCGGCAGTCCCGACCTATTCGTGGGCGCGGTGGTTAACCCTGGCGCAGACGACGTCGACAACGAACTGCGCCGAATGGAGCAAAAGATAGAGGCGGGCGCGCGCTTCTTTCAGACGCAGGCAGTATATGACGCCGCCGCATTCGAGCGCTTCATTCGGCGCGCCGAGCGCTTTGGAGCGCCCATACTGGCGGGCTGCATCATGCTGAAATCGGCGAATATGGCGCGCAATCTGAACGCCAATGTGCCGGGCATAAGCGTCCCCGACGCCCTCATTCGCGAGCTGGACGCCGCCCCCGACCGCCGCCGCGCAAGCGCCGCCATTGCCGCGCGCATAATCCGCGACATACGCCCCATGTGCCAAGGCGCGCACATAATGGCGATAGGATGGGAAGCGCTAATACCCGAAGTGGTTGCCGACAGCCGCTAATCGGCCGCTTGCGCCATCACCATCGCAATGCCGATACACGCATACCGCATCCGATACGCCGCTTAGCCGCCAACTTAATTAGCCTGATACACCGAACCGCTACAACCCAAGAATATGGACTGATAACGCATATGCTAGTTACCGGCGTTGACATAATAGAGATTGCGCGCGTTGAGCGCGTTCACGCGCAGTACGGCGAGCGCTTTCTGCGCCGCATATACACCGATGCGGAGATAGCCTACTGCCGCGGGCGCGCGCCGCAGCTCGCCAGTCGTTTCGCCGCCAAAGAAGCGGTGATGAAGCTGCTGGGGACGGGCGTGCGCGGCGTGCGCTGGCGCGATATCGAGGTGGCGCGCGCGCGCGGACAAGCGCCCCACATCCGCCTGCACGGCACCGCAACCGCCCGCGCCGAGCGCATCGGCCTAACCGATATTGCGCTGTCCCTATCGCACTCGCGCGAATACGCCGTGGCGTCCGTCATCGGCGACAGCGAACACGGCAACCTAGTCCCGATAGCGCGCCGCCGCCGATGAGATGCGCTAAAATATGGACACAAGCCCATCGTGTACGATTTCGTAGAGCGCATACTTGCGCTACTGCCATCAGAACACAAAACATTGGAGGCGCCAAAATGACGAAAGAAGCAATGACAATCGCAGAGCGCTCCCAAGCGGCGCTGGCATTCCTGGATGACGCAGAGCGCGAATTCGCCGCCGGCGACGCGCGCCAAGCGTCTGAGAAGCTCTGGGGCGCCGCCACCGATGCGATAACCGCGGTTGCGCTTGAGCGCGGATGGAAGCATGCAAGCCACCGCGATATGAAAAACGCCGTGCAGCGTCTTGCAGTCGAGCCCGGCAACAACTACTTGGACGCCCAGTTCGCCGCAGTGGAGAAGTTCCACATAAACTTCTTCCACGATGCGCTTGAAGACCACCAAATCGAAGCGGACAAGCCCATCGCGCACGCCTTCGTGCATCGCACCCTAGCGCTGCTGCCATCGGAACAGAAAACATTGGAGGCATCAAAATGACGAAGGAAGAAGCAATGACAATTGCAGAGCGTTCCCAAGCGGCGCTGGCATTCCTGGATGACGCGGAGCGCGAGTTCGCCGCCGGGGACGCGCGCCAAGCGTCTGAGAAGCTCTGGGGCGCCGCCACCGACGCGATAACCGCGGTTGCGCTTGAGCGCGGCTGGAATCACGCAAGCCACCGCGATATGAAGAACGCCGTGCAGCGTCTTGCCGTCGAGCAAGACGATCCGCTGCTGCATGCCCAATTCGCCGCAGTGGAGAAGTTTCACATAAACTTCTTCCACGATGCGCTTGAAGACCACGAAATCGAAGCGGACAAGCCCATCGCGCGCGCATTCGTGCATCGCACCCTCGCGCTGCTGCGAAACGGCATATAGCCAAGCGCGTCATTCGGAGGCATAAGCGCGCTTCCGAACACGCCGCTTTCGCCCCGACGATGCGATTGATACGATGTTAGTACGATAACGCAAGCGCCGATTTGACCGCTTGCCGATACGCCAAAACTCACTCGGAGGGACATATGAAAATCGGGCTTTTCGTGGGCGCTGCGCCTACGGACAGGATTAGGCTAAACGAAATCATAGCGCAGGGCGCGCAGGCGGAGGCGGACGGGTTTGACAGCTTCTGGCTGCCGCACATCTCGGCGCGCGGCCCCGACGCGCTCACCGCGCTGGCGCTCATCGGCGCGCAGACCGACCGCATCGCGCTGGGAACCGGCGTCGTCCCCACCTACCCGCGCCATCCCACGATGCTGGCGCAGCAGGCGCTCACCACGCAAATCGCCGCCAACGGACGGCTCACGCTCGGCATCGGCCCGTCCCACAAGCCCGGCATAGAGGACGCCTTTGGGCTATCCTATGACCGCCCCGCAAAGCACACGCAAGAGTACCTAGCCGTGTTGCGCCCGCTGCTCGAAGATGGCAGAGTGGACTTCGAGGGCGAGTTCTTTCGCGTCCACGCCGACCTCGCGCTTGCGGACGCGCTGCCCGTTCCCGTGATGATTTCGGCGCTGGCGCCGCGGATGCTGCGGCTCGCCGGCGCCGTTGCCGACGGCACCATCACCTGGATGGCGGGACTGCGCGCCGTCGATTCCCACATAGCGCCGCGCATCAACGCCGCCGCGCGCGACGCCGGCCGGCAGTCCCCGCGCGTGGCCGTCGGCTTGCCCGTCGCCGTTGTGGACGACGAATCCGTGGGCAGAGAGCAGGCGGCGCGCCTCTTCGAACGCTACGGCTCGCTGGTCAACTACCGCCGCATCCTGGATATAGAAGAAGCCGAGGGCCCGTCCGAAGTAGCCGTCGTAGGCGATGAGGCGCAGGTAGAGCGGCAGATCCGCGCATTCGCCGACGCCGGCGCAACCGAGTTCATAGCATCGGTGTTCCCCGTAGGCGCTGACGCCGCCGCATCCGTAGCGCGCACGCAAGCGCTGCTGAAATCGCTGGCGAACTAGCGCTACATTCGGCTATCGGCGCATTGTGCGGGCGAAGTTCGCCGTGTAATGCGCCGCCGCATGTGCCCCTTAAACCGCAAGCCGCCAACCGCAAGCCGCCGTTAAAGCCAAGCAGTCATATGGAGCAAGAATATGACACTCAGCAAAACCAAAGCCCCAACCGCTGCCACCGCTGTCGCAGAAGCTGAAGCGGCCATAGAACCCGCCCCAGCCCGCGTAGAATTCGAGCGATTAGCCGGCGAATGGGAAGCCGGCCGTCCCCGCGGCGCAGACATCGCCCAAATGACGGCGCATCCCGCATACCAAGCCATCATCGCGATGGGCGATCCTGCCGTGCCATGGATCCTAGACCGCATGGCGGCAAAACCCGACCACTGGTTCGTCGCGCTCCACGCCATCACCGGCGCATCGCCCGTAGCGCCCGAAAACCGCGGCCGCCTCAAAGAGATGACGGCGGCGTGGCTGAAATGGGGACAAGAACAGGGATACCGGGAATAGCCCATGTGGATTGACGATAGTTTCCCGCGCCTAGCGGCGGAAGGCTACCAAATCACCAGCGAACCGAATGCGGAATACAACTGCATCGCCTACGCCGCCGGCGAAACCAACCGATGGTGGACTCACATAGACGAACCCGGCTACTATTGGCCCGAAAGCGCCAACCGCAGCGCGCTAGTTCAAAGCCTGATCGAAGTCTTCATCGAACTTGGATATGAAATATGCTCCAACTTCGACGAAGAGGAAGGCTATGAGAAAGTCGCGCTGTACGCTAACGGCGTCGGCCAATGGACACACGCCGCCATCCAATTGCCCGGCGGCATATGGGGCAGCAAGCTCGGCCCCGACGAAGACATCAGCCACCAAACGCCCGAATCCCTAGCCGGCGACTTGTACGGCGAAGTTCACCGCATAATGCGCCGCAAGCGCCCCTAAAACCGCAAGCGCCGTTAAAGCCAAGCAGTCATATGGAGCAAGATATGACACTCAGCAAGACCAAAACTCCTGACGCTACAATCGATTAAGTCAAGCCTTCACGCCGCATCGTGTTCGGTGTATCATCCATTCTGAGAAGGCAATGAACAGCGAAACCCATCCGTGGATAACATTCACGCTAGACCTCACGCAAGCGCCGCCAAGATTTTGGATGCTGCTATCAGACGCCTGCGCCAAATGCGAGTTTATCGCCAACCTGCCAATGACGCCGCACGACGCAAGCGAACTAAGGCAGGTCTTCCTAGAAAGAGGCGCGCGCGCCACCACCGCCATTGAGGGGAATACCCTATCGGCGGAGCAAGTCGCGCGGCTTGCCAAAGGCGAACTGAAGCTGCCCCCGTCCAAAGAATACTTGGGCATAGAAGTCCAAAACATCCTGCTGAGCTACCAAGAGATAACCGCCCGCATATACGCCGCCGAGTCCCTTCCATTGAACGCCGAGTGGATAAAGCGATTGAACGCAATGGTATTGGCGCGGCTTGAGCTAGGCGAAGACATAGCGCCGGGCGAAATACGCAGCATAGAGGTGGGCGTAGGGCGCTACCTATGCCCGCCCGCCGCCGAATGCGAGCGCCTCGTCGATCGGCTCTGCGAATGGCTTGACGAAATGAACCATCCGCAGCTGAACGCCCCAACGCTTGCGCTTCCCATCCTGAAAGCCATAATCGCGCACCTGTATCTTGTATGGATACACCCTTTCGCGGACGGCAACGGCCGAACCGCAAGACTGCTGGAACACCACATCATGCTCGCCGGCGGCGTTCCCGAAACCGCTACTCATCTGCTAAGCGACTTCTACAACGAAACCAGAGCGAACTACTACCGCAGGCTGGAAGCATCCAGCAAAGCGCCCAATGGCGTAACCGAGTTCCTGCTCTACGCATTGCAGGGCTTCGCGGACGAACTATCGGAACAGATTGAATACATGCTGGAGCGCGTATGGCGGGACATGTGGGCAGGCTACATCCGCGCGCAGTTCCAAGACAAAGCCGGACCCGCATCGGAACGCCGCATGAAACTAGCGCATAGTTTGCCGCCGAAGCCGGTTCACAGAAGGCAAATCCCCACGCTGACCCCTGATCTAACGCAAGCCTATTCGGGCAAGACCGCCCAAACCCTCACACGCGACCTAAACGAGCTGAAGCGAATGGGGCTAATCGAGCAGACAAGCGCGGGCATCAGAGCCAAAACGGAAGCCTTGCGACTACACAGCCCAGGACACGCCTAGATGGGCGCAGCCGATAGCCAAAACCAAGCTCTAAAACCGCAAGCCGCCAACAACAACAAAAGGAACCCCGCCATGCCCACCACCACAACTCGATCGACCACTACACCCGCCCCCAACTTCCCCAACCGCTCCCTGTTCGTGGGCGACAACCTCTATGCGCTGCGGGGGATCAATTCGGGGTGCGTGGATCTGATTTATCTCGACCCGCCGTTCAATTCCAATCGCACTTACAACGCGCCGCACGGCTCGCGCGCTCAGGGGGCGGCGTTCAAGGACACTTGGACGCTGGACGATTGGGACACGGCGCTGGAGCAGGAACTGGAGATTGCGGACAAGGGCGCTTATCACGCAATAAACGCTGCCGGTGAACAGCACGGCGACGGTATGCGCTCATACTTGGGCTATATGTATGTGCGCCTCGCTGAGATGCACCGCATTCTGAAAGACACCGGCAGTCTGTATCTGCATTGCGACGACACCGCAAGCCATTACTTGAAGATACTGCTTGATACTCTGTTTGGCGCGACGCATTACAGAAACACCGTAGTTTGGCAGCGCACAACGGCGCACAATGACCCCACGCGTTACGGCAGAAACGCAGACATCATTCTTTTCTACTCCAAAAGCAGACAATTTACATGGAATGTTCCATACCGCCCTTATGAGGATGCGTACAAAGCGCGTTTTCGGTTCAAAGACGCCGACGGGCGGGCTTGGATTGACGATAACCTTACCGCGAAAGGGCTTTCGGGCGGCGGCTATGAATACGAATATAAGGGCGCAAAGTCTTTGTGGCGCGTCCCGTTGGATACGATGAAAAGGCTTGATGAAGAAGGCAGGCTTCATTTCACAAGCCGGGGCGGCATTAGGCGCAAACGATACTTGGATGAGATGAAAGGCAGACCAGTTCAAGTAATTTGGAACGATATTGACGCTATAAACTCGCAGTCCAAAGAGCGAGTTGGCTATCCCACGCAAAAGCCGCTGGCGCTGCTGGAGCGCATCATCTTGGCGTCGTCCAAGCCGGGCGATATGGTGCTTGACCCGTTCTGCGGCTGCGCCACAACCTGCGTCGCCGCCGAGAAGCTGGGGCGCGAATGGGCGGGCATAGACATCAGCGAAAAGGCGGTGGAGCTAGTCAATATGCGGTTGCGCGAGCATCTGGGCTTGGAGGGGACGCTGGCGGTTACGCGCCGTCGGCCGCCGGCGCGCACCGACGGCGGGGACAAGACGAAATCGCCGAACATCCGCGAGATTTTGTACAGCAAGCAGGACGGGCGCTGCGCCGGCTGCCGCGAGGCGTATCCGCTGCGCAACCTCGAGACCGACCACATACACCCGCGCTCCCGCGGCGGCGGCGATGTTGACGAAAACCTGCAGTTGCTCTGCGGCTTCTGCAACCGCACCAAAGGCGACCGCCCGCAGATATGGCTGCTGCGTCGGCTGGACGCGATGCGGCTGCGGGGGGAGTTGTGAGAAATTTGCGATAAACTTAAGTAAAATGCGTTAATAAGGCATTGAAAGCCAATATGAAAATCGTAACCGCCGACCAAATGCGCCGCATCGAAGACCGCTCCGAAACGCTGGGCGTCTCCAAAGACGCGCTTATGGAAAACGCAGGCCTAAGCATAGCGCGCCGCATTCGCCAACTGCTTGCGCCGCTAATCGGCGTCCCCGTAACCGTGCTAGTCGGCCCCGGCAACAATGGCGGCGACGGACTGGTAGCCGCGCGCCATCTGCATCGCTGGGGCGCATCCGTAACCGTGTACATTTGCCGCGATAGACGCACGCCCGACCCTAAACTGGACGCCGTCAAAGCGCTTGGCGTCCCCGTAATCGCCGCATCATCCGACGTCGGGTTGGCGCAACTCAGCGCCCTGCTCGACAGGGCGCATATGGCGGTTGACGCCGTACTGGGCATCGGCAATATCCGCCCCATCCAATCCACCCTGCGGGACATCCTGACGCTGCTTGCGAAAGCGCGCGCAGAGCGTCCCCACCTGCGTCTGATAGCAATCGACGCGCCAAGCGGTATGAACGCCGATAGCGGCGCTGCCGACGCCGCATCCGTCCCCGCGGACATCACGCTGTCTATGGGCTATCCCAAGATGGGGCATTACGCCTACCACGCCGCCCCCCTGATTGGCGCGCTGGAAGTCGCGGACATCGGCTTGCCGCCCGGCGCCGACCGCGATGCGCCGATGTCCCTAATGACCGCCGCCCATATGAAAACGCTGCTGCCTCATCGCCCCGCGGCGTCGCACAAGGGAAGTTTCGGCAAGGCGCTTGTCGTCGCCGGATCGTCCAACTACATCGGCGCTGCGTACCTTGCCGCAACCGCCGCAACCCGCGTAGGCAGCGGGCTAGTTACGATTGCGCTGCCCGCCGCAATTCAGACGGCGGTAGCGTCCAAGGCAACCGAACCCATATACCTGCCCCTGCGCGAAACATCCCCCGGCGTTATAGCGCCCACCGCCGCCGCCGATGTGTTAGACACCCTGCGCGATTGCGACAGCCTGCTGTTAGGCTGCGGCATGGGACAGGCGCACGACACGCGCCGTTTCATAGAGAGCGTACTATATTCGGATAAGCGCCTTCCCTCCGCCGTGATAGACGCTGACGGACTGAACGCGCCGGCGCAAACGCCGCATTGGTGGGAGCGCATCCCAGACCTGGCGATACTCACGCCTCATCCCGGCGAAATGGCGCGCCTAACCGAAATGTCCACGCCCGAAGTGCAGTCCAACCGCATCGGCATTGCGATGGAATCGGCGGCGCGCTGGCGCAAAATCGTGGTCTTGAAAGGCGCTTACACCGTGGTTGCCTTCCCCGACGGCGGCGCTGTGCTAAGCCCTTTCGCCAACGCCGGCTTGGCGTCCGCCGGAACCGGCGATGTGTTGGCAGGCAGTATCGCGGGGTTGCTATCACAAGGCTTGTCCCCGCAAGACGCGGCCGCGCTTGGCGTATATCTGCATGGACTTGCGGGCGAGCGTGTGCGCGCTAGACTTGGCGATACCGGTATGGTAGCAAGCGATCTGCTACCCGAACTGCCCTTGGCGATCAAGGCGCTGCGCAGCGGGGATACGGGGAACGCCGGCTGATGGCGCAGCTTCGCGGACAAGCGCGCGCGCGCTATGTGAGCCGAATGTTCGGGCGCATATCCCGCCGCTACGACCTGCTGAACACCGTTATGACCGGCGGCAGACACTACGCTTGGCGGCGTATGGCGGCGTCCGACGCCGCGGCGTCCGGGCTATCCGGCGCGGCGCTGGATGTGGCGTCCGGCACCGGCGATTTCGCATTCGACCTAGCGCGCAAGCCCAACATAGACAGCGTCATAGGCATAGACTTCGTGCCGCAGATGCTGGCGCTCGCGCAGCGAAAGGCGCAGCGGCAGCGCCTCGCCGCGCAGACCGCATTCATAGCCGGCGACGCCCACGCCCTGCCGTTTGCCGACGACAGCTTCATCTGCGCCACCGTGGGCTTCGGCGTCCGAAACTTCATTGATGTGCCGACCGCGCTGCGCGAAATGGCGCGCGTAGTGCGCCCCGGCGGACGCGTCGCCGTGCTAGAGATTGTGCGCATCGAGGGCAGCGGCATTCGAAGCCGCGTCTTGCCGAAATGCTTTCGGCTGCTTGCCCCCCTACTGGGAGCGCTGCTTGCGCGCGACGCCGAAGCCTACTCATACCTGCCGGAGTCCGTGGACGAATTCCTAAGCGCGAGCGAGCTTGCAACGGCAATGGAGCGCGCCGGCCTGCGCGATGTGCGCCGCCGCGATCTTGCGCTAGGCAGCGTGGCGGCGCTGGTGGGCGAAGTGGCGTAGCCGCGAATTGCGGCGCGGGGCATCTAACGATCTAGACGCGAGAATCCCCCGAAAATCGGCGGGCATTCTACGAATTAAAATACGCTTATCACGCATAAGCCTATCTGGCGTATGCGGAGGAAACGTATCGCGGCATCCGCGGTGCGCAGGCGGAGCCGTCGGGATAGTCTCGCGTGGACGGGGAAGCTTTTCCATGTATTAGTAGATGGAATATAGGAGCACGATTGCCTCAGTTATTGCGAACCTGATGGATGCGGCAGCGCCGGTTGGGAGGCGCGCCGCATAGCAGAGAATGTCGGTTTAGCCGGCGTCGGATCCGTTTTTGTTGTCGACGCCATTCTTATTGTTAGCGCCGTTGTCGTCGTTGTCGATGCAGTTGTTGTTGTCAGCGCCGGGGTAGGGATCGTCGAAGGGTTCGCCGCGCGCTTCGGCGTCGGCTTTGCGGCGGTAGTAGTCTTCGATCAGCGCGATGCCTTCGGCTACGCCTTGCGCCTTGCCTCGCGCGATGCCTTCGGCTACGCCTTGCGCTCTGCCTTTTGCCTCGCCCTCGGCAACGCCTTGCGCGAATACCTTCTCTGCTTTCTTTTCCATTCTGTCACGGTAGATAGAGTATAGAACCACAAGCGCCTCCGTTATTACGAAGCTGATGAATGCCGCGCCTAGTATGACCGGCGGGAACTTTTGGATGATGCCGTCAACGACATCATACCACGATTTTCCGGCGCTGTTGTGGACCGTCTCATACCAGATAGTCCAAGCGATGCCGAGCGTTCCGATGGCGCTGAATAGCGTAAAGTACACTTTCGCGAATCGCTTGGAGACGCTCCACATAGATTCGCGCTCGTCGTTCGGGGCGTGTCTGCGTTGCTCCAATTTGGCGTTCACCTTCCTATCAGTCGGGCATATCGGATAGCGGGGGGCGGCTTACGCCGGCAGGTATTTGCGGTGGACTTTCGCGACGTAGCTGAAGGTGGGGTTGACGAATTGGGTGCAGCGCGCTTCCAGCACTTGCCCTAGGAACAGGTACGCTTCGCCGCGGGTGAAGCCGTAATCGGCTTCAAGCCACAGGATCATTTCGGACAGCGCTATGCGGAAGGCGTCTTCGGCGGGGCGCGCCATGGCGGTGGTCATTATGTAGGCGTCGTCGGTGATGCGCGGCCATGTCATTGCGGCGGGCAGGGGCGCAAGTTCGCAGCGGATACGCGCTCTGCCGCCGGTCTCTATGCCGCCGGCGCCGCAGATTTCGCCGTCGCCCTGCCTAGCGTGCATGTCGCCGATGTGCAGCAGCGCGCCGGGGACGTTGACGGGCAGCCATACGCTTGCGCCGGCAGTTATCTCTTGGATGTCGAAGTTGCCGCCCCATTCGCCCGCCCAGGCGTTTGAGCGGCGGGTGTATTTGGGCGCGACGCCTACCACGCCCAGCATCGGCGCAATCGGGATTTTGAGCGCGTCGCTCCACAGGATATAGCCGTCGGCTATCTCGACGACTTTGTAGTGGCGTCCTATGCCGCTGTCGCCCATCCAGCCGGGCATAGCGCCGTTGCCGCCGCGAAAGTTGGTGAATCCGATGGGATCGACGTCGATTTCGCCGATGTGAACCACCAGCGCCTGTCCCGGTTCTGCGCCGTTGATGTAGATGCAGCCGCTGGATGGGTTGCCGGCGCGCAGCAGTTGGCGCAGCCTATCGCCGTCGGGGTGCGTGTCGAGCCACGGGCCGCGGTTCATCTGCGTTTCCACCTCAAACTCTTCGCCGGGGTCGACGAACAGCGTGGGGGCGTTGTCGGGGCCGGTTTCAAAGTAGAGAACGTCTCTGTTTGCGCGCTTCATAGTGGCTAAGCCTCCTTAAATCAAATCGGATTGGCATCGGATTAGCCGATGTTTGAGGGTGTGAGTATATCAGCAAGGGGAGCGTGGGACAGGGCGGCGGGGATTGGCAAGCCGGCCGCGTCTTTGGGCATTTGGCGGCGTAAGCGGTTGCGACGTGTAGGTATTGGTTTAGTCGCATTAAGCATCGTTATTAACATCACGCACGGGGCAGAGAGGGCGGATATGTTTCGGGAATAACGCTGATTTATGGGGCGGGCTTGCGTTTTTTATGGGCATTGGCTATAGTTTGCATACCAGTTTCGGATAGTCCGATATGACGCGTTTTCTGTACAATTAGGGACGCTTCGGGTTGCGGTGAACCGGGTTGTGAACGGCGCGGCGCGCGGTTCCGCAAATGACATACATTCATAGGAGAGATTGAGCATGACTACTGCGAACGGCTCCAAAGGCGATGTAGTCCTGGATGTGCAAGACCTGCGAACCTACTTCGTAACGCGCTGGGGCGTGGTGAAGGCGGTGGACGGGGTGAGCTTCCAGCTTCGGCGCGGCGAGACGCTGGGCATTGTGGGCGAATCGGGGTCCGGCAAGTCGGTAACCTCGCTGTCCATTATGCGCCTCGTGCCTTCGCCGCCCGGTCATATCGTCGGCGGGCAGGTGCTGCTGAACGATGACGATGTGCTGGCGCTGGACGAGAAAGAGATGGAGAAGGTTCGGGGCAACCGCATCGCTATGGTGCTTCAGGATCCGATGACGGCGCTCAATCCGGTGTTCGACATTGATGACCAGGTGGGCGAGGCGCTCAAGATTCACAAAAGCATGAAGGGTCCGGCGCTGCGCGAACAGGTGGTAGAGATGTTGCGCAAGGTTCGCATTCCCGCGCCTGAGGTGCGCATCCGCGACTATCCGCATCAGCTTAGCGGCGGGATGCGGCAGCGCGTTGTGGGCGCAATCGGCATATCCTGCGACCCTGAGGTGCTAATCGCGGACGAGCCGACCACTTCGCTGGATGTTACGATTCAGGCGCAGTATCTGCGGCTGTTGAAAGACCTTCAGGAAGATACGGGCGTGGCGATAATGTTCATCACGCACGATTTCGGCATCGTCGCCAAGATGTGCGATAGGGTGGCGGTGATGTACGCGGGGCGCATCGTGGAGCATGCGGATGTTCGCACGATATTCAACAATCCGAAGCATGAATACACAAAGGCGCTCATCAACTCGGTGCCGAAGCTGGAAGAGAAGACCGGCCGCTTGGCGCAGATCGAGGGGCAGCCGCCGCTTCTGTACAACCTGCCGGAGGGCGACGCATTCGCGGATCGCTCGCCGCTGCCGGCGGTTGAGAAGGACTTCGAGATTCGGCCTGAGCTCGTGGAGATCGAGCCGGATCACTGGGTTCAGCTCAGCCACTCGTCTGTGGCGGAGTTCGACAAGTACTTCCATATGACTTCCAAAGACTTCCAAATTCGGTACAGCTCATAGTACAAGTAGGGGCGCAATTCGCAACTAATGCGATAGGCGGGCGCGCGGCGTCATTCGGGATTACACGCAAACAAAGGCTTGGTGGTGAGAAATGGCAACTAACGGCACAACGGCGAATCGTTACGGGGTGGAGTCCGCTCCCGGCGTTGACAGCAGCTCGGATGCCATCATATCGGTGCGGCATCTGCGCAAGTGGTTTCCCGTGGGCAACTCGCTCTTCAGCCGCAACAAGAGCATCCTGAAGGCGGTGGACGATGTGAGCTTCGATGTGGAGCGCGGCAAGACGATGGGACTGGTGGGCGAGTCGGGCTGCGGCAAGACCACTACGCTCAAGGTGCTGCTTGGCTTGGAAGAGCCGACGGAAGGCACGGTCTTTTTCGAGGGCGAGGATGTGGCTGAGATGAGCCGCGCGGGCAAGCGCGAGCTGCGGAGCTCGGTGCAAGCGGTGTTCCAGGATCCGTGGGCGTCGCTGAACCCGCGAATGCGCGTCGGCAGCATAATCGGCGAGCCGCTTGAGGTCAACACCACGATGACCAAGAAGCAGATTAGCTCACGGGTGCAGGAACTTCTGCAGGAAGTGGGGCTGCCGCCGTATCAGGCGTCGCTGTTTCCGCACGAATTCAGCGGCGGTCAGCGGCAGCGCATCGGCGTGGCGCGCGCGCTATCGCTGAACCCCAAGGTCATCGTGCTTGACGAGCCGGTGTCCGCGCTGGATGTGTCCATTCGGGCGCAGATAATGAACCTGCTGGTGGACTTGCAGCAGGAACACGGGCTGGCGTATCTGATGGTGGCGCACAACCTCGCCACGGTGCGGTATATGTGCGACCGGATGGCGGTGATGTATCTGGGCGTGGTGCAGGAGATGGGGGACACGGAGAGCATCTTCAACAACCCTGTGCATCTGTACACGAATGCGCTGCTATCGGCGGCGCTGCCATCGCATCCGGACATTCAGCGCGAAGAGATAATCCTGCCGGGCGAAGTGGTGTCGCCGGTGGATCCGCCGGAGGGGGATGTGTTTATGACGCGCACGCCGCTTGAGGTGGATCCGAGCCACGAATACGCCAACAGCCGCCCGCCGCTGCAAGAGATCGAGCCGGATCACTGGGTCAGCATTACGCCGTGGAGCACCATCAGCAGCGCGGCGGAGCAGGGCGTCGACCTCGCCACCATATCGGAGTAGCGCGCGCGGCGTACAAGCGCAAGGGGGCGGCGCACAAGCGCGCATCGCCCATCGGATAAGATAAGCAGAGAGAGGGCAAGTCCAACAATTGAAGACTTGCCCTCTCTTTGTGCGTTGTATCTTTGGGTTGGATTGTTGAGCTTGCGCTTAGCCGCCGGTTACGGTGAATGTGCCGACTTGTTCGCCGTCGCAGAGGATGTCGAATGCGCCGGCGCCGTTGACATTGAACTGGTATGTACTGCGTCTGCCGGAGCTCAATTCCAGGTCGATCTCGGTAACGCCGGCGCCAAGCACGCCGCCGGACGCGGATATGCCAAGTCCGGGAATTGCGTAGGTGGCGCTCTCGCGCTCGCCTTCGAAGGCGGTGGATCCGGTGCCGGTGGTGGTGATTGTGCCGCCGCCGGTGAGCTGAATGCCAAGGCTGACGCGCCGCCCGTCTTGAACGGTTACATCGGCGGGGTCGGCGGAGCAGCCGTCTTCGGACTTCTCTACGTCGATGCGGAACTGCTCGAGCGCGGCTACGGGGGAGCGGTGGAACTCGCCGGTCTTGTCTTCGTCGTCGCGTGCGGGGCGGCGGTTGCCGGATTCCACGCCGCACGCCATTAGCAGCACGCTTGTCAGGGTGAGGGCGGCCAACAGGTATAGGGGCAGGCGGGCAGCGGCGCGCCTGAGTGGGGTTTTAGCAGGGGCATTTGTCATAAGCGTATCACCTCTGTTTCAGATGTTGTTTCGGATTTCGGCATTGTGAACTTCGTTCAATGCGATGCGGCCGTTAGCGGCTTTGATTCGCTTGTCAACTCGATTGGCGGCAGCAACGGGCGTTAATCTAATTATAATGGCGCTTCGCTTAAGGTCAAGCCCAAGCGGAGCGCCATTCGCGGTTTGGGTGTGTTGGCGGATGCGGCGGCGGCAGCGCGCCTGTGGGTTAGAGCTGACGCAGGCGGGGGTCGAACCTATCGCGCATCCAGTCGCCTAGGAAGTTCAGGGACATGACGACTAGGAATATGCACATGCCGGGGAAGAACGAAATCCACCATGCGTCTTGGATGTAGCTTCGGCCGTCGTTGACCATTGCGCCCCAGGCGGGCGTGGGCGGCGGGATGCCGGCGCCGAGGTAGCTCAGAATGGCTTCGGTGAGGATGAGCTGACCTACGCGCAGGGTGGCGATGACGATGACGGTGTTTATGACGCCGGGCAGCAGGTGCCATATCATTATGCGGAAGGTGGAAGCGCCGGCGACTTTGGCGAGACTGACATAGTCGCGCGTCTTGAGGGATAGCACTTCGCCGCGCACATTACGGACGAACGGCGTCCAGGACAGCAGCGCAAGCAAGCCGATTAGGATGATGAACGTCTGCCCGATGGCGATGACAACCACGATCGCCACAAGGATGAAGGGCATTCCGAGCCAGACGTCGGTGATGCGCATAATGATTTCGTCGGTGAGGCCGCCGAACCAGCCGGCGACGAGTCCCATGCTGACGCCTACAAGCAAGCCGCTGGTGAGAGCTACGGCGACTACTATGAGCGATACGCGCGCGCCGTGTATCATTCGGCTGAGCAGATCGCGCCCGATGTTGTCGCCGCCTAGGATGTGGTCGGAGGTGGGGATGCGAACTTTGGCGCGCAGGTTTGCCTGGTCTAGGAAGGCGCCGACTATCGCCTCTTCGTTGCGAAGTTGGTCGGGCGGGATGGACACGCCGAATTGGGCGGCGGCGGTTTCCACATCGCGCAACACGGGGCGCGGCACGGCGGCATCCTGCACCTTCACATCGAGGCCGGCCTGCCCGGCGAATGCGCTCTTGACCACGGTGCCGCCGTAGAGCGGGTCGGCGAGCTGCTCCAGCGATATGTCCACTTCGTAGGCGGCAGCGGCGTCGATGATGTTCAGGTTGACGTCCACCCAGTAGTCGGGTTCGTCCGGGGCGTCCACCTGCTTCACTTCGGTGATGATGGCGAGTTCCATAACGGTGGCTCTGACGCCGGCTTGTTCGTCGAATGCGCCGCGAATATCGCGGGCGTCGCCGATGTTGACATCGGTGAGATCGACGCCGTAGCGCTGTGCGGATTCGGTTACGCCGGAGACTGCGAGTTCGCCGTCAATCGCCACAATGAGCGGCAGGTCTTGCACGGACACCACTTCGGGGGCGTACCAGAAGGGCGCGAGTGTGGTGTCGTCGGGTTCGGCGCTGATGGGGCTGTGGGGCGCTATCTGATTGGCGAATACTGCGGTGAGCACCAGCAGCGACAGCACCACGATGGACACCAAGGGCCAGCGCTTGATTTTGTTCCAGAACCCGATAGCGCCGCTTGTAGATTCGGTCAAGTCGCGGGTCAGGTCAGCCGACAGTTCTGCTTGAGCCATAAGGATGACACCTTAGTTGTTCACAGCCTAGTTTAGGAGTATCGGATGCGCGGGTCTATGAGCGCGTACAGCATATCGGTCAGGAAGTTCATCACCACGTACATGGTGGTGAACACCATCACGACCGCCACCATCACGGGGAAGTCGTTGTCTTGGATGGAGCCGAAAGCCAGTCTGCCGAGTCCGGGAATGGCGAATATGGATTCGGTTACCACCGCGCCGGTGATGAAGCCGGTTAGCAGCAGCGCTGAGAATGTGAGCGGCGCTATGAGTGCGTTGCGGAAGCCGTGCTTCCAAATGACGGAGTTGTTGGACACGCCCTTGGCGCGCGCGAGCTTGATGAATTCGGAGTCGAATATCTCGAGCATTGCGGAGCGCACAAGCCTGAGGTAGCTTGCGGCGGCGATCCAGCCTAGGGTTATGGTGGGGAGCACGTAGTATTCCCATTGGAATATGCCTTTATCGCGCTCGCCGAGGGTGGCGCTGGGCAGCCAGCCTAATTGGACGGAGAATATGAGGATGCCCATTATGCCTACCCAGAAGACGGGCAAAGCCTGTCCGAACAGGGCGAAGCCACGGCCGAGCATATCTAAGAGGGAGCCGCGCTTTACGGCGGACAGCACGCCCAGCGGTATGCCGACGATGGATGCGAAAGCGAATGAGGTGAAGGCGAGCCGTAGAGTTACGGGCAGGCTTGTTATCACCTTGTCGAAGACGCTTTTGCGGTCGATGAGGCTGTCCTGCCAGTTGCCTCTGAGGATGTTGCCGAGCCATACGGCGTACTGCCAAATAATCGGCTTGTCTAGGCCGAGTTCCTCGCCGAGGGCGTCCCAGCGTTCTTGCGTGATGCCATAGCCGCCTTCTTGGGCGTAGAGGTAGCGCGGATCGCCGGCGGCTCTGGACAGGCTGAAGGTGAGCAGCGTAGCGCCGACTAGCGCCAGAAAAGCGAATAGAATTCGTCTTATGAGAAATTGCAGCATCTAGATCGCACCCTCTCGTCAGTTGAAGTTCTTCCCAAACGCCGCCGCGAAAGTTCACGGGTGTTCGGGGGTTCAGCCGGGCAGTTAACCCTTGCGACGGGCGAGGCAAGTGTTGACAGGCGATAGTGGTTGTTTAGCGTTTATCGCAGGCGCTCCGTTGTTAAGGGAACGCCTGCGATTTCAGATTGACGGGAATCCGCCGTCTTGCGGAAGGGTTACCTCAGCTTGATTGTGCGGATGTTGTTGATGCCGCCCATGTTGCCGAGCGCTGTGGGGCGCTGGTCCCAGGTCTCGATGTCGCCGGGATCGTAGGCGGGCCAGATGGGGAATTCGAACACGCCCACGCAGAGCGCTTCGCGGCGGTTGTTGGTGAAGAACTCGCGGGCGAGTTCTTCGCGGGCGGCCTGGTCGGGCTCGCCTGCCATCGCGAGGTAGATGCGCGCTGCCCAGGGGATTTCCAGCGCCACGCCGTAGCCGCCGGCGCTGATGGAGCTCATCACGAAGCCGTGCGCCCAGTCAAACGGGAAGTTGGAGTGGTTCTCGTCGCCGCAGCCGGTGAAGGGCGTGCGGTTGGTGCGCGCTACGAGGCCGGGGCGGAATGTGCCGTACTCGGTCTTGACGAAGTTGACCTTCACGCCGAGGTTTTCTTGCCAGGCGGAGCCTACCGCTTCACCCACGTCGGAGTTCAGCTCAGAGGTGCCGATCCACATGTCCATCTCGAAGCCGTCGGGATAGCCCGCGTCGGAGATGAGGCTCTTGCCCATGTCGTAGTCGGTGCCCCAGTTCCATGCGTCGTCGTAGTTGGGGTTGTTGATGGACAGGTAGGGCTGGTGGTTGACCACGCCTAGCCCGGAGATGACGTTCTCTAGGAGGTCGGCGCGCGGGATGCTCCACGCCAGTCCGTTGCGCACCTTGCGGGCGCTTTCCATAGACGGGGTGTTCTCATCGTAATCGCCGTTCTCGAAGGGATTGCCGATGTAGGGATATGCGGCGGTGCCTGCTTCCGAGAGGTCGCGTTCAAGGGCGTCGCCGCCGAGCGCGCTGTGGCTTTCCCAGTAGTTGCCGGACATTGAGATGTTGAACATCGCGTTGTGAGCGGTGCCGCGCTGCGCTTCGTAGCCGTCGGCGATAAGTCCGGGCAGGTCGGCGAGGTTGACGCGCGCGATTTGGGCTTGGTCGCCTTCAAGCGCGGCGCGGCGGGAAGCGCCGTCAGGGATGTCCAGCCACTCTACGTTCTGCACGAACGGGCCGATGTTGTCTTCGCCGCGCGCGTAGTAGTCGGGGAAGGCTTCCAGCCAGATGCCCTTCTGCTGCGTCCACTCGGTTACAACGAACGGGCCTACGCCGGTGTAGTCGTCCTGCATGCCCTCAACGCCTTTGGTCTCAAAGACTTTGGAGCTGACGATGCCCGCCGTCTGCCAGAACTGGCTGAAGCGGTGCAGCATGCCGCGGCTGTCGTAGTTGCGGTAGTTGAGGCGGACGGTGTAGTCGTCAATCTCTTGCATGTTCTGGATCAGCGGCGCAAAGTCGCCCGCCTGTCCGTGAACGCTTTCGGGGTTGGTGACGGAGTTGGCGTCGTTGTATGAAAACGCCACGTCTTTGGATGTCATTTCGCCTATGCCGTGGTGGAACTGCACGCCCTCGCGGAGCGCGAAGTCGCCGAACTCAAGGCCGGGGTCGAGCGTGAAGCTAGTCGCCAGCATGGGTTCGGTAACGGCGGTGCCGGTGGAGTCCAGCACGGAGTTGAACAGGGTGTCCGTCTGACCGGACATATAGATGATTTCCGCGCAGCCGCCTGCGGAGGCGGAGCAGAAGCGCGGGAGGCCGTTGGGCGCGCCCACGAAAGAGGTGGCGATGGTGAGCTTGCCCGAAGGTTCGGGACCCATCATCATGCCAGTGGGGGCGGGCGCCATTGCCGGAGCCGCCGCGGTGGGGGCTGCGGGCGCGGGTGCCTGGGGCGCTACTGTGGGCGCAGGGGGCGGAGCCGGAGCTGCGGGCGCCGCCTGAGCCGGAGCTGCGGGCGCGGGCGCTTGGGGCTGCGCTGCGGGCTGCGCCGCCGGCTGCGAGGCGCACGCCACCGCGCCGACTAACGCCGCTGCCGCTGCCGCTCCGAACAGGAGCTTCTTTCCCAACCAATTGAATTTCATCAGTTAGACCCTCCTTGTATTTGTGTATTCGGATTCTTTGCTGAATTTCAAGCCTGACATCCCATCCGTCCGTTTGATTTAGAGATATTTATCACAAGTTGCGATTGCAAGTCAAGGCTTGGGGATTAAATTGGGGATGTTTGGGATTGGGATGCGCCGATATGCCGCACTATTCGGATGATAGCGCTCCGCTCGACTTATGCGCGCCGCACGCCGACGCGCGCTATCGCCGGGCGCTTTTGCCTGCTTTAACCCGCAAGATAACGGAACGTGATAGAATGCGCCGCGAGCGTTGCGCGATTCGACGCCCAAGTCAAGCGTGGCGTTGGCGGCAAGCGGCGCTAGGCGCTAGGTTAAGTCAAGCGCTAAAAGGCAAGACGCAACAATAACAAACAATAACAATATAGGGAGGATTTCAATGGCGGACTTCGATGGCATTTTGCCCGCAATCATTACACCTATGACGGCGGACGGCAGGCTGAACGAGGCGGCTTTTCGCGAGGTGATGGAGCACAACATACAGGCGGGCGTGAACGGCTTTTGGATTGCCGGCGGCACGGGCGAGAGCGTGCTGCTGAGCGACGAAGAGAATATGCGGATCGCGGAGATTTCCGCGGACCAGAACCGCGGGCGCGTGAACAACATAATGCACGTGGGCGCCGCCACCACTGAGCGCGCCGCAAGGCTCGCCGAACACGCCGCCAAAGCGGGCAATGAAGCGATCTGCTGCGTGCCGCCGTTCTTCTATCGGCAGAGCGACGACGCTATCGTGGAACACTACCGCACGGTAGCCGCCGCCGCCGATCTGCCGCTGTTCGTGTACAACCTGCCGCAGTCCACGGGCGTTGAGATTACGCCCGAACTTATGGCGAAAATCCAAGACGGCGTGCCGCAGCTCAAAGGGCTGAAGCACTCGGCGGTTACATTCGCCAATGTGCGCGCATTCGCCAAGATGGGGCTTGACTGTCTCATAGGCAACAGCATGCTGATGCTGCCCGCGCTCACGATAGGCGCAACCGGCTGCGTGGACGGGCCGCCCAACTATGCGCCCGAACTTTGGGTGGACATATGGAACGCCTATCAGGACGGCGATTGGGATGCGGCGGAAGCGGCGCAGGACAGGGCGAGCGATGCAACGCTGTTGGCGCGCGCTTACGGGCTGCATTCCACCGCCAAGTTCATACTCAGCGAGCGATTGGGCATAGACTGCGGCAACCCGCGCCCGCCGGGGCAGCCGCTCACTTCGACGCAGCAGGCCGAGGTCATTGCGGCGATGGCGCAGATTGGGCTTGCCAGAGCCGCCGCCGTGCCGGGCGACGACTAGGCATAGACGCTGCGCAACGCCAAGCGTCCGCACCGCCCATTCGCAAGGTATGCTTGCAACCCTGTAATAAGGTATGCGCGTATCAAGGTATGCGCGTATCTGCGTACAATGTACAACAAGGTATGAAAGGCGCTTGGCTTGGCGATCTTGGTTAGGCGCTTCCGGGGCGGTTTGACGCCGTTGCCCCGTCGATTTGGGCAAAGGAACGCTTGCCATACGCGCGGCAGGGACGGTTTCGCAGACTGCCCCGGCCGCCGCCAAGCGTCCCGTCGTCGCCGCCGTATAGCCGTCGACTTGCAGCGCCCAACATACGATATATCCGATGGCGTGCGGCCGCGCGCCGCCAAATGTCTGCCGCTTACGCTAACCTTTGCGTCTCATATCCTCTATAATTAGCGAAAGGCGCTGATTCGCGGGGGACAAGCGGGAGGCAACAATGGAAATCATATTCGCGATGCTGATAAGAGGCGGGCTGTCGTTCTTGGTGGGCGTGATGCTTGGGTTTGTCAGCCTCGCGCTGTTTTCGTCCATAATACCGCCGGACTGGGTCGGGCGCTTGAATATGATAACCGTGGCGGTGGGCGTCAGCACCGGGCTTGCGGTGTTTCTATCGTGGTTCAAGCCCGAATCCTCGCGCCGCGTGATAGTAGTCGGCTTCATACTGGCGTTTGGGCTTGCGATTTTGGGCTCGCTCACGGGCTACTTTATCGCCGACGCAACCGCCGCCGAGGTTCGCAACGATAGGCTCATATCCAGGGGTTCGGCAACCACGTCCGCCATATGGGTGTTCGCGGTGTGCGGCGCAACCCTGCTGTCCACGGCGTTCAGCGGGTTGTATTACGGCTTTCGGCTGTGGCGCTATCACGAAGTCTAGCCCGCCGCCGCTTGCAAGCCCAAGCCACAAGCCCAAGTTCGGATTAAGAGCGTTTTAACGCAAAGGCGCAGAGACGCAAAGGTTATTCATTAGCAAGGAGAAATTCGGTTATGAGCAACGGCGTTACAGCGGGCGTGAACACGCTGACATTCGACCTGTTCGGCACGGTGCTGGACTTGGCGGGCAGTCTGACGCCGCACATAGAGCGCTTTCTTGCGGCGCGCGAATCGACGATCGACGCCAATGCGTTTTGGGCGCAGTGGCGCAATCGGCAGCGCGTCGAGCAGTATCAGGACACCATCTTGATGATGGGACACAGCGGCTATCTGACCGTGTGCGAATACGCCTTTCTGTACACGCTGCGCGCCAACCGCATCCCGTTCACGCATGCCGAAGTGGACGATTTTATGCAGGCGTGGCAGCTCCTAAACCCGTTTGAGGACGCCGTGCGCGGGTTGAACCGCTTGAAGGGGCATTACCGCCTTGTAGGGCTGTCCAACGGCGAAGCGTGGTATTTGGAGCATCTGGCTAACAACCGCATCAAGTTCGACTTCGACGCCGTAATATCGGTGGAAACGGCAGGTGCTTTCAAGCCGCATCCGGGCGTGTATCGCAAGGCGGCGCGCATCCTGCAAGCGGACGCGGCCGAGATTATGATGGTGGCGTCGCACTCGTTCGACATAATGGGCGCGCGCGCCTGCGGCTACCGCGCCGCCTATGTCAACCGCTACGGCTTGCCGATGGAACAGACGCCGCATCAGCCGGACATCGTTACCGCCGACTTCGATCAGCTCGCCGACTATCTCATAGACGGCATAGAGCCGAACCTGCCCGATTCGCTGCCGCAAAGGGAGGAATAATGAACGCCAGCCCGGACGCAATAGTCATCGGCGGCGGAGTGATTGGCTGCTCCATCGCCTACCATCTCGCCAAAGCGGGCGTTAAGACCACGCTGCTGGAGCGCGGGCAAATCGGCATGGAGGCGTCCAACGCGGCGTCCGGCATTCTGTCGTCGCTGTTCGGCAATCCCACCGAACCCTACACCCGCCTTGTGAACGAAAGCCTCGCTATGTTTCACACGCTTGCGCCTGAGTTGGCGGAAGCGTCGGGCGTGGATATAGAGTTCGCGCAGTGCGGTGAGCTGGAGCTGGCGCTCACCCCGGACGAAGCGGACGCCTACCGAAGCGCCGCGGCGGCGGGCGATTGGCGCAGCGATCAGGCGCAATGGCTTGACGCGCAAGCGGCGCGTGAGATGGAGCCTGAGCTGACCCCGTCGGTTGAGGGCGCGCTGTTTATGCCCGAAGTGTGCCGCGTCAACAATCAGCGCCTCAGCGCCGCATACGCCGGGGCGGCGGCGCGTCTGGGCGCGTCTGTGCGCCAATCTACGGAAGCGCTTGGGCTAATTCGCAGCGGCTTTCGGATAACCGGCGTCCGCACCGCCGCCGATGAGATAGCCGCCGACAATGTGATTATAGCGGCGGGCGCTTGGAGCAAGGCGATAGCCGAATGGGTAGGCGGCGATGTGCCGGTGCGTCCGGTGCGCGGCGTGAACCTCAACCTGCAGCCCGCCGGGCGCGGCATACGCAGCGTGATTCACGGCGATTGGGGACTGCTTGTGCCGCGCAACGACGGCTCCGTCATCGCCGGCGCAACCGTAGAGGAAGCCGACTTTGACTGCCGCGTTACGGCGGGCGCTGTGCGGGACATCATAGATATGTCAGCGCGGCTTGTGCCGTCGTTGCGCGACGCGCGCCTGAACTGGGCGACGGCCGGCTTGCGTCCCGGCTCGCCCGACGACGCGCCGGCGCTGGGCCCGGTGCCCGGCTGGCGGGGGCTGCATGTGGCGGCGGGACACTATCGCAGCGGCATACTATTAAGCGCCATAAGCGGCAAGCTGATAGCCGACCAAATCGTGGGCGAAAAGCCGGATCTGATAGCGCATTTCAGCGCGGGGCGGTTTGGGTGATGGCAAGGTGTACAGGCGAAAATAATCTTGACGCTATTCGCCCAACACCCGTTCTACATCGCGCCTAATCTTATCATTTAGGTCTTCAAGCGAAACCTTGCCCTGCTGAACGGCGATACTTACAAGCTCGCGAACTCGCCTTTGGGTAAATCGCTTGTACTGATCGTTGGACAAGGCTTTCACCACGCAATCGGCTATGACTCCAAGCTGCTCATAGTCAAGGTTTTGCGCGTCATAGTGGGGGCTGGACATATCGGCGATAGGGGTGCGCCCGGGAGTTTGGCTTATTCGCAGTCCACTCGCGCGTAGTTCGTCATCCGAAAACCAGACGATTTCGATCTTGTCGAGTCGATCGCCAGCAACCGCCAATGCAAGCGCAACCGCTTCTACATCTTCTTGTGTTGCGTCGTCGCATTCCCAAAGAGACAGCGAGTTGCTTTGTGTCCGCAGATCGGCGGTAACCGCGTCCGCCGGGACTTTGCCGCCGCCGATGCCGCTTTTGGGCTGCCACTTGGCGCGTGTGATTTTGCGAGCCAACAGCATCCGCTACGCCCGCATATCGTCAACAACGGCGTCGATATAGTCTTTAAGCCACGCCAACGGCTCGGCGTGCGCTTCCAAGACTGCAATCATCCCAAAGTCGCCCCACGATTCCGCCGCTTGCGCCGCCGCGTCCCGAACTTCCACATCGTCCGCTCCAAGCGCCGCCAGAACAAGCCCGATGCGCCACTCTTCAGTTCCCAAATCCGCTTGGCGTCCGAGGCAGCGCAACACTGATGCGGCGAATGCGGGATTGTCCATATCCAGCGATATGTCCCTAAAGCATTCAAGCGCGCGCGACGTTCCTAGTTCGGCGAGCGCTTCGGTTATTGCGTCTTCGGCAGGATGGCTAATCCCGTCCTCAAGCGGCTCTGCCTCAAACTCAGCCCAAAGCCTGTTCACAAGGCTTGCGCGCAATGCATCTTGGGGCATGAGCGCTTCGTCTGCTGCAATCGTGGTTGGCTGCGCTATGACGGATGCGCTTCCAAGCGGGGGACGGCGCTGCTTTAGCATACGCATTCGCTCCTTGATGCGCTGACAACGGATATTGCCAACCGCTACCATAGCGCCCAATCGCTAATGGTATGGTAGGATATACAAGCCGCCGACGATTTGCAACTGCGCCAACTAAATCAAGCGGCTGATAATCACATTTTAACATCCCAATTCTTGAAATCCCACAATCTATTAAACTGACACCAAGCAGCCATAAAGGAACAACGCCCATGTCTATCAAAATCGGCATCGGATTCGGGGGATGGCCATTTCCGGGCGACGACCCGCAGCCCTTCCTGCAATACGTGGACGCATGCGAAGCGCTGGACATCGACTCCATCTGGATTAGCGATCGCATCGTGTCCCCGCTGATGAATATGGAAGCCGTGGTGGCGCTCTCATTCGCCGCGGCGCGCACCACAAACCTCAAGTTCGGCACTAGCGTGCTTGCGCTGCCGCTCCGCAATCCCACCATCCTCGCCAAGCAGCTCGCCACGCTCGACTTCCTATCCGACGGGCGCTGTCTGCCCGCCGTCGGTCTTGGCACGGAGGACGCGCAGGAATACGAAGCGTGCGGCGCTACCCGCTCACGCCGCGTCAGTCGCACCGAAGAAGCGGTTGAGGTCATGCGCCTGCTGTGGCGCGAAGACAATGTAACCTTTCACGGGCAGCACTTCACGCTCAACAATGTAACCGTGCGCCCCAAGCCCGTCTTCCCGCCCGACGGCATGCCGCCCATCTGGATCGGCGGGCGTAGCGAACCGGCGCTGCGGCGAACCGCCCGCATCGGCGACGGCTGGCTGGTTTCGCAGGCAACGCCGCAGGAAGTCGCCGACGGCGTGGACAAAATCTCCACTTGGGCTGCCGAATACCACAACGATATCGAGGAAGACCACTACGGCGCGCTCATATCGTTCTGCATCGCCGCCGACGCCCAAGAAGCCGAGCGCATCGCAGCGCCCTATATGCTGCGCCGCCGCGAAGACACCCACTGGCGCGAGTTCTCAGCGTTCGGCCGCCCCGAAACGATAAGCGAGCTCATAGACGAGTATATCGACTGCGGCGCTCAAAAGTTCGTGATGCGCCCCGCATGCCCGCCCGAAATGATGCAACGCCAGCTTGAAGCGCTGGGGCGCGAAATCGTGCCGCAATACCACGCCGCCGCGCTTGAAACCGCAGAGGACAAGGTCTATGCCTAACTACACCACCCGCGTGGGCAATGTAGAGATAACCGCGCTGTCCGACGGGCGCATTCGCTTTGCGCCGTCCGACTTCTTTCCAACCGTCAGCGCAGACGCATGGGCGCCCTACCGCGCCGACCTCACGCCGCAGGGCGATATGATTATGAACCTAGGCTGCTTTGCGATACGCTCCGAAGGCAAGACGATTCTCATAGACACCGGCTTGGGGCAAGACACCGGCGGCATCGATACGCTTGAGACGGGCGGGCTGCTCGACGATATGCGCGCAAAGGGCGTCCTCCGCGATGAAGTGGACATCGTCGCCATAACCCACCTGCATATAGACCATGTGGGTTGGAATTTTTTGTATGACGATGACGCGTCGAATTCCCCGCAAACCGCAAATCCGCAAATCGCCGCGCCGCGCCCAACCTTCGCCAACGCCCGATACTGGGTGAACAACGCCGATTGGCGCGTATTCACGCGCGGAGCGCTCCGCAAGCGCGAGTATATGGGCGCGCAAGTGCTGCCGCTGCAAGAGCAAGGCTTGCTGCATCTCTTCGACGGCGAGCGGGCGCTCACAAGCGAAGTGTCCACGCTGCCCACGCCGGGACATACGCCCGGCCACACAAGCTACCTCATATCATCGCATGGCGAAAAGGCTATCATCACCGGCGACGCCATACACATACGGGCGCAGGCGCAAGAGACGCACTGGAGCCCGCGCGCCGATTCCAAACCCGAACTATCCGCCGAAACCCGCCATAAGCTACTAGAGCGCATCGAGCGCGATGACGCTATGCTAATATCCGGGCATTTCCCAGCGCCCGGCTTCGGCGCGCTTGTGCGGCTGAACGGCCGCCGCTACTGGCAAGCGTCATAGCCGCGCGGCCGCACAACCCACCAACCGCCTATTCGCGCGCACCTACCGCGTACAGGAGTCGACAATGTCAACCGACAGCCCCAACAACCGCCGTCCCAACACGGGCGGCATTATCGCCGGCGTAGTGGTAATCCTGCTGGGCGCGCTCTTTCTGCTCAACGCGCTGAACATAGCGCCCATCCCCAACCTCAGCGTTGGAACGCTTTGGCCGCTCATACTCATCGTCATAGGCGTTTGGCGCTTGACCGCAAGCCGCGGACGCAGCCGATCATTCCCGGTTGCGCTCATAGCGATAGGCGCGCTGTTCCTGGTCATAAACCTAGAAATCATACCCGGCGTGGACTACGAAGCGCTCGGAAGATTCTGGCCGCTGATACTTATCCTAGTGGGCGTATGGCGCTTGGCGGCGTCGCGCGGGCGCAGTCTTGGATTTCCCATAGCGCTTATAGCGATAGGCGCGCTGTTCTTCGCGATAAACTTGGTCAACATAGACTTCGGCGCAATATGGTCGTTCTGGCCGATTATACTGATTGCGGTCGGCATCGCTATCGCGGCGTGCGCCATTCGGGGCGGGCGGCGCAGCGATAGCGATACGCGGCGGCAGTCCGATCCGTTCACGCCATCCGAGGGCAGCGGCGCAATCATCGACGTCGACGTCCCCGCCGTGAATATGGAAGGCGTACACACCACGGCGCCCGATTTCGTGGACGGCAAGGCGGACTTCAATGTTGTGATGGGTAAGGCGGAAGTGGACTTTCGCGGCGCCACCCTCACGCGCAAGCCCTCTACCCTGGAAGTCAGCGTGGTTATGGGGCAGGCGATTATTCATGCGCCGCCCGAATGGGTTGTCCAGCTCAACATCAACACAACTATGGGCGAAACCAAGGACACGCGCCCCCAAAGCGCCCGCAACGACGCCGATCCGGATCTCATAATCAACGGATCGGTGGTTATGGGCAGCCTTCACATCGACTAACCCGCCGCGCAACTCTAGCGCAGCGCCATACCCGCATCGGAGAGCCATATGTACGCAATAGACCTATCCGGCAAGAACGGCATCGTGTTCGGCATCGCCAATCACCGCAGCATCGCTTGGGCAATCGCCCAGATCTTGCATGACGCCGGCGCCAACATCGCCGTGGCATATCAGAACGAGCGCGTCAAGAATAGCGTGGCGCGGCTAGTATCGCATTGGGATGGCGATACGCCGCTTATCGAGTGCGATGTGAGCGACGACGCCAATGTAGCCGCCGCCTTCGACAGCGTGGGCGAGGCGTTTGGCAGCCTGGACATCGTGGTTCACAGCATCGCATTCGCCAACCGCGACGACCTAGGCGGCCCATTCGTGGACACCGACCGCGAAGGCTTTCGGCTCGCGCTCGACATCAGCGCCTATTCGCTGCTGCCCATAGCGCGCAGCGCAGCGCCGCTTATGCGGAACGGCGGCAGCATCCTAACGCTCACCTTTCAGGCGGCGAACCGCGTCTTTCCCGGCTACAACATAATGGGAACCGCAAAGGCGGCGCTCGAAAACGAAGTGAAGCAGCTTGCGTCCGACCTTGGGCAGAGCGCCATCCGCGTGAACGCCGTATCCGCCGGGCCGCTGGACACGCTCTCATCGCGCGTCATAAGCCACTACCGCGATATGAAGCGCATCCACGCCGAGCGCTCGCCGATGCGCCGCAACATCACCGCCGACGAAGTGGCGAAGGCGGCGCTATTCCTGTGCAGCGATCTATCAAGCGGCATCACCGGCGAAATACTGCATGTGGACACCGGCTACAACATAATGGGGATATAGCGCTCGCGCCGACGCGGCGTCCAAGGGCGCATACCGAATAGGCGCGCAGGAATACCCCGCCGTACAACTCTGGTCTATACGGGACTACTTCGACAATCGTTTCCCCACGCTGCCCACAATGGCGGATCCGTTCACCGGCAAAGAAGTCCTTCAGCATATCCCGCTAGGATTGCTGTAAAATCTACCTAATCAGAAATCAGACGCGCGCATTCGCAACCCAAAACCTACGCCGCCAAACCCGCCATCCGTCAGCGCGGCATTCAACCGCATCCAGCCATCTATCAGGAGGCATTTGAGTTAAATGAACTGGGCAGAAACTATCGTGCAGGCGCTCAAAGACGGCGATGTATCGCTTATCGCCTATGTGCCGGACATTAGCATCTATCAGGTTACCAAGCTTATGGAAGAAGACGACTACTTCCACGTCGTTGCGGCGACGCGCGAGGAAGAGGCTATCGGCATCGCGTCGGGCGCGTATGCTACCGGGCGCAAAGCCGCCGTGTTCATGCAGTCCAGCGGCTTCGGCAACTGCGTCAACGCCCTGGCGAGCCTCTGCATTCCCTATCGCATACCGCTGCCGATGTTCATCAACCTGCGCGGCGAGGTGGGCGAGTTCAACCTGGCGCAGGTGGCTATGGGACGCGTTACCCGCCCTATCCTAGACGCCCTGGCGCTCACCCACTACACGCTTGAGAGCGATGACCGCCTGCAGCGGCGCATAAGCGGCGCATTGACGCTCTGCTACGCATCCCGCCAGCCGCTGGCGCTGTGCATGACACCCATGCTGCACGGCGGCAAAATCGCATAGCCACGCCATACGCCTATACGCCATACACGATACCGCTAAACCGCACGGAGGCGAAATTGAACAGGCTATCCGCTACCAAACTGCTGCTCCAAAACGCCGGCGACGCCCCGCTTGTGTCCAACCTAGGCCCCACATCCGACGAACTCTGGCACGCATCCGCCGGGCGCGCGCGCAACTTCTACTGCTACGGCTCTATGGGGCTATGCTCATCCATCGCGCTTGGGATGGCGCTATCTACCGACGAAAAGGTTGTATCGCTCGACGGCGACGGCAGCCTGCTGATGAATATGGGGACGCTCGCCACCATCGGACGGGAACAGCCCGCTAACCTCATCGTTGTGGTATGGGACAACGAGCAGTGGGGACAGACCGGCTTTCAACCCACGCACACCGCATTCGGCACGGACTTGGAGCAGGTTGGCACAAGCTGCGGCATTCCCAAGACCGCAACCGCGCGCGACGAAGAAGACCTAGTCGGCGTGTTTCGCCAAGCGATGGACGAACCCGGCCCGTGGCTAATCGTCGCCAAGGTGGAAGAGGAAGGCTACCTGCCGGTTGCGCCCGTGGAACCCGAAATGACGCTCTACAACTTCCGCCAAAGCTTCGGCGCAGGCGGCGCGTAGGCGGCGCAAGGACTGGCTATGCCCGAATCCATCTACCTTGAAGTGGAAGACAACCCAAATTGCGACTATATGCCGCTGATGCTGTATGAGGCGCACGCCGCCGCTGCGCCGGTGTCCCAAATTATGCTTGATGAGCCGGACAGGCCGCCCGGCTTATACGCCGTAACCGGCTGGAGCAGCGCAGACGGCGGCAGCCCATGCGCCGCTATGTACGCCCCCGTATCCGATTCGGGGCAAGCGGTAGTTCATCTGATATTCGGCGGCGATTGGGGCATCCGAATGAAGCCCGCCGCATCCAACGCCGATTGGGACATCGACGACGCAACGCAGTTCGGCGAGCCCTACCTGATGCTTATGGACGAAAGCGGCATCGTCCTGGACGCATCGGCCGACTGATATACGCTTGCCGCCCTACTTTGCGCCCCCGCGCCTCTGCGTTCAAACCGTCCCGCTCGCCGCCTCCGTGTCCGACGTCATCCGGCCGCGCAGCGTTGGCAGCAGCAAGCCCACAAGCCCCACGGTCAGCAAGCCCAGCGTTGCGATGATTGTTAGCGCTATGGGCGCCCCCAGTTGCTCGGCGATTGCGCCCAGCATCAGCGCGCCTATCGGCCCCGCGCCTATGGCGAGCGTGATGATGCCCAAGCCCCTGCCGCGCATATCCTCGCGCGCCACCAACAGCACTATCGTCGCCTGCATCGTGCCGAAGCCCGCCGTCCCTAAACCCAGCAGCAGCATCAGCGCCAGCGATACGCCGTACCACTGCGAAAACGAAAACAGCAGCAGCATTAGCAGCCCGAACATAGAGCCGCCGAAATACACCCGCCCGTGATGCGTCATATTGGACGCCGACGCTATCAGCGCGGCGCCCGTCAGCGCGCCCAGCCCCTCAAACGCAAGCAGCATTCCCATCAGCGTAGCGCCCACCATCAGAACTTCTTCCGCCACCACCGGTATGAGCTGCTGATAGGGGAATAGCAGCAGGTTCATAAACACGGTTATCAGCACCACCGCGCGCAGCGTGGGCTCGCCCCAGACATACCCAAAGCCTTCGTTGAGGTTTCGCAGCACGCCGCCCGCGCTCATACTCACAGGCGCTGCGGTCTCAGCGCGGCGCGGCATCCGCATATTCAGCATCATCGCCGCCGATGCGATGAAGAACAGCAGCGTCGCGGCGTATCCGCACTCCAAGCCGTAGCCGTCCGGCAGCGCGAATTGGAATTCGCGGCTGCCCACCAGGGTGGGTAGCGTGAATTGTGTGCTTAGCAGCGGCAGTTTGAATTCGTATCTGTCCGCCAGCGTGAATAGTATGTTTAGCGGCAGCAGAAACTGGCTTGCGGTTATCAGCGCCCCGCCAAGTAGTGGGCCCAGCATTCGGCTGGAGTGCATGCCGATGGAGTCCAGCGCCACCGCGTTGTTGACGCGCTCCCTGCCCAGCACATCCAGCACGATGGATCGGCGCGAGGGCATATCCAGTCCCCAGCCAATGCCGCCCACCAGCATAACCAGATAGGCGTGCCAAAAGCGCACCAGATCGGTGTCCAGAATGAGGTCAGAGAATATGAGCGCCGCCATTAGCGACGCGGCGGCGAGGTTGGCGAACAGCGTGCATAGCAGTAGCCGCCGCTTGTCCACCTGCTCCGCCAGCACGCCGCCGAATACGCCCAGCACCACCAGCGGCCCCATTCCCGAAAAGCCAACCACGGTTACCAGAAACGGCGAGCCGGTCTCTTCAAACACGAACCAGCCCAGCATCGTCATCTGCATCCAGCGCGATATGTACGCAAAGAAGTTGCTCGCCCAGAGCAGACGATAGTTGCCGTTCAGAAACGCATCGAAGGTATGGATTGTGCGGGGACGCCGTCGAACTGCCAACTCTGCGCCAATCCTGAACTGCCGTTTCCGAAAACGACGGCCAATGTTTCATGCCGGATAATAGAGCGCCGCCGCTATTCTATACCCGATAGGCGCTATGCGAAAGGCTTTGCGGGCGCATCGATTTCGGGTTGCGGAACATCGGCGCAACAAGCGCGGCGTCGGGACGCCAAACAGGCCGTATTTGGGCATTCAAACGCAACAAGCGCGCCCGATTTTTGTTATAGTTGATTAGTGGCATTTATCACAAACTAACGCACGGGAGTCGATCAGTTGAGCTTCGTTACCAGACTGGCGTTGAGCAGGCGGCCGGTTACCATCCTGACCATCATCTTGCTGTTCGCGTTGGGCGTGTATCAGTACAACGGATTTCAGCGCGAACTATTCCCCGCAATCGAGTTCCCCAACATATTCATCGTAGCCGTGTATCCCAATTCGGACCCGGAGACCGTCGCCAAGGAAGTGTCCGAGCCCATCGAGAACGCCATAGCGGGCATGACCGGGCTCAATCAGCTAGAGTCCACTTCCAACGCCAATTTCGCGGTGGTAATCGCCACCTTCGACTTTGGAACGGATATGAAAGAGGCGCAGCGCGACATAGAGAGCGCGGTGAACGCCGTCAACTTCCCCGACGATGTGGACACGCCGTCGGTCAACCGCATCAACAACGACACCTTCCCCGTGATGAATCTCAGCGTGTCCAACGGCGGCGGCGCTGACGGCGTAGTCTCGCTTAGCCGCATCGTGGAGGACGTCCTTGTCCCCGCCATCGAGCGCGTGGACGGCGTGGGCGATGTGCGCGAGCAGGGACTCGCCTGGCGCCAAGTTGTGGTAACCGCCGACGCCGACAAGATGGAAGAGCTGGGCTTGTCCCCCCAAGCGCTGGCGGACGCCATATCGCAAAGCAATGTGAGCTTCCCCGCCGGCGCCGTAGGCACGCGCGGCATAAGCTACCCCGTCCGCACAACCGGCGAATTCGGTTCGGTGCAAGATGTGCGCGATCTTGTGGTGGGCTTCGAGCAGGCGGCGGGCGGCGCTCCGGGGCCCGCGCCGGGCGCGCGTCCCATACGCCTATCCGACGCCGCCTCCGTGGAACTCAAAAGCGACGCATGGCCCATATCGCGCACTAACGGCAACTCCAGCATCACGCTTGAAATCGTCAAAGACCCGGACGCCAATACCGTTGATGTAACCGAAGGCGTTCACGCCGTCGTCGCGGATCTGCGTCAAAGCGGCTCGCTGCCGTCTGAACTGGAAGTCGCGGTGTTGAACGATAGCGGGCCGGAGGTGCGCGAATCGCTGGACAACCTGCTGCGCGAAGGCGCTCTAGGCTTCCTGTTCGCGGTGGCGGTGGTGTTCGTGTTCCTGCTGAATGTGCGCCCCTCGCTGCTGCGCGGCATCACGCTGTCGCTGCGCCCAACCGCCATAATCGCGGTGTCCATTCCGCTCAGCATTCTGGTGGGCGTGCTGATGATGTCTTTCACGGACATATCGCTGAACTTTATGTCGCTTGCGGGCTTGGCGATAGCGGTGGGGCGCGTTGTGGATGACAGCATCGTTGTTTTGGAGAACACCTATCGCCATATACAGCAGGGCGAAGAGCGCGTACACGCCGCCTACGAAGCCACGCGCGAAGTGAGCGCCGCCATCGTGTCGTCCACGCTCACCACGGTCGCCATATTCGTGCCGCTCGCCTTCATACAAGGGCTTGTGGGCGAGTTCTTTAGCCCATTCGCCATATCCGTAAGCTTTGCGCTGGTAGCGTCAACCGCCGTTGCGATAACCGCGGTGCCGGCGCTGGGCGCAATACTGCTGCGCCGCGGCGACTTCCCCGAAACGGACGGCGCATCATCCCCCGCCAATAGGGACACAATCCTGCAGCGCATCTACACGCCGCTGCTGATATGGACGCTGCGCCACAAGTTCATAACCATCATAGTCGCCATCTTGGTAACCGGCGCAAGCTTAGTCCTGCTGCGCTTTATACCCATCACTTTCTTCCCCGGCGGCGCTCCGGAGTTCATTACCATCAACATCGAGCTCCCCACGGGAACGGGCTTGCAGCGCACAAACGAAAAGGCGCTGCTTGTGGAAGAGGCGCTGGACGGACTGCTTCGGCAGGGCTATGTAGAGACATATCAGGTTACGCTGGGCAGCAATCAGCAATCGGATGAGGGCTCAACCGCAAGCGGCGCTCATCTGGCGGGCTTTCTGGTTACGCTGCCCGACGATCCGGCAGACGATATAGAGGCGCTGACGCGCGCCGCTATACCGGATCTGGGCACTGATGTAACGCTGGTAGTGAGCGCCGAAGCCGGCGGACCGCCCGAAGGCGGCCTCGAGATGACCATAACCGGCCCCGATTTCAACGACATAGCCGCCGTATCGCGCGCCTTGGAATCGCGGCTGTCCGACATCGAAGGCATCGCCAATCTCACCAACAGCGTATCGGACGGACAGGACGAAGTCGTCATACGGGTGGACGCGCAGCGCGCCGGCGAATACGGGCTGACCGTCGCCCAAGTGAGCGCGCAGGTGAACCAGTTCGTCGTTGGGCGCGATGTATCCGAAATGAACGTCGCCGGCGATACGCTGGACATCATCCTGCGCGGCGATCCCGACGATGTTGACGATATAGACAACCTCAAGAACCTCAAAATCTCCGGACCGATCGGCGTCGCCAAGCTCGGCTTCATAGCGGACATTGCGATAGAGAAAGCGCCCATCGTCATAAACCGCTACAATCAGGAGCGCTCCGCCACCATCAACGGCACGATAACGGCGGAAGACACGGGCGCAGTGGGCGCTGAAGTGGCGCGCGCGCGCATGAGCGTGGACTTGCCGCCGGGCGTTGAGATAAAGACGGGCGGCATATTCGAGCAGATAGCCGAAGGCTTTCAGGATGTCTATGTTGCGATGGCGGCGGGCATAGTGCTGGTGTATCTGGTGATGGTAGCCACGCTGGGTTCGCTGCGCACGCCGTTTGTCATCGTGCTAAGCCTGCCGCTCGCCATATCGGGCGCGCTGCTGCTGCTGCTGCTTACCGGACGCACGCTCAGCCTTTCGGCGCTAATGGGCTTCCTGCTGCTCATAGGCATCGTGGTAACCAACGCCATCGTGCTGCTAACATTCGTGGAGCAGCTCAGGCAGCGCGGCTACGGCGTCTATGAGGCGCTGGTCGAAGGCGGCCGCGTGCGCCTGCGCCCCATCCTGATGACCGCCTTCACCACCACATTCGCGCTTGTCCCGCTCGCCGCAAGCTCATACGACGGCGGCATAATCGGCGCCGAACTCGCCACCGTGGTCATCGGCGGGCTGATAAGCTCCACATTCCTGACGCTGGTGGTGGTGCCGGTGGTGTACATGATTATGACCGTGTCCATACCCGGCCTGTTCGCCGGAATCATAGGCGCGTTTGGGGGCGGCCGTCCCGCAGCGCCGCCGCCGCAAACCCAAACGGACGCCTAGCGCGCAACACGGCTAAACACGCCTGAGGCGAGAAACGAACCGCATATGCCGCGAAATTCGACAAAGACTGAACAAGTAAGCGTGGAATGCGACGACCGGGTGATTGAGTACACCCTAGTTCGCAGCGCCCGCCGCAAGAAGACGATCGAGATACGGGTTGAGCAGGATAGGGGCGTGGTAGTTCTGGCGTCGATGCGCGCATTGCGCGTCCAAATCGACGCAATGGTGCGCCAGCGCGCCGACTGGATAGCGCTCACCCTTGCCGAACAGGCGGAAGCGGCGCAAAAGGCGCAGTGCCGATTCGCGGACGGCGCGACGCTGCTCTATCTGGGAAACGAAATGACGCTGAAGTCTGAGGTAGTCGACGGCGAGTACATAACCGTGCGCGCTGAGGACGGCGCTTTTCGCATCGGCTTGCCGACGATAGTGGGCGCGGATAAGCGCGATGCGGTGGTGGGATCGGCGCTTGCGGAATGGTACAAGAAGCGCGCCGGCGTATTGCTGCCGCAAGCCGTGGAACGCTGGCAGGACAAGGTTAGCGTCAGAAAGCCCCTGCAGACGCTAATACGCAATCAGCGCAGGCGCTGGGGGAGCTGCAGTTCGGACGGATCGCTGCGCCTCAACTGGCGCGTCGTAATGGCGGCGCAGCCGATTATAGACTACCTGGTGGTGCATGAGCTGGCGCATCTGGATGAGATGAACCACTCGGCGCGCTTCTGGGAACTGGTAGCGCGCCACATCCCCGACCACCGCGAGCGGCGCAAACGCCTGCGCGAAATCGGGCGGCAATACTGGTTCTAGGGCGGGGGCGGCGGCGCGCATCGCGATCCCACATAAAGTGGCATAGATCGGTTGGTTCTGTAACGTTTGCTGGGTAGTAAATGAATAAGCGCATTATGGATACTCAAAAAGTGGAGCGCAGTATTCTCCACTACACCAACAAAGAACGGCGTAAGCGCAAACTGAAGCCAGTTGTAGGGCGTCGCGCACTTATCAAAGCGGCACGAGCGCATAGCCGTTGGATGGGCAGAAAAGGGAGGTTTTCCCACAGAGGAGAAGGGGGTAGCCTTCCATGGGATAGAGCAAGAGAATGGGGTTATCCCAGTGCCAGCGTCGGCGAGAACATATGGCAGACTAGCGGGCGTAGCGGCTTGGCGTATAAGAGCAAGTTCTACTGGCGTTCTGACTGGAAGTTGGGGAAAGCAGCAGTGATAACTTGGATGAATAGCCCCGGACACCGCGAGAATTTGCTGAGATCGGAGTGGACGCATTTGGGGGTTGGCGTTTACAGAAACAAGCGTGGCAGGATTTATCTGACACAGAACTTTGGCAGCATTGGCAGCGCCGATATTCAAGGCGCGGCAACAGAAAGGCGGTCTGATACCTCCAAAGTCCCGTCCTGGGGGAAATCTGCGCGGGCGGTGGCAGGGTTCTTGTTGCTAATAGCCTTGTTGGCTGTATTCAGTGGAATATGCAATTGAAGACCGCGGCACACTACCCAAAATGTTACAGAACCGATCGGACACATGCCTAATCTGAGGCGTGTGTCCGATCTCGATGGGTTTGTTAGGCGTGGTAGCCTCTGGTCTTGGTCTGTCGGCGTTCGACTTTGAGCGCGCCTTGGCGAGTTTTTGCCCTGCCGTCCACGGTCATCCTTCCTCCGGGACGGTTCTGCTGATGTTCTTTCTCCCGACGTTCGGGGTTATTGGTTATCCCTCGGTGTGAGACTTTTCTTCCTACCCTGTAAGTGTAGTTGTAAGTATCGCGTTTCGGCACGGCGTTGAACTCCTTCTTGTTGGGTTACGTTAGGCTTCGGCACTGCATTTTAGCGCTTCGGGTTTATCGTAGCCGCAATAATGGGATTCGTCAAGCGCCGTACAACTCGCCGTTGTTGCGCTCTTCGGGCGTGCGTGAACTAGGCGCGGATACCGGCCTAGATGCAAGGGAATGGGTGGCGACCCCGACCGGATTTGAACCGGCGATCTCTGCCTTGACAGGGCAGTATGTTAAACCACTACACCACGGGGCCGCATTCTGCGGGGGACAAGCAACGCGCAACCGACGAAAGCGCCTGCCGTTGCAATGCTATAAATAGATGTTAGCCTGTATCCGCCGCAAGGTCAACCTTTTTTCGGATATTCGGGCATTTCGCTATTGGTAGTCTAGCGGCAAGCGGCGTTATGCCCAAGGTTGGGTTGCGGGCTTGCGGGGATGGCGTTGCCCATTTCGCCAACACCGTCAACAAGCAAAATTGGGTTGCGCGCTTGCGGCGACGGCGCTATCTAGCGGGCGGTTATCGGCAACCCGGCGCCTCACTTGCAGTTCACGCGCTCATAGAACTCGCCGGCAAGCTTGACCACTTCCGCTATCTCTTCTCTGTCCCGCACGCGGCGCTTGTATTCGCCCTGCTGACCGGGCGCGGCAGGCGCTATGTACTCCACGTCGATCGCCATTCGCTCTTTCACATTCTCAAGCTCGTCTTCGGGGCGCGTTGAGAACAGCATCGCGTCGCACATCGCAAAGTGGGTCATCGCTTGGAGTTGGCCGTAGGTGAAGTGCCGGTCGTATTCGGACTGCGCGGTTTGGGGGGCGACGCGGCTCGCTATCTGCTGAGCGGCGAGCGTCAGCGCTATCACCAACGCCATCACAAGCGCCGCCGCCGCAAGCGGATGCGCCCGTCCGATTCGCAGCGCTCGTCTCATAATCCGATGCCCTCGCCCTCGCAAGAATAGCCGCCGAAACGCAGAAAAGGGATACGCCGAAAGCGTACCCCCTTTGCCAAGTTCGTTGCAAGCGCAATGCGCGCGCTTCGCTTGTGCTATTCGGGCTTGTGCTTCTCGATGAGCGCCAGCGCCCTATCGTCCAAGTCCGCGCCTTCCAGCGATTTGCCGGCGTCGTAGTAGGCGATGCCAAGGTCGACGTCGCGGTGTATCTTCTCGAAGTCGCGCTTGCCCTGCCATTCGCTTTTGAGTTCGGCGAACAGCGCCTCTATCTGCGGTCTTTCAAACATCTGCTTTGCTTTCCTTTGGATGGAATAGTTGGAACGCCGCTATGCGAAACGCAGGGGCGAGCCTCTTTGCCTTTGTTGCATGTTGCGTCAAGGCTGCAAAGAGAGGCGCGCCCCTGCGAATGGGTTTGCGTGCGGTTACTCGTCGCCGCGGGTGGTGCCGCCTTCGTCGAGGATGCGCTTGAGCTCCACGGCGAAGTCCATTATCTCTTCGGTGGGGAGCATTTCGTTCTCGAGTTTCTCTTTGAACTCTTCGAACAGCCACTCTTCCTTGCGGCCGTGCGGAATTTCAAAGAACTGGCGGTTGAACTGGGGCAGGCTGCCCGGGCCGAAATAGCCCTTATCGCGGAGTTCGTAGCCCTCGAGATTGTCGGTGCCCTTGCCCAGCACTTCGCCGGTGTCGACGTAGTGCTGCATAACGGCGGGGGCGCCATACTTCTGTATCGGGCAGACCTTCATGCACACGCCGCAGCCTTCGTAGCGCGCCATAACGGGGCGGCAGCGGTCGTAGATGAGCTTGTTCTTTTCTGCGCCGCGCCACCAGACCTTTTCCTTGACCAGCGCGCGGCCGGGGCAGCGGTTCACGCAGACTTGGCAGATCTGGCAGAACTTGTGCAGCCCGTAGTCCACAGGCTCATCGTAGGTTACGGGGGCGTCGGTGGTAATCATCGCGAGGCGCGCCCTGGAGCCGAAGTGCGGCGACAGCAGCTGCCCGTTTGCGCCCAGCTGACCGAGTCCGGCGGCGACGAACATCGGGATATAGACGCCGCTGTTGTCGTTGGGGCTGTGAACTTGGGCGTGGTAGCCGAGGCTGCGAATGTAGTCGGCGAGGTCGAGCGCCAATGCGCCTTCGATTTCGTATGTGCCGAAGTGCGCGAATTCGGCTTCCAGGCTGGGGATCGTCTGCGTCTGGTAGTAGTCCTGCTCCAGCGCCAAGCAGATGGTATGCTCATACTTGACCCAGCGCTTCTTGCTGGCGTAGGCGTACTTGTGGTCGAACTTGGTAAAGCCCACTTCGCCGAAGCCCAGTTCGCGCGCCTTGAGGCGGATGACGGATGTCATATCCTTGCCCACTTCGGGCGCGGCGGTGGGCGGCAAGTCGCCGGTTATCAGCGATGCGTCCACGAGAGGCTTGTTGATCTCGTCGTGGCGCTCGCGGTACTTCAGCACCTCTTCGGTATAGACGGTCCAGACCCAATCGCGGTCTGCCGCCTTCTCGATGTTCTGGGACTCTACGGGATAGACGCGGCTGTAGAAAGAGACGTCTTCGACGCGCTGGGGGATGCCCGGCACGGTCGCCAGGTCATCCGCAACGGGTATCTCTACATCCGGCTGTCCGTGGAGCCTCCCCGGCCTGTTAACTACGTGGCTTACGGTCTTCCTAGGCGCTTCTTTGAGCATCGATTATCTCTCCCTCCCCGTAGATTTTTCCAATGCGAATGCTAGTCTATCCCTTATTTGAGAATATGTCAATAATGAATATCAATAATTTTAATTCACAATTCGGGTTTCATTTGACATTCGGCAATGCTGTGCTATATTCCTACGCAACTACTGAGAAGCGCAGTTATGAACCCGCAGCCGCTGCGGTTGCGGCGATAGAGCGTTAGGAGGAAATATGAAACGCATTTTCGCGCTTGCGAGCGTGGGCTCGCTGATGGTTTTGTTACTGAGTTTGGGCTGCGCGTCCGCGCCGGCCGAAGTATCGGCGCCGGCCGCGCCTCAGCAGGCGGCCGCGCCCGTAGCGCAGCAAGCGCCCGCCGCTCCGGCGCCTATGGCTCCGGCCGCCCCGGCGGCGCCCGCGCCCGCCGCCCCGGCAGCGCCCGCCGCGACGCCTATCCCGGCGCCGGCGTTTGTGTCCCCAATCAAGCCCGCCCCGGCAGCCGGACGCCGCATCGTTACGCAGATGCAAGAGGATGAGGGGACGGCGGTTCAGGGTGGCACGCTGCGCTGGGTCAATCAGGCGAGCATCGGCAACCTAGATCCGGTCAGGAATACCTCTTTCGTTACGCACTCGGTCGTGCAGCACTGGTACGACGTGCCGATAACCTGGGACGGCAGCCTTCAGCCCGCCGTTCAGATGGTCGACTCGTGGTCGGTGGAACCGGACGCGACATCGTACACCTTCACGCTGCGGGACGGCCTGCTCTTTCACGATGGGTCGGCGGTCAACAGCGACGATGTGATAGCGTCGATGCAGCGCTGGAAGAACTATGTGGGCGTGCCGTCGCGCATATGGGAGCTGGCGGAGCCCGAATTGGAGCGGGTGGATGAGCAGACCTTCAAGGTGAACCCCACCAAGCCGTTTGGGTTGTGGGTGGAGTACTGGGCGCAAAGCCCCACCTTCGTTATGCCGGCCGAAGTGGTGGAGCCGCTGAGCGAAGAAGAGATAATGACCGACTACACCGGCTCCGGCCCGTTCAAGTTCAGCGAATGGCGTCCTGGCACCAAGGTGGTGATGGAGCGCTTCGACGACTATGCGTCGCGCTCGGAGCCTAAGAGCGGCGGCGCGGGCGAGCGCATCGCGTATGTGGACAGGGTGGATGTGCTGGAAGTGCCGGACGCCGCGACCCGCGTAGCATCGCTGCTGACCCAGCAGGTGGAGTTCGCGGAAGGGCTGCCCAACGATTTCTACGACACGCTGAACGACGCGCCCAATCTGCGCGTGGACGTCATCCCGTCGTGGGCGGTGCCGGCGCTTGCCACGAATAAGCTTTGGCCGCCGCTGAACAACCCCAAGGCGCGGCTGGCGCTGCAAGCCGCCACGGATCCGTCCAAGTATATGGCGGCGGGCTACGGCGACGAAGATCTGTGGGATCTGTGCGGCGCGCTGTTCTTCTGCGGCACCACTTGGGCGACCGAAAAACATTCGGAGAACTACTACGCCGAACCGAACATGGAAGAGGCGCAGCGCCTCTGGGACGAAGCGGTCGAGGAATCGGGCTTCGAGGGCAAGATGGTGCTGCTCACCAACACCGACTACTCGGACTTCTACGCCGCCGCGCTGGTAACGCGAGAAATCCTCGAGAGCCTTGGGGCGGAAGTGGACTTCGTGGTCACCGACTGGGCGACGGTCATATCGCGCAAGATAGCCAACCTGAACAAGGATCCGCAGACGGAGCAGGGTTGGCACTTCTACCACACCTGGTTCGGGCCGCTTGACCCGATACAAGACCCATCGCTGGGACGGGCTTGGAACGGCGGCTGGGGCAATGAAGCGGGGATGACGCTGGTGGAGGATTTCGCCAAGGCGACTTCGCGCGAAGAGGCGATGGGGATAGTGGAAGAGATACAGCGGATCTACTGGGAAGAGGATCCTTCGCTGATACGCTACGGCACATTCAGCTTCCTGGTAACCCGCCAAGACTATGTGAAGGGCTACGAACCGTTCCGCCGCATACTGGTGGACGGCGTGTGGCTTGACAAGTAGCAGGGCGCAGACTTGCGCTTTCGGCCGCGCGGCTGCCGTCGCTTGTTGGCGGCGGCCGCGCGGCATAGCATACGCCGGGGCTGGAGCGCGATAGCCCGGCTTTGGCTTGCGCCGCCGCCTCATACGCAAGCCTAGCCTTTCCCTTTCCCTTTCACTCTAACCCTCTAAACCCTTATACCCTGACGCCATCCTGAATATATGCCATCATAGATGCCATCTTGGATACCCTTGCCGATTATTCGCCACCGACGACTTCGAGGATTTGACCATTGTCCCGCTATGTAGCGCAGCGCGTACTGGCGGCGGTTCCGGTGCTGCTCATCGTAGCGGTCATCGTGTTTTCGCTGATACACATAACGCCGGGGGATCCCGCCACGCTGATGGCGGGGGACCAGGCGCTGCCCGAACAGATTGACCGCATAAAGGCGAAGCTGGGCTTGGACAAGCCGCTTCATCAGCAGTTGGGCATCTACTTTATGGACATACTGCGCGGCGATTTGGGCGAATCGGTGTTCAGCAGATTTCCGGTGACCACGCTGATAGGACAGCGGCTGGAGCCAACGCTGTCCATAACCGCAATGGCGCTGACGCTGGCGATAGCGCTAGGCATACCGCTTGGGGTGCTTGCGGCGTGGAAGGCGAACACGGCGGTGGATCGGCTGGTGATGATGTTCGCGGTGCTGGGGTTCGCAATACCCGGCTTTTGGCTGGGGTTCAATATGATATGGGTGTTCGCGGTCAAGCTGCGGTGGTTTCCGGCATACGGGTATGTTCCCATATCGGAGGGCGTATTGCCTTGGCTGATGTCCATCACGATGCCGTCGGTAACGGTGGCATTCGTATCGGCGGCGCTTATCGCGCGGATGACGCGCTCCAATATGCTGGAGGCGCTGCGCGAGGACTACATACGGACGGCGCGCGCCAAGGGGCTGCGCGAGTTCGTGGTGCTGATGCGGCATGCGCTCAAGAACGCAAGCCTGCCTATCATCACCATCATAGGGCTGAGCCTCGCGGGGCTGGTTTCGGGGCTTGTGGTAACCGAGACGGTGTTCGCCATACCGGGCGTGGGGCGGCTGCTGGTGGACGCAGTGCTGCGGCGGGACTATCCGGTTGTGCAGGGCGTAATCCTGATAACGGCGGGGATGTATGTGTTCGTGAATTTGGCGGTGGATTTGACATACGCATATCTTGACCCCAAAGTTCGGTATAGGGAATAGGCGATGGGATACGGCGGGGGCGATACGGGGCAGTTGGCGGCGGCGGACGCCGGCATAGCGCGGCTTCGGCGGCGAGCGCTTGGGGCGCGGCGGGCGCTGCTGGGCAATCCGAATATGCTGGCGGGGCTGATAATCCTGCTGACGGTAACCGCGATGGCGATATTCGCGCCGCAGATAGCCGCGAAAGACCCGCTGACGCTGGATCCGTTCGGACGGCTGCAGCCGCCGTCGGCCGAAAACTTCTTTGGGACGGACCAGTTTGGGCGGGATGTGTTCGCGCGCGCCATATACGGCAGTCGGTTGTCGCTGATAGTGGGGGCGTCGGTGGCGCTCATCTCTATGACATTCGGGGCGGTTATCGGCGTGATTTCGGGCTACTACAGGCGGGTGGACGATGTGGTGATGCGGTTTATGGACGGGTTGATGGCGTTTCCGTCGTTTCTGCTGGCGATAGCGCTGGTGGCAACATTGGGGGCGAGTTTGCAGAATGTCATCATCGCCATATCGGTGGTGGACACGCCGGGGATAGTGCGGATAGTGCGGAGTTCGGTGCTGTCGCTGCGGGAGCGGCAGTTCGTAGAGGGCGCTATCGCGGTGGGGGCGACGCCGCGGCGCATACTGGCGTTCCATGTGTTTCCGAACTTAGTTGCGCCGCTGCTGGTGCAGGGGACTTTCATATTCGCGGTGGCGATATTGGTGGAGGCGGGGCTGAGTTTCTTGGGGGCGGGCGTGCCGCCGTACATCCCGAGCTGGGGGAATATGATGGGGGAGGCGAAGATATACGCTCAGCTTGCGGTGTGGACGCTGTTCTTCCCCGGGTTGTTCATCACGGTAACGGTGTTGGGCGTGAACTTCATCGGGGACGGGCTGCGGGACACGCTGGATCCGCGGCTGAAGCATGGGGCGTAGATTTTGGGCGCAGGGGCGTATTTGCGGGGAAATTTAACGCAAAGGGTCTTGCCTAAGGTTTTTAACGCAAAGGCGCAGGGGCGCAAAGTTGGGACTGTCCGGGCTGCTAGGTGAGCTGGCGCAGGCGTGGGTCGAAGCGGTCGCGGGTCCAGTCGCCTAGGAAGTTTAGGGACATTACCACTAGGAATATGCCGACGCCGGGGAATACGGTCTGCCACCAAGCGGTTGATACATATTCGCGCCCTTCGGAGATTAGCACGCCCCAAGCGGGCGTGGGCGGAGGGATGCCTGCGCCTAGGAAGCTGAGGGTGGCTTCTGCGAGTATGAGGTTGCCGACGTTTAGGGTTGCGATGACGATGGCGGAGTTGATGACGCCAGGCAGGATGTGGAACAGGATGATGCGTATGGGGGATGCGCCGGCGATGCGCGCTAGGTCGACATAGTCCATCTGCTTGAGCTGAAGGGTTTGGGCGCGAACCACTCGCACGAACCCCACCCACGATAGCACCGCGAGCAGGCAAAATACCACGATTAGGCTTGAACCGAATATCAGCACGGCGAGCAGCGCCACCATCAGGAACGGCAGCGCCAGCCAGATGTCCACTATGCGGGTAACGATTTCGTCGAATATGCCGCCGATGTAGCCGCTTATCATCCCGATGCTTGTGCCTACTAGAAGCCCGACGACTAGGGATATGGCGGCGACGATGAGCGATATGCGGGATCCCACGATGATGCGGCTGAGGACGTCTCGGCCGACGTGGTCGGTGCCTAGCGGGTGCTCCCAAGAGCCGGTTTTGCACTTTGCGCCGGCGCAGACTTCGAAGCCCACAGGCGGGGTGTGCCTGTCGAGTATGCTGGTGATGACGATGGGATCGTGCGGGGCTATCTGCGGTCCGAATATGCCCATAAAGATTAGCAGCGCAATGACGATGCCGGGTATGACGGGCCACTGACGGATGAAGTTCCAAACGCCGCTTATCTGCCTAATGACAGGGGGATGTGCCGTGGTAGTCAGTTCCATCGTCTTGGTTCCGCCTGTCTAAGAGTACCTAATGCGCGGGTCAATGACTGCGTAGAGGATGTCCGCCAGCAGCGCAAAGAATAGGTAGAAGAGGATGAAGGTGAATACGGTTCCTTGCAGCAGCGGAAAGTCGTTGTCATAGACGGCGCGGTTGAGCGCGATCCAGCCGATGCCGGGCCAAGAGAATACGGTCTCCACCACCAGCGCGCCGTTGAGATAGCCCGCCATAAGCAACAGCGCCGATGTGAGCGGCGGTATGAGCGCGTTTTTGAGGGCGTGCTTCCATATGACTTCGACGCGTCCCACGCCCTTTGCGCGCGCGAGCTTGACGAACTCGGAGTCCAGCACCTCCAGCATAGCGGAGCGGGTTAGGCGCATAATGCCGGCGGCGGCGGGCCAGCCCAGCACGATGCAGGGCAGGATGTAGTGCTTGATGCTGAGCCCCTCTTCGTCGCCGCGCGTGCCTGCGGGCAGCCATTGGAGCAGCACGGCGAATATGAGTATCGCCATTATGCCGGTCCAGAATTGGGGCAGCGCTTGGCCGAATAGCGCGAAGCCGCGGCTGAGATAGTCCCATACGCCGCCGCGCTGCGTGGCGGCGACCACGCCCAGCGGGACGCCCATTAGTATCGCGAAAAGCCATCCGCCGATTGCGAGCTGAATGGTAGCGCCCATCTTGCTGAAGATGATGTCGCGCACTTCCAGCTCTTGATGGATGGATGTGCCGAAATCGCCGCGCAGGATTTTGCCTAGCCATAAGAGGTATTGGACGGGCAGCGGGCGGTTGAAGCCCATCTTGTCGCCGAGCGCTATCCACTGCTCTTCGGACATGCCGTAGCCGGTGTCGGGGACGAAAAGCTCGCGGGGATCGTGCGCTAGGCGCGTCATACTGAATATGACGATGGTAGCGCCTAAAAGGGATATGACGATGAATATGAGGCGTCTGATGAGAAATCGCTGCATAGGGTTTGCCTTTAGCGCTGACGCCGATAGCGATGCGCGGCGGTTGCGTCAGAGCGGTTGCTGCGGCAGCGCACAGGGGCAGTATGCGAAACCTGTGCGCTGCCGAATGCGCCGAATGGCGTTATGGCGGGACTACTGCGCGGGGACGATGAACCAGGGTTCCGCCCCTGCCCAGTGCGCTTGCGTTGAGCGGCCTACCCACTCTGACACCTTTTCGGGATTGACGGCGTAGCCCTTGGGGACTTCAACCACGCCTGAGTAGAGGTGCCAGTAGATAGTCCAGTCCACGACGTCCATGTGCTGCTCTATGGCGGCGGCGCGGTCGGGCTCCAGCTTGGTCATGTTGTGCATATCGGCGAGGAAACGGGACTCGAAGCCTGCGCCCCAGCCGGGCCGCGATAGGCTGGAGTCGACGAGCGGCAGGGGCCAGTGGGCGGGCCAAGTAGCGTCGTCCACTGCGCCGTTCTTAAGCGTGGGCCAAATTTGGGTGCGCTCGCGGAAGCGGGCGGATACGACGGAGCCGTAGTCTTCGTTCAGGATGGTGGTCTTGACGCCGATGGATTCCCATAGGCCGGATGTGAGATCGCCGATGTCGAATGAGACGTCGCCGATTTCGGCGCGGTAGATGTTGGTGGATATTTCGAAGCGGACGCCGTCGGGGCCGCGCGGATAGCCGGCGATGTCAAGCAGTTCCTCAGCGAAAGAGGGTTGGAAGGGTATCTCCCAAGGCCACGGGTAGTTCGCCATAGGCGTGGCGACGTTGTATGAGGGATACATTTCGCTGTCGCCGAAGCCGTACTTTTCCATAATGGCGTCGGATTGGGTGTTGGTGATTTTGCGGTTGGGATCCCAGCCGCCGAAGTTGGGACCCATATATTCGGTGGGCATTCCCGCGCCGTAGCCGTTGAGAATGCCTTCCACAATGCCTTCGCGGTCGAGGGCGTAAGAGAGCGCCCAGCGGACTAGGCGGGCTTGCTCCATATCGCTCATGCCTTCAGGATTGTCGGTGTCTTCGTACTGGCAGGGCTTGCCCATTTCGCACCAGGGGTTGCCTATCCAGGGATAGTCGACGATGTTGGATGGGGCGTCCCAAGGCGCGGGATCTAGGACTTCGCCGGTGCGGGCGTGCGTCTGCTCCCAGAGGTTGCCGGACCACATATAAGAGGCGGTTATCCACTTGGGCTGCGGCACCATATAGCGAAAGCCTTCGGCTTCGACTTGGTCTGCGAACACGGGGTCGAGTTCTGCGATGTCGGCTTGCTGGGATTGGATCATAGCGATGCGGCTGGCGGTTTCGGGGACGTGGATGCGCGTGAAACTGGCTATGTGCGATGGATGCTTGTGGTGTTCGGGCAGCGCTCGCAGCAGCGCTCGGTTTTGGGGAACCCACTCTTCCACGATGAAGGGGCCCGTGCCGACGAGATTTTCCTTCATCCACTCTTTGCCCATAGTGTCGTAGGCGTTCTTGCTATAGACGCCCGGGCCTTTGCCGTATTCGCTGATGGTGTCTTCAAGGTTGAACGCGCCGATGACAACGCCCTCGGCGGCGTCCATAACGAAGGTGTAGTCGTCGATGACTCGCGCTTCGCCGAAAGCGGCCGCTAGGTCGCCGCCGATGCGGAAGGTGGAGTTGACGTTGAAAGTAGGGTTGGCGTCGTTTAGGAACCAAACCCAGTCGTGGGCGGTCATTTCGCCGAAGTCTTCGGCGACGCCTACAGGCGAGTTGAAGGGTATGCCGCTCTTGAGCTTGAAGGTAACCGCTTTGAGGTCGGGCGCTATTGTGAAGGATTCGGCGGTTTGAGGCGCCATTAGGTTATCGCCTTCGCGGACGAAGAGCGCTTCCGCAAGTCCAAGGCTGATGTTTATCCATTGGGGTCCGTAGGCGGCTTCGTTGGGAAAGCCGGCGAGCGGATCCACTTGGCTAGCGGCCATATTGATGTGCGCCGTCTGTCCGGTGGCTCTGCCGGGCGCCGCTCTGGTAACGGGCGCTTGCGGCGGCGCTACGATGGGTATCGCAGTGGGAGCCGCCATTGCGGGCGCCGCCGGGGCTGCCGCCTGCGGCGCTCTGGGCGCTTGCGGCGCGGGCGCGGCGGGCGCCATTGCGGGCGCGGGCGCGGCGGCGGGCTGCTGAGGGACGGAGGCGGGCGCTTGCGTTGTGGGCGCGGAACTGCACGCAATAGCAAGCGCGCCAATCGCCGCGACTATCATCATGCTTAGCCACTTGAACTTGGACATACTTCCCTCCAATCCTAGTTCACTCTATTCACTTGTGAAAGCGCATACCGTTCAAGGCGCAATGTAATTCATAGGTTGGGCAATGTCAACACTCAGTCCATGGGATTAACGCAAAGGCGCAAAGGCGCGCGGGCGCAGAGTTTTCATTTTTGGAGGGGGAAACGGCGGTTTCGGGGATGAAGCCGCCAAGCTTGGCAAGCCACTCTACGGACTTGAAGTTGTGGTTGACGGTGACGTGGGGAGCGCTTTCCTGTATGTTATCTACAAGGAAGTCGACGAGTATTTTGCCGTCGTTGGTGGCTTGCCGCGTGTACCGCTTAATGTTCATATGGGCTATTATAATAAACAGAACGGGTGTGTCAAGGGGTAAATTAGGGAATTTGGGGGAAATCTGCGGGGATTTTTGACGCAGGGGCGCAAAGACGCAAGGGACGCAGGGGGCGCATTGCTTGACAGGGGGCGCATATATTCGTTAGGCTGAATGTGCGTTGGACGGGCTCGTAGCTCAGCGGCAGAGCGGTCGGCTCATAACCGATTGGTCCCAGGTTCGATCCCTGGCGAGCCCACCACTTTCATACGCTCCTCATTACAAGGGTAAGGGATCTTCCGCGCGCCTAGTCGACGCAAAGGCGTGTCCGCATCTCTTTCGGGCGCTGATTTGGAAGCGCCGCTTTGCCTCTACATCAGTCACGCATGGAGGCGTTGACGGGTTGATTTACCGCATGCTGCTGCTCGCGCTGGCGAGCGTGTTCATTATGGGACAGACGCCGCGCGAATCCATATTTGACGCGCCGCTGCAACTCTACAAGGGGCCGGCCGATCCGTATGAGGTTATCGTGGCGGTGCAGCCGCAAAAACCTAAGGTGGGAACGGTTCACTTCACGGTGACTATCCTCGACCCCGCAACGCAGAGCCTAGTCGAGAACGCAAAGGTGCTTATCGTCGCCTATAACCCGGACGGCGAACCGACCTATCAGTCGCCCGCGCTCAACGATCCGGCTACGCCGATACACTATAAGGGCAACATCATCTTTCGCAGCGCGGGGCAGTGGTCGCTGCGGGTGAAGATCGAGACGGAAGCGCACGGCGAGACGCAGGCGGTTACGCCGATCAACATCGCAGAGGCGGCGTCTGCGCCGGGGCTTGAGGGCGTGTTCGTGCTGGCGCTTGTGGTGCTGGCGCTGGGCGGCGGGACGGCGTGGGTGGCGTACAGCATACGCCGTCAGCAGCGGGCTAAGGCGGCGGACGCTAGTCGGTAATGGCGTGCAGCACAAGCGCATCGCCCTCTCGGTAGAACGTCACATCTACGGACAAGCCTAGGATCTTGTGTTCGTTCAGGTGCGAGGGCGCAAAGCCGGGTATTACCTTTCCCTTTCCCTCAAAGCGCCAGATTGCGCCACTCTCGTCCTGTATCTCCAGCGCCTCAAGCTCAATCAGCGAGCGCGCCTCTACATGCAACACCTGTCCCCTGACGGCTTGCAGGATCGGTTGCGTCGGCGCGTCGGCTGCGTCGGCGCTGCAGGCTGCGAGCGCGCATATCAGAAGCAGCGCCAAGACGATGAGCGAATTGGCGGGCGCAAGCGCGGCGGCGCACGGGATTGGCGTTTGGCGTCGACGGAATGGGCGCATAGAAATTGGCGGTTGATTAATGCTTTTTTTGAATTAAGTTGAAAATTGGACTGATTTTGCGTTGACGCTAATGCGGCTGCTTGGGTAGTTTTGGGCTATGTGTATGGAGGTATAAGATGCGCAAAATTGCATTCGCGACAACTCTCATAGCCATAGTATTACTTTCGTGGGCGGCAAGCCAACAGGCGGCGGTCAGCGCAGACGCCAAAGAGCCGCTGTACATGGCACTTATCGACAGGCATGCCACGGGGGCATCGCAGGAAAACCGGGATCTTGCGGCGTCATTCGTGGGGTTGATGTCGACGTTCCGCGAAGGTCAGCGAATTGGCTTTATCACCGCCGGGGATGAGGCGGCAATCGGGCCGTCGGTGTCCGGCAGCGTGGAACACCGCAGCGACTACCGGGAGATCTTAGCGCGGTTGAGCAACCCCGCGCCAGCGCCGGCGAAGGATCTGTCAGCATCGCTGGCGTACGCGCATGAGCTGATGAAGTTCCAGGGCGCGGACGAAGGCTCGACGCTGTATGTGGTGTCGGGCGGCGAACTTGAGGGCGATGCGCCTGCCGAGTCGACGTCGCTGGAGCATCTCATCGGGGAATTCAACTCCGAGGGCTGGCAGATTGTCAGCATAGCGCTGCCGGGTTCGTCGGCGTACGCCGACGGCTTCATGAGCGCGGTGTCCGACGGCACTGGCAGCGACCGCTTTCCGCTTGGGACGCCCGACGAGCTCAAGGTGATTGCGGATAGCATTCTGAGCCAGGACGCAAGGGGGACGCTGTTCGAGATAGGCAACGATGACCTTGCGGCGGACGATGTGTTCACGGCGACGCTGAACATTGCGCCAAGCACTACGACGGCATCGCTGGTGTTCTTCAAAGAGGGGCCGACCGGCTCGCTAAGCCTGCTCAATCCGTCGGGCGTGGAGGCAGACAGCGCGCTGTCTAGCGTGATCGAGACGCCGTATATGGTGGTGTGGACGCTGGCGGATCCGGCACCGGGCAAGTGGACGGTGGAGGCGCTCGGCAGCGAAGGCTTCATATCGGCATGGCATTATCCCAAGCATACGCTCAACATAGACTTCGTGTCGTTCGACTCCGTGCCGTTCGATCAGCGCGTTGACTTGGTGGCGTTCATATCCGACGGCGAGCGGCGAGTGGCGGCGTCCGATATAGAGGTGCGCGCTACGGTTACCGATCCGGACGGCAAGACAAGCAGCCATGCGCTGAACGATAACGGCGAACTGGGCGATGCGGTGTCCGGGGACACCTACTATTCCACCACGTTGCCGCCTTTGGGCGCGGCGGGCGAGTATCAGGTGGAGCTGGAGCTGTACTGGCCGCAGTATGAGCATTCAATATCCACGCGCAAGGTGGTAACGGCGCAGGCGTTCCCTTCGCTCGATGTCAACCTGACGGCGACTGAGAATCTGACGCCGGGCGAGCGAGTGAAGATAGGCTCTGCGGTGGTGAACATAGAGGGGCAGTCGTATGCGATACCGATAGACCGCATATCGGCGGGGGCGGCGTCCGAACACGGCAACGTGGTGGAGCTTGTTCCGCAGAAGCTTCTGAACGCGGGACACGCTTGGGCGTTCGACATAATGTTCACGCCGGCCGAGGAAGAGCTTCATACGCTAGTGTTGCGGCTTAATATGGAGTACGCCTCGCGGGACTACTCGTTCACCACGGATTCGATAGAGCTGTCGTCGGTCATACCGCCTGCGCCGCCTGCCGCCGCGCCGCCGCCGCCCGCGCCTGCAGTGGCTGCGCCGCCGCCTGCCGCCGCGCCGCCGCCGCCCGCGCCTGCAGTGGCTGCGCCGCCGATGGTCGCGCCGACGGCAAACGATGGGGGCGGGATCCCGGCATTCGCGATATACGGGCTGGCCGCGCTTGCGGGCGCGCTAATCATAGCGGGCGCAGGGTACATTGTGTACGGCGTAACGCGCCCGAATCCATACGGCTATCTGCACGATGACGGGGGCAATCTGCTGGTCAATATGGCGACGCTTCAGCGCAGCGCGTTCACGGTTGTGATGTCCAAGAACCTGGTGCGCGGCGAGGAACTTGGCATCGCCGAACTGAAGGGGCTGTCGTTCTTCTTCGGCAAGGGGCAGGTTGACATACGCAGCGGGCAGACGGAGCCGAGCATACGCATCAACAACAAGCCGCTGATCGAGGGCGAGCAGACGCGCGCGGGCAACCTGTCTTGGATTGGGACGCAGGGCAAGCTTTTCAGCCTGCAGCTGACTGCGCCTATGGCGAGCGCGGAGCCGGTGGCTGCGCCTAAGCCTGAGGACGGCATGATGGGCGACGAGCCGGCGGTTGCGCCCAGCGTGGGCGACGACTAGGGCGCGGATAAAGCATAAACTAGGAAGAGGCGTTGGCATACTCACCTGCCAACGCCTCTTTGCGTCGCGCGCTCATAGAAATGGGCGCATAAGTATGACGGATGCGGGTTAGTCGGACTCGGAGATGCGGATGGTGGTCATTGCATCGCCGGGGGTTTGCTGGCGCATGGGGTCTCTGACGGCGATTGCGTTCACGACGTCCATTCCGTCGACGACTTTTCCGAATACGGAATGGCGGTCGTCTAGGTGGGGCGTGGGGACGAATGTGATGAAGAATTGGCTGCCGTTGGTGCCGCGTCCGCCGCGCACGCCGGCGTTTGCCATGGACAGGATGCCGGGCGAGTCGTGGCGCAGGTTGGGATGGAACTCGTCGTCGAACTGGTAGCCCGGGCCGCCGCTGCCGGATCCGTCGGGATCGCCGCCCTGCGCCATGAAGCCGGGGATTACGCGGTGGAAGGTTACGCCGTCATAGTAGCCTTCGCGCGCCAGAAAGACAAAGTTGTTGACGGTTATGGGCGCTTCTGCGGCGAAGAGCTGGATCGTTATCTCGCCGCCCTTCGCCATTTCGATGGTCGCGGTGTACTTCTTGCTTTGGTCAATCGCCATTGGCGGCGGGGATGCGTACTTCATATCGGTTGCGCTGCCTCCGATGCTATTAGGGTGTAGGGTTAGTTTTGCTCGATGCGGATTGTGCGGATTGCGTCGCCGGGGGATGTGGCGGTTCTAGGGTCTCTCAATGTGATGTTCATTACAACATCCATTCCCTCTATCACTTTGCCGAATACGGAATGGCAAGAGGTGGCGGCGGCGGCGCAGTCCTTGGGGGAACCGTCGGGGTTGTAGCCGTCGAGGAAGTTGGTGTCGATGAATGTGATGAAGAACTGGCTGCCGTTGGTGCCGCTGCCGTTTCGCAAGCCGGCGTTTGCCATAGACAAGACGCCGGCTTCGTCGTGCCGCAGTTCGGGGCTTAATTCGTTGTCGAAGCGGTAGCCGGGTCCGCCGCCGCCTGTGCCGGTGGGATCGCCGGTCTGCGCCATGAAGCCTTCCAATACGCGATGGAAGGTTACGCCGTCGTAGAAGCCTTCGTTGGCGAGGAACACGAAATTGTTGACGGTTATGGGGGCGCGTTTTTCGAATAGGTCAATGACGATTTCGCCGCCCTTTTCAAGCTCAATGACCGCTTGGTAGTCGGCGGCAGTGTCGATGCTCATTTGCGGGGGAGCGTCCCACTGCTTGAATGCAGGCGCCGGGTCCGGTTCCTGAGCGGCTGGCGGCGTGGTGGGCTGGGCGGCGGGGATTTCGGGCGCGCCGAGTTCGGGCTGGCCGGAGCCGCACGCAATCGCGAACAGCGCAAGACACGCCGCGGCGATAAACGCAAAGTTTCGTGTGCGCTTAGTCATCATTTTGTATTCAACGCCTCCTGTTATGCGTTATGCGGCGCAATGCCGATCCATCAGCGTCCATATACGGATGCGGGCGGCGCAAGGGCATTGCGATTATTGGCTTAGTTGCATATTCTACAATTCCATGCGCGTAATCGCTAGTCTTTGGCGAAAGCGGTTTGAGTTGGGCTTATTATCGGGATTTAACGCGAATGCGTAAGGGCGCAAAGAAAGAGTTAATAACGGGCAATTTATGGGCGTCGCCCTACCCTGTTCTGCGCTGCCTTGCCTATTCAGAGGGCGTTGCGCGGGCATTGCAAGCGAAAGCGGGGCTGTGGTATTCTCAACGAAACGCATTGACGGCAAGGGATAAGAGATAGCATAAGGTTGGAGAAGCGCCGATGATTAGTTTTAACTGCACCTTGCAAGAGGGCGTGATACCCGATGAGCTTCGGCCAAGGCTGGCTTCCGAGTTGGCGCGCATAAGCGCTTCGGTTCTGGGCGGGTCGGCGGCCGATGTGAAGGTGGATTTTCGCGAGGTCAGGAACGGGTACGGCTTTCGGGGCGGCGAAATCTCTACTACGTCGGTGGTGCAGGGGCAGCTGGCGCAGGCTTGCGAGCAGCCCACGCGGGTTGAGCTGCTGACGCAGATCTGCGATATGTGGCAAGCGCTTACGGGCTGCACTACGGATGAACTTGTGGCGTCGGCGCGCGATCCTCGATAAGACGGATTGGCAAAACGGGCGCAGGCAAAGACGGACTGGACGGATTCAGACAGATTAAAGGAGATCAAGCATATGCCATATTACCGCTGTATCGTTCCTACCGATTCGGTGCCGCTGGACAAGCGGCAGGAAGTCGCGACGGCGTTCACGGACATTCACTGCGGCAGCACGGGCGCGCCGCGCTCATTCGTGCATGTGGAGTTCGTCGAGACGCCCGCGGGCGGCGCGTCGGAGTACGGTTCCGAATACTATGTGGACGGCCGCAACCGCGCGGGGCGGCCGGAAGAGGTGAAGCGGAAGCTGCTCGCAGACCTGACGGGCGCATTCGTTAGGATAACGGATGTGTCCGCGGAGCGGGTGGACGGCCGGATAACGGAATCGCCGGCGTCTTGGACTATGGAAGGCGGGCATGTGCTGCCCGAACCGGGCGAAGAGGGGGCGGAGTGGTACGCCCACGTCGCAAACTAGCACGCCGCATAGCCGCTAGTTCGCTCAGCAGAATGCGCCCGATCCGCGGATCGGGCGCATTCTTTTGTTCCGCTTATTCGCGTTGCGTTGTTCGCGCCGCGCGATGCTTCGGCTACTGGCCGCTTTGGCTGCCGGCGTGAACCATGTTCTGCGGGATTATGTATGTCCGCATATCTAGCGCGGCTTGCACCTGATTGTGTTCGCGGTCTAGCCTGAGAGTGGGGATTTCCACCATTCGGCGCTGATACTCGTCGAAGCGCTCATAGGACTCTTTGATAAAGAGCTGCTCGTGGTTCACGGCGAGGTCTAGGCGCTCTTGTATGTCGCGGCGCTCCAGATGCACCGCCCAATCCTGCCGCGAGATGTTGTCCACCAAGTAGCCGAAAGTGATGTACGGGCGGGTTCGCTCTAGGTGGTCGCTGAGGCGCACGATGTTCTTGATGTCGTCGAGGGGTAGATGCACCGGTCCGGGCGTGTAAGTCACCGTCGCCCCGGACACCTCATACTGCTGCGGCGAGGGCTGCGCGGCTACAGTCCAAGTATCCGCTTCTTCGTCTTTGGACCCCACGGGCATAGCCCAGTCCACCATATCTTTGGTCTCGATTTCGACGTAGCCCTTGTGCCGGGCGTGCAGCATCATCGTCTTGAACTTGGGGAAGCCCATGCCGAGTTGGATTTGGTCGAAGTCTGGGATTTGCTGCACAAGCACTTGCTTGAGCGCCGCAAGCAGTATGGGCGAGCCCTGCTGCTCTTCCACTACGCCCCTGATGGCTTCGTACACGCTCTCTTCGGATGGCGGCTCGGCGGCTTCGGCGCTGGCGACGGCGTCAATGCGGATGGGCTGCGCGTCGGCGTCGGCGTCCTCTACGGGGTCTATGACTCTGTCATAGTATTTGACTACGTCGGCGCTTCCGATAAGTCTGGTAGATGCAGACCAGCTTAGAGTAACGATAACGATTGTCTTGCCGTGCGGCTTGAGGGCGTTGACTAGGTGAATGAAGTCGCCGTCGCCGGTGACCAGGATGTAGATATTGATGTCGGGGTAGCGAAAGCAGACGTCCATGCAGTCGGCGGCGAGCTTCATATCAACGCTGTTCTTTTGGGCTATGCCGCCGGTTCTGCCGAACACATAGACGGGTTCGACGCCGACTCTGTACAGGTTTTCGGGGACGACGCGCATGGTCTGGTAGCTGAAATCGGCGTATGCGCGGGCGATTACGACTTTGCCGAAACTCTCCGCCTCTTCCATTAAGGCGCTGATGTTGGGGGAGCGCTTGACCTCCTGCAATCCTAGATGGATGTTTTCCCAGTCCATCAGCAAAGCGACTTGGCTCGATTTGGTATCGGTGGTATCCATAGATTGAATCCTTTCTCGCATTCAAAGCGTTTTGAAATTCTAGCGCGAAACTATATCTTTACCTTGTGTAACATATCCTATAACAATAGTCCATATAACAACAACTGCCCAGCGAATATGCGCGCCGCCGGGGACGCTGCGGGGCGGCGATTTGAAATAATTGCGCGCTGTGTATAACATATCCCCTTGACAAGCCGTTGAATAATGCCCGACCGGCCGCGTATGGGCACGCGCTGGTTGGCAATGCGATTAGCAAGACAAAGAGAGGTTTCGCAGATGAAGATAACCGATGTGAAGGTAACGATGTTCAATTGGAAGCATGAGCCGTGGTTCACGAACCCAAGCACGCGCTTTGGCGGGGACACGCTGTTGGGCATACTGACGGTGGAGACGGACGCGGGCGTTGAGGGACACGCCTTCCTCGGCTCGTCGAGCCAGGGGGCGGACGACTATGTTGGGCCGCTGATGAAGTTCCTCAAGCCGCTGGTGGTGGGCAGGGATCCGATGGACAGCGGCGCTATATGGTGGGACATGTGGCGGCAGAATCGACGGGCGTCCACCAACGCCATCGGCGCTATCGACGTGGCGCTGTGGGACATCAAGGGCAAGGCGGCGGGGCTGCCCATCCACAACCTCATCGGCACATGCCGCTATAGCGTGCCGGCGTACTCAAGCACGGCTTGGCACGATACGCCTGAGGAATACGCCGAAGAGGCGCTGCACTTTCAGGCGCTGGGTTGGACGGCGCACAAGATACATCCGCAGGGCGAGCCTAAGATGGACATTGAGATATGCAAGGCAGTGCGCGAGGCGGTGGGCGGCGATATGACGCTGATGCTGGACTCTATGTGGTCGTACTGCTATGAGGACGCGGTGCGGGTCGGGCGCGCGATAGAGGATCTGGACTTCTTCTGGTATGAAGATCCGCTGGTGGAAGAGGACATATACAACTATGTCAAACTCCGCAGCAAGATGGACATACCGATAATGTCCACGGAGTACGCGCCGGGCAGGCTGTACGGGATGGCGCACTGGATCCAGAGCTACGCGACGGACATTCTGCGCGGCGACGTTGCGGTAACGGGCGGGATAACGCCGCTGATAAAGATAGCGCACATCGCAGAGGGCTTCGGGATGAAGTTCGAGATACACCACGGCGGGAATTCGCTGAACAACGTGGCGAATCTGCATGTTACGATGGCTATCCGCAATTGCGACTACTACGAAGTGTTCCCCTGTACGGGCGCGAACAAGTACGCCCTGGTGAACGATATCGAGGTCGACGACAAGGGGCTGGTGTACGCTCCCACGGAGCCGGGGCTGGGCTATCAGATCGACTGGGATCTGGTGAAGCGCGAATTCCACAGCGTCGTATCGTAGGCGGCGCGCGATGACAGACGCAGCGAAAGGCGCGGCGATGGATCTGGCAAAACGGATGCGGCAATCGCCGTATCACCGCTGGCTGGGCGTGGAGCTGACGCGCGCCGAGCCGGGCGATGTGGAGGTGCGGTTGCCGTTCCGGGAAGAGTTCCTGGCGTCGGACGACCGCGCCAATGTACACGGCGGCATCATCTCCACGCTGGCGGACTTGACCACGTGCTTTGCGATGATGAGCAGCACGGGCGGCGACGCGCCGAATATGAACCTGCATGTGGACTACCTGCGAATGGTTGGGCCGGATACGGACTTGATAGCGCGGGGGCGGACGGTGAAGGCGGGGCGCACCGTGGGCGTGGCCGATGTAGAGATACGCACGGACGGCGGCCGGCTGGTGGCGGTGGGACGCTCAACGCTGGTCAACGGCGCTCCGCCGCGCGAAACACTTACGGGCGGCGGCAGGAAGGCGTGAAATAGGGCAACGATGCTGGCGGCGGCGCAATCGCAGACGGCAAGTTGCAAGCGGGGTGAATTCGGATGCGCGCTGTGGTGATATACGAACACGGGGGACGGGATAAGCTCGTGCTGGACGATGTGCCGGATCCGACGCCGGCGCGCGGCGAAATCTTGCTGCGCGTGAAGGCGGTGGGGTTGAACTACCTCGACGTGTTCGTGCGGCGGGGGATGCCGGGCTTGCCGATAGATCTGCCGCGCATATCGGGCGGGGACGTCGCCGGCGAAGTGGCGGCGCTGGGGGAAGACGTTCATTCGGTCGAAGTGGGGCAGCGGCTGCTGATAGATCCGGCGGTGAGAATGCCCGACGGCACGCTGGGGGCGCTCGGCGAAAGCACAACTGGCGGGCTGTCTGAGTATATGACGGTGTCCGCCGAAAACGCGATCCCGCTGCCGCACGATGTATCGTATGAGCAGGCGGCGGCGCTGCCAATCGCATACGGCACCGCTTGGCGCATGCTGCGGACGCGCGGCAGGGTTCGCGCCGGGGAAAGCGTACTGGTATTGGGCGCAAGCGGCGGCGTGGGAACGGGCGCCGTGCAGATAGCCAAGATGATGGGCTGCGTGGTGTTCGCCGCGGCGAGCTCCGATGACAAACTTCAGCGCCTGAAAGAACTGGGCGCTGACTATCTTGTGAACTATGCGGCGCATCCTGAGTTTCACCGCTATGCGCGCGGGCTTACGGACGGCGAAGGCGTGGATGTAGTGGTGAACTACACGGGCGGCGATAGTTGGGTGCGTAGCCTGAAATCGGTGAAGCGCGGCGGGCGCATCCTGACATGCGGCGCTACGGCGGGCTTCGATCCGCCGACGGATATTCGGTATATCTGGCGCAAAGAGATGGACATAATCGGCTCCGACGGCTGGCGCAGGCAGGATCTGATCGATCTGCTGAACGCCGTGCGGGACGGCCGCATAACGCCGGTGATAGGCGCGGTTCTGCCATTGGATCAGACGGCAGAGGGGCATCGGCTTTTGGAAGAGCGGCAAATTTTCGGAAAGGCAATCGTGAAACCATGAGCGTACCTAAGCATCCGTCAAGAAATTTCGGCGAGCTTTTCTGGCGAGCGGCGATGCTGTATCCCAACAAGATAGCGATACGGCAGGGCGAGGCCGCGCTGAAATACGCCGTCCTAGAGGATCGGACGCAGCGCGTCGCGTCGATGCTGCAGCGGCTCGGCATTGCGCGGGGGGACAAGGCGCTGCTGCTTATGCCAAACGATTATCGGTTCGTGGAGTGCCTGTTGGGGACGATACGACTGGGCGCAGTGGCGGTTCCGATGAACATCAAACTGGGCAACGACAGCCTCGCGTACATAGCCGAACACAGCGATTCGCGCATTCTCATAGCGCACTCCGATCTTGCGGACAAGGCGCAGGCGATAATGGACGCAGTCCCCGGCGTAGAATACGCGCTAGTCATCAGGGACGATGTGGGCGGCGGCATGCGGGGCGCGCTCAACTACGATGCGCTTCTGTCCGTCGAGCGCGGCGGCTTCCAAACGGCGGCGGTTGACGACGACGATGTGGCGATGATGATGTACACATCGGGTTCCACCGGCAAGCCGAAAGGGTGTCTGCTGAGCCACGCAAGCAAGTGGTGGACGGCGCTGTCCAATGCGCGCGCTATGATGCACATCGAATCGGACAGGGCGCTTGTGGTGGGGCCGCTGTATCACGCAAACGCGCTTTGGGGCAGCCTAATGCCGATGCTGTACTGCGGCGGCTCCGCGGCGATACTGCCGGGCTTTGACGCCGTTCCCGTGATAGAGGCGATAGACAGATACAAGCCCACTTTTATGTCGGGGACGCCCTCGATGTACAGCCTTATGCTCGCAGAGCGCGAGGCGCTGCAAGCCAACGATGTAACCTCAATAGAGTTTCTGTCGTGCGGCTCCGCGCCCGTGCCGGAGGAGTTGATGCAAGAGATGCGGCGCGTATTCGGCTGCGAAGTGGTGGAATCATACGGGCTTACGGAAGCGGGCGCCAATGTGCTGACGCCGCGCTGGGGCGTGAAGAAGCTGGGAAGCTGCGGACTGCCTGTGCCGGATGTGCAGGTGCGCGTTGTGGATTTGGAGGACGATAGCCGCGACTGCGCTGCGGGCGAGATTGGCGAACTTTGGAGCAAGGGTCCGCCCAACACGCTTGGCTACTACAAGCAGCCGGATGTTACGGCAGAGAAGATCACCCCCGACGGATGGGTGAAGTCCGGGGACTTGGTCTATGCCGACGAGCAGGGGTATATCTACTTCCAAGGGCGCAAGGACGATATGATCAACTGCGGCGGCGAGAATGTGTATCCCAAAGAGGTTGAAACCATCATCCTGACGCATCCGGCGGTCGCGGATGTGAGCGTTGTATCGGCGCGGCATCAGGTCAAGGGCGAAGCGCCGGTGGCGTGGGTTGTGCTGCACAAGGGCGAAACGGCGGACGAGCGCGGACTGAAGCAGTTCTTCTTTCAGAAGGGGCCGGCATACGCTCATCCGCGCCGCATATTCTTCTTGGACGAAATACCCGTTTCGGGGACGAACAAGATCGACCGCAAGTGGCTGACGGAAGAGGCGGCGCGGCGCATCCCGCAAGGGCTGAGCGGCGGTATGGGATGACGCAGCGGCGGACATAATGCTACTAATCAACGCCCTACCCTACTTATGAACGGCAACGGCGGCGAACCGCAAGCGATCAAGCCGTTCATGTCAATTCAATAGGGGACGAATAGGCGGGCGCGATGTTCGCGCTTGCAAAGATTCAAAGATGCTATCCCCAATCATCCGTCGCCCACGCCTTAATCAGGTGGTGGGCTATGGCAATCGGGGCGGGCACCGTCAGCTTATCGCTCTTGCCATCGAGCGCGCGCAATACTTCCGAGCGGTCAAACCACTGCACGTCTGTCATCTCTTCGTCGTCCATATGGATGTCGGTCGTGGCGGCTTCCGCTATGCAGCCTATCATCAGCGATGACGGAAACGGCCACGGCTGCGACGAGTGATAGCGCACGCTCTTAACCTTGATGCCCGCCTCTTCCATCACTTCGCGCGCCACCGCTTCCTCAATCGCCTCGCCCTGATCCATAAACCCCGCAAGCGCGGAGTACATCCGCATGCGCGAAAGCCTGCCGCGCGACTGTCCAAGCAGACAGCGATCGCCGGCAGTGTCCACAACCACGCTGATGACCACCGGATCGGTGCGTGGGAAGTGCTGCGCCTTGCAAGCAGGGCATTGGCGCGCCTGCCCGCCGCGCCGCATAACGGACGGCTGCCCGCACACGGAGCAGTAGCGGTGCGTGCGATGCCAATTCAGCTGCGCGCGCGCCTGCGCCACGATGCCCGCTTCCTGCCCGGACAGCATTTCGCCGGCGGTTCGGCAGTCCTCAAAGCGCATATCGCCGCGCGCCTCGATCGCAGCGACAGCGGCGGCATCGTCGGATAGATCGATCGCGAAGCGCGCCGCATCGTTCAGCATTCCAAGCAGAACGGGATCGGCGGAGTTCTGCGGCAGGGCGTCTATCGCAAGCCAAGCGAGCGCGGGCTGCGCCCCGCCGTCGAGCAGCACATTGAGGTCGTTGAACGGCAAGAATTTGCTCTGCGGATCTTTGGCGCGCGCGCTGATCCACTCTTCGCTGCGGCGCTCGCGCTCTCCGCGGTCCAACGGATTGCCTGCGAATATGTGCGGCTTTCTCAACGGCTGTCTCCTGAATTCTTGGTTGCGCGGTTTGTAGGCGCTGATATTCGGTTTGTAGGCGCCGGGTTGGATGCGGAGTAGTGTGCGCCCGATGTTCATTCGTCGGCGCAGTGTTCGGCTTGCCAACGCTGACGGGATGCGGCATAGTGCGCGCCGCCCAAGCGATTATACATAAGTGAAACGGCGCTGTGCTATAATCGGGCGCGCAAGCGGCAAGCGAAAGGGGACGCGCATATGGCGTTGGAAAGCCTGCTTCAACTGATGGAAACTCTGCGTGAACGCATTAACCTGCAGCCCTCGATGGTCAGCAGTGAGTGGCAAACTCGCTACGCCTTGATTGATCCGCTGTTGCGCGAGTTGGATTGGGACACCGCAGACCCAACTATGGTTGTGCCTGAGGACGGATCGGGCAATGGGCGCGCCGATTATCTGCTGCAAGCGGATGGCAAGCCTTGTATGGTAATTGAGGCTAAAAGGCTGGGCGCATCTCTACGCGACGCTCAAAGACAGGCGCTAGATTACGCGATGGATGCGTCAAGGCAAGCGCGCTACTTCACGGCAACGAATGGCAAAGAGTGGATGATATATGACACTCACAAGCCGGCGGCTTCCATGCTTGTCATATCGTTTGATTTGACTGCGGGATCGCTTGCCGAAGCCAGCCTCAACGTGTTGGCGCTATGGCGTCCAGGAATAGTCGAAGGCGCGGTTAGCGCGGGACATCAGCCCATCGGCGACGCTGACGAGATACAAAGGCAAGGCATAGATCAAAGTCCGCCGCATCCTAGCCCGACGGTTGCATCGCCTGCAGCGCTAAGTCCGGCTGCGCCAATTAGCCAAATGTCTGCCACTACAATCGGCGCTGCGGAATGGACACCGCTGTCGGATACTAACCTAGCGCAAAGCGTCAATCCGAAGCCTTCAGAGATCATGTTTCCCGATGGCAGTAGCGCCGCCACACTTGGTACATGGAACAAGGTTATGATTGAAACAACCAGATGGTTGGTAGCCAATGGATACTTGGATGATGGCCATTGCCCTATCCTAGGAAGTAGCAGAGGCACTAGATACATTGTATCCACTACACCCATACATTCAAACAGCAGACCTTTCGATGTGAAGCGATACATTGATGGGCTGTACCTTGAGTTGGACTATAGCGGCGCCAATTTGGTCAAGAACGCCAAAACCGTCATCAAGCGCGCGGGGCAAGATCCGTCTCAATTCAAAGTGCGGTTCTAGTGGGCGGGTGTAGCGCGGGTTGATACATACAAACCGATGAACTTCGTAGGCTGCTACGCTGCGGCGATGCCATCAAACCGATCGCATCGCCATAGAAGTCATCCAATAGTATGGTAAAGAAAAGCGCGGCGAATACCCCGCCTTTGGGGAGAAGGTTAGGATAGTAGGAAACCCACCCTTCCCCATCCCCTCTTTGCGCCAAAGCCTCTACGCAGACGTCGCAGCCGCGGACATAGCCGCATCCGCCGCCGCCATCTCTTCGAGATGCTCTTCCCAGTGCGCCGTTATCGTCCGCATAGCGTCCAACGCGGATAGCTCAGTGCCCGACGGAAACGCCAGCGCCGCCGCGTCCGTGTCCGCAAGCCCGCGCGCCGCCGTTGTCAGCCGCTCCTGCAGCTCCTCCATCTCTTCCACTAGGTACGCCACCGTCCAGCCAGACTTGCGTCCCACCGACCGCGCGTTCATCTCGTCGGCCGCCGCATAGACGCGGTGCGGCCCGCCGCCCGCCGCTGCGCTCTCCATCCCTTCGGCTATCGCTCTATGCCAATAGATGAAGTGGCACAGCGTCTCGCGCGGCGTCCATATGTCTATCTTCACCTCCGACTCCGCATTCGCCTGAACATACGCTATCCCGCGCGCGACCACCTGCTTCACATCCGCTATCAGCCCTTCCATATTCGCATCCGTACTCATAGCATCCTTCCTTATCTGTATCCGTATCCGTTTGACCCTGAATAGCCTTCGATCGGCGCGCCCGCGCTAGTCTTGTTAACGCCGCCGGCGCAGCCGCCCTATCATAGCCGATTAGCGGTATTTCACCAGCGCCACAATCTCAGCGTCCCCCAGCCGTTGCCTGCCGCCAAGTGCCGCAAGCTCAATCAGAAACGCGTAGCCCGCAACCACGCCGCCGCACTCGCGCGCAAGCGCCGCCGCCGCGGACACCGTGCCGCCCGTCGCCAGCAGGTCATCCACTATCACCGCTCGCTGACCTGGCCGTATCGCATCCGTATGTATCTCAAGCGCATCCGTCCCGTATTCCAACTCATAGGCGGCGCTATGCGTCTCATACGGCAGCTTGCCGCGCTTTCGCACCGGCACAAGCGGCTTGCCCAGGCGGCACGCCAGCGGCGCGGCGAACAAGAAGCCGCGCGCCTCAACGCTTACCACCACATCCGGCTGAAGACGCTCGCAAGCCGCCGCCATCCGATCCACCGCATAGCCCAGCGCGCGCCCGTCCCCAAGCAGCGGCGTTATATCCCGAAACAGAACCCCCCGCTTGGGAAAGTCCGGTATGTCCCGTATGTACTGCCTTAAATCCATATCGCGCATCCGAACCACGCCTTGCCGTCTGCCGCCGTATCCCGCCGCCGCCAACCGCAATGAATAATAAATCGCCTTCATTGTTCGGTCAAGCGCCTATTCTGTCTGTCCAAGTCCGGCGCTATCCATTCTTGTCAATCCCGCATATTCGCATTACCCGTATTAGCCGCATTGCGGGCTTGGGCTTGCCCTTTGCGCCGCAGATTGCTAACCTTTGCCATACGCCCGTTTCAACCCGCCCGTCCGAGCAAGCGAGCCGCGCCAATGGGAATACTAGACACGCTGCTGCCGCCCCTAGCCGCCGCAAGGCTGCGCGGCGACATCGCCGAACTCAACCGCCTCGCGCTGCTGTTCGCCGCGCCCGACGCCAACCGCCTCGCGCCAAAGCGCGCCGCCCTCTGGACGGCATCCTGCAACGCCGCCGCAAACCTAGTAACCGAACTGTTCGTCAAGAACTCAGACAAGGCGCTCAACTGGGGCTTGCGCCGCCACCGCCGCCGCCTAAATCATCAACGCCTCGCCGCTATCTACTGGTGGATGCTGCTGTACCAACTCGTCCTGTTTCGCAATCGCGGCATCGACGGCTACGATAAAGCCGCGGACTTCGACGCGCTCTACAACGCCGCTGAAGACCTTATGGCGCAGTTCATAGCGCTGCCGCACATCCGCGCCGCGCATCCCGGCGTCTGGGCAGAACGCTGGCAGGCGCAGGTTGGCTTGGAAGCCGCCATCGGGATGTACAACCGCACAATGGAGCTTATGGGCATCGCCATCAACGCCGAAGCGCGCATAACCTGCGTATCGCTGTTCACATCCGCCACCGAGCGCGCCTACGACCTCGTTACCAAGCCCGCCGTGCTGCGCGCCGCCCAAGACATCGGCCGCAGCCGTCCCGCCTAACCCGCGCTACAACCGCCGCCCACAACCTACAATCCACAAACCCGACTATTCCCCGAAAGGAATGTGCTGATATGAAACTGGCGCTGCAATACGAAATGCAAAGGCCCTCGCTGGACGACCATCTAGTGCTTACGGAGACGATGGAGCAGTGCATCCTAGCCGACGAGGTGGGCTTCGACTACCTCTGGTTCGTGGAACACCACTTCTTGACCGGCTTCTCGGCGTCGCCCTGCCCGGATCTAGTCTATGCGGCACTTAGCCAGCGCACAAAGCAAATCAGGCTCGGCCTTGGCGTGGTCATCCTGCCGTATCACCACCCCAACCGCGTCGCCGAGCGAGTGGCGATGCTCGACCATCTATCCGAAGGCAGAGTGGATTTCGGCACGGGACGTTCAGCGCCCTACGAACTCACAGGGATGGGCATCGACCCGCGCGACAGCCGCGAAATGTGGGAAGAATCGCTGGCGATGGTGCCGCAAATATGGCAGTCCGACTGGTTCTCATACGAAGGCAAGTATTGGCAGGTGCCGGAGCGCCAAATCCTGCCCAAGCCCTACCAGAATCCGCACCCGCCGATATGGGTAGCCGCGCTTCAGCCCGCAACCTATGACATCGCCGCCGAAAAGGGCATCGGCGTGCTGTCTTTCGGCTCCAGCGCCCCCACGTCGCTAGAACCCTATGTGCGCGCCTACAAAGAGAAGGTCAAGCAGGCAAACCCCGTGGGCGCATTCGCCAACGACCAGTGGGCAAGCTCAACGCTCGGCGTCTGCCTCAACGACGACCGCAAGGCGAAAGAGATGGGCGCTCAGTCCCTCAAGAACTTCTTCGGCCCCGACCGCCCATATGTGCAGGGGCAAAAGGATGTGTACGCTCAGCTGCTAGACAAGTGGGGCGGCGTTCCCGACCATCTCAAAGCCAACTTTTCCCGCTATGTGGATGTGGACGAAGCCGAAGAGGTCAAGGACGACATCTTAGACTACTCCGGCGGCTCCGCCATAGCGCACCGCATTTGGAACGACCTTGACGCCGATACGCTGTGCGACCGCGCGGTAGTCATAGCCGGCAACCCCGATAGCTGCATCGAGGCGCTCAAAAAGCACGAAGCCATCGGCATAGACCAGATGATGATTATGATGCAAACCGAAACCGTTCCCCACAAAGAGGTGATGGAGTCCATCGAACTGTTCGGCAAGTACGTCATCCCTGAGTTCAAGAAGCGCTAGCTGAACCGCAATCGCGCAATCGTCTGCCGCCTTTCAAGTCCGCGCGCGCCTTATCCGCCGCATGAACGCAAAAAGCGAACAAACTCTGCGGCTTTCAAGGCGTTATGGAAGCCGCAAGCGAATTCGTATCCAAACAAGCCCCGCGGCCCGAAAGCCGTGGGGCTTGTTCACCCCGCCGTAGGAATGGCGCTGTTTAGAACGGAGGCGGCTCGTCAAAAGGCTCGTCGTTTTCCTTCGCCTTCAGCATGCGCTTGTACCACTCGCGGCCGCTCTCTTTCACGCGCGCCTCGCCTTCGGCTATGCCCTCGGCGCGCCCCTCAGCTACGCCCTCGGCACGCCCTTCGGCCATACCTTCCGCGCGCCCCTCGGCTATGCCTTCGGCCAGACCCTCAGCGCGTCCCTCGGCTACACCCTCAGCATACCCTTCGGCTTTGTGCGCCTCTATAATCGGCTTTACGAACTTGTTCTTCACATAGTCTGCCATCACCATAAGACCAGGCGCTCCTTCCGATATGAATATGGTCAGCACCAACGCGACGGGCGCTGCTTTGGTCATTTTGCCGCCGACGAACTCGCTTATTTCCACCAAATCGTATGCTACGGGAATCTTCTCCCACGACCATACGAAAGTCAACATCGCGGTGTTCATAAAGAACAGCACGCTGTAGAACGTGTAGAATTTCTTCCGGACGCTCATCAGCGAAATTCTCGCGCCCTGATCGTCGGAATCGGACGCGCGAGACGATTTGCCGGCGCCGTCCCGCTTGAACACGCCGATAAGCGCCACTATGCCCATGCAGATGTATCCAAGCAGCCCTACGCAGACAAGCGCGACAAGCGCGAACAACGCGAATACTGCCATAAGCAAGCCCCCCGCCGATAGCGCATCGCAGAGCCGGCGAATGCCGCCGGGAACGCACCCGCATCGTATATCGTCGATCCCCGGCGGCGCGCGCCCGCAATGCGCTATCGGATGTATCCCTATGATAGCGGTTTTGCCGCGCGGCTAAAAGGCTAAAGCACCGCTTCCGCCACGCGCTCCAGCTCGGCGTTCATCTCTTCTTCGCTGTGGCAGAGCTCAGTCCGCACAATCACGCGGTCCGCGCCGGCGTCTAGGTATGCGTTCACCAAGTCGCGCTCAGGCGCTTGCCCATGCACGTTGATGGTCAACGAACTCGGCTCGCGCTCATACTCCGCCGCCAGCGTGTCCAGTATGGCGCGGCTTTCGGCTATCTGCGGCGGCGTTACGCGGTTGGGCAGCCAGCCGTCCCCCCAGCGCGCCACGCGGCGCAGCACATTCTTCGCCATCCCGCCCAGCAGCACCGGCGGATGCGGATCCTGCGCCGGCTTGGGGTAGCACTTCACCGGCGGGAAGTCGTAATACTTGCCGTGAAACTCCGCCTCATCCTGCGTCCAGAGCTCTTTCAGCGCCAAGGTCGCCTCGCGCGCCTGCGTCCAGCGGTGGTCGAAGTCGCCGCCCATCATCTCCGTCTCTTCGCGATGCCAACCCGTGCCGATGCCGAACAGGAAGCGCCCGCCGCTGTAAAAGTCCAGCGCCGCGATGGTCTTGGCAAGCACTAGCGGGTTGCGCTCCGTGATAAGCGTTATGCCCGTGCCAAGCTTCAGATCGCTGGTAACCGCGGACGCGCGCGCCAGCGCGATATACGGCTCGGTGAAGTGCGAGTAGCTTTCGGGGATGACGCCGTCGTCGGAGCCGGGGAAGCGGCTTGTGGAATGCACGGGCATAATCGGATGCTCCGCATACCACAGGGACTCGAAGCCCAGCTCCTCCGCGCGCTTGGCGGTATATGCCGGGTCAACCGTGTACGCCGGCAACGACGTGGAAATGCCAATGTTAGCCATTCAGAACCTCCTCAATAGCAGTTAGTGGTTTAGTTGGGCGGTATGTTACCACTATTGCGCCGCTTGCGGGGGAGGTTGGGCTGTAGGGGTAGGGGCTAAGGGACGAAGCTCTCAAGGATAGCGGCGATCTGTTCGGTGTAGTCGTCGACGCTGTGTTCGCACACGCCGCCCACTACATTAAACCCGTATGGCACCGCAGGGTATTGCGATGACAAGACGATCAGCTCAACATCGCGCGAAACGCAGTATTCGTCGGAAGATCGCCATCTGTGCATTAGCCGATAGGCTTCGCTACTGCTCTGACTGCTCTTGCTGAAGTCGATTATCTCGAAGACATCCCACGCCTCATTTCGCGCAATTTCAGCCAAATTGTCCCGCACCCATTCCGCGAATTCCGCGATCGAGTAGTAGTCATCCGAAAGGTCGGACACATATATTTGAAGAGTGGCGGCGCCGTCCTCACTCACGAATATGGCGTAGTCGTCGTCCGTTTCGTCGCCGAGACTCCATTCGGTTGGAATGTCTATTTCGTAGCCGTATCCGTCGCTGCGATATGTCGTCCACGCGGCGGGCGTGGGAGTGGCGCTGAAGGCGGGCGGCGTCCAATCGGCGAAGCTCGCAAGAATGCCGGCCACCTGATCCGCGTAGTAGTCTAGGCTGTGATCGCACACGCCGCCGGACACATTAAACCCGTAAGGCACGGCAGGGTATTGCGAAGACAGCACGATAATCTCGGTGTTGTGAGAGACGCAATACTCTGCCGAATCGCGGTATTTGTACTCCAGCCAATAGTATGCGCCGCCGTCGCGTCTCACTCCGACGAAATCGATTATCTCAAGCACATCCCACGCCTCGCTGCCTGCGCGCTCAAGCAGATTGTCCCGCCGCCACGCAGCAAGATCAGCGAGCGATGCGGGGTCATCCGAAAGGTCATACACATACACATCAAGCGCGGCGGCGCTGTTGTTTGACCAAAATGAGACGTCGCGGCCGTCCGTTTCATCCGTCAGACGCCAGCCTGGCGGAATGTCTATGCCGTAGCCGTATTCTTGATTGCGATACGCCGTCCATTGCCCCGGCGTGGGCGTTGGCAGCAGCACATCATTGCCCTTGGCGAGCGCGTCCATTCGCTTCTTCAGTTCGTTGACTGCGATTGAGAAGCCGATGTTGTCCACCGGGCTGCCGTCGGACAGCGGCAGTTCGGCATAGTTCACGCCGATTACCCTGCCCGCGCGGTCGACCAGCGGGCCGCCGCTGTTGCCGGGGTTTATCGCTGCGTCCGTCTGAAGCTCTTCCACGCCGTCAGACACCCGCTTGGATGAGACTATGCCGCGCGTTACCGTCAGCGAACTTCCAAGTTCGTAGCGCAATGGAAAGCCCAGCGCAATCACATCATCGCCCACTTGAACGCCGTCCGAATCCCCCAAGCCCATCGCGGAGAAGCGCCTGCCTGCGCGCACTTCCACAAGCGCAAGATCGGCAATCTCATCTACGCCCAGCACGCTGCCGGCGTATTCAGCGCCGTCCGCCGTTACCACGCTTACGGTCTCGAAATCCTCTACCACATGCGCGTTGGTAACCACCAGCCCGTCTTCCTCGACGATAAAGCCGGAGCCGCTGCCGGAAGGCGTTTTGATATAGACAAGGCCGCGCTCGATGCGCTCTATCGTCTGCGCCAGCGTGGGCGTGGGTGTGAGAAGCGGCGTATGCGTTGCGGTGGGCATCGGCGCGACGGTAGGCGCGGGCGTATGGGTAGGTGGCGGAGTGGGCGCGCTAGTGGGCGTTGCCGTATGCGTGGCCGTATGCGTGGCGGTCGGTATTGGCGTGTTAGTGGGGATTGGCGTATGAGTGGGCAGAGCTTCCATCGTGGCAGCCACGCCCGCCGCCACCATTGCCGCTATATCGGGGGCGCTCGTCGGCGTTTCAGTGGGCAGCGCAGCCTTTACCATCGCCTGAACCGTCGCCTCTAGGTCGGGCTGCGGCGTGGGCGGCGCTTCGGATTGGCCGCAAGCCGCCGCTAGAACTAGCGCAAGCGTAACCAAGCCGATGCGCGCAATCCTCAAAGCCGCGAACTCCCCTCTCTCAAAATCCCCAATGCAACCCGCCACCGCCGATTGTATCATTTGTATCTATACGGCATATACCCACAAACGCCGTTTCTTGCTATCATAGGCTTAGACGGATTAGATAGGCGGCGGCCTAAGCGGGGGCAATGCGCGTATGGATGACAACTTGCTCGACATCGACACCGATTGGACGCACACGGACACGGACGAGTATTATCGCGATTACAAAGGGCTTGAGCTGTTCATAAAGGTAAAGCGCGATTACAGCAGGCTCTACATCTGGCATCCCCGCAAGCCGCTCGAAGAGTGGTTTGACGGCGGAATTCGCGGCGACTACAAGGACGAAGTGGAGGCCGTTCAGAAGCATCTGGAAGCCAAAGCGGATATGTGGGCAGAGATGATAGCGCGCGGCTATTTGGATATGCGCGCAGACGACCCAAAGCGCTATTTGATGATTCGGGAGATACGCAATGAGCGACGCAATGTTTGATTTGAGCGGCAAGACGGCAATCGTAACGGGCGGCAACGGCGGCATCGGGCTTGGCATCGCCGTGGGCTTGGTGCAGGCGGGCGCGAATATCGTGGTGGCGGCGCGCAACCGGCGCAAGACCGCCGACGCCGTGCAGCGCATCCAAGCGCTGGGCGCGCAGGCGATTGGAACCACGACCAACGTGCAGCGCGAAAACGAAGTAGCCGATATGGTAAGCGCCGCGCTGGACGCATTCGGCGGCATAGACATTCTGGTCAACAACGCCGGCATCGGCATTCGCAAAGTGCCGCAGGATTACACGCTGGACGATTGGAACCTGATTATGGACATCAACCTGACGGGGACTTTCCTGCCGTGCCGCGCCGTCTATCCGCATATGGCGGGGGCGGGCGGCGGCAAGATAATCAACATCGGCTCTATGACTTCCATATTCGGACACGATCTTGTTATGCCGTATTCGGCGAGCAAGGGCGGCGTTGTTCAGCTCACCAAAAGCCTTGCGACGGCGTGGGCGAAAGACAACATCCAGGTCAACAGCATACTGCCCGGTTGGATAGAGACCGACCTGACGGAGCCGCTGCGAACCGAAGAGAGCTTCCGCGAGCGCTACGAACTCATATCGGCGCGCATCCCGCACGGACGCTGGGGAACGCCGGACGATATGGCGGGAACCGCGGTATTCCTAGCCGCCGCCGCGTCGGACTATGTAACCGGCGTTGCAATCCCCGTCGACGGCGGCTATGTGGCGTTCTAGCGCGCGGCGATAGCCCCGTGTTTGCGTCTAGCGCGTCTAACTCATCAGGATTGGCGGGGCCGCCTGCCGACGGCTATGCGCCCGCCTTCAGGAATTCGGATACGCGCTCGCCTATCATCATCGTGGTGACGTTGATGTTGGCGCGCACGCAGTCCGGCATTATGGATGCGTCCACCACGCGCAAGCCCTCTACGCCGTGTACGCGGCCGTACTGGTCGACTACCGCCATGGGATCGTCCGCCGGCCCCATCTTGCAGGTGCAGGATATGTGATGCCCGGTAGTTACCTCGCGCTTCATCCATGCGTCCAGCGCATCGTCCGATTCAAGCGCCTCGTCGGGCGGCTCGATGCGCCGGTCGATGATGTCCTTCCACGCCTCATGCTCGCCCAGCTTGGAGCAGATGCGAACCGCCTCGCGCATGCGCTCAAGGTCGAACGGCTCTTGGAAGTAGTTGTAGTCCAGCAACGGCTGCGTGTTGGGATCCGCGGACTGGAGCTTGAGTTCGCCGGCGCCCAGCGCAAGGTCGAGCCCGATTATCATCCGCACGCCGATGGGCGTCATTCGGTCGCCGCCGCGGTCAACGCGCTCGGTGGCGTAGATGTTCATATAGACGATCATATCGTTTTCCATATCCGAGCCGGCGGCGGTGTAGCGCAGCCCGAACTGAATGCGCGGGCCGAATGTCTCCAAGTCGTACTCCGGCTTGGCGCTCCATGTTACATACACCAGCGGATGGTCGCGCAGGTTCTGCCCCACGCCGGGCAGGTCTTTGAGAACGGGGATGCCCAGTTCGCGCAGATGGTCGGCGGGGCCGATGCCGGACAGCATCAGGATTTGGGGCGAGCCCACCGCGCCGCCGCTGAGTATGATTTCGCCGCCTTCCACCACGAACCTTTCGCCGCCGCTCTCAACATCGACGCCGATTGCGCGGTTGCCGTCGAAGACGATGCGATGAACCACGCAGTTGGGTCGAATGGTGAGGTTGAGGCGGTGGCGGGACAGGCTGAGATAGCCCAAGTTGGTGCTCCAGCGAATGCCTTCCGGGTTGTTCAGGGGCAGCGGGCCCACGCCTGTAGTATCGGGCGCATTGTGGTCGGGGCAGTCGGGGAAGCCGTAGGCTAGGCAGGATTCGTAGAACGCCTTGGACGCGCCGCGCCAGGTCTCCGGCGGGAAGCGGTGGCATATGATAGGGCCGTCCGTGCCGTGAAAGTCGTCGCTGTAGGTGGTGTCCGTTTCCAGTTTGCGGAAGTAGGGCAGGGACTTTTCGAAAGTCCATTCGTGGTTGCCCCAAGCCGCCCAGCGGTCGTAGTCGTCCGGCACGCCGCGCAGGAATATCTGCCCGTTGATGGCGCTTGAGCCGCCGGTAACCTTGCCGCGCGGCACCATCATAGGCTGCGCTGCGTCGGTAGCCTTTGCGGTGAACTGCCAGTTGTGGTCGCTCGTCATAATGTCGGTGGCGGATGCGTAGCCGTACTTCACCTCTTCCGGCAGGCTGTCAAGGTCGGGGTAGTCGGGGCCCGCCTCCAGCAGCAGCACCGATGTATCGGGATCTTCGGTGAGCCGTGTAGCGAGTATGGATCCAGCGGAGCCTGCGCCTATGACGATGTAGTCGTACTTCATATGGGTTCCCTCCTTGAAAGAAAGTCGACGTGGGGCGTTGATATGGGGGCATTGTATAGCATATCGTCGACTAAAGGCGCAATCAGGCGGCGGGCAGGCACTAATCGCAGAATGGGATAGCTGCATCGTAGTTATGCAAACCGCGCCTCAGCAACGAAGGTATGCACCCGCTCAGGTTATTGCCGCCGAGCCGCAGTAGCCACAGCTTGGACAGGTTGCCGATTTCGGGCGGGACGCTGCCGCTCAGATTATTCCCATAGAGATACAGCAATCGCAGCTTGGATAGGTTGCCGATTTCGGGCGGGACGCTGCCGCTTATGTTGTTGTCAAAGATGGACAGTTCTGCCAATTCGGAGAGATTGCTGATATCGATCGGAATGCTGCCACTCAGATCATTTCTCGCGAGGTGCAGCAACCGCAGCTTGGATAGGTTGGCTATTTCGGGCGGAATGCTGCCACTCAAATTGTTGTCAGACAGGAACAGCGCTGACAATTCGGGAAGGTTAGTGATTTCGATCGGAATGCTTCCGCTCAGCCTATTGCCCTCGAGCTGCAGCAGCCATAGGTTGGATAGATCGCCGATTTCTGGCGGGATGCCGCCATTCAGATTGTTGTCATTAAGATATAGCCGCTCTAGATTGGATAGATCGCCGATTTCGGGCGGGATGTTCCCGCGCAGAATGTTGCCGTCTAGGATTAACTCCTCTAACCTGGCTAGATTGCCAATTTCGGGGGGAATACTGCCACTCAGATTATTGCCGTCTAATAGTAGATCCTCTAGGTTGGCTAGATTGCCGATTTCGGGGGGAATGCTGCCGCTTAGATAGTTGTCGTCTAGGATGAGCTCCTCTAGATTAGCGAGGTTGGCGATTTCGGGCGGGATGCTACCGCTCAGATAGTTGCGGTCAAGACGCAAGCGCGTTAGAGCGGGTAGGTTAGCGATTTCGGGGGGAATGTCCCCTCTAAGATTGTTCTTCCTAAGATCCAGTTCAACAACGCGTCCCCCCTGCGTTTTGACGCCATGCCAATTGCGGAGGGAGCGGTTGCTTAACCAGTTGTATTGGCGCACCCAAATCGGCCCGTTCGTGGCGTTATACAAGGCGATTAAGGCTTGCCTGTCCGTGTCAGCGCTGCCTACCGCGCCGCCGGGCGGGCTATTGCACGCCGCCATCGCAAGCGTGAACAGAACCGCAAGACACGCCCAAGTCAACAAATTGATGGGAACGGGCAAAGCCTTCATTCCGCAGTCCTTACTTAAACTCGACAGCCGAGGGATGCGCTCTTGTTCGCAAATCCTGTCTTTTCGCGTGAATAGGGCTTGGCTCGCGCATCCCGCGCGCGGGGTCTTCGGTGAGCCGTGTAGCGAGTATGGAGCCTGCGGATCCGGCGCCTATGACGATGTAGGCGTATTTCATTTGGGTTCATCCGAACTTTCTGATGATCGCCAGTTTTCACTTTGAGCGAGCTTCCATGTGTAGCAAGCGACGTTGATTACTGCGTTCAACGTAGTAGCGAACGGATCGCTGAAGTATCTATCGTCTTCCAGATACATGTGAACGACGGCATTTCTAGCCAAGTGTGTTATTAGGAACATGCGCGCCCAGTATCCGTCCTTAGTTTGTTGCAATTCACAGCCCTTCTGCAACTTTTCCAGATTGCAAAAGAACTCATCTTCACTTTTGATCCGGACTAGTCCTGATTTTACTTTCTTATTGTACAGGGCAAACCAAGATTGTTTGCGCATAGTAGCGTTAATAGATCGACGCAGATCTTTGCCTCCAATGTCGAGATTGGCTTTCTCACCCAGGCTTTTGAGCAGGTATTCGTAGGAAGTCAGGGCGTTTTTGAGGTTGGTGTACATCTGCACTCTGCGGAAGTTATGGCTATATTCTTCTCCACCCACAGTCGACATTCCGCCTAGCGCAGTCAACAGCAAGCCTAACCCTTCGTGTTCGCAATAGTCCAATAGTCCCTTCGCTTCGGCAGACGTGAAGGACCAATCCTGACACCCCAATTTTTCTAGATCAGCGACACTCTGCGCTGAAATCCTAGCGATTAAATCGCACGCATAGTCGCGTTCTTTCACGGATATGTCCAAATGCCTGAACGTTGTAGCGGCGTCTCTGTACTTGAATCCTCTAACGCTCCATTTTTCGCCTATGGAGATATGCCTCAGCTCATCCGAAATTCTATCGAAATCATCGCAGAGACTGAGTTCGATGAGCCTTTGCAAGTCAAAGACGTCCTGACTTAGCGCGTCAGCCAACTTGTAACGCTCAATCTTCCTGTAACTCTCATAGAGTTCGACGAGCCTATACAAGAAGCGATAGAGTCCATCGCGTCCCAACCCGAAACGATTTACCACTGCGTCGGCGTGGTTTCGTAGTCTTTCTAGGTAAGCGTCGCGAGAACTGTCAAGCCGATTAACTCCATTAGGAACATTAGTGAACGTACGCTGACCTTCTTTGCGATACATCGTAATCCAAAACGACAGGGCGTCGAAATTGGAACGCATATCGGCATTAATATCGGCCGTATATCGAGTAGAGTCGAGGGAATACCTTGAACGGTCTTCCAGTGCCAGATATTGAGGCGCTTCGTTCTTTCGCAGGACTTGCTGAACGGAATAGAGTTGATGGACTTGCCAGTAGCTGTAGTAATGGCGCGCTGAAATCAGCGACGGCGTGACGGGCTTATCCAGTGGGCTTTGTGAAATTGGCGAGAAACCATAAGCCTTGTATTCCGTCCACGCTTGGAACTCATCAGTCTTGGGTCGACTGATGAACTTGTTCTTTTTATCAAATTCGCGGTCGAACCCATGAATCAGTCCATCGTCGGAGAAGTCCGCGCTACTATGCGCGCGCTTGATTTCCTGCAGCAGTCTTTCCAGTTCATCCTGCGCTTCTACATCCATATAGCGGACGTTGTTGGAGCTGGGATCGCCGCAATAAGCCCGGAGTTCCTGATCGATGACATACTCAATCGGGAAAATCACGCGGGCAACCGGCAGCATTTCGCCAATCTTTTCGAAATGATCCAGTTCACTCTCATATGTATGGACATTCAAGTCTTTACAATACCGAATGAACTCTTTGTGGTTTATGAACCGTTCCCCGCGCAAGTTCATTGCGCCTCCTCAAAGCGTTGTCTTTCACGCATCCCGCGCGCAGCGAAAGCCTAGGTTGCCGGTCGAGCTGTCGGGCGTGTTGGATGTGCGCGCCGCTACTCGATAGCGGTTGCAGTACGAATCGTGGCAGAGGTATGAGCCGCCGCGTATCGTCTTGGCGGAGCCGCGCGCCGGCCCGGTGGGGTTGTCCCGCGGCGCGGTGTCGAAGGCGGCGCTGAACCAGTCGCTAGTCCATTCCCACACATTGCCCGCCATATTGTAAAGCCCGTAGCCGTTGGGCTTGTAGGCGTCCACGGGCGCGGCGCCTTTGTAGCCGTCCGCTGCGCTGTTCGTATCGGGGAAGTCGCCCTGCCAGATGTTGCACTGATGCTCGCCTCCGGGGGTCAGTTCGTCGCCCCAGGCGTAGCGCTTCTGCGAAAGTCCGCCGCGCGCCGCGTACTCCCACTCCGCCTCGGTGGGCAGCCGCTTGCCCGCCCAAGCGCAGTACGCCGCGGCGTCGTTCCAAGATATGTGCGTTGCGGGATGATGCCAGCGCCGCTTGAGGTTGGAGCCGGGGCCTTCCGGTCTGCGCCAGTAAGCGCCCTTGACCACCCACCACCACGGCGCATCGGCGGCGGCTTGGGATGCGGTTAGCCGCCCCTTGGCGCTGACGAACATATGGAACACGAATGACCAGCCGAACCGCTCCGCTTCCGTTTTGTAGCCCGTATCGCGGACGAATGCTTCGAACCGCGCGTTGGTAACGGCATATATGTCGATGTAGAACGGGTTGAGGCGCACGGGACGCACGGGGCCTTCGCCATCCGCCGCAAAGCCGCTTGCGTCGTCCGTACCCATCAGGAATTCGCCGCCGCTCAGCAGCGCCATGCCGGCGACGTCGGCGTCGGCGATGGTGGGAGACCCGGCGTTGGTGGTAGCAGATGCGGCGCCGACGGGGGCAGGTGCGGCGACAGCGTCGGATGCGCCGGCCGGGGCGCGCGCTGCGGCGCAGCAGGGGGATGGTTGGGTGTAGGGCATGGCGTTATCCCAATCGTCTTATCAGCGCTAACCTGTCCGATATTGCGTCAAAATCCCTGTCGTCGGACGCCAACGGGCAATCCATCATTATCGCAGTGGCGGCTATCCAAGCGTCCGCCGATGCGAGTTCGCGCCCGATTTTCCGCGTATCGCTGCGGAGTTTGGCGGAAATGTCAATGAGACGCCGGCCGGGGTAGATAACTCTGTAAGCGCTAATATACTCTGCAAATATCCTAACTCGCCTGCCACCCCAATTTCTGCGATATGCCCCGAACCACAGTTCTTCCAATGTTTGGAATGATACTATCTTTAGGCTTTCGCCAATTCTTTGGTTGTAGTATTCATACCTAACGTCGCGATGTCCGCGAAACAGAATAGATACGACGCTTGTGTCCACCACAACCCGTTCAGGCGTGTTTAACATCATTCTTTGCGCCCTAGCCCTACGTTGCGCCCCTCCCGTATTATTCGGTTGAAATCGTCCACATCGAAGTCGTCGTCCGGGGGCAATTGGGGTAGGGCTTTGAAATCGAACGGCTTGCGCGGCTGAGCCAGAAACTCCTCCATATCGAAGGGTTTATACGGGTCTCTATCGCCCTCGATCGACGTCACATTGACGGACACCCATTCGTCGTCGGCCGCGCTTATAACGCCCTCGCCTCGGATTTGCGCGTACTTGGTGGCGAAGCGGCGCATATCCTCTGCCAGCTCATCGCCGAACTTCAGCGGCACAGGTTTGCCCACAATCCGCTCAAGCCGCGCCGTTTTGTTTGTCCAGTCGACCGCCCTCAGGTAGCCCCAGACGCTCGCTTTTTCAACTTGAACGGGATTGTTTGACCGCCCTGATGAATCGGCCGGCTCTACAAGGTTTGCATATGAGTGGATCGCTTCATCAACTTTCAGCAGGAAGTTCATGAAATCGTTGCACGCCTCATCGCAAAACGGGCGTGTTACCTTGATGTATCGCGGCGGTTCAAGCGAATCTGGCGGGACTTCGCTAGGTTCAATGATCCCGCGCGCTTTCGCGTAATCAAAGTTGTTCCACTCTTTGCTAACAACTCCCCCCGCGTGAACAATCTTGTTTCTAGTCGCTGTGTATCCGTTGATGCTGTTCCACTCAGGGGTATCGCTAGGGAACGCTATCTCTAGCTTTGTTAGGTATGCCTTAGCGCGTTCCGTAATAGAACCCTTAAGGTCATCCACGGAAAAGGGAGTTTTGCGCCGTCGTTCCGCGCTCTGACAGAGGCGCGTCAAATGATGCTCGAACAGGGCGTAAGAGGCCGTGAAGAAGGAATTCAGAAGGATGGTTTTGAACTGCAGGAAGTCCGTGTAGTAGTCTTCATTGAGTTCACGGAGAAGCTCCCGCCGCTCTTCATCATCTTCTCGCTCTAGAATTTGGTTCAAGTCGAGCATAACACCCGATACATGATCTTCCAGCGAGTTTAGGAATCGACGGTATATCTTCCATTCGGATGGAATTAGCCATCTTTCTGATGCCAGAGTTTGAAAACTGACTTTCATGATTGCCTCACAGACCCGTTTTGTAGCGTTTCGGACTGCCTAATGTCTAGGATGATAGCAAGCGCTGCCGCTTGGCGCAACACCGCAACGCGCCCGCCGAGCCAACCGGCATTGCGCCAAATCAGCGCGCATTCGCTCATCTACCGCTCGCGCGCGCATCAACCTACCACCCGCTCACCAACCGCCCCTCGACGGCCGCTAAGCGGATAGGCGCCTGCTTACCGCCGCTACCCCACCAGCGCCTGATACGTCGCTATCTGAAACTGGCGGCGCAGCGGGTAGTATGAACTCGGCATGAACTGCGTCAGCAGGATGGCGATGAGCTCCTCCGACGGGTCTATCCAAAAGACGGTGCTTGCGGCGCCGCCCCACGAATATATCCCATTGGAGCCGATTATGCCGTGCTGCGCTATGTCCGTCACCACGCGGAAGCCCAAGCCGAAACCGCAGCCCTTGGTGTCCGACGCCGAACTTTGCCCAACTGCAAACGGCTTCAGGTCGTCCGTAAGATGATTGGAGCGCATCATCTCGACCGTCTTGGGCGCGAGCAGCCGCTGCCCGTCCAATGCGCCGCCGTTGAGCAGCATTTGGCAGAAGCGCATGTAGTCGGCCGCAGTGGACACCAGCCCGCCGCCGCCCGAAAAGAGCGTGTGCGGCCGTTCCACTCGGTTGATGAGCGAATTGTCCAAGCGCGCTATGCGCCCGCCCATCTCAGTAGGCGCGCCATACACGCTTGCCAGCCTGCCGAGCTTGTCTTCGGTTAGGTAGAACGCGGTGTCCGCCATTCCCAGCGGCGCTAGGATGCGCTCGCGCAGGAATTCGTCGAACGGCAGACCCGACGCCACTTCCACCAGGTAGCCAAGCGCATCGGTTGCGTGGCTGTAGCGCCATTTCGTCCCCGGCTGGCTCACAAGCGGCAGCCGCGCTAGTTTGTCCGCCATCTCTACGAAATCGCTGTCCGGATCAGTGACGTCCGCCGCCCTGTACATATCCTCTACGGGCGAGTCCTGGTGAAAGCCGTAGCTAAGCCCGGATGTGTGCGTGAGCAGATGGCGTATCGTGATGGGGCGTTCCTGATCCGCCAAGTGCATGCCGGTTTCGCTCATGCCGTCATACACCTTCATTCGGCGCAGCGCCGGTATGAACTTGCCTATGGGATCGTCAAGCGCAAAGCGCCCCTCTTCATACAGCATCATGACCGCCGCGCTTGTTATCGGCTTGGTCATAGAATAGATGCGAAAGATGGTGTCATGCTCTATCGGCGCGCCGCCGTCTATGTCTGCCGCGCCGTAGGTTTGGAAGTGGAATGTATCGCCGCCGCGCGCCAGCATCGTGATTGCGCCCGCCAGCTTGCCGCCGCTCACATAGCCTTCCATCCAATCGTTGACGCGCCGCAGCCTCTTCTCTGAGAAACCGACCGCCTTGGGTGATACGGTGTTCATTCTGTCCAACCCTTTCTGCCTTGCTTTCAAGTTGCGCTTTCAAGCGTCCGATTGCCTACGCCACGCCCAGTTGTTCCGCCATTCGCAGCATAGCGCGCGCCGTCTGTTCGTGCGCGATGTCCACCATATCGCCGCCGTAGGTTACTGCCGCGCCGCCGCTCTGCCGCATCCGTTCCATCGCATCTACAAGCCCGCGCCACTCGGCTATCTCTTCGGGCGTGGGCGTGAACACTTCGTTCACAATCGGCACATGGTAGGGGTGTATGAGGCTCATCCCGTTGTAACCGAGCCGCTTCAGTTCGGTGGCGTACGCCCGCAAGCCGTCAAGGTCGCGTATGTCGAACCACCCGCCCGATATAGGGAACTGAACGCCGGCGGCGCGCGAATCCACCAATACCTTGGATCGGATGAACAGCGTTTCCAAACCCTGCGGCGTCCATTCGTAGCCGATTGAGCGCGCGGTGTCCCCGCCCTTGCCGCCGCTGCCGCCCATATGCGCTATGCGGTCGGACGCCGTTGCAATCTTATAGGCGCTGCGAATGCCCTGCGCCGTCTCCAAGCCGGGGTCTATGAATATCCTGCCAATGTCCATTCCCGCCTTGCGCTCAAAGAATCGCAGCAGCACATCCACCTCTACCACATCGGCGGCGCATTGCACCTTGGGCAGCGTGACTCCGTACAGGTTCGGCCCCGCAATCGCCTCAAGGTCGTAGCCGGTGATGCCGCTCTCAAGCGGGTTGACGCGCACGAACAGGGTTTGCCCTGCGCCGCCCAGCTCGTCGATCATCTTGGCTACCACTTGGCGCGCGGCGTCCTTTTCCTGCGGCGGCACCGAGTCCTCCAAGTCGAGGATGAGCGCGTCTGCGCCGTACTTGGGCGCTTTGCGTATCCAATCTTCCTTGTTGCCTGGCACAAACAGGACTGAGCGGAGGGGCTTGGCTTCGAATTTCATTTGCGAACTCCGAGTGTTGGCAAGTCAAGTAGTGAGTATTCTATTATCGGCTGCAGGCGGTTGGCGCTATATGGACTGCTGCGCTTACACCACGCCGTCGGCTTTCAGCGTTGCGATGTCGTCGTCGCTCAAGTTCAGCAGTTTGCCGTATATTTCGGCGTTGTGCATTCCAAGCGTGGGCGCGCCGTAGGCTTCGGGCAGTTTGCCGCCGCCGAATATGATGGGGAAGCCCGCCACTATGCCGCCGTCCGCCGTTTCGCCCAAAACGCCGTGCCGCATCGGAAGCAGACTGCCGCGCTCCCAAAAGTGCTTGTCGTTTATCGCCTCATCAACGCTGCGAACAGCGCCGCTTGGCACATCGAACTTCTCGAAGCGCTCCAGCGCCTCATCGCGCTTGAGCTTGCCCACGCGCTTCTGCACTTCTGCGCGCGCCGCCACCACATTCGCGGTTCTGCTATGGAACTCGGCGAAGCGCGCGTCTTCCACAAGTTCGGGCGCGTCCAAGGCATTCGCGAGCCGCCGCCACTGATCGTCGCTCGCCGCCGTGATGGTGAGTTCGCCGTCGCTTGTGCGATACAAGCCGGTGGGGCCGCCGCGCGTGGTGTTGCCCATTCGCAGCGGCAAGCCCATCTCAATATCGTCTTCAAGCGTGTCCATCAGCATCAACGAAGTGAGCGTGTCCATCATAGACACATCAAGATACTGCCCCTGCCCCGTGCGCTCTTTTTCGCGCAGCGCCGCCAAAATCGCATAGCACGCGAACAGCGGCGTAACCAGATCGCCGATGTAGAAGCCCACGCGCGTAGGCGGTCCGTCGGGATGCCCGTTGATTTCCATCAGCCCGCTCATCCCTTGTATCTGCGGATCGTGCGCTGGCTTGTCCGCATAAGCGCCCGTCTGCCCGTAGCCCGATATGGAGCAGTAGATTATGGACGGATTGGCGGCGGCTACATCCTCATACCCCAAGCCCATCCGCGTGAGAGAGCCGGGCGCAAGGTTCTCAAGCATCACATCGGCATGCTTCGCCAAATCCAAAAACATCCGCCGCCCCTGCGAATGCTTCAGGTTGAGCGTAACGCTCTTGACGCCCTGATTGCGCTTTAGGAAGCGCGTGGATATGTCGTCGGGCGTCTGCGCCTGGGGATGCTTGCCCTTGGGGCCGATGAACGGCCCGTTGCCGCGCACCGGATCGCCCTTGCCGGGAACCTCCACCTTGATGACCTCAGCGCCCAGCCGCGCGAAATTCATGCTGGCGTAAGGCCCCGCCAAAAAGCCTGTTACCGCCAGAACGCGAATGTCTTTTAAGGGCTGCATACTCTAACTCCGCTCTGCAAATGTATCGGTAGGGTTGGGATAGACCGCCGCAGTTTGGCGGCATTGGGTTTCGGGTTGTAAGCGATACGGCCGGCTTGGACATTGCGATTGCGCCGCTTGCGGACTTTCTCAGCGCGCATCACCTCAGCGCGAAGTAGCGCCAGTCGTCGGACATTCCGGCGCTGCCGCCGTTGTCCACCAGCAGAAGCTTGCCGGCGTCTTCGGTGCGCGCCGCAAAGCAGACATACCCGCCGTAGGTTTCCCCCCACTCTATCGGCCGCGATTCGTGGAACCTCTCTCCGAGATTTCCGCAGTCGTCCCGCTCTCCGGCCACTCCCGCATTCGTGTATCGGCGGGTGATGTCTTCCGTTTCGCCTACAAGCAGCAGCCGCTGATACGCCGGATACTTGACGGAATCCAGCCGATCGCCGGCGTTCTCCACGGCAATGCGGATGAGCGTGAACTTATGACCGGGCGGCGGCGGCACATCGGGGTTGTTCGCCTCGTCAAGAAACTCTATCGCGGCATCGCCCCGAATCACTTTCGTTATATGCAGCACAAGCCCGCCGGAGTTTGCCAGCTCCGTCTTGTCTTTGAACGGCACTGGATTGACCCTGCTTCGTCCATTGATAGTTTCAATTATTTCCTCAAGCGTGGGCGTGTTCGTGGGCGTAGGGGTATAGGTTGGCGTGGGCGTGAGCGTGGGTTCAGGCGTATAAGTGGGTTCAGGCGTGTATGTGGCTACGGGCGTGTATGTAGGCGCGGGCGTATAAGTGGGCGCGGCGGTATGAGTAGGTTCGGGCGTATTGGTGGGCGCGGGCGTGTTTGTGGGCAGAGGCGTATTCGTGGCGGGCGGCGCAGCTATAGACGCGGGCGTGTGCGTGGGCATAGGCGTGTTGATGGGCGCCGGCGTATCAGTGGGCAGGGGCGTATTGGTAGGCGCCGGCGTATCGGTGGGAACGGGCGTGCGCGTGGCAAGCGATGCGGGTGGCGTCGTGGCTTGCGCGGATGTGGACAGCGCCGCGCTCGACGCCGCTGTGGGCGTAGCGTCGTCAGCGCCGCCGCCGCAAGCCGCCAGTATCAGCGCGAAAACCGTCGCTGCGAAAATCGCCAAACTTTTCACTGCGTCCATCCCCCATACATCAAGGTTGTTCATAGCGGGCTGCTGCGCCTAAACATAGTGGTTGTGCGCCGTCCGCAGGTTCATCATTCGCGCGTTGGGCGCATTCTAATCTAGGGCAAATATGCGATATGCAAATCCATCGCCACGCTCATAAGCCGATTATCGAGCGTCCATAATACGAATGAAGTGCCTAGCGCTGTCGATACTAAGAGATGCGCGTCGATATAGCCAATTCCTCGCCCCATCAATTTATGGCGCTCGATGAATGAAAGCGCTACTTCATCAGAAGCGACGAATGCTTTAGGCAAGTCTTTCAATCGGGTTAGCGTATCAGACCTATTACGCAGATTGCCACAAGCCAACTCTCCAATCACCATTGGATGAGTCAACACATGGTTGCCGTTTAATAGCGCAACAAGTCTTGTATCGCCTGACCGAAAATGTCTTATCCATACGGATGTATCCACAAGAACCATCATAGCGCGCTCTTCCGACGCGGTATATCCGTCAACTGCGGTTCGCTGCCGCCCAGCGACGCAAGGCTGCGGGCGCTTTCGCGTTCAATCAGCGCGCGCAAGCCCTCGCTCACTAGCGCAGTCTTTTCGGATATTCCCGTGAGCCGCCGCGCCTTTGTCAGCAGCTCATCGTTGATGTCCAATGTGGTTTTCATAATCCGACGCCTCCGTTAAGTTCGCCGCTTCAGAGCGCAGGCGGGCGCTGCGAAATCGCCCGCATTGCGCGGCTGCGTCTATATGCGCCTAAACATAGTGGTTGTGCGCCGTCCGCAGGTTCATCATGCGCGCGTTGGGCGATAGCGGCCACGGCAGTACGCCGCAGCGCTCCGCCCACGCATCGTATAGCGCTATCATCTCGGCGGCTTTGGGAGCGTTGCGCTCGACCAGGTTGTTCAGCTCAGTGCGGTCTGCGTCCATATCGTAGAATTCCCATTCGCCGCCCACTTCGGCTACCAGCTTCCAGTTATCGATGCGCACCGCGCGGCTGCCTTCGTGTTCCCAGTAGATAGGCAGGTTGCGCTTCCAATCGCCCGCATCGATAGCGTCCATGAAGCTGACGCCCTCAATGGGCGTGATGGCATTGCCGTTGAGTTCGGCGGGATAGGACGCTCCCGCCGCCGCTATGCAGGTCGCCGGTATGTCCGATATGTGCGTGGGCTCATGCGCAATGCCCGCCCGCTTTATCCTATCCGGCCAGCTCACGATGAACGGCGTGGATATGCCGCCTTCGTGCGTCCAGCGCTTGAACAGGCGGAACGGGCTGTTACTGGCATTCGCCCAAGGCAGGTCGTAGCTCATAAAGGTATCGCCCGGGCCGGGGCGCATTCCCGCGATGTTGCCCATCTTGACGGGCGTGCCGTCCGGGTTGGGGCTGGCGTACTGCGATGGCTCCGGGCGCTGCGTATCCTCTGCCAGGAATTCGGCGCATCCGCCGTTGTCCGATAGGAACATAATCAGCGTATTGTCCGTTGCGCCCATATCGCGCACCTTGTCCAGGATGCGCCCGATGCCCTGATCCATTCGGTCGATCATCGCCGCATATGTCGCCATTCGCAGATCTTCCCAAGCCTTGTTGCGCTCGTCGCCCCACGGATGCGCGGACGGATCGCGCGGCGAAATTCGCCACTTGGAATCGAGCAGCCCGCTCGCCTTAAGCTCTTCGTGGCGCGCCGTGCGAACCGCATCCCAGCCGTCGCCGTACTTGCCCTCATAGCGCGCTATGTCTTCATCCAAGGCGTGCAGTGGCCAGTGAGGCGCGGTGTAGGTTACATGCAGGAAGAACGGTTTTTTGTCGACGTGGGATGCGTCATCGGCGGCGCTTGCGTTGGCGGCGGCGTTTTCGTCCAGCATCTTGACGGCGTTATCGGTTATGGCGTCGGTGAAGTAGTAGCCCGACGGCTCAAGCTCCAAGAAGCGGTCGTCTTCCATCAGCAGGCGCGGGAAGAAGTAGTTGGCGCTGCCCGCTACGATGCCGTAGAACCTGTCGAAGCCGCGCTGCGTGGGAATGGGATAGCCGGCGCTGCCCTTCAGCCGTTCCCAGTTACTATCGTCAAGCAGATCGTAGCGCCCGCCCACATGCCATTTGCCGCTCATATAGGTGCGGTAGCCACCCGCGCGCAGAACCTCTGCGATTGTGGCGCAGCTTTCGTTCAGATAGCCCTGATACGAATCCGGCCCAAGCGCGTCCATCATATGACCCACGCCCGTCTGATGCGGGTTCAGCCCGGTGAGCAGCGACGCCCGCGAGGGGCAGCAGCGCGCCGAATTGTACATCTGCGAAAAGCGCAGCCCAGACGCCGCAAGCCGGTCGAGGTTCGGAGTGCGTATCTCCGAGCCGTAGCAGCCGAGGTCTGAGTAGCCCATATCGTCGGCGAGTATCAGGATGATGTTCGGTTTCTGTGTCATTTGGAATCCTTAGCGGTTAGATTTTCGGTCGAAGTTTGATATGGGCAGGCGGTCAGCGTTCAAGCCAAAGCCCGAACAGCGCGCCCACTAGAGCGCCTATGATAACGCTCGCGGTTATTCCGCTGAAAAGGGTTGCCAGAACTCCGGCGGAACCCCCGACTATCGTGCCTAGTATCAGGGTTTTGGACAACCCAAGCCCGTCATAATGCCCCGTGTATGCGCCCAGAATAGCGCCCACGATTATGCAGGTCAAAACGCTTGCCGCTACCGTCGGGAATATGGCGTCATACTGCGTTTCGCCGTCTGTGCGCGCGAGAATATGGGCGCATCCGCCCACGAATACGGCTACGAACATACTGACGGCGGAGCCGAAAAATACGCCTATGACCGCGCCTAAAAGCGTGTCCCTTCCGTCGCGCACAACCAGACTCCGTTACTCTCAATGCAGCGCAAGCGCCGCGCTTGCCAAACAGGGTTACATTATACACCAGGACGTCCCGTATTTCGGCGTTCAATAAGCGCAACGCCGCCGCAGTGATATTAGGCTTTCGCTAGTTTCGTTCAAATGACGGTATTATGCCGCCCAAGCCTGCGCCCGATTATCACGCCCGTGCAGATGCCTGCGACTGAGCCCGACGCCGTAAGGAACAAAAGAAACGTCAGCCGGTCGTATATCAAATAACTGAGTACACGCGCTAAGTATTCGAATACGCGCGCTAAGTAATGAAACGGTCCTTCGTGTGAAATAAAGCTTCCCAAAGCCGTAAACGCTCCGACAAGCAAAATCGCAAACACGGCGGCAAGCGCGACGGCAAGCCACCCCGCCACTGCGCCGATGCCGGAGCCGCAGACCACCGCGATTACGCCGCCAAGACTGCGGACGCCCATCACTGCGCCGACAACCGCCCCCACGACCGGGCCAACGGGCATTGCGAGCAAGCCCGTCGTAGCGCCGCCTACTATAGCGAACCCTATGCCGATGTCCGGCGGCGGGCCGTCTCTAAGCAGCAGCATAACGATGGCGATTAGAGCCATCCCTACGCCGCCGATTAGCGCTCCCGCAAGCGCGTTTGAAACTGCCCCAATAACAGCGCCGATAAGCGCGTCCACGATTGCCCTGCCAAGCCTTGCCGGCGTTGGCATTGCCTTTCGCCCCAGTTTGGCGACTTGCATAGTTTCGCCGCTTTCGTTCAAATAACGGTCTGTTGCCGCCTAAGCATGCGCCCGATGGCCACGCCCGCGCAGATGCCCACAACTACGCCCGACGCCACGATGAACGACACGCCCATAAACAAGTCGCTATATGCTAGATAGTGGAACAGCGTGATTCTATGCCCACTAACCAAAAGATCGGCGAACACTACGCCCACGCCGGCAAGCAACCCCGCGCCAGCGCCGATGCCGCAGCCGCCGACAACCGCGATTACGCCATCATGACTGCGGACACCCGCCACCGCGCCGACAACCGCTCCCACGATCAACCCAACAGGAATTGTGAACAAGCCCGTCATAGCGCCGGCTACCACAGCGAACCCTATGCCGAGCGAATCATCGGGCGTAGGGTCTTCGATGGTCAGTTTCAAGATAATGTGGAATATGACCATCCCGATGCTGCCGGTCATTACGCCGACAGGCGCGCCCGCAATCAGCCCGACGATGGCGCCGATAAGCGCGTCGACTATTCGCCGTGCCAATAACGTATCCCTTTCGGCTTCGGTGAACGCATCCCCGCTTGCGGCAATCCCGCCCGCTCTACGGCGTTGAGTTTATTCTGTGTAATGGACTATGTATGCGAACTATAGCGTATGGCGCAATGCTAATGCCTTGCAGAGAGGGTTGGGGACAGGAACCGCCTTTTCAGGTTATTGCCAACCTGCGTATTGCGGCAGTTCGCAGTCCCCCCCGTTCTCTTATCTACGCCTAAGTAGTTACCGCCCCCAGCGATGCAGAGGACACCAGTTTGGCGTACTTGGCAAGCACGCCGCGCTCGTAGTTGGGCGGCGGCGGCGTCCAATCGGCGCGCCGTTTCGCCAACTCGTCGTCGGGCAGCAGCACATTGAGCGCGCGCTCGTCGGCGTTGAAGGACACCACATCCCCGTCGCGCAGCAACCCGATTGCGCCGCCCACGGCCGCCTCAGGCGCCACATGCCCGATGCACGGCCCGCGCGACGCCCCCGAAAAGCGCCCGTCCGTTATCAACATCGTGGAATCGCCGAGCCCGGCGCCCATTATCGCGCCCGTAACCGCAAGCATCTCTTGCATTCCGGGGCCGCCCTTAGGCCCTTCATAGCGAACCACCACCACATCGCCGTCCTTGATTTCGCCGTTGATTATCGCCTCAAACGCGGGGCGCTCGCCGTCAAACACGCGCGCCGGCCCTTCGTGCGCCGTGTGCTTGGTGCCGGACACCTTGATGACCGCCCCTTCAGGCGCAAGGTTGCCCTTGAGTATCACCAACCCGCCCGTGGGACTGCGCGGCGTAGTTATCGGATAGATGACGCGGCTGTCCGGCTCGCCGTCGAATTCGTCCAAGTTTTCAGCGAGCGTCTTGCCGGTGATTGTCAGCGCATCGCCGTGCAGCAGTCCCGCCTCTAGGAGCTGCTTCATCACCACGGGAACGCCGCCCGCCTTGTCCACGTCGGACATCACGAAACGCCCGCCCGGCCGCAGATCGGTTATGTACGGCGTGCGGCGGCTTATCTCATCGAAGTCGTCGATGCTCAAATCCACCTGCGCTTCGTGCGCTATGGCGAGCAGGTGCAGCACGGCGTTGGTAGAGCCGCCCATCGCCATAACCACCGTGATGGCGTTCTCAAACGCCTCGCGCGTCATAATTTGGCGCGGCGTTACGCCCCGCTCCAGCATGCCGTACATCACGGCGCCCGCCGCGTGCGCCACCTCTTCGTTGCGCGGATCCACCGCCGGTATGGACGCCGCGCCCGGTATGGACATGCCCATCGCCTCGATAGCCGACGACATCGTGTTGGCGGTGAACATCCCGGAGCATGCGCCCTCGCCCGGACAGGCTATCCGCTCCATCGCGATGAGTTCGTCAAGCGTCATATCGCCCGTAGAGAACGCCCCGCAAGCCTCATACATATCTTGGATGTTGATGTCTTTGCCCATATAGTTGCCGGGCAGTATCGCGCCGCCATACACGAATATCGCCGGCACATCCATTCGCGCCATCGCCATCATTGCGCCGGGCATATTCTTGTCGCACGCCGCAACCACCACAAGCCCGTCCATTCCCTCGCCGAATGTAACCGTCTCTATGGAATCCGCGATAACCTCGCGGCTCACCAGCGACGCCTTCATCCCCTCGGTGCCCATAGATATGCCGTCGCTGATGGTGATTGTGCCGAACAGAAACGGCACGCCGTCGGCGTCCCATATGCCTTGCTTGACCTTCTGCGCGATGCGGTCGAGATGCACGTTGCAGGGAGTGACGTCGCTCGCCAAGTTCGCCACCGCCACGAAAGGCTTTTCGAAGTCTGCGTCTTTCAAGCCCACCGCGCGCAGCATCGAGCGCGCCGGCGCCCTATCCGGCCCATCCACGACCACATGGCTCTTGTGCCTGAGCCTAGAAACGGTTTCGGTTGCCATAACAGCGTCTCCTTTTCGCATTCGCCTTGTATCTTGTCTTGCGATTTCGCTTGCCATCCTATACGGATTAGGTCTCCCAACCCGGTCTCCCAACAACGACGGGAATTATACCAAAACGCATACCGCGGCGCGCATTCGAGCAGCAAGCGGACTCATATCGACAGTTCGGGGCGATTGAGATTGCGCCGATGCTACGCTGATACTGCAGGCGGCGCGTCTAGGACTTGGATACAAGCCCACCTATGTTGTAGGCAACGAGACGGAGTTAATCACATACGCCTAAAAGTGAAAAAATGCGCTTGACAAAGCGATAGGCAGGCCCGCTTGCGCGAACCTGCCTATTGGTGTTGCGTTCTTTGGGCGCGCGGACGCCGTTAGCCTATGGCTTCGTCGATGCTGCGCTTGAGGCTGGACTTCGGCACTGCGCCGACGACCTGCTTGGAGACCTGGCCGCCGTCGAAAATCAGCAGCGCCGGGATGCCGCGAATGCCGTAGTTGATAGCCGTCTTGGGATTGGAGTCCACATCCAGCTTGGTGAACTTCATCTTGCCGGCGTACTCTTCGGCGAGCTCATCCACCACGGGCGCAATCGCCTTGCAGGGGCCGCACCAGTCCGCCCAAAAGTCCACCAGAACCGGAGTGTCCGAATTCAACACTTCGGCCTCGAAATTGCCGTCGGTAACTGCGATTGGCTTTGCCATCAAATCCTCCAAGAGTAGGTTTCGTTAGTCGATTGTCGGTCGGTTTGGTCAGTAGTAATGTATTCCCATCCTAGCCATCCCAATCTTTGGACTTTAGATTGGAAAGAACGCTTTCACTCCGACGGCAAGCGTATGGAAAACTTTGCGTCAATGCGCCTTGACTTGCCTTGCCATCGCGCTTGCGCCGCCGCTTCTTGCGTTATCGCCTACGATGGGCGCTCTTTGCGCTCGATTTCGCGCTCTTCAGCCTTATGCCGCAGCGGGCGTCCCTTGTCGGGCGTGGGATCTTTGACCAGCCCGTACATTTCGCGCCCTTCGTGTCCTTCGGGCAGATACTCGGTTATCGGCATGCCCTCTTCGTTGACGAACAGCAGGCAGTGGCAGTACTTGTATATCTGCATATCGTCGCAGGCGCAAATCCAGGTGCGGTGCTTAATCTCTTCCGTCTTGTCCGGATAGAAGCGGCACGGGCAGAGCGGCCTGCCGATTTCGTCCACATTCTGGGCAAGCCCAAGCACCACCGCATCGGTTACGCCCTCGCCCGGATGGGTGAATGTTCCCGACTTCTGGCAATACTTCTCGACGAAGGTCCGCATTCGGCCCATCGCCTTATCGCTGGGGTTCTCTCGCGTCATAGCGGTCTCCTCTCACAACGCCGCCGGAAACGGGGCAGGCTCTCTTATGCCGATTAGATGCCGATGGGCGCTAACCAATTTGGGGGACGGACGCGGCTGCGATTGCCGCGCGGCGTGGACTGGTGGGCGGTATAAGACTTGAACTTATGACCTCTACGATGTCAACGTAGCGCTCTTGCCAGCTGAGCTAACCGCCCAAACCCTTGCGCCCATTCAGTCTAACAAAGCGGGGCGCTGCTGGTCAAGCGGGGCGGGACCGCCGGGTATTCTCAATAAGCGCTGGGGTAAGTACAGGGGCGTTAAATCCACTACAATTTTCATAACTCTCAGCATATACTATAGACGATATACAATAGTCTTCAACTTCCGTCGTGAAAAGTGAAGGTATGAGCCGATATGCGATTTGCCCCATTCAATTCTAAACCCGCGCTTTACTTCCTAACAGCCCTCACAGCGGCGGCGCTGCTGCTGTCCGTCATGCTGTTCAACTCATATGGCGCAAGCGCGCAGCAGGCCGCGACTGCCACTCCCACATCCACAAGCGCGCCCCGCGCAATGACCTTCAGCGCCATAAGCGCCGGCGAGCAGCATACCTGTGGACTGCGCACGGACGGCGCTGCGTCATGCTGGGGCAATGGCAGATACGGTCAGTCAACGCCGCCTGCGAGTGAAACCTTCACGTCCATAAGCGCCGGCGCTCGTCATACCTGCGGTCTTCGATCGGATGGCGCTGCGGTGTGCTGGGGCAGCGGCAGATACGGTCAGTCAACGCCGCCTTCGAGTGAAACCTTCGCATCCATAAGCGCCGGCGATTATCATAATTGTGGACTGCGCGCGAATGGCGCTGCGGTGTGCTGGGGCTCTAGCGCGCTGGGTCAGTCAACGCCGCCCGCGAATGAAACTTTCGCATCCATAAGCGCCGGCGGGCTTCATACCTGCGGACGGCGCACGGACGGCGCTGCGGTGTGCTGGGGCTATAACGGCTATGGCGAGTTAACGCCGCCTGCGGGCGAAACCTTCGCATCTATAAGCGCTGGCGAATATTATGCATGCGGACTGCGGAATGACGGCGCTGCGGTATGCTGGGGATGGAACGAAAATGGTCGGTCAACGCCGCCTGCGAATGAAACCTTCGCGTCTATAAGCGCCGGACATCGCCATGCCTGCGGTCTTCGCGCGAATGGAACAGCGGTGTGCTGGGGCTATAACGGCTATGGCGAGTCAACGCCGCCTACGGGCGAAACCTTCGCGTCTATAAGCGCCGGCAAATACCATACCTGCGGACTACGCGCGAATGGAACAGCGGTGTGCTGGGGCGGAAACAACAACGGTCAAACAACGCCGCCGACCGAATACACGCCCACACCCACGCCAACCGCAACGCCCACGCCGACGAATACTCCGGGCGCTGCCACGCCCACGCTTACGCCGACGTCCACGAGCGTTTCGGCAACAGGCGAACCGACGCCGACGAGTACGTCGGTTACCGGCGAACCCGTCCCTACGCTCACGCCAACCGCAACCGCAACGCCCACGCCGACGAACACTCCGCCCACAGCAACGCCCACCCTTACGCCCACGTCCACAAGCGTTTCGACAACAGGCGAACCGACGCCGACGAGTACGTCGGTTACCGGCGAACCCGTCCCTACACTCACGCCAACCGCAACCGGCATGTCGACGCCCGAAGGCGCTGACCGCAGGATGAGTCGGCTTGAAGACAAGGTGGAATCACAGCAAGAACTCATAGAGGCGCAACAAGAGCAGTTGGAAACGCTTCAAGAGCTTGTCGAGTCAATGCAAGGGCTTATCACTGCGCTGACTAACAGATTAGCGGCGCTTGACGGCGGATCCGCGGCGGCAACCCCTACACATACGCCTACCGCGACCAATACGCCGGTAACAGCGCTGGAAGCCACGCCTACATCTACGGCAACCGCCACCGCTACGCTGACGCCCACGGCGACATCAGTGTCAGCGCTGGCGCCCGGCTGCATTCGGAGCATTAGCCTGGGCTGGCTCACCGGCGCATGGAACGCCGACTGCCTATCCAACAAGACGCCGCCCACTGCAAAGACGGGAACCCGCTATGCGCGCTTCTACGCCTTCACGCTGGACGCGCCTTCAAGCGTAACCGTTAACATCACATCCAACGATGTGGCGGACACCTACCTCTACCTGCTTAATGGCAGAGGCGCGGATGGCTCTGTGGTGAACAGGAATGACTCGCGAATAGACGAGCGCCTGCAGCCAGGCGCATACACTATCGAGGCAACTACCTACGACCTGGAAACGAGCGGCAACTTTATGCTTACCTTTGGATTCACTGGGTATTCACGCATCCGATAGGCGTTTCTGCGTCAGGCGTATCGCGCTAATCAACGCATCCCTTCCCCCGCGCGCAGTCCGTTGTGGGGGAAGGGTAGCCCCCCACAACGGCTATATCAGACTTGCCCTTGCCCATACAAACCGCTAGTATGAGTAGAGAATCGGCGGATAATCCCGCTGCTGACAGGACGCTCCGCCCCCGCCCGCCATTAGCGCATAATCACCCCTAATCTCCACAATGTTCGCGTATTGTGAAAATAAGACAGAACCCAAAAAGATAAGAGCGATGCGCCATGCCATTTACCCTTCCTAAGCCCGCGATTTACTCCCTAACGGCCCTAGCGGCCGCGCTACTTCTATTCCTAATCCTACTGCCGAACTCTAACAACGCAAGCGCGCAGCAAGCCGCGACCGCCACTCCCACTCCCACTCCCCGCGCAATTACCCTTCGCGCCATAAGCGCTGGCGTTAATAATGCCTGCGGAATTCGGATGGATGGCGCCCTGGTGTGTTGGGGACTTGAGGGCTACATCGAGGGAATAGGCCCCTACGACGTGTGGGGTACGTCGATGCCGCCGGCGGGTACATACACATCCCTAAGCGTAGGCGATAGGTTGGGATGCGCACTGAAATCTGACGGCCAACGGAGTTGTTGGGGGTATTTGAGTGACGTTATCGACAAAATCGCCCCGGATTGGCGGACGGCTAGATACAGAGACATAAGCCCAGGCTATTATCATGTCTGCGCACTGTCCAGAGTCAGCGGCTATGCGTCATGCTGGGGGCATGATAGCGACTACCGTATCCTGTATCCGCCGACGGGTACATTCACATCCATAAGCTCAGGCTATTACCATACCTGCGCGCTACGTTCCGACGGCGCTGCGGTGTGTTGGGGGCTTAATGCCAGCGGCAAGGCAACGCCGCCGTCAGGCACATTCACATCCATAAGCGTAGGCAGGAATCATAGCTGCGGACTTCGCGCCAACGGCGCCGCGGTGTGTTGGGGGAGCAACTCATATGGGCAGTCGACGCCGCCTAGCAATGAAACCTTCACGTCCATAGACGCAGGCGCTTATCACACATGCGGACTTCGCGCAGATGGTGTGGCGGTATGCTGGGGCTATAGCGGCAATGGCGAGACCAGTCCGCCTGCCGGCGTGACTTTCACATCCATAAGTGCCGGAAGAGCATTTAGCTGCGGAATAAGCGCAAACGGACCTGTGGTGTGTTGGGGGAGTAATACCGACGGCAAGGCAACGCCGCCGACGAGCGTTCCTGCCACAGCAACGCCCACGAATACGCCCACGCCTACCGGCACGTCCACACCCACCCTTACGCCCACGCCTACCGGCACGTCCACACCCACCCTTACGCCCACGCCTACCGGCACGTCCACACCCACCCTTACGCCAACGCCCACCGGCACAGATACGCCTACACCCACAAATACCCCCATAGTAACCGGCACACCCCCCACCGCCACGCCAACGGCAACCAGCGCTCTGCCCACAGCAACGCCCACCCTCACCCCCACAGTGGCGCGCGACGACAGCGGCGCGCCCGCTACTGCCACGCCTACCCCCACGGCAACCACAATCCGCGCCGACGTCCCCACGCCAACCCCCACCCGCACCGCAACCACGGTCACCACATCTGGCAACGCCAACGCCCGAATAAGCCAACTTGAAGCCATGGCGAGGACGCAGCAAGAACAGATAGAAGAGCAGCGCGGACTTATCGATTCCCTGCGCGATCTCATCAGAGAGCTGACCGCCAGATTCGACGAGTTTGTCGGCGTCGGCGGCCCCACCGCAACACCCACGCCAACCCATACGCCCACTCCCACGAACACCCCCGTAACCGTGCTGGACGGTACGCCCGCGGCAACGCCCACATCCACAACCGTCCCCACCGCAACCCCCACGCGCGCATCCAGGTCCACCCTAAACCCCGGCTGCATCGGCAAAATCGGCCTAGGCTGGCTCACCGGAACCTGGAACGCCGACTGCCAGTCCACAAAGACGCCCCCAACCGCAAAAGAAGGAACCCGCTACGCACGCTACTACGCCTTCACCCTTGACGCCCCCTCGCGCATAACCGTAACCGTCTCATCCACCGACGTCAGAGACACCTACCTCTACCTGCTAGAGGGCGTGGGCAACGCCGGCTCCATCGTCAACCGCGGCGACTCCCGAATAACGGAGCAGCTGCAGGCGGGCAGTTACACCATCGAGGCAACCACCTACAACTTGGAAACGGGCGGCAACTTCATGCTGACGCTGGACATCTCTACCGCAAGCGTCTCGCGCTAACGGACGCTGCGCCGTATGCAATTGCATGCGCATCCCTTCCCCTCAGTTAATTGCTGGGGGAAGGGATGCGTTGCGTCCATATGTGAATGCCTGATCCGATAAGTTGCCAACCTATGCCCGAATGAATTAGACTTGGGCGCAGCAAAAGGCGTCGGCTGTAACTGCCGATTGTCAATGAACTGCTGAAATACGAAACGGATGTTATTGAGGAGATGAGCATATGGAAGAACGCACAGGGGTATTCGCGGCGGGCGAGAATGCGCTGACGTTGCTGGGCCCCGAAGTGAAGGTGGGCGATGCGGCGCCGGGGTTCACGGCGTCGGGCGCGGGACTGAAGCAGGTGTCGCTGGACGACTATGCGGGCAAGGTGAAGATAATCGCCTCCGTGCCATCGCTGGACACGGGCGTTTGCAGCGACGAGACGCAGAAGTTCAACGAAATCGCGGCGTCGCTGTCCGACGACATCGTCATCCTGACCATCAGCATGGATCTGCCTTTCGCGCAGGCGCGCTGGTGCGGCGCTCACGAAGTTGACAAGGTGGAGACGGCGTCCGATTTCAAGACGCGCGAGTTCGGCGATAGCTACGGCGTGCATGTGAAAGAGAACGGCCTGCTGGCGCGCGCGGTGTTCGTGCTGGACAAGGATAATGTGGTGCGCCATGTGGAGTATGTGCCGCAGATAGCCCAGCTCCCGGACTTCGACGCCGCAGTCAGCGCCGCCAACCAAGCCGCCGGCTAATGCGCTCATAACGGACGCTGCGTCCCGCCGACGCAACCCAATCCGATACGGATACACGGATACGATGAAGGCGGCGTTCGCCTAGATCGAGCGCCGCCTCTTTGCGCGATAGCCTTTGCGGTATGTCAGGGCGCACTTAGCCATCGCCGCGCTTCACATCAAGCGCCAGCGCCTCGCAGGGGTTGGGTCTGCCGGGCGTTTCGCCTATCGGGATTATCCGCGCATGCAGCGCGTCGGGCGCAATCTCCAGCAGCCCTACGCCGCCCAGCCGAAGCTCCTTGTGGCGCGGGAATGTGATGCTGCCGCTGTTGAGCAATACCACGCCGTCGCGCAGTTCCAGCGCCTCTTGATGCGTATGCCCCGCAACCATAATGTCCACTGGCGCGGGAAACGCCTTTTGCAGCTCGCGCATCGGGCGATGTTCGCCCTCTAGACTGTGTATCATCCCGATGCGCCAACCCTCGATTGTGAGCGTCTGCACATCTTTGGAGCGGCGGTCGTCGTACGGATCGTTGTTGCCGTTGGCGCACACAACCGGCGCGAACTGCTCCAGCCAGTCCAACACGCGCGTATAGATGAGGTCGCCGCCGTGCAGTATCAGGTCGACGGACGAAAAGAACTCGGCGGGTTCCGGCCCAAGCTCGTCAAGGTCTCTAATCATATTGGGCAGATGCGTATCGGTAAGCAGTCCGATTTTCATTGATGCGGCCTTTGGCGTGAATGCGCGGTGCGGTTGTGTTCGTATGGTCGGCGAATGCGGCGCAAAGCCTCTGCCGGCAAGCGCGTTAATTGACTTGCAACGCCTAAATATGCTACCTTTGCGCCGTGATTTCCCATTGGAATAGGCGTATCAGTTACGCCAATTACGCTATCAGATAAGGGCGGCGGCGTTCAAGGCTAAGGCACAGCCGCCGAATTCAACGCGCCGCATCACCGCGATTAGGGGAGGAGCAACCAATGCCTCAGCGCAGAGAGGCCGCAATAGTCGGCATTCACGAATACCCGCTCAGAGTGGTGGGGCCCGGCACAAGCGCGCTGCAAATCAAGGCGGCGTCGGCTATCAAGGCGCTGGAGGACGCCGGGCTGTCCGGCAAGGACGTGGACGCCGTCTATGACACCGGCACGCACCAGGGCATCGGCGGGCTGGGCATATCCGAATACCTTGGGCTGAAGCCGCGCGTCATAGACAACACGGCGGTAGGCGGGACTTCGTATGAGTTCCAAGCGAACCACGCCGCCAAGATGATTGCGGCGGGCAAGTGCAATGTCGCGCTGCTCACCTACGGCTCCACGGCGCACTCCGATAGGCGCAACATCGGCACCGCGGGCGCAACTGGGCTTGGTCCGGCGACGCCGGCGTCCAATATGGAGGATTCGTGGGGGCAGACGCTCATCGCCAACTACGGGATGGTCAAGAACCGCCATAAGCATCAGTACGGCACCACGGACGAGCAGTTCGCCGAAATATCGGTCGTAACGCGCCGCCACGCTATGCGAAACCCCGAAGCGGTGAAGGCAATGACCGATCTGGCATTCGTGGGCGTGAACGAAATTACGGTTCAAGATGTGATAGATTCGCGCGTCATAGCGCATCCGTTGCATCTGCTTGAGTGCTGCATGATTTCGGACGGCGGCGGCGCGGTGGTAATCGCCTCGCCCGAAGTGGCCGCCAACTGCCGCAAGAAGCCGGCGTGGATTATCGGCACGGGCGAGGCTACCAAGTATCGCGAAAACGGCGGCGATATAACCGTGAGCGCCGGCGCTCAGTCCGGCCCCATTGCCTTTGCGGACGCCGGCGTATCCCCCGACGAAATCGATGTGCTTATGGCATACGATTCGTTCAGCATAACGGTTATGTGCATGATCGAGGACTTGGGTTTCTGCAAGAAGGGCGAAGGCGGCGCCTATGTGAGCCAGCGCCATCTTGGGTTCGACGACCCGCGCAAGCCGGCTATGAACACCGACGGCGGCGGGCTGTCATCCAACCACCCGGGCGAGCGCGGCATATTCCTGCTCTTGGAAGCGACGCGTCAGTTGCGCGGCGAATCCACGTCGCAAGTGCAAGACCCCAAGCTTGCGGTTGCGGTGGGCAACGGCGGAATGCTCGGCTCGCGCCACGCTACCGGCGTAACCATTCTGGCGGCCGACTAAGCGGCGGGGCGCACATATCGCATCATTGCGCCGCGCTCTGTCAATAAAAATACACACACATAAGGCAAACGCGGCGTCAGCAGCATATCAGGAGAATGAACGATGGCAGGTCAGCGACCACTACCCAGATTTCCGGAACCGGACACCGAGCCGTTCTGGGAAGCCACCAAGCGGCATGAGCTTGTGTATCAGGTGAACGACTGCGGCGAGGTGGTATTCTACCCGCGCAAATACTGCCTTGCGTGCGGCAGCGAAAACACCGATTGGCGCGTGTCCAAAGGCGAAGGCGAAGTGTACACCTTCAGCGTGGTGATGCAGAGCCGCCATCCGGCATTCGCGGACTTGGGCCCGTATGCGGTGGCGTACGTCGACCTTGACGAAGGCTTTCGCATTATGACGAACATCGTGGGCGTCGCCAACCCCGTGGAAGACATTCACTGCGGCATGCGCGTCAAGGTGCGCTGGGAAGATCAAGGCGAAGGCGAAGTGTCCCTGCCGATGTTCGAGCCTGCGTAGCGAATGCCCGCATATCCGCGCGCGTCGGCTGCGTAGGCGCATAGTGGCAAGCCGCGCCGCATATTTGATATGATTAGACAGCCCTCACCGCTTTGAGGGCGCAGAATTGGCGAAGCGCCAAGGGAACGCTTTGCGCCGCTAATTCTGCGCGCATTCACAGCCCCATATTACGGACGGGAGCACAACAGGTATGGCAAACAGCAACGGTTCAGTTACGACAATCAGTCAGATTGCGCTATCCGCCAACAGAGAGCGCACGCCCATTGAACTGCCGGAGTACGATAAGCGCCGAATGGAAGATGTGGGCTTCCTCACGGCTATGACGCTGGTGCTGCTGGGCAACTACTCGCAGACCGGACACTTCGGCGGGCCGCTGGCATACACGCCCTACACCGTGGCGCTGCATTTGGCGGGGCCGGAGATGGGCGGGTTGCGCTACGACTACCGCCATCCGAAGCATCCCTACGCCGACCGATTTATGCTCGCGGGCGGACACAACGCCCCCGTTACCTATGCGCTGTGGATGATTATGGGCGAAGCGCTGGCGCGCAAACACGCCAAAACCGGCGATCCGCGCTACGCCGTTGACCATAACCAAGGCATGCTTTCGATAGACTGCCTCGGCTTTCGGCGGGGCAGGGGCGCGCTGGACACGCTGCTGAACGACTTCGACCTCGCAGACCATCCCGCAATGGCGCAGGCGAAGATACGCGGCATCCGCTCGCTGGCGGGACACTCCGAAACCACCGACCTGACCAACGATGTGAACGGCGGCCCGTCCGGAATCGGCATCGCCACTGCGGCGGGCAAGGCGGCGTTCTGGGACATGATGGGCGCGCCCGACAGCCTCAAGATTATGGCGATCGAGGGTGAATTCGCCATGACCTCAGGGCATTCGCAAGAGATGAAGACGCAGGCGGTAGCGCAGCAGGTAGGCAAGCGTCTGCGCATCCTGCTGTCGTACAACAACGCCGGCATCGACGACGAACTCATCGGCGGCGTCATACAGCCTCAGTACGACGGCTATCGCATCGAAGACCAGTGGGCCGCCTACGGCTGGAATGTGTTCGCCATAGACAACGGCAACGATTACGACCAAGTGATGGGCGTTCTGAAGGCTATGGAAGACTGGGATCCCGCCGACGGCCGCCCGATGGTCGTGGTAGGGCGCACCGTGAAGGGCTGGTGGCCCGCGGCGGTCAACGGCAGCATCCCCGGCTACGGCGACCAAATCGTTAGCTACCACAGCCACCCCTACGGATTCGCGCTCAACGGCGACTACTTCCAAGCGCTCGCATCTACCTTCGAGCAGCGCTTCGGCATAGAGTTCGAGGGCATACGCGGCGGCGCGGTGTCAGACACGCGCGAGCGGCTGCTGCAGTTCAAGCGCAACATCGACGCCGCAATGTCAACGCTCGATCGGGACGGCTTGGGCGATTGGCTCGCCGACCGCCTGGTGGAAATCGGCGACAGAGTACAAGACGACCTGCCGCTTCGCATCGACCGCGATGTGGATCCCTTCCTAGACGACCGCCTCAAAGTCAAGAACCTGCCGGTGGAGCCGCAGTCGGTCAGCGTCGCCAACGCAACGACGGGCGAAGAGAAGTCGGTCTCGATCAAACTATTCGAAGAGCCGGGCAATGTGCGGGGGACGCGCCGCGCCATATCCGAAATCGCCAAGTACATGAACTATGTAACCGACAACCGCTTCGTCATCATCGCCGCAGACCTAGCCGAGTCCATCAATGTGGAGCCGGGCGGCTTGTGGGGCCACTACGATCCTGTGCATAACCCAAGCGGCACGCGTCTGAAAGCGGCTATCCAGGAAGCGGGCAATGTGTCCACCGCCGTGGGCTTTGTGGGGCAGTCCGCCTCGCTCGACCCGGACAAGCATGTGGGCGTATGGGCTATCAGCGGCACATACGGCGCATTCACGCCGCTGATGTATCTGCCGGCGCGCGTCTGGAGCCAGCAGAACCAAGACAGCCCCTTCCGCGTGGGCGTGCTGAACGTGCTTGCCGGCCACTCCGGCCCCGAAACCGCCGCCGACGCGCGCACCCACTTCGGCATTTTCGCGCCGCAGGTGTGGAAGCTCTTCCCGCGCGGACAGGTGATCACCCTCAGTTTCTGGGACTACAACGACGTCGCCCCGGGCTACTTCGCCGCCGCCGAAATCGCGGCGCGCGATCCCAAAGTTGGCGTCATCGTGCTGGAAGTGGCGCGCCCGGACTTCCCCGTCGCCGACAGATCCACGTTCGCCGATACCGACCTTATGGCGGCGGCGAAAGGCTTCTATGTGATACGCGACTTTGCGCCGAACAAGCCCAAGCACGGCTATGTTGTGGTGCAGGGTTCGTCCTCGACGGTCAACCTGGTATCGGCGCTGCCGCGCTTGGATGCGGACGGCGTGAATGTGAAGGTCGTCGCCGCCATCAGCGAAGAGCTCTTCGCGCGCCAATCCGACGAATACAGAGCGTCCGTGCTGCCGTCCGAAGCCATCTACGATATGATGGTGGTGTCCACCGGCACCCGCCGAATGTGGCCCGTGCAGAACGCCGGCCCGCTCACCGACGAGTACTCCATGGTGTCCGACTGGGACAACCAATGGCTCACCGGCGGCACGGAAGCGGATGTGATTGCGGAAGCCCGCCTCGACTCCGATTCCATATACAACGGCATCAAGCGCTTTGCGCTCGACCACGACAGCCGCATAAGCCGCCAATCCGCTATGGTGGCCGCGCTCAAATAACCCGCCGTCGCAGCCAATTCGCGAATTTCGGCGCTTACATACGCCGCTGCGAATGTGCTATGATGGATATTGCAGTGGGGACGCGTGGGTTCGACAGGGGATTGTCTCAGCAGGATTGCAGGCCGAGGCGCCATACACCTCGTTAAAAGTGGCAAAAAAAGTAACTGGCAACGACAGAGAGTTTGCCCTAGCCGCCTAACCGCGGCTACATCCACCGCTCCTTCCCTCCGAGGGGGGTGATTGGGTGCCATATCATCGGGGGAAAGCCTGACGGACGCCGATACGAAAAGGCTTAACCCATCGGCTGGCTCTGACAAGTTGCGCGTCGGCAAGCGCTTGGACGGAGCAAGACTCAATTGCCGACTATGCCTGTAGCACATCCTAGTTTGGGAATCTTCTGGACGGGGAGTTCGACCCTCCCCCGTCTCCACCACCAACCTTTTCGGCTACACACACAACGGGCGTCAATGCGGCGTCCGTTGTCTTTTGCGCCGCGCTGCCGCATTCCCATCCTCCCATCCCCCTTGCGCATTAGCGCCTTTGCGGTGAAAATAGCCGCATACCCATTCTGAAGATCCCCTACGGAGCGCAAGCATATGCCTATCATCGATCGCAATGACGCCGCCGACGTAGAAGAGCGCTTTGAGCGCATATTCCAAGCGCCGCCCGAACAGCGCGCCCACGAACTCCGCCGCCTGTTCGCGGAAGTTCTCGACTTCAACACGGCGCTGGGCGACGTCCCCCTTGCGGCCGCATCGCCCGCCGTCGCCGCCAACCCCGCGCTGCCCGCCAACGCTGAGCGCATCGCCCAACTCGACGGCGTCCAAGCGCTCTATGTGCCGCTTCAGCATGCGCCGATTGACGGCAGGCGCGACGCCGACCGCGTCCGCAAGCAGGACGTAGTCGCCGCCGCCCGCCGCATCGCGGATCGACTCGGCGACGACATGCTGCTGGTGTTCGCCAACCGCTCGGCGTCCCAGCTCCACCTCATCTACCCTAACTTTGCGGGCGCGCAGCCCACCCTGCGCCGTATGGTCGTTGAGCGCGGCATCCCGCAGCGCACCGCCGTTCAGCAGGTCGCCAACATCTATTGGAACTACACCGATACGGGCAGCATCCGCCAAGCGCTGGACAACGCCTTCGATGTAGATCCGGTCACCAAGCGGTTCTTTACGGAATATCACCGCATATTCAACGAAGTAGAGCGCAGCATCCGGGGCTTTGGCGCAGGCGATGCCGAACTTGACGCCAAGCGCACATTCACGCAAACCCTGTTCAACCGCCTTATGTTCATCTACTTCATGTCCCGCAAAGGCTGGCTTGCCATCAACCGCGACCGCGACTATCTGAACGCCTTGTGGCAAGACTACGCCGCCGCCCACGGCGAGCAGAAGAATTTCTACATAGACCGGCTGCGCCCGCTGTTCTTCGCCGGGCTGAACAACCCCAAATCGCAAGACCATACGCATCACGATTCGGCGCGCGAACTGATAGGCGATGTGCCGTTCCTCAACGGCGGGCTGTTCGAGCAGACAGACCTCGATCGGCGCGCCGAGACCGGCGGCGATGATGCCGTAACCGTCCCCGACGCCGCGCTGCGCCGCATCATGACCGACCTGTTCGACAAGTTCAACTTCACCGTGCAGGAATCCACGCCCTACGACGTCGAAGTTGCGGTCGACCCCGAAATGCTGGGCAAGGTGTTTGAGGAGCTTGTGAACGACCGGCACGGCTCCGGCTCCTACTACACGCCGCGCGCCGTGGTGGCCTTCATGTGCCGCGAAGCGCTCAAAGGCTACCTCGCCGGACGCGATACCGCGCTCGCGCCCGCCGCTATCGCCAAGTTCATTGACGAACGCGACGCATCGGACATACCGCTGGCGGACGCCCGCAGAGTGGGCGAAGCGCTGGCAGCCGTTGCCGTAGTCGACCCCGCATGCGGTTCGGGCGCATACCTGCTGGGTATGATGCAAGAACTCGTAGAACTCCAAACCGCCCTCTACAACGCCGGCGTCGACCCCAAAGGCGTGTACGAACTCAAGCTGGACATCATACAGCGCAACCTCTACGGCGTGGACAACTCCGACTTTGCGGTCAACATCGCAATGCTGCGAATGTGGCTTTCGCTGGCGATAGACTACGAAGGCGAGCGCCCCGAACCGCTGCCCAACCTCGACCTTAAGCTTGTATGCGGCGACAGCCTGCTAGGCCCAGACCCAAGCGCCGCAGCATACGGCGACCTGTTCCGCGCGCTCACCGACAGCCGCAAACTGGGCGATGCAAAGGCGGACTACATGCGCGCCACCCACGGCGACGAAAAGCGGCGCCTAAAAACCCAAATCCTCGACATACAGCGCGAACTGCAAGACGCCTTGGGAGACGCCGCCGTTCCTGAGAACATAGTGGACTGGCGCATCGCATTCGCCGAAGTGTTCGCAGACGCGGGCGGCGGGTTCGACGTGGTGATAGCGAATCCGCCGTACATCAATGTAGAGAGCCTGAAATCCGAAATACGGCGCTACCTGCTCAACAACTACAGCGCCTGCCGTGGGCGGACAGACATCTACATCGCCTTCATGCAAAGGGCGTTGTCTATGTTGAGTGAACAGGGATTGATGACCTTTATCATCCCGTCCGCTTTTACCGCGCAAAAATATGCGGCAGAGATGCGTAAAATACTGATTGACCGCCATCACATACGCCAACTGGTGGACTCTAGCCACTACCGCATATTCGAGAACGCAGTGGTGTACAACATAGTGCTGAGTGTTGAAAAGCAACAATCAGACGAAGCCACGCGGATTCGACATCACTATTCCAATTCGGATTTCGAAAGCCCCGACGACGACGAAATTCTGGTTGACCAGCAATTCTTCGCCACACTTAAAGACGCCCGCCTTGACACGAATCCACCGACTCAAGCCGAACTCGACATAAGAAACAAGGTTTGGCGTAGTTCCGTTAGGCTAGACGAAATTTGCCTTGTGGCTTATGGCGCAAGGCTAAACGGCAAGTCGAATGGACTCCGTAAGAACGACTACAAGAATGCCGTACAAATCAGCGGCGGCAAGCCGTTTTGCGAAGGGCGGAACATAGAGCGATACACCTTTTCGCAAGATGGTTGGCTGAACTACAAGCCCGATGAGCATTACAACTCTATGTTCCCGGAGTTGTTTGAGAACAAGAAGCTGATGTTCATCAACATTGTAAAAGACAACCTGCGTTTCGCTTATGACGACTCAGGCTACTACAACAGCCATACCGTCATAAACTGCGTCAGGTTGGACTTGCTCGCGAAAGCCCAACACACTACTGCGGTTCGCGCGATAAAGAAGGCGAACCTTGAAATCGCCAAAGAATTCGACTACAAGTTCCTGCTTGGCGTTTTGAACTCGCAAGCCGTCAACTGGTACTTCACCACATTCTTGAGCGAGGGCTTGCATTTCTATCCTGATGATGCCAAGCAACTCCCCATCCCCAAAATCAGCCGTGCCGAGCAGCGCCCGTTCATCCGCTTGGTTGACGAAATCCTAGCCGCCAAGCGCGCCGACACCGCCGCCGACACGCGCGAGTTGGAGTGGCGGCTAGACGAGCTCGTCTATGCGCTCTACGGCCTAACCGAAGCCGAGTCCACCGCCATAGAGCGCAGCCTAGGGCTGATCCACGCCACCGACGCGGCGGAAGATGCGGCGCTAGCGCGCGCGATGGCCGAAGCGCTTGCGGAGCCGGGCGAGCGCGCAGGCATAGACGAAGTCAGGCGCATACTGCGGGGTCAGGATGGAGCTTGAACCCACCCCCGCATTCACCCGCGACATCAGGCGTCTGCGCGACGCCGCATTGCGCCGCCGAGTCGACGCCGTCATCACACAGATCTAGGCGGCGTCATCCCTCGCCGAAATCGCCGGCGTCCGCCGCGTCGTAGCGCCCGCAAGCGGCCCCTACTACCGCATCAGAATAGGCGACTACCGCCTTGGCTTTGAAGTCGAAGGCGATATAGCCATACTAATCAGTTTCGGCCATCGCAAAGAGATATACCGCCGCTTCCCGTGAATGGGGCGTGTGGCTATGTTTGACGCGCTAGGCTTGACCGCCGGCGCGGAGCGTGTGATGTTCCAAAACAATTGATATACACCCCAAAGTATAGGCAACTTGACCTCATTTAATCAAAATTGCTAAAATATACCCTACATACACCTTGACAACCAGTTGGGGCTAACTAGGCGCAGGAGCCATAATCCGAATGGATGAACAGACCTTGTTGGATGAAAGACTGCTTTCGTCAACAGCGTTTGTGCGAGATTTCGAAGCGCTCTTGAATCTGCCGGCGGACGCATTGCTCGCAATATCTAAATCCGACGACGGGCAAGACGGATTTATTGGGCATGGGCATTCTCGCAATCTGAATGCGCGCTTCAACATCCCTATAGACAAAGCGGCGCGTGTCCTGCGTATAGTTGAGTATCTCTACAATCGCGTATCGGAGCTGGACTTGGATGCGGCAACCGCCGTGGATCAAGTATCTTCCATTGCGGCAGAACTGGAAGCTCCAATTGACCTTGACTATCAAAAAAGGGATGCTCTCAAAGCGGTTCTGTCCTTTAATCGCGCTTACGAGTTGCCAATGGCTGCCGGCAAGGCGCTTGATAAAGTCCCCCATTATGTCGACGTCGCCGGTGAATGGAGCGTCAAGCCTATTCGCATCCGCGACGGAGAGATTGTTAAAGTCCCCGTCGTAACGGTAAGCGTGTATTGGCATGATTCGACAGCCAATCATAAGCAGGCTTTTTTCTACATGTCCGACGCGGACTGGGATGAATTTGTTTCCAAGGTGGAAGCAATTAGAGATAGCCGCAAGGACATAGAAGATTTACTTCAATAGTGGTATTCTTGTTGCCTCACACAATCCGGCGGAGGTCTCAAATGGACTTTTGGGGCATGAATTTTTGGAATATGGTTGCCATTGCGCTGGCTGCAATCAGTCTTTGGCTTGGATGGCGTTCTGACAATAGAACTAAAAATTTTCTTGAAGAACTCCGAAATGCGCATAGACGTGAATCCGACCGCGTGGATAAGATGCTTGAACATCTGATAAAAACCTCACAAGGCAACTCCAAATGAACATAATCTTCCCCATAATCGCCGCCATCATCGTGGGGATCGCCCTGGCGTTGATAGTTGCCCGGGTTAGGGAGCAACGCAAGATCAAAGCTATTGCGGGAGATATTCAGACGTCCCATCGGCGATTATCAGAAACGCTCGATGAGATTGAGAGTTTCGTGTTCGACAACCGGAATTCGCCGCTGCCCGCTTCCGAACTCCCCAAGCCGTCGACCGCCGTTGCTTCGCCGGCAACATCGGCGAAGCGATTAGACGGAAAGTTAACGCCGGCGCATTGTAGCTGGCATAGCACGCGAAGCGCGCCGTCAGCAAGATTCTACTATAGGGAGCATGACGGATACGCAAGCAAATCAGACGATATGCTTCGTGGATATAACGTGCGTGCGCCTGATGAATTCTATTATGAGGATGAGTCGTCGCTAGTCGGCTAAACCGTCTTCAAATTGTTGGGCATCCTCGACGCCTTTGAGCTACTGGCAAGCCGGCCGTCGCGGGCAAGAAGCGCGCGTGAACAAGCGATGCCATCCCCCCAAACAACCGGAGGCGTCCCCCAATGCCCAACTCTACACCCCCGTCGGCGCAAAGCATACTGGCAAAGATAGAGTCCATCCCCGCCGCATCATCGTCGGACAATCGCTATCGCTCCGCAATCCTCGACTCAACCCTAGCCGCCTGGCATTCCCGTCAGACCGACGCGGCAGCCGCCGAACAGCGCTGCGAACACAAACCGCCGCCCACTGAGCGCATCCCCATCCCCGAAATCGGCTTTGTCGAGCAGCGCCCGTTCATCCACTTGTACGCCGAAATCCAAGCCGCCAAGCGCAAAGCCGCCGACACGCGCGAGTTGGAGTGGCGGCTAGACGAGCTCGTCTATGCGCTATACGGCCTAACCGAAGCCGAGTCCACCGCCATAGAGCGCAGCCTTGGAATGCCCCCAAAGACATCGCGCCCATCCAAAACCGCCGAAGCGGATGGACAAGACGTCGTCGCCTCCCGCGGCCAGGCTATCTACGACGAAAAGATACGCAAATGGGCTGAGCCTAAGGAAAAGGGAAAGTTCGCGGTAATTGATGTGTACGGCGGCGATTACGAAATTGACGCCAGCCATTCCGCCGCGGTGAGCCGCCTAGTGGAACGCTACCCCGAAGTAATCACATATACGGTAAGGATCGGCTACCCGACTGCGTTCAAGACAGGACTTAGGTCATACATAGTTAAACAATGATAACAGGCAACGTAAATCAAGCGCTGGATCCATCAATTCAGATAGACATTGAAGACGATGACGGCAACTTTCATTCAACCGAAGTTGTCCTAGACACAGGATTCAACGGCGAGCTGGCATTGCCGTTTGATGCCATCCAACGCCTTGGACTGACATATAGAGGTCAAAGCGCGATAAGTTTGGCGGTTGGCGAAATAATGGCGAGTTATTACGCCGGAACAGCGCTGTGGCATGGCCGACGCCGCGACCTGCAAGTTCTGGAAACGGACGGCGAGTCATTGATTGGAATGTCCCTTCTGGAAGGCAGCGTCATCACGATACAAGCGTGGGCAGGCGGCAGCGTTCTGATAGAGGAAGACGCGCCGTAATAAGCGCTACCATCGCCGCAAGCAACCGGAGGCGTCCCCCAATGCCCAACCCTACATCATCCCCGTCGGCGCAAAGCATACTGGCAAAGATAGCCGCCGTCCCCGCCGATGATGCGCCGGACAACCGCTATCGCTCCGCAATTCTCGACTCAACCCTAGCCGCCTGGCACTCCCGTCAGACCAGCGCGGCAACCCACGAACACAAGCCTCCGCCCGCTGAGCGCATCCCCATACCTGAAATCGGCTTTGTCGAGCAGCGCCCGTTCATCCACTTGTATGCCGAAATCCAAGCCGCCAAGCGCGCCGTCGCCGACACGCGCGAGTTGGAGTGGCGGCTAGACGAGCTCGTCTATGCGCTATACGGCCTAACCGAAGCCGAGTCCACCGCCATAGAGCGCAGCCTAGGGCTGATCCACGCCACGGATGAGGCTGAGGATGCGGCGCTGTTCAAGTGGATGCAAGAGGTGCTTGCGGAGCCGGGCGAGCGCGTGGGCATAGACGAAATTAGGCGCATACTGCGGGGTCAGGATGGAGCTTGAAACCACCCCCGCATTCACCCGCGGCCTCAGACGCCTGCGCGACGCCGCTCTGCGCCGCCGAGTCGACAGCGTCATCACAGAAATCGAGGCAGCGACGTCTCTAACCGAAATCGCCGGCGTCCGCCGCGTCGTAGCGTCCGCAAGTGGCCTCTGTTACCGGATACGGATGGGGCAATACCGCCTTGGACTCGCAATCGTAGGCGACACAGTCGTGCTAGTCAGATTCCTGCATCGCAGCGAAATATACCGCTACTTCCCGTGATGGGCGTGTGGCGGCGCTTGCCGCGCCCGTCTTCGAGTGGCTTGGCCTGACGCAAGCCGAGCGGGACGCCGTGTACAACGCCGTGTACGACGCGATAGTAAAGCGCCAGACGGCGGAGGGGAACATTACTTAGGGGGTGTTTGAAAAAACATCGTACAGTATCTTACCTACATTAGACGCCATTGTGCCTGTTTCAGGGTTTGCGAGCGTTGGCCTAATTGTAGATAAGGCACTTTCCATGGCAGACAGAAATCTACTATGGTTTTTGAATAGCAACCCTTCGCGTACGACTATATCGTAGCCCAAAGTTCCCGTTCTGAATGAACTCCGTGATAAGTCGAAGTTCAAATACCAATCATCTATTTTTCGTTGGGCTAATAATGCAGCCATGAATGCGCGAGTTCTCTCAAAAGACGGATTGCCCACTGAGTCTTCAGAGAACGTCATGCCAATAGCGTCTAATCTGTCACTATCGATCATCGTGTTCAGATCGCGCAGCATTCGCGCTGTAAATAGCGATGAGGATTTAGCAACCGCCCCCAATCCATAGCACCGCTTTAACTCGCGCTTATCCGCATCAGAAGGTTCTGATGAAAACATCTCTGTTTGGCTGGTGTCGACCGCATTGGGCGAAACTTCTATGGTAAGTTGAAAGTTTGGCGCCCACGACATAAATGTGGACACATCATTCGGGTTTCGTACACGGCCACGCAAGTCAGACATATTGTCCCCCTTAAACTTCTGAAGTTGGTAACACATCATAGTAGCAAATATACCAACTCTTTTGTAGGGCGAATTTAGAGGAACTATACTGCAAATACAAACCATGGAGGCGTCCCCCAATGCCCAACCCTACATCATCCCCGTCGGCGCAAAGCATACTTGCCAAGATAGCCGCCGTCCCTGCCGCATTCAGCCGCGGACTTTCAACCCCGAGTGTCTCTTGAACTTCACCTGTTCCATAAGGCCACGCAACTCTTCTGCGATTTCCGGCGGCGGATCTTTGGCGAGCGCGGCGGCGGCCAACTGCTCGGCTTTGCGGAGCTGCCCGCAGTGAAACGCTATCGTTCCCGCGCTGCGATGCAGAACTGAGAATGTGGGCTCAACCGGCTCGTCTAGCGCCGCGATTGCCGCCAGCTCGGCGTCCAGCGCATCGCTGAATAGCTCAACCGCCTTCTCGTTATTGCCGCGCATCCGAGCCACAAAGGCAAGTTCAGCCAAATCCATGGCTTTGTTATGGAACTCGTTAACAGCGCTCATCTCTTCTGCGCATCGGCAAGCGGGCTTCCGAACTCAACTACGATTACATAGGCGGGCAACGAACCGTCGGAACGTTCCGTCTGTCGCAGTTTCTGATTTACCCTCGCTTTGACCGCCCTTTCTACATTGTTGCCGCTCGCTTTAAGAATGCCTGATATTTCCAAGCGCGCCTTGTTCTGGAAGTGTGGATCGTCGCCGTCGCCCAGCCAGTAATCGATGCCCGTTCCTTTGACGGAACGCTGAATTGCCGAATATCCGATTTCCTTTCCGGATAACAAAACTGCGATAGCCATCGCGCCAAGTTCGGTAGATTCCCGCAAATCGTTCCAAGCGCGACGGATTTGGTCGGTGATTGTCGGCCAATAAAGCATATAGGGTATTCACAAAATCGAGTGGTATTAGATATAATGGAGCTCAGACCACTACTATCTAGGATGCGATCTATGGCGCGCGAAAGGGCATATCGACACGATGTTAGATGCCGACACTGCGGCTCCAACTGGCTGCCCAAAGCCGGCCTATCGCGCTGCAAGCAGACCTAAGGTTGCGGTGAATGCCTCCGCCGCTTCACTCCCGAAGTGCTACTGCCTTGAGTCAATCGAGCGCCAAGCGATCGCCATGTACGCCGAGGGCATGGGATACTCCGCAATATCTAGGCTTCGGGGTGTCAAGGCTGAGACTATCTATTCGTAGGCAAAAAGCCCTACATCCCCGCCGCCAACCTTTTCGCTTTCGCAACAATCTCCGGCGACATGCGGGGAGACGCGCTTATGATCATCAAGGCGTCCTTAGCGCGCCCCGCCTTGATGATTCTGCGCGCGTTGCTTACGCGCGTTGGAGAAGCCTTCTCTTTATAACCTTTATTTCGCACCAGTATTTCGGCAACATCTTCGATTGACAATGACGTGTCGTCAAACTTGCAGAAGTAAGTGACGAAACATTCCATGCCGATGGAATTTAACGTCCTATTCAATTGCTGGTCATCCATCTTTTGCCCCGTCCAAATCTTATGGATAAATCGCCTCTATCCGATACCTAACCGCCCCCGGCCGCCTCGCCCGACGCCTCCCCCCTCGACACCCGCCGTCGCTCACCCAGTATCCCGTTCGGCCGCACCACGATGACCGCCACCAGCAGGAAGCCTATCATGAAGAAGCGCAAGTCAGGATCGCTCAGTCCCCACGGCAGGAACTGCGTCCCGCTCCATATCCCCCACACCACAAACGCGCCCAGTATCGCCCCCAGGTTGTTGCCGCTGCCGCCTATCATCAGCATCACCCAAATGATGAACGTCGCCACCAGCGGGTCGAACACCGTCGGATCCACATAGCGGAAGCCGTGCGCGAACAGCGCCCCCCCTATCCCCATCACCGCCGCCCCCAGTATGAACGCCTGCAGCTTGAAGTGAAACACATTCTTGCCGCTTGCCGCCGCCGCCGTTTCGTCTTCCCGTATCGCGCGCAGCACACGCCCCCACGGCGAACTTATCGCCCGCTGAACCGCTATGTACAGCGCCCCCAGCACAATCATCACCACCGCGAAATAAACTATTTCGTAGCTCTGCGGATCCACCAAATCCTCCAAGAACTTGGGGATGTTGTACAGCCCGCGCGAGCCGTTGGCGAGCCACTTTTCGTTCAGGAATATCAGCCGCACGCTCTCCGCTATGCCCAGCGTGGATATGGCGAGGTAGTCGTCGCGTAGCCGCAGCGTGATTGCCCCCACGATGAGCGCCACCACAGCGCACACCGCCGCCGCGCCCGCCAGCGCCGCCACGAACCACAAGTCTATTCCCAAATCCAACACGACGGCCAAATTGCCGCCGAACTTGAAATCCTCGAATAGTTCGGCCGATGGCGGCGCAGTGGTCAGCAACGCCGATGTGTACGCCCCAAGCGCATAGAAGCCCGCTATGCCTATGTTGAACAGCCCCGTGTAGCCCCAATGCACATTCAGCCCCAGCGTGAATATGCCGTAGATGCCCGCAAGCACTCCCAACCCGGCAAGAAAATATATGATGTCCATCTAGGCGTTCCTATCCCCGAATAGCCCCTGAGGGCGCAGCAGCAGCGCTCCCAGCATTATCGTGAACGCGATAGCAGGCTTGTACGCGGGCGAAACCCACTCCGTCGCCGCCTCCATCGATACCCCGATTAGCAGCCCGCCCGCAAGCGCCCCCCACGGCTTGCCTATGCCGCCCAGCGTTACCGCCGCGAACAACGGAATAAGCACCTTCCAGCCCGAATGCGGCAGTAGCTGCGCCTGCGACACCGCCAGCAGCGTCCCCGCTATTGCGGCGTATGCGGCGGCGATTGCCCAAGTCCAGTAGATTATCCGCGTGGTGTTTATGCCGCTCACTCGCGCAAGCTCCATATTGTCCGATGTAGCCCGCATCGCCTTGCCCGTGCGCGTTCTGTTCAAGAACAAGTACAGCGCCAACACCAGCACCACCGCCATCAGCCCCAAAAACAGATTGTCCGGCGGCACCCGTATATCGAACGGCAGAGCGGCGGCCCCTATCGGTATATCGAACTCAATGTGATAGAACGGCTTGGACTCGCGCGGGTATCTTGTGGGATCCGTCCCCCATATCACCTGTACTATGCCGCGCATCGCGATGGCTATGCCCAGCGATACCATCGCCATCATCACGAGGTTGCTGCCCTGAGCGCGCAAGCGGCGATACACCAGCAAGTCCATCAGCAGCGCCATGCCGATTACCGCCGCCATCGCCACCGGCAGCGCAAGTAGCAGCGGATAGCCGAATGTGAACGGCCCAAATCCGGCCGAATCTATCCCCAGCGGCGGAAACACTACCGTCAGCATAAACAGCGTGGCGTAAGCCCCCAGCGTCATATATTCGCCGTGCGCCACATGCGCGAAACGCAGTATGCTGTATATCAGCGTTATGCCGATCGCGCCCAGCGCGATGACGCTGCCCAGCAGCAGCCCGTTTATGACCTTGCCCGGCGCCGCAAGCGCCACCACAACCGCAACCGAAACGCCCGCCGCAAGCCAAATCACGTCGCCGCGCCCCGCGATCTGCATCCGCGCCGCTATGCTCTGCATTGACATACCGCGCTATCCCCTAACTGCCGCGCGCTTAAACGCCTAAAACTCAAAGCCTATTTGCGCTAAACCTATCGCGATAAGATCGCCTAGCCTAGCGCCTAACTGCCGTCTGCCTAAAACTCAAAGCCTATTTGCGCTAAACCTATCGCGATAAGACCGCCTAGCCTAGCGCCTAACTGCCGCTGCCTAAAACTCAAAACCTATCGCGATAAGACCGCCAAGCCTATCCCCCTAGATACAGCCGCCCAACCTCAGGGTTGTCCAACAGGTTTTGAGCGCTGCCCTCTATCTGATTTTCGCCGCCCGCAAGCACATACCCGCGGTCCGACATCGCCAGCGCCGACCGCGCGTTCTGCTCCACCACCAGTATCGCGACGCCCGATTGCCGAATTTCGGTCAGCCGCTCAAATATCACCTGCACCATAATCGGCGACAGCCCGGCCGACGGTTCGTCCAGCAGCAGCAGGCGCGGCTGCAGCATCAGCGCCCGCCCGAATGCCAGCATCTGCCGCTGCCCACCGGACAGGCTGCCCGCCCGCTGCCGCCGACTGCGCCGCAAGTCCGGGAACATATCGTACATCTCGGCGATGCGCCCCGCGGCGCCGCCGCTATCTACAAACGCCCCCATCTCAAGGTTCTCTTCTATCGTCAACGACGGAAATATGTTGTCCGTCTGCGGCACATACGACATCCCCATCCGTATCAACCGCTCGGTGGGCATCCCCGTTATGTTCGTTTCCTCAAAAAACACATCCCCCCGCTTGGGCGTCAGCAGCCCGAACACCGTCTTCATAAGCGTCGACTTGCCGCACCCGTTCGGCCCAATGATCGTTACGAACTCGCCCGGCTCCACGCGCACCGAAACCCCGTGCAATATCTCAGTTTCCCCATATCCCGCGAAAACGTCGGACGCCTGTAGTATGCTCATCAAAACGCTCCCACCGAGCCGCCCAAATAGGCGTCAAGCACCGCCGGGTTGCGCTGCACCTCCTGCGGCGTCCCCTCCGCCAGCTTCGTCCCCGCGTTCATCACGATAATCGGATTGCACAGGCTCATCACCAAGTCCATATCATGCTCGATGATAAGTATCGTTACGCCCGTCTCTTGCTGCGTGCGCCGTATGTCTTCCACCAGCGTGTTCATCAGCGTGGGATTGACGCCCGCCCCAGGCTCGTCAAGCAGTATCATTTCAGGCTTAGCCATAAGCATCCTGCCCAGCTCCAGAAGCTTCTTCTGCCCCCCCGACAGATTGGCGGCGTATTCGTCTTTCAGATGTATCAAGTTCAGAAAGTCCAACACCTCCAGCGCCTGCCGCTCCACCGCCCGCTCCTCCGACGACACCCGCCAAGGCATCAGCCACGCCGCCCACAGCCGCTCGCCGCGCTGCCCGCCCGGCACCAGCATCAGGTTCTCCAGCACGCTCATCCGCTTGAACTCGCGCGGAATCTGAAACGTGCGCACAAGCCCCGTCCGAAAAGTCTGATGCGGCGAAAGCCCCTCGATCCGCCTGCCCATAAAGGTTATAGCGCCACCCGTCGGCTTCAGAAACCCCGTAACCAGGTTGAACAGCGTTGTCTTGCCCGCCCCGTTAGGCCCGATAAGCCCCGTGATTGTGCCGCGCCGCACATCGAAAGAGCAGTCGTCGACCGCATGCACGCCCCCGAAATCCTTCACAAGATTGCGAACCTGCAGTATAGCCGCCCCCGCATCCCGCCCCGGATCAGCGCCCGCGTCCATAGCCATCGACAATTCGCCCCTTTATCTAGCCTACCTAGCCCAAGCCGCCGCCGCAAAAGTGTATCAACGCCCCTATCCCCCGTCAAACCGCGCTTGCCCCACTTTGCGCCCCTGCGCCTTTGCGTTAAAACCTGAACCGTCGACATCACGCCATCGGCCGTATCGTAACCCGAAACCGCCGCATCGCGCACGTCGGCGCAAGCTCCCGTACCGCCGCGATCTCAGCCCGCCGCCATCCATCGCCGTCCGCGATCGCCGCCCCCGCCGTCGGAGCCGCCGCATCGCCGTCCATATACACCCGCCCCAACGGTTCGTTCCCCTCCGAATACACGAACCACACCGCCGAAACCGCCGCCGTCTGCTGCTGCATCGCCATTCCGTCTTATGCCCCCGTCCGTTGCGTTCAACTTTGCGTATCAGTACACCACTGCGCGCTTGTGCCGCTTGCCCCGCGCGCTACTGCGCCGTTACGCCCCCGTCTATCACCAACTCCGACCCCGTAACATACTCCGAATCGTCCGACGCCAGATACAGCATCCCCTGCGCCAGTTCCCCCGGCTGCCCCAACCGCCCCATCGGTATGCGCGCAAGCGTCGCCCTGTGATTATCCGGATCGCTCTGGCTAACCCGCGTCATCGGCGTTTCGCAGAACCCCGGATGTATCGAGTTCACCCGAATGTTTTCGGCGGCGTACTGAATAGCCGCCGACTTGGTCAGGATCCGCACCGCCCCCTTCGCCGCATGGTACGCCGTAGAGGTTTGGCTGCCCACAAGCCCGTATATGGACGACACATTGATGATAGACCCGCCGCCCGCCTTTCGCATCTCAGGAATGGCGTGCTTCATCCCCAGAAACGCCCCCTTGGCGTGTACATCCATCTGCCCGTCCCACAGCCCTTCGCTTGTATCCTCAACCCGCTGCCGCCCGCCTGTGCCGGCGTTGTTTATCAGTATGTCCAACCGCCCGTATGTGTCCACCGTCAGTTTGACCGCCGCCCGCCAATCATCCTCGCTTGTAACATCCAAGCGCGTGAACGCCGCCTCATACCCCCGCTCCCTCAGCTGCGCCGCCGTGCGCCGTCCCATATCCTCGTTTATGTCCGCCAGCGCCAGCTTCGCCCCCTCGCCCGCGAACAGCCACGCCGCCGCGCCGCCGAACCCCATCAGCTCGCCCTGAACGCCCGCCGCCGCTCCGGTTATCAGCGCAATCTTTCCCGCAAGTCGCATCGTCCATTCCCTCCATTCATTCGCCTCGCCCGCCTACGCGTCGAGGGTTCGGATAAAAATATCGATCACATTCCCGCCATACACGCATCCCAACCCATTCTTTCTACCCACCTTTGCGCCCCTGCGCCTTTGCGTTAATCGTTATGCCCCACGCCTTTGCGCTAATCATCGTCCCCCAAAAACGTGCGGCTGAATATCGTCTCCATAGACCCATGTATCTTGAACACCACCCGCCACATCAGCGCCACCAGCCCCAGCAGCATCACCACCGCTATCGGCGTGGAAAAGCTCCCGATTATCACCAGCCGCGATATGAACGGCAGGCTCATCACCGCCAGCGCCCCTATCATAAGTATCAGTATCCCATATTGCAAAATATCGTGCAGATCCGCCTTACCCAAGTGAAAGTCCGTCCCCCTCAGCAGCGAAAAGTGAGACGCCTCCAAGTGCAGTATGTACGTCGAAAGTTCGTCCGTCATACGCGCAAGCGCCCGCCATATGAAGATCGACGGCGGTATGCAAAACGCCACCACTATGCAGCTCACCGCCAGCCCCAGTATCCCTTCCCGCAGGTTGAGCGTCTGCGCCAAATCGTCGGCGTAGTTCAGCGAGAAAGTCCCCATGCTTATTATGAACACCATCACCCCGGAGTTCACGATGATAACCCGCCCCGACCGCCGCATCAGCCGCGCCAATTCGCTGCGCTCCAGCCCCACCACCGCGCGCATCGAGATTAGCAGATTGGACAAGTTCCCCACATACTGCCGCAGCAAGCGGGGCGAGCGCCTCTCCAAGAACCGCCCCACATGCGGCGCAGACCGCGACATCGACGGGTAAAACATCGACGTTATCGCAGACGCCGCCGCAACCACCGGATACAGAAACGCGCTCACTACCCCGTGATCCGCCCCCACCTTTGTCATCGCCAGCGAAAATTCCCCTAGCTGCGGCGATCCCATCCCCACGCTAAGCGAAGTCTTGCCGTCGTGCCCCGCTATGAAAGTTCCCAATGTCAGCGCCACCGTCTTGCCCGCCATAAACACCGCCGCGATTATCAGCGACGGTACGATGAACTCCGCCAGCAGCGACAAGTCTATCAGCATCCCGATTGATATGAAGAACAGCGCCGCGAACACATCCCGCACCGGCGTCATTGTAGCCGTCAGCTCCTCCGAATGCTCCGAATCCCCCAGCACCGTCCCTATAATGAAAGCCCCCGCAGCAGCCGATGTCCCCAGTATCTCGCCTATCAGCGCCAACCCAAAGCACATAGCGAGGCTTATTATCAGCAGCGCCTCGCGCGACTCGAACCTCGCCACAAAGTTGATGATCCGCGGCGCGAGCAGCGCTCCGGCGAACAGCGCGCACAGAAAAAATATCCCCAAATTGGTCATCAAATTCGCGATTTCGCCGATGCTCGCCGTCCCGCTTGTGGCAACGCCGGACAGCACGCTCAGCAGCAGCACCGCCGCGAAATCCTCCACCACCAGTATCCCCACGATAAGCCGCCCATGCGTCTCCAGCAGCGTCCCGCTGTCCCGCAGCACCTTCACGATAATCGCCGAGCTGCTGATCGACAGCGCCGCCCCCAAAAATATCGCTTCCGTCGCGCTCCATCCCAGCAGCGTCGCCACCTCATAACCCATCGCGAGCATCGACACAATCCCGATTGTGCCGATAAGAACCACCCGCAGCCCCATCTGCCGTATGCGGCTCCAACCGAACTCCATCCCAAGCGCGAACAGCAGCAGCACAAGCCCCGTGTCCGCCATAACCCGTATGATTTCGGTGTCCGATATAAACGCCGGCAGCCCGATAAGCGGCAGCGTGAACGGCCCCACAATCAGCCCCGCTATCAGATACCCAAGCACCGGCGGCTGCTTAATCCAGCGAAACACCACAATCGTTACGCTGGCAAGCCCCATAATAATCGCGAAGTCCCGAACAATTTCCGAGTGTTCCACAAGCCCAACCTCAGATGCGCCTGCCGTCTCTTACAATGATAGCCAACCCATAGCGTACTAGCCGCCATTATAGCAAGCAGTCCGCATTGTGTCAGGACAACCGCCGCCTACTTTCTTTGCGCCCTTGCGTCTTTGCGTTTGAAAATCCCCCCCAAATTCCCCAAATTCCCCCTTGACACACCCGTTCTATTTACTATAATAGAGCGCATGACCATCGACGCAACCATACAACGCCTCACCGGAGACGGCGAAATCATCGCCCAGTTCCTTGTAGATACCCTACAAGGCTACACCCACGACGCCACCGTCAGCCACCGCCTCAAGTCGGCCGAATGGCTTACCGCATTTGGCCGCCTCATCCCCGAATCAGCCATCCCCAAATCCGCAACCATTCGCCCACGACCCAAATCCGAACCCAAGCCGGATAAGCCGGGCAAGTCCGACAAAAAGCCCAAGGTTACCGAAAAGCAAATACTCCACTTCGACATCGCCCGCCTCATCAAGCAAGAAACCAACGATGGCGAAACCATCATCGAGTTCCTAATCAGAGTAATCTCAAAGATCGAGGAAACAGGCGAAAACTTCACCCCCGCCGTAAGAATGCGCGCCGCCCGCGAGCTGCTAGTCAGAGGCTTCGGCGGCACGATCCCCGGCGTCCGCCGCATCCTATCCGGCAAAACCGAAGAACTCGACTCGTATCTCTCCAAGATTGTGCGCGAATACACCAACTACGGCGCGGACTCCATACGCTTCCTAGTAGAAACGATGGAAAACAAAGACCCCGAGGCCGAATCCCGAGGCGCCGCAAGCTTTATCAAGCTCATGCGCATGCGCCCCAGAACCAAGCCCGCCGAAGGCTTCACCGCATCCCACCGCGTATGGGCAGCATGCGAACTCTTGCGCCGCGCATACGACATCAAGACCGACCATATCACCTACGAAGACATCCAAGCGTACTGGAGCGCCCGCATGCCCGCCGACGCCCGCAAGGACGACCCTAGCAGTCCCGCCGCCAGCCTCAAGGGTTTCACCCCCGAATACCTAGAAACCCAACTAGCCAAGATGCGCGACGACGCCGGTGAGCAACCCGCCGCCGCCGCGAACATCGACGCCCACGCCAAAGAACAGCGTGATGCCGACAAGCAGCCCGTCGGTAACCCCGGACTCGCCGCCGGTGAGCAACCCACCGCCGACGCCAAAAATCCCGCCGACGCCAACACGCCGTCAGACACCCTTAGCCGCGCCGCCCGCCGCCGCGAACAGCGCGCCGCCCGCAAAACCCTAAAGCGCATCCCCCTCTTCCCAAATCGCCGCCGCACCCGCGAAGATGTAGCGGAAATGTTAGCCTTCAAAGCCGAACTGGAATCCAGGCGCCCCGCAGCCTTCGAATTCCAACGCCGCCAATCCGAAAAGCTCAAAGCCGCCGCCACCGAAAATATCGCAGTCTCACAAAAGAGCGCCAACGAACAACGCGACGCCGTCAAGCAGCCCGCCGCCGCCACAGAAAAGAGCGCCGTCGCCGAAAAGCCCGCCGACGGTGAGCAATTTGCCGCCGCCGAAAATATCGCAGTCTCAGAAAAGAGCGCCGACGAACAGCGTGATAACGCCAAGCAACCCGTCGTCGACGCCAAAAAGCGCAACGCCGCCGCCGAAAAGCCCGACGACGACAAGCAACGCGACGACAAAAATCCCGCCAACGCCAACACGCCGTCAAACATCCCCGACCGTGCCACTCGCCGCCGCCAAAAGCGCGACGCTCGCAAAGCCCAAAAGCGCGCCGTCAGTGAGCAACCCGCCGCTGCCGCGAATATCGCCGCCACCGAAAAGCGTGACGGCGACAAGATGCCCGCCGACAAGCCCGCCGCCGACAACACGCCGTCAGCCAACTCCGGCAACCCGGGCAGAGCCGCCCTCCGACGCGAACAGCGCGCCGCACGCAAAGCCCAAAAGCGCAAAGCAGCAGCCGCCAACAACAACGGCAGCGCCAACACGCCCACCTCCAACGAAAAGAACGGAAAGCCGCAAGCCATCCACGCCACCAACGGCAAGACGCCCGCCGGCGCCGCCGCCATAATCCTCCATAGCGAACCCCTATCCATCGAAGAGTGGAAGCGCTTGCGAAAAACCCTAGCCCGCCCCGACAACATCCCCGCAAACGCCCGCAGCCCCTAAGCCCCTCTGCGTCGAAAATCCTAGGCAGACCCTTTGCGCCCCCTGCGCCTTTGCGTTAAAAACCTTAGGCGCAGCCCCTTTGCGCTTTCCCGCCTCTGCGTTCAATTCCCCCGCAAACACGCCCTTGCGCCAAAATTTCACGCCCGCCACACGCTTCTCAGCCGCATCACAATCGCCCCGCCGCCGATACGCCGAAGCCGGCCGCCCCCACGCCTGCCATCAGCCGCCTCAGCCGCCAATACCCGTCGATCGCAATCGCGCTTGTGGCGCTGGGCTATGCGCCGATTTCCCCCGCCCACGCGGGAATAGCCGCCTGCATACCTACGAAAGCGTTCTGCGTTCACCTTCCCGAATTCTTTTCCGCTTGCGTTTAACAGCGAAGGGGAACCTGACCAAGACGCAGGGAACTATGGCATAATCTACGCTATCCAACCTGCTAACTACGAAATCGCAATCTCAGACATTGCAGTTATCTTGCACCCTGCGCAGGAAGCGCAAGAACTGCATATGGCAGTTTCTATGGCAGTAGAGGTGAACCCCGATAGTCCTCTCCTGCGCTTTACCATACCGCTCTCATAGGCAACCCAACAACCCGCCGCTCTGTGTAAGAGCGGCGGGTTTCGTTTAGAGCGGCGCAGAGGCGCAAAAAAGGGTTGGGGGTTGCCGTTGTTCACGCTAACCGATAGTATGGGCGGGAACAACGGGACGGTATAGCAGGGGGTTGGATCTTGACACGCCGATTTCATACAACAAACGCGCTGCGGACGCTGCTTTGGGCGGCGGGCGCAGTCGCGCTTTTGGCGCTGTGCTACGCGCTGATTTCCGCCGATTACGCGGCGCAGGCGCAGGAAATCGCCGCCACGCCAACCCCGCCTTTGGCGCAAGACGGCGGCGGCGTTGGCGGCGCAGGCGGCGTATCGGGACAGAGCGGCTTGCCAAAGCCCACCGGACTCGCGGGAGTGGGCGCTATCGGAAGCGTACGCCTTGATTGGAACGACGCTTCAGGCGCTTCCGAGTACGAAGTGGAGCAGTGGGACGGGCATGTCAACCCGGCAAGGTGGCGCAAGCTGCCGTTCACCGGCAACCACGCTTTCGCCATCAGATTCAACGGCTCAAGCGCCGTAGTGAGCGGGCTAACAAACGGCACAGGCTACGCCCATAGGGTTAGAAGCAAGAACGGCGGAAGCTACTCTGCATGGACTGCCTATATCACCACAATCGCCGGAATACGCCCTAGCATTCCCACCAACCTCGCGGGCGCATCCGCCAACGAAAGCGTGCGGCTTGACTGGAACGACGCCGCAAACGCCGCCGGCTATGAGGTGCAGCAATGGGATGGGCATGTGTCCCCCGCAAGATGGCGCACGCTGCCGTTCAGCAGCAATCGCGCTTTCACCATAAACTTCAGCGGCTCGAGCGCCGTGGTGGGCGGGCTTATGAACGGCGTAAGCTACGCCCATAGCGTCAGAAGCAAGACGGGCGCTCTTCATTCGTTGTGGACGGATTACGCTGCCACAAGCGCATTGGCGCCTACCGCCACTCCCACGCTGACGCCCACGCCCACCGCGACTTACACCCCGCGGCCGGACTCCACGCCCACGCCGCCCCGCATTGGGACGGCGACGCCAACGCCAACGTCCACGGCTACCGCCACGGGCACCCCAACGCCTACGTCAACGCCGCGGGTACCGCTATTTAGCGTTGATACTACAAATCCGCTTGTTGGCAGGCGGATTGTGCTGAGAGTCGACAAGCCTGCGGGCGGCAACGCGCACTTCGGGGACATCAGTTGGGTTAACTTTTACAAGTGCGACGAGCATTCGGGCGATGTTCAGACTATTTCCGATTGCAGGCGCTGGCATAATATCTGGCATCCATCTCGCATAACGCATCGGCGTTATCACTATTGCCGAGGCAGCGACTGGGGATACGGGATGCACGCTCACCTGCAGACGCCGCGCGCGGCGGAGGTTTTGACCTTGGGCGATCCGGACGGCTTCAGCCTTGCGGAGTATCGGCGAGAGTATCTGCCCGTCTATGAGGCTCACTGCGATAGCGGGAATGCGAAGAATAAGGGATTTGAGGTCTATTCCAATCCTCGGACCGAATTTTACCGCGCGGACGCATATTATAGGCGGAGCCACAGGGTTTTGATGGAGAATGTCATCAAGGTGACTTGGGTTGCGGCGACGCACACGCCTACGTCCACGCCTACGTCGACTGCAACCGCGACGCCTACGCCTACCGCCACGGCGACGGCAACGCCTACGCCGACGGCCACGGCAACCGCCACGCCTACAGCCACGGCCACGGGTACGCCTACGCCCACGGCCACGCCCACGGCGAGGTCGCCGCGCTTTAGCGTTGATAACGCGAATCCGCTTGCCGGGCAGCGGGTAGTTTTAAGACTAGATGAGCCGTCGGGCGGCAACGCGCACTTCGGCGCCGTCACTTGGGTCGACTATGACAAGTGCGTCGAGCATTCGGGCAATGTTCGGACTATTGCCGACTGCAGGAGCTGGCAGAATATAGCGCCTATCTACAAATTCGATCGCCGCGATCACTACTGCAGGGGCAAGCCCTACCCCTATGGATACGGCATGCACGCCCATCTGCAACCCCGGCGCGCGGCGGGCGTTGTGGAGCTGGGCGATCCGGACGGCTTCGACCTTGCGGAGTATCGGCGGGAGTATCTGCCCGTGTATAACGCCCACTGCAAGGAGGAGCCGCAGAAGAAGGGATTTGAGAAGTATCTCAGTGCCTTGACGCAGTTCTATAAGGCGTCCGCCTATTACGTCGGCAGCGGCAGGGTTTGGGCGGATAACATAGTCAAAGTGGTTTGGCATCCCGCCGACTCGACCGCCACGCCTACCGCAACCGCGACGGCTACGCCCACTGCGACGGCCACGCCGTCGATCGACTAGGGGCAGCAAGCGGCGGCGGGCTGAGCGGCGATGCTGGCCGTCCGCATTGCGATGGGTTTTAGCGCAAAGGCGCAGGGGAGCAAAGGGGGGACGCGCCGCTTTGGCGCAAGCGTTGTCAACTTGCGCCAAAGGTAATACACTTAACGGCATAGCCATTACTACGGGCGGATATGAAGGAGGGACATCACGATGGCAGATGCCAAGCCGTTTAGTTTCAAAGAGATTTTCGCCAAGAACGCCCCCGAGGGCAGGGACGCACCGAAGGTTAAGCGCGGCAAGTACGATTTTGCCGTGGCATATCCGGATCCGGCGTCTATGCCGCTGGACGGCTTGGTGGATTCGCTGAAAGAGGCGCTCGCCGAAGAGGGCGGCGATCTCGCTATCTATGCCCATCAGAGCGGCTACGAACCGCTGCGCCAGTTCGTGGCGGATAAGCTGGCGCGCGACCGCGGCATCAACATCGGGGTGGATGACCTTATCATCGGGGACGGCTCCGGGCAGCCGATACATATGGTTTGCGAGGCGCTGCTGGATCCGGGCGATGTGGTTCTGGTAGAGAACTTCGTGTATTCGGGGACGCTGGCGCAGCTTCGGCGCTTCGGCGCTGACATTCGGGGCGTTCAGTGCGATACGGAAGGGATGCTGCCGGACGCGCTGGAAGGCGCTATCGTCAAGGCGACGGGCGAGGGCAGGCGGCCTAAGTTCATCTACACCATTCCCACCTTTCAGAACCCTCAGGGCTGGACGATGAGCCTTGCGCGGCGCAAGGCGATGGTGCGGCTGGCGCAGAAGCACGGCGTCGCGATACTCGAAGACGATTGCTATGTCGACCTGCGGTATGACGGCGAGGATGTGACTTCCATCCATTCGCTTGACGATACGGGCAGCGTGATGTACGCCGCGTCGTTCTCCAAGATAATCGCGCCGGGGATGCGCTTGGGCTATCTGACGGCGCCGCGCGAGGTGCTGGATGTGGCGCGGGTGGTGAAGAGCGGGGGCGCCGCCAATCAGTTCGCGTCGTGGGCGGTGCATCGGTACGCCACGGGGAACTTGGACGAACACATCGCCGAGATAAACGATGTTCAGCGCGCCAAGCGGGATGCGATGCTTGCGGCGCTGGGCGAGAATTTCGGGTCGTCGGCGACTTGGAGCCGTCCGGAAGGTGGGCTGTTCATCTGGCTGCAGATGCGCGAAGACGCCGACATCACCGCGATACGGGACAAGGTGCTTGATACGGCGGACGTGGGCTATCAGGCGGGGCCGCTGTTCGCGCCGGACGGGGTTTCGGGCAGGAACTACGCGCGGCTGTGCTTCGGCTACAACACGCCCGACGAGATCCACGAAGGCATAGCGCGCCTTGCCGAAGCGTTCGAGAAAGAGGGCGTTCTCTAATCGTCGTCCTCTGTTCCCTTTCCCCTAATCTGGGAAGGTTAAGATGGGGGGACATCCCTTAAAACTAACCTGAGTTGGCGTTGGCGGCGGCGGGTTGTCGGCATCGACGGGCGGGCTTGGCGGCCGCTCGGCGCATTCCGACGGGCTGCGGCCGCGCGCGCCTATGACTGCGATTGACTGCGATGCGTATCTGTTCGTTTTTGCCGAGCGGCACTGAGATGGTGTATGCGCTTGGGCTGGGCGATTCGTTGTACGGCGTGAGCCACGAATGCGATTACCCGCCGGCGGCGCGCGATAAGCCGAAGGTTGTTCGCAGCCGCTTCGACTCGTCCAATATGAGCAGTCAAGAGATTGACCGCGTGGTGTCCGATATGTACGCGCGCGGCGAGCGCATCTATGAGGTTGACGAAGCGGTTTTGAGCGCGGCCGCGCCGGATCTGGTCATCACGCAGGAACTCTGCGATGTGTGCGCGGTGTCGTATGAGGATGTGCGGCACGCTTCGTCGCGGCTTGCGCTGCCGCCGCAGGTGATTTCGCTTGACCCTACGGGGATAGTGGATGTGTTGGACGATATACGGATGCTGGGCGATCTGTGCGGCGCTTCGGATGCGGCGGGGGCGCTTGTGTGGGAGCTGCAGGCGCGCGTTGATGCGGTGCGCTCGCTGGCGGCGGACGCCGGGGATAGGCCGCGCATCGCTTGTATCGAGTGGTTGGATCCGCTGATAGCGGCGGGGCATTGGCTGCCGCAGATGGTTGATATAGCGGGCGGCGTTGATGCGCTGGCGTTGCCGGGCGCGCCCTCGCGACGCATCAGCATGGATGAGCTGGCAGCGGCCGCGCCGGATGTGGTGGCGCTGATGCCGTGCGGGATGGGCGTGGAAAAGGCGCTGGGAGAAGTGGCGTTGCTGGGCAATCGGGACGAGTGGCGCAAGTTGCCGGCGGTCGCCAACGGGCGGGTGTATGTGGCGGACGCCGGGGCGTACTTCAGTCGCAGCGGTCCGCGGTTGGTGGACGCGCTGGAGCTTTTGGCGCGGATGCTGCATCCGGCGGTGTTCGGCGATGTGGCGGATGATAGCGCGGCGGTGCGGTTGGGGGCGTTTTAACGCAAAGGCGCAGATGGCTTAGCGGGCGTTTTAGCGCAAAGGCGAGGGGGCGCAGAGGGTTATAGGGTCGGGCGGTTATTGGCGGCTGAATTTGCTGCGCATCTCTTCGGCGACGCGTTGGCGCAGGATGTCTAGGTCGCGCTCCAGCATTTCGCGCTCGGCTTCTAGGCGCATGGCGGCGGTGGGCTGCTCTAATAGCGCCTGCTTTTCGGTGAGATCCAGCCGCAGAACCTCCGCTATGTAGTATGAGAGCGCAACAGGATCGTTTGATGCACGGGTTTGGCTTGACCAGCCGCCCTGCAGTCCGCTTACGAGGCTCATATAGCGGTTGAGCGCCTGCTTGACTTCGTCCATCTGCGCGAGCGCCGCTTCGTCGGCGGGCGGCTCCGGCAGTATGTCCACATCGGCTATCATATATGGGCGGTATTGGATGATGCGTATGATTTTGAAGCGGCTTTCGCCGGCTATCGCCACGAAGAAGCGGCCGCGCCTGATTTCGTTGACCTGCGTTATGTACGCCACGGAGCCCATGGGGTAGGGTATGGCGGGTTCGCCCGTTTCGTTGCCGGACTTGATGAGCGCCACGCCGAAGCGCATATCGTCGTCTAGGCAGTCGCGCAGCATTTGGGTGTAGCGGTCTTCAAAGATTTGCAGGGGCAGCGCCGCGCCGGGGAACAGCACGGTGTTGAGCGGGAATAGGGGGAGTTCGCGTCTTTCGGGCAGGTCGGATTGCATCATAGTTTAGAGTATAAAGGCAATGGGCGCTTTGGACAAGGGCGCTTGACGGCGGGGGATGGGTTTGGCGCGGGGGTTTTAGCGCAGAGGCGCGGGGGCGCAAAGGGATGTAAAGAGAGATTAGCGTCCAATGGCTTGCGGCGGGGTTGTCGCTGCAAGTCTATTGGACGCTTTGATGCGCTGACAGGGTTGTTGCTGCGCGGTTTAGGCGCTTGGTTCGTCGGCGTCGTCTATGGGGACGCTGTCTTTGGCGGGGGCTAGGAAGCGGAGCTGCGGCGGGAGCTTGCTGCGGAGTCCGCTGAGTTCCACGGCGGAGGCCGGGATGTTCAATAGTATGGGCAGGTTGAGTATGATGGCGGCGAAGGCGACGATGTCCTTGTGGCTGGCGAGGCTGGTGGAGAACTGCTTTTGGATGAAAAGCCCGGTCAGCGCCATGAAGGCGGCTAGGACGATGTAGTAGTTGGGATGCTCCTGGTCCATGGTAATGAAGAACTTCCAGAGGCTTCTCAGCGTGAACGCGATCGCAACCGCCAGCAGGGCAAGCCCCACTATCCCTAGTTCGCCGGCCGTCTCTAGGAATATGTTGTGGGCGTATATTTCCAGTCCCGCGGCGCCGTCTATTTCCATCCCCGCGGCGCCGGCGCCTAGAATCGGGTTTTCTCTGAACATCGCAACCGCTTCCCTGAACAACACAACCCGATTCTTCAGCGTATCTTCGGAAGTCCAACCGCTTATTGTGGTAGCGTCCACAAGCGTATCGAAGCGGTCTTGATTGGGAAGCTCGACTCTTGGAAGCTGAATTGGGGGAGCCGTTGGTTCAGGTTCGGGCGTGGGCATCGGCGTGGGCTCAGGCTCAGGCGTTGGTTCGGGCTCAGGCGTAGGCTCAGGAGTCGGTTCAGGTTCGGGCGTGGGTTCTTCTTCGGGTTCGGTATCGGTATCATCGGGGGCTTGGGTGGGTTCCGGGGTTGGCTCGACTGGTTCTGCGGTTGGCGTGGGGACTTCTTCGACTGCCGCGACGACTGCGGGCGTTTCAGGCTGCGGTTCCGGCACCAATGCGCCTGCGAAGGCGTTGTAGAATATGAAGCCGACGCCGCAGAGCGCGATTATCAGGACAGGCAGCCCCTTGAATCTGCGAGTGGCAAGCGTAGCCACGATAGCCACAATCAGCGCTCCGAAAGAAGCGACTATCGCGCCGCGCGTGCCTACCAGCAGCAGCGTGTAGAGCATGACGCCGGTTATCACTAGGCAGGGGATAGCCCATGAGATACGTCCGCGGCCGGCGGCTAGTCCGACATATGTCATCATTCCTATCATAATCGCCATCCCTACTGCGATAGGGTTGGCTTCCGCAAAGAGCAGGCGCTGGCCCCATTCGCTGCTCTCATACGGCAGCAGCGCCGCTATCGGCTGGGGCAGGAAGGATGACGCGAAGCCGCCGAGCGCTATGACGGTGATGATGAAGAGCGCGGTGTAGAGAAAGCGCTTGACTTGGCCGAAGTCCACCAGTATGTAGCGCGCAAGAAAGTAGGGGACAAGCACAAGCGCTATGAAGCGCATGCTCTTATCGGCCCCTGCCTCCGAACTGCTGTTGACAAACATCAACAGCGCAAAGCCGACGATCGCCAGATCCGCCCAGATGAGCTGGAACCTGATTTTTCCGGTAACGACGATATGTACGGCGGCGCAGGCGATAGCAAGCAGCAGAAACACCGGCGTAAGGTTTATTGAGTCGAACAGCAACGCGCCGCCTCTCAGCATGTAGGCGAATGTGAAGAGCGCCAAGGCGATAGAGGCGCAGTACATTGAAAGCTTATCGACGCCGGCGTTGGAGAGCCTTTCTGACAACGATGCGTAGGTTGAGTTAAGCAAGACGATCCTCTGTTGATGCGTTGATGTTCCGCTCAGCGCGGTTTGGACTGATGCGGTCTTTTCGGATTTGCGTTTCGGTTCGCGCGTTTATGTTATCACACCGCTAACGGACGTGAATAGATTTGCGGCGGATGGCGGCGATGATGAACGGGACGAATGCGGCCGCGAATGTCAGCCAGCCGATGGTGTTCGCCCACGCCGCGCCCGATGCGCCGTAGATAGGGGCGAGGGTCAGTATCGCGATTGTCATAGCGGTCAGCGCCAGGGCCGCGGCCGTCAGGTGGGGGATAGCGCGGCCGGTGGCGGCGGGCAGGATATAGACGGGCGCTATTACGGCGAATGCGAATGCGCCCGGGATTAGGGCAAGCAGCGGGACGGCGGCGTCTTCGAAGGCGGGGCCTAGCATAATAGCGATGACGGGTTCGCGGATTAGCGCGAGCAGGGCGTATCCGACGAGCGCCAACGCCAGCGCCAGCAGGGTGAAGCGGCGGGCTATGCGGCGCACGGCGGCGGCGTCTCCGCCGTACCATTGGCGGCTATATTCGGCTTGCACGCCTACGGATATTGTGCGAAAGGGGTGCTTGGTGGCGTCGATGATTTGGTGCGCCGCGCGGTATAGCCCGATTTGGCTTAGGCTTACGATATTCGCTATTAGGATGATGTCTATGTGCAGTATGACGGCTTCGATGGACGCCCGCCAGAACGATCCTACTTGAAACGCTAGGACTTCGCGGTCGGGGATACGGGCGCGCAGGGAGCGCAGGAAGCCGGGCAGGCCGGCGCGGCGCTCGGACGCGGCGGCGGCTATGAACAGGCCGATGCCGTTAATCACATCGCCCGCGACGTACGCCAGCGCCACCATCGTTAGGCCGCCCTGGGTTAGCCAGGCGGTCAGCAGAAAGGCTATGCGGGCGGCGGCGCTAATCACTGAGACGGCGAAGCCCAGCTGCAGACGGTCGGCTATTCGCAGCACGGCCATGCTTTCGCGCATGGTGGCGATGGCAATGCCGCCGATGCCGTAGAGCAGCAGCGCGGCGCCGTAGTCTTGCGCTTCGCCGAGCAGTCCGCTTACGGAAAGCGCGACGGCGGCGAGCAGGGCGTAGGATAGCAGGGACAGCGCTTGCGATACGATGAATGTGAAGCGCAGGATGCCGGCGGCTTCTTGGATGCGCCCTTCGACGATGCCGCGGGTTACGAATGTGGTGATGACTTCGTTGCCGGGCAGGGATACAAGGCGGTACAGCAGGGATGTGAGCGCGATAATGACGGCTAGTATGCCCAAGCCTTGCGGGCCTAGGATGCGGGCGGATAGCGCGACCTGGGCGATGCTTGCGATGAATTGGGCGGCGGTTATTGCGCCTATCCAGAGGGTTTGGCGCGCGGCGCGTTGGTCGGATGCGGGGAGCAGTGATTTCATTTGAAATCTTATATTAACGCAAAGGCGCAGGGGCGCAAAGGGATAGCCGAGTTCAGTCGCATACGTCTTGGTTCTGTTTCAGCCATTCCAGTATGGCTTCCGCAGCCCATTGGTGTCCGGTGGCGTTCCAATGGAAGTCGTAACGCCATCGGGCGTCCTGGTAGTTGTGTCCCTGGCTGACGACGTACTCGTACTGGCTGATTATGGGAATGCCGAGCGGCTCGGCGATGGCGTTTAGGCGGTCGAACTGCGGATCGCCGCGCGTTCCCATATACGACGTGGCTGCCAGGATTGCCAGTTTTGCGCCGTCGCGGTCTGCGCGCCGCTTGAACTGCTCTATGCCGAAAGCGGTGTATTCCAGCGTTTCATCTAAGATAGGCGGCAGATGTTCTTTCGTGAACGGGCGTCCCAAGGACAGATCACTGCCGCCGCGAGGCCGCCATCCGCCCAACGCGCAACAAGGTCGATCGGCTATCATATTCGCCCACGCCGCATATTGGAACTTGCTTATTGTCCATATATTCTTTGTCTTCAGCCATTTCGCGAAGTGCGAAACCCGACTCAGCCACTCTGCAAGGCTCTCATACCAGAGTCTAGGCAGACTTGGCAGCAGAAAGCGTTCGAATTCCGGATCCGGCGGGCGCAGTTTCATAGTTCCATGAGCGTCTTTTTGAGCGGACATAAACGGCAAGCGATCAGGATCTACGCCAAACCTTAGCGAATACATCGCAGGCGAGTTGTTCATGAAATCATTGATAAAGAATACCGGAACCACCAGATTCGGGTTCAGACGCCGGGCGTACTCGTCGTAGAACGGAAGCTGATTGATTTGGCCGGTTCCTCTTATTCCGTAGGCCTGCGTGGTGATTGACAGGCGCGGCAGTTCGCGCGCCGCCATCTCTTCTAGGCGCACCTGAAACTTATCGGCGATGGGAACCTCTATTGCTTCCACAAAGGAATCGCCGATGAAGGCTATATGGCAGCCGGCGGCGGCGCGTTCAGCGCTGACGGGCTCGCGGTCGAGAAAGCCCTGGCTGTTGGTATACGAAATGACAAAGTTGTCGTCGTCCCAGTTTGCATGGCGCGCCTCTGCGTTGGGTTTGCGGATTGCTCCAACGCCGTCCACAAACCGATAGGGTATGCTGTTCTCTATAAACGGCCTTGTCAGCCGAAAGTACGCCTCCCCGGCAAGCGCAACCAAGAGTAGGGGCGAGATAATGAACAGGGCGTTCCAAGCCGCCATTCGCAGCATTGTGCGAGTTGCCGCTTGCAGCGCGCGAACATGCTTTCGGGGGGGGGGTAGAATTAGGTAGCGCATTAGGTTGAATAGATCGGGGTTCCATAGTTTTCGTTTTTGAACGGACGAAAGGCATCTTCTTAAGAAAATCTTGCATTAACGCAAAGGCGCAGGGACGCAAAGGGTATGCGGCGGCTGGACACTTACGCGGTTAGCTCAGATTCCAGCTCAGCGAGGGCGTTGTCCATTGCGGCGACGAGTTCGTCTACGTCGTCTTTGGTGATGCAGAGGGGCGGGCCTAGCGTAATGCGGCCGGCGGGGCTGCAGCGCATGATGATGTTCTGCCGCTGCATCTTGGCGGTGAAGCGCTTGCCTATTTCCTGCTTGGCGTCGAAGGGCGCTTTGGATGCGCGGTCGCTGACGAGCTCGATGCCCAGCAACAAGCCGATGCCGCGCGTGTCGCCTACGATGGGATGGCGCTCTTGCAGGTCTTGCAAGCGGTCTAGGAAGTAGGCGCCTACGCTTGCGGCGTTCTGCACAAGGCCGTCGCGCTCGATTATCTCGATGTTCTTGAGGGCTACGGCGGCGGTAACCGGGTGGCCGCCGAATGTGAGCGCCTGGCGAAAGATGTTGTCTTCGCCGGCGAATGCGTCGGCGACGGCGGTGGATGCGATTGTGGCGGCTAGGGGCAGGTAACTGCTGGTGATGCCTTTGGCGACGGTCATTATGTCGGGGACTACGCCGAAATGCTCCATCGCGAACATTTTGCCGGTGCGGCCGAATCCGGTAACCACTTCGTCGGCGATAAGCAGCACTCCGTAGCGGTCGCATATTTGGCGCAGGGTTTGCCAGTATTCGGGCGCGGGCGGCGCAATGCCGGATGCGATGGGTTCGGCTATGACTGCGGCGACGGTGTCGGGGTGATGCAGCAGGATGAGGTCTTCGATCGCCTGAGCGCAGCGGGCGGCGCACTCTTCGGGCGTGGCGCTGTCGAATTCGCAGCGGTAGAGGTCGGGCTGCGGGGCGTAGAGCATGCCGGGCATGGCGGGTTCGTAGTCGGCGAGGTCGGCGCTAGCGCCCGTCCACATAACGCCGCCGGTAGCGCCGTGATATGAGCCGCGGCGGCTGATAATCTTGTAGCGCCCGTTGTCGCCGCGGCGCTTGTGGTAGGCGCGCGCGATTTTGAGGGCGGTTTCGTTGGCTTCGGAGCCGCCGCTGACGGGCCAGACGCGTTCCAGATTGCCGGGCGCAAGTTCGCCGAGCTTTTCCACAAGCCGAATTAGGGGCGCTGTAGTGGTGCCTTGCGGGAAGTAGGCGAGCTTCCGCATTTGCGCCCGCATAGCGTCTGCGATTTCGGTATGCCCGTAGCCGGCGTTGACGGAGGCGTAACCGCCGTGGGCGTCGATCCACACATTGCCTTCGGCGTCAGTAACGCGCGCGCCTTCGCCGCTGACCATAATGGGCGGGCCGCCCTGTTCGGCGAGCGTCGTCCAGTCGGCGTTGTGCATCCATAGGTGGTCGAGGGCGGCTTGCCGGACGGCTTGGGTATCGGCGGCGGTGGCGGTAGTTGGCATGGCGCTCTCCGAATGGCTTTGTGGCGTGTTCGCTGCTTGGGGCGATTATCTGATATTAGCGCATATTGGGGCGTTTGTGTATAGGGGCGGGGTGAATGCGGCAATCGCGGTTCGGGTTGGATGTGTCCGAGGGGGATTTTAACGCAAAGGCGCGGGGGCGCAAAGGGGTTTATAGAGTTTGGCGGTATTGCCATCCGCGCGCGTTGGCGGCGAGGGTCAAGATTTTGGAGACGCTTTTGATTTGTCCAGCGGTCAATCCAATGAAGCTTATGGAAACATGCTCAGGATAGGGAACGCCGTCGGGTATAGCCTTCAGTTTCGATTGGGCGCATTCTGCCGGCGTAACAGACATCACTCCGCAAGACTCTAGCCCCAATTGGCTTGTGTAATGCAGCCACGAAACCGCGGCAGATATTTGGTCGCCGTCGTAAGTTGAGAGCATTCGGGCGCTCCCGAAAGGTCGAAATGCCTGCGAAGTAACGCGCGGCTGGTCTGATAGCGGGTCGGGTTGGATGAAGTTGGGGTTGATTTGCCGATGCAGCAACGTGGATGCGTTCATTCGGCCTGCCCCGAAAACCGAACAATCTGCGCGCCTATCCACTGCCAACTTGCGGACTCTTCCAAGTTCAATTCGCGCTCGTCGTCGGATAGCGTGGACATGTCAAGCCGATGCCATACGGATTGGCGGGTTCGCAAATCCACTTCGAGGCTGATTTCCTGCCCGCCCACAGACCACTCGAATTGGACGCCGCCGGACGGCGTTGGGTATGTGAACGGCAGCGGCGCATTGTCCGGGTACCAGCGCTCGAAGGATTCGGCAAGCCAGTCTAGGCCAGCGCGGGCGGGCGCAATGCCATCGCCGTCCAACCAGCCGTCTCTCATATTGCGGAACTCGTCCAAGCGCGAGGGGACGTCCAGCGGATCTAGGATGTTGATTTGCGCTATCTCTTGGAGCGCGGTCAACCGATGCTGTTGGTCATACTTGCCCACGCCCTCAATTGCGACGCGAACCCCCTCTCTGTAGCCGTTGAATGCCTCCATAAAAGTTTCGTAGTGGTGTTCAGAGATAGTCCCCGACACTTTGCGCCCGAATGTCGGATGAATATCGAATGTCATATCATCTTGGTCGACTTCGGATACTGCGCCGCGAATAGTAATTTCTTGTAAGAGAGCGCTCACCTTGGAGGTTTGGAGTAGTTTCATGCGAGTCTTTTGGTCGAGTCGCGCCGACACTTTGACCGATGGAGCTTGCAATTGAATGAATTCGTCTTCGCGTAGGCTGCGCCCAATCCTATTGAAGTGCGCGAGGTATTTTGGCGGAAGATAGCCGTTGTTCGAAGGCAAGAAGCCTTGATCGGCTGCGTCAATAGTTTCGATTATGCTTCCCACAGCACTGGTGAAGTATCGCTCATATGGCAAACTCCCTGCCAGTGTCGATTGGGGAGCGACTATGCTGATGACAGGGACGGCACTGCCGCGCTCCAGCCCTGTGAGTTGAAATTCTACGGAGCTTGCGAACTTAGACGGCACGCGCCGGCTCGCTGTATTATGATGCAGAAAATGCCATTTGGCTACTTCCAATATCATCTTACGCAGATGCGCCAAATCCTCAAGAAATTCCAACGGGATCGCGCCATCATCGAAACGCCTTCCCACCAAACAAGGGCGAAGAATCTCTAGGCTAGCCATCACCCCTCCTGCTGGGTTCCCCATCCTCGCTTCCTAATCCAACTTTGCATTAGCGATTTAAGCAGAACTGCGCCGCCGTGTAAAGGCGAAGGTCAAGTGGCGGCGCAAAGGGGTTATGGGAATGGTGGGCGGTTAGGCAACGCAATTCCGATTGACGCAAGCGGTTCGGTGGTTGTAGGTTGTAAAATGGGGTGGAAATCGCTGTTGCCCGATTAAGGGTGAAAGCGGTTGTCGAGTTAACTTGAGAGAATTTGCAATGACTTCGCAATTAGTGGGGCAGCTTCATGAGCATGACGCCAATCAAGCTATAGCGCAGTGGCTTAACGGCGCGGGGCGGGATTGGCGGGCGGACGCTGAGCGCGCGAGCGTGCTGGCGGACAGCGCCGCTAGGCCGGACATCGTGGTGCGGCAGGCGGATCGTATGCCGGTGATTGTGGAGTGCGAGTACGATAGCCCGGCGGTGGAAGACGCTAAGCGGCGGTTGGGTGAAAGGCTTAGGGGCGATAGCCGTCCGTTCAGCGCGGCTATCGCGGTGGGGATTGGCGCTGACTGCCGCAATGACTCTGTGGCGCAGTTCGCGCGGCGGTTGGACGCCGACGAGCGGGTTTTGTCCGTGCGCTTGGTTTCGGGCGATAGCGCGGATGAGGCGCAGGTTTGGCCGGATGCGCCTATGCTGTGCGCGCCGTCGGATTTGGCGGCGTACTGCGAATATATGCAAGCGCCGCAGGCGACGATCGACCGCCAAAGCGAGCGCATCGCCGAGCGGATAATGTCTATGGGGGAGTATCTGCACGGCGAAATCGAGCTGACGGTTTCGCGCAGCGCCGCCACATTCGCCGAACTGCGCCGCGCCACGGGGACGGACAACGACCTGCAGGCGGCGAGGACGGCGTGCGCCATATGGCTTATCGCCATTGACTTGCAGAACGACCTCGCCAAGCATAATTCGGATCTGCAAGCCGTCGAACTGCCCTCGACCGACGACCTGAAGGCAAGAACGGTCTCTTCGGACATTATCCTCAAAGCGCACTTGCTTGAGGCTTGGCGGCTGATACAGGGCGTCAACTATCTGCCGGTGATGGAGCTGGCGATAAGCGCGCTGAACGCCGGGGATCTGGGCGATCACTTCCCAAGGACGCTTGCCGAATTGGCGCAGCTCAGCGACGAAATCACCTCTACGAATGCGAAGCATGTGTATAACTTCGCGGGGGAGTTGTGGCAGCGGCTTGTGCCGGACCGCGAAGAGCGCGCCGCCCATTACACCCGGCCGGCGATAGCGGAGCTGCTCGCCACGCTGTCCGCCGCTAGGTTCGGGCGTATGGACGCTGCTGAGTTGGCGGCGCTGAATCTTTGGGACGCGGCTTGCGGGACGGGGACGCTGATAGGGGCGGGTGAGCGCGCGCTGCGCCGCTTGCATTCACAGAAGGGCGGCGCTGACCCCGAACTTCACCGCAAGCGAATGGAAGAGCATATCATCGCGCTGGATGTGAACGGCATCGCGGGGACGCTGACCGCCAAGCGGTTGACGGATTTGAATATCGCGCAGGATTACAATCAGAGCAAAATCGCGGTGGTAACGGACGGGGCGGGATCGCTGTTTTTGCTGGATCCGTCGCGCACCACGGTATCGGACTTTCTGGGCGGCGGCGGGCGCAGCGTAACGCCGGGGATGGACGGGATTAGAGGGCTGTTCGGCATACCGCCGCGCAGTGTAGATTGGGCGCTTATGAATCCGCCGTACAGCCGCCCGCGCAGGGGACGGCAGCAAGCGGCTAGGGGATTAGCGCCATTGCGTAACCGCGCGTCCAGGCGATCCAACGGGCGGGGCTATGCTATGTCCAACGGGCAGGCGGGACTTGCGTCGGACTTCAGCAACATCGCCAATATGCGCCTAGCGCCGGGCGGCGTGTACGCATTCGTGCTGCCGTTGACCGCCGCTCACGCCGAAAGCTGGCGGGCTTGGCGCACCGAAATGGAGACGGACTTCCAAGACATAGTAGCCATAGCCAACGCCGGGCGGGAAGAAGAGAGCATGAGCGCGGACACGAATATGAACGAAATGCTGGTGGTCGCCACAAAGAAAGCGCTGCGTCCCAGCGATTGGCAGCCTACGCGCATTACGGCGGTCAATTTTCATCAAGCGCCGTCGGCAATGGAGCAGGGGTACGCCGCGGCGCAGGAAATCGCGGGAATAGCGCCCGATAGCGCGCAAGGGCGCATCACGCACGGCAACTATGTCAGATGCGCCACGATTAGCGAGGGCTTTCCTTGGTTCGCGGTGGGCAACGCCAACTACGAGTTCACGGCGGTGATAGCGGCGCTGCTCAACGGCAAGTGCTGGGATCCGCTGACTTTCGCCGAATTCGACTTGGCATTGACGATGGGGACATTGGGGCAAATCGCAGGGGCGGGGCCTACGCATCACTTGATAGGGCATCGCAGGGGCAACGATGCGATAGGCGCTTTTGAGTGGTCGCCGATGGATGATTGGGATATTGTCCCAACGCATACGGCGATGTGGGCGGCGGAGGGCAAGCGTCAGACGAGCATAGCGGCACTGCCTACGGACGGCGGGCATGTGGTGGATGCGGAGCAAGCGGCTAGGCTGAGTCGGTCGACAAGCAGGCGCTTCTTCAAGCGCGGGCTGCGCTGGACGTCGCAGGCAACCGCGGTATGCGCCACCGAAAGCGCGGCTCACGGCGGGGCGGCTTGGAATGCCTTGCAACACATCAAGCGCGGCGCAGAACCGGCGATAGCGCTGTTTTACAACAGCATATTCGGGGCGGCGCTGCGGAGCGCCTACGGGCAGTCCACGCAGTCGGGGCGCTCAACGATACAGGTGAACGCGATTGCGGGGACGCCCTGCCCGGATTTCGGGGCGGATACGGACGCGGCGCGGCGGGCTATCGATATCGCGGGGCGGGAGTTTGAGGCGCTGTCTGCGCTGGAGCTGGAGCCGTTCGCGTACTGCTTCCGCGACGGCAATCGGCAGCGCATCGATTCGGTTGTGGCGGATATGCTTGGGCTGGATGCGGCGGACGCGGGGGTTCAGGCGCTGCTGGGGCGCTATCGGCTGCTGTTCGCGCGGGAGCCGAATGTGAACGGGCGCAATCGGGGGATATTGGGGGCGCTGGAGGGGATGGCGGGTTGAGATTTTCTTTCAACGCAAAGGCGCGGGGGCGCAAAGGGGGTTTATATGGGGTTGCGCTTCCCCCGGCATCGGGGTTGCGGGGGAAGCGCATGGTGGGGGTGGCGGGTTAGCGGGGGGCGCCGGCTGCGGCGGAGACGCCGGTTGCGGCGATGTCCAGCGTTAGGGTGAAGTTGCCGGCGGTTTCTAGGTTGTAGGTGGTTGCCTCTATGGTGTAGGTTCCGGCCGACAGCTGCTCGACTATTTCGGAGTCGCCGCGGTTGACGATTTCGCCTTCGTTGCCGCTGCCTCGGAGCAGGTAGAGGTAGGTGTCTCTGACGTCGGTGGATGAGATGGTTACGGTTATGCGCGAGGGGGCGTCTAGGGTGAAGGCGTAGTAGCGGGCGTAGCGGGCGCCTTCTTTTGCGGTTGGGGGCGTCTTTGTGGATTGGCAGTCGGCGTTCCAGGTTCCGGTTAGCCAGCCTAGGCCGATTTTGCCGATGCAGCCGGGGTTTAGGGTGGACCTGGATACGCGCGTGGGGGTTGCGGTAGGCACGGTTGTGGATGTGGGCGTGGGGGTTGCGGTAGGCACGGTTGTGGATGTGGGCGTGGGAGCGCCGTCCAGCGCGGTTACGGGGGTATTCGTCAGCGTCGGCGTGGGGGTGTGGGTTGGGGCGGGCGCGCCGTCGGAGCCGCCGTCTAGCGCGTCTAGGCGGGCGGTCAGCGCTCTGATAAGATCGCGCAGGGAATCGATGAAGCCGCGCTGGGTTTGGATCTGCTCGCGCTGCGTTTCTATTTGCCCTTTCTGGGTTTCAATCTGCTCTTGCTGCGATGTCACTTGGTTTCGCAGCGTTCCTACTTGGCCTTCGAGTTGGCTTATTCGGGCGTTGGCGTTTCCGGAGGTGGTTACCGTGGTTGCGGTGCGGGTGGGCGTTTGCGTGGGGGCGTCTGCGCGGGTTGTGGTTGGCGTAAGGGTGGGCGTGGCGATTGGCGCGCCGCTGTCGTCGCGCGCTACTGTGGGGGTGAGGGTGGGCGTATTCGTGCGGGTGGGTGTTTGCGTGGGGACGTCTGCGCGGGTTGTGGTTGGCGTAAGGGTGGGCGTGGCGATTGGCGCGCCGCTGTCGTCGCGCGCTACTGTGGGGGTGAGGGTGGGCGTATTCGTGCGGGTGGGTGTTTGCGTGGGGACGTCTGCGCGGGTTGTTGTTGTAGGCGTGAGGGTGGGCGTGGGGATTGGCGCGCCGCTGTCGTCGCGCGTTGTGGTTGCCGTGGGGGTGAGGGTTGGCGTATTTGTGGCGGTGGCCGTGGGCGTAATGCACGCATATGAGTTGGGATTAGCGGCGCAGTAGTCTATCGTGGGCGTGAGCGTTGGCGTAACGCACACAGGTGAGTAGGGATTACGGTCGCAGATGTGTACGGACGTGGGCGTGGCTATGGGCGTGTTAGTCGCCGTGGGTGTATTCGTGGGCGTTGGCGTGCCGGTTGTCGTCGACGTGGATTCGGTTGGCAGCGTTACTACATTGTGAACGTTACTTCCCCAACACACCGCAACGCCATTCTTCTGCATTCCGCAGGTATGATACGCGCCGGCGCTGATAGACGCGAAAGTCACGTTAGGCGGCGTTCCCTGACCGTATTGGTTCTCCCCCCAACATACCGCAGCGCCGTTGGCGCGTAGTCCGCAGGTAGCCGACCCGTCGAGGCTTATGGATGTGAATGCGCCAGTCGGCGGATTCGCCTGGCCTAAATGGTTCTTCCCCCAGCACACGGCAGCGCCGTTGGCGCGCAGTCCGCAGGTATGATTTCCGCCGGCGGTTATAGATGTGAACGTACCTGACGGCGGCGTTGACTGACCGTATCCGTTCCTCCCCCAGCACACGGCAGCGCCGTTGGCGCGCAGTCCGCAGGTATGATAATCGCCGGCGCTTATAGATGTGAACGTACCTGACGGCGGCGTTGACTGACCGTATTGGTTACTCCCCCAGCATGCCGCAGCGCCGTTGGCGCGCAGTCCGCAGGCATGATCGTCGCCGACGCTTATGGATGCGAAGGTTGTATTCGCAGGTGGAGTATTCAGCCCGCGTACAAGCCCCCAGCACGCCACTGTGCCGTTGGCGCGCAGTCCGCATAAATGATAGGAGCCGACGCTCATGGATGCGAAGGTTTCAGTCTTAGGCGGTGCGTAGGCTGGATTAGTCGTTAGTCCCCCATATACATACCCCCACCACTCCAGAACGCCATTCGGGCGCAGTACGGCGGTATTAACCCCGCCGGCTGCTACGGCGGTAAAAGCATTGGGGGAGGAGCTTGTGGATTTGCGAATGATGGGAGTGGCGGTCGCGCCCTGCTGCGCGCTTGCGTTGTCGAAGTTCGGCAGCAGGGTTAGGAATAGAATCAACGCCGCCGCGATGGCTGTTAGGGAGTAAAGGGCGGGTTTGGAGTTGAATGGGGTGAATCGCATAATGGCTCTCTACTCTCTTGTTGCATTTTCTATCATTGCCTATGTTAGCAGGCGGGTTGAATGATGGCAAGGTGCGATTTTGACGCAAAGGGGCGAGGGCGCAAAGGGGATTTATACGGGGATGCGCGGCTCAGGTTAGTTCACCGCGGCAAGCCAGTTCCAAATCCGCCATTTGTCCAGCAACAGCGCTCCGAATCCTACGGCAAGCACAACGCTGATTGCGATGGAAAGCCATTGCTCGAATGCGCGGATCTGGGCGTCGCGGAACATAACGCCGTAACCGCCGTTCTTTATCTTTTTGAGTATTCCACTCACACGCTCGTTCTGTAGGTCGTGCGCGTTGAAAATCAGGAAGATAATCACTGCCGAAAGCAGTACGGCAAACGCCTCAACTAGGAAGTTGTTCCAGTCTGACGCTAGAGCGGGGCGTGATGAGAGGGCTATGAAAACGGTGATTATCGCAACTATGTAAAGCGCGGCGAGTTCGCCGAAAACGATGCCTTGCTGCTTGGAATGCACTAGGGCGTTTAGTTCGGCTTCGGCTTCGCCTAGTTGGGACTTGTGGGCGTCATCGTCGGAATTGGACTTGGCGTCCGATATACATTTGAGCGTTGAAGCATAGGCGCTTCGCAACGAATTAGGACGCCTTTCGGACACGTCAATGACCAGCATATGCTTGCGAACTTCGGCACTGAGTATGCCTCGTTCCACTAGCGTATCGAGTTTTTGGAACAGCGCGAATGTCTTGTCTTCTTCGTCTCTGGTACGGCTCACAAGGCGTCCTACGCGGAATGACAGGATTAGGGTGAATACGGTGGCGGCAAGCGTCAGCACGGAGAAGTACGCTTCTGCGCTGCCCACTGCCCAGTCTTGGATGCCGAACAGCGCGCCTTCGACCGGGCGCAGATAGACCCATACGCCGCAAACCCACAGCGAGATAATCAGCGATTTGAAGCCAAGCCGCAGTTCTGCTTCGAAGTTGATAAGCAGGTTTGCGGTGATGATGGCGCCCGCGCCGATGAGGAGGAAGTCGATGCGGGCGACGTTGACTTGCGATGCGAGAAACAGCCAGAGCAAGCTAAAAAGCGGCGTGGCATAAGTCAGGGCGTTAACGCCAAGATTAGTGGTGATTAGATTAGACTGCCGCCAAGCGATTTCCGCAACAGCTAGAGCGAGCAATCCCCCACCAACGGATAATACAAGCGCATCGGAAGTCATTCTTTCGTTGGATGCGCCGCCGATAGCGAGACTTATAAAGAACGCCACCACATTGCCGATAAGAAAGGCGACCATTACGCCGAAGAGTTCGAGTGAACCGGGGGATATGTCCGAGTGCGTCTCAGTCGATAAATCTTTGCCTAGGTTGGCTCCCCATCTTAGCCCATATGCGGACAGCACAGCGGTTAGCACAGCAAGCGTTATCAGCGCGATGCCTGCGATTAAAGCATAATTGGATACTCCGTTAAGTCCGCCTAGACTGCCTGATTGGCTGAGAAGCGCGAATGAGAAGCCCGCGAAGCCTAGGATTAAGAGGAAGTACACTCCGGCCGTGTTTTTCTTATATCGACCTTCTTCCCGAAATAGCCAAGCGGTGAGAATGACTAGAAATAGCGGATAGGTATCGAACAGGATGGCGCTGATTGAGACGTCTATGAAGCGTGTGGACCATGCGTAGAATGTGTACTCGAAGTTGTGAATAATCACAGCGAGTATGGGCAGGCAGATTAGGCTTCGCCGCACTAGCTTCCAAACCCGTTTGTTGAATAGAAGCGAGCGATAGAACGCCAATAGGAATAAAATCTGCCCGATTATGTAGCCAAATTTTATGCTGGCGTTAAACAGAAAGGGACTTTCGCGTCCATTCGCTAGGGCAACGACCAAAGCAGTCAGCGAAAACCCGACGACCGCCAGCAGCATATACCCCACTGCGGCGCGGTTGCGCTCTTCTTGCCCTTGTGTATCCATCGTGTTAGCGCCTATGCTGTTGTCCATATCAGCGTGTCCATTTATGAACCACTTCATCAGTATAGTTTCGTTTGTGTCGCCCTGCGATCTGATGCCGTAAAGGGTTAGGCGCAACGTAGCGATGTCTGCGTCGACGCCGGCATTTTCGGCAACAATGCGCGGCCAGCAGCGTATGTTAGTCTATCACCACTCATGTGCCTACGTCATGCGGGCTATGCCCATTTCGCCTTCGATTTCCCATAGGGATAGGTCGATGGCGTGGACGATTTCGTCCACTTCGGGGCGGGTGATGCAGAGGGGCGGGCCGATGTTTAGGATGGCGCTGTTGATGCGGAATATGAGGCCGCGCTTGCGGAATTTTTCGTTGAGGCGCTCCGGCAAACGGGCGTCGGGGGGGAAGCCGGCTTTGGTTTTGCGGTCGCTGACGAGCTCAACGGCGAGCAGCATGCCTAGCCCGCGCACATCGCCAACCAAGGGGTGGTCGACGGCTAGTCCCTCTAACTGCTCTTTGAAGTAGGCGCCTACTTCGGCGGCGTTTTCCACTAGCGCTTCGTCTTGGATGATTTGGATGTTTTTGAGCGCGGCGGCGGCCGAAACGGGGTGTCCGGCGGCGGTGAATACATGGCGCAGGTAGTTTTGTTCGCCGGCGAATGCGTCGGCTATTTCTCGCTTTACGATGGCGGCGGCAAGGGGCAGGTAACTGCTGATGACGCCTTTGGCGACGGTCATGATGTCGGGGGTTACATTCCAATGCTCTACGGCGAACATTTTGCCTGTGCGTCCGAAGCCGCATATGACTTCGTCGGCGATTAGCAGGACGCCGTACTTGTCGCAGATTTGGCGCAGCATGGGCCAGTATTCGTCGGCGGGGACAACTGCGCCTTGCGGTATGGCGATGGGTTCGGCGATGACGGCGGCGACGGTTTGGGGTCCGTGGAATTGGATTAGGCGCTCAACGGCTTGGGCGCAGCGGACGGCGAATTCGGACGGGGTTTCTCCGTCGTGGGCGGCGCGGTAGTGGTTGGGCTGCGGGGCGTGCAGCATGCCGGGGTAGGCGGGTTCGTAGTCGTGGCGCGGCTGGTAGGAGCTGCCGCCGAGCCATAGTACGCCGGCGGTCATGCCGTGGTATGAACCTATGCGGCTTATGACTTTGTAGCGGCCGGGTTCGCCGATGCGCTTGTAGTAGGCGCGCGCGATTTTGAGGGCGGTTTCGTTGGCTTCGGAGCCGCCGCTGACGGGGAAGACGCGCGATAGGCTGCCGGGCGTGATGTCGGCAAGCTTGGCGGCGAACTGCGCCGTGGGGACGGTGGTGGTTCCCTGGGGGAAGTAGTGCAGGTTGCGCATCTGCTCATAGGCGGCTTCGCCGATTTCGGTTCGGCCGTAGCCTATGTTGACGGAGTTGTAGCCGCCGTTGACGTCGATCCAGGATCGGCCTTCGGCGTCGGTAACGCGCACGCCTTCGCCGCTCTCGATGATTTGGGGATCGCCTTCTTCGGCCATCTGCGTCCAATCGCGGTTGTGCATCCACAGGTAGCGCAGGGACGCGCGGCGCAGCGCTTCGCTTTCGCGTGTATCGAGCGTATCGGCTGTAGTGGTCATATCGGCGCCTCCGTGATGTGGGCATATGGATGGGCTTGGGTGTATGGCAATGTTATGGGGCAAGTGTACTCTGCGATTGGGCGCAAGGCAAGACGGGGGGCGGCTCGGCATTATTAGTGGTGAGTGGCATTGAGTTTGAGTTTGGCGCAGAAGACTAGCGCAAGCAGACTCACCAGCATCTCAATGCCCTTTGCGCCGCCCTTTGTCCGACGCGCTAACCGATTCAACTTCCCGCGCAGCATTGACGTTCCAGTTCACCGCGCCGCACTTCCCAACCACATGCTTGTTGATCGGCAGCGTCCCCATACACTCCGTAGGCGTCGGTCTCGTAGCGCTCCGGCAAGCGCAAGAAAGTGGCTTCGTCCCTGTCGCCCACCTCAAAGTCTATCCGCCCGCTCCCATCGCGCTCTTCCACAACCGTCGTCCAAATCGACAAGTCATTGCGCTTTTCCGATTTTCTAGCGCCTAAATATGTCCACATTTCGTCTTCCTCCATCAACCCAGCGTTACCCCAGCACATTCCCTATCGTCAGCCAGTAGAACACGATGTAGGTGCCCGCTATCAGCATCAGCCATGTGCCTATCGGCTGTATGTACGGCATCGCGCGCCGCATCACGCCTATCACCGCGCCCTTGAATATCGCCATCAGCAGCGTCAGCGCGATGATGACCGCGCCCATTCCCAGCGCGTACAGCACGAACTGCGCGAATGAAGTCCATATCGTCGCGGTCGAGAACGATGTGCCTATGACCGCCAAGAATATGGGCAGCGTGCAGCTCAGCGACGCCAATCCGTAGGAAAGCCCGAATATGAAGTAGCCGCGCGCATTGGTTTGTCCGGGGTTGCCGAAGCGCTCCGACATCTGCTGCGCCAGCGCGGTGTAGAGCTTGCCGCCGCTCAGCAGCCACGCGCCCGCGACCGTCAGCAGCACGCCGATGCCCAGCCCGACCCAAGGCAGGATGCTGCCGACCACGGAGCGCGCGCCAAGCCCGATGACCGCGCCCGCGGCGGCGAACAGCAGCACGAAGCCCGCCGTTACCGAGCCGCCTATGAGCAGCGCCTTGCCTATCTGTCCGGCGAAAGACGGGGCGTTTCGCTCGTCGTGGATGCCTAGATACAGCCCCATATACGCCGGCAGCATCGCGAAGCCGCACGGGTTGAACGCCGCCGCTATGCCCGCGCCGAATGCGAAACCCAGCGGCGCTATGACACCCCAACCGCCCAAACTCCGGGCGGCGAACCCCGATATCGACTCCACAAAGAAGTTCACGCCGTCAATTTCGCTTTCGCCGCGCACCAGCAGCGCGCCCACAACCGCGATTGTCAACGCAACCGCCGCCACGCCCACGGGCAGAACGACGCTCCGCGCGAATCCCGTCGAGTTGTCAGCATCGGAGTATGCAGTTCCATCGTTCATAGCGCTAAACCTCATTCATTAGACTTACTGCGGACTTACTGCGAACACGGCGCTAACCGAATTGCTTATCCCCGCGATAATAACAGAGTTTAGAATTGCCGATTTAGATGCTTGTTGAACAGAATAGATTTATACCTACTGCCTTTATCCCCTTTTGTCCCCCTTTGCGCTTATGCGCCTTTGCGTTAAAACCCGCCGTCAAAATGCCAAGCGCCCGCATCCCGGTATCCTCACTCTGAAGTGGTATTGAGCGTATAACCCAGCGAAGCATTCGCTAATGCAGGGCTTCCTAGAATCTTTCAAATTGATGAACCCTGTAGTGTGAGAATATCATAGCGGCCGCTAACCCTGACAAACTGCGCCGCTAAATGCTACTATTGCATTATGAACAACACGCTGAACAACGCAAACAACATTCGCAATACCGATGCGCGGCATATCCGCAACTTTTGCATCATTGCGCACATCGATCACGGCAAATCCACGCTCGCCGATCGCCTGATGCAGCAGACGGGCGCTGTGGATGAGCGCGATATGGTGGAGCAGCTGCTGGACAATATGGATCTGGAGCGCGAGCGCGGCATCACCATCAAGGCGCAGGCGGTTCGGCTCGCGTATGAGAGCGGCGGCGGGCAACGCTATCAGCTCAACCTGATAGACACGCCGGGGCATGTGGACTTTTCGTATGAGGTTTCGCGCAGTCTGGCGGCGTGCGAAGGGGCGCTGCTGGTGGTGGACGCATCGCAGGGCATTCAGGCGCAGACGCTCGCGAATGTGTACTTGGCGCTGGAACACGATCTCGAAATCATCCCGGTTATCAACAAGATAGACCTGGATGTAGCCGAACCTGAGCGAGTGGCGCAGGAAGTATCGCAGGCATTCGGCTTCAAAGATGATGAGATAATCTTTGTGTCCGCCAAGGACGGCACGGGCATTCCTGATATATTGGATGCGATTGTGGAGCGCGTGCCGCCGCCTTCGGGCGATCCGGACGCGCCATTGCGCGCGCTTATCTTCGACTCCAAGTATGACCCGTACAAAGGCGCAATCGCCTATGTTCGCATAATGGACGGCGAAGCGCCGTCGGGCAGCCGCATTCGGGTTATGTCCACGGCGCGCGCAAGCGAAGCGCTTGAGGTGGGCGTGTTCTCGCCGGAGCCTAGCGGCGTCGACCGCCTCGGCGTGGGGGAAGTGGGCTATATCGCCACGGGGCTGAAGAGCGTGGGGGACGCCCCGGTCGGGGATACGATAACGCTGGCGGCAAACGGCGCCTCAGAAGCGCTGCAAGGCTATCAGCCGCTGAAGCCGATGGTGTTCGCGGGCTTGTATCCCGCGGACGGTGAAGACTACTTGGAGATGCGCGTTGCGCTGGAGAAGCTTCAGCTCAATGATGCGGCGCTGAGCTTTCAACCCGAAAACTCGGTGGCGCTGGGATCCGGCTTTCGCTGCGGCTTCCTGGGCTTGTTGCATATGGATGTGGTGCAGGAACGATTGGAGCGCGAATACGACCTCAATCTGCTTGCCACATCGCCGAGCGTCGCCTATGAGGTGCTTCAGACGGACGGCGAAATCTTGGAAATCGACAGCCCGGCGCATCTGCCGGAATCGTCGCGCATAGATGAGATACAAGAGCCGTGGCTAGACTTGAGCATCATAGCGCCCGCCAACTACATCGGGGCGGTGATGGAGCTTGTGCGCGGCAGACGCGGCGAATACAAGCGAATGGAGTATCTGCAGCGCGAGGGCGCCGACGCCGCGCCGCGCCTGCTGATGGAGTTCGGCGTGCCGCTGGCGGAGGTGCTTATAGACTTCTACGACCTGCTGAAGGCGCACACGCAGGGCTACGCCTCTATGGACTACTCCGTATCCGGCTACCGGCCGGGCAAACTGGTGAAGGTGGACATACTTGTGAACGGGGAGCCGGTGGACGCGCTGTCCATCATCACGCATCGCGATAACGCCTACTATCAGGGGCGTGAGCTTGTGAAGAAGCTGCGCGAACTGATACCTCGCCAGCTTTTTGAGGTGCCGGTGCAGGCGGCGATTGGCAGAAAGATAATCGCGCGCGAAACGATACGGGCGCTGCGCAAGGATGTGCTCGCCAAGTGCTACGGCGGGGATGTTACGCGCAAGCGCAAGCTTCTGCAACGGCAGGCTGAAGGCAAGAAGCGAATGAAGCGCGTGGGCAGCGTAGAAATCCCGCAAGAGGCGTTCTTGAGCATCCTGAAGGTTAGCCGCTAGCGCTTTCGCTGACGCGCATCGGCGCTTGGGCATTACGCATTTGGTCGTCTAAACGGATGGCGCAATGGACGCAAGCGCAATGCACATAAGCAGCGCGATGACGCAAACGAACTCGCCGCCCGCCGATTTGCCCGCGATAAACTTGGACGCCAAGCTTGACGAACTGACCGCTTCGCCGCTGGGTTGCGCGTTTCTGCTGATTGTGAACGAGTCGGGGATAAGCGCGGATGTGGCGGCGACGCCTGCGGTCAGCCTGAGAGCGCTTGCGGACGCCGTGTCCGAAACGAGCATATGGCAGCCGCTCTATCCGCGGGTTGCGGAGTTCATCCTATCGCGGGGCGGCCGGCTGAGGGACTTGGCGCGCGCCATCCTGGAATCGCCCGCAAGCGGCTGGTGGTTTGCGCCGATTGACCGGGACGCGCAGACGTGGGCGGCGCCGTACAGAGCGCCCGCCGACGTCGCGCCCACGCCGACGATGTTCAATGCGCCAAAGCGCCCGATGACTAGATGGGAACAGTGGGCTAACAAGTCTGAGAACGGGCTGTACACATCCACGCTACTGGACGGCACAACGCCTATGCTATCAGCGCTGGATTCGGGGATGGCGTCGGATCTGATGATAAGCTACCCCGTCCGAAGCTGGCGGCTGCGCGCGGCCGATACGGCGCGGGTGTATGAGATACGCGGCCCTTTGGATTGGCATAGCCTTTGCGCGCGCTATCCGTCGCAGGGCTTGTTGGACGCATCCGACGAACCGGAAGTGATTCAGAACGAAAATGTGTATCCGCTGCTGCGCGTAGAGGGCGAATCGCGATGCGCCACATCCACAGACCGCCTATTAGCGCCGGATTGGGCGGCGGTCGCCGCGGACTGGGACGGCGTTCATATGACTTTCGTGGGGCTGCTGACCTGCGACAAGGCGCGGGTGGCATCGGCGGCGGGTTGGTCAATGAACAGGTTCTGGGACTTGGAGCAGACGCTCTGGCTGAGGTGGGTATTCGGCGAGCCGCAACGCCTGCCTGACCACGAAAGCGCGGCGCATCTGCCGGTTGACCTTGGCTTCCCGCATGGCGAAATGTGGGACGCCACAGGCATGCTCGACGAAGACAACCCGGCAATCGCGGTGTATCGGTGAGGCGTATCGTGCGGTGCTTGCCCGATAGAGATGGGACAGAGACGCCGAATGCCCGATGCGCTCACTCGTCGGCTATGTGGAAGAGCCAGTTGGCGGATACCGAACTAGGCAGATCGGACGGCGCAACCTTGCCGTCCTTTAGCGTTGGCGCTACTGACCACATCGCGAATACGGATATGTAGGGATGCCGAAGCACGGCGGGCGGTATGCGGTGATACTCCGCGAATCCGTCCGCGTTGATGCGCTCGCACGGGTTGGCGTTGGAACGAGTGCATTCCCAAAACTCCGATTCGTCAAAATCGTACTCTGCATCGGCGGCGGGGCTCAGGTCGTCTATGCCGGCCACCATTATAAGATGAGTGCGCGATCCGGTCATGACTCTAAGCAATCGGTCGGGGCCAAGGGGCGCAGGCGTTACTTCAGATAGAAAGTCTCGCAGATCGACATCATCGTCTTCAAACTGCGAATCATCGCGCTCAAGCCATTGCGCAGAGTACACCACGCCTTCGGCAGCCGCTTCGCCGTCGGCGCTTTCGCTGACTATCAGCATCGCGGGCGGCTCGGCAGGAGTGGGCGGGTATCCATTGATCCATTCGGGTTCGTTTGGCGCAGGAGTGGGCAGAGGTTCGTAGATGGCAACGGAACTATCGTTAGCGGTGTAGCCGCTGCGGGCGGGTTCGGTGGGTTCGGGCGTGGCGCTCATAGCCGTAGGTTCGGCTGTGGCTATCGCTATCGGTTCGGTAGGTTCGGGCGTGGCGCTTGCTTCGGCGTCGGGCTGCGTCGCGCTCGACGCCGGTTGAGGCGCAGGGGCGTCGGGCGCTGGCGGATTGCATGCGATAGACGCAAGCGGTAGCAACGCGCCGAAAATCAGCGCCGCGAAAGCCCGCGTCAGTTTTGAGTTAGGCATAGCGCCTCTGCTGTGGGGCGATACAATTTGAGCGGCAAGGGTTATTCAAGGGTTGTTCAAGTCGCATTATAATGGCAGTCTTAAGAGTGTCAACATTGTGTTTCAGTTCACAAAACTTGTGGAATGCAAGGATTAGGCTATGAACCAACATCGCTTGCCGCCGCAGGATATAGACGACAGGGTGGATGATCTAGTCAGATCGCCGCTGGGATGCGCCTTCTTGCTGAGTATTGACTATTCGAATATAAGCCCGGCGGATGTGGTAAAGCCCGCCGTTAGCCTGGCCGCATTGGCAACCGCCGTATCCGAAACGACTATATGGTCGTCGGATTACGCTGATCTCATTCGGTATCTTGCGCTGAAAAGCGAAGCGCTTAAGCCGCTGGCGCGCGCGATATTGGAGCATCCGGGCAGCGATTGGTGGTTCGCGCCGATTGATCGGAAGGCGCAGGTGTGGGCGGCGCGCGCAGAGAACGCATCCGCCGCGCCCACGCGGGCAAGGTTCGCATCTCCGACGAATAGACTGGGAACATGGGAGAACAGGCCCGGCGGCGGGCTGTACACCGCCACGCTGTTTGACGGCGAGACGGCGCTGTTTGCGGCGCTGCATTCGGGCGTATCCGAGTTGAGCGTGGACTTCAAAAGCCCGGTCGTCTGCTGGCAACTGAGCGCAAGCGAATCGGCGCGCGTGTATGAGATAACAAGCCCGTTGGACGCTCACGAACTCTGCGCGCGCTATCCGACGCGTGGGAACGGGCGCGGCCGCTATCTGCGCCTGTTCCCGGTAAAGCGCATAGAGCCTAACGCCGATACGGATGAACGGAGTTTTCTGACCGTGGACTGGGAAGCCGCCGCCAAGGATTGGGATGGCGTTCACCTCACATTCGGCGGCTTGCTGACATCGGATAGCGTCCGCGTAGCGTCTTCTGCCGGCTGGTCTATGCTTATGTTCTGGGACTTGGAACAGACCTTGTGGCTGCGCTGGGCGTTTGACGCCGTAGAGCGAATGCCCGATTACCGCGAAACCGAATCAGACATTGACGACCTTATGCTGGGCTTTCCAATGGATTACCGGTTGGATGAAGAACCGCCTTATGAGCGCCGCTCCGATGCGCCAAGCCAAGCCGCGCGCATTGCTGAGAAACTAGACTACCGCCGCCGTGTAGCCTATAATCCCATCAGGCGATTTCTGCATCGCTTGGCGCAGAATTGGGCGCAAGGCAGGAATGCGTCCAGCGCGCGCCGAAAGCGCGGGGACTGACCCGTTCTTTGGTTTGAAACAAACTAGGAGCAGTTCGCAGATGGCAGACGATATTATCAGGATAGGTTTCGTGGGGGCGGGCGGCAACACCGAACTTCGGCATATTCCCGGACTTCAGGCGATTGAGGGCGTGGAGCTGGTGAGCGTCGCCAATCGCAGCCGCGCATCCGGGCAGCGCATCGCCGACAAGTACGGCTTGTCCGATGTGTACGACGACTGGGTTGAGCTCATAGAGGCGGACGATACGGACGCCATCTGCATCGGCACATGGCCGTATATGCACCGCGATATGGTGCTGGCGGCGCTTGAGAGCGATAAGCATGTGCAGACGGAGGCGCGCATGGCGATGGACGCGGCGCAGGCGCGCGAAATGCTGGACGCATCCCGACTCGCGCCGCATCTGGTAGCGCAGATTGTGCCTTCGCCCATGACGCTGCGGGTGGACAAGACGGTCAAGCGCCTCATTGCGGAAGGCTACCTCGGCGACGTGCTGTCCGTGAACCTCGTGGTCAACGACCGCACGATGCACCCCGCCGGCTTCGTCGAGCCGAGCGCCCCGTTCCATTGGCGGCATAACCGCGACTTCAGCGGCTACAACATAATGCAGATGGGCATCTGGTACGAAGCGATGATGCGCTGGGTAGGTCCGGCGCAAACGGTTCAATCGCTTACGCGCGTGCATGTCAAGAACCGGCGGGACGCCAACGGCGACGCTCAGGTCATCACCATACCCGACCATATCGAGGTATTGTGCGAAATGTACTCCGGTCCGCTGCTGCACATCCGTATGAGCGCGGTAACCGGGCATTCACCGCAGAACGGCGCTTGGATTTTCGGCGCTGACGGCACGCTGTTCGTGGAATCGCCGGGAATGGCGCTCTACGGCGGGCGGCGCGAGGATAGCGAAATGTCCGAGATCGACATCCCCGCCGAAGAGCAAGGCGCTTGGCGCGTCGAGGAAGAGTTCATCAACGCCATTCGCGGCGAAGAAGAGATAACGCACACCAACTTCGCGGACGGCGTGCGCTATATGGAGTTCACCGAAGCCGTAACCATCAGCGCGCAGTCCGGCGAAAAGGTGCATCTGCCGCTGTAAGGCGCAGGCGCTTGGGCGGGCGGCGGCGGCAACGCAATCCCTTGCGTCGTTGCGTGATTGGCAATTCACCGCCGCCCGCCAGTCCGCTTATGCGCTATCGCTATCTATCGACGGCGGCTAATCGTCGCCGGGCTGCGATGCGTAGATATGCGTCTCTTCGGCGCTGCGCTCGCCGCCGCTTGCGCCCAGCCGCGCTATGGATATGGCGGGCAGCGTGGACGTCTGCAGCCCGGCGCGCGCTCCCAAATCCAGCGCGAACCGCGCCATCGATTCGTTGTCGTCCGCGTCCATAATAGCCACGAAATCAATATCGCCCAGCACGGCGTACAGCCCCAAAATGCGCGCGTCGCGCGCTCCGATGTCCTCTTCGGCGTTCAGGATGACATTGGAATCTTGCAGCACATTCTCCCTGCCTTCGGGCGTGAGGCTTATCAACACGATGTATCTTGCCATAGCAGCGTCCCCCTTGCATAATTAGCGCAGCGCGCGGCCGAGCACCGTCGGCGGCGCCCATAATGCCACGCATAGTATCACGATTGGAGCGCTTAATGGACTATTCGCAGTTCTTTTCAAACAATCTGCCCGCCGCGGTGGAAATGCCGGCCGGCTTGGGCGCGGATGTGCCGCACATATTCTCGGTAACCAACGCAGTGCCGCAGTGCATAGATGGCGGGGCGTACGCCGAAGCGATGGGCAGCGTCTTGGCGCGCGAAGCGAGTACGCTTGCGGGCTATCCGGGGCTGAAGGGGCATGAAGGCTTGCGCGGCGTGATTGCGGACGAACTCAAGGACAAGCGCGGCGTGAACGCCGACCTCAACGACATCTTTCTGACGGATGGCGCAGGCGGCGCTATTCGCAAACTGGTGGACGCTTTCATAGATCCGGGCGATGTGGTTATCTCCGAAGAGTTCACCTACTCCGGCACGCTCAAGATGCTGCTGGAAAAGCGCGCCGATGTTGTACATATCGCCTCCGATGCCGACGGAATGAATACCGACGCGCTGGCGGACGCGGTCAGGGATTTGGCGGCGCGCGGCAGAAAGCCCAAGCTCATCTACACCATACCGGTGTATCAGAACCCCACCGGCTCTACGCTCAGCGCCGAGCGCCGCAGCCGTATGCTGGCAATCGCATCCGAATACGACATACCCATCGTGGAAAACGAATCCTACGCCGATTTTCGCATAGACGGCGATCCGCTGCCGCCCGCGATGTACGGAATGGACGATGACGGGCGTGTCATCTATGTCTCATCGTACACTAAGCTTATGGGGTGCGGCTTGCGCGTGGGCTTCTGCGTTGCGCCGCAGCAGGTGCAGGACGTCCTTGGCGGCGGCATGCCCAGTCATCTCACCACGATGATGATTTACGAATACCTGCGAAATCACAAGCCGTCGCATGTGGAAAGCGTGCGAAAGGCGCTGCTTGCGCGCCGCGATGCGCTGCTTGGCGCGCTGGGCGAAAACTTCCCCGCGCAATGCGAATGGACAACGCCGCACGGCGGGATGATGGCGTGGGTGAAATTGCCGCAGGGCGCTGACTCCTGGACGGCGCTTGACGCCGCGGTCGAGGCGGGCGTGAAGTACAACCCCGGCGGCATATACCGCGCCGCGCGCGACAGCAACGACTACCTGCGCCTCACATACAGCCACAACACGCCCGAAGAGATCCGCGACGGCGTGGCGATACTTGCGGATGTGTTCCAAAGCGGCGGCGTGTTCGGCTAAGCGCGGCGCGTTCAACGCCGCACAGCGCCTAGCGTATGCCGGCATCTGAGGGACGGACTTTGAGATACGCCGCCGATTTGCATCTGCATTCGCCGTTTGCGCGCGCCACAAGCCGCCAACTGACCTTCGATAATATGGCGCAGTGGGCGCGCATCAAGGGCATAGACCTGCTGGCAAGCGCCGATTTCACGCATCCCGCTTGGTTCGCCGATACTAAGCGGACGCTGCGCCCCGTGGGCAACGGCTTGTATGAGCATAACGGCGCGCAATTCGTGATTGGAACGGAAGTGAACTGCAGCGGCGCGCAGGGCGGCAGACACCGCCGCGTTCATATGCTAATGTTCGCGCCGAACATCCCCACGGCGGAGCGCGTCAACAAGGCGCTGGCCGGCAAGGGCAATTTGGCGGCGGACGGACGTCCCACGCTGCATATGACGCCGCGCGATCTGCTTGCGCTGCTGCTGGACATTGACGAGCGCATTATGCTAATTCCGGCGCACGCTTGGACGCCGCATTTCGGCATATACGGCTCCAAGTCCGGCTTCGATTCGCTGGCGGAGTGCTTCGGCTATCTGATGCCACATATCTACGCAATAGAGACGGGCTTGTCGAGCGATCCCGCTATGAATTGGCGCATCCCCGAACTCGACGGCGTCAGCATCGTATCGTTCTCCGACGCCCATTCGCTGCCCAAGATGGGGCGCGAGCTGACCATCATCGAGGGCGATCTAAGCTACGAAGGGCTACGCCAATCGCTGCGCCAGCAGCGCATAGCCTACACCGTGGAGTTCTTCCCGGAAGAAGGCAAGTATCACCATTCGGGACATCGCAAGTGCGGCGTCAATATGTCTCCGCGGCAAGCGGCGGCGGTGAACGGCGTCTGCCCAGTGTGCGGCAGTCGACTTACGCCGGGCGTGTTGCAGCGCGTCGAAGAGCTGGCGCAGCGACAGGCGGACGTCGCCGGAAACGGCATCGGCACGGCGCGCGGCGAAGGCGTCAGACCGCCGTTCAAGTCGCTGGTGGGCTTGCAGCAGATAGTCGCCGAAAGCATAGGGCGCAGCGTGAATACTAAGGGCGTACAGACGCAGTATCAACGGCTAGTGGCTGAACTGGGCAGCGAACTCTACATCCTGACGGACGCCGCAATCGCGGACATAGCGTCGGCGGGCGGCGAGCGCATCGCCGAGGGCGTGCAGCGCGTCCGCAACGGGGACATCGTAATAGAGCCGGGCTACGACGGCGTGTTCGGCAAGGTAAGCGTGTGGAATGCCGATGCGCCGGGCGGCGCGCAGTCTAGCCTGCTGTGAGGCTAGACTTTACTGCGATGCGGCGGCTACCTGCCCCGTGAAACCGGTCACATGGCGCGTCCAGACGCCGGCGCTGGTTTCGTAATAGACTATCATTCGCAGGTATTTGTTAAGGTCTGCGGATGTGGGCGTGTAGTTGGTCCACCAGACGCCGTAGATGTAACTGCAATCGGTGTATGTTGTATCGGCGTTGTCGCAGCGCTGCCACGAGTAACGGCGATCCACCGCGCCGGTGGGGGCAGGGTCGGACGCTTGGATTTTCTGCCCCACTTGCGGGCTTGCGTTGCCGCTGACGAAGCTGACAGCTGAGCCGGCGGTTGCGGCGCTGGTCTGCTTGACGCGGCAGCCTAATGCGCGGGTGTAGGCGAAGCCGCCGCCGGACAGGGGCGCTTTGGCGCGTAGGTAGCTTCCGACGTCGGCTGATACGGGATAGTATTCGTAGGTGGCGCCGCTGTTGCGCGATAGGGCAGTCCAAGTGTCGCCGTTGGTGGACTTTTCCCACTGCCATCCGCCGCTGCGGCTGGAGCGCGTTGCGCCGGTAACGCAGACGGCGACGCGCTCGCCTACGATGGGGGCGTTCCAGTTGTCGGGGATGCCCATGGCTTGGCTGTTCTGCGGGGTTGTGGACATGTCGTCGTAGTCGAGCATGGGGTATTGCATCTTGTTGCCGAAAGTCCAGGGGTTGTCCTTGCCGGTTGTTGCGTCGTTATCGCTGTCGGCGTTGTCTAGGTCTGTGTTCCAGTTGGCGTAGATGCCGGTGTAGGTGGTAACGGTCTGGAGTTCGCGGGTGGTTTTGCCCACAACGCCGCTGCCGCCGGCGCTGGTTGTACAGCCGTCGCTGCCGCCGGTTACACAGCCGCTAGTTGAGGTGTCCCAGTAGCTGGCGGTTACGGTGGGGCCGGATACTACAGACCCTATTAGCCCGCCGATATTTGTTGCCGTTCCACTAGCGCGGTTGACCCTGCCGGTGGAGTATGAGTTTGTTAAACTGTTGCCCACCAAGGAACCTATCAGCCCGCCGATATGGCTAGTTCCGTTGACATAGGCGGTAGAGTAGCTAGCGGAGACTTCTCCCGATGAGTAGCCAAGCAAGCCGCCAACATAATCGCTGCCTTGCGCCTTGCCGGTGGTGTAGCAAGCGACTATTCGAGCTTGATTAACTCCGACTAGAATGCCGGCATAATTGTTTCCCGTGACATTGGCGTTGGTTACGCCTAGTGTTTCGATGTGGTTATTGCTGGCAGTTACACCGAACAGCCCGATGAAATTGTTGGAGCTGCCTGTTCGGTTGATGAACAAGTTGTTGATAGTGTGTCCGTTGCCCTTGAAATTGCCTGCATATGAGTTTGAAGTTGAGTCGCCGATGGGATCCCATCCATTGCCGCTGTTCCAGTAAGTGTCGTCGGAGTCCGCAGAGCCGTCGCCGTCGGTGTCTAGGTCGATGTTATTCATAAGTTCGTAGCCCGTGCATGTCCCGGATGGGCAGCCCATGCGGCCCGATGAAGTGGTAACGCGGTTTGGGAAAGCGGCGACGTAATCGGCGTGGGTAGCGCTGCCGTTGCCGTTTAGGTCGTGGCGGATGGCGTTGAGCTGAGCGTGGGTTTTGACATCGATGTAGCCATCGTTGTCCATATCATAATCGACGGTGGATTGCGCGGCGGCGGTTGCGCTGAGGGATAGCAGGGTTGCAAGCGCGATTAGGACGCTTAGCGCGAACAGCGTATAAGCGCGGGGGAGTTTTGTTAGGCTTCTATCGCGGGGGGGGGGGGGGGGGAGAGAGATAAAATTAAAACGTATAAACGTCATTTGAATCACCTACTCTATTGTTGGTATCAGCGGGGTAATGCTGTCCCTAATCTTAACCTTCTCCCCTGAGGGGTAAGGGATCTCACGGGTTACCTCAGACTAGGATTATTTTAATGCAAAGTTGCAAAGAATGCAAAGTGGTTTATTGTTGTTATAGATATGCTTGGGAGCGGCGGTGCTTGACCGCCTTTCAAGGACTGGGCTATCTTATGCGCTCAGGTTGCAAGGTTCTTGCAAAGTTCTAGGAGGCGCGGCAATGAAGGTTACCAACATCAAGAGTTTCGCAATCACGGACGCCGAAGGCAAACTCTATTTTATCGTGAAGGTGGAAACGGATGAAGGCATCTACGGGCTGGGCGAAGTGGGCATACCGCGCTGGGGGAATGCGGTAGCCAGCGCCGTGGACCATCTATCGCAGCTTGTGGTGGGGCAGGATCCGTTCGGCACGGAGCGGCTGTGGCAGCATATGTTTCGCGGCGGCTTCTTTCCGGCGGACAAGGTGTATTGCTGCGCCATAAGCGCCATAGACATCGCGCTGTGGGACATCAAGGGCAAGGCGCTGAATATGCCGGTGTACAAGCTTCTGGGCGGGCCGGTGCGCGACAAGGTGGTGTCATATCCGCATACGCAGGGCGCCGACAACGCCGAACTGGTGGCGAACAGCAAGCGCGCGGTGGCCGAGGGCTGGAAGTTCGTGCGCTGGGGACAGCCCGAAACCGGGGGCGTGTTCGAGTATCAGGGCAGCGACGGACTGCTTGAGCCGGTGGAGTCGATGCGTCTCGCCGAAGAGCAGATGGCGCTGGTGCGGGACGCGGTCGGGCCGGACATTCAGCTCTGCTTCGATATGCACACGCGGCTTGACACGGCGCACGCGGTAGCGCTCTGCAAGGCGCTGGAGCCGTATCGCCCGTTCTTTTTAGAAGACCCGCTGCGCTCCGAAAATCCCGCAAGCTACCGCACGCTGGCGCGCCATACGCCGCTGCCGATAGCCGCCGGCGAGCAGTGGGCGAGCAAGTGGGCGTTCCGCGAGGTTATCGAAGAGGAGCTCATACGCTACGCCCGCATCGATCTGTGCATCGTGGGCGGTTTGACGGAAGCGCTGAAGATAACGCACTGGGCGGAGGCGCACTACATAGACATTGTGCCGCACAACCCGCTGGGGCCGGTGAGCGCGGCGGCGTGCGTGAACCTGTGCATGGCGTCCACAAACGTGGGCGTTCAAGAGATGCCGCGCCGCCCCGGAAGCTACGCCGCTGATCTGTTCCCGCTGCAGATTGGGTGGGAAGACGGCTATTCGTATGTGCCGTCGGACGCCGTGGGGCTTGGCGTGGACTTCGACGAGGCGCTGGCGGAGACGCGGCGGGTGGATCCTACGGGGTGGCCGCCTCAGCTGCGCCGCAACGACGGCGCGTTCACCAATTGGTAGCGGCGGCGCCGACGGCGGCTTGCGCGGGTTGGCGCGAAAGTGTAACCTTCCCCAACATCACATAGCCAGGGAGAATAATGTGGTCAAAGCATATGTGTTCATACAGGTAGCGGCGGGGCATTCGCGCGATGTGGTGAGCGCGCTGCTGAACAGCCCGAATGTGGTCAGCGCATCCCGCGTGACCGGGCCGTACGATGTCATAGCGGTCATTCAGGCGGATGCGCTGAACGCGATCCACGACTTGATAACCGAAAAGATACACCACTTGCAGGGCGTAGTTCGCACCACTACCAGCGTATCCGTGGAGCAGCAATAGGCGATACGGCTTTGCGGGTTCGGCGGGACGCAAATCGCGTTTAGGCGCAATGCGGGCGCTGCGCTATCCCCTTACGCCTTCTGCGTCGTCGGCGTCTTCCTGCTCGATCTCGACGTCGTCTGCGTTGCGCCGCCTATGCCCTACGGATGCGTGCAGCAGCACTGAGCTTGCGATAACGCCCACGCCCACCGCGAGCGGCAGCTGCTGCGCATTGGACGCGGTAAGCAATAGCAGCACGGCAACCGCCACCACTAGCCCAAACAGCGATGTGTATGGCAGCTTCTGTCCGCCCAGCATAACAAGCGAGCCTATCAGCACGGCTAGGAAGCCGTTGAACGGCGGGAACATAACCAGTATCGCGCCGCCCAAAGGCGCAAGCCCGTCCCCGCCTCTAAATCCGGTGAATATCGGCCGCCAATGCCCCGCAACTATGGCGAAGCAGGGCAGCAGCAACCACAACTCTTGCACGCCCATCAACTGCGCCGCCACGATTGCGATTGCGCCCTTAGCCATATCGCCGATGAGTACCAGGCCGCCCGGCACATTGCCGACCTGACGGCGCACATTGGACGCGCCCGGCAGCCCTGTGCCTACATTGAATATGTCGACGCCCCGCCTGCGGCTTATCCATACCGCAATCGGAAGCGCCCCCATAAGGTAGGCTATGAGAGTTGAGATGATAACCGCCGCCGCTAGATTAAAGTCTATCACCGTAGCTTCATCCTCTTGTCAGTATCGTCGACGCGCTTTGTCAGCGCCGCCGCATCGTTCCGCCCAAGCCCGAACCTAAGCGGCGCAGGCTAGAACTCGAACTCCGTGCCGACGCCCTGCTCTACCGCCTGCTGGTACACATAGTAGGCGGTTGAGATGTCTTGTATGGACAGCCCCACGCTCTTGAACAGCGTAATCTCGTCGGCGCTCTCCCTGCCCCGCTTTGCGCCGGTGACCAGTTCGCCGATTTCGCCGTAGATGTCGCTTTCGTTCAGCGCGCCCTCTTCCAGCGGTATCTGTATATCGCCCGCTTCGGTAAGGCATGCGGCCGTCTGGTCGCAGATTATCTTGGACTTGACCACGCTTGCGGTGTCCAGCTCGCGCACGCCCGGCGCATGCGATCCGATGGCGTTGATGTGCAAGCCGGGCGGCAGCCAGGCGCCGTCCACTATCGGCGTTGCGGCGGTGGTGGCGAGCGCAAGCACATCCACGCCTTCGACTACTTCTTGCACGCTATCCGCGAGGCTAACATCGACGCCTATCTGCCGCGCCATATCGTCGGCGAACTGTCGCTTGGCGTCCGGGGCGTCCACGGAGAAGCACACGATTCGGTCCAGATCGCGCGCCGCCGCCATGCCCTCGCACTGCGCGCGCGCCTGCACGCCCATTCCCAATACGCCCGCAACCTTGGCGTCCTCGCGCGCCAGATACTTGGTAGCCAAGCCCGATACGCCGCCGGTTCGCATAGCGGTTATGAAGCCGCCGTCCATAACCGCAATCGTCTTGCCCGTGTCGCCGTCCAGCAGGATTATCGTCGCCAGCGTGCTGGGCAGGTTGAACTTGGCGGGGTTGTCCTTGTACACCGTAACCGCCTTGATGCCGAGCGCGCCCTGCCGCTTGAGTTGGGCGGGCATGAAGGCGTACCAGCCGTTGTGGTCGGGGTCGGCGACGGCGGTGCGCTGCGGCATTACGGCGTCCCCCGCCGCAAGCTCGCCGAATGCGCGCTCAAGCAGCGCCATCGTATCGCTCATCGTCAGCAGTCCCCGTATCGTTTCGCGGTTGAGAAGCAGACTCATACCCTAGCCTCCAATCAGTGTAGCGTCCGACATCGTCCCGTCCACGCTGCGCCCAATACATTGTATTACAAAGGCGCGCGCTGCGTCCCTATTTTGTTTTGTACAAGGTATAGTATCATCAAAAGCGCTTTTATAGAAACCGCAAAGGTTTGCGCGATGACACTCGGCACAATCCCTATGGATGAACCACATATCGACAAACCGAAAGCGCTGCTCAAGCGCTATTTCGGCTACGATGAATTTCGTCCGCTGCAGCGCGAAGTTATCGCATGCGCGCTTGAGCGCCGCGACGCGCTGGTGGTGATGCCCACGGGCGGCGGCAAATCGCTGTGCTATCAGATACCGGCGCTGGCGCTTGACGGACTGACGCTCGTGGTGTCCCCGCTGATTGCGCTTATGAAAGACCAAGTGGATGCGCTAAAGGCAAACGGCGTGGCGGCGGAGTTCATCAATAGCACGCTAGGCCATAATGAGATACGCCGCATTCAGACGGCGGCGCAAAACGGCGCGGTCAAGATACTTTACCTTGCGCCCGAAAGGCTTGCGCTGCCCGCATTCCAAGGCTTCCTGGACACGCTCAAAATCAGCCTAGTGGCGGTGGATGAGGCGCACTGCATATCCGAATGGGGCCACGATTTTCGGCCGGACTACCGCAGCCTAGGCGCATTGCGCCGCAGCATGCAGCATACGCCGTTTCTTGCGCTGACCGCCACCGCCACCGAGCAGGTGCGCCAAGACATCGTGGCGCAAATCGGCTTGAACGCCCCGCAAGCGTTTATCGCCAGCTTCAACCGCGCCAACCTCAACTATGAGGTGCGCCCCAAGCGCAACGCCTTCGACGCCGTCTGCGAACTGCTCCGCAAGCATCGGGACGAGTCCGCAATCATATATTGCTTTTCGCGCAAGGACACCGAGGATCTGGCGGCGCAGCTCCGCAACGCCGGCTTCGATGCGCTGCCGTACCACGCCGGACTTGAGGACGACGTGCGACGCAGCACGCAGGAACGCTTCATCCGCGACCAAACGCCCATCATCGCCGCCACAATCGCCTTTGGGATGGGCATAGACAAGCCCGACGTGCGCCTAGTGGTTCACCACAACCTGCCCAAGACGATCGAGGGCTACTATCAGGAAACGGGGCGCGCCGGCCGCGACGGGCTGCCCAGCGACTGCGTGCTGTTCTACTCATACGGCGATAAGATAAAGCAGGACTTCTTCATAAATCGGATTGAGGATGAAGCGGAACATCAGAACGCGCAGCGCAAGTTGGCGCAGGTTATCGAGTTCTGCGAACTTCACGCCTGCCGCCGCCGCTATCTGCTGGACTATTTCGGCGAATCCGACGCCCAGCCGCCGAACTGCGGCGCTTGCGACAACTGCCTTGCGCCCACCGAAGAGTTCGACGCAACCGTTATCGCGCAAAAGATACTATCCGCCGTCATACGCACGAGGCAGAGCTTCGGCATATCCTACATAAGCCAAGTGCTGCGCGGCTCAAAGAACAAGCGCGTCATAGAGCGCGGACACGATAGCCTTAGCGTATATGGCATCGTGAATGATTACTCCGCCGAAGACATCAAGGAGATTGCGGCGGCGCTGCTTGAAAGGGGCTTGTTGCGAAAGAACGATGGGGACTATCCCACTTTCGGCGTAACGACGGAAGGGCGGCGCTTTCTGAACGACCGCCAAACGCTGACGCTCACTAGGCGCTTGGACGACGAATATACGCCGAGGCGCGCTGCATCCGCTGCTGGCGCGCAATCTGCCGCGCCCGCCGAATACGATGCCGAACTATTCCAAGAACTGCGCGCTCTGCGAACACAGATCGCATCCCGGCGCGGCGTCCCACCCTATGTGGTGTTCGGCGACGTAACGCTGCGGCAGATGGCGGCCTACTTCCCGCAAAGCCGCGATAGCCTATCCCGAATACACGGCGTCGGCAGCGTGAAGCTGGATCAGTACGGCGACGAATTCCTGGCGGTCATCACAGAATACGCGCAAGCGCGCAACCTGACGGATCGCATGCCGGCTTTGCAGACGGGTTTTGAACGCCAACCAAGCGCAATTCGATCAAGATTGGCTAAATCTGAGATCGAGACGCCTGAAGACGGTCAATCTTCATCCGAAGAGCAGATCCAAAACCCAAGCGTGGCGCTAAAAGAATCCACATACGGACGCACGCGCCGTCTGTTGGCGCAGGGATTTTCAATCGAGCAAGCGGCAGAGCAGCGGGACTTGTCAGCGAACACGATTGTGGCGCACATAGAGGCGCTTGTTCAAAACGGCATTTCGGTCGACCTGCGCCCGCATCTGCCGCCCGAAGAGCGCATCGAGCGCATCAAAGCCGCCTTTGAACTAGGCGGACTCGACACTTCCCTAACGCCCGTCAAAAAGGCGCTCGGCGACGACTGCAGCTATATTGAGATAAAGCTTGTGCGCGCATTCCTGATCCAGCAAGCCGCCGCATCCGAACCCGACGGCGGCAATCCCTCAACCCCAAATCTGTTTGATCTATAACCCGCTTTATCTATAACCCAACCCGCGAGAGTGAGGCATCAATGAAGTTTGGCGACTTTTTATTCCCCGAAAGCAGAACGCCGCAGACCGACTATGCGGTGGTAACCGAAGCGCTGCAAGAGACTGAGCTTGCGGACGCGCTCGGCTACCATTCCGTTTGGCTGGGCGAACACCACTTCGACGGCGTGTGCGCCTACGCCGATCCGATGGCGTTTGCGGGCGCGGTTGCGGCGCGCACAAAGCGGGTTCGCATCGGCTTCTCAGCGGTGCAGACGGCGTTCCATCACCCGGTAAGGCTTGCCGAACAGATAGCGCTGCTGGACAACCTCAGCGGCGGGCGCATTATCGTAGGAACGGCGCGCGGCTCCGCCTTCAACCGCTACGAATACCGCGGCTACGGCGTGGACTACGAACACGCCCAAGAACGCCTATTGGAAACCGAACATATCCTGGTGAAGGCGTGGGCGGGCAAGCCGTATCACCACAAGGGCAAGCATTGGAATGTTGAGATACCCGCGCTGCGCCCCAAGATACGCCAAACGCCGCATCCGCTCATCATACGCGCAATCGCAACCGAAAGGTCGATGCTTGAAATGGCAAAGCAGGGCAGGCCGTTTATGACAGCGCTCAAGCCGTTGGACGCCCTCAAGCGCATGTTCGCGCAGTATCGCAGCGCTATGAGCGCCGCCGGCCACGATGAAGCGCGCATCGCCGACGCTATGGCGAACTGCTGGGTATGGTTCAACGCCGTCGCAGCCGATACGGACGGCGAAGCGGCGCAAATCGCCAAGCCCGCATACGCCGGCAGCATGCGGCACGTCGCCGACGCCCGTCTCAGAATGAACACGCCGTCGGAGCAAGCGGCGGTCGATGCCATACTCGCCGACGCAGGCGCAGGCCCCGAAGAAGACCTAGTATATGGCTCGCCGGAGAAAATTGTGTATGCGGTGGCGGCGCTGCAAGCCATCGGCGTGGGCGGGCTGATGATTCAGTTTCGGATAGGCGATATGTCTTTGCAGGCGTGCGAAAACAGCATGCGCCTGTTCGCCGAAAAGGTAATGCCGCAGTTCGCATAGCGCCGCGCGCGCAAAGCGCAATGCGTAGCGGCAGGGGACGGCAATAGGCGTAGCGCATAGCCTTGACCGGCGCAATCCTAGCGCTCGAATCGCCGCAGTCCGTCCCCCACTTGAACACACGGCGCAACGCAAATATAATGCGCCTGTAAAAGCGCTTCGGCGCGCCAATAGTACAACCTGAAACTTGAATGAACATTAACCTTGGGGGGAAGTTATGCACGCCATATTCGTTACTATCAAGATAAAGCCCGGCTACGCAGAGCGGTTCAAAGAGGCGAGCCTAGGGGACAGCCAAGGTTCCGTGCGCGACGAACCGGGTTGCTTCCGCTTCGACATCTTGGAAAGCAAGACCGATCCCAACACATTCTACCTGTATGAGGTGTACGCCGACGAAGACGCCCATATGAACGCCCACCGCAATGCGCCGCACTACAAGAAGTGGCGCGAAACGGTGCAGGACTGGTTCGACGGCGATACGCAAGCTATACCGATGAACACCGTATTCCCGTCCGACGAGGGCTGGCGGGCGCAAAAGCCCGGCTTGCTCAACTGGTAGCGCCGATGCGGGGCGGCGGCGTATCGCGCGCATTCGGCTATACCCTGCCGCGCGCATCCGTCCGCTGCCGCGCCGCGCAATCATACATAAGTCATCCGTCTGCAAATCCTAAAGCATCAGAGGGCGCGATTTATGATAGAAACGCAACTCATATCCAAAGACAACCTGCATCCGAATAGTACGATCGAGGCGATGCCGGAGCCGAGCGCACCGCGGCCCAAAACGATCCCGGACTCCGCGCCGCTGGACGATCCGCTGAACATATCCCCCAGGGAGCGCATTCGCTATTTCAGGGATAACCTCTATCCCTACGCAACCAGGATGAGCAACCGGGAATACTACACCGAAAAGCTGCCCCTGCAGATAGAGCTGGTCAAGCTCCAAAACTGGATGAAGGAATCGGGCGATAGGCTGATTATCCTCTTCGAGGGGCGGGACGCGGCCGGCAAGGGCGGCACCATCACCCGCTTTATGGAACACTGGAACCCCCGCAGCGCGCATGTTATCGCGCTCGACAAGCCCTCCGACGTGGAAGCCGGGCAGTGGTACTTTCAGCGCTACGTCCGCCACTTCCCCACATCGGGCGAAATCGTGCTGTTCGACCGCTCTTGGTACAACCGCGCCGGCGTAGAGCGCGTTATGGGCTTCTCCACGGATCCGGAGTACAGGCTCTTTATGAAGCATGTGCCGTTGCTGGAGCGCATGATTGTGGACAGCGGCATACACCTAGTCAAGCTCTACTTCTCCGTGAGTCAGCGCGAGCAGCTCAGGCGCTTCGAGAAACGCGCCACGGATCCGCTCAAGCAGTGGAAGGTGAGTTCCATAGACATAATGTCCAAGGACAAGTGGCAGGAATACACCGAAGCGAAAGAGGCTATGTTCCTGCTCACCAACCTTGAGGTTGCGCCGTGGACTATCATCAAGTCCGACGACAAGAAGCGCGCCCGCATCAACGCAATGCGCCATCTGCTCCACACGATGGACTACAAGGGCAAAGACACCTCAGTCGTCTATGAGCCGGACCCGTCCATAGTGGCGCTGTCGCACGAAGTCTATACCGCCGGAGCGCCGCCGCCGGCATAACGGAGGACATCAAGCAAGCATTCCCACAAGCGCATAACTACGGCGTAATACATAAGCCGTACCCACACTATCGCGTTGTGAGGGGACTATGCGCCCCGCCGTATCTGCGGGATGACATCCGATCCCATTAGCGCGATCTGCCTGAGAACCTGCGCTTGAGGCATTCCGGGCCACTGCATCCGAAAGATGATGTAGTTGGCGTCGAACTCGGTTTGGTAGCGGCGTATCTGCGCCACGATGTCGTCGGGGGCGCCGAGCAGGAAGCGGTCGCGCGCCAGCTCTTCGTATGGAACGCGGAAGCTCTCTTCGCCCGGCAGCGCCTTGTCCTGCCCCCAAGCGGCATAGGCGGCGTACTTGCCTTCCAGATACGGGCGGCTTTCGGCAAACGCCGCCGCGCTGTCTTCGGCTACATACATTTCGCGGAACATCGGCATAGCAGGCGGCATAGGCTTGCCGGCGCTTTCCAATTCGGCGCGATACACCGCCGTTTGGCGCGCTATCGTCGCCATAGTGGCGTGCGGGTTGACCAGCCACGGATAGCCCCAGCGGCCGGCGCGGCGGATGGCTACGTCGTTGTTGGCGGCAACCCATATGGGCGGGTGCGGCTTCTGGATCGGGCGCGTTACCGGCGTTGTTTTGGGAACGGTGTAGTATTTGCCGCGAAACTCCACTTCATCGTCGAGCCACAATCGACGGATCACCTCAAGCGCCTCGCGCAGCCGCCCTACCCGCTCGCCGCGCTTGACGCCGAATGCCTCAAACTCTTCGTCGCGATAGCCAAGCCCTACGCCAAATATGAACCTGCCGTCGCATATGGCGTCCATAGTGGCGACGGTTTCAGCCAAATCGACGGGGTTGTGCAGCGGCACGAGTATGACGGCGGCGGCAATTTCCATATCGCCCGCTTCGGCGGCCATGCGCGCCAGAAACGGCAGCGTGGCGGGCTGCTGATACGGCGCAGACAGGAAGTGCTGCCCTGCGCATATCAGGTCAAAGCCCGCATCGCGCGCCGCCCGCACCTGTTCGGCGCTGTCCGCTACCTGCTGCGCCAGTGAGCTTTCGGGCGAAATCTGCGCCCCCAGAAATATGCCAAACTTCATGCCGATAGTTCCTTCCCTTTAATCTAAACTATCCTAAACTCTAGCCTTATCACAACGCTTATCACGCGCGGTAAGGGATTTGCCGATGTAGCGCTGCGGTTGTGTAAAGCGCGCGTCTAGCGTCTGCCGAATTCGCGCTCCAAGTGGCCGGCGCTCATATAGATGATGGTGGGGCGTCCGTGCGGGCAGGTGTGCGGCTGGCTGCACTGCTCAAGTTGGCGCGTCAATGCTGCCATCTCTTCGTGTGTCAGCGTCTTGCCGGCGCGCACGGCGCTATGGCACGCCAGCGAATAGGCGGCGCGATCGCTCCACGATTCCACATCGCCGCCCTGCGCCATCTCATCCAGCATATCCACAAACGCCTTGGCGGGGTCTGCGTCCGTCAGTATGACCGGCGCTCCGCGCATCAGATAAACGTTGCCGCCGAATGGTTCTATGAGCAGTCCCAGCTCAGCGAAAGTGTGCTGCTGCGCTTCCGCAATCTCTTGCTGGCGCGGGTTGAGTTCGATGGTGAGCGGCTCCAGCAGGCTCTGCGATTGCGGCGCGCCCGCGGCGGCGTCCGCCATGATGCGCTCGAACACCACGCGCTCATGCGCGGCGTGCTGGTCAATCAGATACACGCCGTCCGGACCCTCGGCGATTATGTAGGTATTATGCGCCTGCCCCAGCACTCTCAGCGCGGGCAGCGCCTGCTTGTGCGTGAGAGCGGCGCTTTCGCTATCCCGCCGTTCCATACCACCGTCAGTGCCAAGCGGCGGGACGCCGGCGCCGTTCGACGTCCGACTGAACGGCTCCACGCCCCAGAAGTGAGACGCCCCGGGTTTAGCCGCTGAGTCCTGGTTGGGATACGCCGCCTCTGCACGCCGAAACTCATGCACCGGCGAATGCGTGGTGAGCGTATGGCGCACAGATTTCTGTATGGCGGCGAACACGCTGTCCCCCCTGCGAAAGCGCACTTCCGTCTTGGCGGGATGCGCGTTCACATCCACATCGGCGTAATCAAGCGCTATGTTCACCACCGCAATCGGGAAGCGGCGCTCTTTCAGAAAGCCGTGATACGCCTGCTCCAGCGCATAGCCCAGCATTCGGCTTTGCACCCAGCGGCGGTTCACGAAGAAGCTCATATAGCCGCGGTTCGCTCTGTCGAAGTGCGGACGGCTCGCCATTCCCGCAACCGATACGGACACGCCGCCATCGTCGGGGGGCGCAATGTCCAGCATCGCCTCTGCCACATCCAGCCTATACACCGCCGCAATCGCATCGCGCAGATTGCCGCCGCCGGGCGTTGCGATCGAAGAGCGTCCCGCATTCAGCCTGAAGCTCACTTCCGGATACGCCAGCGCATAGCGGCTCACAAGCGCATGGATATGCGATGTTTCGGTGGATGCGGCGCGCAGAAACTTGCGGCGCGCCGGCACATTGCGAAAGAGCTGGCGCACGCTGAAGACCGTGCCGGGCGATGCGCCATGCGGCTGCTTGTCCAGGATTTCGCCGTCCGCAATCTCCAAGCGCGCGCCCGAATCCTCATCCGCCGCCCTGGTGGTGAGCGATACGCGCGCGACCGATGCGATGCTGGGAAGCGCCTCGCCGCGAAATCCAAGCGTGGCGATGGCGTCCAAGTCCCGCGCTTCGGCTACCTTGCTGGTGGCAAAACGCTGAAACGCAAGCTCCACCTCATCGTAAGGAATGCCGCAGCCGTTGTCGGCGACGCGGATATGCTCCACGCCGCCGCCCTGTACATCCACCGAAATGCGGGTTGCGCCGGCGTCGAGCGCATTCTCCACAAGCTCCTTGACCACCGACGCGGGACGCTCGATGACCTCCCCCGCGGCGATCATCGACGAAACATGATCCGAAAGCAGGCGTATGGGCATTAGACGCCGCCTTTCGCGCCGTTGCGTGGCGGACGATACGCCGAATGCTCGGAGCGTCCGGCGGCGGCTACATCGGCGATAGTCTGATATATCTCATCCATCTCAGTGTCTTTGCGGCTGCGAAAGTAGTAGGGTCTGCAGATAAAGCCGCCGAAGAAGCGCACAATCTCCGGATGGTCGTCGATCACAAAGTCCGGGCGCGGCGAAACGCCCAGCCCCGGCAGCGCCGCTTCGTAATCCTCAAGCGGCTTTTGGAACACGCCGCCGACATAGCCCAACAGCCCGAAGCGCCTGACATCCGCCGTCCGCACGCCCACGCCCGACCAGATGAACAGGCTATGCCCGTCGTCAATCAGCTTCCGAAAAGTGGCTTCCGTATTATGGCGCAGACTACCGTCAGCGCCCATGATGGTGTAGTCGATGTCGAAGAAGATGTTCATAATTCGCTACAACTTACAATGCCGAATGTTGTATGATACCGAATATATTACTCGCCTAAGCTATATGGGTAAAGAGTATATGCGGACATATAATTACCGAATGCTTCCCTCCGACAATCGGATTATGACGCCGTCTCAGGCAAGCAAATGGGCGTCTGATCGAACCGGACGCAAGGTAACGCCTTCCAACATCGCATATCTAGTCAATTATGGACGAATCCCAAAAGTTGATGGCGATTCTCTAATGGTAGATGTCGCCGATTTGGAACGCTACTACCGGGCTGTGGATGGCAGAAGAGAAGAGGCTTACAAACGCAGCCTCGGCGATGATTTGAACTGGCGTCTCTCCTTTGAGCAGTTCAAGGAGTCAGAAACCACCAAGCACGTCCACCGCCTGCATCCCTATAAAGGCAAGTTCATTCCTCAGCTTGTGGAATACTTCCTAGATTCGCATACTGACGAATTCAAAAAGGAGGCATGTTTCGTTCAGGGGGATATTGTTCTTGACCCGTTTTGCGGAAGCGGCACAACGCTTGTACAAGCCAATGAGCTAGGAATGCACGCCGTCGGAGTTGATGTATCGCTTTTCAATTCTATGATTAGCAATCTGAAACTAAGCCGCATCGCCCCTGAACGGCTCGCGACTGCGACAATGATTGTCGACAATTGCATAGCCTCCAATATGGATGGACAGAAGGCGCGCGACTTTGAGGACGATTTGCTTGCCGAATTAAAGGCGTTCAACACAAAGTTTTTCCCATCGCCGGAGTTTCGACAGCGCGTCCGAAACAGAGAGATTGACGAAAAGCGGTACGGTCCAGAGAAAGCGGGCGAGTTTAGATCGCTGTTCTGCGAACTACTAGAAAAGCACGACGTCAGCAACGATGTTGGATCAGATATCGACGACTTTATGAGCATGTGGTATCTGAGTTCGGTTCATAGCGAGATTAGCAGCGCCAAGCAATTCATAGACGGCTACTCGGATGGCTTACTGCGCGATGTTCTGCGGCTAATTTTGAGCCGCGCCGTACGCTCATCAAGAGCCACCACGCATTACGATTTGGCTACGCTGGTCAGCCCCGTAACGGAAACGTACTATTGCGGGAAGCATAGCAAAATCTGCAAGCCTCTCTTTTCAATGCTGGGATGGTGGCGGCGCTACGCTAAAGACACGGTGAAGCGAATGGCGCAATTCGATAAGCTGCGAACTGACACGATGCAGGTTTGCTTGACGGGTGATTCCCGCAGCATCGACATATTCTCTAATCTTGAAGACGCAAACACATCATTTGCAAATTTGGCAAAGCGTCGGAAGATTCGAGGGATATTCTCAAGCCCGCCGTACGTAGGTATGATTAACTATCATGAGCAGCACGCCTACGCCTATGAACTATTCAAACTGCCTCGCAACGATCGCTCCGAAATTGGGCCGCTAAGCGCGGGGCGCGGACGACAATCCCGTGAAGAGTATGTCAAAGGCGTAGCCGATGTCCTGCTGAACTGCCTGCAATATATGACGGACAACTGCGACGTGTTCCTAGTAGCCAACGATAAGTTTAGGCTTTACCCGCGCATCGCAGAAATTGCGGGGCTAAAAATAGTGAATGAATACAAGCGCCCCGTTCTAAATCGCGCCGAAGGCAACAAAGGCGCCTATGCCGAAACGATTTTCCATATGAAAGCGAAAGGCGAATAGATATGTTTGACAAAGATGCCATCGAACTCAGAATAGAAGAGGCGCTGCGTGATAAATTTGAGAACTACGCGCCTGAAACTTCTCATATGCCGTTTCATACACGGCTGCTTGGTGGCGATAGAATGGCGCTGTATAGCTTCATACATTCTCTCAATACCAACTTTGGAACAACCATCTTCGAGAAGGTCGCAAGTGAGATAGCAACCGGTGTCTTTGACGAAGTCGCATTGCAGCGCGAAGTCAATGGCGTGTTTGCAGCGGAAGCGCAGGCCGAAATCACTAAAATTATGAACGAACTGAGTAATGCAGATCGTCTTCCCAATCATGCTGACGAAGTGGAACAAATTCGCCGATATTGCCAAGCCGGCCCCGTGGTGAACAAGAAACTTTCCAAGGCTGACATATATTTGGTCAATGGGAACTGCAAGTTTCTAATAGACTTGAAGACGGCGAAACCCAACAAGGGCAATTTTGAGAAGTTCAAGCAAGATATGCTTGAATGGGCGGCGGCGGTCTTGTACGAAGACGATGAAGTCGACGTCCGCACGATAATCGCCATTCCATACAACCCATATGAGCCAAAGCCGTACAAGCGATGGACAATACGGGGGATGTTGGAAGTTGAAAATCAGAGCCAACTTATGGTGGGGCAAGAGTTTTGGAATTTCCTTGCCGGCGGGCAGGATGTTTATCAAGACCTGCTTGACTGCTTTGAGAATGTTGGTCTGCGTCTGCGCCATGAAATTGACACGTACTTCGAGCGATTCAGACAGCGAGGTCCGCGCATAACAGCGCAGGAACGCCCTTATCAAATAACCCTATGATTGCAACCAAAGAACGCCCAAATCGGCTAGGCCAAACGGCGGTCTCTTATGAGACGGCGAAGTCCATCCTGGTAAAGACATCCGGCTTTCTGTCCGATTACGACTTTACGCTCAATCCGTACAGCGGCTGCGGTTTCGGATGCGCCTACTGCTACGCCGCCTTCTTTAGCAGAAGCGAGCGGCAGCGCCAAGATTGGGGCAAGTGGGTTGCGGTGAAGCATAACGCCGTAGAGCGGTTGCGCGATTATCTGAAAAGGCGCAGGAAGGGGCCGCTTGACGGGGAAGTCATCTATATGAGCAGCGTTACCGATCCGTATCAGCCCATCGAGCGCAGGCTTCAGCTGACGCGGCGGCTGTTGGAGGTCTTGGCGGCCCCGGTGGAACGCAAATCGGGGCAAAGCGTTTTGGAGCGCCATAAGCCCAAACTTGTAATCCAAACCCGCAGTCCCGATGTAGTTCGCGACATTGACCTGTTCCGCCAGATCGAAGCCAACGGCGGGCGTGTGCAGGTCAACATGACCGTTACCACCGACGACGAAGATGTGCGCCGCACATTCGAGCCGTTCTGTCCGTCCAATCCTGTGCGCCTCAACGCGGTTGCGGAAGTGAAGGCGGCGGGCATTGACGCCTGCATCACGATGACGCCGCTGCTGCTGGTGAGCAGTCCGCATGACTTTGCCAACAGCCTATTGGAAACGGGCGTCCAAAAGTTTATCGCGCAGTCCTTCCATTTTCAGCGCGGCAAATTCGTGGCGTCCACCCGCGATGGCGCGCTGAAGCTGATGGCGGCCAAGCTCGGCTGCGATATGAATTCGTTCAAAGCGGCGTACATGGAGAATTACGATAGCGCATTCAAGGTTCTGAAAGCCGAACTGCCGATGCTAGGCGAAGGCAAAGACGGCTTCAAACCGCCGTTTTAACTTATTGGCGTAGCGCCCAAACTTGCTATGCGGCGAACTTTGCAAGTTCACTCAAAGGAGATTTCAACTTGTGGAATAGACCTACCCTGCACGATGTCATAAGCGCGCGCGGACGCATAGCGCCCTATGTGTGGCGCACGCCGCTGCACCACTACCTTGGACTGGACGCTCTGCTTGACGCCGAAGTCTGGGTGAAGCACGAAAACCACCAGCGGCTCGGCGCGTTCAAGATGCGCGGCGGCATCAACCTGCTGTCCCGCCTCACGGACGAAGAGAAGCGGCGCGGCGTCATAACCGCCTCATCCGGCAATCACGGACAGTCAATCGCATACGCCGCCGGCATCCTCGGCGTCAAGTGCATCGTTTGCGTCCCCGAAGGCGCGAACCCCGGCAAGGTGGAGGCGATCCAAAACCTCGGCGCAGAAGTAGTACATCACGGCCCATACTTCGACATCACCAACGAATACGCCCAGCGATTGGCGAAAGAAGAGGGCTACCGCTACATCCACGCTGTCAACGAACCGCTGCTGATAGCGGGCGTCGGCACATACACGCTTGAGATTTTGGAAGATCTGCCGGATGTGGATTGCATCATCGTCCCGCTTGGCGGCGGCAGCGGCGCATGCGGAACTTGCATCGTCGCCAAGAGCGTCAATCCCGACATCAAAGTGGTAGCCGTGCAAGCCGAAGCCGCCCAAGCCGCATACCTGTCGTGGAAGACGGGCGATATTGTGGAAGCGCCGATGGAATCCGCCGCCGAAGGCTTGGCTACCGGCAGAGGATACGAACTGCCGCAAAGCATCCTGCGCGATCTGTTGGACGACTTCGTTCTGGTTTCGGACGCAGAGATGGAGCAGGCAATCGTTACGCACTTGGAAAAGACGCACAACCTCACCGAACACGCAGGCGCGGCATCACTCGCGGGCGCCCTGAAAATCAAAGACCAACTGCGCGGCAAGAAAGTGGCGCTGGTAATGAGCGGCGGCAACCTGTCCCTGGATCATCTGAAAACGGCGCTGGCAAACGCCTGATCCAAGCGGCTTGCTAATCTAATGCGGCGGCCGCAGTCCATATCCGAATTGTATCGCCCGCCGTTTAGCGATACAATATGCCCCGAATAGCCCTATCGGCCCTATCCGTAAATCTACGAAAGCGGTCAGATGCCCAACACACGCGCAGAATACATCGCATATGGCGACGGCTACATCAAGGCGGCGCTGCAGGAACGCGCGCGCGTAATCGGCGGCAAACGCCCGTTGCCCGCCATTCCCGACGTCGCGGAGCGCATTCGGCAGGTTATCGCAGATCCGATTGCCCACGAACCGCTCCATACCTTGGTCAACTCCAAGTCAAAGGTGGTCATCGCATTCGACGACGCTTCCGGGGACTACTTTCGGACGCAGCGCGCCGACTTTCGCCAAACGGCTATCGAGATAATCGTAGAGGAACTCCGCAAAGCGGGCGTTGCGCTCAACAACATCACGCTGCTGCTGGCGCAGGGGTTGCACCGCAAGCTTAGCCGCACCGAAATGGAAACATTCCTCGGCAGACGGCTTGTCCTGCAATTCGGCTACAACAACCTCTACTGCCACGACGCCGAAGACCCGGAGCGGCTCGTCCACCTAGGCTATACGCATCGAGGCTTCGATGTAGAGGTGAACCGCGCCATTTTGGACGCCGACCAGTTCATATACTTGAATACGATGTGGGCGCCCTTCAACGGCGGCTGGAAGTCAACCGCCGTGGGGCTTGGCACATTCAAGGCTATTCGGCATCATCATCGCCCTTGGCCAATCGCCAGCGGCCAGTCCGTCGACGACCCCAAGAATTCGGCGTTCAAGAAGCTCGTATGGGAGCAGGGCGCGCTGATTGAGAAGGCGCTCGAAGCCAAAGGACGCCGTATATTCACCATCGAATCGGTCTATGACAACGCCGATCCGCGCAAAGACATTATCGCCATCAACGGCGGCCACCCTACCGAAGTTCATCCGCATACGCTTGCGGCAATCCAAGAGCAGCAGGTAGTGGATGTGTCGGGGCAGGCGGACATCCTAGTAGCCGGCATAGCCAACTGGAGCGAGTGCTACTCCAAATTCTCGTCGGTCAACCCCATACTTGCGGCGAATCAGGCGATGGCGAACACGGTGATGCAGTTCCAAGGCATGCCTCTAGTGCGCGAAGGCGGCGTTGCGATACTGGCGCATCCATTGAACGCCAATTTCGATATGCGCCGCTTCGCCCCGTACGCGGAGTTCTACGACAAACTGCTGCCGCAAAATACCGATCCCTACTGGCTTTGGGAAAACTATGTGGACGAGTTCGCTCACCGCCCCGAATACATACACGGCTACCGCTACGGACACGCCTACCACGGCTCGCATCCCTTCTTTATGTGGAACAGCACGGGAGTAGCGAGGCGCTACCTGAGCAGGATAATCTTTGCGGGCGTGCGCGATACCGAAGCGGCGCGGCGCATGGGCTTTGAGGCATACGCCGGCGTGGAAGACGCCGTAGCCGCCGCCGAATCCGAGCTGGGCAGCGCCGCAAGCATCACGCTAATGCAGCGTCCGCGCCACTTCATCCCGCGCGTGTCCCCCGATTGACCGCCTCAAGGCGCATCCAAAGGCATCCGTTCCCATCACGCTGCAGCTTCGCAGGCGATAGGATGAGCGCCGCCCAAGGTTCGCCGCCTCAATTGCAGCGTCTATGCGCCGCCGACGGAAAAGCCCCCGATGGCACACTGCTCGTCGGAGACTTGACGGGTTAATCTGCTAAACCGCAATCGGGTTGGGCGTTATCCTTCGGGATCCAGGAAGACTTGAACCGTCGTCTTCATGGCTAGTTCGCGCTCTTCGTCGCGTATATCGTAGCCGTACACAAGCGGTATGGCGTCCTGCGAATACACCTTTTGAATGGCGTCGGCCGACTGCCGCGCGCGCTCAACGTCATCCCGGTTGATGACCCCGGACGCTTCTACGGCGAACCAAAGCGTTGACTTGTCACTCTTTCTCTGCGATCGGACAATAAGATCCGTAACTAGCAAGCGGGTTTCATCGTCGTCCGTGATAACGCCGGAGTCGGCGGCTTTAGATACCTCTTCCTCAAACTGTCGACCTCTGAACGAGGCGGCGCCGTAGCGCGCGCTCAAAACGGTATAGGGACGCCTGACGTCGAATGCACGGCTTACAATCGACGGCATCTTTTGAGGCAACTTCGCCTCAATCCAATCGCCCCACATCTTGTCTTGCCGCGTTTCCAAGCGGTCAAGCCGTCTGTTGGTAGCGATAGCCTGCTCTGTCAACGTCTCTATCTTCCGATCCAGATCGTCGAATCGCTTATTCGTAGCGTCCACATGGTCCGAAAACCGCTGCGTCAGTTCGTCCATCCGTTGCGTCAGCGCATCTACCCGTTCCGTCAGTTCGTCCATCCGTTGCGTCAGCGCATCTACCCGTTCCGTCAGTTCGTCCATTCGCTGCGTCAGCGCATCTACCCGTTCCGTCAGTTCGTCCATTCGCTGCGTCAGCGCATCTACCCGTTCTGTCAGTTCGTCCATTCGCTGCGTCAGCGCATCTACCCGTTGCGTCAACACAATCATATTCTGGGTCAGCTCGTCTATCCGCCGATCCGTCGACGTTGTGTATTCGGCAAACCGCTGTGGCAACTCCAGAAGTTCTTCAGTCAGCAACGTGCGCCTAACCTCCGCGCGCCACTCAGGATTCTCAAGAAGCGCCCGGTTAAGGTCTTGCAGCGTATTGATTGTCGGCATGCCCCATCTCCTCACTCCTATTATAGTATATCCGATAATCCCTGCCAAAGGGCAAACTACGGCAACGGCGCTCATATTGATTTAGGTTAGCTCACAATCCAAACTTGTTGCAGTCGCGCTCTTCCACCGCCGCCGTACACACCCCACACGCTATTGCGCTTTTCACCAATCCAGGCGCCCGAATATGTCCATATTGAACGCTAAGGTTGATGCGGCGATGTCGCAGCGCGCCCAGTCGCGCGTCCAGCGCTCATTGCGCGCAACCGTTCCCGCGCAACTGCCTCTCTTCTTTGAGCCAACCGCTCACCGATGTAACGCTTGCGCCCACCGCTCGCGCAGCCGCAGACATACTCGCGCCCTCTATGCACATCTGCACCGCTCGCCGCTTCGCATGCTCCGGGAAGCGAGGCTGTTCGGCGTCCGCTACCTGTTTTCTCTTGCATTCGCCGCATTTGTACACTTGCTGACCGCGTGTGCGCCCGTCTTTGGGCATCCAATTGGAGCCGCAGTGGCGGCATATGACATCGTCTCGATACACTCTTGCGCGCGCCATAGATCACCTCCTGGGCAACGGGTTTGAGCGCCATTATATCTAACGCTCGTCTATGAGAAAGCCCCCGCCGTCGCAAGCCCTTACGACGCGAGAAAGCCCCCTGGCAGTGACCTATTTTCCCACACCCTTGCGAATGCAGTATCGTCGGCGCTGAGGCGTTTCACTGCCGTGTTCGGGATGGGAACGGGTGGGGCCGCCTAGCTAGAACCACCAAAGGACTTATCGCTAACGATTATATCCAAGCGCAATTAGCGTGTCAACGAATTTTTGGCATTCGCGGCAGAAAGCGCGCAAGGGACTGCACACAGAATTTTTTAACGCAAAGGCGCAGGGGCGCAAAGGGGGAAGGTTAGGATAGGGGGCGCAAAGCGTGTGCGATTGCATCCGTTTGGCTTAATCGCCGCCTGCGCCCGCGGGCTGACGGCGTTCCGCGCGGCGGGCCGATAGCGCGGTTTCGGCTTGCAGCAGCATCGAGCCGATGTTGCGCACCTGGCCGTTGAGTAGCGCCGGCCCCACAGCGAATGCGATTACCGCAAGTCCGCCGATTGTTACCGCAAACGGCGCTCCCAAGTAGTCGGCTATGCTGCCCGCCCATGTGCCGCCCAACGGCATTATGCTCCAAGTCATCCCGTAGAAGCCCATCACGCGCCCGCGCATTCTGTCCGGCACCATCATCTGCAGCGAACTCATTATGGAGATCATATAGGTGGAGTTGAACACGCCCACGAAGAACATTATGACCAGCGCCAGCAGGAACGCGGGGTAGAGCTGCGCCGCAAGCGCGAATGCCACCAGCGCCGCGCCGAATGCCACTGCGCCGCCTATCAGCAGCAAGCCCTTCTGCCGAAAGTTGCCGACGGAACCCAGCCACATCGTTATGGCGAGCGCGCCCAAGCCGCTGACGCTCATCAGCCAACCCTGTCCGTCAGCGCCAACCTTCATTATGCTCACCGCGAACACGGGCATCATAAATATGTACGCCATCCCGAAGAAGCTGTTGAAGAAGGTCATGCCTATCAGGAATGAGAATATGGAGTTGCGCTTGATGAAGCGCATTCCGTCAAGCATATCCCTTGCGGCGTTGCCGCTGCCGCCGCGCGCGATTGGCGGTATCTTGAGCGTTACGATGACCAGCGCCATCGCCACGAAGCCGGCGCCCGCCAGAAAGAACGAAATCGCCGTCCCCAGCGTGGCGATTATCACGCCTGCCACCGCCGGCGCAACTATGCGCGTCCCCTGCCATATGGCGGCGTTGAGCGATACGGCGCTCATTATCGCCTGCCGCTCGATGAGGTGCGGATACAGCGCCTGGCGCGCCGGCTGGTCGAATGCGTTCACCGCGCCCGCGAGAAACGCGATTAGCAGCACATTGTACACATGGATAACATCGAACCAAGTCATCACCGCCAGGATGAATATCAGGCTTGCGGTGATGAGCTGGCAGATGACAATCAGGCGGCGCTTGTCGAACAGATCGGCGAACACGCCGCCGAACAGGTTTAGCGCAATGGCGGGCAACGCGTTGACAAGCCCAACATAGCCCAGGTATAGCGGCGAGCCGGTGAGTTCATAGACGAGCCACAGCAGCCCGAATGTGAGCATCTGAAAGCCGCTGACCGACGCCAGCGTGCCAAGCCAGTAGTAGCGGTAGGCGGGATAGCGCAGCGCCGGCGGCACGGTCAGCGTCCGCCGCGTTGCGCGGATGATGTCGAGGGCGTTCAGCATAAGATTGCCTTTTGCCCGTATAACTCAGTCTTTAAGCGGTATTCTGCCCCATGTAACCGCGTCGGGGTCCGTGTCGAAATCCTTGTCCCTAATCGTCTGCCGTATGCTCAGCAGCGTGGCGTTCACTTCGGCGGTTACATACACCCAGTCCGGCTCTTCGGGGAACCAGTAGGGCGATGTGATGCGCACCACTTTGCGCTCCGCGGGGTTCAGGTATATGCCGAATTTGGATATGTGGGGCAGCATTTGTAGCCTCTGTGTGATAGCGCGATAACCGTAGATAGCGATGATATAACGGCGATAAACCGATGCGCCGATTTCGCGGTTGCCGCTGCCGTAAGCGTAACAAGCGCAGTTAGATCGATGATGCGGCCGCCGTCAAGCCTTTGCGGTATAGGCATCTTGATAGCGTTAAATTAACATATGGATGCGCCGTCTTCAAGGACGGATTGGGCAGAGCGCGGGATGCGCGGCGCTATAGTCTTGCAGAGTAAAAGAGTAAAGCAGAGCGAACACGCCGCCGAATTGCGCGAATGGGGGATGGGCGGCGTGAACGCGCGGGCGCTTTCGCGGCTAGGCGAGCGGCTACTCCACGGTTACCGACTTGGCGAGGTTGCGCGGCTGGTCGACGTCGCAGCCGCGCCAAACCGCTATGTGATATGCAAGGAGCTGCATCGGCACGGCGGCGAGTATCGGCGATATGTCCGCCGACGCCTTGGGGATGTATATCGCATGATCGGCTAACGCGCCGATATGCTCGTCGCCTTCGGTGGCTATCGCAATCACGGAGCCGCCGCGCGCCTTGACTTCGCTCACATTGTTGAGCATCTTTTCGTACAAGCCGTCCTGCGGGACTATCGCCACCACCGGCATATTTTCGTCAATCAACGATATGGGGCCGTGCTTCATTTCGCCCGCCGGATAGCCTTCGGCGTGGATGTAGCTTATCTCTTTGAGCTTGAGCGCCCCTTCCATCGCAAGCGGATGATTCCTGCCTCTGCCCAGAAACAGGAAGTCGGACTGGCGGGCGTACTCGCGCGCAAGCCGCTCATACTGCGATTGGTCGGCGGTCAGACGCCCAATCATATCGGGCAGGCGCGCCAGTTCGCCCACGATGGCCGCCACCTGCCGCTTGCCCAGCGTGCCGCGCTTGACGCCCATATGCGCGGCGAGCATATAGAGCGTTACAAGCGAGCATACGAATGTTTTTGTGGCCGCAACGCCGATTTCCAGGCCGGCGCGTATCTGAAGCGCGCAATCGGCGACGCGCGTGGACTGCGCGCCTTCGTAGTTGCAGAGCGTAAGCTGAGGCACGCCGCGCCGCTTCGCTTCGTCCATTGCGGCGAGCGTGTCCGCGGTTTCGCCGGACTGCGATATGGACACCACAAGCGTGCGGTCGTCCATAACCGCATCGCGATAACGAAACTCGGACGAATTGTCCGCCTCCGCTGAGATGCGCGGCAGCGCCTCCATCCACATGCGCCCCAGCATGCCGGCGTGCAGGCTTGTCCCCATGCCGATGATGATTGCCCGGTTAAAGCGGCGCACATCCGCGTCTGAGAAGCCGAATTCCGGCAGCGCGATACGCGAAGTGTCGAAGTGGACGCGTCCGCGCAGCGCATCCACCACCGCTTCGGACTGCTCGTGTATCTCTTTGAGCATAAAGTGCTTGTATTCGCCCTTTGCGGCGGTCAGGGCGTCGTAGGATACGGACAAGGGCGTCTTGGCGACGGCGGTTCCGTCGATGCGCTTGTATTCGGCATTTCGCTTGGTAACCGTTACCATTTCGCCGGCGGCGAGGTGCGCCACACGGCGGGTGTGCGGCAGCAGCGCCGCTATATCGCTGGCGAGCAGCATCTCGCCATCGCCGTAGCCCACGATGACGCCGCCCGAATTGCCCACTTTGAAGGCGACGAGTTTGTCCCGTTCTTTGGGGGACAGCGCCACCACTGCGTTTGCGCCGCGTATTCGGCTTGCGGCGGCGCAAACCGCATCCTCAAGCGCGCAGCCATCGTTCATATAGCCTTCTATCAGATGCGAAACGCACTCCGAGTCCGTATCGGAGTTGAAGGCGTGTCCCTGCGCCGTAAGTTCGCGCTTCAGTTGGCGGTAGTTCTCGATGATGCCGTTATGCGCCACCAATGCTTCGTCGGCGCAGGCGGTATGCGGATGCGCGTTGAAATCGGTCGGCTTGCCGTGCGTCGCCCAGCGCGTATGCCCCAGGCCGCTGCCTCCCTCAGGCATGTCGTCGCCGATAACGCTTCTGAGGCGGGCAAGCTTGCCGGCGGACTTGTACACACGCGGCGGCCCAGCGTCGTCCAGCGCCGCTATGCCGGCGCTGTCGTAGCCGCGATACTCGAGCCGGCCAAGCCCTTCAAGCAGAATGTCCGCGGCGCGCCTATCGCCTATGTAGCCGATGATGCCGCACATATCAGCGTCTCTCTTGCGCCGCGCCCACGGCGTCCCCCGCAGCGCCGTACACGCCCCTATAGCGGCTGTCGAGCTGGAGCGCAACGCGCTGCATAATCATATCGGTGATGGAGTCCAGAAGCTCTTTGCTGGGCTTGCCCTCGATGGGCGGTATGGAAAACACGGGGCCGATGTTGACCCTTAGCCTGCCCGTGGGGTTGAACACGCGCATCCAAGTTCCAAGCCGCTCGCTGCCCTCAATGCCCACCGGCAGTATGGACGCCTGCGACTGCAGCGCGATTTGCGCTATGCCGGGCTTTGCTTTGCTTAGCCCGCCGCGCGAGCGCGTGCCTTCAGGGAACAGCACCACTGGCTTGCCCGCACTGAGTTGCCCCATTATCCAGCGATACGCCCGCACATCGCCGCCCTCGCGATTGACGGGAAAAGCGCCGTATGAATGCAGAAACCAGGTTACGCCGTATCCCATAAACAGGCTTGCTTTGGCGAGAAAGTATATCCGCCTAGGCAGGCTTGCGCTCAACAGCGGCGGATCGATATTGCTCTGGTGATTCGCGATGATGATGAGCGCGCCCATCGGCGGCACATTCTCCACGCCGTCCACTTTCCAGTCGGCGAAGAGGCGCAGTACCAGGCGCTGCAAGAATATGCAGATGTGATAAAGCCGATCCATCAGCGCTGCCTTGCGCGGCGTTCTAATCGCGGCATTCCACTAACGAAAGTATCTTGGCTACCACGTCGTCCAAAGTCATCCTATCGCTGCAGATGCGGACGGCGTCATCGGCGGGGCGCAGCGGCGATTCTGCGCGCTCGCTGTCTATCTTATCCCGCCGCCGCAGGGCGCACAAGACATTGTGATAGTCGGGCGGCGCTTCCCCCTGTTGGGCGTGGCGTCGCGCGGCGCGCGTCTCAACCGACGCTGTGAGGAACACTTTCAGCGCGGCATCCGTCAGAACTACGCTGCCGATGTCCCGCCCCGCCATCACTACAGCGCCCGCCGCCGCAATCGCGCGCTGCTGCGCCACAAGCGCCCGGCGCACGCCGCCCACGGCGGACACCGCCGCCACCACGCTGTCCACCCCCGCCGATCTGAGTTGCCCGCTAATGTCAGCGCCGTCAAGCAGCAGCCTATCGCCGTCGGGCGCGGCCGCTAGCCGAATATCGGACGCCGCCGCTAGATTAGCGAGCGCCGCGTGGTCGTCGATATGAATGGCGTTCTGAAGCGCCGCCCACGCAATCGCGCGATACATTGCGCCCGTGTCCAAGAAGCGAATGCCCAGCCGCCGCGCGACCTCGCCGCCCACGGAGCTCTTGCCGCACGCCGCCGGCCCGTCAATCGCAATCGTAAGGGGGCTATCGGAGTTCGCTTTCAAGCGGTGAATCGCCTCACTCGATCTATGCCATATTCGCGCTACGGCTAACTTGTGGCTACAAGCCGATTATAGACAGCGCAACCCAAGCGGGCAAGCCGTCGACACTGCGCGCGATTTGCAATGCGGGGCGAGAAAGTTTATCTTGAATAGACAGATATGAGTGTCCGCAACCGGGAGACTTAACGCCAGTGTCCACGCTAGTAATCATCCTTGCGCTGCTTTTGCTTCTGGGCGCTTTCATATGGTTCGGCGTAAATCTGTACAGCCAGCGCATGCCTATAAAAGCGCCCGGCTTTGCGCTGGCGGGTTGCCTACTTTTATTCGGCATGGTGTTCCTAATTTTGGGGCAATATGTGGATGGACAAAGCCCAGCCGTCACGCCCGAACCCACGGCCGCGGCTTTACAAGTTCCCGCTCCGTCTGGCCCAATCCAAGCGGGCAGCGGCGGTCAACCGAGCGCGCCACCGCCGCCGTCTGCCCCGGCGACGGCCGGAACGCCCGTCCCTACGCCCACTCTAGCCGAACTGGTAAAGCGGTTGGAACCCAGCATGGCGCTGATAGAAAACGCCGCTCAAGGCGGGGCGGGCTCAGGGTTTATTATCGGCACAAATGGCAAAGTCCTGACCAATGAGCATGTAGTAGCCGGCGCAACGCAAGTCAACATAATAATGCCCAAGCCCGACGAAAGCCACTACAACGGCGATGTGATTCTGTCCGATGAGGATTTGGATCTAGCCGTGGTGCAGATTAACGCCGCGCGAACTTTTCCCACTCTGCGTTTCGACAGCGGCGACGACGTTCACATCGGCGAAGAGGTGGCGGCGTTGGGCTTTCCCGCCCCGGCGTCGAACCTAACGGTTACAAGCGGCATCATATCCAGCATCTTCGAGTTGGACAACATCACCTTTATCCAAACGGACGCCACCCTGAACCCGGGCAACAGCGGCGGCCCGTTGCTCAACAGGGACGGCGCTGTGGTAGGCGTCAACACCTTCAAGATAGAAAACACCCCGGACGACATCGGACGGATAGACAACGCCGGCTTTGCGCTATCGGCGGCGAATGCGGCCGCTTGGCTGAAACTGAACAACATATCCGTCGTCCCCGCGAATACGCCCACTCCCACGCTCACGCCCACCGCTACCTACACGCCCACGGTTACGCATACGCCAACCGCAACCCTCACGCCCACGGTTACTCATACGCCCACGCATACCGCCACATTCACGCCAACGCCCACGATTACGCTAACGCCAACTATCACGCGCACGCCTACGCATACACATACGCCAACCATCACGCACACGCCAACCGCTACGCAAACGGCTACGAATACGCCCACGCACACCGCAACGCCTACGCAAACCCATACGCCCACTCATACGGCAACGCCCACCATCACGCCCACCCATACGGCGACGCACACGCCCACCGCTACGCCGGATCCATGCGACAACCTGCAGCCGGACGCCAACCTTAGGGGCTGCGACCTGTCCATGCGCGACCTGGGCGCGCTAGACCTGCACGGCGCAGACCTGACGGGCGCGATACTCACTCACACCAACCTCAAAGACGCCAACCTTCAGGGCGCATCCATATCGGGCGCCGCCGTAGAGAACGCCATTCTCACAAACGTCGACCTGAGCAGTGTCAACATATCCGGCATAGAGTCCTTTAACGGCGCAAACCTCCGGGGCGCTAAATTCCCCGACGGGGCGGATCTGGCAAGGGTGACGTTCGTGAAAGCGGACTTGTCCCGAAGTTCGCTTGTCAAGGCGAAGCTGGACTCCGCCGATTTCACGAATGCGATGCTGTACGCCGCCAAATTCACGAAAGCGTCTCTCAACAACGCCAAGTTCGAAGACGCCGATCTGCACGAAGCCGACTTCACCGACGCGTCTCTCACGCGCGCCGATTTCAAGGACGCCCGCCTGCATAACACAATCCTAGACGGCGCAAACCTAACGGAGGCCGAGCTCAACAAGGTCGACTTTTCCAGAATCGAATTCGACAACAGGACGATATTCCGCAGCGCTAAGCTGAAAGACGCCAGTTTCATAGCATCGGGCGGCACGAAACTGCTTAACTGCGATTTCACTTCGGCGGATTTGCGCGGCGCTAATTTCGTGAAGGCGCGGCTGGACGGCTGCCGATTCGACCAAGCCGATCTGAGCGGCGCGGATATGCGAGAGGCAAAGATGGAGCGCGCCAAGTTCACTAACGCCGATCTCAGCGATGTGAACTTCAGGGGTGCGCTGCTGAACAGCGCGGTGTTCACCAACGCCGATATAGAAAGCGCGCGCTTCTCAGGCGCAAACCTGCGGGGCGCTGTGCTTACCGGCGTCAAGCACGCCAACACCGCCATTTGGGGCAGCGAAACCATCTGCCCCAACGGAACTAAGGGCAACAACTGCGGTTTCCAATAACTGCGGCTTCTAGCCGGCGCCTACGCCGTTTGCGGTCGATGCCGCGGCTATCCTACGAAACCGCCGCCGCGCCAAATATGCAGGCGCTATCTGCCCGAAACGCCGCCGCCGTAGCTAAACCGAAAGCCGAACAGGTAAAGCGCGCCAATCGCTAGAAGCGGCAGGATAAACCCGAATACGAACCCCAGAAACACCAGCGGCGCCGCGCCCCTGTCCGCCGCGCGCTCGGCGTTTATGCCCTGCAGCGCCGTTATCGTGTCTTCGGACGATGCAAGCAACTCCGCGGCCGCCCACGGCCGGCCGCCGTCGATCAGTTCGTTGGCGCGCTTTAGAAGCGGCGCGATCTGCGCCATAGTGTCTTCGTTGGCGGCGTCTTCAATCTCTTTGAGCTTGGCTCGCGCTTCGCGCACCGCCGGATGCTGCACATTAGCCTCGACTCTGTGGTCAAGCCCGTCGCTGCGAACAAAGGTAATCACGCGCACATTTCGCGAGGGCGCGATTTCGGTTGCGTACGCCTCAGCGCCTTCGGACAGCGTGGCAGTCCCCTTGTGCCACGGCGTCAAGCCTTCCATTTCCACCACCGCGGCGGCGTCAAGAGACTCCAGGCTGATGGAAGCGTCAGCGCCGGCGCTTTCGCCGTCCACCGTCCACACAACTCCGTCTATTTCGGATTGTATATCCCAAGTGTGAGACGGGCTCTGACTGATGCGGCATTGGGCGTACAATCGCACGCCGCTGTCCACTTCGGCGGGCAGTTCGCTCAGACTTTCGCCGCCGTCCAACTTGAACGAACAGCGCGGAGCGTCGGTTTGCGCCCAAACTTCCATCGGCAGCAGCAGCGCCGCCGCGAATACGGCAAGCGCGGCAATCAGGATGGCAAACGACGCCGGCCGCAGGCGCGGCGCAAAACTTGTTGGCATGTTCTCTAACTCTCGGCTTGTGATTGACGCCAGAAATTCGGCCAAGCGTTGAACTCCGCCGGCAGCTCCCCAAGGTCGTAGTTCGCGTTCTCGCGATAGTAGCGCGGCATTATCTTGCCGTCGTCCGGCTCCCAAAACAGCAGGTAGTGGATGGGTATCTTGTCGTCCAAATCGCCTTCGCCGTAGCGGATGCGCCAGTCGCCGCCAAACGCGCTTTGCAGCGATTCCCTAGGCAGCGGAAATGTGTCGCGCGCCGACTGCGAACCCGCCACCACCGCCGTGCCGCGCCTGACGCGCACATTGAAGTTCACCTCAGGATTGATGATGTAGCGCAGCGTGTTCTGCAAATTCTGGTTCACATACAACCGCTCGTTAAAGCGGCCGCGGTCGTCGGCGCCGCTTTCGTCGGGGTTCTGCACCGGCAGCGATGGATCGTTGGAATTGGGCATTACCCACATTCGTCTGTGCTGCATATCCTGCCAGCGCTCGCGCAGCCTATCGGCTTCTTTTCTGACATCCGCGCCGTAGCTTCGCAATGTCTGAGTTCGCCGCGTTTCGCTTCGGGCTACCGACTCTTTGGCGACCGCTACCGCCATTCCTTTGTTTCGTTGAGACACCACGAAGCTGAGCAGCGCCCCAATGAAGAAGCCGATTATCCCCGCGACAACGCCCGTCGCCGCAACCACCACGTAAATCAACCAAGGCGTTTCGCTGAATGCCAAAAAGGACAGTATCAACTGGCCGCCCCCGAACATATACGATATGGTGGACGCCGCCACGGAGCAGAGCAGAAATCCGGCTATCATCGGCCACTTATTCAGCGGCGGCGCTGTGCTTTGGCGCTCGCGCAGATTATCGCGCTCTTTCGACACCGTATCCTCGGAGTCCTGCACGCGGCGAATGGCGCTATTAACGCCGCTTTCCGTCAACTGAGACGGCAGGCTTTCGGACAGCAGATCGTCCGTTACCCTGTCGAGCGTGTCCGTGTCCCCCGATTCCACTTGCGGGATGACGTCCGCACTAACCCGCTCAAGGTAGTTGGCGGCCGCAATGTCCTCCGGACCGCCGCCCGCCAGAATGAGCGCCAGGTTGTTGTAGGGCGATATTTCGTTGAGCATCTCATTGGTGTCGAAGAACGATTCGCCCGTAACCGTTTCGCAGGTCAGCAGCGTAGAGGCGGTGCGCGAAGCCCATTCGTCAAAATCGCGCAAAGACTGCGTTCTGTTGAAATCGCTGCCGTCTATGAACAGGAACTTGTCAAACGGGCATTCATCCAGGTCGCCGGCTCTTTGGGGAAGCTTGTAGTTGAGCGCATTCGCGGCGTTAAGCCCCTGCAACAGATTGTAGTCCCCGGCGCCCTCCATCGGGTTGGGCGGGAAAAGCCCTATGCCAACATGGCGCGGGGACGCCACATCGATCGGGCTTTGGGCGCTTGCGGCGTGAACCGGGCGGTCTGCGCGCACGTTCAGTATGCGCCTTGTAATCTCTTTGCGGATTAACTCGCCCGCCTCTATCGCCACCGTGGACGAGGTCATCCCGGTCATGCCGAACACGAACACGATGGTAGCGCGCGGCAGCACTAGCACATCGTTGCGCGTGGGCAGCATATCCCACACCGCGCTCAGCAAGTCTTTGCTGCGAAGCTTGAGCTGCATCCGTATCATCGGCGGATGATTGGTCAGGTCGTCGCCCCACGATGTGTTTTCGGTGAGTTCGTTTTCCTCTACAAGCTGAGTGAAAATTTCCTGCTCAAGGCTGCGCTTTTGGAGAACCACATAAGACATAGTGACGTCGAGCGGCTCCAGTTCGCGCGCCAATGCGTCTATCTCTTCAATATCGTGGTCAATGAACACCACGCCGCGCACGCGGCTGCCGAGCGATTCGCACAGGTAGGGAATAATGTCTGCGGAGGCGTGGCCGCCGCCCACAATCACCAGATCGGCTTCCTGATCGTTCCTGTTGAGGTTGACCATATTCGTCCCCCGCGGCTAACGGAAACTTGCGCGCGCGCCAACATTTGCCGGACACAATGCCGCCCATCGTAACAGCCATAATTAGAATAAAGATATGTCTATTTAATGTCAATAATGCCAGCGCGCAACGCAGGCGCTAATTCGTACAAAACGCCCGTCCGACTATCGTCGAATTGCGATGCGATGCGCGCCCAAAATACGCGCATTGTATTATGAATTGCATATAACAAACGTGTAACAGCGAAAGCATCCGCTGATACAGAGATTCATTGAGAGATCCGGTAGTACCTGGCGCCGCAGTGATTGACGCCTAGCCGCTTTGTTTATAGAATGTATCTACACCGAGCGTAAAAAGCGTTTCGGATGAACGCCTGGACACTGAACGGATGGACGCGAATTAAGTCAACGGACAAGGTGGCGCTATGGCTAGAATGCAACCCCAACCACTAACCATATCCATTACTGCTGATGCGGCGAAGCATGTGCGTCAGTTTTCTGCCGACGCGGGCAAGCCCGGCTCCAACCTGCGCGTGGCGATCAAGGGCGGCGGCTGCTCAGGACTGACCTACGACCTTGACCTCGTTGACGGACCCGGCGAAAACGACAAGGTCATCAGCGAGCATGGGCTGGAACTCTACATCGACAAGAAGTCGTATGTGTTCCTGGCAGGCACTGAGCTGGACTACTCCGGCGGGTTGAACGGCAAGGGCTTTGTGTTCAACAATCCCAACGCCAAGACTACCTGCGGCTGTGGCACCTCTTTCAGCGTATAAGCGCGGTTGGCGCATTTCGGCTCTGCATATCGCGGCAGCGGCCGATTGCGCCGACGGCGGCTTTGCGCCAACCGTCGGTTGCGCGGCCACGGCGTTGCCGATTGCGGCGGCCGGGCAAGCGGCTCATTCGGCATCTAGGCGGCCGCCTCGAATCGGGGCGGCTGATTTTGTGTGAAAGGTCAGAGCGATGCAGAGCGCGGTTTCGGTTTCTGATATGCAGACGCAATCGGGCGCAAGCCAGCAGGATGGGCGTATCCCTGTGGCGTATTCATCCGTGGACGAAGAGTATGCGGCCGCGACGCAGGGACTGGGCGTGCTTGACCGCTCGCATATGGGACGGCTCAATGCGCTCGGCGATGACGCGCTCGACCTGCTGAACCGCCTGTCCACGAATAAGCTAGACGAACTCGCCGTCGACGCGGTTATGGGCGCTGTGTTGACCACCAACAAAGGGCGCATCATCGACCTCCTGTTCGCGCTGCGGCAATCGGACTATCTGCTGATTCTGACGGCCCCTGAAACGCGCCAGAGCGTCGCCGAATGGATAGACTTCTACACATTCGTTGAGGATGTAACGGTTGAGGATGCAACCGAACAGACGGTAATGTTCTCGCTTATGGGCGACGGCATTGCCGATGCGCTGCCGTCGCTGGCGGACTTGCCGCCGTATGGATCGGCGACGCTGGACGTCGACGGGGTTGCGGCGCTTGCGCTCCGAACCGACTTCGCGGGCGCGCGCTCTTACGATCTGATTGCGCCTGCATTCTACGCCCAACGCCTTTGGAACGGCTTGACGGACAGGGGCGCAACTCCCGTCGGATACGCTGCGTCGGAGCTGCTTCGCATAGAGCGCGGCGTTCCGTTGCAGGGGCATGAGCTTACCGAAGCCTACAACCCGTTGGAAGCCAACCTGTGGGACTTTATCAGCTTCAACAAGGGCTGCTACATCGGGCAAGAGGTTGTGGCGCGGCTTAACGCCTACGATAAGGTTCAGCGGCATTTGGCGCGGCTTTCGTGGGGAGACGGCGATAATCCCGCGCAGGGCGATGCGCTTTACGCCGACGGCAGGCGCATTGGCGAGCTCACATCCGTTGCGCCGCCCGAAGCCGGTAGAAGCGTCGGGCTTGGCTATGTGCGGAAGGCGCATGCCGAGCCGGGCGTCCGGCTGCATACGGATGCGGGCGTTGAGGTGGCGGTGGAAGCGGTTGTTGGGCGTCAGGCGAGTAGCGTGTAGCCGCCGTCCACCACGATTACCTGCCCGCGGATCATTGCGGCGTCGGGCGTGCATAGAAACGCCGCCACGCGCGCTATGTCTTCTGCCGCAACCATCCGTCCGGCGGGCGTGTTTTGCCCCGCCGCCAGCATATCGCTTCTGTTGGGGAAGTGGTCGAGCGCGCCGGTTCGCACATAGCCGCCGGACACGGCGTTCACCGATATGCGCTTGGGCGCAAGTTCCACCGCTAGATAGCGCGTGAGCGATTCCAGCGCCGCCTTTGATGTGCCTACGGAGAAGTAGTAGGGCAATACTTTTTGCGAACCTTGGCTGGTGATGTTGACGATGCTGCCGCCCTCGCGCATCAGACGGGCGGCTTCGATTGAGCAGAGCCAAGGCGCTTTGGCGTTGATGTTCAGCGTCCAATCCCAGTGCTTTTCTTCCAGATCGGATGCGGAACGCTGCACTCCAGACGCGGCGTTGTTAACCAGTATATCAAGCCTGCCGAAGCGCTCATCCACTTTGGCGAACATATCCCGAATGCGGTCTGAGCTGCCCAAATGCGCGCGGATGCGTAGGCATTGGACGCCGAGCGCCTCTATTTCGCTTTGGGTTTGCGCCGCGGCTTCGTGGCTGCGGATGTAGTTGAAGGCTATGTCTGCGCCGCGCCCCGCGAATTCGAGCGCGATTGCCTTGCCAATCCCTCGAGAGCCGCCGGTTATCAGCGCCACCTTGTCCTTGAACGACATATACGCTTTGTCCCAAGCCCGCTATATCGCCATGCCGCCATCTACGCTGATGATTTGGCCGGTAACATAGTCCGCTTTTTCGCTGGCGAGGTAGGCTACCATATGCGCGACGTCTTCGGTATCGCCGAACTTGCCCTGCGGTATCCAAGTCATTATGGTGTCTTTTTGGCGTTGGCTAAGCCCCGCTACGGTTTCGGTGCTGATGTAACCGGGCGTAACGGCGTTGACGGTGATGTTGCGCGTGGCTACTTCCTTTGCGAGGGACTTGGTGAAGCCGATGATTGCCGCCTTGGATGATGAGTAGTTGGTCTGCCCCACATTGCCGCGTATGCCCACTACGGAGCCGATGTTGATTATCCTGCCCCAGCGCCGCCGAACCATATGGCGCAGCACCGCGCGCGTGCAGTAGAAAGTCCCATTCAGGTTGACGCCCATAACCCTATGCCACGCATCGTCGGACATGCGCATCAGCAGTCCGTCGTTGATGATGCCGGCGTTGTTGACCAGGATGCTCACTTCACCCAGTGTATCGGTAACCTTGTCCACCATAGCATTGACTTGTTCAAGGCTGCTGACATCGGCGTGGACTTTGACGGCTTCGCCGCCGTCTTTGACGATGGCGCTGACTACCTGTTCGGCTTCGTTTTTGGATGAGTTGTAGTTGACGGCTACCTTGACGCCCATGCGCGCGAGTTCAAAGCAGATTGCCTTTCCGATGCCCTTGGATGCGCCCGTAACCAGAGCGATTTTAGGTTCAATATCCGTGTTGCTCAATTTGGCTCCTGTCTTTCAATCGCATTTGCCGCTTGCGCGGCGCGCGGGTGGAAAGCGCATTTGATTTGCTGAGAAACGCGCGCTAGGATGCGTCGCGTCGGGCTTACTGCGCGGGCGATTCGGATTGAACTCTGGCGGACACCTGCGCCATCTCTTCGTTGAGTTTGGGGATAAAGTCGATTTCATAGGTGAGCTTTGCGGTGCTAATGGCGCGCTGCACGGCGCCGGCGTCGGACGCGCCGTGTCCCACCACGCTGACGCCGTTGACGCCGAATATGGGGCCGCCGCCGAGCGTCTGCACAAGGTTGTTGAGGTTGTACATATCTTGGGCGGATTCGTCCAGGTCGGCTTCCGAAAGTTTATCTTTGAGAGTATCGCGCAGACGGGTTGCCAGAACGGCGCCGAGCCCTTCGGTCAGCTTCATAATGATGTTGCCCACAAAGCCGTCGCAGACAACCACTTCGGCGTTGCCTTTGGCTAGATCGTTTCCCTCTAGGTTGCCGATGAAGTTAAGCCCGCTCTTTTGCAGCAGTTCGGTGGTTTCGCGCACTTGGCGGTTGCCCTTGCCCGCCTCTGCGCCCACGCTGAGCATAGCCACGCGCGGCTGCTCGATGCCCCAAAATTGGCGCGCGAACACATCGCCGATTACCGCGAAACTGAGTAGCTGAGCGGGACGGCAGTCGACATTTGTGCCAAGGTCGATGATGAATGTTCGGGGCGCTGCGCCGATGATTGGGCCGCCAAGCGCGGGGCGGTCAATACCTTCGGATAGCCCAAGCACAACCGCCGCCGCCGCCATAGCGCCGCCGGTCGATCCCATCGTAACGGATGCGTCCGCTTGTCCGCGCTTCACCATAGCGGTTGATACTAGGATGGAGGCGCGCGGCTTTTGGCGCAGCGCGAGCGCGGGCGCTTCGCCTTCGGTGATGACGCCTTCGGAGGGTATGGCGGCGACTGGAAGCGATTGGACGTCGTGGCGCGCTAGTTCGGCTTGAACTTGGGCGGGATCGCCTACCAGCATCAGTTGGACGCCGCCCTCTTTCGCCGCCGCCACTGCGCCTTCCACCACTGCGCCGGGCGCATTATCGCCGCCCATAGCATCAACGGCTATGCGAACCGGCCTGTCTGATGTTGTCAAATCACATTCTCCTGTTGAATTAGCCGTCGAGCGCGATACTAACCGTGGCGTCGCCGCTGATGACGATTTCGCCGTTCTGCTTGCGCACGCCTACGGCGCATACCAAATTGCGGCAATCGGCGGTTTCGTTGACGGACTTCACATTCCCGAAAGCACTTATAGTTTCGTCGGAATACACGGGGCCGCGAAAGCGCACTTTGAGCCGGCCGCTGTCCAGCCAGCGCTCCCCGAATGCCAGCGCCAGCATTTCGGACACGGACGCAAGTATCATCATACCATGCGCGATAGTTCCTTCCAGAACAGCGCCGCCGAACTGCGCGCCCGTCGCAAAGTCGGGGTCGATGTGAATCGGATTGAAATCGCCGGCCGCTTCGGCGTAGCGTTCCACCTGCGCCTGACTGATTTTCTTTTCTATCGTGGGCAGCGCATCGCCTTGCTGCATACTGCTGATTGCCTTCCTGATATGGCGCATATAACGCGCCTATTCGGGGAGCATTATAGTGCTTTTGCCGCTCATAACGGCATTGCCGTCGGTGTCCGTCGCCGTCAAGTTGACCACAAGGAAACGCCATCCGCGCCGCATAGAGTTCTGCGCCAAAGTTGCGGTACATGCCAGCGTCGCGCTTATGGGCATCGCCTTGCCGAATTCCAGCTCCTGCCCGGCGTGTATAGTGCCGCCGGGGATTTGGAGCGCGTTGATGACGGCGCTCAACGCCAGCGCCGCAATCGCCATAGGCGGCGCAAGCGGCGCGCCGTCGGCCGACGCCGGCCGGCTGGAATCGCTCACGGCGTCCACGTATGCGGCTATCGAATCGGCGTCCAACGTCAGCAGTTCGTGGGACAGCCGCTGTCCAGGCTGCAGTGTGGAGTAGTCAATCATCGATGATACGCCGCCGCTCGACTTGAATGCGGGTAAAAAGTTTCCCTTCTCCGATTATAGTTATGCGCTAACTGCAAATCAACGGAATTGGGGAGTAGGTATTATTATATTTAGATATGATGGAGTCCAAATTGTTGCCTAAGATGCGCATTATGCGCGCGCAAGGGCATATAGACACAATGCTTCGCGTTTTCTATGAACGCGGGTGCCAAGAGCTCAATCCCGAAAGTCAGGAAGCGATGCCTGATGACATATACGCGAACATCGCTGCCCAACAACGAGAGCGCGGCGATGAGGGATTTGCAGAAGTCAGTGTCTCGGGTATAGGCATTCGCGCGCTTGCCGCAATGCGCTTGTGGGGCGCGGCGCGGGCGCTACGCGGTTCGGTTGCCGCCAGCGCTGTCCGCAGCTAGGGCGATAGCATGGGCAGAGTAGGGCGGGGTTGCCGTCGGGTTTTCCCCGCCCATGTGGAATTAGCCCCGTCGCATCCGCGCCGCGCGATTTTGCCGCCCGCATCCGCTCTCACAGCGCAGTCTTGGGACGCTCTTTTGTGGGATCGAAGAACGGCACACGCGCAACCTCCGCATCCACAAGCCCGTCTTTGGGCAGTAGCGCCTTTACGCAAGTCCCGCGCTTCCAATGCGAGCGCGGCATCGCCGCAAGCGCTATGTTGCATCCCACATTCGGCGACCAGAAGGCGCTGGTTACATAGCCCACATCGCGCAGATCGGCATCCTTCACCGGATAGAAGCCTTCGTTGTACCACACAATCGGCTCGCCCCCCATTTTCAGCCCCACGAGCCGCTGCTCAACCCCGTTTTCCCTGATTTTCGTTAGCGCCTCTTTGCCGATGAAGCAGCGCTTGTTCAAGTCCACCTGCCAGCCCAGGCGAACCTCGAACGGGTTGTTCTCTATGTCCATATCCTGCCCGTAAGACAGGATGCCCGCCTCCAAGCGGCGTATATGGCTGGGCGCTATCACGCGCAGGTTGAACTCGCGCCCCTGCTCCATAATGTACGGCCAGACCTCATCCGCCCGAAGCATCGCGTCGTGCAGGTATATCTCAAACCCTATCTCGGCAGAGAAGCCCGTGCGCGAAATCGTAACCTTGTTGCCGTTCAGCGTATCGTGAATCAGTCCGTAGTACGGTATGCTCTTGATGCGCGCGCCGAACATCTTCTCCATCAGCGCCACCGATTTGGGCCCCTGGATCTGCAGCGGCGACACATCGATTTCGTGAATGTCCACTCTGAACTTGCCGGATGAGTTGACGCCCTGCGCCCACAGCAGCAGATCGGAGTCGGATATGCTGAACCAGAACTCGTCGTCCGCCACCCGAAGCAGCACAGGGTCGTTGATGACGCCGCCGTACTGATTGCACAGGATGACATAGCGCGCCTGCATCGCGGGCAGGATCTTGTGGACGTCGCGCGTTATCAGCATATTCACGAAGTCCGCCGCGTCCGGCCCCTTGACCCGTATCTGACGCTCGACCGCCACATCCCACATGCTGACATGCTTGGTCAAGTATTCGTACTCCGCCAGCAGCCCGCCGTCCTCAGGCTTGATGTACGCGCGGGGGTGGTACATATGGTTGTAGGTTGTGTATGCCCAGCAGCCCGCCGCCTTGGACAAGTGCCACCACGGGGACTTCCTTATGCGGGTAGAAATCAGCATCCGCGCGTCGCTGTTCCCGCTCTGCCGCAGGTTAATCGGCAGCTGACGCCGCTTGAGCCCGTCGATCACTAGAGTCTGTGCCATCTAAACACCTCCAGCCGTTTGGCGCTTATGCCGGTTCGACATGACGTCAATGTAAGGTATAGGGTTGTTAGAGTTAGCGATTATGCGCTCTTGATGCCGCCTCCTTATTCTTATTGCTGATTAACCTTGTTAGGCGAAACACGCCCATCTGCGCCGATTGCGCTCTGAGCCCGCCCCGCATTTCAGGCGCGCATCTTCTTGCCATCCGGATCGTACAGCGGCTCCCGCGCGACCTGCGCCCGAATGCGCTCGCCGAAGTACAGCACATCGACGGGCGTTCCAACCGCGGCGTAATCGGCGGGCAGATAGCCGTATGCGATGCCGCGCCCTATGGAATGCCCATAGTTGGCGCTGGTGACATAGCCGAGAACTCGATCGCCGTCTAATATAGGCTCTTTGCCCATAACCACCGCTTCTGGGTCATCCAAAGTCATGCAGCATAGCCTGCGCCTCAACCCCTGCGCGCGAACTTGGCGCAGCGCGTCCCGGCCGATGAAATCGCCCTTGCGCATTCTTACCGCAAAGCCGATGCCCGCCTCATACGGATTGTATTCGGTGTGAATATCGTTGCCCCAAAGCCGATAGCCCTTTTCAAGGCGCAGCGAGTCGAATGCGCCGCCACCCGCCGCGATTGCCCCAAGCGGCCGCCCCGCCTCCCAGAGCGCGTCCCACAGCGCCAAGCCGTGTTCCACAGGCGCGTATATCTCCCATCCCAGCTCGCCCACATATGAGATGCGCAGCGCCAGCGCGGGCGCATTGGCGACGCTTATCCGCTTGGCGGTCATATACGGGAAGCCGGCGTTGCTTATATCGTCTTCGCAGACGCGGCTAAGCAGATCGCGCGCCCGCGGCCCCCACAAGCCCACGCAGCACAGCGCCGACGATATGTCCGCCGCGCTGACCGAGCCGTCGTCCGGCAAATGCGCTCGAATCCACGCAAGATCGTGAAGCCCCATAGCGCCGCCCGTAACTACCATAAAGCGCTCTTCGGCAAGTCTCGTAACCGTCAGGTCGCACTTAATGCCGCCGCTTGGAGTGAGCATCGATGTATAGGTAACGGTTCCAGCCGGCTTGTTCATCTGATTGGCGGCAAGCCGTTGCAGCGCGGGGAGCGCGCCGGGGCCGCTTATCTCGAACTTGGCAAACGGCGTCATATCAAACAGCGCAACGCGCTCGCGAGTGACTGCATGCTCCGCCGCCACCGTAGTCGACCACTCCCGCGCTTCCCAGCCGGAGCGTGCTGCGCCCGCAACGGCGATCGAACCCAACAGCCCTGCGTTTGACTCATACCACTGCGGGCGTTCCCAGCCGGCGCTCTCGAAGAACACGCCGCCCAGTTCTCGTTGCCGCGCATAGAACGGCGTCAGCCGCAAATTCCTAGGATTGGCTATCTGCTGGCGCGGATGGATGATGTCATACACTTCGCGGTACTGCTGAGCGGCGCGCGCCCGAACATAGCCGCGCCCGTATGCGTGCGGATGAAAGCGCAGGATGTCGCATTCCCGAAGGTCGACAGTCGGCTCGCCGTTCACAATCCATTCCGCCACCGCCTTGCCCACGCCCGCCGCTTGCGTAATCCAAACCGCCTGCGCCGACCAGAACCCGCGCGCATGAGGCGATTCGCCCAGCACAGGAAATCCGTCAACCGTGAATGAGAATAGTCCGTTGAACTTGCGCGTCAACCCCGCCCCCTTCAGGCAGGGCAGCGCTTCGCCCGCCGCCGCCATCGCCCTCTCGAAATGATGCGGCGTGAACGGCAGCTCGGCCGGCGCAATCGGCGCGTCGGCGTAGTCCCGAATGTCTTCGGCGTCCAGCGGCAGCGGTTCGTGCCGATATGAGCCGATGCCGTAGCATTCCCCGACCTGGCGAAAGTACACCGCCTCGTCCTGGTGGCGCAACAGCGGCAGCGTTATATCTTCAGTAGCGCCCGCCAGTTCCGGAATGGGCGTCGTAACTGCATAAAGATGCTGCATTGGGGACAACGGAATTGGCGCGCCCGCCATTGCGCCGAGCTTGGGCGCCCATATGCCCGCGGCGGCCACCACAAGTTCGGTCGCGATGTCGCCGTGCGCCGTGCGAACCGCTCTGACGCGCCCGTTTGCGATGTCAAAGCCCCTAACCTGAACGCCGCCGTAGAAAGCGGCGCCCCGCCGTTCCGCCTCGCGCGCCATCGCTTCGGCGGGCAGCAGCGCATTCGTCTGTACATCGGACGGCACATACAGCGCGCCCAAAATGCGCTCGGACAGCAGTGGCAGCCGCTCGCGCGCCTCGCTGGGAGTGAGCAGATGCGCATCCACGCCCCAGCTCATCCCGTACCCCGCCTTGCGCTTCAAGTCCGCGAGCCGCTCCGGCGTCCACGCTATCTCTAGGCTGCCCACCGTCTTGGCGCAGGGTTTGCCGTCCAGCTCAAGCCTCGTCCACAAGTCGACCGTATAGCGCGCGAAGTCCGCCATAGTCTTGGACGGGTTAATCTGAAAGACCAGCCCCGGCGCGTGAGAAGTAGAGCCGCCGGTATTGAAGAGCGGCCCCTGATCCACCGCCACGACGTCCCGCCATCCGAGCTTCGTCAGATGATACGCCACGCTGCACCCGGCGATGCCCGCCCCGACTATCACCGCTTGCGCTTGTTTCGGCAACTTGATGTCAGGCATATCCCTATGTCTCCGGCGTCAAGTCATGCGTAAAGCCGTTTGGGGTGATGCTAACATAGAAATAGCGGCTATGTAAGGGCAATTTTTGGTAAAAAATTTAGCGTAAAGACGCAGAGACGCAAATTGCCTTCGGGGGCAAAGCGGTGAAGACACTCGCAGCAGCGATAGGTCTGTTTGCCGCGCAATACCCGGGCTTTGGGCAGCCGGCTGGAGCCGCAGCGCCGTCATTGCATATCGCCGCTATAGACTCGCTGCATCGGGTGACTGCTTGCTATAAGCATGGTGTAAGCGTCAATTTCAACTCAATTATAATGCGCCTGCATGCGTTGAGAATGCCATCCCTTGCACTCAACACCCCGCCCCGGCATACCCCGCTTCCCGCAATCAGCGCTACCCAGTATTCCCCATACAAATAATCATTCTTTCAAAATATATCTGTACTCTATTCCAATCAAGCGGTAACCTATGTTCAACCTCAAGCGTTATACATAACAAGAAGCGTCCCAAAGCCGTATGCAGCGGGGCGAACCGCTCTTTTGCATTAGCCTTGCCTTTTGCATGGCGCCTTAAGATAAACATAAGATTATGCTAAAATGTATTGAGATTAGGGCAAGGCTTTGATAACATTGATTACCCTATTTTCTGAAGCGCGCCGGAGCAGCGCAATCGCTCCAATCGGAGGATGCCTTGGACAGCCGCAACCTATCCACAACGGGCTACGGCGATGTTGAAACGCTGACGCTGGAGCTTGACCGCAACAGCGCCGACGATGCCTCCATCGGCGTAAGCGACTACACCGATGCCGTCCGCGAATACCTCAGCGCTATCGGGCAGTGCCGCCTGCTCACGCAGCAGGAAGAGGTAACGCTGGGCTTGGCGGTGGAGCGCCGCATGCTGCTTATGCAGCGCCGCGAAAGCCTCGCCGCGCAACTGGGACGCCCGCCTTCGCCGGCCGAACTCGCCGCCGACGCATACCTCGCGCTGACGGAGTACGCCGACACGCTCGCCGCGCTCGTCGACGTCATCGGCTTCGAGTTCGCCGACGGCGCCACCATAAGCGAAATGCTGGCGCATCCCGATCTAGCCGAAACCGTCGACCTGCCCCTCAACGCCGCAGTCAAGACGGCGCTCGCAGAGGCGCTTCAGCTGGACGACTCCGCCGCCGCTGAGCAGGTGGCGCGCATATCGCGGCTGCGCTGGCTGCTGCCGCCCGACGCTATCCGTCGGTTGGACGACGCGCCGTCTCACGATGCGCCGGGATTGGAAAACACCGCGCCGCTTATCTCCGATATTGACGCTGAGCTGGAAGCGTGGTGGCAGTGGATTGACTCCACCGGGCGCGACGCCGGCGAAATGCTGACCAACTCCAACCTCAGGCTGGTCGTCAGCATCGCGCGCAAGTATCAGAACCGCGGGTTGCCGATGCTGGACCTTGTGCAGGAAGGCAACCTTGGACTGATGCGCGCTGTGGAAAAGTTCGACCCGCACCGCGGCTTCAAGTTCAGCACCTACGCTACATGGTGGGTAAGGCAGGCGGTTACGCGCGCGCTGGCAGACCAAGGACGCACCATTCGGCTGCCCGTACACGTGGTAGAGCGGCTGCAGCAACTTGGCTCCGTGGAGCGCGAGCTGCATCGCCGCCTCGACCGCGAAGCGTCGCCGGACGAGATCGCCGACGAGCTCGGCTGGTCGATCCAAAATGTGGAAGCGCTTCTGCAACAGCGCCAGCACACCGTATCGCTGGAAACCCCAGTGGGCGACGAGGACTCCACGCTGGAGGACTTTGTGCAGGACACCGGCGGTTGGGCGACCGACGAGATGGCGATACGGATGGTTACCCGCCAGAATGTGCTGGACGCAATGGACGACCTGCCGCCGCGCCTAAGGCTTGTGCTGACGCTGCGTTTCGGCTTCTACGACGACCGCCCCAGAACGCTGGAAGAGGTGGGCATGGAACTGGGCGTTACCAGAGAGCGCGTGCGCCAGCTGGAGCGCCAAGCGCTGGACAAGCTTCGGCTGTCCAAGCGATTGCCAACCCTGTCCGCCTAGCCGTCGAAAGCAAGCCACAGACGCACACAGTCGGGGCGCATCCTGCCGCACTTGGCTTTGGATGCGCCCCGATTGCTGTGCGCCGTTAGCCGCGCTAATCGTCCGATTTCGGGCGCACGATTAGCACGGGGTTGCCGCTGGAGCGCACAATCGCTTCCGTTACACTTCCCAGCACCCAGCGTCCCACGCCCGTCCGCCCGTTGGTGCTCATCGCAATCAGGCTGTCTTCAGTATCTTCTACATGCTTGACGATTGCGTTGCGGGCGTTGCCGCGCAGCGCCGCCCATGCGACATCCGCATCGTATTCGTACTCGTCCCTTATCAGCTGCGCCGTCTCTTCCAAGTAGCCGCTTGCCGCCGCGTCTGCCTGAGCCATCAGATCATCGGGGTAAGAGTGCATGCTGGGCATCGGGCCGCCGTACATCTGCGCCGGTTCGGGGACGCAGGTGACTATGCCGACGTTGAGGTTCAGCTGCTTGGACAACCCTATTGCAAGCGGCAGAACGCTTTCGGACTGCTCCGACATATCCAAGGGGATGACCACGTTTTTCGGCAGTCCGCTGAACGCGCGCTTGTCCCCTTCGCGCGGATGGATCACCAGCATAGGCACATCCGAATGCGGCAGAATCGCGCCGGTTACGCTGCCCACAATCATGCGCTGCAACCCGGAGCGCCCGTTGGTGCTCATCGCCACCAGATCGGGCTTGCGCTCTTCTATGTACTTCAGGATTACGGCCGCCGGCGAGCCGTATTCGGAATCCACTTCCACCTGCGCGCCGTCCGCCGCAAGCCGTTCCGATACGCCGGCCAGGTAGCCGCCCGCCACGTCCACCGCGCTGCGCCTCAGCCGCGCCACGCCTTCGCGAACCGATGATACGCCCGCGAATGTGTCCGCGTACTGGTCGGATACCGCATGCAGCAGCACAACCTTTGAATTCAGGCTTTTCGCCATTGGAACTACATAGTCCAAGATGGACTCGGAGAGCTTGGAGCCGTCCAGCGGCACTACGATATGCTCAAACAAGTTACACCTCACACGCTAAGGCATCTTTGCCGTCTAAATCGTCTATGTAGGCGCAAAGACTGCCGGGGATGGATCGGCGCCCGTCCCCCGGCAGTCCCGTAGCCGCTTTGCGCGCGCTTGCGCCTAGCTGCCGTTTGCGCCCTGCAGCGCCATCGTAACCGCCGCCGGGTTCATGGGCAGTTCCGCCATTCGCTCGCCCACCGCATCGTAGATGGCGTTGGCGATGGCCGCCATTGGAGGCACGATAGACACTTCGCCCACACCGCGCACGCCGTAGGGATGCGACGGGTTGGCTACCTCCACGATGACCGTGTCGATCATCGGCAGGTCAAGCGCGGTGGGCATCCGATAGTCCAGCAGGCTGGAGTTCAGCATCTGCCCGCGGTCGCTCATATAGTATTCTTCGTTGAGCGCCCAGCCGATGCCCTGCACAACGCCGCCCTGTATCTGCCCTTCCACGTAGCTGGGGTGAACCGCCTTGCCGGCGTCCTGAACCGCGGTATAGCGCAGGATGGTTACCTTGCCGGTGTCGGGGTCGACTTCCACATCTACGATATGCGTGGCGAATGCGCTGCCCGGCCCGGCCGGATCCAAGTTCGCGCGTCCCACCACCGGGCCGCCCGTTTCGGTCAGCCGCTCCGCCATCTCTTTGAAGCCGATGGTGAGCTCAGGGTCCGACTTATGGCTGAAAGCGCCGTCCGCGAAGCTTATGCGATCGACGTCGGTTTCCCACATCAGCGCGGCGCGCTCGATCATCTGCCGCTTTACGTCCTGCGCCGCCTCGAAGCTCGCCCAACCGGTCTTGAACGCCGCGCCGCTGCCGCCCGTCATCGACGTGTAGCCGATGGTTTCAGTATCGCCCACCTGCGGGTTCACATCCTCGACCGGAATGCCCAGTACTTCGGCGAACTGCTGCGCCGCCGCCGGCCGCGTGCCGCCGATGTCCACCGAGCCGATGGTGAGGTTGACCGTGCCGTCGTAGTTCACATTGGCGGTAGCGCACGCCGCGCCCGCGCCGTTCATCCAAAAGCCGGTTGCCACGCCGCGCCCGCGGTTCGCGCCCTCAAGCGGCGTTTGGTAGTGGTCATGCTCCTTGGCGGCGACGTTCGTCTCTACGCAGCCGATAATCGGATTCACCACGCCGTAAGAGCGCCGTGTCCCCTCTTTCGCGCCGTTCATAATGCGAAAGTCCAGCGGGTCTATGTCCAGGCGGCGGCAGATTTCGTCGATAACCTGCTCTGCGCCAAACGCAGCGCCCGGCGCCCCCGGCGCCCGATACGCCGTAGTCTTGGGCTTGTTGTTCACCACATCGTAGCCGTCAAGCCGCAGGTTCTCGACATCATACGGCGAGTAGATGCAGTTCATCGCGGCGCCCACCGGCGAACCGGGATACGCGCCCGCTTCATACTTCAGATCCGCCTGAACCGCTGTCAGCTTGCCCTCATTCGTAGCGCCGATTTTCACCCACATCAGGCTGCCCGAAGTCGGCCCCGATGCCTCCAGCACATCCGCGCGGCTCATCGTTACCTTGACCGGATGCCCGCTCTTGCGCGACAGCGCCGCCGCCACCGGCTCCAAGTAGATGGTTGTCTTGCCGCCGAAGCCGCCGCCGATTTCCATCGGCACAACCTTGATGCGCGAATGCGGTATCCCCAGCACGCCCGCCGTGCGGTCGCGTATCTGAAAATGCCCCTGCGAGCTGCACCATATCGTAACCCTGCCGTCCGTCTGCCACCACGCCGTTGCCGTATGCGGCTCGATGTATCCCTGATGCACCGTCTTGGTGCGGAACACGCGCTCCACCACCACATCCGCCGCCGCGAAGCCCTTGCTCACATCGCCCAGCGTCATCTCGGAGTGGCTTGCGATATTGCCCGCATAGTTGGCGTGAAGCTGCGGCGCGTCCGGCGCGATAGCCTCTTCAACCGTGCTTGCCGACGGCAGCGTCTCATACTGCACGTCGATGAGCCCTAGCGCCTCTTCGGCGGCGTGCGCGCTGCTGGCCGCCACCGCCGCGATGGCGTGTCCCTTGTAGAGCGCCTTCTCGCCCGCCAGCACATTATTGCTCAGATGCTTCAGGTTCACCGGCGGCCCCGCCGTCAGCACCCGCGCCTCATCCGGGGCGTCCGCGAAATCGGCGGATGTGATAACCGCCATAACTTCCGGATGCGCCTCCGCCTTGCTCGTATCGATAGACACGATATTGGCGTGAGCGTGCGGACTTCTCAGCACCTTGCCGTGCAGCATGCCGGGCAGGTTCATATCAGCGCCGTAGAGCGCCTTGCCCGTAACCTTGTCATACCCATCGTGCCGAATGGGGCGCTTGCCGACCACATTATATTCTTTGTTGGACAAAACGATGCTAGATGCCATAAGCGGCTTGCCTCCTCCCGTGTTGTTTGGAATGCGGATTTGAGGCGCATTGTAACACATACGGGAGGGATGTATCATAGCGTTGCGCGCAACAAGTATGTGAACGGGGAACTTCGATATACTCGCACATTTTTAGGCGCTGCCTATATCCTGTATGATGATAGCGCTGAGTGCTGGAGGTTTTGAGGAATGGCGTCAGGAAGAACGGTCTCCGCAAGTCATTTGACTGATTTGGATTTTGGCGTCATAGGTATATGCGCCGAAATATCCGACGCCATATGCGAAACTATCTCTGATCCTGAAATGAAAAAGGATTTCATAAGGACTTACGGGAAAGTTAGCAAAACGAGGGACGCCGGCACAGGACTCGGCGGCGGGAAACTGCAAAGAGACGCTGTATGCACGCGCGGCAGAGGCGGCAAAGCGCCGTTTTCAAACAGAAATCTGAGATGGCATCCGTTAGTCGTCGCCGAAAGCAAGCCAAGCTTTGCCGATGAGATAGAGCGGATAGAGATTGAGGGCGAAGACTCTCTACAAACCTTGTGCTTTGTGGTCAAGGACGAATATGGCAATGAAGCAACCTATCGTTCTGACAAAGTTCATGAGATGCCTAGGCGATTCGTTTCACTTCCCAAACACTGGTTCCCTCATATAGCCAGGCTGGAGCACTGGTCAAACACATTGTGGACCCAAAACTCTTGCGTTATCCCTGCGCTTGAAGCCTGCGAATGGTGGCATTCCGTTGAAACCTACGCCGCCCTTGGAATAGCGTCAGCCGTCGAGTTTTACGGCGCGGATTTTGACGCCCTTATCGGCAATGTGAGAGAGTTGCTGGAAAATCAGGAAATTGATAAAGGCGTTTCTTTGCCCACATCCGATTTCCCGAACACGCACGAAGACGTTCTGCAATGTCCCTTGTGCAGCCGAAATGTGTCAACCGGGCTGGAGGATTTTAGGCACTCAATCAGAGCAGAAACTTGGCAACCGGGTTGGCGCGCTTCCAAGAAGAGCGAAGGCGATGATTCGAGCATACAGATAATGCACGTTAACCCGCTTGTAGAAAACGAAATCAGGCATACGGCTCAAAATGTCCGATACGGACATAGGTGGTGCAACGTCGCTATGACCGACCATTCGCTTGCCGAAACTCTAGACTTTATGGAGTTCGTTGTGCGCGCTCACAACAGAGGCGTCTAACCGATGGAAGCGTCTTACTTGTTCAGTCCGACGGATACATTCAAGCGGCGAAGAATCATTCGCTTTGACGATTTGCGCCCGCTTAACAATCTGAAATCCACATTCAGAGAGATTAGAGACTACTTTGCGGGCAATGTAACCGGCATCACTAGGGACGAGCGCATCGCCCAAAATATGATGCGTCTGCTGTTCTGCAAAATATACGATGAGAAAACCCGCCCCTACATCGTCGAGTTCGCCAATCGCCCGAATGAGGACGACCGCCTGCTTCAGTCAAGGGTGAATGGGCTTTTCGACAATGTGAAGCGGGTCTATCCCGACCTGTTTGAAGCGAATGAGACAATAGAGATAAACCCCGAAGACCTGTCTTTTATAGTCTCAAAACTGGAAGACTATTCAATCCTAGACGCGGATAGGGATGTAATCGGGGACGCTTTTGAAGAACTGATAGGGACTTCGTTCAGGGGCGGCGAGGGTCAGTTCTTCACCCCAAGAAACGTGGTGCAGATGATGATCGAGATACTTTCACCCAAAGAGGGCGAAAGCGTCATCGACCCTGCCTGCGGAAGCGGCGGCTTTCTTGCGTACACACTGAGACACTTTCTTGCGCGCGGCGAGAGAGATTTTCACATAGCGGGGCTTGACAAGGACGCTTTCCTCGCCAAAATCGCCAAGATTTACCTCTCTCTAATTCGAGAAGGCAATCACGCCGTCTATTGTGAGAATAGCCTGGAGCGCCCGCACAAATGGAGCGCGCAAACCCAAAATGCCGTCAACCTCGGCGAATTCGACGTTGTGCTTACCAACCCGCCATTTGGGGCTAAGATACCGGTCGTCGGCAAGCAGTTGCTGGGGCAGTATCAGCTTGGCCGCAAATGGCAAAGGCGCGGCGGGTGGGTTGCAACCCCTACGCTGCTAGACAAGCAACCGCCGCAAGTCTTGTTCATAGAACGCTGCATCCAACTGCTCCGCGAAGGCGGGCGTATGGGCATCGTGCTGCCGGAGGGGGTTTTCGGCAATCCATCCGATAGATACATATGGGAGTATGTGTCCGGCGTATGTTCGGTAACCGGGGTTGTCAGCCTTCCCCAAGAAACCTTTCAGCCAAGCACGCACACCAAGACCAGCGTTCTTTTCTTGGAAAAGAATGCCCATAGAAACGGCAGCACCCCGTTGTTCATGGCAATCGCAAAAAGCATCGGGCATAACAAGAACGGCAAGCCGCTCTACAAAACCGACGCTCAAACCGGCGAAGAAGTCCTGGACGACGACATCCCCACGGTTACGCGCAACTTTGTTAAGCGCAAAGAAGACAGCGTCGAAGCAAGCCGTCTCGGATTTCGCATCGCCCACTCCGACTTGAACGAAAACATATTCATTCCGGAGTATTATAACCCTGAGATTGGCAGAGAACTAAGCCGACTGAAAGACAGCGGGAAGTACAACCTAGTTTCAATCGGAGATCTAATCGCGCAAGAAGCGCTACAGATTAAGCGCGGAAACGAAATCGGTTCGCGCCACTACGGCACCGGGGAAGTGCCGTTTGTTCGAACCAGCGACATCGTCAACTGGGAAATCAAGTTTGATCCCATAAAATCGGTGTCGGAAGATGTGTACGAAAAGTACAAGGCTTCCCAGGATATTCAGGCAGGCGACGTCCTGTTCGTGAGTGACGGGACATTCCTGATAGGACGCACCGCCATAGTAACCGAGTTGGATAAGAAAATCATAATTCAGAGCCACCTCAAGAAAATAAGGGTTCTGCAGCGTGATTCCATCAATCCGTACTATCTGTTCTACCTTCTGAACAACAAGATTGTTCGCAAGCAGGTGGATGCCAAGACTTTCGTTCAGGCAACAATCTCTACGATAGGCAATAGGCTGAGCGAAGTAGTGTTGCCCATTAGCGCCGACCCGCGCGAGGTTGCAAGAATTACCCGCGAGGTAAAGGGCATCATCACAGCCAAATCCGAGCTGAGGAAAAGGGCGTTAGGGATTATCGATAACAGCGTGTGATATACGTAACCCCTTTGCGCCCTCGCGCCTTTGCGTTAAACCCTATCCCAGGTCGACACCCACTCGCCCACGCATCCCCCGCGCGCTACCCGAACAGCCCCGCTATCCGCTCCCCCACGATGCGCTCTTCGCCTTCGTTTAGCCCGAACACGTGGATGGTTATGCAGTCTTCCCAGTCGCGCACGCGCGTCCATATCGGCGGATCGCCCGCCTTCAGGCGCTCTACCACATCCGCCGCCGTCATGCCGGTTATCGCCGCATCCACGCGCAGATCCAAGCCAAACGGCTGATGCCCGATGATGTTGTCCAGCATCGCGGCGCTTACGCCCTCGATGCCCGCGACGGCGTTGATGATAACCTGCGTGCGGCGTTCCGTTTCGGCTAGGCGCTCTTCGTGGTTCATCGTCATCCAGCGCCGCGTAGCCGCAACCGCGCCTATCATCTCTTGGCGGTCGATCTTCTGCGGCCTGCCTATCCCCCGCACGCGCCTGCCCTCATACGACGCAAACGCCTGCAGTCCGAGCTTGTGGATCATATCCTGCGTTCCCAGCGCAAGCCCAACCGATTGCGGCGCGCCCATGTACTTGGCGGCGATGCACTGAAAGTCCGCGCCCATCCGCACATACTTGCCGAAGTTCTCCAACGGGTATATCTGCCCCGCCGCGTCCACCGTAACCGGGACGCCGCGCGCGTGCGCTATCTCTATGGTGTCTTCAAGCGATAGCGCATTGGCGTCGGGGGACTGCTCCACGGCGTAGTAGTGAACGCCCGCCGTGTTCGGCCCAATGGCGTCTTCAAGGTCTTGGCGCGTGGTGCGCTCATCGGAGCCGAAGTCCACCAGTTTGGCGCCCGCAAGCTCCAAGCAGCGGTCATACCAGTAATGCTGCGTATAGCGCTGACGGCGCTGTATCAGGATTTCGTCCTTCATCCCCGCTGTGTTCGGCAGCTGCTGTATCTTGTCGTCGTCGTCCCCCGCCATCAGCGCCGCCGTGGCGAGCGTAAGCGCCGAGCCGGCGCCCGATGTGATGTACGCCGCCGGCACATCCACCATATCCGCGATAGCCTGTCCCGCCCGTTCCTGCAAATCCATCAGCGGGATATACGCCGCGTCCGCCATCTCCATTGCGGCGCGCACCTCAGGCGCAGGCGTTGAGCCGCCCAGCATCGTTACGCTGCCGATGGCGTTTATCACCGGCGTAGCGCCCAGCTCCTTGTAAATCTCAGCCCAATCGGAATTAGCCATATCTATCACTCCTCAGTATCCCGAATATCCCGCGAATGTCCCTTGTTACAAACCGCCGCAAAGCGCTAGAAGCCCGCGAATACTTCGCTAACATCCAACCGCAGCCCAGGCAGCAACTGCGACTGCAGCGTATCGCCTTCGCCGTACACGCCCGCCGTCTCGAACTCGCCCATTATCGCCGCCAACACTTGGATATTCTTGGCGACGGTGTCTATCAGCCAATACTCCAGTACGCCGAACCTAGCGTAGCGCTCCAGTTTGACGCCCCGGTCTCGATTAGCCGTGGACGGCGACAATACTTCCACCGCCAAGTCGGGAGCGCCCCGAATGTTGTCGCCCGTGTATCGGCGCATCCGATCGTTGGATATGAACATCACATCCGGCTGAAACACATCGTCGGGCGACAGGATTACATCAAACGGCGCTATGAATACCTTCCCTAGCCTGTTCGTCCTGACAAAGCGCCGCAATTCGCTGCCGAGGTTAAGCACTGCGTCTTGGTGAGGCCCCGTAGGCGATGTCATTATCCAATACTCCCCGTCTATGAGTTCGCAGCGCTCCGCCGTTTCGGGCAAGTCTAGGTAGTCCCGATATGTGTATCGCAGCTTGGGCTCAACTACCATAATCGCCTCCTAATTGCGTATGCCGTGTATGCGATTGCCCAACGAATGCGGCGCTTGTTGCTCTGCGCCGCGTCCCCCCTCAGCTCAGATGCTGAAACCCGCCGTTGCTGCCGTCGAATTCGCGCGTGCTGTACACGCCCAAATCCCGCCCCTGATGCACATGCACGATGACTTCATGCCGCACTATGCCGGCGGCGTCCAGGATTTCGTGATCCAGGGCGTCTATCAGTTCCTGAATATCGTCCCCCGTCAGGCTTTCGTCGATACTCAGTGTGGCATGCACTATCGTGTCCGCGAAATGCACATCCAACCGCCCTATGCTTCGGTCTTCCTCGACCACCGTGTAGCACTCCGAAAACGGCGTGCGGCATTCGCGCTCAAAATCGTATTCCGCCATAAGTCTATCACCTGCGTCAAATCAGAATCTTGCCTTCAACCTTTGCGCCGCTGCGCCTTTGCGTTGAAGGTTTTCCCAACTGCCCAATTCTTGTTCTTGCTTTCGGTGGGACATATCTCATATGCGTATATGCCCGTTGCCCAGCGCCGTCCATTTGTACGATGTGAGTTCGCGCAATCCCATAGGCCCCCGCGCGTGCATCTTGTCCGTGCTTATCGCCACTTCTGCGCCAAGCCCGAACTGCCCCCCGTCGTTGAAGCGCGTTGAGGCGTTCACGAACACGGCGCCGGCATCTACCTCGTCCAAAAAGCGCATCGCCGCGGCGTAATCCTCGGTTACGATTGCCTCAGAATGCCCCGATCCGTAGGTCTCTATATGCTCCAGCGCCTCATCCAGCGAATCCACCACGCGCACGCCCGCCGTCAGGGACAGGTGCTCGGTTTCCCAATCCATTGCGCTTGCCGCGGTTATGCGCCCGTTAGCGGATGGGCCCAGCACGCTCAGCGCCCGCCTATCGCAGCGCATCTCGACGCCCGTATCCTGCCAGAGCGCCGCCAGCGCGGGCAGAAACGCCGCCGCCGCCGCCGAATGCACGATGACCGTATCCAACGAATTGCATACCGACGGGCGGGACACCTTGGCGTTGTTCACTATGTCAAGCGCCATATCGACGTCCGCATGTCGGTCGACATATGTATGGCACACGCCCACGCCGCCCGTGATGGCCGGCATCGTCGCCTCTGCCGCCACGCGGTTAATCAGCGCTTGGCTGCCGCGCGGTATCAGCAAGTCTATGATATGCTTCGCCTTCAGCATCTGCCCCACGATAGCGCGATCCGTGTTCTCGATCACCTGTACCGCGTCCTGCGGAATGCCGGCGTCCGCGATAGCGTCCTTGACCACCGCCGCCAGCGCCATATTGGAGTTGATGGCATCGTGGCCGCCCCGCAGAATGACGGCGTTGCCCGATTTCAGGCACAGCGCGCTTATGTCTATCGTAACATTCGGTCTGCTTTCGTAGATAGCGCCGATAACGCCCAGCGGAACCCGCCGCTTGCCCACCTTCAACCCGTTGGGCATATTTCGCATATCAAGCATTTCGCCCACCGGATCCGGCAGTCCCGCAATGCGCCGCACATCGTCCGCAAGCGCCTGCAGACGATTGGGCGTCAGCAGCAACCGATCTAGGAAGTATTCCTCAAGCCCGGCTTGCAGTCCATTGGCGATGTCCTTGGCGTTGGCGGCGATGATGCTCTCTTGCCGCGCCTCAAGCCCGTCCGCCGCATTCAGCAGCGCGGCGTTCTTCACATCGGCGCTTATCGTGGCGAGTTTGCGCGCCGCTTTGCGCGCCGCCGCCCCCTTCAGCTCAAGCTCATCCGTCGCCCCCGCCGTTATCGTAGCCTGCATATCGTATTCCCTTGTCTATGATGCGTATCTATTGATGCTTATGCGGGCAATCCAATCGATAGTCCCCGCCGTTTTGCGCGCTTGCGCCAAGCCGCTTGCGCCCGCCAATCGCCTAGCATTACACAATAACCATATTGTTGCGGTGAACGATATAGTCCCCGTAGTTGTAATCCAAAATATCGGATATATCGTGAGAGTGATGTCCCTTGATTGCGGCGATGTCCGCGGCGCTGTAGTTCACGATGCCGCAACCCACCTGCGCGCCTCGCCCGTCCACGATGGACACCGCGTCGCCGCGATCGAAGCCGCCGCGCGCCCGCACAACCCCCGCCGGCAGCAAGCTCCGATGCCGCTCCCGCAACGCCGCCACAGCGCCGTCATCTACGCCGACCTCGCCCTTGACGGACAGGCCGCTCAGCAGCCAGCGCTTGCGGCTTTCCAATTTCGTCGCCGTCGCCGGCAAGAACGTGCCGACGCTTTCGCCGCCCGCTATGCGTTCAATCACATTCGGCGTTCTGCCGTTGGCGATTACCACATCCACGCCCGACGCCGCCGCAAGCCGCGCCGCCGCAAGCTTAGCGCGCATCCCGCCGCGGCCGCGCGCGTCCCACGACGGCCCCCCAAGCGCCCGCGCGTCTTCGTCCGATATGCGCTCAACAACCGGGATGAGCCGCGCATTCGGGTCAAGGTGCGGATCCGCCGTATAGACGCCGTCAACATTGCCCAAGATTATCAGCAGGCTTGCGTCCACCAGATTGGCTACCAGCGCGGACAGCGTATCGTTGTCCCCAAACGCATCGCCTTTGAGTTCGTCCACCGATACAACATCGTTTTCGTTGATGATAGGCACCACCCGCCGCGCCGCCAGTTCGGCCAGCGTGTTGCGAATGTTGATGTAGCCAAGTCTGTCCGCAATGTCCCGCCGCGAGAGAAGAGCCTGCGAAACCGCTACATTCTGCCAATCGAAAAGTTGGATGTACAAGCGCATCAGATGGCTCTGCCCCACCGCCGCCAGCGCTTGGCGAAGCGGCAGGTTTTTCGCCCCCGCCGATACTCCGAGCGCATGCCGTCCCGCCGCCACAGCGCCCGATGTAACCAGCAGCATATCGGCGCCCTGCGCGTGAAGCCGCGCTATCTGCCCCGCCAGCGACGCCATCACTTCCAGGTCGATGCGCTCGGCGGCGTCGGTGAGCAGCGTCGTCCCCACCTTCACCACGATGCGCCGCTGATATGCGCCGTCCCCGTCGGAGTTTCTGCGTGTACGCATTCGCATCACAGGTCATTTCAGAATCGGCGGCCGATGGGAGCGCCCAAAGCGCCGCCCGCTTGCGCGCGCATCCCAACCGCCGCGCATATTATACCAGCATATCGGCGGCGCAACGCAGTCCATAGCCGCCGCTTGCGCCCTATCGCCGGCTTGCGCTCAATTCCCCGGCTTGCCGCCGCCCAGCCGCCGATGCGCTAAACCCTGCTTGCCAGCTGCGTCCAAAGCTCGGCGACCGCATCGCCGTCGACATCCAGCGCCACCGACGCATTCGGCGTCTGCGTGGAGTTGGCGCGCATATCCGCGACCGTCTGCCCGCGCGTGAATTCGCCGCGCGTCTCTACGCGCACATACACATCGCGGCATTCAAAAAGCTCAGGCGCTATCGCATACGCCATCGGGCTCACATCGGCGTACTTCACGCCGTCCGGATTATCGAGCCGCCCGTCTTTCAGATACGCCTGATTGTGAAAGCGCGTCGCCGCCTGCAGCAGCCTTGCCGCCGCCGTTCCCGCATCCCACACGCGCCGCTGCCGTTCACCCGAAATCTCGAATCGGTTCACCACATCAAGCCCTATCTGAGTTATATTAGCGCCGCTGCGATACACCACATCCGCCGCTTCCGGATCGCCCCATATGTTAGCGGTAGCCACCGGGGACACATTCCCCGGCTGATATATCGCGCCGCCCATCACCACAATCTCAGCCGCCGCAGCCGCAAAGCGCGGCTCTATGCTTATGGCGAGCGCCACATTCGTCAACCGCCCAAGCGCCATAACCGTTATCTCGCCCGGAGACGCCGTTACGCGCTCGATCAGTTCGGGAACCGCATGCCGCGCTTGCGCCTGCGTCTTGGGTTCGGGCGCATCGATGTTGCCGATGCCGTCGTCGCCGTGGATATGCGGCGCAAGCAGCGGCGGATAGTAGTTCAGCGTGCGGTTGACGCCCTGATACACCGGTATATCGGCGCGCCCCGCGGCCTCTAGTATTCGCAGCGCGTTCAGCGTGCATTTGTCGACGGGCGCATTCCCCGAACCCGTGGTTATCGCATCGACCTGCAGCCGATCGCTTCCCAACGCCATCAGTATCGCCGCCGTATCGTCTATGCCCGGATCGCAGTCTATTATCATCCGTTTGCGCGCAGTGATCGCCATTGCGTTGCCTCCCCCGCCCGCTACGGCGTTTCGTCATAGTCCATCCCGCGCGGCGCAATGCCCCGCGGCAGAAAGAACTCGAACTGCTTCCTATCACCGTAGCCATCGATAAACTCCGGCGCAAGCCCCGGCGACTCCAGCGCCGCCGTTACGATAGTCTTGTTGAACACATGCACCGTATCTGCATTCAGATACTCGTCGACCGGCATCCAAAGCGCCGCCTCAAGTTCCTCTTCCTGCATCGTGATTTCGTGACTCAGCGGAGACAGACGGCACACGAAGTAGATGTCCGACTTGCCGTAGCGATAGCCGTGCCAATGCCGAAAGCACACCAGCGCCTCGAACTTTGTGCGAACCCCCGTCTCTTCCAGCACCTCGCGCATCACGCCGTCCGCCAGGTGTTCGCTTTGGAACAGCGCCCCGCCCGGAAGCTTGTACGACGGCCCCCGCCGCGGCCTAATCTGATGCCGCTCGGACACCACCAGCAGCCGCCGATCCTCGCTCAGCACCACGCCCCCGGCGCCGATGTAGTGCGTGGCGTGCGGCGGAATGTACGCCCCCGCCTCGATCTGCAGCGTCATCATCGCGTAATCTTCGGCGGCGTGATGATAGCGAAAGCCCGCTTCCGCCGCCACCGGCACCAGCGCCGATTTGCTCAGCGGCAACTCCAGCCACGCAACCTTGTAGCCGGCATCGCTCCAATCATCCATAGCGTCCGCAAGCCGCCGCCTAAACCGCCTAGCGTCGTCGGGCAGCCCGCTCGGATTGACCACTATCCCGCCAAACGGATTCGGTGTCCCTTCAAGTGCGTCCATCAAGCCCTCTGCTTTTCTCTGTGAACCGCCAACGAATTAGCGCCGCCTACCTGCCCAGTATCAGCCCCACCACCCCTAGCAACACAACCATCGTGGCTATCCACATCCCAATATGCCAGCGCAGTATGCGCGCTTCCATATGCGCGAGGTCCGCCTTAGTGGCGTTATCCGCATTCATCTCTGCCAGAGCGCCCTCAATTCTGCCCAGCATTTTATATCCCCCAACCTCTTTGCGCCCCTGCGCCTTTGCGTTAAAATTTCTTGCGCCCAAGCCTAGCCCCGCCTACCGAAACGCCGGCATAACCTCTTTGGCGAACCTGCTCAGCTGCTCCATAAACTCGGCGCGCGGCATCCCCTCCGCCCAGTGCAGGATGATATGCTCCAACGACGGATACTTTCGTTCAAGCCCGCGCAGAAACTCCACGAACTCGCCCGCCGTCCCGCATATCCACGCCCGCTGCTGCACCCCGTCCTCGATCCGCGGCGTGCGCGCCGGCGCCCCCGGCGTCCCCCACGGCCGCCCCTGTTCGTCCGCATAGCGCACAAACCCAAACGGCGCGAACCACTTGTAGCGCTCATCGTGATACGGCCGCAGCCGATCCATCGCCTCTTCTTGGCTGCCCGCTATGTAGAACCCCACCTCAAGCGCCAAGTTTTCGCCAAGCCCAAGATTGCGCCCGTGCTTGGCGTTAGCGTCCCGATACTGCTCGAATATCCCTTCTACCAGCGTCTCGCCCGTAAGCCCAACCACGCCGTTTATGCCGTTGCGCGCCATAAAGTCTATCGTGCGCCCGCTCACTATCGGCTGCCACATCTCCACCGGCGTATGCTTGGGGCGCGGCACCAGCGTTACCTCTTTCAGGTCATACCCGCGATACTCCACATTCGGCGGTATCGTGAAATGCCTGCCCTTGTGCGAAAACGACTCGCTGTTGAACGCCTTGAATATGACGTCCATCTGCTCTTCGAAAAGCTCGCGGTTGGCGTCGTTATCGATAACCGGGGCGCCAAACGACTCCACTTCGCGGCTATGATACCCGCGTCCCACTCCGAATATGATGCGCCCGTCCGTCAGGATGTCCGCCATAGCGTAGTCTTCGGCGAGCCGAATCGGATGCCACATCGGAACGATGTTGAACGCGCACCCGAACTTCAGCCGCTGCGTCTGCGCCGCCAAATGCGTCCCCATCAGTATCAGATTCGGTATGCACTCATACCCTTCGCGCTGAAAGTGATGCTCCGCCATCCAAAGCGCATAAAACCCCAATTCGTCCATCAACCCCGCCACCTTAGTCGCGGTGTCCAAGCTCTGCGCAAGCCGCTCATTCGGATAGCGCCGCTCATCCGAAGGCGTGCCGCCGCTGCCCACATTATCCAAATCGATATTGCCCACATACAGTACCGAAAAATTCTTTATCATAAGCCTTGCCCCGCTTGCCTAAAAGATTTGCCGCCAACGCCGAACCCTTGCCAGCCGCTGCCGCATTCTAGGCTAATCATAGCCCTTCGCCGCGCGCCTACGCAACCAATGCCGCTTTGCGGTATTCTCAAAATTGAGTAGCATCGAGTTTTGATAATGCGCAAAGGATTTGTTGGAATGACGCAGGCGCATTGCGTCTGATACAATCCTAACAAGCTTTCAGCAGGCGGGCGCAAGCGGGATTTGTGGGTAAGAGCGCTTCTTTATGAGAGGGCAAGCGAGATTTGAGAATAAGAGGGTTTGACTGGTCGGACGCGGCAGGGATGGCGCGGGCGCATAATGAGATTGGCGGCGTGAGCGGCACGGCTAAGGCGCACGATGCGGCGTCTATGCGGCGTATGCTGGAGCAGCCGGGCTGCGATCCGGAGTGGCATTGCTTTATCGCCGAATTGGGCGGCGCTATGGCGGGCTATGCGCTGGTGGCGTATGAGCGGCCAATCGCAAGGGCGGTGGCGCAAGGCGGGACGCTGCCGAGCATGCGCGGCAAAGGCGTGGGGCGGGCGCTGGTTCGGAAGGCGGTCGAGCATTCGGCGGCGCTGGGCGTGGATGCGCTGCATGTGGAGGCGGGCGAGCGAAACGATGCGCTGCAGCGACTGCTGACATCGGAAGGCTTCGAGATAGTCAAGCAGTATTGGCAGATGCGCTGGCAGGGCGACAGCGCGCCGTCGGTTCGTTTGCCGTCTGGATTTGCGGCGCGCTCGCTGCTGCAGGGCGAGGATGAGGCGGCGCTGACCTTTCTGCAGAACACCGCTTTCGGCGAAAACTGGGGGTTTAGCCCGAACACCATTGAGCAGATTAGCGCGCGCGTGGAGCAGAACACAGGCGGGCCTGAGAGCATCCTGTTCATCACCGACGAAGGCAAGCCGGCGGCGTACAACTGGACGATGTTCTCGGCGGACGGCGCCAACCCAAGCGGCGTTATCTCTATGACGGGCGTGCATCCGAACTATCGCGGGCGCGGACTGGGCAGGGCGGTGGTCGCGGCGGGCATAGCGTACCTTGTGGACAGAGGCGCGGCGCATGTGGATCTGGAAGTGGACTCGGACAATACGCCGGCGCGCGAGCTCTACCTGAAGCTTGGCTTTCGCCGAGTGAGCAAGACTATCTGGTATGAGAAGCGGTTCGCGCGGTAGGCGCAGGGGCTTGAACGCAAAGGCGCAGAGGCGCAAAGCGGGCTAGGTTGATTTAGTCGTTGCGCCGCTATTGGGCTTCGGGGATTTCGTCCGTATCTTTGGGCTTGCTTTCGGACACTTTCACACGCATGCGGTCGGGATGCACCATTCCGCCGGAGAATACTATCTTCATCGCTTCCTCTACGGTGAGGTCGGTTTCGATTACATCCTCTTCCGGGACATAGGCTAGGTTGCCGGACGTGGGATTGGGAACCGTGGGGATGTACACCACCATAAGGGGATGCTCTTTGTTGAGTTCGTTGGAGTAGCAGTGCGAGGTGATGAAGCCTATCGCAAGGTAGCCTTCGCGGGGCCATTCCACGAACACCACGCGGCTGAATTGGCGGCCGTCTCTCTGCGCTATGACGCTGTCCATAACTTGACGGCCGACCCTGTAGATCGATCGGGCTACGGGCAGGTTGGACAGCACGGCTTGCTTTGCCTGCACAGCCTTTCTGCCGGCTCTGAATGTTATCAGCACGCCGAATATGTACAGCACCGTCAGCATTATGAGCATGCTGACTAGCGGACCCGCCGCGATCACGACCGACTCGATCCAGGTGCCGTGCGCGTTGAAGACGGTCAGCAGGTAGTTGCTCGCCAGATGCACAAGCCCGCCGAATGTGGAATCCACATAGCTGAAGAGCGCCACCAGCACGATGATGGTTACGAACAGCGGGAACAGGATGACAAATCCCGAAATGACGGTTCTGAGCAGATGGCGCTCTAGCCGCTTGTGGAACCGCACATTTTCGTCGGGGGGGAATGCGTCGTTGCCTGAGGAGAATTGATTGCTCACATCTGCCTCCTTGCAGTCGCCTTTGTTCAGGCGATAGCGACGCCTTCACATGCCCGTTCCCGTCTCAACAGCGGTTGGTAACATTTTAGCATAGCCGCCGCCGTTCTGTCCCAACTCATCTTGGACGCCTTGCGGCGGGCGGCGCGGCCCATAGCGTCGGAGAGCGCGGGGTCGGCGAGCAACGCGTCGATGGCGCGCGCGAACGGTTCGGGGCATTGGCGGGGTATGAGATAGCCGGCGCGGCCGTGTTCTATGAACGTCTGCAAGCCGCCCACCTTGGACACCACCACCGGAGTGGCGCACGCCATCGCCTCCAGCGCGGCGAGCCCGAAGCTTTCGTAGTATGAGGGCAACGCCATCACATCGGCGGCGTTGTAGTACGCGGGCAGGCGCTCTTGCTCTACGGCGCCGGTGAATGTAACCATATCTTGGATGCGCAGCCGCGCGGCGAGCGCTTTGAGGCGCTGCAGTTCGGCGGCGTCTTCCGGCCCTCCGCCTACAATTACAAATCGCGTGTTCGCCCGCGCGTCAAGAAGCTTAGCGGCGCGCAGCAGTATATCGATGCCTTTGAGCGGCTCGATGCGGCCTACATACAGCACAACGCGATCCTCGGCGATGTTGAGCGCGCGGCGCGCTTGCGCCTTGTCCGCGGGCTTGAAAAGATCCAGGTCGACGCCGGGCGGCACCACTTTGATTTTGGAATGCGCCGCGCCGTAGAGTTCGGTTATTTCGTCGCGCTCCACCACGGTTGACGCTACGATGGCGTCCACGCTGTCCATCACCACTTCTTCCACGCAAGCGCGCCGCTCCACTTCACGCTCGCCGGGGCGCGCCTTCATCTTGGTGCGGGCGTGCGTGTGAAATGTGGCGATGTGCGGGACGCGCCAGCGGCGGCTGAGCTTCATTCCGATGCGGCCGGATAGCCAGTAGTGGCTGTGGATCAGATCGTATCGGGCGCATTCTGCCTGCTGAAACGCGCCGAGTTCGTATATGAACTCCGGGATGTGCTGGTATAGGTCTTCCTTGACGATGGCAAGCGGCCCCGCCTTGAGATGAATGACTCTTGCGCGCTCGCCGATGGGGACAATCTGCGGGTCTTCAGGGTCGTGGCGGCGTGTGAAGATGTCCACCTGATAGCCTTGGCTGCCGAGCTTGCGCGCCAACTGCCGCACATACACATTCATGCCGCCGGTGTCTTTCTCCCCAAGCCGTCCGGCAGGGCAGCTATGGAAGCATATTAGCGCCAGTCTAAGCATCAATCCTCCGTTGGGGCGGCAGTCGTCGAGTGGTGGTTGGTGTATGAATCGGCTGTCAAACATAGGTTAGCGGCGGCGGATGGTTAGTTCGTGAACGGTCTGGTCTTTGCCGCCGAGGTTGTACTTGTAGCGCTCGTCGCCGCGCAGGAAGTCGAAGCGCCGCTTGCCGCTTTCGATGGCTTCGCGGATGCAGAGCGCCTTGTTGAGCAGCCCTACGCTGAGCGCGGAGTATTCGGGATCGTAGCCGCTGTTGTACAGCAGGAAGCTGTCGGCGTAGTCGAAGCAGATGCACGCCGCCACGCGCGCTTGGTCGACTTCCAGGAAGAATAGTTTGAACTGGCCGCGCGCCGCTAGTTCGCAGGCAAGTTCGCCAAAGAAGCGCTCGCGGTCGGGCGTGAGAAAATCGTTCTTGTCCCCGCTGCTTGCGCGCATAAGCCGAAAGAAATCGGGCATGGCGTCGGCGATAGCGTCCGGATCGGCGTAGGCGTACTGGTTGGCGTTGCCGCCGTTTTGCAGACGGCGCAGTTTGCGGCGCAGTTCGTGGCGGTCTTTCTTTCGCAGACCGGCTAGGTATTCGTCCCAAGTGGGCTGCAGTGCTGTGTAGGGGGACACATCCTCTTGGGTGATTTCGGTTTCGCAGCCGTCCGCTTGGGCAAGCGCGGGCAAGCGCTTTAGGGTGTGCGAATCTTGGCGGAGGGACTTGAGCTCCAGCGTCTGCCAGTCGAGCGCGGCGATATGCCGCCAAAGCGCGTTGTAGAAATCGGCTTCGCAGCCGTCGCTCACTAGGAAATCGTGGTAGTCGAACAGATCGGTGTCGCCCAGGAACGAGAGCGCGTCGCCGCTTATCATAAGCGGCGCTATGCCAAGCAGCGCGTCGTCGCGGCGCACGGACAGCAGCTCAAGGCGCGCATCGCCGCCGTAGCGCTCCCACCATAGGCGCTGCCACCAGGGGGTTATGAATATGGTGTTGGCGGCGGTTCGCGATAATATATCTTCCCATTCGCCGCCGATGGTGTCGAAGGACTCTCTTTGGACGGAATATGCCATTCCTAGCTCCCTAGTAGCGATAAGAACTCTTGGCGCGCCGTCTGTTGGGTTTTGAGCGCGCCTCTAGCGGCGGTGGTAACGATTTTGCTGCCCGGCTTGCGCGCGCCGCGCAGGGACATGCACAGATGCTCGGCGCTGATTATCACGATGACGCCGTCGGGACACAGCGTATCATTGACGGCGTCGGCGAGCAGGGTTGTGAGGCGTTCTTGGATTTGCGGGCGGCGGGCGAGTATGTCAAGCGCGCGCGCCAGCTTGGATGCGCCTACCACGCGCCCGGTGGGAATGTATGCGATATGCGCGCTGCCGTAGAATGGCAGCAAATGGTGTTCGCAGACGGAATGAAAGGGAATATCGCGCAGCAGCACAAGTTCGCGGTGCTGTTCGTCGAAGGCGGTACTAAGCGCGGCGGCGGGATCCTGCCCAATGCCTGAGAACAGTTCGGCGTACATATCGGCGACGCGGCGGGGCGTGTCCGCAAGCCCTTCGCGGGTTGTGTCTTCGCCGACGGCGCAGAGTATATCCGTTACGGCGCGGCGTATCTTATCGTAGTCCACTAAGAGACGTCCTTACAACACTGCTTGGGGATGCGCTGCCGAACACGCGCAGGCGGCGGCGTTTGGCTTGGCGGCCGCGGCTGCGATGCGGCGCGCGTACATGCGCGGGACGGGGTTTGCGGGACGATGATGCAAGCCAATGTCTATACAAGTCCCATTGCTTGCTCGATCGCGTTGAGGTCGGCGGGATGTTCGTCCATCGCGACGGGTTCCACGCTGACGGCGGTGTCGGGGTCTTTGAGCCCGTTGCCGGTAATGACGCATACAACCTTGCTATCGTTGAATCGCATACCGCCGCGAGCCAGCTTCAGCAAGCCTGCAACAGAGGCGGCTGACGCGGGTTCGCAGAAAATGCCCTCCTGACGCGCCATAATGGTGTACGCTTCTAGGATTTCGTCATCGGTTACGGCGTCAATCATCCCTTGCGATTCTTCGCGTGCGGCGACGGCGCGCTTCCAGCTTGCGGGATTGCCCACGCGGATGGCGGACGCCACGGTTTCGGGCGTCTTGATGGGATGTCCCTTGACGATGGCGGCGGCGCCTTCCGCCTGAAAGCCCATCATCTTGGGCAGCGTTCCCGTCCATTCCATTTGATAAGCTTCGTTGAAACCCATCCAGTAGGCGGTGATGTTGCCCGCGTTGCCCACCGGTATGAACAGGTAGTCAGGCGCGGCGCCGAGGTCGTCCACGATTTCGAATGCGGCGGTCTTCTGCCCCTGAAGTCTATAAGGGTTGAGCGAATTGACCAGCACGACAGGATGCTTGGCGCTGAGTTGGCGCACGATGCTGAGGGCGTCGTCGAAACCGCCGTCGATAAGCATAATTTGCGCGCCGTAGGTTATCGCCTGCGCCATTTTGCCGCGCGCGACGTGGTCTCTGGGGACAAGTATGACGGTGGTTAGGCCGCAGCGCGCGCCGTATGCGGCGGCGGATGCGCTGGTGTTGCCGGTGGATGCGCACACAATCGTAGCGCCGCCCTCTTCCAGCGCCTTGGCGACGGCTACCACCATGCCCCTGTCCTTGAAAGAGCCGGTGGGATTGCAGCTCTCCAGCTTGAAGTAGAGCTGGCTGCAGCCTAGCTCTTTCGCCAAGCCGTCGGATTTGACCAGCGGCGTATCGCCTTCGCCCAGCGTGAAAATGGGCGTATTGTCGGTTACGGGCAGATAGTCTCTGTACCGTTCCAGAACTCCGGTTATCATTTTGCCCCGCGCATTGCATATTGACCGATTGGCTTGCCTGATTTTATCACAATTGCGGCGATTAGTGGCAAATGGCGCTTTTGGGAGAACTTAAACGCAAAGGCGCGGGGGCGCAAAGGTGGAAGTTGGGGATGCTAAAAGGCGCAGCGCCACTTGAAAGGCGGGCTTGATAGCCCCTACAATATAGCCCCCGCAAGGGTCAAGGTTCTGCGGATATGCAATAAGAAGTGGAGCTAAGCTTATGGATACGCAGATTTTCGCCAGGAATATGAAGCTGAGCGCGCGCTCCGAAGAGTACATTCAAAAGAAGGTTGCGCGCTTGGAGCGGCGCTTGCGAGAGGATGTGAGCGCCAAGTTCGAGATTTCGCGCACGGCGGCGCGGTCTCAGACTGATAGGTTTGTGGTTCAGATGACCATCAGCGCGAGCGGCGCTACTTTGCGCGGGCAGGAAAGCGGTCCGACGCTGTTTGCGGCGGTGGACGCCGTTGCGGATGTGATGGCGAAGCAGATCCGGCGCTACAAGGGCAGGGCGTACAGAACGGCGCAGGCGCGACGGTCGGCGCGCAGTCAGGCGTTGCGCGAGGATGCCGACGCACTGATGTATGAGCGGGACGACGAGGATGCGCCCGACGAGGCGGCGGATGAGCTGGGCAGGCTTGTGCGCGTAAAGCGGTTCGCGATGAAGCCGATGACCACGGATGAGGCTATAATGGAAATGGAGCTGCTAGACCACAACTTCTTCTTGTTCCGCAATTCGGATATAGACGAATACAGCGTGGTGTATCGGCGCGGCGACGGCGACTACGGCGTGATCGAGCCGAGCGCGGGGTAGCGCTAATGCGCAGCGCGCCGCAAGCGGTTGCGCCAAAAGGCACAGTCGATACGGTCAATATCAAGGGGGGCGTCAAAATGAATCCGGCAGTCAAGGACATTCAGGAAGCGGTTACTCAGCTCTCGGCGGACGATCTGGTTAGCTTCAGAAGCTGGTATGAGGATTTTGACGCAAAGATATGGGATGAGCAGTTCGAAGACGACGTCAATGCGGGAAGGCTTGACGCGCTTGCCGACGGAGCGCTTGCCGATTTTCGCGCGGGAAGATACGAAGAGCTGTGAAGCGCTTTGCGTATAGCGGGTTGAATAGATAAGCCAAACTTGCCCGAAAATTTCCATCAACGGCGGTTACTCCACCCGCCAAGATACGCATAGTTCGCAAAGGAGCGCCAATTGAGTACACTGATGCAGCAAGATCCGGAGATTGGGCGCGCGATACAGGACGAAATTGAGCGTCAGCGCACGAATATAAATCTCATCGCATCCGAAAATTTTGCCAGCGACGCGGTGCTGGAGGCGCAGGGTTCGGTGTTCACGAACAAGTACGCCGAGGGCTACCCTCGGCGGCGCTACTACGGCGGCTGCGAGTTCGTGGACGTCGCCGAAAGCCTCGCCATCAGCCGCGCTAAGACGCTGTTCGGCGCCGAACACGCCAATGTGCAGCCGCACAGCGGGGCGCAGGCGAATATGGCGGCGTACTTTGCGACTATCAGTCCGGGCGATACGATTATGGGCATGAGCCTTGACCAAGGCGGGCATCTGACGCACGGCGCGTCGGTCAACTTCTCCGCTAAACTCTACGATGTGGTGTCATACGGCGTTGACCGCGAACTGGAAACGATAGACTATGACGAAGTGGAACGGCTTGCGAAAGAGCGCCGCCCGAAGCTCATCGTTACGGGGGCGAGCGCCTACACGCGCATAATAGACTTCCCGCGCTTTCGCGGCATAGCGGACGAAGTGGGCGCAAAGCTAATGGTGGATATGGCGCATATCGCGGGGCTTGTGGCGGCGGACGAACATCCATCGCCCGTGCCGCTTGCCGAGATTGTAACCACCACCACGCACAAGACGCTACGCGGCCCGCGGGGCGGGATGATTTTGTGCGACGAAGCGCATCGGCGCGCGGTGAACAGCGCGGTGTTCCCCAATATGCAGGGCGGGCCGCTGGAGCATATCATAGCGGCGAAGGCGGTGGCGTTCGGCGAAGCGATGACGCCTGAGTTCGCAGCGTATCAGCGGCAGATACGCGCCAACGCCGTGGCGCTCGCCGATGAACTTCAGGCGGGCGGCTTGCGGCTGGTGTCCGGCGGCACGGACAATCACATAGTGCTTGTGGATTTGACGCCGATGGGCATCACGGGACGGCAGGCCGAAGAGGCGCTGGGTGAAGCGAACATCGTGGTGAACCGCAACGCCATTCCATACGACGAAAAGCCGCCGCGCACCGCAAGCGGCATGCGCTTGGGGACGCCGTCCATCACAAGCCGCGGGATGGGAACCGGGGAAGCGCGCAAGATAGGCAGGCTAATCCTAGACACGCTTGCGGACATAGACAGCGATGCGGTGAAGCGCCGTGTTCGCGGCGAAGCGCTCGACCTGTGCATGCGCTTTCCTGCGCCGGGGATTGACGCGTAGGCGCATAGACGGGGGGGCATAGGCTTACGGGCTTGCGTGAGCGGCGGCGGGCGCTTATGGGCGATTGCCGCTTGATGCTAGGGACTACCTGTTGCGCGCGGTTTATCCATAAGGTTTGATTGCCCACTGATATGGATTAAGGGAACGCGCGTTAGTCCAACCGCCATACTTTCTTGATACGGTCAATCAAGTTTTCTTGGCGGCGTTCCAAGACGGCCGGCGTCCATTCGGATTCGACAAGAACCTGCGAGGTCAAGGCAAACGTGGCAACGCCGCCGCTTTGAAAGTATTTCTGCTTCTTGAGTTCGAAGTCGTAGTTGGATGCCCCTATAGAATTTCGATCGGATGCAGGCAACCCCTGTTCGCGCGCTGCGCCGCGATTGCGGATTGTCTATGAAATCCTTATTCCGGGCGTCAGCTTCCGCCGGGGGATAGCCAAGTGGAGGTGGCGTTCCATTGCCAGAGCATCAGCGAGGCTTGCGATTGCAGATCCATCATGTTGTGGCAGACGATGGCGGCGAGCGCGGCGGTAGTCCAGCGGCCGGTCGGCAGGCGATGGACGTTGTTTGAATGCGGGGCGTTTTCGTCGGCGTTGGAGCGCCGCAGCCGCGCAAGCTCGCGGCGCACTTGGGGGTCTTTCAGCAGGTCGAGATGCCGCTGCCACCATAGGTTGGGCGCGGCGGATACGGCTTCGCGCGAGACTACTTCGTTCACGGATGTGGCGGTTCGGATAGCGAGCCGCAACTTGCGGGCGTCGCGCTCGCGTGCGTAGTCGGCGACGCCCCAGCGGTAGCAGAACACGGGCGGGCGCAGCAGTTCGCGCAGGCGGGGCCATTTGAGCGATTGCTGTTCGGCGATTGACTTCCACGGCTGCATCGTGTCGTGGTCTATATGCACGATTTGTTCAATCGCCGCGCCTATCCAATCAGTGGCAAAGTCTTTGTTGTAGGCGTAGAGGGGGCGAGGGAGCGTGTGCCAAACTCGTCCGATTTCGTCGGGCAGCGCTTCGCAGTCGGAGGGATCTTCGGCTTGGATGACGTTGATGGCGCTGCCGCTCAGCCATCCGAAAGTGAATATGCCGTTGGGCTGCGGGCGCAGGCCGAGGGTTTCCACATCCACTATGGCGCCCTCAACGGAAATGCCCTGCAACGGGAATTGCATCGTTTGCATTAGCCTGCCTCTGTGAACGCTTTCAGCGCCGCTTTCGCCGCATTGGTTTCGGCGTCTTTCTTGCTTGCGCCGCTGCCTTTGCCGCGCGCCTTGCCGTTAATCGCCACCTCCACGGTGAAGGTGGGCGCATTGCTCTTGCCGCTCTCATCTATGACGCTGTATTCGGGCGTAACGCCGTGTTCGGCTTGCGCCAGTTCTTGCAGCTTAGACTTGGGATGCTTGCCGGCGACGTTGGGTTTATTGGATGGCGGCATATCGCTTGTGGCATTGCGTTGGCGAATGCGTCGACGATAAGCCGCTTGGGCCGCGTTCTTGGCAACGTCCGACTTGTTAGACTGATTCTTGGCGCTGCCGGATTTCTTGGATTTGGATGGCGCAGATGTTACTTCGTCGTAGGCGTCGTCGATTGCATCGTCAAGGATGCGCTTGCAGAATTCGAAGGCGGGGTTGTGGTTGTTTATGTAGCGGCGGTTGATGTTGTCTAGGAATATAGCGCCCACGATTGCTTCGAATGCGCCCGCCAGGTTTGAGTTGCCGTTAGCGCCGCCGCTTTTGGCTTCGCCGCTGCCCATCAGCAGGTAGTCGCCGATGCCGATGCCGCGGGCGGCGCTCGCAAGCGTCTTGTTGTTCACCACCTTGGAACGGATTAGCGTAAGTTGGCCGGCGCCGAGTTCGGCGTCGCTTTCGTATAGGGCATGGGTAATCGCAAGCCCAAGAACGGCGTCGCCCAGCGTCTCCAAGCGGTCGTTGCTCTGCGAGTCCGCGCCGTCGGGTTCGTTGAGATATGAGGCGTGCGTTAGCGCGGTGATTAGCAGGGACTTGTCGCTGAAGGTAACGCCCAATGCGCGCTCAATGTCGTAGATTTGCTGATAGTTAAACGGCTTGTATTGCTGATTGGCGTAAAAACCCCAGACTGCCATAACACGCTCCTTTCGCTTTGCGGCGGGACAAAGCGGGTTCGGGTTGGCAACCTCGAAGCATCAAGCGCGGTTGGCTTGATAGTTCGAGGTTGACGGATATGCGGGCATTCGGCTGCAGACGGCGGCCGGGTGAGTAGCCGGCCGCCGACCCGGTTATGCGCTGCGCGCGCGGCTAGTCGAGTACGCCTTTGGGCCAGGGCGGCTGCGGGCGCTTGATTTCGCCGAAGTAGTTGCGGTGATTGGCGATGGCGATGTAATGCTCGAAGGCGGCTACGGCGTCTTCGTCGTCGGGGATGAACGCCTTTAGGTAGGCGGAGTTGCCGTTCTCGAAGACGTATGTGGGCGTGCCGAATATGCCTTCCGAGACGGCGCCTTCGTGGTCGTCGCCGATGATTTTGCGGAGTTCGGGATCTTTCATATCCTCGCGCATTCGGGCGGTGTCCAAGCCCACGCTTGCGGCGATTTCGAGGATGGGCTCTTCCTGATTGAGCGGGATACGCCCTTCGCCGCCGTGCCGCGCGGTGAGCAGCGCGAGGTGGAACTTGGCGTGCCGCTCTTCGCCCTGGCGGCGCGCCGCCTCGGCGGCTATCTGCGCTATCAGCGAGCGGCGCTGCGTGGCGTCTTCGTCGTCCCACACCTTCCAATCGGAGGATGCGCCATCCGCCTTCTGCTTCAGCGTGAAGGCGTTCTGCTCGAGGGAGAAGTTCTTCCAAGTGATGTGAAGGTCGTCCCCGTAGGTTTTCTTCACCTTATCCAGCCACACGGCTGTATTGTACACCCAGGGTCAGGCATAGTCGCCGTAGATTTGCATCCTGATGCGTTCCATATGTCGATGCCTCCTTTCGCTGCGGGACTGTTGAGCATTCTGAGAGCGTTTGCATTCCTACCTTAGTATGAGTGAATTGTAATCAGGGAAGGGCATAATGTCAAAGGCGCATCGTAGGGGGTGAATTTTGACGCAAATGAGCGCCTTTGCGGTGGGGATTAACGCAAAGGCGCAGGGGCGCAAAGGGATTTTGGGATTGGCTTTACTGCGAAGCGGCGGCTACTTGGCCGGTGAAGGCGGTGGCGTGGCGCGTCCATACGCCGGCGCTGGTTTCGTAGTACACTACCATTCGCAGGTATTTGTTAAGGTCTGCGGATGTGGGCGTGTAGTTGGTCCACCAGACGCCGTAGATGTAACTGCAATCGGTGTAGGTACTATCGGCGTTGTCGCAGCGCTGCCACGAGTAACGGCGATCCACCGCGCCGGTGGGGGCAGGATCGGACGCTTGGATCTTCTGCCCCACGCGCGGGCTTGCGTTGCCGCTGACGAAGCTTATCGCTGACCCAGCGGTTGCGGCACTGGTTTGCTTGACTCTGCCGCCTAATGCGCGCGTGTATGCGAAGCCGCCGCCGGATAGCGGCGCTTTGGCGCGCAGGTAGCTTCCGACGTCGGCGGCTACGGGATAGTACTCGTAGGTGGCGCCGCTGTTGCGCGCGAGGGCAGTCCAAGTGTCGCCGTTAGTGGACTTTTCCCACTGCCAGCCGCCGCTGCGGTTGGAGCGCGTTGCGCTAGTAACGCATACGGCGACGCGCTCGCCCACGATGGGCGCGTTCCAGTTGTCGGCTATGCCCATTGCTTGGCTGTTTTGCGGCGTTGTGGACATGTCGTCGTAGTCGAGCATGGGGTATTGCATCTTGTTGCCGAATGCCCAGGGGTTGTCCTTGCCGGTTGTCGCGTCGTTGTCGGCGTCGGCGTTGTCTAGGTCTGTGTTCCAGTTGGCGTAGATGCCGGTGTAGCCGGTGGGGGTTTGGAGCTGGCGGGTAGTCTTGCCCGTTACGCCGCTGCCGCCGGCGCTGGTGGTTTGGCCGCTGGTGGAGGTGTCCCAGTAACTGGCGGTTACGGTGCCAGCTGCCACATTCCCTATTAACCCGCCGATAGTTGTTGCCGTTCCGCTGGACCTGCTAACCCGGCCGGTGGAGTAGGAGTTTGTTACGCTGCTGCTAACCTGCTTCAGACCCACCAGTCCGCCAACATTGGCTTGGCCGCTAACGTATGCAGTGGAGTAGCTACTTGAAATAGTTCCTAGCAAGTTTTGGGCGACCAACCCGCCTACCCGAGATGCGCCCGCAACCTTGCCGGTAGTGTAACAGGCTACAATTGTGCCCCGGTTAGTTCCGGCCAGGATGGCGGTAAAATTGCCTCCCGTAACATTGGCGTTGGTTACGCCCAGTGTTTCTATGCGCGAGCTGGTGAGGGTAAAACCGAACAACCCTTGGTCACTGGAGCTTCTGTTGATGAACAGGTTATTTATGATGTTGCCGTTGCCCTTGAAATTGGCTGCGTATTGGGCGCTGCTAGGGCCGATGGGTTGCCATCCTTCGCCGCTATTGTAGTAGGCGTCGCCGGAGTCTGTGCCGATGTTGCCGTCGCCGTCGGTGTCTAGGTCGATGTCATTCATAAGTTCGTAGCCGACGCAGGTGGGCTGCTCTGCGGTTTGGGAGTTGCTGTCGTGGTCGGTGAGTTTGCATCCCATGCCGGTGGCAGGGTTGGAGAAGGCGGATGTGTAGTTTGTCCAATCGGATGCGCTGACGGAATCTTGCTTGCCGTTGCCGTTGGGGTCGTAGCGGATGGCGTTGAGCTGCTGGTGGGTTTTCACGTCGATGTAGCCGTCATCGTCGGAATCGTAGTCGGTGGTGGACTGGGCGGCGGCGGTTGCGCTGAGGGATAGCAGAGTTGCAAGCGCGATTAGGACGCTGAGGGCAAGTAGCGTCGAAGCGCGGCGTGTTGTTCGTGGGCTTGACTTTTTTAGATTTTTATGGGGGGGGGGGGGGGTGAATAAAAACTAAAACGTATTAGCGGCATTTGAATCACCTGCTTTATTGCTGTATGAGCGGGGGGATGCTGTCCCCAATCCTAATTTCCTCCCCTGATGGGGAAAGGTTCTCAATTGGCTGAATGTCTCAGGCTGGGATTATTTTAACGCAAGGGCGCAGAGAACGCAAAGGGTTTGGCGGCATTTTAGCGGCGCTGTTTGGGGGACAGGCATTGGCGCTGAAACTATTGACCGCCGTTGTCTTTGCCTTGTGGCTTCCTACACTGCCGACTTTGCAGAAATCGATATGGCTATCCCCTCGCCTGCCCGTGTCCGCGCATCAGGCAATCGGTGGATTAGCAATGTGTTGAAGTTGGAGTCGTCGTAGTCCCATTTTTCGATATTCTGCGGATTAGCTTGAGGCGCGCAGAAAAGGCCGGCAGTTAGCGCATCAACTACAGGCTTGAGGAAGTTTTCCACATCTAGAGGGCGATACCCGTGCCAACCCGAATTGATGTTGAAACTGAAGCCAATCGTAATGGCAAATTGGTTTTTTGGATTCCATGGGTTTCCGCCTCTAGTATCTTTCACATTGGACGCTACATGCACCTTCCAATTCCGAAGCCCATCTTTATTTTCCGTGATGGAGTTGACTATGTAGCCTTTAATGGGCAGATGCAACAGGTGGTCGGGTTGAACCAATTGAATGGTTGGAATATCCCATTCCCCGATCTTTCGCTCTTCAAATGCCAGTCCGGCGTTTTGTGAAGTCATAAATCCTCCAGTCAAGCGTTCACTTTTCGCGCGCAGCGCCGCAAAGCAAACGCCCGCCAAGTTATCAAGGCGGGCGTTCTTATGTGTGCGATGGTTGCGGGGGCAGGACTCGAACCTGCGACCTTTGGGTTATGAGCCCAACGAGCTGCCGCTGCTCCACCCCGCGGCGTATTGAGTTGTAGGCTTTCGGCAGTCAGCCGCGGGGGCTTGCGCTTTGGAACGCTTAACCCATTGCCGACCGCCGTCGTCCGACGGTTTGTGAACCTGATACTGAATCCTGTCTTGCCTTTGCGCGCGCTTGTTATGCGCCTGCGTTTGGCTGATGAGTAAATGAACCATAATGTGGGTCAAGTCCTCGGTTTATTAGTACCGCTCAGCTGAAATGGTTGCCCATCTTACACCTGCGGCCTATCAACCCGGTAGTCTACCGGGAACCTTACTCCCGACCGGAGTCGGGATGGGAGATCTAATCTTGGAGTTGGCTTCGCGCTTAGATGCTTTCAGCGCTTATCGCATCCGGACTTGGCTACCCGGCGGTGCTCCTGGCGGAACAACCGGTACACCAGAGGTCCGTCCTTCCCGGTCCTCTCGTACTAGGGAAAGCTCTCCTCAAATCTCCTGCGCCCACGACGGATAGAGACCGAACTGTCTCACGACGTTCTGAACCCAGCTCGCGTGCCGCTTTCACCGGCGAACAGACGGACCCTTGGGACCTTCTTCAGCCCCAGGATGCGGCGAGCCGACATCGAGGTGCCAAACCACGCCGTCGATGTGAACTCTTGGGCGTGATCAGCCTGTTATCCCCGGGGTAGCTTTTATCCGTTAAGCCACGGCCCTTCCACACGGAACCGTAGGATCACTTTGCCCGACTTTCGTCTCTGCTCGACTTGTAGGTCTCACAGTCAAGCTCCCTTATGCCAATGCACTCTATAGGTGATTTCCATCCACCCTGAGGGAACCTTTGGACGCCTCCGTTACCTTTTAGGAGGCGACCGCCCCAGTCAAACTGCCCACCTGGCAGGGTCCTCCGGTTTTGACGGAGTTAGGGCCGAAGATATAGAAGAGCGGTATTTCAAGGTCGACTCCACCCGAACTGGCGTCCGGGCTTCAAAGTCTCCCGCCTATCCTACACATCCATAACCCCAGTCCACTGCCAAGCTACAGTAAAGCTCCACGGGGTCTTTTTGTCCTGTCGCGGGTAGCCAGCATCTTCACTGGCCTTGCAATTTCACCGAGTCCCTCGTTGAGACAACGCTCAGGTCGTGACGCCATTCGTGCGGGTCGGAACTTACCCGACAAGGGGTTTCGCTACCTTAGGACCGTTATAGTTACGGCCGCCGTTCACCGGGGCTTCGATTTGAAGCTTTGGCCGAAGCCGAACCTCGCCTCTTAACCTTCCGGCACTGGGCAGGCGTCAGCCCCTATACATCGCCTTTCGGCTTAGCAGAGACCTGTGTTTTTGGTAAACAGTCGCCTGAGCCTCTTCACTGCGACCCGCAAGGGCTTAACCGGCAAGCGGTCTCACCCCACGGGTACCCTTTCTCCCGAAGTTACAGGGCTAACTTGTCGAGTTCCTTAACGAGGGTTCTCCCGTTCACCTGGGGACTTTTACCCCTGCCCACCTGTGTCGGTTTGCGGTACGGGCACTGACGCCTCTAGCAGCGAAGCTTTTCTTGGCGGCATAGGTTCAGCGCAATTCCCCCGGGTTAATCCCTGGAGTTTTCGCCCTCCTCAGCTCCGGGAACGGATTTGCCTATCCCCGTCGTCGCCTACAAGGGCAAACGCGCCATGTCCGATGGGCGCGCCACGCCTACCTGTCCGCGTCCCTCCTCTGCCTTAGAACGATGCGCCAGTGGTGCAGGAATTTTGACCTGCTGTCCATCGCTTTCGCGGTACGCTACAGCTTAGGACCGACTTACCCTACGCCGATCAGCGTTGCGTAGGAAACCTTGGGCTTTCGGTGTCATGGATTCTTACCATGATTGTCGCTACTCATGCCGGCATTCTCACTTCTCAGCGCTCCACCGGGCCTCGCGGCTCCGGCTTCGACGCCCTGACAACGCTCCCCTACCAATCCGCGCTTTGCGCGAATTCCGCGGCTTCGGCGGTGGACTTTAGCCCCGTTACATTTTCGGCGCAGGAGCCCTCGACTAGTGAGCTGTTACGCACTCTTTAAAGGATGGCTGCTTCTAAGCCAACCTCCTAGCTGTCTGGGGATTCCCACTTCCTTTCACACTTAGTCCACACTTGGGGGCCTTAGCCTGCGGTCTGGGCTGTTTCCCTCTCGACAATGGAGCTTATCCCCCACTGTCTCACTCCCAAGGATCATTTTATGGCATTCGTGGTTTGGTTGGGGTTGGTAAGCTCACGCCCCCTAGCCCATCCAGTGCCCTACCTCCACAAAACTGCCTTGAGGCTGTACCTAAATACATTTCGGGGAGAACCAGCTATCTCCGGGTTCGATTGGCATTTCACCTCTACCCACAGCTCATCCCAGCACTTTGCAACGTACACGGGTTCGGTCCTCCATTCGGATATTATCCGAACTTCAACCTGGCCATGGGTAGCTCACCCGGTTTCGGGTCTAATCCAGACAACACATCGGACATAGCGGAGACGCCATCTTCGCTTCCCCGCCGGCATCCGCCGCATTCAGGTTTGCCCCACGGGGTTTTACCCCCACGGGACGCGCCTTAGCGCGGCTTCTGCCGAAAGTTCGGCTCCAACTTTGCCCCCATCCGATTCGCGCCCTGTTCGGACTCGCTTTCGCTGCGGCTCCGGAACTGATATTCCTTAACCTAGCTGCCTAAATTAACTCGCCGGCTCATTCTTCAATAGGCACGCAGTCAGCCCGGCCGAAGCCGAGCCTTCCACGGCTTGTAAGTCCACGGTTTCAGATCTATTTCACTCCCCTCCCGGGGTTCTTTTCACCTTTCCCTCACGGTACTGGTTCACTATCGGTGGCCAAGGGTATTTAGCCTTGGAGGGTGGTCCCCCCGGATTCCCACAGGATTTCACGTGTCCCGTGGTACTCAACAAATACGCCAGGAGCCTAAACCTTTTCGCTTACGGGACTATCACCCTCTGCGGTCGCCCTTTCCAGGGTCGTTTGGCTAAGGTTCAGGTTTCTTACTCCTTGCTCTAGCTGGGGTTTGAGCAGGCGCATGTTGCAACCCCTATCGGACATAGGACCCCAGTCCACTAAGCCCGACAGGTTTGGGCTATTCCCCGTTCGTTCGCCACTACTAGGGGAATCTCGGTTGATTTCTATTCCTCGGGATACTTAGATGTTTCAGTTCTCCCGCTTACCTCCCCGCTCTATTGGCGGGGTATCCTGGTATAAGCCAGGATGGGTTTCCCCATTCGGGCACCCCCGGCTATGCTTGCCAGACAGCTCGCCGAGGCTTATCGCAGTCTTGCCGCGCCCTTCTTCGGCCCTTGGCCCCAAGGCATCCACCGTAGACTCTTAATAACTTGACCCACATTAAGGATCATTTACTCGGTCTAGTTTTTGACAGGATTCAGTTGTTAAGGTGCGTAAAAAACGGCTGACATTTCACAGCCGTCCCCGCTCCGCGCTGGTGAACCGCGTCCACCATAACTTTGCGTACAAGCTAGTATATGTGAAACATTTAACGCCGTCAAGGGATTTGCGCGGTTTTCTTTGAAATTGTCTTTGAATTGTATAAAGTTGCCCCAATCGCAAAGGCGCAGCGGCTCCATGCCGCTCTGCAATAATTGGAATTTACGGCTATAATGGAATGGACGGAAACGGAATTGGGCGGTTGAACGGGCGACGGACAACGGACGCTGGACAAAATTGCAATCTACGGCGGTGAAACTATGTGCGCGGTTGAAGTAAAGCTGCGGCGCGACGAAGAGATACTTTCGGAGGCCGAATGGGCGGCGCTGACCAATCAGCGACTTGTGGCGACGCTGAACAGAAAGGATCGCAGCGAGATTACGGACGACGTGGCGTTATCCGACATCGCGAGCTTCAAAAAGTCCAACGGCGGACAGGAAAGCAGAATGCGCCCCGGCCTCATCAGCATGGGCGTAGGCGCGGCCGTCTCCGTGCTGCAGATCATCCCGCCGCTTGCGAATGTGGCGCGGACGAATGACCTGCTGGAAGTGATACTGTTTCTGGTGGGCGCAAGCGGCATCCTAATCGGCTTATACCTCGTCATCGGCAGCCTAATGCGGATAAAGCCCTTTACCGTGGTGGTGTTCACCGTAGTGGGCAAGCGCGATATTCCGGTGCATTTTCCGGGAAAGGACAATCCCGCCGCGGACGATATGACGCGCAAGTTCGTCAGAGCGAAACGGGGCATCTGAGCGGCCGCCGCGCGGGCGCGCCAAAGCGTCGGCTATCCTGATTTCAAGGTTCGGGGGATTTTCGCCGTTTCGCGTTGATGCGCCAATGAAACTTCTGCAAGGCGCGTCAGACGCGCTCCGACGGGTTTTCGCCGCGCAGCGCTGAGATTACCATCGCCGCTATCATCACAACGCCGGCCGCTATAAACGCCCTGTTCATTCCCGCCACAAACGCCGCCCGCGCCTCGGAGCCGCCGTCCTGAGACACCGCCGCAAGGTCGGGCGCCGCCCCCAACGACGCCATCGTGAACACCACTATGGCGGTGAATATCGCTATGCCGCTCAGCCCCGCCGATGTGCGCGTAAGGTTCAGAAACGCCGACGCCACGCTGAACTTGCGCGGATCCACGGCGGTCATTATCGCGCTGGTGTTGGGCGATGAGAACATACCTATGCCCGTCCCCTGAAGCAGCATGCACAACACAATCTCGACCGGCGACGAGTCGACGCCCAGTCGCGAAAACAGCAGCATCGCCAGTGCGGACAGCGCCATCCCCACAACCGTGAGCCAGCGCGTCCCGATTCTGTCCGACAACCGCCCGCTGACCGGACCCCATACCGCGATGGCTATGGAACCCGGCGCCATAAGCAAGCCCGCCCTTGCGGGGTCGTACTGAAGCCCTTGCACTAGATAGAAGGGCATCAGGAAGAAGACCGCCGCCATGCCCAGGAACGACAGGAAGCGCGCAGCCACGCCAATCGTGAAAACACGGCTATTAAAGAAACTCAAGTCGAGCATCGGCGATTCCACTCGTCTTTCCCACCAAACGAATAGCGTCAACGCCAGCGCTGCGCCGCCAAAGCCCGCCAGCATCGCGGGCGAAGTCCACCCTAGCCTATGCGCGTTTGTGATGGAAACCAGGAAGCAGACCAGCGTCACGCTCGACAGCGCAGCCCCCATCCAGTCGAAGCCGGCGCGCTCCGCCGGGTCAGGGCGTCGCGCATCCACTCGGCGCAGTACGGCGGCGGCGACCAGCAGCGCGGCGACGCCCACGATGACGCCGACGATGAATATGGAACGCCAACCGAACTGGCTGACCAGAACGCCGCCTATGACTGGGCCGCCGACTGCGCCCGCGCCGATTATGGACATATAGAACCCGATTGCCTTGCCGCGCTCGCGCTCCGGGAATATGTCCGCCACCATCGCCATCCCGTTGGCTTCGATGCCCGCAACCCCGACGCCCTGTATGATTTTCGCGGCGATAAGCACGGGAAACGCCTGCGCCGACCCCGCAAGCAGCGCGCCCGCTATGAACACGCCGAACCCGATCATATACATATATGTGCGCCCCATAATGTCCGAAAGGCGTCCCACGGGCATGAACATAACGCTTGTGCTGAGAATGAAGCCGAGCGCCATCCACTGCGCCGTTGGAATGTCCGCCCCGAAATGTTCGGCTATGCGCGGCAGCGCGATGTTCATCCCCGACTGATCCGTAACCGTCAGGAACAGCCCCAGCGCCACCGACGCGAATGCCCACCACTTGTAGTTCGGGCTGTTCGTTATGCGCGCTGCGGGACGAATGGCGAGCTTCATTCGCGCAGCGCTTCTAATCGGCTTCGCCGGGCAGTATGAGCTTCTTGAGCGTATGCCTGCGGTTCAGCGTGTAGGGTCTGACATCTGCTGGCCAGCGCCCTTGCTCCGACGCCGCTGCCCAGGCGTCGCCCGTGATGACATCGGCGCTCTCGAGTTCATACACGGCGGTATAGCGCGGCTCATTCTCCACCACGATAGTCCGAAGCTCGCCGCCGATTGCCAGCGTAAGCTCCTGCGTCTTAAAGCGCGCCACCGACACCACGCCCGGCACCTCGCTGAGCAGCGGCACATGCTCGGTATCATATACCTCGTTGAACAGCGCCTCTTTGTCTGCGCGCACGTCCATACTCGCGGTGAACAGATAGCGTCCCTGGATTGGCATAGTTGGTCTCCTAGGTTAAGTCAATGCGGATGTGTGAGAAGTGAAGCGATTATAGCAGGATGATAAGCAAATGTTATCGTGTTATAATGTGGTCGTTCACTGTTGAGGATACAATCAAGAAGTCAGGACTATGCTGCTCAAATCTCTGCGAATCAATCGGATGCTGTCATTTCGCGATGTCGATTTGGACTTGCGCCCTTTGAATGTACTCATAGGCCCCAACGCATCAGGGAAGTCAAATCTGATTGAGGTAATTGCGCTGCTTCAATCGACGTCTAGAGATTTGGCGGGATTCATCAGACAAAGCGGCGGCATCGCCGATTGGCTCTGGAAGGGAAGCGGTTCTGAAAATGGGCTAGGCGTCAACGGGCGCATCGAGGCTATCTTGAACGTACCTCAGTTCCGCCAACCCTTGAGGTATGTAATGGAAATAGCCGAGAGCGCTCAGCGCCTCGAAATTGTTGAGGAAGGCCTCGAAATTGTTGAGGAAGTCCTCGAAAATGAACAACCTGACCCCGGTTACCTCGAGCCATATCACTATTTTCAGATTCGCGAAGGAAGAGGGATGATAAGGGCGCCGGACGAAGACAATGCCGCCCAAGTCCGCACACGCTCAATCAGTGCAGACGACATTAGCGCGGGGCAGTCGGTTTTACACGAACTAAGAGACCCTACTCTGAATCGGGAGATTTCTCGCGTGCGTAGGCAATTCGACGCCATTCGTCTGTATAGAGAATGGAACATGGGGCGAAAGAGCAGCATCAGGAATCCCCAACAGACCGATGCCGCTATCGACTTTCTGCAAGAAGACTTCTCCAATCTCGCCCTTATTCTCAATCAGCTGCGAAGCACGAGCGCTTTCAGCGAAATCGAGAGGTCTCTCACGCAATTCTACGATGCGTATGAGCAAGTGGGCGTAGGCATCCAAGCGAACACCGCTCAGCTATGGATTCGCGAAAAGGGTTTGGAAAACGCGATTCCCGCAACTCGCTTGTCGGACGGAACGCTCAGGTTCATGGCGCTTTTGGCGATACTATGCCACCCTGAGCCGCCGCCGCTAGTTTGCATTGAAGAACCCGAACTAGGGTTGCACCCCGATGTGATTCCCCTAATCGCAGAACTTCTAACGTCCGCTTCGCAGCGTACACAGATAGTTGTTACCACTCACTCCAAAGCGCTCATCGATGAGCTTTCGGATGACCCCGAAAGCGTAGTCGTCTGCGAAAGAACGCCCGATTTCGGCTCCAAATTCGAGCGGCTGTCCGAAGCCGATTTGGAGCTATGGCTGGAACGCTATCAGCTCGGGGAACTCTGGCAAAAGGGCCAAATCGGGGGAACTCGATGGTAAAAGAAATTCGCGTCTATTTCGAGGGCGACAACGCCTTGCGAAAAGGTTTCAACAGCTTCCTCAAATCTGAAATCGACCGAGCCCGCCAACGCCAACACCGTTTGGGATTTAGGACGATTGCGGGCGGCTCAACCGAAGAGACTATCAAGGACTTTATGACTGCTGCGCGCACGCATAAAGACGCAATCAACATTGTTCTGATAGATTCGGATAATCCTGACAACGGCAATCTCATAGCGGAGGTCAAGCAACGGGCAAGTTGGGACACAGAGGCGGGCGCGAAAATACAAGATGAGCAAATCCACTTCATGGTTCAGGTAATGGAGTCGTGGTTCTTGGCAGACAGGAATGCCCTTAAAAAATACTATGGGCAAGGGTTTCGTGAGAAACAACTTCCGGGCAACCCCAATGTAGAGCAAATTTCAAAGTCAGATGTGGATAACGGCTTGAAAAACGCTACACGGGACACCCGCAAAAAGAAGTATCATAAAACGCAGCATGCGCCCGACTTGTTGTCCAGTCTCGACGTCGACAAAGTACGCTGCAACGCCCCATCCTGCGATCGGCTATTCCATTCGTTGCGTTCCCTAATCGACAACGCTTGACACTTGCGCCTACTTCTTTACAATTGACGCCAAATCCCACAAACTTCGCTTTTGGAGGCGCGCATATGATTAAGAGGTTCGGCAGCCTGTTCGCAGGGCATATAGATTTGGAGGATATGGGCTTTGACGCTACGCCCGCCAACGACCGCTTCTATTCCAATGAGCGGCTGGCAACCGTCTTCGACAAGACGGACGCAATCGCAATCACTATGGACAAGAAGGGCTACGATACCTTCTGGATGGCGGAACACCACTTCCAGCGCGAGGGCTACGAGTGCATCCCCAACCTGCTGATGGAAGCAGTCCACCTGTGCCACATCACCGATAACATCAAGATCGGCTGCGGCTTCAATATCGCGCCTATGTGGCATCCGCTGCGGCTTGCGGAAGACTTCGCGGTGGCGGACATACGCACCGGCGGGCGCTGCATATTCGGCGTGGGCAGGGGCTATCACACGCGCGAAGTGGAAGTGTTCGACGCTCCCATGCTGGACCCGGACGCCAACCGCGACCTGTTCGAAGAGCAGGTCGACGTCATCTTCAAGGCGTTCAACAACGAATCCTTCTCTCACCAAGGCAAGCATTACACCATCCCGCCCAGCGTGCCTTACAGGGGCTATGAGTTGGAAGAGATTACGCTTGTGCCGCGCCCCACGCATACGCCCGTGGAGTGCTGGCAGCCGGTAGTCAGCGCAAGCGAGCGCGGGCTGAACTTCATGGCGAAGCACGGCATCAAGGGCATCATCGGCGGCGGCGCGGCTCCCGGCGGCGCACAGCAGAGCGTCGTTGAGGCGTGGCAGCGCGTAGAGGCGGCGCACGGACGCGAAACCGAGCTTGGCGGCAACCTCATCATCAGCTTCTCGGTGTATCTCGCGGATTCGCAGCAACAGGGCATCCGCGAAGCGCGCTCGTTCTTCGAAGAGAATATGAAGATGTTCGCGCCGCTGGGCTTTGTGCGCGGACTGACCGACGAGCAGATAGCCGCGCTGGGCGATCCGGACAAGGTCTATACCGCCAACCTGCCCACGCTGGAACAGGCGGTAGAGGGCGGCTCGTGGCTAATCGGCACTCCGGAGCAGGTAACCGAGCAGCTTATGGGCATCCAAAAGCAGTATCCGGGCTTGCAAGAGATAAACGTCGGCACGCCCGTCGGAACGCCCCAAAGCGTCATCATCGAGCAACTGGAGCAGTTCGCCGAAGAAGTGATGCCCGCGTTCAAGAACTAGCGCGGACGCTGCGGCGCTCCCACCAGCCGTAGTATTTGGATTCGGGAAGCCGTCCATCCCGCCACAGACGGACGGCTTCCGCAAACGCCGCATCCACCTGCGCCTGAAACTCTGCGTAGCCGCCGTTGTTGTGAAAGACGCGGTCGGCGGCGGGCGCGCGTTCCCGCCAAGCGCGCTGGCTCGCAAGCCGCTGGTTCGCCTCATCCACCGAAAAGCCGTTGCGCTGCATCAATCGGCGGCGCGCCGTGTCATCTTCGCAGGCGAACAGCCATACCGCATTGCACCACCGCCCATAGCCCGCCTCGATCAGGTTGACCGCCTCCAGCAGCGCCACATCATCGTTGCCCAGTGTATCGTTCCAGCCGTCCACCACCTCTTTGACCGCCGCCGCGATGTCGCCGATTGCGGTTGTCAATTTAGACATCTCGTCGGGCTTGCCGAACACTTTGGAACCTAGTATCTTGCGGTCGATATACCCGTCTGCGCCCACGATTTCGCGCCCGAATATGGACACGATGCGGTCGAACGCGGGTTTGCCCGGATCGTAGAGCCGATGTACAAGCCGATCCGCGTCGCAGTGCGCCGCCCCCTGCGCCGCCATAAGGCTGCAGGCGCTGCTCTTGCCGGTGGCGATAGAACCCGTGATGCCTATGATGAGTGGCATAGCGTTATCCTCAACTATTCGCATTCGGCATTCGGTATATCTGCAAGCGATGATTAGATGCGATTGCCCTATGTGAGATACGTCTATGAGATGCGCCGCATCTAGCGCAACGAAATGATACATTCTATTGGAAGCGCTTACCAACTCGCTATCGGATGCGTTGCAAGCGCGGGACAATCGTATCTTAACTGAAACTTTATGCTATTCCATGCTGCAAGGGTGCATTGATGACGATGCAAATTGAGCCAACCGATATGAAACGCTTTCGGCTTGAAGGCAGGCTTGGCGAGGGCGCCGACTCCGAAGCATTCGCCGCGACGGATACGCTGACGGGGCGAGCGGTGGTGGTGAAGCGCCCGCATCCTGCGCTGATAGCGCGCGGCCATCACGCAGAAGTGGAACGGCGTATGGCGCGCGTCATCGGCTTGCGCCAGCGCCACGCCGATGCGCTGCCCCACGTCGCGCGAATGATAGCCTATGCCGCGCCCGCAAATTATGACGCCTACTTTGGCGACGCATTGGGCGCAGCGTACACCGTGATAGTCGAAGAGCGCGCCGCAGGCATCCCGCTTGTGGGAAGCGCGATCGACGGCATCAAGCGCAAGCCCATCGGCGTTCCGCAAAACCTGTTCGCGGTTCACCCCGTATTCCCCCACCGGCGGCGCGGCAGGTTCGCTATCGCGCGCGGCGTGCTTGAAGTCGCCGAGGCGTTCCACAACGCCGGGGCGCTGCTATTGGATATGCGCCCGCAGAACATCTACTTTGAGCCGTCCGCCGCCCGCATCACGGTCATAGACATCGGCGGCATCGCGCAAGAGCGCCCCGCCGATAGCCGCAACGCCCCGCTGGATCTGCACGATTTCTATCTCGAGTTAGTGAAGTGGTATCTGCCGCCGTCGGATCCGCCCACCCACGCCGCCGAATACGCCGCGCCCTACGAAACGGAGTCAGCGCCAATGTTTAAGCAAAACGTCGATGCGCTGATACGGCAACGAATGCAACAGCCGCCCGACGAATCGCAGGCGGCGGCGCTAGACATCCTGCGCCGAATAAGCGCCCGCGCATACCCCGACATAGACGCCTTCAGACGCGACATCGAAGCGTATCTGTCCATTTTGAACAGCAAGTATGCGCGCCTATCGCAATGCAAGCCCGTAGCGCAGGCGTGGCTAAGCGCCAAGCGAATGCTGACAAACGCCTATTGGCGCAAGTTTCGCTTCGACCCGCAAAGCCTGGCGGTATACGAAGTCGCACCATAGCCCCGCCGCCTATGCGCGCTACCGCCCTATTCGTCTCGTAGCGCGCTCAAGTCAATTGCCGCCGCATTGCGCCCTTACGCGAAATCGTCCGCCGAATCCACGGGTTCGTATCCCAACACATCGCGCGGATGAGACAGATCGCGGTAAGTCCACTTGTTGTTGGATGTTGCGAGGAACACATCGTACTTGAGCTCGGCGGGAGCGTCGATGCACAGGTGCAAGATCTGCGCCGCGTCGTCGTGGCTGAGATAGATGGAGCGGTCGCGCGCGGCGTTGGGGCGGTTGTTCTTGGTAACGCGCCCGATGCGCACGCAAAGGACGGACATCCCGTAGGCGTCCGCGTAGAAGCTCCCCAGCGCCTCGCCGAACACCTTCGCCGCGCCGTAGATGCCCTCCGGCCGTATCATCGTATGCGTAATCGGCGCAAAATCGGCGGGGACGGCGTCGTAATCGCCGGCGGCAATGGACTTGTATGGCTCGACGAGTTCATAGCCACGAATGGTGTTGCCGCTGCTGGCGAACACCACGCGCTTGACGCCCGCAAGCCGCGCCGCCTCAAACACATTGTAAGTCCCGACGATGTTGCACCTAAGCTGCCCTTCCCAATCGTCGCTGCCCAGATACGCCGCCAAATGCACCACCACATCTTTGCCTTCGCACGCCGTCTTGACCGCATCCAAGTCGGCGATGTCCGCGCGATAGCATTCCACGCCCTCCACTGCGCTGCGGTTCAGCGCGCTGAGCTCATAGCCGCCCGCCGCCTCAAGGCGCCGCCGCAGCACCCCGCCGATAAGCCCGCTCATCCCGGTTATCAATACCTTTGTCATAGTTATGCTCTCTCCATATTAGTATCCTGCTCTCCGCATATCGCCCGGCAAACGCCCTGCCCGTCGCCCCCGCTTTGGGCTACCGGCTACCATTCGCCAAACGAACCCTTGTTATGCCGATTAGCCTCGCCCCATCCGTCGACGGCAAAGGCAAAGCCGATTATGATGCCTGCCACCGCTTCCAGTCCGCTAATGGTTCCGTCGTCGGAATATGCCTCAGCCGTTCCAAGCAAGACGCCTATGAACAGCAGCACGGCAAAGCCAACCCGCCTGCCGACATAGAGATAGCCTACGCCGGGCAGCAGAAGGTTAAGCAACGCCGCAAGTCCGCGACTCTTTCGTCTCATCGAAAAACCTCCTTCTTTAATTTGGATGCGCTTCATTTGACAAAGCATATCTTGTAACTTCAAGCGCAAAGTGTCAAATTAGCGTCAACAAAGCGCATACGCTGACGGGAATGTTTAGCCAAACGCAAAGGCGCAAGGGCGCAAACTGGTTGTATCAACTACTACGCCGTTGACGACGCCGGGCGGCGGTTGGCGTTGCTGTGGATATGCGCGTAGGTGCGTGTGGCGGCTTCGGCATGTTAGGTGTCTAAGCCCAGCGCCGCGTAGTCAGCGCCCGACGCTATTTCATTGAGGCGCTCTAGCGCGCGCTTGACTTCGTGGGCTTCGCTCCAGCGCTCTCTTGCCTCGTAGAGAACCAAGGCTTCTTCATAGTCCCGCCGCGCTTTTGGAACATCGCCGAGTTCGGCGTGGGAAAGCCCTCTAATGTAGTAGATGTCGGGGTTGTATCTGTCGAGGCTGATGGCCTGGTCGTAGCTCACTATCGCTTTTGAGTAGTCCGCTTGGAAAATGTGTGTAGCGCCTTTGAGAATGTGAGGGTCGGGATCGTCCGGGTCAAGCATGGCAACCGTATCGCAAGCCAGTATTGCCTTGTCATATTCGCCCATTCGCATATAGGCGATTCCGCGATTGTAATGGGCGGATGTGAGGTTGGGGTCAAGCGCGATGGCGTTGCCGTAGTCGGCTATCGCCGCATCGTAATCGCCTTTGTTTAGGTAGGCGTTGCCGCGATTGAAGTAGGCGTCGTAGTTATGCGGGGCTATCCTGACCGCTTCGTCGTATTCGGCTATAGCTTCGGCGTAGCGCTCTTGAGCGGCAAGCCTATCGCCCTTGTCTATGTACATGTCGGCGCGCGCGCATGCGCCCCAGAGCAGTCTGTTGACGCCGAGCGCGGCTATCAACGCCAGCAGCAGCGCGGTTTTCATCTGCGCGCATCCGTCGCCGTCCCTATCCCGCGGCCGCTTGCAGGTGCTTGCCGAGCAGGTCTATCGCGGCTTGGGCGGCTTGGCGCTTGTTGGCGTCGCGGTCGGCGCTGCCGGTCTCTATGCGCTCTGCCGCCGCTAGTCCGTCCGGGCCGGCAATTCCGATGTAGAATGCGCCGATGGGTATGCCCGGACGCCCGCCGGTGGGGCCGGCGACGCCGGTAACCGATACGGCGTAGTCGGTGGCGGTCAGGTTGCGCGCGCCCGCCGCCATTCCGATTGCCACCTCTGCGCTGACGCTGCCCTTGCTCTCATACACTTCGTCGGGGACGCCTAGGACGGACTGCTTTAGGCCGCCGGTGTAGGCGATTACGCCGCCGGGGAACCAGCGCGAGCTGCCCGGCACCGTGCTGAGCAGGTAGCCCACAAGTCCGCAGGTGTCCGCCTCCGCCACCGAAACGCGCTTGTCCTGCGCCGTCAGCAGCGCCGCAATCTCTTCGACTTTCATCGCATATCCTCCATACTCAGTTGCCTAGTTCGTATCAAATCAAAGCCGCGCATCCGCATATTAGTGGGCGAAACGGCGGGTGTCAAAGTTTGCGAAAACGCGGGGCGTCGTCGCGGCTCAGTCCGCCAAATCCGCGCACATTGGCGGGCATTGGGCGGCATGAGATAAAGCCGTTTGCGAAAACTCGACTGAAATTGCGCCGGTTTTCGGGCGAAATTAGGGAACAAAAGGCGATCCGACGGCGTTATGTTAGCATAGCCGAAAAGGAATTGATGGAGGTCAAACGCTATGTTCAAGAAGATACGCCTGCAGTGCGCGCCCGCGTTGGCGGCGATAATCGCCGTGGTCGCGATGGCGTGCAGCAGCTCCCCCGCGCCTGTGCCGGCCGCTCCCCAAGAGCCGGCGCCGGCGGCCCCGGCCGTTGCGCCGCAAGCGCCGGCTCAGTCTGCGCCCGCTGCGCCCGCAATGCCGGCGCCGCCTCAGTCGTCTGCGCCCGCGCCAACTGCTGCGGCCGCCGCGCCTGAAGGTTGGTCGTCAGCAGCGATGATGCCTGCGCCCGCCCCTGCTGCGCCGCCGGCTGCGCCTCAGAACCCGGGCAGCATGGGACCGCCTGGGCCGGCCACTGCGCAACCTGCCCCGTCGCATACTGGTCCGTCCGCCGCGCCGCCGCCGGCCGCAGCGCAACCGCCGCTTACCACTTTCGAGAGGCAAGAACGATCCGGGATCGTGGATGCAGCGGAGGACAGCGTTTCCACGTTTAGCCTCGACACCGACCGCACATCGTACGCGCTGGCGCTCAATTGGGCGCGCGCCGGCTATGAAGTGCCGTCCGATTCGGTGCGCGCCGAAGAGTGGATAAACGCATTCGCATACGGCTACGAGCGCCCGGCTAGGGACGACAGCTTCGCCATTCACACCGATGTTATCCAACATCCGCTCAATGCGGGGATGCTGATGGCGCGCATAGCGTTTCAGGCGCCGGAGCCGCATTACGACCGCAAGCCGCTCAATGTTACGCTGGTATTGGACGCGTCCGGCTCTATGTCGGACGGCAACCGCGTGGATATTGCGCGCGCCGCCGCTGAGAGCATTCGCGGCAGTCTGCGTTCCGACGACCGCATAGCCGTCGTGCATTTCACGGACGGGGTTATTCACGACCTCACCGTGGAGCATGCGCGCCCCGGCGATAGGGATGTTCGGCGTTCCATAGACAGGCTTCAGCCGCACGCCGCGACTAATGTGCAGGCGGGCTTGAACTTGGGCGTCGAACTGGCGCACAGGGTACGATATGAGCGCCCGGACGCCTACAACTACATCGTGTTGATGTCCGACGGCGTGGCGAATGTGGACGCCACAAATCCGTTTGCGATACTGGATTCGGCGGGCGATTACGATGCCAGCAATCCGCTGCGGCTGATTACCATCGGCGTGGGGATAGCCAACTACAACGATTATCTGCTGGAGCAGCTGGCGCAGCACGGCAACGGGTGGTATCGCTACCTGAACGATGTGGAGCAGGCGCGCGCCACCTTCAGCCGCGAGAACTGGCTTGCGCTTTCGCAGCCGTTTGCGGACCAGACGCGCGCGCAGGTTACATGGGATCCGGCTCTGATAGCGACTTGGCGCATCATCGGATACGAAAACCGCGTTACCGCCGATGAGAACTTCGCGCAGGCGCGCAAAGAGTTCGCCGAAATTCCGGCGGGCGCCGCAACCACGGTGTTCTATGAGCTCGACTTGGTGGATGAGGGCGTGTGGCTGCGCGAGAATATGAAGCTGGGCGATGTCGAGGCGCGCTGGGTTACGCCGGACAGCGGCGATTCCAATCGGCAGCATGCGCCGATATTGGCGCGCTACGCCGGCAGTCTCAGCGGCCAAGACTACGCGCTGATGCGGTTGGGCGCGCTGGTGGCGCTGTCGTCGGACAGATACGCCAGTCCGCCGCACGCCGACGGGGGGCTGCCGCGCTACTCCGTACAGAACGATCTAATAACGATGCTGCGCGATTTGCGGGGGCTGGAGCCGCGCCTCGGCAATCTGACCGCTTATCGGGATTTCGCATTCCTGCTGGAGCATATGGCGCAATCGGCGCATGCGAGCGCCGGCGGATCGGGTTCGGGGTATAGCCGCTGATTGGCGGCGCAGGCGCATAGCCGATACGCAACGGCGAGTTGTTCGCCGCGCTTGCGCTGACAGCGAAACGGCGCTGAATATAGATGCAATGCGCGGCGAAATATCGGATAATGGAGGGGGAACGCGGATGCGATAAGCGTCGGCGAGGCGGGATGCGCCAATGGCGGGTTTCTGCGCCTATCGTGCGTGGGCGGGATGCGCTAATGGCGGGTTTCTGCGCTTATTCTGCGTGGGTGAAATATCGGATAATGGGGAACGCGGATGCGATAACGGCGATACTGCGGGATGCGCCGATGGCGGGCTTCTGCGCCTATCCCGCGTCGGCAGTATGCGCCTATCCTGAGTCGGCGAACTGACGCAATCGCATACGCCTGTTAGCCGATCGACGCATACTGCGAAAAGGGGGTTGCCAAGGTGAAATCGGGAGAGGACGCGCGGCTTACAACCGAAGAGGTGCGCCATATCGCGCTGCTGGCGCGGATTGGGATGAGCGATGATGAGATTGAGCGGATGCGCGATACGCTGTCCGACATTTTGGCGCAGTTCGATGCGCTGCGTCAGGTGGACACCGGCGATCTGCCGCCCACCGCGCATTCCGTCGATCTGCTTTCGGTGATGCGGGACGATGTGGCGCGGCCGTCGTATCCCAAAGAGGAGACGCTCGCCAACGCGCCCAACCGCCAAGGCGATCTAATCCGCGTCAAGGCGGTGATGGAGTAGCGGGCGCGCGGGGGCGCGTGTCGGCGGGGCGTGTCGGCATTCTAGCGCGGTGGTGAACTGCGGCTGGAAGGGGTGATTAGCGGCGGACGCTGGCGAAATTGGCGGCTGCGAAACTGATTGCTCGACGCATCGGTTCGGGTTCGACGTGTGGGCGCTGTACCAAACGGTGGACAGATAATGCTCATAATGAACAAGTGGAAGATAAGATGGGTTAACTGCGGTTGCGTCAGCATATTGGCGATCGGCTTCCTTGCTGTCGTAGGGTATGCCCTTGTAATTATCATTTCCTCCGCTAATATAGAGTCAGGTTTGAATGCGGATGGGCATTACCTCGCACTTCAAAGATATGCTGATAGGACTCCACAGTGGTCTGCCGACGGACAAACCCTAGTTGTGAACTTAGGCGACGAAATCTACGGCGCAAGCGTCGACGGCAATAGGCTATGGCAAGTTGCGTACAAAGACACAGAGCATCGCCTCGGCGGAGTCTTCGAACCCTCGTTGTCGGTGAATGGGGAAGTCGCTTACCTAAAATACTACTACGACATGGGGAGTTTGCTACCTAATCTCGATGGACATTATCACATCGAAATGACCGATATTAACGGAGTTAATGCAACCGAACCCAACCGGCTATACAGCGAAACAGGAAGAAGCGGCGCCCCCAAATGGTCGCCAAACGGATCGCGCTTTGCCTTTGCTACAAATGGCCCACAGATAACCATAATGACGAAACGCGAATCAGGACTATCGTCAATTCTCACCTTTTGGCGAAAGTACAATACGCTTTCTATTCCAGAAGAAGGATACGCGATATTTTGGTCTAATGACGGACAGCGTCTTGCGTTCACTGAAAGTTCGCGATCTTCAAGGATCGTAAATGTGCGATGGAATGGCACAGATAAAAAGATATCGATGGAACAGAAAAGCAGCATAGGCGAGTTTGAACGTGGATCGCTTGCATGGTCGACTGCGGACGACCGCATCTATTTCGTCTATTATGAATCAATAGACGGGGAAGATGTCGAGTATGCGACAAGCATACGATCAGTACATCCCGACGGCTCAGATGAGCGAATTATCGCGGCATGGTGGGATGGTTTCCGCGTAAAAGACTTGAAGCTATCGCCTGACGGAAGCCAGCTGCTGTTCACAACCTATCGTTCATCGAAGGAAGATAACATACGGTCCAACAATTGGATGAGCATAGATGAAGGGTTATTTGTAATGAGCGCAGATGGCAGCGATGCGAAAAAGGTTTTTGGACCAACGTCAGGATCTATTGACAACCCGTACAGAAGCATCTATGCGTCGTGGTCTCCTAGTGGCAGCCGCATTGCCGTCCATTACTTGGGGGGTGGCGAGAATGTATTCACCATATCGCCCGACGGCGCTGATGCGCGGGTGGTGATAGGCCCCGGCGTTCAGCCCGGCTACGGCAGACCGTTGCAAGAAGCGTTGGGGCGCTGACGCCGTGATAAACTACGATACTAAGATAAATAGCGTGTTCGACGAAATCGCAGAGAGCGTATGAATCAAATAGACATCGCAGGGATGACGGCGCATGAGGCGCGGGGGCTGTTGGACGGGGGGCAGGTTAGCTCAGTGGAGTTGACTGCCGCCGTTTTGGAGCGCATCGCGCAGGTTGACGGCAGGGTTATGGCATTCGTCAGCGTTACGGATGAGCTGGCGCTGCGGCAGGCGCGGCAGGCGGACGCGCGCATCGCCGCGGGGGACGCGGCGGCGCTGACGGGCGTGCCGATGGCGCTCAAGGACAATATCGTTACGCGCGGCGTGGCCACCACTTGCGCCTCGCGCATCTTGGAGAACTTCGTGCCGCCGTATGACGCCACGGTTGCGGCGCGCCTCTATGAACAGGGCGCGGTTCTGATTGGCAAGGGCAATCTCGACGAGTTCGCTATGGGTTCGTCCAACGAAAACTCCGCCTTTCATCCTACGCATAACCCTTGGGATTTGGACGCGGCGCCCGGCGGCAGCAGCGGCGGACCGGCGGCGGCGGTGGCGGCGGGCGAGGCGATATACGCGCTTGGGTCGGACACGGGCGGCAGCATACGGCAGCCGGCGGCGCTTTGCGGCGTGGTCGGGCTCAAGCCAACATATGGGCTTGTGAGCCGCTTCGGGCTTGTGGCATTCGCGAGTTCGCTCGATCAGATTGGGCCTATCGCCAAAGATGTAACCGACGCGGCTATAGCGCTGAACGCGATTGCGGGCAACGATCCTAACGATTCTACATCCATTCGCTTCGACGTCCCGGATTACACGCAGGCGCTCACTGAAGATCTGCGCGGCTTGCGTATCGGCGTGCCGTCGGAGTATTTCATAGAGGGGCTTGAGGCGGGCGTTGAGCGCGCCGTTCACAAGGCGATAGACACGCTGCGCGGATTGGGCGCTGCGGTGGAAGAGACATCGCTGCCAAGCACGCCGCACGCGCTTGCGGTGTACTACATCATCGCGCCGTCGGAGGCGTCCGCCAATCTCGCGCGCTATGACGGCGTCAAGTACGGGTATTCGGAGCAGGACGCCGACGGCGTTTGGGACGCGCTGGAAAAGACGCGTCAGAACGGCTTCGGCGCCGAGGTCAAGCGGCGCATAATGCTGGGGACATACGCGCTGTCCGCCGGCTACTATGACGCATACTATCTGCAGGCGCAGCGCGTCCGCAGCCTGATACGGTATGAGTTCGAGCAGGTATTCCGGCGGTTCGACGCCGTGGTTGCGCCCACATCGCCGGGGGTGGCGTTCAAGTTGGGGGCAAAGACCGCCGATCCGCTGCAGATGTATTTGAACGATGTGCTGACCATTCCCGCGAACATAGCGGGCATTCCCGCAATATCGGCGCCGGCGGGGATGAGCGATGGCTTGCCAGTGGGGTTTCAAATTATGGCGCCGGCGATGGGCGAACAAACCTTGCTGCGAATTGCATACGCCTACGAACAGGCGGCGGACTTTCGGGGGACGCACGGGTTGCCGCCGCTGTGAGCGGCTAACGCGCGGCCAGGGTTTTCAGCGCCGCGTCGTCCAACTCCACGCCTAAGCCGGGGGCGGTAGGCACGGCGATATAGCCGTCCACCACCTCAAGCGGCGTTTTCAGAACGGGGATTTCGTCGCGTATGGATATGGGCTCGATGTTGTATTCCTGAGAATACGGCACCACTTCCGGATAGGCGGCGCAGAAATGCAGATGCGCCACAGTGCTCAGGATGGGCTGGGTGTTATGCACGGTGATGGGCTTGCCGAACGCCGAACAGAGCGCCGCAATTCGCTGGAATTCGGTGAAGCCCGGCGCTTTCACGATGTCCGGCTGAATGATGTCCACCTTGCCGCGCAGGATGAGATCGCGGTATTCGTAATGGGTGTAGATCATTTCGCCGGACGCTATGGGGATGGTCAGGGCGTCGGCGACGGCCGCAAGCCCGTCTAGGTCGTAGTGGGGGCGCGGCTCTTCGAAGTGGAACACGCCCAGGTCTTCCAGCGCCTTGCCAATCTCGATGGCGTGGTGAACCGAATAAGCGCCGTTCACATCGACGAGTATGTCGATATCATCGCCCACGGCGGCGCGCACCGCTTTCACGGTGGCAATCGTGTAGTCCGCGGCGTCGTCCATTTTGCCCGGCACGGCGCTATGCAGTTTGTAGCCGGAGTAGCCTTGCTCAACGAATGATGCGGCGCGGCGGGCTTCTTCGGCGGGCGTCATATCGCGGCGCATGGAGCTTGCGTACATACGGATATTGGCGCGCTGCATGCCGCCTAGGAGCTTGCATATCGGCTGGTTGGCCGCCTTGCCGCGAATGTCCCAAAGCGCGATATCGAGTCCCGCGATGGCGCACCAGACGGCGCCGCCCATTTCCAAGCCGTTGGCGGCGCGCTCCATATCGTTGAAGCGCAGCGCGGTGTCGGTGGGGTCTTTGCCGAGCAGGGCGGGCTTGAGCAGGTCTTCGATCAGCGCCTTTATGACGGTCGGCTGACGCCGAAAGCATTCGCCGATGCCCACGATGCCTTCGTCCGTATAGACGCGCACGAATGGGAAGCTTCGGTCGAGTATTAGGCACTCTACGTCGGTGATTTTCATAGCAAATCGCTTTCGTTTTATGGGCGCTACGAAATTGCGCGGCGTGAGTTCGGAGCTGCACACGGCGGCAGGGTCGTCGGGGACGGATGCAGTGTTTGCGCGGGCGGGTTACGCTGCCTACACGGCCTCTGATCCGCGGTCGCCGGTGCGGACGCGGATAGTCTGCTCGATGGGATAGACGAATATCTTGCCGTCGCCGATTTCGCCGGTGCGCGCGTTTTCCATAATGATGTCGACTACGGCGTCGACGTCGTCATCGTTGACCACCATCTCGAGCTTGACTTTGGGCAGCATATCCACGCTGATCGCCTGCCCGGTGCGGCCGGTGTGGACAACGCCGCGCTGTCCGCCGCGGCCGGTGACCTGCGTGCTGTTCAGTCCGTAGAAGCCGGCTTCGCCCAGCATGAACTTCACGATGGTGAGCTTTTCGGGCCGTATAATCGCCTCGATTTTCTTCATAGGATCATCTCCATTTCTGCGCCGGCAAATCCCAAAGCGGGGAACGCCGGCGCATATCGGCGCGCTTGACGCGCCTACTGCCACCTGTACGCCGGCTCGTCGTGTTCGGACAGGTCGAGGCCGATGGCTTCGCCGTTGTCGGATACGCGCAGTCCGATGGTGTATTTGAGCGCCAACAGGATGCCGGCGGTCGCCACAAACGCCCACGCCCATGTAGCCACGATGGACAGCGCTTGAATGCCGAGCTGCTGAATGCGGGTGAGGTCGGTGAAATCGCCGATGACGCCGAAGCCGATGCCCACGAACAGCGCGGTGGCAATGCCGCCCCAAGTGCCGCCTACGCCGTGAACGCCCCATACGGATAGTGCGTCGTCAAGGTTCATCTTGATGAGGAAGCGCGCCGCCAGGTCGCAGAGCGCGCCGCCTATGAAGCCGATGATTATGGCGGGCAAGGGGCCGACGAAGCCGGCGGCCGGGGTTATCGCCACCAGGCCGGCGACAGCGCCGGACGCAGCGCCTATGACGGAGGGCTTGCCGTCTTTTATCCAGGAAACGGCAGTCCAACCCAAGACGCCCGCCGCCGCCGCCGTGTTCGTAACCACGAATGCGTTGATTGCCGTGCCGTTGGCTTCCAGGGCGGAGCCGGCGTTGAAGCCGAACCAGCCGAACCAGAGCATCCCTGCGCCCATCACCACCATCGGCACATTGTGCGATTCCATCGGCTCCATGCCGAAGCCGAGCCGCTTGCCCACGATGAGCGCCGCCGCAAGCGCGCCTACGCCGGAAGTGATGTGAACCACATTGCCGCCCGCGAAATCCAGCGCGCCCAGGTTGAATATCCAGCCGCCTTCAGCCCAAACCCAGTGCGCTACGGGGGCATATACTATCGTTACCCACAGAATCATGAACAGCACATAGGCGCTGAACTTCATCCGTTCCGCGAATGCGCCGGTCAGGATTGCGGGGGCTATTATGGCGAACATTCCTTGGAATATCATGAACAGCATTTCAGGAATGCCGTCGCCGCTTGGCTCCACTTCCACGCCGCTTAGCCCGAATAGGCTCAGATCGCCGAACAGTCCGCCGATGGAGGGGCCGAATGCGATGGTGTAGCCCCACAGCACCCAGACCACGCCCACGATGCCCATGCTCATAAGGCTGTGCATGATGGTGCCGGCGGCGTTTTTGCTGCGCGCCAGCCCGGCGTAGAACAGCGCCAAGCCCGGCGTCATGAACAACACCAGGGCAGAACACGCCATTATCCAAGCGATGTTTCCTTCTTGCGCCACTTGAAACCCTCCCGTTGTCGGATGCAGAACACGCTTTGCTCGCTTTTGACGGCGTGAGTATATCCAACATTGGCGCGCCGTGTCCATACTGCAAGACGCCGTTTGTGGTTGCGACGCGCGCGCAAGCGGCCTGTCCCGCTTTGCATTATTTCATTCCAAAGTGTACATTTTCGCAAGGCGCATAAGCGCTGCGTCTGCGGCGGGCGGGTTTCGCATTTTCGTATTCATATAGGAAAGCATACGCAAGCGCGCGCAGGCGTTCATATTCATAAGAGAGACGCGCGCCAAGTCGTTCTCAACAAACTGCAGAATTGCAAAGCAAGCGCGGCGACGGAAACCATTACGCAAGTGAAAGGAAATGTATGGAAAGCGAAAACGGCGAGAACAACAAGGTTCAGTGGGTCTATGCGGCCGAGAACAATGAGCAGCTGGCGGATCGTTACGACGAGTGGGCGAAAGACTATGACGCCGATTTGGAGACCGATTTCGGCTATGTGATGCCGCGCGCCGCCGCTGAGGTATTCGCGCAGCACGCCGCAACGGACGGCAAGGTGCTGGACGCCGGCGCCGGCACCGGGCTGGTGGGGCGGGAGCTGCGGCGGCTGGGATACGCCAACATCGATGCGATGGATATGTCGCGCGGGATGCTGGAGCAGGCGCGCGGCAAGGGGGTGTACGGCGAGTTCTATCGGATGACGCTGGGCGAGCCGCTTGGGTTTCCGGACGGCGCTTATGACGCGGTGATATGCGTGGGCGTGCTGACGCTAGGGCATGCGCCGGCGAGCGCGCTTGACGAGCTTGCGCGCATCACCAAGCGCGGCGGCTGCATCGCGTTCACGCTGCGCCCGGACATCTACGAAAACAACGGCTTTCGCGAAAAGCAGCGGCAGATTGAAGCGGCCGGCAAGTGGCAGCTTGTACAGACCACCGATCCGTATCTGGGACTGCCCAAGGGCGAGCCGAATGTGTTCTTCCAAACATGGGTGTACAGAGTAACCGCCTGATGAGCGCCGTTCCCTCAAAGCCCGCAGTGGAACTTGACGATGCCAAACTGCGCTTTTCTTGGGACGATCTGCCCGCCGCAACCGCTGATATGGCGGGAACCGGCGGCAGTCTGCGCGCTGCTCTCGAAGATTTTCGCGTTACCGAATTGCCGAGTTACCTGCCAAGCGGCGAGGGCGCTCACGCATACGCCTACATAGAGAAGCGCGGGCTCACCACGCAGGATGTTGTTTCGGCGCTTGCGCGGCGCGGCGTCCCCGTGAACGGCGTGGGCTTTGCGGGGCAGAAGGACAAGCACGCCATCGCGCGCCAATGGGTGAGCGCGCCGGCGCAGCATTCGGACGCGCTGGCGGCATTGGACGATGTTGAGGGCGTAACCGTGCTAGAAACATCGCTGCACCGCAACAAACTGGGGCTTGGACACCTGCGCGCCAACCGCTTCAGCGTGCGGGTTCGCAACCCTTGCGCGGACTGGCAGCCGATAGCGGAACGGGTTTTGGCGCAGATTCGGCTTGTCGGATTGCCCAACTATTTTGGGCCGCAGCGCTTTGGGAGCTTCAACACGAATGTGGCGGATGCGCTGCGGCTGCTTGGCGGCGAAAGGCTTCCGGGCGGGCGCAAACTGCATCGGTTTTACCTATCGGCGCTGCAATCGCATCTGTTCAACCTGCTGCTGGCGGCGCGAATGCGGCGGGGGCTGTATGCGGCGCTGATAGCGGGGGACAGGGCGCAGCGGCATGACAGCGGCGGGATGTTCGTGGTGGACGATCCTGAAGCCGAAACGCAGCGCGCGCGCCGCTTGGAAATCAGCGCCGCATTGCCGCTGTTCGGCAGGAAAGCGCGTATCAGCGAGGGCGACGCCGGGGCATTGGAGCGCGAGCTGCTCGCCGAATTCGGGCTTGAGCATGGGCGCTTTCGCGGCGTGCAGGGGACGCGCCGCATCAGTCGCGTACTGCCAGACGACGTGGCGCTAACGCCGCATTGCGACGGCTACAGCGTGGACTTCACGCTGCCCAAGGGCGCATACGCAACCGTTCTGCTGCGCGAGCTGACGAAGGCGCGGGATTTGGCGTAGGGCGCGGGCATGCGGGTTTCACTGTGTATAATTGGCATAGGCAGCGGGGATGCGGGTTTCGGCGTGTATAAAATGATGTATAATGCCGTTAATCGGAGTAGATAGGGGCGCGCTGCGTCGACAGGAAATAGGGGGCAGGTATGGCAATTCAAGAGCGAGTTAGCAGATTGGAAGGCGAACAGGCGGGGATGAGCGCGCGCCTCAACGATATGCGCTCCGATATGAACTTTCGGTTCAACATCGTGTTCGGGCTGCAGATAGCCATATTGGGCGTGGGCGTAACCATACTTGGCGTGGGCGTAACCCTGCTGCTGCGAATGTAATCGCGGGGCGCAACGGCGCATCACAAGCGAATGGAGGCAGGTATGGCGCTTCAAGAGCCGGTCAGTTGCCTGGAAAGCGAGCAAGCGGGGATGAGCGCGCGCCTCAATGATCTGCGTTCCGATATGAACTTTCGGTTCAACATCGTGTTCGGGCTGCTGATAGCCGTAATTGGCATCGGCGTAGCGATACTTGCGAGAATGTAGTCGTCGGATGCAGCGCCGTTGCGAATGTAATTGCGGGGCGCAGCGGCGCATCACAAGCGCATGGAGGCAGATATGGCGCTTCGAGAGCCGGTCAGTTGCCTAGAAGGCGAGCAGGCGGGGATGAGCGCGCGGTTGGCCGATCTGCGTTCCGATATGAACTTTCGGTTCAACATCGTGTTCGGGTTGCTGATAGCCGTAATTGGCATCGGCGTGGCGATACTTGCGAGAATGTAGTCGTCGGATGCAGCGCCGTTGCGAATGTGAGCGCGGGGCGTTGTTGCGCGAGCTGACTAAGGCGCAAGGTTTGGCATAGGCGTCGGGGTTGTGGCTTTCGGCGTGCGCGAATTTGCCGTACAATGCAGTTAGACAGAACCGCCTTATTGGGAGTTCTCACTAATTGGAGGTAGCGTCGCTGAACGAAAAAGACAATCCCGAAAACGATAATGCGGACGCTGACCTGGACATGCAGGTCAGCCGAAAGCAGGTTTTCTTCATATGGCTATACTTCCTGATATTCCTAGCGCTCATAGTGGCGATAGGGACTTGGCTGGTATGGTCTGACACGCTTTCGCCTGGGAGCATAGTTTCGCTGTTTGGGTGATCGGATGATAGGGCGGGGCGCAACGGCGTGTCTGACAAACCCAACTGCCCGCCGCATCCGTTCGACATTCTCGCTATGTGGGCACTGTACCAAACGGTGGGTAGATGATGAACAAACGAAGGGCATTCAGGCGGCGCGATGCGATTATTTTCGCTTCGATATTGATCGTGTTTGCGATTCTGCTACTCGTAGCCATCATATTCAACAATTACGCTGGCTCCCTAGAGTCTGGTTTTGGAGTGGCAGAGCGATACGGAGGAATCTATCAACGCACTGATAGAACTCCGCAGTGGTCTGCCGACGGACAAACTCTAATTGTGAACTTGGGCGGCGACATCTACGGCGCAAGCGTCGACGGCAATCGGCCATGGTACGTTGTGTATAAGAACACGGAGTATAGCGGAGCCTTCGCGCCCACGTTGTCTGTGAACGGAGAAGTAGCTTACCTAAGATACTACCCTCATGAATTTCATATCGAAATAGCCGATGCTAACGGAGTTAACGCAGCTGAACCTAATCGGCTATTCAGCGAAACAGGAATAGAAGGCTATCCCAAATGGTCGACAAACGGAACGCGCCTCGCTTTTAGCGCGAATGGCAATCTGACCATAATGACAAAACGTGAAGTGGGGCAATTGAGTCCGTGGGCGAAACTATCGTCAAATCTCGCCTTTTGGAGAAAAGACGATATACGGGAAAAGTACGATGAAAGCGTTATAGAAAACCGAGCAACTAGGCATCCCGTTGTTTGGTCAAACGATGGGCAGCGCATTGCGTTCATCGATGATTCTTCCGTAATCGATAATGATTACGTCGACAGAATTGTAAATATGCGATGGGACGGCGCTGACGAAAAGATAGCGATGGAACAAAAGAGCCGCAGAGACGAGTTTAGGCCTGCGCGATTTGAGCCTACATCACTTGCATGGTCGCCTGCGGACGACCGCATCTACTTCGTCTATTATGAATCAATAGACGGGGAAGACGTCGAGTATGCGACAAGCATACGATCAGTACATCCCGACGGCTCAGATGAGCGCATTATCGCGGCATGGTGGGATGGTTTCCGCGTAAAAGACTTGAAGCTATCGCCTGACGGAAGCCAGCTGCTGTTCAAAACTCACCGTTCACCGACAGATGAGATCGACAGAAGTTTCGAAGAACTCTATGTGATGAGCGCAGACGGTAGCGCGGCGAAAAAGGTTTTTGAACCCGTAGATGATATTTATACTCGGGACATGCCTATCTATGCGTCGTGGTCACCCGACGGCAGCCGTATCGCCGTCCATGACTTGGGGCGTGACGGGAGTGTATTCACCATATCGCCCGACGGATCTGACGCGCAGGTGGTGATAGGCCCCGGCGTTCAACCCGGCTACGGCAAGCCGCTGCCTGAAGCGTTGGGGCGCTGACGCCGTTACGGTCTATGCCAAGTCCGCAACCGCGCTGCTGCGAATACAATCATCAGGCGTATCCCCCAAGCACACACAGCGCCGCCATTTTCCCCATGCGCGCGTTACAGCAGCGCTTCGTTTAGGGCGACGCCGAAGCCGGGGGCGTCGGTGGGGGATATGTAGCCGTCGATGGGAGCGGGTTCGTTTAGCCATAGGATGTCGCGTTCCGCGCGGATGTGGTCGGAGTGGTATTCGGCTAGGTCGGCGCAGTTGGAGCCGGCTATCAGGTGCAAGCCCCACACTTCGCCGCCTCTGTGCGGGGCTATGGGCGCTCCCACGCGGTTGGCTATCTCTACGATGCGCAGCCCTTCGGTGATGCCGCCGCACCAGGTTATGTCGGGCTGCCATAGGTCAAGGGCGCCGGCGCGCGCTATCTGCTCAAAGCCGTAGTGGGTGAACTCATGCTCGCCGCCCGCAATCAGCGCGGGCTTGACGGCGTCCGTTAGCGCCGCCTGTCCGTCAAGGTCGTCGGGCGTCAGCACATCCTCGAACCAGTATAGGTTGTAGTCGGCAAGCCGTTTCGCCATTTCCAGCGTAACCTCTGCGTCCCAAGACATGTACACATCCACCATCACGAGCGCGTCATCGCCGAACACGCCGCGCGCACGCTCGGCCGCGCGCTCTGCGGCATCGTAGTCGGCGGCGTGGCCCGTCCAGCGGTGGCCGAACTTGTTGGCGGTGTATCCTAGTTGGCGGTAATGTTCGGCGTCTTCGCCGGTGGCGTAGGCGCGGATGCGGCGCTTGGGGGCGTCGGTCAGCAGGGCGCACACGGGCAAATCGCGCGCCTTGCCGAGCAGGTCGTAGAGCGCCAGGTCTATCCCCGATAGCGCCATCACGCCAAGCCCTTTGCGGCCGTACGGCAGCGATGCCAGGTACAGCGCGTCGTATGCCGCTTGGATGTCGGCGACGGTCTCGATTTGGCGTCCGATGAGCAGATCGCGCAGGTGTCCGTTCACCACCGCCACGCCCGCAACGCCGCCGCCGCCGTATCCGAAGCCGCTTACGCCGGCGTCGGTGTCCACGCGCACCACGATTTGCCAAAAGTGCGTGCGCCAAGAGGGCGGCAAGTGCCGATACTTGGGATAGACCGCCTTCACATCGGTAATTTTCATACATCTGCCTCAGTTGCGGCGGCTATGTCGTGATTTCGGGCTGTGTTTCGGTTGGGGGGAGCGCTTCCCCGGCATCGGGGTTGCGGGGGAAGCGCATGGCGGGGTTGGCGGGTTAGCGGGGGGCGCCGGCCGCGGCGGAGACGCCGGTTGTTGTGGAGATGTCCATTGTTAGGGTGAAGGCGCCGGCGGTTTCCAAGGCGTAGGTGGTTGCCTCGATGGTGTAGGTTCCGGCGGCGAGCTGCTCGACTATTTCGGAGTCGCTGCGGTTGACGATTTCGCCTTCGTTGCCGCTGCCTCGGAGCAAGTAGAGGTAGGTGTCTCTTACGTCGGTGGACGATATGGTTACGGTTATGCGAGATGGGGCGTCTAGGGTGAAGGCGTAGTAGCGGGCGTAGCGGGTTCCTTCTTTTGCGGTTGGGGGCGTCTTTGTGGATTGGCAGTCGGAGTTCCACGTGCCGGTGAGCCAGCCTAGGCCGATTTTGCCGATGCAGGCGGGGTTTAGGGTGGACCTGGATACGCGCGTGGGGGTTGCGGTGGGGACGGTTGTGGATGTGGGCGTGGGAGCGCCGTCAAGCACGGTTACGGGGGTATTCGTGGGCGTGGGGGTATGGGTTGGCGTAGGCGTTGCCGCCGAGCCGCCGTCGAGCAAGTCTAGTCTGGCGGTCAGCGCTCTGACGAGATCGCGCAGGGAATCGATGAAGCCGCGCTGGGTTTCTATCTGTCCCTTTTGCGTTTCGAGTTGCCCGCGCTGCGTCTCTATGAGGCCTTTCTGGGTTTCGATCTGTTCTTGCTGCGTTTTCACCTGGTTTTGCAGCGTACCTACTTGGCCTTCAAGCCGGCTTATTCTGCCGTTAGCGTTTGAGTTTGTGGGCGTGGATACGCGGGTTGCGGTGCGCGTGGGCGTGGGGACGTCTGCGCGGGTTGTGGTGGGCGTAAGGGTTGGCGTAGGGACGTCTGCTCGCGTTGTGGTAGGCGTAAGGGTTGGCGTGGGGACGTCTGCGCGGGTTGTGGTAGGCGTGAGGGTTGGCGTGGGCGTGGGCGTGTCTGCGCGGGTTGTGGTAGGCGTGCGGGTTGGCGTGGGCGTGTCTGCGCGGGTTGTGGTGGGCGTGAGGGTTGGCGTGTCGATTGGCGCGCCGCTGTCGTCGCGCGTCACCGTGGGTGTAAAAGTGGGCGTGTCTGTCGCCGTGGGCGTATTCGTGGGTTCTGTAGTTGCCGTGGGCGTGAAATCAATAGCGGGTTCGATAGGCGGCGTTGCCCGACCGTTTGCGTTACTGCCCCAGCACACTACTCTGCCGTCCGTACGAAGACCGCAGGTATGCTCCCATCCAGCGTTTATGGATGTGAATGTACCCGAAGGCGCATATAGTATGCCATGGTAGTGATTGCCCCAGCACAGCGCCGTGCCGTTCGTGCGTAGTCCGCAGGTATGCCCCCCGCCGGAGGTTATGGATTTGAAGGAATTATTCCCGGGCGGATCCGTTTGACCGGTGTATCGATTATGATTATTGTAAGGGTAAAATCTGTTACTGCCCCAGCACGCTATTGAGCCATTCGTGCGCAGTCCGCAGGTGTGTGCCCCGCCGGCGCTTACGGATGTGAATGTACCCGAAGGGGGACTAGCTTCGCCATGGTCGTTACGCCCCCAGCACCGCACCTCGCCGTTCGTCCTAACTCCGCAGTTATGATTCAGTCCGGCGCTTATGGATTTGAAGAGATTATCAGGCGGACTAGATTGGTAATATAGATTATGGCCCCAGCATGCTACCCTGCCGTTCGGGCGCAGTCCGCAGGAATGGTTGGAGCCGGCGATTATAGAGGTGAAGGTTGAGGCGTCGCCCCCCGTCACCGATAATTCGCCCATTGTGTAATCGCCCCAGCACGTTGCCGTGCGGTTCGGGCGTATTGCGCAGGTATGCCCTCCGCCTGCGGCTATGGCCGTGAAGGTTTGATTACTTTCAGGCGCGCGCCTACTGCCTGCGCCATATCCAAGGCCCCAGCACTCTACCGTGCCGTTGGAGCGCAGCCCACAAGTATGAGCCACGCCGGCGGATATGGCGCTAAGAGCGATTGGGCGGGTTAAGGGAGTGGGGGACGCGGCTTGCTGCGCGCTTGCGCCATCGGAGTTGGACAGCATGATGGACAGCAACAGCGCCGCCGCGAGGGCCGTTAGGGAGTAAAAGGCGAGTTTAGAGGGGGCTAATCGCATAGCGTCTTTATCCCTTCTTTTGTATTTTCTCTTGATTCCCTACCTATACTAGCGGTTTGTAGGGGCAATGGCAAGCGTGAATTTTCCTAGGGCATTCTAAAATTGCTGCGCTTAGGCGCTTATCGGTTTGAAGCCTTATATGAATTAGCGGTTGCTTCGCGGGTTATGCCACGCAATCGCGCTAATTTTAGGAACGCCTGCAATCCTGCCTTCTATCGCTATCACGCAATCGCGCTCAATTTTGAGAACGCCCGCAATCCCACTACACTATCGCGCAATCGCCGCGCAAAGGCCGCGCCTAGCGCGCTGCCCGCCGACGGCGCGCATGTGGTATCATTGCGGGGCTTGCAGCGATATATGGGAGGCGAGGCAATGGCGCATACACAGATACTTGCGGAGGCGCGCGGCAGGGTGGGCGTAATTACGCTGAACCGCCCGGATAAGCTGAACGCCGTTACGGGCGTAATGCAGTCTGAGATACATCGGCAGGTGGGCGATTGGAACGAGGATGAGGCTATTGGCGCTATGGTCATCACGGGCGCGGGGCGGGCGTTCTGCGCGGGCGCCGATGTGGGCGGGTTCGAGGATTTCGTGAGCGGCGAAGCGCCCCAATCGCGGCGCCCGGCAACGCCTACGGACATTGCCTGGGTGAACCTGGCGCGGCAGTCCAAGCCAATCGTGTGCGCGCTGAACGGGATGGCGGTCGGGCTTGGCATTACGCTTTGCCTGCCGTGCGATGTGCGCCTCGCCGCCGATGACGCGCGCATATCGTTTCGGTTTCTGCGCATCGGGTTGACGCCGGAGTACGGCAGCACGCACTACCTTGTCAATCTGGTTGGGCTTGGGCGCGCGCTGGAGTATATGCTCACCGCTAGGTTCGTATCGGCGCAGGAAGCCAAGGACGCCGGACTGGTCAACCGCGTGTGCAAGCCGGAGAGTCTGCTTGACGATGCGGTGGCGCTGGCGCAAGAGATGGCGGACAATCCCGAATGGCATTTGGCGAAGGTCAAGCGGCTCATTCACGAAAACTATATGGAGAAGGACTTGGCGTGGGTTGTTCGGCGCGAATCGGAGACGCTGCGCGCTGCGCGGTACACTGAGGCGCACAAAGAGGCGCTGACGGCGTTTCGCGAGCGCCGCCAGCCCAAGTTTCATTAGGATGACGCCCGCTAGGATGCCGAATAAGTCAACTAGGATGACGCCCGCTAGAATGACGGATAAGCCAACTGAGCCGGCGCGCGACAACGGGTTTTGGGACGGCCGCGATTTGGCGGCGCAGAAGCCTATCGTAGGGCTGATAGCCGCGTCGGACGCGGACGCCCGTCTGTGCGCCGCCGCGATCGAGAGCTGCGACGCGTTGCCGCTGCGCATCGTCCCCGCCGATTATGATACGCCCGACGACGCGCTGCGACGTGTGAATGCGCTGGCGTTCTGCGGCGCTGACGGCGATGCTGAGGCAGCGCTGATGCGCGCGGCGCTTGACCGCGATATGCCGATATACGCAATCGGCGGCGCTATGCTCACGCTCAACATAGCGCTTGGGGGCAAGTCGCCGCTGCCGTTGGACAATCACGCCGCCGCCGATTGCGCGTCGGAATACCATCACATCTACATTGCGCCGGGCAGCAGGCTTGCGGCGGTGGTGGGCTCCGGCGGGTTTGTGCGCGTCAACAGCCGGCATAGGCGGGGGATACGCGAGGCGCAAAAGTCGGCGTGGCTGCTTGCGTCGGCGTATTCGCTGGAAGACGGCGCGATCGAGGCGCTGGAAAGCGCGCGCCATCGGTGGGTTATCGGCGTACAGTTTCGGCCGGAGCGCCGAATGGAGCTGCCGCCGCACTTTCACCGCCTATTCCAATCGCTCGCGGAGCGCGCCGCCGAGCGCATGCAAGCCGCCAATTCGCGCCAATAGCGCCCTCAATTTAATGGTATAATGGTTAATTATGCTATTAAAATTAGGTTAGGCGCAGTTCTAACTATTGCATTGCCCAATTGTTAGCCAATCGCCTAATCGGATGCGCTAATCTACGCCGCCGCGGTATCGCATTGTCGACGCTATGGTCTGTCCGCAGCCGGCCCGCCGCAAACACAGGGAGTTTGTTTGAATGACCACCACCACTAAGACGGAGTTCGGCTTCATCAAGCCCACTCAGATCGAAGATGAGATGCGCACGTCGTACTTGGATTACGCGATGAGCGTAATCGTGGCGCGCGCGCTGCCGGATGTGCGGGACGGCTTGAAGCCGGTGCAGCGGCGCATCCTCTACGCTATGGACGAGCTGGGCATGCGCCCTACGCAGCCGTACAAGAAGAGCGCCCGCCTAGTGGGGGAAGTGCTGGGCAAGTATCATCCGCACAACAACGATTCGGTGTATGAGGCGATGGTTCGGCTGGCGCAGGATTTCACGATGCGCTTGCCGTTGGTGGACGGGCAGGGCAATTTCGGCAGCGTGGACAACGATCCGCCCGCCGCTATGCGCTACACCGAAGCGCGGATGCGCGCGGTGTCCGAAGAGATGCTGGTCAACATCGACGAAAACACGGTCGACTTCATCGACAACTTCGACGGGACGCTGCGCGAACCGGTTGTGCTGCCCGCGCGCCTGCCCAACTTGATGATAAACGGGGCGTCCGGCATTGCGGTGGGAATGGCGACGAACATTCCGCCGCACAACCCGACTGAGATATGCGACGCCGTCATTCATTTGGTCGACCATCCCGACGCCACGGTTGAAGACCTGATGAAGCATGTGCAGGGGCCCGATTTCCCCACCGGGGCGACTATCATGGGGCGGGACGGCATTCGCAGCGCGTACTCCACCGGCAGGGGGCAGATCATCGTGCGCGCCAAAGCCGAAATCGAGCCTATGCGCCGCTCCAATCGGATGCAGATAATCGTGTCCGAGCTGCCGTATCAGGTGAACAAGGCGGCGCTTGTTGAAAAGATAGCGAACCTCACCAAAGACAAGCGGCTACAGGGCATAAGCGAAGTGCGCGACGAGTCGGACCGCGAGGGTATGCGCATCGTCATAGAGCTGCGCTCCGGCACGCAGCCGATGGTTGTGCTGAACAACTTGTATAAGCTCACGCCGATGCAGAGTTCGTTCTCGGCGAATATGCTGGCGCTGGTGGATGGGATGCCGCGCATGGTTACGCTCAAGAATGCGCTGCAGAACTTCATCGAGTTTAGGCGGGATGTAGTGCGCCGCCGCGCCGAGTTCCAACTCGAGAAGGCGCGTCAGCGGGCGCACATCCTGGCGGGGCTGCGCATAGCGGTGGGCAACCTAGATGAGGTAATCGCGCTCATCCGCGCGGCCGCCGATACGCCGTCGGCGCGCGAGGCGCTGATACAGCGCTTTGGGTTGGACGAACCGCAGGCGCAGGCGATATTGGATATGCAGCTTCGGCGCATATCGGCGCTTGAGCGCGAGCGGCTCGAAGAGGAGTACACCCAAATCCAGGCTACCATCCGCGAACTCGAGGAACTGCTGGGCGACGACCATAAGGTCAATCTTGAGATAAAGAAAGAGACTAGGGCAATCAAGCGCAAGTTCGGCAGCGAGCGGCTTACGGACATAAGCCTAGACGCGCATGACATCAGCCGCGCCGAACTTGAGGCGCACGAACAGGTTGTAGTTACGCTCAGCAAGGCGGGCTACATCAAGCGCATTCCCGCAACCACATACCGCAATCAGCATCGCGGCGGCAAGGGCGTGGTGTCTATGAACACGCGCGAAGACGATCCGGTGCTGCATCTGCTTGTGGTGGATACGCACGATACGCTGCTGTTCTTCACCAACCGCGGCCGAGTTCACAAACTCACCGTCTTCGAACTCAGGGCGGACACATCGCGCAACACCAGGGGGGTGCCTATCGCCAATGTCATCCAAATCGGCGCAAACGAAAGCGTCAGCGCGGTGATTGCGGTGGATAACCTCGAGCACGACGACACTTTCCTGATGATGGGGACGCGCAAGGGCAAGATAAAGCGCATCGCGCTCAGCAATGTGGGCAACATACGCCCGTCCGGCATAATCATTATGAATATGAACGCTGCGTCCGACGACGAACTTGTCAGCGTTTGCCTCGCCAAGCGCGAAGATGATGTGGTGATGGTGTCCGAACAAGGCATGTCCATACGCTTTGCCGTAGAGGACGCCCCGCCAAGGCAGCGCAACGCCGGGGGCGTAATCGGGATGAAGCTGCGGAAGAAGGGCGAGTTGGCGTCGAACAAGCGCCCGATTGGCAAAGACGACCGCGTAATCGGGATGTCCGTCATTGCCGTCGGCAGCGAAAGCCGTCTGCTTGTGATAAGCAAGCGCGGTTTCGGCAAACTTACCCCCGTGAACGAATACCGCCGCCAGAGCAGGGGCGGTTTGGGGCTGACAACCTTCGACATTCGGCCGCGCAAGACGGGCGATGTGGCGGTGGCGGAAGTGGTGGACGACAGCAACGAACTCTACCTGGTGTCCGAGCAGGCGCAGGTGCTGCGGACAAGCATATCCGAAATCAAGACCACCATCGGCAGAAAGACAAGCGGCGTTACGATATTCAAGATGAACAGCGGCGATGCGGTTTCGTCTATCGCCTGCGTCAGCGATTTGGACAACGGCAACGGCGAAGGCAAATCCAAGAACGGCGGCGCCAAAACCGCCAAGCTCAAGCCCAAGGGCGGCGGCAAGAACGGCGCAAAGGCGGTCAAGGACAAGCCCGCGCCCAAAGCCGCCGAAAGCGCCGATGACGGCGAAGCGCAAACCGATGAGCGCGCGCCCGAAAACGCTGCCGGCGACGAAGCGCAAACCGACGAGCGCCCGCCCGAAAACGCTGCCGGCGACGAAGCGCAACCCGGCGACGGCGCGCAGCTCACGATGTTCATGAACGGCAAGCAGCAGACCTAGCGCCCGCGCATAGGCGCTCATAAGCGGCAATCGGCGTTCATTCCCGCGCGATACGCAAAGAATGAACGCCGATTTGCGCGCGTTGGCGGCGTGGGGGTTAGCGTGGTAGGCTTTGCGCCGGCCGATTTGGGCGCTCTGCTAACGGCGTTGGGGGTATCGCGCTATGCTTTGCGCGCGACGCTAGTCCGCGTCTAGTTTGCGGATCACGCGATTGAGGGGGCCGCGCAGATCGGATTGCGCCACTTGGCCGGGCGCAATCGCCACTATGCCTACGCATTCGCCGTCGTCGGTCTCGACTAGCGCGCGGTCGCCTGCCGCCAACGCTATGCCCGCGGCGTCGAAGTACTGCAGCTTGCCCGACGGCGTAAAGCGCACGCCGATCAAGTCCGTCAACTCAGGCATATCGCATCTCCAACATCGTGGGTTTGGGGCAAGCGCTTTGCGGTGGCTTTGCGCTGTCTAACTTTGCGCCAACCGATTTTGCGCTTAGCCGCCAAGCGGGTTTTCGGGCAGTCTGAGCATCATTCCCTCTAGCGCTAGGCGTGGGTTGACGTTGCTTTCCAGCATTGCGATGGTTTCCTGCGCCGCGCGTATTGCGCCGACGACTTGGGCCGACGAACACGCCTGCGCCGCCGCCTGCAAGGCGTCCATTCGCGCAAGGTTGATTACCAGATCGGCGTTGCCCTGCCCGATTACAAGCGCATCCCTCCACCATAGCAGCCACAGGTCGAGATCGGCGTACACTGCGGCGCGGCTTTTGCCAAACGCCGCCGCCTGCCGCTCGGCGTACGCGAAGCGCTCTTGCAGACCGCCGCTTATCGCTTCTTGGATGTCGTCGATGCGCTCGGCGTGCGATGCCAGCAGCTGCGGATCTTCGGCGGCTTGCAGCGCCCAACCAGGCCTGCCCATGGACAAGCGCGCAATTCGCTGCGCCTCATCCGCCGCGGTTCCGAAGCGCCGCTCCAACTCGTCGGCTATCAGCGTGGGCGGCAGCGGGCGCAGCTCCAGCGTTTGGCAGCGGGATAGGATTGTGGGCAGAACGCCGCCCGCCTCAGGCACGGCGTCGAGCAGCGCCGCTATCTTGTTGGCGCCTTGATAGTCGGCATAAGCGCCGCCGCCCGCCGATTCGTCGGCGCCGCTTTCGCGCACCGATGTCGCCAGCAGAACGAATTGAACGGCTTCGGGCGGCTCTTCCAGCATCTTGAGCAGGGCGTTGGCGGCTTCTTGGGTAAAGCGTTCAGCGCCGTCTATGATGAACACGCGGCGTTTGCCTTCATACGGCTTCAGGGCGGCTTCGCGCTGCGCTTCGCGGATCTGCTCAACGCTGATGGCGGTGCGCGCCGGGGTGTCCCGTCCGTCGCCGGCGTCCTGCGCTATCACGCGCACATCGGCGTGCAGCCCGGCGCTGATGCGGGCGCACTGACGGCATTCGCCGCATGGCTTGGACGCCGCGTCCGGCGCTATGCAGTTCACCATCCGCGCTATGTCCAACGCAAGCGTCATCTTGCCCACCTGCGGCGCGCCCACAAGCAGGTAGGCGTGCGCCACCCGCCCGGAGCGCATCCCGCGCGCCAGCGTTTCCACCGCATCCGTATGCCCGAAAGTCTGCCAAGCCGCCATCGTTACGCCGCCATCATCGTTATGCCATCGCTATCGTTGCGCCGCCGCTATCGTTGTGCCGCCGCTATCGTTATGCTGCCGCCATCGTTGTAAGTTATAGAGGATGTGGAATCAGCATATTCCAAAGTTCGCCGCGTTGTCTATCGTATTCGGATGCGCGGATTGGGCGTTCCCACGGCGTTCCCACTATGTCAAGCGGCAATGTGTATAATAGGAATAGTCGAGTCGGGCAATAGGCTCGCGGCTCACGCTGGATAGGCTGACGCTTATCTGATGCTTACGATGATTACTTTAAGGAGGCCTTTGATGAGGCAGCAGAGGGGTTACGGGCGGGATGCCGCTCTGACCATTCGCATGACGATAACGATGCTCATGCTGATTGGGCTGTATGTGGTGTTCCTGGGCATGCTGGTTATAGCGGGCGTGCCGTGGTTCTTCATAGGCGCAATCGCGGTGGGGATGGCGTTCTTCCAATACTTTATGTCCGCCAAACTGGTGCTTGCCACCACGGGCGCAAAGATAGTGAGCGCGGAGGAAGAGCCGCGCTTGCACGCCACGATAGAGCGGCTGGCGGCGATTGCGGATATGCCCAAGCCCAAGCACATAGCGGTTATGGACACGCACGTCCCCAACGCATTCGCCACCGGGCGCAATCCGCAGAACGCGGTGATTGCGGTAACGCGCGGGCTGATGTCCCGCCTCAACGAGCGCGAGCTTGAGGCGGTGCTGGCGCACGAACTGGCGCATGTCAAGAACCGCGATGTGATGGTGCTGACCTGGGCGAGCATCATCGTGATTATGGCGGGTTTCCTGCTGCAGATGCTGTTCTGGGTGAGCCTGTTCGGCGGCTTTGGCGGCGGTGGCGGCGATAGGCGGGACGCGGGGCAGGCGATGCTGATTATGCTTGCGGTCTATGTAGGCACAATCATCGTGTACTTCCTGAGCCAGATCCTGATAATGACGCTTTCGCGCTACCGCGAATTCGCGGCGGACAGGGGCGGGGCGGTCATCACGGGCGCGCCGCTGCAGCTGGCGTCGGCGCTGCAAAAGATCAGCAACGATATGTATCGCATACCAGAAAAGGATATGCGGCAGGTGGAACACGCCAACGCCTTCTTCATCGTGCCGGCGCTCAAAGGCAACAGCATCGCGGAGCTGTTCTCGAGCCATCCCAAGACGGAGCAGCGCATAGAGCGCCTGCAGGCGATGCAGCGCGAGATGGAGCGCACGGTGGCGGGTCCGTTCAGGGCGTCGTAGGCGCAACGATAAGAACGCCGCAACATTCACACAAGGCAAAATCGCATGACACTCACCGCCAACAACCCCCAAGCCGTCATCCAGCAGGCAATCGACGCCGTCGACGAAATGAGCCCCCACCAAACCGACGGCGCCTGGCTCGAAGACATCGCCGTCGACGCCGGCCCCCACATCCGCGAATGGGACGTCGCCGAATGCTACCACTGGCAGGACTGGCCCCACCGCGAAGCCGAACTCCCCCGCACTACGAACCAAGACATCGGCATCGACGTCGTCGCCGTCCGACGCAGCGACGGCGCGCATATCGCGATTCAGTGCAAGTCCCGCCGCCTCAACGCCGACGGCAAGGGCGACGCCATCCCCAAGCACGAAGTCGACAGCTTCGCCAGCGCATCCTCGGCCGAACTCTGGGCAGAACGCTGGCTTGTCACCAACGGCGACAACCCCGTTACCGATAACGCCCTGCAGTCCGCATCGATGGACGGCAAGCGCCCTATCAAGGTCATCAACATCGCCGCCGACCTGCGCCAGCAAGCCGCGGCATTCGCCACCGACGACGCCGACGCCGATCCGGCCGCCGACGGCGAACATCCCCCGCAAACCAAAACCTCCATGCAGAACGAAGCCGTCGCCGAAAGCGTCCGCATTCTCCAAGAACACGCCCAATCACACAGCGGCGGACTGCCCCCGGGCCAAGCGCGCGGCAAAATCATCCTGCCCTGCGGCGCCGGCAAAACCCGCATCTCGCTCCGCATCGTGGAGCGCCTCACTCCGGCGGGCGGACTATCGATCGCGCTCTGCCCCTCCATCGCGCTGGTCGCTCAGCTCCGCCGCGAATACCTGCAGCACGCCGATACGCCCATCCGCGCGCTCGCCGTCTGCTCCGACGAAACCGCCGGCTACGACCCCAAGAAGGAAAGCTCGCGCAACACCGCCGCCGATCCCACCCTCGACAACAGCAATGTCAGCGCATCCGAAGTCAAGGGCGCGGTTACCACCAACGCCGCCGAAATCGCCAAGTGGATACAAGCAGGCAAGGACACGCCGCAGATTAGCGTCATTTTCGGCACATACCAAAGCGGGCATCGGATTGCGGAAGCGCTCGAGCAGATCGGCGCATCCGCCAGCGTACTCATCGCCGACGAAGCCCACCGCACCGCCGGTCTGCGCCGCAAGCGCAAAGACGACGACAACAAGCGCCTGCGCGACTTTACCCTCTGCCACGACAACAACGCCTTCCCCGCCAAATATCGCGTCTATCAGACCGCAACCCCGCGCATCTACGATACCCGCAAACTCAACCGCAATAACGACAAGCCCGGCGATTGGATTGTCCGCACTATGGACGACGAAACCATTTTCGGCGTGGAACTCTACCGCAAATCCTACATCGAAGCAGTCCAAAACGGCTGGCTATCCGACTACCGCATCATCGCCATCGGCGTCAACGACGACGAGGCGTATAAGGAAGCCAACCGATTGGCGCAGAACACCAAGAGCAAGGGACGCCGCCAACTCACCACCGTGGACTACCTGCAAGGCTTGGCTTTCGCGCTGGCAATGGGCGGCGCTACCCAAGCGCCCGCCGCCGCTGCCGACGACGCCCAAAACAACGGCGTCCCCATCAAATCCTGCATCGCTTTTATGAACACCGTCGACAAGTCCAAGAATATGGCGGAGGATCTGCAAACCCCCGCCGTCAATAAGTGGGTGCATGAATGGCTGCGCGACAACGCCAAAGGTCAGCACGCCGCCCATTTCTCGCTGGAGCATCTTGACGCATCCAGCAAGGTAACCGCCCGCGACAACGCTAAGAAAAAGCTCGCCGACGCTACCGAAGCCCAACCCTACGGCATCATCAACGTGGGCATTTTCGGCGAAGGCACCGACTCTCCCGAACTCAACGCCGTGGCATTCCTGGAAGCGCGCAAAAGTCCCATCGACGTCATCCAAGCAGTCGGCCGCGCTATGCGCAAAACCCAAGACAAGCAGCTCGGCTATATCATCTGCCCCATTCGCATACCGCCCAACGCCGACCCGGAAAGTTGGCTCAGCACATCAGACACCAACGAAGGCTGGCAGGAACTTGGGCAAATACTGCTTGCCTTGCGCGCGCACGACCAGCGCATCGAAGACAACCTTGAAGGCTTGCTGTCCCTCTATCTGCCAAAGCCACCGGCGCAGGAAACCACCATCGTCGCCGTAGCCAAAGACGAAGACAAGCGCATCTCTTATCGCATTCACACCGGCCGCCCCGGCGACGCCCAGCCCGCCCTAGAGCGCGTGGCGAAAGGCGAAAGTACGCTTGCCCGCGAATTTGATCCTATCCCCGAAACGCCGCCGCTCGACACAGCGCAGAGCGCCCGCTACGATGCCGCGCCGTCGAGTGAAACGCAGGCTATCGCCGAAACCAACGGCGCCCCCTATCAGCCGTCTGAAACCGCCGCCGCCGCTAAGCCTATCATCACGCCTGCGCCGCCCCCGCCGCCCGAACCTACCCAAATTATGACCGCCAAGAACAACTCCGACGGAACCCTCGACATCCGCCGAGACACCGTTATCAGACAAAAGCCCAAGCCGGGCGAAGAGCGCGGCGCCGTTGACTTCCACAAGTCCAAGCGCAAGGCGCGCGATATGATTAACAAGGGCGAAGGCAAGCGCGTTACGCCAACCCAAGAACAGCGCCACCGCCCAACACGCCGCGAGCGCGCACAAGCCCATATGCAGCTCTTCCTGCTCAAAGACATCCCCGGCTACGCCGACGCCATCAAAATGAACCTGCTATCCAAGTCCGGCCTCGTCCACAACCGCGTGGTCAGAGACCTCAACCTGCTGGAATCCGGCATCGGCGAAGCCGCATTCCATATGCGCAACGACGAACTCCAACCGGCGCTCGACCGCCATTTCGGCATCCACAACCTCAAGCCGTCCGACAAGACCAAGCAAGCCGACGGCTGTACCATCGCGGCGCTGCTTATGATGAACGCCGCCATGCTGCACCAGCGCATCGCCAACGGCGCATGGCTGCCAGGCGTCAGCGACCTCGAATCCGTCAAGAACGAAGTCAACGTGGTCGCCCGCATCCGCCGCCAATGGGAACGCATCATGCACCACGACTTCCGCCCGGTGCTGGAACCCGCCGTCAACGCCATTCACGCCATCGAAGACACCGCCAAACTCGCAGGCCTAGAGCGCGCGCTGCGCCACATCGCCGCCGAAGCCCAGCGCATCGCCGAAACCTACGCCGATATGGGCGCCGACCACGCCGGACCGCTCTTCAACCGCGTTATGGGCAATCAGGCATCCGACGGCGCTTTCTTCACCAAACCGGTCGCCGCATCCATCGCCGCACGCCTCACCCTCGACGCGCTGGGCGCAACCGACTGGACTAACCCCGATACTTGGCGCGAAACCAAAATCCTCGACCCCGCCTGCGGCAGCGGCACACTGCTCGCCGCCATCCTCGCCGATATGAAGCGCCGCGCCCAACAGCAGGGCGCAACCCAAGCCACGCTTAACGACCTGCAGCGAACCGCCGTGCAAGACGCTATCAAAGGCTTGGACATCAACCCCGTTTCCCTGCAGCTGGCGGCGTCCCAACTCACCGCCGGCAACGCCGACATCCGATACAGCCAAATGGGACTCCACCTCATGCCCTACGGCCCGCAGCCCCACGACCCTGCGCGCGTATCCGCCGGCTCCCTAGAACTGCTCGGACAAAAGGCTATCGTCGCCCGCAATGGCGAACTCGACATCGCCGACGACCGCATCCGCTCCCAAGCCGTTTGGAGCGCAACCGACGCCGACATGGAATACGCCGTCGACGCCGCCAAAGATGCCCGCATCGTCATTATGAACCCGCCTTTCACCAACCGCGCCAAAATGGGCGAAAAGTTCCAAACTGCAGATAAGCAGGCATTGCGCCAACGCGCGGATGCGCTAGAGCAGACGCTAGTCAACAACGACAAGTCTATGGCAGACTTCGTCGACAAGAACGCCTTGGAGCCGCTATTTACCGCATTGGCAGACAAATGCGTTAGCGGTGAAAACGGCATTCTCACGATGATCAATTCAACAATTGCCCTTAGCGCGTCGTCGGCGCTGAACAAGCGGCGCATACTCGCGCAACGCTTTCATATCCATACTATTCTAACCTGCCACCAACCCAGCAGGATTAACCTGAGCCAAAACACCAACATCAACGAAAGCGTCATCGTCGCCAAGCGTCATGCCGGACCTAAGCCGCCCACGCGCATAATCAACCTAGACCGAATGCCCATTGACGACGCAGAGGCTGCGGACTTGCACGAATGCCTAGCGAACTGCGAACAAGGCGCAATCCCCAACGGTTGGGGTGAAGTATCCTACTGGCCCGCGCAACGCATAGAGGCGGGCGATTGGACTGCGGCGCTATGGCGCTCCCCCGAATTGGCGGCAGCAGCGGCGCGCTTCGCAGAAAACCCTAAAATGAAAACCATGGCGGCGAGCAATTTGTCTGCAGGTCAAGTTGGGCGTGAACTAACCAAAGACTTTGAGCGCGCAACCGACATCAATGCCGACAGCTTTCCCGTAGTAGATTCGGCAGGCGCTGACAAACAAATACACATCCAAAGCGCCCCCGAATCTTATTGGATGCCAAAAGTCAGGGACGAAAGCATTCGCATTGCCAATGGCGGGACTTACCCAAAGACGGATAAGTTCCTAAAGAAAGCCGGCCATCTGCTAGTTGCCTTTAGGCAGGATAACAGCACCGGCCGTCTAACCGCAGTTGCCAACGATGAGAAATATGTAGGCAACGCATGGATGTCGATAACCCGACTATCGCCTGAAGAAGCCAAAGCGCTAGCCGTATTCCTAAACTCCACGCCCGGCCGCCTGCAGCTAATGCGACACCCCGGCAAAAAACTTGATTATCCTCAATACCCGCCGGCGAGTTACGCGCCCATCCGCATCCCCAACATAAAAGACGCCGCCGTGCGTGATGAGTTAGCCGCCTGCTGGGAGTTGACGCGCGGCATGGAAGTCCCGCAGTTCCGCGACGGCGAATGCGCCGTGCGCCGCCAATGGGACGCCGCCGTCGCCTCCGCCTGCGGCTGGGACGCCGCTGAGCTTGGCCGTCTGCGCGCGCTGCTGCACGCCGAGCCGCATGTGCGCGGGCTGGGGTACGCGCAGTATGGGGAGGAGGTTGTGGCCGGGGATGATGCGGGGGATGATGCGCCCTAACACCCCATTGGACAGCGCGCCGAAACATGCTACAATGCCGCCATCAAGCGCTTAATCTGAAAGGGTGAACGATATGGCATCTATGGAAGAGCGTATGGCAAGCGTTGAATGCGCTTTTGCGCGCGTGGCGACCAAGTCGGATGTAAAACGCTTGGATGCGCGCTTGACGCGGGCGATGTACGCGCTGGGCGCGGGCGTCATAATCAGCATAGCCGCCAACCTCATCGGCATTGCGCTGACGCTGCTCTAAATCCAAGCGCCGCCCCATTGGGCAATGCGCCGAAACATGCTACAATGCCGCTATCAAGCGCTTAATCTGAAAGGGTGAACGATATGGCATCTATGGAAGAGCGTATGGCAAGCGTGGAAGCCACCCTGCCGCATTTGGCTACCAAAGCGGATGTGGCGAACCTAAAGGCGGACATCAAAGACCTGGAAGTGCGCCTAACCCGCCTCATATACGCCGTGGGCGTGGGCATCCTGCTCAGCATAATTGGCAGCATCGTCAGCATAGCGTTGAGTCTGGCGCGGCTGTTTTAGGCTTAGCGGCGCTGATGCTTAGGCTAACGCAACGCCGCCGTAGCCGCCGCCGAGCCTTGCCGCTGAGTGAGGGGCGCGCCGCGGCAATCGCCAAATGCCCCAAATCCTGTTGAAAATGGTTGACAACGCTATATCTATGCTATATCCTAGATGCAGTTGCCCCATTGGGGCACATTGCCTACGGCTCCGTTAGGAGCGCCTTGACTACGGTCCCGTTAGGGACACCTTGCCTACGGCTCCGTTAGGAGCGCCTTGAACTAAGGCCCCGTTTAGGGGCCTTTTTTTTTAGAAAGAATAGGTATGTTATACGACAGAAATCTTATTGGGTTTGTGGACGCCGGTTTCCTCCGCGCAGAAGGCGCAAAAGTTATTGGAACAAATAGTACAGGCGTGCGCCCCGATGCCGCCGCCGTTGTAGATTGGCTGCGAAACTTGGCGTCAAGCATAAATCAACCATTCCTGCGCGCCAACTGGTACGACGGCGCATTCGATCCCTCGCATGCCCGATACCCCGGTCAGCGCAGATTCTTTGACGACATCGCCCAAACGCCCGGCATCCAACTGCGTCTTGGCAACATATCAGAGTACCCATCCAAGTTGGAACGCCCCATCCGCCGGGCAATCAGAAACGCCGCAAACGAACTATCCGTGCCGCCCGACGCATTCTTGGCCCAGTTCGCCCGAAGCTGGACATTCCGCCCGGAGCGTCGCCAAAAGGGCGTTGACACCCTAATCGCCTTGGATATGGTGCGGTTAGCCGGCCACTCCGCCTATTCCACCGCTCTGCTCATAGCGGGCGATCGCGACCTTGCCGAAGTTGTCCGCGCCGTGCAAGACTTTGGCGCAAAGGCGCTAATCGCCACCCCAAACCGCGCCAGCGTCGCAAAAGAACTCGCCCAACTCGCCGACGAACTGATAGTCATAGACGTCGCCGACATCCGCAAGATGCTGCCGCTCCGCCCCTCATCCCCTTAACGCCACCGCCAACCACACCCTAAAGGATGACGATATGGCAACTATGGAAGAGCGTATGGCAAGCGTTGAATGCGCTTTCGCGCGCTTGGCGACCAAGTCGGATGTGAAACGCTTGGAAGCGCGCTTGACGCGGGCGATGTATGCGGTGGGCGCGGGCGTCATAATCAGCATAGCCGCCAACCTCATCGGCATTGCGCTGACACTGCTCTAACTCCAAGCGCCGCGCCGTAACGCCCCATTGGGCGGCGCGCCGAAACATGCTACAATGCCGCCATCAAGCGCCTAACCTGAAAGGGTGAACGATATGGCATCTATGGAAGAGCGAATGGCAAGCATAGAAGCCACCCTGCCGCATTTGGCTACCAAAGCGGATATGGCGAGTCTGAGTACGGACATCAAAGACATGGAAGCGCGCCTAACCCGCCTCATATACGCCGTTGGCGTCGGCATCATAATCAGCATAGCATTGAGTCTGGCGCGGCTGTTTTAGGCTTGGCGGCGCTGATGCGTTGCTTGTATGCAACCGCCCCAGTCATACGGAGCGAAATATGACACTCAGCAAAACCAAAACCCCAACCGCTGTAGCACCTGAAGCGGACATAAACCCCGCCGACCGCGCCACCTTCGAGCGTCTAGCCGACGAGTGGGAAGTCGAAACCGCGCTGCTATCGAGCTCGGATCAAGCGGCCGATCACCCCGCGCACTACGCAATCATCGACATGGGCGAACCCGTTGTGCCGCTGATTCTGGCGCGAATGCGATCGCAGGGCGGCCACTGGTTCCACGCGCTCCAAGCCATCACCGGCGCAAACCCCGTAAAGCCGTCGGAGCGCGGCAATATCCCAGCGATGCAAGCCGCCTGGCAGGAATGGGGCAAACTCAATGGATACGCCTAGATGGGCGCAAATTCTCAACATCGCATTCCCAACCCTGTCCCGCGAAGGCTTCCAAATCGTAGCGCAACCCTCGGATAAGTACAACTGCATCGCCTACGCCGTCGGCGACTTCCACAACTGGTGGGACAACAACCCGGTTCGCTACTGGCCCGCGCACGCCGCGCGCTCAAGCGGCATAGAAAACCTAGTGGAAGTATTCGCGGGACTGGGATTCGAGCGCTGCGATGACGGCAGCGCTGAAGACGGCATCCAAAAGATAGCGCTGTACGCCAACAGCGCCGGCGACTGGACACACGCCGCCGTCCAGCAGCCCAACGGACGCTGGCGCAGCAAAATGGGCGGCGGCCCGCTAATCGAACACCACAGCCCCGAATCGCTCTCAGGCGGCCCATACGGCGAAGTCCACTGCATAATGCGCCGCAAGCGCGGGTAAAACCGCCCGCATCCGTAGGCATTCTCAGTGCTTGCATGAGTGCTATAACGCCACCGCCAAACACACCCCGATAAGGACAAATATATGGCGTCTATGGAAGAGCGTATGGCAAGCGTTGAATGCGCTTTTGCGCGCGTGGCGACGAAGGCGGACGTAAAACGCTTGGATGCGCGCTTGACGCGGGCGATGTATGCGGTGGGCGTTGGCGTCATAATCAGCATAGCCGCCAACCTAATCGGCATAGCGCTGACATTGCTCTAATGCCAAGCGCCGCGCCATAATGCCCGATTGGGCAGCGCGCCGAAACATGCTACAATGCCGCCGTCAAGCGCTTAACCTGAAAGGGTGAACGATATGGCATCTATGGAAGAGCGCATGGCAAGCATAGAAGCCACCCTGCCGCATTTGGCTACCAAAGCGGATATGGCGAGTCTGAGTACGGACATCAAAGACATGGAAGTGCGCCTAACCCGCCTCATATACGCCGTGGGCGTGGGCATTCTGCTCAGCATAATTGGCAGCATCGTCAGCATAGCATTGAGTCTGGCGCGGCTGTTTTAGGCTTGGCTGCGCTGATGCGAATATCAGCCTGCATAAACGCCTGAAGTTGGAACGCCGTGGTGTCTAATCGCTAGACGCCGCGGCGTTAGCATTATGCGCCGCAAGCGCCCCTCCCGCCCGCATCCGTTAAAGCCAGCCTTCACACCGAACACGATGCGGTGTATCATCCATTCCAAGGATGCAACCTAATGGAGGCAACAAAATGGAACACGACTGCCGAAGCGTAGCCAACAAAATCATAATCCCGCGCCTTGAAGCCGACATCCCCACCACCCACCTGCAAGTCCAAAAGCTAGTGTACTTCTGCCACGCCTGGATGCTAGGCATCTACCACGAACCCATGCTCCTGCAGCCCGTACACGCTTGGGAATACGGCCCCGCGCTGCCCGAACTCTACAAAAGCCTCGGGCGCTACGGCGGCGAGCCCATCCGCCGCCCCATCGACTTGGCGTCAATAAGAGTGCTGGAAAACGAATACGACGACCGCCAAAAAAGCATCATACGCCAAGTGCTTGAGGTCTATGGCGATCTATCCGGCCGCCAGCTCTCCACCATCACCCATGCGCCGGGAACGCCGTGGGATCAAATCCGGAAGAAATTCAACGACACCGCCGTCATCCCCGACAACATACTCGAAGACTACTACGCAGAGCGGGCGGCTTAAGGGTTAGAGGAAAGACATGCCGGATGAACAGCGACAGCGCATATCAAGGCAGCGTGAAGACGCCGCAAATCCGAGCCGCGTAAGCCAAGAAGAAAAGATATTATTCGACAGAAATGTTGCCGAGGCTAACGAATTCCGCCGCCAACAGCGCCTTCTCGACGCTCAATCGCGCGGCAGAGTGCTATTCGCCAATGTGCTGCCTTGGGCCGCGTTACTCATCGTCGGCGTCGTCATCGCAATCATGCTGTTCCACTATCTAGCGCCTACTGCGTGGGGTTGGCTCCAAGAATCGCAGCTCGACAAACTGGAAACCGCCATAGCCAGCAGCGCAACCTCCGCCCTGCTCATATACGCCCGCCATCTATTCCTCCGCTGAAAAGAGCGCCCGCGGCGGCGATTGCATAAGGACATTCTCAGTACTTGCATGATCACTATAATGCCACCGCCAAACACACCCGAAGGGATGACGATATGGCAACTATGGAAGAGCGCATGGCAAGCGTTGAATGCGCTTTTGCGCGCTTGGCGACGAAGGCGGATGTAAAAGCCTTGGACGCGCGCTTGACGCGGGCGATGTATGCGCTGGGCGCGGGCGTCATAATCAGCATAGCCGCCAACCTCATCGGCATTGCGCTGACACTGCTCTAATTCCAAGCGCCGCGCCATAATGCCCCATTCCCCATTGGGCAGCGCGCCGAAACATGCTACAATGCCGCCATCAAGCGCTTAACTTGAAAGGGTGAACGATATGGCATCTATGGAAGAGCTGATATTCTCATTGTAGTGCTTATCGGTTTGAAATTTTCTAGGAAACTAGGAAGCGCTGCATTAGCGGATGGGATGCTTGGCGGGTTGTGCATTCAGTTGCGCTCAAACGCAATTCGGCTAGTCGTCGGGGTAGCGGTATTCGCGGATGCCGCGCACGGCTGCCCAGACTAGCGCCACTACCACGATGCCTATGACGCCGCCGAGTATGAGCGTGTCGCCTGCGCCGATTTCCTCTGCCATTATGCCTACCCAAAAGGTGCCAAGGTTGTTGGCGGTCATTGCGGATACGGATGAGAAGCTGACGGCGCGCCCGCGCATGTTGTCCGACGTGGTCAGCTGGACGGTTGTTTGGCGGGTCGCCATTCCCACGGCGTCGGACGCGCCCAAGCCGGCCAGGATTATCACGCCCAGCCATAGCGAGGTGGTGAAGCCGAATGCGATTAGCAGCGCGGCGTATATGAAAGTGGCATAGACAACCAGCATTCCCTTTGATCTGTATTGCGTCAGGAATAGAACCGAGAATGTGCCGACGATGCCGCCGCCGCTGTTGGCTGCGGTCAGGATGCCCACGGTTGCGCCGCCGCCTTTGAAGAGCTTGTCGGCGAACAGGGGGAGTATCTGCCGATAGTGGCTTACGATGGTAACGCCGATGTCCATTATGTAGAGGCCGGGCAGGATGGGATGGGATTTGACATAGAGAAAGCCGTCCCGTATTCGTCCCAGAATAGCGCCGCCCTGTTGGCGGTCTGCGGGGATGCCGGATGCGCGTATCATAAGCGGCAGAACTACGCTCGGCAAGGCGATGGCGGTGGTGAGCGCGAATATGTAGAGGTAGCCGTCGAAGGCGGATACGGCGGCGGCGAATGCGAGCGGGGCGGCTACTGCGCCAACTTGGAATGTGGCGGTGTTGAGCGCGACGGCGTGCATCAGGTAGCGGCGCGGCACTACATTGGCGGTGAGGGCGGAGCGCGCCGGACTGCCGAGCGTGCTTGCGACGCTGAGTATGGCGGTGGCGGCGTAGATGTGCCACGGGCGCAGGCTGTCATACGCCACAAGCGCGGTCATTGCGCCGATGAGCAGCAGGCTGATTAGCTGAGAATACGCCATCAGCTTCTTGCGGTCAATCTGGTCGGCAAGCGCGCCGCCGAACAGGATCGAGGGGAGCTGCATTAGGAGCTGCACGCCGCCGAGCAAGCCTAGTTGGACGCCGGAGCCGGTCTCTTCGTAGAGCCAGACGCCGGTTACCAGCATACGCATTTGCATGGTGACCATCTGCGCCACGCCGGACAGCCAAAGCGTGCGGTAGTCGGCGAATGCGAGGGCGCCCCACGACCACGGCAAAGTAATCATCGCGGGGAATTATACTTTGGCGCTGGGGTTTAGCGCAAAGGCGTGGGGGCGTGTTTGCGAGAGAATTTAACGCAAAGCGCAGGGGCGCAAAGCGATTTTGGGTTTTTTAGGGCTAGGCTTACTGCGATGCGGCGGCTACCTGCCCGGTGAAACCGCTCGCGTGGCGCGTCCATACTCCGCCGCTGGTTTCGTAGTACACGACCATTCGCAGGTATTTGTTCAGGTCTGCGGCTACTGGGGTGTAGTCGGTCCACCAGACGCCGTAGATGTAACTGCAATCGGTGTATGTTGTATCGGCGTTGTCGCAGCGCTGCCAGCTGAAGCGCGCGTCAACCGCGCCGATCGGCCTAGGGTCTGCCGCTTGGATTTTCTGACCTACGCGCGGGCTTGCGTTGCCGCTGACGAAGCTGACGGCTGAGCCGGCGGTTGCAGTGCTGGTCTGCTTGACGCGGCCGCCTAGTGCGCGGGTGTACGCGAAGCCGCCGCCGGATAATGGCGCTTTGGCGCGTAGGTAGCTTCCTACGTCGGCGGCGACGGGATAGTATTCGTAGGTTGCGCCGCTGTTGCGCGATAGGGCAGTCCAAGTGTCGCCGTTGGTGGACTTTTCCCACTGCCAGCCGCCGCTACGGCTGGAGCGCGTTGCGGCGGTTACGCAGACGGCGACGCGCTCGCCTACGATGGGGGCGTTCCAGTTGTCGGGGATGCCCATCGCTTGGCCGCCTTGCGGATCGGTGCTCATCATATTGTAGTCGAGCATAGGGTATTGCATCTTGTTGCCGAAAGCCCAGGGGTTGTCCTTGCCGGTTGTTGCGTCGTTGTCGGCGTCGGCGTTGTCTAGGTCGATGTTCCAGTTGGCGTAGATGCCGGTGTAGCCGGTGGGGGTTTGGAGCTGGCGGGTGGTCTTGCCCACCACGCCGCTGCCGCCTGCGCTGGTGGATTGGCCGCTGGTGGAGGTGTCCCAGTAGCTATTGGACACGGTGCCTGAGGCTACAGCTCTACTATCCCCTATCAAGCCGCCGATACTCGTTGCCGTTCCGCTGGAGCGGTTGACCCGTCCAGTGGCGTAAGAGTTCGTTACACTGCCATCATACCTGTAGCCCACTAGACCGCCGGTGAGTGAGGCTCCGCTAACATAAGCAGTGGAGTAACTGCTGGTGATAGTTCCTCCACTAAGAATGCCGACCAGTCCACCCCCGCGCGCTGTGCCTGTAACCGAGCCGGTGGTGTAACAGGCAACAATTGTGCCGCCGCGGTTGATCCCGGACAGAATGCCGACAAACTGGCTACCCGTGATACTGGCGTTGGTTACGCCGAGAGTTTCGATGCGGCCAGCCGTGGAGCCGAATAATCCTTGGTCAAAGTTGGAGCTGCGGTTGATGAACAGATTATTGATTGTGTATCCGTTGCCTTTGAAATTGGCTTGGAATCTAGTGGTTGAAGATGTGTCAGTGCCGATGGGCAGCCATCCGTTACCGCTGTTGTAGTAGGCGTCGCCGGAGTCTGTGCCGATGCTGCCGTCACCGTCGGTGTCTAGGTCAATGTTATCCATAAGTTCGTAGCCCGTGCATGTCCCGGACGGGCAGCCCATTCGTCCCGATGAAGTGGTAACGCGGTTGGGGAAAGCGGCGACGTAATCGGCGTGGGTAGCATCGCCGTTGCCATTTAGGTCGTGGCGGATGGCGTTGAGTTGCTGGTGGGTGGATACGTCGATGTAGCCGTCGTTATCGCTGTCGTAATCGGTGGTGGATTGGGCGGCGGCGGATGTGGTGAGGGATAGCAGGGCGGCGAGCGTTAGCAAGACGCTGAGGGCGAATAGCGTCGATGCGCGGAGCGCTGTTCGTGGGCTTGACTTTTTTAGATTTTTATGGGGGGGGGGGGGGGGGTGAATAAAAACTAAAACGTATATGCGCCATTCGAGTCACCTGCTTTATCGCTGATTTGAGCGGAGGGGATGCTGTCCCCCTATCCTACTAACCATTCCCATCAAGGGGAATGTATCTGTGTTTAGACTAGGATTATTTTAGCGCAAAGTTGGCAGTGGCGCAAAGGGTGTTTTGTTGGCGTTGGCGCCGAAACTATTGACCGCCGTTGCTTTACCTTGCTATATTGAGAATGCAATTGTTGACTATTTTAATCAACAAAGGGCGGATTAGAGAAAGGGTTACAGGCATGACCACACAGAAGGTCATTTCGCGCGAGACGGGCGTTGAGGATCAAGGCTATAAGTGGGGCTTTGAGTTTGACATTGAGTCGGACGTGGCGCCGCGCGGGCTGAGCGAGGATATTGTGCGCCTCATATCGCGCAAGAAGGGCGAGCCGGAGTGGCTGCTGGCGTGGCGGCTGCGGGCGTATAGCCACTGGCTCACGCTGGACAACGCAGAGCCGAAGTGGGCGAACCTGGAGTATCCGCCGATAGACTTTCAGGACATGATCTATTACGCCGCGCCCAAGTCGCAGGCGGACGCGCCGAAGAGCCTCGACGAGGTGGATCCTGAGATACGCGAGGCGTTCGATAAGCTGGGCATCCCGCTTGAGGAGCAGAAGCGGCTGACGGGCGTGGCGGTGGACGCGGTGCTGGACAGCGCGTCGGTGGCTACCACCTACCGCAAGATGCTGGAAGACGCCGGCGTCATATTCTGCTCAGTGAGCGAAGCGGTGAAGACGCACCCCGACCTTGTGGAAAAGTATCTGGGTTCGGTAGTGCCGTACACCGACAACTTCTACGCCGCGCTGAACTCGGCGGTGTTCAGCGACGGTTCGTTTGTGTATGTGCCGCCGGGCGTGCGCTGCCCGATTGAGCTTATGACCTACTTCCGCATCAACGAACTGGACACGGGGCAGTTCGAGCGCACGCTGATAATCGCGGACAAGGGGAGCTACGTGAGCTACCTCGAGGGCTGCACGGCGCCGATGCGAAAGGCGCATCAGCTTCACGCGGCGGTGGTGGAACTGGTGGCGCTGGACGATGCCGAGATAAAGTATTCCACGCTGCAGAACTGGTATCCGGGCGACAAAGACGGCAACGGCGGCGTGTACAACTTCGTTACGAAGCGCGGCGCGGCGCGCGGCCGAAACGCCAAGATTTCGTGGACGCAAGTCGAAACCGGCTCGGCAATCACCTGGAAGTATCCCAGCGTGATACTGCAGGGGGACAACTCGGTCGGCGAGTTCTATTCGGTGGCGCTGGTGAACAACTATCAGCAGGCGGACACCGGCACAAAGATGATCCACATCGGCAAGAACACCAAAAGCACGATAATCGCCAAAGGCATATCGGCGGGCAGGGCGCAGAACACATATCGCGGGCAGGTGAAGATAATGCCGTCCGCGCGCAACGCCCGCAACTTTACGCAGTGCGATTCGCTGCTTATCGGGGACAAGTGCGGCGCGCATACGGTTCCGTACATCGAGGTGCGAAACCCCACGGCGCAGATGGGGCATGAGGCGACCACTTCCAAGGTGGACGACAGCCAGTTGTTCTATCTGCAGCAGCGCGGCATCGGCTTGGAAGAGGCGAACTATATGATAATCAACGGCTTCTGCCGCGGCATATTCAAAGAGCTTCCGTTTGAGTTCGCGGCGGAAGCGTCGCAGCTGCTGCGGGTCAATCTGGAGGGAACGGTAGGGTAACGATGACACAGGGAATCAGCGATAACGGCGCTTTGCTGGAGGTGCGCGACCTCCGCGTGTCCATTGACGATACGCAGATATTGAAGGGCATAAGCCTGACGGTGAACATAGGCGAAGTGCATGCGATAATGGGGCCGAACGGCTCCGGCAAAAGCACGCTCGCCAATGTGCTGGCGGGACGGCCGGAGTACACGATCGACGGCGGCGAAGCGCTCTACAAGGGGCAGAACCTGCTGGATATGGACCCTGAGACTCGGGCGCGCGAGGGCGTGTTCCTGGCGTTCCAATACCCCGTGGAGCTTCCGGGCGTGCGCTCGTGGCAGTTCCTGAAGTCGTCGGTGGACGCCGTGCGGCAGCATCGCGGGCAGCGCGAGTTGAGGGTGCGCGAGTTCGACCGCATGCTTGAAGAGAAGATGCAGGTTGTAGAGATAGAAGGCGATCTGGTGCGGCGCTCTGTGAACGAAGGCTTTTCGGGCGGCGAAAAGAAGCGCAACGAGATACTGCAACTAGCGCTGCTGGAGCCTACGCTGGCGCTGCTGGACGAAACGGATTCGGGGCTTGACATCGATGCGCTGCGCATCGTGTCCAACGGCGTGAATCAGTACAGATCGGCGGAGCGCGCCATAGTGATGGTAACGCATTATCAGCGCATCCTGAACTACATCGCGCCCGACTATGTGCATGTGCTGGTTGACGGCAGCATAGCGATGTCGGGCGGGCGCGAGCTGGCGCTGGAGCTGGAAGAGAAGGGGTATGAGTGGCTGCGGGAGGGGGTGTAGAGGGGAGCAAGCCCCGGTTATCTACCGCATAGAAACCGACCAGGCGCACCGCTATGCTGGTTGCTTGGGACTTGCGGGAAAGTGAAGGTTCGCCGATGGTGATGAGCAATGCGCCGAACAAGGACTGCCTCGTTAGGGCGCTAGACATATACAGGGACTGCATGCGCGACTTTATAGTTCGGGTTATCAAAAGTCAGGGCATCGAAGTTGATGCGATGCGAAAATCCCTGCGTATAAATTATGATTACGATAGAAACGACGAGCGCAATGCGTTTGACGTCGGTCACTTTTACCGCATAATCGAGCGCTATTGGAAAGAAGTATTCTCGGAAGAGTTCAATGGCGACCGCTCAGTTTTGGATGCAATCAGACAGGTCAGGACTATACGCAATGAAGTCGCCCATCCTACCTATAAGGAAGACATCGGTAGGGCTTTGGCTTTGGCGCGGATATACGATATGTCCGACGTATTAGGACGAATTGGCGCGGCGGCAGGTGAAGTCCGCGTTCAAGCGATATGGGACGAACTCTCTATACAGGATGTACGCCTAATACCCTCATTGCTGAGGCTAGAACGAAAAGCCAACGACGCTAAAACGGATACGAAAATACCCGCCAAGCAAGCGATAACTCGCGCAATTGCCGATACTATTCCTTTCTGGGTTAATCGCGATGTTACCGGAAACACGATTCATAAAGGCGATGAAGAAAGATGCAGATGGGTTGATCGCTATGCGCTGGAGCCAAAGTGGGAAAAGCACCATACTTTGGAAAGCGTCTATGCCGTGTATCCGCGCGCTACTCGTAAATGCGGGCTATGCTTTTCTTGACCGATTGAACTACTGACGGACTGAAACAGTGAAATGGGAACGCTATGGCGCTAGAAACCCGAAACCAAGTCGACGCCGCTGAAGTGTATAGTCGGCTTGGGCGAACTGAATGCGAAGTCTCTCAGATGAACGCGCGGCTCGACCGGGTGGATAAGAGATTCGACCGAATTGATGAGAGCCTCGACCGCATAGAGGCGGCCTATACGCGGCTACTGTACTGGGTTATTGGAATTGGCGGTATAACCCTAGTATCGGTCTGGGTTGGCAACTTGACGGGATAGCCATCTGCTCCCGCCCAAACCCCCATCACCACAACACACAAATTAAGGCAGCGATGACACAAACACTTACGCGATACGACGGATATGCGGCAGATTTCGATGCGCTCAACGGCGGCGCTCAACCGCAGTGGCTGCGCGATCTGCGCTCCTCCGCGTGGGAACGCTTCCTGCGCGCGGGCTTTCCCACGGCGCGGCGCGGCAATGAGCCGTACAAGTACACGAACGTCGCGCCAATCGCTAATGCCGACCTCAGGCTTGCGCCGCGCGTCGGCAGCGACATCGGCGTTCAAGATTTGGACGGCATTGCGCCCGCAAAGGCAGACTGGGCGCGAATGGTGTTCGTTGACGGACACTATTCGGAAGCGCTGTCCTCTATGCCGCCCGCCGCGGACGGCGTCAGCGTTTCAAGACTTGCGGATGCCGTCAACGCGGGCGACGGATCGGTTGCCGAGCATCTGGCGCAGTATGCGGATGTGGACGAAGACGGCTTTATCGCGCTGAACACGGCGTTCATCCGCGACGGCGCTGTTGTGCGCATCGCCGCAAACGCTAAGCCGCAAACGCCGCTGCATCTGATATTCGTATCCGACGGCGCAGGCGAACAGACGGTATCGCACCCGCGCGCGCTGGTTGTGGTGGGCAGCGGCAGTAGCGCTACGCTCATTGAATCGTACGTCGGAACGCCGGGCAACCGCTGCCTTACCAACGCCGTTACGGAAATTGCGCTGGGCGAAGGCGCGCAGATTGACCACTATCGCCTGCTGATGGAAAGCGAAAGCGCGTATCATATCGGCGTGGCGCGCGTGCGGCAGGCGGCGAACAGCGTCTATAATTCCAAGGTGTTTGAGCGGCAGGTTGGACTGGGCAGGTTCGACCTCTACACAAGCCTTGACGGACCCGAAAGCGCCTGCGATTTGAAGGGGCTATACTTCACAAGCGGCAGCCAGCATATGGACAACTACATCAACATCAATCACGAAAAGCCGCATGCCACCAGCCGCTTGTACTACAAGGGCATCCTTGACGGCAGAGCGCGGGCGGTGTTCGGCGGAACGGTGTATGTGCAGCCGGGCGCAATCAAGACGGATTCGCATCAGGAAGACAAGAACCTTGTGCTGTCCCCCAACGCCGAAGTGGACAGCAAGCCCTCGCTGTTCATATACGCCGACGACGTCAAGTGCGGACACGGCGCTACGGCGGGCAACATAGACCAAGACACCGTGTTCTATATGCGAAGCCGCGGCATCGACCTTGAAACCGCAAGCCGCCTGCTGATTTACGGCTTCGCCAGCGAAGTTATAGACACCGTAGAGGACGAATACCTCAAAGACTACCTCGAAAGGCTGTTCCTGGATTCACTCCCCAGCTACAAGTTCGAGTTCTAGCGCTCCAAAGCGCGCAAGGAGCATAGGTTAACTTCATATGCACGATTTGCAAGACCTGTATCAAGAAGTGGTGATGGACCACAACCGAAGGCCGCGCAACTTTCGCAAGCCGGAAGGCGCCAACCGCGAAGCGGAGGGCTTTAACCCGCTTTGCGGCGACCAAATCACGCTGTACCTTGCGGTGAACGGCGATGTGATTGAGGATGTGGGCTTTCAGGCGATAGGCTGCGCCATATCCAGGGCGTCTGCTTCGATGATGACCGAAACCGTCAAGCGGCTTTCGGTGCAAGACGCCAAGAAGGTGTTTCAAGAGTTTCACAATATGATTACCCAGGAGGAATTCGACGCCGACGCGCTCGGCGACGCTGAGCTGCTGGCGGGCGTATCGCGCTATCCGGCGCGAATAAAGTGCGCCGCGCTTTCGTGGCACGCGCTCAATTCCGCCCTCAACGGGACGGGGGCGGATGTAGTCTCAACCGAATAGCCGCTTGTTGCGAGAACGGAGGGGTGGCTAGAGAGGAGAAAGACTTATGTACATTCCGATTAAAGTGGATTACGGCGTGCGGGCGCTGGTTGACCTTGCGCTGAACGGCGCCGACGGACCGGTGCGCGCAAGCGAGATAGCCGGCCGCGCCGCGATACCGGAGCAGTATCTCGCGCAGGTGCTTCACTCACTAAGCAAGAGCGGCTTCACGCGCAGTCAGCGCGGGCCCCACGGCGGCCACTTCCTCGCCAAAGCGCCGTCTGAGATTAGGCTTAGCGGCGTGATGACCAGCCTCGGCGGCTCCGAAACGCCCGTCGCCTGTCTCGCGGACAACGCCATCTGCATCCATTCGCAGTGCTGCGCTCAGCAGGAAGTCTGGCGCGCGGTGGCGGAAGCGGTGTTCAAGATACTGGATTCCACCACGATAGAGGATCTGGTGAACCGCACGCCCATTCAGCCCGAAAGCGAATCAAACGGCGCATTGCCGATTGCGCTGAAAACGGCAGTATAGACACAAGCCTACAAACTAAAACCAATACCTATGGGAGGGTAGATATGGCTTTTCAGAGAGTAGCGAGCGTGAACGACATCCCCGCGGGGACTTCAAAGGTGTTCGAGATTGGCGACAGAGCCGTTGCGGTGTGCAACGTCGACGGCGAATGGTACGCCATCGACGACCTCTGCACGCACGACGGCGCTTCGCTCGACCAGGGCGAGCTTGACGGCTGCGAAATCGAATGCCCGCGCCACGGCGCGCGCTTCGACGTGCGCGACGGCTCCGCGACCGAACTGCCGGCGGTTGTGCCGGTGGACACCTTCAATGTGCGCGTCGCGGGCGACGACATAGAGGTGGATGTATAACCTAATGCAGATTGGATGCGGATGACATCATGCTAGACGTGAGCAAGATTCGAGAGGACTTCCCCGTCCTCTCCAAGAAGGTGTACGACGATAGGCCGCTGGTGTGGCTGGACTCGGCGGCTACATCGCAGAAGCCGCGCCAGGTGATTCAGGCGCTGGTGGACTACTACGAAGGCTACAACGCGAATGTGCATCGCGGAGTGCATGCGCTCAGCATGGAGTCCACCGAGCGCTACGAAGCGGCGCGCCAAAAGGTCGCCGATTTCGTGAACGCCGAAAGCGCCGAGTGCCTGATATGGACGCGCAACACCACCGAAGGCATCAACCTGGTCGCCAATACCTGGGGCGAAGACAACATTGCGGCGGGCGATGAGATTGTGGTTACGGCAATGGAGCATCACAGCAACCTAGTTCCGTGGCAGCAGATCGCGCGGCGCAAGGGCGCAAAGGTGCGAATTCTGCCGCTTGCCGAAGACCACACGCTGGATATGGACGCCGTTGACGCGATAATCGGACAGCGCACGCGCCTGCTGGCTATGTCCCATGCGTCCAACGCCGTCGGAACGATCAATCCGGTGAAGCAGCTTGCGGCGAAGGCGCGCGCCGTGGGCGCCGCCGTGCTGGTCGACGGCGCTCAAAGCGTCCCGCATATGCCGGTGGATGCCCAGGATATGGACTGCGATTTCCTGGCGTTTTCGGGACACAAGATGCTGGGGCCGACGGGCATCGGCGGTCTGTATGTGAAGCGCAATGTGCTGGAGCGCATGAACCCGTTCTTGACGGGCGGCGAAATGGTGCTGGCGGTGTCTTACGAAAAGGCTTCGTGGAACGACCTGCCGATGCGCTTTGAAGCCGGCACGCCCAACATCGCGGACGCCATAGCGCTGGGCGCCGCCGTGGACTACCTGCAGGCGCTGGGAATGGACAATGTTCGCAAGCATGAGATCGATCTGACCGCCTATGCGCTGAACGCCTTCAAAGAGCTGGAGGAAGAGCTGGACGTGTACGGGCCCAAAGACGCCCGCAAGCGCGGCGGCATCGTATCGTTCCATCACCCGGATGTTCATCCGCACGACCTCGGCACGGTGTTGGATAGGCGCGGCATAGCCATACGCACGGGGCATCACTGCGCTATGCCGATGGTGCAGAGCCTTGGCGTTGCGGCTACGGCGCGCGCGAGCATGTATCTGTACAACACCGAAGCGGAAATTGACCTGCTGGTGGATGGGCTCAAAGAAGCGCTGAGGTATTTCGGCAATGGGTTTGGATAGGCTTGACGACCTGTATCGCGACGCCATCCTCGACCACCGCCGCAACCCCAGAAACCGCAAGGCGCTGAAATCCCCGGACATTGTGGGCGATGCGATTAACCCGTTCTGCGGCGACGAAATCCACCTGCAGATTGGATTGGACGGGGACAAGCGTATCGCCCGCATAGGCTTGCAGGGCGAAGGCTGCTCCATCAACCTCGCCGCCGGCTCGATGCTGACGGAAGCGGTCGATGGCAAGGCGCTGGAAGAAGCGGCCGCGCTTGTGCTGCTGTTTCGCCGAATGATGCAAGGCGACGCCGATGCGGAAGCGCAATTGCGCGCCGAGGGCGATCTGCATAATCTCGCCGCCGTGCGCGAATTCCCGGTGCGTATCAAGTGCGCGCTGCTATCGTGGTCTGCGCTGGCGGACGGCATTCAAGACTATCGAAGCGCAAGCGGCGTATGAGATACAACGCAGGGGCAGGCTAGAACGGCCTGCCTCTTTATGTTTTGGCGTTGTCCGCGCGCGGAGTTTTCGGCGGCGTACCGCTTGAGCGTCGCCTACAGAAGCTTGTGTTCGCCCGCTGACACAAGCCCGTTGACCGACTGATGCGTCAGCAGTTCGGCGATTTCTGCGTCGGACAGCGATACGTCGCTTTCGTTTTCGCGAAACGGCTGCGGCTCATGTGGCGCGGAGCTGCCGATGCCGGTGGCTACCAACGTGATGCTGACGCGCCGCCGCATTCGCGCATCTTGCACCACGCCGAATATGACATTGGCGTCGGACTTGGCGGCTTTGCGTATGATTTCTGCAACCTCATGCACTTGCCCCAAAGTGAGATCTTTGCCGCCGCTGATGTTGAGCAGTACCCCGGACGCGCCGTGCATGGGCGCATTAAAGAGCGGATTGGCGAGCGCTGAATGCGCCGCTTCTATCGCCGCCCACTTGCCTTTCGCCTCGCCGTGCGCCATAAACGCCGCGCCCGCGCCGCTCATTACCGAGCGCACATCCGCGAAGTCCACGTTTATCATCCCCGGAACCGTGATTATCTCCGATATGCCGCTGACACCTTGCCGCAACACCTCATCGGCGGCTTCAAACGCGCTTTGCAGCGATACATTGCCGTTCAGCGATGGCAGCAGCCGATCGTTTTCCACCGCGATGAGCGTATCCACCTTTTGGCGCAGGCTATGCAGTCCGCGCATCGCCACGGCGCGCCGATTGGAGCCTTCGAATGAGAACGGCAACGTGACTATGCCCACGGTTAGCGCGCCCTTCTTGCGCGCGATGTCCGCGACGGTCGCCGATGCGCCCGTGCCGGTGCCGCCACCCATTCCGGCGGTGATGAACACCATATCAGCGTCGTCGAGCAGCTCTGATATGTGCGCTTGGCTCTCTTTGACCGCCTTGCGCCCGATTTCGGGTTTGCCGCCCGATCCCATGCCGTTGACCGTCTGCGGGCCGATGGCGTAAGAGGGAATGCCGCGCAAGCCCGCGAGCGCCTGCACGTCGGTGTTGAGCGCCAGCGTCTCCACTTGGCGTATGCCCTTGTCCCGCATCCTAGCCACGGCGTTGCCGCCACCGCCGCCCACGCCGACTACCTTGACCTTGATATTCGCGGGCGGATTGTGTTCGGATGGCGGCTTTGGGCGGACATCGTTGGCGGTGAACGCGGAAAAGAGATGTTTCAGCATTGAGCCTTCCTTATGTGATATGGATTATGGATTCGGGATGCGCTTGGAAATCGGCCGAGCGCGGTTGTTGCTGTCTGCGCTCGATTTCAATACCATATGGGCTATGCGGCTTGCGGCGCTGTCAAGAAGTAGTAGGGTATGTTCCATACGCCGGACGTCCCCATATCCACCACCGCCTTGCTCTGCCGCGCTTGTGTAACTACGCCCTTGCTGCCGAAGCTGGGGCCGCCGCTGATCTTGCCGGTGTATATGACCGGCTGACCGGGCTCGACGCTGCAGCAGGTTACAACCGTCGGCGGTCTGTGAGACGCCGCCATTCCGGGCATATGGAGCTGCTGTGTATTGGCGTTTGCCTTTGTCTGACGCATTATTTAATAGCCTCCCTGCTAATGTATAGAACAGAATAGAACAGAACGGGCGTTTTGTCAATACCTATTTTTGAGATTTTCAAAACTCATATTCGTTTTCGCCGCGAGGCTTTGTGTTGACGGGAAATAAGCGCTAAAATCCCGATGGACGCAGGCGCTATGCGGCTACGAATGGCGATTATGAGTTACACCCAAAGCCCATTCGGGAATTGGGAACGCAAACAAGGGGCGAGGATATGAGACTTGAAGGCAAGGTTGCGCTGATAAGCGGCGGCGCGCGCGGTCAGGGCGCTACGGAAGCGCGGCTTTTCGCGCAGGAAGGCGCGGCAGTGATGATTGGCGATATTCTGCAGGACGAAGGCAGCAAAGTTGAAGCGGAGATAAACGAAGCGGGCGGCAGAGCGCTTTTCGTGAACCTGGATGTAACCAGCTCCAGCGAGTGGCAAGCGGCGATTGACAAAGCCGTCGAGACATTCGGCAAGTTGGATATTCTGGTCAACAACGCCGCGATATACAGCCGCATCCCGATCGAACATGCCTCTGAAGAGGAATGGGACAGGATTATCGACATAAACCTGAAGGGCGTGTTCTTGGGGACGAAGCATTGCATCCCCGCTATGCGCGATGCAGGCGGCGGTTCTATCGTCAACATATCGTCCACGGCGGGACTGGTAGGCAGCCCGCGCGGCGGCGCTTACTCGGCGTCCAAGGGCGGCGTGCGCCTGTTCACCAAGAACACCGCTATACAGCACGCCGCCGACGGCATTCGCGCCAACTCCATCCATCCGGGCCCGATAGATACCGAGATGATTGCGGACAACATTCGCACCGATGCGGGCTTGGCGGCTTCGGTGGCGCGCGTTCCCCTGGGCAGGATTGGCACGGTCGAGGATGTGGCATACGGCGCGCTGTTCCTCGCATCCGACGAAGCCTCGTATATGACCGGCTCCGAACTCGTGATTGACGGCGGCATAACCGCTCAGTAGGTTGGACAATGGCCGGATTCAGCGCTGAAATTCAACTCAATGTGAACGGCGATATGCGCCGCATAGAAGCGCGCCATCACTGGACGTTGCTGCGCGTATTGCGCGACGCCCTGGGACTTACGGGCGCTAAACGCGGCTGCGACCGGGGCGAATGCGGCGCATGCACCGTGCTGCTCGACGACAAGCCGGTGTATGCGTGTCAGATGCTTGCGCTGCAGGCAAGCGGACGCAGGGTTGCCACGATTGAAGCGCTCGCCGACGCCGACGAACTGCATCCCATTCAGCAGGCGTTCATGGACAACGACGGCGGCCAGTGCGGCTTCTGCACGCCGGGTTTCGTTATGAGTGCCAAGGCGTTGCTGGACGCCATAGACGCCCCGACCGAAGCGCAAATTCGGCAAGCGCTGTCCGGCAATCTGTGCCGATGCAACGCTTATGGACGGATTATTGAGTCCGTGAAACAGGCGGCGGGCGGTTGATGGCAAACGCAGTTATAGGCAAATCCGTTCCCCGCTATGACCTGCGCGATAAGCTGACAGGGGAAGCCAAGTACACCTCCGACATCAGTTTGCCGGGGATGCTGTGCGGCAGGATTTTACGCAGCCCGCATCCGCACGCCCGCATAGTCGGCATAGACGCCACCGCCGCCGAAAGCCTGCCGGGCGTGCGCGCCGTTCTAACGCCGTTCAACGCCCCTAGCGGCCGAGTTGCGCCCGATCTGCCCATCCTAGACACCAAAGCGCGGTTCGTGGGCGATGAAGTCGCCGCGGTGGCTGCCGACGACGAAGACTTGGCGGCGCAGGCGCTGCGTCTGATTAAAGTGGAGTATGAGACGCTGCCCGCCGTGTTTTCTGCGCGGAACGCGCTCAAGCCCGATGCGCCCGCCGTCCATCCGGGCGGCAACCTGGTGGGCGGCAAGCCGTTGACGCTGACGCGCGGCAATGTCGAAGATGGCTTCGCGCGCGCAGACCGCATATTCGAGCAATCGTTCAGCACGCCGGCGCATTCTGGCGCGGCGCTGGAGCCGCGCGCCGCCGTGGCGCTGTGGGAAAACGATGCGCTGACGGTTTGGAAGTCATCGCGCGGCGTGCATGCGGACAGGCTTAACCTTGCGCTTGCGCTGGGCATTGAGCGCGATCAGGTGCGCGTCATCGGCCCCACTATGGGCGCTGGCTATGGCAACAAAGACGAAACGCGCCTATCCGTGATTGCGGCGGCGCTTGCGATGCGCGCAGGCAAGCCGGTGAAGCTCGAAGCAAGCCGCGAAGAAGAGTTCGTCGCCGGCAGAAAGCGCCATTCAACCGAAACCACGCTGAGGATCGGCGTAACCCACGACGGCGAAATCACCGCCATTCACGCCACCACCTTGATGGACACCGGCGCATACCTATCGTCCGGGCCGGGCGTGGTCAGGCGCGCAGGGCAGGGCGCATTGTATCTGTATCGCTGCGCCAATGTACGCTACGACGGCTATCTCGCCTACACCAACCAGCCGTCGGGCGGCTCATATCGCGCGCTGGGCGCGCCGCAGGGACATTTCGCGCTGGAAGTGCTGACGAACCATATCGCGGACGAACTTGGAATGGATCCGCTGGACTTTCGCCTGCTGAACCATGTGGGAATTGATGGACAGCCGGGCGAAAGGGTTACGCCCGCGAATCAGATTGTTGACACACAGCCTGTCGAGGGCGGCATACCCTTTTCGTCCAACGGACTGCGCGAATGCCTTGAAATGGGCGCGGAAGCGTTTGGATGGCGCAACAGGAGGATGGCGCAATCGACCGAAGGCGCTCACAAGAAGCGGGGCGTCGGCATGAGCATGTTCATATACCGCGGCGGTCCGGGGGGCAAGTCGTCGGCGAGGCTCGCGCTGAACCCCGACGGAACCGTGAGCCTAATCGCCGGGCTTATGGATGTGGGCGAAGGCAGCGCTACGGTTATGGCGCAAATCGCGGCGGAAGCGCTGGGCGTGGCGTATGAGGATGTGTCCCTAACCTTCGGGGATACGCGGCATACGCCCGAAGCGCCCATCACCGCCGGCTCCACCGCTACATTTTCCACCGGAACGGCAACGCTGAAGGCGGCTGCCGAACTGAAGGCTAAAATCCTGAACGCCGCCGCCAAGCATCTCAGCATAGACGCCGCCGACTTGGACATTATGGACGGGCGCATCGTTTCGGGCGACGGCGCTGCGCTGCTTGCGCTGGGGGATGCGGCGGCGCTCTTCGGTCCGCGGGGGACGTCGGTCGAGACGTCGGTGATGCCGGGCAGCGCGGACTACATCGTGAACTCATTCGGGGCGCATTTCGCAGAGGTGGAAGTGGACACCGAAACGGGGCAAGTGAGCGTACTGCGCTATGTAGCGGCGCACGATTCGGGGCGCATCCTGAACCCGCAATTGGCGGCGAACCAGGTCGAGGGCGGCGTATCGCAAATGCTGGGCTTTGCGCTGTCCGAACAGATGCTCACGGACGAACAAAGCGGTGTTACGCTAAACGCCAATTTCTTGGAGCATAAGAGCCCCACGATACAGGAATACCCGCCCGTGCAGGTGTTGTTCGCGGATGTGAACGACCCGATAGGCCCCTTTGGCGCAAAGGCGTTGGGCGAACCGCCCAGCATCGGGGTTGCGCCCGCGCTCATCAACGCCATCTACGACGCCGTGGGCGTGCGAATTAGCGATCTGCCGGCAACGCCCGATAAGGTTCTGAACGCTTTGGATGCGGCCGCCGCGCGGGACGACGATAATCGGAATGACGATAATAATAAGGTATAGGCTATAGGCTGATATGAACGGCTTTGAGTTTGTGGCGGCGCAGAGTGTAGAGAACGCCGTCGAACTGCTCGCGGACGGCGACGGATCCGCCAGGATCATTGCGGGCGGCACGGACATACTCGGCGAACTCAAAGAGGGCGTGATAAGCCCGTCGATGCTGGTGAGCGTGGCAAATATCGCAGAGCTGCAGGGCGTTGCGGTGGATGATGCAGGCGTGCGAATAGGCGCGGCGACCACGCTTGCGGAACTCGAGGCGCATCCGCATATCCGCGACGCTTATGCTGCGTTGGCGCAAGCCGCCGCAGCGGTAGCCACGCCGCAGATTCGCAATGTGGGGACGCTTGGCGGCAATCTGTGCCAACGCCCGCGCTGCTGGTACTATCGCAGCCCGCTGTTTGACTGCCGCAAGAAGGGCGGCGAGCAGTGCTTCGCTTACGACGGCGCTAACAAGTTCCACGCCATATTCGGCGGCGATGTATGCCCGATTGCGCATCCGTCCGATACGGCGGTGGCGCTGCTTGCGCTTGACGCTGATGCAGTGATTACGTCCGCAAGCGGCGAGCGCATCCTGCCCATAGCGGACTTCTTCGCGCCGCCCGAAGCGGATGCGCGATATGAGAACGTACTTCGCGCGGGCGAGGCGCTGACAGCGGTTCGCATCCCCAAGCGGGCGGCAGGATTTCGCAGCGTATATCTGAAAGCGAAAGAGCGGCAGGCGATGGACTTTGCGCTGGCAAGCGTAGCGCTTGCGCTGGATGTGAACGGCGGCAGGATAGGCGGCGCGCGCATTGCGCTTGGGGGCGTTGCGCCCGTCCCTCATATGGCGCGCGATGCCGCAAGTGCGCTTAACGGACGCCGCGTATCCGATGTTGACGCAGACCGCATAGGGCGCATCGCGCTTCAAGACGCCAAGCCTTTGAGCGATAACGGATACAAAGTTCGGCTTGCCGCTGGCTTGGTGGCGCGCGCCGTCAGAACGCTGCTTGCGCCTAGCGCGCAGGGGACGGTGTAGCAATGGGGCGCAGCGGCGTTAGTCTGCCGCATCTGCTGCCGCACATCGACGTGGCGCTTGCGATGCTGCGCCGCGGCAACGCCGGTCTGCTGCTCGATTTCGACGGCACGCTGTCCGACTTCACTCCGATTCCTGATGACGCCGTGATTCATCCGAAAATCGTGGAGCCGCTGAGTGGGCTTGCGCGCAGACTGGCGCTTACGGCGGTGATGTCCGGCAGAGCGGCGGCGGACGTCCGCGCGCGCGTTGGGATCGATGGCATCGTCTATATCGGCAACCACGGCGCCGAGCGCATCGTTGACGGCGCGCTGAGCGTAGCGCCTGAGGCGGCGGGCGGCGGCGATGAGATGCAAGAACTGCTTGAGGCGCTGCGGGCGGTTGTGGATGAGCCGGGGATGGTGTGGGAAGACAAGCGCTTCAGCGCGTCTATACACTATCGGATGGCGGCGGACGAAGCGCGAGTGGTGGAACGCTTGACGGCGGCGCTTGATACGCTGCCACAGTCCGAGGGGTTGGATGTGTTTCAAGGCAATAAGCTCATAGAGATTAGGCGCAGGGACGGCGTGAACAAGGGGGACGCCTTGGATAAGGCGATACGGGATTGGGGATTGTCGACCGTCATCTTTTTGGGGGACGATACTACCGACGCGGACGCGCTGCGGGTTCTGCGGCGGCGCAGGGCATCGGGCGCTGTGCGCGGCTTGGGCGTGGCGGTGATGCAGCCGGGGACGCCGGCGTCGGTGCTGGACAACGCCGATTATAGGTTAGACGGCGTAGCGGATGTCGCGGAGTTTCTCACGCGTTTGGACGCATTAGGCGGGTGATTGGCGGCGACGCAGATGCGCGAGTTGGGCTACGCCGCCGCGCATGGGGCTTGTTCGGCTAGAATATCGCGATTGCGTTGACGGGGCATCCGGCTCCGCGTGGTATGTTCGCGGGCATGCGCTTCTCCTTTGCGTTTCTTGCAGATCGTTATAGACATTCGCAAAGAGTTTAACGCAGAGGCGTGGGGGCGCAAAGGGTCGGCCTAAGGTTTTTAACGCAAAGGCGCAAGGGCGCAAAGCGATTTTGGGCTAGGCTTACTGCGATGCGGCGGCTACCTGCCCTGTGAAAGCCGTCGCGTGGCGCGTCCATACGCCGGCGCTGGTGGCGTAGTACACTACCATTCGCAGGTATTTGTTAAGGTCTGCGGATGTGGGCGTGTAGTTGGTCCACCAGACGCCGTAGATGTAGCTACAATCGGTGTAGGTACTATCGCTGTTGTCGCAGCGCTGCCACGAGTAACGGCGATCCACCGCGCCGGTAGGGGCAGGGTCGGACGCTTGGATCTTCTGCCCCACGCGCGGGCTTGCGTTGCCGCTTACGAAGCTTATCGCTGACCCAGCGGTTGCGGCACTGGTTTGCTTGACTCTGCCGCCTAACGCGCGGGTGTATGCGAAGCCGCCGCCGGATAATGGCGCTTTGGCGCGCAGGTAGCTTCCGACGTCGGCGGCTACGGGGTAGTATTCGTAGGTTGCGCCGCTGTTGCGCGTTAAGGCAGTCCAAGTGTCGCCGTTGGTGGACTTTTCCCACTGCCAGCCGCCGCTGCGGTTGGAGCGCGTTGCGCTAGTAACGCATACGGCGACGCGCTCGCCCACGATGGGCGCGTTCCAGTTGTCGGCTATGCCCATAGCTTGGCTGTTTTGCGGGGTTGTGCTCATCATCTTGTATTGGAGCATGGGGTATTGCATCTTGTTGCCGAAAGCCCAGGGGTTGTCCTTGCCGGTTGTTGCGTCGTTATCGCTGTCGGCGTTGTCTAGGTCGGTATTCCAGTTGGCGTAGATGCCGGTGTATGAGGTAACGGATTGGAGCTGGCGGGTGGTTTTGCCCACAACGCCGCTGCCGCCGGCGCTGGTGGTTTGGCCGCTGGTGGAGGTGTCCCAGTAACTTGCGGTTACGGTGCCTGACGCCGCCGCGCGGCTATCCCCTATCAAGCCGCCGATGGTAGCTGCCGATCCGCTGGAGCGGGCAACCCTGCCGGTGGAGTAGGAGTTCGTTACACTGCCGTTATTCCGATAGCCCAGCAAGCCGCCAATGCGTTGAGCCCCGCTGACATAGGCGGTGGAGTAGCTCGTGGAGATTTCGCCGCCGTTGGATTCTCCGACTAATCCGCCAATACGCTGGCTAGAGCTACCCGCGCCCGCAATCTTGCCGGTAGTATAACAGGCGACTATTGTGCCGGAATTGGAGCCAACCAGAATGCCGGAATAGCCCGATGCCGTGATATTGGCGTTGGTTATGCCTAGGGTTTCGATGCGGGCGGTGGAGCCAAAGCCGCCGAACAGTCCGGCGAAATTGGCGGAGCTACGGTTAATAAACAGGTTGTTTATGGTGTGTCCATTGCCCTTGAAATCGCCTGTGTATGGGTTCAAACCCCCGCCGATGACGGGCCATCCTGCGCCGCTGTTCCAGTAATTGCCGCTGTGATCGTTGGCGTCAACATCGCCGTCGCTATCGCTGTCAAAGTCTAGGCTTCTGGTGAGTTCGTAACCGACGCAGGTGGGCTGATCGGCGGTTTGGGAATTGCCGTCGTGGTCGGTGAGCTTGCAGCCCATGCCGGTGGCAGGGTTGGGGAATGCGGCGGTGTAGTTTGCCCAATCGGATGCGCTGACAGTGTCTTGCGCGCCGTTGCCGTTGAGGTCGTAGTGTATGACGTCGAGTTTGGCGAGGCTGTTGACGTCGATGTAGCCGTCGTCGTCTGAGTCGTAGTCGGTGGTGGATTGGGCGGATGCGGTTGCGCTGAGGGATAGCAGGGCGGTTAGCGCGATTAGGACGCTGAGGGCAAGTAGCGTCGAAACGCGGGGTGCTGTTCTTACGCTTGACTTTTTTAGATTTTTATGGGGGGGGGGGGGGGTGAATAAAAACTAAAACGTATTATCGGCATTCGGCTCACCTACTCTATTGCTGGTGTGAGTGGGGGAATGTTTTCCCACTACACTACTTTCCCCTTGATGGGGAAGAGATTTCGCTGGATACTTCGGGTTAGGATTATTTTAACGCAAAGGCGCGGTTGGCGTAAAGGGTTGCGTTCCCATTCAGGATACGGCGGGGCGGTTGTTTGCCCAGGGCATTGCGCGCTCGAAGGCGGCGGATGCGGCGATCACGGTCTCTTCGGCGTATTTGCGGCCGACTATGTGCAAGCCGATGGGCATTCCGTCGGATGAGAAGCCGCAGGGGACGCTTGCCGCGGGGTGTCCAATGGCGTTGATGGGGTAGGTGAAGGGCAGGTAGCCGAAGAAGGGGTCGACATCGCGTCCGCCGATTTGGGCGGGATGGCGCTCTATCGGGAAGGCGGGAACTGCCATTGTGGGGGATAGCAGCAGGTCGTAGCGCTCAAACATGAGGTCGAAGCGCGCTCTCATCGCGTCGATTTCGCCTAGCGCGCGGGCGTAGTCGGCGGCGGTGAGCGTTGCGGCGAATTCCATCGCTTCGCGGAAGTAGTCGGTGAGTTCGTGGGCGTTTTGGTTTAGCAGGTATCCCGATGCGGCATAGGTGTTGGACGCGAATATGACGCGAAACGCCTCTTGGGGCGAACTTAGCGCAAATCGGCTTTCCTCGACATTGCAGCCAAGCGTCTCGAACTGGCGCGCCGCTTTGCCGCATATATCCACTACTTCGGGGTCGACGGGCGCATAGCCGTAGTCTGGGCTCCAAACGATACGCAAGCCTTTGACGCCGCGATCCAGCGCCGCTATGTAGTCGCCGGGGCGCTGGCGCAGGGAGCCGGCGTCGCGGATGTCGTGGCCGGCTAGCACCTGCAGCAGAATGGCGGCGTCGCGCACGGTGCGCGTGATGGGGCCGGACTGGCTGATTTGATTGGCGACGGGCGCTGTGGGGATGCCGGAGTAGCGCGGGACTCTGCCTTGCGTGGGCTTGATGCCGTACACGCCGCAGAAGCTGGCGGGGATGCGGATGGAGCCGCCGCCGTCGCTGCCGGCGCTGATGGCGCAGAGGCCGGCCGCTAGCGCCGATGCCGCGCCGCCGCTGGAGCCGCCGGGGGTGCGCTCGGTGTTCCATGGATTGCGGCAGGCGTCGCCGAGCAGGTTTTCGGTGGTGCCGCGGTGCCCGAATTCCGGAGTGTTGGTCTTGCCGAGTATGACTGCGCCCGCCGCTTTCACGCGCTCCACAACGGCGGAGTCGGCTTCTGGGATGCGGTCTTTGAATGGCAGCGAGCCGCTGGTGGATCGGATTCCTTTGGTCATTTCCAGGTCTTTGACGGATATGGGGACGCCGTGCAATGCGCCAGTAGCATCGCCGCGCATGACGGCGTCTTCGGCCTCCTGCGCCGCCGCAATCGCTTCGTCGCGCGCTACGGTCAGGTAGGCGTTGAGCTGCGGGTCAAGGCGCTCGATGCGTTCCAAGTACATCGCGGTGAGTTCCACCGGGGATACCTGCTTGTCGGCTATGAGTTGGCGGTGCTCGGATGCTGGCGCGAATGCGATGTTTTCGTCCATTGGTCTGCGTTCCTTAATTTAATCGGTCTAATCGGCGGCGCTTGGGCGTAGGGTTGCGCTGGGCGTATCGTAGTTAGCGCGGGCGGGCGTGTCAAGCGGCGGCGCTGGGTGTGTCAGCATAGCGGGTTTATGGTATCATCGGGGCGGTTGCAAATAGGGTTCAAAACTAGACAAGAAAGGCAATGCGAGAATGAAAATCACGAACATAGAGACTTTTATCGTGGATGCGGGCTGGCGTCCGTGGATGTTCGTCAAGGTGGAGACGGACGAAGGGATAACGGGCTGGGGGGAATGCAGCGACGGGCGGTCGCCGCACGGGATAGAGGGGACGATACGGGATATGAAGCCGCTGCTGATAGGGCAGGATCCGCGCGCGTTTGAGATGCGGTTTCAGGATATGTACCGCATAACGCGGCAGAGTCCGGGCGGGATAGCGGCGAAGGCGATCGCGGGTTTGGACTGCGCGTTCATAGACATAAAGGCGAAGGCGCTGGGCATATCTGTGGCGGAGCTTTTCGGGGGGCCGACACGCGAAAAGGTGCGGGTGTATTGGTCGCACTGCGGCAGTTCGCGGGTGCGGCATCACGACATCCTGGGGACGCCGCCGATCGATTCGTGGGATGCGATAACCAACCTTGGGCATGAGGTCAAGGAGCGCGGGTTCACGGCGCTGAAGACGAACATCATAATGCCGGGCGAGAACGCCACATTCGGGGGCGGTTTCAGCGGCGGCGTGGGGTCGACGGATCAGTACGCGCCCAAGTGGCTTGTGCCGCATGTGGAGCGGCTCATCGGCACGTTCCGCGATGCGGTGGGGGACGATATCGACATCAACCTGGATCTGAACTTCCACTTCAAGACGGAAGGGGCGCTGCGCATCGCCAAGGTTCTGGAGCAGTTCGATATGCTGTGGCTGGAGATCGATATGTACGAACCCAAGAGCCTGCGGCAGATAAAGGATTCCACCACAACGCGCATCTGCACGGGCGAGAACCTGTTCTATATGCGCGACTACATTCCGTACTTCGAGAACCATTCGGCGGATATGTTCATGATAGACGTGCCGTGGAACGGGTTCAGCCAGTCCAAGAAGGTGGGGGATTTGGCGGAGGTGTATCAGCACAATGTAGCGCCGCACAACTACTACAGCCACCTGTCCAGCTTCGTGAGCGCCAGCCTGTGCGCCACGCTGCCGAATGTGCGGATAATGGAGATCGACATAGACGACGTGCCGTGGAAGGATGAGCTGACTACGGCGGTTCCCGAAATCACGGACGGGTATATGACGGTGCCGAGCGGGCCCGGCTGGGGGGCGGACATCAACGAAGAGGTGGCGCGGGCGCATCCGTGGGATGAGGGGAGCTTGGCGGCGGTTCAGACGGCGGGGTATAAGGTGGTGTAGGAGGGGGATGGTGGCGCGTCCGTCGGGCGAGATGCTCGGCTGACATTGCAAGGCGGCTGTTGGGGACGGGCGGGCTGAAGGGCGGCGGGTTGCGCCATAGAACAAGCGCCCATACAATAGGGTAACCGAACACCGAACAAGCACCACGACTGAGAATGCGTTGCGAATAATGCGTTGCGAATAAGGAAACTCGGATGACAACCACCTCGCGCCAAGCCGAATCCAGCGCCAACACTGTGCTGGGCATGCTGCTGCAAGATATGATGCGCGGCGCTACTGTGCGCTACGAAAGCACGCAGATATTCGAAGGGCATCCGGGGTTGCGGCCCGACATCATTATCACGGACAGCCAGCGCTCTCCCGTTGTGGTAGAGGCCGAGTATATGCCCGCATACGCCGCGGAGGATGAGGCGAATGCGCGGTTCGGCTTGAAACTGGCAGACGGCGGCAAATCCATAGAAGCCGCAATCGCGCTGCGCTATCCGTCGGATGTTGCGAATGCCCCAGACTTAGATGACGCGATTCGAGCGGCGCGCTTGGAATACGCCGTATTCTACAAACACAAGAAAGTCAAGACGCGCTTCCCCGCATCAGGCTGGCTTGAAGGCGGCGTGTCAGACCTCGCCGATCTGATACGGCTGGTGTCCGTATCGCAGAGCGAAGTGGACGCCGCGGCGGACATCCTTGAGCAAGGCATAGAGCGCGTCGCCGGCATTATGGACGAAATGGACACTAGCGCGCCCGGCGCAATCGCCAATATAGCGCAGCGGCTGAGTATCCCGAATGCGCGGCAGACTCGCCGAATGGCGTGCGCCATACTCGCCAACGCGCTCGTGTTCCAAGAGATAATCGCCAGCATACACCAAGGCGTCAAATACCCAAGTCAGGTGTGCGGCAAAGGCGTTGTCAATCCGAAATCCGAAACGCTTGCCTCTTGGCGAGAAATCCTGAAAATCAACTACTGGCCTATCTTTGCTATCGCAATGGATCTGCTGGAGCAGATAGACGCCGGCAACGCCCGCCGCATTCTGAACAACTTGGAGTTCACCGCCGGCGAAGTGAACTCATTGGGCGTAACCAACTCCCACGACCTCACCGGGCGCATATTCCAGCAGCTGATTTCGGACCGCAAGTATCTTGCCACTTTCTACACTCGCCCCGAATCCGCCGCGCTGCTTGCGCGCATCGCCGTCTCCAAGCTGGACGGCGTGGACTGGGCGGACGCCGCCGCCATCGGCAGGTTGCGCGTGGCGGACTTCGCATGCGGCACGGGCGCGCTGCTGTCCGCCGTATATGAGCAATTCGCCAACCGCCACGAGCGCGCCGGGGGCGCCGCCGCCGATCTGCACAAGCCGATGATGGAGGACGCGCTGTACGGCTGCGATGTGCTGCCGTCCGCCATTCATATCACGGGGGCGACGCTGTCCGGCATTCAACCCCAAGTGGGCTTCGACCTGTCTAGGCTGTACACAATGCCGTATGGACGCCAATCTGACGGCGGAGTGAAAATCGGCTCGCTGGAGCTTTTGCAAAACGAGCAGATGGAACTAGATGTCAACACCAACGATCCCGCGCTGCGAACCGGCAGCATGGGCGAAGAGACCGCGCATCAGCTCAACATACACATACCCCACTTTGGCTTCGACATCGTGATAATGAACCCGCCGTTCACCAGGAATGTAACGCATGAAGGCGCATATGCGGACACATTCGCCGCCGCTTTCGCCGCTTTCGGCAACACCGATGCCGACCAAAAGGCTATGAGCGGCCGAATGTCTTATCTCAAGGAAGATAGCTGCTATCACGGAAGCGCCGGCATAGCGTCGGCATTCGCGGGTATATGCGATAGAAAACTGAAGCCCGGCGGAGTGCTTGCGCTGGTGCTGCCGTTGGCGGCGGCGTCCGGCACATCTTGGGAGAAATTCCGTGAAATGATGATGAGTGAATACACGGATTTAGAAGTATTCACCATCGCCGCCAACGGCAAAGATATGGCGTTTTCGTCGGATACCGGCATGGCGGAGTGTCTTGTGGTAGCGCGCAAACGCCGGACGGATGAAACGGCTACGAGCGCCGTCAAGTTCACATCGCTGACTCGCCGCCCGGACGGGTTCATACAAGCCGATCTGATTGCGAAGAGCGTTCTCAACGCCAATGGCGATTTGCGCCGAATCGAGGACGGACCCTATGGCGGCGCTCCCTTAGACATAGGAACTGAACAGGTAGGCGAAGTAATCCAAACGCCGTTTCCACAATCAAAGCGCGGCGAAGCTTGGGGGGCGGTGCGCATCAAAGACTATTCGCTTACGCAAACCGCCTACGCTCTGAGTCAATCAAACTTGTGGCTTCCCGCAAGCAGTGCGCCGCTTGAACTAAAGACGGCGCCTTTGGGCGAGATAGCCCAATTCGGCAAGTATCACCTCAGCATCATCGGCAGGCCGCCTCAAGGTTGCTTCACCAAGGCGGCATTCAGCGCAACCGCTACCTATCCCGCGCTGTGGAATCACAACGCCAAGAACGAAACCCGCCTAGTCTGCGAACCGGATTCGGAGTTGCGGGCGCGTAGGGGAATGGAAGACCAGGCCGACGCCGTTTGGGCAACCGCAAGCCGCGCGCATCTAAACGCGGAATTCACTTGCGGTTCTCAGGCTTTGGCGGTTGCGTTCACCGAAAGGGAAACATTAGGCGGGAGTTCCTGGCCGAATGTGATATTCGGCAAAAGCGAGTACGATTACGCATTCTCAGTATGGTGTAATAGCACGCTAGGTTTAGTATCGTACTGGTGGCATTCCAATCGGCAGCAATCATCCAAAATACGGATGACAATCAGTTCTGCGCCTCATTTCCCCGTCCTAGACCTGCGCGCGCTCACCGACGCGCAACTCGCCACGGCGCAGGAAATCTTCGACAAGTTCCGCGATCTGGAGCTGCAGCCGGCGTATCTTGCGGACGCCGACGCCAACCGCGCGCTGCTGGATCGGCGCGTGGTCTGCGATATGCTGGGCTTCGACGACGCCGTGTATGAGGGCGTGCGGATGCTCGCCGCCAAGTGGTGCGCGGAGCCGTCGGTTCACGGGGGCAAGCGGCGGCCGGCGGGGGCGGGGTTAGTGGTGTAGGATCAGATTTCACCGGTGTATAATCGGCTGTGTCAATCAACGCAGATACGGATAGAGGCATCGCTTGTCCACAAAAATCCAAATCCACACCGACGGCGCTTGCTCCGGCAATCCCGGACCCGGCGGCTTTGGCGCAGTCCTGCAGTTCGGCAAGCATCGCAACGAACTCAGCGGCGGTTTTCGCAAAACCACCAACAACCGCATGGAACTGCTCGCCGTCATTGAAGGCTTGCGCGCGCTCAAAGAGCCGTGCGAAGTCGCGGTGTTCACCGACTCCAAGTACATTGTGGATGCCGTGAACAAGGGTTGGGCGCGCCGATGGCAGGCTAACGGCTGGCGCAGAGATCCCCGCGGAAAAGCGCTCAACCCCGACCTATGGGCGCAGCTTCTAGCGCTGTTGGACACGCACGCCGTTACCCTGCGCTGGGTCAAGGGACACGCCGGCAACCCCGGCAACGAGCGCGCCGACGCCCTAGCCGTGGCGGCGTCCCAATCCCGCAACCTAGCCATAGACGAAGCATACGAAGCGCAAGCCTAGAAACGGGTGAACCCTATGACGCAATCCGACGATCCCGCGCTGACGCATATAGACGCCGCCGGCAAGGCGAACATGGTGGACTTGGGCGCCAAGCCCGCTACCGAGCGCATCGCGGTTGCCGCCGCCGCCGTGCTTATGCGCCCCCAAACCCTGCGCCTCATCCAAGCCAACGCCTTTGACAAGGGCGATGCGCTTGCCGTAGCGCGCATCGCCGGCATTATGGGCGCAAAGCAGACCGCCAACCTCATACCGCTGTGCCATCCGCTGCCGCTTACCCGCATCGCAGTGGACTTTGAGATTGACACCACCACCAACGCCGTCCGCATCGCCGCCGAAGCCAAGACCACCGCCCAAACCGGCGTAGAGATGGAGGCGCTCACTGCCGCCAGCATAGCCGCGCTCACCATCTACGATATGTGCAAAGCCGTCGACCGCGCTATGCGAATCGACGGCGTGCGCCTCATAAGCAAGAGCGGCGGCCAAAGCGGCGACTACCGCGCCGACGAATAGCCCGTCTTTGCGCCTAACCCCCCGTTGCGCCCTTGCGCCTCTGCGCTAAAACCGCTATTGCGCCAAGCCGCGATACGCCCTATGCCAATCGCTGGAGAACACGCCGTCCGGGTCATAGCGATCTTTGTGCGCCAAGAACTCCGCGAACTGCGGATAGCAGGCGCTGAGCTGCGCCGCCGTAGCATAGCGGTTGTATGTCAGAAAGTAGCTTCCGCCGCGCTCCATCGCCAAGTCGATCAGCCCGCGCAGCGCCGATGCCGCCGCCGCAACGCCCGCGTCCGTATGCTCCACGCACAGGTTGAACACGATGCAGGCGTACCGCCGCCGCGCCCAGTTCAGGAATGTCTCGTCGTCTCGCTCGATCAGCCGTATCGTGCCGTAGATGACATTCGCCCGTCGCCGCCGCAGTTCGCGCGCCGCCGCCGCCATAAAGTCCGCAAGCGCGCTCAGCGGCACATACAGTTCGGTTATCGTTTCGCTGCGCGCTGCGCCGCCGTGCAGCCGCGCGTCAAGTTCGGCGTGGTAGTCGTCGATGTACATGCTGAGCTGAAATGTATCGCTGTCATACACTTGCCCGCCGCTTGCGGTGTAGAAGGCGGCGTATTCGCGAAAGGCGCGCGCCTTGTCCGCGTGCGAAAGCTGCAGTAGCGCCCGCCAATCCTGCGCCGAAAGCATATAGCGCGGCGGTTCGTCGGACGCTTGCTCGTCCGCCGCCAATGGGATGTAGCAGGACATCACGCCCTCGCGCAGAAAGCCGTCCGCCGTTTCGTCGGTCATATATTGGAAATCGCCGTAGGTGAACCCCGCCGCTATGCGCTCCGCGAACAGCGCCTCAAGCCTCTCAACCGTGGTCAGCTCTACCACCCGCCGCAGGCGATGCGACGGCATAAGCCGCAGCGTCGCCGAGTAGATAGCGCCGAAAAGCCCGTATCCGCCGATGGCGAGCCCGAAAAGATCGGCGTTCTCACCGCGGCTGCAATGGCGCAATACGCCGCGCGCATCTACCAGTTCAAACGACTCTACATCCTGCACGATGGGCTTGTATCGCAGTCCCCGCCCGTGTCCGTTTGCCGCAAGCGCCCCGCCGATGCTGAGCCTATCAGCGCCCGTCTGCTTCTGCACCACGCTCCAGCGCTGCGCCCGGCCGCGCTGCATCGCGCGCAGTCCCGCCACAAGATCCGACCAAAGAATGCCCGCCTCTACGCGCACAAGCCCGCGCTCTGCGTCCAGATCGAGGATGCGGTTTAGGCGGCGCATATCCAGTAGCGTCCCGCCGCTCAGGAATTGCTGCCCGCCCATGGCATGCCGCCCGCCCGCTATGCTGACGCTCTCCCCGGCGTCGGCCGCCGCAACAATCGCTTGGCGCAAGCCTTCCAGCGTGTTGGGCGCAATAGCCCGCCGCATCTGCGTGGCGTTCAGCTTGGAATGAATATCGTTGAGAAGTATCCCGCCATCCGTCGCCATACGCATTAGCCCCTGGTTCACAACCGCGGTTCACAGCGCCGATTCGCCGCATTCCAACCGCTTGACGCTGATATTGATATGCGCCAAGACACGCCAATACGCGCCAAGCGGCTATCACGCTATTCGGCGCAGTTGGCGCTGCGTTATGAATATCATAGCGGTTACCGCTATCAGCGCCGCGCCCATCATCCCGATGACCGCCTGCCCGCCGAGGTAGTCTATCATCAACCCGGCGGGGAATGTGCCAAGCGGCATAAACCCGAAGTTCAGCATGAATATGCTCATAACGCGCCCGCGATATTCGTTGTCCGAAAGCTCAATGAGCAGCGCTTGGTTCAGGGACATCCGTCCCGAATCGCCCATCCCTAGCACTATCATTATCAACGCCGCCGCCGAGTATATCGGGATGAGCGCCACCAGCAGCAACCCCACGCCCGAAAGCATGCTTGATATGATGAGCGTCAGCCCGCGGTTCTTCCTGCCGACCGCCGCCACATACAGCGCCCCTAGCATTGCGCCAAGCCCCATTATCGCCAGCAGCAAGCCCATCGAGTCCGCCTGCTGCCGATAGATGTCCACCACGAACACCGGCAGGATGAAGCGAAACGGCATCGCAAGCACGGTGGTCAGCAGTCCCACTATCAACAGCACAACCAGTATGCGCCGCCGCGCGATATAGGTTATGCCGTCCACTATATCGCCCAGCATAGCGGTCTGCTTCTTGGGCGCGGCGGCGCCCGCGGGCTTGACCAGCATCATCAGCAACACCGCGATGAAGCTCAGCGCCGCTATGATGTAGTACAGGTTCCATGCGCCCGCGCGGTCATACAGAAACCCCGCCAGCGCCGGCGCCGCCATCGTCATCGCGCTCATCCCCGCGGCGTTCAGCGCCATCGCATTGGTGAGCCCGCTCTGCCCCACCAGCTGCGGGATTATCGCTTGGCGCGCGGGCATCATAAACGAAAACAGCGCCCCCTGCACCATCGACGAAATCATCAGATGCTGCCAGCTTATGACATCCCAGTCCACCAGCAGCCCAAGCGCAAGCGCAAGCAGCGCCGCCGTCAGTTGAGCGCCTTGTATCAGCGCCTTGCGGTCTATCTTGTCCGCGAGCGCCCCCCCGAACAGCGGCACGGTCAGCAGCGGCAGCGCGATGCCCAAGTTGATGTAGCCCAGTATCGTGCCGCTGCCGGTAATCTCATACGCGAGGTAGCCCTGCGCCAGCATCTGCATCTGCGTCCCCGCCATCAGAAACAGCATGCTAACCCAGAGTAGCAGGAAGTTGCGATTGCCCAGCGATTCGAATGTACGCCGAAAGCCCGCCGTGAACGCGCTTGTGCGCGGCGCAACCGCAACCCGTCGTCGCGGAACCGCGGACGGAACAGCGCTATCGGCAGGCATCCCTCTGCGCCTTTGCGTTAAAATTTGCGCCCCTACTCTTCCGCCGCTTCCTCGCCGCCGGCAGCCTCGTCGACCCCTTCCTCATCGTCCGTCGCCGCGAAGTCGTCCACTTCAACGCGCGGCGGGCTGACGCGCGCAACGAACTCGTCGCTGTCCGTCAGCACCGTTACATTCGCCGCCACCGCTATATCGCTCACCACGATGGACTTCTCGAAGTCGTCCAAGCCGGACACATCCGCCTCGATAGACGCCGGGATATTCATCGGCAGCGCTTCCACAAGCAGCGTAGTCAGCGGCTGCAGCAGCGTGCCGCCTTGCTGCGTGGCGGGCGCAACGCCCGTCAGCGTGATAGGCACTTCGGCGCTAATCGTCTGCGTAACGTCCACGCGGATGAAATCTATGTGCAGCACATCCTCCGTAACCGGATGACGCTGCACCTCGCGCACAAAGCAGATGTTCTCTGCGTCCGAACCCTCGACTTGCACCGAAACCGGTATATTCGTTCCCACGCGCGGCAGCAGGCGCCGCAGCGCAGCGCCGTCGCCTTGCAGCGCTTGAGCCTCTATGCCGCTGCCGTACATATGCGCAGGCGTTATGTCTTGCCTGCGAAGCCGCTTAACCTTCTTGCCCAACACTGAACGCCGCGACAGCGCAAGCGTTTCGCTTTCCATTGTCATTGCTGAGATGCTCCTGAACTATGCTTATATTCGCCGCCCGCCCTAGCGCGGCAAGGCTTGCCCGTCCGATTGCGCCAATGCGCCGCCGCCCAAGCCGCCCAATGCGAATAGCGGCGCGCTATTGCCCAAACTTCGAGCGCCATTATTGTAGCATAAAGCGCATATGCGGCGTGTATAATGCAAGCCGTACCGCGCTGAACACGCAGGGATTTGCAATGAACGATGCAGCGATTGACTCCACTATCGACGGCAAGTATCGGCGCATAACGCTGAGCGGCGCTTCGCTAAGCCCCGATGCGGGCGCCGCCGTTAGCGCGCTGAACGCCCAGTTCAACGCCGACGACTTTTATGTAGCCGTGAACGGCGGCGATGAGTTGGAGATATGGCTGCGTCAGGTCAACCTGCGCCGCCTGTCCCAAGCGATTGAGACGGCGTCAAGTGGACACGCCGCCGCCGAGCCGTTGTCCCGCATACTGAACGCCGTGAAAAGCGTCCGAAGCTACGGCGTGAACGGGGACAAGCGGCTCTATGTGGGCTACAACGCCGAGCGCAAGGTGGCCGACCGCAAGCGCAAAGAGCGCCGGCGCGGCAAGCACTACTACGCCAACGACCACGATTTCGCGCGGCAGAACAACGCCCTGCCGCCGCAGTGGGAAGACCGCATCGTTTGCGACGACAGCGAAACGGCGCTCAAGCGCTTGCCGGACAACTGCATCGACCTGATATTCACATCACCGCCCTACAATTTCGGTTTGGGCTACGAAAAGACCGACGACGCCCACGATTGGGAATCCTACTTCGCCAAGCTTTTCGCAGTCTTCGACGAGTGCATCCGCGTTCTCAAATACGGCGGGCGCATCGTGGTCAATGTACAGCCGCTCTTCTCCGACTACATCCCAAGCCATCACATCATCTCCAACTATTTCATTGAGCGGCGGCTGATTTGGAAGGGCGAAATCCTCTGGGAAAAGAACAACTACAACTGCAAATACACCGCTTGGGGCAGTTGGAAAAGCCCGTCAAGCCCGTACTTGAAATACACTTGGGAGTTCGTAGAGATATTCTGCAAGGGCAGTCTAAAGAAGGCGGGCGCGTCCGCCGACGCAGACATAGACGCCGAATCGTTCAAAGAGTGGGTAACCGCGAAATGGTCAATCGCCCCGGAGCGCCGCATGCGCGAATTCGGCCACCCCGCGATGTTCCCTGAGGAGCTCGCCCGCCGCGTGATGCTGCTATTCAGCTTCCGCGGCGACGTCGTACTCGATCCATTCGCCGGCGTGGGGACGACCAGCGTCGCCGCCCGCCGCGCCAACCGCCGCTTCGTCGGCATAGACATAGCGCCCGAATACTGCGCGGTGGCGGAGCGGCGGTTGGGGGATGTTCAGTTGAGAGGGTTGTGAACAATGACTTATTCGGATGCGCCCGCAACGCGGGAAGAACTTATTCGCGCTTACAATCTGCTCGTAGGCGGCATAGACGAATATGCCACAGCCGATGACGATAGGGCTTATGGTGGCGTGATACGCGCCGCCAAAGGCAAACTCGTCGAATCGATGGCTTATCACATAATCCGCTTGGCGTGGCAGGAACTCGGAGCGTCGCCGACAAGGCTCTCTTTTGAGAGTGCCAAGACTTACCGCGTACCTATCCAATCTCAGTACATCGAAAGCCTGCCGCCGGAGGTAAGCGATTTCATCAAATCCGCGCAAAGCGATTACTTCTATCGCGTACAGGTTGATAGGCACATATTCGTTGACGATGTATTCGTTATGGGCGTCGAGTGCAAGTCATACACCGAAAACGCAATGCTGAAGCGAATACTTGTAGATTTTCGCTTGCTGAAGTCTTTGCATCCTGGGTTAGTCTGCTGCTTGCTGCAACTTGAAAATATGCTAGGCGGCGACTACTCCAATCCGTTGGCAGCCCCTCAGTTGGGCAGCGCAAGTTCGCATACGCTGATGTCGCACTTCCCTGAGGTTAGCCTGAATGTGATAACCCTGCTCAGCGGCGACAGAAAAGTCAACCGCCCAATCCACAACCCCGACTACTTTAAGCCGATGCGCCCTGAGTATCTCGACCGCGCTATAAGCCGTTTCGCTCAACTGCTTGCGCCGTTTGTGTAGTCACCCGAGTGTGAGACGGACGGTGAGACATATCGGATTCTGCGCCCTAACACCCATCACATTAGCGCCGCCGCCAAACTGTAGCCGCAACAAGAAATCCGAATCCAGCTACCAATATAGTATTGATTGCCGAAGGTATGTCTATACCAACCACAGAAAACACAATTACTACTGCTAGACATATAAGCAATACTATCCAAGCAAACACAGCGCCTGCAGACATATCTAGGCTGCGAAGCGCTTCGTTCAATTGGCGACGGAAGAACCACAGCAAGCCCGACGCAATCAGCGTAGCGACCACAGATACTACGATTGCAATTAGCAGATCGTCTATGTGCGTCAAACCCAGACTCATACCGCACCCTACATCCTTAACCTTTGCGCCTTTCGCGCCTTTGCGTTAAACCCCCATCGCCTCCAAGCGCGCATGTAGTATCAACGGCGTCGGATCGGTGTCTAAGTAATCTATGGCAACCGCGCATCTGCTCAACCCCTGCCCGTCAATATCAGCGAGCAAGCTCAGATGAGAATCGTTCACCGCCACCACGCCGTCTTTGCCCACAGCCACCCACTTGTCAGGGTACTTTTCCGTCAAAGCGGCGCGCTCTTTGTCCAAACGAATTTGGCAGTCGCGAAAATCGTCCATCTGCTTCCTAAACGCTTGGAAGCCGCCCGCCTCTTCGATGATCTGCCTGATATAGGCCTCGCCATCCCGCTTTTCGTCGTTCGCCATCTCAGACAACTCCTTGCGCCCTACGCAATTTTACCTTGTTGACTATGATAGCATAGCGAGCCAACAAGTTGGAAATGCGAGCATAAAGCCAACGGATTATGTCATATCCCCCAAGCACGCGCACCAAGCCCCCCTACCGCACCCTATACCCCGCCAGCGCGCCAAAGTTCGGCGTGAACCCAAACCCCGGCCTATCCGGCGCAACCACATGCCCGTCAGCCACCTCCAGCGGCTCTTCGAACACCCGCCCATGCATCGGGTCGAATGCCGCCGCGTAGTACTCCAGTATCAGCCCGTTGGGTATCGCCGCCGCTATGTGGATGTGAACCTCTTGCTTGCCGTGCGGCGCTATCGGCAAATCGTGCGCCGACGCCAGCGCCGCAACCTTCACGAACTCCGTTACGCCCCCCATTATCAGCGCGTCCGGCTGTATGATTGCGGCGCAGCGGTTGTTGATTAGATCGCGAAAGCCGTAGCGCGTGTATTCGTTCTCTCCCGTAGCGATGGGTATGCTTGTGGAGCGGCTTATCAGCCGATGCCCCTCATAATCGTCCGGGTTCACCGGCTCTTCGAACCAGTACACGTCGTAGCGCTCCGCCTTGCGCGCGATATCGATCGCCTCGTAGTACCGATAGGCGCAGTTGGCGTCCATCAGCAGCTTCACATCCGGGCCAACCGCCTCGCGCGCTGTGCGTATGCGCTCCACATCCTCATTTATCGGCGCCCCGCCTATCTTCATCTTCACCGCGTTTGCGCCCATCTCGACCGCCGTTTCCATCTCCGCCGCAAGCTCGCGCAGCCCCTTGCCCTCTTCATAGTAGCCGCCCGCTATGTACACAGGAATCCGATCCGTGAACGCCCCCAGCAGTTTATGCACCGAGCGGTTCGCCGCCTTGCCCTTGATGTCCCAAAGCGCTATGTCGATCCCGCTTATCGCGCGCGTGGACACGCCCCGCCTGCCCACCAGCTTCGGCTGCCACATCTCTTCCCACAGCCGCTCATTGTCAAACGGATCCTGCCCGATGACGAACTGCTTCATATTCTCGAACACGCCCAGCGTCATATCATCGCTCACATGCTCCCCGCCCATATACCCATACCCCGTGATGCCCTCATCCGTGTCCAACTTGATGAGGTTAAGCGCCACCGTGGGATAGGTATAGCGCCCGTTGCGTATCGGCACGGGCCTATTCCAGCGGTATATTTCCATAGACGCATTCGTGATTTTCATTAGACTTGCCCCCCCGTTTCGCTTTCGTAATTGCGCCCCAAAATCGCGCCGAAAGCATACCACGAATGGCGGCTCTCTGCCCAAACCGCCCGCCGTCCCGCCCGATTTTCACCCCAATTAAACCCCAAATAGGCGGGAATTCTGCCCAATTCAATGATATGATGCGCAACAAGTGGCATTATCGGCATTACTTGGTATTATAAGCGGCACATACACGGTAGCATAGCCTTGCGCTTATAGCGTATGAGCGCCAAGCGTATGCGCCGCCATCCAATCCCGTGCGAACAAGCGAGGCGATCCGATGACAAACCGAATGGCGCTCTTGGCGGTATGCGCTATCGTTATTGCGGCGGCGGCAATCGGCGGCGCGATGCTGAGCCGCAGCGCAGGCGCCGCCCCCTTTAGTGCATTCACGCCCGACCCGCCCCAAGCCGCCGCCCTGCAGACGCTCGCCGCCGGCGTCGACGCAATCAACCACCCCATCACCTACCAAGGCATCCTGCTCGACGAAGACGGCGCATATCTCACATCATCCAACGTCACACTCCACTTCGCCATCTACGACTCCGTGGACGCCAACGCATCCCTTTGGGGCGAAAAGCAGCGCGTCTTCCTCGACGACGGGCTGTTCACCGTTGTGCTTGGACTCGCCGAGCGCATCCCCCCTGAGATATTCCACAACAACCCTCAAGTTTGGATGGGCGTGCGCGTCGACCGCCAGCCCGAACTGCGCCCCCGCACGCGCCTCACATACGCCCCCTTCGCCATGCACGCCGTTACCGCCGGCGAAGTCATCAAGCCGCAGCCCAATCCACTCAGCGTAGCGATGCTGCATTGGCACGAAGCGAATAGCTCCAACATCACCGTCGAACTGAGGCAGCGCCCCAAGGCTATGGGTTTCGACGGCAGCCATATTTGGGTTGCCGCCGCAAGCAACGCATCCAGCAAAACCGACGAAGTATTCAAAGTCGATCCCCAAACCGAGCGCATCGTCTTTGACTTCGACGTTGGCCTCGATCCGTCAGCCGTAGCCTTCGACGGCCGAAAGATCTGGATCGCCAGCCGCGGCGACAACAGCATCACGCGCATGCGAACCGACGGCAGAGAGCGCGAAACCCTGCCCCAAAAGGAACTGCGCGGCAAACTCGTCCACGACGACCAAGCGCTTCGCCAGCCTGCGGCGCTCGCCTTCGACGGCACTTATATGTGGGTTGTCAACACCGCCTCAAACAACGTCATGCGCATGCGCGCCCACCACCAGTTCAGCAAGCAAGTCCCGCTCGACCGCATCCGCGAACTCGAGCGCGAACTCGACGATGACGACGACCTCAGCGCAAGAGACCCCGATAGACTATCCGCGTCCGAGCGCGCCGAAATCCAAGAAGAGATAGACTACAACCGCGATCTGCTCAGATCCGTGCTAGACACCATCAGCGTAGGCTCCAATCCCTCGGCAATCGCCTTCGACGGCGCGGTGATGTGGGTGCTGCACAGCGGAACCAACAACGTGACCCGCATACGCGCGTCCGACGGTGAAGTGCTTGGCACAACCAAGATAGGCAGAGGCCGCGACGACATCGTGTTCGACGGCACATACATGTGGGTAGCCGATTCCCGCCACAACACCGTCTCACGCGTGCGCGCAGACACGCTAGAAGACGCCGGCTCTTTCATCGTGGGCAGAGATCCCAAGTCCATCGTGTTCGACGGCAGAAACATTTGGGTCGCCAACAGCGCCGGCAACAACGTCACCATTCTGCGCGCATCCGACGGCAAGAAGCTGGGCAACTATCCCACCGGCGAAACCCCGCTCGACCTTGTCTTCGACGGCGTCAATGTCTGGGCCGCCAACTACGACGACAAGAACATTATGCAGAAGTAACCCCCGCGCAAGCGAAGCGATGGCGAGTTTCTGATGAGAATACGACAGCCTGCAGACATTCGCGGCGTTGCAAGCCAATGGGCGAGAACGCTGATTGCGGCGGCGCTAGTCTTGGCGCTCGCGGCAGCGGCGTTCAACGCGGCGTACGTCGTCGCCCAAACGCCCGCGCAATCATCCGGAGAAACCGCCCCCGCCGACGAAACCCAAGCAGACCAAGCGCCCCAAGTAGCCGCGCTATGGGGCTACTTCACCGGCGGCGCATCCACCGCCACAACCCGCAACCACCTGCTCAAAACCGGCATCGCCACCTACGGCGACTACGATATACACGATGTAGATGGCGACTACATCCATATGTCAAGCTTCATGCGCGTGCTTGCCGCCATGCGCTCCCAAGCCGCCGCCGCCCTAGCCGTCGCCGAAGCGCAGCCCACGCCTACCGCCGCACAATAACCCAACATCCCACTTTGCGCCCCTGCGCCTTTGCGTTAAAACTATTTGTCCAAACACGCCTTTGCGTTAAAACTATTTGTCCAAACACGCCTTTGCGTTAAAACGCCTTCGCCAAATACGCCCTTGCGCGCTACCCAAGTAGCGCATCCACCGCAGCGCTCACGCCGATAACGAACAGGCTGTCCCCCGGCTGCAGCCGCACGTCCCTATGCGGCGCGGCCGTCATGCTGCCGTCCGATCGCCGCAGCCCGATAGGCTCCATATCGCCCGCCCGCATCACATCGTCTATCGCCCGTCCCGCAAGCGGCGAGCCTTCCGTGATGTCCACTTCCGCGAACCGCAAATCGGCGTCGCTGCCGGCGCCGCTCATCAGCGACTCCATAAAGTCCACCGCAAGCGGGCGCACCGCCGACATCGCAAGCCGCCGCCCGCCTATCTCCATCGGCGATATTACCCGGTCGGCGCCCGCGCGCTTCAGCTTCTCGGCGTTTGCAATATCCGCCGTCCGCGCCACCACCTGCAGCGATCCGTTCAGCCCGCGCGCCGTCAGCGTTATGAACACATTATCGCTGTCATCCCCCGTCGCCACCACCAGCCCGCGCGCCCACTCCACGCCCGCCGCGTTCAAAACCGCATCCTCCGTGGCGTTTCCCTGCAGATACGGATAGCCTAACTCAACGGCTTGCGCTATCTCGTCGGCGTCCTGATCGATCACGATGAACGCCGCCCCTTCCGCGCTGAACGCCCGCGCAACCTCTTTGCCCACGCGCCCGAACCCGCACAAAATATAGTGCCGCCGCATATTTGAGAGAGTGGCTCGCATCCTGCGCCTCCGAACAAACACCTGAAACAGTTCGTCTTCAATAATGCCCTGCATCAGGCTTGTCAGAAAATACAGCATCACGCTGACGCCCAGCGCCATCAGGAATATCGTGAAAACCCGCCCCGCCGGCGACAGCGGCCGAACTTCCTGAAACCCCACCGTGGTAAAGGTGAGGATGGTCATATACAGCGAATCCAGAAACCCCCATCCTTCAAGCGCGATATAGCCCCCCGTCCCAATGACGAGCAGGACTGCCAGCGCCGCGAGGCTTCGTAGAATTCGCTTGTGCATAGCGATATTATGCGCCCGCCGCCAATCATACGGCAAGCGCCGCCAGTCCCATTGCGCTAAAACTGCCGCGCGGCAACCGCGCGCATCAAGCGCAATCAGGGTAAGGCGTGGAAAAGGGAAATAGCGCGCTTACGCTACGCTATTTACGGGGGAGATTGCGGCGTATGTTTCGCGCAACCGGCGGTCAAGCGGGCGAAAGTATCGTCAAATACCACACCAGCATTATCATCGATAGCAGGATGAGCGCCACCGACCGGAAGTAGCCTATCGCGATGATGCCGCCCAGCAGGTCTTTCGCTATCGTCAAGCAAAGCAAAAGCGTTTTCAGATACAGCTTCATCGTGTACAGATACAGCAGCTCCGCCATAAGCTTAAACTGTTCTGCGATGTGAAAGAGAAGTTTCATTTCTACATACGGGACATACGAATGCGGACGCTTTCGCCCTATCAAACCGCTTGATGCGTCCAATTCGGCGCGCGCCGCTGCGTCTTTGCGTTGATGCGCTGACAAACGGCATTGCGAACCGCCGCTGTCGTGGTCGGGGAGACTGGATTTGAACCAGCGGCCCCCTGCACCCCATGCAGGTGCGCTTCCAAGCTGCGCCACTCCCCGACGCTAAACAGAATACCACAGCCTAGCGCCGTCTTCAAGTCCAATCGCTATTCGGTTTTTGGGATGCGGTTGGCTAGTGGGCGCGCTTCCCCCGGCATCGGGGTTGCGGGGGAAGCGCATGGTGGGGGTGGCGGGTTAGCGGGGGGCGCCGGCTGCGGCGGAGACGCCGGTTGCGGCGATGTCCAGCGTTAGGGTGAAGTTGCCGGCGGTTTCTAGGTTGTAGGTGGTGGCTTCGATGGTGTAGGTTCCGGCGGCGAGCTGCTCGACTATTTCGGAGTCGCCGCGGTTGACGATTTCGCCTTGGTTGCCGCTGCCTCGGAGCAGGTAGAGGTAGGTGTCTCTGACTTCGGTGGATGAGATGGTTACGGTTACGCGCGAGGGGGCGTCTAGTGTGAAGGCGTAGTAGCGGGCGTAACGGGTTCCTTCTTTTGCGGTTGGGGGCGTCTTATCGGACCGGCAGTCGGCGTTCCATGCGCCGGTGAGCCAGCCTAAGCCGATTCTGCCGATGCAGCTAGGGTTTAGGGTAGACCTGGATGTGCGCGTGGCGGTTGCGGTGGGGACGGTTGTGGATGTGGGGGTGGGCGTGGGAGCGCCGTCAAGCACGGTCACCGGGGTGTTGGTTGCGGTGGGCGTGGGGGTATTGGTTGGGGCGGGCGCGCCGTCGGAGCCGCCGTCTAGCGCGTCTAGGCGGGCGGTCAGCCTGTCGATGAGCGCGCGCAGTGAGTTGATAAATCCTCCCTGCTCTTCTATCTGGGCGCGCTGGGTTTCTATTTGCCCTTTCTGGGTTTCGATCTGGTCTCGCTGCGTGTTCACCTGGTTTCGCAGCGTCCCCACTTGGCTTTCGAGTTGGCTTATTCTGGCGTTGGCGTTTCCGGATGTGGTGACCGTGGTTGCGGTGCGGGTGGGCGTGGCAGTGGGCTCGCCTGTTCGCGTTGTGGTAGACGTGGGCGTAAGGGTGGGTGTGGGGGTGATTGGCGCGCCGCTGTCGTCGCGCGCCACTGTGGGGGTGAGGGTGGGCGTGGCAGTGGGCGGCATTCCCGTCGCCGTGGGCGTAGCGGTGGGGGGCGTGCCGGTCACCGTGGGGGTATGCGTGGGCGTGGGCGTGCCGGTCGCCGTGGGGGTGTGTGTTGACGTGGGCGTGGGCGTGCCGGTCGCCGTGGGGGTGTGTGTTGACGTGGGCGTGGGCGTGCCGGTCGCCGTGGGGGTGTGTGTTGACGTGGGCGTGGCTGTGGCCGAAACGCTTGTGGGCGTGGCAGTGGCCGGCACGCTCGTCGGCGGTGTTAGCAGTCCATATCCATATACGTCAGTCCCCCAGCACGTCACTGCGCCGTTTGTGCGTAGTCCGCAGGTAACGTTACCCATGCTTATGGAGGTGAAAGTCAAGCCGGCAGGCGGCTGAGGATTTCCATGGTTGGTGCCCCAACATACCCCAGTGCCGTTCGCCCGAAGTCCGCAGGACTGCGCGCTGTCGCTGTCTATGAACACGAAGGTTTCATCCGACGGGGGCGTCGCCTGTCCCTGTCCGTTATATCCCCAACATACCGCTTTGCCATCTTGCTTCAGTCCGCAGGCATGAGTATAGTCGACGCTTATGGATGTGAGAGTTTCACTTGGCGTAGTCGCATGACCGTATTTGTTATCTCCCCAGCATACCGCTTTGCCATCTTGCTTCAGGCCGCAGGCAACTTCATAGTCGGCATCTATGGATGTGAATGTACCCGACGGCGGCGTAGATTGACCGTCGGCGTTATATCCCCAGCACACCGCAGCGCCATTCGCGCGCAGTCCGCAGGTATTATAGACGCCGCCGTCTATGGATGTGAATGTACCCGACGGCGGCGTCGACTCACCGTAGTAGTTATGTCCCCAGCACACCGCAGCGCCGTTGGCGCGCAGTCCGCAGGTATGGCCCCAACCGACGCTTATGGATGTGAATGTACCCGACGGCGGCGTCGATTGACCGTATCCGTTAGCTCCCCAGCACACCGCAGCGCCATCCGTCAGAAGTCCGCAGGCATGAGCGCCGACGTCTATGGATTGAAAGGTCAGCGCGCTTGTGGATGTGGGAGTGGCGGTCGCGGCTTGCTGCGCGCTTGCGTTGTCGGAGTTCGGCAACAGGATGATCAGCAGAAGTGCTGCCGCCGCGATGGCCGTTAGGGAGTAAAGGGCGGGTTTGGACGGGGCAGATCGCATAGCGCCTCTATCCTTTCTTTGGATTTTGTCTTATTTTCACAATACGCGAACATTGAGAATGCGGGGGTGGTTATGCGCTGGGGCAGGCGGTGGCTATTCCCTGGGCGGTAGTGGACCTGGTGGGTTGGACGATGGAGGGTCGTCCAGTGGCTCGGCTTCGGGTGTCTGCGTTGCGGTTGGCGTTCCCGTATGCGTGGGGGTAGGGGTAGGGGTAGGGGTGTGTGTCGGCGTGGGCGTGTGTGTGTGCGTTGGCGTGGGCGTAGGGGTTACTATCGGCGTCGCCGTTGCGGCGCTCCATGTCACCTTAATTGGGTCTGAAAACGCCCCGTATTTCCAAGGCACCGGCTTGTTATGATAAGCGGAGGCGTAAAAGACAAACGCCCGATAGAATTTGGGCTGAGCGTTGGGGTGGGACTCAAATCCGTTGTTGGCGTCGGCGCAGTGAACCTCGTAGATGGGCCGATAGACCTTCCGATAGTTAGTGAGACTAAAGCCGGGCGGATTGATTTTCTGGGCGGGCGGCTCTCCTTCCAGATACTCCAGCATATAGCTGCAGTAGTGGTAGCGGGCATAGTCGGCAGTATCGCGCGGGCGGAATGCGATGTTACGCCAGTTATTGCAGGCGGCGGCGTCATTGACGTTGTCAACGCACTTATCATAAGCAGTCCAGGCGACGCTGCCGTGGTGAGCGTTGTCGGGGGGCGCGGCGACGCTTAGGATAATTCGTTGGTTGAGCGAGGGGTTTTCGGCGCTGACGCTAAAGAGGGGCGGTCTTGGGGAAGGCGTGGGAGTGATCGTCGGCGTATGAGTGATCGTTGGGGTGTGCGTGGGGGTAGGCGTGGCAGTGTGCGTTGCCGTGGGAGTGTGCGTTGCGGTGTGCGTAGGCGTAGGCGTTGCAGTGCGCGTTGCGGTATGCGTGGGAGTGGCAGTGTGCGTTGCGGTTGCGGTGGGAGTGGGGGTATCGGGCGACGGCGCGGGCGCTGTTGTGTGAGCGTAATCGCTCCATTCTTCGAGTTTTAGATTGCCGTTCACGCTTCTGACCCTGTGCGAGTAGGTTGTGCCTTTTACAAGCCCGCGGACTTTTGCGCTTGAGCCGCTGAATTCGATAGGGAAACTGCCGTCTTCGAGCGGTATGTTTTGCCACTGCAGAGTGGACGCATGCCCGTTCCACTGCTGCACTTCGTAGGCGGTGGCGTGCGCAACGGCATCCCAGTTAAGATTTATGCTTCCGTCGCCGGGGGCGCCTGTGAAGTTTGTGGGGACGCTCGGAATCACGCCCGCAAATGTGGCTCGGACTTCGGACCAGCGGGAGTAGGTAGTGCCGCTCCTGGCTATAACGGCGTGGGAGTATTTTACGCCGTCTTGGAGGCCGCTTACAACGGCGCTTGAGTCGCTGAAGTTGATGTTGACAGTGAAACTGCGGCCGCCGCTGGTGAAGGGCAGTTGGCGCCATTTGCCTCTGGGGGGGAAATAGCCATCCCACTGCCATACTTCGTAGGCGTCCGCGTTTGTGACTTCGTCCCAGTCGAGGTTTATGGTTCCGACGCCGCCGACGGCTGTGAAGTTGTCGGGCATTAACAGCGTGGTTTGTCCGCCGACGGCGCCGCCTGCGCCGCCGAGTGTCGGGAGCGGGCCGGGGGTAGGCGTGGGGGCGGGGGCGGCTTCTTGGGCGACTACTGCGCCGTTGGATGCGATTAGGGCGTAGCCGACGGCTAAGAGCGCGATTGCGCCTGCCGTCAATAGCAGGGCGTTTAGGGCGGTTCTTGCGCGGGATTGGGGTTTCATAGTTCGAAGCCTCTTCGGAGCGTATCCCTGCACAATAATTAGGTGGGCAATTCGGAAGATTGAATTATATCTAAGTAAATTACCAGGTAGTTTGAACGAATGCAAGCGTGAATTTGCATAGGGCGATGGCAGGGGCGGGTTTGGTTGGGGTTAGGTTAGGGCGAGCCACCAGATTAGGGTTAGGGCGATTGCGCCGGCGGCGATTGCTATGCCGTAGTTTTGCATTTGGCCGGTTTGGGTTAGGCGGAGCCAGCGGCCGGTTAGCCATATGGCGAGGGCGGGGCGGTCGACTGCGCGGTCGTTGATTATGGCGCGGTCGAAGATGGCTATGAAGCGGCTGAAGGTTAGGGCTATGCGGTCGATTGTCCATTGGTACAAATCGTCGACGTAGCATTTGTTTAGCAGGAAGCGGTGCGCGCGGGGGATGCGGCGGGCTATGGCGTGGTGGGGCTGCTCTGCGTAGGGGCGGATGGCGTAGATGCGCCAAGCCAGGGCTATGCCGCCGAGGGCGAGCAGCAGGGATAGGGCGGTTAGCCAGGGGATGATGTGGAATGCGCCGTGTCCCGCGAGGAAGTGGGCGAAGCCTTGGTAGTGGGCGTTCCAGCCGATTGCGATTGCGCCTAGAGTTATGGTTGGGACGGCGAGTATGAGCAGGGGGGCGGTCATTAGGGGGGGTGATTCGTGGGCGTGGGCGGCTTCGGGACTGCGTGGGGCGCCTAGGAATGTTAGGCAGACGATACGGGCGGTGTAGAGGGCGCTGAGGGCTACGCCGGCGAGGGTTAGGGCGATGAATGCGGGGTGGCGGCGGTCTAGTATGGCGATGAGGGCTTCGTCTTTGCTGAAGAAGCCGCTTAGGGGGGCTATGCCTGCGAGCGAGGCGGCGGCGATGGCGAATGCGGCGGCGGTGAGCGGCATTGCGCGGGCTAGTCCGCCCATTTTGCGCATGTCGGTTTGGTCGTTTAGGGCGTGCATGACGCTGCCGGCGCCTAGGAATAGCAGGGCTTTGGCTACGCCGTGCGCTATGAGGTGAAAGATGGCGGCGGCTAGTCCGAAAGCGCCTAGCGTGAGCATCATCAGTCCTAGGTGGCTGATGGTGGAGTAGGCGAGGGCGCGCTTGATGTCGGTCATGACAAGGGCGAGCGCGCCGCCGTATAGGAAGGTGGTTAGCCCGATTATGGCGACGGCGAGCAGGGCTATGGGGGCTAGTTCGAATAGGGGCAGCATGCGGGCGACTAGATAGACGCCGGCGGCGACCATTGTGGCGGCGTGTATGAGGGCGCTGACGGGGGTGGGTCCTTCCATTGCGTCGGGGAGCCAGACGTGGAAGGGGAATTGTGCGGATTTGCCCATTGCGCCGATGAATAGCAGCAGGGCTGACGCCGTGAGGGTTGTTTGGGATATTGCGCCTGCTTGGGCGGCTGAGATGATGTCGGCTATATGGAATGTGCCGGTTGCGCGGAATAGCAGGATGATGCCGATGAGCAGGCCTACGTCGCCGATGCGGGTGGTGATGAAGGCTTTTTTGGCGGCTTCGGCGGCTGGGCGGCGTTCCCACCAGAAGCCGATGAGCAGGTATGAGCCTAGTCCGACGAGTTCCCATGCGATGTAGAGGAAGAGCAGGTTGTCGGCGAGTACGAGGGCGAGCATTGCGGCGGCGAATAGGGAATGGACGGCGAAGTACCAGCCGAAGCGGGTATCGTGGCGCATGTATTCTAGGGAGTAGATTTGCACGAGCAGGGCTACGAAGGTTACTAGGCCTAGCATTAGTACGGATAGGCGGTCGATGTGAATGCCCCAGGTGATGGCGGCGTCGGCGAGGGTTAGCCAGGGGACGGCGTATGCGGCGTGGGTTGCGGCGCCGGTGAGCAGGTCTGCGAGGGCGTACCAGAATAGTGCGAAGCCGGCGGCTATTGCGGCGATGGATAGGGGGGCGCCGCGGAGTGGGAGGCGCGGGCCGGCTAGGGCGACGATGGCGAAGGCGGCGGCGCTTAGGGCGGGTATCAGGAATGCTAGGTGCAAGGGTGTTGCCTGCCAATGCGTCCGCGGGATGCGGGCGGCGGTGTGATAGCGATAGGGAAATCATACCTTAAATGCGCGGCTGTTGCATACGGATGGCGGGCGGCTGATGTCAAGGGGGATTTTAGCGCAGAGGGGTGGGTTGTGCTAGTTGCTGCGCCGGGGTTTTGACGCAGGGGCGGGAAGGCGCAAAGGGGTTTTGGATTTTTGATGCAAGGGCGTGTTTGCGGGAGAGAATTTAACGCAAGGGGGCATAAGGCGCAAAAGGGTTTTGGGGGATTGGGCTTGATTTGGGAATGATGGGCGGCGGCGGCAATTCCAATCATAGCGCGAATATCCGAGGGGGGAAATCGGGGGAATTAAACGGCCAAGGGATCCTTGGCAAGGGAAAATCAAGTGAATATGATGCTTACACATTCCAACCTAGGGGTTTTCCTGGGGGATAGTAGCAGCGTCCTATTGCCGAATTCTATGATTGCGAAAGAGCAGCCGCAGCCGCCCGCGTTGGGTTCGCCCGCCTTCCCTACGGCGGATTGCCTGGTGATACTTGCGAGCGATGAGGCGTCGACTGCCGCTAAGAAGGCGGCGATGGCGTCTATCGGGCGCAAGCGGGATATAGGGAATAAGTGGGCGCTGCTGCATTATTCGGAGGATCGTAACCCTGAGGTGGCGCTGCAGGCGGTGCGGGGGTTGCTTGCGCTGCGGCGGATTTAGCCTTTCAGCATATTGGGCAATTCGCGATCAAGCAGGCCGTAGTCGGGGTCTTCGCAGGCTACGAATAGGAACACTGCTCGTTTGGCGTGTGGACCCAGATCTTCCCAACTCTTGAATTCGTCGGTGCGATCAGCCTCATCGAAGAAGTGTTCGCATACCATTCTTGGGTAGAATTTCGCCAATTCGGCGCGGGTTATGTAACGCCCCTCTGAGAAGGCGGTGAACGGTCTTTTGTAAAGGTGGCCGTTTAGGATGATGTCCACGCCGTCGATGGTGGCTTCCAAAAGCATTTGCATTCCCTCCCTATAGTTAATGTTGCTTTGCAGAATGAACCGGCGTTTAGCCTAGCCGCCATTCGCGCTTTAGGACGTCGATTAGGTAGCGTTGGCGGCGCTCGAGGATTTTGGGGTTCCACTCGTTTTTGCCTATCACCTGGGTGGTGAGGGCAAACGATGGGATGCCGCCGCGCTTGAAGTATTCGTCTTTCTTGCGGGTGAAGTCGAAGTTTTGGGCGCGGGCGTTTTTCTTGTGGGATAGCAGCACAAGGTTGGCGAGCCGATTAGTCCAGTCCTCTCGTTCCTCAGGGTTGGTGAATGACTCAAGCCATTCTGATCCGGACGACGGGTTTTGGGGCAGCACATGCTCGACGGTTACTTTGGCGAATTCCGATATTGGGGGATCGGCGATGGCGTTGCTGAGACGCGCAAGTAGGGGCGCGGTGAAGCGCCTGGTCTGCTTCTGATAGATTGTTCCATCCAACGCGCGCAGAATGTCCCGCTTTTCTTGGGGGATAAGGTCAAGCGGGCCGTTGTCCGCGAATAGGTCGTCGCCGTTTTCGATGGCGTTGAGCGTTCTGGAGTAGCGGCCGATGCGGGGATCCCGTCTAAATCGCAGGATGAATAGGCTGTACGCCAAGCGGTCGAACTCTTTCAGAAAGCGCAACAAGGCGGCTTCGTGGTTGCCGTTGCGGTGGAAGAACGCCATAACGGGCGGGATCCAGTCTTCGTTGTCGAGCCATCCGAGTTGGCGCAGATACATGTTGATGGCGTCGGCGTCGCGCGCGCCATCATATGCGGCATTGGCGACTACTTCGTAATCGGCGGCGTAGGGTATTAGCACTTTGTCTATGAAAGGCATGCCGCTGATTTCGTGTTCAGCCAGAACGTCGCGCCTGAACGCTTCGGCGAGTTCTCTGTGATACCTGTTCTTGTTGTATATGACATAGAGATGGGCGAATAGGTTTCTGAATTCGTCCCTTCCCAAATCGTCTTCGATGTCTTCCCATTTGCGGGTGTATTCGTCTTGGCGGGATGTCGGAACGTAGTCGAGGATTTCGGCTTTCAGGATGTCGGTAGCGTCGAGGTTCAGTCCGCGCGCGTTCAGCACGGAGAATATCCTGTGGGCGGATATGTTGTCCGACGCGGTTACCATAATTAGGTGGCACTTTTGCACGATAAAGGCGGACAGAATGTCTCTGCGCTCTTGGGTTTCGTCGCTCAAGCGTTCCCAAAGCAGTTTGGCGTTTTCGTGAAAGCGTTGGCGGCTGTCGGTGTCGGGAACGGCGGTTTGCTTGACAAAGTTCGCAAGCCGGTCTTCCTCTTGTATGTTGTAGCGAAAGAAGTCTTTGTCTCGCTCGCGGACGGATAGGCGGTAGCGGTCTTTGCTGCCTGCGAATATGTCGCCCTTTTCGCGCACAAGGTTGTCGAGGCTGTCTTTGGCGCTGGCGTCTTGGGCAAGTTCGCGCAGTACGCAGAATAGTATGGTGAGCGTGGTGAGGCGCTGTTGCCCGTCGATTATCTGGTGGGCAATGGAATCGCCGCGCTTGACAAGCACGATGCTTCCTAGGAAGTACGCCTCTTCCTTCGTTCCGTTGAGGGCGGCGAGCATCAGGTCTTCGAGTAACTGATCCGTTTCGTTGGTAGTCCAAGCGTATGGGCGCTGATGCGGCGGCATTTCAAAGAGGTAGCCGTCTCTGAAAACCTCTCTAATGACGGTGTCTTTGGTTTCAAATGTCTTTTCCAGCATTGCAACCCCTCTATTCGCAAACCCGTCAACGCGCATTACAATCAGTATAGCCTTGGGCAAGCGTTATGCCAAGGCGTAATTTTGCCAATTATCGACGTTTGCATAGGGCGCGCTGAGCGGCGGGGGTAACGGCGTAGGCGAGCGCGGGGGTTGCGTCGATGGGCAAGCGCGTGGGGGATGGGCGCGGTTAGGTTACGATGGTAGTGTGGACGGCGGCGGCTTGGGCGTGTTGGGTTTCGGGTGGGGCGATGCGCTGGCCGACGGCGACGGGGATGGCGGGTTCGGCGAATACGGCGGCGAGCGCGTCGGCGGATTGGCGGGCGCGGTCGATGTCGTCGATGTGGATGGAGACGGATGCTTCGACTGCGATCCAGATCCATGCGCGGTCGGATTTGCGTTGTGCGCGGATGATGATGTCGGTTTCGGTGATTCGCTCGCCCTGGCTGTCGGAAATCAGGTTTTCTTCGACGGCGTCTTCTAGCTGAGCGGAGATTTCGGGGGGCATGCGATCTACCGCGCTTCGTATGGTTTGCGCTCGGCGCAATCCGATGCGCTGGCTGAGAATTGTGGCTAGGTTCTTGGCGAGTCTGGCTTCGTAGTCGCGGCCGTCTAGGCGGCCTACGGTGTTGTCGAGGCGGCGTACGGTGGTATCGAGGCGGGTTACGGTGGCGTCGATGCGGTCGACGGTGGTTTCTAGGCGGTCGAGGCGGTCTTCGGCGCGCTGCTGGCGCTCTTCGATGCGGTCGAGGCGTTCTTCGGTGCGTTGCTGTCCGGCTTCTAGGCGATCGAGGCGTTCTTCAGTCCGTTGCTGCCCTTCTTCGAGCCGACGTTGTCCTTCTTCTAGGCGGTCGAGGCGTGTTTCGATGGCGCCTATGCTTGCTTGGATGGAGCGGAGGGTGTCTTCTATGCCTTCAAGGCGCACGGGGATGCCTAGGAATTCGCCGGTTAATAGCGCTTTTAGGAGCATGTCCTGGGCGGCGGGGTCTGCGCGCAGTTCGGCTATTATGCGATTCACTAGGGTTTCGGAGTCGGTTTGAACGGGCGTTGCTGTGGTGGTCATGTGGGGATTGTACCATATTTGGGGCGGGTATTATAAGGGGCGATTTTAGCGCAAAGGCGCGGCGGCGCAAAGGGGGATGCGCGGTTATTCCATGATGATTATTTCGACGCCGATGGTTTGTGCGTATTGGGTTTGGGTTTCGGTGATGCGTCTGCCGGCGGCTACGGGGAAGGCGGGTTCGCCGAATATAGCGGTGAGGGTGTCGGCGTATTGGCGGGCGCGGTCTATGGCGTCGCGGGTGATGTCGCCTGAAGCCGCTCCCGCGATCCAGATCTGCGCCATGTCGGATTTGCGGCGGGCGCGGACGACGGTGGCTTTTAGGAAGAGTTGGTTGTGTTGCGATACGGTTATGACGCCTGCGTCGACGGCGTCTGCCGCAGGATCGCTGAGTTCATTTCTGAGGTCGTCCGGGACGCGAGGGCCGCCGCTGCTTAGCATTATTTGCTGGCCGACGATCCTGAATCCCTGAATTCTGGGAATCGTTATCACCCTTTCGAGTCTCTCTTGCAAGTATTTGTTTTCCAGAGACGTCAGATGGTCTTCGAGCGATGGACAGCTGTCGGTTTGGGTGGGCGTTGTGTTGGCCATATGGGGATTTTAGCATATTTGCGGGGGCGTTGTTAGGGGCATTTTGGCGCAAGGGCGCGGGGGCGTAGAGGGGGGCGGTGGGGATTGCAATTTTATTTTTGCGAATGCGCTCCGCCCCGTGAAGGTTGCGCAACATACCTACTGATGATATACTATTTGCGTATATGCCGCTTTCGCGTCATACGCATGCGGCGGCGGGCGTGTATCTAACTTATCGTTTCTTCTGCAGGAAGTGGGCTTGCCCACTTTCTTTGTTATGAGGGGCAATTTGCGCTAACCGATATTAGGAGGTGGTTAAGGTATGCCGAAGAGCGATTTTGTCGTCGCCTTGACGCAGCTCGCAGCAGAGCGCGGTCTTCCACAAGAAAGCGTGCTTTCCGCTATCGAAGAGGCGATAGCGTCCGCCTACCGAAGGGACAGCGTCGCCGCCGGGCAGAATATCACCGTGAAGCTGGACCCCGGCTCCGGCGACGTCACGGTCAATGTGCTGAAAACCGTGGTGGACGTCGTAACCGACGATAGGACCGAGGTTGCGCTGCGAGACGCGCGCAAGATAGCCCCGGACGCCGAGGTTGGCGGGATCGTCATCACGGAGAGCATGCCCCACGAGCCGGGACGCATCGCGGCGCAGACGGCAAAGCAAGTGGTGATGCAGCGCCTGCGGGACGCCGAGCGCGACATCGTCTTCAAGCAGTATGAAGACAAGGCGGGCGAAGTATTCCTGGTTACGCTTCAAAAGATCGATCCCCGCCATATAGTCGTGGATCTTGGACGCTCTGAAGCGATTATGCCGCACATCGAGCAAGTCCCCAGCGAGCGCTATCGCAGCAACACCAAGATGCGCGTGCTGCTGAAGTCGGTGGAGCGCTCACCTAGCAAGGGGCTTGAGCTAATCGTATCGCGCGCCGATAAGCTTCTGCTTAGGCGCCTGTTCGAGATGGAAGTGCCCGAAATCTTCAGCGGGGCGGTCGAGATCGAGGCGATAGCGCGCGAACCCGGCTCGCGCAGCAAGGTGGCGGTGAGCGCGCGTCAAGAGGGGGTGGATCCGGTAGGCTCATGCGTGGGGTTGCGCGGCGTGCGCATTCAGAACATCGTCAACGAACTTCACGGTGAAAAGATTGATGTCGTGGAGTGGAGCAGGGAAGCGCCGGTGTTCATAGCCAACGCTCTCAGTCCGGCGCAGGTGCTGAGGGTGGAGCTGAATATGGACTATGGCTCCGCTATGGCAATCGTCCCCGAAAGGCAGTTGTCGCTCGCCATCGGCAGGGAGGGGCAGAACGCGCGGCTCGCGGCTCATCTGACGGGCTGGAAGGTGGACATTAAGAGCGATGTCGAGTACCAGGCGGATATTGAGGCGCGCGCGCGGCACGCCGCCGAGGCGCACGCCGCCGCCGTAGCCGCCGAGGCGGCCGCTATCGCCAGGGCGAAGGCCGCCTCGCTTGGCGCATTCGCGTTCGAGAATGACGATGCTGAGCGAGCCGCCGATCCCATAGCCGCCGAACTTGCGCCGGCGGCGGACGCGCCCATCGGCGAGCCGGCAGCGGCGGAAGTCGCAGAAATAGCGCAGATAGAGGCGGATGCGCAGCCTGCGGCCGAACTTGAACCTGCCGCGGCGGACGCGGACGCCGTGGCTGCCGAACCCGTCGCAGAAAGCGCGGATTCAGGAAAGACTCAAGACGAAATACTTGAAGAGATGCTTGCCGCCGAAGCGGCCGAGATAGCCGCGGTAGAGCGGGCCGCGGCCGAGCTTGCCGCCGCCGAACTGAAGCTGCAGGAAGCAAAAGCCGAAGCGCAAGCGCCGCCGCCCGCCGCTGAAGCGCCGCTGCCTGAGCCCGCCGCGCCGGCCGCCGAAGTCGAGTCGCCGGCTGAGCAGACAACATCGTTGCGCGATCTGCCCGACGACATATGGACGGTGCGCCGCGCGCGCGCCCGCAGACCGGCGCCCGGCGACGAAGACGCGCCCGGACGCATTCGGTTCGCCGAAGACATCGCGGGACTGCGCGGCGGCGTTACCGCATCCCGCCGACGCAGACGCGATTCGCAGGCGCCCGGCGGCGGCGATAACCGCGGGCCGGCAAGAAGGCGCAAGTCCAATAACAGAAGGCGGCGTTAGCGTATGAACGCCCGAAAGCGGCATATTCCAATGCGGAGTTGCGTGGCGTGCGGCGGCAAGACGCCAAAGCGCGAATTGCTGCGCATCGTCGCCACGCCCGAAGGCGGCGCTCAGGTGGACACAAGCGGCAGGATGCGCGGCAGGGGGGCGTACATCTGCCCGAACTGCGCCGCCGATGCCGGCAAACTCAGGCAGGGGCGGCTGGCGCATTCGCTGCGGACGCGCATCGACAATCGGCAATGGGATAAGGTTATCGCAGACATATCGGCGCACAGCGAGGCGCAGGCGCGCTAACGGTATTGCGCGCAACCGGCCCCGGCGTGGGATGGGCGCCGGGAATCCGTGAAAAGATGAGACAGCAAGGGGGGCTTATGACTAACAGAGTGGAAACCATAGACTACCAAAACCGCAGCGACGAAGACGCCGCTCAAGCAGTCTATCAAGACGCAGGCGCATACGACGACGGATATGACGACTACGACGACGACTATGAGTTGGAACCGCTTGAGGTGCCCAATGCGATAGCCGTTCACGACTTGTCCGATTTGATGCAGACAACCCCCATTGAAGTCATCAAAGAGTTTATGCGCAGCGGCTATATGTTCTCTATCAATGAAGTGGTAGAGCATGAACTCGTCGCCGAAATCGCCCCCGCTTTCGGCTTCGAAGTGCTGCCCCTGGAAGAGGAAACCGGCCCCGCATCCATCGTCCCCTCGACTAGCGGCGAAGACCCCGCGCTGCTGGAAGACCGCCCGCCCGTCATAACCATTCTGGGGCATGTTGACCACGGCAAGACCACGCTGCTGGACACGATACGCAAGAGCAACGTGGTTGGCGGCGAAGCCGGCGGCATCACGCAGCATATCGGCGCTTATCAGGTCAAATCCAAAGACGAAACGCTCACCTTCTTGGACACGCCCGGCCACGAAGCGTTCACCGCGATGCGCGCGCGCGGCGCGCAGGTTACGGACATCGCGGTGCTGGTCATCGCCGCCGACGACGGCATTATGCCCCAAACCGAAGAGGCGATAGACCATGTGAAAGCCGCCGCCGTCCCTATAGTGGTGGCGATAAACAAGGTCGACCGCCCCGAATCCGATCCTGAGCGCGTCAAGCGGCAGCTGGCGGAACATGACCTGCTGATCGAAGAGTGGGGCGGCGATGTTATCGCATGTCCGGTATCGGCGCTTACCGGCGACGGCGTCCAAGATCTGCTCGACAACCTGCTGGTGGTGTCCGAAATCGGCGAGCTCAAGGCAAATCCGCACAAGCCCGCCAGGGGCGTGGTGGTGGAGGCGCGCATAGACCGCAGCCGAGGCACAGTCGCCACCGTGCTTATTCAGTCCGGCACTCTCAGCGTGGGCGATAATGTGGTGGTGGGCAATATGAAGGGGCGCATTCGCGCTATGCTGACGGACAGCGGTCAGCCCATAACCGCCGCCGCGCCGTCGCAGCCGGTAGAGGTTCTGGGCATAAGCGGCGTCCCCGAAGCGGGGGACATCCTGGAAGTGACCACGGATGAGCGCGCCGCGCGCCAACTTGTGGAGCGGCGCATCCGAGAATCGCAGATGAAGCGCTCTACGGGGCCGACCCTCGAGGATGTGCATACGCGCATTGCGGCGGGCGAAGTGAAGGCGCTCAACCTCATCATCAAGACGGATGTGCAGGGCAGCGTGGACGCGGTCAAGAGCGCGCTGAACAACCTTAACACCGACCAGAGCAGGGTTAACATCGTTCACCTCGCGAGCGGCGCTATCACCGAAAGCGATGTGCTGCTGGGAATGGCGTCTCAGGCAATCATAGTCGGCTTCAACAGCGATCCCGAACAGGGCGCAACCGCGCTCGCCAATCAGGAAGGCGTCGAGATACGCCGTTATGACATCATCTACAACCTGCTTGAGGATGTAGAAAAGGCGCTGACGGGACTGCTTGAGCCGGTCTATCGCGATGTCATAGAGGGACACGCAACCGTCAGAGCCACTTTCGGCGTGGGCAGGCGGGTCAAGGCGGCCGGCTTCTATGTCAACAACGGCACGATACAGCGCAGTTCGGTTGTTCATGTGCTGCGCGATGGGGAACGGATTCACTCCGGCGCAATCGCAAGCCTCAAGCGCTTCAAGGATGATGTGCGCGAAGTCAACACGGGCTTTGAGGGCGGGCTTACGCTGGAAGGCTTCAACGATTACGAAGAGGGCGATCTGCTGGAGGCGCACCGCTCCGAGCGCGTTCGATGACGCATTTCGCGCGTGCGCCGCTACGTGGGATAAACCCTAATCGGCGCTAGTTCGTTCCCGGCGCGCGGTGCTAGAACTTGTAGAAGTGGTTGCGGATTTCGAACTCGGCGTCTTGGCGCGAGAAGAGATCCCAGTCCGCTTTGCGAACCGTTAGGTATGAGTTTGCAAGCAGCGGGCCCAGCGCATCCATAAGCAGCGTATCGCGCTCTAGTTCGCGCACGGCGGCGAGCAGCGTTCCGGGCAAGCGGTGTATGCCGCGCTGCGCCAGCTCTTCGATCGGCAGCAGCGTGGGATCGACGTCGAGCCACTGCGCTTTGCTGGGCTGCAGTTCGCGCTCTATGCCGTCAAGCCCGGCGGCGATGATGCCGCCCAGCGCGATATAGGGGTTGGAGCTGGAATCGACGGGGCGAAACTCTAGGTTGGTGGACGCCATCTCTGCGCCCCAGAAGGTAGAGGGTATTCGCAGCGCCGCTTCGCGGTTGTCCGGGCCGTAGCAGGTGAAGGCGGTGCTCCACGAACCGGGTGAGAGCCGCCTGTAGCTGTTCATGCTGGGGCAGGTCAGCGCCACCAGCGCCGGCAGGTGCGCCATCACGCCGCCTATGAAATGATACGCCAGTTCGCTGATGTTCTGCTCGTCGGCGCCGTCAAAGAACAGGTTGGTTTGCTCGGACTTGTCCCATGCGCTGAGGTGGATGTGCAAGCCGTTGCCCGCCTGGTCGGGGAAGGGCTTGGGCGCGAAAGAGGCGAACAAGCCGTGCTGATACGCCACGTTCCGCACGGTTTCGCGGTAGATGAGATGATTGTCGGCGGCGCGCAATGCGCCGGTGTGGCGTATGCTCAGTTCCTGCTGCCCATGCCCCAACTCGGTGTGATACTGCTCGATGCGGACGCCTTGGGCTTCCAGCGCCGCTATGATGTCGTCGACTACGTCTTGGGCGTAGGTCATGCCCACGCTGGCGTTGTCGAGGCTGTCGTCAAGGGGGACATAGCCGCCGTCGTCCGTCTTGTGCGCCAGGTACCATTCGGGTTCCATCGCCGCCTGGAATGTCAGTCCCATCGCTTCGCCCTTGGCGAGCATTCGCTTTAGGAAATCGCGCGGACACGCTTCCCACGGGCGGCGCTCGATGGACATTAGGTCGGACAGCATCAGCGCGCGCTTGGGGGCGTAGGGCAGTATGGTGAAGGTGTCGGGGTCGGGCAGCAGCCGGAATTCGCCGGCGGGGCCCATCCCGTCCATCACTTGGAGCTGATCCATATCGGTCATGATTTGCATCGCGGTGGTGGTGCCGATGCCCGAATTGAGGCGCGATTCCAAGCCCGCTATGTGGGTTGCCTTGCCTCGTATGATGCCGCCGTTGTCGCACCAAAAGAAGCTGATTAGCTTCACGCCCGCCTCTTTCGCCTGCCGAATAATATCGTCGCGTTCCATTCGTCGGTTCACTCCTGGCTATGAATGTATCGTATGTATTGGAGTAAAGTTTAGCATAGGGCGGGCGCAATGATGCACTATTAAAGCGGTTATAGGGAATGGGCGGACGGCGCGATGGCGTTTTAACGCAAAGGCGCAAAGGGATTTTAGGTCAGATTATGGCTATGCTACTACGCTGGTGATGTAGGGCGTTTCGTGGTGGATCCATACGCCGGCGCTGATTTCGCAGTACACGCACATTCGCGGGTAGTTGCCCCCATCCGCCGCGACGAGCATGTATCGTGTGAATACCGACAACCGCGCGGGTTTGACACGCTTATATGAGAGTGGCATACTCTTAACGCGATGCGGAGCGCGTTGCCCGACGATGCGGCGCACATCGCGAGATGCGCGCAATGGAGGGACGAATTGCAAGAACAGAGTAGCGACTCCGGCATATTCGGGCGATTTCTGCTGCCCTACAAAGACTGGTTCTGGGCGCTGTTCCGCGTCATATTCGCTATACTGGTGCTGCTGCACGGGTTGCAAAAGGCGTTTCTGCTGTGGGGCTTTCCGTCGGGCGCAAACCCTAACGGGCTTGGCGCGCTGGTTGATCTTGCGGGATGGGTGGAGCTCATAGCGGCGCTGCTAATCGGGTTCGGCTTTCTGACCCGATTGGGCGCGGGCGCAGTAGCGGTAACGATGATTATCGCCTACTTCGGCGTACACGCCGCGCTCAGTCCGGTCTGGCCCTGGCCGCACCTGTACCCCAACCCGCCCGACGGCGGCAACGCCTTTGTGGCGCACGGCGGTGAAGTAACGATACTCTGGTTCATCATCGCCGGCATAATCGGGGTAATCGGCGGCGGCAAGATAGCGCTCGACCGCGTTGTATTCAAGGGCGAACCGCTATAGTCCCGCGATGCGCACCGCGGCGCTGACACGACATAAGCGAATGAAGGGGCTGACGCGGCGGCGTTAGTCCCTTTCGTTTTGAGATTTCGAGCAACGGGAATTGCCGCCGTCCCCGGAATTGAGGTGTGCGGATGGTCGAAAATCGGACGCAGCGGCTTATCGTAGTCTCAAACCGCGTGCCGCCCGTCTCGGACTTTTACAGCGTGGGCAAGGGCGAAGCGACCGCGGGCGGGCTTGTAACGGCGGTGCGCGCCGCAATGAATCAGCGCGGCGGGCTATGGTTCGGCTGGAGCGGCAGAAGCACGCGCCGCCGGCCGAGCGCCGTTCCGAATGTGAGCGATTTCGGCGCGATAAAGCTCGCCACGATGGAGTTGTCCGAAGACGAAGTAAGCCTCTACTATTCGGGATACGCCAATCGGACGCTCTGGCCGCTGCTGCACAGCTTCCCTGCGCGCGTGGTGGTTCGGCGGGACACATACCGCGCTTACCGCCGCATCAATCAGCGCTTCGCCGAGGCGCTGCTGCCGATGCTGGAGCCGAACGATCTTGTATGGGTGCAAGACTTCCACCTGTTCCATGTGGGCTACGAACTGCGCCAACTGGGTTGGCGTGGCAAAGTGGGCTTCTTTCTGCATGTGCCATTTCCGTCGGCGGACATTTTCGGCATACTGCCGTGGGCGCGCGATACGCTGGAGGCGCTGCTGCGCTACGACCTGGTGGGAGTTCACGACGGGCGCTATCTGCGCAACCTGGTGGACTCTATGGACTATGAGCTAGGCGGACAATCGACGGACGACGCTTCGCATTCCTACGCCGGTTCGCCGTCAAGTCCGGACGATTATCAGTCCCCAACAAGCGGTGACGGCGACAGACCGCCGGACTGCTATTCGCGCGACGGGCATACGGCGAAACTGGGCGTGTATCCCATAGGCATAGACCCCGATATGTTCAAGCAGCACGAAGATCGGCGCACGCCAAGCCTCTCAGACGAACTTTCGCTTGCGGCGGATCCCAATCAGAGGCTTGTGCTGGGCGTGGACAGATTGGACTACACCAAGGGCATCCCCCATAGATTGCGCATATTCGGGCGCATGCTGGAAAGACATCCCAGCCTCGGCGGCAATATCACATATGTTCAGATTTCCTCGCCTTCCCGCACGCGCGTGCCGGAGTACATCCAAGAGAAAGAGCAGGTGGAACGGCTTGTGGGGCAGATAAACGGGCAGTTTTCGGAGGCGGGCTGGGTGCCGATCCGCTACCTATACCGCTCATATCCTCAGAGCGAGCTGGCGGGCTTCTATCACGATGCCGATGTGTGCCTGGTAACGCCGCTGCGGGACGGGATGAACCTGGTAGCCAAAGAGTTCGTGGCGGCGCAGGATGCGCGGTCGCCGGGCGCGCTTGTACTGTCGCGCTTCACCGGGGCGGCGAGCGCTATGCGCGATGCGGTTATCGTGAACCCGTATGACATCGACGGCGCCGCGGAGTCGACATATCGGGCGCTGCGAATGCCTATCGGCGAGCGGCGGCGGCGGCACAACGGCCTTATGGCGGTAGTTCAGAAGCACTCATCGCAGAACTGGAGCGATTCGTTCTGCCGCGCGCTGTCCGATCTTTGAGCGGCAAGCGCGGCTAACGGCTGTCCAAATAGACGGGCAGCAGCAGGTTGTCGACCGGCACAAAGTCGTCGGTAAGCAGCGCATTCGGCTTGCGGCTAAGCCATTCGTCGATCTTATCGGCGGGCATGAACAGCGCCTCCGGGTTGCCGCGCCCGGCGGCGTGGCTCGCGAAATGCAAATCGGCGGACGAAAGCGGCCGCAATGCGCTCGCCACCACGAAAGTGTAGCGCTCGTCATCGTCCCAAAGCCACTCGTCGCGCAGCACATAGACATAGGGGAAGGTCGTCTGCAGCGTGTTCACGAAAGCGCGCAGAAAGCCGCCGCTGTTGAGCTTATCCACCACATTGACGGCATACACGCCCTCATCGGTTAGCAGGCGCTTGACCTGTTCGTTGAACTCCAGCGTGGTCAGATGATACGGCACGGACACATCGTTGAAGGCGTCGCCAACCACCATATCGTAGGACGCCGGCTGCAGGCGCGGTATCGTCATTCGGGCGTCTTCGTTGTGCGTGATTATGCGGGTGTCGAGCGGCAGCGCAAGGTATTCGTGCGCCGCCCGCGTAACCTCCGGGTCGATCTCGATGACCTCTAGGCGGCTCTGCGAATAGGCATTTTCCAGGAAGCGAGGCAGCGTGTAGCCGCCCCCGCCTATGAACAGTACATTAAGGCGCGGGTTGCGATGCGCCACGCTTACGGATATGTCCGCGAGTATCTTTTCGTAGGAATACACCAAGAAGCTAGGGTCATCCAAGTCAACATAACTATGCACAAGTTGGTCGAGCGTGAGCGTGCGCACGGTTCTGCCTTGTATCTCGCGCTCTCTGATTTTGATGCAGAAGTAGTTGCTCTCGCGCTGGCATTCGGATTGCAGATAGCCGCCGCCAACGCCCAGCGCCGCAACGCCGCCGAATGCCACCAGCAGCGCCGCGCCGCGAATGCGCAGCCGCCATAGCCCGCCGCAGCAAACCGCCATTAGCGCCAGAAACACCGCGACGCCCAGCAGTATGGGGCGCGTGCCTATCCATTGGATAAGAACGAAGCCGGTGATGAACACGCCGAATATGCTGCCGGCGGTGGATACGGCGTATATCTTGCCAACTACATTGCCCGTCTGCGATAGATCGCGCAGCCGAAGCTTGATGACCACGGGCGTTACCATCCCAAGTATGACGCTGGGCAGCAGGAATAGCGTGGATGTTATCAGCACGATGCGCGGCACGATTGGCAGCGCATCGTATAGGCCGGACACGACGTCCACCAACGGCAGCACGCTTATGCTGGTCAAGCCCGCCGCCATCAGTATGATTCCCAACGTGGTGGGCGACGGAAACCGGTCCGCGATGACGCCGCCGATGTAGTTGCCCATGCTGATGCCGGCAAGCACAACGCCGATGATGCTCGTCCAAGTGAAGAGCGATACGCCTATGGTGGGCGCAAGTATGCGGGACGCGACTATCTCTATTATCAAGCCGCAAGCGCTGGCGGAGAACACTATGAAGTAGGGCGCAATCGCCGCCGCTATGCGACGCAGGGTGTAGGTCATAGGCTATAGGCGGTAGGGCTTTGGGTTATAGGTTGCGGGCGGCGGCGCTAACGCAGTAGCGGGGATTGCGCCGCACGCTATTCACCGAGCAGAGCGCGCCGTTGCCCGCGCTCTAGCGGGTGTGCGGGTTAAGCACGTCGTTTAGGGAATCGCCGAGCAGGTTCCACGCCAGCACAAGCGCCCACGCCACGCTGCCGGGCGCTATCAGCAGCCACGGCACTTCGCGCAGCGCGCTGAGACTGCCCGCCTGCAGCAGCATTGCGCCTAGGCTGGGGCGCGGCGGCTGTATGCCCAATCCCAGCCAGCTCAAGATGATTTCGGTGCCGATGAGCGCGCCCATTCCCATCGACACGCTTACCACGATGGGGCTTATGGCGTTGGGCAGCAGATGCACGAACAGGATGCGCGGCGTCCCGGCGCCGGCCGCCCTGGCGGCTTCGATGTAGGGCGTCTGCTTGAGATACAACACCTGCCCCCTGACAAGGCGCGCCATCCCGACCCAGCCGAATGCCACCAGCGCAATGGACACCACAAAGTAGTCCACAACGCCGGAGCGCACGATGCCGTCCACGGCGGTGTTGTCCTCTACCCAGCGCGCCCAATCTATGATGCGCGGCCTGAGCGCGTACGCAAGAATTATCACCAATAAGATGTCCGGGAATGAGGCGAATAGTTCGCCGGTTCGCATAATCAGCGAGTCGACTTTGCTGCTGAAGTAGCCGGCGATAAGCCCCATCGTGATGCCGATGAGCAGTCCGCCGGTAGCCATAGACACCACGGTTATTATCACGGTGTTCTGTACGCCCCACAGCACGCGCGTGAACACATCGCGGCCGGCAAGATCCGTTCCCGCCCAGTGCTGCAGGCTGGGCGGTTTGCGAATTGCGGTGTAGTGCGGCTCGGTGTAATCGTAGGGCGCAATCAGCGGCGCGAATATGCCGGCGCAATATACCACCAGCAGCGCTATCATGCAGGCGACGGCTATCTTTTTGCGAACAAGCCGCTCCATTGCGCGCCGCAGGTGTCCCTTGCTCTTTTCCTGCCGCTCTATGACTTCCGTGATTTCGGTCAGCGCCATCGCTCAAGCCTTGCGTAGCAGTTTCTACTGATAGTGTATTCGCGGATCTATGAAGGCGTAGGTTATGTCCGCAAGCAGATTGGCTATGACGAATGCGGCGGATCCCAGAATGCCCATAGCCATTATGATGGGGTAATCGCGGTTGAACACCGAGTCTATCGTGAAGTGTCCCACGCCCGGAATGCCCAGTATGAACTCCACGATGAAGCTGGTGACGAACATACCCGCCAGCGCGAATGAAAGCAGCGTTACGATGGGTATCATAGCGTTCTTCAGCACATGTCGGGAGTCGACGGCGAACTGCGTAAGTCCCTTCGCTTTTGCGGTGCGAATGAAGTCCTGCCCAAGCACGTCCAGAGTGCTTGCCCGCATAAAGCGCGCCAAGCCCGCCACGCCGGGGATGCCCAGCGTCAGCGCCGGCACGATGATGCGCAAGTCCCAGAAGCCGCCCCAACCCGAACAGGGTACCCACTGCAGCTTGAGGCACAAGCCCCACAGCGCGACCGGTATGCTTATCATCACGGGAATGGACATCAGTATCAGCGCTATGGTAACCGCTACGGGGTCTTGCCAACTGCCTTGTTTGTGCGCAATATAGAAGCCCAGCGGCAGCCCGATGGCGAGGCTGACTATCATCGCGGCGGCGTTGACTTGGAACGATACCCACATCTTGGGGAAGAGAAGCTCGGACACGGGGCGGCCGCGATAGCGGTAGCTTTCGCCGAAATCGCCGCGCAGCACGCCCCACATATAGGTTGCGTACTGCACGCCGAAGGGTCTGTCCAACCCAAGTTGGCGGCGTATGTTCTCTGCCGCCTGCTCATCGTAGCGCGAGCCGAGTATGATTTCGGCGGGATCGCCCGGGCCGAAGCGCACCAGCGTGAAGGTAACGATGCTGGTGGCGAACAGCAGCACGGGCAGCCAGAGCAAGCGGCGGGCTATGAACACCCACATAGCGACCTCAGATGGAATTAGTCGGCGCGGCGGTTAGCCTGATGCGCTTCACTGCCAGCTTCGATGCACTAGGATGCGCGACCTGTCGGCGTCGGATAGATGCGGCTCTATCTTGCGCGCGAATTCCGCCATCGTCTCTTGCGCAGAGCGGTCGGTTGTGTCCAGCGCTATCTTATGGCGTATCGCGGAGGCGGCGCACGCTTCATCGTAGCGGCGCAGCATTTCGGGGATGTCTTCGGCGCGCAATCGGCTATGGGCGTGCGGGTTCGCCTGCATGCGCTGCGCAATCGCATCCGCCGACGCCTTCAGATGGACAAGCGCTATGTCCGGCGCGAACCGCAGTATGCTGTCTTCCACCTGCCGCGCCACCACTTTGCGGTCGTGGGGCATTCCGTCGCCGCCGTAATCGTAGTACATCGGGCTATAGACCGCCTCGTCGATGTGCAAGCCGATGGCGAGCCAATCGGGGCCGAGCCACGAATTGGGCTGAATGTGGTAGTAGAGGCTATGGCGCTGCGTCATCTCTTTGAGTTCGGGACTGAGCGCAAGCACTTGCTGCCGCTCATCCTCGGACATATCGGGCTGCGGATGCCCGGATGTGTGCGGTATCTTCCAGTGGTCGTGAATCAGCGGGAAGCGCGCGCCGACGTTTTCGGCAAGCCAATCGTCTATGGCGAATGCCAGCGTGGATGTGCCGCTGTATTCGCAGCCCGCTATGACAAGTCTCATATCTCACACTCCCCGTCTGTTCGGTTATCGGTCGTCGGCTATCGGTTATCGGCGGCGGCGCATTGCGGTTGGAGGAAGCCGCCGCGTCTGCGCCTTTGCAGGGCGTTCTGAGATTTCGGCTTCCTCAACGCTGCGCCATTTGCCGCGCTCTTATGGCTTGTAAGCGGTTTTCGCAGGAACTGCCGCCTACAATATGCCATATCTTAGCTTGGGTCAATATAGACATACCGAAGCTTGGGTATTGTCATTGGGGACAGCACATAGCCCTTGATGTGCGGCTTGAGCAGCAGATGGCGCTCGCCGGTGTACCAGAGCGGCACCCACGCCGCGTCGTCTATGATGAGCTGCTCCGCCGAATTGTACAACGCCACGCGCATTTGCGGATCCGTCTCTATGCGCGCCTGCTCCAGGATGGAGTCCACATCCGGGTTGGCGTATGCGGTGTGATTGTTTTCGCTTTCGCTGTGGAACAGGATGTCCAGGAAGTCTTGCGGATCCGGATAGTCTGCGTTCCAGCCAAGCACGAACACTTGGAACTTGCGCCGATTGAGGTCTTGCAGATAGGTTGCCCACTCGACCTGCTGTATCTCAACTTCAACGCCCAGCGTCCGCTCCCACATCTCCAAGATGACCTGCAGGTCGATGGCGATGTCGCCGCCGGTGCCGGACACGCTGACCACGATGCGCGGCCGAGTGGCGACATCGGCATACTTGGATTCTGCCAGCGCCTGCTTCGCCGCCTCTTCGTCGAATGTCAAGCCTTCGATGTCGTCGGTGTAGCCGGGGAAGCCGGGCGGCAGGATGCCGTATGCGGGGACGCGCAAGCCGGACAGCACTTCGTCGGCGATGAGCTGCTTATCGACTGCCAAGTTCAGCGCGCGGCGGAAGTTCACATCGTCAAACGGCGGTTCGTTCACATTGAAGCCGATGTAGGACACGCTGAAGCCCGGCGGCGCTACATGAAGCTCGGCGGATAGCGGCTCGCTGGGATCCTTCAGTCTATCAAGGTCGAACAGGCTCACGCCCGCAATGTCTATTTCGTTGTTCTCATACATCGCCATGCTCTGCCCGCCGGCGAGGTTCATCACCACTTGGTCGACCTTTGCGGGCTCGCGGTAGAAGTAGTCGTTGCGCTCCAAGATGATGCGCTCGCCAATCCTGTATTCTTTGAGCGCGAACGGGCCCGTGCCGTTGGGGTTGTCCGTCCATGTAGCGCCGCCCGCCTCTACATTTTCGCGGTCGACCACGAAAGCGGTGGGGTATGTGAGCTTGGCGAGGAAGTACGCCTTGGGGGCGTCGATGGTGATTTGCAGCGTGCGCTCATCGATGGCGGTTACGCCGCTGATCGAGTCGGCTTCGCCCGACAGCACTTCTTTGACGCCCACGATGTCGTCGAGATATGTGCTTGCCACGGGCGAGGCAAGATCCGGATCGGCGGCGCGGTTGAGCGAATAGACGAAATCATGCGCCGTAACATACGAGCCGTCGTGAAACTTGGCGTCGTCCAAGATATGGAAGGTATAGACCGTGCCGTCTTCGCTGATGTCCCAGCCTTCCGCTATGTCCGGCACAATCTGCAGTTCTGGACTGAGCGTTACAAGCCCGCTGAAGACTTCTTGCACTATGCCCGCGGAGGTGGTGTCGGAAGTGGTGTGCGGGTCGAGCGTGGGCGGATCTGACCAGAGGCGGTTGAACACGCCGCCCGTGGGTTCGTCGCCGTCGCTGTCGCTATCCGTGGCCGTGGGCGCGGCGGTCGCCGGGCGTGATTGCGTCGACGTCTGAGACTGCGTCGCGGGCGCGGCGGCCGTGGGTTCGGGCGTGTCCGCCGCTGCGGGTTCGGTGGGGGCGGCCGCGGCGGGCGCCGACGTGGCGGCCGCCGTTTCGGGGGCGGCGGCGCCCGGATCGGAGCCGCACGCCATCGCAAGTACGGCGATTAGTAGGATCGGCATCAGAAGGAGCTTTCGCATCGGTCAACCACCTGCGCTTTCAGATTTCGGGGGCGTTGTCGCGCGCCCAACACTTGTTAATAAGATGAACTACACATCGTTTCCGATTTTCTGGGTCAGCCACGATTTGATGAATTCGTCAATATCGCCGTCCAGAACCGCATCGGCGTTGGATGTTTCGCAGCCGGTGCGATGATCTTTGACCATCTTGTAGGGATGCAGCACATAACTCCGAATCTGATTGCCCCATTCGGGCGATATATGCTCGCCCTTGAGTTTGGCTATCTCTGCCGCCTTCTCCGCCATTTCGCGCTCGATTAGGCGCGATAGCAGTATTCGCATCCCGATTTCGCGGTTCTGCCGCTGAGAGCGCTCGTTTTGGCAGCTGACGCGGATGCCGGTGGGCAGATGGGTTATACGTACGGCGGTGGAATTCTTTTGCACATTTTGGCCGCCGTGTCCGCCGGCGCGAAACACGTCGATGCGTATGTCGTCGGGGTTGATTGACACATCCACGCCCTCTTCCACTTCGGGCAGCGCCTCCATAAGCGCAAACGATGTGTGGCGGGCGTGGTCGGAGTCAAAGGGCGATAGGCGCACAAGCCGATGCACGCCGCGCTCCGCCTGCAGGTAGCCGTATGCGAACTCGCCCGAAACCTGTATGACGGCGCTCTTTATGCCCGCCTCGTCGCTCGCGGACACATCCAGCACATCGCTTTTGAAGTTGCGCTGCTCCGCCCAGCGCAGGTACATGCGCATCAGCATTCCCGCCCAGTCTTGGGATTCCACGCCGCCGGCGCCCGCGTGCAGCGCGATGATGGCGTTGCGCTCATCGTAGGGGCCGGACAGCGTGAGCCGAAACTCCAGGTCGGCAAGCGCGCTTTGCGCCTCCGCAAGCTCAGTTGCGATAGTGTCCAAAAGCGAATCGTCGTCCTCTTCGATAGCGAGTGACGCAATCTCATCAAGGGACGCCGTCTGCTCTTCCAGCGTGCGCCAGTCATCTACCTTGGCTTTGAGGTTGGATAGCCGTCGCATCTTGCGCTGAGCCGCTTCGGGCGCATCCCAGAACTGCGGCGATGCCGCCTGCCCTTCCAGCGCCGCTATTTCCTTATCGTCCGAGGGCAGGTCAAAGATGCACCAGAAGTTCGGCGATTCGGCTTCTGATAGCGGTTATCTGACCCTTGATGTCTTGCATTACGACATGCCCTCTCAATTGCTGCATTGCTGCATCGTTCAAAATCTGAAACGCATCCGTCGGAAACGGGTTAGCAAGCGCGCGTTGGCGGCGCATTCACGCCTGCGCGGCGGCAGTCCGACGCGTCCGCAGGATTATATCAGCATAGCCTTGAACTTATAAAGTTATTGGGATGAGCGCGCGTGTTGGCGCAGATGAGCGCAGGGTGTACAATCACAATCGGCGTAAGCGGCAATGCAGACGATGCAATTAAGTTTCGCAGCGGACGATACGATGAGGTGATGAGATGCTGGACTTGCTAATCAGAAACGGGCTTATCATAGACGGCACGGGCAACCCCGGCTACTACGGCGCTGTGGGCGTCGATGGCGACGTTGTGCGCCTGTTTCGCGGCGATCTGAGCGGCGTTGAGGCGGCGCGCACGATAGACGCCGCCGAGCATGTGGTCTGCCCCGGCTTCATCGATATGCACTCGCACGGTGGGCTTGTCATCCTATCCGAACCGGAGCATCTGCCCAAGGTGCGGCAAGGCATCACCACCGAACTCATCGGCGTTGACGGCAACTCATACGCGCCGTTTCACAGCCACGACGACTTCCTGGACTTCGTGGCGCTGAACTCCGGGCTTGACGGCAACCCGCCGCTGCCGGGCAGATGGTCGACCGTGGAGCAGTATCTAGCGATGTTCGACAGAAAGACAGCGGTCAACATCGCCTACATACTGGGCAATTCGCCGGTTCGGATTAACGCCGTGGGCTGGGACGACCGCCCGGCTACCGCCGCTGAGACCGCGAATATGCGCGCCATCATCCGCGAGGCGATGGAAGAGGGCGCTGTGGGCTTGTCAACAGGGCTCGACTACCCGCCGGGCGGCTACGCAAGCACCGACGAACTCGTGGATCTGTGCGAATACGTCGCCGATTTGGGCGGCTTCTACCATACGCATGTGCGCTATCGGCTTGGCGACCGCTACATGGATCCGTTTCGCGAAGCGCTTGAGATAGGCGACCGCAGCGGCATTCCGGTTCACATAACGCACTTCTACCAGCGCGTTCCCAGCGCGGGCGGCGGACACGGGCTTATCGGGATGGTGGAAGACGCCGCCGCGTCCGGGCAGGACGTTACCTTCGATAGTTATCCGTATGTGTTCGGCAGCACGCGGCTGCTGATTATGGTTCCCGATTGGGCGCACAACGGCGGTGTAGCGCGGCTCAAAGATGCGCTCGCGTCCGAAGATGCCCGCAAGCGCCTGCGCCAAGAGATGCAGCCGCGCGGCCCATCGTGGGACAATGTATGGCTCACATACTTCAAGCGCCCGCATAATCACAAGTACGAAGGGCTGTCCGTAGAGGCGGTGGCGGCGCTGCGAAATCAGCATCCGGTCGACGCAATATGCGATCTGCTGCTAGAGGAAGATCTGCAAACCTGCTATGTATCCGACGGCGCAAACGGCAACACGCTGCCCGCATTCGTGGCGCATCCGCTGTCTATGGTGGGCAGCGACGCCGTGCTGCTGGGCGATTTCCCAAGCCCGCGCACCTACGGCTGCTTCCCCGTCATCCTAGCGGAGTATGTGCGCGAAGAGAACCAGATGTCCCTGCCTGAAGCGATACGCAAGATGACGTCGTTCCCGGCGCAGCGGCTTGGACTTGCCGACCGCGGCATCCTGCGCGACGGAATGAAGGCCGACGTCACCGTGTTTCACCCCAAGAATGTGAAAGCGCCCGCCACGCGCACGCAGCCCAAGCAGTTCCCGATAGGAATAGAATATGTCATCGTGAACGGCAGCTTAGTAGTCGACGGCGGCGAACACACCGGCGCTCTGCCCGGCCGCGCGCTGCGCCGATAACCCGGCCGCCAATCGGGACGGACTGCGCTATGACGCCGCAACGCCTGCCACTCCAAGACACGCTGCGAAGCCTGCCGCCTGAGTGGGCGCAAGACCCGTTGCCCGCCGTGAGCGCCGCGCTGCAGGCGTCTGGCAGGAAAATCGTAGTTCTGGACGACGATGTGATGGGAACGCAGAGCGTCCACGACATCGCCGTGCTGATGGACTGGTCCGTAGATGCCATAAGCGCCGAGTTGGCGCGCCATCAGAGGGCGTTCTTCATCGTAACGAATGCGCGCAGCATGCCCGAATCGCAGGCGCAGGCGGTCAACGCATTCATAGCGCGCAACCTGACCGCAGCGGCGCAGCGAGTAGGCGTTGATTTCACAGTGGTAAGCCGCCTAGACTCCACGCTGCGCGGCCACTTCCCCGCAGAGATGCTGGCGATTCAGGACAACTTGGCGCGCAAACCCCACGCCTGGATTATCGCGCCGCTGTTCTTGGAAGGCGGCCGCTACACAATCGGGGATACGCAGTATGTATCGGACGGCGAATGTCTCACGCCCGTAGGCGATACCGAATTCGCGCGCGATGCGGCGTTTGCGTTCAAGGCGTCGGACTTGCGCCAATGGGTGGAAGAGAAGACGGCGGGCGCAATGTCCGCCGCCGATGTGGTGAGCGTATCAATCGAGGATTTGCGGCTTGGCGGCCCGGCGCAGGTTGCCGCGCGGCTAACCGAAGTCCAGCAGGGCGGCGTGTGCGTGGTGAACGGCGCAAGCAACCGCGATATGGAAGTGTTCATTCAAGGCTTGCTGGCGGTGGAAGCCGACGGCAAACGATTTCTGTTCCGCGCCGCCGCATCGTTCATCAGGGCGCTGCTGGGGCAGTCGGAGCGCGCGCTGCTTACGCCGTCGGAAATGGGCGCAGACGGCGAAGGCGGAGCGCTTATCGTGGTGGGATCGCACGTCCCCCGCACAACGCGGCAGCTCAACCATCTGCTTGCCAACGCCAACGTATACAGCATCCAAGCCGATGTTGGCAAACTGCTTGCGGCGGGCGGACGCGCGTCGGAAATCGAGCGAGTTGCGCGCGCCGCCGAAGCCTGCATTCGCGCGGGCGAACACGCCGTTGTGTACACATCCCGCGCGCTAGTCGATGGACGCAGCGCAGACCACAGCCTCGCTATCGGGCATCAGGTATCGCAGGCGCTGGCGGAAGCGGTCGCCGCAATCGGCGTCAAGCCGCGCTATATGCTGGTCAAAGGCGGCGCGACATCCGCCGACATCGCAAGCAAGGCGCTGAATGTACGGCGCGCGTGGTCGCCGGGGCAGGCAGCGGCGGGCGTTCCCGTATGGCTGCTGGGCGATGAGACGCTGCATCCGTGCATGCCTTGCATCATATTCCCCGGCAACGTGGGCGCTGACGATGCACTCACAACTTTGGTGGCGCGAATGGACGGCGCATGAAACCCCAACCCGTGCGCCGCCGCAATCGGCGCAAACCCGCGCTCAAGCCAACCCGAACCCCAAACGCGCGCGTCCCCGCGCAACCCGCCGCACCGCAGAGCTACGAAGTCGAAACAATCGTCGGCTTGGAAGAATTCGCGCGGCGCGAAATACGCCAGCGGCTTGGAAAGCAAGCGCGCATCGCCGAAAGCCAGCCGCTTGCGGGACGCATCGCGCTGACCTTCGACTGCGAAATGCGGCGCTTTGACGCGCTGAGAATGGCGGCGGCAGTTCACAGAGTCGAGACTTTCGCCGTGCCTCGCCCGCGCGCGCTGCTTGGGCATCAGCATCTAACGCGCCTGCTGACGGCAATTCGCGCTGTGGTGAACGCGCGCCCCGCCGGGAGTTTTCACACGTTCCGCATTGCCGCTGCAGGCGCAGGTTCGGCGGTGTTTGCGCGCTTGCGTCAGGAAATCGCGGCGGCAACCGCGCTCGAGTCAACCGATGCGGCGGCGCAACTGCATATCGCGGTTCGGCGCGCGCCCGGCGCCCCAAGCGGCTGGCAGGTGCTCATACGCGCCGCCGCAATGCCGCTGTCTGCGCGCCGATGGCGGGTATGCGATATGCCGGGCGCGCTGAACGCCAACATTGCAGCCGCTATGGTGTCGATGGCGCACGGCGGAAACACGGAACGAATGCTGAATGTGTGCTGCGGCTCCGGTACGCTGATGATAGAGCGGCTGGGGATGGGGCGCGCCGCAGCCGTAACGGGCGTGGACATAAGCGTCGATGCGCTGCAATGCGCCGACGCCAATCTGCGCGCGGCGGGACACCGCTCATCGGTAACGCTGCTGCGCGGGGACTGCGGCGCGCTGCCGCTGCGAAGCGCATCCGTGAGCGCCATCACCGCAGACCTGCCCTATGGAATGCTAAGCGGCGGCGGCAACATATCGGAGTTGTATCGCGCTGCGCTGACTGAGAGCGCCCGCGTTGCCGCCCCCAATGCCTCGCTAGTGGTGATAACCACGCAACGGCGGGCACTGCTCGCCGCGCTGGACGACGCGCGCTGCTGGCGGATGCTCGAGTCAATTCCGCTCAGCATCCCGTATCGCAGCGGCTACATCAAGCCGCAAATCTATCGGTTGCAACGGCTGCCTGGCTAGGTAGTTCGGTAGGGCGGTTAAAATATCCCAATCCTGTGTTATAGTTAGTGGACGGGGACGCAAGCATCGTGATTAGCGCGGTTGCGGGATGTACCCGTTGCGCGCGAATTACAAAGTACGCTCTTTACGGAGGCAAGAAATGGCTACGGAACCCAACGAAAGCATACAGAACGGCGAAAGGCGGTTGAGTCGGCTCGAAGGCGTTTGGGAGGGCGCATCCGGCAACTTCGCCACAAAAGCGGATGTGCTTGAGGCCAAGGCTGAAGTCATACAGGACAACGCAAGCACTAAAGACGAACTCAATCAAAAGATTGATGGCGTAAAAGCCGATGTTGCGGAGATTAAGACCACGCTGCGGTTGCTGTTCATCTTCGTTCCCGTCATGCTTGCCGTGTTCGGCTTTGTGTTGCGCCTATTGCCGTAGCGCGCAACCGGGGCGACGATATTTTCGGCGATAATGGAAGCGAACCTCAGTGAAACAACTTACGCTACAACCGATACGCAGCGTGAACGGCGAAATTAGCCTGCCCGGCTCCAAGAGCATGTCCAACCGCGTTTTGCTGCTGGCGGCGCTGGCAAATGGCTCTACCGAAGTTCGCAACCTACTGGCAAGCGACGACACCACCCATATGCTGAATGCGCTGCGAACTTTGGGGGCGGGTGTTGCGCTGTCCGATGATGGCGCGCGCTGCCAAGTCACCGGCTTGGGAGGCGCATTCCCGGCAGGCGAAGCCACTCTGTTTATGGGCAATTCGGGAACCACGATGCGCTCGCTCTGCGCCGCGCTCTGCGCCGGCATCGGACGCTACACGCTCACGGGCGAACCGCGCATGCTGGAGCGCCCGATTGGCGATCTAGTGGACGCGCTGCGGCAGGTCGGCGCGCGCATAGAGTATGCCGGCGCCGAGGGATACCCGCCGCTCCGCATTGACGCGCACGGGCTTGCGGGCGGCAGCGTCCGCATCCGCGGCAATATATCAAGCCAATACCTAACTGGCATGCTGATGGCGGCGCCGATGTCGCTTGCGCCGCTGACAATCGAGGTTGAAGGTGAGTTGGTATCCAAGCCCTACATCGATATGACCATAGACGTTATGCGGCGTTTCGGCGTTGAGATAGAACGCATCGGCTACGAGCGCTTTCGGCTGCCGGGCGGCCAGCGCTACGAATCGCCGGGCAGCATACTGGTAGAGGGGGACGCATCCTCGGCGTCATACTTCCTATCGGCGGCGGCGATTGGCGGCGGCGCTGTGCGCGTCAACGGCGTGGGCGGCGACAGCATTCAAGGCGATATAGCGCACGCCGACGTGCTGCGGGATATGGGCGCTATCGTTTCGCACGGCTCGGACTGGATCGAGGTTTCGCGCGGCGAACTGACGGGCATAGACGCCGACCTGAACCATATGCCCGACGCCGCGATGACCGTCGCCGTAACCGCGCTGTTCGCCAAGGGCGAGACCACTATTCGCAATATACACAACTGGCGCGTGAAAGAGACCGACAGGCTGTCCGCAATGGCGACTGAGCTCCGCAAGGTGGGCGCAGATGTGGTCGAGGGCGCGGACTACATTCGAATTAAACCGCCCGCGCAAATCCGCCAAGCCACCATTGACACCTACGACGACCACCGAATTGCGATGTGCTTCTCGCTGGCGGCACTGGGCAACGCAAGCATCACCATCAACGACCCGGACACCGTCTCCAAGACATTCCCCGACTACTTTGAGCGTCTCCAAGAGATTTGCAGTATGTAGGTTTGGTGCTGCAATTCCCGCCCCGCTATTTCCCAATTCGCAGTTCTGCTTTCCCTACTCATTGAAATGCCCAAGCGCGCGCTTTGACACTTGCGCCGCATCGCTATCGCCGCACCATCGCGGTGGACGCTAGGGCGGCCAAGCCGGCGATAACGGCTATCCCGATGAATATGGCGATGGTCAGGGGCGATGCGCTGTCATCTGACGAAGTTTCGTCGATAGCGGCAACCGGATCGGGCGCAATCTGCGGCGGCGCATCAATGGTCGGCGGCGGCGTAACGGCAATCACAACGCGAACTATCGGCGTGGCGGCAGTGGCGGTCGGCACGGCTATGGTGTGAGTAGGCGGCAGCGGCGTGGGCGTCGCCGGTTTCGCGGATAGCGCTATTGCGGATTGCAGCCCCGGAGTTGCCGTCGGCGTTGGGGTTGCTGTCGATGACGGCGCAATTGTTGGGGACGCGGTGGGCGCAGCCGTCGGCGTAGAGGAAGGCGCGGGCATATGCGTCGCCGTGGGCGCAGGGGTGGACGTCGGAATGAGCGTCGCGGATGCCGTGGGCGTGTGAGTAGACGGTAGCAGCGTCGGCGTTGCGGTGGCGGTGGCTGACGGCATGGGCGTATCGGTGGTTGTGGGAGTCGGCGTGCGCGTCGGGGTTCGGGTGCGCGTTGGCGTCTGTGTGGGCGTGAAAGTGGGCGTCCAACTCGGCGTAGGCGTGAGCGTCGCCGTGAATGTAGGCGTTATAGTCGGCGTTGGGTATGCGATAAAGAACGAAGCCGGGCGGCTGTTCAGAAGCGCGGCGGCATCTACAAGTTTGACGGAAACCCGCCCCGTGTAGCTTCCGCCCGAAGGCTTTTCGTCGTCGGGCGTCCAAAGCGCTTGGTATGAGATAGAAGCGCCTGACGCAACGCTTTTGTACACGCGCAATATCGGATTTTCAACCGAATTGAATTGAACGCTGCCCGTCAGTATGCCAGGAATGCCGCGCTGCCTCGATAAGTCGAATCGGCCTTCGCGCAGCGGCAGCGTCGCCCTGAAACTTTGCGGGCCTATGACGGCGAGCCTAACGCTCTCGATATCGGCGCGCTCCCTATCAGTGAACCGAAGGCGCGCATCGAACCTGACCGACCGCCCATATTCGTGATGCGCAAACTTGGTTTCCAAGCGAACATCAGACGAATCTACGAGGCTGTACGCCACCTTGTCCTTCACAATGACGCTCACGCAGACCGCCGCCAAAAGCGCCAGCAACACAAGCAGCCCATTAGCTTTACTCATCCATTACCGCACCCTAATGCGCCATCATAGAGACGGCTCCGTTCCCGCATCCGTTGCAAAACTACGCCCGTCCAGCGTAGTCAAATCGCCCTGACTTTACATAATAGACGGCAGCAAGTCAACAGGCAGTTGGAGTAACCCTGCTAGATTTTCGGGATTAACGCTTGGGCGGGATTTTAGCGCAATGGCGCAGGGGCGCAAAGGGTCTGCCTAGGGTTTTTAACGCAAAGGCGCAGGGACGCATTTAGAAGAGGATGCGCCCCATTCTTATCGCTGCCTGGGCTAGGCTTTACTGCGATGCGGCGGCTACCTGCCCGGTGAAACCGCTCGCGTGGCGCGTCCATACGCCCGCGCTGGTGGCGTAGTACACGACCATTCGCAGGTATTTGTTCAGGTCGGCGGTTGTGGGCGTGTAGTTGGTCCACCAGACGCCGTAGATGTAGCTACAATCGGTGTAGGTGGTATCGGAGTTGTCGCAGCGCTGCCAGGCGTAACGGCGATCCACCGCGCCAGTGGGGGCAGGGTCGTTGGCTATAATCAGTTCGCCTACGCGCGGGCTTGTATTGCCGCTGACGAAGGTTATCGCTGACCCGGCGGTTGCGGCGCTGGTCTGCTTGACGCGGCCGCCTAATGCGCGGGTGTAGGCGAATCCGCCGCCGGATAACGGCGCTTTGGCGCGCAGGTAGCTCCCCACGTCGGCTGAGACCGGATAGTATTCGTAGGTGGCGCCGCTGTTGCGCGATAGGGCAGTCCAAGTGTCGCCGTTGGTGGACTTTTCCCACTGCCAGCCTCCGCTGCGACTGGAGCGCGTTGCGCTAGTAACGCATACGGCGACGCGCTCGCCAACGATGGGGGCGTTCCAGTTGTCGGGGATGCCCATTGCTTGGCTGTTCTGCGGAGTTGTGCTCATGTTGTCGTAGTCGAGCATGGGGTATTGCATCTTGTTGCCGAATGCCCAGGGATCGTCGTTGCCGGTTACGCCGTCAAGGTTGGTGTTCCAGTTGGCGTAGATGCCGTTGTAGCCAGTGGGTGTTTGGAGCTGGCGGGTGGTTTTGCCCACAACGCCGCTGCCGCCGGCGCTAGTGGATTGGCCGCTGGTGGAGGTGTCCCAGTAACTGGCGGTTACGGTGGGGCTGGATGACACAATCCCTATTAGCCCGCCGATGTTTGTCGACGTTCCGCTGGAGCGGTTGACCCTGCCGGTAGAGTATGAGTTTGTTACGCTGCTGCCCAACTTGGAACCTATCAGGCCGCCGACATAGCGTCGGCCGCTGACGTATGCAGTGGAGTAGCTAGCTTTGACCGCTTCTGAAGAGTAGCCAGCCAGTCCGCCAACATAATCGTCGCCTTGCGCCTTGCCGGTAGTGTAACAGGCGGTGACTAGGCTTAAATTAACTCCGACTAGAATGCCGACATAATCGTTTCCTGTGACATTTGCGTTGGTTACGCCCACGGTTTCTATGCGCGAGGTGCTGCTGGTGTAGCCGAACAGCCCGGTGTAATTGACGGAACTTCCTGTTCGGTTAATGAACAGATTGTTGATAGTATGGCCGTCGCCCTTGAACTTGGCGTCGTATGTGTTTATATGTGAGGCGCCGATAGGCTGCCATCCCTTGCCGCTATCCCAGTAGTTGCCGCTGTGGTCGTTGGCGTCAACATCGCCGTCGGAATCGCTGTCGAAGTCAAGGCTTTGGGTGAGTTCGTAGCCGACGCAGGTGGGCTGATTTGCGGTTTGGGAATCGCCGTCGTGGTCGGTGAGTTTGCAGCCCATGCCGGTGTCAGGGGAGGGGAATGCGGCGGTGTACTTTGCCCAGTCGGTTGCTCCGACGGAATCTTGCTTGCCGTTGCCATTGAGGTCGTAGCGGATGGCGTCGAGTTTGACGAGGCTATTCACATCGATGTAGCCGTCGTCGTCTGAGTCGTAGTCATTGGTGGTTTGGGCGGATGTGGTTGCGCTGAGGGATAGCAGGGCGGTTAGCGCGATTAGGACGCTTAGCGCGAACAGCGTATAAGCGCGGGGCGCTGTTCTTGGGCTTGACTTTTTTAGATTTTTATGGGGGGGGGGGGGGGGGGTGAATAAAAACTAAAACGTATAAGCGCCATTCGGTTCACCTATCCTATTGCTAGTATGAGTGAGGGGAACGCTGTCCCCAATCTTATTATCCTAAATTTTCCCTTGATGGGGAAGGGCTCTCATTGGATACCTCAAGCTAGGATTATTTTAACGCAAATGTGTGGGGAATGCAAAGGGTGTTGTGGCATTTTAGCGGCGCCGTTTGGGGATAGGACGTTTAGGTTGTCGGTCAGTCCTGGCTGTCGCTGCGTCTTAGGGCGTCGAGTTGTGCGCGCAGGCGGCGGTTTTCGGCTTCGGCTTCGTCGGCGCGCGCAGTCTCTTGCAACCTCATATTGCGCTCCTCAAAAAAGGTCAGCAGATACTTGTCCGTGTTCGGGTCAAACCAACGCAGCCGGCCGTATTCCCAGCACACATACAGATCCAGCGCTTCGCTGTATCCACTGCAGCGCATATTGTCATGCCACTTCACATCAAGCTTCTTATACGCGCCGTCCACCAAGGTATCCCCCGCAAGCGCGACGTCGTGGTAATCGCCGCCCGTCTGGTCATAACGCCAGTATTCGCGGATGCCGTATGCGGCGTAGTCTATGCGCTTGTCCGTGAAGTCGATTATGCCCGTGGTCGATGACGCCACCTCCAACACAAAGTCGGGTGGCTTGCCCTGCGTTTCTATCGCGTAGCCGTTTTGCCGAATGACTAGATCGCGGTCGCAGTTGAATGCAACCATTAGGTCGGGGCGTCTATGCTCTTTGGAAAAGTCGGCGGTGGGCGCTACGCTAACTTCGCCCAGCACAAGGGTTGTGTCCGGGTTGCCGAGATGAACCTCAAGCGCGGTTACATGGGCGTATCTGTTTAGGTAGAGCGCGTTCTGCATATCGTCTCGCGGGGGATATTCGGGGAATACGGCAAGATATTCGTCCTGTTCTACTTCGACTTGCTGACGAACGTCTTGCTTAGGAGCGGCGATTAGTTTAGTAACCATTGGTTGCCTCCGCTTGCCAAGCCGCCGTGGTTTGGCGGCGCGCCTGTGGGGGTGATGGGGGCTATTTTAACGCAAAGCCCGCAATGGCGCAAAGGGGAATTTGCTATCGTATCGCGGTTTTGGGAAGCTTTCCTGCGCTACGGCATTCGGGCTATTCGGGCAGCATTGCGGTGAAGGCGGCTTCGGTTAGCACGGTTACTTGTAGGCGCTGGGCGTCGGCGAGCTTGGAGCCGGCGTCTTCGCCCGCTACAAGGTAGTCGGTCTTTTTGCTGACGACGCTGCTGACTGCGCCGCCGCGCTGCTTGATGGCGTCTTGTATCTGGGAGCGGCTGAAGCGCTCTAGTCTGCCGGTGACCACGAAGCGCATGCCGGCGAATGGCTGCTCTGCGGGCGCTGCGGGGGCGTCGTCTTCCAAGCGGACGCCGGCGGCTCTGAGTTTCTCGACGACTTTGCGGTTGGCGGGATTGCGGAAGTAGGATGCAACGCTGTCGGCTATGCGCGGGCCTATGGCGGGTATGGCGGTGAGGTCGTCTTCGGACGCGTTCATAAGGGCGTCGATGCTGCCGAAGGAGCGCGCCAGCAGTTCGGCGATTTCGCCGCCTACATGCAGGATGCCCAGCGCGTTGAGCAGGCGCGCCAGCGGACGGCGCTTGCTGTCGTTGATTGCGCCCAGCAGGTTGGCGGCGCTCTTTTGGCGCATAAGCGCGGGGTTGAGCAGATGCTTCTTCGGGACATAGTACATATCGTTCACATCGGCAATCAAGCCCTGTTCTAGGAACGCCTCCGCGCGCTGCCGAATGAGGGCGCTGTCTTGTTCGTCGGTGAAGTAGCGAATGACGCTTTGGGCGATGCGCGGGGTTATGGCGGTGACGGCGGTGAGCGCGGCTTGGTCGGCTTGCATCAGATCGGCGAGCGCGGGGAATGCGTCGGCGAGCAGTTCGGCGCTCTTTTTGCCGACATAGGGGATGCCGATATGGGCGAACAGGTCGGGCGTTTGGCGCGCCTTGCCGGCTTCAATTGCGTCCAATAGGCTCAGTTGGGCGAGATCGCTTTGCTTGAGATAGTAGAGATCCGCTACATCGGCGATAAGCCCCTGCCGAATGAGCAGCGCGCCCCACTTGACGCCCATGCCTTCGATGTCCATTGCGCCGCGGCTGACGAAGTGTTCTAGCAGGCGCACAAGTTGGGCGGGGCATGCGGCGTTGACGCAGTAGGATGCGGCTTCGTCTTCGGGGCTGACGATTGCCTGTTCGCAGCTTGGGCAGGTTTGGGGCATACGGAATTCGCGCTCGTCGCCATTGCGCCGTTCCGTGATGACGCTGACGACCTGGGGGATGACTTCGCCCGCGCGCTCGGCAATCACCCAATCGCCGATGCGCAGGTCTTTTTCGCGAATGTAGTCTGCGTTGTGCAGGGTTGCCTGCTTGACGGTGGCGCCGCCGATGTCCACGGGTTCCAGCACGGCGTAGGGGTTTAGGCTGCCGGTTCTGCCCACATTGACGCGAATGTCCAATAGGCGGGTGATGGACTGCTCGGCGGGGAACTTGTACGCCACCGCCCAGCGCGGCTCTCTGCCCACAACGCCTAGGTGGCGCTGGTAGTCCAGCCTATCTACTTTGACCACCACGCCGTCGGCGGCGGCGTCTAGGGTTTGGGCGCGCTGCAGCCAGTCTTCGTAGAAGGCTATCGCTTCTTGCGGGGTATGAACGCGGCGGCTGTCGGCGCTGACCTTGAAGCCTAGCCGTTTGAGGTATTGCAGCATATCCCAATGGGTGTTGGGCAAGCCGTCGGATTCGGCGTATCCGAGCGAATAGACGAAGATGTCTAGGGGGCGCTCTGCGGTGTTGCGTGGGTCGAGTTGGCGCAGGGAGCCGGCGGCGGTGTTGCGCGGGTTGGCGTAGGTCTGTTCGCCGCGGGCTGCGCGCGCTGCGTTGAACTTGGCGAATAGGGATTTGGGGAAATAGACTTCGCCGCGCACTTCGAAGCGCTGCGGGATGGATGCGCCGTCGGGTTGGATAAGGCGCAGGGGGACGCTCTTGATGGTGCGCAGGTTTAGGGTTACATCTTCGCCCACAAGCCCGTTGCCGCGCGTTGCGCCGCGCGCTAATACGCCGTTTTCGTAGGTGAGCGCGACGGCTAGGCCGTCGTATTTGAGTTCGCATACCATATCGAAGTCGTCGCGCTCGATCAGGTTGGCGACGCGCTTGTGCCACGCCTCGAATTCGTCGGCGTCGAAGGCGTTGGCGAGGCTGAACATCGGGCGGGGGTGCTGCACCTGGTCGAAGCGCTCGGCGGGTTCGGCGCCGACGCGCTGGGACGGGGAGTCGGGCGTTACCAGGTCGGGGCGCTCGGCTTCGATGCGGCGCAGTTCGCGCATCATTTGGTCGTATTGGGCGTCGCTGATTTCGGGGTCGTCCAGCGCGTAGTAGCGATAGTTGTGATGATTGAGCAGCCGGCGCAGGTCTTGTAGGCGCTGGGTTATGTCGAGTGCGAGCATTGGCGTTTCACCGGTTGGGTTGGTTGGGGAATTTGTAATTGCGGGCAATTAGACGTTTTCGCGCTTCCGTGCGCTCATCGTAGTCGAAAAGGCTTGCCCATCGCAGATCCGCTATATGGGCTTCCACAGAGATGTGGAGCAATTCCAGCTCCCAAAGTCTGTCTAATCCGGATTGAGCTCCGGGTGAGTTAATCAATCGTTTCGCTGCCTCTAAACCGCCGTGTTGAGACAGCATTCTCCTAAAATAGGTAGGATTGTAACCGTGTTCGGCGGCGATGCGGCAGGTATCTAGCATGGCGTTGTGAAACTCGGCTTCAAGGTTTGCGGACATCCTCTATTTCCCCCTTCTTGTTCGTTTATCCGAAACGGATAGCCGTAAAGCATCTTGTACTGATGTTAGAATACCATCTTGTGCGTATCAAGCGGCGACGAGGTTTTGTATGCGCTATGTTAGGGCTTTGACGCCGCGACGGAATTCAGATGCGGGGCGGGCGGCGCTATGCTCATCGTCGCCGAATAGTGGACGCATTTGGGCAAGGTAGATATACTCTTAGTGCGCTTGGCAATGCGCCTGATGGCGGGAAATGCGCGCTAATATCGGCGGCGCATATGGGGCGGCGAAACGGATGGCGGCGGCGTGGGCGGACGAACCGATGTTAGCATAGATTAGCCTGATGCGAGGGATGATAGTTTGCCCCAGTCAAAAGAGTATTTGGAGTTCATAGCGAAGTATCCGCCGCTGACGGCTATCGGGAATACGCCGATGGTGCGGTTGGATATGCCGTCGGATGTCGGCGATGCGCGGATTAGCGTGAAGTGCGAGCATCTGAACCCGGGCGGGTCTATCAAGGATAGGCCGGTGCTGCGAATGCTGGGCGAGGCGGTTTTGGCGGGGGAGCTGACGCGGGACAAGTCGGTTATAGACGCCACATCGGGGAATGCGGGCATAGCCTACGCGATGATAGGCGCAGTGCTGGGCTACGGCGTAACGCTGGTGATGCCGGAGAACGCAAGCGAAGAGCGCAAGAAGCGGCTTGCGGCGCACGGCGCGAATATCATCTTCACCGATCCGATGCACGGGTATGACGAGGCGCTGTATGAGGTGCGGCGGCGGTATGAGGATGCGCCGAATAGGTATTATTATTGCGATCAGTACAGCAACCCGAACAACCCGCAGGCGCATTATGACACTACGGCGGAAGAGATTTTGGCGCAGGCGCCGGACATAACGCACTTCGTCGGGGGCGTTGGCACGGGCGGCACGATTTCGGGCGTGGGACGGCGGTTGAAAGAGCATAACCCGGACATTCGGGTTATCAGCATCAATCCGCCGGAGTGGCCCGGCGTGGAGGGGCTGAAGCCGCTGGGGGAGGGACACATCATCCCGGACACATTCGACGCTTCGGTGGTGGATGAGATGCTGGAGGTCGGCGTGGACGCGTCCTATGATATGTCGCGGCGGCTGGCGGCGGCGGGGTTGTTCGCGGGGCAGTCGTCGGGGGCGTATGTACAGGGGGCGTATGAGATTGCGCGGCGGGAGCGGGCGGGCGTCATCGTGAGCATATTCAACGATATAGGCGAGCGGTACTTCAGCACGGGGATGTGGGGGTGAATGGGCGGCCGATTGGCGCAATGGCGGGGGCGTTTGGCGAAGGTTTTAACGCAGAGGCGCAGGGGGCGCAAAGGGATGGGCATTGAGGGCTAGACGAAATGAACTCGAAACAGGATGAACTAGATAGGCTAAGCGACGCTCTCTATGAGCGATACGCCAAGCCGCTTGAGGCGGAGCGCCGGGGCGAATACATCGCCGTGTCTTGGGAGGGCGATACGCTGATGGGGACGGATTTGGAAGAGGTGTCTCTTTCGGCGATGCAAAGGTTGGGAAAGGGCGGGTTCGTGTTCAAGATAGGCGAAAAGGCGGTGGGGAAGCTGCGGGTGAGCGCAGCTCCCCTATCCTAGCCTTCTCCCTGATGGGGAAGGGATTTTATGGATGCGCTCAATCTCATCGCCTAACCCTGTTGTTGCTACGGCGTCTCGAAGCGGCCGGTGGGGGTTATGACGCCGTCGCGGATTTGCCATATCTCTATGGCGTTTATCACATCGCCGTGTTCGTCGAAGTTTTGTGAGCCGGTAACGCCTTCGTAGTCTATGTCTTCGCCGCTGCGTATTAGGTCGAGCGCTCTGGGGATGTCGCCGGGGCCGACTTTGACGCCGGGCGGGTTGGTTATAGAGCGCAAGGCGTCGCGCACCGCCGCGCCTTCGTACACGCCCGCCTTCTCTACCGCCAGCGCCGCTATCGTGAAAGCGTCGAACGCTTCGCCTACAAGCGGTATGTCGACGCTTTCGCCGTATTCGGCTTCGTACAGCGATAGGAATGTGCGGGTGGCGTCGCTCTCCGGTGTGCCGGGGGCGGTGCCGTAAGCGCCTTCCAGCAGATCGCCGCCCACGGCGTCCACCATGGATTGCGATCTGACGGCGGACACGAACAAGAATGTCTTGATGTAGTCGCCTTCAATCGCTTCGCGCAGGAAGACTTCGGTGCTTTCGGGGTAGGTAACGGCTACCAGCACGTCGGGGTCGTCTTCCACGGCGGTTGCAATTTCGGACACATAGGAGGGCTGCCCGGATTCTTGCGGCACCATAGCGGTTAGCGTACCGCCTTCTTGCTCGAAGTTGTCTTTGAATATGTTGGCGAGTCCGTCGCCGTAGGCGTTGTTGATGTAGATTGCGGCGGCTTTGTCGTAGCCGAGTTCGCGGGCTAGGCGAGCTAGGATGACGCCTTGGATGCTGTCGGAGACGCGGACGCGGAACACGAAATCGTTGTCTTCCAGGATGGTCATAGCGGGCGAAGTGGCGGCGGGCGATATGTGCAGCGTGTTGGTGGGGATGGTTACGGCGTTGGCGACGGCGAGCGTGGAGCCGCTGGACACGGGGCCGATGATGATTTCAGCGCCGTCAACATTCACAAGGGCGCGCGCGGCGTCCGTGGAGACCTGCGGGTTGGTAGCGCCGTCCTTGTGAACCAGCGTCAGCGGGCTGCCGAGCAAGCCGCCGGCGTCGTTGATGATGCGCGCGGACATATCAATGGCGCTGCGCATATCGGGGCCGAAATCGGACAGATCGCCAGTGTAGTCGAGCACGGTGCCTATGGTTACGGGGTCGGCGGCGGCCGGCTGAGTAGGGGCAGCGGCCGGCGGCTGAGTGGGCGCCGGCGCAGCGGCGGTTGGGGCGCTAGTGGGAGCTGCGACGGCGGGCTCGGCTTGGGGCTCGGCGGCGGGTTGAGCGCAGGCTGCGGCCGTTAGCGCGGCCAAGGTCAGCAGCGCGGCGAGCGCGGTTGCGTATAGACGCTTCGGTAGGTTCTGAAACATTGCGGTTATCACCATTGCTGTCGTTATTGCCATATTCGCGAATTGGCGTAATTTTAACGCAAAGGCGCTGGTATGTGTAGGGTTTTAACGCAAAGGGGCAGGGGCGCAAAGGGGGAATGGGATGTAAGAGGCGCGGGCTAGGCGCATAGCGCGGCAGATCTACACATTCAGAAATCGGCAGGGTAGGGCGATGTTCGCGTCTTGCTCTAGTTGTTCGAGGACTTCGCCGATGGCTCTTAGATCGCCTCTGCCGGCGTACTCGATTAGCAGTATGGGCTTGCCGTCGCATTTTGATTGGGACGCGACGATTTGCGGCCAGGCGTTAAGCTCAGACAAGCGGCGGCGCGCTTCATCGTTTTCGGCAAGCAGACGCTCTAGTTCTTCGCGCGTCGGCCAGTCATCGCAATCTATAAAGAGCGCATGGGTGTCCACGCCGTAAAGCGTTTTGAAGGCAACGCCTTGCGCAACCGTTACAACCCATTCGGTTTGCTGCTGATTTAGCGCATATGCGAATAAGAGGAACGCTATCAATCCGCCCCATAATAACGCCCAAAGCGTTAGCGCACCCGCAAGTATCAGGCAGCCCGCGCCTGCCAGTAGAATGCGGACGAATAGACGCATCTCTCGAAATATGGAGTGGAGCATATGCCATCCTGCCGCGGCGCTAACGCCAGGCGCATATCCATAGCATAGGGCGGCGGCTTACATATTGCCCAGTATGCAGGGTATGTCCATGCCCGACTCTTCTTCCAACTGACGGAGGAGTTCGCCTATCGATCGTAAGTCGCCTATTCCGCCGTATCCCACATCCAGCATCGTTTTGCCGGGACACTTGTCTTTGGATTCAACTATGTCCAGCATCAGGGCAAGTTCATCCAGGCGGCGAAGCGTGTCGCTGTCGCTGGCGAGCAGAGCTTCCAACGTTTCCCGCTCGGGCCAGTTTTCGCACGGTGCTTCACAATCTACGCCATAGAATGTTTTCTTGACGAAGTCGGACGCAATCGTCATAGCGCGGTATGTCGGCTCTTCCGGGAGTATGGGGAGTACATAGACTATCATGTACTGGAGCCATATGAGCGCGGAGAGCATAATGATGCCCGCAAGTACCAGGCAACCCGCGCCTGCCAACAGGATGCGGGCGACTAGGCGGGCTTCTTGGAGTATGGATTGGAGCATCTAATATCCGTCGACGCGCGCGCCAAGCGGCATAGCGGCGTCGGCTTACAGATTGCGTAGTGTGCAGGGTATAGCAATGCCCGGCGCAATATCGCGGTAGTGTAGTTGAAGTTGTTGCAATTCGCAAACGGCGGCGTGCGCCGAAGCTAACCTAGCAGGCGGCCGAACTGCGGCAGGGGTTCGCCAAGCAGGGGGCGGGCGTAGTCTAGGAACTGCGGCGTGACGAAGTGGTTGGGGGCGTCGATGAAGTGGGGCGGCATTCGCTTGACTTTGCCGGCGACTTGGGCGAGCGGCGCGGCGCCGGTGGCGCAGGAGTATTCGCGGGCGGGCGCGCGCTCTAGCGTGATGATGACGTCGCGGCCGCCGTTCATGGCACAGCGGACTGCGGCGCGGCCGGCGGCTTCGGCTTCATGGGCGTCGGTTGTGGATACGCACGCCGCGAATGAGCGCTGAATTGTGCCGGGCTTTTCGTAGCGCGCGCGGACGCCCAAGCGCCTAGCTGTCAGCGCCGCTAAGTGCTTGGCGGGGCCTTCGTAGTAGGGATGGCCGAAGTCGTCCACATACCACGGCTCGCCCTGCGATCCGATTGGAGCGCCATTGCCGTCGCGCACATTTTCGGCGACGACGGCGACGGCGAATCCGTATCTGCGGTAGGCGTTTTCCATTGCGTCTAGGAAGCGGGTTTGGTCAAGCGGGACTTCGGGGATGCCGATGTAGTGGGGCGCGTCACGCTCTTCGCGCTTGGCGAATGCGGATGCCGCCGCGAGCCAGCCGGCGTCCCTGCCCATCATTTCGATTATCGTAACGGGCGATGCGATGCCCATAGATTCGGCGTCGCGCGCCGCGCCCATGACGGCGAGCGCCACGAAACGCGCCGCGCTGCCGTAGCCGGGCGTGTGGTCGGTCAGCACAAGGTCGTTGTCAATCGTTTTCGGCACATTGACGACCGCCAGATCCATCCCCGCCGCGTCCGCCGCCATCCCTACGTGGTGTCCCGTCCACGCCGAGTCGTTGCCGCCGATGATGAACCAGCAGCCGATGCGGTGGCGGCGCAGCGTGTCTAGTATCGGCTGCGTATCCTCATCGCGCATCTTGCGGCGGGTGGAGCCGAGCGCGGCGCCGGGCGTGTCCGCAATGCGCCGCCATTCGTCGGGGGATACGCCGCTCAAGTCTATGAGGTTGGACTGCAGGATGCCTTCCATCCCATAGGCTGCGCCGTAGATTTTGCCGATGCAGTTGGGATGCGCCAGCGCCTCTTGCGCCAACCCGAACAGGCTGCGGTTCAGCGCCGGCGTGCAGCCGCCGGACTGCATTATGAGTATGTTGTGGATGGCAACCCGCTCCTTGCCTGTTTGGCGCTGCGGTCTATCAATGCTATCACTGCACAATCGCTGCCCGTGGCGGCGTTTTGGCGCGGCGGCATTTCCCACGTCGATATTCAACGACGTTTGGGCGCTGCGATTTGGTGCTGCCGCTGCCCGTCAAGGCATTCTATCACGCCGAAACGGATATGGGCGTTGGGCGTTAAGGCGGCGTTAGCGGCAAGCGGCAGGCGTCAGGGCCAGATGAGTCTGTTTTCGTCATAGACAGCTTGCAGGAAATCGTCGCGGAAGGCGGTGTTGTAGTCGAATTGATTGGGCAGGGCGTCCACGGATGCGAGGTGCTCGTAGAGCGCCTGCCACTGGGCGGCGGTCATCCAACCCAAGCCGTTTTGGTCGGTGAGCGGGCTGACTGCGTCGGCGATTTCGGTGTCTAGCATATAGCGCTGGTGGGGGCGCTCTTCGTCGGGCGCGAACTTCAGCACGATGTCCACCGCTTCCTCGCGGTTGGCGATTGCGTACTCCAAGCCTTTCAGCGTCGCCTTCAGGAAGCGCTGCGTCGTGTCCGGTTGGGCGGCGGCGTGCGCTTCGGTGGTGATGTAGGTCAGCCCTAGGCTTGGCACGCCGTAGTCGGCGGGATCCCAAAGCGTGACGTCGAAGCCCATGCGCTTGAGGGTGTCCGGCTCGTTGGATTTGAAGATGGCGAGGATGTCCACCTGCCCTTCGGTGAGGACGCGCGGGTCAAAGCCAACGCGCACCTCTTGGATGCGGCTGCGGTCAACCTGCTGCGCCTCTAGGATGGCGAGGTAGTCGGGCGGCTGCGTGAACTTGTAGCCGAAAGTCTTGCCTTCCCAGTCTTTGGGCGTATTGACGCCGCCGTCTTTGAGCGCTACGAAGCCTTGCTGTCCGCGCTGCCCGAAGAGCGCGAAAGCCACGAGCGGCAGCCCCGGATCGGCGCGGCGCTTCAGCAGGTCGGCGGCGTCCACGGTGCTGAAGTGGACATCGCCCGCCATAAGGAGCTGGATATGTTCGCCGCTTGAGGCGTGGCGTATGTCCACATCCAAGCCTTGCTCGGCGAAGTAGCCCTTCTCTTGCGCCACATACGCGGCGACGTTGGGCAGGTTCGCCTGCGCCTTGTAGCCTACCATGAAGGTGACGGCGTCGGGGGCGGGTTGGGCGCAGGCGGGGGCGGTGAGCGCGGCGAGGGCGAATAGGGCGGCTGCCAGCGCATAGAGCGCAAGGCGGTTAAATCGGATTGAGGGGGGTTTTGAGAGTAGGCGCAATGTTTTGGTTCCTGATGTGATGGTGGTTATTGGGATGTAATAATCAGAATTAAGATAATAATAATACCAAGCCCCATTAAGCCAAGAACAGCGAATTTACCCATCTTGTCATCGCCTGCTTTGGATGCGGTTTGTTCCTCAGCGGGTTCCGTGCTATCGGCGCTGATGGCGTTTGTTTCGGAAGCAGGTCGTTCATCAGGGGATTCTGCATGCTCAGCGTTGACATCGGCGGATTCGGATTGTTCTTTCTGAGTCTTCCAGTTCACAATATCGCGTTGGCAGAACGGACACACAACGGCTTTGGGGGATATGTACTCGTCGCACAACGGGCAGGGAATGCGTCCGGCGAGGCGATTGCGATGTTGCTCTGATTCAAGCGTCCGATGTCTGACAATCGCATGAGCTATAGCTATGGGGCCGAGGAACAGCCCGTAGAAGAAAAACGTCCATCCATCAACTGTGCCCCCTTTGGAATTGGCGATTATGGCTGCGATGATAGCGAATATGAGCCATGTGGGGATTAGGAATAGGATTGCGTCTTCCATATGAAGGCTCCAGAAGTATAAGCATGTTGTGTTATTATATCATTGTGTATAATGGAAAAGCACAAGAAGCGCAACAATAGAGAAAGGGGTGGGTTAATCGTTATGAGCATATATATATTCAGCGTAGATGCTTTCAATGAGATTATCACAGAGCCTAAGAACGGCAATTTCATATATCGGGGCGAACCTGAAAAGTATTGTCATGTATCTTCAGGGCTTCTCAGAAAATATAGCTACGAGTGGGACATTGAGGCTTACCAAGAGTCCGAACTGGAGTATATCAAAAGATACATCGGCGGATCCGATGAGCGCAAATTTTTGACCCAACTCCAGCACTACGGCGGCAAAACCAACCTGATTGACTTCACAACTGATTACCGGGTTGCTCTTTTCTTCGCAACTAGGGGCAGTTATCACAAAGATGGGAGAATAATTTTGCTGGATCGCTCATCAGAAGAAGTAGCCAGCAAGATATACGAACCTTCTCCCGAATATAGCCGCGTCCAAAAGCAAAAGAGCGTATTCTTTCGATCTGAGAGAGGCTATATCGATGAGTCTCAATACACTACCCGATGCGTCCCTAGCAATATGAAGGTACAGATAAGAAACTATCTGAAGACGGAGCACGATATATCTCACGGGACTATTTTCAATGACATTCCTGGCTTTATCAAAGACCAGGAAGCTCGCATGGATGCGATTCAAATATATGACAAAGGCCTCGAACATTATCAGAATGATAAATTCTGCGATGCGATTAAGTGCTTTACTGACTCCATCAACACTTATCCTGACTCGCTTTATGCCTACGGAAAGAGAGACCCCTATATGGTGCGTGGGCTTGCGTACAAACGATTGGGCAAATATGAATGTGCCATCAGCGATTACAACATTGCAGAACAATTGAATGCTGTCGTTGCTGTCTATTACAATCGCGGGTGCGCTTATAATGCCAATGAAAAGTATGTGTGCGCAATCAGGGATTTTGACCAAGTACTGAGGCTGTATCCAGGTAGAGATATTAAAATGCTGACCCACGAAAGCCGTGGATGGGCTTGGCTACATCTTTGTGGATGGAAACAAGCCAAGGCTGATTTTGATGCCGCCCAAAATATGGGAAGGGACGTCATGCTCTTGTTTCACGACCATTACAACACCATTAAGGACTTTGAAGAGGAAAACGACGTCAAGGTTCCTGGTTACATCGCTGATATTCTCGGAGAATAATCTTTGGAGCGCGTCGGTTTGATGCGTTGCCGTATGCAACCCCATCACTCCACCATCCCCAGCATGCGGTTGACGAAGCGGCGCACTATGGGGCGGCCGGTTTCTATCTGAAAGTCTTCCATGAAGTCGTGGTAGAAGTTGGCGTGGAACGATTCGGCGGTGATGAATTCGCTGACTAACGCGTCGCTCAGCAGATCGTCGTCGGCGCATTCGTGGGCTAGGCGTTGCACGGCGACTTTGAGCGCGTAATGCTTGCCGTAGGGCCAGCCGCGTTGCTGCGCTACCGCCATTACCGCGTGTGCGGCCGCGCCCCAGAGCTTTTCCGACGCCTGCATGTCGTCGCCTTTCGCGAACTCTGCGTCGGATACCGCCAAGAATTCTTGCGCCTTTTGGACGCGTTGCTGTACTTCCATTTCCATATCCCCCTTTATTAGGTGTAAAGCGCCTATGGCAAAGATGCTTATGGCACAATCCTAAAAGACGCCGGCGGCGCAATCCGATGATGCCTCTTGATGATGCGCTAATGTCATTGTAACGGCTTCGGGGCGGCGCTACAGCCCGTTTGCGCTGTCGTGCCAGAAGAGGGCGCGCCGCTCTACATAGGCGGTCAGCAGCGTCAGCGCTATGCCGAAGAAGGCGAGCGCTAGGATGGCGGCGAACAGCGTGGGCATGTCCAGGTTGCTGTGCGCTACGATTATGACGCTGCCCAAGCCCCTATCGCCGCTGAACCATTCGCCCACAACGGCGCCTATGACCGCCAACGGAATGGCTATACGAAACGCCGCGAATAGGTAGGGCAGCGAACTAGGTAGCCGAAGCCTGATGTATATGTCTGCGCGGGACGCGGCGAGCGAGCGAAACAGGTCGAGCGCGCCCGGGTTGACGGCGCGCAAGCCCACCATTGCGTTGACCAGCACGGGGAAGAAGGTTATCAGGCTTGCGATAAGCACTTTGGGCAGCGAGCCGAAGCCGAACCATATGACGAACAACGGCGCAACCGCCACCACGGGCGTAACCTTGACCAGTATCGCTATCGGCAGCAAGCTGCGCTCTAGGAAGCGCGAGTGCGCCATTAGCGTAGCGCCGATAAACGCCGCCGCCGATCCCAGCGCGAAGCCGCCCAGCGCTTCCGCCAGCGTTATGCCGCCGTGCAGCGCGAAATAGCCGATGTCGCCGAACAGCCGCGCCAATACCACGGACGGCGCCGGCACAAGATACGCCGGCACATCGGCGGCGCGCGTCCACGCTTCCCACGCCGCGGCCGCCAGCGCCAACGCAACGGCGGGCGGCATCAGGTAGCCGGCGACCGCTAATGCGGCTGATCGGCGGCTATGCGACGATTGCGCGGCGTGTTTGGACGACGAGCGGCGGCTTTGCATGCGTCCGATTAGCAGGCGGTTCACGCGGCTACTCCGACGGAAAGCGCGTCTCTGATGCGGTAGGTGTATTCCAAGAAACGGCTTGAGCGCTCCACCGCTTCTATGCGCGGGCGGGCGAGGTCTATCGCAATGTCGGCCACGACCTCAGCGGGGCGCGCCGACAGCACGATGACGCGGTCGGACAGCGCCACGGCTTCCGGGATGCTGTGCGTTACGAACAGCGCAGTGGCATGCGTGCGCTCCCACAGGCGCAGCAGTTCGTAGCGCATCTCTTGGCGGGTCATTTCGTCCAATGCGCCGAAGGGTTCGTCCATCAGCATCACATCGGGCTTGCTGACAAGCGCGCGCGCCAACGCCACGCGCTGCCGCATGCCGCCGGATAGTTCGCGCGGGTAGTAGTTGGCGAACTCCGCAAGCCCCACGGCGTTCAGCGCATCCTCGGCGCTTGAGGTGGTGGCGGCGTTGGCGTTGCGGCGGCGGTTGAGCTGCAGCGGCAGCCGAATGTTGTCCAATGCGGTGCGCCACGGCAGCAGCGCGGCGTCTTGGAACACGAAGCCGATTGCCTTGCGGCGCTGCAGTTCGGCGGGCGGCATTCCCCCCAAGCTTACGCTGCCCGTTTCGGCGTCTAGCAGTCCGCCGATAGCGCGCAGCAGCGTGGTCTTGCCGCAGCCGCTGGGTCCTATCAGCGATACAAAGGCAGCGGGCGCTACCTCGATGCTGATGCCGCGCAGCGCCTCCAAAACGCCGTCCTCGCCGTAGTAGCGGTGGCTCAGGTTGGCAACGGATATGCTTACGATGGCTGGCGGCCTCCGTGGGTTCGGGGTTCGGTTCGGGGCGGCGCATTGCCGCGCGCTATGCCTCTGTGATGCCCAATGTTAGCATAGCGGGCGGGCGGTTGGCTAACCTGCGGATGTTGCGGCGTTCTCATAGTTGAGTGGCGTTAGATAAACGCTGCTCAAGCTGCAGTTTAGTAATATGTGAGCTGCGCATTATGCCTCACGCATGAGCGTATCGACACGATGTCAAAAGAAAATAGTAGAGTATGGCATAGCGGTTGCTGTGATACAATCAGCATAGGGTTGGCATCACTTTTAGGAGAGGGCGCAACGATGAGTTTTCAAGGGTATGACATCGCGGTGATTGGGGCGGGGATAATCGGGCTTGCGACGGCTATGCGGCTGGCGCAGGAATACCCGCGCTTGCGAGTGGTTGCGCTGGAAAAGGACGGCGAGGTGGCGCAGCATCAGACGGGGCATAACAGCGGCGTCATCCACGCGGGCATATACTACGCGCCGGGTTCGCAGAAGGCGAATTTCTGCTCCACGGGCGGCAGGTTGCTGCGCGAGTTTTGCGACGAGCGCGGGATCGAATATGAGATGTGCGGCAAGGTAATCGTCGCCACTAACGACGAAGAAGTTCCTCGCCTGCACGATCTGTTCGAGCGCGGCACGGCCAACGGCGCGCAGGGGCTGCAGATGGTCGGGCCGGAGCGCCTCGCCGAGCTTGAGCCGCACGCCGCGGGCGTGAAGGCTATCTTTTCGCCGAACACGGGCATAATCGACTTTAAGCGGGTATCGCAGGCGTATGCCATAGAGTTCGGCGAAAACGGCGGCGATCTGCTCACCAACACGGCGGTTCACGGCATAGCGCGGCGGGACGGGCAGCTCTACTTGGAAACCTCGCGCGGCGAAATTCGCGCGCGGCACATCATCAACTGCGCCGGACTGCAAGCCGATCAGGTGGCGCGGATGATGGGCGCTGATCCGGGGCTGCGCATCATCCCGTTTCGCGGGGAATACTTCTCCATACGCCCGGAACGGCAGCATCTTGTCCGCAGCCTGATATACCCCGTGCCGGATCCCAAGCTCCCGTTCCTAGGCGTTCACTTCACCAAGCGCATAACGGGCGGCGTGGAGGCGGGGCCGAACGCGGTGCTCGCCTTTGCGCGCGAGGGTTACGCCAAGACTAGCTTCAACCTGGGCGAGGCGCTGGGGACGCTGACATACGCCGGGTTTTGGAAGATGTCCAAGACATACTGGAAGACAGGCTTCGACGAGCAGCATCGCTCGCTGCGAAAATCGCTGTTCTTGCGGTCGCTGCAGACGCTTGTCCCCGAAATCGAGATGGACGACCTGAGCGAGCCGGGCGCCGGCGTGCGCGCCCAAGCGGTGGACAACAAGGGCAACCTGCTGCAAGACTTCGCCATATCGGAGACGGAAAACGCAATCCATGTGCTAAGCGCGCCTTCGCCGGGCGCCACATCGTCGCTGACGATAAGCCGCTACATCGTGGATATGGCGGCGGGCGCGTTTGGACTGGGAAATTCCCAATAGACTGGTTGACAACCCTGCAATAATCTGATAATTACAAGAGCAATAAAAAGGGGCAATAAATGTTACGGAGTTTCTGAGACTTTGGATAGCGTCTTTTACAAATCATCGGCGTCAATGCCTGAAGTCGGTCCTGAGACCGTTGATCTTGTGGTCACGTCTCCGCCATATTTCTGCATTAAGGACTATTCCAGAAACGGGACGCAACAGACGGTTCACTCCAAGCAACACAAAGATGATTACGGCGCTATCACGGACTATCGCGCATATATACGCGCGCTCCTCAGCAGTTGGCGGGAATGCTACCGAGTTCTTAAGCCTAACGGGAAACTAATCGTCAACGCCCCATTGATGCCAATGCCAAAACGGATGTTATCTACTCACTACAACCGGGATATTTTCAATATCTACGCTGATATTGAAAATTCAATTTTGACGGGCGTTCCCGGCATGTACCTGATGGATGTCTATGTTTGGAATCGCACCAACCCGTCTAAGCGGTTGATGTTTGGCAGCTATCCTTACCCGCGCAACCTCTACGCCCAGAATACAATAGAATTTATAGGCGTATTCGTGAAAGAGGGGCGTCCTTATCCTTCAGATCCCATAGCAAAAAAATCTAGTACACTCACAGAGCGAGAGTGGATAGAATACACCAAACAAGTATGGGATATTCCAATTCCGAGTCGCGGCGATCTAGCATGGGGCAAGCATTCTGCGATTATGCCAGAAGAGATAGCGCGCCGTTGTATCCGAATGTTCTCTTACGTGGGCGATTGTGTGCTTGACCCTTTCGCAGGGTCGGGAACTACGCTTAAAATGGCGAAAGATCTCGCTCGAAACTACATCGGATACGAAATCTATGAGAACTATTCAGAAATCATAGAGAGCAAATTGAACCAGATACCTGGTCGTCGCTATACGCAATCAACCAACGGACGAAATAACCAACTAGCTGATCCAAAGGTTGGTTGGCAAGTTTCATAAGATAGGAGGCTTTATTGTGGCTACCGAAACAGACTTTGTCGACATAGACTGCGCTGGTGACATGCAGATTATATCTCGATGGTTTGCCGAAAGACGGATACTATATGAATATCCTGAACATGACCGCAATGTCTTTGGCTCCTATGATGAACAACATATTGGAGTCATTCAACGGGGTATATTGGGGGAACTTGCAGTATTCCAATATCTGCACGAGCATTTGCTGGAAAGGTATGGAGATTATCAACCAGAGCAACGTCACAATCTCGTCAGGGATAAGCTATGCCTGCGCGCTACTCTGGGTTGCTTTGATCCGGGAAGCGACATGACTGTGGGTAACTTCAAAGTGGATGTCAAGAGTTATGCTACTGCATTGATAGATCGTGAGCGCATTCTGACTCTCAATCTGCTAATCAATAGAAATCAACTCGTGGGACATGATCCTGCCGACATATACGTGCAAACATTTTTCACTGCGGATACGAATGTGGTTTTAGCAGGGTGGTACAATCATAAATACCATGGTTTGCCGCGGCTGAACCATAATCTTCCATCTCCAGCTTACGCTTGTCCAGTAAGAGATTTGGACCCTATGTCAACACTGATACAACTCATGGACGGATAGTTAGAGGTGATAGGCAATGACAATGAAAATCGCATACGCGTTTCGGCGCAGCACATATTACCCGTTTGTATCCGGCGCGGCGTGGGAGCTTCCGGATGAGCGCGCGCTGCCGGACTACCTGGGCAAGGTGCGGGACATCGGCTTCGACGGCGTTGAGCTCGGCATAGACAACTTTTTGTCGAAGTCAGACGCATCCGCCTCATCCAACGGCGGGCTTGATGTGGATGATGGGCGCGTGAAAGAGATGCGAAAGCGGCTTGACGGCGAAGGGACGCCGTGCGTGGCGATTCGCGCGGGCGGGGCGCTCTGCTATCCCCAGACGGCGGCGCATAACCGCAAGCGCTTGGAAACGGCGGTCGAGATCGCCGACGCCCTGGGCGCGGACATCGTGAACACGGCGCTCAGCAGTCCGCCGCTCAACCGAATGCTGGACACCGGGCCTTCGGGCGCGCCGGAATCGCACGGCTCCAGTCAGACGGCGTCGGAAGAGGACTTCGTCCGCACGGCGCAGGCGCTGCGCGAAATGGGCGCAATGGCGGGCGATAAGGGCATCAACATCACCGTAGAGGTGCATCAGCATTCCATTGCGGACAATAGCTGGGCGACGCTGCATCTGCTTGAGCTTGCGGACAGCCCGTTTGTTCACGCCAACCCCGACCTCGGCAATGTGCTATGGAACTACGATGTGCCGGAAGAGTCCACCGAGCAATGCGTATCGGCGCTGGCGTCGCGCTCCAAATACTGGCACTGCAAATCGCTCAACCGCGTTCACATCCCTGAGATTGACCACTCGTACTACATCCGCGTTCCGCTGCCGGACGGCGACATCGACTATCGCTTCGCCATCGGCGCGATGGTGGACGCGGGATACGACGGCTACCTCGCGATAGAGGGCGCCAACACAGGCGATCAGCTCTACAAAGACAGGCGCAGCGTGAACTATGTGCGGGGGATATTGGGGGAGCTGGAGGCGTAGAGGGCGAGCGGGGTTCGGGCGGCGCAGTGGGTTGGGACAACCTAGTCGTTTCTGATGTCCAGTAACACGTAGATGGCGAAAGCGCGTCGGTCGGCGCGGGAGGCTTTGTTGAACCGCTTGATGGCGTCTTCCGCTTCGTCGATGTCTTGGATGACATCGGATTTAATGAATGTGACATCCGGGTCATAATCCGCGCTGTGCCGCTTCATCTGCGTAGAAACGAATAGTTTGGCGAAATTCCGTATCTCGGATGGAAAGCGGTTAATAGTGGCTCTGAGGCATCGGCGGCGCGCGGTTGTGTGCTGCAGGGCGCGGTATGTCTGCAGCCACGCCGGACTGCTGCGATTGTCTTGGGCGTTGCCTGCCAGCATATTCGCGCAACAGTCCGCCAAGCAGTGAAAGAGCGCATAGTAGGTAGTACTCACTGCGCGGCGCAGGTTGACTTCCCGGGGGCGGCCTCTGCCGGCGCTGTCCACCAAATCCCTTGCCGCTTTGGTGAAGTCAAGCGGTTGCATAATCCAACTTATTCCGCTTCTTCAGATTTCGTTCCATGTATTTCCACTCCGATTTTATGATGAATGACGGGACGGGGAATTCCTCTATGCCTGCAGCTATTAGGTGAGGCTGGATGCGTCCTATGAGACTACCCGTCCAGCTCGGATCGAGGTTAGCCTGATCGCCGTCGAAGACGATGAAGATGTGGAGGTAGTCGATGCACTCGTCGAGGTAATCGTCGACTTCCGGGATTACTACTATCGGGTCGAATATGAAGTCGTCGGCGAAGCGCTTTTCGAGCGCATTGCGGACGATGGCTTTGATTTTTTCTTTCGCTTCGGCTTCCATCATGGCGCTCCCATATGTATGGCTAATGGTTGGTGTAGGTTGGGGGATTAGTATAGCAGAGATTTCGATGCGATAGGGCGGGCGAGATCGGCTTTGGGGCTTATCCCCAGAGCCTGATTAGCAAGCCCAGTACGGCGGTTACCACGCCCGCCAGTACGACGCCGAAACCGATGAATCGACAGGTCAGCGTGTTGATTGCGCGCTCTAGGTCTGCTTTGGTTGCCAAGTGTTGGTAGCCGCCCTCTAGTCGGCTTACTCGCCGTTCCATATCTACCTGTTCTTCGGTCAGTACCATCATTATGCCTCTCTTAATTTCGTTGCGCATTTGGCAACGCGCTATCGGGTATGGGAAAGGTTGCGCTGGGCGGCGCATCTTTCGTCAGTAACGCTTTACTTGTTGCTATCGTATCATACGCGTTGCAAGCATTTGAACGGCTTAGCGGCGGATTTTGGGCGTATTCTTAAAATTGATTGAATAAAGGGTTGACAGGGCGGTTTGGGCGGGTGTAGGATAGTGGTTACCGCAATTTGGCGGCGGCACCTTAACAACTGGATAGTGGAAGGAAACACACGTTTAGAGTTTGATCCTGGCTCAGGACGAACGCTGGCGGTGCGCTTAATGCATGCAAGTCGGACGGGCAAAGGGGCTTCGGCCTCGGCGCTAGTGGCAGACGGCTGAGTAACACGTAAGTGATCTGCCCCGGAGCGGGGGATAATCCGGAGAAATTCGGTCTAATACCCCGTACGTTGAGCGAGTTTAGGCTCGCTGAAGAAAGGCTTCGGTCGCTCCGGGAGGAGCTTGCGGCTTATCAGGTAGTTGGTGGGGTAAAGGCCCACCAAGCCGAAGACGGGTAGCCGATGTGAGAGCATGATCGGTCAGAGGGGGACTGAGACACGGCCCCCACTCCTACGGGAGGCAGCAGCAGGGAATCTTGCGCAATGGGCGAAAGCCTGACGCAGCGACACCGCGTGAGGGAAGAAGGCCTCAGGGCTGTAAACCTCTTTTATGAGGGAAGAGATAGGACGGTACCTCATGAATAAGAATCGGCTAACTACGTGCCAGCAGCCGCGGTAATACGTAGGATTCGAGCGTTGTCCGGATTTACTGGGCGTAAAGGGTGTGTAGGCGGCACGGCAAGTCTCATGTGAAATCTCCCGGCTCAACTGGGAGGGGTCATGGGAAACTGCCGAGCTTGAGGGCAGCAGAGGAAAGCGGAATTCCGGGAGTAGTGGTGAAATGCGTAGATACCCGGAGGAACACCAGAGGCGAAGGCGGCTTTCTGGGCTGTGCCTGACGCTGAGACACGAAAGCGTGGGGAGCAAACCGGATTAGATACCCGGGTAGTCCACGCCCTAAACGATGGATACTAGATATGGGGGGTATCGACCCCTCCCGTGTCGGAGTTAACGCGATAAGTATCCCGCCTGGGGAGTACGGCCGCAAGGCTAAAACTCAAAGGAATTGACGGGTCCCCGCACAAGCGGCGGAGCGTGTGGTTTAATTCGATGATAAGCGAAGAACCTTACCTGGGCTTGACATGCGTCTGACGGTTCGCGAAAGCGAGCTTTCCTTCGGGACAGACGCACAGATGTTGCATGGCTGTCGTCAGCTCGTGCCGTGAGGTGTTGGGTTAAGTCCCGCAACGAGCGCAACCCTCGTCGTTAGTTACTATGTCTAGCGAGACTGCTCCTAAAAGGGGAGAGGAAGGTGGGGACGACGTCAAGTCGGCACGGCTCTTACGCTCAGGGCTACACACACGCTACAATGGTCGGAACAGAGGGTCGCGAGGGCGCGAGCCGGAGCTAATCCCAAAAATCCGGCCTCAGTTGGAATTGCAGGCTGCAACTCGCCTGCATGAACGCGGAGTCGCTAGTAATCGCAGGTCAGCACACTGCGGTGAATACGTTCCCGGGGATTGTACACACCGCCCGTCACGTCATGGAAGTCGGTAACACTTGAAGTCGCTGGGCTAACCGCAAGGAGGCAGGCGCCGAGGGTGGGACTGGTGACTGGGACGAAGTCGTAACAAGGTAGCTGTACCGGAAGGTGCGGCTGGATCACCTCCTTTCTAGGGAGAAACCGCGCGGCGAATGCGCCATATGGCGCGCCAACCGCAAGGTCTTATCCCAGGTCGTTCAGCAGGCGGGGCGACCACGGCGGCGAGTAGAGCCGGACCTCGGTCATCCGAGGGGAGCTCCTCAAAAGCCCGAAGCGCCTCCCTGAGAAAACCTGCTGTTTTGCAAACTAAACTTTTCCTTCCACTATCCAGCGGTTAAGGTGTTTCTGCGTTTGGCGCATACGCGCTTGGCGGCAAGTCCTGCCATATCATATGCGTTGCGCGCGTTGGACGCGGCGCTTCCGCCATATGCGCCGGCGTCGACTACTGCGTTTTCGCGATATGCGCCGCGCGCCGCCATCACGCTTGCGGCGTATGCCGATGTGGGGCTGTAGCTCAGATGGGAGAGCGCTTCCTTTGCAAGGAAGAAGTCAGGGGTTCGAGTCCCCTCAGCTCCACCAAGTCGCCCCTTCATGCCGCCGATCTGTTGAAACGGGTTGACGTCGCGCGCTTTCTCCGAAAATTCTCCGAATAGCGGGATGATGATTTTGGGGACGGTAGCGCAGCAAGATCGGGCATATACTCCGTAAGCATGCGTATGACGCCAGAGCTCTCTTTGCCGCATCCCACCCATTCGCGGTACAATGCTATGCGCCAAACAATGCGTCCGCGCGCTGCCGAAAGCGCCAATCCGATACGGCGCGACGACGCACAGCGCGCTTGCATACGGCGCGCCGCCGCCAACTCCAATAACAAGGCATCGCTTATGGCATCCGAACATTCCGACGGACAATCCAACGCGCATGCGGGCGCGCTGAACGGCGTCCGCATCCTCGACTTTTCGCGCATATGGGCGGGGCCGCACGCCACCAAGCTGCTCGCCGATATGGGCGCTGAGGTCATCAAGGTGGAGTCAACGCGCGCTTGGGATCCGCATCGGATGATTGTGGGCTCCGGCAATCTGCCCGACGGCGAGCGTGGCGCCGATCCGTGGAACCGCAGCGGCTGGTTCAACACGCTGCATATGAGCAAGTTCGGCATCACCGCCGAAATGCGCCATCCGAAGGGCAAGGCGATTATAGAGGAGCTGGTGAGCATCAGCGATGTGGTGATAGAGAACTTTCGCGCAGGGCTGATGGCGCGGCGCGGGCTTGGCTACGACCGGCTGCGCGCGCTGCGTCCCGACCTGATTATGGTCTCTATGCCCGCATTCGGCGGCAGCGGCCCGTGGAAGGATTTCATCCAATACGGCATAGGGCAGGAGCAGTTAGGCGGCATCGCATCTATGAACGGCTATCTCGGCGAGGATGCTCCCGTGAAATCGGGCGTCAACTTCGGAGATCCAATCAGCGGAGCGCATGCCGCCGGCGCCGTTCTCGCCGCGCTGCATCGCCGACGCCGCACGGGCGAGGGCGAGTTCATAGATGTATCGCAGCTGGAATCGTCCATAATGACCATCGGCGAGCATCTGCTGGGCTTTCAGATGAACGGACGCCCGCCCGCCAATCGCGGCAACCGCCACCCCGTCTATGCGCCGCACGGGGCGTATCCCTGCCGCGGCGCCGACGAATGGATTACGATAGCCGTCGCCGACGACGCCGAATGGCGGCGCCTCTGCGATGCGATGGATGCGCCGCAAACCGCCGCCGAGCCGGCGTACATCGACATACTCTCGCGCCACAAGAACCACGACGCGTTGGACGCGCTCATATCGGATTGGACGCGGCGCAGATCGGCCGCCGACGCGATGCGCCTGCTTCAGGACGCCGGCGTCAGCGCGGCGCCGGTGATGACGGGCGAAGCGATATTCAACGATCCGCACTATCAGGCGCGCGGCTTGCTAGAACTGGTTGACCACCCATCCTGCGGGCTATACTTCATGCCCGGCGCCGCGTGGAAGATGTCCGCCACGCCGGCCGCAGCGCCCCGCCATGCGCCGCGCTTGGGCGAACACAATCGGCGCATATTCGGCGAGCTGCTTGCGATGGACGACGCCGCCGTCGCCGCCCTGGAAGCGGACGGCTTGAGCGGTAGCGCGCCTGAGGTGTGATGCGCCAAAGTCGGCCGCTAACGTACTATTGAGGGATTATCGCCCCAGCGCATCCCGCCAACTTCACGCCTGCCGCCCGATTGACACCCGCGCCGCCGTTCAAACATAATCGTAGGCGCTATGCTGATTGTCAGAGACGCCGCCACCGATTATGCCAACCGCGATTACCTGTCCGTAGTAGAGGTTGCGGCTTACACCGGCTTGCCCGTGCGCGAAATCCATCGGCGGGTCAAGGCTGGCGAACTGGCGGCGTTCAAGTCCGCCGGCGGGCAGTATCGCTTTCGCTTGCATGATGTAACGCCCCTGCGCGCCGCCCGCCTACACGCCGTCGACGCGCCGCATCAGACGCCCATCGCGGTCGACAACGACGGGACGAGGCAGCTCATCATAAGAGGCGATGCGCGGGATATGTCCGGCGATGTGGACGATGAGAGCGTGCATCTCGCCATCACTTCACCGCCCTACTTCAACGCCAAGATGTATTCCGATGCGTCCGACGATTTGGGCAATCTGCACGATTTGGACGAATGGCTGGCGCAGGTGGGCAAGGTTTGGAGCGAAGTCCATCGCGTCTTGCAGCCGGGTCGAAAATTCTTCCTGAACATAATGAACCTGCCGGTGCGCGAAAACAAATCGTTTCGCACGCTTAACCTTGCGGGCAAGAGCGTTGACCTGTGCGAAAGCCTCGGCTTCGTGTTCAAGCGGGACATCGTTTGGCACAAGACCAACGGCGTGCGGGCGCACTTCGGCACATACCCCAACCCCGGCGGCATCCTAATCAACCATATGCACGAATTCATACTTGAGTTTGAAAAGCCGATGCGCCGCCAAGCGCCCAAGTACGCCCATGTCAGCGCGGAGCAGCGCGCGGCTTCCAAGTTGGACAAAGAGTTTTGGCTGTCCCTCAAGAACTCCGACGTGTGGTTGATGAAGCCCGAAAAGAGCGGGGACAACCGCAGCCACGCCGCGCCGTTCCCGACCGAACTCCCCGCGCGCCTAATCAGGGCGTACAGCTTCGTGGGCGAAACGGTCATCGACCCCTTCGTAGGCAGCGGCAACACGCTAGTAGCGGCGGCGGCGCACGGACGCGACGGCATCGGCTACGACGTCAACCCCGACTTCTGCGCCATAGCCGAAAGGCGGCTGAGGGAAGCGCTGCTATGCCGATGCGCTCGCCCAAAATGGTGTACGCCCAATCCAGCGACATCAGATCCCGTACCTACCCCGCATTTCACTAACCCTCCTCCAATGTAGTATCCTATAACTCCATGAACCCCATGCGCGAAAACCCCATATACAACAACCCTACGCGCGACAACCCCAACCCCATCTACGCGCACCACCTATCCGTCCTACGCGACGAGCGCTCCCCCACCGCCGCTTTTCGACGCGCCTCCGACCGCCTGGCGCGCCTGCTATGCGCCGAAACCCTGGCGAAGCGGGGCGGCGACGCCCTCGCGCTGCGGACGCCCTTGGGCAGCGCCGACGGCATCGCTATGCCGCGCGATGTGCTGCTTGCGCCCATACTGCGCGCCGCCATCGCCATCCTGCCGGCGTTCACGGATATGCTGCCCGACGCCCCCGTTGGCATCGTGGGCGTTGAGCGCGACGAATCCACCGCGCTGCCCAGCGTGTACTACAAGAAGCTCCCGCCCGAACTGCCCGCCCGCGCCGTTGTGCTGGACCCGATGCTCGCCACCGGCGGCAGCGCCTGCGCCGTCGTCGATCTGCTGACACAAGCGGGCTGCGCCCCCGAAAACATCTACTTCAGCGGCGTAATCGGATGCCCCGAAGGCATCGATCGCCTAGCGGCCCTCATCCCGCGCGCCAACATCACGCTCGCCGCCGTCGACCCAACCCTTGACGCTCGCAAGTTCATCGTCCCCGGACTCGGCGATTACGGCGATAGATACTTCGGTACATAGCCGCATAACCGCCATTCCCCAATTCGCATAAGTATTTCGGCGCATAGCCGTCATTCCCCAATTCGCATAGATACTTTGGTACATAACCGCAAACCCGCCATTCCCCAATTCCCTTGCGCTTGTGTTAGAATTGCTACGCTGACCAAACCTGCCGTCAGTTGACCGACCGAATGAAACGCCAACCTGAAACGCTAACGCGGGGGAATTGCAATGCGACCTAACATTTTGAGGCAGAAGCTGAACGCCGGCGAATCTACGCTGAGCACGCACATCCTATCGGCGTGGCCCTCGGTGGTGGAAGCCATCGGACACACCGGCATTTACGACTATGTGGAGTTCGTGGCAGAGTACGGCTCGTTCGACCTGCACGACTTGGACAACCTGTGCCGCGCCGCCGAACTCCACAACATGGGATCCATGATTAAGATAGACCAGAGCCACCAGTCCTTCCTGGCGCAGCGCGGCATCGGCGCTGGCTTCGGTAGCGTGCTGTTCACCGATTGCCGCAGCGCCGCCGATGTGCGCGAGTGCATCCGCCAAGCGAAACCAGACACGCCCAACGACAAGGGCATGTACGGCGTGGCTACCCGACGCAACACCTACATGGGCTACGGCGGCTCCGCAGAGTACGTCGACTCGCTCAACGACATCGTTATGGCGGTGATGATTGAGAAAAAAGGCGCCGTGGACGAACTCGAAGAGATACTGGAAATACCCGAACTGGATATGGTGCAGTGGGGCGGATCCGACTTCTCCATGAGCATCGGCAAGCCCGGCCAGCGCAATGCGCCCGAAGTCGCGGCGGCGCAGAAAAAGACCTTCGAGACCGCCATCAAGATGGGCGTCCCCCCGCGCGCCGAAATCCAATCCCCCGACGAAGCCAAGCGCTACCTAGATATGGGCGTGCGCCACTTCTCCATCGGCACAGACCTCGCCATCCTATACGGCTGGTGGAAGTCCAACGGCGAAGAACTCCTGCGCGCAATGGAAGGCGCATAAACGGCACGGCGCAAGCAAGCGATACACAGCGCCGCCCAATCGCCAACCCGATAGGCGGCGCTATCGCCCTCACCCTAGCCATCATCTTATCCCTATCCTAAATTAGCGGACTGATGCGGCTTGATAAGGCGCATTGAGCGGCGCATCGAATCTCAGCCGCTTATGCCACTTATGCGGAAGCGCGAAAACCTTGCGTTGAGCGTATCCGTCGCCCTTGCCTAATGCGCCACATCGGGCTACAATACAATAGTGTCGGGGCGTAGCGCAGTCGGAAGCGCGCCACGTTCGGGACGTGGAGGTCGCTGGTTCAAGTCCAGTCGCCCCGACCAACAGAACGCCCAACCACGCCTCGATTCCTATAATGGTGTATAGTGTAGATTGTTGCCCCGAATATAGTGAAAGAATCCGATATGCCATTTACCCTTCCTAAGCCCGCGATTTACTTCCTAACTGCCATCGCCGCGGCGTTGCTTCTATTCCTAATCCTGCTGCCGAACTCGAACAACGCAAGCGCGCAACAGGCTTCGACCGCTACTCCCACATCCACAAGCGCGCTGACATTCACATCCATAAGCGCTGGCGAGGATCACACCTGCGGCCTGCGCGCAGACGGCGCCGCTGTGTGTTGGGGGGGTAACCTCTTCGATCAGTCAACGCCGCCGTCGGGCGCATTCACTTCCATAAGCGCCGGCGGCTATCATACCTGCGGCCTGCGCGCAGACGGCGCCGCTGTGTGTTGGGGGGATAACCTCTTCGATGAGTCAACGCCGCCGTCGGGCGCATTCACTTCCATAAGCGCCGGCTATTCGCATACTTGCGGCCTGCGCGCAGACGGTGCCGCTGTGTGTTGGGGCGCTAACTGGGAGGGTCAGTCGACGCCGCCGTCGGGCGCATTCACTTCCATAAGCGCCGGCGGGGAGGACACCTGCGGCCTGCGCGCAGACGGCGCTGCTGTGTGCTGGGGCAGTAACGCATATGGGAAGTCGACGCCGCCGTCGGGCGCATTCACATCCATAAGCGCAAGCTGGGGACATACCTGCGGACTGCGCACAAACGGCGCTGCTGTGTGTTGGGGGTATAACAGGTTCGGTCAGTCGACGCCGCCGTCGGGCGCATTCACTTCCATAAGCGCCGGCACCTATCACACCTGCGGCCTGCGCGCAGACGGCGTTGCTGTGTGCTGGGGCCATAACGCATATGGGAAGTCAACGCCGCCGTCGGGCGCGCTCACTTCCATAAACGCCGGCGATTATCACACCTGCGGCCTGCGCGCAGACGGCGCTGCTGTGTGCTGGGGCAGTAACGCATATGGGAAGTCAACGCCGCCGTCGGGCGCTCCGTCCACGGCGACGCCCACCCTTACGCCCACGCGCACCGCAACCCGCGTATCCACCCCCGAAGGCGCTGACGACAGAATGAGCCGCCTTGAAGGCAAGGTGGACGCGCAGCAACAGCAACTAGAGACGCAGCAAGGACTCATAGAGGCGCAGAAAGAGCAACTGGGAACGCTTCAAACGCTTGTCGAGTCGCTGCAGGGGCTTATCACTGCGCTGACTAACAGATTGGCGGCGCTTGACGGCGGACCCGTGGCGGCAACGCCTACCGCAACCCCCACGCCGACGAATACCCCGGTAACCACGCCTACACCCACGCCGACGTCTACAACCATACCCACCGCAACCCCAACGCGCGCATCAGCGTCGACATTAGCGCCCGGCTGCATTCGCAGCATTAGCCTGGGCTGGCTCACCGGCGCATGGAACAGCGACTGCCTATCCAACAAGACGCCGCCCACCGCAAAGACGGGAACCCGCTATGCGCGCTTCTACACATTCACGCTGGACGCGCCCTCAACCGTAACCGTCAACATCACATCCAACGATGTAGATAACACCTACCTCTACCTGCTTAACGGCAGAGGCGCGAACGGCTCCGTGGTGAACAGGAACGACTCGCGAATAGACGAGCGCCTGCAGCCGGGCGCATACACCATCGAGGCAACCACCTACGACCTGGAAACGGGCGGCAACTTCACGCTCACCTTCGGCGTCGCCGCGCTTTCACGCATCCGATAGGCGCATCCGCGTCAAGCGTATCGCGCTAATGCGTTTGCGCTAAGCATAACTGGGGTAGCGGATATGCGATTTGCCTTCCTCAGCATAGCGAGGCAGGGATGGCGCAACTCCGATTGCCAACCACCCCTTGACTTTCCTAATTAGCGCTGTATCATTGCGTCAAAGCCTTCAGCCTTAGCGCATGGAGTAGCAATATGCCGAACATACGATTTACCCCTCCCCCCGAATATGAGTTCTAAATCCGTACTGTACTTCATAGGTTTCTACCTGACCGCTTTCGCTGCGGTGGCCGTATTGCTGTTCGTCCTGCTGCGATCTCCGGCGACGCCCACCACCTCCCAACCTACCGCAACCGCCACGCCCAGGGCAACCGCAACCCCCACCCCCAGGGCAACCGCTAGGCCTAGGGCAACCGCCCCCACCGCTCAATCCATAAGCGCCGGCGATGATCACACCTGCGGCCTGCGCGCAGACGGCGCCGCTGTGTGCTGGGGGGATAACGAATATGGTGAGTCAGCGCCGCCGTCGGGCGCATTCACTTCCATAAGCGCTGGCACGTTTCATACTTGCGGCCTGCGCGCAGACGGCGCTGCGGTGTGCTGGGGCCGTAACGACGAGGGTCAGTCAACGCCGCCGTCGGGCGCATTCACTTCCATAAGCGCCGGCGATGATCACACCTGCGGCCTGCGCGCAGACGGCGCCGCGGTGTGCTGGGGCTCTGACGAATTCGGCTCGGCTTCGCCGCCGTCGGGCGCATTCACTTCCATAAGCGCTGGCACGTTTCATACTTGCGGCCTGCGCGCAGACGGCGCCGCTGTGTGCTGGGGCAGTAACGTATATGGTGAGTCGACTCCGCCGTCGGGCGCGTTCACTTCCATAAGCGCCGGCAGGGATCATGCTTGCGGCCTGCGCACAGACGGCGCCGCTGTGTGCTGGGGTGCTGACTGGGCGGGTCAGTCAACGCCGCCGTCGGGCGCATTCACTTCCATAAGCGCCGGCGATGATCACACCTGCGGCCTGCGCGCAGACGGCGCCGCTGTGTGCTGGGGGGATAACGAATATGGTGAGTCAGCGCCGCCGTCGGGCGCATTCACTTCCATAAGCGCCGGCTGGGATCACACCTGCGGCCTGCGCGCAGACGGCGCCGCGGTGTGCTGGGGATTGAACGACGAGGGTCAGTCAACGCCGCCGGCGGGCGCTCCGTCCACGGCGACGCCCACCACCTCCCAACCTACCGCAACCCCCAGGGCAACCGCCACTTCTGTAACCGCCCCCACCGCTCAATCCATAAGCGCCGGCTTCTTTCACACCTGCATGCTGCGCGCAGACGGCGCCGCGGTGTGCTGGGGCAGAAACGACGATGGTCAGTCAACGCCGCCGTCGGGCGCATTCACTTCCATAAGCGCCGGCGAGGATCACACCTGCGGCCTGCGCGCAGACGGCGCCGCTGTGTGCTGGGGCAGTAACAGCTACGGTGCGTCAACGCCGCCGTCGGGCGCATTCACTTCCATAAGCGCCGGCTTTGTGTACACCTGCGGCCTGCGCACAAACGGCGCTGCTGTGTGCTGGGGCAGTAACGTATATGGTGAGTCGACTCCGCCGTCGGGCGCGTTCACTTCCATAAGCGCCGGCAGGGATCATGCTTGCGGCCTGCGCACAGACGGCGCTGCGGTGTGCTGGGGCAGAAACGACTATGGTCAGTCAACGCCGCCGTCGGGCGCATTCACATCCATAAGCGCCGGCGAGGATCACACCTGCGGCCTGCGCGCAGACGGCGCCGCTGTGTGCTGGGGCGATAACGACGAGGGTCAGTCAACGCCGCCGTCGGGCGCATTCACTTCCATAAGCGCCGGCTTGAATCACACCTGCGGTCTTCGCGCGAATGGCACAGCGGTGTGCTGGGGCGATAATAGATCTGGACAGTCAACGCCGCCGTCGGGCGCATTCACTTCCATAAGCGCCGGCTGGGATCACACCTGCGGCCTGCGCGCAGACGGCGCCGCTGTGTGCTGGGGCTGGAACCTACATGGTCAGTCAACGCCGCCGTCGGGCGCTCCGTCCACGGCGACGCCCACCACCTCCCAACCTACCGCAACGGCGATGCCCAGGGCAACGGCGACGCCCAGGGTAACGGCGACGCCCAGGGCAACGGCGACGCCTAGGCCCAGGGCAACCGCCACGCCCAGGGCAACGGCGACGCGGAGGCCGACATCGACGCCCAGGCCAACCGCGACTTCAGCGCCGGCGTTGGCGTCCGGCTGCATTGACGACAGCAAGCTCAGCGTGCTCCTCTTTGCCCGTTTCACCCGTACCTTCACACTCAGCTTTACAGACTCATGGAACAGCAGGTGCCTGTCCGACAAGACGCCGCCCAACGCAAGGGCGGGAACCCGCTATGCGATCTACTACCCATTCACGCTGAGTGAGGCCTCAACCGTAACCGTCAGCATCGAATCCTCCGCGAACGCCTACCTCTACCTGCTTAACGGCAGCGGCAGGGGCGGCTCCGTGGTGAACAGCGGCGCCTCTATAGGCGAGACCTCCCTTCAGGCAGGCACATACACCATCGAGGCAACCACCCGCAGCCTCAACACCGGCGGCAACTTCAGGCTGACGGTGGTCATCTCCAAGCGCTAGACGCCTCTGCCGCAAGCGCCTCGCGCCAACGGACGCTGCGCCGTATTGCAATTGCAAGCGCATCCCTTCCCCCGCAGTTAGTTGCCGGGGAAAGGGATGCGCCCGCGCTATGCGCAACCGGCGTATCCGATGCGCGATTCGCCCCTCTGTCCCCAATCTCAAACTCAATGCCGCTCAACACTGAGAACACGCGCTTCCCCCCCTATCCGTTGCGCCCCCTGCCCCCGCTGTGCTACAATTAGCCGCGAGAAAAGGAACATCAACAGAAACAGGGGAATTCCCGGGAGAAGGGATTGAATAAGGCTGAAAAGCAAGCCGTAATAGCAGAGCATCGCACGCACGAGAACGACTCCGGCTCCACCGAACTCCAAGTCGCCGTTCTCACCACCCGCATCCTCCAGCTCACGCAGCACCTCAGAGTCCACAAACACGACGAGTCCACCCGCCGCGGCCTACTGAAAATGGTCGGACGGCGCCGACGGTTGCTTAGGTACCTCAACAGGGAAGACGTAAGCCGTTACAGAGCGCTCATAGCCAAGCTCGGTCTGAGAAGGTAGCCCTTTCGCGCGCCCGCGCGTTTGCGGCTGCCCTTTCTTTTTCTCGCGTTCCCCCGTAGAGGAGATACTATCTTATGCTGACCGTATTTGAACACGTCTACGAATCCGGCAACCTAGTCATGGAAACGGGGCAGCTCGCCTTGCAAGCCAACGGCTCCGTGCTGGTCAAGCAAGGCGATTGCGCCCTGCTTGTCGCCGCCACAATGTCCAAGCCCCGCGAAGGCATCGACTTCTTCCCCCTCACCATCGACGTGGAAGAGCGCCTCTACTCCAGAGGCAAAATCCCCGGCAGCTTCTTTCGGCGCGAAGGCCGCCCCAGTACCCACGGCATCCTGATGGCGCGCCTCACCGACAGGCAGATACGCCCGCTCTTCCCTAGCGACTTCCGCAACGAAGTCCAAATCGTGGTTACGCCGCTGTCCATCGATATGGAAACGCCCTTCGAGACGCTGGTTATGACCGCGGCGTCCGCGGCGCTTACCATATCCGACATCCCGTTCTCCGGCCCAATCGCCGCCACCCGCATCGGCTGCATCGACGGCGAACTCGTGGTCAACCCCACCTACGACCAGATTGCCCAAAGCGATCTGGACATCATCGTCTCCGGCTCCAAAGACGGCGTAACTATGATGGAAGCCGGCGCAAGCGAACTCTCCGAAGAAGTGGTGTTCGACGCCATCAAGCGCGCCCAAGAAGTCAACCTGAAACTCATCGCCTTCCAAGAGGATATGGAAGCGATGGTTGGCAAGCCCAAAGCGTCCTACGACTCATTCGCCTACCCCGCCGAACTGGACGACAAGCTCGCCGATACGCTTGGCGATAGGCTCACCGACGCATTCGCCACATCGACCGGCAAGATCGATCTCTATGAGAAGCTCGACGAAATGCGCGCCGATGTAGCCGCCGCTTACGGCGAAGACTACGAAGCCAATCATCTCAGAGACGCCTTTGAAGCGCAGCTCGAGCAGGCGTTCAAGCGGAACGTCATGCAGGGCGGCAAGCGTCCCGACGGCAGAGAGCGGCGCGAAATCCGCCCCATATCCAGCGCCGTCGGACTGCTCCCCCGCGCGCACGGCAGCGGGCTGTTCAACCGCGGCGAAACCCAAATCCTAGGCGTCGCGACGCTCGGATCCGTAGGCGACGCCCAAAAGTTGGACACGCTCACCCCCGAAGAGACCAAGCCGTTCATGCTGCATTACAACTTCCCGCCCTACTCCGTCGGCGAAGTGCGCCGCATCGGATCGCCCGGACGCCGCGAAGTCGGACACGGCGCGCTTGCGGAACGCGCAATCGCCCCCGTCCTGCCAAGCGCCGAAGCGTTCCCCTACACCCTGCGTATCGTCTGCGAAGCGCTCGGCTCCAACGGCAGCACATCTATGGCAAGCGTCTGCGCCGGCACCCTAGCGCTCATGGACGCCGGCGTCCCCATCAAAGCCCCCGTAGCAGGCATATCCATCGGCCTAATCGCCGGCGATGACGACGAATACGCCACCATAACCGACATCCAAGGCATGGAAGACCACGTCGGCGATATGGACTTCAAAGTCGCCGGCACGCGCGAAGGCATCACCGCCATTCAGCTGGACATCAAGGTTAACAGCATCAGCTTCGATGTTGTGCAAGACGCCTTGGAGCAGGCGAAAGAGGCGCGCCTGTTCATCCTCGACCACATGCGGGACACAATCGGCGACGCCCGCACAGACCTCAGCCCGTTTGCGCCGCGTATGCTGCGCATCAGCGTGCCGGTGGACAAGATAGGCACGGTCATCGGTCCGGGCGGCAAGACCATACGCGGCATCACCGAAGAAACCGGCGCAACCATAGACATCCAAGACGACGGCACCGTCATCATCGGATCGCCCGACGGCGCCGCCGCGCAAAAAGCGGTGCAGATGGTTGACGACCTCACCCGCGAAGTCAAGGTTGGCGACATATTCACCGGCAAAGTCAGCCGCATAATGGACTTCGGCGCTTTCGTGGACATCCTGCCGGGCAAAGACGGACTGGTGCATATCAGCGAACTTTCGGATGAGCATGTCCCGTCCGTTGCCGAAACCGTGGAAATCGGGCAGGAACTCACCGTGGTCGTCATAGAGATTGACGACCTTGGCCGCATCAACCTATCGCGGCGCGCATTGCTCACCGGCGAAGAGATTTCGCCGCAGGGCAGAGAGCCCGTAGGCGGCGGCCGCCCCGCGCGCGGCGGCCGAGGCGGCGGATTCCGCGGCGGCCGCAACGGCGGCCGTGACGGCCGCGGCGGCCGAGACAGAGACGGCGGCCGAGGCGGCTACCGCGGCGGCGGCGGCGGCCGAGACCGCGATCGCGGCGGCCGAGACCGCGGCGCCCGCCGAGGCCCCCCTCGCTAAACCCGCATACGCATGCCCCTATCCCCGCATCCGTCTGCCCCTATCCCCGCATCACCGCAACGCTCTGCATATGCAGCGCCGTCCCCCGCCGATGCGGGGATAGACCCCAGTGGGCGGGGCCCTCAGGTTTCATTGTGCAGGTTCCCCCGCCTAAGCGGGGATAGACCGCCCGACGGTTCTGGCGATACCTATGACCCTACGGTTCCCCGCTCAAGCGGGGATAGACCCGAAGGCGTGACTAGCGGATGCAGCCTTATGGCGGTTCCCCCGCCCACGCGGGGATAGACCCTCGTCCAGGTGGTAGTATTGCTTTGGCATTAGGGTTCCCCCGCCCAAGCGGGGATAGCAACCGCACACGCTTGCCTTTGCGCCTTTGCGTTAAAACACCGGAGTACGCCCATATGTCAGCCGCGCAGCCGCCCGCCGATGCCGGCCCCGTGCGCGAGACGGCGCGCATCACCAGTCTCGACCTGATTCGCGGCGTCGCCGTGCTGGGCATCCTGCTTATGAACGCCGTATCGTTCAAACTGGACGATGCGGCGTACTTCAACTTGAGCGCCGACGGCTCGAATAACTGGCTCGATTGGGCGGCAGGCGTGTTCGGCGAAATCTTCGTCGACCAAAAGTTCATGGGCTTGTTCTCGCTGCTGTTCGGCGCAAGCATGATCCTGTTCATAGACCGCGCCGCCGCGGGGGGCGCCCGCGCCGTGTTGCTGAACATGTGGCGCAATGCGCTGCTGCTGCTCATCGGCATCCTGCATTTGGCGGTGTGGGATGGCGATGTGCTGACCGTATATGCCGTATCATCGGTATTCCTGCTGGCGCTGCGCCGGCTCCCCAACCGGTGGCTCATCGCAATCGGGGCGGCGCTGTTCGCGCTGTCCGCCGCGCTGGCGCTGCTTTCGCAGTACATCGCCGACAGCGCAAACGCATCCATAGCCGGCTTGTGGACGCCCGGCGAAATAGACGACCAAAGCGGCTTGGCGCTGGTGGTATTGTCCGGCTTCTTCCTGCGCGCGCTTGGCGCGATACTCATCGGCGCAGGTTTGTACCGCACCGGCTTTATGAGCGGCGCAATGTCCGCAAGCGCCTACCGCAAGACGGCGCTCATCGGGCTTGCGGTAGGACTGCCGCTCGCCGCGCTGGGCGTGGTCGCAACCGCGCTGAACGGCTACTCGCGCGAGGTTGCCTTCATCGGGCAAATCCCGAACACGCTGGGAACGATGCCCGCCGCGCTGGGCTATATGAGCCTGATAATCCTGTGGGATGCGCGCGCCGACGCTTGGCTCAAGCGGCGGCTGCGCGCTGTGGGCAGAATGGCGCTCACCAACTACCTGACGCAGACCTTGTTCGGCGTAATCGTGCTTACCACCTTGCTGGGCGATAACGATAGCGTTGGGCGGGCGGCGCTGCTGCTATTCGTGTTCGCGGTGTGGGCGCTGCAGCTCTGGTGGTCGCAGGCGTGGCTTGGGCGCTTCCTGTTCGGCCCGGCGGAATGGCTCTGGCGCGTCGCCACATACCGCCGGGGGCAGCCGATGCGCCGCCCCTCTTGACGCCATTGGCGGTATTGCGCGGGCGGGATGACACGAACAAGCGCGGTCTGCCGATTGGCGTTAGCGGTTGGACGACGGCGCAACCCGTGCGCTTATCCAGGCAACCTTGCGCCATCGGTTAGTGATTGGCGTTAGCGCAGGTAGCCTTGCGCCTTCAGTTGGGCGATTATCAGCGCCACATTTTCGTCAACGCTGTGGGCGGCGGTGTCTAGCGCTATCTCAGGGTTGAGAGGCGCTTCGTAGGGATCGTCGATGCCGGTGAAGCCGATGATTTCGCCGGCGCGCGCCTTGGTGTACAAGCCCTTGACGTCGCGGCTTTCGCAGACGCTCAGGGGGGCGTCCACGAACACTTCAGCGAACTGAGCTTCGGGGAAGCGGCTGCGGACTAGCGCGCGCGTGGAGCGGTAGGGGCTGATTGCGGCGCACAGCGCGATGCCGCCGTGCCGCACAACCTCTGCCGCCACAAACGCTATTCGCAGCACATTGGCATCGCGGTCTTCGCGGCTGAAGCCTAGCCCTTTGGATAGATTGGTGCGGACTACATCGCCGTCCAGCAGGGTTACGCTGCGCCCGTACTCCATCAGCGCCGAGTTCAAGGCATCGGCGGTAGTGGTCTTGCCGGCGCCGCTTAGCCCGGTGAACCATAGGCATATGCCCTGCCGAAACTTGGGCGGATAGGCATCGGCTAGTATCTCGGCTACTTCGGGGCGGGTGAACCATTCGGGCAGGCGCTTGCCGGCGTTCAGATGGTCTTCGCGCGCCTGCGTGCCGGATATGGACAGCGTGGGCGTGTCTGCGTCAAGTTCGGATGTCTCCATATACCTGTCTTGGGACGGGACATAGACCATTTCGGAGAACAGCGCGGGCTTGACGCCGGTTTCGTGGGCATACGCCTCTGCCAGCTCTTGGGCGGCGAATGGGTGGTAGAAGGGCTTGCCGTTGGAGTCCGCGCCGGGGCCGGCGTGATCGCGCCCGATGATGATGTGATTCGCGCCGAAATTGCGCCTGATGATAGAGTGCCACAACGCCTCGCGTGGCCCCGCCATTCGCATCGCAAGCGGCAGCAGCGAAAGCAGTACGCTGCCCGCGGCGTAGTGCTTTTGGACAAGCGTCTTGTAGATGCGAACCCGCGTGTAGTGGTCGGTGTCGCCGGGCTTGGTGATGCCAACTACGGGATGCAGCAGCAGGGTGGCGTTCAGCCTGTCCATTGCGCGCTTGGTGAGCTCTTCGTGGGCGCGGTGCAATGGGTTGCGTGTTTGGAACGCCACCACATTGGGGGCGGCGCGGCGTTCCAGCGCCTCGCGGGTTTGCGCGGGCGTTAGGCGCAGCTCGCGAAAGTCGGCGTATCGGGGCAGCGCCGGCGCTTGTATTGGGCCGGATATGTTGTATCTGCCCCAGCCCGCCATCTCAGCCACAAGCGGATGGCGGTCGTCGCGCGTTCCGCACACGCCCATAGCCGTCTCATCGCGGTTCCAGCGATAGGCTTCCGCAACCCGCATTACGGCGAGCAGGTTGTTTCGGCCGTCGCGCAGCGCGATTTCGCTGTCGAGCGGGGGCGGATCATTTACCGGCAGGGTTATCGGAATGGGGAAGAGCGTTCCGTCCGCAAGACGCATATCGCTTACGACGGACTCAAAGTCGGCTTGGGACATGAAAGCGTCGAGCGGGGAGAAGCCGCCGTTGGCGAGCAGTTCCAGGTCGAAGAGCGCTCTGTCGGATATGGCGATGGAAGGAAGCGTTTGCGCCTTGGCGGTCAGAGCGTCGTCGGCTTGGATGAGGTTGACTAGGCTGCCGCCGTAGGGCGTGATGAGAGCGTCCACTTGCGGGCTCCTCCGAATTCATGGTTCGAGCGTGAGACGTCCGCGCTTAATTGTGGGGAATATGGGGGGATAAGTCAAGCGTGGGTTGACGCTTAACGCAGGGGCGCAAAGGGTCTGGCCTAAGGTTTTTAACGCAAAGGCGCAGGGGCGCAAAGATAGCGCGCTAGACCCATCGGCGCTAGTTCGCTTTCTGTTGTGCGCCATAGGGCGGCGGGCGTACAATGGTTGGCGAGCCTCTTATGTCTTTTCTTCGACCGAACATATCCCAAAGCCCTCGATACAAATGGTGGGTGTTTCTTGCGCTCGCCATCGGCACATTCACATCGGTAGCCGATTTCGGCAGCCTCAATGTTACGCTGCCCACCATCGCCGAACACTTCGGCACGGATCTGCCAACTACGCAATGGGTGCTTATCGGCTATGCGCTCGCCATCAGCGCGCTGCTGCTGCCGATGGGCAGGTTGTCCGACATCATCGGGCGCAAGCGCGTCTATCTCGCCGGCTTCGCCATATTCGCAATAGGCGGCTTGCTGGCGGCCGTGTCCGATAGCATCCTGACGCTCATCCTGTTCAAAGTCTTGCAGGGCATCGGCGCAAGCATGACGCAGGGGACGGGCATGGCGATGGTGCTGTCCGCATTCCCCGACGAAGAGCGCGGCAAGGCGCTGGGTTCGTTCATAACCGTAGTAGGCTCCGGCAACATCGCCGGCCCCGCGCTCGGCGGCTTCGTGGTGGGCGCTCTCGGCTGGCAGTGGGTATTCTACCTAGGCGTGGCGCTTTCGCTGCTGGCGATAATCAGCGTGGCGATTGCGCTGGACGGCAAACGCTTTTCCCGCCCCGGCGACGGCGGCGCATCCTTCGACTGGCTCGGCGCTGCGCTCTCCACGGCGGCCCTGGTTACCTTCCTGATGGTAATGACCACCGCGCCGCGCTTGGGCTGGCTGTATGCCCCCGTTCTTGTAGGCATTGCGGCGCTTTTCGCGTTTGTGGCGTGCTTTATCTGGTGGGAACTGCGCGCAAGCGTCCCGATGATGGATCTGCGCCTATTCAAGATGCGCATCGTATCGCTGGGCGTGGCGGCGCAGTTCATATCGTTCATCGGCAACTCCTCAATGCGCTTCCTGCTGCCCTTCTACCTGCAGGCGGTTTTGAGCTACTCGCCGCAGCAGATTGGGCTTATATTCGTGCCAAGCTCCATAGCGATGATACTCACCGGCCCGCTCAGCGGCCGCCTATCCGACCGCTTCGGATGGCGGCCGTTCACCGTGGGCGGACTGCTGCTTTCGGTATGCGGCTTGCTGCTGCTGTCCACGCTCACCACCGAATCATCCGTATGGATAGTCGTCGCCGGAATGGTGCTGCAAACGGGCGGCACGGGGACATTCTATCCGCCCAACAACGCCTCCATTATGAAGCAGGTTGAAGAGAGCAAATACGGCGTGATGTCCGGCTTCATCAACCTTGTGCGAAACTCGTCCAACATCACCGGCACCGCCATCGCCACCGCAATCGTATCGGCGGTTATGGTGTCGATGGGCTTTCTGCCCAACCTAGCGGCGGTCGGCGAAGCCGGCGGCGACGGACTGCTGGACGCCTTCGTGTCCGGCCTGCGCCTCGCCTATCTGATAGTGGCGGCGCTGGTGTGCGTGGGCGCGGCGTTTTCGTTCATACGCGGCGCATCCGCCCCGGAGCGCGGCATCCCCGCGGCAGTGGACAAGGCGGCCGCCCCCGTCAAGGGCGCCGACTGACGCCGGCTTTCAACGCCAAGGCGCAGAGGCGCAAAGACGGGTAAGTAGCATTGCCCCCACCCTAGCCTTTCATCTTCCTATCTTCATCCAAAGACAAAAAGACAATGCGCCCCCTTTGGGATTGTGCATTGTGCGATAGGCGTTCATAATAGCGCCATTGTGCATATGCCCAGACGCCCCCGCATCACGCCCAACTCCGCCGCCATCGTGCGCAACACATTGCGCGCCCCCGCGCTGCGCTACCGCGACTTTCGGCTGCTTGTAGCCGCGTCGTTCTTCGACTCCATCGGCTTTATGGGCGAGCAGGTCATCGTGGGCTGGCTTGTGCTTGAGATAACCGACGACCCGTTCATGGTGGGCGTGGCGCTTGGGCTGCGGTTTGCGCCGTTCTTCTTTCTGGGACTGGTGGCCGGCACAATCGCCGATATGGTCGACCGCCGCAGCCTGATACGCGTTCTGAACCTCGCTATGACCGCGGTGATGTGCTGCGTAGGCGCGCTCATCTACTACGATACGCTGCAAGTGTGGCACATATTCGCCTTCGCCGTGCTGGGCGGCTGCATATCGGCGCTGCATCAGACATCCCGCCAAAGCTTCGCCTTCGACGTGGTAGGCAGGCAAAACCTAGTCAGCGGCTTGGCGTACGTCAGCCTTGGGATGCGCTTGGGCGGCCTGGTGGGATCGCTTGCGGCGGGCTATCTCATCGCGGGCTACGGCGCTAACTTAGTTCAATCTCTGATAGACGCGCTGCCCAATTGGGCAAGTTGGGATTGGTTCAATTCGGTTTTGGAATGGCTTGCGTCTGCGTTATCCCAAGGGGCGGCATCGGCGTACTTCCTGCTTGCGGCGGGCTACCTTGTATCGGTGGCGATGCTGAGTTTCATACGCTCGCGCGGCCAGGCGGCCCCTACGCAGCGCCGTTCCGCATTGCAAAACCTGCGCGAATTCGCCGGCGAACTGCGCCTCAACAACGCGCTGCTTATGCTGATGGTCATAGTAGCCGCAACCGAAGTGCTGGGCTTTTCCAGCGCCACCGCCTTCCCAAGCCTGGCGCGCGATGTGCTGAATGTGGGCGCTGACGGCTTGGGCGAAATGAACGCCTTTCGCTCCGTGGGCGCAGTGCTAAGCATAGCGCTGCTGTCCGTGTGCGGCGAAGTGGGGCGCAAGGGCGCGCTGCTGCTGGCGACGATAGTGGCATTCGGGGCGGCGCTGGTGCTGCTGGGGCAGTCCGGCATGTACGCCGTGGCGCTGGCGGCGATAATGGTGATAGGCGGCGCAATGGCGCTATCCGATGTGTTCTCGCAAAGCCTAATGCAAAACATCGTGCCAAACGAACAGCGCGGGCGGGCGATGGGCGCCTGGGTAGTGGGCATAGGCACAGCGCCGCTCGGCAGCCTTCAGGTGGGCGCTGCGGTAGCCGCCTTCGGCGTGGGCATAGCGCTGACCGCCAACGGCATAGCGCTAGTCGCCATAGCCGCCGCCATAGCGCTGCTGTACACGCGGATGCGGCGGCTGTGATGGGGCCGCGGGATTAGCGCAAGGGCGTGTTTGGGCGGCGGGTTTTAACGCAACGGCGCAGAGGCGCAATCGCGTCGGATTCCTGGCGGCGCTTGGCTAGACCCAATGCGGTTTGGCTAGACCCAGATCATTAACGCTGGGGTAGTATCGGGGACTGCGTTTTTGAATGCCGGCGTGGCGGCGAAGGTCATTGCCAGGGCGTCGGCTTCGTCGGGGGAGTTGCGCAGGTTGCGTTTGCGCTGCAGTTGGATGCGGCCGTTGCTGTTGATGGTGTATTTGCGGCCGGCGACCTGCCCGATGAGCGCCTCGCTGGCGGGCGCGCTTATGCTGCCGTCCATGTAGCGCCCGCGCATCGCCCACCAGACTTCGGCGCCGCGGTTGTAGAAGTGTTCGGCATCGTTGGGGCGGGCGCCGCCGTTGAACGGGATTAGCCTGCCAACGGGGGGGACGCCCTGTTCGCGCAATCGGTCGACTACGCCGGCGCCTATGCCCACGTCGTCCACTATCAGCGTGTCGACGTGGTTTTCTTCGCAGTAGCGCTTGAGAACGCCGGTTACTTCCATAAGGTCGTTGCCGCGCTGCGAGTGAACGATTTCTGCGTTGCCGCCCTGCCGCTTGATTACGACGGTTTTGTCGTTGCCGCCGCGCGCCACATCGCACGCCACGATTACTTCGCCTTCGGGCTCGATATGCCGCTCGGCGGCTTCGCGGGCTACGGATAGCGGCACCACTACGCTGTCCGGGTTTTCGGTGAATTCGCCCAAAACGGAGTTGATGTAGCTATCCGAATCCTCGCCCCAGTCCAGTTTGCGGTCGTCTATGTCCAATTGGGTTATCATTCCGGGAATGACTACGCGTCCCTCTTGGATGTTGGGCGTGTCGTGGGCGCTGATTTGGATGGCGTGGTATTGTTCGCGCTTGGAGTGGTGCGAATCGTAGAACACGCCGTCGGCGCTGGAGGGGTTGCCGACCATCAGAATCAGGGATGGATTTTGGCGCAGCAGCGCGTCCATGTAGGCGTCTTTGACGGCGTGCGCTTCGGTTACCACCGCCAGCATGTTGGGCGAGTGGTAGCCTTGCAAGTTGAAAGGGGAGTTTGAGGCGAAGCCTTTGGCGAAGCTTTCGTCGTCTATTTCGTAGAGGACGGCGCGGCGGACGGTGCCGCGCAGCGGTTTGGCGGAGTTTTTGTATGCAGTGCGGAGTTCGCGCCAGACGATGTCCGTGACTTGGCGGGTGGTTGGGCCGGTGATGACGACCTTGGCGGGATCGCGGGTGTTCATCCACCACAGGATAACGCGCGCGGCGACCCAGTCTTTGCCGGAGCCGTTGCAGCCTACGACGGACACGCGGCGGCGGCCGTCGGATGCGTTGGCGGCTTGTTCGACTGCGCGCAGGATTTCTTCTTGCTTGGCGTAGGGCTTGTCGCCGAGGGTTTCGCGGACGAATTGCAGCGGCGGCATGTCGGGGTAGGGAGCGCCGCCGCCGATGAGGCCGATGTCGCGCGCGAGGCCGTCGCCGGTGAACCCGTCGTTGTTGTGGGGGGCGTTGTTGTTGTGCGCGAAATCGTCGTTGATGTCTGCGAACTTATCGTTGTTGTGCGCGAACCCGTCGTTTATGTCTGCGAACCTATCGCTGTTGTCCGCGAAATCGCGGTTGATGTCCGCGAAATCGTCGTCGTTGTGAGCGTTAGAGAAGTCTTTTCGGTTCAACACTTTCCGCACCTCCGCGTCGTCGTCATCGTGGTCGTCGATTGGGTTAGGGGGACGGGCCGCGTTGGGCGGCGTCCATTGTTAGCCAATATAGAATATATGTTCAGATATGTCAAGGGCTATTTTGGGACGGGTTTTAACGCAAGGGCGCAGGGGCGCAAAGGGGGGATTTTTGCTTATAATGGGTTATCAAGGCTTGGCTTATCCAAATCGGGGGGCGTCGAGTTGCGAAAGTGGGAGTGATGTATTGGGGGATAGATGCGCAGAATGAACAAAGAACTCATACTCATAGTTGGGGGGGCGCGCTCCGGCAAGAGCGCATTCGCGGAGCGGCTGGCTATGCCCGCGCGCCGCGCGCTGTTCGTCGCCACGGCGGAGGCGCTGGACGATGATATGGCGCGCCGCATCGCCGCGCACCGCAGCGCCCGCCCGCAGGCTTGGCATACCTTGGAAGAGCCGCTTGACCTTGCCGCCGCTATGCGCCCTGTTGTGAACGCCTACGATGTGGTTTTGTTGGACTGCCTCACGCTTTGGGTTAGCAATATGCTGCTCAAAAGCGAAGGCGTGTCCAACGCCGAAGCCGACATTTTGACTGCTGCGAATGCGCTGCTCGATCTCTACGAAGGGTCTAGCGCCGCTTGGATACTGGTCAGCAACGAAGTTGGGCAGGGCGTTGTGCCGTCAACCGCGCTGGGGCGCGCCTACCGCGATGCGCTTGGGCGGGTGAACGCGCTTGTGGCGGCGCGCGCGGATAAGGTATATCTTATGTCCGCCGGGCTTGCGCTCGACCTCAAGGCGCTGGGGGCGCGGCATATCTCCGAACTAGCGCCGAATTGCGGGAGCGCTGACGAATGACACAGACGGCAACGGCAGATGCGGTTGGGAAAGCGGCGGCGCGCGCGCCCGGAAGCTGCGGCGAGTTGGCGCAAGGGATGCTGGACGGCGATTACTTTCTGGTAACCTGTCCCATCGATATGTACGCCGACGCGCAAGTTGAGTTGACACAGGGCGGCGGCGGCATAGACGCGCCCGCGGACGCCCCTAAGTCGCGCCGCGCCGTCGCGCTCACGCTGGCGCATTTCGGCCGCGGCGATATGGGGGCTCGACTGCGGCTGTCCAGTCCTCTGCCGCGCGGCAAGGGAATGGCGAGCAGCACCGCCGATGTGTCCGCCGCCATCGCCGCCACCGCCGCCGCGCTGGGCGCATCCGCCGCTATGACGCCCGCGCTGATAGCCCAAATCGCGCTGCAAGTGGAGCCAAGCGACGGCGTGATGCTGCCTCATATCGCGGTGTTTGACCACAAGCGCGGCAGGTTGGCGCAATCGCTCGGGCCGCCGCCGCCTATGCGGGTAGTGGCGCTGGATTTCGGCGGCGGGGTTGACACGCTGGCGTTCAACGGCGTCAACCGCGATGAGGCGCTAAAACGGCTGCAGCCCGAATTGGCGGCGGCGCTGGCGCTCATACGGCGCGGCATTCGCGGCGGCAGCGCGGCAGATGTCGGCAAGGGCGCAACGGTCAGCGCAATCGCCAATCAGCGGATACTGCGCAAGCCTCAGTTGGATGCGGCGCTGCGTTTGGCGAAACGGGTGGGCGCAGTGGGCGTGAACGCGGCGCACAGCGGGACGATGCTGGGCGTTCTGCTGCACGACGACGCGGAGCGGGCGGCGTGGGCGGCGCAACGCGCGCGCGAGACGCTAAGCGGCGTGAGGCGCATATACAACAGGCGAATTGTGAGCGGCGGCGTAACCATCCAAGCGGTCTAATTCGCCGCCGCCGCCGATGCAGGAGGCATTCTTATGGCAAGCATAACCATCGTGGGGGTGGGACCCGGCGACCCCGATCTGCTGACGCTGAAGGCGCGCGATGCTATCCAAAGCGCCGATTATGTGGCGGGCTTCGAAACCGTACTCAAGCCGGTGCGTCGTTGGATTGGCGGGGAGGAGATGCCGATGCGCTACCGCAATCAAGAGGATGCGCTGGAGCGGTTGGCGGCGCATGCGGAGGCGGGCAAGCGCTGCGTGGTGTGCGCTTGGGGCGACCTCAATTTTTCGGCGAAAGAGTTGCTGGACAGAGTGCGCCGCCGCGCCGATGTGGAACTCATCCCCGGCATAAGTTCGGTACAGGTGGCGTGCGCGCGGCTTGGGCTTGCGATGGAGGCGTCGCTGTTCATCACGCTGCACGCGCGGGACGGCCACGAAGCCGGCTTGCGCGAACTCGCTGAGCATCTCAGGACGCGCCGCCGCAATCTCATCGTACTGCCGCGTCCGTTCGACCTAATGCCCGCCGCCATCGCCGCCCGCCTGATCGACGAAGGCATCCCGCCCGAAACGCCGCTCTACGCGTTGCAGCGCCTTACCTTGCCGGACGAAAGCGTCGTCGAATACAGCATCGCGTCGCTCGCGGCGCAGACGGCGGAGTTCAGCGATCTGAGCATCCTGGTCTTTCCGGCACGCGGGTGAGAGATCTATGCACCCAAAATCAACGCCAATCGGTTGCATGGTCTTTCCGGCGCGCGAGTGAGGCGTAGCGCAAAAACGGACAGGCGACAATCTCGGCCCGAACTGCTGCGCTTGAGTGGATGTGAACACGCTAACCGCTAGGGTTGCGGAGGGACGCGGCAGTCTTTGGATACCGGACAGCCACCGCCCAAACCACTTGCCTAACATCCGTCCGCTTGCGTATAATGAACGCCGTTGAAACGAACATCACGCCCATCCTATTCTGTTCTATTCTGCATAGACGAACACAACCTAACAGCGAAACACACAGGAGCGTCCCCAGCAATGGCTAAAAACGAACAAAAGCGGATTTCGCGCAGGGGCTTTCTTATCGGCATACCGCTCGGCGTCGCGGGCGCATTCGCGCTGAACGCCATCGGCGGCAGGCTGCTCGCCCCCAAGCGCGACTCGTATCCCAAGTTCCCCGAAGGCTCCATATTCACGCCCGCGGACGACCGCCGCCAAATCTAGCCGCCGCGCACAACGCCGGCAGCGCAAGCGCAATCCGCCATAGCGCCGCATACGCAAAGCCTCGCCCTGTCAGCAGCGCGGGGCTTTCGCCGTAACTGGTGCTCACACTTTCGACGCAGCGCGGGTGTATGATGACAAGCGCAACCCAAAGCGCATTGCGGCGCGCGGCGAATGTTCGGTATATCCCTTTACCTATAAAATGAAGGTTAGGATGGGAATAAAATTCCTCAAGCAAGGATAGTATCGGCGTTCATCAGTTTGAAATCTATTTAGGAAGGGTCAAACTTCCCAAAGCAAAGAGAGTATGCGATATGAAAGTTCTGATAACCGACGCTCATCTAGGGGAAGGCTTTATCGATCAACTGCGCGCCGAATTCCCGCAGGCGCAGTTCACGATGGCTATCGATTCCGCCGATCAGCTCGCGCATGCGCCCGACGCGGATGTGATATGCGGGTGGCCGTCCGATACCTCCGTGATCGAAGCGGCGGAGCGTCTGCGCTGGATACACTGCCCGGGAACCGGTATAGACAAGATTATGGCGGAGCTTCCGGCGCTCGCCGACAGCGATGTGGTTCTCACAAACGCGCGCGGCCCACACGCCAACCCTATGGCAGACCATGTCTTTTGGATGATGCTATCGCTGGCGCATAAAGGCAGGCAGATGGCGGAAGACCAGCGGCTGCGGCGCTGGGATACCGCCGCCTATTCCCACGCATTCGTGGAACTCGCCGGCTCTACGATGGGAATACTCGCGCTCGGCGACATCGGCAAAGCCGTCGCGCGGCGCGCATACGGCTTCGACATAGATGTGTACGCCGTGGATGTCAACCCTGTGGATCCGCCGCCGCAGGTCAAAGAGGTCTGGGGATTGGACAGGCTTGATGAGCTTATGCGCGTCTGCGACTGGTTCGTGGTAACCGCGCCGCTGACCGCCGAATCGCGTGGGCTGATAGACCGCCGCCGCATAGCGCTGCTCAAGCCGACCGCCTATGTGATAGTTATATCGCGCGGCGGCATAGTGGATGAAGAGGCGCTTGCGGACGCGCTGCAGTCCGGCCGATTGGCGGGCGCCGGCATAGACGCCACCGCCGTTGAGCCGCTGCCGCCGCAAAGCGCGCTATGGGACTTGCCGAACGTGGTACTATCGCCGCACGCATCAGCGCTCACGCCGCAGATGTACGAAGGGCGCCGCCGCATCTTCACCGAAAACATGCGCCGCTTCCTCAACAACGAACCGTTCCTATATGTCTGCGATAAGCGGGCGGGGTTCTGAAGGGGGACGGCAATGCTCTGATACAAACCGCCGTATCTACGACGGATTTGGCGGGCAAGCGAACAGCGGGAACGGCAACAAGAGCGAAAGGCTTGACTTTTGGCGCGAATATGCGTAGAACATATGTAGCGCATAAAACTATGCCAAAGTCGACTGCCGTTTCAGCGATGGAGTAGCGGCGCTATGTCTGCAATCGAATGGACGGACGCAACATGGAACCCCGTAACGGGCTGCACGCGCGTATCGCCGGGCTGCGACCGCTGCTACATGTTCAAACTCTACCCGCGCTTAAAAGCGATGGGCGTCGCCGGCTATCAGACTGCGCCCGACGACGTCAGGCTTATGCCGGAGCGGTTGCGCGCGCCATTGTCTTGGAAGAAGCCGCGCTATGTCTTTGTGAACAGCATGTCCGATGTGTTCCATCCTAGGGTTCCATTTGAGTACGCGCTTGAAATGTTCTCGGTAATGCGGGAGGCTTCCGCAAAGTACGGGCATATATTTCAGGTACTCACAAAGCGCCCCGGACGCGCCGTCGCTTGGTGGCGCAGCGCCGAAGCGCAGTTCGCGGACGGCTGGCCGCCCAACATCTGGATAGGGACTTCGGTTGAAAGCCAAAAGTACGCCCCAAGGCTGACCGTGCTGGAGCACCTGCCCGCCCCCGTGCGCTTCGTATCCGCCGAACCGCTGCTGGAGCGTCTCGACCTGACCGAATGGCTAAACAGAGGCGCGCTGCAGTGGGTAATCGTCGGCGGCGAAAGCGGCCCCGGCGCAAGACCCATGTCCTTAGATTGGGCGCGCGCGCTGCGCAATCAGTCCGCCGACGCCGGCGTAGCATTCTTCCTAAAGCAGCTGGGCGGCGCACACAACAAGCGCGGCGGCGACCACGCCCAAATAGACGGCAAGCGCTGGCGGCAAATGCCCGATACGGAGTAACGATTATGGCATCATTATCCCTAACGGACGCCAAGCCCGCCCCCAACCCCACCGATTGGGTGGAATGGACGGACTGCCGCCCGGCGATGCGGCGGATTGCGGACGGCAGCGTATCGCTTGTGCTGACAGATCCGCCTTACTTCATTGACGGAATGGACGACGATTGGGACCATGCGCGCTTGCGTTCCCGCGTCAAGCCCGGCGTCATCGGCGGACTGCCCGCCGGCATGAAGTTCGACCGCGCGCAGGGGCGCAACCTGTACAAGTTTTTGCTGCCGATAGCGGGCGAATGGGCGCGCCTGCTCAAGCCGGGCGGATTCGCGCTCTGCTTTTCGCAGCCGCGCCTCATACATCACACCGCAATGGCGCTGGAAGACGCCGGCTTTGAGATACGGGATATGCTGGCGTGGCGCTACGAAGGGCAGCCCAAGGCGTTCAAGCAGGAACACTTCATCCGACGCAAGCGCCATCTGCCGCCGGAAGCGCGCGAGCGGATGATACGGGATTTGGAGGGGCGCAAGACGCCGCAGCTCAAGCCGCAGATGGAGCTGATAGCGCTGGCGCAGCTGCCGCGCGACGGCACATTCGTGGACAACTGGCTGCGCCACCGCGCCGGCTTGATAGACACCGCCAATCCGCTAATATCGCCCGGCCAGTTCCCCGGCACGGTCATACCGGTGCCCAAGCCGCGCAAGCGCTTCGGCAATATGGCGGTCAAGCCGGTTGACCTGCTGCGCCACCTGATACGCATATTTTGCGCTGGCGGCGAGCGCGCCGTCGTGATGGATCCGTTCGCCGGCTCCGGCTCCGCCGGCGTTGCGGCGCGAATGGAAGGGCGGGGTTTCATAGGCTTCGAGAAAGATGAAAAGACCGCCAAAGCCGCCAACAAGCGGGTGAGGGATGCGTTGAATGACTAACGGAATTCCGACGCGCCAAGAACTCGACGCCGCCTATGAAGAAGTAGTTCGCATCCATCGGGAGCATTTGGAACGGCGCGGCGTAAGACTGCCGCCCAAGACTTCCTACAAGTGGGTATGGCTGGCGATGCTGTATCATCGGTTGGGCGAGCGGGTTCACAAGAACGAAATATAAGAGGCGACGCGGCTTGTCTTTCCCAACGCAGCGCCCGACCAGCAGGTTCGGCATCTGGTTCGCGACGGTTGGAATGTTGAGAACATCGGCAACGGGTATCACAGGCTAAACGATCCGCATCGTCCGTCTGCCACATTCACAACCGACCGCACGCGACGACAAGGCAGGCTTTCGGCGCAATCGTTTGATGAACTCAAGGCGGTGTACGGCAACCGCTGCGCTAGTTGCGGATCCGCTGAGGGCGCAATCAACCCGCGATACGGCGAAGGCGCGGTTCAGCTCCAGCAGGGACACAAGGATCCGCACGGCAGAGCGGACGATATGGACAACATCATCCCGCAATGCCAGTTCTGCAATAGAGCGTATCGCGGCGACTTTGTGTTCGACGACAAGGGCAGAGTGCAAGCGGTTGCGGATGTCAGACCTGTGCGGCGCGCAAGCGAATCGGTGCAGCGCAAGATTTGGAACTACCTGAAGAACAAGTTTCAGAACGGCAAATCGTGATGCCTGAAACGCCCGGGGAAGCCGTAAATGTGTCTGCCCGGTGGCGCTCAAGCGCCGCCAACCTCGCCCAAAAACCCCCCAATCGCCGCCGCAAGCTCGCGCGGCTTGTGATAGCCAATGTCGTGGATGGTGTCCGCTATCCAATTCACGCGGCAGTCCGGGATGCCTGCCGCCGCAAGCTCCACCATCCGCCGCCGCGTCCGCGCGAACTCCGTATTCGCGCGCTCAGCCGACGGGCCGGCGGGCAGTATCAGCGACGGGCATCTTATCCGCGGCCACATATCCGACGCAGGATCATCCCACATCGCGCGTATCACCTGCGCCTGATTTTCATGGCGCAAAATGTCATATATCCGCCCGTCCCGCTCATACACCATCGTTTGTACAATCCGTTCTATCTCCGGATTCCAGCACACCGCCAGCTGCCCGCGCATTCGCGCAAGAAACTCGGCGCGCGTGCCGGATACATCGCGAGGCGCAAGCCGCTGACTGAACGCTTCCCATGTGGCGCCCGGCAGCATCTGCGGGCTAAAGAAACCGCCATCTATCATCACAAGCGCGCTCACACGCTCCGGGAAATGCGCCGCCACGCTCACCGCCACATTGCCGCCCCACGAATGCCCGAATACCGCCGCGCGCTCTATGCCTACCGCATCCAGCAGCGCAACCGCATCCGACGCAACCGAATGCCATCCGTAGCCGTCCGTAGCCTGCGTGGTCTTGCCGTGTCCCCGCTGGTCGGGCGCGATAATCCGATAGCGGTCGCGCAGCAGCGGCGCCACGATGTCATACCAGTGCGCCGAAGACGCAAGCCCATGCAGCGCAAGTATCGGCGCGCCATCGCCGCCCCAGTCGAGGTAGCGCATCCGCAAGCCGCGCACATCCGCCCAGCATTCCGTCGGCTTGCGTCCCTTGGCTTCTGACATTGACATTCCTATCTCACTCTCTTTGCGCCCCTGCGCCTTTGCGTTTAGCCCGCCCAATCCCAAGCCCGCCGCCTATTCCATCGGCTCAAAGTCCTGCGGGAAGTCCGACTTGAAATAGACATACGCATCCTCGCTGCCTATCAGATCGCGCACGCCCTCGCGGAACAACCAGTAGTCCGCCACGCTGCGCCACGCCTCGCGGTCAAACAAGCCCGCTACGAACCGAAACGGCGTTACGCTGCGATAGGTATGCTCCGGGAACCACCACCGATGCCGCACGCGCTCCGCTTCGGTGTACTGTCCCGCCAGCATTTCGTCCGCCGAATCCCGATTGTTGGAGTGAATCAGCATCACCGGCGAAGTGGGCGTTTCGTTCTCATCGTAGGGGCTAAAGTTGGCGCGATACCTGTCGGAATGGCGCAGATACCACGCCCACGGCCAAGTGAAGCCGCTAGTGTCGTCGATGCGCATCTGCAAGCCGTCCGCGCTGCCCGCCGCGGGGCGCTCTATCTCAGCGAGCAGGCGCGGTATGTCCGGCGATGTCTGCGTATAGACCAGCATCTCTACCGGCACATCGCCGTTGCGATACGCCGCCATCACGCCCGCGCGCGCCGTCAGAATCAGCAGCAGCGCCACCATCGGGATTGCGGCGTATCCCCAGAGCCGCGCGCCGCCCATACGCCGCGCCGCCCATATGCCGCCGCCAATCAGCGCCGCAACCGCAACCGCCAGCGCAATCCCAAGCATCGGCGCAGCACTATCGCCGCCCGTCCCCAGCAGCGCAAGCCTGTACGCCGCCAGCGCAAGTATCGGAGCGCCCGCTACTACGCCCAGCCGTAGCGCAAGCCCATCGCCGGATGCCAGACTGCGCCAATCAAGCTTGGACGCTACATCCCCCAGGAACTTGCCCGCAAGCACAATTATCGGCAGCGCTATGTTGACCAGCAGCCACGGCATCTTTTCGCTTGCGATGGTGAACAACACCACCGTCATGCCCGCCCAGTAGAACAGGAAGAGCGTGAAGGCGTCGCCCTGCCGCTTAACCCGATAGTACACCGCGGCGGCTATCGCAAGCGCAAGCGGCAGGAATTCGTATAACGGCGTGATGACGAAGTAGTAGTACCACGGCTGATTGCCGCGTGCTACATCCTGCTGCACTATCCAGTAGCCCAGCGACTGCCACATACCCGTGTTTATCCCGCCGAGATTGCTGAAGAATGTGGAGTAGGTCAGCACAAACACGGCGTAGAACGCGAGCGCCGCAATCACCCAAACGCCGTAGTTCCACTGCATTCCCGCAAGCGCCGCAATCACGAACAGCGCCGCCACCAGCAGCCCGGCAATCAGTATCGCGCCGCCGCTCGGCGAGCCTATCGGCCCCGTCCCGCCCTCGGCCGCCACGAATGTCAGGTTCGACCAACTCAGCAGCGGCGTTTCCTGGAACAGCCCGATAGCCGCCGACCACAACGGCAGCGTCAGCGTTATCAGCAGCAGCAGAAACGCCGCCGGCCCCCTCACGTCGGCGAAGCTCGTCGTGCGCGCGCGAACCGCCCGCGCGAGCCGCCCAATCGCGGCGACCGTGGTGGTTTCGCCTATCCGTATCTGCGCCGCCGCCACAACCGCCGACGCGTTGCGCGCGATTATCAGCAGCGCCAAGAACAGCCCAAGCAGCGCCGTTAGCAGATACGCCGTTTCCTTTGACGCAAACGCCAGCGCCAGCAAGACCGCCGCTATGTATATGTAGCGATGCTTGCCTTCGTCCATGTAGCGCCACATGCAGATGACCAGCCCAAGCGCCCAGACCGCCATCAGTATATCGTTGCGCGCAAAGCGGCTGAAGTACAGCATCGCCGGCGAAAACGCCAGCATAACCGAAGTGAACAGCGCGCCTAGCCTGCCGAGCCTATCGCGAAACAGAAACGGCAGCGCCACCAGCGCCACGCCCGCCAGCGCATACAGCAGCCGCGATGTGTAGTCGCTGTCCCCGAACAGCAGGAATATCGCCGCCGTGGCCTCGAACTGCAGCGGCCCGTGCATCAGCGGATCGTGCGCGAAGCCATCCCCGGACGCGAGCTTCCACGAATAGTAGGCGTGCAGGCTTTCGTCGTGATGCACCGCGCGGCTGCCCAGATCCCACAGCCGCATAGCCGCCGCCGTTATCAGCAGCGCGCCATACGCCGCCCACTCCCAAAGCGCCGTCGCCGCGCCAATCTTGGTCGACGTCGCGCTCATTCTGAGACTGAACCTGCGCCTCAGATACTCGCCGAACCCCGGAAGCTCCGCCGCCTGTTGTCCGTCCGCATTCTCTATCGCAGCCATATCCCGCCTATCAGCATCTCAGATACACTCGAAAAGCATCATGCGCCGTTCCGCGCGCGCTTCATATTATCACGAAACCGCTTCCTTGCGCCCGCGCCAGAGATCCCTTCCCACTCAGGGGAAAGGCTAGGATGGGGCGTTCCCTCTTGGAGCATTCCCATATGTATCTTTATAGATGCAACATTGCCGCTAAACGATGCGGGGCATCGCCCTTTTGCGCTTCTGCGCCTTTGCGTTTAACATATCCCCAAACGGCGCTATCAAAATGGCGACATCCCCCTTTGCATCCCGCCGCGCCCTTGCGTTAGAATACCGTGCATCACCCCCACAGGCGCGCCGCCAAACCACGGCGGCTTGGCAAAGCGGAGGCAAGCCACAATGGTTACAAAACTAATCGCCGCTCCTAAGCAAGATGTTCGTCAACAAGACGTTCCCAGGCAAGACGTTCATCAGAAAGTCGGAGTCGAACAGGACGAATATCTTGCGGTATTCCCTGAGTATCCCCCAAGGGATGATATGCAGAACTCGCTCTACCTAAACCGCTTCGCACATGTAACCGCGCTCGAAGTTCATCTCGGCAACCCGGACACCACGCTTGTGCTGGGCGAAGTATCGGTAGCGCCCACCGCCGCCGCGTCCAAAGAGCATCGCCGCCCCGACCTGATAGTGTCGTTCAACTGCGACCCTGAGCTCGCCATTCGGCAAGACGGGTACGCGATAGACCTTCAGGGCAAGCCGCCGGATTTCGCGCTGGAGGTGGCGTCTAAGACGACCGGCATAATCGACGAAACCGAAAAGCGCATAGACTACGCCGCATACGGGATACACGAGTACTGGCGGTATGACCAGACGGGCGGCGATTACCATAAGGAGGCGCTTGCGGGGGATCGGCTTGTGGACGGCGAATACAAGTCGATCGACATAGATTGGCTAGACAATGATCGCTGCCGCGGATACAGCGCGGTATTGGATCTGTATGTGTGCTGGGAGTACGGCAATCTGCGTTGGTATGACCACCACGCCGGGGAATACCTGCTCACCTTTTTCGATGAGCGCAATCTGAGGCTGCAAGAGACTGCGCGCGCCGACGAAGAAGCCTTTGCGCGCGAGCAAGCCGAAATCCGCGTCCAACAAGCCGAGGCGCACGCCCAGCAAGCCGAAGCCCGCGCCGCACAAGAAGCCCTCGCCCGCCAACAAGAGGCCGCCGCACGCCAGCAAGCCGAAGCCGAAGCGCGCAACCTACGCGCACAACTCGACGCGCTAAGGCAACGCTCCGACGAGCGGGACTGATTGACGACCTGAAAGCCCCGTCCTAATCCATCCCCCTTTGTGTTGTGTTAAAATACACCCCCATCACCCCACAGGCGCGCCGCCAATCCCCGGCGGCTTGGCAAGCGGAGGCAGCCAATGGTTACTAAACTAATCGCCGCACCCAAGCAAGACGTTCATCAGAAAGTCGGAGTCGAACAGGACGAATATCTTGCGGTATTCCCTGAGTATCCCCCAAGGGATGATATGCAGAACTCGCTCTACCTAAACCGCTTCGCCCATGTAACAGCGCTTGAGGTTCATCTCGGCAACCCGGACACCACGCTTGTGCTGGGGGAAGTTTCGGTAGCGCCGTCCGCCGCCGCGTCCAAAGAGCATCGACGTCCCGACCTGATAGTGTCGTTCAACTGCGACCCTGAGCTCGCCATTCGGCAAGACGGGTACGCGATAGACCTTCAGGGCAAGCCGCCCGATTTCGCGCTGGAGGTGGCGTCTAAGACGACCGGCATAATCGACGAAACCGAAAAGCGCATAGACTACGCCGCCTACGGGATACGCGAATACTGGCGTTATGACCAGACGGGCGGCGATTACCACAAGGAGGCGCTTGCGGGGGATCGATTAGTCGAGGGCGAATACAAGCCGATCGACATAGACTGGCTCGACAATGATCGCTGCCGCGGTTATAGCGCGGTCTTGGATCTGTATGTCTGCTGGGAGTACGGCAACTTGCGTTGGTATGACCACCACGCCGGGGAATACCTGCTCACCTTTTTCGATGAACGCAATATGAGGCTGCAAGAGACTGCGCGCGCCGACGAAGAAGCCGCTGCCCGCGAGCAAGCCGAAATCCGCGCCGAATCCGCCGAAGCCCGCGCCGATCAAGAAACCCGCGCCCGCCGACAAGAAGCCGCCGCACGCCAGCAAGCCGAAGCCGAAGCCCGCAACCTCCGCGCACAACTCGACGCCCTACGCCGAAGCAACGACAACCAGGACTGATTGCCAACCCAAAAACCCTTTGCGCCTTGCGCGCCTTTGCGTTAAAATACATCCCGCCTATAATCCGTATCGGCTATAACTTATGATATAATGCGCGGCGCAATGTACGGCCATCATAAAATCCGTATCGTCTATAGTCTGTGATATAATGCGCGGCGCAATCGCTATAATGTACGGCGCAACAACCTATTCGAGGAAAAACGAATGCCTATAATGCCGAATGCGCGAACAGATCAGTCTGCATTCTACCCCCCCCCCCCCCCCCCCCCCCCGCAATACCACTGCAGTTGCGAATACGCGCGCGTCCAAAATCGACGCGTTCGGTTGTAGGGATGCCGCAGAATGGTTGCGAATACGCGCGCCAAACCAAATATCGGCGGAGCGTTCAACGGGCATGCCGAATGCCGAACCCCCGCGCGCCAAGCCCAAATCCGATATTTTTGTTACGCCGCTGACCGCATAACCCGCGAACCTTTTGCGGACGCAGCGCTTACTTGAAAGTTCCAAACCGATAACCGATGCAAGGTGATACGCCAAAATGAGAAATACCGCCACTAACGCAACCACAACCGCAACTCGCCGTCCGCACGCCCTGTTCACGCTGGGCATCCTGCTGGCGCTCGCCGCCATCCTGTCCCTCGTGGGCGGCGTCCAGTTCGCCGTCCCGGCCGCCGTAACCGCGCAAGCCACCGTGGACTACGACACCGACGACGACGGCTTAATCGAAGTCTCCGGCCACGCGCAACTCGCCGCCATCGAATACGACCTAAACGCCGACGGCGCTCCCATCGCCGGCGCAGGCTCAACCGCATACAACACCGCATTCCCCAACCGCGACAGCAACACCGCCACGCTCATGGGATGCCCCTCCGGCGCCTGCGTCGGCTACGAACTCACCGCCGACATCAACCTAACCACCTACACCAACTGGAATCCCATCGGCGACCAAACCAACCGATACACGGGCCGCTTCAACGGCAACGGCTTCACTGTCTCAAACATGACCATCACCACCGGCACCAGAATTGGACTGTTCGCCACCATATCCTCAGCCGCCCGCATCGAGGCCGTCGGCGTAATCGACGCCAGCGTTACTTCCACAAACGCAACCGGGTACGCCGGCGCTCTGGTCGGCGACAGCGCAGGCGTCATCGTCGCCTGCTGGTCCACCGGCAGCGTTACCGCAACAAATTATGTTGGCGGACTGGTCGGCTCGTCCAGCGGCTCTATTACCTCAAGCTACTCCCATGCGTCCGTCACCGGAACCGCAACGCAAGCCCAGCACGTGGGCGGACTGCTGGGAGCAAGCTCAAGCTCCACCGTAAGGAACTCCTATTCCATCGGCTTGGTTACCCGCACCGGCACTCATGTGAACGTCGGCGGGTTGATAGGAAGCGGCGGCGCGCACGACGCTCCGGGTAGCTACTGGAATACCACAACCAGCATGTTCACCACAAGCGCCGGCAGCATGACCGCAGTGGGCAGAACCACCACCCAACTCCAAAGCCCGGTCGGCTACGGCGCATCCAGCAGCGATACCTACTACGGCTGGAACATCGACCTGGACAACGCCGACAACGACAACGACAGGGCAACCGGCGTGGACGACCCGTGGTACTTCGGCACCACATCGCAGTATCCCATCCTGAAGTACGGCAAGACCGACTACGACCTGGACAACGACCGCCTCATCGACATATCCACCCACGCCCAACTCAACGCCGTCCGCTGGGACGTCAACGGCGACGGCGATCCCGTGAGCGGCAACGCTTCCGACTACAACACGGCGTTCCCCCTGCGCGTTACCGGCGCGGCGGGGCGCATGGGCTGCCCCAGCGCCGGCTGCAACGGCTACGAACTCACCGCCGATATAGACCTCGACACCAACGGCGACGGCAGCCACACATCCACCGATACATACTACAACAGCGGCGCGGGCTGGACGCCCATCGGCGACGACGGCAGCAACAGATACGCAGCCACCTTCAAAGGCAACGGATATGTCGTCGACAACCTGTTCATCAACCGCACCAGCAACAACAACAACCTAGGACTGTTCGCCTCCGTCCACAACGACGGGCGCATCGAATCGCTCGGCGTAACCAACGCCAGCGTCAGCACAGGCACAGCAGTCGGAAATTATAACGGCATTCTAGCCGGCAACAACTACGGCGAAATCGTCGCCTGCTACACCACCGGATCGATAACCTCCAGAAACTTTGTCGGCGGGCTGGCAGGCTTTAGTAACGCCGCCGCCAACACTACAGCCACTATAACATCAAGCTACTCCACCGCTTCCGTCACCGCAGATTCAGCCTCGCAGAATGTAGGCGGGCTTGTGGGGCGCGTAAACCAGGGCGTAGGCGCAACATCTACCATAGTGAACTCATACTCCACAGGCGCGGTTAGCTCCGGCGGCGGCGGGCTGGTAGGCAGCAACAACGGCGGCAGCGCCACCGCAAGCTACTGGGACAACGAAACCAGCGGCCGCTCCAGCAGCGCGCTCGGCACGGGACAGACCACCAGCGCGCTGCAAACGCCCACCGGCTACAGCGGCATCTACTCCGCCTGGAACGCCAACCTAGACGGCGTTACCGGCAACGACAACCCGTGGGACTTCGGCACAGCATCCCAGTACCCCGCGCTGAGGTACGGCGGACACGCCCTCTATAAGCAGGGCGGCGGCAGGGGCGACTACGACACGGACAACGACGGCTACATCGACATAACCACTCTCGCGCAGTTCAACGCCATCCGCTACGACCTGGGCGGCGTGGGAACTCCTACCGCCGGCGCCGGCGCAACCGCCTACGACGCCGCCTTCTCCGGCCGCGACCCCCGATCCGCCAGCCGGATGGGCTGCCCGTCGGGCACATGCACGGGCTACGAACTGCTCGCGAGCCTGAGCTTCGACAGCGATAACGACAACGATGTGGACGCCAACGACCACAGCGGCGCATACTGGGACAGCGGCAACGGCTGGACGCCCATCGGCACAGACACCGCCAGGTACACGGGCGATTTCAAGGGCAACGGCTTCACCATCGACCGCCTGCTCATCAACCGCAGCGGCGCCGCCGGCGATTACATGGGCCTGTTCGGCGCAATCTCCGGCGCATCGCGCATAGAAACGCTGGGCGTAACCAACGCCGATGTTAGCGGGCGCAACCGCGTCGGCATTCTGGTCGCCGACAATCAGGGCGCAGTCGTCGCCTGCTACACCGCCGGCAGCGTGACGGGCAGCGCATACGTCGGCGGTTTAGTCGGCTCTCTCACCGGCTCTATCACCACAAGCTACTCCCTCGCATCCGCCAACGGAGCCAGCATCACCGGCGGTCTGGTAGGAAATAAATGGGGCAACGGCTCCATAACAAACTCATACTCCATCGGCCTAGTTCGCCGCACCGGCAGCGGATCGGCTACCACCATCGGCGGCTTGGCGGGCAGCTCGAGCACCGGCACGGGCGCGGTAACCGCAAGCTACTATGACCGCACAACCAGCGGCTGCGATACCGGCGGCAGCAACGGCTGCACAACCAGCGCGGCCGGCACGGCGCAGACCACCGCCGAACTGCAAGGCCCCACCGGCTACACCGGCATCTACGCCGCATGGAACGCCAACATCGACAGCGTTGCGGGCAACGACGACCCGTGGGACTTCGGCACATCATCGCAGTATCCCGTACTGGTGTATCACCTCACCAACGACTACGACTTGGACAACGACGGCTACATCGATATAGCGAACCTAGCGCAACTTGACGCCGTGCGCCGCGACCTAAACGGCAACGGCGACTCTACTCACGCCGACTACATCGCCGCATTCCCGCGCCGCGCTACCGCCGCATCGGAGCGCATGGGCTGCCCGTCCGGGACATGCACGGGCTACGAACTCGTCGCCAGCCTGGACTTCGACGAAAACGGGGACGGGTCAATCACGCAAACGGGCGATCCGACCTACTGGAACAGCGGCTACGGCTTCCAGCCAATCGGCACATACACAAGCAGGTTCAAGGGCAACGGCCACACCATAAACAACCTGTTCATAAGCCGCAGCGCCGACGCAAACGTCGCGCTGTTCGGCGCCACTAACGGCGCCCGCATAGAAACGCTGGGCGTAACCAACGCCAATGTGCGGGGAAATGCCGACACCGGCATACTGATAGGCAACATGAACGGGGGCGCAGTGGTCGCCTGCTACACCACCGGCAAGGTGCAAGGCGGCGACCAGACCGGCGGTCTAGTGGGCAACATCCGTAACAACGCCTCTGTCAACACCGCATATTCCACCGCATACGTCATTGGCAGTCGGTATGTCGGCGGACTGGTGGGCTTTGGATTTAGCAGTTCAGTAACAAACTCATACTCTACCGGCCGGGTGGACCCTGCCAACGACAGCGGCGGGTTTCTGGGAGCCTCAGGCTCCCAGAACACCCAGTCCAACAACTACTGGGACACCTCAACCAGCGGGCGCAGCGGCGGCATAGGCTGGGTCGCGACCTTTGGCGCGCTTCCCGGCAGCAGCGGCGGCGTTACCGGCAAGACAACCCGCGAACTCCAAACCGTTACCACCTACACAGGCATATACTCCGATTGGAACGCCAACCTGGACGGGCAATCGGGCAACGACGACCCCTGGGCATTCGGCAACAACATGCAGTATCCGATGCTGGACTACCAAAGCATGAGCGTCGTCCCGCAGGGCGGCCAGGCGATGGGCATTCCGGACAACTGGAACGCGCCCGTAACCGGCGAGCGCGTAGCCGTCTGCCTAACGCCCGCCGAATTCCCCAACCGCGCTAGGGTGGCCGGGCAAACCTACTATGTGGGCTGGATCTGGGAAAAGTCCACCAACGGCGACACGTGGGCGGCAATCCCCGGCGTGGGCACTCCGCCGGGCGCGCCGGCCTACGAATCCCCGCCCACCTACGAATACAGCCCCACGTCGGCCGACGTGGGAAGCTACCTGCGCGCCAGGATGCAGCTCAGCGACGGCAGCACCGCCTACACGCGCACATTGGGCGGTCGGGTCAGCGCCACCACCACGGCAACCGCCGGCACGGAAATCCCATTCGTCAGCGGACACGCCGCCCCGCAGGTGGGAACCCGAATCGTGGCGTCCAACCCGCTGCCCGGCGGCGCAGTGGACGCGCGCGTCGGGTGGCAGCGCTGCCCCAGCACAACTACGGCGCCGCACAGCGATTGCACGGCGATACTGGCCATCCCCGGCTACTGGTGGACCAGCTACACGCCCACCGCCGCCGATGTGGGCTTCTACCTGCGAATGTACGCCTACTACGAAACCAGCGACGGCACGTGGACGCGCCGCGTAACGCCCATAACCAGCGCGGTGGTGGCGGCGCAGTAAATACGCCTTTCCCTCTAGTCTTTCCCTCTAACAAGGGGGAAAGGTTAGGGTGAGAACAACCCTACTCCAAGCATCGATAAGACGGGGGGCGCAGTTAGAAATTGCGCCCCCGCGTTAAAGCCTTTCGCCGAACACGCGCTTGCGCTCATCGGCCGCCCGTCGGCGTCAAATCATAGAATGCCCTTGCCCGCCGTCCACCACGATGCAGGCGCCCGTGATTAGGCCCGCGCGCTCGGATGCTAGGAACGCCACCAGATCGCCCACCGGCTCCGGCCAGCCGAACTTGCCCATCGGCAGGTTGCGCGATATGAAGTCCGCCACCACCTCAGGCGGGTTGTCGTTCTGAAAGCGCTCCCAGCTTCCCTGCGGATGCGATATCGAGCCGGGCGCTATGCTGTTGACCATCACGCCATCCGCGACTAGGCTCAGCGCCGCATGCTTGGTAGCGCCGATGAGCGCCGCCTTCGCCGACATGTACGATAGGTTGCCGCCGTGTTCGCGCCCGTATATGGACGCTATGTTGATGATGCGCCCCCAACCCTGCCGCCGCATATGCGGAATGACCTCGCGCATAAGCTGAAAGCCGCCGAACAGGTTCAGGTCGAACGCCGCCCTGAAATCATCCAGCGCCAGATCCGCTATGTCTTCGCGCGCGCGCGAACCGCCGGCGTTGTTCACCAGAATGTCCACTGCGCCCAGTCCTGCCGCCACCTCGCGATGCAGCGCGCCCATCGCCGATGCGTCCGATACATCGGCCGCGACGCCCAGCGCGCGCGCGCCCAGCGCCTCTAGTTCGCCCACGGCATCGCGCAGCGTCGACTCGGTGCGCCCGCATATCGCCACATCCACGCCTTCGCGCGCCAGCGAAAGCGCCGCATGCCGCCCAAGCCCGCGGCTGCCGCCGCTTACCAGCGCGACCCTGCCCTTAATTCCCAAGTCCATAGCGAAATCCCCCTTTTACTCAAATACTCAAATCAAACTTTGCGCCCGCATCCCAACCGTTCCTCACTCTGAGGGAAAGTTAGAATTAGAATTAGGCGTCAGGTCAGTTTCAAATCAATCCTATCATAACTGCAAGCGCGCTGAGGATACGCCATTCAAAGCGCGGTTGTAGTAGGCGGATGTAGCGAACTGATATATTCCAATCCGATAAACTTGGCGGGCTAGACGCAGATGGACGGGCGAACTACAATTGAGTTATCGGCGGATTGCAAAGAGTTCGGGGATAGACGCTAAAAGGGGTTTGAATATGGCAACCAACGCCGATGACAACCATACACACGCTAGATTGGAACGGGCGGTTGGGCGGCTGGAGGGCAAGGTTAGCGTGTTGATAGCGTTGGCAATCGCCACATTCGCGGGGGTTGCGGCGATGCTTGCGAGCCAAATCTTTGGGTGAGCGGCATAGCCAACCCTACAATACCGTTAGCCCCCGTTACCGGATAAAGGACAACTCACGATGCACGAACCATTCTCAGGCAGCCATACCGTTCTCGCGACGCCGTTCTCGCCCAACGGACGCAGCGTCGATACCCCTACCCTGCGCCGCGTGGTGGATTGGCAGATAACGAGCGGCTCGCACGGGCTTATACCGCTTGGCAGCACGGGCGAGTTTCTGTCGGTTACGGACAGCGAGCGCCGGGTGATTGCCGAAACGGTGGTGGACGCCACCAACGGGCGAGCGCCGGTGCTTATCGGGACGGCGGACGAATGGACGGATAAGGCGATACGCTATTCGCGCGAGGCGCAGGCGATCGGCGCCGACGGCTTGATGATAATTCCGCCGTATTATGCCAGCCCGTCGGACGACGAGTTGTTCGAGCATTTCAAGCGCATCGACGAGGCAGTGTCCATACCGATTATGGTGTATAACAACCCCAACACCGCCAATGTCGACCTCAGTCCGGCGCTTATCGCGCGGCTGGGGACGCTGCCGAATGTGCGCTATGTCAAAGAGTCCAGCGGGGATATTTCGCGGGTGCGCGAGATACATCGGGTCAGCGAAAACGGCGTGGCGGTGTTTGCGGGCTATCATCCGTATGAGTCGCTGGCGGCGGGCGCAAAGGGCTATGTGTCGGTAATCGGCAACTTTCTGCCGGCCGAATCGGCGGCGGTCTGCAACCTGATGGACGCGGGCAAGCGGGAAGAGGCGCTGACGCTCTACAACCGGATGATACCGCTGCTGAACGCCATTGCGGGCGACCGCTATGTATCGGCTACCAAGTGCGCTATGGCGGCGGTGGGAATGCCGATAGGCGCGCCGCGACCGCCGCGTCTTGCGCTGCCGCGCGCCGACGCTGAGCGGCTGCAGCGGCTGATAGCCGAATTCCGTCGGAGGGCGTCCGAGGATGGCGACGGATGACGCAAGCGCGGGCGTCTAATGCGCGCTGCCGCCGTTCATGAATGTAACGCCGTGCGCGCCGTAGAGTTCTTCAAGCACGGTGGGCGTGAACGCCTCTTCGGGGGCGCAATAGGCGCACACATGGCAGTTGATGCATAGGAGCTTGTCGCAGCGGCGCGCCAGGCTGGTGAGTTCGTGGGTTGCCATCAGGATGGTCTTGCCTTCGTCGCGCAGGCTTAGCAGCACGGCTACCAAGCCTTCTTGCGACGCTACATCGACGCCGCTGAAGGCTTCGTCGAGCAGCAGCATATCCGCCTCTTGCGCTAGGGCGCGCGCCACGAATACGCGCTGACGCTGCCCGCCCGAAAGCTCGCTGATCAGGGCGTCGCGCCTGTCCCACATGCCCACGCGCTCCAGCGAACCGCGAACAATATCGCGGTCGCGGCGGGACGGACGCTTGAGCCAACCGATGCGGCGGTTTCTGCCGAGCGCCACCACTTCCAAGGCGGTTACGGGAAAGCGCCAGTTGATCTGCTCGCGCTGCGGCACATAGGCAATTCTGCCGCGCACGCTGCGGGGGGATTCGCCGAATATGCTCACCTGCCCGGACTGCGCCGCGGTTAGCCCGATGATGGTGTTGAACAGGGTGCTTTTGCCGGCGCCGTTGGGACCCACAACGCCGATAAGCGCCGCCTCATCTACGCAGAAAGACACGCCCCGAAGCACTTCCGCGCCGCCGAGATTGACGCTGACATCATCCACCACTAGCGGCATCTTCGAAATGCTCAAATTGCCTCCCTGCCAGCGGGCGTATCCTGCGCAGGCATTGTTTGCGCCGCTTGTGATATAGGCATAACGGCTTATTTTGATACAGCGTATCATAAACGCTGCGGACAAGCAATAGGCGGATTAGAAATTTCGGGTTTGGGCATTCGGCGACGCGGCAGGCTTGACGCAGATGCGCGGGCGGCGGCATGCGCGGGATGCCCGAATTGCGCCGCTAGATTAGGCCGTCGGGCAGGTCGACGAGCATGAGGTTCTTGGCGAGGTCGACATCCAAGACTACATCGGGGATTGCGGGTATAAGCACATCGCGCCTGCCGTGCTTGGCGATTACATACACATCGTTGCCGCCGGTGGTGATTATCTCTTTGACTACGCCAAGCGGTTCGCCGTCGTGGGCGCTCACCCGCATGCCTATAATCTGGAAGTGGTAGTACATCCCATCAGGGAGCGGCTCGAGTTGGGCGGGCGGCACGGTGAGTTCTTCGCCGCGCAGGGCGTCTGCTTGAGTGCGGTCGTGGACGGCGTCCAACTTGACAAGCAAGCCGCGCTTGGAGCGGCGGGAACGCTGAACGCGCGTAGGCTTTCCCCGGAGATGCAATACGCTTCCGACGTCGAAGCGCGTGGGGACGTCGGACAGAACTTCCACACCCACATCGCCGCGCAGTCCCCAGGCGGAGCGTATTCTGCCTACAACAATGTGAGCGTCGTGGGAATTGTTATGAGGCATTGCGCTCGACCGGGTGTGATTGGCGTATGGCGATTAGCGTCAAGAAAGGCGGCGCTTTCGGCGCGCGGCGGGATTGCGCGCGTCGGACATTCGACCCGGTTTCGGCGGCGGCGTGTGCGCTTTCGCTTCGGGACGGACGTGGGCGCAGTGGGAATAGGTTGGGCGGTCGGCGGCTAGTCGATCTTGAGGATGGCGCGGCTGCCGTCTTTCACGGCGGCGACGCGCATAAGCGCGCGAATGGACTGCGCTACCCTGCCCTGCCGCCCGATGACTTTGCCCTTGTCGTCGGGCGCAACCTCGAGTTTAAGGATTACCAGGTTGCCGTCGTGTTCCTCGATAACCTGCACTTCGTCGGGGTGTGAGACGATGGCTTTGGCGATGTACTCTACGATGTCTTTCATTCTGCCTGCGCCTCGGTTTCAGCGGCGGACGGCTCCGGAGCGTCGTCCATCTTGTCGATGATGCGCCGAACCGCGTCGGAGGGCTGCGCGCCGACGCTAAGCCACTTGCGCGCCTTTTCGGTGTCTATGACCACGGTGGGCGGTTCGGTGCGGGGGTTGTAGTGGCCGAGGTGGTCGACGAAAGCGCCGTCGCGCGCGGCGCGCGAATCCGCCACCACGATGCGGTAGCTTGGCTGATTTTTAGCGCCGACCCGTCTCAATCTCATTCTGAGCATCGGTTCTCTCTTCCAAACTTGGGTGAAGGTTGTATTTCGCGCGGCTACAACGCATACGGCGGCGCAACGGCGCGGCAACGCATATCTGCATAGGGATTCTAGCCCGCGAATGCAAACGCTGTCAACGAAAGCGGTGGCGCAACCGTCGAGTTTGTATCGAAGCCTGTCCGTCAACCGCGCAGACTGGGCACGGGCGATTGTTGGGCGGCGGCTAAGCGTCGCCGCGCGCCTTGTTGAGCTGCTTCATGATGCGGGACTTGCGGCGAGAGGCGTTGTTGGCGTGCAACACGCCCTTTTGCGCGGCCTTGTCCAATGCGATGAAGGCGTCGCGCACGGCATCCTCTGCGGCGTCAAGGTCGTTGGCGGCGATTAGGGAGCGCGCCTTTTTGATTTCGGTTTTGGCGCGGCTTCGCAGCGGCGCATTGCGCCGGCGGCGTCTTTCGGCTACGCGGGCTGATTTTGCGCTAGGCAATTCGGTTGTCCTCCTGGATGATTAGATTGAATTAGAAGCCGCAGGCACTAGCGCGCCGGCGGCGATAGATTAGGCTCTGGCTCTGCTTACCGAATCGACTCCGCGCACGGCTTCCATCTTGGAGAATAGGCGGTTGAGTTGCATTATTCCGTCAACGGATACGGTCAACGATATGATGGATATATCGCCGCTCTCTTCGGATACGCAGGAATCTATATTAACGCCTTCTTCGGAAACAAGCGATGTTATGTCCCGCAGCAAGCCTACGCGGTTGTGCGCTTCTAGGCGCACGCGCACGGGATAAAGCGGGTGCGTTCTGCCCCAGCCAACCGCGATAAGCCGCTCTCTTTCGGTCTCCGCGAGCACGTTGGGGCATGTGCTTCTGTGGACGGTAACGCCGGAGTTGCGGGTTACATAGCCGCTGATGCTGTCGCCGTGAATGGGCGAGCAGCACTTCGCCATGCGCGTCAGCAGATCGCCCACGCCCAGCACTTCGACGCCGGACGCCGGACTGCTCGCGGGCAACGCGGGACGGCGCTCGAAGTCCTCATCGGGCGGGATTTGGTGATTGGTGATGCGGTCGACTACTTGCTGAACGGTGATGTCGCCGCCGCCAAGCGCGGCGAGAAATTCGTCGGCGCTGGCGAACTTCAGCATCTTGGCGATGTCTTCATCGGCTATCGTGGTGTGCAGGCGGCGAAGCTGCTTGCGGAATATGTCCCTGCCGCTCTCAATGTTGACCTTGCGCTCTTGACGGTTGAACCACTGCCGCACCTTTGTGCGCGCCGAGTTGGTGGTGACATAGCCGAGGTTGGTGTTCAGCCAGTCTAAGCTGGGTCCTTTCACCGCTTTGCTGGTCATTATCTCGACGGTGTCGCCGTTCTGAAGGCGGTATGTGAGCGGCACAAGTTTGCCGTTCACTTTCGCGCCGATGCAGCGATAGCCAACATCGGTATGGATGCGAAACGCGAAGTCGAGCGGGGTCGCGCCGGTGGGAAGCTCTTTGAGATCGCCTTTCGGGGTATAGACATATACTTGATTTTGGAATATGTCGGTTTTGACGCCCTCAATGAACTCTTCCGCGCCGTTGACATCGCGCTGCCAGTCTAGGATTTGCCTGAGCCAGGTCATGCTCTCTTCGAACTCGACGTCGGCGCTGCGTCCTTCGCCCTCTTTGTAGAGCCAGTGGGCGGCGACGCCGTATTCGGCGACGCGGTGCATTTCGGTTGTGCGTATCTGTACCTCAACGGGGTTGGCGTCCACGGACAGCACGGTTGTATGAAGGGATCTGTACAGGTTGTCTTTGGGGTTGGCGATGTAGTCGTCGAACTGGCCATGCAGCGGCCGCCAGTTGGAATGCACCACGCCCAGCGCCAGATAGCAGTCTTTCACATCGTCAACCAACACCCGCAGCGCGAACAGGTCGTAGATGTCCGCCAGTCCGAGGTTTTGGCGTCTGTACTTTTCGGTCTTCTTGTGAATGCTGTAGATATGCTTGGGGCGGCCGTTGACTTCGGCGGCGATGCCGGCTTCGTCGAGGTATGCCTGCAATTGGGAACACACCGCTTCGATGTACTCTTCGCGCTCGCGCCGCTTGGAGTTCAGCATGAGGGATATTTCTTTGTACGCGCTAGGGTTTAGATGCTGAAAAGCAAGATCTTCGAGACGCCACTTGATTTCCCAAACGCCCAGCCGATGCGCTAGGGGGGCGTATATCTCAAGCGTCTCTTGCGCGATGGCGCGGCGGCGCAGCGGGGACAGCGGGGACAGCGTGCGCATGTTGTGCAACCTGTCGGCGAGCTTGATTAGCACAACGCGCACATCGGACGCCATAGAAACCAGCATCTTGCGTATGCTCGCCGCCTGCGCCAGGCCGTCGTCGGGTTCTTGGGGAAAGCCGCGCCCCGTCTCTTCCATAAAGGCTTCGGTTTTGGTGAGCTTGGTAACGCCGTCCACTAGGCGCGCTATCTCTATGCCGAACTGCCGCTCAATGGCGTCAATGCCTACATCGCAGTCTTCGACGACGTCGTGCAGCAACGCCGCGGCGAGCGCGTTGGAATCCAGGCGCAGGTCGGCAAGGAACAGCGCCGTTTGGAGCGGATGCTCGATGAACGGCTCGCCCGATTTTCGCACCTGCCCTTCGTGCGCTTGGGCGGCAAAGCAGTACGCCTTGTCTATGATGTCCAGTCGGTTTTCCGGCAAATAGGTTTTGGCTTTTTCCAGCAGAGCGTCAACCATAACTTCCCCGCGCGTCAACAAGCGTTGCATCGTTAAGCGTTACCCGTTTGATATAGTATATCCCGATAATGGCATATGTTACAATATGCGCTATGCAAGTCTGCGCTATGCAAGTCTGCGCTGCAAAATACATTTCGCAGCATACGAATTGCGTCCGATTTATATCTGCCTTATATCTACAAATATCCACAAGGAGCGTGGCGGTTGAATGTGCGCTGACCAAAGCGAGAGGATAAACGCAGGGCCTATAAGCGGCTTTCCGGAGTGGTCGCCTGCTGAGCGGATATTGGAGCAGCGGATGCTCGACCGCATTCGCGAGGTGTTCGAGCGCTTCGGGTTTTCGCCGATCGAAACGCCCGCCGTGGAGCGCAACGCCGTGCTGACCGCCAAGGGGGGCGCAGAAACGGAGCGGCAGATATACGGACTGACCGGGCTGCATCCGCAAAGCGGGGATGAGGCGCGCGACTATTCGCTGCACTTCGACTTGACCGTGCCGCTTGCAAGGTATGTGGCTCAGCGCAGCAACGATTTAGCATTCCCGTTTCGCCGCTATCAGATGCAAAAGGTTTGGCGCGGCGAGCGTCCCCAGCACGGGCGCTTTCGCGAGTTTATGCAGTGCGACATAGACATCGTGGGCGACGGCAAGCTTAGCCTTATGGCGGACGCCGAAATCCCCGCGGTTATCTACAATGTGTTCACCGAACTGGACATCGGCGCATTCACCATCAGGATTAGCAACCGCAAAATCCTGACGGGCTACCTAGAAAGCCTGGGTTTCGGCGAGCGGGACATCGCCGACATACTGCGCGAAGCGGACAAGATAGACAGGCAGGGCGCCGATCCGCTGATGGCGCATTTGGAAAGCCTATCGGCGGAAGCGTCCGTGGCGGAAAGCGTCTTGTCGCTGATTGAGATGGAAGGCAGTTCGGCGGAGATACTGGACAATCTCACTGCGATGCGCGATGTGGGCGAGCGGTTCGCGCTGGGCGTGGATGAGCTCAAAACCGTGTTCGCGCACACCGCGGAGTTCGGCATCCCGGATGCCAATATCGCGGTCGACCTGGGGATTGTGCGCGGGTTGGACTACTACACCGGCACGATATACGAAACGCAGCTCACGGCGCATACGCATTTGGGCAGCATCTGCTCCGGCGGGCGCTACGATGACCTCGCGGGCTACTTCATACGCAAGACGCTGCCGGGCGTGGGCATATCCATTGGGCTAACTCGGCTGTTCGCTCAACTGCTGCATGCGGGGATTGTCGAGCCCGGCTCGGCGTCCGTCGCTCAGGCGCTAGTCGCGATACCGGACGCAAGCATGATGAGCGCCGCCATTGAGGCGGCAAGCGCAATGCGCGCCGCCGGCATAAACACTGAGATATTCTTTGAAACGGCGCGGCTGGGCAGGCAACTTCGGTACGCATCGCGCAAGGGCTTCAAGTTCGCCGTTATACCGCTGCCTGACGACGTCGAGCAGGGGCAGATACGGTTTCGCGATATGACCGCGGGCGAAGAGTTCATAGCGCCTATCGCTGAACTTCCGAACCGAATCGCCGCCCTGCTCGATTAGACGCCGCCGATACACATACGCATACACCGCATACGAAAAGCGAACAACGAGCGCAATCACATATGACGATGCTAGACAGGCTCGAATCGGTCGAGCGGCGCTACGCCGAACTGGACACGCTTATGGCGGATCCGCAGGTGTCCGCCGACTACACGCGCATACAGGCGCTCGCCAAAGAGCAGGCGTCCATACGCACGCTGGTGGATCTTTCGCGCCAATATCGCGCCGTTCTGCGGCAGATCGAGGATGCGCAATCGCTGATGCGCGAGGAAACGGACGCCGATATGGCTGCGCTCGCGCGGGAAGAGGAGCAGGAACTTCAGGCGGACAAAGAGCGCGTAGAAGCCGAACTGCGCTTTGCGCTTATACCGAAGGATCCGAATGACGAAAAGAATGTCATATTAGAGATACGCGCGGGCGCCGGGGGCGACGAGGCGGGCTTGTTCGCGTCCGATCTGTATCGGATGTACACGCGCTACGCTCAGCGCAACGGCTGGCATACGGAAGTCATCGATGTGAACCAAACGGGGTTGGGCGCAATCAAAGAGATTGTGTTTGAGTTGCGCGGGCGTGGGGCGTACAGCCGCCTCAAGCACGAAAGCGGCGGCCACCGCGTTCAGCGCGTCCCCGTAACCGAATCAAGCGGGCGCATTCACACATCGGCCGCAACCGTGGCGGTGCTGCCGGAAGCCGAAGATGTCGACATCGACGTCAAGCCCGAAGACCTGGACATCGACATCTTTCGCGCGGGCGGACACGGCGGGCAGAATGTCCAAAAGGTGGAAACCGCCGTCCGCATAACGCACGTCCCGACGGGCATTGTAGCCACCTGCCAGGATGAGCGCTCTCAGCTCAAGAACCGCGAAAAGGCTATGAGCGTGCTGCGCTCGCGGCTGCTGGCGCGCGAGATTGAACGGCAGCATCAAGAAGTATCGGCGGCGCGGCGATCGCAGATTGGCAGCGGCGACCGATCGCAGCGCGTCCGCACATACAACTTCCCGCAAGGGCGCGTAACCGACCACCGCGTCAATGTCAGCAGCTACAACCTTGACCATGTGCTTGACGGCGAGTTGGACGATTTTATCGGCGCGCTGATAGAACGCGAGCAAGCCGAAATGCTTGCCCATCACGAAGGCTGATGAAGCTGCGCCAAGCCGCGGCGCAAGCCGCCCAAACGCTTGCGCGCCACCGCATCCCCGACGCAACCATCGAAGCCGAAGCGCTAGTGCGCCACATTCTGCAGTATGACCGCGCGCGCTATTTCGCATCGCTGAACGATCCGTTGGACGGCGGGCAGCAAGCGCGCCTCGACTGCCTCATCGAGCGCAGGGTTGAGGGCGAACCGCTGGCGTACATCACCGGCCGCCGTGAGTTCTATGCGCTGGACTTTATCGTCAACGCCGATACGCTAATCCCGCGCCAAGAGACCGAACTGCTGGTGGACAAGACGCTGGAGTGGGCGCGCGAGCAGCGGCGAAGCGCGCTCACAATAGCCGACGTGGGGACGGGCAGCGGCGCAATCGCGGTAGCTCTGGCGCAATCGTTGCCCGACGCAAAGATATACGCCACGGACATATCCGCCGCCGCGCTCAAAGTGGCGGCGCAGAACTGCCGCAAACACGGCGTCGCGGACAGAGTTGCGCTTATGCGGGGCGATCTGCTGACGCCGCTGCCGCGCAAAATGGATGCAATCGTGTCCAACCCGCCGTACATCGCAACTGAGCTTATGCCTAGCCTGCAGCGCGAAGTGCGGCGCGAACCGCGCATCGCCTTGGACGGCGGCGCAGACGGAACGGGCGTGATACGGCGGCTCATAGCGCAGGCGGCGCATCGCCTCAACGGCGGCGGCATTATGCTGATAGAGATTTCGCCGGAGCAGGCGGACGACGTGGCGGCAATGGCGCAAGCGCATTTCGCGGACGCGGCGGTATCGGTGGTGGCGGATATGCTGGGGTTGGCGCGGTGCGTGGCGGTGAGTACGCGGTAGCGGGATGAGGCACGCTGCTGAGGCTGCTGGACTTAGTCGATGCCTGCCCCTGCATCTATTAGTAGCGTCACCGCATTAAGCTTGCGGTAAGCCTCTGCAATCCTCTTGCGCTCTTCTTCGGAATGCCAATGCCGCATTAAAAGGCCGGGGTGTGTTTGGCGCGCGTAGTACAGGGGCGTCAGGCCGTTTATGGATCTTGCGTTCACATCCGCGCCTGCGTTTATAAGCGCGGACATTACTTTCGTCTCGCTCATAGTTGCGTATAGGGCTGCTAAATGCAACGGGGTTTCGCCTTTGTCGTTAGTCTGGTTGATGTTGGCGCCGGCATCAATCAGCCCTTGCGCGTAATCGGCGTTGTCCCACCACGCAACCATATGCAACGCGGTTTCGCCATCTATGTTGACGGCGTTCACATCCGCGCCCGCGTCGATGAGTATTCGCGCCAAATCGCCGTTACCGAATTGGCTTCCCCGGTGGATCGGCTTTCGTCCATGTTTGTCAGAGCTGTTGACATCATACCCGGCGGCAATAAAGATTTGCGCCATTTCAACGATGTTGTTTTCGCGCCCGAAAGCGTGAGAAAGCGCGGTGTAGCCGTATTCATCCCTAGCGTATATGTCGGCGCCGGCGGCTACAAGTACGCCGGCCGCGGCGTCATTGCCCCATTCACCCGCTTTATGAAGCGGCGTCATTTTCAACTCCGCTCTAGCGTCTATATTCGCGCCGGCGGCTATGAGCGCGCGGACGATTTCAGCGCTGCCGCCGCTTCCGGCAAAGTGCAAAGGCGTTAGCAAGTTGATAGGCATAGTAGCATTCACATCGCCGCCCGCGTCCAACATCATCCGCACCATTTCGGTCTGATTCTTCCAGCCGGCCGCCTGATGAAGCGGCGTTTTGCCTTCATGATTTCTTGCGTTCACATCCGCGCCGGCGTCTATGAGAATTCGCGCTACATCAGCGTTGGCATCCCCGAATGTAGCCGCCCAACGCAGCGGCGTCTCTTCATAGCTGTCCATCGCATCCACATCCGCGCCGGCGTCCAAGAGTATCCGCGCCAAATCCGCATGACGTTTGTTAGCCGCGAAATGCAACGGAGTTTGACTGGCGTAATTCCACTTATTTACATTCGCGCCGGCATCCAACAGCATCTGCGCTAAATCGGCAGTTCCATATTCGGCCGCGAAATGCAACGGGGCGCTCTTCTTGTAATCACCGCATCCTGAACCGGGAGACGCTCCGCCCTCTTCAAGTATCGCACGCGCTCTCACAAGTTCTCCGAATTCAACGGCGTGGCAGAAATCGGCGGCGCGGTTATTGTCCACAGGTTGCAAGTCCACTGCGGGTTGCGGAACACTCGTAGATGTATGAACCGGAACGGGCGCAGTAGGCACAGGAACCGGGGCGATTGCGGTAGGCACAACGGGGATGGTTGGAGTGGGCGTATAAACGGGAACGTCCACGGTGGGCGTAGGGACGGGAAGGATTGCCACGGGTGTAGAGACGGACGCTATGGGACTAGGGCTAGATGCAAAAGCGGGCGCAAGCGCATCGGGGGACTGCGCTTCGCCGGGCGAGTCGTCGCAAGCAAACGCGGCGACGCTAATGGCAATCAGCGCCGCCAGCGCAAAGCCGATTCGAAGAGCATTCATAGCGCCCGCCTTGCGAGCCGCCCCTGCCCTACTCCATCCCCAGCTGATAGTGCTTGCCTTCGGTTTTGATTGAGGGCGCTACCACCACTTCGGCGCTGTGCATCTCTTGGATGGTCTGCGCGCCTACCATTCCCATGCACACCTGCAGCGCGCCCATCAGGTTTTGCGTGCCGTCGGTGACGGATGTGGGGCCGAATAGGATTTCCTCAAGGCTGCCGTTGATGCCTACCTTGACGCGCGTCCCCCGCGGCAGCGCCGGATGCGGGTTCGCCATTCCCCAGTTGTAGCCCTTGCCGGGCGCTTCCTGCGATTGCGCCAGCGGCGTGCCGAGCATAACGGCGTCCGCGCCGCACACGAATGCCTTGCACAAGTCGCCGCCCGTCCTGATGCCGCCGTCGGTGATTATCGGCACATAGCGGCCGGTTTCGTCATAGTAGTCGTCGCGCGCGGCAGCGCAGTCCAGGGTCGCGCTGACCTGCGGCACGCCTACGCCGGTAACCTCGCGCGTTGTGCATGCCGCGCCCGGGCCGACGCCCACCAGAACTCCGTGTATGCCCGTTTCCATAAGTTCGCGCGCCACATTGTAGCCCACGCAATTGCCCACCACTACGGGAATGTCCACCATTTCAAGCAGTTCGGGGAAGCGCAACCCGCGCTGGCTTTTGGAGATATGGCGGGTGGTGGTTACGGTGGACTGCACAACAATCATATCGGCGCCCGCTTCGGCGGCTACGGGCGCAAGCCGCTTGGTGTTGGCGGGCGTAACCGAAACGGCGCACGCGGCGCCGTCTTTCTTTATCTCTTCCACACGCTCCCCCACAAGTTCGCGGCGTATCGGAGCGGTGTATAGTTTCTGAAGCAGTCCGGTAACCTCATCCTGAGGCGTGGTTACAATCTGGTTCAGCACTTCGTCCGGGTCGTCGTAGCGCGCCTGAACGCCTTCGAGGTTCATCACGCCCAAGCCGCCGAGTTCGCTCATTTTGCGCGCGAATGCGGGGGACACCACGGCGTCCATAGCGGACGCAAGCACCGGGGTTTTCAGCGTCATGCCATCAATCGGGAAGTCCGTGCCGGTCAGCTCAGGGTTGACCGATACTTCGCCGGGAACGATGGCTACCTCATCAAATCCATAAACTCTTCGCAATTCTCGAATCCGAGGCGTTGCCATATTCAAGACCCCCTCTTTGATGAATTCTATGGACTATATCAAAGCGAAAGAATTTATTTCAAGGATAAATTTGAGAGTCTGACACACATCCTCAACTCTATCTCTGCTACGGCTCTACAACGCCGCCGCTTGACGAAATGGGTTTGCTGCAGAAATGCGCCAACGCTTTCCGTCTAACGCGAATGCAAAGTTGCTTGTGATGGTATAATGCAGGCTAACAAGCGGTCAATGGAAGTTCGTCAATGCTATACCAACAGACACGATAATCGCCGCCCGCCGCCGCTATGACTGATACGCAGATGATTGGCACGCAAACAACCGATACGCAATCGCAACCCGCATCCGACGGATTGAAGCAGGCGATACGGCGATACGCGCGCGATTGCGGCTTCGACATCGTGGGGTTCACCACGGCGGACGCTTTTGAGCGCGACGAAGCCGCCGCAGTGCAGCGCGTCCGCGACGGGCTTATGGACGGGCTGGCGTGGTACACGGAGGAGCGCGTGCGGCGCGCCAACCGTCCCAAGGCGCTGCTTGAGGGCGCGGCGTCGGTCATATCGCTGGCGCTATCCTACAACACGGGCGAACCGCCGCCGTCGGACGGGCAGCCGCGCGGCAAAATCGCGCGCTACGCATGGGGCGATGACTATCACGCAGTCATCAAGAAGCGGCTGCGCGGGTTCGCGGACGGGCTGCCGGCAATCGTGGGGCGCGAGGTCAAGACAAGGCTTTTCGTGGATGACGGGCCGATGAACGACCGCGCGGCGGCGGAGCGCGCCGGCGTGGGCTGGTTCGGCAAGAACACGAACATCCTGACGCAAAGCCACGGCTCTTGGGTGTTCCTGGCGCAGGTCATAACCGATATTGCGCTGCCGCCCGACGCGCCGCTGAAGAAGACCTGCGGCAGCTGCGTGATGTGCATCGACGACTGCCCCACGGGCGCAATCGTAGCGCCCTATGTGCTGGACAACCGCCGCTGCATCTCATATCTGACCATCGAGTTGCGCGGCGCTATCCCGCGCGAGCTGCGCCCGCTGGTGGGGGACTGGGTATTCGGCTGCGATATATGCCAAGATGTGTGTCCGGTGAACCGCAAGGCGGCCGAGGGCCTGGAGCCGGCGTTTCGTCAGCGCCACGACTTCGCCGCGCCCGCGCTAATGCCGCTGCTGAGTTTGGACGATGCCGAGTTCAGCGAGCGGTTTCGGCGCAGCCCAATCAAGCGCGCCAAGCGCATCGGATTGCAGCGCAATGTGTGCGTGGCGCTGGGCAACATCGGGGACGGCGCGGCTATACCGGCGCTTGCGGACGCGCTGCATAGCGAAAGCGCAATCGTGCGGGCGCATGCGGCTTGGGCGCTTGGACGCATCGGCGGCGGCCAAGCGAAAGCGGCGCTGACCGACGCCCTATCCCGCGAAACGGACGCCGAAGTGATAGAGGAACTTGGGCTTGCGCTCGAAGAGATGCGGACGCCGTCGTCGTGAACGCTCCCGCCGCCGTGTTCTCCGCCGATCGCCGCTATCGCTATCTGCTGCGGCGCTGCATCGGCGGATCGCGCAAGCGGGCGCTGTTCGTGATGCTAAACCCATCTACGGCGGACGAAACGCGCGACGACCCCACGATACGCCGTTGCATCGGGTTTGCGCGGCGCTGGGGTTTTGGCGCGCTTGAGGTGGTGAACCTGTTCGCGCTCAGGACGCCGTATCCGCGCGCGCTGCGCCAACACGCTGATCCCGTGGGCGCGCGCAACGATTGCCATATACGCGCTGCGCTGCGGCGTGCTGACACCGCGATACTTGCGTGGGGCGCGCACGGCGTCTATCTGAACCGCGGCGATGAGGTGAGACGGATGGCGCTCGACATCACGATGCCGTACTGCTTCGGCGCTACCAAGTCGGGGCAGCCCAAGCATCCGCTTCACCTGCGCGGCGATTCGGCGCTAATCCCGCTAATCCGTTGAAACGCCAATACGCCGATTACGCCAAACTATGCCAATGACGATATGCTAATAAGGAATGCCGAATGCACAAAGTATTTGTAACGCGCGCGCACATAATCCCCGAAGCGATCGAGTATCTGCGGGACAGGTTGGATGTAGAGGTTTGGGAGCGCAACTCGCCGCCGCCCAAATCGTTGCTGATGCAGAAGGCGAATGAGCGCCACGCCTTTCTGACAGAGGTAACGGACATCATCGACGAGCAGGTATTGAACGCCGCGTCCACGCTCAAGGTGGTGGCGAACCGCGCGGTGGGCTTGGACAACATAGACATTCCGGCGGCGACGCGCAACGGCGTTCTTGTGTGCAACACGCCGGGCGTTCTGCACGAATCCTGCGCCGATTTCACGATGGGGTTGATGCTATCGCTTGCGCGCAACATCGCCTACGGCGACCGCCGCATACGCGCGCGCGAATGGACGGTGTTCGATCAAATTCCGTATCTGGGAACGGATGTGTACGGCGCAATGCTAGGCATCGTGGGGCTGGGGTTGATTGGAACGGCGGTTGCGCGGCGGGCGCGCGCCTTCGATATGAATGTGCTGTACCATTCGCGCACACGCAAGCCGAATGCTGAGCAAAGCCTGGGGTTGCAGTGGCGCGCCGATATGGACGGCGTACTGGCGGAGGCGGACTTCGTATCGCTGCATGTGCCGCTGCTGCCTGAGACGGAATATCTGATTGGCGAGCGCGAGCTTGCGCTGATGAAGCGCGGCGCATATCTCATCAACACCACGCGCGGGCGCACTGTGGATCCGCGCGCGCTACACGATGCGTTGACGCGCGGCGAAATCGCGGGCGCGGCGCTGGATGTAACCGATCCTGAGCCGATACCCCATGATGATCCGCTGCTGGTGCTCGAAAACGTGCTGTTCACGCCGCACATAGCCAGCGCAAGCCGCCAAACGATTCGGCGCATGGGGCAGATGTCCGCCGACAACATCATCGCAGCGCTGAACGGCGAGCCGATTCCGGGGTGCGTCAATCAGCAAGATATTGGCGCATAGGCGCTGCGGCATCGGCGATGCGCGGCGGCTATTCGTCCTTGAAGGCGTTGACGCCGGTAACAAGCGCGGGCAGTCCGCCCATCAGGAAGGCGACGCGAATGGTTTCGGCTATCTCATCCTCTGATGCGCCCATAGCGCGGGCGCGGGCGGCTATGACGCTGACGCCGTTTTCGTGCGCCAAAAGCGCATCGCACAGCATCGTCATAAGCGTCTTCACTTTCGCCGAAAGCGCGCCGTCCGCCAGAATGAACTCGCGGTTCGTGGCGAGCATATCCGCCATCTTGGGATCGTTTGCCATAAGCGAAGCCGCGTAGGGCGGGGTCTGCTGCTGCATATCGTTCTCCCTTGCCGTGGACTAAACCGAAACGCTGACGTCGGCGCTCTTGCCGCTTGGCTACGCCGCGCCCGCCTCCGGGGATGTGTCGCGCTGGTATGTGGGGCGTATAATCAGTTCGGGGATGCAAGCGCCCTGCGGCAGACTGGCGATTAGCAGTATCGCTTGAGCGGCGTCATCGGCGGTAACCATAGTCGAGCGGGCGTCGTCGGACGGCACTATCGGGCGGTTGTCCATAATCGGCGTGTCGACCTCGCCGGGGATTACCACGCTTGAGCGAATGCCGGTGTTCTTCAGTTCGGTGTTCAGAAACGCCGTGAAGTTGATGACCGCCGCCTTCGCCGCGCTGTACGCCATTCCCGCCAATAGGCTGGCGTTCACCCCCGCCAAAGAGGATACATTGATAATCGTTCCCTCTTTGCGCTCAAGCATATGCGGCGTTACCGCTTGGGTGCAGTACACCGTTCCGGTTACATTGGAGTCGAGCACGGAGCGCAGGTCTTGGGGCGTGGTGGTCATCAAGCGGCGGTGGGGCGAGCTGTGGCCGGCGTTGTTGACTAGCACGTCGATCTGCCCGTATGCGCTGAGAACGTCGTCCGCCATACGCATTACGCCGTCGTAGTCGGCGACGTCAAGCCCAATCGCCATAGCGCTGCCGCCCGCCGCTTCTATTTCGCGACGCACGGCCTCAACCTTGGATGGGGTTCTGCCAATCAGCGCCACTTTCGCGCCGGCGTCCGCCATCATCAGCGCCGCGCTGCGCCCGATGCCGCTGCCGCCGCCCGTAACGATGCACACCTTGCCGTCTAGTCCCATTAGTTCACCTCTTAATCTTGAATATCGGATTAGCGCCCGCGCGGGCTACGCGCATTGCGTCAAAGTATATCACGAAGCAATCGCAAGCACTAAAAGCCCCGTCAGCGTAACGCCCAAGCCTATCCACTGATGACGGGTAAGACGTTCGCCGAATATGAGGATGCCGCCCATCATAGGTATGAGCGGGTAGGTAACGGACGCCGCCGCCACGATGGATATGGAGCCGATTTCGCTGCCTCTGGCGAAAGCGAAAAAGCCGCCCGTCTCGACTACTCCGGTGATTATCACGCCCAGCACAAGCGGAATCGTTAGGGATCTCATACGCCACTGACGCATTATGATGGTCATAGGGATGAGCAGTCCGAGCGTCATCATTCGGCTGACGTACACCGGCAGGAACCAGCCGACGTCCCTGGACAGAACGCCTACCGTGAACTGCCATATGCCGATGCCCAGCGCGGTAACTATCGCAAGCGCAATGCCTACTAGGATTATTCTGCGATTGTTTCTGCCTTTGTTCAGGAATGCGCCCGGCTCAAAGGACAATGTAACGATACCGCCTATGGTGCCTACTGCGCCCAAAATTTGAACTAGGTTGAGGGTTTCGCCCGCAAACAGCAGCGCCAGCGCGATTACCACAACGGCGTATGCGGACACAATCGGACTGATTAGGGCAACGGGGCCGATTCGCAGCGCGCTGTAGAAGGCGATGTACATCAGCACGCCCAGCACGGACAAGCCCGCAAGCTCCAGCCAGTTCGCAGTGGACAGCAATTCGAGCTCATGCACCCATATGAAGTACACGGTGGCGGCAAGGCAAGATGTGAGATGCACGCCGGTGGCGGTGTACACAACGCCCAAGCGCTTTGCCAGCGCGGATGCGAGCAGATCGGCGACGCCCCAGCCGGCGGCGGCGGCCAAGCCGTAGATAACGCTGGTTAGAACGGCGCTCAATAGGACACGCTCTCACAGCAGTTGCAGATAACCATACGCAGCATCGCTAAACCCGCCCGCAAGCCGCTAATTCGCATCCGCAAGTCGGCGGCGTATGTCTTTGAGGCGGTCGAGGTTGGGCTTGTCCGGCCCCTTTTTGTCCGCGCCCGGCACTTCCAGCAGAAACGGCGCATCGGCGAATGCGGGATGCGACATAATCGTCTCAAAGCCTTCTATGCCGATGTAGCCTTCGCCGATGTTTTCGTGGCGGTCTATGCCTGACGCGAACTTCACTTTGGCGTCGTTGGCGTGAACCACAATAAGCCTATCCAAGCCGATTTCGGCGTCGAACTCTGCCATCGCATCGCGCAGTCCCTGCGGATCCGCGATGTTGTAGCCGGCGGCAAAGGCGTGTTCGGTGTCAAGGCATATGTTCACGCGCGGCGAGTCCACCGCCTTCACAAGCCTGCCGAGTTCGTTGAAAGAAGCGCCTATCTGCGCGCCCATGCCGGCGCAGTTCTCTATGATGAGCTTCACATCCTCGTCGGTGTTCGCAAGAACCTGCTGGAGCGCGTTCACCGCTTGCTCGAACACGGCGTCAAAGCCTACGCCTTTGTGGCTGCCCGAATGGAATATGACGCCTTCAGCGCCGATTTGCGCGGCGGCGTTCATATGATTGGTGAGCGAACCTATCGACTTCGCCAGCAGTTCGGGCGCGCCGCCGATGTTGACCAGATATGAGCCGTGCAGAAAGGTGGAGCGAATGCCCGCCGCGGCCGCATTGTCGCGAAACGCCTGCGCCTTTTCGTCGGGAATGGGCTTGAACGCCCAGCCGCGCGGCGATGACGCAAAGACTTGTATCGTCTCGGCGCCGATTTTCACGGCGCGGTCAACCGCTTTGTCTATGCCGCCGGCCGCCGATACATGCGCTCCCAAGTCCATATGCCGCCTCCTGAAACCGATTGCGATAACGCGAATAAGCCCCATAGATTGCGTTTCGGCTGCCCGTCCGCAACGCAAAACAATTATATGCGCCAAAGCGTCTTTCAACAAATGTTTTGAGACGCTATTTTGCCAAGCGCCCCAACACACAACCTAACAAGCGTATCCCGCAAGGCGCTTTTGTAAGACAAACTTTGCCGCATTCTGATATTCTGTACATACAACCTGCAGCGAACATTGTTGCATAACAAATCGGCTTTCAACCTCGATTTCACCTCAGCATCTATAAGCGCAACTATCAAGCGCAATCGGAATTTCAAGACTAAGGAGCGTCCACAAGTGGCAGTTCACACCGTTGCGATTCTCAGTCCCGGCGATATGGGTTCGGGCGTAGGCCAGGCGCTTGGACAGCATAACATCGATGTAATAACCTGTTTGAGAAACAGAAGCAACCGCACGCGCGAGCTTGCGGGATGGGCGCGCATTCGCGACGTGCCGTCTATGCGGCTGCTAGTTTCACAAGCCGATCTGATTCTCTCGATTCTGGTGCCGGAGCAGGCGGTTTCGGTAGCGCGCGAAGTGGCGGATGCGATGCGATCGAGCGGGCAGACTACGGTGTACGCCGAATGCAACGCCGTTTCGCCGCAGACCACGCGCAAGATCGAAGCCATAATCAGCGCGGCGGGCGGGCGCTACGTTGACGGCGGCATCATCGGAGGATCGCCGGCGCGCGGCGATTCCCCGCGCTTCTATGTATCCGGCGAACACGCCCACGTGGTTGTCGAACTGGACGGCATGGGCATAAGCGTCAAGCCAATCGGCAAGCAGATAGGCAGAGGTTCGGGCATCAAGATGTGCTATGCGGCGCTGACCAAGGGAACGGCGACGCTTCAGATAGCGCTGCTCACGGCGGCGCAGTCCATGGGCTTGACCGATGAGCTTCGCGCCGAATTCGAGTTCAGCCAGCCCCACGCGCTTCGGCAGATGGACAGCGGCATATCGCGGCTTCCGCCCAACGCGCACCGCTGGATCGGCGAGATGAACGAGATTGCGGCCACCTTCGAGAATTTGGGCATTCCGCCATCGTTCCATCAGGGCGCGGCCGAGATATATCGGCTGCTGAGCGAAACGCCCTTCGCGCAAGAAACGCCCGAAAGCGTGGACAAGTCCAGGCCCACCGGCGAGACGATAAACGCCGTGTTGGATGTTATACAAACCGAAACGGCGGCGCTGACAGAGCGCGCATCCTAAATCGTCCAAGCGAGCGCGGCAAAATTCGGAGCGTAAGATGAAGGCGCTTGTTCTCAATACGGACGGGGCGGTTCCCGCGCTTGAGGAGCGCGACATTCCCACGCCGCGCCTGCGCGATAGTGACGTCCTGGTACAGGTTGTGGCGTGCGGCGTGTGCCATCACGACTTGGCGGTATTGGATGGCAAGCTGCGGCGCGGCGTCAAGCCCGATGTAGTGCTGGGACATGAAATATCGGGCGTGGTCGCAGATGTGGGCGATGCGGTAAGCGCAGTGAGCGCAGGCGATCGAGTTGTGGCGGCGCTGACCGCCTTTTGCGGCAAATGCGGCCGTTGCGCGCGCGGGCAAGAGTATCGCTGCATTCGCGGCAGGGGCTTCGGACACGCGCTCGACGGCGGTTTCGCGCAGTTCGTTAGGCTTCCGGAGCGCAGCGCAATCGCTATTCCCAATTCGCTGGACATCGTTGCGGCGTGCGCGCTTGCGTGTCCCGTCGGCGTGGCGCTCAACGCAGTACAGAACGCCGCGCGGTTGCAAGCGGGCGAAACTGCTGTGGTCGTGGGAGCGGGTGGCGGGCTCGGCGTTCACCTGGCGCAAGCGGCGGCGGCACTCGGCGCGCGCGCAATTGCGGTTACCGGGTCGGATAGCAAGGTCGAACGGCTGGAGGCTTTGGCCGGCGTAGAGGTCATACTCGCAGACGGCGAACTTGACTTTTCGGAGATTGTGCTGGCGCTGACTGAAGACGAGGGCGCCGATGTTGTTCTCAATCCGGTGGGTTCGGCACTGTTCGGTTCGTGTTTGGCGAGCGCGGCGCAGTTCGGCAGGATAGTGGCGCTGGGCGAAATCAGCGGCAAACCCGCGCGCTTCAACCTCGCTGAGCTGATGTTTCGGGACGCAAGCGTGATAGGCGCTACCGGCGCATCCCTCAGGCACATACGCAGCGCGATCGATATGGCGGCGAGCGGCGGCATTCGGCCTATCGTGTCGCGGCAGTACGCATTCGCGGATGCGGCGGACGCCTTCGACGCTATGCGCTCCGCAAGCGCTTTCGGACGGATAGCGCTGATTCCCCCGCCGCTCTGACGCGGACGCCGCTGCCTAAAGTCGCCAAGCCTAGCGCGCCGCGGACGCCGTTTGCGACGAGCGGCGGAATGGCATCAATCGTCGGAATACGCCCGCTTCCCAGGCTACTAGGACTTGGCTTGCGACGGCGATAGAGCTGTATGTGCCGGCAATCACGCCGATTAGCAGCACAAACAGGAATGCGCGGATGGTGGGCCCGCCGAACAGGATTAGCGCAAGCAGCGTGAACAGCAGGGTTATGCTCGTGTTCAGCGAGCGCCCCAGCGTTTCCGAAATGCTTATGTTCACATTCTGCGCGAAAGTTCGGCCCGAATAGTTCACCACATTCTCGCGCAGTCTGTCGAACACCACGATGGTGTCGTTGACGCTGTAGCCGATTACGGTCAGCACGGCAATCAGGAACATCGTATTGATTTCGGTGCCCAGCAGGTTGCCCAAGATTGCGAATATGCCGATCACGATGAGCAGGTCGTGCAACAGCGCCACGATTGCGGCCACGCCGTAGCGAAACGGCTTCGGCACGCTGCGAAACGCCCACCACAGATACAGGAATATGCCGATGGCGGCGGCTATGACGGCGTATATGCCGTTGATTACGGTATCGCGCGCCACTACGGGGGACACTAGGTCAAACGACAGCACATTAACGCCGTCGGGGGACAGGGCGGCTTCCAGCGCCTCGACTATGCCGTCCTTGTCGTCCTCTGATAGTTCGCGCGTGCGGACGAAGTAGGTGTTGTCGCCAAGGTTCTGCACGGTGGAGTCGATTTCGCCGCGCGCCGCCAACGCTTCCCTGAGCGCCTGCTGAGTAACGGGATTTGAGAAGCCCAGCGTCATCGTGGAGCCGCCGGTGAAGTCGATGCCCGTCCGCAGGCCGGGGTTGATCATGAGGAAGGCAACGCCTGGCAGGATTACCAGGAGCGATACCAAAAAGAACCAGTTTCTTTTGCCTACGAAGTCCAAATCTCTAGCTCCTCTGAACGGCTGCGGTTGCGGTTTGCTGGGGCAGCTCAGCGGCTCCCGTTGGCACGAAAGCGCCCATGTATCTTGCAAGGCGGGTAGCGGCTATGACCCGCAGTATGGTTCTGCTGACCACGATGGCGGAGAACATGCTGATCATCACGCCGATAGCCAGCGTTACCGCAAAGCCCTGCACAATCGTTGTGCCGAGCTGATTGGAGAAGTAGAACAGAATGCCGCAGGTTATCAGCGTGGAGACATTGCTGTCCCGAATGGCGGGCCATGCCCTGTTGAATCCGATGTTAATGGCGCTTATCAGCGTGCGCCCGTTGCGGAGTTCGTCCTTCATTCGCTCGAATATCAGCACATTGGCGTCAACTGCCATACCCACGGATAGTATAGTGGCCGCCACGCCCGAAAGGGTAAGCGTAACCGGCAGCGCCTTGAATATCGCCAACACCATAGCGGCGTATATGAGCAGCGCTACTGACGCCACAAGCCCCGGCACGCGGTAGTAGAGCGTCATGAACAGGAATACCAGCGCCAAGCCCACTATGCCCGCCACCACGCTTTTGGCGAGCGAGTCCGCGCCCAGTATGGCGTCCACATCGCGCTCTTGTATCAGCGTTATCGGGAATGGCAAGCGTCCGCCCTCCAGCTGCAGCGATATGTCTCTTGCCTGCTCAAGCGTAAAGCCGCCCTCTATAATCGCGACGCCGGTGGTAATCGGCTGGCGCACAACGGGCGATACAAGTTCCCTATCGTCTAGGAATATGGCGATTGCCTCGGTGTTGATGCCCGCGATTTCGGTGGTCTTTTCGCCGAACAGACGGGTTCCGACGGAGTCGAACTCCAGGTTGATGATGGGCTGATCGCTCTGAGCGTGGAGGCTGGCGTATGCCCTGGACAGGTTATCGCCGCCAAGCCCGAAATCTTCGTCGACCTGCCCCTGCGTCTCAACAAACTCGACGGTGGGAGCGCTGCCCACGGCGCTCTGCGCGCGCGCAAGGTCGTGGTAATCGGGGCTTTCGGCGTCAGGATCCGGCGTGGGCTGCGGATACAGGAACATATAGCGGTTGGAAGCCTGAAGCTTGGTGATAGTGAACGCCGATGCGTCTATCTCAAGCGGTTCGTTGCCGTTTATGGCAACGGTCAGCGAGCTTGGCGGCACGTTGAACGCCACCAGCTGCAGGCTTTCGTTGAGGCGCGCAATCACTTCGTCGAACTTGGCGGCGCCCTGCGGCGTGAACTCTATGATTATCACTGGCGCCGGGGGCTCTTCGGCTTCCGCTTCAGGCGTGGCGTCGGCGCTCGCTTCGGGGGCGGGCGTTGCATCGGCTTCAGGCGCGGCGTCGGCGCTGGTTTCGGAGGCCGGCGTTCCGTCCGGGTTCGGCGTAGGCTCTGCTTGCGTCTCATCAGTGCCGGCGTCGGGGGCAAGCTCTTCGGGGAACGGCTCCGCGGTAACGCTGACGATGTCGTCGGCGGTTATGACGCCTTCGGTGGTGAGATCGCGCTCGACGTTTATCTTGCGGTGCTTGAACTCGAGGCGCGCGGTTTCGCCGATGAGCCGCTTCGCCCTGCCCGGATCGCCTACGCCGGGAAGCTGAATGAGCAGTCTGTCATCGCCCAATATCTGTATGATCGGTTCGCCCAAGCCCGATGAGTTGACGCGCTCTTCGATGATGCGCTGAAGCGCGGTGAGATCTTCCTGTTCGGGCATATCCGCTTCGGATGCGTCGTCGCCGGATACGGGCTCTACCTGATAGACTAGGTGGCTGCCGCCCTGCAAGTCCAACCCAAGGCTGAGCCCCAGCAGCGTATCGCCGCCGCGCTGAAAGCCGCCCAGACTGATAGTCTGGAAGCCTAGCGCCAGTCCGGACGCCACTATCAGCAGCGCAATCAATATCAACGCTCTTGCGTTTCTACGCACCGTCACCTCCACGCCCAAGGCTGGACTTCACCAATTCCAGCGCCTGCGCTCTTGTAGTAACATCGCCGCCCGCCTGCGCCTCATACGCAATATCCAGCAGCCTGCCTATCGCAGGGCCGGGGACAAGCGAAAACTCTTTCATTATATCGTATCCGTTAACCAATCTTGGAAGGGATTCGGGCGCTTTTTGGCGTTTTCCCGCATCCAGGATATGCCGAATTAGCGTGCAGTGGCTTGCCCAATCGCGGGATTCGAGCAGAGGGCCGCGCGCCGCCAAGTAGTCCGCTATGTTCAGATAGAGCGTGTCGACGGCGACATCGCCCGCATCGCGGTAGTATCTGTACAGCGCGCGCGGGGTGGGCATTTCGCCTTTCTGCGCCATCTGAGTGGGGCGCAGGTGCTGCCGTATCATTCCGGCTATGTGGGTTATGCCGCGCTTGCTGAAGCGCAGCCGCGTGAGTATATCGCGCGCTATATCCGCGCCGTCAATGTGATGGCCTATGAAGCGAATACGCCCCGATGCCTCTATCGTCTTGGTGGCGGGCTTTGCTACATCGTGCAGCAGCGCCGCCAGTTTCAGGTATGCGAGCCTGTCGAAGCCGTCGCCCACTTCGCCGCCGAAGTATTCGTCAATGCCATCGAAGCGCGGCGCAAGACTCAGTGTTTCGTCTGCGCAATTCGTGTAATCGGCATTCGCGCAGAATAAGCGGTCAATCCACCCCACACTTTCGACCAGATGATTGAACACATCCCAGTAGTGTTCTTTGGGCTGCGAAACGTCCTTGGCATCCGCCAGTTCGGGAATGATGTTGCACAGCAGCCCTAGATCGTCTAGCAGACGCACGCCGTACAGCGCATTGGGCGTCCGCATTAGCTTCATAAACTCGTCGCGAATTCTTTCGGGCGCGGCGGTGATTATCAGAGGGGCGTCTTGGCGTATGGCGGCTGCAGTATCGTGGTCAATCGCAAAGTCGAACTGCGCCGCAAACCTCGCGCCGCGCAGCAGACGTAGCGCGTCTTCCCTGAACGCATTGGGCGAAGTCATACGCACAACGCCGCGTTGCAAATCCTGCATGCCGCCGCAGGGGTCGAGTACGAAACGCCGATAGTCGGCGCGCGTGGCGGCTTCGATAGGAAGCGCCATAGCGTTGATGGTGAAGTCGCGGCGGCGCAAATCTTGCTCTATGCCGTCCGCCGGGGTTGTCAGATCTATGTGCGCCGCGTCGCATTCGGGCGGCAGGATGACGCGCGCAATCTCCCAATCGTCGTGCAGGCGCAGACAGCGGCCGCCGAGCGCATTCGCAAGCGCGCGTCCGACGGCAAGCGCGTCGAATTGCGCCACAATGTCAATGTCATCCGCGCGCCGCCCCATCAGCGCATCGCGAACTGCGCCGCCGACGAGATATGCACTCACGCCCTTAGCCCGAAAGAAGTCCGCAATCGGCTTCATCAGCGGGGACAGCGGCTTGGCATCGGGCAAGATGGACGCAACGGAACCGTAGTCCATAGACGCGGGTTCGCAGCCGTATGAAGAGCGCGAGGGGCGGGTTGCCGTAACAATGGGGTGGTTCACGGCTACTTGACTTTGAGGGATGCGGGCGTGTTGCGCGGGTCGTCGCCATCGTCGGGGAGCCACAAACCGCTGTCGGGCGGCGGGTTGTCGACGTCGTCATCCGCGCCGTCGTCTTGCCGCGCTTCCCCACTATCGCTATCAGTAGGCTCAGGCTCGACTTTAATCAGCTTTTCGTGGCTTTCCATATGGTCTATGTACAGAATGCCGTTCAGGTGGTCGACTTCGTGCTCAAGCGCCTGCGAAAGCACATCTTCGGCCTTCAGCTTCACCAGCGCGGCACTGTGATCCAGCGCGCGGAACTTCACCCACACTGAGCGCGTAACGATGCCCTTGTATCCCGTAATGCTCAGGCATCCCTCTTCCACCTGGCGCTCTCCGTTACGCTGCATAATCTCAGGGTTGATATAGACGCGCGCTTCGTCTTCTCCTGGGAGTTGAATCACGATAACGCGCCTCAGTTCGCCGACCTGATTTGCGGCAAGCCCCACGCCCTCCGCTTTTCGCATCGTATCCACCATATCTTGCGCAAGATGCAACACATCGCCGTCTATGGAGCGCACCTTCTTCGCTCTCATCCTCAGTTTAGGGTGAGGAAGCTGCAAAATCTCTCGAATCGCCAACGCAAAACCTCAAAGCGGACGGAAGTGGGTTACAATTAGCATAAGCGGTTGTCAGTAAGCTCAACATCTGATTATAGACGCAAGGGCGCTAGGCTGTAAAGTTTGACGGGCGCCAAATGGCGCAATGCCGCTTTGACGCGGGACTTGGCGACGGGAAAGGATGCGAAATGAAAATCGTGATTGCAGGCTCATCGGGTCTAATAGGCGCGGCGCTTGCGCGACAGTTGCGCCGTGACGGCCATGACGTCGTCCGCCTGGTCAGACGCGATCCTGCCGGCGACGATGAGGCGTGCTGGGATCCCGCGGCGGGCGCGCTGGACGGCGCAGCGCTTGCGGGAGCGGACGGCGTTGCACATCTGGGTGGGGCGGGCATTGCGGCGAAAAGATGGAGCGCGGCGCGCAAAGCCGAAATACGCGATAGCCGCGTGAACAGCGCCCGCCTGCTGAGCGAAACTATGGCGCGCTTGGATACGCCGCCCGCCGTGTTCGTATGCGCCTCCGCGCTGGGCTACTATGGCAGCCGCGCCGACGAAGTTCTGACCGAGTCAAGCGCGCAAGGCAACGACTTTCTCGCGCAAATCACCGGCGAATGGGAAGACGCCACGCAGCCGGCGGCGCAGGCGGGCATTCGCGTTGTCAACCTGCGCATAGGCATTGTGCTGAGCGCAAGCGGCGATATGCCCAAGAGCATGCTGACGCCGTTCAAACTCGGACTGGGCGGCAAACTTGGGGACGGCAAGCAATATATGAGCTGGGTTCATATTGACGATGTGGTGAGCGCCGCCGTCCACGCTCTCAAAACTCCGGTGCTGCAGGGCGCAGTGAATCTAGCGGCGCCCAACCCCGTAACCAACGCCGAATTCACCAAGACGCTGGGGCATATCTTAGGGCGTCCCGCGCTGTTCAGCGTCCCGCGAATGGCACTTCGCATTATGCTGGGCGAGATGTCGGAGTTCGTGCTGAGTTCTGCGCGGCTGCAGCCTCACAAATTGACTGAGAGCGGCTTTCGCTTTCGCTGGCACACTATCGAAGAGGCGTTGCGCGATGTGCTGGGCAAGCCGTAAGTTTGGGCGGGCTTGCTGCGATGCACCGCTATCGCCTTAACCCGTGCGACGGGAACAGCAGCCGCTGAACCGCCTGAACGCTTGCCTCTGCGAATGTCTTGGTGTCTTTGAGCGTCTGCTCAGGAATAGGCAGCTCTTCTTGGTCACGCAACGATGCGACGCCGTATCTATCGCCGTACGCCGGCGGTATATCATCGGGCAAAGTCTGTTTGGACAGCGCGGCGAAGTCCATTGTCCACGCCCGCGCCACCGCTTGCAGGTCGTAGCCGCCTCCGCCCAGCGCAAGCCACTTCGCAGTGCCCAGCTGTCCCAGTTCGGCGACGGCGGCGGAATGCCCCTGCGTGGTAAGCGCAAGATGTGTGATAGGATCGCGAAAGTGCGAGTCGATGCCCATCTGAGTTACCAGCGCGTCGGGACGAAACCGCTCCAGCAGCGGCATAACCGCCTCGCGCAGCGCCCACAGATACACTTCGTCGGATGTGTAGGGATAGAGCGGCAGATTGACCGAATACCCCCTGCCCCTGCCCGCGCCCGTCTCTTGGGCATAGCCCGTTCCTGGAAACAGGAACGCCCCCGATTCGTGCAGCGAAATCGTCATCACCGCATCGGTATCGTAGAAGGCGTGCTGAACGCCGTCCCCGTGGTGGCAGTCAATATCAACATACGCCACCTTCATCCCCGCCGCAAGCAGACGCTTGATGCCAATCACCGGATCGTTGAAGACGCAAAAGCCGTAGGCGTATGCGGGCATGGCGTGGTGCAACCCGCCCGATATGCTGAACGCCGCGTCGGCGTCGTCCGCAAGCAGCGCCTCAACCGCCGTCAGCGTCGCGCCGGTGGACAGTGCCGCCGCATCGTACATCCCTTCATACACAGGGTTATCGCCAGGCCCGAAGTTGAACCTAATCTGATCGACCGACGCATCGCCCTCGCCCAGCCGTCGCACCGCGTTGGCGTATTCGGGCGCGTGGTATGTCAGCATATCGGCGTACTCGGCGGCGCGCGGGCTTATCAGCGATACATTCGGCGCATCGAAGGCGCGGTACGCCTGCAGCAGTTCGTAGGTGTAGCGCAGACGCACCGGCTTCATAGGATGCGTCGCGCTCAATGTGTGCCGCGAAAGCCTGTCGTCATACACAAACGCCGTCTTTCTAGCCATAACTCGTCCTTCCCGCATTAGCCTTGATTAGACGCTGCTAGGCGTTGCAAATCTATTCGCATATCGGCGGCGGCGATGATGAAGCGCTGACCGCTCGCGCGGGTGATTTCGGCGAGATCATCTCGGACGGCGGCTTCCCACGCCGGGTTAATGTGCGATACCAGAACTTGCGGCGTCCGTCCATGCAGTTGGCGGAATTCGTCCAGCGCCGCCATCAGCAGGTTGGGCGTGAGATGTCCGGACGCTCTGGCGGCGGCTTCGTTGGCGTTGCCGAATGTAACTTCGGTTAGCAGCGCGTCGGGCGCTATATGTTTCCACGCCGCGCTTACGCCTCTGCCGGCGTCGCCCGTGTAGAACAGACTCACTTCGTCGGACTCGATCAGAAAGCCGGCGGCGGGGACGGAGTGCGGCACGGGTAGCGCCGTAGCGGTGTATCCCAATACATCGAACGGTTCGTAAAAGTCCACGACTTGCATCCGAAAGGTGGGCGCTTCGGGGCTTGGCGAGCGCGTGAAATCGGGGAACAATCTGCCGTTCATCAGCGTGTCCTGAACGGCGGCGATGGTGTCCGCAATGCCGTACACATCCACCGGGGCGCCTTCGCCGCGGATAGCTATGCCCAGCGACGGCAGGTCTTTCACATGATCGAAGTGCCGATGCGATAGGATGATTGCTCGTATGGCGCGCTGCTCATCGGGCGTCAGCGCGCGCGTGAGCGAGCCGGCGTCCAGCGCAAGCGCCCCGTCAATCAAGTAGCCCGCCATACGCGTATGGCGGCTCTCTACATTGTGCGCGCCCAAAACTCGGAGCTGCATATCATCATCCCCTTGCGTCAGTCTAACGGCGCAGCGCCGCCGCTATACGCCCACGATTTTAATCATAGAATGCGCCTTATAGATGCGGTTGATGTTCAGCAGAAGCGCCGTGAGGTTCTCTACATATACGGCATTCGCCAAGCCACCGCCGTCCACGCCGCGCGCGCCCGTGATGGCATCCGCCAACCGCATCACGGCGAGCTTGGCGTCCGCGTCGTCGCCGCACACCACTATATCGGTGTCCAAGCGCTTATCGGGCTTCAGCAGTTCGGGGGCGCTAACATTGTGGAACGCCGCTATGTGAGTGGAATCGGGCAGGATCGCCTGCGCCTCAAGCGCCGCCGATCCCTCTGCCACCGCAACCGCGCGCGCAACGCCTCTGCTGAACGCAAGCGGCACGACCACATTGACGATGAGCTTGCCCTTCAGCTCGGCGGTGAGGGATTGCAGTGTGGGCTTTTGCGCGGCGTAAGGCACGGCGATAACCACGGTGTCCGACTGCGCGGCGACCGCGGCGTTGAGCGCGCCGTCGATCGCGATGGAAGGCGCAAGCCGCCGCACGCTGTCCGCCGCCTCTTGCGCCCTGCCGGCGTCGCGCGATCCGATTAGCACACGCTCGCCCGAAAGCGCGAACCTGAGCGCAAGCCCCCTGCCTTCCGGCCCGGTGCCGCCGATAAAGCCAATCATAGCCACTCCCTCATAGTTCGCTAATTTGACATTCTCAGTTAGTCAAGACGCATCCGTTTCTGTAACTCTAAACCGCAGCGCCGTTCTAATGCAACTTGCGGGAACGATTGTCAAGCGATTGTTCACAGGGGACGCGGGGCAGCAGGCTTGATCGCGGCAGATGTGTCTTGACGATACACTGGCGGCGATTGCGATTGCCCATAGGCGGCGGCAGGCTTGACAGGCTTGTTCGGCATAACTTAGGCTAGGCGGCGCATGGCGGCAAGCAGACGGCAAACCGATGCAAACGAAAGGAGCGGCGCATTGGCTTACAACTTCGAGCATGTTCACCTGAAGGCGCCCGATCCCGAAAAGACGGCGAACTGGTATGTCAAGGCGTTCAACTTCGAGATATTCAGCGATAGGGGCGTGCGTCCGACGGGCGATAGGTTTATCGAGTGCAAGACGGAAGACGGGGTTATCGTGCGCATCTCAGGCGCGCGATCGGGCGAAGAGATGGGCAAGGGAAACGCCGATGTTCACTTTGGGCTGGAGCATTTCGGCATCACGGTGGACGATATGGACGCCGAACTGGAGCGGCTTCAGGCGCTTGGCGCTGAGCTTGCGGAGGGGCCGATCGATAACCCAAACGGGATGCGGCTTGCGTTCATAAAGGTACCGGACGATGTGCGTATCGAGATAATGCAGCTCCCCAAGTAGTTCCGGAGGTCAGCGAATTGGCGAGAGAAGTTTTCTTTCCCTATCCCAACAACAAGCCCAACGGCTTTTCGCCAGCGGCGCGCGTGGGCGGCAGCGTGTTCGTTTCGGGGCAGGTGTCGACCGACGCCAACGGCGAACTGGTGGGCGCGGGCGATGCGGGCGCGCAGTCGGAGCAGTGCTTCAAGAATGTGGAAGCGGCTTTAACCGCCGCGGGCGCCGGCTGGGAGGATGTAGCCAAGATAACTTGCTTTCTGGTGAACGCGGCGGACTACCCGGCGTATGCGTCGGCGCGGCAACGGCTTTTCCCGCAGAACGGGCCGGCGAGCAGCACGGTCATCGTGTCTGCCCTGGTGCGCCCCGAATACCTGGTGGAGATTGAAGCCTACGCCGTGATTTCCTAGCGAAACTGGACGCACTATGAACGACGACTGCATCTTTTGCAAAATCGGGCGCGGCGATATTCCAAGCGATATTCTGTACCGCGACGACGACTGCTTTGTGATACGCGACATCAACCCCGTTGCGCCCACGCATCTGCTTGTCATCCCAACGCAGCATTTCGCCCAACTTGCCGAGCTAAGCCCGGAAGCGAACCCGCTGTTCGGCAGCATGTTCAAGGCGGCACGCGAGATGGCGGACTGCGAGGGCGTGTCCGAAAGCGGCTACCGCCTGATTATCAACCAAGGCGAAGAGGGCGGGCAGGAAGTTATGCACCTGCATATGCACCTGCTCGGCGGCAAGCGGCTGCGCGGGCTTGGGCTGCGGTAGCGCCTAGACGGGCATAGCGCGCTTGGTGTGCGTTCTGCCGATGCGCGCCGCTTCCTCGCCGCTCGGCCCGCCCGAAGAGCAAACCATCACGCCTTCATCAAGCATATCCGCTACATTATCGGGCGATACGCCGTTCAGGAAGTAGAGATCGGCGGCTCTGCAGGCGTTGAACACGCGCTCGCGGGCGGCCATAAGCTCCGGCGGTATAGGGTTGGGCAAGCCCTTGTAGCCGTGCGACATGCTCATATCCGACGGCCCCCACTCCGCGAATGCGATGCCGCTGACGGCCGTACTCAATTCGCAGTTGGACAGCGCGCGCTTGTTCTCGATCTTCAGCCCAAGCAGCAGTTCGCCGTCGGGATTGAGCGGCCACGGATCCGCCCTGTCGAGGTATTCGTCCGGGGATATGCCCCATATTTCGGACGCCGACGCCTGCCCGCCTGCGCCGCGCGTTCCTCTGCCGATGCGATCGCCCACGCCGATGTTTTGGAATGTGTAGCGGCACGATTCCACGAAAGCGCGCACCGCGCCGGGCGTTTCGGCGTTGCAAAGCAGGATGCCGTGAACGCCGCGCGCCAGTATTTGGCGAAACTGCCAGGCGTTGTAGCGGACGATGTCTTCGCTGCCGCCGTCAACCGGCACTTCCACGATGACGGCGGGCGTGCGGTGGCCGCTGTTGGTGGGGCCGCCATCCACCAAGCCGCGCATAAAGCGGTCAAGCCCCGCCATATCGAAAGCGCCGTGTTCCATGCCGATGTTGATGTAGTCTGCCCATGTGTGCGCCATTGCCTTGCCCGCCTCATAAGACAGGTCTGCGCCGGTGTGTCCGCCGGTGTAGTAGATGGGCTGTCCCTGTTCAAGCAGTTCGATCGCTCGGTTGATTCGCTTGGGCATTTGCGGTTTGTCCTTCCTATAATCGTATGATGTGATGCTTGATGCAATACGGGCGATGTTACGCTGAGCCGCGTAACCGTGAATCCGCTCAGTTCGGTGGAGTAGCGCGGGGGCTAGTTTGCCTAAAAGCGAAGCTGTTCGCTAACACTTGCCCCCCGCTGTCAATGACGCGGGGGGCAAGTGTTGCGAGGGCTACTAAGGCTTGCGCGCGCTTTGCAGTCCGAACCACGTCTTACTCTTGCAAAGACTGACTTAGTTCCTCCAAGTATTCGATCGCGCGTTGTATGTCCCGTTCATTAGACTCGAAACTATCAATCACCGCATCAAATCCTGGAATGGACTGGAATCCTCCCCATTGCTTCAAAGCATCTCTCTGTCCGCGCATTTTGTTCGCTGTCTCTTTCCGAGATCGGAGCATCTCGCGCAACTCAGCGCTCCATTCTTTTAGCTCTTCCTTAGTCATGCTTGTTTTTATTCCTTTCTAGGGTTTTGGGATGTCAGCCAAAGCCTTCTCAACGGCTTCTTTCGTTATGCCAAAACTGGCAAGGATTGACACTATATCTGATGGGGTGTATTGAGGATCGGTTAGCACTAGCAACAGATGCTCAGATTTAATGACGCTTGAGTTCAGACGGTACGCTTCGGATTCTGCCTTTTGCTGAAACGCGATTATCTTGGGATTCAGAAATGTCCCTTCCAAGTAGATACGAGGGGTGAGGTGCGTCTGTTCTCTGATTTGACTCCCGCACCTGCTTACCTTCTGACAGTCTATCTCGATGACAGATTGCAGAACATTGACGATACGCTCTGAAGATCTCTCAAAAAGCGCAATTGCTACGTGCCGAACGTCCCAATTCACTTTCTCGATATGAGCAAGTTCTAGGGAGGCTTGCATCGCTTCCTGTCCCTTCCCAGAATATTTTTCAGGAACCCACATTATGCCACCTCTTACTGCCGCGAACCGGGGGAATGGACACAATCGCAGTCACTTGTCTTGTGGATCGACAATCGCCCTTATCTTCTCTATCATACGGGCATAATTGTCGATACTGACGCTTTTCCTCACTGCCTCATCGTGTTTCTCCGAGAACAAGCCGTTATTTTCGTCGATACTGTCATTGAGACGGCTCATCAAAGTGTGTAGCCGTACCCTCCTACCAGCTGCTGTAGGAAGATCAGCGGGCGAATGTCCGATGCCTTTTTCAGCAAGTAGGGCTTGAATCTCATTGATAACATTATTGCCCAGCTTGCTCGCTCCGTGCGCTTCTCGGAGTTCTTTCATTAGCACTGATAGCACGCCGCCTTTATCGTCGACGCGCTTTTTGATTTCGTCGAAGGCTATCGACTTTTCAGTATCCGATTTCGGTAGCATAGACAACCTCCCAGCGCGACTTAAAAGTTTCACATGCACTATTCGCATCGCGCCTTCTGCGCCACTTGACGTCGCAGATTATACCTAACGGCGCTACTAGCAGCAATATGTTTGCCGCGGCCGTTCCCGCATACATCTGCCTCGCTGAACTGCATCCGCCGCCCGAAGCCGCGGCCGTTGTGATTACGACGACAATCGCCGGCGTTTGAGTTGGCTGTGGTGGTTCAGGCGTTGCGGTCGGCCTGTATTCACCCTATCTAGGGATTTCGCTGACCGTCTCATTTTCTGCATCTATTGCGAGAGGATGCAGTGGCATCGCCATCCTGCGGTACGTCAGACCACATCCTTTTTGACCGCCATCTTACATAAACCATGCCTGCGATAAGCACGATAGTAAATACTAAAGCGGATACTATAATTATGTATAGAAGCAAATCACCCAACAATGAAGTTATCCTTTCTTTGTTATCCGTAGGGGTGTAACCCGCGATACTTATTGAGTCAACCGTAAAGCCTCCCCACGGATATAGTATGCCTATTATATTGGCGTTTGTTCTATAGTACAACCCGCAGCGGTATCCGAATTCCGATGCGTTAGGGATTGCAAGTCGGAGTGTAAATCAGCGGTGAGTTTATCGCAAACGGCGCAAGCGCGCTAGTTCTTGGCGACAGCGCGCAATCGGCGGGCGGTGGGATTGCGATATGCAGGGATTAGAGCGGCGTTCAGCGCACGGGGACTATTAGCGAATAAGCGTCGAAGCAACGCTCAGCGCGCGGGGACTATGACTTTGACTTCGGCGGATAGTTCGCCGCTGTCAACTGTCAGCACGGCGATAGTGGCGGCAACCATAAACGAGGGGTAGCCCTGTCCGGGGTTGAGGTATAGGATGCCGTCGCGCAGTTCGTTCATCGGTTCGTGCGTATGGCCGAACAGAACGGCGTCGAGCGGCTCCGTGAAATCGGGCAGCAGGTCTTCGGGCGGGAATTCGGGGCCGCCCCAAGCGGGATGCGTAACTCCGATGCGCGCGCCTTCGACGGTTATCGTCTCCACATACGGCAGATTGCGGCGCACATCGGGCGGATCGGAATTGCCGTGTACGATAATAGCGCGCTTGGCGTCGCGGCGCAGTCCGTCGGCCACATCGGCGCGCACAAGATCGCCGCAGTGAACCGCTATGTCGGCGTCCGCCACCGCTTGGCGTATGGCGGGATGCACCTCATCCCAGCGGTGGCAGTGCGTATCGGATAGGACGACGATTTGGGTGGGCATGGGTGGGTTGGCGCATCCAAGTTTTCAGGTTTGGGGTTGGGCGAGATTACTGAGACAGAAATGAGTCTGCACGGTATTTAGAGAAGTAGTACAGAACTGACCTTTCGGCGATGTCTTTCATCACATCCGCCATTTCTTCAACAGTCCAACGCTCCTCACGGAAGTAGAAACTGCCTCTGTTGAACAACCCGTCTTGTTCGTTGTGCAGATATGTAGTGTTCAACCTGCCGAACATCGCCATAGTTGTAACCCTGTCAAGGATTGACGAAGTACCCTCGAAATCGTTGCCATACCCAAAGCATACGAATGGGAATATGCTTTCACGCATTAACGCTGCGCGAAGTCCGATAAGGTTCTTGCCCAACCTTTCTATTGCATTGCCGCGCGCTTGCTTGGGCAAGCCTTCTCTCAGTCGACGGTCATTCGTCCCTTGATGCTTGACTTCTGAGATCAAGATAGGAAAGACAAAGTCACTCTTTTCGTTGCTCTCAAGAAATAGAAACCCACCATCAGGGTTGATATAGGTATTATTGAAGTGATGGTGGAACTCCACGCCAGGATAAGTTTTTCGCAGTTCGGCTACTATGTCAGGTATGCGCCAGTGGTTTTGGTGAGCAAGAGTAATCCGCTTACCAAACACAGCGTCCAGATGCTCAAGGACTTGACCTAATGCCTTTATGACATCAGTTTCTTGCTTCTTGGAAGTCACATTTATGACGGTGTTTGTCCGTAGTTTTCGTAACCTATCACTATCTGCCATTTTACTTACTTCCTTTCCAAAAGAAACATATGCTCCGTCACATGAATGTTTCGGTTACGCAGGTTTCGCGAACCTCGATATGTATTGTACGGGATGTCGTATTGCTGCACAACGCCCAGCCGCGCCAGCGCCGCTTCTAGCTCGGCGCGCGGGATGAAGCCTTCGCTGTTGAACGATACCAGGATGAACGGCGCGTCTATGCGCTCTAGCAAGTCCATCAGCAAGCCGAATGACTTGGAGCGGACATTGTAGCCGGAGCGCTTCCAATCGGCGGGAATGCCGGATACGCGGCTTATTCGGCGCGGGCGGCGGTAGTTCGTCAGCAGGTTGAGCATGAAGTAGTTGGAGCCGTAGGGATGCTGATTGTACGGCGGATCCACATACGCAAGGTCCATTTCGCCGACTGCGCCCGCCATTTCGTTGGCGTCAAGCTGCAGTACGCGATAGTCGCACTCAAAGCGGCTCAGCACCGGCGGCGCAAGCGTTATGCCGCCCCTTATGCGCGTCAGCGCGTCTTTGCCCGTGCCGCCGTACTGCCCTATCCCCGTCTTGCGGTTCTTGTAAAAGCCCTTGAACACGCCCGCCGTGTTGGAGTGAACGGACGCTTCGCTGAGCAGCGGGCCTAGCAGCAAGTCGCGATACTCTTGCGGCTGGCGGTCTATCAGGCGGCGGTAGTTGTCCAGCAGGCGGGCGTTGCGCTTGGTATAAAAGACGCGGTCGGCGGCGGTGATGTTCGCTTCGTCTTTGGGGGCGTAGAGTTCCTCTATAAAGCCGCGCTGAAAGCCGTCGCTCTGCGCGCTGCGGTTTAGATAGTCCACGATTTCGGTCAGCGCCGCCATGTCCACTTCGCTGCGGTTGCTGAGAAAGCAGCGCCCGATGATGGCGGCGTAGTCCTCGAAGTCGTTGCTGACCAGCAGCGATGAGTGCGCCTTGAGGCAGCGCGACACCACGCCGGAGCCGCTGAATGCGTCCAGCGTCCGAAGCTTAGGCTTGCCCAGCCGCCGCTTGGCGTACTCCACCGCCGCGCCTATCCGCCCAAGCAAGCCGCGCTTGTTGCCGATGTAGGTTATGAGCTGGCGCGACAAGTAGTCCGCCGATTCGGATATACGCCGCGCTTGCGGCGCGCCACCGTCCGCATCCAAGCGGAGCTGCGCCGCCGCTTGCTGATAAATCGTCGCCATTCGTACGCCCTGCGCTTTGCGTTTCGTGTGAATGTAGTGTATATCGCGCAAACGATATTAACGCAAAGACGCAGGGGCGCAAAGGGATTGCGGGGTTAGGGTTACTGCGATGCGGCGGCTACCTGTCCGGTGAAGGCGGTGGCGTGGCGTGTCCATACGCCGGCGCTTGTGGCGTAGTACACTACCATTCGCAGGTATTTGTTCAGGTCGGCGGTTGTGGGCGTGTAGTCGGTCCACCAGACGCCGTAGATGTAACTGCAATCGGTGTAGGTTGTATCGCTGTTGTCGCAGCGTTGCCAGCTGAAGCGCGCGTCAACCGCGCCGCTGGGTCTGGGATCGGATGCTTGGATTTTCTGCCCAACGCGTGGGTTGGCGTTGCCGCTGACGAAGCTTATGGCTGAGCCTGCGGTTGCGGCGCTGGTCTGCTTGACGCGGCCGCCTAGTGCGCGGGTGTAGGCGAATCCGCCGCCGGATAATGGCGCTTTGGCGCGCAGGTAACTCCCGACGTCGGCGGCTACGGGATAGTATTCGTAGGTTGCGCCGCTGTTGCGCGATAGGGCGGTCCAAGTGTCGCCGTTGGTGGACTTTTCCCACTGCCAGCCGCCGCTCCGGCTGGAGCGCGTTGCGCCGGTTACGCAGACGGCGACGCGTTCGCCCACTATGGGGGCGTTCCAGTTATCGGGGATGCCCATTGCTTGGCTGTTCTGCGGGGTTGTGGACATGTCGTCGTAGTCGAGCATGGGGTATTGCATCTTGTTGCCAAAAGCCCAAGGGTCGTCCTTGCCCGTTGCCGCGTTGCTATCGCTGTCGGCGTTGTCTAGGTCGATGTTCCAGTTGGCGTAGATGCCGTTGTAGCCGGTGGGGGTTTGGAGCTGGCGGGTGGTCTTGCCCACCACGCCGCTGCCGCCGGCGCTTGTGGTTTGGCCGCCGGTGGAGGTGTCCCAGTAACTGGCGGTTACGGTGGGGTTGGATGACACAGACCCTATTAGCCCGCCGATAGTTGTTGCCGTTCCACTGGATCGGACAACCCGTCCGGTGGCGTATGAGTTCGTTACACTACCGCCCTGCTGTTCGGCCACTAGGCCGCCGACTCTGCGGTTTCCGGTGACGTATGCAGTAGAGTAGCTCGTGGAAACGGAACTGCTATTGAAGCCGACTAACCCGCCTGCACGATCGCGGCCCTGCACCTTGCCGGTGGTGTAGCAAGCGACGATTGTGGTTTGACTAACTCCGGCTAGAATGCCGACATAATCTCTTCCCGCGACATTTGCGTTGGTTACGCCCAATGTTTCTATGCGCGTGCTGGCGCCGGTGTAGCCGAACAGCCCGATGTAAAAGCCGAAAGTGCCTGCTCGATTGATGAACAGATTATTGATGATGTTGCCGTTGCCTTTGAAATCGGCGGAGAACGGATTGGTGGCAGAGCCGATGGGAACCCAACCTGATCCGTTGTTGTGGTAGGCGTCGCCGGAGTCTGTGCCGATGTTGCCGTCGCCGTCGGTGTCTAGGTCAATGTTTGCGGTGAGTTCGTAGCCCGTGCATGTCCCGGATGGGCAGCCCATTCGGCCCGATGAAGTGGTAACGCGGTTGGGGAATGCAGCGCCGTATGCGGTAGCGCCTGCGCTTGTGGGATCGCCGTTGCCGTCTAGGTCGTAGCGGATGGCGTTGAGTTGGGCGTGGTTAGCGACGTCGATGTAGCCGTCGTTATCGCTGTCGTAGTCGGTGGTGGATTGGGCGGCAGCGGATGCGCTGAGGGATAGCAGGGCGGCGAGCGCTATCAGAACGCTGAGGGCAAGCAGGGTTGAAGCGCGGCGTGTTGTTCTTGCGCTTGACTTTTTTAGATTTTTATGGGGGGGGGGGGGGGGGGTGAATAAAAACTAAAACGTATAAGCGTCATTCGAATCACCTGCTTTATCGCTGATTTTAGCGGGGGAATGTTGGGGCTCCCCCTATCCTAATCTCCCTAATAGAGGGAAAGTATCTACCTGTGATGTATCAGACTAGGGTTATTTTAACGCAAAGGCGCAAGAGGCGTAAAGCGGGTTTTGCTATCGTATCCCGTTTGGCGCTGCGATTGCCGTTTGGCGGCGCGGGTGTGTTACAATCCGTTGCGTTGCAAACATTGCAGGTCATCGGTTGATTGGGCTTGCCAAAGGCGGCGCAAGGGCAGGTTTTCGCTCACAGAGGGGGCAGTCTTATGGTTGCGAACGGCGGATACTCCGGCAACGGCCCGTTGAAGGGCATTCGGGTTTTGGATATGACAATGTGGCAGTTCGGCCCAATGTGCGCCGCGATGATGGGCGATATGGGCGCGGACGTCATCAAGATCGAGTCATTGGACGGCGATGCCGGGCGCGGCTTGTGGCGGGCGTCCACGCTGAATATGGACTTGGGCGAGGGGCGCAACGCCTACTTCGAGGCGTGCAACCGCAACAAGCGCGGCGTGGCGGTCAACCTCAAGACGCCCGAAGGCAGACAGGTAGTCCATAAGCTCGCGGCAAGCGCCGATGTGTTCGTGCAGAACTATCGCAAGGGCGTGGCGGAGCGGCTGGGCGTGGGATACGATATGCTGCGCGAAATCAACCCGATGCTGGTGTACGGCTCCGCCACCGGCTACGGGCCGGAGGGACCGGATTCGCATCTGCCGTCGTTCGACGGCTGCGGGCAGGCGCGCGGCGGGCTGATGATGTCGGCCACGCCGCCGGGCGCGGAGTATCCCACGCGCATATCGCAGGGCGTATCCGACCAGATGGGCGCGATAATGCTCTGCGTGGGCGTGCTGTCAGCGCTGGTGTGCCGCAGTGCGCAGGGTATCGGGCAGAAGGTTGACGCATCGCACTTGAGCGCCAATATGTGGCTGCAGGGGCTTGGCATCAGCATGAGCCTGCTCAACGGCGGACGCAGCTTCGGCTCTTATGACCGCGACGCGCCCACAAACCCGCTCTCAAACCTGTACAAGTGCAAGGACGGGCGCTGCATTCAGCTCATGCACCTGCAGCCCGACCCGTACTGGCAGCCGCTCGCGCGCGCTATGGGAATGGACGGCATAGCGGACGATGCGCGCTTTGCGGATATGCGGGCGCGCGCCGATAACTGCGTGGAGTTGGTGCGGATTATGGACGCCAAGTTCGCCGAAAAGACCGCCGACGAGTGGGACGCTCTCTTCCGCGAATTCCCGGTGGACTTCATCTACGCCAAGGTGCAGGCTATCGAAGAGTTGGAACACGATGTTCAGGTGCAAGCGAACAACTACATAGCGCCCTTCGATCATCCCGTATTGGGCGAAGTCAAGATGTGCAGCCACCCCAACCGATACAGCGAAACGCCCGCCGGCATATGGCGGGAAGCGCCCGAACTGGGGCAGCACACCGAACAGATCCTCATCGACGAACTTGGCTACGACTGGGACGACATCAAGCGCCTGCAAGACGCGGGGGCGATATTGTAGGGGCTTGCGCCGCGGGCGCTATCATACGCGGCGGCAAGCGTCTGCGCTGCGGATCCATTAGCGGGAACGCTTGGAACCGCCGCCCCGCTATGCTGTCCCGTCCCTATGACTCGACTTAACGGAAAGTCCGTATATGCCCAATGCCGATAGCCTAAATCGCACTGTGTTCATAAGCGATAACCTGCCGTTTCTGCAGTCTTTGGACTCCGCGAGCATAGACCTGGTCGTGATCGATCCTCCGTTTGGCAAGCGGCAGACGTTTAGCGGCAGACTGAAGCCGCCGTTGTCTCAGAATGAGCGGCGCAGGGAACGCGCGCTGCTGGACGAATGGGGCGTGTATGACGCCGCAAGCGCATACGAATTGGGCGTAGAATACCCTGACCAGTCGGGCGAAGCGGCGCTGTTTCGCGAGATGTGGCAGTTTGAGCGCGTGCTTGAGGAAGACTGGTGGCGGCGCATCGCCGATACGCCGGTATGGTGGCTGATAGAGTCCACGCGGCGGACGCACAGCGATAGCGCGGCGGCGTACATAGCGTTTATGGCGCGGCGTCTGCTTGAGATAAGGCGCGTCCTGAAAACCACGGGCAGCGTGTATCTGCACTGCGACCACGACGCCAACGCATACCTGCGCCAGCTTATGGACGCCGTGTTCGGGCAGCGGCAGTTCCGCGCAGAGCTCATATGGCATCGATCGGCCGAAAACCTTTCGCGCAAGAAGTGGCGGCGCGCTTCCGAAACCATCCTGTACTACTCCAAAAGCTCACAATGGACTTGGAACCAGCAGTACGAAACGCTTGACCGCGAACAAGCGGAACGCGATTACAGATTCGAGGATGAGAAAGGGCGCTATACCACCACATCTTGCACGAACAACGCCGACCGCCCCAATATGGTGTATGAGTTCCACGGCAATGTGCGTCAATGGCGCTACAAGAAAGAGACGATGCAGCGCTACGAAGCGGCGGGACTTCTTGTTTTCAACAAGGACGGCATCCCTCGCCGCAAGAAGTATCTATCGGAGTCCCCCGGCAAAGGCTTGACCAATGTCTGGTCGGACATCAACGTCTTGGCGAGCAACGCCGCTGAGCGCACCGGCTATCCCACGCAGAAGCCGCAGGCTTTGGCGCGGCGCATCATAGAGGCGTCCAGCAATCCGGGCGACATCGTGCTGGACTGCTTCGCGGGATGCGCCTATGTGCCGGTGGCGGCGGAGCAGACCGGGCGGCGCTGGATAGCCTGCGATATGTCCCCAAGGGCGTGGACGGTTGTCAGGCGTCAGTTCGCCAAGCAGCCCGACCTCGCTATGACCGTAGAGGGCGAAGAGGGCGAATATGAAGAGGCGTCCCCGCGCTTCGAAGGCAAGGGCGTTCTGAAAGTGCGCGGCCCGAACCGCCTACCGCGGCGAAGCGCCCGCGATGCCGCCGCTGAGCGTCTGCCGCTTCGCGCCAATCTCGCCGAAATCCGATTCCGCCAAAAGCCGCTGGAGTCCGGCGCTCAGATATGGCAAGCCTTCGTGGACGAATGGGGAACCGATTGCTGGTACTGCGGCCGCACGCAGGAAAAGAACAGGCGCGTGCTTCAGCTTGACCATGTAGAGCCGAACAAGGGCGACGGCAGCAACGACGACTGCTGGAATCGCGCGCTTGCCTGCGTAATATGCAACGGCGTAAAGAGCGCCAACCTCACGCCCGCGCAAACGATGGACAAGGCGTTCGAGGACGGCTTCATACAGACCAAGGCAAGGCGCGCCGAGATAAGCGCTGCCTTCAGCGTCCGCCGCGAATGGGCGCGCAAGCGGTGGGAGGCGTTGCCGAAAGCTAAACGGCTTGCAGTCGATTGATTGACAAACTACACTAAACTATATCGACGATATAACGATATAGAGGATGATTTGATGAACCACAACCTAACAATCGGCGCGCTGGTGCAGTGTACAATCCACTCAACCGATTATGGCTACGGCGTCATCACAGAGATGGACCATAGAAAGATTAGCGTGCGATGGGATGCTGGGGACAATGCCAGACAATTTTCCGCAGACGATCCGCCTCTCAAACGGGTTGAGCTCGCTCAAAAGCGGTGCAAGAGACGTTCCACCGACGAAACCGTTGTGGCGATGGCCCCCATATCCACTGGCGCGCCAATATGGATGTGTATGCGCCAGACAAAGGGATTTGCGTCGATCAATATACCTGAATACGACTTGCGTCCCATACCCATAACCGAGCCCGTGGAGCGAGTCGAGAACGATATGATCGGTTCGCTCAAAAAGTACAGGTTGCGGGAAGTAACGCAGTGGTACTTGTGGCAGCACCACAACAACGATCTCGTTTCGCTTGGGGATGTTCGCGTGGACATCAAGGAGCACCAGGTAGGCGTGGTTCACAAGGTTGTCAGCAACTACCCCCACCGCTTCCTACTGTGCGACGAAGTGGGGCTTGGCAAGACTATCGAGGCGGGCATGGCGCTCAAAGAGCTTCGCATCCGTGGCGGAGCGCAACGCACGCTGATTATAGTTCCGCCTAACCTTGCCCGTCAGTGGCAGTTTGAGATGAAAACGAAGTTCAATGAAATATTCGCCATTCTCAACACGGACACCGTTAGGTATGAGGAAAATAGAGGAGAAATCGGTAACCCATTTGCCCGCCACGACAGCGTAATCTGTTCCTCATCCTGGGTATCTAGGGGAGATTGGGCAGACCTCTGCGCCGAAGCGGACTGGGATCTCATCATAGTCGACGAGGCGCACCATGTTCGCATGCACGAAGACGGACGAACTACACTCTTGTACAACCTTGTCAACGAGCTCGCAACTCGCAGCAACGCCGCTAGAAGAAGCTTGCTGCTGCTAACCGCAACCCCAATGCAGCTTGGAACCCACGAAATCTACGCATTGGTGGAACTGTGCGATCCCGTGCTATTCCCATCACCGGAAGACTTTGAAAAGCATCGCAACTCCGTTCCTGGGCTGAACAGCCTTGTGGAAAGCCTCAGAAGTCTTGCTTTCTCCGATTCAGACAGCGATTTCGAGGAAGTCGTCGAGCGAGTTTCTCAGTGGCTCGAAATTGAGAAACAACACGCCCGCCGACGCCTAACCGCCGGCAGCGGTGAATTGGACGTGATCGCGGATGAGTTGTCAGACCGCCACTTGCTCACAGAAGTGATGATTCGCAACCGCAAATCCGTAATTGGAGGCTTTATGCCCCGCGTGGCAGCCCGATGGGAGGTAGAACCTTCACACGAAGAGCGTGAGGCGCTCAAAGTGCTGGAAGAGTACATCCAGTACGGCTTCAACCTAGCGTCAGGCAAAGGCGGCAACACCTTCGGGTTTGTGATGGTAACATTCCAAAAGCTAATGGCGTCCAGCATCGCCGCAATCAAACGTTCATTGTACAAAAGGCGCGACACTATTCGGCAGCGTTACGCTCGCGATAATCAGTCCGAAAACGAACTTGATGAGCGATTGGATAACGACAGCTACGCGGGAGACGTGGTTGAAAGCGTTGGGGTTTCGGAAGCGGACATAGAGATTGCGTACATACAAAACGCAATCAATGCGCTTGATCGCGTGAAAGCGGACTCAAAATCTGAGACGCTTCTAAAGCAGATGGGTGAACTGCGTGCCGAAGATCCTGACCAAAAGGTTCTAATCTTCACTCAGTTTCGAGAAACGCAAGACTTTCTCGCCGAACTACTTTACTCCAACGGATGGGAAGTCAACCTATTCCATGGTCAGATGAGGGATCCCAGAGCGAAAGACCGTGCCGTGGAACGCTTCAGGGATAACAAAGGACCACAGGTTTTAATCAGCACCGAAGCCGGCGGCGAGGGGCGCAACTTCCAGTTCTGCCACACGCTAGTCAACTACGACCTACCTTGGAATCCCATGAGAGTGGAACAGCGAATAGGGCGTGTTGACCGCATTGGACAAGAGCACGAAGTCAGGATATTCAACCTGTTCACAAAAGACACCATTGAAGAGCGTGTGCTGGACGTGCTGGAGCGTCGCATCAACGTGTTCGAAGAGACCGTGGGCGGGCTAGATCCGATACTGGGCGAAACCGAGAACGACATAAAGAAAATTATGCGTATGGCAACGGGGGCGCGTGAAGCGGCTCTTGAAAATCTTGGCGCGGACCTTGAGTTGAAAGTCCGCCGAGCCAGAGAAGCGTCCGATCTATTCGGCGACTTCATAATGGACACCAAGTCTTTCAGCAGAGAAATCGCTGAGCGCATTGCCGGGCAGCCCTCCCCCGTCAATAACGACGATATGGACCGCTACATTGGGCAGCTCCTGTCTGATGTGCGAACATATATCAGGCAAAACGGCGACGCATACGAGCTCACATTCAGGGACCACTTTGTTGAAAAGCATAAGGATCTTTTCGCCGCGGGCAACAAATTGAATGCCGTGTTCCGCCCCGACAGGCGCGCTGACTCCGAACATGTCGAATTTATGGCATTCGGCAACCCTATCGTCGACGCTATCGTGGAAAATGCGCTTGCCGAAGGCTACGACGGCGCAACCGGATCGCGTCGCATCCTAGCGGGAGACGACATCGCGCCTACATCCGGCTGGTTGTTCACCTACATATTCACTGTGAACGGCGCGCGCTCAACTGAACATCTATTGCCGATATTCGTAAGCGACGACGGCGTGATGGATACGGAACTCGGACAGCGCATTACGGAACGCGCCTGTCTGTTCGATAGAGCGGAGCAGGAAATTCCATTGCTTGACATTCCAAGCAACGTTGGTGCAGCCAAAGCGTTAGTCGACGCTTTCGTTGAAAATAAGCGCCAAGCGTTGGAAGACGATGCCACTGAACAGGCCGACGTTCAAGTAACGCAAGAGGTCGATAGACTGACAAAGTATTTCGACTACCGCGAGCGATCTGCAGTGGACAAACTGCGTAGCGAGCAAGACACTCTAGACAACCTGCCACTTGGAACCGCGCAACAACGCCAAGTCGTTCCCATATTCGAAGCGCGCGTGCGTGCGGCGGAAGCCGTTCTGAATGACCTTCCCGAAGAGCGCAAGCGGCGGATAGTCGAAGCCGAGAAGTTCCGCTACCCTGTGGTCTCATACTCTCTAAAATCGCTTGGGCGCATCGAAGTGGTCGAGAATATGGACGCATAGGCGGTTAGCCAAAATACGATACACTTACGGAAACCATCACACAGAGGAGGAACAATGGCAGAGATAGATGGCGGACGGCTGTTCGCCAAGGCATTGAAGAGAGAGGGCGTAGAGTATGTGTTCACGCTGAACGGCGGGCATATCTACAACCTCTATGAGGGCTGCGTGGACGAAGGCATCAAGGTCATTGACTTTCGCCACGAACAGGTTGCCGCCCACGCCGCCGAAGGCTGGGCGAAGGTCACCGGCAAGCCCGGCGTGGCTATAGTCACCGCCGGACCCGGCGTAACCGACGCCGTTACCGGCATCGCAAACGCCTTCCAAGCACCCAGCCCTATGGTTATGATCGGCGGCAACGCCGGCATATCCGACCACCTGCGCGGCGGACTGCAAGACTTCGACAGCGCAACCTTCCTGAAGCCGGTTACCAAGTTCTCCGAACAGGTCAAGCGCGTTGAGCGAATACCCGAATATGTCGCCATCGCATTCCGACACGCTACCTCAGGCGTGCCGGGCCCCGTGTACTTGGAAATTCCCATCGACATCGTGGGCGGCAGTACGGACGAAGCGGATGTCAAGTATCCCGCAAGCTACCGCACCGATGCGCGCGCATACGGCGATCCCGAATATATCCGTCAAGTTGTGGACATCCTGCACAACGCGGAACGCCCTATGGTGCTTGCCGGCTCAGACGTCTGGTGGAACGACGCATCCGAAGAGCTCCGCCAATTCGTTGAGACGATAGACGCCCCCGTGTTCCTGAACGCTATGGGGCGCGGCAGCATCCCGTCCGACCATCCCAACCTGGGCAGCCTCGGACGCCGCTACGGACTGGTGAAGTCCGACGCCGTGATACTCATCGGCACGCCCATCGACTTCCGTTTGGGCTACGGCGCGGACACGATGTTCCCGCAAAATCCCAAACTGGTAGAGATAATGATGGACGCCGGCAAAATCGGGCAGAACCGCGACATAGACGTCGGCGTAGTCGGCGATTCCAAGGCGGTGCTGCAGCAGATTATGGACGGGTTGCGCGACACCGGCTACAAGTCCCCCGGCAAGGGCTGGGTCGAGGAAGTCATCACCGAAGACCAGACGCTCAAAGCCGCCGACGAGCTGATGCTGAACAGCGATCAGTCCCCCATCCATCCGATGCGCCTGATGAAAGAGCTTCGCGATACGCTGGACAGCGACGCCACGGTAATCGGCGACGGCGGCGACATCGTAACCTTCGCCGCAAGAGTGCTGAACATCAACGAGCCCGGCCACTGGTTGGATCCGGGTCAGTTCGGCTGCTTGGGCGCGGGCAGCGGCTTTGCGGCGGCGGCGCAGCTCGCGCGTCCCGGCAAGCAGGTCTGCATCGTCTATGGCGACGGCGGCTTCGGGTTGACCGGCTTCGACGTGGAAACCTATGTGCGCTTCAACCTGCCCATCGTGTCAATCGTGGGCAACAACGGCGCATGGAACCAGACCACGCAAGGCGTTGTTCGGCGCGGGATGCGCGGCATCGGCACATACCTTTCGCAGGAAACCAACTACGCCCAAATCATGGAAGGCATGGGCGGCTACGGCGAGCGCGTAACCGATCCTGAGCAGATCCGGCCGGCGCTGGAGCGCGCATTCGGCTCAGGCAAGCCGGCGCTGCTAGACGTGGTAACCGACCCCGATGTGGCATACGCCGCTATGGGCGGGCGCTCAAGGCAGCAGCGCCAATACTAGACAACTGAGATAGCCTATGCGTTGGGCGGCCGACCCCTTAAAGCAAGAATAAGCCGGTCGTCCAACGCATTTGCCATTGAGCGAAACGGGCGTGGCAGATATGAGCGCAAATCGCGAAACCAACGGCGGCCCACTCGCCGGCATGCGCGTTATCGACTGGACGATGTGGCAGTTCGGCCCCGTCTCGACGATGATGCTCGCCGACCTTGGCGCGGAAGTGATCAAGGTGGAATCGCTTGACGGCGATCACGGGCGGCAGTTCGGCACGGTGGCGGGCGTGCCGTCGGCGATAGAGGGCAGCAGCGCCTACTTCGAGAGCCTTAACCGCAACAAAATCGGCATCGCGCTGGACTTGAAGCATCCCAAGGGACTAGAGGCGATGTACAAGCTGGCGGCAAAGTCCGATATATTCGTAGAGAACTTTCGTCAGGGCGTCGCCGAGCGCTTGGGGTTGGGCTACGATGCTCTCAAGCAGCGCAATTCGGCGCTGATATACGCCTCCGCAACAGGCTACGGACCCAAGGGCGATGACGCCGCCAAGCCCGCGTTTGCACTGACGGGCGAAGCGCGCGCCGGCTCGCTCTGGTGGGCGGGACCCGACGACGGCATCCCCTACAACATCCACGGCATGGCGGACCAAATCGCCGGCATTATGCTCTCATACGGCATCCTGGGCGCAGTGGTGGCGCGCGAGCGGTTCGGCGTAGCGCAGCGCGTCGACGTATCGCACCTCGGCAGCCTCATGTGGCTCGGCGGCATGCGCGACGGCATAGCGCTGCTGTCCGGCAAAGAGTTCGAGCGCCAGCCGCGCACACGCGCCGGCAATGTGCTTTGGAACTACTACCGCTGCAAAGACGATAAGTGGATAGCCTTCTCAATGAGCCAAGGCGACCGCTACTGGCCGACCTTCTGCAAGGCGCTTGACAGCCCCGACCTTGTATCGGATGAGCGATTCGGCAGCATGGCGGCGCGGCGCGATAACCGAGAGGAACTCATCGCAATCCTAGACGGCATATTCATCACCGCAACGCGCGCCGAATGGGAAGCGCGCTTGGACGCCGCCGGCGACATCATATGGGAGCGCGTCCAATCCATCCTGGACTTGCCCAACGACCCGCAGGTAACGCAAAACAACTACCTGATTGACTTCGATCACGCCACGCTGGGCGCTACGAAGTGGCACCAGACGCCGATTGAATACAGCGATACGCCGGTGGCGACCCATCGTCTAGCGCCCGCGCACGGCGAACACACCGAAGCCGTTCTCATAGATATGCTCGGCTACGATTGGGACGACATCGCCGCGCTCAAAGACGAAGGCGTTATCCTGTGAGCGCGCGCAAGGCTTGCCAATCGGCGCGCAAAGCGTCAGAATAGCGTTGCGTCTTTCGGACTTCAGGTGGGCGGTATGTGAAAACGAAAACAAAAGGAGTATCCAATGGCAGAGCAGCGGCGCAACCCGGACGAAGCCTACATCGGCAAAGACCTGGGCAGCAACGAATTCACGGCTACCGACGACATCCTGCGCGACTACTTCGAAGGCTTGCAGGTCGACAGCGCGCACTACAACGAGCAATCGCCCTATGGCAGGCCGGTTGCGCCGTCTATGATACTCACCAATGTCGACGGCGGCTTCAGCGGCGCGGGCTTCAACGACAACTTCGGCAACCTGTGGATTCGGCAGGAATGGGATATGCGAAAGCCGATGTATCCAGCCGAAACCTACAAGCGCACATCCAGCGTCGTGGACATCTACGAATGGCGCGACCGCACCGTGGTCAAGCAAGAGGTCAACCTCTGGTCCCCCGACGATGAGCTTATGGCGCGCGGCACTCACCACCAAAGCTACCTGCTGGGCAAGAGCCACCTAGGCGCCGTCAAACTGCGCGATCCCAAGCAAAAGGAAGGCGTCCGCAAGTTCAATGTGCCGGACGGCGAAGCCATAGCGCCGATTGAAGCGGACATCACGCTTGAGATGTGCGGCTCGTTCTTCCACGGCAACAAGAACTACCACACCGACAAGCGCGCCGCCGAAGAGTTGGGCTTTGAGGAAGTGGTAGTGGGCGGCAGAATGACGATGTCCTACATCGGCGATATGATGGACAGGCGCTTCGGCAAGGGCTGGTATGAGGGCGGCAAGCTAGACATCAAGTTCACGAACATAGTTTGGCCCGACGACCGCATCACCGCGCGCGGCGTCATCACCGACCGCGTTCCTGAAAACGGCGGAATGCGCGCCCATGTAGCCGTATGGATGGAAAAGCCCGACGGCACGGTGGCAATCGTAGGCACCGCCAGCGCGCTGGAATAGCGCCTGCGCTCGATATACTTGCGGCAGTCTCGCGGGGCGGCCCGAATATCGTCCCGTGAGATTGCGCCGCTCGTAAAGCGCGCTGTGATAAATCACGCCGGCGCTACTCTGCTTTATCATGTCCCGCCGTAATCCCAGCCGCCACGCCCGCATTCCCCCAATCACCCCCGCAATGCCCAGCCTCTACATCATCGCAACCCCCATCGGCAACCTAGAAGACATCACGCTGCGCGCTCTGCGCCTGCTCAACGAAGTGGCGCTGATTGCGGCCGAAGACACGCGCGTTACCCGTCGCCTGCTGAGCCGCTACGATATTCACACGCCGCTCACCAGCTTCAACGAACACAATCAATCGGCCAAGATCCCGATGCTCATAGCGGCGCTGGCGGACGCCGACGTGGCGCTGGTTTCGGACGCCGGCACGCCGGGCGTGAACGATCCCGCGCAAGCGTTGGCGCTGGCGGCGCACAAGGCGGGCTGCGCCGTCGTCGCAGTCCCGGGCTCATCGGCGGTTACGGCGGCGGTGGCGGTATCCGGGCTTGTGGCGGATGGGTTCGTGCACCTCGGCTTTCTGCCGCGCAAGCGGGGCGAGCGCGTCAATCTGCTGAAATCGCTGGCGCATCAGCGGCGCGCGCTGGTGGCGTTCGAATCGCCGCGCCGTCTGCGCCAATCGCTGCTCGATATGCTGGATACGCTTGGCGATAGGCGCATTGCCGTATGCCGCGAAATGACGAAGCTGCACGAAGAGATATTTCACGGCAGCATTTCGGATGCGCTCTGCCACTTTCGCGAGCCCAGGGGTGAGTTCACTCTAGTCGTCGAGGGCGCAGCCGATACGCGCATTGACACTGCGGCGGCGGAAGCGGAAGCGGCAAAGATGCTCGACGTCCTGCGGCGAAGCGGTGTCCGCGCCAAAGAAGCAGTCGGCGAAGTCGCCGACGCTACCGGCTTGCCCCGCCGCCGTGTGTATCAACTATGGCTGGCAGACGCGGACGCCCCGCCAAGCGATAATGACGGTATTATTAGCGCTGAATAGTGTTGAGTTTGAGATTGTCGCAGAATGCCGGCGCAAGCAGGTTCACTGGCATATCCACGCTCTTTACGGTGCTCTTTACGCGCAGCGCAAACCGGTTCAACTTCCCACACAGCATAGAGCGCTATCCTTTTTTGACCCAACCGGCTCACCGATGGAACGCTTGCGGCAGTTACACGCGCCGCCGACATGCTGGCGCGCCCAATGCACTCGACCGCCGCCGCGCTAAACGCCCACCGCGCGCGCCGCCGCATGCTGCTCGTCGGCGTGGTATGAGCTTCGCACCAGCGGCCCCGCCGCCACATGCCGAAACCCCAATGCCTCGCCCTCGCGCCTAAGCTCGGCGAACTCGCCGGGCGTGTACCAGCGCGCAAGCGGCGCATGCCTATCGGACGGGCGCAGATACTGCCCTATCGTGAGCAGATCGCAGTCCACCGCGCGCAAGTCCCGCATCGTCTCCAAAACCTCGTCCCAGCTCTCCCCAAGCCCCACCATCATCCCCGACTTGGTTACGGCGTGGGCGTCCAACCGCTTGGCGTTCTCAAGCAGCGCCAGCGACATATCGTAACCGCCCTTGGGTCGCACCCGCTTGAATATGCGCCGCGCCGTCTCTATGTTATGGTTCAGCGTATCCGGGCGCGCCGCCATCACCTTCGCCAGCGCATCCTCATCGCCCTGAAAGTCCGGTATCAGAACCTCAACCTTGCATTCGGGCAGCCGCTTGCGGATCTGCCGTATGCACTGCGCGAATATGAAAGCGCCCCCGTCCGGCAGGTCGTCGCGGTCAACCGAGGTGATGACCGCATACCGCAGGTTAAGCCGCTCCACCGTTTCGGCCAACCTGACAGGTTCCTGCAGGTCAAGCGTAGTTGGAACGCCCGTATTGACGGCGCAATATGAGCAGGCGCGCGTGCAGGTGTCCCCCAGCACCATAAAGGTAGCCGTCTTCCTATCCCAGCACTCGCCTATGTTCGGGCAGCGCGCCTCTTCGCAGACGGTATTCAAGCCCTCCGACCTGATAATCTGCCGCAGTTCGAGATAGTTCTGCCCGCCGGGCGCCTTCACCTTGAGCCATTCGGGTAGCCGTCTAGCCGCCATAGCCCCTCCTGAATCCGTTTCCCGCATATGATAACAGATAGCAGCCGTCTTTGAACGCCAATTGACAACCTGATAATATACGCCTTGCAATTCGCGAAACCCATTCGCCAGCGTATTCACTCGATACGGAGACACGCAACCGTATGACAAGCCGCCCGCCAGAAGACAGCCCGCCCGAAACCGCCCTGCTGCGCTTGCATGCCTGGGGCGATCTAGGCGATACTCTGGCGCATTTCGAGGACGGCGAAATCAATGTGTTCGGCGGCATCGTGGGCGAAAAAGTAGCCGCGCGCATCATCAGATACCGCCGTCGCCGCAGGCAAATCACATCCGCAATCGTAACCCAGGTTCTGCAGCCGTCCCCGCATCGCGTCGCCGCGCCCTGCCAATACTTCGGCGCTTGCACCGGTTGCCAGTGGCAGCACATAGACTACGCCCACCAACTTGAGCTGAAGCGCCAATTCGCGCAGGAAGCCGTCAGCGCCTACCCCGAACTCAGCGGCGTGGAAGTAGCGCCCACGCTGCCAAGCCCGCAGATGTTCGGCTACCGCAATCACGCCCGCTTCAACATACGCCAGCAAGGCGCGCTTGGCTTCATAAACCGCCTAACCCGCCGCTTTGTGCGAATCGACGAATGCGCGCTGATGCACCCCTTGATTAACGAAACGCTGCAAACCCTGCAGGACAAGGCGGCCGAAACTACCCAACTATCCATTCGCTGCGGCGTCAACACCGGCGATATTCTCATACAACCCACGCTGCATAACCCCGACATTCCCATACCCACCGGCCAGACGCACTACAGGGAACAGCTGCTGCATCGGCGGCTGCGGATAGCCTCGCCCTCATTCGCGCAAGTCAACACGCCCCAAGCGGAGCGGCTGGCGGAGCGCGTCCGTCTGCGACTCGGACTCAGCGGCGCTGAACTGCTGGTGGACGCATACGCCGGCGTGGGAACATTCGCCGCGTTGTTGGCGAACTCCGCGCGCCGCGTAATCGCCATCGAAGAGTCCGCCGCCGCCATCAAGGACGCCCAAGTCAGTGCCGTCGACATCCCCAACCTGCAGTTCGTCGAAGGCAGAACCGAAGATGTACTGGACACGCTTGCCGAACCCGCCGACGCGCTAATCCTAGATCCGCCCAGGGTAGGCTGCCATCCCGATACGCTGAGCGCGATAATTCGCAGAAAGCCCAAGCGCATGGTGTATGTATCCTGCGATCCGGCGTCCCTAGCGCGCGACCTCGCCATCCTCGCAAACGGCGGCTTCGCCGTAACATCCGTAGAGCCGATGGATATGTTCCCCCAAACGCACCACATAGAGACCGTGGCGGCGCTAATGCCCCACGCTCTCTAACGCCAATGCGTCCCAGCTAAATATGCCCCTTGTAACGGCTAACATCCACGTTTGCGCCAAGCCTTCCCCCAATCGCGCGCAGTCCCTGCCCTGAACCCGCAATGCGAATCCGCCGCCTTGTGATAAACTTTCGGCAGGCAATTGAACACCATCACGCACAGCGGGAGCGCGCCAAATGACCACTCCGATAGACCGCCCCAACAGGGACGCCATAATCCAAGCGGTGGACATCTTTCGGGACGCTATGCGCCCGTTCATCGTCCGAAACCTGAGAAGCGTACATGGCAAACAGGCGGAAGATCTGCTCAAGTATTCGATGAGAGGCAGCGCCAGCGCTCTGATGAACTTCGAGCATCGCTTGGTCCAAAGCGGCGGCATTGAGGGCGCGATTGACCTCAACAACATCCCTCACATCATCAACCAGAACTGGCGCGATGCTTTTGCCAGCGCATTCAACAATGAACGGTCGACGCAAAATATGCTGTGGTTGATTGTGGATGCGCGCAACGACGCATCGCACCCCGGCATAGAAGATATGGACTTGCAGTATGTCGAGGCTAGACTGACCGACATAGCGGAAGTGCTTGGGCGCATAAACGAACCCGACAACAAGCAGCGCGTCGAAGCCATACGCGATAGGTTGCGCCGCAATGCCGAGTCAGCGTCTGCCCAAGCGCCTGAACCCCCTGATCCGGCGCCCGCCCCCGAACAGCCGCCCAAGCGTCGCGCCCGCAAATCGGCGGCAAGCGCAGGCCCCTCGCTGAAGCCCTGGCGCGAAGTCATCCGTCCTAACAGCGACATCGTGAGCGGCGAGTTCAAACAAGCCGAGTACGCCGCCAATCTGCAGAAAGTCCACGACGGCGAAGCGCCCACAAGCTACCGCAGCCCGGTGCGCTTCTTCGAGCAGACGCACATCACCGCCGGCATCCGTTCCCTGCTGGTCAACACGCTCAAGCGCATATCCGGCAACGGCGGCGATCCCGTCATACTGACGCGCACCGGCTTCGGCGGCGGCAAGACGCACAGCCTCATCGCCATTCACCACGTCGTCAACGAACACCGCGCGCTGCTCACTCCCGCAGGCGATACCGTCGGCAATCTCGTCGCCGAAGAGATCCGCGACATAATAACCGAAGCCGGCATAGATCCCGACGCAGAAATCGACGCCAAGGTAGCCGTGCTTGACGGAAACCATTTGTCCCCCACAGACAAGCGAACTAACGACAACCGCTATCCGCGCAACACATTGTGGGGCGAGATGGCGTGGCAGCTGGGCGGTCAGTCCGCCTACGACATCATCGGGGCCGCCGCGCGCGCGGGCAGCGCCCCGGGCGGAGCTCAACTCAGTGCGCTGTTCGCCCACGTCGGCCCATGCGTCATACTGATGGACGAAATCGTGTCTTACGCCCGCAACGAGGGCGTTGATTTGGATTCCATCTACACATTCGTTCAGAACCTAACGCAGTCGGTCAGCGGCAGCGAAAATGTGGCGCTGGTGGTTACGCTGCCCGAAAGCAACCGCGAAGCCGGCGGCGAGCGCGGCCAGCAGGCGCTCAACACGCTTGGGCATACATTCGCGCGCATCGTCTCATTCTGGACGCCGCTCGAAGTCCACGAAGCCTACGAAGTCGTGCGCCGCAGGCTATTCGGCGCAGAGATCGACGAGGACGAAAGAGACAGAACCTGCGATGAATTCCACAAGATATACAACAGACAGAGACGCGAATACCCCGCCGGCTCCCACGAACCGCGCTACATCGACGCAATGAAGGCTTGCTACCCCATACACCCGGAGACATTCGAGCGTCTCTACAACGACTGGTCTTCATACCCCAACTTCCAGCGCACCCGCGGCGTGCTGCGCCTTATGGCGAACTGGATCAGCCGCCTTTACAGAGACAACGACCCATCGCCGCTCATCATGCCCGCCAACCTGCCGCTGTCCGACCCCGGCGTGTCCGGCGAATTCACTCAGCTACTCGGCCAAGGCCAATGGCAGCCCGTGCTATCTGAGGCGGACAGCAACGGCTCCCGCGCCGACGTTATCGACACCCAGTCAACCACTTTCATGGATATGGGCGGCGCGGCGCGCAGACTGGCGCGAACCATATTCTACGGCAGCGCCCGCTCAGGCGCATCCGTCGGCGTCAACACGCCCACCATCATGCTAGGCGTCATGCAACCCGGCCACCAGGTAGCCCACTACAAGGACGCCCTGCAGCGCATGTCAAACAGCCTTTACTATTTGTACGAAGATAGGGGGCGCTACTACTTCCATGTGGAGGAAAACCTCAACAAGGTGGCGATTGACCGCGCCGGGCAGCTGAACACCGAGCGCGTCGACAAGTTCATTGTCGAGCGCCTCATCGCTGCCGCGCGCATGTCCCCCGGCATCCTGATATGCCCCGAAGGTTCGGCCGACGTGCCGGACACCGAAGATCTGCGGCTCATTGCGCTTCATCCCGACATCAACATCAGTTCGCGCGCGTCCGAAGTCGACCGCGCCCGCGAATACGCCGAGCGCATCCTGCGAAACAGAGACGCCGCGCCGCGCATTCACAAGAACGCGCTGCTATTCCTAACATCAAGGCGCGACGACATCCGCACGCTGCGCCACGCCGCCGAGCGCGCAATCGCATGGCAAAGCATCATCGACGACTCGGCCCAGTTCAATCTCACCGGCAAGCGCGCCGGCCAAGCGCGCGATCAACTGAACGGCGCGCGCTCCGACTTCGATACCGCCCTAGTCAAAGCATACAGCCGCGTCATTGCGCCCTCGCAGCCAAACCCGCCCGAACCTCACTACGACTTCACCGAAACCGAATCCAAAGCCCCCGATACCGGCGAACTCTTCGCCGCCGCATTCGATGCCTGCGTCGCCAACGAATCGCTTGTAAAAGGCATCCATCCCAGCATGCTGCTCAATATGCTGGATCGCTATGTCTGGAGCGGCGATGCAACCAAAGAGCGCGACCATGTGGGCGTGGGCGAACTCTGGGAAATGATGCGCACCCACATCTACATGCACCGGCTTGAGAGCAAAGACACGCTCCGACAAGCCGTCGCCAACGGCGTGCGCGCAGGCGTATTCGGCTACGCCTCGTCCTACCACGGCGGCGAAGACTACCGCGGCATGCGCATGCGCGACGATGCGATTGGCGCATTCCACATCGCCGACGACGGCCTAATCGTAAAGAAGCTCATGGCTGATCTCGTCATTGAGGCAACCACGCCCAAATACACCGCCGAGCAACCCACCACCACCGCCGGCGCAATCGCCGACCGCCCCGGCGGCTACCCATCCACGACCACGCCCGTCGACGAGCCGCCGCAGCGCCCCGTAATGCGCCGCATCAGGGCAAGCAAAACCCTCACCGGCAGCATATCCAACGACGACTTCGCCGACATCCGCGCCGAGATAGTCAATAACCTCAACGCCGACGGAGCGGAAGTAGAGGTGGAAATCATCGTGCGCGCGAGCAAGCCCGACGGCTTCTCCGAAAACGCCCTGCGCGCCGCACGCGACAACAGCAAGCAACTCGGCCTAGACATCCAAACCGGCGAATAGCCCACTCTTTGCGCCCCTGCGCCTTTGCGCTAAAATGCCCCCAACGCAAAGGCGCAGCGCTCCATTAACCGCCCCGGCGAACCGATACATGAACAAAGCCGCCATCAAGAAAACCATCCTAATCGCCGTCAGCGTCTTGGCGCTGATTGCCGCCGCCGTGTACGCCGCATCCCTAATCCCCGGCATCGCCGGCATCCTAGAACCCGCCCGCATCGTGCAGGCAATCGTCATAGCCGTCGCAACCATCATGACCGCCTACATCGCGCAAGACCGCCTGCAGATATTCAGGACATTCGAGCCGCACCTCACCATCGAGCAGCAAGTCTCCCACCGCCGCATCGGCGAAAGCTACATCCACATCGGAGTAACCGCCATACTCCGCAACAACTCAAAAGTCAAAGTGGAAGTCCGCGAGGCGTATTTTCGCTTGTTGAAAATAGCCCCGACCCAGGATGCCGACATAGAGAAGCTGTACACTGACGCATTTATTAATAATGCGTTTAGGTATATTCAGTGGGAGCTGCTCTATAATGTGCCGCGAACTTGGACTGAGAATAAATTCATCATAGAACCGAATGAGACGCATCGCGAATCCTTTGAGTTCATAATATCTGATGATATTCGCTCCGTTCTCGTGTACACTTATTTCCGTAATTTGCGCTCCCAAAACAGCGTCGACGGATGGGGCGTAACAACCTTCTACGATATACCGATGAAGCGGCAATCGTTAATCGGCAAGTTCATCAGGAGGATCTAATATGTTCTTCAAAAAGCGCGGCAAAATTAAAGAGGAAGTGCCCCCGCGCGAAATTCCCGAAATCAAGGGCGCGCTACCACACGAACCCGACTACCCTGACGGCAAGTTCCCCCAAAATCGCACTGTCCCAAGAGTAGTGCCGCCACTCCACGAAATGCCCCCAAAGCCACCAGGCGCAAACCGCAAGAAGTAACCCAAACCACAACTGGATCAAGGACAACCCCCGTTGCTCAAAAACATCCGATTCTTGCGCAAGAAACTCGCCGAAGCATCCGAACCAGCGCCCGAACCGCCCCCGCGCGAAATTCCCGAAATCAAGGGCGCGCTCCCACGCGAACCCGATTACCCCGACGGCAAGTTCCCCAAAAAAGGAACCGCCCCAAGAGTATCGCCGCCACTCCACGAAATGCCCCCCAAACCGCCAGGCGCCAACCGCAAGAAGTAACCCAATCCAAGCCCCAACCCTCTGCGCCTTTGCGCCATCATCCCCGGCGCAAAGGCGCAAAGCCCGCCGTCAAACCACAACCGCCAAGGACAACCCTCGTTGCTCAAAAACATCCTATTCTTGCGCAAGAAAATCGCCGAAGCGGCCGAACCAGCGCCCGAAACGCCCCCGCGCCAAATCCCCGAAATCAAGGGCGCGCTCCCTCACGAACCCGACTATCCCTACGGCAAGATTCCTCCCAGAACCGCCCCAAGAGCGTCGCCGCCGCTCCACGAAATGCCCCCAAAGCCACCAGGCGCAAACCGCAAAAAGTAACCCCTTCTCTTATTCCAACCTTTGCGCTATCATCCCTTTGCGCCCCCACGCCTTTGCGTTCAACCCCAATGTGCTATCATACCCCACGCAAAGGCGCTATCCGAAACCAAACCTTTGCGCCTTCCCGCCTTTGCGTTTATCATATCGATGCCATCACAACCCAACCGAAAGCGCCGCCACACCATGACCACACAACCCACGACCGCCCACCGCAAAAAGCTAATCGAAGTCGACCTCCCGCTCGACGCCATCAACGCCGAATCATCGCGCGAAAAGTCCATCCGCCACGGACACCCCTCCACCCTGCACCTCTGGTGGGCCCGCCGCCCACTCGCATCCTGCCGCGCCGTCATTTTCGCGTCCATGGTCGACGACCCCGACGCCTGCCCCGACGAGTTCCCCACGCCCGAAGCCCGGCGCGCCGAGCGCAGCCGCCTGCACGACATCATCAAGCGCCTGGTCAAATGGGAAAATACCGACGAGCGCAATCCGGAAGCCCGCGCGCTGCTCAATACCGCACGCTACGAAATCGCGCGCTCCGTCGCCCGCTCGCGCAGCGAACCACTGCCCGCCGATTGCCGCGACGACCCCGCCGCCACCCTGCGCTACCTCGCGCACAGCGCCAAGCCCATCTACGACCCCTTCGCAGGCGGCGGCTCCATCCCCCTTGAAGCCCAGCGCCTCGGACTCAAAGCCATCGCATCCGACCTCAACCCCGTCGCCGTTCTCATCAACAAGGCGCTCATTGAACTCCCCCACAAGTTCGCCAACAAACCGCCCGTCAATCCCAAAGCCGACCCGATGGGCATGCTAACCGGCAAATCCACCGGCAGAGGCAAAAACCGCAAGCCCGAAATCATCGCATGGCGCGGCGCCGCCGGACTCGCCGACGACATCCGTTACTACGGCAATTGGATGCGCCAACAAGCCTTCGACAAAATCGGCAGCCTATACCCCAAGGCAAAACTCCCCGACGGCGGCGAAGCAACCGTTATCGCATGGCTATGGGCGCGCACCGTCCCCTGCAACAACCCCCTCTGCGGCGCCGAAATGCCGCTTATGACCACCTTCCAAGTCTCCAAAAAGACCAACAACAAGCACTGGCTCAAGCCCATCGTTCACCGCGATACCCAGCCGCCCACCATATCGTTTGAAGTTCAACCCGAACCCGACGATCCGCCAAAGAACTGGCGTCCCGAAGGAGTCCCGTCCGAAGAACGCACCGTAATCCGCGGCGGCAAAGGCGCAACCTGCCTCGCTTGCGGCGACGGTGTCCCCCATCCCTACATTCGCGAGCAGTCCAAAGCGGGCAATATGAGCGCCAAGATGACCTGCATCGTTGCCGAAGGCGACCGCAAGCGCCTATTCATATCGCCCACCGACGGGCATATCCAAACCGCCCATTCAGCAAAACCCGATTGGCGGCCGTTGCAGAAAATGCCCACAACATCTTACAAGGTAAGCGGCGTTGCATACGGAATCGAAAATTGGCATGAACTCTTCACTGAGCGCCAACTCACTACCCTTACAGCCTTCAGCGACCTCACCACCGCCGCCGCCGCCCTAGCCCGCGAACACGGCGCAGATGAGCAGTATGCCAACATCATCAAAACATACCTTGCGCTTGCCATCGGTAGGTTGGCAGATAGCGGTTGTAGTTATGCTACTTGGCAAAACATGGGCGACAAAGTCGCCCATGTTTTTGCGCGCCAGGCGATTCCGATGGTTTGGGATTTCGCGGAAGCGAATCCGTTTTCGAGTTCGTCTCAAAATTGGATGGGACAAATTGAATGGGTTTCAAAAGTTGTCGAGCGTTTCCCGCTTGATGTGAACCCCGGCGTAGCGCATCAAGCCAACGCCACAAACACCATTCACGCCCAAAGCGGCCCCGTCATAGTTACCGACCCGCCGTACTACGACAACATCAGTTACGCCGAACTATCCGATTTCTTCTATATCTGGCTGCGCCCGCTGTTGCGCGATGCCTACCCCGATCTGTTCGCGAGCATTCTGGTTCCCACTCAGGAAGAGATGATAGCCGCGCCCCGCTTTGACAAGAAAAGCGGCGAAAACTCCAAAGAGCGCTTCGAGCGTCTGATGAACCAAACCCTGCGCCTTATTCGGCAGCGTTGCACGCCCGACTTTCCCTCATCCATATTCTACGCCTACAAGCAGCAGGAAGAGACGCGGTTGGGCGTTACCTCAACCGGCTGGGACACTATGCTAACCGCAATTGTGGAATCCGGCTTCCAAATCATCGGCACCTGGCCTATGCGTACTGAACGGACAGCAAGGTCAAATTCGATGGGCGCAAACGCGCTTGCCTCATCCGTAATACTGGTATGCCGCCCGCGCCCCGAAGACGCCGCGCTTGCCAACCGCAACGAGTTCATAGGCGCGCTAGAAGCCGAACTGCCCGCCGAACTAGCGCAGCTCACCAGCGAGGGACACATAGCGCCCGTTGACTTGGCGCAGGCGGCAATCGGCCCCGGCATGAAGATCTACTCCCGCTACAGCAGCGTGCAGACCATCGCGGGCGAGCCCGTAACCGTGCGCGAGGCGCTGGAAAACATCAACCGCGTCATAGAGCAGTACCACCGCCGCGAACAGGGCGAGCTGGACGAAGAGAGCCAGTTCTGCCTAACTTGGCTGGAGCAGCACGGCTACGATGCCGGCGCATACGGCGATGCCGAACTGCTATCGCAGGCAAAGAATGTCAGCATAGACGCCCTGCGCGACGCCCACAGCCTTCTCGCCGCCGAAAGCGGCAGCGTGCGGCTTCTGCCGCCCGAAGAATACCACCGCGAGCGCAAGCGTCCGTCCGCCCCAATGACCGCCTGGGAAGGCTTGTTCAGAATGACCTGGCACATGGACATCGCCAACGAAGAGGGCGGCGCCCGCCCCGGCGCGGCCGAAGTAGCGGCGCAAATGGGCAGCGCATCCGATTCCGTAGAGCGCCTCGCGCGCCTGCTGTACGCCCACTACGACCGCCGCCGCGACTCCCAAAACGCCGTGCGCTTCAACAACCTAGTCGCCGAATGGCAAGACATATCCAACCGCGCAATGCGCCGCCGCCAAGAAACGCAGGCAAGGCTAACGGCAGTATAGCCGCACAGCGCGATACGGCGCTCCACCGCCGCCCACCCTTCACCAACAAGCCGCACAACGCATTAGACCATTAGACGCACAAGGCTAATACAGCGATATGAGCCATACGGCGCTCTACCGCCTACCCTTCACCAACAAACCGCGCAACGCTTTGAACGCATTAGACGCATTAGGCTAACATAGCGATATGAGCGATACGAAATTCGACCGCCCACCCTTCACCAACAAGCCGCAAAACGCATTAGACGCACAAGGCTAACACAGCGATATGAACAACGATATGAGCGATAAAAACGACGAAAAAATCGACCCCTATCGGCTATCCACCCCCTTCGGCACGCAATACCGCCTGCGCCGCAACCACCGCCCCTACACCCGCGCGGAAGTCAGCGCGCTCCCCCGCAACCGCACCGGCGTCTATGCCATCTGGCTGCCCACCCTAGAGACGCACGACTACCTAGAGTGCATCTACATCGGCAAATCCGAAAGCTGCATCCGCCGCCGCCTGCTCGACCACCTGCGCCCCACCGAGCCCAACCCCGGCCTGCGCGAGCTGCTCGCCGTCTTCGGCCCCCTAGCGCAATTCAGCGTCGCCTACACCGCCTACGCCGCCGAAACCGACGCCCTAGAAACCGCCGCCGTCCAGTCCTTCCACCCCACCGCCAACCGCAACAAGCGCAAAGCCGAACCCTATTAGCCTTTGCGCCAAAACCCAATCAACGCCAAGGCGCCAAGTTAATGATGCTGGGAAAAAATAACCGCCCCGCATAGTGCGCACTGCGGGGCGGCGGCCCGGCAACCTCACGCCACCGGGGGGGTATAGTCAATATAATGGTTCCAGTTTATAATGTCAACACTTTTACAAGGCAATTTTGCGAAACAACAAAGTTCGGAGAGTAAATGCAGCGAGTAGCAGTGTACATAGACGGGCTAAACCTCTACTACGGGCTAAGGTCCAAAGACTGGCGGCGCTACTACTGGCTGAACCTATGGCGTCTGTCCGAAAACCTGCTGCGCCCTGAGCAACAGTTAACGCAGGTCAGATACTTTACGTCGCCGTTCTTGCCCAACGAAGAAAACCCTGGGCAACCGGAGCGCCAAGACGTCTATCTGCAAGCGTTGGCAACCTTGCCGAACTTGAGCATCCACTACGGCTATCATCTCCCCAAAACCAGAGTATGCAAACAATGCGGCGCTACTTTGCAGACCTACGAAGAGAAGATGACCGACGTCAACATCGCCACTGAGCTGGTAGGGGACGCCTATTCCGACGAATTCGACGTCGCTATTCTCATATCAGCAGACAGCGACTTGTCAGGCCCCATAACCGCTATAAAGCGAAAATACCCTGACAAGCTAATCGTAGTCGCATTTCCTCCTGGACGCATGTCAAACAAATTGCGCCAAGTATCCGACGTATCGTTCAGCATATGGCGCGGCAAAGTCGCCGCCAGCCAATTCCCGGACACCGTAATCAACCCCGACGGCTACCCCATCCACAAGCCCGCCCAATGGCGCTAACCCCCTAACCCTTTGCGCCCCCGCGCCTTTGCGTTAAAATATACCCCATGATCCGCCAACTCATACTAGCATCCGCATCCCCACGCCGCCGCCAACTCATCCGCGCGCTAGACATCCCCGCGCGAATAGTAGGCAGCGGCGCCGACGAAGACGCCCCCCGTCCCGGCGAACACGCGCGCGCCTACGTACAGCGCCTAGCCCTCGCCAAAGCGCGCCACGCCGCTGCCGCCCCCGACGCCCGCAGCGCCCTAATCCTAGGCGCAGACACCGCCGTCGCCATAGACCGCGCCATCCTAGGCAAGCCAGTCGACCAAGCCCAAGCCGCCCGCATGCTCAAGCTGCTGCGCGGCCGCCTTCACCGCGTAGTCAGCGGCATAGCCCTCATAGACGCTGCTGCCGGTCGACACGCCACCGCCGCCCGCGCGACCACCGTGCATATGCGCCATTACGCCGACGCCGAAATCGCCGCCTACATCGCAAGCGGCGAACCCTACGACAAGGCAGGCGCATACGCCGCGCAAGACACCGCCTTCAACCCCGCATCCCGAATCGACGGCTGCTACCTCAACGTCATCGGCCTGCCCCTCTGCGACGTCCTGCGCCTGCTATCAGACTTCGGCGTCCCCGCCCGCATCAAACCCGATTGGCGCATCCCCGACGGCTGCCCCGACTGCGCCCAATGGGCAACCCCGACGCGCAACGCCCAATCGCCCCCCAACCGCCTTGTCAATGCGCCCAAAGCAGCGATAGCGAATGCGCCCCAACCCAACATTCGGAGCGATGCCCCATGAGCTTCCTAGGAATGGGACCCTTTGAGATAATAATCATCCTGCTGGTAGCCTTCATATTCCTAGGCCCGGAGCGAATGGCCGACGCCGCGCGCACGCTAGGCAAATGGACAAGCGAACTCCGCCGTGCCACCGCCGGCGTCCGCGCCGAAATGGACGACCTAATCGCCGACGACCCCACGCCCCCGGCGCAGCCAACGCCCCCGACGCGCGCAACCCAAACCCGCCCCGCGAATGCAGACGCGCCCCCCCCCGACGAAACGCAGCCAACCGCTCCAATCGATCCGTCTGCCCCCAACGCCGGCGACGAAGTTGCGCCCAATGCTGCCACCGACTCCGACGCCCCCGTCCCATTCCGCAGCGCCCGCGCCAATCCGCCGTCGCCCACATCGACCCCTAATCCGCCGTCCGCCGCAACGCCCACGCCGCAACGCCCCCCGTCGGAGGACAACCCATGAGCGCCGACGCAGAACGCGGCCAGTCCTTCGCCGAACACCTCGCCGAGCTCAGGCGCCGCGTCAAATATTCGGCAATCGCCGTGGTCATCACCACGCTGATAGCATTCGTCTTCCACGAACCCATCCTGCGCCTGCTGATGGAGCCCGCGCAGGGCTTCGCCGCCATCCCCAACGGCAAGCCCATCTACACCGACCTCACCGAATTCATCAGCGCCGCTATGAAGGCTTCTCTGCTAGTGGGCATATTCGCCGCGCTGCCCTTCGCGCTCTATCAGCTCGTCATGTTCGTATCCCCCGGCCTAAACCCCGCCGAGCGCCGCTACCTCTACGCCCTCATGCCCGCAACCCTAATCGTCTTCATCATCGGCGCCGCATTCGGCTACCGCATCCTATTCCCCCCCGCCGTCAACTTCCTGCTCACATTCGGCAGCGACGTAGCCACCCCCTACATCCGTATCGGAAGCTACGTCAACCTAATGCTATCGCTGCTGCTATGGATGGGCGTAGTCTTCGAGACCCCCATCGTGCTGTTCTTCCTATCCCGCATCGGCATCGTAACCCCGCGGCAGCTCGGCCGCTGGCGCCGCTACGCCGTAGTGGCGGCGTTCATCCTAGGCGCAATCATCACCCCCACCTTCGACCCCGTCAACCAAACCCTAGTCGCGCTGCCCATCATCGCGCTCTACGAAGTCGGCATATGGCTCGCCAAACTCGGCGCAAGACAGCGCCGCCGCAGCCAGTCCCCCGACCCTGAGCCCACCCGCAGCCAAGGCTAACCCCCGCCGCATCTTTGCGCCTCTACGCCGTTGCGTTAAAATCCCCCCCATACGACGCGCGAAAGCCCGACGTCCTGCGAACATCGGGCTTCCGTTGCGTTACGCTTCAGCGCCGCGTCTCACGGCGCGCGCGGTCAGCCGACCGGCGTTTTCGTCTGCTTGGCGTCCTCTTCCGTTTCGGCGGCGTCATCATCCTTGCTTGCGTCATTCTGGCTCTGCCGGAACTGCCGCACCGCATTGCCCATCGCCTGACCCACCTGCGGAAGCTTGCCCACCCCGAAAATCAGCATCACGACCACCAGTATCAGTATCAACTCTATGATACCAAGTTTCGGAAGCACCATACTTTAACCCCTTATCTATGCTTACCCATCGTTCAACGCATACAAATCATACCCCCGCGCGCAAAGTTCGTCAATACGATAACCGCCTTCCCCCTTGCGCCTTTGCGTCTTTGCGCTAAACTTTGTATTAAACTTGTTGAAAAGCGCCCCGCCTGCGGTTGTATAATATACCGGCGATGGAATCACAAAAGCGCATCCAAGCAGACAGCCCCGAACTCGCTCAGCGCATAAGCCGCGACTGGTGGAAGCGCCCGTTTGACCTCGCCGTATTGTGCGCTGTCCACATCGCGCTCGCCCCCGTCTGGCTAATCCTCTGGACCGCCATACCGCTCGCCATACGCATCAGCGACCGCGGCCCCGTCTTCTACATCCAAGAGCGCGTCGGCAGAAACGGCAAAGTCTTCAAACTCTACAAGTTTCGCTCCATGGTCGTCGACGCCGAAAACGCCACCGGCGCAATCTGGGCCCGTCCAAACGACCACCGCATAACGCCCGTCGGCCGCTTTCTCAGAGCCCACGCCCTCGACGAACTCCCACAAGTCATCAATATGTGGAAAGGCGACATCAGCCTAGTCGGACCCCGCGCCGAGCGTCCTGAGATCGTAGAGCGCATCGAGCGCGAGCGCCCTGAATTCCGCGCGCGCCTCGCCGTCCGCCCAGGCCTCACAGGCATAGCCCAAGTCTGCGGCCAATACTCAAGCCTCCCGCGCCACAAACTGCGCTACGACAACCTCTACATCAAGCGTATGTCCCCCTGGCTCGACATCAAAATCCTATTCCTATCAACGCTTGTAGCCGTCAGAGGCAACAAGTGGCGCTAACGCCGCCGAACCCCGCGCGATGCAGTGCGCCCGTCAATTCGAGTTAGCCCGCCGTGTACGCCGCCCGCCGCCGCGCAATCCCCGCGCGCCAATCAGCGCATCTCTTCCAGATCGCGCTGCTCTAGAAAAATATAACTCTGCTCCACCATAATAGGCGCAAGCTCCCGCGCGCTTTCAAGACGCTCACGCGCAATCGGCACATACGCCGCGTCCCGCTCCCCTACCTCTTGATAAAAGTCCGCCAGCGTGAGCAGTATCTGCCAATTATACGGCTCCAACTCCAACTGCGCCCGAGTCTCGCGCTCAAACAACTCCGCTGCGTCGTGAAGCTCCTCATCCGAAAGCGAATCGGAAATCCGCAGCGCCTCGCCTATCATATACAGGCGCAGATAGCCCCCCAACTCCGGAAATATCGCCACCGACTCATTGAAACGCGCCACCCGCGCATCCCATTCGCTTCCGGTAGCGCTCAAAAACTGCGCGCCCGCCGCCGCCGCCGAATACATCCGCACATTCAGCAACCCAACCGCCGCAAGCGCCACCGCCGTCGCGCACAACGACAGCCCAATCGCGCCCCAAGACGACCGCAGCGCCGCCGAAAGCCGCCCAAACCTCAGCCTGCCCGCCCACTTAGACCACTTAGACGGCAGCCATCCTCCCGGCGCCTGCCCGTTTCGCTCCCTGAAACGCCTCTCGGCCGCCGCCGCAAACGCCGCAAGCATGCAAAACTGCATCAGCCCCACAGGCGTGTCGAACAGAGACAAATTCTGAATGAAATACGCCAGCATCGCCATAGCGAATATGAACAGCGCAACCTGTTCGTATCCCAAAGCGCGCGCAATCGGCAAACTCAGCGCGCGCATCATCGCGAACCAAAGCAAGAGGTAACTCGCCAAGCCCACTATCCCCTTGGCGACAAGCTCCTCAACCAATTTGTTGTGAGCCTTATCGAACAATTCCCTATTGACTGAAGCCTCTAATACATAACGCCCCCAAGGCACGATGAAGTTCTCAGGGCCCCAACCCAGTATCGGCCTCTCAGGAAAAGCGCGGTAGCCGGCGTCAATCGCATTCACCCGCCCGCTTACGCTGGGGTCGTTCAACCCTACCGTGGCTATTCGCCTAATCGTCGGGTCTTTGTGAATGCCAAACGGCAGCGCGACTTCCAATCTCAAAATCACGAACAGCGCAAGCGCCACGGCGCTGACCCCCGCAACCGCCGCGCACGCCCAACGCACAACCCGCATACGCCCCCATATCAGGTAGGGGATCGAGAAAATCACCGCCACAACCACCAGCGCCACGAACCCGCTGCGCGTGCCTGTCAGCCATATCGTCCAAAAGTTCAACATAATCGACGACAGCCAAAACACCTGCAGCGACGGCAGCCAATCAAACGAACTCGATGACACGCCCCTCGCGCCCGTTTGCCTACTTTGCCGGCGGCGGCGCGGCGTTTCGTCTTTCGCGGCAAGCCTGCTCTGGTTTCGTTCCGCCTCCTCACTTAGCGAGTGAGCGATGAGCCCGAGCGCAATCAAAGTGTTTAGTATCAAATACGCCGAAGTGTAGCTAGGATTCCCAAGCGTGGACTGCAGCCGATTGTCCTGGTCGAGCATCAAACCCAACCCAGTCACGCCGTAGTAGTGCAATATCCCCGCAAGCGCCACTAACACCCCCGTCAGCGCATTGACCGTGAACAACAGCCGCCAATGCGCGAATGTCCGAAACGCCGAAACTGCCACAATGGTGAACGCGAACCAGTGCGCCAAATCCACGATGCCCTGCATTCGCTCATAGTTCGACCACAAACTCCGCGTCAGGCTTACCCCCGTGAACGCCGCAAGCAAGGATACCGCCAGCCACAGCGCAAACGCCGCCAATACCCAAGAGCGCGGCAGCCTATGCTGCGGATAATAGAAAATCAGCAGCAGCCACAGAGCGAATGTCAGCTCAATGACCACCCGCGCGTATATCGCCTTGCCCACGATATACGGAAACAGAGCGCCGCCGGTTACTATGAGCGGCGTCAGCATTACCAGCATAACGCCAACCCGCACCGCCCAGACCAACGCCAGGCCGACGTCTATCTCGTACCCTGAAGCCGCGTCCCTCTGCCTCAAAATCCCTCCCCTAAATCAGATCGCGCTCAGCATAGCGCATCTCACAATTCACCTAATTATCATACCAAAACCGCCCAACCCTTTGCGCCCACCGCGCCATTGCGTTAAAATATACCCCAACCTACTAATCTGAGCGGGAGGACGGATGGCGCAAATGAAACCCATGCAAACATACAACCTACTCTCTGCCCCCCCCCCCCCCCCCCCCCCCCCCCGCGATAGAAGCCTAACAAAACCACGCCGCGCTTCGACGCTACTCGTCCTCAGCGTTCTGCTAACGCTCGCAACCCTGCTATCCCTCAGCGCAACCGCCGCCGCCCAATCCACCACCGACTACGACAGCGATAACGACGGCTACATCGACGTCAAAACCCACGCTCAGCTCAACGCCATCCGCCACGACCTTGACGGCAACGGCGACGCTACCCACGCCGATTACGTCGCCGCTTTCCCCAACCGCGTTACCACTTCATCGGGACGAATGGGCTGCCCGTCCGGGACATGCACGGGCTACGAACTTATGAATAACATTGACCTAGACACCGACGGCGACGGCAACATCGGCACAGACTCAGGCGACGCCTACTACAACAGCGGTAACGGATGGCAACCTATCGGCACTGACGTATCTGCATCCTCTAGATTCCGAGCCAATTTCAAAGGCAACGGATATACAATCAACAACCTGTTCATCAACCGCAACGCCTTAGACCAAGGGCTGTTCGGATCCGCCACCGGCCGCATCGAAACTCTCGGCGTAACCAACGCCAATGTCACGGGAAGCAGCATTGCCGGCATTCTGCTCGCCTTAAACCGTGGCAGCGCAATCGTCGCCTGTTACACTACCGGCAAGATTGCGGGCGGCAGTCGTATTGGCGGATTAGTCGGCTCTAGTAACGCAGGAAGTGTCGCCTCTAGTTACTCTACCGCATATGTGAGTGGAACAAGCAACGTCGGCGGGGTACTAGGCTACAGGTATAACGGCAGCGTAACGGACTCCTACTCCACCGGCAGGGTTGTCCGCTCCAGCGGCTCGGCAACAACAATCGGCGGCTTGATAGGGGGTGAGCGCGCGACGGCGTCAGGCACAGTATCTAATAGCTACTGGGACACCTCAACCAGCGGCCAATCCACCAGCGCAGGCGGCAGCGGCGCAGTGGGCAAAACCACCCGCCAGCTCCAAACCCCCACCGGCTACAACGGCATCTACGCCAACTGGAACACAGACCTAGACAACGCCGACAGCGATAACGACGCAACAACCGGCAAGGACAACCCCTGGGCTTTCGGCAACAAGATGCAATACCCCATGCTCGACTACGACGACATGTCCACGACCCCGCAGAACAGCCAAGCCATGGGCATCCCCGACAACTGGAACGCCCCTATCGTAGGCGAGCGCGTCGCCGTCTGCGTAACCGGCGCAACGCGTTCCAGCCGCAGCGGCGGCTGGCAGTGGGAAAAGTCCACCAACGGATACACTTGGACTGCCCTCACGCGCAACAGCGGCGCCACCTACGAATACTACCCCGTATCAGCCGACGTCGGAAGCTACCTGCGCGCCAAAGCGCCGCTATCCGGCGGCGGCTTCGCATACACCCGCGCATTAGGCGGCCGCGTCAAGCAGACCAGCGCCGCGACCGCCGGCGCCGCGATAAGCTTCGTCAGCGGCAACGCAAGCCCACGCGTTGGGCAGAAAATCCAAGCGTCCGACCCTAGGCCGACCGGCGCGGTGGACGCGCGCTTCAGCTGGCAGCGCTGCGATAACGCCGATACAACCTATACCGATTGTAGCTACATCTACGGCGTATGGTGGACCGACTACACGCCTACATCTGCAGACCTGAACAAATACCTGCGAATGGTGGTGTACTACGCCACCAGCGCCGGCGTATGGACGCGCCACGCGAGCGGTTTCACCGGGCAGGTAACCGCCGCATCGCAGTAAGCCTAGCACCGCAATCCCTTTGCGCCCGCCTCTGCGCCTTTGCGTTAAACCCACCGCAAGGGCGTAAGGGGCGGTTGATTGCAAATGGTGGGCAATTTTAGGGTTGACAAGCGCTGTATTTGTGCTAGAATGGGCTTATTGAACGAGCCGGCGACAAGAGGCCAAGGGCCTCTTCCAAGTCTTGCTACTTGGATAGCTGGCTCACATCATTTTTTGCGGGCATTTGTCAGTAGTAGAATGTGTTCCCGCTGCTGAACAGATCGTTCTCCAGGCCTATCTTGTCCGCGATGATTTCATATGCGCGCGTGTCCGATCTTTCCCACTTCCTGAATATCGCCCACGAGCAGTAGTCCGCGACTTGCAAACAAGGGTCTGATGTAGCTTGCCACATAGCGGTCTTGACAGCGCTTGTGGGGGATGTTTGATTCATAACATCCTGCAAATCTGAAATCAGCGCCGTTTGTTCGCGCTTGTTGCCGATGGACGCAGCCACGACCAATAGGCTGTCGGATGGGGAAACTACGCGCGGCGCTACTTGCCGCATATGCGAAAACCAAGCGAACTTGTAGAACTGCATATCCGTTGCGCGTATCTGCGGTTCGGCTTTGCGCTTTTCAAGTATCGTAGTGTCAATCCTGAAATCGTGCTTGCCCAGTATGCCGAATACTCTGTTTCGAACGATTTGATTGTCTTCGCTTGCGTGAAAGCCGCCCGTTAGGCTTAGCCCGTCCCACGCCAGTTGGCGGCGGAGTTCTAGCAGATCCGGCTCGATGGCGCGGGCGTTTATGACGACGGTTGTGAGCAGGAAGAAGCGGCTTGCGCCGTTGCGCGGGCTGAAGTCGAAGTTGCCGGATTCGTCGGCGTAGATGTAGGCGGGCATGCGCTAGGACGCCTCTCGCGGGAAGTCCATGCCGATGTGGCCGGCGCGCTCCAGCTCGGCGTACTCGGCATCGCTCACGCCCAGGATCTGCTTGTACACATACTCGTTGTCCTGCCCCAATTGCACGGGGCCGCGGCGTATGCGAGCAGGCGTTTCGGACATCTTGAAGGGCGCGCCTACATAGAGGTGCGAACCGCCTACATCTTCGTGATACACCTCTTCGAAGATGCCGCGCGCGCTGAGGTGCGGATCGGCGAAGGCGTCGCGCTGATCCATAACCGGGCCCGCGGCGACACCGGCGGCTTGCAGCAGACGCATCACTTCGTAGTGATCGCGCGTCTGCGTCCATTCGGCGATATGGGCGTCTAGCGCGTCCTGATTGGCGTAGCGTTGCGAATGGGTTGCGAACTGCGTCTGCGTCGTCCATTCGGGGCGGCCGATAGCGTCGCGAAAGGCGCGCCAGTCGGACTCGTCGTAGAGCGTGATGTTGACCCAGCGGTCGATGCCGTCGCAGGGATAGCAGCCCTGGACGGCGCGGGTGTGGCGGTTGCCCAGCGTTGCGGCGCTGCGCCCGTTCATAGCGTAGTCCATAAAGAAGCGGCCGGTGTAGGCTATCATATTTTCGGCTTGCGCTAGTTCTATGAGCTGCCCCTTGCCTGTGCGCTTGCGGTAGTGGAGCGCGGCGAGCATAGCGAAAGCGCCCTGCGCGCCTCCGGCGGCATCCGCCGCGAATACATTGGTGTTGGACGATGGATCCATATCGGCGTAGCCGCGCGTGATGGTATGGCCGATAACGCCCTCCATATGCACGCCGAGCGAGCGGTAGTCGCGGTATGCGCCGCTGTTGCCGTACGCGGGCATTCGCAGCATGATTATGCGGGGGTTGACCTCGCGCATCATTTCGTAGGATATGCCGAGCTTGTCCATCGTTTCGGTGACGTTGTTTTCCACGAATGCGTCGCTGACGGCAACAAGACGCTTGAATATGTCTAGTCCGCTTGGCTGCAGCAGATCGACGGTTATGCCGCGCTTATTGCGGGCGTGGGCGTTGAAGAGCGGATAGCGGTTCCAAGGGCGGGCGCCGGGCTCGCGGCCGGGCATTCCGGCGACGAATGCGGGCAAGCCTTCGATGACCTCTTTGGGCGGATAGGGCATATAGCCGCGCGTGATGGGCGGCAGGCGCTTGATGGACTCCAGCCGAATGACCTCAGCGCCCATATCGGCAAGTAGCGCGGCGCAGTATGTGCCAGCCCATACGACGGTCATATCCAAAATGCGAATGCCTTCAAGCGGGAGTTTTGTCATAGCGCGCCTCAAATGGAGTGGTAAGCAGTGATGTAGGGTTTGGGTTCAAGGTTGGCGGGTGAAAGCGCGGGCGGCGGGCGCATTATTGGCGCATTGGGCTGCGGCTAGATTACGCCGTCGCGTCTCATCTGCGCGATTTGGGTGGGCGCATAGCCCAGTTCGGCGAGTATCTCATCGGTGTGCTGTCCCAGCAGGGGAGCGGGACGGCGGACGCGCCACGGGGATTCGCTCATAATGAAGGGGCGGCCGGGGTATAGCAGCGTTCCGGCGACGGAATGATCGATATCTGCGAATGCGCCGCGCTGTTGAAAGGTGGCATCGTTCACCAGGTCTTGCGTGGTGTTGATGGGCGAACTGAGCACATGCGCCGTCTGCGCCAGATGCCATACTTCTTGCTTTGTGCGCTCCAAGCACCAAGGAATGAAGTAGGCGTTGAACTCGTCTTCCAAGTCCGGATCGTACTGGGCTTCGGGCGTGTACCAGCGGTCTTCGAGCAAGACGTCGGGCGCGCCCATCATAGCCACCACGCGCTCGAAGTAGTTGCGTCCGCCGGCGATTTGGGCGTATCCGTCTTGGCAGATATAGACGCCGTTGGGATAGCCGCCGGCGGTTGCGTCCGCGCTGCGCTTGGAGATTTCGCCGTTGTACTGATACGCCAGCAGCATGCTCATGCGGCGGTCAATGGAGCCGATTTGCGTTTCCATAAGCGATACGTCGACGCGCTGGCCGACGTCGGCGAACAGCGCGCCCATAGTGGCGGTTGCGGCGATAGCGCCGGCTTGGTATAGCGTGAGGTTTTCGCCCATTTTGAGCGGCTCGCGGTCTTCCAGTCCAGTGGAGTACATCTCGCCGCCCATGCCGTAGATGATGAGGTCGGATATGCGAAAATCGCGGTATGGGCCGGTCTGTCCGAAGTTGGATATGGATGTCATAACAAGGTTGGGATTGACGGCACGCAGGGTTGGGTAGTCCAAGCCGAAACGCGCCATTTGGCCGGGGCGAAAGCTCTCTACCACGGCATCGGCGTCTTTCGCAAGCCTCAGGATGACGCCGCGCGCCTGCGGGTCTTTGAGATTCAGGGTTATGCTGCGCTTGTTGGTGTTGAGATGCAGGAACATGCCGCTCTTTTCGAGATGCGGTATGTCGTCGGGGAAGGGGAGCATTCGGCGCGCCGGATCGCCGCCGTCGGGGCACTCTATCTTGACCACATCAGCGCCGTAGTCCGCCATAAGCTTGGTGGCGTAGGGGCCGGCGATGTAGTGCGTGAAGTCCAGGATGCGAATATGGGACAGCGCGCCGTCGTGCGCCGCCGCCTGTTCTTGCGTGTCCTGCGTATGCCGTGCGTTCTGCTGCAAAGCGCGCTCCGTGTTCGCTTGGCGTGGGCGCTGAAGGTTCGGTCTGTTCGCTACACACCGATCAGCAAGCCCGCCGATAAGTCTCATCTCAGTAAGTTCAGCAAGTATTAGGGCGTTGGCATAGTTTATCCCAAAAGCGTTGGATAGAAAACCGCGCGAATTGTTTGCGGCGGCTAAGCGGACTGCCTTGCGGGCATAGGCGGTTGGCGCAATCGGTTGACGCTTGGATTGACCTGATGCGGGGCAGGTTATAACATCCAGGCATTCCAGGGATAAGGCGATGATAAGGCGATAAGAAGGAAGGTTGATATGGACGAAAACACGGCATAACGCCTACCCCTACATCTACGACAACAAAGTAAAGCCCTCTTGCTAACATTAAGGGGATTCATTATGACAAAAGCAATCATGGCATTAACCCTGTTGGCATTGTGCATGTCAATCCAGGTTGGCTGCAATTCACCACAACGGAATGCCCCCGCGACGCCGTTAGAACCTGCGACTCCGCTACCCGCGGCGACGGCCGCCCCTGCTACCCCTTCTGAATACATCATCGTAGCAGCTCCGCCCCCACCTCTAAACCCGTTGCCAATCGCAGAACTCATTGGCTTGTCCGACGCTGTAGCGCGCGTGCGTCTAACTGAGATTACGGAAGGCGTAGAAGAAAGCCCGCTATATCAAGATTGGGAAGGTCGACCATCTCCATACATCGGCGTCGCCGTGTTTGAGTTCGAAGTAGTCGAATGGCTGAAAGGCGGTGATGGCAGCGCTTCCGTTTCGGGCGTAGCGATAATATCCAACGGACAGAGTTCACAGGAAGCCGGCGCCAACGCCAAGCGATATTGGGAAAATCGCGATAAGCGCTGGGACAACAGGGAAGCCATCGTCTTTATGGATAATGCCCGTGAAAACGTGCCAAGCACCCAGCGCCCCGACCGCTACTACTTGGGCTTTCAAACTTGGACCGGCGAAGCGAGTTACTCACTCAACTCCGAAAAATCTTGGCTGCCCTTAGCGCGCAATGCCCAGGCGGCAGGCGCGAGCGGCGAGCTTGAGTTTCTACTGGAAGACCCGGCTGGACGTGTGTCCGGAGCCGCGGGTTCAGCGCAATCGGAAAGCCAAAACGCTGACATTAACGAACCTGAAAGTGATGCTTGGCCTTTCGGCTAGAGAATTGCAGAAGCGAGTGGATAGCCAAGTAGGATACTTGGAAACCAGATCGACAATTCCGCCGGAGACTGGACTTGACTCTTTCTTCGCTGCGACACGAGTGGATGAGGGCATTAGTCTGATTTGGGGTATTTCGGGAAGCGCCCCGAATGTAACCGGCTACCGCATACTGCGCCGCAAGCAAACCGATTCGGAGTTCATCGAACTAGCGAACATCCCAATAACCGAGGAAGGCTACTACCAAGACATGCGGGACATCCTACCCGAAACCAAGTACATCTACCGCCTGCGCGCATACGGCGCGTCCGGGGACATAGCCGACGCCCGCATAGCAATCACCACCGTCGCCGCCTTGGAGCCGCTAAGCGGCCCCGCCGCCACGGCGACGTCCACCGCATCCCCCACGCCGACGCAGCCGACCGCAACCGTCGTCCCCACAGCCGCAACGCCCGCCGCTGTTGCGCCAACCGCCACGCCCTACCCTGAGCGAACTCTGCCCATAAACCTAACCCAAACAATCGGGGGATTCACGGTCGAATTGACCGCGATAAAGGACACGGCCGACGGGATAGAGGTCAAGAAATCTTATCAAACGAATATACCGCTGGAAAACTATCTTTCGGTTGGTTCGCCTGAAATAAGATACTCGAACGGCGTTACCGACTCCGCAGACGGCGCGTCTCTTCCTGCCCCAGGCGAGGATGTGGATATAAGTCTGGGCTCGTTCATAGTCGCCGACACAAGTCTGACGGGCTCTGTAGATATTCCCCTATCATCGGTGTCTGAAAGCGGCGACTTGTCGCCTCAGCCCGAACTGTTAGTGGGCAGCAAGCGGTATGCTATAACTAGCCTACTGTCTGCAGAAACGCAAACAACCATCTCTGTGAAACCGCTCAATCAAGCTGCGCAATACGGTATTGTAGGAGTAGGCGCGAATGCGCCAGTGGATGCCATCCTGAGTGATAGCGCTGGGAAATCATATCACTTCTTTTTCGGAAGCATGGAATTCCATCCATTCAACCAGGCGCTTGAGAAGCAGACACTCGTATTCGCTGGAATAGACCTAGCGAACCTGCCTTCAAGCGAGGTATTGACTCTAACCATTCGCGGGGGCGGCAACATCGTAGGCCCGTTCGTATTCGAGAATGTGCATGTTGTGTCCGAGACCGCTCCGGTTGAGACGCACCAGGTTCCGGGCGGCCCCGGCGCCGGCGAAGCTACAACCACGCCCGTCAGCGTCATCGATCCCACTACGCCCGCCCCGCCACCCGGCGGTGTCACCGTCCGGTAGGCGGACTACGCCTGAGAGTTAGCAATGCGCAAAGTATTCCAATCCTCTAACAAAGGCAAAATGGTTCTGCTCGTCAGCGCATGCGCAGTCGCGGCGTTCATTTTGTTCAGGATTATTGGGACTGCCTCCCAAGGCGCGGTGGCTATTGTGCCAACGCCAACGGCTACGCCCTACCCTGAGCGAACCCTGCCCATAAACCTAACCCAAACAATCGGGGGATTCACGGTCGAATTGACCGCGATAGAGGACACGGCCGACGGGATAGAGGTCAAGCAATCTTATCAAACGAATATACCGCTGGAAAACTATCTTTCGGTTGGTTCGCCCGAAATACGATACTCGAACGGCGTTACCGAATCCGAATTCGACGCATACCTTCCTGCCCCCGGCGAGGCGGTGGATATAAGTCTGGGTTCGTTCATAGTCGCCGACACAAGTCTGACAGGCACTGTAGATATTCCCCTATCATCGATGGTTGAAAACGGCGACTTGTCGCCTCAGCCCGAACTGTTAGTGGGCAGCAAGCGATATGCCGTAACCAGCCTTAGGTTTGAAACCTTCCCAGGGTTTGAAGGGATGCGCGTGATTGTAGATACGAAGCCGCTCAACCGCGCCGCGAAGTACGGCATGTTAGGGATAGTCGCTTTCTCGTCGGCGCATGCAACCCTGACTGATGGTGATGGGGGTGTGTATGACGTTCTTTTTGGGAGTACGGAATTCGCTCCATTCAATCAGGTGGTTAATGGGCAAAGCCTAACGTTCGAGAGTATGGAGCGCAAACGCTTCTCGTCGGGGGACATATTGACGCTGAATATCCGCGGCGCCGGCAATATCGTAGGCCCGTTCGTGTTCGAGAATGTGCATGTTGTGTCCGAGACCGCCCCGGTTGAGACGCCCCAGGTTCCGGGCGGCCCCGGCGCCGGCGAAGCTACAACCACGCCCGTCAGCGTCAACGATCCCTCCGCCATGCCCGAATCGTAGCCCTGTGGCATCAGCGGCCATTAAGGCGCAAAACTAGGGTATGCCCGCTATCCGTATGATACGGCGGCGGGCATACCCTAGTTTATCCGTTGGTTGGCTTGGAGGCGCTGACTACCTGATGGCGCGCGGTTGTGGCGCTACTTGGACAGGAAGTCGAACTGTTCGTAGCTGCCGTTGGTGGCACTGACGGGGTCGATGCCGAGCCAGCGTTCCGCAATAGTGGAATATGTGCTGCGGAAGTCGTTGCTGAAGTGCAGATCGCCCTCAAGCTGCTTGTCGTCGGCAAGGGACGGGAAATCGCCGTACATGCCGCCGTTGACGTCGCCGCCTATGACGAATGCCACGCCGCCCGATCCGTGGTCGGTGCCGGCGCCGTTGTCGCGGATGCGCCTGCCGAATTCGGAGAAGAGCAGCACTACCACGTCGTCTTCCCGGCCGTGTTCGCTCATATCGTCCATGAAGTCGCTGACTGCGCCGGAGACGTCCTGCCAGAGCTTGGCGTGGCTGGTGAGTTCGGATGCGTGGGTGTCGAAGCTGCCGTGCTGCGTGTAGTACACGCGCGTGCCGAGGTCGGCGGTCATTACCTGCGCGATGGACTTCATATTTTGGGCGATGGGGTTGTCGGCGTACTCCACGCTTGAGCTGTACTGACGGGGCGCGACGCGCAGAGTGTCGGCGCCTTTGAGGGCGTCCGTGCCGGTCTGCGATATGAAGTTGGCGATGACATCCTTGCCGGAGCCGCCGTACATTTGGGTGAAGGCTTCGAGCGCGAGGTTGCGCGCGGCTTCGTCCTTGATGTCGGGGAAGAGTCCGTAGGTTTCGAGGTTGCCTACGGACGCCACGGGGACGCCCTTGGCGTAGAGCGCGCGGGGCAGTCCGCGGCCGAAGTTGACGCCGGTGAGCACGTTATCGGCTTTGGGATCGAGTTCGCGGATAGCGCGGCCGAGCCAGCCTTCGTCGCCGACCTGCTCGCTTTCGGCGGTGTGCCAGACATCCATTGAGCGGAAGTGCGAGCGGTTGGGGTTGGGATAGCCCACGCCGTTGATGAGCGCCACTTTGCCGTCGTCCCACAGGGACTTGATGGGCGCGAGCGCGGGGTTGAGGCCGAGCTTGTCGTCCAGCGCCAGGACTTGGTCTTGCGGGATGTTGACGAAGGGGCGGTTGTCGTAGTATCGCTCGTCGTTGTAGGGAATGACGGTGTTGAGGGCGTCGTTGCCGCCCGAAAGTTGCAGCACCACTACCGATTTGTTGTTGCCGTTGCCGTTAGTCGCCATGGCATAACTCCTATCTGAAATTGACGCCCTTTATCGCTTGTCCATATATTCGCTTAATTTTAAGCATTCGTCAAGTGGATATTTAACGCAGGGACATAACACGAAAGCGCAGGAATGTTGAATCCGAATTCCAATTCGCAGCGCTATGCTTTTCAGCGCACGCCCGTTGCGCGGCAGCCACTCATACGCTCTGCATTACGGCGTTTTCTTTGGGCGGATGCGTTCCCAGCGCTCTTTTGCCCAGCGCCGACGCGATGCGAATGTTTCCTTGATTTCGCGCATTCGGGCGGGCGTCGCGATGCGTCCGGCGGCGTGCGCCGCATGGATCGTCTGCGCGGGCGTGAGCGTGTGCCGCTTATCGCTGTTGCACGCCACGCACGCCAGCGCGCGGTTCCAGCAGTCGTCGTTTGTGCCGTCGTGGGCGTTGGGCTCGACATGGTCAAGCTGAAGCTCGCGGCGGTCGTTCACCTTTTCCGCGCCGCAGTACCAGCAGGTTGTGCCGTACTGCTCGACGAATGCGTCCCATATCTGCCTGTCCGTCTCAAAGGGGCGCACTCTGTACTTGGGCCTAGGCAGCGGCGCGGGCGCAGACGCGGCGTCGCGCTCGGCGTCGGCGACGGGCGGCGGCAAATCGTGCGGGCCACGCACGCGGATGACGCGGTTGGCGGTTTCTAGGCGAGTCTCCGCTTCCAAGCCATTGCAATCGGCGGCGATTTCGCCTTCGGTCAGGATGCCCAACTGCGGATGCTTGTGGAACTGCCGCCGAATGACCGTCCACGCGCGCGGGGACATATCGCAGGCGATCCAGCGGCGGCCGGTTAGCTGAGCCGCGACCGGCACATAGGCGCAGCCGGCGAAGCAGTCCAATACCAGATCTCCGGGGTTACTGCTTGCCTCGATGATGCGGCGGGCAAGCGCCTGCGGCTTCTGCGTGGGGTAGCCGGTGCGCTCAGTTGCCATAGAGTTGAGATTGGGCAGGTCAGCCCAAACATTGTTTAGCATCAACCCCCTCTGTTCATCGAGGTATCTCTTGTATCTTGGCACCATTCCTGGCCCAGGCTGAACTATCCGCCCATCGGCGATTTCTCTTTCGATTCGCTCTCTGCTCCAACGCCAAGTTCGTGTAACTCCCATAACCTCAAACGTCCTTGGAGAATTCGGATCTTGCGCCGGGGCGGCTATGGATGTTAGTTGAAACAATCTACCTGACTCGTCATCCCGCCTGGAGTATTTTCGAGCAGTCCTATCGGGCAGATCGTCCAAATCGTAGGGGACGGTAACCGCATCTGCGTTCCAAATGACTTGATTGGCGTCCTTGCTATACCTGAGGATAGTGTCCGCATCGTTGGCAAGACTTTTGGACATATTGCTTTTCCTAGTCGCAGTCCGCAGCCATGTAATTTCGTTCAGAAAATTTTCATGCCCGAACACGGCGTCCATCATTTGGCGCAGGTAGGCGTTGGCGGCGTGGTCGCAGTGCAGATATACGCTGCCGGTGGGCTTGAGGATGCGGTGTATCTGCAGCATTCGCTCCGCCATAAAGGCGATATATGCGGCGATGGAGTCGCTGTGGCTGTAGCGCGTGGCCTCTATGAGCGCCGCCAGGCCGGGGCTGCGCTCGCCGATGCTGTCCATCCAATCTTCATAGACGTCGCGGTCGAATCGGAATATGTCCCTGAACTTGGCGGTTCTGCCGTCTTGGTCGGGATATTCAATGCCTAAGCCGTAGGCGGATTCTTCGTCGAACACGCCCCATTCCGTCATCATATCGCGCTCGATGCGCCTCTCTTCCTCGTCGAGCGGCGGGCGCAGGTTGCCGGTGAAGGTTTCGTTCTTGGCGAATGGCGGGTCAATGCAGACCAAGTCCACGCTTTCGGTGTCGAGCGATTTGAGAAATGGCAGGTTGTCGCTGATGAAAATTGTGCCGTCTAGGTCTGCGGCGTTGGAAGTCGTCATTGCTCTTTAACCCCTGCGGACTCAAGCGTCGTTTTGATCGTCATATTACACAAAGCATATCACACAAGGCGTTCAATAGCATCGTTGTTCTATACCTTGATATTCTCAATTTGAGAATGCCTAGGGATATTAACGCAAAGGCGCAGGGGCGCAAAGGTGTTGGGAATGGACTAAGCGGGCGGCGTTGGCGGCAGCGGCGGCATGGGCGGGATGCCGCCGGGGTTGTCGTCGGGGTATATGAGCTTGCGGACGGGGTAGTTTATCTCTATGCCCTCTTCAGTTAGGCGAGAATGAATGGTTTTCACCAGATCGCTTGTGAGGAAGAAGCTGCCGAGCCTGTCTTTCGCGCGTACGAATACCCAGAATGTGATGTTGGAGTCGCCGAACTCTTCGAAGCCGAACCATGGCTCGCTGTCTTTGACGGCATACGGGGATGCGTCCACAAGGTTTTGGGCGGCGGCGCGCGTTACATCTTCTACTTGCTGAAGGTCGGAGTCGTAGCTCACGCCGCAATAAACCAGCACATCAATCGCGGGCGTGGGGCTGTAGTAGTTGGTGATGATGCTGTCCGCCATGCGCGAGTTGGGGATTATGACAAGGTTGTTGTACATTGTGCGGATTTTGGCGCTGCGCCAGCCTACTTCGACGACATAGCCGGCGGGGCCGCCGTGGAGTTCGATATAGTCCCCAATGTTGAGTTCGCCTTCGGTTACGACGTATGTGCCGGCGAAGAAGTTGGCGAGCGTGGGCTGCACGGCGAGCGCAATCGCCAAGCCGCCGATGCCGATGCCCGCCAGAATGGGGCTTATCGGGATGTTGAACACGGACAAGCCCATAAGCACGGCGAGCGAGTATGTCAGCAGGGGTAGCACGCGCCTGAGGGGGGGCAGCAGGCGGTCGTCAAGCTTGGTCTCGGTGAGTTCGGCTATGCGGCTGCCGTACCAGCGCAGCAGTGTGTCCAGCAGCTTGTGGACGACGTAGGCTACTTCGACGATTGCGGTTACAAGCCACGCCTTGCGTATCCATTCGTCCCAGTGGGATATGAGCGAATATACGGGGGCGTTCAAGCCGGTGAGCATAAGCAGCGCTAGGAATAGCCCGCATATCGCGATGAACAGCACGGCGGGTCCGCGCAGCGTGGCTAGGATTTGGACGCCCAGCGTATCGGGCGCGCGACGTTGCCAGCGGCTTATCACCATCCGAAAGACGATGTTGGCGATGCCCGCCGCAATCAGGAATATCGCAAAGACTATGGCGGCGCCAGCGCCTCCCCAAAGGGCGGAATCGCTAATGAATGGTGGCAGCATCCGTCTTGTCCGCTTCTCCGTGATTTATGCGATTTATGCTAAGTTCAAGCGCGCGTTATGCGATGCGGGCGCTTGGCGCAAGTCCCGACGCGCGCGGGGCGCTGACGATTGTATCGCGCCAATAAATATACCACAGCGGGCTGTTCGACGGCGCATTGGGCGGGTTAGCGAACCTCGACTAGGTTGCGCAGCGCTTCCAGCGTGCCGATGCCGATGCCGTTGACGTCCAGCAGCGCGTCCACGCTGGGGAAAGCGCCGTTGAGTTCGCGGTGGCTGACGATAGCGCGCGCTCTTGTATCGCCGATGCCGGGCAGGGTTTTCAGCAGCTCCACGTCGGCGGCGTTGAGGTCGACCTTGCCGTTGGGCGGGCGGTTCGGATGCGCGCCGTCCGCTGCTGCAGGCTCGCCGCCGGACGACGCTAGTCCGCCGGCTAACGGGGTTGCGTTAGGGATGCGCTTGGGGATGTGCCAATGCTGTTCGTCTTGCAACACTGCGGCTAGATTAACGGCAGTTAGGTCTGCGTCCGCTGCTGCGCCGCCCGCGATTAGGATGATGTCGGCGAGGCGGCTGCCTTCGTTGACGATGTACACGCCGGGGTTGACCACCGCGCCGCTGATGTACACGCCGACGAGGGGCTGCGGCGTGGGGACGGCATCGGCGGGCGCAAGCGTGGGCGTGAGCGAAACTACTTCGATGTTGGCCGACGGGGGTTGCCGTAGCGCCAAGAGTATGCCGCCGGCAATCGCAATGATGACCAGCGCGCCCAGAATGATATGGCCGATGGTCAGTTTCATATGAGCGCAGTCCAAGCAGTCCAAACGGGGGATGTGTTGGAACGAATATGCCGCAATGCGGGTTTGGTGTCAAGCGGGATTCGAACGCGGATTTTAACGCAAAGGCGCAGGGGCGCAAAGGGGAAAGGGTATGCGCGCAAATGGATTATATGGGCGGTTGGGCGGTTAGGTGGGCGACGGCGGCTTGTTCGGCGGCGGCTTTGAGTTCGGATAGGTTGTGTATGCGCTGTTCGCTTTTGGGGCGCAGGAATAGGAACGCCACTTCTTTGACGCGGCGCTGCGTTGCGCGCTCGGCGGCGAGGGCGTAGCAGCCGGCTTGCGTGTGGTAGCGGGCGGCGTACTCTCCGGTGTGGGCTTGGTCTATGGCGTCGGTCTTGTAGTCAACGATGACAAGTTCGCCGTCCTCTTCGAATAGCAAGTCAATGAAGCCTTCCAGGGTTCCGTCGGCGATAGGGGCCGCGACGGGGACTTCGCGCCAGAAGCGGCGGGACGCCACGGCGCGGCGCACGATGTCGCTGTCGACGGCGGCGGTCGCTAGGCATGCGATTTCGGCGTGGTCTTGGGGAATGCCTTCAGCGGCGGCTTGGGCTCGCGCGGTGTGTTCTATGCCGTCGCCGCTGGCAAGGTCGATGGTTTGGAGAACGGCGTGAACGGCTCTGCCGATGGGAGCGCCGCCGCGTCCGCGCCGCAGGGTTTCGAACTCGGCAGCGGGGTATGTGTCCGCTTCGGATTTGAGTATGTTGGCGAGTCCGGTGGCGGCGACGGATGCGGGTCGACTGCGTTGGTCGAGCAGGGCGGCGCGGTTCAGTTCCCATTCGGCGCGCGCTTGGAGTGAGTGGGCTTCGACGTCGATGGGCGGCGCTGGCTGCGCGCCGTTGGCAGACGCCGCGGCTGGCGTGGCGTGTTCCGGCGGCTCGACGGCTTGCCAGAGATCGGCGTACGGTTCGGCGAGTTCGGCTATCTTGTGGGCTTCGGAGTTGTTGTTCTTTTCGCCTCTGCGCATACTCAGAACTAGATGGTCGCGCGCGCGGGTGGCGGCGACGTACAGCAGCCGAACCCGCTCGTCGGCGCTCATATCGGCCTCTGCCGCTTGCAGCGCGTCGTAGCCCTCGGTTTGGAATGCTTTGGGATCGGATCCGACTTTGACCTCGATTCTGTTGTTCTGCTTGTCAAACAGCGTTTCTTCCCGCCGCGCTCTTGGCTGAGAGTTCAGTCCGGTTAGGATGACGATGGGGAATTCCAAGCCTTTAGCGGCGTGGATGGTCATGATGCGGACGGCGTCTTCGTCGGATTCGGGGACGGGGGATTCGCTAACGCGGGCGTTTTCGTCGGCTTGGCGGCGTACCCATTCTAGGAAAGCGCGCAGCGAACTGCCGCCGGCGTCGGCGAAGGCGCGCGCCTGCTCTACCAGGAAGCGGTAGCGCCGCCACTGCTCGCGCGTGCGGGGATGGCTGACGGCGGCTTCCATAAGCAGGCGCTGGCGAATGAAGCCGTCTATGAGCGGGGCGGGCGCCGTCCACATGCGGCGGTTGTGGGCGGTGTGGAGCGCGCGCAGAGCGTCGGCGACGGCGGGGACGTCGGATGATTGCGGCGGCGTGAGATAGTTGAAGCTGCCGCCGCTTTCGCGAAAGCGCATAAGCTCAGCATCCGTGCATGCGAATGCGTGCGATCGCAGCGCGGCTACGATGGCGATTTCGTCGGATGGATCGTCTATCGCTTTGAGGCAGTTGAGTATGTCTCTGACTTCTTGGGTGGCGAAGAAAAGCGATGCGCCTTCCAAGCGATAGGGGATGTCGGTATCGTCAAGCGCCTGCTCTAGGATGTTCAGCGCTGTGCGTGCGGGCATCAGGATGCAGACGTCGGAGTAGGCGGCGGGCTTGTAGCGCTCTACGGCGTTTGCGTCTTTGGTGTCGGTATTATCGCGGTCAAGTATCTGCCACTGCTCGGCTTTGATTTGGCGCAGCAGGGCGGCGATTTGCCGGGATTCGCTGCGGCGCACGGCTTCCATATTGCCGTCTTGGGCGTCGCCCAGCCAACGGACGCGCGGCTTTGCGGGGTGATCAACGGCGGTGTTCCAGCGGTGGGTTATGGGCGTGTAGTCCGCTTGCTCATCGCTGCCCTCATTCATCCATTCTGCGAACAGGGCGTTGACCCAATCAATGACGGGGCGCTGCGAGCGAAAGTTTTGGGTGAGGTGAAGTTCGCTGCCGCGCATATTTTGCTGCAGGCGACGCATTTGGCGCACATCGGCGCGGCGAAAGCGGTAGATGGACTGCTTGGGATCGCCTACCACGAATAGTTTGCCGGGCTTGGGGGCTACGGCGCTCCAATCGGTGGGGCGATCTTCCGCGGCGGCGTGTTCAGGGGCGTCTTCGGCGAGGAACATAGCGATTTCGGCTTGGATGAGGTCGGTGTCCTGCGCTTCGTCTATGAGTAGATGCGAAAAGCGTTCTTGGAAATGGTCGCGCGCGGTGAGGTCGTCGCGCAGCATATCGCGCGCCCAGACTAGCAGGTCGTGGAAGCCGGCGCGTCCCTGCCGCTTGCGCTCGGCGGCGTAGTCCAACACGAATGCTTTGAGCATCTCAAGCAGTTCCAACAGCGTATCGTTGCGGACGGCTTGCAGGGTTTGCTTGACCTGATTGTCTATATCCGATAGCAGCGCTTTGAGGGCGCGGCAGGCGTTGACGCCGTCATCGGCGCTTTGCCAATCGGTTTGCCTGCCCCGGCCGCAGGATAGGGGCAGCATGTTGGACAGCAGGCGGTAGGCGGTATGATCGGCGGGCAGCGCGGTCAGACGGCGTATTAGCGGGAGCTTCGCCTGCGCGTGGGCGTACAGAGCGTCGTCGTCCCGCAGCTTGGAATAGGCGCAAAGCGTTACCATATCGGCGGCGGCGGCGGTAAGCGATTGGGTTAGCGCTTGGTATGCGTCGGGCGTATCGTCTGCGGGCGGTGGCGGGGTGAAGTCGGCGTCTTGAAGCAGGTCGTAGTTGGCGTGAAACTGCTGCGCGATGCGGCGCATGTGATCGACGGTCATGCCGAGCGAGAAGGCGGTTAGGAATAGGCGCTCTAGGGATTTGTCGTCGAGCACTTCGTCGAGCCAGCGCGTCCACGCTTCGTCGAAGGCTATATCGCTTTCGATAGCGTCCATTGTGTCGAATGCGGGCGGCAGTCCGGCTTCAAGCGGACGCTCGCGCAACAACGCGCCGGCGAAGCTGTGCAGCGTTTGGATGAAGGCGTTGTCTAGGGACTCTACACCCTGCGCGCAGAGGCGGCGGCGCTCATCGGGTTGGGACGCGTCGGCGGCAGATTCTTCCAGATCGGAGCGGATGCGCACACGCAGTTCGGCGGCGGCGGCTTCGGTGAAGGTGATGGCGGCTATCCTGTCAAGCGCGGTTTCGCCGCTTGCGACGAGGTTGACTATGCGCCCCACAAGGCTTGTGGTTTTGCCTGTGCCTGCGCCCGCTTCCACGAACAGGGTTTCGCGCAGCGCTTTGGCTATCTTGTCGCGCGCGGGTTGGTCTTGCGCCGTGTAGGTTTGGGTCAAGGTTAGTCCTCTTCGGCAGCGTAATCGCCGTCGGCTAGGCGGGTGTAGTCTTTCAGCAGCGGATCGGCGCTCTTTCGTTCCCAAATCACATTGCGCCTGCTAGGGCAGAGGGAGTCGAAATCGCAGTAGTTGCAGTTTTGGAAGTTGCCCCAAGACGGCGGGCCGGGGTTTGCGGGAAATACGCCGCCGCGAATGCCGTTGAGTATGATTGACACGCCTTCGTTGAAATGCTTTTGTACATTTTCATCGCTGATGCGGACGGGCGCAGACGGCGCAAGCGCAAAGTCGCCTCTTGCGGTTACGAACCAGTAGGCGGCGCTGACGGATTGGGCGGTTTGCAAGCCTTGCTGCGCCGCAAGCGAATATATGGCGAGCTGCAGGCGCTTGCCGCGGTCGATGGGGTCATCTTTGAGCGCGCCGTATGCGCTGCGGCCGCCGGTCTTGTAGTCCAACACCAGCGCCTCGCCGCCGTCGGGGGATATGTCGATGCGGTCGATTTTGCCCCTGAACTTGATGGTGGTTTCGGCTTCATCCGATAGGGTGTATTCGGCTTCGCGCCAGCCGTCTTTGCCGATGCCGAAGTTGACCTCCACGGCAAGCGGGGATACGCCGTGCCGCCGGCGCATACGCAGATCCGCCTCTAGCAGGGCGTCCAAGTCGATGCGCATATCTTCCTTGACGATTTGCCACATGACGGATTTGCCCACGATGCCGCGCTCTGCGGCAGCACTGAAGGCTTCGTCGGCGATGCGGTGAAGCTCAGCGCGCTGCTCTTGTGTCCAGGCTTCGTTGGGGGCGGGTAGGGCGTTTCGCTTGCGCATCGTGTCCACGAACTCTTCTAGGATGCCGTGCAGAAGCGCGCCTCTTTCAAGCGGGCTGATGGTGTGAATGTCTTCGGGGTTGTTCTCTGCGCCTAGCCTCAGAACGGAGGACAGGAAATAGCTGAAGGGGCATCTTGCCCAGCGTTCAAGTCGGGTGGGGGACATGGGCTGCTCAACGAGGCGGCGCGCGAATGCGGCGTTGGGCGCTTCGGCGACGAGATTGCCGTCCCAAGCGGTGAATGCGCTGCCGTTTCGCGCTTTGCCAAGCCTGACGGATGCGGCTAGGGCATCGTCCGTCATAAACGGATGCTGCGCGGCGTCCATTCCAAGCTGCCGCCAGCGACGGAGGCGCTCTAGGTTGTAGTCGTGCTTATCGGCGTGGGCGGCGCTTTGGGCGGTGTCCAGCGAATTGGGCAGCGAACTTATGACGGTGAGCCAGGGTTCGGCGCTTGATTTCGCCAAATCGGAATCTAATATGGGGCGTCCGGCGAGTTGGGTAGCCTTTTCAAGCAGCCAGCGCGATGCGTAGTTTTTGCGCTGTCCGGCGGTATCGGCTAGGGGATATGAGAGCGTGCATTGGGGCGCTGCGGCAAGCGCTGCTAGGAACGCGTGGCACTCGTCGGCTTTGCGCTGCCGCTGCAGGGGCAAGCCTTGTTCAGCACCGCCCGCATCCTCGCGGTCGCGCTCCGATATGAGCGGATCGTCGCGCATAGCGGGCGGGACTGCGCCCTCGATCATTCCGACGATGTGAACGACGTCGAATGTCATTGCGGCGGCTAGGCTTAGGGGGGCGACGAATACGCCCTGCCCGACTGCGCCACCGCGCCCGGCGGGGACTTGCAGCGCTTCGTTGAGCGCAAGCTTGAACACATCGTAAGAGGCGTCGGGTTGGATTTCGTCGGCATTCTTCAGTTCGTTGAGAATGCTTTGGATCTTATCGCGCACGCGCCGCTCTTCGTCGGGGAGCGTGTCCGCCAAGCAACGGTCGAGCAGGTTTAGCGCCCATTCGGAGTAGGCGCGCCAGGGTTCGCCGCCGACGTCGGCGGGCGGCGAGTTTCGGGCGAGATCGGCGATGAACAGCGCGATTTGGCGCGCCGTATATGCCTCAAAGCGCATAGCGGCTTCGGCGGCGGGCGAGATTTCGTCTTGCGCTATACCGTCTTCTGCGCGCTGTTCGGCGTTGGCGGCGAACTGCTCTAGGCGCTGCCGCCACTGCGCCGCGCCGCGCACAATGCCGGCGCGCTTGGATACGGCATCCCATCGGCTTGGACTGAAGGCGGTTGCGTTTATGACTTCGGGCGGTTTCAGGGGACAGCCGGTAAGCCATTCCATCACGGCGTCGCGCGCGAAGTCTTCATCCCACAGACGCAGGATGCCGCCGAGCGCTCTGCCGACGGCGGTGTCTGCCAAGGGCGTGGCGTCGGCGCCTGCGACGGGTATGCCGGCAAGCGCAAACTCATCGCGTATCAGGGCGGCGTAGGGGGCTTGCTTGCGGTACAGCACGGCGATGCGGTGGAAGGGCGTTGCGCGGGTTTGGGCGTGGTGAACGATTTGGCGGATGACCCAGCGCGCTTCTTCGTGCGCCGTGGGGGCTACAAGCAGATGCACGGTTTCGGTAGTGGCATCGGCTTGCGCGGATGCGGCGGCGGCTTGCGCAGTTTCGGTAATGGCATCGATATCGGCTTGCGGTGGTTTGGGCGCGGGCTGCGGTTCGCCTAGAAGGGGGCGCAGTTCGGCTATCATTTCTTGGACGGACGCGTCGGCTTCGCTGTCGGCGGTTTCGCCGAGTAGCGCGGCGCAGCGGCGTGTCTCGGCCAAGGCGCGCATCAGATCGCGCTGAGGGCGGGTAAGTCCGCGCACTCTGAAGAATACTATAAAGCCCAAATCGTCAAGTCCGGCGGCGGTGTCGTTTCGGACGGCGTTGGCGGCGGCTCCGGCTAGGTCTGCGTCGTCGTAGAAGGCTTGCGTGAGTTCGCGGAAGCGGCGGTAGAGCGCTACGGATTCGGCGCGCAATCCGCCCCTATCGGCGATGCTGTCCAGCGCGGTTTCGGATGCGTGGCGGAGCTGCATGAATGTTTGGCGCAGGCTCATATGCGTGGCGGGATGATCGCGCTGGGGTTGGAGCAGCCCGGTGGCTTGGGCGGCGACGGCGCGTATGGCGGCGCTTCGATATATGGCGGTGAGCGGGCGGCGGCTTTCGGCGGCAAGCGCGGGAGCACCTAGGAATTCCGCAAGCATAGCGAACTCTTTGAACTGGACATTGGCGAAGCCGGCGCGCCCAAGCGTATGGCGCAGCGACTGCATCGCGTAGGCGTGCGGGCATACCACGGTAACGGGGCGCAGCGGGTCATCGCGCTGCAAGCGGCGTATGAACGCCAAGAGTTCGCCGGCGTCTGCGTGGGATTGGGGGCTTATGAATAGGGCTGCGTCTTTCAAATCGATTTCCTAGTTGTATAGCCGCTCAAGTTGTCAACAAGTTAGCCGCTCTGTGATTAGATTCTGTTGAGAAATGCGTCAAACTATCGCTGTGACTCAACGAAAGCTAACTCTACGACAATGGTTCAAAGATATATGCGTTCATCAAAGACTAACCCAATGTGTACACCAAGTCCGAAGACAAATTCAGAAAGTTAGTAGAAGCATAGAAGCGTGGTATGGATGGCGCGTTCAGGCTATCAATGGATCTCGCATGATGTTTAAGTTGGGGACATTTTAGCGCAAAGTGGTTGGGAGCGCAAAGAGCGTGGAGATGCTGGTGAATCTGCTTGCGCGGTGTTTGCGCATAAGATTAACTCAATGCCGCTGCAGAGTGAGAATACCTGTGAGGGATTTTTTTAACGCAAGGACGTGTTCGCTAAAGAATTTAACGCAGAGGCGCAGGGGCGCAAATCAAAGTAAGGGGGCGTGCGCCGCTATCTGATTAGGTTTAGGATTTGCTTGGCTTGGGCGGTAAGAGTTTGGTCGGTGGTGAGGGATAGGGCGCGCTCGATGTCGGCGATGGCGAGGTTGGGGCGCTCGGCTATGAGATAGACTTGACCGCGCAGCAGGTATAGGCGGGCGTCTGACGGCTTGAGGCTGACGGCGGCTGATAGGTCGGCTAGGGCGGCGTCGACGTCTTGGAGCGCGAAATAGACGCGTGCGCGGGCGAAGTGGGCGTCGGCGAGCGCTGGGTCTAGTTGGATGGCGCGGGTGAGGTTTATGAGCGCGCTGTCGGCGTCGCCGCGGTCGGTGAATATGAGACCGCGATAGTAGTAGGCTTCGGGGATTTCGGGCTGGATGCGGAGGGCGTGGTTGAGGTCGGCGATGGCGTTTTGGGCGTCGCCGAATGCGTAGTATATGGACGCTCTGGCGGCGTAGGCTTCGCCGTATTGGGGGTTGAGGCGCAGCGCTTCGTTGAAGGCGTCGAAGGCGTTTCGCATCTGTGCTTGCGCGCGGAGTTCGATGCCGCGCTGGTACGCCGCTTCCGCTTGCAGCGCTTGGACTTCGGGGGACGCGCCGTCGCAGGCTAGGGCTAGGATGCAGAGCAGGGCGGGGGCGAATAGGGCGGTGATTAGCGGGGCGGGTTTGCGGGTTGGCATGGCGGTTTGGTAGGATGGGTGAGTGCGGCAGCGTCGGATTTGGGAATGGTAAGCGAGGTTTCTATGTGGGGATCGCGCAAGCGGCGCAATCGACAGGATGATGCTGCAACAGAATCGGAGCGCGCATCGGCCGAAACTCCGGTTAGAAGACCGACGATTTCAGGGCTGTATGTGGATCTAGAGAATCTGCAAGGGCATGATTTCGCTCAGCGGTTTCTTGTCAGTCTTACGCAGAATTGGCCGTCGGATATTCCGCCTTTGGGGATAGTTCGGTTGTATGCAAGGGCTGATACGCAAGTCCTTTGGGAGATGTGGTCGGATAGCCAATTCGCCGACGTCGGTGTGGCGGTGAAGGGCGTACAGCATTTCAGCAAGAACGCTTCCAAGAATTCGGCCGATATTGCGCTTGCGCTGGATGCGGTTTGCGACCTGATGACGGATAGTGTACAGCATATCGTTGTTGTGAGCGATGACAGCGATTTTGCGGCGCTGTTCGGCAAGGTTCGCGAACTTCGGCTTGGCAGTCGAGCCTATTCTGCCAAAACGCCGTTTCTGTGGATAATGACGAATAGGGAGCATATGCGCTCCAAAGTGGTCGAGGCGTTTTCGCCGAATGTCTATGTTCGCAAGATGGATGTTGAGATTGGCGAACCGCCGGCTGCCGACGGGGGCGGCGATACGCAGTTCAATGCGACTGAGTTGGTGCAATCCGTGCTGCGGTATAGCGCAAACGGCATTCCCACTAGCGACGAAATCGCAAGGGCGATTATCCAGGATATAGATATAGGCTCGTTTAAGAGTACCGATTGTCAGCCGATAATCAGCGGGCGTTGGCCGGGCTGCGAGTGGGAATACATGGATGGTCCGCAGTTCGGGCAACGGTTTATCACGGACATCCTGCCTACTTTGAAGCGATACGGCGTGAGCGATCCGTATCCTAACACTAAGCCGCGGCGGTATGTTATGACTAGGAACGCCAAGATCGAGATGCTGAGACAGCAATCAGCGTCGGGGTAGGCGCTGCCGGGTTTTGCGGGTTATTCGGTTGGGGCGGGATGCGCGCGTATTGGGCTAGAACCACTCCTTTTTGTTGACGACGTATGTGCGCTCGAATTCTTCGTCGGACTTGGTGAGGTATATGATGCCCTCAATCAGGGCGATTAGGGATATTGCGATTGTGCCGATGAAGAGCGGCAACATTCCGATGAAGAAGATTAGTAGGTGGATTATGCCTGCGGTTTTGTAGCCGAGGTAGAATTTGTGGATGCCGAGTCCGCCGAGCAGAATTGCGAACAAGCCTGCGACGATTTTCTCTTTCTTTGCGTCTGAAGCGCCGGCTCCTAGCGCGCGGTAGATTTGGACAGCCTTGTCGTCTTGGGGCTCGAAATCTACATAGTCGCCGCGCCGCGGCGGTTCGGTTTCGTTCCATTCCGCGCCGACGAATGTGTAGCGGTTGTCGTCGTCGCAGGTGATGACGCCTGAGTTTTCTTGTATGGAGTAGCTGAGTACTCTGCCTTTCATTGCGGCGTATTCCTTTCGCTGATGGTACGGGGTTGGCGCGCCGTCTATTCGTTTAGCAGCCAGTCGGCGGCGCGCTCGGCTATCATGATGGTGGTGGCGTTGGTGTTGGCGCGCACTACGTCGGGCATGATGGAGGCGTCTATTACGCGCAAGCCGTCGATGCCGTGTACGCGGCAGTACTGGTCGACTACGGCGGTTGGGTCGGACGCGTCGCCCATTTTGCAAGTGCCGGACGAGTGGTGCTGGGTGCCTACATTCGCCATAAGCCACCTGTCTAGGGCGTGGTCGTCGCGGAGTTCTTCGTCGGACGGGGTTAGGCGCTCGAGCAGGATGCCTTCGTATTCGGGGCTTTTGGCGATTTCTATGCAGAGGCGTATTGCGCCGCGCATGCGCTCTCTGTCAAATGGATCGCTGAGGTAGTTGTAGTTCAAGATGGGCTGCTGGGCGGGATCGGCGGACGCAAGGCGCAGGGTTCCGGCGGTAACCGCCTTTTGGAGCGCTACGCTGAAGCCGGTGTATGTGCCTTCTTCGTCCAAGTCCACATTGGCGGGGCGGTGTTCGCTGGTCATCAGGATGGGGCTCATCTGCATGTCGTTGCGGTGGGGCGAGTTGGGCGTGGTGTAGCGCATGCCGACTTGAATGGACGGGGCGAATACATCGGCTACTTCAATGGCGGTTCTGAACGGGATGAATGCGGAGGGATGGTCGCGCAGGTTTTCGCCGACGCCGGGGAGGTTGTGGAGTACGTCGATGCCGATTTCTTGGAGATGCGCGGCGGGGCCGATGCCGGATAGCATGAGGGTTTGGGGGGAGTTGATAGCGCCGCCGCTGAGTATGATTTGGTCGGCATAGACGCTGAATGTTTCGCCGCCGCTCTGCGCCTGCACGCCGATGGCGCGGTTGCCTTCGAATAGGATGCGGTGAACGAGTACATCGCCGCGGATGGTGAGGTTCAAGCGGTGGCGGACTTGGGATAGGTAGGTGAGGGATGCGCTCATGCGGACGCCGTCGACGTTGTTGAGGGGGCGGGGGCCTACGCCGGTGGATTCGGGGTGATTTTGGTCGAGGGTTTCGGGGAAGCCTAGCGCGAGGCAGGCGTTCCAGAACGCCTTGGCGGTGGGCAGGACGTCGGCTTTGTTGTAGCGGCGCACGGGGATGGGGCCGTCGGAGCCGTGGAAGTCGTCGCCGCCGAAAGCGAGGTCGGTTTCGCTTTTGCGGAAGTAGGGTAGGCAGTTGACGAAAGCCCATTCGGGATTGCCGAGATCCGCCCATTCGTCGTAGTCTTCGGGGATGCCGCGAAAGAAGACTTGGCCGTTGATGGAGCTTGAGCCGCCGATGACCTTGCCGCGCGGGACGATGAAGGGATCGCGGCCGGGCGTTGCGCTGGCGGTGTAGTTCCAACTGTGGGCGTCGGGTCCGTATGCGGATAGCCAGGGGTTGTTGCCTTGCTTGACATTTTCGGGCAAGTGGTCGATGTCGGGGTAGTCGGGGCCGGCTTCCAGGAGCAGCACGGCGCGGTCGGAATTTTGGGAGAGGCGGGTTGCGAGCACTGAGCCTGCGGAGCCTGCGCCGATGATGATGTAGTCGTAATGCACGATGCGCCTCCTTGGGTGGTGCGGATTGGGCGATATGGGATGCGGGTTTGTGGCGGCGGGTTGGACTTGTGTCGATGGACTGGTTTTGCGGTAGTGGGTTGGATTTAGGATTTGGCGTAATCGGATAAGGCTTTGATGTGGTTGTTGAGCGCGGGTATGCCGGGGTGATCATCGGGGTTGTTTCGGGCGATGTCGAGCGCGAACTAGCGTAGGCTTTCGGCGTTGGCGCGGTGATCTTTTTTCTGCCAGTGGTTACAGACGTAGAACTTGCCGGCATACTTTTTCGTGTAGTATCTGGCTTTGGCACGTCCAAAACGTCCGCTAATTTCTTTTCCGTCCTCTACTCTACGCAAAATTGGATAGATGATCTTGATGCCCAAGGTATTTTGGCAGTAGTCAAGCTTCATCAAGTTGTCTATGGTTGCATCATCAAGAAGCGGCGGGTGTTCTTGATGCTCAGCGAGCAGGGTTGCCATCAAGGGTTGCACGATGAGTTGTATTCGGGCGGGCGTAGCCCCGGTTATTGAGTAGCAGGGCGATTCGCCTATCTCTAATTTCATAGTTCGGCATTCCCCCTTAAAGTGTTGGTTTGTTCAAGGTTGAGGGTATGGCGGGTATTATCCATTATTGAGGGCGGTTTGCCAATCGGCTAGTATTTGGGCGTCGTGGGGGAAGGGCAGGGGGGGCAGCGCGTCTAGGGGGATGCGCTTGGCGTCTTGGGCGTCGTGGCCGGGGGCGAGCGCGCCGCCGATGGCGTGGGCTGCATAGACTATCAGTATGACGGGGCTGTCTTGGAGGGAATAGACGCCTATGAGGGCGTCGAGCGCGACGTCTAGGCCGGTCTCTTCTTTCATTTCGCGGACGGCGGCATGCTCTACTACTTCGCCTCTGTCCACATAGCCGGATGGGAACGCCCATTTGCCTAGGTGCGGCTCTACGCCGCGCTTTACCATTACTAGGCCGTCGGCGTCGGCGTTCAATATGACTACCGCCACTTTGGGGTCTAGGAACACGATGAAGCCGCATGCGGGGCAGATGGGGCGCATCCTGCCGTCGATTCGCTTTTGGGAAAGCGGCTTGCCGCAGCGCTGGCAGAAGTTTATGTCGTTTGGCATATCATCGCTCTCATATATCAGCGCCTCAGTGGGTTTGCGCGGTTATGTTACCACGCCGTCGGCAGTTGCGCTTGTTGGGCAATTGGTTTCCTATCCTACCTCTATAGGCAAGAAGGGGGGGCGATAGATAGACGGAGATGGGTGTGTGCGGTGTGAAAAGCAGACGGCGGGGCGTGGTGGTAAAATTCCGATTGGCAACCGCTAGGATAGGGATGTCGCGCCGATTATGCCTTTTCCGATTATTGGATTACGCTCATATAAGGCGTACTTGCAAAATGGCAAGCGGTTTTGAGATGGCTACACAAAATTATCGGGCGCAAGATGGGGCGGTTGTGATACAATTCGCTGCGTTCTTGGGAATGCGGCGCTGCGCTAGGGTGGCGCTTTGGGTTATCGGCAGATTAGGTTAGGCAGGCGACGATGCGCGGAGCGCTAGACGGGATAACGGTTCTTGACTTGACGCAGCAGAAGCCGGGGGCGCAGGCGGGGATGTTTCTGTGCGATAACGGGGCGCGCGTGATACGGCTTGAGCTTCCTGACGCTGAGAACGACCGCGCCGCGCCCGGCTATATGATTTGGGACCGCGGCAAGCAGAGCGTCGAGTTGGACATTGCGGCGCAGCGGGATGCGTTTCGCAAACTGGCGCATAAGGCGGACGTGCTGCTGGAGGATTTTGCGCCGTCGGCGGCGTATCAGCAGGTTGTTGATTACGACGATCTGCGGCGCATTAACCCGCGCCTGGTGCATTGCTCGATCACGGCATACGGCAAGCGGGGGCCGCTGCGCGACGAGCCGTCGGACGAAAATCTGGTGATGGCGCGAATGGGGATTTTGGCGTCTCAGCCGGGGTTTCGGCCGGGGCCGGTGCATGTGGTTCATCCGGTAGTCAGCCTCGGCGCGGCGGTATTGGCGGCGCAGGGCATTGCGGCGGCGCTGTACGCGCGCGAAAAGACGGGCGCGGGGCGCAAGGTGGACACTTCGGTTATGGCGGGGGCGCTGCTGTTTGCGCCAAAGGTGATAGGCGAACATTATGAGCAGCGGCCGTTTCAGCTCACGCCGGCGGGCGGCGGGCCGTTTTACAGCGTGTTCGAGTGCGCCGACGGAGAATGGATTCAGATAGCCTGCATACACGCCGGCTTTGTGGACATTGCGGCATCGGTTATGGGCATAGCCGAAACGCTTGCGGATCCGCGCTACGGGGACGGACGGCGGCCGGTGAACGAAGAGGCGCGCAGCGAATTGTTCGATATTGTGGCGCGCACGATAAAGACGAAACCCTGCGCCGAATGGGAGCGCATCTTTGAGGATGCGGATGTGCCGTATATGCGGGCGTCCACCACGGAGCGGGGAATGGACAACGCTCAAGTCATCGCCAACGATATGGTGCGGCGGCTGGCTGATCCGGTTATGGGCGAAGTCGATCAGATGGGCAATCCCATCAAGTTCAGCGAAACGCCGGGGGAAGTGAGCGGGGGGCGGCCGGTTAGGGGCGAGCATACCGCCGCCGTGTTAGCAGAAATCGCGGACGTGGTTCTGCCAAGTCCCGTCGCGGTTGAAGCGCGCAGCGATGCGCCGCCGCTGGAGGGCGTGCGCGTGCTGGAGATGACCAATGTTATCGCGGGGCCCGCCGCCGGCAAGTGCTTGGGGGATTTGGGCGCTGACATAATCAAGATGGAGCCGCCCTACGGCGATATATCGCGGCTATCGGGATCGCAGTATTTTCTGCATCTGAATTCCAACAAGCGGTCGGTGTCGGTGAATACCAAGACGGCTGAAGGGCAGCGAATAGCGCGGCAGATCGCGGTGAAAGCGGACATAATGTTGGCGAATATGCGTCCGGGCGCAACGGATAGGATGGGGCTTAGCGCCGAATATCTGCAGCCGCGCAACCCCGGACTCATACACGCTCACACAACGGCGTTTGGGTGGTCGGGGCCGTATTCGCATCGCCCGGGGCTTGACCCGCTGGCGCAGGCGCTGATGGGTTTGCAGCGCGCGCAGGGGGGGCGGGACAATCCGCCGGTGTTTTTGGCGCAGCTTGCGCCTACGGACTTTGCGTCCGGCAGCATGCTTGCGCTGGGGGCGGTTATGGCGTTGTACGCAAGGGAGCGTAGCGGCGCCGCCCAAAAGGTGGACTGCAACCTGTTGAACGCCGGCGCCGTGCTGCGGGGCGACGATTTTCTGCGCTATGAGGGCAAGCGGCCGCCGCGCATTGCCGATAAGGGGCAGTTCGGGTTGAGCGCGCTCCATCGGTTGTATCAGACGCAACAAGGCTGGTTCTATCTGATAGCCGAAACGCAAGCCGATTGGGAACGGCTATGCGATGCGATAGGGCGCGGCGATTTGGCGACCGATGCGCGCTTTGCGTCTCAGTCGAAGCGCGCGCAGAATGATGAGGCGCTGGCAGGTTTGCTGACGGATATGTTCGGTCGACGTGCGGCGAGCGAATGGGTTGGGACGCTGAGGGCGGCGGGCGTTCAGTGCGCCGAGGTTACGGAAAACTACAATGTGGGCTATTTCCAAGATCCGCATACGGCGGCGGAGGGGACATTCGTGGAGCATCAGCATCCGGTATATGGCAGGATGCGCTACTGCGCGGAGGGGATACAGTTCGGGGATACGCATAGGATTGCGGGCAGGCCGACGCCGTTGTTGGGGGAACACAACCGCGAGGCGCTGGCGGCGCTTGGCTACGGGGCGCAGGAAATCGCAGATCTGTATGAGCGCGGCGTTCTGACTACGGAGACGCCGCGGCAAGAGGCGCAGCGCTAACCGATGAGCAGCGGCAACCACGACGGTTCGATAGCCTGCGCGCGCTGCGGTTCGCAGAACCCCGCGGATTATCGGTTCTGCGGCGAGTGCGGGAATGCGCTGTCTGCGGCCGGGGCCGAACCGACGGTTGCGCCATCCGAACAACTGACGGATGCGGCTGCGTTCACAGCGCGGTCTGTTGAATCCGCGGCCGAACCCGAAATTCCGTCTGCGCTGTCCGAACAACCGACGGCAGTGCCTCCGTTCACAGAAACGCCCTCTCACACGGCGGTCGCTCCCTCAGCTGAAGCCGTTCCTGAATCCGCTGAGTTCGTGGAACCGTCCCCAACGGCGTCAGCGCCTGAATTCGCAGAGCCGTCCCCGGATGTGTCCGGCAGGTTGCGGCTGCGGGTTGCGTTGCTGCTGTCAGCGGCGGGACTGCTGCTGCTGGCGCTCATGGCGCTTGCGGTATCGGGCGATGTTCGATGGATGGCGGCGCCGTTGGGGCTTGCGGTGGTGTGCGCCGTGGTGGCGGTGGGCGGGCTGTCGGGCAGGGCGTTTGCGGTGTTTCTGACGGATATGGCGAGCTTGTTCGGGCGTGGTGGGGGTGCGGTTAACGCAGAGGCGCAAAGGCGCAAAGAAGGGGATGCGCCGCCTATTCAGCCGCCGCCGCCGCAAGCGGATGCGCCGATTACGCAGGCACCGTCGGCTCAGCCGGCAGCTCCGCCTATTCAGACGCCGCCGCCGCAACCTGTAGCGCCGCTTATGCAATCTGACGTGTCGCAATCCGTTGCGCCGCCAATGCAAGCGCCGCCACAACCTGTTGCGCCACATATTCAGCCGCCGCCTGCAGCGCCGATTACGCAAACGCCGCCGCTACAAGCAGCGCCTGTGCCTGAGATGCCAAGCGCGGCCGGGGCGGCTATGCCTGCGGCGGCATCCGTCGACGATGCGTCGGCCGACGTTGTGGAACGCGCGGCGGCTCAAGACGATACGGGCAATGTGTATTACTGGGGGTTCTTGGAGCGGCAGTGGGGGATGTTCGCGGCTCTTTTGGGCGTGGCGCTGATGGCGTATAGCCTTTATCGCTTCCCGCAGGGGCCGCCTACTACGCAAGCGTGGTGGTGCTTTTGCCTGTCGATTCCACTGGCGCTTGGGGCGGTCTTCGCGATTGACGGCAGGTGTTCGCGGTTTGCGCAGCGGTTTGGGGCGGGCAAGCGCGCGTCGTTTGAGATGCGCTCGTTGCTGCCGTGGGCGGCGCTGGGGGCGATTGTGCTGTTTGGGGCGGCGGTTCGGTTGTACAACCTGGACGAATTTCCGCCGGGCTTGTGGTTCGATGAGGCGGACAACATATTGCAGGCGCAGCACATCTTGAACGAACCCGCCACGGTGGGCGCGTTCTCTGCGTTCACCAATCTTCCTACGGCATTCTTGGTTCCGATTGCGCTGGTGGTGAAGCTGGCGGGCGTGTCCATAACGAGCGCGCGGCTGGTGGCGGCGGCGTTTGGGCTGGCGGGAATCGTGGCGATGTTTCTGATGATGCGGCATATGGGAGGGACGCTATTCGGGCTGATAGCCGCCTTCCTGACCGCCGCGATGCGCTGGGACATCAACTGGAGCCGCATCGGGATGCACGGCGTAACGATGACCTTCTTCACGGCGATTACGGCGTGGCTGACCTACCGCGCGCTTCGCAGCGAGCGAATGGCGGATTTCGCGCTGGCGGGCGCGGCAATGGGATTGGGGATGTGGTTCTACACGCCGTTTCGCCTATTCCCGCTGGTGATGGGGATTGCGGCGCTGCACGCCTTGATATTCACACGGACGGCGCGCAAGCGGTTGCTAATAAACTTCGGAGCGCTGGCGCTGTTTGCGGTATTCGTTTCGCTGCCGGTGCTTCAGTTTGCGGCGACGCAGCCGGAAGAGTTCTTTCGGCGATCCAGCGATGTGTCCATATTCGCGCATGTGCCTGAGGGCGAAGCGGCAAGCGCGGTGAGGAACAACCTGCTGCGCCATCTGAGAATGTTCCACTTCGAGGGCGATCCGAATGGACGGCACAACATACCGGGCGAGCCGATGCTGGATACGCTTTCGGGCTTGCTGATGCTGGCGGGGCTTGCGGTAGTAGCGTTCCGATGGCGCAACGCCGCTATGTTCGCGCTACCGTTTTGGGTGCTGATTATGATAATTCCGGGGACGCTGTCTATTCCATGGGAATCGCCGCAATCGCTTCGCAGCATCGCGGTCATTCCCGCCGTGATAGCTCTAATCACGCTTGCGGTGGGCGGCATATGGCAGAGCGGGCGCGCGCTGAATCTGCCCATAGCGCGCTATGTCGCGCCCATCGCGGCGTCGGCGTTGCTGGCAGTTATCGCATACGCCAACATCGAGGCGTACTTTGGGGAACAGGCGAATCATCCGGCGGTGTACAGCGCGTTCTCTACGGCCGATACGCTTATGGCGAGGGATTCGGCGGATCAGATTCGCAGGGGCTACAATCCGATGGTGTCGCGGCAGTTCAAGTTCAGCTCAACGGCGGATCTGTTTGGCAGCGGCTTCTATCGCGAAACGATTGCGGCGCCTACGAATATACCGCTTTCGCCAAGTCAGGTTTGGCGCGGCGCGGCGATATATTTGGAACCGCGCGAGTCGGGGTTTTACGATACGCTCAGGGCGTACTATCCGACGGCGGACTTTCGCGAGGTGCGCGCGCCGTCGGGCGGGGATGCGCTGTACTATGCGGCGTATATCAGCGATGAGGAGCTGCGGGCGGCGCAGGGGCTTGTGGAGCGGCGGACGGCGGCGGATGGCGAGGTCAGCGAGCGCGTCAAGAGCGATACCCAAAGCGTATGGATGCTTGAAGCGGGTTCTGATAACACCCCGTTCGATGTGGAATGGCGGGGGACGCTACACATAACCCGACCGGGCGAATACACGCTGGCGCTTGAGAGCGATTCGGATGCGAGCGTGTTGCTTGACGGCATAGCGTTGCTTTCGCAAGACAACCCTGTGGTGAAGATCGAGCCGGCGGTTGGGCTGCATGCGCTTGAGGTGAGAGCGTATGTAACGGACAACGCCGGGGCGCTGCGCTTGCTGTGGCAGCCGCCGCCGTTGGAACGGGATGAAGACGACGGAAGCGATGAAGGCGAAGCGGAAGCCGAGCTGCAGCCGCTTGCGCCGATTCCTATCGAGCATCTGTACAACGGGGATGTGCGGCCGATTGGCTTGGCGGGGCGCTTCTTTGTGGGCGGCGATGCTGCGATGCTGGACGAATTGGGCGACGCCGTTCCGGACGCAATGCAGCTGACGGCGGGCATAGGCGGCGCTTTCTGGTACAACGCCGTAGTGGACGCGCCGTATGCGGCGGTGTGGGACGGCAGCATTGCGGTGTCCGAAAGCGGGTTGCATCGCTTCAGGTTCGGGGGCATTCACGGGAATATGCGGGTTCTTATGGACGGCGAAACGCTGATAGACACGCGCGGGGATAGGGAAGTCGAGCTGGAGTTGTCGGAGGGGGAGCATCGGATTCGGTTGGAGTACGAACACGGCGGGGGATCGCCGTTCTTCGAGTTGCTGTGGACGCCGCCAGGCGAGGGTACATCGCGAATACCGCCTGAGCGGCTTACGCCTGCGTGGGAGAATTTGTTCCTCGTTGTGGACGGGGAGTGAGTGGGTTCAAGCGATGAGTTTTAACGCAAAGACGCAGGGGCGCAAAGCTGGTTAGCGTAGTTTTTGCATAACCCTTTCTTTGTCGGGCAGACTTACGCCGTTCACATCAGGGATCGGATCGCCAAACTGCAAGCCTAGGATAATCCAACCCTCTAGGGTGCTTTGCAGTTCGATTTTGCATTCTTCCAGTGTGTCCGCATTTGCCCATACGCCTTGAAGCGGCGGTATTTCGCCGTAAAAACTTCTGTCGCCGAGTATCTTGTATTTGGCGTTTCGCATTGCGGCGGCTATGTATTCGGTCAGCATAGTTTTCCTATGTCCCTTCTCTCTATGTTCTTTGTGAGGAAAGAATGATGCTGTCTATCTCAGGAAGTATGTGTCCAATCTCCAACCCTAGAATTATCCAACCTTCGAAACCGCTCTGCAGCTCTTGGCGGCACTGCTCGATCGTGTCTTCGTTGGCATAGACGCCCTGTATTCCCGTGATTTCGCCATAGACGGTTCCATCGCATAGCGTCTCGAACTTGGCGTTTCGCATTGCGGCGGCGATGTATTCGGTCAGCATAGTTTTGTCCTTATGCAATCATATCATCCGAACCATTCGAACTTGGTTGAAAGTGTATCACACGGGGTTGTGATATACTGCCCAGCGTTGGTTTTGCGAATTGCGGGCAGGTAGGCCGGAGGGACGCGATGTTTGATGTTGTGATACTTGGCGGCAGCGTGGTAGATGGGACGGGCGCGGCGGCGTATGGCGCGGATGTGGGCGTGAAGGGCGATGCGATAGCGGCGATCGGCGATCTATCGCAGGCGCAAACTCGGCGCGTTATCAGCGCAGTGGGGTTGACGGTGGCGCCGGGCTTTATCGACACGCATACTCATTCGGACGCCGTGTTGCTGCTGGATCCGCAGCACGCTGCCGGGCTGCGGCAGGGCATCACCACTGAGATTTTGGGGCAGGACGGGCTGTCTTACGCGCCGCTGTCAGCTGAGAACTATCGCCTCAATCGGCGCTATCTCGCGGGGCTGCTGGGCGAGCCGCCCGAAGACTTGGATATGAGCAGCGTGGCGGCGTTTCGGGCTCACTATCACAACAAGACTGCAATCAACACCGCCTACTGCATACCGCACGGCGCAATTCGGCTTGAAACGGTCGGATTTTATGACAAGCCGCTGACGGGCGCTGCGCTCGACAAGGCGAAGCGGCTCATACGCGAGGGGATGGAACAGGGCGCTGTGGGGCTTGCCACAGGGATGTCGTATTTTCCCAATGCGTGGAGCGACACGGACGAACTTGTGGAACTCTGCAAGGTGGTTGCCGAGTACGGCGGCGTGTATGTTACGCATCTGCGCGATGTGAATACTGAGCGCGGCTTTGGCGGCGGCGATGTGCCGGAGGCGCTTGAGATTGGCAGGCGTTCCGGGGTGAAGGTTCACTTTTCGCACTATCGCACGCAGCCCGAAACCGCCGGCAGGGTCGCCGAGCGCGTGGAACTGATCGACAAGGCGAAAGCCGAGGGCGTGGATTGCACGCTTGAGCTTTACCCGTATCCCACCGGCAGTAGCTACCCGATACGCTACCTGCCAAGCGCCGCCAACGACGGCGGCCCCGACGCCCTGATGGAGCGGTTGCGCGACTCCGATGAACGGCGGCGAATGATCGACTATATGCGGCAGCGCCCCAACGATTTGGCGCTTGCGGTGTTCACGCATTTGCCCAACAACCGCCATCTCGAGGGTATGAGCCTGCGCGATGCGGCGGCGGCTCGCGGCGCATCGCCGGAAGAGACGCTCTTTGATTTGCTGATAGATGAAGAACTGCAGGTGGGCTATCGGGGAGCGCCGCCGGACAGCGTGGCGGTTTGGCGTCAGGTTAGCCGCGACTGCGTTGAGTTGCTGTCTAGGCCCGATTATATGGTGGGCAGCGATTCCATCCATGTGGGCGGGGTGCCGCATCCGCGCGCCTATGGCTGCTTCCCGCGCTTCCTAGGGCGGTTGCGGCGCAGCTTCGGGATGCTGACGCTTGAGGGAATGGTGCAGCGAATGACGGACAACCCGGCGCGCCGCTTTGGGCTTAGCGGACGCGGGCGCATCGAGCAAGGCGCATTCGCCGACATCGTGGTGTTCGACGCTGAGCGCATCATCGACAACGCCACCTACGACGATCCCTGCCAATTCCCTGCGGGCATCCCGTATGTGCTGGTGAACGGGCGGGTTGCGGTGGACAGCGAGCGCTGCACGGGGACGATGGCGGGGCGGGCGATTCCTTGAGGCGGCGGCGTTCAGTAAGGCGATATGTGATTGGATGCGCTGACATTCGAGCAGGTCTTGGCGGTTGCGGCAATCGTGTTTCTGGGGGCGCTGGTCTTCAGCACGATAGGCTTCGGCATAGGCGTAACATCCATACCGCTGCTGTTGCTGCTGCTGGATCCGCAGACCTCGGTGGTGCTAATCAACAGCGTATCGCTGCTGATGTTCGGCTTGGTGATATGGCAGACGCGGCGGCATATTCCGTATCGGCGGATGCTGCCATTCGCGGCGGCGGGGATTTGCGGCGTCCCCGTGGGCGTGTTCTTCCTGAGTTCGGCGGATACGGCGTTGCTTCGGATATCGATAGCGGCGCTCATAATCGCGCTGACGCTGCTCGCCGTGTTCAACCGCCGTTGGGCGCTGCCCGAATCCGTCCCTGTGGGCGTAGGCGTGGGCTTTGCGGTGAGCGTGATGCTAAACGCATTCGGGGTTGGCGGCGCGCTGATGGTTCTTGCGCTGCTGTCGCGGCGGTTTTCGCAGCCGTCGCTGCGCGGTTCGCTGTCGTTGTACTTCCTGGTAGTAGAGGGCGTGGGCGTGGCGCTCTATGGGATGGCGGGGCTGATTACGCCGGATCGGCTGCTGCTAATCGGCGTGGGGGCGGTTCCGGTGGCGCTGGGATTTGGCGCGGCGACGCTGATACTGCGGCGGATGAACGAGCGCGTGTTTCGCAATGCGGTTATCGCAACGATAATAGTTACCAGCATAGCGGTTCTTGCAAGGGAGGTTAGCGGGCTGTAATGGAAGTGAGCTTGTTGGATGCGGTGGTGGCGGCACTGGCGATGTTCTTGGGTTCGGTGTCGCTCAGCGCTATCGGGTTCGGCATAGGGATGATTGCGGTGCCGGGCATACTGCTGGTGGCGGAGCCTGATGTGGCGGTGGTGGTGGTAGGCACGGCCGGATCGGGAATCGCGCTATGGATAGTGGTTCAGTCGCGGAAAGACATACCCTTTCGCGAGGCGCTGCCGATAGCGCTTGCGGGCGCTTGCGGCGTGCCGTTTTCGGTGGGGCTGTTGGCGTCGGCGCCCGCCGTCCCTATGCGGATAGGCGTAACGGCGTTCATCATAATCTTTGCGATTGTGTCCGTGATTAAGACGCCCGAACATATTCCATACTCCAAGCCGTTGGGCATATTGGGGGGCTTTTTGGCGGGGCTGCTGCTGCCCGCATTCGGCGCGGGCGGGCAGCTGGTGATGCTGTTTCTGCTGACGCGCAAATGGCGTAGGCAATCGGTGCGGGCGTCGATGGCGCTGTATCTGGCGACGGTGACGATGTGCGCGATAGTCTGGTATGCGGTCAACGGGCTTTACACAAGGGAATCGCTGACGCTGATAGGCGTGGCGCTAATTCCGGCGGTTATCGGCTTGGCGGTGGGCGCGCCGCTCATCAAGCGCATGAGCGAGCGCGTGTTTCGCTACGCCGTGATGACGATAATCTTCGCTTCAAGCGTGGTGGTGCTTGTGCGGACGACGCTGGAATTGATTTGACATAGGCGGGTTTAGTTTGTGATAGTGAGCCTGCGCGGGGTTGGCGGCAAATCTTCACAGAGCGTTTCACCATCCTTTTGGCCTCCTTTCGGGTTGGTAAAACAAGAAAGCATTGGGAAAGTCTCGCTCAGTGTTCTTGCTCGGATATTTTACCGCCGTGCCGTACTAGGCTAGTGAAGAGCTACATACGGCGTAAGAGAGGCCCAACCCCGCGCGCATTCCAAGGGCTTGACGGCAAGACCGAAACTTGATGGCAAGAATGAAAAGTAGGGGGACGATACGCAATGAAAATCACATCTGTTGAGACATACCCGGTCGACCGATACCTGTTCGTCAAGGTTCACACCGATGAGGGGATAGTGGGCTACGGCGAAGCGGGCGCATGGGGGCATATGGAGGCGACGGAAGCCGCCATACGGCTGAAGTTCGCGCCCTATCTTGTGGGCAAAGATCCGCTGCTGATAGAGCATCACTGGCAAACGATGTATCGCACCGGACACTTTCGCGGCGCGGCGATTATGGCGGGCATCAGCGCAATAGATATAGCGCTGTGGGACATCGCGGGTAAGTTCTTCGGCGTTCCGGTGTATCAACTGCTTGGCGGCAAGGTGCGGGACAAGGCGCGCGTCTATTACCATGTGTTCGGCAAGACGCGCGAAGAACTTGTGGCGGGCGTGAAGGCGGCGAAGGCGGACGGCTTCACGGCGGTGGGACACCTGACGCCGTTCTTGGACGAAGACCGCTCCGTGCCGTACTACAAGTCGCACGCCGATAAGATGACGGACGCCATAAACGCGGTGGCTATGTATCGCGAGGCTGCGGGCAACGATGTCGACCTTTGCATCGAGATTCACCGTCGGCTCACGCCCGCGGAGGCGGTAGTGCTGGCGCAGGGCATCGCGGAGTTTCATCCGATGTTCTACGAAGATCCCATTCTGCCCGAAAACTTCGACGCTATGGGGCTTGTGGCCAATCAGATAAGCGTGCCAATCGCCACGGGAGAGCGGCTGCACTCCATCCACGAGTTCGATATGCTGCTGAAGCGCGGCGCCGTGCAGTACATACGCCCGGATGTGTGTCTCGCGGGCGGCATTACGCACTCCAAAAAGATCGCGGCGCTGGCGGAAGCGAGTTATGTGGGCGTAGTGCCGCACAACCCGCTGGGGCCGGTCAGCACCGCCGCGTGCCTGCAACTTGCGGCGTGTACGCCCAACTTCGCCATCCAGGAATACCCCACCGGCGAGCATGAATTCCCCAAGAACGTCATGGTGAAGCAACCGATTCCGGTCGAGGATGGCTTCCTGATTATCCCGGACGCGCCCGGCATAGGCATTGAGATTGCGGACGATGCGCAGGAAAAGGCGCCGCCAAAGACTTACGGGCAGATAAACGTGCGCCTGCACCGCGACGGGTCGGTGGTGGATCAGTAGAGCGTCGGATACGGGGATAAGCGGTTCGCGATATGCGGGACATACACGGCTAGACATCGGACGGGTTGGCGTATGACTGATAGGGAAACTGAGCTGCGCTTCATCGGGGCGGATGATTACCCCGCATTCGTGAGAGCGGCGGCGCGCGCGTTTGGGTGGCGCGTAACGGGCGATGCGATGGATGCTTTCGTGCGCCCGATGCAACACGGCAGGGCGCTTGCGGCGTTCGACGGCGCTGAAGTGGTGGGGACGTTCATGGCGTATTCGCTGCGAATGAACATACCTGAGGGCAGGACTGCGCCCGTTGCGGTGGTGTCGGATGTGAGCGCGCTGCCCACGCATCGCAGGCGCGGACTGCTGACGCGAATGATGGAACGCCAACTGCGCGAGGCGTATGACAACGGCGATTTGATGGCGATTTTGGGGGCGTCCGAAAGCGTCATCTACGGGCGGTTCGGCTACGGCATCGCAACGCACAACGAAAGGTGGAGCATAGACAGGCGGCACACCGCGCTTGAGCATGCTCCGCTGTCGCCCGGTCGCGTGCGCTTCGTCGAGAAAGATGAGGCGATGAGCGTCTTCCCGGATGTTGCCGCGCGCGCCTGCGCCGACCGGCCGGGGTTCGTGGCGCTGCTGCCCGAACATTGGGAGCAGTGGCAGGTCGTATCGGATCTGGAGCAGTTTCGCGAGGGCTGGGGTGAATGCAACTATGCGGTGTATGAAGAGGACGGGCGCATAGACGGATATGTCGCCTATCGGATACGCGATAGAACGGTGGGCGTGGTGGACTTGATGGCGGCAAGCAAGGCGGCGCATGCCGCGCTGTGGGCGTTCTGCTTCGGGATTGACTTGCGCATAACGATAGAGTCCAACAATCGCCCGGTGGATGACGCGCTGCCGTGGATGCTGGCGGATCCGCGGCAGTTGAATCGGTCTAGGGTCGACAGCATGTGGCTGCGGATCCTGGACGCGCGCAAGGCGCTTGAGGCGCGCGCATATGCGCGGGAAGGGCGCATCGTGTTTGAGTTGCGGGACGCATTCTGCGCGTGGAACGCGGGGCGCTACGAACTGGAAGGCGGCCCCGACGGCGCGCGCTGCAAGCCGACTGCCGCCGCTCCGGATATTACGCTGTCCGCCGCCGAGTTGGGCGCTGCGTATCTGGGCGGCGTATCGTTCAGCGCGCTTGCGGGGGCGTCGCGCGTTGAGGCGGCGTTGCCGGAAGCGCTGCGGCTCGCCGACGGGATGTTCGGGGCGGGACGGATGCCGTGGTGGCCGCATGAGCTGTAGGGCGTATTGATTTGAGCGTGAATTGACTAGCGCAAATCGGGGCATGTAACATCGGTTCAATCTCTCTGCGGCGCGTGCTGAGTGTGTTCGGCGGTTGCGCGGCGGGACGGGATACACATCTGAATTTGGTAGGGAATATGCAATGCCAAAACAAGAGATGAGTTGGTTGGACGCCGTCCTCAAAACGCTTGCGGAAGCGGATGAACCGATGCACTATTTGGACATCGCCGCAAAGATATTGGGCGACGGGCTGCGAACTACGGCGGGCAAGACGCCAAGTGATACCGTGGCTGGCATCATATCGCGGCTGCGAAGCGGCGGTCGACAGGATATAGTGAAGGCGCAGCCCGGCTATTACTATCTGCGTAAAGAAGCTGACGATCAGACGGCGCATGAACCTGAAGACGCCGCCGGCGAACTTGACGCAACCGATGTTCAAGACAATCTGGCGGTGGCGGCTTACGGGCTGCACTGGGAACGCGGCAAGGTGGACTGGTCGAAAGGGCGGTTGTACGGCTGGGACGGCGCTAACCCTTACCCAAATCCGAACAACTACGACGATTTCGCGATAGACTTTGCCGGTCAGCAAGGCGTGTATTTGCTGCATAGCTGGAGCGGCGTGGTGTATGTGGGGCGGACGGTCGCAGAGAGCGATGGGTTGTTTCGCAGATTGGCGCGCCACAATCGCGAGCCGGCGTGGTCTGCCAAGTGGGAACGCTTCTCTTGGTTTGGAATGCGGCGGGTGAGCGAAAGCGGCGAACTATCTGACGCAACGGATAAGGCGTCCAAAGAAGTGGTGTCCGCGCTTATGGAATCGGTGTTGATTGAAACGCTGCGCCCTGCGTTCAATCAACGGCAGGGCGATTTTATGGGGACGCTGTATCGCCAGCTGATCGATCCCAGCATCGCCCGGCAGCAAGCCTCATTGTCGTTGGGTTATCTCATCTCAAACTAGCGTCGTTTCATTTTCATTTTTCATTAAAGGGGACACAATGACTGCCAACATATCCAGCGTCGCGGGCAGCGGCGCGCAGGGCTATAGCGGGGATGGCGGCGATGCTGCGCTTGCCACGATGGACAATCCGTTTCATGTGGAGCTTGACCCGGCGGGGCGCTATCTGTACATCGCCGACTGCTTTAACTACGCCATACGCCGCTTGGATTTGCGGACGGGCGTACTGACCACGATTGCGGGGACGGGCGAAGCGGGGCATAGCGGCGATGACGGACCCGCGGTCAATGCCAAGATTGATGAGATATACGCTATTCAGGCTGCGCCCAACGGGGATGTGTATATCCTACAGCGGTTCAACCCGGCGGTTCGCAAGATTGACGGCGCAAGCGGCGTGATTAGCACGGTGGCGGGCGATGCAAGCGTGGGATACGGCGGCGACGGCGGCCCTGCCACGCAGGCGCAGATGCGCGAGCCAAACGATTGCGCGCTCGCCGGCAAGGGCGGGCTACTTATCGCGGATGTGCAGGATCAGCGCATTCGGCGCTTGGACATCGCGAGCGGCGTCATAAGCACATTCGCAGGCACGGGCGAAAAGGCGCACACGGGCGACGGCGGCAGCGCGGCGGCGGCGGGCATATTCGGCGCGCGCGCCGTGTGCGTGGACGGCGTTGGCAATACTTATGTGTGCGAGCGCGAAGGCAATAGCATTCGCCGTATCGACGCTGACGGCATCATCACCACAGTGGCGGGAACGGGCGAAAAGGGATACAGCGGCGACGGCGGCCCAGCGATCGAGTGCCGCTTCAACGGGCCTAAGGCGATCCGCTGCGATGCCGCGGGCAATCTGCTTATCGTGGATACGGAGAACCACGCCATACGCAAATTGGACGCAGCGACTGGCGTCATCAGCACGGTTGCGGGCGGGCGCGAGGGAGCGGGCGGCGACGGCGGCCCGGTCACGGACGCCGGCTTGGCGCGGCCGCACGGCGTAGTGGCCGATAGCGCGGGCGCGCTCTACATCGCCGACAGCGAAAACCACCGCATACGGCTTGTGCGCTGATGGGGGCGGGTAGGGCTGTAGGAGTGGGTTGCGGGACGGATGCACAACGGGACGCGTCTAGCGCGGCGCTTCCGCTGATTTGAGCAAATCTGCCATCTTGTAGTCCTCGCTGGCAACTCGAAAGTCCCTCGGCTCGTACTTGAACGGGTTGCGAACATAGTGAACTTGCTCAGTTCCGTCCTTTTTGAACTCCACTATGGCTAGAATGTAGTCGTCGGGCTTGTTCAAGCAGGTGAGAACTTCGTTCCTGGTAACGGTGATGGTGTTTGCGCCTTCTGCTCGCCCCTTGACTTCAATGAAGCGCAGCTTCCCGTCAGCAGCGCGGCTTTCGATGTCGTAGCCCAGCCTGTCGAATTCGCGGTCAACCGGCTTATAGCCGAGCCGCCGCTCGACGTCCATCACCGCTTCTCTGGCGCGGGCGGCTATCGCTTGGGTGTCTCTAATCGTTTTGAGCGCAGCAGTCGATTGGGCGGAAGCGTCGCTTATTTTGGAGAGCAAGCCCATCGGAACAATGAGCGCCGCGCCTAGCGCCTTTGGCGTTTGAGAACTCAGGTTTTTCGCTTGCTCAAGCTCTTCCAAGCGTCGATCCAAACGATCCTTGGCGTCTTCGGCTCGGCGGCGAGCTTGGTCGGAGTTAAGGCGGGCGTTGCGCCTTCCCATCCGCTCATCGCCTTGGAGTTCGACTGCGCGCCGCTTCCAATGGGCTATCTCTTTTGATAGGCGATCTCTTACGGCGGTTTCGGTTTTCGTAAGAAATTCCAGCCTTCGCTGCATCACCTCTTTCATATGGTTAGGCGCTATATTTTCTACGGCGTGTACAATTGCGCGATGCTCGACGTCTCCGCCAATCCAAGCGCACTCGTTTCGGTTGAGTATATCCTGCGCGGACGGCTCTTTCGCAGGGTTTAACGGGCGATAGTCCAGATAGGGGGCATATTCCTTGTCAAAGAATTGTCCCGTTCCGTCCCGTTCCACGTATTGCATCCGGCGGGAGGCGATTGAGGGGTCCCCGGAGGATGTCTTGCTGCCATCCAGTATAGTGTGGTCTAAGTATAGAAGCAGGCGCGTCCGATTGCCGGGATCGTTTTCATCCACCAAGACCGCGCCTTGCTGAAGTTGCTTGCCATATGTATCCAGGGTCAACTGGACGGTGGCATCCAACAGCGGATGTCCGGGCGCAATGAATTCCGCATTCATATAATCGCCTATTCGGGACGCATCCTTCTCAAAGGCAATGCGCTCGTAGCTTTCCGGCAAGCGCTTGCCCAGCGTTCTCAAGGAATGCTGGCGTATCTCCTCCGGAACCCGCTTAATGTAGTAACGTTGCGGTTCTCTTTGCGGAATGTAACCACCCAGCGCTCTGAGAGCCTCAACGAAGAATTGCCTTATGTAGTGTGGCTGGAGCCGCCGAGCTTGGGCGCGCTCCATATCTTCGCGAATGCGATAAACCAGTTCCTTGTCCATTGAGTCTTGCGTTAGCGACTCTTTGAGCAACTCACGGATATGGTCAGTATCTACCGCATCACTCAATTGTTCAGTTAGCCTTGCCCTGACTTCAGGGGTGTCGCCATATCTGACGGCCTCTATCATGAGGTCTTTGAGGGATTTGCCGCCGAACTGAAGCTTTCCAAGGACGTCGAATACTTGACCGCCCAAGGTTTTGCGAGCTTGGTCTAGTTTGCCAAGCAGCGTTTTATAGACGTCGCCTTCTCTGGTATCTTTCGCGATAAGATTCCAAAGATGGCAAACTTCCGTCTGGCCTATGCGGTGTATGCGCCCAAACCGCTGCTCAATGCGGTTTGGGTTCCACGGAAGGTCGTAGTTGACCATAAGGTTGGCGCGATGCAGGTTTATGCCTTCGGATGCGGCGTCATTAGCCAACAGAATCCGCACACGAGGATCATTCTGAAAATCTTCTTGGATTTTACGGCGGTCATCGGTTGTGACGCCGCCGTGGATCATTCTTACGGGAAACTCACTCCCGACTAGATCGGTGACTTTCTTGCGCAACCAATGCAGGGTGTCGCGGTGCTCAGTGAATATGATGAGCTTTCGGTTAGACGAATCATTGAACATCTCTTGGGTCAGCAATTCGGCTACTTCTTGCCATTTTTTATCTTCACCGCTGGAACGCAGATTATTTGCCAGAGATTGTAGTTGAGCAAGGCTTGCAATCTCGGCCTTCAATTCCTCTACTGTGCGAGCCGCAGTAGCGCGGTTGAACACTTCCCGCTCTGCCTCGTCAATGTCTTCGTAAGTGGCATAGGCGTCGTCGAGACGTTCAAGATCTTCTTCATCCAAGAAGTTCATGCCTTCAGTTAGAGACGCTTCGGCTTGAGAAGCCTGTATCTCATTTAGGCTGGTTTCTAGCCGTTCCCTGCGCCGTCGGAGCGACTGGTAAATCGCTTCCGGGGAAGACGCCAACCGCCGCTGTAGGATGGTTAGAGCAAAGCCGATATTCCGCGCTCTATTGTTGTCCAGCGCGGCGGCTCGGTTGAATTCTTCCTGCACATACTTGGTTACGGCTTTGTACAAGCCGGATTCGCCTTCGGAGAGCTCATAGGGGAGGGCGTGAGCGCGTCTTTCCGGGAATAGAGGGGCGCCGTCGAATTTGAAGAGGTTCTCTTTCATCAAACGGCGCATAAGATCTGAGACATCAGTCGCGTGAACGCCGTCCCGGAAACGCCCTTCAAAGCGATCGTCGTCCAGCAAGCGCATGAAGAGCTGGAAGTCGGCTTCTCTGCCATTATGCGGGGTTGCGGTTAGAAGGAGGAAGTTGCGCGTTTGGCGTGATAGTATATCCCGCCCCAGCAGATAGCGCTTTGTATATCTGGGTTCGCTGCCCGAAAATGTAGCGGACATTCTGTGCGCTTCGTCGCAGATAACCAGGTCCCACTGGCTACTCTCATCTTGAAGCAAGTCTTGGGCGTTTTTGTAGCTCCGATGCACTAATTTGTCCAGGCTCGCTATCACCAATTGGTTCTCTGAAAACCAGTTGGCGCGCGCATTCTTTACGTCCTCCGGCATAGGGGTGAATTTGAGGTTGAAACGTTCGGAAAGCTCATCCTTCCACTGCGTTACCAAGCTGCTTGGGCATACTATCAGGCAGCGTTCCAAATCTCCGCGCGCGATGAGTTCTTTTATCAGCAATCCCGCCATGATGGTCTTCCCGGCGCCAGGGTCGTCGGCAAGCAGGAAACGCAACGGCTGACGCTTCAGCATTTCTTCGTACACGGCGGTAATTTGATGCGGCAGAGGTTCTATATTCGACGTGTTCACCGCAAGGTGTGGGTCGAATAGGTGCGCCATCTGAATTCGTTGCGCTTCCGAAGCAAGGCGGAAGCGATCTCCGGGAGTGCCAAACGACCAAGGGGACGCATTCTCAGTTATTCTGAGACGCTGTTCATCATCACGCCCCAGCATTTCTTCGGGATGAGTTGCGCCTGTAGATCGCACCTTGTAAGTAATTCCTACAGCATTACGACCATACGGCGTGACCGCAATTATCTCACAGACTTCGTTAGGCATTGCGGGAATGCCTTGCACGAAAACGCCGCGTGTCAAATCTTCGAGTTTCGCCACGATTTACCCCTCTATGTTGCAGTGCGCCTGACGCCCCAAGCAATGTATCACATCGCGCCTAGCCTTACGCCGCCCATCTTGGCAACCCGACGATGCGGCGTCACATAGCGATTGCGGGGCGCATACTGACGGCGGCGGGACGCAAAGGGAACGCCCCGTCGGCGGGCTTGCGGCTTGCGTTGACGGGGCGGGTTTGCGATTGGCGGGTTGTGTGTGGGATGCGCGGCGCAGGATGCGGGGATGCGCTTGGCTAGGCGATGATTGCCTTTTCTAGCGCGGCTTCGTCGAAGTCCAAGCCTAGACCGGGTCGGTCGGGGATCTTGATGACGCCGTTTTCGGGGATTATCGGATCGACGAAGAGCTCGGCTACGCGCTCTGCCGGGCCGGTGAATTCCTCGGAGAATTCGTGCGGTCTGACGGCGTTGGTAACGGTGCTGTAGGCGTGCAGGCTGGCGACCGAGTTCGCGCCCACATTCGGGCTGTGCGGCATTATGACCTTGTTGTTGGCGACCGCCATCTCATAGACGCGCATAATCTCGGACAAGCCGCCCACATTCAGGATGTCGGGCTGCAGGATGTCGGGATTGGCGAGATCCATCAGGTCGCGGAAGCGCCACGCCGACGTCTCTTGCTCGCCGGTGGATACGGCGCAGTTGAGCGCGTCCACCACTTGGCGCAAGCCCCTGAGGTCGTAGGGCGGCAACGGCTCTTCGAAGTGCGCCGCGCCCAGCTCTTCCAAACGCCTGCCTTGCTGTATGGCGGTGGGAACGGAGTAGCCGTTGTTGGCGTCGAAGCCGAGCGGCACATCGTCGGGCAACCATTCGCGGCACATCTTGAATATGGCGAAGTCCTTCTTGGGATCGCTGTCTTGGCGGTAGTCGCGCCAGTCCATGCGCACCTTGAAGGCGCGAAAGCCCTTTTCGTAGCCTTCCTGTACCTCTTCCAGCATTTCGCCGGGCGATTTGCGCCAGCCGTTGCCGCGGCTCCAGTAGAGCGGGATTTCGGTGCGATGCGCGCCGCCAAGCATCGCATAGACGGGCAGTCCGGCCGCCTTGCCCATAATGTCCCAGCAGCAGATGTCGATTGCGCCCGCTATCTGCGGGGGTAGGCGCGTCGCCTGCTGTCCCACGCCCAGCGCCAGCATTTCCCATATTTGGCGCGGCTGACGCGGGTCTTTGCCCACTAGCAGCGGCTTGATGACGGATTCGTTGTAGGCGCGGAACACATCCAAGCCGCGCGAGCCTTCGGCTATGCCGGTAATGCCTTCGTCGGTGAAGACGCGCACTATGAGCCGCCCGCCTGCGCCCACGAATGACTTTTCGTCTTCGCCGATGAAGCTGCGAAGCTGATTCACTTTGATGTCGGTAATTTGCATATATCACCTCCGTTGCTTTTAGACGCGCGCCGCCTAGCATGCGCCCGGTTTGCGCGATTGGCTGGCGCTGACTATATGAGGGTAGGGCGGCAATGTCAATCGCTGCATAGCGGCGGGCGGGATGCGGCGGCGGTTGCGGCCGGGAATGCGGCGCTTTGGAATGCGTCTATCTGCCGAGCTCAGTCAGGGTTCGGCGCGCGCCTTCGACTGCCCACGGGCCATCGCCGCCGGCGGTGAGGAACAGCCCGCCCTGTTCGGCGCGGCGCAGCGCTTCGGCGGCGTTGGGCGTCCATATGCCGGGGATCTTGCCGGCGCGCTTGGTTGCATCGAAAATCTGAACGATGAGGTCGTCATGCGCCTGCCAGCCGGCCGCGTCGCTGAGGTCGACGCCCATGGACATGCTGAGGTCGCCGGGGCCTACCCAGCATCCGTCTATGCCTTCGACGGCTAGGATTTGTTCTGCGATTTGGGCGGCGTGGACGGTCTCGATCTGCACGGCTAGGAATATCTCATCGTTTGCCCACTGCATATAGTCGCCGCCCAGAAAGCCCGCGCCGAATGCGCCGCCGGAGCGTCCGCCGATTGGGGGATAGCGAACCGCATCGGCGGCGGCTTGCGCCTCTTCAACGGAGTTGACCATAGGCACAACGATGCCCATAGCGCCGCGGTCGAGCAGTCTGCCGATTGCGCCGAACTCGTTGCGCCGCACGCGCGCCATAGGCATAGCGCCGCCCAGCCAAACGCTGCGAAATGCGCTCATAGAGCCATTGTCGTCCCATGCGCCGTGCTGATTGTCCACCAGAATGAAGTCGAACCCCAGCGGGGACAGCAGTTCGGCGGACAGCGCGGATCCAAGGTTGACTTCGGCGCCGAATGCGGGCTTGCCGTCCAGCATGCGGCGCTTGGCGGTGTTGGTTGTCATAGGTTCCTCCGTTTGTGGCTGCGCGTTAGCGCGATATACGGCTGGTGTCCGGGACTATCGGCGATTTAGCCGATCTGGGTCCGTGCCAGTGGATCTGCAGGTAGTGGCGTGCGCGCGTGCAAGCCAAGTAGAGCAGCATGCGGTCGAACTCCGTCTCAGCGAAGTTGTTCTTGTCTGCGTTAGCCACGATAACGGCGTCGAACTCCAAACCCTTGGTCAAGACTATGGGGCTGACGATGATGTCGGTTTCTATGCGGCCGCCTTGCTCAAGGCGGCTAACGCCTTCCATCCGCTCGCTTCTGAACTCTTTCATAATGTTCTTGGCGGTACTTTCCCACTTAGTCAGCACGGCTATAGAGCGCACTTCGTCCTTGCCGCGCAACTCGTCGATGGCATCAGTGATAGCCGCGTACATATCCGCCGCGCTCTTGTGCTGTTCAATCTCAGGGCGTTCACCTGCGCGCCCGTAGGGTTGCGGGGTCTTTGTGCCGCGTCCATGCAAATCTTTCACGATGCGGTTGGCGTACTGGGTTATCTGCTTGGTGCTGCGGTATGTGAGGCGCATTTCCTGTTTGGCAACAGTATGGTTTTGAAACAACCTTGCGAATTCGTTCCAATTGGCGATAGATCTGTGCGGCAACAAGCCCTGCTTCAGGTCGCCCAAGATAGTGAAGCTCTGGTTGATGGAGTGCATGCGCAGGAGTTCCATTTCCAGCGGAGTTACGTCTTGCGCCTCATCCACGACTACATGCTCAAAGTTTTCGCTAGTGAATCCGCTGAGCGCGTAATCTAGGTAGAGCGCTGCCGCCAAGTCGGTTATTCCGAATGACCTTCTGCTTGAGTTGCGCGGCACGGTTAGGCATATTTGGCGCGATAGTCGTTTGTCTGAACTTGCCATGTACCTCTCTATCACATCGGTGCCTGACATTAGGCGCACATACTCGCCTCCGAAATCGTACTCCGGCCACCAGTCGTTGTTTTTCAATACGTCGTTTATTTCACGCCTGTTGGCGTTGATGATTTCGGATTGTGGCGAGTTCTGTCTGCGGACAGGTTGCGGCGTGTTTCTTGAGCGAAACTCGGCTAACCTGTCTATGAAATAGACCCGTGCGGAATTTAGCGGACGATTGGCGAAAGCCTCGTCAAGCATCTTCCTGAAGTCGGCGACGCTGATGCTATCTTGTAGTTGGAGGCTAGATAGAATGGCGCCGGCGTCCTCGCGTGTATATCGGCGGATTTCTTTTCTGAGGTTGTCTACGTACTTGTCCAAGATGCGTTTCATTTTCATGCTACCCTTGAACAGATGCGCTTCTTGCGAATCTTTAAGTGTTCGGTTGCGCTTGGTATTGTTCATCAAGTCATTGAGAACTCTTTCCTCGCCGCCTTTGAGCGCAACTCTTGCTGCCGAGAATTGGCCAAGCATCCAACGGGTTATCGTAGATTGTTGCACGCCTTCCACGTCCAGGCTGGGCAACAACTCGGAGGCGTATTGCAGGAAGGCTTCGGACGGGCCGAACATTATGATGCGGTCAAGCCGGGGCCGCCCAAGAACGCCGATGTCGCTGTGCGGCGAAGCTATGAACTCGATGCGCTGCAACGCCACTATGCTTTTGCCCGCGCCTGCTGCCCCTTGCACAATTAGCACTGGACTGTCGACCTTGGACAGCGCCGCATACTGTTCAGGCTGGAGGGTTTCTATTGCATCCGTCAGATGCTCCGAGCTTGCGCCTGACAGTCTTTCGTCTAGTATTTGTGATGACTGAGAAAACCCGGATGGCGCTGCCAATCTCAGCACATCGTCGATTTTCAGCAGCGCCGCATCTTCTATTGCGAGCATCCGCTTCAGATAGACCATTGACTCCCTGTGAGAGTTGCCAGCGGGGTCGTAGTATAGCCGAGCAATCGCGGTGTTGCGATGCACAATCGGAATTTCCTGGTCATCGGGCGTGCCCGAAAGACCCGATGAGAAGTTGCCAATGTATGCGGTCTTAACTTCGCCGCTAGAGCCAGTGGTGTAATCTATTCGTCCAAAGTAAGGACGGGAACGATTGTCTTTCAATTCTTGTAGCCTGCGTGCCCTCATCGCCACTACTATATTGGCAGCTTGCACAGTACCCGCCGTTACCATACGCGGCTTTTCAGCGTCCGCAATTCTGCGATCCATCCATCCCACCACAGCCCCAAGATGCCGCTCTTCGTGCTGAAACTCTGCGTCGCGGTCGTACTGGTCTTGCGTATCGATTTGCTGAGTCATCGACTTGCCTCCTGCGGTATGTGCCGCGCGTGCTTTGGGATGAATGCGCGTCTCGGATGCGCTTTTCGTGGTGGAAGTACGCTGTGACCTCTCACGCGATAGGTAAGACACATCGGTGATTTTCATCAGCGCTTGCACGAAGGCGAACAGCGCTTCCCCGTAGTCATCGCCCTCTATATCAAGCATAAGTTCGCCTTGGCGGTCTTGCACATCGAACATCGCCAGCGTATTGGAAATAATATTTCCTCGACTGCCGCTAAACAGATCCGACTCATCGATGCAATGTGCCAGTTGCATGTAGGTGTAACCTTCGTCGGACAGCGCCCATCCGTCCCCGCATCGCTTCAGCACGATCGAGAAATGATCGCCGTCGTCAAACATAAACGGCGTGAAAACGCGGTAGCGCTCACTGCCTTGCGGGATAAGGCGCACTTCTTTCGAAACTTTTTGGACGAACTTCTTCTCAATCTCAACAGCGGCGGCGTTCATTAGGTTCTCCATAAAATAATCCTACACAATGTAAAGGTTTGCGTCCTCAAAGAGGCAACGAAACGCTCCGTCTATATCATTGTATCGCTCAGTTGCCTCAGCATAACCATCATCGGGGAATGCGCTTTCTTGGTATCTTTCGGTGGCGGCGTGAATGTGAAAATCGTAGAATTTATCTCTGTTCCTGCGCGTAGATTCAAGGCGATTTGTATGTTCGTGCATCCCGTCATAACGCCGCAAGTGAAATAGTCCGCTCCCCTGCGGAGGCTGTATTGCCAAGATGATTGAAAAGTCCGATGGATTAAACCGGCTTTCGCGAATTATGATGCGGAATGTTCCGCCGGAGTCGCGCTGTATATCTATGCTGGCTTCACGATGTCCCCGCTTATCTCTAAATCTGAGTGGCAACTGCCGCCCAGATAACGGCTTGCGCTCTGCGATTAGCGCCGCAATTTCGCTGTCTGTATAGGTTACAGCCATTCATGCCCTTGCGAAATAAGTGGGTTCGTCTTATGCGAATCTTACCCGAAATCGCTTGCGTATGCAATCGGGATGTGTGATAGCGCAGTTAGGGGGCTGTTCTAAAATACGCATGCCGCCGCCAAACCTGATACACTTGCGTAGCGCATACAACTATATCTCTCAAGCGCGATTGGGCTTGCCCAATGCCTGAACGCCAACAACCAGACGCCAGCAACCGCTCACGGAGGCATCATGCTAGAAAAACTCAGTCTCGACGGCAAGACCATCGTCATTACCGGCGGCGGCACCGGGCTCGGACGCGCTATGTGCGTGGCTATGGCGAAGGCGGGCGCCGATATGGTTATCGCATCGCGGCGGCTCGGGCCCATCGAAGAGACTGCCGACGCCGTGCGCGCAGAGGGCAGGCGCGCTATCGCAGTGTCAACCGATGTTACCGATTCGGCGCAGGTCAATCGCCTGTTCGAGCGCGCCATCGCCGAGTTCGGCAAGGTGGACGTCCTGTTCAACAACGCCGGCATCGTGCGCGGGCAAGGCTCTATTCCCATCTGGGACATCACCGACGAGGATTGGCGCATCGGCATTGACACCAACCTGACGGGCGCATTCTACTGCGCGCGCGCCGTAGCCAAGCATATGATTGAGCGCGGCGGCGGCAAAATCGTGAATGTGTCCTCCGGTTTCGGCTTTCGCGGCGGGCGAGACAACTATATGTACACCTGCGGCAAGGGCGGTATCGTCCAACTCACCCGCACCATCACCACCAGCATGAGCCGCTACGGGATTACTTGTACCTGCATTGTGCCGGGCTTCATTCCCACCGAAGGCACGGCGGCGTCCAACGATACGCTGCCGCGCGGCGGCTTCATTCCAACGGGGCGCGTGGGCAGGCCGGAAGAGATGGGGCCGCTGGCGGTATATCTCGCATCCGACGCATCCGATTATATGAACGGCGAAATGTTCGTCATAGACGGCGGCGGCCTGGCGGGCGGCTATGCGCCCACCGGCTACGCGCCCGAAATCCCGCTGGCGGTGTAGCCCGAATGCGCGCGCCAAACCCTATGCCTATCGCCTATGCGCTGCCATTTGCCTGTGCGCATTACCTAGCGCCGCCACATTTGCCCGCGCACATTGCCTAGCGCCGCCACATTTGCCCGTACATATTCCCCATCACATCGCCCATAAGGAGAGCCTGATATGCCCATACCCCAAGAGTGGAATCTGAGCGGCAAGACCGCGGTTCTGACCGCCGACCGGCGCGGCTGGTCGCCGTTCCTCGCCGCCGCGCTTGCCGAAGCGGGGGCGGACGTCGCTATCGCGGGCTCTGCGCGCTCCGACGCCGCCGACGCCGCAAAAGCGGTAGAACGCCACGGGCGCCGCGCGCTTGCCATCACCGCCGACGTCACCAACGCCGCCGATGTAGAGGCTATGACGCAGCAGGTCGTCTCAGAATTCGGCAAGGTGGATATACTGGTGAACAACGCCCGCGCGGAATTCGGCAAGCCCTTCGAGGATGTATCAGAATCCGAATGGCAAACGCTGATGGACTTCAATGTGAAATCAATGTATCTGTGCAGCCAAGCGGTCGGCAGGCGAATGCTGGCGCAGTCGTCGGGGCGCATAGTGAACATAGGGTCCGGGCTTGCTGTGCGCGGGCTATGGAACTCGGTTGCCGCATGCGCCGCGGCGGGCGCGGTGAATCAGCTCACATCGGCGCTGGCGCTGGAATGGTCGCGGCGCGGCATACGGGTGAACGCCATCGGCGCCGGCTGGATCACAACCGAAGCGCCCACAGAAGAGACGCAGCGCGAACTGCTGGTGCGCTACCTGCCGTCCCGCCGCAAGGGACATCCCAACGACCTGTGCGCGCTACTCGTCTATCTCGCATCCGACGCCTGCGATTTCGTGGCCGGACAGACCATCTACATCGACGGCGGCGCGTTGGCGCACGCTTAGGGGCGTTGCCGGCGTCAAGCCGCTTAGCAGGCGCAAGCGGGATGCGTTGAAGCAATCCCATCTTGCCATTTGAGGCCAGTGATTGAAACTCGCTGAAGCGATCCAACTACACGATGAGCTCCCCTTTGAGGATGAGTTGATGAACCCCACGCTGGATGCGCTGCGGCAGCGCGACGGCAGGGCTACCCCCGCTCAGATTCGGCAGTATGTCATCGATGCGCTGAACATCGGGGACGCCGCCGCCCAATTTCGCACGGGCAAGAGCAACGAACTGGGGAAGCGGCTGACTCGCGTTAGGGCGGGCCTCAAGCGCTACGGCGTGATCGACAACCGCAAGCGCGGCGTATGGGCGCTGACCGCGCTGGGGCGCTCCGTGCGCTACGTCGACCCGCAGGATGTGTGCGATTATGTGTTTCTCCAAAACAAGTTTTGGGTAAGCGGCAGAGCCACAAGCGGGATATGGCGAACCCACAACAGCGGCAATCAAGACCTGGATAGGCTGCTGGAAGAGCTGGGCGTTGACCTGCCTTACGAAACGAGGTATAGAGACGCGGAGTATCACGCCAATGACTGGAAGCGCATCCTACACACATCGCTGTCGGCGATGTCCCCCAAGGCGTTTGAGCATCTGATAGTGCGTCTGCTGCTAGAGTACTCCAATATGGACGATGTAGAGGTTACGGACAGAACCCGCGACGACGGCGGCTTGCACGGGTTCGCGACGCTGCGCCATGCCGAAGCTGGCAGCGTTCGAGCGCCCTTTCAGCTTAAGCACTTCGGCGGCAGAGTCAGCCTCAATGATGTGCTGGAGCTTCGCGGCAAGATGACTGCGGAAGACAGCGGCGTTGGGATAATTCTGACTACCAGAGATTTCATGCGAAACGCCCGCAATGAGGCGCAGCGCGAGCCGCGCATCGTGATGATTAACGGCGATACGCTGTTTGAGCAGCTTCGCCGATTGGGATGGGGCATCAGCAGCGGCGGCGAAGTGGTGGATGTATCTACATACTACTTCGACAACTACCACTTGTTCTATTCAATGGACTGACCGCGCGATGATTTTGGATGCGCGAGTAACGCCGCGCGCAAGCCGCGATGCAATCGAGACGGACGGCAAGCGCCTAATAGCGCGGGTTGCGGCGGCGCCCGACGGCGGCAAGGCAAACGCCGCGCTGGAAGCGCTGCTTGCGAAACGGCTGGGCATAGCCAAGCGCGATGTGGCAATCGTGAGCGGCCGCAAGTCGCGCGACAAGCGCATCCGCATCGAGGGCATGAGCGCGGCGGCGGTCTTCGAGCGCTTGGCTTCAGGATAGCGGCGGCCGATTGCACTAAGCCCGCCCGCTATCTCGCCAAACCTGCACTCCGGGCTGCTATGCGGCAGTCATTGGATTTGCGCGCGCGGTGTACGCAGGCTAAGTCTATATCAGTCTCAGTAGCACCTGGCGAACGATCCCCATAACGATGATAGCTATCATCGGGGAAAGGTCGATCATTCCCGTCTGAGGCAGCACGCGACGGATCGGCGCGAGTATCGGTTCGGTTATCTGATACAGTGCCACCACGATGGGGTTGTAGGGAGACAGATTAACCCAGGATATTATGACGCGCCCCAGTATCGCTACAAAGAGTGCAGCGAAAAGGATGTCTATAAATGAGGATAGAAAAATTGCGCTCACTGCTTCCTGCCCAACGCTTGTGATTTGTCGTATGCGGCGATGACGCCGTCGAGTACGGATGCGCGAAAGCCGCCGCTTTCCATTGCGCGCAGCGCCGCTATGGTGGTGCCGCCCGGCGATGTTACCATATCCTTCAGCTCGGCGGGATGCCGTCCGGTTTGCTCTACAAGCCGCGCGCTGCCCAGCACGGTTTGCAGCGCCAGTTTGCGCGCCATATCGCGCGCCATTCCCAGATACACGCCCGCGTCTATGAGCGCCTCTATGAACAGGAACACATACGCCGGGCCGCTTGCGCTGAGCGCGGTTGCCATATCTATCAGCTTCTCATCGGGGACGTACACCTCTTCGCCGAGTATGCTCAGGATTTGGGCAGTGGCTTGGCGCATCAAAGGGGGGACGGCGGCGGCGGCGGTCCACACGCTCATTCCCGCGCCTATCTGAGCGGGCGTGTTCGGCATAACGCGAATCACGGCGGCATGCTTCAGCCCGCCGGTGAGAGTGTCCATAGTTGCGCCCGCGACGATGGATGCGATTGTTTGCGATGGGGTAAGGCTTTGGCTCAGATCGGGCAGCGCGTCCGGCAACGCCTGGGGTTTGACGGCAAGAAAGATGAGGTCGACGCCGCTAATCGCCTCAGCGTTGTCGGCGAATGCGGTTACGCCGTGCGTGTGCGCCAGGTATTCGCGCCGCTCCGCGACGGGTTCGCCCACGCTGACGGTTTCCGGCGACGCTAGGCGCGCGCTCAGTACGCCGCCGATAATCGCTTCCGCCATCACGCCGCCGCCGATGAATGCCAATCTCATACGCGCATCTCCAAGTGTGGGCAGTGATTTTCAGTCCGCCGTAGGCCGCCGATTGCCGACGGCTACTATTCGCTTGCTAGGGCAGCCGGCTATCGCTCGCAAGCGAAACCGCAACCCGTATAGACTCTAGCATACTTTCGGCGTCGGCGATTCCCTTGCCCGCAATGTCAAACGCCGTGCCGTGGTCAACCGAAGTGCGTATGAAGGGCAAGCCTAGGTTGACGCTGATGCTTTTGGCGAAGTCGTGAACCTTAATCGGGATATGCCCCTGGTCGTGGTACATCGCAAGCACGGCGTCGTATCTGCCGTTGATTGCCTGAGGGAACACGCTGTCCGCAGGGACGGGGCCGGTGGCGTCAATGCCCATAGCGCGGGCGGCTTCTACGGCGGGCGCGATTTGGAGCGCCTCTTCGTCGCCGAGCAGACCGCCGTCGCTGGAATGCGGGTTTAGAGCCGCAACGCCGATGCGCGGCTCCGGGAAGCCCCACGCCTTGAACGATTCATCGGTGAGTCGAAGTTTCGCCAGCACATTCTCTTTGGTAACATAGTCGCAGGCGACGCGCAACGATCGGTGGGTGGTCAGATGCACCACGCGCAGCGTGTTCGCGGTGAGCATCGTGGCTACCTCTTTCGCGCCCGTCTGGTTTTGGAAAATTTCCATATGCCCGATGTCGGAATAGCCCGCCATCTTGCAGGCTTCCTTGTTGATGGGCGCAGTGGCAATCGCCTGCACGGCGCCGGCGCTGGCAAGCTCGCCCGCTTTGAGTATCCACTCGACGGTTGCTTTGCCGGCGGCGGCGGATAGCTTGCCGTACTCGATTGCGCCGTAGTCGAGGTTCTCGATATCCAGCACGTCGATTGCGCCGTATTCGCCGCTCACATCGTCGATGGCGTGGGCGGTCTTGGCGGCGCCCGGAGCGCCGATAAGGTCGAGTGCGGCGTTCATAGCGGCGGCGCTGCCCACCACAAACGGGCGCGTCTTCTGATACACCCATTCGTCTTGGAGCGCCTTTGCGGTAACCTCCGGCCCAATGCCGGCGGGATCGCCCATCGTGATGGCAAGCAGTGGTCTATCGCTCATATCAGTCCTCTCAGATGCGATTGGCCGCCTAATTCCGCCAATCGGCTCTTCGTACAACGCAGGTTAAGGATCAGCAGGAAAGCGCTCTGCAATCCGCCGCGGCTACTCCCAGGGCGGCGGCTCGTCGAAAGGCTCGTCGTTGTCTTCGGCGCGTTGCTTGCGGGCATACCACGCCTTGGCGTCCGCCTTGGCTTTGGCTTCGCCGCGCGCTTCGCCGATTGCGACGCCGCGCTCCTCACCACGTTCCTCGCCGCGCGCTTCGCCTATTGCGATGCCGCGTGCTTCGCCAATCGCCACACCACGTTCCTCGCCTATCGCGATGCCGCGCGCTTCGGCCGCTTCCATGTTTTCCGCGTACTTGTCCCTTATCACCGGCAGCACCATCATCAGCCTCCTGAACACTGCTCTGATTGAACGCCATAGCCATACCAGCCCGATTGTAGCCAACAACGCCGGCAATACCGCCGCGCTTATCGACTTCACGGTTTCGATTATACAACCCGTTTGCGGATACTGCGCCGCGCTGCAGCCGCCCATAAGCGCGTCCGCCAGCGCAATCACGCTCCAAGCCAGGATTATCAGCGCGTACACCGTGCCGTGCAGCCGCTTTTCGCGCCTAGATATGCCCAGCAGGTCAACCTGTTCGTCGTCGTTTGGATTTTCAGTCATTATACCCCATACCTCCGATGCGGGAATAGAAAACCCCCGCCGATATTTGGATTATGCCGTCGGCAGGGGTTTGGTTTGGATGTAGTGTAGCCTCGTCGCCGCTACGCCGCGCTATTCGCACTTGGTATAGCCGCACTCTAAGCAGCGGATGCAGCCTTCTTGATGTATCACCCGGCCGTCGCATTTGGGGCATCCGCCGCTGCGGAGCGTTGCGGCGGCGTACTGCACGCCGGGCTTGTCGCCGGCGGATGGGCTGAACAGGCCTAGCTGAGCGGCGCTGCGGCTGTTCATGGTGATTACGTCCGAATCTTCGGCGCGCTTGAGGTGCCGCCTCAGCACATGCGCCACGCCGTCTTCGGCGGAGCGTATCAGCACGCCGTTGTCCCATACGGGCTCGGATGTTATGCCGCTCAGTTGCTCGACGATCGCGTCCGGGGATATGCCCGACCGCAGACACAGCGAGACCATGCGCGATAGTCCTTCGAGGTGCGCTGGTTCGCTGCCGCCCGCCTTGCCGATTGCGGTGAAGAGCTCGAATGGCTTGCCGCCTTCATCGAAGTTCAGCGTAACGTACATTGTGCCGTGTCCGGTGCTTACGCGCTCCGTTACGCCGTACACGGCGGTCGGGCGTCGGCGCGGGAACAGGTCGCTGGCGCCGTCCGCAGTCGCTTCGGCGTCCTTGCCGGTTTCCAATACCTGCATTGACTTTGAGCCGTCGCGATAGACGGTAACCGCCTTGCAGTCCGTCTGCCACGCAAGGTAGTACGCCGCCTCTATATCCTCTATTGTGGCGCTGTTGGGCATATTGATTGTCTTGGATACGGAGTTGGTAACATGCGCCTGCCACGCCGCTTGCATGCGCACATGCGCTTCGGGGCTGATCTGCATAGCGGTGCGGAAGTTGGCGGGATCTATGCCGTATTCGGTGAAGATGCGCTCGGCGTTTTCGGGGGCGTCGGCAAGCCGGCTCAGCGCTTCGCGCACCTGCTCTTCGCCGGCAAGGCGCAGCCGCAACTCTTCCCATACGGATTTGGGGGCGTCAAGCAGGCGCTCGCTTGTGCCTTCGTGGTCTTCCCATAGCACATTGGACCACCACGCGTTGGCGAAGTGCGGCTCTATGCCGGACGAGCAGTCGGCGAGGCGGCTTATTGTGCCGGTGGGCGCTATGGTGATGACGCTGGAGTTTCGCACGGGGGGCATGCCGCGCTTTTTGAGCGCAGAGCCTTCGTATTCGGGGAAGGGGCCGCGCTCGGACGCCAACCGCGCGGATTCGTCCCAGGCGGTATCGTGTATGAACTTGCCCACCGATTGGGTGAGGTCAAGCGCCTGCTGCGAATCGTAGGGGATGCCCATTCGGATGAGGGCGTCCGCCCAGCCCATCACGCCCAACCCGATGCGCCGCGTGGCTAGGTTGACCTCCCTGAGCTTGGGCAGCGGGAACTGGTTCACCTCTATTACATCGTCCAGGAAACGCGCCGCGGTTCTGACCGTGTCTTCCAGCGCGCGCCAGTCGAAGCCGCCGTCTTCGCCGATGTGCTTGTCGAGGTTGATGGAGCCGAGGCAGCAGTTGCCGTAGTTCTCCAAGAACTCTTCGCCGCACGGGTTGCTAGTTTGGATGTCGCCCAGCTGCGGGTTGGGCTGCGTGTCCCACACGCGGTCAATGAACACCACGCCCGGATCGCCCGTCTTCCACGCCGATTCGCATATCTCGCGCCAAAGTTCGCGCGCGCTGACCGTATCGGCGAGTTCGTTGATTGCGCCCTGCCCGGTGTCCCGCGGGTTGTAGAGCGGCCAGTCTTCGTTGTTGGCGACGGCGCGCATAAACTCGTCGGTGATTTGCACCGATATGTTGAAGTTTTGCAGCGTGTCGTCGGCATCTTTACAATGGATGAAGTCGCGCACGTCGGGATGGCTGATGTGGAGCTGCCCCATATGCGCGCCCAAGCGAAACGCGCCCTGCGTCAGGGTTGCGCCCACGGCGGAGTAGAGCTTCATCACCGCGATTGGGCCGCACGCCTCGCCGTGCGTGGTGGCGATGCGGTCATGCTTGGGACGCAGCCGCGAGAAGCCGAAGCCGATGCCGCCCCCCCACTTCTCTATCATCGCGGCGTCGCTCGCCACTTCCATAATGGAGTTCATATCGTCTTCGGGGGACACCACGAAGCAGGCGGACAGGCAGCCCCTGCCCCCGGCGCCGGCGTTCACCAGCGTGGGCGAGTTGGGCAGGAACTTGAGGGATGTCATCAGGTTGTAGAAACGTGCCGTCCATAAAGCGCGCGCTTCCGGCTTTTCGCCGTCCGCGACGGCGGCGGCGACGCGGCGGAACAGCCCTTCGGGGTCTTCGAGTGGCGCGTCGTTTTCGTCTTTCATAAGGTAGCGCTTCTCGAGGATGACGCGCGCGTTGTCGGAGAGCGATACGCCGCCGGTTGGCTCAAGCCACGCCCCGGCATGGGCTGCGTCCGGGCCGCGCGCGGCGAGCGCTGCGCCATTTGGGGCGGCGGCGTTGGCGGCGCCGATGAGCATTGCGACCGCCTCATTCACGCGCTCGTCGGCAAAGTCGAAGGGCGCCAGTGCTTCTTTAATCTTATCCAATTCCGCAACGCCCCCGTTGCTGCGCGCATCCGCCAAGGCGGGTACACTCCGCGAGCCGTTGCCGTTATGGTTCTGTATCATCTCATCCCCCTTGGCAAGCCAAGTTGCCTTTTTGTTTTGCGAATATGGTAATGCGCCGCCTCTTTGGGGTTATAGGGTTCTCAAGTCGACTTTTCTGGTTCGTAATAGCGCCGCTGCTCAATGCGTCTGCTGCGCCTGACAATAGGATTTTAGAACAAAAATACGGCACACCGCAAGGTCGATTTTGGACGATTATGCAAGCGCATTGGTTGCAATCCCGGCGCGCTTGCATCACGACGGCAGCGCGGCTTCGGATTTGCGGGGCCGGCCGCGCCGCCGCTTGGGATGCGTATCGGCGGCTGCGTCGTCGCGCAACAACGACAACTGGTTGACCGCTGATGCGTTGACGCCGTTTGACTCAAGCGCGTCGATTTCAGTCTTGAAGCTTTGGATGTCCTGAAAGTCGCGGTACACGCTGGCGAAGCGGATGTATGCTACGCGGTCGAGCGCGGACAGCCGCTCCATCACTAGCTCGCCGATTGTGTGCGATGGCAGCTCCGCCCTGCCCTGCATGTATAGCCGCGCCTCTATGTCGTCGACCAACTTTTGGATTTTGCCGGCGGATAGCGGCCGCTTGGCGCACGCCTTCATTAGGCTGTCCCAGAGCTTTTGGCGGTTGAACTCTTCCCGCCCGCCGTCCCGCTTGACCACAAGCAGCGCCTTCACATGCGCGCGCTCGTAGGTGGTGAAGCGCCCGCCGCAGGATACGCACTCGCGGCGGCGGCGTATTTCGTCGCCGGAATCGCGGGAGTCCACAACCTTGGTGTTTATGCAGTCGCAGAAGTGGCAGCGCATTTTCGAACTTTATCTAAGTAAATTATTAGAAATCATACAATATATTGTGTTTTGTGATACTATATGTACTATATCTAGGGTTTCAACGGATGTCAACCGCCAATTTGCGACGTTGCGCGCCCGCCTTGGGAGACGTGTTTGCGCCCCTGCGTTGGGGTTATCGCAGGGGCGCAGAGGCGCAAGGATATTTTGGGCTAGATTTACTGTGATGCGGCGGCTACCTGCCCGGTGAAGGCGGTTGTGTGGCGCGTCCATACGCCCGCGCTTGTGGCGTAGTACACCACCATTCGCAGGTACTTGTTCAGGTCGGAGGCTACGGGTGTGTACTTAGTCCACCAGACGCCGTAGATGTAGCTGCAATCGGTGTAGGTTGTATCGGAGTTGTCGCAGCGCTGCCAACTGAAGCGCGCGTCAACTGCGCCGGTCGGCCTAGGATCGGACGCTACGATTTCCGTCCCCACGCGCGGGCTTGCGTTGCCGCTGACGAAGCTGACGGCTGACCCTGCGGTCGCGGCGCTGGTCTGCTTGACGCGGCAGCCTAATGCGCGGGTGTAGGCGAAGCCGCCGCCGGATAACGGCGCTTTGGCGCGCAGGTAGCTTCCTACGTCGGCTGATACGGGATAGTATTCGTAGGTGGCGCCGCTGTTGCGCGATAGGGCAGTCCATGTGTCGCCGTTAGTGGACTTTTCCCACTGCCAGCCGCCGCTGCGACTGGAGCGCGTTGCGCTAGTAACGCATACGGCGACGCGCTCGCCCACGATGGGGGCGTTCCAGTTATCGGCTATGCCCATCGCTTGGCCGCCTTGCGGGTTTGTGCTCATGCCCTTGTAGTCGAGCATGGGGTATTGCATCTTGTTGCCGAAAGCCCAGGGGTTGTCCTTGCCGGTTGTTGCGTCGTTGTCGCCGTCGGCGTTGTCTAGGTCGACGTTCCAGTTGGCGTAGATGCCGGTGTAGCCGGTGGGTGTTTGGAGCTGGCGGGTGGTCTTGCCCGTTACGCCGCTGCCGCCGGCGCTGGTGGTTTGGCCGCTGGTGGAGGTGTCCCAGTAACTATTGGTGGCGCCTACCAATGCCCCGCCTATCAACCCGCCTACATTGCTTCCTGCGCTGGTTACTCTGCCGGTGGAGTATGAGTTTGTTATAGAGCCGCTCCAAAAATAACCTACTAACCCGCCAACACTGCCGTTTGCGGTGACATAGGCAGTGGAGTAGGCGGGTTGACGCTTCCCCCGTTGACAGAGCCGACTAATCCGCCAACAGCGCCACTGCCCTGCGCCTTGCCGGTGGTATAGCAGGCGACGATTGCGCCGCCGTTCCGACCGACTAGAATGCCGCTATTGATGTTTCCCGTGACATTGGCGTTGATAACGCCCAGGGTTTCTATGCGAGATGAGCCGATTTGCCCGAACAGACCGACTTGGCTGGTGGAGCTACGGCTGATGAACAGGTTGTTTATGGTATAGCCGTTGCCCTTGAAATTAGTTCTGAATACGCCAGCGTTAGTGCCGATAGGATCCCAACCGGCACCGCTGTTCCAGTAAGTGTCCTCGGAGTCCGCGGAGCCGTCGCCGTCGGTGTCTAGGTCGATGTCATTCATAAGTTCGTAGCCGACGCAGGTGGGCTGATCTGCGGTTTGGGAATTGCTGTCGTGGTCGGTGAGTTTGCAGCCCATGCCGGTAGCGGGGTTGGAGAATGCGGCGGTGTAGTTTGCCCAATCGGATGCGCTGACGGAATCTTGCTTGCCGTTGCCGTCGAGGTCGTAGCGGATGGCGTTGAGCTGCTGGTGGGTTTTCACGTCGATGTAGCCGTCATCGTCGGAATCGTAGTCGGTGGTGGATTGGGCGGCGGCGGTTGCGCTGAGGGATAGCAGGGCGGCGAGCGCGATTAGGACGCTGAGGGCAAGTAGCGTCGATGCGCGGCGCGGTTTTGTTAGGCTTCTATCGCGGGGGGGGGGGGGGTAAAATTCAGCATATCTATACGTATATGAAACACTTGGAATAGAGCCTCCCGCTTAGGATGAGCCGTTCAGGTTGGGGACTATTTTAACGCAAAGGCGCAGTTGGCGCAAAGGGGAATTTCCAATAAGTTGGGGCGTAAGGTATGATTGGCGTGTGATGGCAACGGATTTGAGGTGAGAATGTGAGCGATAGTGTGAGAATAGCGCGGGTGCGGTTTGCGGCGGTGAGCGTGACCGAGAAGACTACTTGGACTTTCGTTGAGGCGTATGATAGCGACGGGTTGTGCGGCGCTGCGGAAATCACCTGCGGGGCTGCGACGGCGCAGGCGGCGCGGCTGACGGCCGAACTCGCGGGGCGGCTTGGGCAGTGCGATATTGCGGACGACGGCGATGTTGAAGGGCTGCTAGGCTTGGCGACGGCGGATATGCAGGCGGACATTGCGCTGGCGACGGCGGTAAGCGCTATTCGCAGCGCGGCGTGCGATCTGCTGGCGCAGAAGCGTGGCGCAACGCTGACCGAATGGCTTGGGGGCGCGCCGCAAGATAGCGTTGAGTTGTACGCCAATATCAACCGCCATCTGCTTACGCGGGACAGGTCGGCGGCGGCGTTTGGCAGGTCGGCGGAGTTGGCGGTTTCAAACGGCTTCAGAACGGTCAAGTGCGCGCCGTTCGACGAGGTTGCGCCGCCTTCGAGCGAGGATGCGATATTGGAGTTGGCGCGGCCGGGGATCGATCGGGTTGCGGCGGTCAGGGCTGCGGTGGGCGACGATGGGCGCGTGCTGGTGGATTGCCATAGCCGCTTTGAGCGCCATACCGCGCCGTTGGTTGCCGAACAACTTGCGCTCTCGAATATCGGGTGGTTCGAAGAGCCGGTTCAGCCTACGCAAGACGCCGATGCGCTGGCGGATATTGCGGCGCGCGTTCCGATGATTGTGGCGGGCGGCGAGTCGGGATACGGCAGCGAATTCTTTGGCGCGCTGGTGAAACGCGGCGCCGTGAATGTGGTGATGCCGGATGTGAACTATTGCGGCGGCGTGGCGGAGGCTTGCGCCGCGGGCAGGGCGGCGATTGCGGCGGGCGGGAATGTATCGCTGCACAGCCCGTCGGGGCCGGTATCGCTGATTATGGGCGGACACGCCACCGCTGCGATGGCGGGGGCGCTGCCCTTGGAGCATGCGGTATATGAGGCGGACTGGCGGGCAGAGGCAGTTCTGCCGAATGAGCGCGTCGAGAACGGGCGGCTGTGGCTGCCATCGGGCACCGGTTTGGGCGCGGCGCTGAATGAGGCGGTCGTGCGGCGATATGGGCGGTTTTGGACGCCATAAGAGCGCGTCAAAAGATTTTAACGCAAAGGCGCAGGGGCGCAAATGGATGATTAAGGGGTTTTGGATTACTTTTCGGCTAGGATGTCGATGGCTAGGGCGAGCATGATTTTCGTGCCGCTGATTAGGCTGCTGATGCCCACGGACTCGTCGGTGCCGTGCGCGCGGCTGAGCATGGGGTCGTCGTCGGGATGGGAGCCGGAGAAGCCGTAGGTTATTGTGCCGAGCGGGCGTGTGAAGCGCGAGTCGGTGAAGCCGGTACTGATTGCGGGCACCCATTGGATGTCGTCCCTGCCAAGCGCCCTTGCGGTGGACTCGCGTATGCTTCTGCCAAGCTCGGTTTGGAAGTCGGACGAGTTGGGAACCGCCATGTAGTCTATTTCGTAGCTAACGCCGGGGATGCCTTCCAGGATGGCGTCTAGTTGGCTGCGGAGGTAGTCGTCGCTCTGGTGGGGCAGCGTGCGGACATCGCAGGTGAGGCGGATGGATTCGGGGACGCTGTTGGACTTGATGCCGCCGCTAATCATCGTGGGGGTGAGCGTCATTCGGGACAGCGCGCGCAGCATGGACGCGAAACGGGGGTTGTCCGGCTCCACTTCGGCGATGATTTCGTCCACATTTTGGGCCGAGGGCTTGTGTTCGATGGCGAATGTTGACAGATAGTCGAAGACGCTCGTCGATGTATCTCGATCAGGTTCGTATTCTTCGATGCGCTGCAAGACGCGCTGCAGGCGATAGAGCGCGTTTGTCCCTTGCCATGGGACGGATGCGTGGGAGCTGGTTCCTTTGACCTCGATTTCCACTTGCAGGCGTCCCTTTTCGCCCGTGCCTAGCAGGTAGGTCAAGCCGCTGGGGGATTCAATTGGAACGCCGCCGCCTTCGTTGACGGCGAAAGGGGCGCTGATTTTGTCGGGATGGTTGTCCGCGAGCCAGCCGAAGCCGTAGCGTCCGCCGTGTTCTTCGTCGGCACCGGACGCAAGTATAAGGCTATCGCGCAATCGTATGCCGTTGCGCTTGAGCAGGCGCATTGCGTAGAGCTGAGCGGTGAGCAAGCCCTTGCAGTCGGATGCGCCGCGCCCGTAGATGCGCCCGTCGGCGATTGCGGCGCTGAACGGTGGAAAGTGCCACTTGTCCGCTTCTTCGACGGGGACTACGTCGGTGTGGGACATGAACATCAGTCCGGCGCTGCGGCTGCTGCCTTCCATTCGGGCGATGATGTTGCCGCGATTGGGGGCGGATTCTAGGATTTCGGATTGTATGCCGTCTTGGGCGAGCCAGTCGCTGATGTATTCGCAGACGGGGGTTTCGTCGCCGGTGGGCATAAAGCCGGTGTTGACGGACGGGATTTGCACAAGCGCCTGTTCAAGCGCGATGATGTCGGCGCGCTGGGCATCTACTTGGGCGAAAAGTTCGTCTAGGTTTGGCATATTGCGGCGGCTCCTTGTGAAAAATCAAGGGTTGGAGTTAAGCGGTGTTGGGCGGGCTAGGCGTCGAATATGCAGATAGCCATAAGCAGGGCGGCGACGCTCTTGGCGTCTTGGATTTCGCCTAGCCGAATGAGCTGAGGGATGCGCGCAAGCGGGACTTTTTCAACCTCAATGTTCTCATCGTCATCGGCTTGGAGCTTGTGGGGGACAAGGTCTTTGGCGAGGTATGCGTACAGAAACTCATCGCAGAATCCGGGTGATGCCCAAAAGCCGCCTAGAACGCGTAAATTGCGGGATGCGTAGCCTATCTCTTCGGCGAGTTCGCGCTGGGCGCACGCGTCGGGATCTTCGCCGTGTTCCACGATGCCGGCGGGCGCTTCGAGCAGCGTTTGCTTGGCGGCGTAGCGATACTGGCGCACTAGCAGCACGTTGCCGTCGGAGTCGACGGGGACGATGACCACGGCGGGGGCATGCTCGACGACTTCGCGGACGGATTGCCTGCCGCTTTCAGTCAGCAGTATGTCGTCGACGCGCACCTTGATTATCCGACCGTCGTAGATTTCGCGGGACGCTATCTGTTCTTCGGGCTGCATATGGCTGCACCTTTGGGATTTTGGGCTTATGGATTGGCTTACGGCGATTGCGCGGGGGCATCGGTTGTTGGAATGCGCGGGTCTAGGCGCAGGCTGCGGGTGAGCGCGGCGTAGAAGGTGGTGGGGGCGTGGCGGCGCAGAAAGCGGGTTACATAGGGGCTGCGGCGTATGGCAACGATGTCGTCGGGGGCTAGGCGGGTATCGGTGAAGCCGTCCACGCTGAGAACGGCTTGGTGGTCGTTGCTTGCGCGCAGTTCGATATGCGCGTAGTCGGGCAGGATTAGGCCGCTGCGGAGGCCGGTGTGCGCGGCGACGGGTTGTATGAGCATCGCTTTGGTTTCGGGGTACATGATGGGGCCGCCGGCGGACAGGGCGTATCCGGTACTGCCGGTTGCGGTGGATACGATGACGGCGTCGGCGCGGTATGCGGTGAGCCGGACGCCGTCGATGACGGCGTCGATGTCCAACAAATGCGCGATGCCGCCTCTGCCGACGACGGCGTCGTTGAGGGCGTGGAGCGTCAGACGGGGGGCGTCTTCGGATGGGCGCTGTACGCTTACCTCCAGCATCATGCGCTCTTCCACGCGCATATCGTTGGCGGCGCTCAAGTATTCGGGCAGTTGGGCTATCGCTTCGTCTATTTTGAGTTCAGCCATAAAGCCCACTCTGCCCATATTGATGCCCACGAGCGGGACGCCGTATTGGGCGATGATGCGGACGACGCGCAGGATGGTGCCGTCGCCGCCGGCTACGATGATGAGGTGGGTTTTTGGAAGGCGGTCGCTCATAGCGGCGAGGCAGCCGGCCGAGCTCAGCCAGTAATCGCCGCGCTTCAGGTCGAGCGAGCGCACGATTGCCTTGGTCATCGCCAAGGCGGGCGGATGCTGCCCGTTGTGTACTAGGCCTATTAGGTTGGCAGAAGTCATTTATCAGGTCGATTGCGAATTGCGGTTGACGGATGCGCGCCGCGCAAGGCGGGTTGTTACGCCGCTGCGATGCGCCGCCCGCGCCTGCGTTAAGGGATGCGAATACAATACAACGCAGGGGCGCAAAGGCGCAAGCGTGGGAAAGGCGCGCAATGGCTTTGCGTCGGGCTATGAGAGCAGCGCTTGGGCGGCGGTTCGGGCTAGGTTTAGCAGCGGCGTGGGGTAGATGCCGAAGAAGAGCGTGGCAAGGAAGCCGAGCGCTACGGCGAGCTGCATCGGGAAGGCGAAACGCACGCGCTCATCGGTTGCGGGTTCGGATAGGAACATCGCCTTGACTACGCGCAGGTAGTAGTAGGCGGATATGACGCTGTTCAGCACGCCTATGACTACAAGCCATTCCAGGTTGGCTTCCACCGCTGCGCCGAATAGGTAGATTTTCGCCCAGAAACCCACGGCGGGGGGTATGCCCGTCAGCGAAATCATTGACAGGGTGAGAACTACGGCAAGCAGGGGGGCGCGGCGCGCCATTCCGGCGTAATCGTCTATTTGGTCGCTGTCGATGCGGTTGGATATGGCGATTATCGCCGAGAACGCCGCTAGGTTGGTTGCCGCAAAGCCGCCTATGTAGAAGAGCGCTCCGGTGGGTCCCAGTGATGCGCCGCCCGCGGCGACGGCGGCAAGCCCGATTAGGATGTAGCCGGCGTGCGCGATTGTGCTGTAGCCCATCATGCGCTTGATGTTGTTCTGACGGATGGCGACGAGGTTGCCAAGCGTCATAGACAGCGCGCTGAGTACGGCGAATGTGGCGCGCCAGTCGAGGCTGAGCGTATCGGCGGGGAATGCGATGTAGAATACGCGCAGCAGTATCGCGAAACCGGCCGCCTTGCTTGCCACCGATAGGAATGCGGTAACGGGCGTTGGGGAGCCTTCGTACACATCGGGCGCCCACATTTGGAAGGGGACGCTGGCGATTTTGAAGCCGAAGCCGGCAATCATCAGCACCACGCCGAACAGCAAGGCGTTGCTGCCGAATGGGACGCCGCCGCTTAGGTTGAGGCTCGCGATGCGATGCGCGATTTCGGGCAACGATGAGCTGCCGGTGAAGCCATATACGATAACCATACCGTACAGCAACACGGCGGAGCTGACGGCGCTGAGTATGAGAAACTTCATGCCGGATTCGGTGGAGCGCGGGTTTCGCAGGAACGCCGCCAACGCCGCCAACGGCAGCGCGGTGAGTTCCAGCGATATGTAGATGGTGATAAGTTCGGTTGTGGACGCCAGCAGCATCATTCCGCAGGCGGAAAAGATCAGCAACGCGTAGTATTCGGCTTGAAAGCGAGCGAATTTCTTGACGTAGTCGGTGGACGATAGGATGACTACGCCGACTGCGCCCACGACTATGAACTTGAAGAATAGGCTGAACTTGTCGACAACCAGAGCTCCGAAAAGCCCGCTGAATTGGGTTTGGCCGCCGTATGACAGGTCGAACCAGAGCAGCAGGCTGAGGACGATGGGGACGGCAAGCCCCAACACGGCCAATATGGGAAGTATGGTCTTGTTTCTGACGACCAAGTCCAGCAGTACCAGAATCCCGGCAAGCGCGGCGAGGCTTAGCTCAGGCGATAGCAAGTACAGGTCGTATATGGTCATCCGCTGCTCCGATGGTAGTTAGGCGGCGCTAGGGCAGGCGCGCCTGCGCCACGCGCTCGATAGACTGGGTAATGGGCTCTACGCCGCTTGCGATTACATCCGAGATAAAGGCGGGATAGACGCCCACGGCGATTATGGCGATTACAAGCAACGCAATCGGGGCGTACTGCATACCGGAAGCGTCGGTTATGTCGGCGAAGCGCTCTTTGATGGGGCCGAACATAACGCGCTGCGTAGTCCACAGGATATAGCCGGCGGCAAGCACTACGCCGAATGCGGCTATCGCGGTGGAGTATGGGAAATGCTTGAACGTCCCTAGAAACACCATTATCTCGGCGACGAATCCGCTTGTGCCGGGCAGACCGAGCGAGGCGAGTCCCGCCACAAGCAGCGCGGACGCCAGTATGGGCATGCGCTTGGCGAGGCCGCCGAGGTCGGGGATGTAGCGGGTGTGCGCCTTGTCATAGACGAAGCCCACTATCAGAAACAATAAGCCGGTTATCGTGCCGTGCGTGAACATCTGCATCGCGGCGCCGGTGAGTCCCAGCGTGGACACGGCGCCGCTGCCGGCGGTAACGGACGCAAGCCCCAGCATCACGAACCCCATATGGCTGATGCTGCTGAAGGCGATTAGGCGCTTGAGGTCGGTTTGGCGCATCACCACGATGGCGCCGTAGATGACGTTTATGACGGCGGCGGCTTGGAACAAGACGGATGCGCCCGCTATGATTTCGGGGAACATGCTGACGGATACGCGGATCATGCCGTAGCCGCCCATCTTTAGCAGAACGCCCGCCAGCATAACGCTGCCAGCGGTGGGGGCGTCGGTGTGCGCGTCGGGCAGCCAGGTATGGAATGGCCACAACGGCAGTTTCACGGCGAAGCCGATGAACAGCAGCGCGAATATGACGCCGGCGGGCAGCAGAAGCTTTGCGCCTTGGATTGCGTCGGGCAGCGCGGTCATATCGAAGGTGCCGGTGGAGAAGAACAGCGTTAGGATGCCCACCAGCATAAATGCGCTGCCTAGGATGGTGAATATGAGGAACTTCATCGCGGAGTATTCGCGCTTGCTCTTCGGCTCGCTGCCCCAGATGGCGATTAGGAAGAACATCGGTATGAGTTCAAGTTCCCAGAACAGGAAGAACAGCAGGAAGTCCAGCGATGTGAAGACGCCCATAACGCCGGTTTGGAGCGCCAGTAGCCATATGAAGTATTCGCGCACGCGCTTGTCGATGCTCCACGACGCCAGCGCGGCTACCAGCCCAAGCAGTCCGGTGAGCAATACCATAGGGGCGCTGATGCCGTCCACGCCCAGGAAGTATTGGACGGCGAAGGCGTCGGCGTCGAGGCCGGGGATCCAGTTGGGGATACGGTCGACGAACTGGATGCCGCCGGCGTCGGTGTTGTAGGCGAGGAATATGACAGCGGCCAGGATGAAGTCGACGGCGGCTACCGCAAGCGCGAATATGCGGACGTGGCTTGCGTTTCTGAGCAGCAACGCAATCACAAGCGCGCCCGCCAAAGGCAGGAAAACCGCCGCGGTTAGTAGTCCTGTGAACTCCAAACTGAACCTCTAAGTTATCTGATGAACAGGAAGACTGCGAAGATTATGAGTATGCCCACGGATATGCCCATTGCGTAAGCCTGAAGCTGCCCCGTCTGCGTTTGGCGGATGGCGGTGCCGGTGTTTGCGCCGAGCCAGCCGCAGAAATAGACGATCTTGTCCACCACGGACCTGTCCACCCAGTCCAAGCCGTATGCCAGCCATCCGTAGAATAGCCGCTTTACGATGAGCGTTTCGTAGAGCTCATCCATATAGTATTTGCGGTAGAGCAAGGTGTGTACCGGACGCAGCACATTGCCCAGCGTTTCGGCGGATATGGCGCGCCTGCCGTATATGAGATAGGCGAGCGCTATGCCCAATACGGCTACGGCGGACGATATTGCCGCTATGACGATGTTGAAGCTTTCGGCTTTGACATAGACGGCGGGGTTGTAGTCTAGGAAGTGCGCCAACCAATGCGAGGGTATGATGCCCAGGTCGATGACGGGGTTGACCAGAACGCCCGCGACGATTGCGGGGACTGCCAGGATGGCTAGGGGCCATACCATCGGCTTGGGCGATTCGGCGAGGTGCGGTTCGCCGTGCGGATGCGCGTCGGGATCGTTGGCCGCGCCGCCGTTATATTCGCCTTCGAATGTCATAAAGACGGCGCGGAACATATAGAAGGCGGTCATAAAGGCGGCGATTAGCGCCAGCGCGAACACGGTTATGCTGACCGGATCGCCGTTGGTGAACGAGTGAGTGAGGATTTCGTCTTTGCTCCAAAAGCCGGCGAGTGGGAATATGCCGGCAAGGCTGAGGCTGCCTATGAGGAATGTGGCGTATGTCCACGGCATTACCTTGCGAAGTCCGCCCATATAGCGCATATCGAAGGTGCCGGTGGCGTGATTGACGCTGCCGGATCCCAGGAACAGCAGCGCCTTGAAGAAGGCGTGCGTGAACAGGTGGAATATGGCGGCGCCGTATGCGCCCACGCCCAGGGCAAGCATCATATATCCCAGCTGGCTCACCGTGGAGTATGCCAAAACGCGCTTGATGTCGTTCATCACCAAGCCCATAGACGCCGCGAAAATGGCGGTGATGCCGCCGATTATCGCAACCGCGTTCATTGCGTTGAGCGAAAGTTCGAATACGGGAAAGAAGCGGGCTACTAGGAATACGCCGGCGGCAACCATAGTGGCGGCGTGTATGAGCGCGCTGACGGGCGTGGGGCCTTCCATGGCGTCGGGCAGCCAGGTGTGCAGGGGGAACTGCGCCGATTTGCCCATTGCGCCCGCGAATATGCCCAGCGCTACCCACTGCGCCGCGAATGCGGTCAGCAAGCCAAGCTCAACGCCCTTGTAGATGTCGGTTATGACAAATACATTCAAGCCTTCGCTCGCGAATCCGCCGCCGTTGTAGAACAGGTATAGGATGCCGAGCAGGAAGCCGAAATCGGCGAAGCGCGTGATGATGAACGCCTTCTTTGCGGCGGCAGCGGCGGCCGGGCGGTCGAACCAGAAGCCGATTAGCAGGTAGGATCCCAAGCCTACAAGCTCCCAGAACACGAACATTTGGATGAGGTTGTTGGCAAGCACCAAGCCCAGCATCGCAGAGGTGAACAGGGACATATAGGCGAAGTAGCGGGCGTAGCCGCGGTCGCCGCGCATGTAGCCCACGGAGTAGATCTGCACCATTAGGCTTACGCCGGTTACCACCACTAGCATTATGGCGGTGAGCGGATCCATCAGTATGCCCACGGCGAAAGTGAAATCGCCGGCGCTAATCCATTCGTGGACGGGATACGCCGCGCCGCCGTGTGTGCCGATGGTGTCGGTGAGCGCCCATACGGACAGCAGGAAGGCTATCGCCACTGCGCCGATGGTGATGTATGCGGCTTCCTGCGCCTGCGCGCCGCGCAACGGTCTGACGACGAGCGCGATGAGCGCGAAAGACGCCAGCGGCAGGAATAGGATGAGCCAAGCGGCTGCTTCGGGCATTGTCTAAAGCTTCCTCAGTATTTCGTCGGCGACGTGTTCGCGGCCCTTGGGGACAAGAACGCGGAATGCGGCGCGCTCGCCCCAGGTCAGGATGTCGCCGTCGGGCAGGATTTTGGTCGGCAAGCCGTCGCCTTCCAGCACGTCTTTCCACATCTGCGCCGCCATAAGGTTGGATGTCTTTTTGTAGTCAGTCCACACGGGGAAATCCTCTAATTCTTGAGTTCGCTTGCGTCTGATACGAATATGCTGTCGCGCTGTCTGAATATGGTGAGAACGATAGCGAGTCCGAGCGCTACCTCCGCTGCCGCCACGGTGATTATGAACACCGAAAAGACTTGTCCGGTGAGCAGGAATTGGATGACTTCGTCGGTGGGCGCCTGCGGGTTGTTGATGACGCTCGCGGGGACGATGTAGCGCGACATAGCCACGGCGCTGATGTTCACGGCATTGAACATCAACTCAATGGACATTAGCACGGTGATGGCGTTGTGCTTCGTTATCGCGCCGTACAGCCCGATAGCGAAAATTATCGCCGATACTATCAGAAAGCTTTCTAGGCTCAACTATTAGCCTCTCGTCGTTTGGGGACGCTGCCCCGTTCTAGCCTTTCCTATGAATTCAGAGAATTCGGATGATGATTGCGATTGCGCGGGCGGTTCACCTTTCGCGTATGAGCGCGAGCGCGCCGATTAGCGCGGCGAGCAGCAGCACGGACGCCACTTCGAACGCCAGCACGAAATCGCGCAACAGCATTCGGCCTATCCAAGGGATGGTGTTGGAAAAGACTTCGGCAATGCGGTCGGCCGTGGCGGCGGTGATTGCGCCGCTTGCCATTGCTGCGTCTATGGTGTTCCAGTTCGTTGTGAGCGCCACGAACACGGCGACGGCGGCGAACAGGGCGGCGAATATCGCCATAGGCAGCCTGAACCTGTTCGTGGGACTGCCCTCTTCCACGTCGCGGGTCATTAGGATGGCAAAGATTATCAGCACGGATATTGCGCCTACATAGACCAGCACCTGCACCACCGCGAGGAATTCGGCGCGCAGCAACACGAACATGCCCGCCACGCCGAGAAACGATACTATCAGAAACAGCGCGGATCTGAACAGGTCTCTGAGCAGCACAACGCCCAGCGCCGCTATGATGCTGGAGCCGGCGATTACCCAGAATATGATGTCGGCAAGCAGGCTTGCCTCTGTGCCTTGGCCCAACATTAGCGTTCAATCCACCTTTCGGTCTGCTGTTCTTCGGTGGGCTTTTCGTGGCGGCCGGCGTTCTGCCACTCCAGCGGGGCGTGCGTGTGCGGATGGTACGCCTTGCCCTCGATCTGGGGACGGAACCACGCGCTTGGATGCTTGGGGGATTCGTTGAGCATCTGCTTGTTGATGATTAGGTCGCGGCGTCTGTACTTGCCTTCCTCGAAGCCGCTGCCCATATGCAGCGCGTCGTAGGGGCATGCCTCTACGCAGAGGCCGCAGAACATGCACCTGCCGATGTCTATGTCGAACACGTCGATGTTGTACTTGTCCCCTTCGGGAATTTGCTGCATGCTGGGATGCGTAACGATGCGGATGATGCCGAGCGGGCAGTATTTGGCGCAGCTGGCGCAGCCGGTGCAGCGCTGCTCGTACCAGCTAAACTCTTCGCCGCGAAAGCGGGCGTGCTGCGGCATGCGGTCTGCGACGCTGACCAAGCCTAGCATCGCCTTGAACGCCCTGCCGGGCTGCTGTATGCAGAACGCAAACGGATTGACGCCTTCGGATTTCGCGAGGCCTACGACGCCCACCTTGCGGTCGGGATACTGATGCTGCGTGAACATGCGGCTGGGCATAACCAGATTGCGCATCGTGATTGTGAGTCCCTTGAGCAGTCCGAATCCATACATGGCTAGTCTGCCTCCGCATACATATTTGCAAGGGGTGATGGTCTAGGAGCGGGGCGGCGCAGCTTCTTGCCGCCGAGCAGACGCGCCATAACGAATATGGCGGCGATGGTGATGCCCCAGTTGACGGCCGCCATCGTCCACATGCCGCGCGCGGAGATTGCGCCGTTTGCGTCTTGGAACAGCGCAACCTCTATCGCCACCACGAATATATTGAGCAGCGCCAGCGCGAACAAGCCCTTCCACGCGAAAGCCATAATTTGGTCGATTCGCAGTCTTGGCCAGGTTGCCCTTATCCAGAGCAAGCCGAATATGACGACGACCACTTTGAGCGCGAACCAGACTTGTCCTGGGATTGGATCGAAGCCGCGCGTGCCGCCGAAGAACAGCGCTACCGCGATTATGGCGGTTACGATGGGCGCCATAAATTCGGCGAGCTGGAATATGGCGAACTTCATCCCGCTGTATTCGGTGTGGTAGCCCGCGCCGAGTTCGGATTCGGCTTCGATCTGATCGAAGGGCGTGCGGCTCATTTCGGCGGACGCCGCCGCTAGGAATACCAGAAATCCCAATGGTTGCACCAGCAGAAACGGGACGCTCTGCGCCTGCATCACTTCATACAGCGATAGCGAGTTGGCGATTAGCGCCACGCCGGTTATGGCGAGCGCCATGGGGACTTCGTAGCTGCAAAGCATCGCCACGCCGCGCATAGACCCGAGCATTGCGTACTTGTTGCGGGACGCCCAGCCCGCGGCGAGTACGGCGACGGTGTTGAGAGAAGTAACGCCCACGATGTACAGAATGCCGATGTTGAGCTGGCCCAGGAAAGAGTTTTCGCCGAATGGGATAACCGCGATTACCAGCACGGTGGGCGCAAACAGGATGATGGGCGCTATCGCGAATACGATGCGATCCGCCGATGCGGGCGTGGTGTCCTCTTTGACGATGAGCTTAATCACATCCGCAAACGGCTGAAACAGGCCGAAGGGGCCCCAGCGATTGGGGCCCAGCCGCGCCTGAAACCTGCCGATTGTGCGGCGCTCGAACCATGTGTATAGCGCGGTGGACATCACCATAGCGTTTATGACGATGAACGCCAGCGCCACGCACGCCGCGCCGTATGCCATCCAGCTGGGCAGGAATGCGTCGAAGAGCGCGTATAGCGTATGGAAGCTGAAGATGCCGTCTTGCAAGATTTCCATCTATCTGTCAACCTCGCCAAGCACGATGTCGATGGAGCCGAATATGATGATTAGATCGCTCATCTTCCAGCCTATCAGCATATCGCGGAGTGGGGTTATGTTGATGAAAGACGGCGCGCGCACGTGGCAGCGATACGGCGATATGCCGCCGTCGCTGACGATGTAAAAGCCCAGCTCGCCCTTGGGGGACTCCACGGCGGCGTAGACGTCGCCGGCGGGCGGTCTTACGAAATACGGCGCGGGCGTTCTGATGGAGCCTTCGGGTATGTCCTTTACGCACTGCTTGATGATGCGGATGCTTTCGCGCATCTCTTGGATGCGGACGATGTAGCGGTCGAAGGTATCGCCAAGCGCGCCGATGGGAATGTCGAAGTCTAGGCGGTCGTATATTTCGTATGGCGCGGCTTTTCGCAGATCCCATTCCACGCCGGCGGCGCGCAGCATAGGGCCGCTAATGGAATAGTCGACGGCGTCTTCATCGTTGAGAACGCCCACGTTTCGGGTGCGCGTGAGAACGATTTCGTTGCCGGATATGAGGCTTTCCAGTTCGTCGATATAGCGCGGCATATCGGATACGAAAGCGTCCAGCGCTACCCAAAAGTCGGCGGGCGCGTCTTGGAACACGCCGCCCGGGCGCATGTAGCTGAGCGTGATGCGCGCGCCGCAGAGCATCTCAAATAGATCCAGGATGCGCTCGCGCTCGCGGAAGCAGTACATCAGCGGCGTGGCGAGCGCTCCCAGGTCGTTGAGCAGAAAGCCGGTCGCCATCAGATGGCTTGCGATGCGCTGCAGTTCGGCGCTGATAACGCGAATGTACTGCGCGCGCTCCGGCACCGGTATGCCCGCTATCTGCTCCACCGCCCGCACATAGGCGAGGTTGTTGGACATACTGGCGATATAGTCCATTCGGTCGGTGAGCGTAACGATTTGCACATAAGTCCTGCCCTCGGCCAGCTTCTCCGATCCGCGGTGCAGATAGCCGAGTATGGGCTCCGCGTCCACGATGACTTCGCCGTCGAAGGTTACGCGCAGTCTAAAAACGCCGTGCGTGCTGGGATGCTGCGGCCCCAGATTGATGGTAACGGGCTCAGTTCTGACTGAGGTCATAGTTCGTTCCTAGGCGTCTTGGCCAAGGTAGTCTTTGCGAAGCGGATGGCCGGGGAAGCCTTCCCACAGCATTATGCGCTTCATATTGGGATGCCCATCGAAGCGAATGCCCATAAGGTCCCAGATTTCGCGCTCTTGAAAGTCCGCCCCGCGCCATACGCCGCAGACCGACGGCGCTTGAAGCTCTTGTCTGCCGAAGCAGCGCGCCTTCAGCACAACGCTTTGATTGAATTTGAGCGAAAGCAGATGATAGACAAGTTCGAAGTATTCCACATAGTCCACGGCGGTTATGGACGACAGAAAAGAGAACTCCAAGCCGGGCGCGTCTCTGAGAAAGCGGCATACTTCGCAGATATAGTCGACGCCGACGCATACATCGCCGCCGTGAGCGCCCACCACCGCGTCGGGCAGAGCGTCGCGGATGCGCGCCGCGATGTCTTGCGCTTCGAGGATTCGGGTCATAGCGTAGCGAGCCTCACTTCTTTTGAGCGATAGAGTAGCGTTTGATCTTTTCGTGAAGCTGCATAATGCCGTAGAGCAGCGCGTCCGGGCGGGGCGGGCAGCCGGGGACGTATACGTCGACGGGTATGATGTGATTGACGCCGGGAACCACGCTGTAGCTGCCGTAGTACGGGCCGCCGCTGGTGGCGCACACGCCCATAGATATGACCCACTTGGGCTCCGCCATCTGCTCATAGACGCGCTGAATGGCGGGCGCCATCTTCCACGTGACGGTGCCGGCGATGATGATAAGATCCGCCTGACGGGGCGACGGGCGAAAGGCTTCCATTCCGAAGCGCGCCAGGTCGAAGCGGGACATTGCGCTCGCCATCATCTCGAAGGCGCAGCACGCCAAGCCGAATGAGAGCGGCCACACGGCGGACTTTCTGCCCCAATTGAGCAGGGCGTCGATCGATGTAACCGCGATATTGCGCTCTAGGTCGTCGGGGACTTCGATGACCGGTTCGGCGAGCGGCTGGAGGTGCGTCGCCTTGATATGGTTGATGGCGTCGCCCTCGTCTCTGTCCACATCCCAAGTCTTTTGGAACAGCGGAATGGCGAGCGGTTGGGCATCGCGCGCGGCGTTGTCAATCATCGCTAACTCCACTCAAGCGAGCCTTTGCGCCAAGCGTACAGCCAGCCTATGATTAGGATGGCGATGAACACCAGCATTTCCACGAATATGAACAGCCCGAACTGGCGGGTAAGATACCCGTAGCTTGCCGCCCAAGGGAACAGGAATATGACCTCTACGTCGAATATCACGAATAGCAGCGCGAATCCGTAGAAGCGAAAGTTGAACTGGCTCCAGCGGCTCGAAAGAGTTTCGAAGCCGCATTCGTAGATGCTCTCTTTGACGGCGCTGGGGATTTGCGGGCGAATTTTGAGCAGGGACAGCGCCCAAGACATTATGAGCATCCCGGCGGGGACTGCTACCGCGAGCGCCGCGAATATGGCGATATAGCCGTATTGTCGGAAGTAGTCGTCCAGCATAACCCGCTACCGAAAGCCTTCAAATTTTCGCGCGTTGAATTGCGGTGAATATAGCATAGCGCAAACTGGGATTGCAAGTGAAACGGTTCACGAACAAGGCGATAACATCGGCGGCGCATTGCCCCGTTATCAATTCGCCGTTTGGTGAGCGTTGTCCCAATCCTACCTTGTTAGAGGATTGAAGGATGAAGGGATTATGTGGATTGTCATATGCGATTGTATTACGGATAGTGAGAGCAACCCTGTTGACAACTGATTTGACAGCGATACGGCGCCTGCGTTAGGATTTGCGCGCAGCGGCGCACGATTTCCGTATGGCGCGCAGGCGGTTTCGGCGGCTTTCGCGCTATGCGCTTATGAGTTAACGCTTGACTATTTCAACCGCCAACACAGCCCTGAAACGCCCGGCGCAGCTCCCCGCGATGTTCGTCGAGTACAGAGGCGCTATTGGCGCTTCGCTGAGGGACGCGCTTTGCGGCAGCCTGCCCGTGTACGATATGCTGCGCTACTACATGGGCTGGGTGGATGTGAACGGCGAGCCGTGCGCCGGCGCCGAGGGCAAGTATCTGCGCCCGACGCTCTGCCTGTTCGCCTGCGACGCCACCGGCGGCGCGCTGCGCCAGGCTATGCCGGCGGCGGTGGCGCTGGAGCTGATTCACAACTTTTCGCTTATCCACGACGACATTCAAGACAAGGACGAAACGCGCCACCATCGCAAGACGCTATGGGCGGTGTGGGGCGTGCCTAAAGCGCTCGTCGCCGGGAATATCCTGCGAATTACCGCGGACGCCGCGCTGGAGTCGTTGCGTGAGCAGGGTCTCGATCGGCGGCGCATCCTGCCCGTGGTGAACCAGCTGACGCAAGCGTATCTTGAGATGATCGAGGGGCAGTACCTGGACATATCGTTTGAGGGACAGCATGATGTAGGGTTGAACCGCTACCTGGATATGATTGCGCGCAAGACGGGGGCGCTGATACGCTGCTCGTTCACGATAGGCGCGCTCATCGGATCGGACGACCCCGCGGCGGCGGCGGCGTTTCACGAAAGCGGCAAAGCGCTGGGGTTCATATTCCAGGTGCGCGACGATATTCTGGGCGTGTGGGGCGATGAGGCAAGCACGGGCAAGCCGGTGGGCGCCGACATTCGGCGCAAGAAAAATTCGTTCCCCGTAGTATATGCGATGTCCGAAGCGAAGGGCGCGGCTAAGCGTCGGCTGCTCGAGATATACCGCAAGGCCGAACCTGACGATGCGGATGTGGCCGATGTGCTGCATATCTTGGATGGCGTGAACACGCGGGAATACGCGCATGCGCTCGCCGCCGAACACGGCGAGATTGCGCTGAACGCACTGTCGTCGGTGGAACTGGGCGGCAAGACGCTGGGCGCAGTCGAGGATCTTATCGAGTTTCTGCTGGTGAGAGAGCATTGACGCTATTGGCATTCGGCGGCGCTGCGCCGCGCTGAATGAGCGAGGGATTGCGCGATGGGCAGACCGCTTGAGTTGGCAGTCAGAACGGGCTTGTACATCCTCAAAAACAAGATTGCGCGCCGAAAGCGCTTCCCGCTGGTAACGATGCTGGAGCCGCTTGAGAAGTGCAATCTCGCGTGCGAAGGTTGCGGCCGCATCCGCGAGTATGAGCGCGTGCTCGACCGCACGCTATCCGTGGAGCAGTGCTTGGCGGCGGTGCAAGAATCGGGCGCGCCGATTGTGTCGATCGCAGGCGGCGAACCTACGCTTCATCCGCAGATACACGATATTGTGAACCGCATAACGGCGGACAAAAAGTTCGTCTATATGTGTACCAACGCGCTGCTAATGGAGCGCGTGATGAAGAAGATCCCGCCATCCAAATACTTCTGCTTCGTGGTACATATGGACGGCATGGAAGCGGCGCACGATAAGTCGGTGTATCGCAAGGGCGTGTTTCGGATTGCGGTGCGCGGCATCAAGAACGCCCTGGACGCCGGCTATCGCGTTACAACGAACACCACGGTGTTCAACGGCGTGGATGAAGACGACCTTGTCGAGATGTTCACGATGCTGACGCAGATGGGCGTTGAGGGCTGCATGGTCTCTCCGGGCTATCAGTTCGACAGCGTGCCGAACCAGGACTTGTTCATATCGCGCCGCAGCGCCAGGAAGGTGTTCAAGAACGTCTTAGATCCGGCGCGCGGCATTCGGTTCTACAACAACCCGCTGTACTTGGATTTTCTGCGCGGCGAGCGCGAGTATGACTGTACGGCTTGGTCCAACCCAACCTACACCGTGTTGGGCTGGCGCGAGCCGTGCTATCTGCTTGGCGATAGGCATACGCAGCGCGTCGGCGATCTTTACGGCGACCGGGTTTGGGACAACTACGGCGTAGGCAAAGACCCGCGCTGCGCCAACTGCCTGATGCACTGCGGCTTTGAGTCGGCGTCCATATTCGCCACGCTTGAGCGCCCGCGCGACGCCATCAGCCTCATACGCAGAGGCGGCGCGCAGAACAGCGGCATAGGCACGGCGTAGGATTGCGGCGCATCGGCGGCATAGCCCCTGCCGACGACAGCGGCCGCTTGCGCCGAATTCGCGCGGCGTTTCGTCGAAAAGCGGCAGCGTCCCGCGTGCCTGGAACAAAATTCGTAATCGCAAATACGCTATAGTATCGTTGTGGGAAACATAGCCAAGCCATATATGCGAAAAGCGCGCCCAAAGCCGGCGCTGTCGGCGCAGGTCGGCAGGGCAATCCAAATGTGCCACGGCTATCTGCTGAATATCCAGTACGCCGAAGGCTACTGGTGGGGCGAACTCGAGTCCAACGCCACGATGGAAGCGGAGTTCATCCTGCTGAACTACTTTCTGGGGACGGCGGAAGAGCGCAAGATACGCAAGCTCGCCAATCACATCATCAGTCAGCAGCGGGACGACGGAACTTGGGGGCAGTTTTACGGCGCGCCCGGCGATTTAAGCACATCGACGGAGTGCTATTTCGCGCTGAAGCTGGCGGGCGTTTCGGCCGACGAACCGTTTATGCGAAAGGCGCGCGAGTTCATCGTATCCAAGGGCGGCGTTCCCAATACCAGAGTGTTCACCAAGATATGGCTTGCGCTGTTCCGCCAATGGGAATGGCGCGGCATACCCGCTATGCCCGCCGAACTTATGCTGCTGCCGGAGTGGCTGCCTATCAACATCTACAGCTTCTCCAGCTGGGCGCGCGCCACGATTGTGCCGCTGCTGGCGATACTCGACCGCAAGCCCGTGGTGGACATCCCGCAGTGGGCGCACATAGACGAACTTTACCCGCTCCCGCGCAGCGAAACTTCGTACTCCATCAAGCGGCCGAGCCGTCTGATTGCGTGGGAAACCTTTTTTTACGCCGGCGATGCGGTGCTGCGCCAGATAGAGCGCCTGCCGTGGAAGCCCACCCGCAGCCAATCGCTCAAGCGCGCCGCCGATTGGATTATCGCGCACCAAGAGAAAGACGGAAGCTGGGGCGGCATTCAACCGCCGTGGGTCTATTCGCTTATGGCGCTGCGCACGCTCGGATACGGGCTTGACCATCCGGTTATGGAAAAGGGGCTTCGCGGCTTCGACACATTCGCGATTGAAGACAACGATACGCTTCGCATTCAGGCGTGCGTCTCGCCTCTGTGGGACACCTGCCTCGCTATGATTGCGCTGCTGGATTCGGATCTGCCCTCGGACCATCCCTCTCTCGCCAGCGCGGCGAACTACCTGCTGAAGCAGCAGATATTGGCGGGCGGCGACTGGCAGGTGAAGGCGAAAGGCGTGCCGCCGGGCGGTTGGGCGTTTGAGTTTGAGAACAGACACTACCCCGACTTGGATGATACCGCCGAAATCGTTATGGCGCTCGACAAGGCGCGAATGCCGCAATCCGCCGACGATGACGGCGGCGAACCGTCAAGGGGAACTGAGGGCTACAAGTGCCAGGCGATAGCGCGCGCGATACGCTGGCTGCTTGGGATGCAGAGCGCCAACGGCGGTTGGGCGTCTTTTGACAAAGACAATTCGCTGAGAATCATCGCCAAGATCCCGTTTGCGGACTTCGGAGAAACTATCGATCCGCCCAGCGTAGATGTAACTGCGCACGTACTCGAAATGCTGGGGCAGTGCGGCTATTCCTTGGAGCATCCCTCTGTTCGACAAGCGGTGGACTACATCCTTTCGGAGCAGGAAGAGGACGGCGCATGGTTCGGCAGATGGGGCGTGAACTACATCTACGGCGTTGGCGCCGCCTTGCCCGCCCTGGAAGCCGTCGGCTTCGATATGAGCGCCGAATGCGTGCGCCGCGCGGTGCGATGGCTTATCGAGCGCCAAAACGCCGACGGCGGCTGGGGCGAAAGCTGCGCCTCTTATGTCGATCCGGAGTTTCGCGGCAAGGGCGCAAGCACCGTTTCGCAGACGGCGTGGGCTATAATGGGACTGCTTGCGGCGGGCGAAGGCGCGCGCGAAGCCACTAAGCGCGGAATAGCCTACCTTGTGGAACGCCAAGAAGCCGACGGCTCCTGGGATGAGCCGTACTTCACCGGCACAGGGTTTCCCGGCTACCGCACAGGCGAGCGCCTCGACAGGTATCCCACGCCCGACGATCTAATACATCAGGGCAGGGAACTTCCCGCGGGCTTTATGATTAACTACCATATGTACAGGATATATTGGCCGCTCACCGCGCTTGGGCGATATAGGCGCTTTGTGGAAGGGCGGCGCGGCGGCAGGTGAGCGGGGTTAGCCTGGGAAGGCGTTGAGTATCCTGCGCTTGTTGCGAATGCCCCATATAATCAAGCCATTGCCCGCGCGTGAGAGCGTATCGTAGAATTGTCTGCGAATAATGTCTTATCGTATGCGTCTCCAAATGCGCTTTATGTTGTTCAAAAGCGAAAGCTATGAAAAGCCCCGTTCCATTTAGACTGATGCGATACTTAGTTACCCTCCCCCCCTCCCAGAAAGTTTGTTCCTCGTTGCGCGCGGCAACTCACGCCGCGTTGCGAATGGCGGTTTGGAACGCTCTGTTCATCATATCGGGACTGCTTCTGATTGCGCTTGTCGGAGAAGCGTACTTTCGGATGACGACGCCGTTCGCAGGGGTTAACATCCCTCCTCAGTTCGTGGACGGGGTTGGAATCATCTATGAACCCAACGCCGAACTGCGCTATGCGAACTCGCGCGACGGCCAGTATGTCATTTCGCGCGCCAACAGCCAGGGCTTTCTCGACCGCGAGCCTATAAGCGCTGAAAGCGCCGCTGAGGGCTGCCACATAACCTTCATCGGCGATTCTTTCGTGGAAGCGAGAGGGGTGCATATCGCCGATAAATTTCATGTAAGACTGGAAGAGATGGCGGCGCGCGAACTGCCGCATTTAGCAATTGCCACGCAGGCTTATGGAATACAAAACACTGGCCAAATCAATCAACTTCCCTTTTACGATAACTACGCCCGGCATCTGAGCCCGAAGTTAGTGGTTCTAGTCTTCTTCATCAATGACTTCCATGAAAACTCAGTTGCGCTGTCCTCGCTAAGTTGGGGACTGGATCCTGACCGAATGCCATATATGTTCGCTCAAAGAGACGCGAGCGGAGTTATCAAACTGCGCCCGCCCGATCCGGAATACCAGCGGTTTATGTTGCCAAGGCCGCCGAGGCCGCCTAATACCTGGCGCGGGAATGCTCAGAATCGACTGCTTCAGGTTTCGCTCTTTGCGAGATGGCTGAATGAAAAGAATATATGGCAGGCGCAGCTGGGGAGCGCCATCAAGCCGGATCGTGCGGCATGGGCGGCTACGATAGCCGAGCGCCCCTGTTGCGCATCACTAGCAGACTGGCGACCTAGCGAAAAAAACCCTTTTACGGACACGCATCCATTATCGTCCGTCTATGAAGAAGCGCTGGAATATACCGCTTTCGGCATAGAGCAGTTCAAGCGGCGCGCCGACCGCGACGGCGTGAATCTGGCAATCTTGTCTGCAACCGCGGTTATGGGAACGCGGGGCGATCCGCAGTTCGAGCGCATGAGAGCCATCGCCGAAGCGCACGGCATTCCCATAATCAGCGATTACGCCTACAATATCAGGCAGAGACGCGGCAGATGGGATGGACACCTGCATTTCGACAAACACTGGAACGCCACCGGCCACCAATGGGTTGCGGAAGCCCTCCTAGAATGGCTGAAGGCGAACCAGGATGTGTGCGACTGATCGTCGGCCCGGCATTCTCACATTGAGCGCAACTGAGGGTATAGTCCGAAAAGTATCCGCTAATGTAGCGTTTCCTAGCTTGTTAGAAAATTTCAAGCCCATAAGCGCTAGTGCTGCCCGATAAGCGCCACAAGGCGAGAATGCCCGCCGCCTCACGCTATTATTGCCCGCGCATAAGAGCCTATCGTATGATTATCCGCGCATAAAGTCTTCTTATCATATACGCCTTTCGAAGATGCCTTATGTTGTTCAGTAGCGAAAACTATGAAACCCCGTTCCATTCAGCCTAATGCGCTACCTAATTCTACCCTCCCGGAAGTATGTTAACGCGTTGCGAGCGACAACTCGAACCGCGCTGCGGATGGCGGCTTGGAACGCTCTGTTCATCATCTCAGGTCTGCTGCTGATTGCGCTTGCCGGCGAGGCGTACTTTCGGTTGACAAGGCCCTTTATGCAGACTAGCGCTCATTTTCAGTTCGTAGATGGAGTTGGGCTTATCCGGGAACCCAACTCTGAATTGCGCTATACGAACTTGAGCGAGGATATATACACCGCTTCGCGCATCAATAGCCAGGGCTTTCTCGACCGCGAACCCGTCAGCGCTGAACGCGCCGCCGAGGGTTGCCGCATAGCCTTCATCGGCGATTCTTTCGTGGAAGGGCGGGAGGCGCCCATCGCCGATAAATTTCATGTCAGACTGGAAGAGATGGCGGCGCGCGAACTGCCGCATTTGAACATTGCCACGCAGTCTTATGGAATATGGGGCACAGGCCAAATACATCAGCTTCCGTTTTACGATAACTACGCACGGCATCTGAACCCGAAATTGGTTGTGCTGAGCTTCCATCTCAATGACTTCGTCGACAATTCAACTGCGCTGCGTTCGCTAAGGTTCGGCCTAGATCCTGACCGAATGCCATATACGTCCGCTCAAAAAGACGCGAGCGGGGTTATGAAACTGCGCCCGCCCGATCCGGAATATCAGCGGTTTATACTGCCAAGGCCGCCGAAGCAACCGAAGTCCTGGCGCGAGAATGCGCATGATCGGCTGCTTCGGGTTTCATACTTTGCGATATGGCTGAATGAAAAGAATATATGGCGGGCATCAGCAAGAGACCACAGGAAGCCCGATCGTGCGGCGTGGGCGGCTACAATAGCCGAGCGTCCCTGTTGCGCATCACTAGCAGACTGGCGACCTAGCGAAAACTTCCCTTTTACAACGGACGCGGAGCGCGAAAAAGATCCTTTTACGAGGGACGCGCAACTATCGCCCGTCTATGAAGAAGCGCTGGAATACACCGCTTTCGGCATAGAGCAGTTCAAGCAGCGCGCCGACCGCGACGGCGCTGCGCTTGCAATACTTGCAGCCACCGATAGTATGGGAACGCGGGACGATCCTCAGTTCGAGCGCCTAAACTCCATTGCCGAACCGCTCGGCATTCCCGTAATCAGCCAGTACGATTACGTCCTCAGACAGGGACACAATTACCAGGACGCCCGATGGCATTACGACTTCCATTGGAACGCCACCGGACACCAATGGGCGGCCGAAGCCATCCTCGAATGGTTGAAAGAAAACCAAGAGGTGTGCGACTGATACGCAGCAGCTGCCTATCTCTACACCGACTTTGCGCCTCTGAGCCTTTGCGTTAATGCTGTGAACGATTATATGGATAAATGCGAATATCCCCCCACATTCGACGGCGTTCTGGCAGTCCAAGAACGCCTGCTGTCCCCCGACGGCTGCCCGTGGGATCGCCGCCAAACGCCGCTGTCCCTGCGCGATATGCTGCGCGAAGAATGCCACGAACTACTCGACGCCATGGCGTCTGGCAGCGCCGCCGATGCGGCCGAAGAGATGGGTGATGTGCTGCTGCATATCCTATTCCAAATACGCTTGAGCGCCGCCGCCTATGAGCGAGTAGCGCCGGAACGGGCGCATATTCACTACCCCTTCACGCAAGCCGACGCATTCCGCATAGTCCAACAGCGCCTTACGCAATGCCTCGCGCGCGTCAGCGAAAGCGGCGGCACAGACTGCGGTGCTACTGGCGGCGCATCCGTCCCCGCGGCAATCTGCGATATTCCGGACGTCTGCTTACGGCGTGATAGCGATGCCGATGCTGATGCCGCAACCGCCCACGATGCAACTGCCGATGCCGATGCCGACGCCGCAACCGCCCACGATGCGCCTACTCGCAATGAGACTGCGGCAGTCCCGCAACCCAACTTTGCGGCGACCTGGGCGCTTATCGCAGACGCTTTCGGCGCAAACGGCGGCTTGCGCCATATGGACGCATCGCCCCAAGCGCGGGCGCCGCTCATTCGGCGCGCCTGCTATGCGCTTATGGAAAGCATAGACCCAATTGTGAACGGCGAAGAGCGCCCTATCGCGGAAGCGGTCGCCGATGCGCTGTTCGCGGTGATGTTCGCTATGTGGCAGGCCGAAGAGCGCGGCGAGTTCGCGGCGGCGGATGTGTTCGGTGCGCTCATCGCCAAACTTGTGCGCCGCCATCCGCATGTGTTCGGCAATGCGGTGGTGTCCGACGCCGGCGAAGTCATCGCCAATTGGCACGCCATCAAGCGCTCCGAAAAGCCCGCCGACGCATCGCCCCTGGACGGCGCGCCCAAAAGCCTGCCCGCGCTGGCATACGCCCAAGCGCTCCAAACCCGCGCCGCCCGCCTTGCCTTCGACTGGGACGAATACGCCGCCGTAGTGTCCAAAGTATCCGAAGAGATCGACGAACTCCAAGCCGCCGCTACGCCCGCCGAGCGCCTAGCCGAGTACGGCGATCTGCTCTTCTCCATAGTGAACGCTGTCCGATGGCTAGACATAGACGCCGAATCCGCGCTGAGCAAGTGGAACCGCCGGCGCTTTCGCAATCTATGCGCTGTCGACGAAGCGCCGTCAAGCGCCGCCAATGCGCTGCCCAGTGTCGACATATCGACGCTGGCAAGCGCAATCCGGCCGGGCGCAGCAAGCGCGCTGCAGTTCGCCCAAGCGCTTCAGTCCCGCCTAAACGCCGACGATTACGCCACTTACGCCGTTTTGGATGAGCGCCGCCTGCCGCTGCCGCGCGCATTCGACATAGCGCATCGGCTTAGCGCGCTTGGCGCATCCGCCGACGTCGATTCGCGCGAAACGGTTCGCATCGAGGCGGCCGATATACTCTACACGGCGGCGCAAGCGGGGCAGATCGTAGGGTTGGACGCCGAGGATGCGCTGCGCCGCGCAAGCGCCCGATTCTACCGCCGCTTCAAGCAGATGGAGCGCATATGCCGCCGGCGCGGCCAAGATTTCGGCGCGCTGCCAATGGACGCCAAAGAGGCTCTGTGGCAGCAGGCAAAGACCGAACTCGCCGCCGATTAGCGGTTACGCATCGGACATTCACGCCCGCCGATAATCCGATATGCGCCGCGTGCGCTGACCGCCCTGTCTATCTCACATCACAGATTGCGTATCGACGGAAACTTCAGCGCCAGCGCCAGTGCGGCCACGGCTACCAGCGCGCATGCTATCAGCGTGGCGGCGGGCGCTCCCATTCGTTGCGCTATAGCCCCCGCCGCAAGGCTGCCAAGCGGCATTGCGCCGAATGTCAGGATGTATATGCCCGAAACCCTGCCGCGAATGTCATCGGGCAATACGCTTTGCATCGTTGCGCCCGTAACCGAAAAGAACGCCATCGTTCCCACGCTGCTCAGTGCCGCCAACGGATACGCCAGCGCGATTGACGAGTTTAGCGCAAACGCCGCCATTGACGCGCAGCACAGCGCTATGCTGCCGAAGATGATCCAGCCCTTGCGCGCAACATCACCCACCGACGCCAGCGTCAGCGTGCCTATGACGAAGCCGGCGCCAACCGCGGACATCAGCAGCCCAAGCCGCGTAGGCCCCACATCGAACACCTCTGCGGCATACACCGGTATTAGCCCGTGCATAAACGGGGACACCAGCACCGCCGGCAGAAAGCCGAACAGCAGCAGCCCCAGCACAACCGAATGCTCGCGAATGTAGCGCGCGCCCTCTAGAATGTCCGCGATTGCGCCACGCGCGCTTAGGCGGGACTTGGGGACGCTCGGCGTAACGCGCAGTCCAAGTATCACCGCGGCGGCGCACGCCATTATCGCGCCCTCCAGCAGCAGCGCCGCGCCCGCCCCCGCAAACGCAAGCAATGCGCCGCCCACCGCAGGGATGGCGAGCCGAGTTAGACTGAACGCCAGCGAGTTCAGCGCAAAGGCGTTCACCAGGTTATGGCGCGGCACCGTGGCTGGTATCAGCGTCATTCGCGCAGGATCGGTTATCACCCACGACACGCCCATCAGGAATACGAAGCCGAATATGTGCCAGGCGTTCACTTCGCCCAACAGCGCCAGCGCCCCGAAGCCGGACGCAAGCAGCGCCTGATACACGAACACGCCCGCAAGCAGTTTGCGCTTGTTCCACCTATCCACAAGCAGCCCGCCCAAGGGGCCGGCAAGCAAAATCGGCAGCGCGTCCAAGCCCATCGCCACGCTTGTGAGCAGCGCCGATTCGGTAATCCGATAGGTAAGCCAGCCGATGACCACCTGCTGCAGCCAGAACGCCCCGCTGAAGAACAGCGTGGACGCCCATAGGAAGCGGTAGCCTACATAGCGAAACGAATCGAAGGTATGCACGCGCATAGGGCGCATATGCGGCATGCGCGCGCGAATGCGGGGATGCGGAATGTGCGGATGCGGGATATGCGGCCGCATAACGCGCGGCGATATGCGCGGATGCGGGACGCGCGGGCGAATGCGGCGCGGCGGCGCTATGGGCGCCGATACGGCGTCCGCCGGCTCGACTATGATTTCGCCCACGGGATGGGCGGCCGCTACGCCCTGCTGTTCGGGCGTGGGCTGCAGGCTAACCGCCGGCTCCGTCGCCTCTGCGGGAACGAGGCTCTTTACCGACTGCTCTGCAGCGTCCGACGGGGTAGTAGGTTTGAGGTCCGTAGATAAGGTGTAGCTTTCAGGTTTGCGAAACGCGCCAGACCCGTTCTTATTCACTTATGTTGACTTTGCCCTCCAATCCCGTTGGCTAAGCTAACCTGCGCGTCTGATTTTCATCAATCAGGTGAACGAAATTCTAGCAAAGATATTAGACACTGCATAGGTTAATTTCGGCTAATTTGCAAACGCAAAATCACGGCTTTTAGGCGCAATTTAGACGCAGTAAATACACCGCATAAATACAAGGCGCATCGCGGCGTATCACGGCGCATCGACGCAATCCCAACCGCCCGACGGCGTCCAATCGGCGGCGCTTGCGATGCGGCGCGATATGGTATGCTTTGGCGCATGGACGGGCGAAAGATACGGCTAATCACGGCGGGCTTCAGGCGCCGCGCGGCGCTGGACACGGCGGTTTCGCGCGCGCTGCTGCGGCAGGTGTCCGACGGCGCAGAGCCGGAGACGCTGCGCCTCTACACGCCCGCCGACGTGGTGGCTTTCGGCCCATTGGATACGCGCTCCGACGGATACGCCGCGGCGGTGGCGGCGGCGCGCAAGGGCGGCTTTGAGGCGATAGAGCGGCTTGCGGGCGGACGCGCGGCGGTGTTTCACTCAAAGACAATCGCATTCTCTTGGACGATGCCCGCCCATTCGCCCGGCGCTGAAGTTATGGCGCGCTTCGAAGAGACGGCGGACATTATGGCAAGCGCGCTGCGGCGGCTCGGCGTTGACGCGCGCATAGGCGCCGTGGAGGGCGAATACTGCCCCGGCCAGCATAGCGTCAACGCGCGCGGCGAGCGCAAACTTATGGGCGTGGGACAGCGCCTCATCCGCAGCGCGGCGCACATCGGCGGCGTTGTGGTTGTGGCGGACAGCCGCCGCATCCGCGACATACTCGATCCCGTCTATGCGGCGCTGGGCATAAATTGGCGGCCTAATGCCGTCGGCAGCGTCGAAGACGAACTTGGCGGCGCAGACTACGGCGTCGTGATGCAGGCTATACTAGCCGAATTCGCCGCCCGCTACGAACTCTACGACGGCGCGCTGTCCCCTGAAACCCTGCGCCTAGCCGAAACGCTGGAAGCGCAGCATCTTGCGCCCGCCGACGCCGACACCCCAACATCTTGCGCCCACTAACGCCGGCATCCCAACGCTTTGCGCCTTTGCGTTGATACGAATTTATGCGATATTTGTATCAATGAAACTACGGACGGCTACACGCCGCCCCGCCTACTGCGCCACAAGACCGCCGTCTATCACCAGCTCGCTGCCGGTTACAAACGATGCGTCGTCGGACGCCAGGAACAGGACGCCGTTGGCTATGTCATCCACATTGCCAAGCCGGCCGAGCGGGATGCGGTCGTAGTAGTCTTGCTCGATCTCAGGGTCGGCGAGTATCTCTTCGGTCATTGCGGTAACGATCATGCCGGGATGCACGGAGTTGCAGCGAATGTTGTCGCGGGCGTACTGCACGGCGGTCGACTTGGTGAGCAGCCGCACGGCGCCCTTGCTTGACTGATAGGCGGCGGTGGCGTTTCGGCTGCCTATAAGCCCCGCTATGGACGATATGTTCACGATGGAGCCGCCGCCCGCAGCGCGCAGCGCCGGAATCGCAGCCTTTGTGCCGAGAAACACGCCCTTGGCGTTCACATCCAACACCCTATCCCACTCATCAACGCTGGTCTCTTCCAAGCCTTTGCGCAACAGAATGCCGGCGTTGTTGACCAGAATGTCGAGCCTGCCGTAGCGGTCGACGGCGGTCTGCACGGCGGCGTCCCATTCGACGGCGCTGGTTACGTCCAGATGCGTATAGGCGGCATCGCCGCCCAGTTCGGCTATCTGCGCCTCAAGCTTTCTGCCGTCTTCGTCCAGAATATCGGCAATGACCACCTTTGCGCCCTCGCTTGCGAACAGCAGCGCTTCGGCGGCGCCCTGCCCGCGCGCCCCGCCGCTTATGAGCGCAACCTTGCCGTCAAGCCTTCCCATAGCGAACCTCCGAATGCGTACTTGGCGTTTGGCGTATTGTAGAGTAACGGGTTGTGAGCAAGTATAAGTTGGGCGGCGGCCCGTCTGCGCCACCATCACTAACGGACTAGCCGCGCTAGGCTTGCGTATGCGCTACTCGGCATCGTAAATCATCCATTCGAGAAGGTTATCGTCCGGATCGCGGGCGTAGAGGCTGACGGCGTTTCGGTGGCGCAGCGCCCCTTTGCGCGGGCCCGGGCCGGCTATGATTGGAACGCCGGCGTCGCGCAGCATACGCTCGCAATCCTCGACAGCGCCGTCCCACACAAAGCAGATGTCCGCGCTGCCGGGAACCGCGGTTGGGCCGCGCAGCGCCGCGGTGTAGCCCTCAGGATGGACGTTTATCTTGGAATTGCCTACCTGTATGGAAACGATATTCGCCTTGCCCGCGCGCCACTCGGCTTCATCGTTTATGACAAAGCCGAGCCGCTTGTAGAATGCGATAAGCCGCTCGATATCGGCGGTGGGCATAGCGATATGGTCGATGCTTGCGGTTGACATTTTCGTTCTCCGGATTAGGGCGTTTGCTTGGAGCGCAACGCTAGGCTTTTCGCGGACGGGGCGATCTATGCGCCGCCGGACTTTCTGCTTGCGATGAACGCCAGTATCGCGCCCAATATCAGAAGGGCGGACGCCGGCGCCGCCGCTTGAACTCCGATAGGAATGACGATGGCGGCTATCAGCATAAGCAGCGCCGCAAGTTTGGGCTTGGGCATTGACAGGATGCCGCCCGCAAGCCCCACGACAGCGGCGGCGAATGCGATTATGACGACCGCAGTCAGCGGCTCGCTGCCGTCGGCGGCCGGAGAAAGCCCGCGCTCCGCCGCTAGGAAAAAGCCCACGACGGCGCCTACGATTCCTGCTATCAGCGCCGCGCCGTTTAGGGATTTCAACGCATTTATGTTCACTTTGCAATCTCTCTTATTTGGCTTAATCAGCGTAATTCGAGTATGCGCCAATCCTACTACGGCGCATCGGTGATTTCAATTGCGAATTACGGGCAGGCTTGCGCGGACGGACACGCCCGCCGCTCAGTGTCCTTGCTCCGACGGCAGGTAGTCTTTCAGTTCGCGCTTCCATTCGGGCGTGGGCGTGCGGACGCCTTCGCGGGGGACATACTGCGAGCGCTCTATGAGTTCGTATTTGTGAATGTAGCGGGCGCAGTTGGAATAGACTTCGGTTATCGCCACGCGCGCTATGAACTGCGCGCCGGGGTATTGGCGCATCAGCGCATCCTGTTCGTCTATGGACACAACGCCCTGCAGCCTAAGCCGCGCCTGCTCAACAAAGTCTATGAACAGCAAGCCGGCGTTGGGGTTTTTGAGCAGGTTGCCCATGCTTTGGTACTTGCCGTTGCCGTCGTAGTTGGGAAAAGCGATGCAGCCGTCGTCCACCACGGTTACGAAGCCCGGATCGCCGCCCTTGTATGAGCAGGTGGGCAGCCCGCGATGGTCGCAGGTGGCGATGAAGAACATATCGGCGCGCTCGATGAAGCGCCGCTGTTCGGGACTGAGGCGCTCCGACGCGCGTTGCGCTATGCGCTCGGCAAGGCGGCGCGTGCCGAACCGTTCCTGCAGCTGCAGGTTGCCATCGTGGAAATCGTGAACTTTTTGCGGCACGGGGAAACCTCGATTGTGTGTGGCTTATATGGGGCTAATACGGCGTTTGCGTAGGCGTTGTGTTTGCAGACGTCGGCGGTTTGGTTTGGATTGCGAACTAGCGCGGTCGACGGCGTAGGCGACGGCACTGCGCTGCGGGCGCATTAGCGGCGCAGGGGCGGGCGGCGCATTAGCGCAAGCCGCCCGCTGCGCGATTTTGGCTTTGCGGCGCAGACGCTAGGCTAGTCGTCGCCCACGGGCGCCTGCTCTTCGATATGCTCTTCTATCGGCTGCGGAACGCCAAAGCCGAACGGGCCTTGCGCCATCTCCGTCTCGAAATCGGCGCTGAAGCCCAGCCGCGGCCCGACCGGGCGCGCAAGCAGGTTCAGCGGGTTCGGCTCTTCCTCCGGCATATCCAGGAAGTTGCGCCCCTCTTCGGTCAGATCCAAGCGCGCCGGTATGAGCCTGCCGATGATGACATTCTCTTTCAGTCCGCGCAGATAGTCTTTCTCGCCGTTGACGGCGGCTTCGGTGAGGACGCGCGTGGTCTCTTGGAAGGACGCCGCCGACAGGAAGCTGTCCATCTTGAGGGACGCCCTGGTGATGCCCAGCAGTATCGGGCGCGCGGTGGCCGGCTCGCCGCCCTCGGCAAGCACGTCGGCGGTGCGCTCATCGAAAGTCTTGCGGTCAATCTGGTCGCCGGGCAGCATACTGGAGTCGCCGGACTCTTCGATTTCCACCTTGCGCAGCATCTGCGATACGATGACCTCGATGTGCTTATCGTGGATGGTTACGCCCTGCGAGCGATAGACCTTCTGCACTTCGTCTATGAGATACTGGCGCACCGCCTCCAAGCCCTGCAGGCTGAGTATGAGCTGCGGGTTCTTGGGCCCGGCGGTGATCGGCTCGCCGGCGGATATGTGTTCCCCGGCGTTGACGATGACGTTCGCCGCCGCCGGTATCTGATACTCGCGCCGCTCTTCGTCTTCCCATCGGATTGTCAGCATGCCGCCGTCTTCGGTGAAGCGCACTTCGCCGGACACGCGCGCCACGATGTCGTTGGGCGCAAGCGCGGTTTCGGCGGAGGCGTCGTCGGTTTCGGCGGCGGGCGCTTCCGGCAGCGTCGCCAGCGTATCGCCGATTTCCACAATGTCCCCTTCGGCTACCTGAAGGCTTATCTTGTCAAGCGCATCCGGCGGCAGCGGATATTCGTCGTAATACTCTTCTATGTTGACAACGGACGCCACTCTGCCTTCAGTGGTTTCGGTGACGTCCACGCTGCCGTCGATTTCGGACAGCACGGCTTCGCCCTTGGGGATGCGCGCCTCGAAGAGTTCTTGGACGCGCGGCAGGCCGCTTGTGATGTCCGAGCCGGCGATGCCGCCGGTGTGGAATGTGCGCATCGTGAGCTGCGTTCCCGGTTCGCCGATGCTCTGCGCCGCGATGATGCCCACCGCTTCGCCTATCATTATCGGCTTCCAGGACGCTAGGGAAAGCCCGTAGCACATTCGGCAAAGCCCGCGCTCGGCTTCGCAGGCGAGCGCGGAGCGCACCACCACGCCGGGGATGTCCGCCGCCGCGATGCGCGCCAGGATGTCCGAAGTCAGGATTTCGTTTCTGCCCACGATGATTTCCCCGGTGTCCGGATCCGCCACAGGTTCGGCAGCGTAGCGGCTCTTCGCCCTGTCCGCGAATGAGGGCAGCAGCGAATCGCCCTGCTTGTTCTCAATCAGCATCCCTTCGACGGTTTCGCAGTCCTCTTCCAAGATGATGAGTTCCTGCGCCACATCGATCAGGCGGCGCGTGAGATAGCCGCTGTCCGCGGTTCGCAGCGCCGTGTCCGTCAAACCCTTGCGCGCGCCGTGCGTGGACAGGAAGTACTCCAGCACGCTCAGCCCTTCGCGGAAGCTCGACCGCACGGGGCGCTCGATGATGAAGCCCTTGGGGTCGGACATAAGCCCGCGCATTCCCGCCATCTGCTTAATCTGCGCGATGTTGCCCTTTGCGCCCGATGTCGCCATCATGTACAACCCGATGCCGGAGTTGCTCATAAGCGCGCCGTCGGACTCATCGTCATCGTCTGCGACTTCGCCGCTGCGCCTGCCGCCGTACTTGCTGAGGTTGTCTTCAACCGCTTTGGTGAGGTCGTCGTTTGCGCTAGTCCAAATGTCCACCGTTTGGCGGTAGCGGTCGCTTTCGGTTAGCAGTCCGTCGTTGTACATAGTGTCCAGCGTGGCGATGTTTTCGTCGGCGTCGGCGAGTATCCCCGCCTTTTCGCCGGGCACTTCCACATCGTTGATGGCGATGGTGATGCCCGCCTTGGCGGCGTATCCGAACCCTAGGTCCTTGATGTTGTCCAGGATTTCGGAAGTGGCGTCGCTGCCCAGCAGTTCGTGCGCCTGCGATGTGATGTCTTTGAGGACGCCCTTGTCTATGACGGTGTTGTAGAAGCCCAGTTCCGGCGGCAGGGCGTCGTTGAATATGATGCGGCCGGGCGTGGTTTCCATCCAAGCGTCAGTATCGCCCTCGACGTCGGCGGATTTGCCGTTGCCGTTGGCGGACACGCCGTCGCGCACCTTGATAGGCGCTCTCAGGTCGATCTTGTCCAGCTCATACGCCAGCCGCGCGTCGTCAATGCCCGCGAAGCGCTTGCCGTGGCCGCGCGCGTCTTTGCGCGCCTGCGTCATATAGAAGCACCCCAGAACCATATCCAGCGTGGGCGCCACGATGGGCTCCCCTGAGCTTGGCGCGAGCATATTGTAGGTGCTCAGCATCATCTTCTTGGCTTCCCAAACCGCCTCGCGCGAAAGCGGCACATGCACCGCCATCTGGTCGCCGTCGAAGTCGGCGTTGAACGCGGTGGTCACCAGCGGATGCAAGCGTATGGCGCTGCCCTCGATAAGCACCGGTTGGAACGCCTGAATGCCCAATCTGTGCAGCGTGGGCGCGCGGTTGAGCAGCACCGGCCTGTCTTTCACCACATTCTCGAGGATGTCCCAAACTTCGGGACGCTCGCTTTCGGCGAGGCGCTTGGCGCTCTTGATGTTGTGCGCGTAGCCGTTCAAGACAAGGCGGTTCATCACGAAAGGCTTGAACAGCTCCAGCGCCATTTTGCGCGGCAAACCGCACTGATGAAGCTTGAGCTCCGGCCCCACGATGATGACGGAGCGCCCGCTGTAGTCCACGCGTTTGCCCAGCAGGTTTTGGCGGAAGCGCCCCTGCTTGCCGCGCAGCAGATCGGACAGCGACTTGAGCTTATGGTTGTGGCTGCCCGCCACCGCCCTGCCGCGCCTGCCGTTATCTACTAGCGCATCGACTGATTCCTGCAGCATGCGCTTTTCGTTTCGCACGATGATTTCGGGCGCCTGCAGATCCGTCAGCCGCTTGAGGCGGTTGTTGCGGTTTATGACGCGGCGATACAGGTCGTTCAGGTCGCTGGTTGCGAAGCGCCCGCCGTCTAGCTGCACCATCGGGCGCAGTTCGGGCGGCAGTACCGGCTGCGCCACCAGTATCATCCATTCGGGCTTGTTGCCGCTCTTGCGGAACGACTCGATGAGGCGCAGGCGCTTGAACGCCTTCTTCTGGCGCTGGCCGGAAGTGGCGCGAATTTCGGCGTGCAGGCAGCTCACCGAATTGCAGAAATCGCCCCGCTCGTGGCACATCTTGATGCTCACATCGCGCCGATGGCGGCTATGGCGGATGCTGAGACGTCCGGCGCCGGGGTGGATTTCGTCGATTTCGTCGCTGCCTTTGTCGTAGCCGTCGGCGTTGTGAACGGCGTCCATATCGCCCTGCTCCAGAAGCTCCAGTATCGCCTCAGCGCCCATGCCGGCGTCGAACACGCCGCCCGCGAATCCGTTCAGCGTGCGATGCTGGTTCTCAGTGAGAAGCTCGCCCAGGTTCAGCGCCTCTATGCTCTCGATCTCTTCGCTTGTGTTGCCGAAATCCTGTACCTGTTCGGCAAGCGCTTCCCGCTTCGCCTCAAAGTCTTCGTCGCCGAAATGCTCTTTGGCGGCATCGTCTTCGCCCAATTCGTCCAAGACTGCAACCATTTCCTTCAGCCCGTCGGCGAACCCGCTCTCGATCCGGTCATACCGACGCCCCACTTCCTTCCAGTCTTTGAAGCCGTCCGGGATCCCTTCGTCGAGCGCAAGCGGACGCGCGCCGCCGGGGTTATCGTAGAGCGCTTCGCGCAGCGAAAGTATCTCTTCGTAGTAGCGCGGGATGAGCCTTTGGAAATCCGGCAGTTCGCGCAGCATGCCGCGGTAGATCGGCTCGAGATCAGCGCCGTTTATCGCCTTCAGCGCATCCGAATTAGCGTCCTTGTAAAGCGTCAGCGCCACGCCGAAATCTTTAGACTTGGAGTATTTGGCGGGCAGCGACTTGGCGCTCTTTTGCAACCCGTCGGCTATCGACTTGTAGTTCCACTCCAGCTCGCTGATGTCGCGCAGCGCGTTCACCAAGCTTCGGCAGGGGGCGTCCACTCCGTCGTCGACCGACAGCGTTTGCGCGGCGTTATGCAGGTTCTCTTTGATGCCCAGCGCCTTGTTCGCAAGATCGTTCAGCGCCTTAGTCGACTCGCGCAGCGCCTTCACGCCGTCTTGAATCTTGCGCGCCGCGTCTTGCCGCCGCTTGAGCCCGCTAAGCAGCGCCCTAACCTTTTGGAAGTCCGCCTTGAGCGCCTCGATCTTGGGCAGCCCGCCGGCCGCCTTGCGGTACTCCGCCGTCAGCCCAGCGTCCAGCAGCTCGGCCGCGCTCGGCCGCGGCGTTCCCACGAACCCGCTCAGTCCGTCCAGAATAGGCTGCAGCGCGTCCGCCTGCTCCTCCGTCAGCGCGTCGGATGCGTAAATATCGGCGGCGAGATTATCCAGGTCGGCCGCGCGCCGCTCCATATCGGCGGCGAGTTCGCGCAGCGCCTCCTCGAAGTCCCGCTGCGCCACATCGATAATTAGCGAAGTGGTGTCATTCGCGAACTCCACCAGGTTATCGGCGAGTTGCGCCAGCTTGGGGTCGATGTCGTCGGCGAATGCCTTCAGGCGCTCCGCCAGCCGCTCCGCCGTCATCTTGACCACCACGGGCAGATCTATCCGATCCACCAGCCTATCGAGGTGGCTGTGCCGCATATTCACGGCGTCCGCGCGCGCGTTTTCGTCCAAGCGCGTGATGATGTACTGCGCGAAATACAGCACGCGGTCGAGGTTCTTGGGGGACAGGTTGAGCATCAGCCCCAAGCGGCTTGGCGTGCCTTTGGAAAACCAGATGTGCGCCACCGGCGCCGCCAGCTGAATGTGTCCCATCCGCTCGCGGCGCACCTTGGCGCGCGCCACCTCTACCCCGCAGCGGTCGCAGGTGATGCCGCGATGCCGTATCTTCTTGTACTTGCCGCAGTAGCACTCCCAGTCCTTCGTCGGACCGAAGATCTTCTCGCAGAACAGCCCGTCCTTTTCGGGGCGCAGCGTGCGGTAGTTGATGGTCTCCGGCTTCATAACCTCGCCGTATGACCAGAGCTTTATCTGTTCGGGGGAAGCAAGGGAAATCTTTATCGCGTTGAAGTCGTTGCCGCCTTGAGCCATAAAGTAGCGCCTCCGTAGCTGCTTCAGCGTATCCGATTGTGTAAGTGCGTCCGGTTGTCAGTCGCGCGATTGTCAGTCGTCGCCGGCGACGGCATCGGCGGCCGCATCCGCGACGGGGCCGTCGTCCGTCTCAGCGCCGGCCGCAGGCGCATCGATCTGTTCGCCTGCGCCGTTGAGCGGCGTATCGGCGGCCGCATCGTCGCCGTCCGTTTCGGCCGCCGGGGCGTCGCCAGGTTCGCCGTCGTCATACGCGGGCATATCCGTTATGGGCGTTGCGAACAGCGACGTCGGGCCGAACATATCGTCCGCCGAACCTATCGCCGGCGGGAAATCGTCCATATCGCCTAGGTCGTCGAACTGATCGCTCAAAGTTTCGTGCATCAGCTCCACCGAAAGCCCAAGGCTCTGCAGCTCCTTCATCAGCACATGGAACGATTCGGGAACGCCCGGCTGCGTTACATTCTCGCCCTTGACGATAGCCTCATAGGTCTTGACCCGGCCGATGACGTCGTCCGATTTGAGAGTCAGCATCTCTTGCAGGTTGTTGGCGGCGCTGTACGCCTCAAGCGCCCAGACCTCCATCTCCCCGAAGCGCTGCCCGCCGAACTGCGCCTTGCCGCCCAACGGCTGCTGCGTGATGAGCGAGTACGGCCCAGTTGAGCGCGCATGTATCTTGTCCTCGACCAAGTGTATGAGCTTCATCATATAGATGTAGCCCACCGCGATAGGCTGATCGAACGCCTCGCCCGTGCGCCCGTCATAGAGTACCGACTTGCCCAGCGTGGGCGCCGCTATCTGCGCCTCGCGGTTCAACCGCTTCGCCTCTTCCTGCATTACGCCAAGCGAGTTGTCTTCAACCTCGCGATCCAGATCCTCGCGCAGCCAAGTTTCAAGGCAAGCCCTGCTCGCCTCGCCGGGGACGCTGCCGTCGCCGAACACCGCGTCGTAGTCATACCCGCGCCGCGCAAGCCAAAAGCGCACTGCGCCCATATCTATGCGCCGCATACCGCCGCCGTCGTCCGACGCCACATCCACGGCGCCCGACTTGTCGATAATCCAAGCGCGCGCAAGAGCGTCTTCGATATCCGTGTCTTTCGCGCCGTCGAACACCTGCGTATCCGCATTGAAGCCGAGGTTGCTCGCCGCCCAGCCAAGATGCGTCTCAAGCACCTGCCCGAGGTTCATTCGCGAAGGCACGCCGATGGGGTTGAGGATGATGTCGACCGGCGTGCCGTCGGGCAGGAAGGGCATATCCTCTTCCGGAAGTATCTTCGCCACCACGCCCTTGTTGCCGTGCCGCCCCGCCATCTTGTCCCCTTCGGTTATCTTGCGCGTCTGCGCGATCCACAACCGCACCATCTTCTTGACCCCGGGCGACAGATCCGCCTTGTTCGTGCCGTCCAGCACCCTGACGCCGATAACCTTGCCGCGCTCGCCGTGCGGCACGCGCAGCGAAGTGTCTTTCACATCGCGCGCCTTTTCCCCGAATATCGCGCGCAGCAACTTCTCTTCGGCGCTGAGCTCCGTTTCCCCCTTGGGCGTTATCTTGCCCACCAAAATATCGCCCGTCTTAATCTCCGCCCCAACGCGGATGATGCCGTCTTCATCCAGATTGCGCAGGCTCTCTTCCCCCACATTCGGGATGTCCCGCGTTATGTCTTCCGGCCCAAGCTTGGTGTCGCGCGCCTCGACTTCGTGCTTCTCTATGTGAATGGATGTGAACTTATCGTCCTTCACCAGGCGGCGGCTGAGGATGATTGCATCCTCAAAGTTGTACCCCCCCCAGCTCATAAACGCCACCAGCACATTCTGCCCCAGCGCAAGCTCGCCCTGCCCGGTGGATGAGCTGTCCGCCAAAATGTCCCCCCGCTTGACCACATCCCCCTTGCTGACGATCGAGCGCTGATTGAGGCAGGTTCCCTGATTGCTGCGCATGAACTTCAGCAGCCGATGCGTATGCGTTTCCCCGTTGCGGTCCACCACGAGGATATGGTCCCCGGTGGACTCCGCAACCACGCCGTCCACTTCGGATATGATGAGCTGCCCGCTGTCCCGCGCCACGCGCGCCTCAAGCCCCGTCCCTACCAGCGGCGGCTCCGGGCGCAGCAGCGGCACCGCTTGGCGCTGCATATTGGAACCCATCAGCGCGCGGTTTGCGTCATCGTGTTCCAAGAACGGAATTAGCGCAGTCGATACGCTCACCAGTTGCATCGGCGATACATCCATATAGCCGATGCTCTCAGCCGCCACCAACTCCACGTCCACGCCCCGCCGCGTCTCTATGCGCTCATCTACGAACTGCCCCTTCTCATCGATCTTCGTAGTCGACTGAGCGATGTTGACGCCCTCTTCGCGGTCGGCGGACAGATACTCGATCGCATCCGGGTCGTCGGACACATACGGCTTGACCTTGATCATCTGCTTCGGCAGCGCCTTTATGCGGTTCACATAGCGCTTATGCACCACCCTGCCCGCCGTGAGCAAATTCCTGCCGTCGTCGCCCCTAATATCCTGGCGAAGCTCACGCCCCTCGATGTCCGGGTCGTCGTTCGCTATCTCAGTGATGACGGGGCGGTACGGCGTCTCGATGAACCCGAAATCGTTGGTGCGCGCGTAAGTCGCGAGCGAACCCAGCAGCCCGATGTTCGGCCCTTCGGGCGTCTCGATCGGGCAGATGCGCCCATAGTGCGAGTGATGCACGTCGCGCACATCGAAGCCCGCCCGCTCCCTCGACAGCCCGCCAGGCCCCAGCGCCGACAGCCGCCGCTTGTGCGTCAGCTCTGCGAGCGGATTCGTTTGATCCATAAACTGCGATAGCTGGGAGCCGCCGAAAAATTCGCGCACCGCCGCGACCACCGGGCGTATGTTTATCAGCGCCGCCGGCGAAGTGGTGTCCGGATCTATCTGCGTAGTCATACGCTCCCGAATGACCCGCTCCATTCGCACCAACCCCACCCGGATCTGGTTCTGTATCAGCTCGCCCACGGCGCGCACGCGGCGGTTGCCCAGATGGTCTATATCGTCCGGCGTTACCTCATCGTTGTTGATGCGTATCATCATCCTGAGCAGCGCGATGATGTCTTCCGGCTCCAGTACCCGCAGCTCGGACGGCTCCTCTTCCCTTAGGCTGCGGTTCAGCTTATAGCGCCCCACCCGCCCAAGGTCGTAGCGCCTATCGTTGTAGAAGAGGTTGTCTATCAGCGTGCGCGCGTTATCCGCGTTCACCGGCTCCCCGGGGCGCAGCCGTCGGTAGAACTCTTCCAAGGCATCCTGCTGCGTGGCTACCGCCGTATCGCGGTCGATCGTAGTCCGCACGAATTCGTGTTCAGGGTTGGTGTCCACATCCTCGAACAGATCGAGGATTTTCTGATTGGTGTCATAGCCCATCGCGCGCAGCAGCGTGCTGATAGGCGTCTTGCGCTTGCGGTCAACCTTGACCGAAATCACATCGCGGTTGCTAGTCTCGAACTCCATCCAAGCCCCGCGGTAGGGTATCAGTTTGGCTGCGGCGAGCTTCCGGCCCGTGTTCGGATCCGCGGCAGCCGTAAAGTACACCCCCGGCGAGCGCACAAGCTGACTCACCACCACGCGCTCCGCCCCGTTGATGACGAACGTCCCCGTCTTGGTCATCATCGGTATATCCCCCACGAACAGCTCCTGCCCCTTGATTTCGCCGCTGCTCGTCCCCGGCGCCTTTATCTCCAGCGTGACATCCACATAGAGCGGCGCAGAGAAGGTAATCTCTTTCTCGCGGCACTCATCCTCATCGTACTTAGGCCCCTTGCACTCCCTGTGGCATTCGCCCTGCACGATGAAGCTATGCGGCCCAATGGCGTAATCGCCCGACTTGTCCAGATCCGCCTTTGGGCATCTGCCCTCGAAGTCTTTCGGATCGACGCCGTCTTTCTCGCGCCCCTTGTAGTGTCTGCCGAAGTGATGCTCCCCGAAGGTGAGCTCAAAGCGCTTGCCAGAGGCGTCTTGGATAGGCGAAATCTCTTCCCAGAGATCCTTCAGCCCATCCCCCATAAACCATTCGAACGACCTGCGCTGAACCTGAAGCAGGTCCGGCACCGGCATGATCGTCGTCGTCGCGGCAAACGAATGCCGACCGTCGGCGGTTTTGCCGTTAGCGGCGGGCTTGGCGATAGTGGTAGTGGTCATATGCGCACACACTCCTTAGCGGAAGAGATGGCTTGATAGCGGTTGAACGACCGCCGTAGATATAGCGTTTTACGGCGCAAACGCAGGGGAAGCGAAGAGGACGAAAAAGGGCGCAATTCGGCTACGGTTCGGCGTAAGCAATAGAAAGCGCACTATTTTCAGAAGGCACATAGTTTGGGTATCTACCAAATTAGCATACCATATCCAACAATGTCAATACAAAATTAGACATTTAACTTAGAAATGTCTTATAAATCCATTGAAATCGCGCCAAAACGCGCCGCCCCCCTTTGCGCCCCCGCGCCTTTGCGTTAAAATCATCCCACAACATATAATAGCCAAAACCCCGACCGACCGCTGACCTTACCTTATAAATAGGAGACGCCGCCTTATGGACATAGGAATCTCGACCTTCCCCACCGACTACTCAGTCGACATAGCCACCTTGGCGAAGCGCGCAGAGCAACTCGGCTTCGAATCGCTGTGGGTGCCGGAGCATCCCATCCTGCCCGTTCACGCCAACTCCCCCTGGCCCGGCTCCCCCGACGGCGTCATACCCAAAGTCTATGCCGACATCGTCGACCCATTCGTGGCGCTGGCGCGCGCATCCGCCGTTACCGACACCCTCAAGCTGGGAACCGGCATCTGCCTTGTAACCGAGCGCAACCCCCTGCTGCTGGCGAAAGAGATTGCCACCCTAGATATGTACTCCAAAGGCCGCTTCCTGTTCGGCATCGGCACCGGCTGGCACCGCGAAGAGACCGAAATTATGGGCGGCGACTTCGACCACCGCTGGACGCAGGCGCGCGAAGCGATTATGGCGATGAAGCAGCTCTGGACAACGGTTGAGAGCGAATTCCACGGCAAGTATTACGACTTCCCGCCCGTCTATTCGTTCCCACGCCCGGCGCAGCGCCCGCATCCGCCCGTGTTCCTAGGCGGCATGGCGCGCAACGTGTTCCGCCGCGTCGCCGACTACGGCGACGGCTGGATGCCCAACCGCGTTACCCCGCAGCAAGTCAAGCAAGGACGCGCCGCCATCACCGAACTAGCGCAAGCCGCGGGCAGAGATCCGGCGTCCATCAACGTGTCCGTGTTCGGCCAGCCCGCCGACCGCGATCTGATAGCCCAACTCCAAGAAGCCGGCGCAGACCGCGTTATGGTGCGCCTAGAAACCGCCCCCGAAGCCGAAGCCCTCGCAAACCTGGAAAGCATCGCCGAAGCCGTGCTATAAACCGCGCTCTTACGGCGGGTATTAACGCAATCTAGCCCCTTGCGCCATTGCGCCATTGCGTTAATCCCGCCTATCCAAACAACGGCATCACCCGGTCGGCGAACAGGCGCATCGACGCCTGCACCCGCTCCGTGTCCATTTCCCCCGTGTTGAACTTCAGCATCAGGTTGCGCACGCCCGCGTCGCGCATCTCCGCTATCTCATCCGCCACCTGGCGCGGCGTCCCCGCGATAAACGCCTTGCCTATATCCTCCGAATCCGACGCCGGCGCTATATCGCTGTCCGACGGCTTGGGCGCGAATTCGGCGGGATTGTAGAGACGTCGCGCGTCTCCGAAATGCTTGCGCTCGCGCGCGAACCCGTACTCCGCCATCTCGCGCGCCTCCCCATAGGTGTCCGCCACAAACACATTGCGCGACGCCCAGCACATATCCAGCGCCGCCTCCACCGCGTTTTCCCCGAAACCCGCGCTCAGCATCGCATCGCGATAGCCCCTAAGACGGCTCGCCAGCGTCTGCGGCGGCATTATCCCCAGCATCACCGGCCGCCCTATCCGCGCCATCGCCAGCGTGGACGCCTCGCTTATGCACGCCCGCACAAGCGGCGGATGCGGCTTCTGATACGGCGGCGGACGCAGCATCGGAAACGCCACCCGCCAGTGTTCCCCTTCATGCCGCAAGTCTTTCGCAGTCCAAGCCTTCACCAGCAGATCCTCCGCTTCCTCTACGCGGTCTATCCCGTCCTGCATACTCAGCCCGAACCCAATGTACTCATAATGATTGAACGCCGATCCCCGCCCAATGCCCACAATCAGCCTGCCGTGGCACAGGTTATCCAGCAGCGCCGTCTGCGCCGCAAGCCGAATGGGATGATGCAGCGCCAATTCCACCACCGCGAACCCAATCCGAATTTGCCGCGTGCGCGCCGCCACCGCAGCCCCCATCACCAGCGGATCGGCGTACGCCACCGCCCCGTCAAAGTGATGCTCCGTAAGCCAAACCGCATGCAGCCCCACAGCGTCCGCCAGCTCAATCTCGCGCAGCGTCCCGTCTATCACGCCGCCATCCCCGCCCGGATTGTGGCTTACCGGAAATACAAACGAACCGAACCGCATCGTCAAAGCCTCCATATAAGTATGCCGGTGCGCCGATATGCCGAATGCGCCAACCGCGCCTTGCGTATCGCGCAACCGCCCTTTCGCAAGTGCCGAATACGCCAAGCGCATCTTGCAACCGCCCTTTCGCAAGCGCCAACCAAGTATAACCCAATCGCCCCCCGTCTTGCCTTGCATTCAAGCCGTGAACCGCATCCGCCGCAAGCAAAACCCAATCGGCGCGCATCTTGTTCTGCCACCCGGGTATTCTTAGTATTCTTAGTATTCTTAGTTGTGAGTGCCATTGTATCTAATACCACTCGATTTTGTGAATGCCAATATCGTTAATGTGTTGACATTGCAAACCCGCCTGCGATATGCTATTGCCTATCATACATATCAGCCACCCTAATCAAATAAAAGGAGTGTCCCAAAATGTCGAAGAATATACGTTTTACCCCCCCCCCCCCCCCCCCCCCCGAAAAATCGAGATAAGTCCAAAAACCTCCGAAGCGTAAAGACCGCGCTCCGCGCCTCGACGCTCGCCGCGCTGGGGCTCCTAATCGCGCTCGCCGTCCTGCTCCCTAATGCCGCGGCCGAAGCGCAGACCACACCCGCCTCTACTGCCACGGCTACCGCAACGCCCACCGACTACGACGCGGACAACGACGGCCTCATCGACATCAGAACCCTCGCTCAGCTCAACGCCGTCCGCCACGACCTCAACGGGGATGGCAAGCAAGGTTCCGTCAGCGCTACCGATTGGGCTACATACACAGCCGCATTCTCCAACCCCGCGTCCGGCATGGGCTGCAAACCCACCGACCACGACGACGATACCACCACCGCCCAGAAACCCACCTGCGACGGCTACGAACTGATGGCAGACCTGGACTTCGACACCGACGGCGACGGGGATGTGGATGCAAGCGATACCAATTCCTACGCCAACTGGGCGCCCATCGGCACAACGACCAAGCCATTCGACTCCAAATTCGAGGGCAGCCTCACCAATGGCGTGATGCCCAAAATCTCCAATCTCACAATAAGCGGCGAGTTGACGGAAGTGGGGCTGTTCGGCGCAACGGGATCCAACGCGCGCATTGAAAACGTGGGACTGGTGGATGTCAATGTGAACACAACCACTTCTGCCCGCAACGCAAAGATTAGCGCGCTGGTGGGAAACAACGCCGGCAAGATAATCGCGTGCTACTCCACGGGCGCAATAACCGCCACTGCGGGAGCCTACCCCGACGCCGGCGGTCTAGTGGGCTACAACGGGGGAACAATAGCCGCCGCCTTCTCCCGCGCTACCGTCTATATGACGTCAAGCAGTGAAGTCTACGTGGGCGGTCTAGTGGGCTACAACGGGGGAACGATAACTGCCACCTATTCTGCGGGAGCTGTCAAGGGCAAGGGCGGCAGCGGCGTTGTGGGCGGTCTGGTGGGCTACAACGTAGGGACGATAAACGCCAGCTACTCCCGATCTCTCGTTACTTCCGTCGACGTCGATCCTACCAACATTCGCACCAGCAAGCCGACAGTCCTGGGTCTGAGCTACAACGAAAACGGCTTCAGTACAGTAACCGTTAGCTACTGGGACTCCACATTCAGCGGAGTGCCCGACGACGCGGACGACGTGATGCCAGAGGGGAAAAACGAGGCCAGTCTTACTATGCCCATAGGCATATACGACGATTGGGACGACCTGACGATTGACGGCGCGAATGACGTTGCTCCGTGGGACTCCGTCAATAAACTGCCGCTACTGACATATGGCGGACACACCACAGACATATCAGGCAATCAACTTTTTGCGATCATGGGCAACAACTTCTGCGGCTGGGGTCCCGTTTTCGAAGGGGCACCCTGCAGGGCTTCTATACTTTCGTCAATGGGCACCGCCTCAGGTCCCTGGCTATGGCAGAGCTCCACTGACGGCATTACTTGGGGCAGTACCCTAGTCTCCAATACCGTCTGTAGTGTACACCAGGATCGCACTTGTGGTCCGGCGTACCGAGCTACAAGCAGGTCTGAACTGTTCATACCTAGATCGGAGCATGAAGGCAAATACATCCGCGCTAAAGTACCGTTGGAAGCGGGCGGTTACGCTTATACTATGTTGCAAGGCAAAGTAAGACTTGCCCGTCCCGCTACTAACTCAATTGGGCTGAACATCCAAGGACCCAACCCGCCTCGTGTTGGAACGCAGTTAAGCGTTGTAACACGACTCAATCAATACATGCCGTTTCTATGGCAGCGCTGCGACACCAACGGCGCCAATCCGTCAGGATGTGAGTATGTTGGAAGCAAGCGCACATACACTCCGGGGGCTGGCGATCTAAACCATTACCTCCGCGTGCATGCCTATTACGATCATCTGAGTGGCTGGACGCGCGCAACCAGCGGTTTCACGCAGCAAGTGGCTGATATTCAAAGGCCGACGCAGTGGACTGACTAACTAGGGCAACGGAATAAGACACACATGCGTGGGCGGCTTGACGCGCTGCCCTCAAACCGCCCCCTCTCCGCCATACGCCTAGCGCATACCTAACCAGCAATTCCAACCGGCAACAACTAGCCCTGCGGCAATCGGACGCATGTATCCGATTGCCGCAGGGCTTTTCGCATTATTGCGGGCGTCTGCGGTTTGAGCGCGGCAAGCCCGGCATTCACATAATTGAGTGCAGTCATGCGCCTCAACTTTATGAATGCCGGACGACTAGCCGAATTGCGTTTGGGGCGGCGCCTGGTGTAGCCTAAAAGCGTAAATCGGCAATCGGCAGTCTGCGCCGTTACCCTGCGCGCAAACGCAACGAACTATATCTATGAGGTTGGAACTATGACAACGCAAGGCTACGCAAATCCCGATCTGCTGGTGGAAACGGACTGGCTGGCAGAGCGGCTCGACGACCCCAACATACGCATCGTGGACTGCGATCCGCTGGACGCCTACGGGCGCGCTCACATCAAGAACGCCATCGGCATACCCGTCCACCACTACATCAAAGAGGAAGGCTACGACGCCGATCCGCGCGCCAATCCGTTAGTTGCGCCGCCCGACCGAATGAAAAGCCTGATGGAAAGCATGGGCATCGGCGACGACAACCTAGTGGTGGCATACGATAGCAACGGCTCCCTTTGGTCAACGCGCTTCTGGTGGGTTCTCAACTACTACGGGCATACCAACGCCAAAGTTCTCAACGGCGGTTGGAAGAAGTGGCACGATGAGGGGCGTCCCACTTCCATCACAATACCGCAGTTTGACGCGCCTACCTTCACGCCCAACGCCGACGACGGCTTGGTGTGTACGCTTGACTACGGCGTCGCCAATGTGGGCAACCCCGATGTGCTGTTCCTGGATGTGCGCTCCGACGGCGAGTGGGACGGCAGCAACACCCGCGGCAACAAGCGCGGCGGGCGCATCCCCGGCGCAGTTCACCTCGAATGGCTGAACTTCATAACCGACGACAGCCATCAGACGATTAAGCCGGCGGCCGAACTGCGCGCAATGTTGGAATCGGTGGGCGCAACGCCCGAAAAGGAAGTGGTAACCTATTGACAGGGCGGCATCCGTGCGGCGCACGGAGTATTCGTACTGAAGCTGCTAGGCTACAACAGGGCGCGCAACTACGACGGCTCAATGGGCGAGTGGGCTAACCGCGACGATACGCCGCTTGTGGTGTAGCGCAATGGCGCAACCGGGGATGACGCAATGGGCGCCCTGCAGAACAAGTTCAGCGCATCGGGCAAGAGGTTGGCGGCGCGCGGCGTATAACCAGGCGACGGACGGCGCAACTACAGGCGCTTGAGCGCCGCCGCCAGCGATTCGCCGAGCTGCCGCCGCTGCCAATTGCGCACGGCGTCGTCCGCCATCTCAGCGTCCAGTTCGCGCGGATGCAACGATAGGCGATCGAGGCTCGCTAGGGGCCACACCAGCCCGGGGTCGAGCGCAAGCCGCTTGGCGTTCGACGCCCGCCACTCTTTGAGCAACCTAAGGCGTTTGCGCGCCGAACTGCGCTCATCCGGGGTTGCGCGATGCCCGTTTGCGGCGAAGCTGCGCTTGGGACGCTTGAACGGACCGGCTTCGATCCCCTCGCGCAATGCCCGTCGCACGCCCGACGAGTATCGACCGCGCGCATAGCGGCCGAGTCCCTTCACCTTGCTCAGATCGGAGCGCGGATTTGCCGCCAGCGCAAGCATCGCGGCGTCGGAGAATACCTTGAACGGCGGACGGTCGCGGCGCAGCGCCTCAACTTCGCGGAACATATACAGCGATTGCAGCGCCGCCAAGCCCTTGCCGTCCAAAGCGCCGCTGCCCTTCACGGACAGAAAGCCCATCTCTATATCGGGCGGCGTGTACTCCACATTGGCGAGCCGCTCGCACTCTTCCGCCACCCAATCCGTTCTGCCCAGTTCGGCAAGCTTTTGGCGCAAAAGCGCGGTCAGGCGTTCGAGATATATCACATCATCGGCGGCGTACCGCACCTGCTCATCCGAAAGCGGGCGCAGCGTCCAATCGGCGCGCTGCAGCTTCTTGGACTTGTTCACTTCCACGCCCAGATACTCTTGCAGAACCGCCCCCAAGCCAAGCCTGTCGGAGCCGGCGAATGCGGCGGCGATGCCGGTATCGAACAGCGGCCGAATGCGAAAGCCCCAATCGCGCTGCAGGCTTCGCACATCGTGATTGGCGGCGTGGAATATCTTCTCTACGGACGGCGCGGCAAGCAGTTCGCCAAGCGGCGCAAGCTCTTGCGGGTCAAGCGTATCAAGCGGGTCTATGAGGAAGACGCCGTCCGCTGTGGCGAGTTGCACAAGGCATATGCGCTCAGGGTAGCGGTAGAAGCCGTTGGACTCGATGTCCAAAGCAACGCGCGGCTGCTTCAGCGCGGACGCCACAACCGCGCCCAACCGCGACGCCGTTGTGATAATCTCTACTTTGCCTGTATCGCCTTGCGCGGGAATTATGCGGAAGCATCCTATCGCTATTAGGGGTAGGTAGCAGGGGGCAAAACGCTGGCTCCGCAGGTAGGATTCGAACCTACGGCCGATCGGTTAACAGCCGATTGCTCTACCACTGAGCTACTGCGGAGCGTGAATGCGCGCGTCGGATATGCAACGGACGCGCCGAAACCTGCATTTATGATAGCATTGCCAAATCTTTTGGACAAGGTTTTTGGCGATATTATTCGGATTGCGAATTATATTGAATGCGGCGATGGCGCAATGAAAGGCGCAAAGCGCAAGCCATTGTTGGCACGAGTTAAACTATTGTTGCAACACAATAGACGCTAACATAACGACGGTTGTCAGTGATGTATGACTTTCTCAAAGAGCGCTCCGATGCGTGCGCCAAATCCGAATATCAATTCAGAAAGTTCGCGGATTAGGGTTGCCGCGCGCCGCCGTCAATCAAATGCCGTCGATTCAAGACGAAATCGGAGGGGCATATGAAGTTTGTGATAACGCTTGAAGAGGATGAGGACGGCTTTATCGTCGCCAGCTGTCCCGCACTGCCGGGATGCCATTCGCAGGGGTTGGATACGGACGAAGCCGTCGCCAACATCACGGAGGCTATACAGGCGTACAACGAGAGCCTGATCAAGCACGGCGAGCCGTTGCCACGCCTCTAGAACTCCCGTTATCGCAAGTTTTCGCTACACCTCCAGCGTCCCCGCGCGCTTGACCACCCGCCCTTGCGCTACGATGGTATTGACATTGTGCAGCGCGGTTATGTCCGCGGACGGATCGCCCTCTACGATGACTACATCGGCGGACTTGCCCGCCTCAAGCGTGCCGGTTTCGTCGGCGATGCCTAGGCATTCGGCGGAAGTCTGCGTGGCGCAGATTATCGCCTCCATCGGCGTTATCCACATCTCTTCCACCATCACTTGCGGTATGTAGGCGAAATCGCCGAAGCGCGCGTTGGTCATGCCGGAGTCCATTCCGGTTACGAACTTCACGCCCCTGTCCCACATATCGCGCAGTATCTCAAAGCGGCGCTGCGGGTCGGACATCGCGGAGCCGCCCGTCTGCTTGCCGCGCAGCCGATTGAGCCGATTCAGCGCCAGCGTGGGGTCCACCCAGATGCCCTTTTCGGCTATCATATCGGCGTCGGCAGGATCGTAGTCGTACATCTGCTGCGGGTCTTCGGCGAGCCAAGAGCAGTGGATAAGGTTGTGGACGCCCGCCTCTACGCAGTTGCGGACGCCGGCGCTTGCGTGGCAGTGCGCCGCGACGCGCAGTCCCAGCCTTTCGGCGTCCCGCACGGCGGCTTTGAGCGTCTCCGCCGAATACTGCGGCGCGCGCACATTGGTGCCGGGCGTGAAGCCGCCGCCGGTTGCCATAATCTTGATGTAGCCCGCGCCGAGCTTAAACTGCTGACGCACCGCTCTGACGACATCGGCCGTAGTGTCCGCTTCCGTGCCGAATGAGTTGCAGTGGCCGCCTGTGGTGGTTATGGGCGTGCCTGCCACGATGAGGCGGGGGCCGGGGATGATGCCGTCATCTATGGCTTGCTTGATGGGGAAGGCGACTTGGTTGCGCGCGCCCAAATCGCGCATGGTGGTAACGCCGGACGCTAGGGCGGCGCGCACGGCGCCCACGGCGCGCATCAGAAACACATCGTCGCTTTCGGTGGTGATGTGCGTGTAGGCGTCAAGCTCGGCGCTGCAATGGATGTGCGAGTGCATCTCAATGAAGCCGGGCATAATGCTGCCGCCGCTCACCTCAATCACATCCACCGCGTCATCGGGCGCAAGCGGGATGGCGTCCGCCGCCGCTATCTGGGCTATCCTGCCGTCTTCAATCAGGACGGCGGCGTTTGGAACGGGGTCTGCGCCCGTGCCGTCGATAAGTCTGTCAGCCTTCAGCAACAGTTTCATAAGCGCAATCACCTTCCGTTTCGCCCTGCAACGCCGAATTTTCTGCGCATTATATCACGGCAAGGCTAACGGCAACGGATGGGATGGGCATTTGCGCGGCTTACTGCCCCAACCCCGCATACCGCCGCCCCGTCACCGACGGCTCCGCGGCTAGATGGCGGCGTATCGTCGCCACGCGCTCGGCGTCTATGTCCAGCGCTTCGCATACGGCGGCGTCTAGGGCGGCGCGCGCAGGGTCGGCGTCCATGCGCGGCAGCGGCAGCAGCGCCTGTTCGCATAGCGCATCGTATTCGGCCGCCAAGCGCAGCGCCGCCGGCTCGCACAGCGCCGCAAAGTCGGGGACGGGGATCTTGCGCAGATCCGTCATTGAGAACTTAGGATAGGTCGGCTTCGTATTTGAGCGGTCGCCCAGCATCGCTAGTACGCCAACCGATGAGTTGAGATAGACGCAGAGCGCCTTTTCGAGCGCATCGGCATCTATGCCCGCTACTTCGGGCTTGCAGGGCGCCCAAGCCGAACCCAAGCAGGGATGGGCTAAGCGTACTGCCGTTACTCTTACGGTTGGCAGGTTTATCCTGTTTGGCAGCAGCATTGTGCCGCGCTGTTCCCATAGGCGATTCGCCTGCGCCTCTTTGCCCTCTTTTGCCGTTACAAAGGTGTCGGGCTCGGCAAGCATTGATTGCGTAACGCCCGATTTGTGGTCCCAAAGCGCGGCCATCCCAATTTCATCGGGAAAATCGGAGCGAACAAAGTTGCCGCGCAAGCCCCTTCCATCGGGTCCAATGGCGGCGATGCTTTCCAAAGGCAATGCAGCGGCAAGTTCGCTTCGCCCTAGCGAAACGAATTCGCTGACGAGGGTGGGCGAAAGAAACTGAACCGATCCCCAGTCGCCGGCTTCTATATCGTTTGCCGAAACCCGCTGAAGCGTCCCTAACCCCCTTGCTACGGTAGAGTCGTTTTGAATCGCTTCAGCCGCAGCGTAGGCTTCAGCCGGCGTTGACGGGTTTATCGCCAAGTTGACCACCCTAGTCGGCGGCTTGCCCCCTTCGCGCCAATCCCAAACGCGGCATACCAGCAGCATTTCCCCGATGCTGGTGCTATCCGAGAAATAGATGCGCTGCGGATCGTGAGAGGTTACGATATACTCCACCCAGTAGCGGCCGCCGATGTACTTTCGTATATCTAGCGCCGATGCGTTTGTGGCGGTTACAAGCGGCAGTATTACGGCTATTTTGCTGTCCCCGCTCTTTCGCATAAAGTCCGCCAAGATTATAAAGGCGTTGCCGTTGCTTGATAGATGCACGGGCTTGTTGCTGAACAGCATCTTCTCGCGCGCCTTGATTTTGCGCTCATCGGCGGCGCTGAACTGGTCATGGCGCAGGCTATTGCGCGTGAAGGGCGGGTTCATTATCACCAGGTCGGCGGGTTCGGACTGCGCCATGTCGTCGCCGTTTTCTACCTGAGCTACCGGCTGGGCGGCGTTGGGCCACGACATCATCTTGGGTTTCAGATCCAGAAACTCCAGCGAACCTAGGTATGCGTCGCCCTCTTCATCAACGCCTAGGAAGGCGCGCCCTATCTTCATTTTGCGAAAAGAGGTTGTAGGGGATAGCAGCCCCAGCGTAGTCGCCGCCATATGAGTTGCGGTGAGGTTGACGTCGTAGCCGCACAGCACCTGCTCGATCAGCGCCTGCGCGAAAGCGTCGTCGTCTCTGGTTTGGGGCGATAGGTCGCGGATGCGCTCCGCCGCCGCCATTAGCAGCGTGCCGGTGCCGCATGCCGGATCCACGATGCGAAGGCTGGCGACGGCGTCGGGATCGTTCCAATCGCGCATATCCTCATCTATGGCAAGCGTGGCGAGCAGCGTGGCGGCGGGAGTGGATGTGTAGAACGAGCCGTCATAGGGAGCAGAATCCAGAACCCTATGGAAGATGCGTCCCATAAGATCGTGGCGCAGTCCCGCGATGTTGCCGGCTACCGCCAGCGCCGCTTTGGCGGTTTCGCGGACGGCGTTGGTGAAGGCGGGATCGGGCGGGCAGGCTTGCAAGGCGGCTCGTCCGGTCTCGAAGATGGGCTTGTAGTCCAGCGCCAGTATCAGATTCCAAGCGTCTGAAAAGTCCGATCCGGGGTTGTCCGAATCGGCGCAGCGCTGCGCCATTTGGGGCGGCCATTCGTCGGTGAAGGGCGCATTGTCAAGAATGCGGTTATCGTATTCGGGACGCATTCCTTCGAGATGGTAATCCAAGCGCGAATGGAACATCACGGCGGTCGCCACCACCAGCAACGCGCGCTTGGCGGCTCTGTCCCAGCGCGTTGCGTCCGTCTTGCCCGCCTTGCGCGCCTCGCGCTGGGGCAGATCCATATGCTGCGCTAGAAAGCGCCGCTGCGTTTTGTTCAGATAGGACACGGCGACGTCGAGGCTGTCGGACAGCGCCGCCGCCGTGTGGTCGGGGTTGCCGAGCTGCATGGGCGCAAGCCGAATGACGCGCGGCAGTTCGGCGGCGTCGGCTTCGTTCCATGTCGGCGCAGCGCCCTGCCGCAGTCTGTCCGGCGAGCGAATAGCCCAGAGAACGCGGCAGTTTCGCATTTGTTCTTTGCGGGTGATGCCGTCGGGGTAGCATACGGCGATAGCGCAGTCCGCGAGGTTCTGCGTAAGGCGGGCGTCGGCGTCTCTGACGGCTTCGCTGCGCTTGGCGGTGGACTGCCCTTGCTCTGCCTCAAGCGCGATCCTCGCCGATCCCACGCTGATAAGCACGTCGATGCGCCTTCTGCCCGCCGCATGCTCCTGCTTGGCGTCCAATCCCCGTTGGATCAGCAGCTCCGCCAGCCACACATTGAGGGTGTGTTCATGCTCTCTTTCAATCATGTTCGCTTTCCCCAGTTCGGTTAGGATGCGCGGGTTGGAATGCGCGGTCGGCCTTTTAGGCATCATACAGCATAGCGCGCTGAGAGGGCTATCGGGCGCGCGGTTATGAATTCTTGTGTTGCGGGGCTTATCTGATTGAGATTTTCTAGGAATCTAGGAAGCGCTGCATTAGCGGCCGCTTGGCGGGTTGTACGCTCAATTCGAGAATATCCACTTGATACGCATTGACTTGCGCCGAAACGGGCGTATAGTAAGCGCCAAAGGGCATATGCGCCGCATACCATAGCATAAGCCTATATCTTAGTCTTATCCTAAGCTCACGCATCACATAAGGAGAAGTCCGGTGAAGTACGATGTCATCGTCATTGGCGCGGGTTCGGCGGGGGCGGCAGCGGCAAGCAGGCTTTCGGAATACCCCAAGCGCTCCGTGATGCTACTGGAGGCGGGGCCGGACTATCCCGACTTCGAGCGGCTGCCCGACGAGCTGAAGTACGGCTATGCCACCGGCGCCGATATTATGGTGAGCGGTGCGCACAACTGGCAGTTCACGGGCAAAGCCAACGATGCGGCGGAGCCTATGCTGGTTCCAAGGGGCAAGGTGACCGGCGGTACAAGCGCAATTAACGGGCAGGTGTTTCTGCGCGGACTGACGCACGATTTCGACGACTGGGCGGCGCTGGGCAACGATGAATGGGCGTTTGAGAAGGCGCTGCCGTTCTTTCGCAAGCTTGAGACGGACACCGACTTTTCGGACGATTTTCACGGCGGCGACGGCCCAATCATATGCCACCGCTTCAAGCGCGACACTTGGCTGCCGATGCAGACGGCGTTCTATAACGCCTGCATAGACGCCGGCTTCCCGCCGGTCGACGACCTCAACGCGCCGGACGCGCACGGCGTCGGCGCATTCCCATGCAACAACCCGGACGGCATCCGCTGGAGCAGCAGCCTGGGCTATCTATCGCAGGCGCGCCATCGGCTTAACCTCACAATTCGCCCCAACTGCATGGCGCATAAGTTGCTGTTTCAGGGCAAGCGCGCGGTCGGCGTTCAGGTAGAGAGCGGCGGCGAAAAGTTCACGGCGGAAGCCGATGAGATTGTACTGAGCAGCGGCACAATCGCCAATCCGCAGCTGCTGATGCTGTCGGGCGTGGGGCCTGCCGATCATCTGCGAGAGATGGGCATTCCGGTGGTTCACGATTTGCCGGGCGTGGGCAGGAACTTCAGCGATCATCCGTTGATATTCATAGACGCAAGCGTGCAGGATTGGGTTGAGTTGGACGGGCTTGCGCCGCGCCTGCAGGTTGGGCTGCGCTACACCGCCGCCGGCTCGCAGCGCCCCAACGATATGATGATGTGGATGCAGTCTTTCGCGTCGGAGCGCATAAACCGCGGCGGCAGCCGAATGGACGCGCTGGGCATACGCATCACCTGCTCGGTGTATCTGGCGGCAAGCAAGGGGCGCATCACGCTGACATCCACCGATCCGCACACGCAGCCGTTCTTGGACTACCACTTGCTTGAGCATCCCGAAGACCGCCGCCGAATGCGCGAATCGGCGCGGCTGGCGGTGGAATGCTTCGCGCATCCTGAGCTTGCGGCGATAGTGAAGGGGGTCATACAGCCGACGGAGGCGGATTTGGCGAGCGATGAGGCGCTGGACGCGTGGCTGCTGCGCGAGGTTACCACGGGACAGCATCTGACGAGTGCCTGCAAGATGGGGCCGGCGTCCGATCCGCTGGCGGTGGTTGACCAGCGGCTGCGCGTACACGGGATAGAGGGCTTGCGGATAGCGGACGCATCGGTGATGCCGGACACGGTGCGCGCCAACACGAATGTGACGGCGATGATGATAGGCGAGCGGCTGGCGGATTTTGTGGGGCGGGGGTAGATTGGGCAAAATAGGGGATTGACAAGGCAGCTCCGCCTTATCTACAATAGGATATGTAAAGCGTGGAGTGGTCGGAGCAACGTCGTCCCGCTACCGGGATGGACGCCGAACATAGCCACGCTTTCCCGTTCGATTCACCATTCCCCCTTTTCACACCAGATTTTAGAAACTCTGCTAATCGACCCTGAACTCCGTCGGAAGCGCGTACTCTGACTTCTCTATTATTTCCTCAGGAACCTTCAGGTCTGTGCCGTACTTAATGCCTATCACTTCTTCATTGTAGGTTTGGCACCAGTCCCTGTCGTTGGATGTGCGAGTCCACGTATAGCGATCGACTTCGTAAGTCGATTCATCTACAACTAGCGTTATTTCAAGGGTTTCGTCTATTCCCCATTCAATAAATGGGTTGTCATAGCGAATTTCTAGCGTTATCTTTCCGTCTGACCGATCCACCGCTTTCACATCGTATTCGTCAGCGAAACCGCCGTTGTTATCGGTCAATCGGAAGTTGCTGTAGAGCAACTGGCCGAGCGATCTGTGAAGTTTGGCGTTTCCGAGGGGCCAATTGGTTGAATCACGGAGTTGCTCTCGGCTAATCTTTGTCCAACTACCTGATACTTTAGTCCAATGCTGCCAACCGTCAGCATCATCAGCATAGGCTTCGTCTGAGTGAAAGATGAAGAACGATTTGCCGCCTTCGCGCAAATAGGCTATCTGAGAGTCATCGATCCCGTCGCCCCAACGCAGGAAATGGCTTATCTCATATGCAGCCCAGTCAGGATACCCAAACGCTCCGCCGCAATTGGCGTCTAGCCAGCCACCTCTAAGCTTCATCCACATTGACCCCGCGTGCCGCAAAGTGGCGTAAGTCCGCTCAAGGAATTTATGCAGGTCAAAGTCTTCCTGCGGGCTGTCCAGAAGTTCATCCCTGAGAACTGTGAGTTTTCTTACCTCGCTCATGGTCATCCCGGGTTCAACCAGTGGATGAGAGTTAAGCGCGAGTATCGCTTTGTCCATATATGTGAGGTAACCCATACCGGCCATAACGCTGATTACGTTGCTAAATTCGGCGTGCGACGTAGGCGCAAGCGCATGCAACCCTTCGTGAAGAATCACCGCCGTCATATAGGACTTCAGCTTTTCATAATCGGTTAGGTTTGGATCTTCATCTTCACCTTGAAATATAGTGAAAGCGCCGCCGTCAACCACTGACCAGTTGCCTCTATTGTCTTGTGTAAGACTGGTTGGGCCTCCAAAGCCCCAGCAGTATTCACATCTTTTCCATTCACGGTCATCATCGAGTGGTTTTCGGAATGTTGCCACAAAGTCGGCGTCAGCCTTGTTATCGACCCACTGAAACTCAAGGTTAAGCAAGGGCGCAAGCCGCTCATCAAAGATTTCTTTAGTGGATCGGATGTAGTTCGGGTGGCCTTCTCCATAAACTTTGACAACGGATCCGCTGCGCCACTTTTCCACGACGTCCGAGCGCCATCCGTAACATCCGTGATTTCCTTCATAGTTTCTTGATTTATCCCTATCGCTATAACATTCCCACACTTCCCGTTCCACGCCTAGGATGCGCTCCGGCACAACCACATTCACGGTCAAAGCCGTATCACCGCCGTAGTCTATATCAAGCGCGGCGTTTCCCATAGGCAGACGCAGCGCGAGGTTGGATTCGCCCGCGCTAAATCCGTCGGGCAGCGCTATTTCCGTCGTCCCGCCGCAATCCTCAATCGGGCTGCCATCTCGCGCGCAAGATATGGCGATGCGCTGCGTTTCCTCATAGGGCAGCCTGCCCTCATTTCGCAGCGATAGCGCTACATTCACATTTGCCGTTCCATCAGACCAGAAACCCGCAATCGAAGTCATAGCGTTTAGCTTTAGCAGCGTCGGAACGCGCGTCGATGTTGGCGTTGGAATGATTTTTGCGACGGTGGTTGCGGTGGCTTTTGTAACGTCCTCTAGCCTTGGGGAGAGTGGGGGCGTTGGCGGCGCAGAGATTGTAGGCAGCGGCGTGGGCAACGTGGGTGGCGTGGGAAACACCGATGGCGGCGTGGGCAGCGGCTCAAGCGTAGGCGGCAGTTGCGGCGGCGTAGGAAACGACGTCGGCAGCGCGGGCGGCGTGGGGGGAACCATGATGAACGGCGTCGCGCTAGGGCTTGGAGTAGGCGGCGGCGTAGATGTTGGCGGCGCAGGAACGCCGGCGGCCGTGGTGGTGGCGCGCACGCTGGCGTCTATCGTCGCTTGCGCATTCGGCGTATTCGTGGGCATTATTGTTGAAGTAGCGGTTGGAACTGCCATTGGCGCAAGTTGCGTCAGCGTCGTCGGCACGGGCAAGCCCTGTCCCGAAGAGGCGTAATACCAGGCGGCCGCAGCGCCTGTCGCGATTATCAGCAGCGCCGCAATGCCTGGCGCGGAGCCGAATGTGTTGTGGCAGCGGCGGCAGCGGTATCTATTGAACAGGTGAAACTTGTATCGCTTGCGCGTGTTTCGACTTTCGCAGCGGGGACACTTTTTCATTTTCTTCTCAATCAGCGGCGCTGCCCTTTAAGCGCATTCATTGCCTCAATCGTAGCGTCTTGTTCGGATACGGCGTAGCGCATTATGCTGGATTGTAGCACATTCATATGCGGTAGCCGGTTCGCCCGATTTGCGCCGAAAGCCCGCAAGTATTACCATAGGGGCGCAAGCCGCCCAACTTATGCGGCGAAAGTCCGCGAGGGCGCGGCTGACAACGAACTCATACGGCATATCACAGCAGGAGGCGCAAACGGATGCACAACTACACTACCGATATGTATGAAGGGATGCTGGCGGAGACTATCACGATTAACGGGAATAACGGCGATGCGATTAACGCCTACTACGCCCGTCCGCTGGGCGAGGGTCCGTTCCCCGGGATGGTTCTGATTCACCACCTGCCGGGTTGGGATGAGCTCTACCGCGAGTTCACGCGCAAGTTCGCGCATCACGGCTATATCGCAATCTCGCCCGATCTGTATCACCGCTTCGGCAGCGGCTCGCCCGACGATGTGGCGGCGAAAGCGCGCGGCGAAGGCGGCGCTCCCGACGACCAGGTGGTGGGCGATATGTCGGCGGCGGCGGCGTATATCCGCTCGCTGCCGTATGCCAGCGGCAAGGTGGGCGTAATCGGTTCGTGTTCGGGCGGACGGCACGCCTTCCTGTGCGCCTGCCGCTCGACGTCGTTTGACGCCGCCATAGAGCTTTGGGGCGGGCGCGTGGTGCAGGCGTCGGACGACTGCCCGCCACAGCAGCCGGTAGCGCCCATCGACTACACCGCCGATCTGTCCTGCCCGCTGCTGGGGCTGTTCGGCGCAGAAGACCAGAGCCCCACGCCGGCGCAGGTGGCGCAGCATGAGCAGGCGCTCAAAGACGCCGGCAAGGACTACGAGTTCCATATGTACGAGGGCGCCGGACACGGCTTCTTCTACTACGACCGCGGGGCGTATCGCCAAGAGCAGGCGGTTGACGGCTGGAACAAGGTGTTCGCCTTCGCAGCCAAGCATCTGGCGTAGGGGATGCAATAGCGCCGACGTCGGAAGCGCGCGCTACACCGCTTCCGGCGCTGGCACTTCGTTAAGCGGGAAATGCGCAAGACATAACGCCTTGCGCATTTGCGCTGTGGTCAAGAATTGCGCGCTCGACTGAGTGAAAGAAACCCTTGCCCATCGCATCACGCGCCTAATCGGGGGATGGGCGAAGCGGCAGCATAGTGCGGACGGCGTCGGCGTCTATGACAATCAAGCCGTCGGCGAGTTGGGTGAGATCCCTGGCGACGGTTGCGGGGTTTGGGGTGGCGATTAGCGCTCTCACGCCGAAATCCTGCACGGTGCGGATGACTTCGGCAAAGTCTTGGTCGCCCGATACAAGCACGGCGGTGGAATAGGCGGAGCGGCCGGCTAGGCGCACCATATCTAGCGCAATCAGGGTGTCGACGCCTTTCTGCCGTCGATCCGGCGGGAATGTCCAGTTTTGATCGAACTCGGACAGCAGTTTGTCGGGGGACACTTCGATGTTGCGCGCGGTCTTTCTGACTGCCTGCCGAATGGGTTCCGCCAGCGGGGATGGCCGCTCTACTATGTGGCCAAGCCGCAGTTGGATGCCGGGGGTTCGCGCGATGATGTGGAAGTATTGACGCTGGCCGTCGTACCACTGGTGCGACGGCTCGAATGCGCCTTCGTACCAGTAGGCGCGCAGGAATGATTGGTTCATGCCTTCATCCGCCGCCAACTTTCGCAGCCAATCCACGACGGCGGATGCGTTTATGTGAACATCCACGCCCCTTTTGCCGATAACGCTTGCGCCCTGCGCGCGCAAGTAAAAGGCGTCAACGAACCCCACCAGCATATCAGCCATACGACGTACCTTATCCCTGTGAAAATAATGGAACGGGCAAACCGATTTGCGCCCGGCTTGCCCGTTCCTATTCGTTCATCTCATCCCGTTAGTTCGCGCCGCATCGCGGTCTAGCGCCAGTAGCGGGAGATGGTCTCTTCTTCCTTGGTCATCATCTCGAGGACGGCGGGGCGGTCTTCCTTGGTTGCTTGAAGCGCGCGGGCTATGGCGGGGCCTACTTCGTCGGGGGCGTCTATGCGCTCGGCGTACGCGCCCAAGCCTTCGGCGACTTTAGCGTACTCGCCGCCCAGTTGGTTGCTGCCCCAATGCTCGGTGGCGTGCGGGAAGTGGTCGTAGTAGTGCGTCATCACGCCGTTGTTCAGGATGATGGTTAGCGTGCCGATGTTGGAACGGGCGGCGGTCTCTATGTCCAAGCCCGCCATGCCGAAAGCGGCGTCGCCCATTATGTTGATGACGGTCTTGTCGGGGGCTGCCATCTTTGCGCCGAGCGCGAGCCCCAAGCCGTAGCCGAGCTGCGTGGACTTGCCCCAGCCGATGTAGCCGCGCGGCGTGGTTACGGGCCAGAAGGGGACAATCTGCTCGCGCGGGTAGCCGGAGTCGTGGGTTACGATTGTGTTGGCGACGTCCACATTCGCCATCATTTCGTTGAAGACGCGGTAGGGGCTGATGGGGACTTCGTCGGATGTGAAGCGCGGTCCCCACTCCACCATATATTCGCCGCGGACGCGCTTGATTTCGTCGCGCACGCCGTTCACATCGCCGCGCCCTTCCGCGCCCAGCTGCCGCTTCGCTTCTTCAATCATCTGCGCCAGCACAAGCTTAGCGTCGCCCACTGCGCCGTAGTCTGCGCGGTAGTCCTTGTTGACATCTTCGGCGCAATTGGTGATGTGCGCCAGCGTAACGCCGGCGGGCATAGGGGCGTTGAAGTTGGATATGGTGAAGCTTGTGCCGATGCCTGCTACGAAATCGGCCTTTTCCAGGAAGCGGGCGCACATCAGCGTGCCGGATGACGCGCCCGTGCCAAGCGCGAGGGGGTGGGTTTCGGGGAAGGCGCTCTTGCCCGCTAGGGTGGTCATCACGGGAATGTTGGTGAGTTCGGCGAACTCGATGAGTTCGGGCGTGGCTTCGGCGTACAGAACGCCCTGCCCGGCGTTGATGACGGGCGAGTCGGCGGCGAGCATAGCCGTGACTACATCGCGCACATCTTCGGGGGCTGCGCCGGACTTTCGCACGGCGACGGGCTTGTAGTTGAGCTCGCCGGGGAATTCGGCGGCCGCCACATCGCCGGGGAACTCAAGCAGCACGGGGCCGAGCCTGCCGTGCTTGAGGTGCGTCATTGCGCGCCCTACCATTTCGGGGATGCGCTCCACCATATTGACATTCGCCGCCCACTTGGTAATGCCCTGATAGTTGGGAACGGATTCGAAGTTGGGATGCACGCCTTGGCGCGGGGCGGGATTGCCGCCGGGGATGCAGAGGAAGGGGACGGAATCGGCGAAGCCCTGGGCTACGCCGCCGAAAGCGTTTTCGGCGCCGGGGCCGGTCTGCATCGTGAATACGCCGATTTTCTTGCCGTTATGGATGCGGCTGAAGCCGTCCGCCATATTGACGCCGGCGCGCTCTTGGCGGCAGAGGATGGGGCGGATGCCCTCGCGGGAGCAGGCGTCAATCAGGGGCTGCGCGGGAAAGCAGGACAGCCACTCAACGCCCTCTGCCTTTAATATCTTTGCCATTGCTTCGTTGCCGTTCAATGTTTTCTCCTTGGAATGTGGGTAGGGAATAGAGACTGGTTTGCGGGTTCGGATGCCAACCGTATCGCAATGGGTAGTGTATCAGGTTTGGCGGGCGGATGTTAGTCGTCGCCGGCGGCGGCGGGTTCCGGCAGCGCGCGCAGATCGGCCGATCTGAAGTCGCGCGGCGGCGTGGCTATCTCGCTCAGTTCAGGTATGTCCTGATTGGCGGCGACGCCGTATTCCGAGAACCTGCGCGCCGATGTCAGCACGCGCGATTCCAGCGATCCCACGCCGCTGTTGAATGCCTTGACCGCGCTGTCAAGCGAGCTGCCCATCCGCGACATATGTCCGGCGAATACGCGGATGCGGTCGTGGAGTTCCTGTCCAAGCGCGGCTACTTTGGCGGCTTCTTCTTCGATTTGCGCCTCGCGCCAGCCCATCGCCACCGCTTTGAGCAGCGCCATAAGCGTGTTGGGCGTGGCGATGATGACATTGCGCTGCATCGCCCAGTCAATCAGATCGCGGTCGGTTTCCAGCGCGGCGGACAGCAGGTATTCGCCGGGCAGGAACATCACCACGAAGTCGGGGGAACGCTCGAATATCTGCTGATACGCCTTCTGCGACAGATTTTGCGCGCGTTCTCTGACCTGCTGCGAATGGCGGCGGATAGCGTCTTGGCGCGCGTCGGCGGTGTCCGATTCCACGGCGGTGAGATAGGCGTTCATCGGCGCTTTGGCGTCCACCACGATGGTGCGGTTGTTGGGCATGCGCACCACCATATCGGGGCGGTCGCGGCTGCCGTCGTCCGCCGTTACGCTGACCTGCTCTTCGTAGTCGCAGTAGTCTTGCATGCCCGCCAGTTCCACCACGCGGCGGAGCTGCATTTCGCCCCAAGAGCCGCGCACTTCGGGACGCTTGAGCGCGGTGGCGAGGCTGCGGGTTTCGGAGACAAGGCTGTTGTTGTTCTCTTGCAGCGCCTTGATCTGCGCCGTCAGGCTGCCCTGCGATTTGTTGCGCGCCTCTTCAATGCGCTTGAGTTCGTCGGACAGGGGCTTGACCAGTTCGTTCACGGCGTCTTTGCTGAGGGAAAAGTCTTTGTTCGCCTGCGTTACCAGCGCGCCTATCTTTTCGTCCGCCGCCTTGATGAACTGGTCGTTGTTGGATTTGAGCGCATCGCTCGCCATAACCTTGAACCGGTCAAGCAGCGTCTTTTCGATGTCGGTCTGCTCGGCGAGGCGCTTGTTGGCGGCGTCGAGTTGCGCCTTTAGGTCGGCAACCTCCGCTGCGTTAGCCGCCGTCTGCCGCTGCGCGCGGTCGTTGGCGTCGCGAAGTTCGGCATTCGTTTGTTCGAGCGCGGCGTATCGCTCTTGGGACGCCTCAAACGTAGCGTTGAGGCCGGCGATTTGCGTATCGCCGTCAGCGGCTTTCTGCCGGTATTCTTCGGCGCTGCGCTTGTGTTCGGCGGCGGCGCTTTCGGCGTCCGTGATGCGCTTGTTGGCGGCGTCAAGCTCGGCGCGCAGATTTGCGCCTGCGCCGCCTGCGCGCAGCCGCATAGCGAGCCACGCCAGCAGCCCGCCGAATGCGCCGCCGAATATCAAACCTACGATGATGGCAAGAATGGTTTCCAATGAGATGCCTTTCGGTTGGGGTTGGGTGTGTTGGTTAGAATGTACGCATGGGCGCGGTTGCTAACTTTTCATATTTTTAGACGCTCTCAGATCTTATTGTAGTTATCGTCCAGTGGTCGATTTCGACGCAATGTTCGCCGTTCTTGAACATTCGAAGTTCGGGCATTTCGGCTATTGCGTCGGTGAAAGCGTCCATAGCGATGTCGTCCAACCTGTAGCAGTTGGCTTCGTGTTTGGCGTTCACCCAACCGAAAACCTCGCAGGCGGGGCAATCCGCGTCATATGTATGGTCGTCGTTGTCGAAGTCTTGCGCGGTGAAACCCTCAATCACGATTTGGCAGTCCACTGCCAGCATAAACATCGCCGCGTGCGCACTGTTGGGGAATGGGGCGCACCATATGTCCACCTCAATCGCATCTACATCTTGCATATAGATGCGGTCGTGGGGCAGATCTACGGCGAAAGCATTTAGTTTGAGCAAATTGGATTCTTGCGCGCGGCTCACTTTGTCAGACTAGCCTCCATAGATCGCCTTCGCGAACTATAACGCCTTGACGCCTCAAAACCTGCTGTGCGTTCAGAACATCGTGCCGCCATTTGGTATCGAGTTCAACGCCGCGCACTACGCGCTTCACATCGTCGTCGCACCATTCGGGCATCAGATCTTGGACTAGCGGGTAGATTTCGCGGGTGGGCAAAGCGCCATGCCGACGCAGCAGATATTTTACCGCATCGCCGAACTTGCCAGTGATGGTTGCGTCGGGATTGATCTTGAATTCGTCCGAGCTTGTGCTGAGTTCGGTCAACCGCCCCGATATGCTATTGAGCGCGCTGTTGTATTCCGAGTTGGCATCGTCGGCAGTGGCGCTATCGGCGGCGCTTTTGGCTTGGCGCGCCCGATGCGCCATCCCGTCCAATTCGATGAGCGCATCCGTAGGAATCGGTATGCCGAAGTTGCCGTATTCGCGCAAATCGTCCGCTATTTCTTTGACCGCGCGCGTGTCCGTGATTGCAACGCCCAACTCATAGTTGCGCCAAATGCCGCCCCGCGTGAGGTTGGCGGATGTAACGATGGCGGTATGATCATCCGCTACATAGGCTTTGGCGTGCAGGTTGCGCAGGTGGCGGACGGCGGTTCTAGGGACTTGGTCGCACAGCCAAGCAAGCGCCGCGCCATCCACAGAACCCTCGCAGAGGCTTTGTCCGGCTAGGTTGGTCAGCACATCTAGGCGAATGGCATTGCGCGCGCGCAACCCCTCGGCAAGCCGTTCGATCGGCTCGCGCGTGATGAACGGCGCAACGATGATCGCCGATTCTTGTATAGAACCGACGAACCGATCGAAAGCGTCTTGCCAAGGGGATGTGATGGACTGCACTGCGGGTGTTCCTGCCCCTACCGCTGGCGCACGAACTTTTGGATGCGCTGTCCCTCCAGCACTTCGCCCACGTAGATGTCGCCGCGCGAGTCGATCGCCATTCCGTGCGGGGCGTAGAACAGGCCGGGCGCGTGGCTGTGCTCATCGCCCCAGCGCGCCAGCAGGTTGCCCTCTTCGTCTATGATGCTGACGCGGTGCTGCAGCTCAGGCACATATATCTCGCCGTCGGGGCCGAACGCCACCGATGTGGGCTGCTGAAAGCCCGTCCACATCATCTGGAATTCGCCGTCTTCGTCGAACACCTGGATGCGGTGGTTTTCGCGGTCTGCCACTACCACGCGGTTGTGGCGGTCGACGCCGATGCCGTGCGGCAGATGGAAGTCGCCGGGGTTGATTTTGCCGGGCAGTCCCCACGAGTTCATCAGCGAGCCGCTGGCGTTGTAGTGATGCACGCGGCAGTTGCTGTAGCCGTCCGATATGAACAGGTCGCCGAAGTTGCCGATTGCGATGCCGGTGGGCATGTTGAACGGGCCGCCGGGCTTCTCTACAAGGAAGCGCTGGCTCTGTTCGCCGGTGTCGGACGGCATGTCGCGCGTGCCAAGCGTGAGCAGCAGATCGCCGTCTGCGTTGCGCTTTTCGACGACGTGCGAGTCCCTGTCCGCTAGGAACACATTGCCGTCGTCGTCCACGCATATGCCGTGCGGCTCTTTGTGTTTGAGGTCCCAAGAGCGCAGGTAGTCGCCAGCGCGGTTGAAGATGACGAGGTTGTGCGTGCCGCGGTTATAGACATACACATTGTCGGCGCCGTCCACCGCCACATCCGCCACCTGCTTGAACTCGAAGCCGTCGGGCAGCGCGCCCCATCCCTCAGCGACTTCGTAGGTGTAATCTCCGCTTCCGAATGCCATAACTATGACCTCCCAAATCATAATTCGCTTGTCTTGATGTCTGTCTTGAAGGGGGCGTCAATGCACGCGCCAGCCGCCCAAGCGCGGACGGGGGCGGTCACTCAAAGCCCACAGCGGTTGTGCGGTCAATATACGGGGTTAAGGCAAGGGGGGTCAAGCGCCGGGGCAAGAGGTGATAGGGTGGGGGAGCGAGCGCCTACTCCGACGCGCGGTTGCCGTTGCGGGCGGCGAGGTTCGCGCCGGCAAAGCCAAGTATCGCGCCTATGGAGGCTTTGAGCATCCAATCGCCGACATTAAGCAATCTGTCCTGCGCCGGGGTCATATCGGCTGCCGCAACGGGCGCAAGCCAAACAAGTATTACCAGTCCCACGATTGCGATGGCGAACAGGATTATGAGGATGCCCCTCAAGGGCACTCTCTCATTGTTATGGTTCATATCAAAACCCGCGCGAAGGCTTACTTGCCGTCTGAAGGCGTGTCTTCGGACGACGGATTTCTGCGCTTGGCGCGAGACCAGTCGGTGATGTCCTTGATGCCTACGACGAAAAGCGCCAGCGCGAATATCAGCAGTATAATCGCCAAGATAGGCGCGGCAGTGTTCACATCCATATCATTCGCCTCCATACATATCGAGCGCCGCGCATGCCCCGCCGTCCATAGCGCGCGGCGGGCGGCAACCTTGTATTAGGGATTATAGCGCATTTCGGCGGGATGTTGAGCGGCACAACGCATCCCCGACGCATAGCGTAGCACTATCGCCACTCGACGGATCCAAGGCGGCGGATGATGGCAATCGGGCTTAGCCTACCGCCCGATGCTCTGTTCGATTATGCCAGGCGATACACGCGCGCGGCGGTGTCGTGGAACAGCGCCGCCTTTTCGCTGTCGGAGAAGTCCGCCACGATGCGCTTGAACGAGTTCCACATCACATTGTAGGAGTAGGACGCCTTGTCCACCGGGAAGTTGCTTTCGAACATGCAGCGGTCGGGGCCGAACTGCTCAATCACGTAGAGGTAGTAGGGCGCGGTCGCCTCGGCGAGTTCGGCGGAGTCGGGCGGCGTGACGCGCTCGTGCCAGCCGAAGCCGTAGTTGGGCATGCCGCAGCCGCCCACCTTGACCACCACATTCGGGTTGGCGGCAACCTGCGCTATGCTGCGCTTCCATATCTGCATAACATCGCTGCGCCTGCCCGAATACGGACCGATGCCCAGCGGCGCGCCGATATGGTCTAGGATGATGGCGGTGTCGGGGAAGGCGCTTGCGAGGTCGGCAAGTTCGGGGAGCTGCGGGTGAAACAGCCACGCGTCGAAGCTCAGTCCGTACTTTTGGAGCTGAGCGAAGCCTTCGCGGAACTTGGCGTTCATCATTGTGCCGCCGCCCTGATTGCGATATGTGGCGATTTCGCTGCTAGAGTCAAAGGCGGTGCCGTGCCGAATGCCGCGAAACCTGCCCTTGCCTAGCTCAATGTGCGCCTCCAGAACCTCTGCCACCGCATCGCCCAATCGCAGGTCTGCGTAGCCGGCGATGCCTGCGTTGATGTTGGCGGATACATCGGGCATAGCCGCCGCCTGCTCTGCGACGGCCGCCACGAACTCGGTTTCGCCCAGCGGCTGCAGGCGCTCCGGCCCGTCGGCGCGGTACATAGACGAGCACTCCAAGAAGACGGTGCTCACGATGTTATGTCCCGAATTGATGTCTCGCAGCAAGTCTTCGAGCATATAGTCGTTGCCGTCGCGTTGCCAGAGGTGATGATGCGGGTCGCAGATGGGGAGTTCGGGTTCGATGGGCACTTCTTGCGTGAGCGCGAGCCAGTCGGAGCGTGGGGTAACCATGGGTGGGGTCCTCCTAGTGTGTGGTGATTTTTGCGTGGTGGTTTTAGGGTAAGTCAGGGCGGGCGCGCCAGTGAGAGGCGTCCCTCAGTTCTTGGGCATGCCGCTTCTGTTCGCCTCTGTCATCTGCGGCGCTTTGCGGCAGGATGATGTCTGTGTGATATGGATTGATGTTAGGTATGGGAGACGCCTCTACTATACGTCCGTTAAGCGCCGCATTGGAAGCGCTTACTACCGCCCATCCGTAGAAATTGCGATTTCGCGCGCCGTCTCGCGCGTCAGCGATGGCAAGCGCCTCATTCAACGGCGCAATGCTAAGCCTGTCAACCGAAATATGGATTTCGCCCTGCCTTGGCAAGAACTCATTGATGGGAAGCAAAGAGCGGCGCGCTCGGTTCGCGCTATTTCTTGAAGATACGCCGCGTCCCAGTTCTTCATCCGCCGCAATAGTTTCAGGAATCTGCATTGAATCTTATGTTAGTCCGCGTCCCAGTTCCATAAAAACTTCCCGCAGAAACTTGTCAGGGAGCGTATCCGCGTTGGGGTAGCGCTTGCTGCGATGTCCGCTTGCTAAGTTCGCCAGGCACAGCGCACCGCCGCCGGATTCGCATAGCAGCGCCACCGATTGACCGCGCCCATTTGGGACATCCAACGCTATCTCTGCGTCAGGGGTGGGATACACTTCAATACGCAGGCGGGACATATCTTGTATCGCGCGTATCAGACGCTCCGCGTTGCTAATGGCGGTTTTGGACGGAACGGGGAAGTTTTCTTCAATAGCATACTCGGCCGCTGTCTCTAAATCCCTTAGTGCGGCGGTGGATAGGGATACAACCATTGGGAATTACCTCAATATGATTGAATGGCAGAGCGATTGTAGCGCATTATAACACGCCCAATCCCGTCTTTGCGCCTCTGCGCCTTTGCGTTTGGAGCGTCCCCGCGCAGCGCAGCGCCGCTAACCCGTCCGATAGCGCCGATAGCGCCGCCATACGCTCCATGCCATATACGCCGCAGCGGGGATTAGCAGCAGCCACAGCGGGAAGCCGTCGTCGTCCGGCATATTCGTCAGCGTGGCGCGCGCCATTTCGACCGTTGGCGCGGCCGCTAACGCCGTCGCGCCCGTCTGAGGCGCGGCGGTGGCGACAAGCGCAATAATGGATGCGAGCGCGGGTGTTGCGCTAGGCGTCGCCGTGGGCTCATGCGTAGCGCTAGGCGCGCGCTCAACCACAAGCGTCGTCGCGGCGGTGGGCGTCGCGCTCGGCGTGTATGTGCGCGTTGCCGTAACGCTTGCCGTAGGCGTAGCCGCCGGCGATGCAGCCGTCGCACTCGGAGCAGCCGTAGCGTTGGGCGTCGCCGTGCTGCCCCTGACCAACGCCGCAACGCTCGACGCAGGCGCCGCCGATACGCCGCCCCCAACCGACGGCGTGGCTGTAACCCGAGCCGCCGCCGTAGCCGTCGATATCGGCGTTGAGGTCGACGTCGGCGCTGCCGTAGGCGTATAAGCGCGAAGCGCGGTTGCCGTAGGCGTGGGCGCGATCGTCGCCGTGGATGTCGGCATTGTCGTGGGCGCGAGCGTTGCCGTCGGCATTGCCATAGGCATGCGCGTGCGAGCGGGCGTCGGCGTGCGCCTTGAGCCTGATCCCCCGCCGCCGTAACTAGGTCTATATGTAGCCGTCGGCGTTGGCGTATGCGTCGTGGTTGGCACATGCGTCGCGATTGGCATTACGCCGATGGGCTCCGACTCTAGAAAGGCAGACGTCGGCGTGGGAGTGGGCGTGCCGGTGGCGGTAGGCGTATGCGTCGCCGTGGGCGTGCCGGTGGCCGTGGGCGTATGCGTAGCGGTGTATGTTGCGGTAGGCGTATGCGTTGCCGGCGGACCTTCATAGATGGGGACTGCGCCGGCCCTTGCCTGATTCGTTGGTGTTGGCGTTGGCGTCGCTGTTGGCTCTGTTCCGCCGGGAGCGCCGGCGGAAACCTCCGTGGGCGTAGCGGTGTGTGTGGCGGTGGCGGTAGGCGTGCCGGTAGCAGTGGGCGTATGCGTGGCGGTGGGTGTAGGCGTGGGCGTGCCGGTAGCGGTGGGCGTAGCCGTGGCCGTGCCAGTTGCGGTAGGCGTGTGCGTAGAGGTAGGCGTATGTGTAGCCGTGGGCGTGCCGGTCGCAGTGGGCGTATGCGTGGCGGTGTGAGTAGCGGTAGGCGTCGGCGTAGCCGTGGCTGTAGCCGTGCCGGTTGCAGTAGGCGTAGCCGTGGCTGTAGGCGTGGGAGTTGGCGTGTCGGGGAGAAACTCTCGATCAAGAAGAAGAATACCGACATTTGAGGTCGGCGTGGGCGTAGGCGTGCCAGTTGCAGTAGGCGTATGCGTGGCGGTGGGCGTGCCGGTTGCAGTGGGCGTATGCGTGGCGGTGTGAGTTGCGGTAGGCGTGTGCGTAGGCGTGCCGGTAGCAGTGGGCGTAGCCGTGGCCGTGCCGGTTGCGGTAGGCGTATGTGTAGCCGTGGGCGTGTGTGTAGCGGTAGGCGTGCCGGTCGCAGTTGGCGTAGCCGTGGCGGTAGGCGTGGGAGTTGGCGTGTCGGGGAGAAACTCTCGATCAAGAAGAAGAATACCGACATTTGAGGTCGGCGTGGGCGTAGGCGTGCCAGTTGCAGTAGGCGTATGTGTAGCCGTGGGCGTGCCAGTAGCAGTTGGCGTAGCTGTGGCGGTAGGCGTGGGAGTAGGCGTGCCGGTAGCTGTGGCGGTAGGCGTGCCGGTAGCTGTGGGCGTAGGCGTAGGCGTGCCGGTGGCGGTGGCAGTGGGCGTAGCCGTTGCGGTAGGCGTAGCGGTGGCAGTTGGCGTGCCGGTCGCGGTAGGCGTATGCGTTGCGGTGTGTGTAGCCGTTGCGGTAGGCGTATGCGTTGCGGTGTGTGTAGCCGTTGCGGTAGGCGTATGCGTTGCGGTGTGTGTAGCGGTAGGCGTAGCCGTGGCAGTAGGTGTAGCGGTGGGCGTGGCCGTGGGCGTAGGCGTAGCCGTGCCGGTAGCAGTTGGCGTAGGTGTAGGCGTGGCGGTGGCGGTTGGCGTAGCCGTGGCGGTAGGCGTATGCGTTGCGGTGTGTGTAGCGGTAGGCGTAGCCGTTGCGGTATGTGTAGCGGTGGCAGTGCGCGTAGCCGTGGGCGTGCCGGTCGCAGTAGGTGTAGGCGTGCCGGTGGCAGTAGGCGTTCTTGTAGGCGTGCCGGTGGCAGTAGGCGTAGGCGTAGGCGTGCCGGTTGCGGTCGGCGTTCTTGTAGGCGTGTATGTCTCGGTAATCCAAAAGCGAGAGGGCGTATGCGTAGCAGTGGGCGTGCTCGTCGCGGCGCCTCCGGGCAACTCATTGACCGGGAATAGCCTATCAGGCGTGTGCGTAGGGGTGGGCGTGCCTTCCTGTACGGGCGGACCCGGCGGAAGTGGCGGACGCGGCTTATCGCCAGGCAACAGAAAATCAGACGTAGGCGTGGCAGTTGGCGTGCCGGTTGCGGTAGGTGTGCCGGTAGCGGTCGGCGTGCCTGTGGAAGTTGGCGTAGGCGTTGGTGTGCCAGTTGCAGTAGGCGTGCCGGTGGCAGTTGGCGTAGGCGTGCCGGTTGCGGTTGGCGTTCGTGTAGGCGTGGATGTCTCGATAACCCAAAAGCGATCGGGCGTATCCGTAGCCGTGGGCGTGCTTGTCGCGGTGGCTCCGGGCAGCTCATTGCCCGGGAATAGCCTTTCAGGCGTGTGCGTAGGGGTGGGCGTGCCTCCCTGTACAGGCGGACCCGGCGGGCGCGGCTCATCGCCAGGCAACAGAAAATCAGGCGTATGCGTGGCGGTAGGCGTGCCGGTGGCAGTGGGCGTAGGCGTGCCGGTGGCGGTTGGCGTAGGCGTGATGGTGCCTGTAGCGGTTGGCGTGGAAGTTTCTATAACAACCGCCGGCGTGTTCGTTGGGTCAACCCCGACGCCAATGTTGTTGTTGCGGGGCGTGTTCGTCGGCGTAGGCGTGGGTGTAGCCGTGCTCGCCGGATCAATTCCTACGCCGACTCCGACGCCGCTATCTCTATCGCTATCGGGCGTGTTCGTCGGCGTAGGCGTCGGATTGCCTGGTTGCGGCTGTGGCGGCGGCGGTGGCTGCTGCTCATCCGGGAACTGGTTCGTGCGCGGGCTGAACCGGCTATCAACGGCCGGCGTCCGCGTAGGGGTTGGCGTGCGCGTGAACGCTGCGCTTCTCAAAACGCCGCCCGTCTCAGGCGCGGCCGCCCACGACGTCGTCAGCGGATTGCTGCTTGAAACCTGCGCCAGCGCGACCGGCAACGCAATCGCCAGCAATGCGCCGAACACCAGCCGAACTATAGAGCGCCTAACGCGAGGGGAGGGGGACAAATATAAACCTTAGCGCTTCCATATTCGGCAACCGAAGAGCGTGGCAATGATAATCGCGCCGTATGCAACCGTCGGTTTGAGTATCAAGCCCACCGGCTCACACCGAATACGATACGGCATAGATATTAACGGCAAATTAACGATGCGTTAAAGCCGCTTTACAATCGCTCTCAATTCCCATTTTTGAGTTGAACGCGTATCTGCGCTCTTGTTTTGACACAACATATCAAGCTACCACGCATCAATCCGAATGCGCAATAGATTGTTTATGCGGCCCGCCCTACTTCCCATCGGTTCTTCACAGAGGGATTCTGACGATGACCACCCCCTAGCCTTGCTTCCCTTTGCGCCCCCCACGCCTTTGCGTTGAAAACCCGCCCCGCCGCCGCACGCTTGCCTTGTTCATACCCCATTGGTTTGGCTAAACTCCCTCGATATGATACGCTTTGCCCATCCGCCGATTGGCGTACAAGCGCTACCCACTAAGGAGTTTGTTATGGCAAAGGTTACCGGAAGCTACCTTATAGCGAAGACGCTCAAGGAAGAGGGCGTGGAGAAGCTCTTCTATCTGATGGGCGGGCCCGACTTCGACATTGTGATGGGCTGCCAGGATTTCGGCATAGAGACGATCGACTTTCGGCATGAGCAGGCGGCGGCGTTTGCGGCGCACGCCTACGCGCGCGTTACCGGCAAGCCCGGCGTCTGCACCGCGGCAAGCGGCCCCGGCACGCTTAACCTGCTCACCGGCGTTTATGCGGCGTCTATCGACTGCGCGCCTATGGTCATCCTAGGCGGCGCAAGCGCGGTTCACGAAATCGGCAGGGAGTCCTTCCAAGAAGTTGACCAAGAGCGCATTATGGAGCCGATATGCAAGTATTGGCATCGCCCCACAATGGCGGCGCGCTATCCCGAAATCGTCAGCACGGCGTATCGGCAGGCGATGTCGGGCCGGCCGGGCCCGGTGTATATCGACTGCGGCGCTGATGTGCTGTACGAAGAGGTTGAAGAAGACGATGCGGCTGCGCCCACCCGCGCGTCGCGCAAGTCCGTTCCCGCGGGCGATGCGGCGGCGGTCAAAGAGGCGGTGGATATGCTGGCGTCGTCGGAGCGTCCCGTCATATTCGCGGGCGGCGGCGTGTTCTTCGCAGGCGCCTCGCCCGAACTGGAGCGGCTTGTGGATCTCACAAGCGCCCCCTTCTACACCGCGCCGATGTCGCGCGGCATCGTGCCGGAGGATCACGCCGTATCCTTCCAAGGCGCGCGCAGCACGGCGCTGCGAGAGGCGGATTTGGTGCTGGTCATCGGCACGCGAATGAACTGGATGGTGAACTACGGCAGGCGCTTTGCGGCGGACTCTAAGGTGGTTCAGATCGACATCGAGGCGAGCGAAATAGCGCACAACCGCGACGTAGACCTCGGCATCGTGGGCGACGCCAAGGCGGTGCTGGGACAGATGGTAGCGGAAGTGGAAGCGCGCCCCGGCGACTTCGGCGGCCGCCTGGAATCGCCGTGGATTACGCGCCTGCAAGAGGACAACGACCGCCGCGCCACTCAGCAGGCGGTACTGCTGAACTCCGACCAGACGCCCATTCACCCGCTGCGGCTATGCAAAGAGATACGCGACTTCCTCGACCGCGACGCAATCCTGTGCGTCGACGGCAACGAAATCCTGCACTTCGGGCGGCAGTCACTGCCCACATATGTGCCGGGGCATCGGCTGAACTCCGGCGTAACCGGCACAATGGGAGTAGGGCTGCCCTACGGCATCGGCGCGCAGATAGCCAAGCCGGACAATCAGGTGCTAGTGCTGCACGGCGACGGCTCTATGGGAATGAACGCAATGGAAATCGACACCTGCGTGCGCTTCAACCTGCCGGTGGTAACGGTCATAAGCAACAACGCCGGTTGGACGGCGCGCACGCCCGACCGCCGCAAGCCGGGGCGAGAGCTTGGGTTCACCAACTTCGACGGAATGGCGCGCGAGCTCGGCGCGCACGGCGAAGAGGTTACGGATCCGGACGAAATTCGCCCCGCGCTTGAGCGCGCATTCGCAAGCGGCAAGCCCGCGGTGGTGAATGTGATAGTGGAGCCCACCGCGGCGGGCGTATCGCGCGCCTGGGGCGGCAGCCGGATGGAGTAGGCGGCGGCTTATTAGCCATACGCCAATAATCGGCAATCAGTTCGTCCCGCCGCCCACCGCCTTTTCACAAAGGGTCAGCGCGACGGGACGATGCGAACCCAGATGTGATGTATCTCTGGGGAATACGGTAAAGATAATAGTGAGCGCAACGCTTTCCAAGCGGCGCGCCGCATCACAAGCCTATGCGCGATAGGTATTCGGGCTTGCCGGTTATGCCTAGGTTCAGTCTGTATAGGCAGCCGGCGCCCGGGCCCTCTGCCGTCTTGTCCTGTCCGCCGGCGGTGGTGATGTACATATCGGTGTAATCGGCGCTGCCGAATGTTACGCTGGACACTTTGCGGGCGGGGAACCAGACGCGGCGCTCTTGTTCGCCCTGCGGCGAGTAGCGCACAAGCGATGAGCCGTCCCAGCGCGCAGACCACACATAGCCGGCGGCGTCAACGGTCATTCTGTCGGGTATGCCGTCGCTTTCGCCCGTGTTCACGAACACGCGTTGATTGGAGAGTTCGCCGGTGTCCGCGTCGTAGTCGAAGATGTAGATGTTATGCGTGGGCGAGTCGGTGTAGTACATCCGCTTGGCGTCGGGCGTGAAGCCCATTCCGTTGGAGATGCCGATGCCGCTGAGGACTTGGGTTATGGAGCCGTCGGTGTCCAAGCGGTATAGGCTGCCGGCGCGGGCGGGCGCGGGCATCGTGCCGCAGAAGACGCGCCCGGCGTGGTCGGCGATGACGTCGTTGAAGCGCGTCTCGCGCTCTGCCTCGATCTGCTCTATGTGATACTCGAGTTTGCCGTGGCGCAAAGACGCCACCGCGCCGCGCTCCATGAACAGCAGCAGGGAGCCGTCCGCCTGAATGGTGAAGCCGCCCACCTGCGGGCCTTCGAAGATTTGGCTGTGTTCGCCCGATGCGGGATCGTAGCGAAATATCCTGCCCTGCGGGATGTCAACCCAGTACACGCATCTTTCTGTCGGATGCCAGAGCGGGCCTTCGCCCACGATGCAGTTATAATCGGCAATCAATTCGGGTTGCATTGGGCTTTCACCTCATAGCGATGGTATAGCGCGATAGTATAGCGTAGTCCGTATCAGGTATGTCCATAGCGGATGGCGCTTGCGTTTCGGCGCGGATGCGTCCGGGCTGCGCTTCTCTATTAGTCAGTTAGGGTTGCGGCGGGATTGCGAATTATCTCAAACTATCTTGCTCGAAGCGCCGTCGGGTCAGGATAACTTATTGAATTATTTTTGCGTTTAGGTTATTCTACAAAACGCGGCGGCTTTTGGGAAATGAACTATTGAATATACGCCCTGCGCATTCGTATAATTGCAGGGCGGCGTTAATGGCAAGCACTTCCAACAACCCGCCGACGGCTTTTCAAGACGCGCGCGCAGTCATCGCATCACGGGGAATAATATAGGGATTTTCTGCGTGAAGACTGCCTACATTACGAACTTGCAGACTTGCCCAAAATCAGTATTGCGCTTAGGAGGAACAGATTGGCGACTCTCAGAAAGAACGACATAGCATCAAGGGTATCGACGAAGCTGAAGTCCAAGAATGCGGACGGGAATGAGGCGCTTAACGCTGTGCTTGGCAGCATACAGGAGGCGCTTGCAAACGGCGACAAAGTGGTGCTTACGGGCTTTGGTTCGTTTGAGCTTCGGGATGTGAAAGCGCGCAAGGTGCGTCCCATACGCGGCGCGCAGTCGGGCGAGCTGACCGAAGTGCCGGCTCACAAGCGCGTGGGGTTTTCGCCCGGCACCGAACTGAAGAAGGCGGCGCAGGGTTAATGCCCGCCTCATAAGCATACACTTCAAGCCGGGTCAGGCGCCTGACCCGGTTTTCTTTTTGTCCGCGTTTTGCCCACTGAACTACAACTGCCTTATCCGTATTTCTGCCCGCCGGTTTGCAACCGTCTTGTCCGCCCCCCCCGATTGCGATTATTGCGCCCGTCCGTTGCATGCGTCGAATGTCTATTGCGTTCTCGAATCCTTTCCATTTTCTAGGATTATTGCGAACAAATTATCAAAACTTGTCCTAAATTCGCTTGAAAGCAATGGCGCTTGTGTTCTAACATTCGGTTTGCGATAACAAATTGAGTGTGTAGGAGACAGCGATTATGCGGTCAACGAACTCTGACAGAAGCATCTATCTGAAGCGCTGCCCGCGCTGCCGCGGGGACATCCACGCAAGCCGTGACCAGTACGGCAAGTACATCCATTGCCTTCAGTGCGGCTATGCGACAGACATCCCGCGCCCGAACCCGTTTGCGGATATGCTCGCCAACATACGCCGCGACGAAGTGGCATAGCCGATTGCGTATGCGGCGAAAGGCGGGGGCGGCTTGCTTGGCTTACATATGGGCCGCCGTTCCCGCCCGTTTGCGTCGACAATCGAGACAATCGAGTGGATGCGCCAGGCAGCGATTACGCTACGCATCCCCCCGCGCCAATGCGTCGCTTGCCGCCGCGACGCCTGCGCCCGCCGCCGCTTCGTAGCCCATCTCCGGCAGTATGCGCTCAAGCGCGGATAGCAGCGCCAGCACGTATTCGGGCTTGCTGGACTCGCCCATCAGTCCGACGCGCCACACCTTGCCGGCGAAATCGCCCAAGCCGCCGCCTATCTCTATGCCGTAGCCGCGCAGCAGCCGTTGGCGCACCGCCGCATCATCCACGCCATCAGGGATGCGAACCACGGTGATTTGCGCTAGGCGGTGTTCGGCGGGGACGATGAACTCCAGCCCAAGCGCCGCCAAGCCCGCGCTCAATGCGGCGGCGTTGCGCGTATGGCGGGCGAAGCGCTGCGGCAGTCCCTCGTCAAGCGCCTGCTGCAATCCCTCGCGCAGCGCAAGCACCATGCTCACCGGTATTGTGTGATGATACGCCCGCTGCTCATCCCATCCCCAGTAGTTGCCCAGCAGCGATAGGTCGAGATACCAAGACAGCGGCGGTTGGCGGCGGCGGCGCAGCGCGTCAAGGGCAGCGTGGCTCAGCGCTATGGGGGACATTCCGGGCGGGCAGCCTAGGCATTTCTGCGTTGCGGAATAGGCGTAGTCTATGCGCCATTCGTCAAACGCCATTTCGTTGCCGCCCAGCGATGTAACCGCGTCCACCATAAACAGCGTGTCGTGCGCCTTTGCCAGCTTCGACAGATCTGCGAGCGGTTGGCGCACGCCGGTTGAGGTTTCGGCGTGTATGGCGGTTACCATCTTGACATTGGAATGCCGCTTCAGTTCGGCTTCCAATATCTCTTCGGGGAACGGCTTGCCCCAATCGGCGCGCAACGGGACTACGTTTGCGCCCAATCGGGTTGCCATCTCAACCATTCGCTCGCAGAAGAAGCCGTAGATGCACATCACAACCGTATCGCCCGGCTCCAGCAGGCTGCTCAGTCCGGCTTCCATGCCGGCGGAGCCGGTTCCCGAAATCGCCAGCGCATTCGCATCGGTTGTCTGATAGACGCGCGCTATGAGATCTCTGACTTCGTCCATAACCAGCATAAAGTCGGGGTCCATATAGCCTATCATCGGTTGCATCATCGCTTGCAGCACTCTTGGACTGACGTTGCTGGGCCCCGGCCCCAGCAGGATGCGCGGCGGCACCGCCGGCATAGGGGATTCGGGCAGCGCGCTCTGTGTCATGCCATCACCTCCGATTTCGCAATCCGTCAATTCGCGACCGTCAATCAGTCAATCATCAGTCAATCAAGGGTAGCGTTAGGGTATTCTACACCCGTTGGAGCGTCCGTGTGTTCGCGCGTCCGTGTATCATATCCGGGCAAGCGGCGCAGAACGGCGTATCGTCGTATCGCAAGCGGCGGCGCATCGCGCGAAACGGCGCCGGGCTTGCGGGCGCAGCGGCGTCGTCAAGCCGGCGGCGGCGCGCTTTGGGCGGGCGTGATGCGGTTGTAGCGGTCTTCGAAGCGCTTGATGTCATCCTCTTCTAGGTAGCTTCCGGTCTGCACCTCGATGACCTCCAGCGTAACGGAGCCGGGGTTTTCCAAGCGGTGTTTGACGCCCATAGGCACATACGCCGACTGATTTTCGGTAAGCAGAAGCTGCTCGCCGCCGATGGTAACCTGCGCCGTGCCGTTCACCACAACCCAATGTTCGGCGCGGTGGTGGTGCATCTGCAGGGACAGCGCCTCGCCGGGCGTTATTGTTAGCCGCTTGACGCGAAAGCGTTCCCCAAGGTCGATTGTCTCATATGTCCCCCACGGGCGGTTCACGCGGCGATGATTGGCGTGTTCGTCGCGATTGTCCGCCTTGAGGCGCTCCACAAGGTCTTTGACATCCTGCACGCGCTCTTTGTGCGCCGCAAGCACGGCGTCCGCCGTCTCTATGAGTATCACATCCTTCAAGCCCACCGCCGCCACAAGGCGCTGCTGACTGATGACCACTGAGTCGGACATTGATTTGGCATACACATCGCCGCGCAGCAGATTGCCGCCGCAGTCGCGCTCACTCACATCCCACAGCGACGACCATGCGCCTAGGTCCGTCCAACCGACGTTCATCGGCAGCACAAGGCAGCGCGCCGCGCCGTTCTGCGACGCTTTATCGCCGATATGCTCCATAACGGCGTAGTCTATGGATTCGCTGGGGCATTGGGCGAAGCTTTCGGCGTCGGGGCGCTGGAAATCGCCGTCGCGTTCCAAGCCGTTATGCGCCGCGGCGCACTGCGCGGCGATTTCGGGGCGCAGACGGCTGATTTCGGTTAGCCATACGGAAGCGCGCATCATAAATATGCCGCTGTTCCACAGATACTTTTGGGATGCAAGCATTTTCTCAGCGCGGGCGCGCTCCGGCTTTTCTACGAACTCGGCGATGCGAAACGCTTGCGCGCAGTCGTCGGACGCTATCGGAGCGCCCTTGCGGATGTAGCCGTATCCCGGCTGCGGCGAATGGGGCGCAATGCCGAATGTAACGATGCCGCCTTGCGCCGCAAGCTCAGCGCCTCGCATCGCGGCATCGCGAAAGCCCGCCGCATCTTGTATCACATGATCGGCGGGCATAACCAGCATAACGGGGTCGTTGTTCGATTGGGCGGCATCCGCCAGCATCAGCGCGGCGAGCGTGAGCGCGGGCGCTGTGTTTCGTCCCGCCGGCTCAAGCGCGATTGCAAGCGGCTCGCGCCTCATCTGCCGCAGATGCTCCGCCACCAGAAAGCGATGCTCTTCGTTGCATACCACAAGCGGCGGCGCAACGCCGTCTATGCTGTCGAGACGGCGTATCGTGTCTTGGAACAGCGATCGCTCGCCCATCAACGGCAGGAACTGCTTGGGATAAAGTTCGCGCGAAAGCGGCCAAAGGCGTGTGCCTGAGCCGCCGGCGAGTATTACCGGCTGAACCGTCATCGGTTGCCTCCTTGATTTCCTGCAATAAACAATAGGGGGGGCAATGCAATCAGGGGAATATAACAGGGTAAGATATGCTCGGGGGATATATCAAGATAGTTCAACGGGATATTTCAGAGATTGCGCGCGCTTGCCGCTCGAATGCGCTTTGGATGCTTGGATATACGGCATTTTACTGCAAGATGCGCAAAATGCTGAATATGAGCGCCGCTGTGAGTGTGTTTAGCGCGCTTGGCGTATGCGGACATCTACGCCCTTGCGCCGCATTTCGTAGGAAATAGACGCCCGCTTGCCCGCCCTACCGCGTTATCCCAACCACACTATCACAGCGAATAATGAATACTATTATACTGGCGCTTGACAATTGTCTCAGTCTGCCGTAAATTACACGCAAGCGTATTAGAATCATTCTAATTCGTTAAGAATTTCACATTGTAAGGCGTCAAAATATGGCGTCAAGATAGATAGTCAAACGCAGAGCGGCATATGTTGGAAACGCGGGATAACTCTGATAACATCCGGGATGGCGCGCCGATGGACGAAGCGCGGTTTCGGATGCGCCTGTCAGAGATGAAGGCGGCGTTGCGCGATAAGGGCGTGGCCATTACCCGCAAGCGCGCCAAGATCCTGGAAGCGCTGCTTGCCAGCGACCGCCATCCCACGGCGAGCGAAATCCACGAAAGCGTTAAGGCGTTCTATCCCGGAACCAGCCTAGCCACAATCTACAACACTATCGACATCCTAAAAGAGACGGGGCAGGCGCTGGAGATCGAGTTCAGCGCATCCGCCAACCGCTACGACGGAAGGATCCCGGTCTCGCATCCGCATCTGGTCTGCCTAGCGTGCGAAAAGGTGGAAGATATGGACGCCGCCGCGCCGAATGCGCCTTTGGAGCTGGATCGCGTATCGCAAGCCACCGGCTACGACATCGTGCGCCTGCGAACCGACTACTACGGCACATGCCCCGACTGCCTCCGCGAACCCCGCGCGGACGCGGCGAATGCGGCGGAAAGGGGGTTTGCGTAGTTCCGAAATACGCGCATATGCGGCTAATCTGTACTCACTATACTCTCATAATGCAAGCGTTTGCTACGCCCGTTACGAAAGGAGGAAATGTATGTCCAACAGAGAAGATGTTGCGCTGCTTGCCCACCTGATGAGGCGCGCCGGCTTTGGCGCAACCCGCGACGAGCTTGAGGCTATGGCGGATCAGGGATACGAAGCCGCGGTGGAAAAGCTTCTCGACTATGAGAGCCAGCCCGCCGTGGATGAGCACCTGCTCTACCGCTACCACCCCATCACCGAGGTTCCCGGCGGCGCCGCGGCGCCAGGTCAGGCGAACTGGCTCTACTTTATGGTCAACACCGAGCGGCCGCTCAACGAAAAGATGGCGCTCTTCTGGCACCATGTCTTCGCCACCGGCAACGCCAAGGTGGACAACTGCAACCACCTGCTGGAGCAGATCCAAATGTTCCGCGACGTGGGAATGACCAACTACCGCGATCTGCTTGTGCGGCTCGCCAGCAATCCCGCCATGATATATTGGCTGGACAACAATGAGAACCATAAGGTAGCGCCCAACGAAAACTGGGGGCGCGAACTGCTGGAGCTCTTCTCCCTAGGCGTGGGCAACTACACCGAACAAGATGTGTACGAATGCTCGCGCTCCTTTACCGGCTGGACTATATCCGCCAAGATGCCGCGCTATCCCTACGGCCGCCACCCGTGGCAGTTCGAGTACCGCGCCGAAGACCACGACGAAACGAACAAGTCCTTCCTAGGCTACACCGGCAACTTCAACGGCGAGGACATCATAGACATCATCCTCAAGCAGCCCGCCTGCCCGCGCTTCATCGCGCGCCACCTCTACAACTTCTTCGTAGAGGACGAGCCGCAAGTGCCGGCGTGGAACATCGAAGAGCCGCGCAATCCCGAAGCCATTCGGATGCTGTCCGAAACCTTCGTGGAAAACGACTACGACATCAAGCCCGTGCTGCGCGCGCTGTTCAATTCCGACTTCTTCAAGGCGGCGATGTACAAGAAGGTCAAGAACCCCACCGAAGTCGTAGTGGGGACGCTTAGGCTCACCGGCGACTTGCAGGGCCCGGATCCGCGCCTAGAAGCCGTCGCCAGAGAGCCCGGCTACATGGGGCAGGACATCCTGGATCCGCCCAGCGTGGAAGGCTGGCACACCGGCCACGAATGGATCAATAGCGGTTCGCTGGTTAAGCGCATCAATTTCGTCGCCGACCGAATCAGCGATACCGACCTGCCCGGCGTCAAGCGCATAGTAGAGCGCATCGCGTCCGCCAACGGGCCGACTATGACGCCCGAAGAGTTGGTCGAAAACTGCCTCGATCAGATGGGGCCGCTCCCCGTGTCCGACAGCACGCGCCGCGAGCTTCTCACGCAGGCGCAGAGCGAAGGCGCGGTGAACTGGCAGAACGAATACGATGACGCCGCGCGCCGCACCGGCGAAATGCTCGCCCTCATCGGCGCAACCCGCGAGTATCAGTTCGGGTAAGCCTAGCGCCGCCCGACGCAACTTCCCAAATCACCAAGGAGGCAATAATGGCAAACTCTAACAAGCCGCCGGTTCTGGTTGTGCTGCAACTCACGGGTGGCAACGACTACTTCAATTCGGTTATCCCGTACACCGACTCCAACTACTACGACAGCCGCCGCTCGCTGCAGATCCCTGAGAACCGTGCGCTGAAGCTGGACGATGAGATCGGCCTGCATCCCGCAATGGCGCCGATGAAGGACATCTACGAGCAGGGCGATATGGCGATAATCCACGGCGTAGGCTACGAAAACTCGCCGCGCTCTCACTTCCGATCGATGGACATCTGGCACACCTGCGAGCCGGACAAGGTGGGCACCGAAGGTTGGCTTGGGCGCGCCCTCAGTCACCTGGATCCCAAGTCCGAAAACCCCGTTACCGGCGTCAATGTAGGGCAGGCGTTGCCCCGCGCGCTGGTTGCGCCGGGCGTGTCCGTGGCGTCCGTCGCCGACGTTTCCACCTACGGCTTGCTCACCAACATCGAGCAGCAGGAACAGCGCCAGCAAGTCCTGGAACGCTTCGCCAATATGTACGCCCCCGCCGTGGGCAGCGGGCAGGTGATGGACTACCTGGGGCAGACCGGGCTTGACGCGCTCAAGGGCGCGGACATCCTGAAGGTTGCGCCGCAGAAGTACAACTCCGGCGTGGAGTACGGCGCAAGCCCCATCGCGCAGAAGCTCAAGGACATCGCGATGATACACACCGCCGACGTCGGCACGCGCGTGTTCTACTGCGACCACGGAAGCTTCGACACCCACGCGGCGCAGGCTACAACGCACGCTCAGCTATGGACGGACGTATCCGAAGCGATAGCCGACTTCTGGGATGACCTGCGCGAGCACGACGCCGACGACAACGTGGTGATGTTCCTGTTCTCCGAATTCGGCAGAAGGGTTCGGGACAACGGCTCCGGCACCGACCACGGCGCGGCGGGCGTGGCATTCGCCATCGGCCCCAGCGTGGACGGCGGCATGTACAGCGAGTACCCCGAAACCCGACAGGAAGCGCTGCAGCAGGGCGACCTGGTTCCCAATCAGGACTTCCGCGGCGTCTATTCCACCATCCTGGAAGACTGGATGAACCTGGAAGCGCCCAGCATCGTCAACGGGCATTTCGAGAAGCCCGCATTCGTCCGCGCAAACGGCAACGGCCACTAAGCCGCAAGACGAACCCAATCAGCAAGCTCCCCGCAGCGCCCGGCGCGGCAGCGCATCCTGCGGGGAGCGGCTACACCCAACCGAGCAAGTTCAAGAAGGTGGCACAATGCTTACGACAACCGTATCAGGCCGAACTTGGAACTTCAGCCACGCCATCGGCCGCAACGCCGCCGCCGGCAATGGCTTCACTCAGCCCATGGATGTGGCGGTAGCGCCCGGCGGCGTCATCTATGTACTCAGCCGTGGACAAGAAGGCGCGGGCGGCGTGCAAGCGCCCAATAAGCGCATCGGCAAGGTTACCATCAGCGAAGACTTCATCGGCGATTTCGGCCGCGAAGAGCTCGTCTGGCCTATGGGCATCGCGGTGGATAGCGCTGGCAATATCTACTGTACCGACGAGTTCGAGAAGCAGGTCAAGATCTACGACGTCGACGGACAGCGCGTCGGCGAATGGGATGGCGGCGGCAGACTGCTGGGACCCTCCGGCATCGCCTGCGACGCCGACGACAATGTCTATGTTACCGACGCCGTGGCGAATCAGGCGCTCAAGTTCACCAAAGACGGCGAGTTCCTGTTCGCATTCGGCAGCGAAGGCAGCGGCGCCGGGCAGTTCAACCGACCCTGGGGCATCACCATCGACGACGACGGCAGCATCTACGTCGCAGACTGGGGCAACAACCGCGCTCAGAAGTTCTCACCCGACGGCAAGCATCTGCTCACATTCGGCGAAGAGACCAGCGGGCTTGCCGGCGCGCTCAACCATCCGTCCGATGTGGCAGTGGACAGCGAAGGCGATGTCTATGTGTCCGATTGGGGCAACAAGCTCGTCAAAATCTACGAAAGCAACGGCTCTGCGCTCACTTACCTAGAAGGCGACGCCGTGGAGTTCTCCAAGTGGGCGAAAGAGGTTGTGGAGTCCAACCCCGACGTGGTGAAGGCGTATCGCCGCGTCAAGGACACCCGGCCGCTTGGTCTGTTCGAGCGCCCGGGCGGGCTCGCCGTGGATGAGAACGATATCATCATCATCACCGACAGCACCCGCGGCCGCCTGCAGATATACGCCAAGGAAAAGGACTACATGGATCCGCAGTTCAACCTGTAGATATTAGGCAAACCCTTGGCGGCAACCACGGACGGCGGCCAAGCCGAACATACGCAACATACGGGATAGGGCAAAGGCGTTTCGCTTATGCTCTATTCCCGTTCTGCGAATAGCGTGTTATACCCCGCTCTGCATATCCCGCGCAGCCGTATCCATCAAGTCAGCGCCACAGGGTCGACGTCCACGCTCCAATCGCGCGGCGCGTCCACCTTGTCCAGCAGCGCGCGCGGCTCCGCCCCCCGCAAGACTATGTGCCACCGATAGCGCCCCCGCAGCCGCATCGGATACGCCGGCATCGGCCCCAATACCTCTACGTCGCTGTATCCCCACGCCAATTGCTGCTCGCGAAGCAAACCCGCCAATCGCAGCGCCTCGCCCTCGCAACGCGCCTGATTCGTGTGCGCGTAAAGCAACCGAATCAGGCGGCTGTACGGCGGGTTCGCCTGCTCTCGCCGATACGCCATTTCGCGCGTGTAGAACGCCTGGTAATCTTGCGCCGCCGCCGCTTGAATGGCGTAGTTGTCCGGCTGAAACGTCTGTATGATGACCCTGCCCTCGCGCCGGCCGCGGCCGGCGCGTCCCGCAACCTGATACAGCAGTTGGAACGCCCGCTCGCCAGCGCGATAATCGGGGATGCTAAGCCCGATGTCCGCGGACACCACGCCCACCAGCGTAACTTCGGGGAAATGCAAGCCCTTGGCTATCATCTGCGTTCCGACCAGAACGCGCGCCTCCCCGGAGCGAAAGCGGCGCAGTAAATCCTCGTGCGCCTTGGGGCTCGCGGCGACGTCCCTGTCCCAGCGCAATACGCCCGTATTCGGATAGCGAAGCGCGACCTCATCCGCCACCGCTTCCGTGCCGATGCCGTAGTAGCGCATTCGGTAGTTGAGACACTGCGGACACATATCGGGCGGCTTGCGTCCGTTGCCGCAGTAGTGGCAGATGAAGCGCTTTATCTTGGCGTGATAGGTAACGCTCACATCGCAGCGGCGGCACTTGAGGCTGTAGCCGCAGCTGTAGCACTGATAGAACGCCGCCGTGCCGCGACGATTGAGAAACAGCATCGCTTGGCTGCCCGACGCCAGGCATTCGCCAAGCGCCGAACTCAGCGCGCGGCTGAACATATCGCTGTTGCCTTCCCTGAGCTCCCGCCGCATATCCACCACGCTCACGGACGGCAGCGCCGCGCGCTTGGCATTAGCGTTGCCGCCGCTATCCGCAAAGCGCTCGGTTAGCAGATGCAGATTGTGCCGCCGCCGCAATCCGCCGAAATATGTGGCGACATCGGGCGATGCGCTTCCCATCACCACCACGGCGCCCGTCAGCTCGGACAGGCGCAGCGCCACATCGCGCGCGTGGTAGCGCGGCATTGCGTCATGCTGCTTGTATGTCCATTCGTGTTCTTCGTCTATTACGATAAGCCCCAACTTCGGCACGGGCGCCATCACCGCGCTGCGCGATCCAATGACAATGTCGTATTCGCCGCGCCTGATTTTCCACCACTGATCGAAGCGCTCCCCGTCCGTAAGCCCGCTGTGCAATACCGCAATGCGCCCAGCGAACCGCGCCGCGAACCGCTCTATCGTCTGATATGTCAGCGCGATTTCGGGGACAAGCGCGATAGCCTGCCGCCCCATTCGCAGGCATTCGGCAACGGCGTCCAAATAGACCTCCGTCTTACCGCTGCCGGTTATGCCCTGTATCACGAATGACTCGCCCCCGTCCGAGCCGTCCGTTATCGCCGCGCGAATATCCGCCGCTATCGCCGCCTGCCTAGCGGTCAGCTGCAGCGGTTCGGCGCGCTCAAACACCCTGCCGTCAAGCGGATCGCGGTCAACCGTCGCCGTCTGCGGCGTAAGCCATCCTTTGTCCAGCAGCGCCTTCACTGCGCTTGCGCCATACTCTTTGCGTGCTGCCGCCGCGTCCATAGCGCCGCCGTCTTGCCGCAGCCGCTCAAGCAGGCCGCGCTGTTTCGGAGCATACCGCTTGGCGCTGCTAAGCCATTCTTCGATATCTGCCGACTTGTCAGCGCATAGACTAACGCTTGTATTGAGCTTAGGGCTCACCGACGGCTTGGAAAGCGAATAGTCGCGGCGCACGATGCCCTTGCTCACCAGGCTCGCCACCGATGCCGCCGCCGAATCGCCCAGCGCCTTGACCAGCCGTTCCTGCGACGCAACCCGACCGGCGGCTTCGCGCTTGCCGATGTACTCCACGACGCGCTGCTGAAGCGGCGTCAAGGCGTCGGTGTCCGTATCGGCATACACAAGCGCGAGGGATGTCTTGGGACGGACGCGGCCGCCGGGCGGAAGCATGGGCGCGGCCGCCTCGAACAGCGAACACATATAGTATTCGCTTATCCATTCGGCAAGACGCAGCCGCGCATCGTCAAGCAGCGTATCCTCAAACAGAACGGCGGCGATGTCTTTGGTCTCAGCAACCTGCGGCGCGTCGGCGAGCGCGAACACGATGCCCTGCAGCATGCGCGCGCCAAACGGCGCTTGAACCAGATGGCCGGCGCGCGCGTCCATTCCGTCGGGGATGGCGTAGCTAAACGTTCGCCCGCTGCCCGTGGGCACGTCCACTGCGACTTCGGCGAATCTCATCCTGCAATCCCTAGCATCCGTATGATTTGGCGCAAATATGGCATACGCTATTCTAACAAACCTATGCCCAAGTTCACCCGGCGCGATAGGCGCATTATCGGACGGATTGCCGCGCGCGGGATTACAGCGACGTCAAACGGGGCAGGCCGTAATCGGCTCTGCCCCGTTTAGCGCCTGCGCTTGGATTGCGCGAAAGACTAGCGGCGTTCCTTGATGCGCGCCGCCCGCCCGGATAGCCCGCGCAGATAGTACAGCCGCGCTCGGCGAACCTTGCCGCGCCGCATCACCTTGACCGATTCCACATTGGGCGAGTGCATCAGGAAGGTGCGCTCCACGCCTATTTCGTAGCTAACGCGCCGAACCGTGAACGATGCGCCCGGCCCGCCGCCGCGCTTGCGAATCACAACGCCCTGAAACGCCTGCGTCCGTGTGCGCTCCCCTTCCGTAACCCGAATTTCAACCCGCACCGTATCGCCCGGCTGAAACTCTTCGATGTTGGGGTTCGCTTCCAATTGTATAAGCTCGTGCGCTTCCATCTCAATCTGCCTGCCTTGCGGACTTGTGTGTCTAAATCACGATAGCATTGTATCGCCAACGCCGCCGCATACGCAAGATTTATGCGTCTGCTTATTCTTATTATAGCGCAACCGCCAATCCCGAATCCGATATGTGAAAAGCCGCCATCCAACCCAAGACGCTCGCCGCTAGTAGTGATATACTTGGCGCTAAACCGAACCGCTTTGTGAGGCTAACGCAATTGATTGAGGCGCTGATTTTCGACTTTGACGGACTTATCATAGACACCGAAACGCCCGAATACGAAAGCTGGCAAGAGATATTCCATTCGTTTGGCGTGGCGCTTGAACTTGATGTATGGGAGGGTTTCATCGGGCGCGGCTTTGGGAGCTTCGATGTGTATCGGCATCTAGCCGATTTGAGCGGACGGCAAATCGACCGCGAAGCGATACGCCCGATGATGCGAAAGCGCTACCTAGAACGCATTGAGCGCAACCCCGTTCTGCCGGGCGTAGAGAGCTGCATACGCAGGGCGCGCGAACTTGGCATACGGCTTGCGGTGGCGTCCAGTTCGCGCGGCGGTTGGGCGTCGGGACATCTCGAACGGCGCGGGCTGCTGCATAACTTCGAACTGCTGCTAAGCGGCGACGACGTCGCCAATGTGAAACCCGACCCTGAGCTATACACATTGACCGCGCGACGGCTGGGAGTTTTGCCGCAAAACGCGCTCGCCATAGAAGACTCGTTCAACGGGCTTACTGCAGCGAAAGCCGCCGGCCTACACTGCGTCGTCGTTCCCAACCCGATGACCAAGCATATGGACTTCGCCGCCGCCGATATGCGCCTCAACACGCTCTCCGACGTCAAGCTCGACGATATGCTGGAAAAACTGAATTTGCAGGCTTAGGCGGACTATCAGAAATGTGCAACCGCATAGGATGGCAACGCCCTCTCACTTTGCGCCATTGCGACTTTGCGTTAAAATAATCCTAAAATAACGGAAGCGCCACTTTCTATGCGCCAACGCGATATTTCCATCGACCTCGCATAAGCCTGTTACAACCAAACCCCTCGGAGCTCGCAATGCCCGCCCTCCCCATCACCCTCAGCGTGGTTGACCAGTCGCCCGTCCGCAAGGGCGGCACGGCGCGCGACGCGCTCACCGAAACGATACGCCTGGCGCAGGCGGTCGAGGCGCTGGGTTATGCGCGCTTTTGGGTGGCGGAGCATCACAACCTCGCCAACTTCGCAGGCACAAGCCCCGAAATCCTCATCGGACAGATAGCGGCGCGCACGCAGTCCATTCGCGTGGGCAGCGGCGGCGTTATGTTGCCGCACTACAGCGCCTTCAAGGTGGCGGAGGTGTTCCGCATGCTTGAGACGCTGTTTCCCGGCAGAATCGACCTCGGCGTCGGACGCGCGCCCGGCAGCGACCAAATGACCGCCGCCGCGCTCTCATATCCGCGCCCGCAGCTGGATGTGCGCCACTATCCCCGCGTAGTCGACGATCTGCTGAACTTTCTGCATGACAGCGTTGCCGAAGACCACCCATTCGCAGCGCTGCACGCCGGCCCCGGCGAAGGCGGCGCGCCCGAAGTGTGGCTGCTCGGCTCGCGCGCTGATAGCGCCTCTATGGCGGCGGAAATGGGCTTGCCCTTCAGCTTCGCGCACTTCTTTGGGCTTGCGTCCGAGCATGGGCCGACTATCGCCGAAATGTATCGCCAAAACTTCAAGCCGTCCGCCTATCTATCGGAGCCGAAGGTCAATGTGGCGCTGCAGGTTCTTTGCGCCGAAACCGAAGAGCAAGCGCAGCGCCTCGCCGCAAGCCGCAACTTGTCGCGCGTGCGCTCCGTGCAAGGCTTGCGCGAAGGCGTGCCGTCCGTGGATGAGGCGCTGGCGTATCAGTACCGCCCCGACGAGTGGGCGTATCTGTCCAAGCTTAAGCAGAGCTACATAGACGGAACGCCCGCGCAAGTCAAAGAGCGCATAGAGGCGCTTGCCGCCGACTACAAGACGGGGGACATCGGCATCGTAACGATATGCTACGATTTCAGGGACAGGGTACGCTCTTACGAACTGGTGGCAGAGGCTTTCGGGCTTACTGCCGCCGTAAGCGCGCCGCGCGGGGAAGCGAGCGCTCAATGAAGAACAATCACGCAGACGCATCGGCCGTCATAGACGGCATCGTCGCCAAGCTCAGGGCGGAGTACGCGCCGCTGGGCATCGTGCTGTTCGGCTCGCGCGCAGAGGGCAGGGCGCGCCCGGACAGCGATATCGATCTGCTTATCATCATGGACTTGCCCGCGCCCAAGCATCCCATTGACCGCATAAGAGAGGTTCAGCTCCTTCTCCGCGATGCGCGCCGAGGAATCCCGCTGGACGTCATCATCAGCACGCCGCAGGAGTTCGAGCGGCGGCTCGCCATCGGCGATCACTTCTACCAAGACATAGTCCGCAGCGGCGTCCCCGTCTATCCCAAATCCCTGAAGCTAATGAACAAGCATACCAATCCCGATAATTCGCCGTATGTCCAGGAATGGGTTGCCCGCGCAGAACGGGACTGCCACACAGCGCGCATTCTATTGGATAAAGCCGCCGATAAAAGCGGCGCCGGTTATTATATCCATCGATCCATAGAAAAATCTTTGAAAGCCTACCTGATAGCGCGGGGCTGGCGGCTAGAGCGCACGCATATCTTGGTGGATCTGCTGGAGGAAGCCGAACTCCACGACGCCTTGCTTGGGGATTACTCCGCTACTTGCGTAGATGCCGCAACCTACTACTACTGGGACAGATACCCGCAGCAAGATCCGCCGCCCGACGAAGTGGCGCACCGCGCGAACATTCACGATACTTTCGCGCAAGCCACTGAGCTGCGGGCGCGGCTGCTCGACGGACTGACGGACGCGCAGCGCGGCGCATCAAACGGCAGCCAATAGCCAAACCGCTGTGTATGTGATATGAATAGGCCACAAACTCAAAGTCAAAATGGGCGGTTACGCAGTAGATAGCAGGCAGGAAGGGGGCGCTATGCGCTGGGCAAGATACAGAACGGACGACGGCGTCTCATACGGCATCGTGGGCGACGACGGAGGCGCGATAGAGGAAGTGGAAGGCTCGCCATTCGGCGAATACGCCAAGACGGGCGTGCGTCGATCGCTTGACGATGTGCGGCTGCTCATCCCGTTTGAGCCGAAAACCTTCTATGCCGCCGGCGTCAACTACGAAGAGCATGTACGCGAGGCGGCGGCGCTGCTGGGGCGCGAACCGGACATCCCGCAAAAGCCGGACATCGGTTATCGCGCCAACAACGCGCTCATCGCTCACGGCGAACCCATCGTGAAGCCGGCCGACTCCACGGAGCGTTTTCAGTACGAAGGCGAGCTTGTTGTAGTCATCGGCAGGCAAGCCAAGCATTTGTCTGAGGAAGAGGCGCTGTCCTGCGTGCTTGGCTACACCATCGGCAACGATGTCAGCGAGCGCACGTGGCAGGCGGGCGACCGCACGCTTTGGCGCGCCAAAAACAGCGATACTTTCAAGCCGATGGGTCCGTGGCTCGAGACCGATGTGGACTTGGACGCGCTCCGCACCACCGTGCGGCTCAACGGCGCTGTGGTGTCCGAATTCGCCACCAACAATATGGTGTTCGGCGTGGCGACCTACATCAGCGCAATGACGCGCTATCTCACGCTGCATCCCGGCGATATGATATGGATGGGCACCGACGGCGCAACTCAAGATATGAAGCCCGGCGATGTGTGCGATGTCGAGATAAGCGGCATCGGCGTTCTCACAAACCCGATTGTGGGCGAATAGCGCGGGTCAAACGGCGAACTGCCATCGCTTATCGGCCTATCAACTACCTGTCAACTAATATGAGCGGCGTTGCCGGCGGATGCCGCCGAAATCGGCATAGCGCATCGGCATTGGGCGTATGTGAACAGGCGTATAACGGAGGCATCGGATATGGCGACTATCAACTCGGTTCTGGGCCCGATGGACACGGCGGATATGGGGTTCACGCTTTCGCATGAGCATGTGCTGGTGAGCTCGGCCGGCATTCAGCAGATCTACCCTGAGTTCATCGACCGCGACGGCACAATAGCGCGTGGCATCGCAGACCTGAAGGCGGCGCATGCCGAGGGGCTGCGCACTATTATCGATGTAACCACGATAGACCTAGGACGCGACATTCGGATGCTTGAAGAGGTATCGCGCGGCTCCGGCGTCAATATCATCTGCGCCACCGGCACTTGGCGCGACATCCCGCGCGTGTTCTGGACGGCAACGCCCGACGACATTGCGCCGCTGTACATCCGCGAAATCCAACAAGGCATAGAGGACACCGACATCAAGGCGGGCGTCATCAAGGTAGCCAACGATATGGGCGGCGTTACGCCGGAGGGCGAAATCATCCTGCGCGCCGCCGCCCGCGCGCACAAGGCTACCGGCGTCCCAATCTCAACGCACACATGGGCGCCGGAGCGCGTGGGCGAACAGCAGGTAGCCGTATTCGAGGACGAAGGCATTGACCTCAACCGCGTCTACGTCGGCCACAGCAACGACACCGACGACCTGGACTATCTCATAGGCTTGCTGGAAAAGGGCGTATGGATTGGGCTTGACCGCTATCCGGGCAGACCCGAAGTGTTGGACTGGGAAGCGCGCACGCAGACGGCGTATCGGCTCATAGAGGCGGGCTACGCGCATCGCATAATGCTGGGACACGATTGGTCGGTGGCGCTGCTGATTGCGCTGCGCGAAGCGCGAAAGGCGCGCGACGAAGCGAACCCCGACGGCTACCTGTTCATCACCCGCCGCGTCTTGCCTCGCCTCAGCGAACTCGGCGCGTCCGCCGACGACATCTACAAGGTGATGATAGACAACCCGCGCCGCTTCTTTGAAGGCAGGCAATAGCGCGCGGTGTATGCAAAATGCAAAAGAGAAGGGCATCCCCGCCGAAGCGGGAACGCCCCTCTCATCTGTAGAAGATGCTCCAAGGAACACCTACCTGGAGCGCCTCCTCATACTACTGTCCAATGCAGCAACCTCCTTTCTGGAGACCCGCCTCTGTAAGCTTTCGGCCGCCACCCAATAGTCTCCAAGTCCGTATTATACACTATATCGGCAAAGAGTGAAGGCGCAATTCAAACGGATTTGCGCCAATCGCATCGGATTGCGCCGCGCAATCGCATAGCGCAACCGGAATGAACGCATCAAAGGCAGGCTAGACGATGATAGAAGGCGTGGCGGGCGTGATAATTTGGACGGACAATTTGGCGGCGATGACGGCGTTCTACCGCGATACTCTGGGGTTGCCGCTGCACTCCGAGCGCCCGCATTTCGTCGCGTTCGAGTGGGGCGATATGCGCTTCAGCATCGGCGCGCATGCCGAAGTGAGCGGCAAAACGCGCGAACCGCACCGCATTATGGTCAACCTCGCCACGTCGGACATACGAGCGCTGCATGCGCGGCTTGCGTCGGCGGGCGTGCGCTTCATCCGCCCGCCGGAGCGCGAACACTGGGGCGGCATGGTAGCCACCTTCACGGATCCGGACGGCAACCTGCTGCAGCTGCTGGAGCAGGCGGGGGCGTCAGACGATTAGCCGCGCCCCCGCCGGCCGCCGCTTGCCCCCGTGAACCGACGGCTCCGCGCACCACTTGGCGGCGAGCATCCGCACGCCTTCATACACGCTCTCGTCGAAGCCCAGCATATCGCAGACCACGCGGCAATCCAGCAGCGCGCGGTTGGGATCGGCGTCGGCAAGATACGCCGGCTGCAACTCTAGCTCGCGAAACTCGTCGAAGATTTCTTGCGCCGTGTCGAGCTGCGCGTCGGTGAGGGCGCGCAGGTCTAGGATGGGGAAGAAATCGGCTGAGCGGATGGTCATTCTGCCTCTCCCCGGATTCTGAAGGCTTGCGTGCCACCAGTGCATCAGAATGCCCAGAGCGCTGTTGCCCCATACCGCAAAGGCGTAGTCGAAGCGGATGTCAGTGAATTGTACATTGGGCCACGCGGTTCCACCGATCGAATTCTGTTCTGTGAATGCTACCGTAAGCGCTTGGGAAGCAAACCCAAACTCAAGGTTTAGATGCGCGCGGCTTGCTGTTGCCCATATAGTAGCGGCTTTGGTTTCCATTCCCCGCCGCGCTTGCAGCTGTGAATCGGGTTCGCAGATTATGCGCGTCTCTTTCTTGGCGTTGTGATTCCATAGCGCAGGGTAGGTAGCGGTGGCGCTTGGCTCTATCTTGTCGAACGCGCCGCGCGGCAACGGCCCCGTTATATCGCGATGAACATACCCAAGTTTGCCCACGCTTCCAAGCTGCGCCATTTTGAGTTCCAGTGGTTGAGGTTGGGCAGGCAGCCATAGACTTGACTGCGTCAGCGAGTACGCAGTTTGGGCTACGGCGGCATCGTATAGGCGCACCGCGCTCAATTTGCCGTCGGCGGTTTGCGGCATATCTAGCGTTTCGCCTATCTTCTCAGATCCAAGCGAAAGCGGCTCGCCGCCGTAAGGACCATCCTCTATTCTGCGAACTTCAGAATTGTCGAGAATGGCTTTTGCCACAACCGACGCCTGCGCCATATCTTGCGGGCGTTGGCGCAACGATGTGAATTGCGCGCGCTGCGCCTTGGGCTCATCTCCAACTCGCTTGCGCGCAACAATAAGACATTCGCCCAAGCTCGTATCCGCCGAAAACGATATGGAGTCTACGTTAGCGGCGGCGATGCTTATAACGGATATTTCGGCGTAGTCCTCTGCAAGCATTCGCCGAAACTTGTCCCACGACTGCCCGGCGGCCGCCACCAACGGCAGCACAAACGCGAACACGCCGCCCGGCCTGAGCTTGCGATTAGCCACCGCCGCAAACGCCGACGCAAGCCCGGCGTTGCCGTGATAGCAGTTGTCCGATCCAAGCCTGTTTAGGCGGTCGCCCATCTGAGTTTGGTCGGCGGCGGGCGCGCCAAACGCCGCGAATGCGGGATTGACTACATCGTGATGCGCGCCGCCGTGGTTCGTTGAGCGCGTGAACGGCGGGTTCATTATCACCAGGTCAAACGATTCGTCCGGGAACTCCACGGGAACTTGGGATGCGGTCTCTTCGCCGCGGCTGCCGGTGCGCCGCGCGGGATCGTTCATATTGAACAGCGTCATCACGCTTGAAGATCGCAGCAGCTCAAGCGAACCGATTTGTATGCTGCCGTCGGCTTGGCGGCCGTACGGCATTGCGTACAAGCGCGAGAGGTCGAAGCCTACGCCGGGTTGTATGCCGGACAAGGTTGCGCCGCTGATGTGAATGGCGCTAGGCATCACATCGCAGCCGTACAGCGCATCTTCCATCATCGCTTTGTGCAGTGAAGCGGAGTCGCCGCCGGCGTGTTCGTGGCGTATGGAGAACTGCTCATACACGGCCGAAAGCAGCGCGCCCGTGCCGCAGGTGAAGTCTGCTACGCGCAGTTCGCCGATAGCGGCGGCGTCCGCCCAGTCCACGCCGTTCAGTTTGGCTACCGCAAGCCTTGCAAGCAAAGCGGCGGATTCGGGACGCGTGTAGAAGGTGGCGAGATACTTGCGGTCGGCTATAAGCCGTTGGAATATGCGCCCGGTGAGGTCGTGCGCGAAAATAGCGCCGCCCGCATTGACGCTCTCCGCGGTGTCGCGAAGCCGTTCGAGGATTTGCGCCGCGTCATACGCCGGAAGCTGGTTCACGATGTCCCGCGCGATAGCGAATATAGCCCAGTAGTTGATGTTTTCAAGGATGTCGTCCCACGCCGCGCTTATCTTGGATCTCGGATTGTCGGCGGCGGACGTCCATAGCAGATTGAGCGGCTGAACATCTGCGTCGGCGCGCATTCCTGCGATGCGCTCGTGAAAGATGAGCGCGTTGGCGATGATGGCGCAAGCCATTCGTCGGGCGGCGGCGGGATCGGGCATGCCCAGCAGCCGTTCTATTTCCTGCGTAATTCGGGGACGCAGTTTGCCCACATCGTTCAGAACGGCGACGGCGCTATCGATGCCCTGCTCCAAAATGTCCGTGGCGTCGTCCACCTCGCTTTCCGATACGGACACCAGCCGTATCAGGTCGGCTAGGTCGGATACGCCGCCGCTGATCCAACCCGATGCGGGAAAGCGAGTATCGTCTTCTTCATAGAATACGGCGTATTCCAAACGCGCCGATCGGATTGCGTTATCCAGATCTGAAGCATTCGCAATATCCGCCGGGTAGCGCAACGCAATCGCGGCTTCGATGCGCTTGCCGCCGTCTGTCAGTCGCAAGCCAAGCCGCGCCTTTGCCTCATCCTCAGCGGTGTATGCGGGCATATACTCCGCTTCCACCACCACGGGCGCGCGGCGGCTGTCGGTGATGATGATGTCGGGACGCAGCGCCGGCTGTCCATCGACGACCTGCGTATGTTCGGCGCGCACGGATGCGCCGCGCATCATGCCTTGCAGCAATGCGGCAAGCGCGGCGTCTGCGCCGGATTCGGCTTGGCGCGAGGTGGTCGTCATCGAGTGTCCTTAATTCGCAACGCATTATTCGCAGCGCATTCACAGACGTCGTGTTTGTTCAGTTCCTATGCTGACTATTGTATTATATGGGCGCTTGTTCTATGGCGCAAGCGGTCGCTCTTCAACCGCACGCTCCCAGCGTCCAAAACCATCTTTGCAAATCCAATGGGTGATGTTATAGTTGCCAAATAGCGATTATATGGCAATTATACATCGGATAGCCTAGCAAGCCCTAGCAGCGGGCAAGAGAGGTCGCAGTCGGATGGGGATACGCGGCGCATTGGCGCCTCTGCTGACAACGCCGGAGAAGCGCGCGGTTCTGATTGCGCTGTCGTCGGCGTATATGCTTGTCCAACTCTCAAGCCTGCCCGTGGCGCTTTCGCTGCCCACGCTCGCGAGATACTTCGGCACGGGGATCGACGACTCCGCCTGGCTGGTGGTGATTTACCTGCTGATGCTGGGCGCTTTCGTTATGCCCGCCGCGCGCCTAGGCGACCGATACGGGCATGCGCGCCTGTTCTTCACCGGGCTTGTGCTGTCCACCGCCGGCTCCATTCTCATCAGCATCGCCGGCAGTCTGCTCGAAGTGGTGATATGGCGCGGGCTAACCGGGCTTGGCTCCGCGCTGATTATGGGCAACGCCAACGCTATCTTGGCGGCGGCGTTCCCGGCGGAGGAGCGCGGCAGGGCGTTCTCCGTTCCCATAATGGGCGCGCGCTTCGGGACGCTGGTGGGGCTTGCGCTGTTCGCCGTATTCCTGCAATACCTCACCTGGCGCTTCGTGTTCCTGACATTCGTGCCGATGGGCGTTCTTGCGATTATAGCGTCCGCGCCGATGTTTCGGATGCTGCGTTCCGAAAAGCCCACGCACACGGGGCGCGTGGACATCACCGGCGGCGCATTGCTGGTAGCCGTTTCGGTGGTGTTCCTGCTTGCGGGGGCGCACCTGCACGGCGGCGAAGAGACCTACATCAGCGAACAAGGCTTGCTGTATCACGGCGGCATGTATCTGCTGTCGCTGCTGCTGCTGGGCGTATTCATCCTGGTGGAACGGCGCGTGGGCAACCCCATCGTGGAGCTGGGGCATTTCAAGCAGAAATACTTTTCGCTGGCGCTGGTGTCCAATGTAACCTTCCACTTCTCGATGCTGGCGACGATGACGCTCGTGCCTATCCTCATAGAAGAGGGCTTTGGCAAGGGGCCGATATGGGTGCCGCTTGTGTTGCTGCCCAATCAGATAATCGGGCTGGTGATGACATTCGCGGCGGGCTGGATATACGATAGGTATCAGCCCAAGCTTCTGCGCCCGGCGTCTATGATGGGCATCGCATTCGGGTTTGTGATGCTGGGGCTGTTCGCGGGCAGCGTGCCGATATGGGGCATTCCGCTGCTGATGCTGCCCATATCATTCGGCACTTCAATGTTCAATCCCGTGAACAACGCGATGATAATGAGTTCGCTTTCGCTGCGCCATCGCGGGTTCGCCTCCGGGATGCTTGAGACCACGCGCGAACTAGGGCATGCGCTCGGCTCCACCGTATCCGCAACCGTGCTGGCGATGGTGCTGCCGGCGGGCATAGGGGCGCTTGCGCTGAACCTCGCTATGCCGTACTACTTCCAAGGCTTTCAAACCGCCGCGATGATGGTTGTGCTGACGATGCTCACCGGCGGGATAATCGCATTCTTCCACAAGCCCTATACCGAAACCGTTGCCGCGCGTACCAACAGGGCGGCGGCTTCCACCGGCAGCGATTAAGCCCGCCAACCCGTCAGCGCTGGAACGCGATTGCCTATATGACTACGGACAGCGACGAACTCAGCATTCGGATAGAAGGCGTCAGCCGCTGGCATCCGCCGCAGGGGCAGTTTGGGCAGGGCGTGCTGCTGCACACCACGCGCGGCGATATTCACACCATCGTGCATAGCGGGGCGGAACCGCAGCGGCGCACAAACAAGGCTATCGTGTTCGTATGGGGCGCGCGCGGCGGCTTCGACGGCCCGGCGGGCGGCATCTACGGCAGGCTCGCCGAAGCGCTCAAAGACGACGTCACATCCATCCGAGTGGACTACCGCCTGCCCAATGTATTGACCGAATGCGTGTTGGATACAATGGCGGGTTTGTCCTTTTTGAGCGCCACGGGGCATACCGATGTGGCGCTTGTGGGACACTCATTCGGCGGCGCAGTGGTGATTGCGGCGGCGCCGCTAAGCCCGCTTGTGAAAGCGGTAGCCGCGCTTTCGCCGCAGACTTTCGGGGCGTCCAACGCCGCCGCCGTATCGCCCCGGCCGCTGCTGCTGGCGCACGGCGGCGCTGACACGCGGCTTCCCCCGCGCTGCTCCGAGCTCATCTACGAGTGGGCGCAAGAGCCGAAAGAGCTGATAATCTACCCCGACGCCGAACACGGCTTGAACGAATGCGCCGACGAACTGCAGGCGATGCTGGAGGGGTGGTTGGCGGATAGGCTCAACGCCGCCGCCGAATAAGCGCTTGGACGCGCGCCGCTATGCGATTATCCGTCGCGCCGCGCTGAGTATGCCCAAAGATTACTGCACCTTTCTTTTCACATAGCGATAGCATATGCCCGCACTGGCGGTTGTGATTGAAAAGCGCCCGCCGCATATCGGCGGCGATTTACAGCGCAGCGGCGCAACGATATACTTCACGGGCAGACCGAAAAGCGTCTGAACGCAAAATCAAATGTCAGATATATCAGATAAGGACGGAGTGATATGGGAGACCTTGACGGCAAAGTGGCAATCGTAACGGGCGCGGGGCGTCTCAGGGGCATCGGGCGCGCGGCGGCGGTGGAGCTGGCGCGGATGGGCGCCGATGTGGTGGTTACCGGCACCGGGCGCAGTCCCGACCGCTATCCGCCGGACGAAAAGGCGATAGGCTGGCGCGACGTAGAAAGTACCGCCGACCAGATACGCGAACAGGGCAGGCGCGCGCTCACGCTTACCGTGGATGTGTCCAGCGCCGACGATGTGGATATGATGATGCGGCGCACCATCGAAGAGTTCGGCAGAGTGGACGTCCTTATCAACAACGCCGCATTCGCGCGCGGGCCGGATCGCGTGCCTATCCTCGACCTGAGCGAGCGCATCTTCCAGCGCGTCGTGGACATTAAGCTAACCGGCACATTCCTATGCACCAAGGCGGCAATCAAGCATATGATCGATCAGGGCGACGGCGGCAAAATCGTGAACATATCGTCCACCGCCGGCAAGCGCGGCAGCGCCAACACGCTGGCGTACAACGCCTCCAACTTCGCGCTGGTGGGCATGACGCAATCTATGGCGCGCGAACTTGGGCCGCACGGCATCAATGTCAACTGCGTCTGTCCCGGCGCCGTGGACACGCATCGGATGGACGATATCGACCGCGATACCCGCTGGGTCGAGATGGCATCCACCACGCCAATCGGCAGAAACGGCACCGACGACGAAGTTGGCGCATTCGTGGCGTATCTCTGCTCCGACGCGGCGTCTTGGATACACGGCCAGTCCATCAACATCAACGGCGGCACCGTGATGGAACACTAATCGCCGCGCCATACGCTTGGGCGCTTCTAGGCGCTTCCCCCTGCGGCAATGCGGCCGAAAATGCGACGGGAATGCACCGCGCGCGACTTAGCGACGGATAACGAACCATCGGCGGGCAAGCGCTGCATAACCGGCGAGCGCCCGCCGATGCGCTTATAGGACGGATGCGAATATGGGCGAACTTGACGGCAAAGTGGCAATCGTAACGGGCGCGGGACGGATGCGCGGCATTGGCAGGGCGACTGCGGTGGCACTCGCGCGGCTGGGCGCCGATGTGGTCATTACCGGCAGCGGGCGCGCGCCAAGCCGCTACCCGCCCGACGAAAAGGCAGTTGGCTGGCGCGACATTGAGAGTACAGCCGAGCAGATACGCGCCGAAGGCGTCCGCGCGCTGCCTATGGTTTTGGATGTTACCCGCAGCCTCGATATGGAACTGATGGCGCAGCGCGCGCTCACCCATTTGGGCAGGATCGACATCCTAGTCAACAACGCCGCATACGCGCGCGGGCCGGACAGGGTTCCCATCGGCGAACTTGATCAACGCGTCTTTCGGGCGGTTTTGAATGTGAAGATAAAAGGCGCTTTCCTTGCGAGCAAGGCAGTCATACCAGCGATGATAGCGCAGGGCGGCGGCAAGATTGTGAACATATCGTCCGGGTCGGGCAAGACGGGCAGCGCGCACAATTTGGCGTACAGCGCCGCCTGTTTCGCGCAGGTGGGAATGACGCAGTCTATGGCGCATGAACTTGGGCCGCACGGCATCAATGTGAACTGCGTCTGCCCCGGCGCTGTGGACACCTCGCGGGTGGACGACATCGGCAGGGGCGAGGCGTGGCAGCGCATAGCGGACGGGCTGCCCATTCGCAGAACCGGCACGGACGACGAGGTTGGCGCATTCGTGGCGTATCTTTGCACAGAGGCGGCGTCTTGGATACACGGGCAGTCCATCAACATTGACGGCGGCGGGATGATGGAGCATTAGGGTTGCGGCGCTAGGCGGGGCGCAGCGGCAGCGTTACGATTGCGTTGCCGATGACCAGGCGAATGCCCTCTTCGTTCTGCATAAACACATCGCACTCCAAGCGCGGCTCGCCGTCAATCACATCCTTATCGGTGATGATGCCGCTGAGCGTGAGCGGCTTGTTGTGCGGCACCATCCCGCGAAAGACCACGTCCAGCTTCTTGAGGCGCGCCGTTTCCGCCCAGCCGGTCAGCAGTTGGGACAATATCGTGATGTTCATTGCGCCCGGCACTATCGCGCTGTCAAGCCCTTCGCTTTTGGCGAAGTCGTCGTCGGTGAAGCGGCTGGGGCCGGGAGCGCCGCCGCGCACGCTGAGGAAGCGGCGCACCTGCTCAACATCCACGATGCGCTGCCGCGGGCCTATGTCGTCGCCGATTTCAACATCTTCGAAGTAGAGTTTGTTCATTGCGCCTTCGCTTGTGTTTGTGTGCCGTCAGTTCGGGTTTGGTGTGATAGGGTTAGCGGCGGGGGCGGTTGCGGCGCACATAGGATTCGTCCACTAGGGCCACGGTGGTGCCCTGTTGGTTGGTGAAGCGCGTTTCCCATACGGCGAACACCATCTTGCCGGAGCGCCCGGTTTTGGCGTACACCTCTTTGAGGCGGGACGCCGCTTGCAGCGTATCGCCGGGGCGGATGGGCGCAAGGTTCTCTATCGCCTGTCCCGCGAAGAAGCCGATGTCGCCGAATTCCAGTTTGATGTCGGGCTTTTCGCCGCCGTTGATGAACAGGTTGCAGAATGTAGGGGGCGCTATGATGCCGCCGTATTCGGACGCCGCCGCTCGCTCTTCGTCGGAATGGATTGGGTTGGGTTCGCCCGTGGCTTCGGAGAAGTTCAGTATCATTTCGCGGCTTATTTCGAATGTGCCGGCGGGGAACTCTTTATGCAGAAAGCTGCGGTCGTAGGCGATGGTTTCGGCGGTGGTCATGGCTTGCGGCTGCTCCCGTGCGCAATGGTGTATGTGTATTTCTACGCGCGTCTTGGCTAGGCGGCTTTGGCGCAGTCGAGGCGCACGGCGCGAAATGCGCCGGCTTTGAGCGCGCGAACAAGGTCGGCTTCGGTGCGGATGATTGCGTCGAACTCGGTCATGCAGCTTCCGATGGCGCTGACAACATGGGCGTCGCTGCCGCCTGTGCCGGCGTAGCCGCGCGCCGCTATGAGCGCGTCGGCGCGTTCTTGCTCGCCGGGGCGGTTGCTGCCGTTGAGCCGCTCCACGATGTGCACGTCGTTGAACTCGTCCACAGCGCCCACATATTCGCAGAAGCCGATGCCGAACCTGCCGGGATGCGCCGGAAATGCGATTGCGCCATGTTCATCGGCGGCGCGCACAAGCGTGGGGGCGTCCATATGCACATCCGCGAAGTCTATGCTGTCCGCGAGCGCTTGCGTAACGCCATATACCAGGAAGTGGCCGCAGTTGGTGTCCAACTCGGAGCCTTTCAGCACAAGTACATCGTTTTGTTCGGCGAGCGCGGCATAGTCTTTGTGAAAGTCGAACTTGCGGTGTTCGGTGAGAACGAAGCCATCTATGCGAAAGCGCTTGCGCCGCAGAACGCCTACCCACTTGACATACTGCTCCACGGTGGCGCGCGCGTCGTCGGATGAAACTGAGTGTGTGTGCAGATCGAGAAACATCACACAGAATAGTAGGCGCAGCGGGCGTTTGGCGTCAAGGCATTGCGATGAGAGAAGCCGCAGGCTGATATGCGTCCGTATTCGCTGATGTAGGGGCGCTTATTCGGCGGCGGCAGGCGGCGTTTAGCCTGGGACCGTGGTCAGTTCGTAGCGCATGCGGCGCTTGCGGCACCACCCTTCGGCGGCGCTGCGCTTTCGCCGCACGGACGGCGAATCCATCATCGCGGGGTTTTTGACTTCGATCAGCGCCTTGCGCCCGTCGGAGTACTCAACTAGAAAGTCGGGGCGGTAGTTGCATTCGCGGCCGCGCGCGTCGATCCAGCGTATCGATATGCCGTGCCGCTTCTGCCACTTGGCGACCTCGCCGTCCGCCTCCAGCTTCGCCATCATTCGGCGCTCAAGGTCGCTGTCGTAGCGCTCGAAGCTCCACGGACTCTTTTGGGGCGCTTCGTATATGCCGCGCTTACTTATCGCCATGCTTCACCATCCCTTGAACTAGGCCGGGCGTTGCGGCGATTTGGCTTTCGACGGCCGGCAGCATTCGCCAGGCGTACTCCAAGCGCGGGACGTCGGCGAGCCCAAGCGATGCGCCGTCCAGGAACTTGACGCGGATGTGGTTCAGCAGAATGGCGTAGATTTTGCCTTTGAAGTGCGCGGTGTGGCCGGCGCGCTCAAGCAGGCTTTCGGACATCGCCATAAGCGCGTCTTTGACAGCGTCGGCTAGTTCGTCGGGATCGGTTGGGATGCTGACGGCGTGGGCGGCGTCTTGCGGGGCGGACTCCAGCGTGAGCCATCCGTCGCCGGTGAGTTCGCGGCGCTCGACGCCGGTTATGGTCTGGTCGGTTATGGCGACGGTTTCCGTCTGATACGCAATGCCTTCGAGTATCTCGCGCCAGTTTTTGAGCGGTTCGTCCGCGGGTTCGGATATATCGACTACGAATTCGCCTTCATCGTCATCGATAGGATCCGGTATATCGATGTTGTTGTGAGGCTTGTCCCGTTCCTGCTTGGGCGGCGGTTCGGGCAGATCTTCCTCTTCGTCAAACATATCGTCTATGCCGACGTCGGTTCGCACCTTGCTGCTGAATATGTCCCACAACCATTGATGCTCTAGCTTGGGATGGTCGACGACGGCGCAGATTTGCGGTTCGTCTGCGCCGACGCCGCGGGTTCGCACGCGGCGCAGCCCGCGGCCGATGACCTGCTGTCCATAGACGTTGCTGCCGAACTTGCGCAACAACAGGATGACGCCCACTTCGGGGACGTCCCAGCCTTCGCGCAGCATCATAACGCTGACCACCGCTTTGTACGGGCTGCCGCTGCGCCTTGCGCTCCCCAACTCGGTTGCCTGGCGGCGTTCAGTGTCCGAGCTGTCTTCGGTTACCAGCAGCGTCTTGATGTTGAAGTGCGCTTCTAGCGTCCTTTTGGCGCGCTCTGCGTCCAGTTTGCAGACGGCGACCACGAATAGTATCGGCTGATAGCGGCTTTTGGCGCGGCGTTCCTGCTCTTTGAGGCGCTGCAATGCGATAGCCATCTGCTGCTGCATCGGCTTGTCGTCGGTTACCCACTGCGTTGCGTTTAGTCCAAGCCTGTCCACTTCGGACCAGTCTATCTCCTCAACGGAGCGCGTCTCGCCCGTGCGCCCGTCGGTGTAGGTGAGCTGCACGGTCTCTATGTTGGGCTGATAGACTACGGGCGTTTTGACCAGTCTGTCGGCTAGAGCGTCCTGAATCAGGTATTCGTAAATCATGCCGCTTTCGGGGGATTTGCCGTCGGCGCGGTCGGGCGTGGCGGTGGTGTCCACGCGCAGCGCTATCTTGGGGCGCATCTTTGCGAGCGTTGCATCCCATTCGGGCGCGGGCGAGTTGTGCGCCTCATCGTTGAACAGCGCGAATTCGGGGCCGTTCATTAGGCCGGACAGGTTGCGCTGCCCGGCGGCGCTGCTGCCGTAGAACTGATGGATGTTGCCCAAGATGACGGATGCGCCCAGCAGGTTCGCCCAACCGCTAGGGTGGTCGCTGCCGAGCGTGGTCAGCGCGAAATCGTCTTTGGCAACCACGGAGCCTTCGGGTATGAGACGGCGGGCGGTGAACACCTTGCCGTTCTCAAAATCGTCTTCTAGGCGGTCGCGCACGATGAGGTTGGGGCAGAGCATCACGAACTTTTGGACATTGTGGGCGAGGCGCAGCCAAACTATGAGCGCCGCTATGATGGCGGTCTTGCCGCCGCCGGTTACCACATTCAGCAAGACGCCGTTGGGCTGCGTCAGCTCAGCGCGCCTGATTTCGTGGGCGTATATGACGCGCAGAAACGAATCCCACTGATGCCGCCACAGCGTCCCTTCGCGCGGCATTCGGTCGTCCGCAGGATCGCTCAGATGGCGTATGTAGTCCAGCGTTTCGGGCTTGGCTTCGGGATAGCCGTCTCTGACCCACTGCTGAAATTCGTCTTCGTATTGGCTGAATTCGTTGAACATCTAGCGCGCCTCCACTTCGCCCGTCCACATGCCTTCGCCGCCGCGGCTGTCCTGCACGCGGCAGGCGACGCGGAACTTGCCCGCGCGGTTGAACTTGTGCGTTACCCGAAGCTGCGGCTTCTTGTTGCTGCCTCTGCCCTTTTGGAATGTGTAGCCTTGCGCCGCCGTGAAACGCGCGCCGTTATAGTCAAAGTCCCACTGCACATTGATTATTTCGGCGTCGGAGTTGACCACCACGGAGTCGCCGGCGTCGAAGGTTACGGCGCGGCCGCCGTTGGCGCGGTGCGCCACCTCGACTACGGGCGGTTGAATGAATGTGAGGAACTCGCTGTAGTCGGCGCGGTCGGTGGAGCGCCCGATGATATGCTCGCGGAAGTCGGCGTCCCCGATGCGTATCTGCTTGAGGCGTATGAAGTTGACATCCACTTCTTCACGGTCGCGCAACTCATCGGCAGCAGCGGCGGCGTCAGCGCGAAAGCCCCACGCCAGCATTATGCCGTCGCGTAGGTTCGCCTGCTGATACCGCGCCGTGCGGCGGACGGCGTTGGCGAACTCGCGCACATCGGCGGCGGTTGCCTGCGAATCCAATGCGGGATCGCCAACCCAGATGGGGAACTGATTGCGCCAGCCGTGAATGGCATCGCCGTCGGCATCAGTAGCGCTGCGGGTTGCGCCGTATGCCTTGAGCGCGAACTCGCGGAACTGATCGGCGGGCATTGCGGACAGCCGCTCGGCTTCGTAGATGCCCCACTGCTCCACGGTGAAATCGGGATATGAGCCGTCGCCTAGTTCCTGCGCGACCGCCGCCCGCTTCAGCCGCTCGGCGGTAACCGCGATTGCGACGCGCGACTGGTCAATGCAGATGAAATACCGCCGAAACCGCATAGCGGTTTCGGCGGTTGTGCCTCCACCGACAAATGCGTCTAGCACTACATCGCCTTCATCTGACGATGCTTTGATGATGCGCTCGATCAACGCTGTTGGTTTTTCGGTAGGGTAGCCTATCGCGCTTTTACCGCGTTCAGGGTTTATGTCATCCCAAAAGTCTTGCAACGGCACGCCATCAGCGTCTTTGAGATACTTTTTGTAACGAAACGGTCTGCCGGGAGCAGTCTGAACCAACAACCCCGATTGGAACATCGCTTCCATATTTTCAGCCGTGAATCGCCAAGAGCGCACTATCCCTCTGAAATTATACGGACGATTTCCGCCAGCCTCATTTGTGCAAGGAAAGGTAGTGTACACGCCGTTATCATCGCTGTACTTGTAATGGCGCTTAATGTAATCATCGCTGTAAGGCATGTACTGCCTTCTGTATTTCGCTTTATCAGACTTCACATAGTACAGAATAATATCGTGAATTCTGCCCATATTTCTGCGCGCCAAATTGTGCGCTTCCGCCCGCCTTTTCCAAACAATTTGATTTCGAAAATTATCGTATCCAAATATCTTGTCCATCTCTACCTTGATGTAGTGGCTGGCGTGCCAATCGCAGTGGACATAGATGGAGCCGGTGGATTTGAGAATGCGCTTCATTTCGTAGAGGCGGGCGTTGAGCCATATGAGATAGCCGTCCAGTCCACCTTCCCAGATGTCGTTGAAAGAGCGCAGTTCGTTGTTGTCGCCCCATATCACATTGTACTGCCTGCCGGAGAAGAACGGCGGGTCGATGTAGATGAGGTCGACGGAGTTGCTAGGGATTTGGCGCAGGATATGCAGGTTGTCGCCCCAGATAAGGCGGTTGGGTTCGTGCGCGTCCTGCCTGCCGAGGGACACGCGCTCGGTGATTTGGGTGGGCAGGTCGACGCGCGGGTAATGCTTCTCGAAGCGCTGGCGTCTGTCCCAGCCTTTGGGTTCGGCGTCCACCGGAACGTTGCCGAAGCGGGCCGGCGCCCGCCAGAGGGCGTCCTGCTGCGGCAGCGGTTCGGGGGCATCGGCGTCGTGTGGGATGCGGGGATTGGCGTCGTGTTGGCTTGGGTGGGTCATGGCGGGTGGGGGCGTCCTTTCGGGGGTTGGTTTGGTGGGCGACGGCTTTTATTCTACATCAAAATGTATTACTATGTATGTACATTCTGAAAGTAGGCAACTAACATAATGGCTTCCGAAGAGAATACAAGAACCTTGTCCGATGTGGAAGGGGATATCGACGCATGCGTTGCCGGCATAGACGAGAAGCTGGGTGAATGCGCCGCCTGCTTTCTGATTGCGGAGGATCTCGCGCCGTCTAGCGTAGATTCGGTGTACGATAAACTGCAAGACCGCTTTGGCTTCAAACCGTCGGATACGGAATTGGTCATCATACTGGAGTCAGGCGGCGGCGACATAGACGCCGCGTACAATCTAGCGAACCTTCTCAGAAAATACGGCGCTAGCGGACTGAAATTCATAATCCCCCGGTGGGCTAAAAGCGCGGCTACCTTGTTGGCGTGTTCGGGGAATGAAATCTTGATGTCCCCCGTTGCGGAACTCGGTCCGCTGGATCCGCAAATCACCGCTATGAATCCATTCGAAGGGCGCATAGAACAGTTTTCGCCGCTTCACATCGAATCCACATTGGAACTCATCAGGAATGAGTATCAAAACGGAAACAAAGAACTAGCGGACGGGCTGATGCAGCGCCTTCAGTATCCGCTGACTTTGGGAAGTTTCAAGAAGTTGTTGGAACTTTCCAAGCAGTATATGGAAAAGCTGCTGACCTCGGGAATGTTGAAGGACAACCCGTCAGAGGCTGCAAAAGTTGCTGAACGGCTTACTGAAGGCTATGCGGACCACGGGTTTTGCATCAACATAGAGGAATCACGATCCATCGGTTTAGTGGTCGATGAAATTCCTGAATCATACCTGCCGGAAGTTTGGAATATGCGTAAGCTTCTCCGTGAAAAACGGAGGTTAGAGGAAGAGCGGCGCCGAGAAGAGATGCAGGAACGAATAAGCAACTTGCCGCCGGGGTTGCGGGATATACTGCTGGATGAGCTAACGCAAGGCAGTGGCAAATTGCCGAACTGATCGGCAATTGAGAGAGGCAGACATGACAGAATTGCGCAACTTCAACCTGCGATTGGCGGCTATGCTGTTGATCGACAGCGGCCGCATTTCCGTTGACGAAATCAGAGCGCTTCCCCTTGTTGAAAGCAGAGCGGAAGCCCTAAATATCGCTCAGAAGATATACGATGTGTTTTCTGAACGCTACGACGTGACAATGGAAGGCGAATGCCTCGTCCTATCCAGTCCCGAACTGAGAACCAAGGACGCAGGCATGCGCGCCGGTACGGCGCTTGCCAGGTAACCCGCCGTGAGCGACTAGGCTCGCATCTCTATCCCGCCAACCGCCCTAGACAGCGCGCTGAACGCCGATACGCCTTGCCGAAATGTTTGGCGTTCAGCTGCCGCATCCCCCAATCACCCAAACCGCCCCAGCGCCTCCGCCACCCCGGCGTCGATCACGCGTATAAACGGAAACGGAAACAATCCCACCAGCAGCACGAATGCGGTCAGCACGGCGGCGGCGAATGCTTCGACGCGGGTGGCGTCCATGGGCTTGGGCGGCTCGACTTGGGCGGCGTGGTCGGTTGCGTGCGCGGCGGTTGCGATGGCAGTGGCGTGTGTATCGGCGGCTGCGTGGGCGTCGGCTTGGGTGGCTATATCGGCAATGTCGGCGTCGGCTATATGGGCAGGGTTTGACTGGGCGCTTACCGGTTGTGTGTCGGCGGCGATTTGGGGGATTGGTTCGAGCGGACCGAAGAATACTTTCGCCAGCAGTCGCAGGATGTACACGGCGGTTATCGCAGCGCCGATTATGCCTAGCGCGCCCAAGATGGGGTAGGTTTGGAATAGCCCTAGGAATACCAGAAGCTCGGCGACGAAGCCGCTGAGGCCGGGCAAGCCTAGCGATGTTAGGCCGGCGATGGTGAAGAACACCGCGGTTACGCCCATGCGCTTGGCGAGGCCGTTCAGCGCTAGGATGTCGCGGGTGTGCGTGCGGTCATAGACTACGCCCACCACCGCGAAGAACAGCGCCGTCATTATGCCGTGCGAGAACATTTGCAGTGCCGCGCCGCTTAGCCCAAGCGGGTGCAGCGTGGCTATTCCCATCATCACATATCCCATATGGCTGACGCTGGAATAGCCTATCACATACTTGAGGTCGGACTGCCCCATAGCGGATATTGCGCCGTAGATGACATTCACGGTTCCTAATCCGACGAGCGCGGGCATCCAGAACGCGGCGCCTTCGGGCAGCAGGCGCATGCCGATGTGTATGATGCCGAATGCGCCCAGCTTCATCAGCACGCCGGCGTGCGCCATGCTGACGGCGGTGGGCGCGGCTACATGCCCGTCAGGAGACCAGGTGTGAAAGGGCCAAAGTCCCGCCAGTATGCCGAAGCCTATCGCCAGGAACGGGAAGAATACCTTTTGGAACGCCGGCGAATACTCTACTTCCGCAAGCCTTTGCAGGTGGAATGTGCCTAATCCCGCCTCTATGAATATCGCCATGAACGCAATCCATATCAGCACGCTGCCCGCTACCAGATACAGCGTCAGCTTCATTGCGCTGTACTCTTTTGTGCGCGCGAACTTGGGGAAGCGGCTGCTGCTGCCCCATACGCCGATAAGCAGATACATCGGCAGCACGGATAGTTCGTAGAAAAAGAAGAAGAAGAACAGATCCAGCGCCACGAATACGCCGAATACGCCCGCCAGCAGCAGGAAGTAGAGGATGAAGAAGTCTTTGCTCCAAGCGGTTATTGACCACGAAACCAGCGTTCCGGTGAACATCACGATGCCGGTGAGCAGCACCATCGGGGCGGCAATGCCGTCGACGCCGAGCGCCAGGGATATGCCGATGTCGCCGAACTGCCAGGGGCCGGGCAGGCTGAGCCAACGCCAGGCGGCGCTGAAGCGCTCTCCATCGCCGTCGATGTAGAAGCGCAGGAATACGTAGAAGGACAGTAGCATCGCGACGAGCGCGAATGCGGTTGCGATGCGGCGTATAGCGGTGATGCGCGCGCCGGGCGTCGCCATAATGAGCGCGGCGCCCAGCAGCGGCAGCGCGATGAGCGATAGCAGTATGTAGTCGTCTATAATCCGCATTTGCGCCGCATCGCCGCCGCTTGTTTGTGCGCGCCGGGGTTGGAGCGTTCTCAGTCCGCGCGTGTGAGTTGGTAGGGGATATGATACAGCATTGGGGGGCGCAAAGCCAAAATGCGGGGGGGTAGCGCAAGGGCGGGTATGGCAAGGGTTTTAGCGCAAGGGCGCAGAGGCGCAAAAGGATGGGGTTTAGCGGCAAGCGGCGGCAAGGCGTGTTTGGATTATGCGCGCCAATCCTGATACACTTTCACTCAGTACGCTTTCGGAGCGGCGGCCGCCGAATGGTGGACGGGCGGCTAGTTGCTTGGAGCGCATATCCAATACTACACCCAAGCATTGCATAACTAAGGAGGACGAACTATGCCAAACGGCGAAGATATGAAGCAGCGCATCCGCGACGGGGAGATTCTCATCGGCGTGTCTGCGCCGCTGACGGCGACGAAGAGCGAGCTGGAGGACATCCTGGGCAAGGACGACTACGCCTTTGTTCATACCGACAGCCAGCATTCGGCGTTCAACGAAGAGACGCTGGTTCAGTTCTGCGGTTACGCCGCCGAGCTGGACATTCCGGTTCAGTTCCGCATCAAGCACACGCGGCACGCCTATCTCATCGGCAATCTGCTCGACCTGGGCCCCGCCGGCATAGAGGTTCCTCAGGTAGAGGATTTGGCGGTGGCGCAAGAGGCGGTGGACTACTTCTACTATCCGCAGTTCGGCAAGCGAAGCTGGGGCGGCGCTGCGCGCTGGAAGGTGCAGGGGCGCGAAGACCGCCTGGAGTACGCCGAATGGTGGAACGGCCACGGCTGGCTCTGCCTGCAAATGGAGTCCATCCAAGCGACGAGCAACGCGCGCCACCTGGCTATGGAGGGCGTGGACTGTCTCACTTGGGGGCCGAACGATCTGCTGGGGGACATAGAGGCGCATCCCAAGCATCCGTTCCAAAGCGTGGACGACTGCGTCAAGCATGTGCTGAAGCAGCTTGAGGGCAGCAAGACGCGCGTATCGTTCCGAAGCTACGACCCCGCGCTGCGAAACAAGTACATCGATATGGGCGTAACGATATTGATGGAAAGCCCCAAGCCGTAGCCGGGCAATCGATGCGGCCGGTTGGGCGGATAGGCGGCGCATTGGGTTGGGCGGCTTGCGCGCTTGAGCGTCGGCGTATCCAACCGAATTGAGCGCAAGGCTAATCGGCGCATCCAATCGACGGAAAGCGCCGATTAGCCGTTATGCGCGCATACGCTCAACCGCTCGCTGACCAACCGACGCATCGACTATCCGAAACGCTGACACGCCGGCGCGCCAACACGCCAAAGCCAAAGGAGCGCATTGATGGCAGATAGGATTAGAGTGGGCAACGCAGAGATAGCGTTTGCGCTGGATATGATACCGCCGCCGCGTCCGCCTGACGCCTTCTTCGAGGGCGTAACCGCCGCCGATTGGGAGCCATACAGCGATATTCTGGAGGATGGGCAGATTCAGCTCTACTACGGGCATTTCTTTGTGCGCTCGATGGGCAAGACGGTTATGGTGGATACGGGTATGGGCCCGGGGCCGCATCCGGACCGCGGCAACCGCACGGGCGATCTGCTGAACCAACTTCGCGCGCAGGGCGTCAGTCCGCAGGATGTGGACATTGTGGCGCATACGCACTTGCACGCCGATCATGTGGGTTGGAACATCGACCATAGCGGCGCAGCGCCCAAGCCGTACTTCCCCAACGCGCGCTATCTTGTGCCGCGCCTCGATTGGGAGCATTTCACGCAGCCGCGGCATCTTGCCGCCGCGCCGCAGGTGCGCGACAGCGTGCTGCCGCTGGAGGCACTTGGGCTTATGGATCTGGTGGACGAAGGCTATCGGATTACGGATGAGATAACTACGCTGGATACGCCCGGACATACGCCGGGGCATCAGGTCATCCTCATCAGTTCGCAGGGCGAGCGGGCGATGATAGTGGGGGACGCCATACACAGCAGCGTACAGATACGGCAGCCGGACTGGTGCGCCGGCGTGGACACCAGCAAGCCGGACAGCCGCCGCAGCCGCCACGCGCTATTGCAGCGCGCCGAAGACGAAGGCTATATCGTAGCGGCGGGACATTTTCATCCGCAGCAGCACATCGGCCGGGTTATCCGCGCGCAGGGGCGGCGCTACTGGCAGGCGCTGTGAGGCGCGCCAGTGGCTAACCCAAGGTATGCCCAAAGCGCGGGACGCTATGCCATCAGGATTGGAGCGCCAATGAAATACACCGTCGTTATAGAGAAAGCGCCTGACAATTACGCCGCATATGCGCCGGATCTGCCCGGATGCGTAGCTGCAGCCGAAACCAAAGAAGAGGTTATGACGCTGATGCGCCAAGCGGTTGCGCTGCATATAGAGACGCTCAGGCAAGAAGGCATTCCCGTGCCGCAACCGCAGGCGTGGGCTGAGCTTGTGGACGCTTAGCGCGGGGGCAATGGCAACACGCCTATGGAAGCCAAGATACGCCACCTGGAAATGATCCAGGCCGCCATAACCCAATCGACGGGCAACTCGCTGCGAATCAAAGGGTTCGCGATGCTGCTGCTTGTGGGCGCAGTCGCGCTTCTGCTGAGCGGCGATGCGGGCACTATACCTGTGTATTTTGGCTTCGTTCTGCTGGCTCTAGTAGTGGCATTGGCGATTTTAGACTACTATTTCCTGCGGGAAGCAGATCTGTTTCGCATCTTGTACAATCAAGTAAAAGCGCAGTCCGAGAATGCGATTGATTTCTCTATGGATACGTCGAAGTTCATCCAAGAGTTAAACGCACAATATACGGAGTACCCGACGCTACCTATAGTGGCGACTATGTTTTTCTACACATGCGCGCTATTAGTCGTGTTTTTGGGGATACTCTCATAATGAAGCCATTGACATAAATTTACAGACGAAGTGATGTTCTCACTCTATTTGAAGGAGAAAAATATGCTTCCGCTGACGATTCCGGTAGTTTTCGTCATTTCATTCGCCGTATCCCTAGGCGGCGCGTTCTTCACTTTTCGGATTACGCACAACTACAAAGCTACCGCCATAGTATTTGGCGGCGCGTTCCTGTTCGGAATGGCTTACGGGTGGGCGCGAATGCTGGAGTAGCGCGGCGGTTGGGCGACGGCGGGTTGCGTTCACGCAAAGTATATTCGGACGCGCATCAAAGAGAGGCAAATGGCGATGCTCCCTCTGACGGTTCCCGTGGTTTTCGCCGTTTCATTCGGCATATCGCTCGCTGGCGCGGCAATAATGTTTCGGATTACGCACAACTACAAAGCCACCGCTATAGTGTCCGGCGGCGTATTCCTGTTCAGCGTGGCTTATGGGCTGGCGGGCATGTTGGAGTAGCGCGGCGGTTGGGCGGCGGCCGGTTGCATTCACGCAAGGTATGTTCGGACACGCATCAAGGATGAATAAGTGGACATACTTCATCTGAGGGTTCCTGCGGTTTTTGCCGTTTAGTTAGCCGATTTGCGCCCCTGCGCCCTTGCGTTAAATTCTTTCCCCAACAGCCCCTTGCGTCAAAATCCCCTAATAGTTCACAACACAACGCCATTCGTGTTACGCTTAACCCGTCTATCTACAATAGCCATCAACCCAAAAGTATGCGCCATGACTACGAAAGAGTGTTGCGATATGACTGACGAACTTTGTAATTGCCCCGAAGATGAGCGCGAAGTGAAGGACACCCTCGGCCTCGCCGGCGAAGAGCCCAAGTACGTCTGGATGTCCGGCGAGCGCGTCCCCTGGCAAGACGCCAACGTCCACGCATCCACGCTCGGCTGGTCCGCCATATCTATGGTCTTCGAAGGCATTCGCGGCTACTGGAACGCCGAAAGCGAGCAACTCAACATATTCCGCCTCGAAGACCATATGAAGCGCCTGCTGCGCTCAATGAAAGTCATGCGCATGACATCCCCCTGGTCCGTCGCCGAACTCACCGCCGCTGTCATCGATCTTGTGCAAGCGAATGAGTTCAGAGACGATGTCTATATCCAACCCCTAGCCTACTTCGGCGGCAGCACAACCCCCGGCTACCTCGCCGTAGAAGAGCAGCCCGGCGACATCACCATCTTCAACCGCCAGGTTGGCTCCATCCTAGGCGCCGGCCGCACCGTTACCTGCGGCGTAAGCTCATGGACGCGCATATCCGACAATGTTATGCCCCCGCGCGTCAAGGCAATCGCCAACTACCAAAACAGCCGCTACGTCGCCGACGAATCATCGCGGCACGGCTACGACTTCGGCGTCATACTAAATCAGCAAGGCAAAGTAGCCGAAATATCCTACGCCTGCCTCTACATCATCCGCGACGGCGTGGCTATCACCCCGCCCGTATCCGCCGGCATCCTGGAAAGCATCACCCGCGACGTTGTGCGCCAACTTCTCCAAGACGAACTCGGCGTCCCCGTCGTTGAGCGCGACGTCGACCGCACCGAACTCTACATCGCCGACGAAATGTTCATCTGCGGCACAGGCGCCGAAGTCCAAGCGGTACACAGCGTCGACCGCTACACCATCGGCAACGGCGGCATCGGCCCCATCGTCGCCGACCTAGAGCAGCTCTTCAACGACATCGTGCGCGGCAAAGACAACCGCTATCCCGAATGGCGAACCGGCGTCTTTTAGCCCCCAATCGGCAACCGCAATGCGGAAGCCCCCACTATTCAATACGACAACCGCAATCAATCACTTTAAGGAGAAGCGATATGATCTACGAATTTCGCACATACGACCTCAAGCCCCGCAGCGTTCCCGAATTCGAAAAGCGCTTCGGCGAAAAGCTCCCCGGCCGACTGAACTACTCCCCGCTCGGCGGACTCTGGCACACCGAAGCCGGCCCCCTCAACCAGGTTCTGCACATCTGGCCCTACGACGACCTGAACCACCGCACCGACACCCGCGCCAAAGCCGTCGCCGCCGGCGCTTGGCCCCCCAACACATCCGAGTTCGTAGTCAACATGCAGTCCGACATCTACCTGCCCGCCCCCTTCACCAAGCCCCTAGGCGAGCGCGCCATCGGCCCCGTCTATGAGATCCGCATCTACACCTACGAACCCAACGCCATCCCCAAAGTCATCGAGGCGTGGGGCAGCGCCATCGCAGAGCGCGAAAAGTATTCCCCGCTGGTAGGCGCTTTCTACTCCGACGTCGGCGCGCTCAACAAGTGGGTGCACATGTGGGCGTATGAGAGCTTCGAGCATCGCATGCAAGTGCGCGAAGAGACCCGCGCCAAGGGCGTATGGCCGCCCAACAGCCCCGTAGCGCCCATCAAGCAGGAAAACAAGCTCCTGCTCCCCGCCGACTGCTCCCCGATGAAATAGGCGCGCGCCCGCATATCCGACCCTAAATATGCGCTTCAACAGCCCGGCTCACTGCGCCAACGCCGAGTTTGTTGAAGCGCATACGCATATTCCACCCTTTGCGCCCCCACGCCTCTGCGTCAAAAACCTTGCCGCGCATACGCCCTTGCGCCCTTGCGTTTCCCCAACGCTACCGCGTGAATCGCCGCGTCAGAAGCAGCAAGCTCGCCGGCAAAATCAGCGCCGTTACGCCGCTCATAATCAGCATCGTGGCGTTCAGGCTGACCACGTCCGCTATCACGCCGTAGGCGATTGGCGCGGCTACCGTGCCAATCTCATTTGTGGTATAGAAGAAGCCGTAAAATCGCCCCCGCCGATTGGCAGGCACAAACTCCGCCACCGTGGCGTACAGAATGGACGATGTGCCGTTCAACCCTATTCCCAGCGCCACCATCAGCGGTATCAGAACCGGCGTTGGCGCATACACCGCAAGCGCTATCAGCGCCGCCGTAAGCCCCTTCGTCGCCCATATCAGGCTCACCGTCCCGAAGCGCTCCCCAAGCCATCCCACCGCGAACTTGCCCGCCGCGCCGCCGATGAACACCCAAATCAGCATCCCTATCGCTTGCGATTCGTCCATCCCCCTAGCGATGAGCGCAAACGGCAGGAATGTCAGCGCCGCCGTCCGCGCGGTGGAGTCCAGCATCCCGATGAAACTCAGCGTCGCGAACCCGCTTATGCGCGCGCTGCCGCCTGCGGTTGACGGCGCATCCGACGCTTGCGCCGCCGGCTTGCCAATGTCCACGCTGCGCCGCGTCAGCGCCGACAGCGCCATGAAGACCGCGCTCGCCAGCCCGATGCCCAACATTATTTGCCGCCAGCCCAAGTTCACCGCGATAGCGCCCGCGACTATGGGCGGCGCAAGCATCTTGCCCAAGTCCCCCGCGAAGTTCACCGTCCCCACGGCGGTGGATCGCCCCCTATCGTCGTAGGCGCGGGACACCATACTTGACGCCAGAGGATGCTGAAACCCGCCGCCCAGGCCGCCCACAAAGCTCAGCGCAACCAGCAGCGCGAACATCGGCGCAAGCGCCATCCCCACAAGCCCGACCGACACCCACATGTTGCCCGCAACCAGCAGCCAAAACTCGCCCGTCCCCTCCGCGATGAAGCCCGCCGGTATCTGCAATATAGCCGACGCCCCGCTGAAAGTCGCCCGCAGCAGCCCAACCTGCGTGAACGACAACCCCATATCGCTCTCGATCAGCGGCAGTATCGGGAACAGTAGCGCAAAATGCAAATCGCTCCAAATGTGCATCACCGAACCGAAGTACAGCGTGCGCCGCGCGCGCGGAATTCGCGATATGCGCGCAGATATGCGCCGCCCTGCAGTTGCCAGCGTGCGCGGAATCCACAATACGGGCGCAGATATGCGCCGCCCCACAGTTGCCAGCGTGCGCGGAATCCACAATACGGGCGCAGATATGCGCCGCCCCACAGTTGCCAGCGTGCGCGGAATCCACAATACGGGCGCATATCTGCGCCGCCCCGCGGTTGCCAGTGTGCGCCGCGCGCGCTGAATTCGCGCAATGAAATCAAGCATAACGCCGCCGATTATACTACGATTGCCAATTAAAGTTCAGCGCAAACCGCCGTCTCGCATTAGCCTTGCTAGAAGATAAGCCGATTTGCCGCCATTCGATTATCAAGCACTACAATAACGGCGCAGTCGAGGTTGGCGAAATCGAGGCTAAGGTCAAGCGCAGCGAACCGCGATTGCGCTATCGCGTATCCGAAACAATCTCAGCGCGGGCAACCGCTATCGCCGCCGCAAACGGATGCGGGGAATGCAGGATAGATGCGGGGGATATGGGGATATATGGGATGCGCAAGTGCGCTGAGCGAAAAGTTAGGCGTCTTCGACGCCGCGCTTGCGTAGGTTCGTTGCGCCGCGCAGGTAGATGTTCTTGAGGCGCTGAGGCGGCTTGTCCGTGTTGATGAGTATGAGAACGCGGATGCAGAGCGGCGGGGCGTCCGGCACATCTATTTCGCTTGCGCCCATCAGCGCCACATATGTCCAGCCCATAAGCCGCGCCGCCGCCGCCGGGAACTCTGCGTTCAAGTCCGGCGTGGTGGTGAAGAACGCCGCCGCCACATCGTCCGCATCGATCGAGTTCGCAGCGATCAGCCGCTCCATCAGCTCAGTCGCCGCCGCCAGCACATCCTCGCGCGTGTTGCTTTGGGCGGTGGTAGCCCCTCTTATGCCGCGTACTTTGGACATTCAACCCCACTCTGCGTATCTAATTGGATTGCTTGTCAGCGCCCTTGAGACGGCGTATGAATCGCTGCGCCGTCGCCGCTTCATCCCCGGCGGGCGCGCGGTCTATGGCGTCCAGCAGCGCGCTGCCCACCGCAGCGCCGTCCGCGAATTGGCTTATCTGCCGCATATGCTCATAGCGCGATACGCCGAAGCCCACCAGCACGGGCAGGTTAGTGTGGCTGCGTATGCGCGCAACCAAGCCCGCCACGCCGGCGGACATTTGCGCCCTTGCGCTGGTTACGCCCGTAACGCTAACGCAGTATATGAAACCGCGCGCCTGTTTGCAAGCCTGCGCGATGCGCGCCTCCGTGCTGGTGGGCGCAAGCAGCGGTATGAGATAGACGCCGCGCGCCTCCAAAGCCGCTTGATACGGCGGCGCTTCTTCAGGCGGCAAGTCGGGGATGATGATGCCGTCCAAGCCGGCGTCCGCGGCGTCGGCGGCGAAGCGCTCTATGCCGTAGCGCAGCAGCGGGTTCAGGTAGCCCATGAATATCAGCGGCGCATCGACGCCCCGGCCGCGAAGACGGCGCAGCGCATCCAGCGAACTCGTCAGCGTAACGCCCTGCTGCAACGCGCGGAAGCTGGTCATCTGTATCGTGGGCCCGTCCGCCAGCGGATCGCTGAACGGAATGCCAAGCTCCAGCAGATCGGCGCCCGCGTCCAAGATAGCCTCCGCCAGCGCCTCCGATGTGGGCGTATCCGGGAAGCCGACGGTTATGAACGGCGCAAGCGCAGGCTTTCCCGCGTGCTTGAGCGCCGCCAGCGTTGTGTCAATCCGATTTGCCATAAGTCGCCCTGTCTGCTTGATAGTTTAGTTCAAGGTTTAGTTCAAAGTCGAGGATATGGGTATAGAGGATATGGTTTGATTGTTGGCGAATGTCATTGCCAATATGTTTTGCGCGGCGTGCGCCAAGGTGGGCGGCCATATGGAGCCGCTGCGAATGTAAAGCCACCCCAGCAGCGCGCCGGTAACGAATATCGGGATCATTGCGCCGATGTCGATGTGTACTACGGCGAATATCGCCGCGCTGAGCAGCAACCCGCGCGCTGCGCCCATCAACCGAATCAGCGCCGCCATCAGAAAGCCGCGAAAGAACAACTCTTCGGCAAACGGCGCTACGCTGCCTACCATAGCGAAGTTCAGCGCCCGCAATGCGCCGCTGCCCAGTATTTCGTCGATGTCTTGCGATGGCAGCAGGAAGTCCAAGCCCAGCGCAAGCGCGATTGCGGCATAGACGCCGCCGAACAGCAGGCTTGCGCCCAGCGTCAGCGCGGACAGCCCGAGCATCGGTTTCAGCGCCACGCGGCGCACGCCCAGCAAGCGCCAGCCGTCGGCGTAGCGGCGCGCCCCGAACAGCCATACGCCGAACAGCAACCCGCCCGCCGTCAGCGCTATCAGCAGCGTCGGGAGCGCGGCGTTGTCGCTGCCCATAAGCGCCGCAAGCGCCACGCCGATGCCCGGTCCGCATACGATTATGGCGGCGCCGGCAAAAGCGGCGTCCCGCACACGCCAAGGCGCTGCGTTCAATCCGTTCATGCCGTTCGACGGCAGCGCGAACACCCCGCCGCGTTTAGGTTGGAGCTGCGTCATATCGGGCGCGGCTTGGCGATGCGAGGGCGGCAGTGCGTCTGCAATGCGCGCGCTGCGGGGACTTCAGCTCTCTGTCCACAGCACATCGCCGTGCAGGTCTGCCGGGTGTTCTTTGGACGCGAAAACGGCGTACTCTGCTTTGGACGACCTCAAGTCGCCGTCGCCGCCGTGTCCGGGATACAGATACATATCCTCGCCCAAGGGGAAGAGCTTGGTGGTGATGCTCTCGACGAGTTGGGCGAACTTTTCCGGCGAGCCGGACTTGCCCGGTCCGCCGGGGAACAGCGTATCGCCTGAAAACAGGTGCGCGCCCATATACAGGCATGTGGAGCCGGGCGTGTGTCCGGGCGTGAACACCGCCTTCAGCGTAACGCTGCCGGCCGAAACCTCATCACCGTCGTTCAGCAGAAAGTCGGCGGGACGCGAGAGCGCGTCGGCGTCGTCCGGCCCGATGCCCACGGGCGCGTCAATCGCCGCCGTAACATCGTCGAAGCCCAGCAGATGGTCCATATGGTTGTGCGTTATCAGAATTGCCTTCACATCCGTGGTCTTCGCCATCTCAATGAGATTGTCCGGCTCGGCGGGCGTGTCGATCAGGATGCTTTCGTTTGTTGTGGGGCAGACCACCAGGTAGGCGTTGTTGTCGTAGGGGCCGCACTTTATCCGATAGATAGTAACGCTATCGTCTTGGAAATGGGGTGTCATCGCTCCCTCCTCAAACCGCATATGCGCCGTGTAGATTCGCTTTTGGGATTATACCAGTCTGCGCCCGCGCGTCAAACCCAAATGACGAAGCGCCCCCCGATGCGTATAATTATGTGTATAATTAGCGGCGAAATCGGTTGCGCGATTTGCGCCTATCTATGCGCCCATGCAATTGAGGGAGGGCGGATATGGTTACCCAAGCGGTCAGAAATAAACTCACATACGAAGACTATTGCAATGCGCCTGAAGATGAGCGCTATGAACTTTTGGACGGGGAGTTAGTCGTGGTACCAGCGCCCAAAGAACCGCATCAGAAATCGTCCCTGAAACTTTCGTCGACGCTGTACTATGAGATAGAGCGCGCCGGCATCGGGCATGTCTATGCAGCGCCCTTTGATGTGATACTGACGGACAACGACGTCGTGCAGCCGGATGTGATATTCGTTTCGCCTGAGCGGGCGCACATCATCACGCCGGACAACATACGCGGCGCACCCGATCTTGCGATCGAGATACTATCGCCCAGCACGGCGCGGCGGGACTTGATCGCCAAGCGCAGGCTGTACGCGCGGCACGGCGTAAGGGAATACTGGATTGTGGACACCGCAAGGCGCACGATAGAACTGCTGCTGCGGCGCGGCGGGGAATATCAGTCGCAGGGCGTATTCGGCATGGGGCAGACGCTTGTTTCGCCCACGCTGGGCGGCTTTGCGCTCAAGATCGATGAGGTATTTTAGGGTGGCGGAGTACGGACTAACCCTCAAGCACGGCACGGATGGCAAGCGCATTGAGCTGCAGTGCGAGCATCAGAACGGGCTTGTCTATGTGGTGCGAGGCGAGGCGAGCTGGGTATGCTCCGACGAACTGCTGCACGCGCACGCCTTGGCGGGATTCTTTCGCGAGATGGTGGAGTTGGACGACGAGCGGCTCAACGCGATTATGCAGCGCTGGGGCATCTACTATCGCGCGCGGCCGTTAGCCGACCAAGCGGACGCGCACAACGACGCCGGGGCAAGCGAATAGCGATACTTCCCCTGACCTGAGTTGCGCCCGGTTGGCGTTCTGCGCTGATGGCGTTTGCGCTGCGCCCCCGTTTCGGCATTCGAATGTAGCACCTTCATGCAATCCCGGAGCGTCGGCGTGAACAAGCGTCTGCGACGCAATGCGCCCGACGGTACGGACTGCAATCGCAGCGTGTATCGCGGGCGCATATATTGTTCGGGGCTGATCGCCGCGCTGTTGGCGGCGGGCTATGCCTATGCGATGCCCAGTTCGGCGCGCAGGTCGTTGACGGTTTCGGCGCGGCTGCGGGTTACCCGCCGCTCTCTGAGGCCGATGGGCAGGTTTTGGATTTCCGGCGCAATCTTGACGGATATGAACACAGGGCCTTGTTCCTGCATAATATCCTCTATCTGCGTGGCGAATTCTTCGAGGTCGTCGAAGTGGTGGGTGGAGGCGTAGCCGGCGCCTGCCGCCATAGTAGCGTAGTCGATCGCGGCGGAGTTGGGGACGGGCTGGCCGCCGGTGGTGGCGTAGCATTCGTTGTCCAAGACGAAATGGTAGAAGTTGGCGGGCTGCTTGCCTGCAACGCTCGCGAGGATACCGAGGTTCATAAGCAGCGAACCTTCGGCGTCGAACAGCACAACCTTTTCGTCGGGAAGCCCAAGCGCAAGCCCGAAGGCGGCCGAAGCGGTATGCCCCATTGCGCCGCCCAGCGCTATGTCGCGGTTGGGGTTGTCGCTCAGATCGGGCCAATGCCTGCCCGCGGTGCCTGCTGTCGTAACGATAGCGTCGCCTCTGTGCGGCTTGAACGCCCTGAATACTTCGGCAGCGTCTAGCATAGGTGTCTCCTTGTGTGGTGCGGTGTGTGATATGTGATGCGTATGCGCGCTGCGTTGCGCGCAAGTTGGGTTCGGGTTTGAAGGCGGCGCATCGGTTTTACGCCGCCGCATTGTATCGGGCGCAATCGATGCGGGCCGACAAGCCTAGCGGTTGAAGCCGTGGTATTCGTCGCCGACGAGCACCACAACGGGGCGCTTGGTGGAGCGCGCTTCGTCGAAGGCTTCGGTTATGCGATCGCCGTCGGCGTCGTGTTCGACTAGGTAGTAGTTGATGCGAAACGCGTTCAGGAAGGGTTCGGTGTAGGTGGCGGCGGTGTCGGGCGTCTTGCCGCGCCGCGTCCAGCCGCGATAGCCTACCACCATCACCAGGGGAAAGCCGGCGTCAAGCGCCATTCCGCGAATGGAGTCGCCGGATTCCATCATGCCGGTGTTCTGTATGAGGCACACGGGGACTTTGCCGGCTACATTCAGCCCAAGCGCGACGCCCATCGTCTCGCCTTCGCGGGCTACCGGCACCACATCCAGCCAGTCCTGATCCAGCATAAGTTCGTAGAGGTAGTTGGTTTCGCTGTCCGGGATGGTAACCACATGGGTTACGCCGTTCTTCCGAAACTCTTCCACAAGCGTTTCGGGGCGCAAGATTTGAGGCTGCTGTTGAACCATATTGTCCCTCCTATTATCGCCATTATATCCGAATGGCGTTGCGTTGTATTATATGCTATCGGCGGGCAACCTCACAACGCCGCATGGCGCGCGCCGGGCTCGCTAGACTACGCCGGCGTCTTTGAGCGCCGCAAGTTCAGCGGCGTCGATGCCAAGTTCGTCCGCATAGACGGCGTGGTTGTGTTCGCCGAGCAGCGGCGGGCGGCGGTCGATGCGCCAGGGCGTTGCCTTGAAGTGGTAGGGGGCGCCCGGATATATGACCTCAGCGCCAAGTTCGGGATGCGCCACGGCTACCTGCATGCCGCGCTCGATGAAGTGCTTGTCTTCCAGCGCATCCTCCGGGGAGTAGATTATGCCCCACTGAAAGCCTAGATCCTGCGCCCGAATGAAGATGTCGTATGCGGCATTTTGTTGGCAGAGCGCGCTTACCGCCTGCATCACTTCGTTCATTTGGCGTATGGCTTCGGGGTCGCCTTTGGCGAGCGCTTCTCTGCTGGGCGGGGTGAGATACTGGGACAGATCGCCCACAAGCCCGTGTTCGTCAAGCCACGCAAGCAGGTGGAACCACTGCTCTTCGGTGCGCGCCGGAAAGCCGATGTTGACATAGCGTCCGTCGCCGCACAGCATTTGCACTTCGGGCGTGGGCGTTACGGAGGCGTGCCGTCCGGTTTGGCGCTGAACGGTCTGCTTCGCCACAAGCCAGTTGTAAGCGCCGCCTTCGGTTGTTACATTCTGGGCGGCGTGCATGTTGACATCGATGAACTGTCCCTGCCCGGTGAACTGGCGATGCACAAGCGCGGCGATAATGCCTATCGCGGCGAAGTGGCAAGCGGTGTGATACGCCTGATTGCCGCCGCCGCGCACGGGCGGCAGCGTGTGGTCGTCGTAGCCGCAGCTCCATACGGGGCCGCCGAATGCCAGCGCGGTGAGGTCGGTGGACGCCAAATCGCTGTACGGCGCATCCTGCCCAAACGGGCTTATGGCTGCCATGATGATTTGGGGGGACGCCTGCGAAACCGCATCGTAGCCCACGCCCAGCGAGTCTAAGCGCTTGGGCGGGCCGCTGTCGATTATCACATCGGCGGTTGCCGCAAGCCGCAGGAATAGGCTGCGCCCTTTCGGCTTGGATATGTCGAGCGTAACGCTTTGCTTGTTGACATTGTAATGCCAAAAGTAGAGGCTGCGGTCTTTGTGCGGCTCATCGCGGTAGAACGGCGGGTAGGCGCGGGTTTCGTCGCCGCGGGGATGCTCTACCTTGATTACGGATGCGCCCATATCGGCTAGCAGCTTGCCGCACCAGCCGCCGATTTCGCCGCCGATTTCCAATACGCGCACATCGTCCAGAACGGATGCCATTTAGATAACCCCCGCCGCGTACAATTCGCGCTGTTCCGCCTTGTCCAGCATCAGTATGTTGTCGTAGAAGAAGTCGTTGTGCTGCCCAAGCAGCGGAGCGCCGCGTTCGATTCGGGCGGGCGTTTTGGCGAGCTTCATCGGCATACCCTCAACGCGCACGCGCCCCATTTCGCCGTGTTCGACTTCAGGGAAGGTGTCCCACGCCAGCGTGTTGGCGTCTTCGTCCATGCGCTCTTGCGGATGCTGCACGGCGGCGGCGGGAACGCCCCTAGCCTGCAGCGCGTCCATCGCTTCCGACGGCGTATGCTCGATCGTCCACGCCTGCACTATGGCGTCAAGCGCGTCTTGATGGCGCATGCGGTTTGGCAGCGTGTCGAAGCGGTCGTCGGTCAGCAGATCGGTTCGGTCGATCGCATCGCATACGGCGCGCCAGGCGGCGTCGTGGCGCGCGGCTATAGCCACCCAGCGGTCTTTGCCTTTGCAGCGATAGATGCCGTGCGGCGCCATTGGGGGATAGGCGCTGCGGTTGCTGTGCGGGCTTCCCTCGCGGCGCAGCGGGCGCTTGTTGACGGTATAGTCGAGCAGCGCGGGGCCGTTCAGCGTCAGCGCGGCGTCGGAGCAGGATAGGTCGACGTACTGTCCCTCGCCCGTCTTGTTGCGGTGATACAGCGCCAATAGGATGGCAATCGCCATAAAGTAGCCGCCGGTGTGGTTCATATGCGAAAAGCCCCAGCCGGCGGGCGGCATATTCGGCAATGCGGACTGAAAGGTTAGCCCGGATACCGCCTGCACAACCGGGCCCCAGGTCTTGAAGTGGCGGTATGGGCCGGAATGCCCAAAGCCGCAGTTGGACACATAGATAATATCCGGCTTGATAGCGCGCATCGCTTCGTATGAAAAGCCCCAGCGTTCCATCACGCCGGCGCTGAAGTTTTCGGTGACCACATCGCTTATCGCGATAATTTGGCGCAGCAGGTCTTTGCCGCGCTCGCTCTTGGCGTTAAGCGTGATGCCGAGCTTCTCGACGTTGTGATTATTGAACATGCCGCCCAAGTTTGCGCCGCGCCGCTCATCCTTGTACGGGCCGTTGCCGCGAAAGATGTCCCAGCCGCCCTGCGTAAGTCTGTCTTCGATGCGGATGACCTGCGCTCCGAAAGCGGCGAAGAAGCGTGTTGCGCCGGCGCCCGCAAGCTGACCGGAGAAATCGCATATCCGAATTGGCGCAAGCGCGCCCTTGCCGTCGTCCGATGGCATATTCAATCTCCAAGTATGGATTCGGCGCTAATTCGCAAAAGCCCGCCGCCGATTATAACCGCAAAGCCGCCGCCGTTGCTAGACGGGCAAGCGCGTTCAAGCGATGGGCTGACGCGCGGCTATTCGGGATGGGCAGAGATGCGGCGACGCGGGGCATTGGCGCAACGCTTGCGGCGACGCTTGGCGGTCGACGCCGATAGCGTATGCGCATGTCTCGCAAATGCGCTGCGCCGCAAGCATATCACATATGCGTGAAAGAGAACGGCGCAGCTCGGGATGGGCGTGCTTGCGAATTCAAGCGGTATGGGGGAAATTTCGCGGCGGGTTAGGCGTCGGCGCTGCCGGGGTGGCCGGGCGCGCCGTAGAGGGGGCAGCCGGCGCAGGTTGTGGCTTGGCCGCATGTGGCGGGGGAGTAGGCGGCGGCCGTTTGCGTCGCCAGGGCGGCCGTCTCTCTTATGCGCCGCCGCTTGGCGTCTTCGCCGAACAGGTTGAGCTTTAGTTGCTTTGCGCGCGGCGGACGGTGGCCGGGGAAGCGCAGGAATGGCCAGGCGCGCTTGCGAACTACGCCCATCGCCTGCAGATCGCGCCAGTTGTCTATGCGGTGGAAGCGGCGGTTGCGAACTATGCGCTCGGCGGATGTTGGGCCGATGCCCGGCGCGCGCAATAGCCTATCGCGGGACGCTTCGTTCACATCCAGGGGGAACGCATCGAGGTTCTCTACGGCTATGGCTTGCTTGGGGTCTTCGTGATGGTCCAAGAAGCCGTTGGCGTCGTAGGCTAGGCGAAGTTCGGCGTTGGTGAACTTGTACACGCGCTTGAGCCAATCAACTTGGTACAAGCGATGTTCGCGCACGGGCGGCGTTTGGGGATGCTCTTCCAGCGGCGTGTAGCGGATCGGTTGGAACGGCGCATAATAGACGCGCTTGAAGTTCCATTCGCCGTAGAGTTGGTCTATGCGCTTGAATATGTCCCAGTCGGACTCGTCGGCGGCGCCCACGACCATTTGCGTCGCCTGCCCCACGGTTACTCCTTTGCGCTCCGGGTTATCGCGGATGAGGCGGGCAACCCAGCTCATCGGATCCAAGATGTCACGTTGCATATCCTTCATTTTGCTGAGGCGCTGCATCATCTCGATAGTGGGCGTCTCGATGTTCACGGACAAGCGCGTTCCAAGCCGATGCGCCGCTTCCACAAGCGAGTAGTCTGCGCCGGGCATAACCTTCATATGGATGTAGCCCTTAAAGCCGTGCTTGTTGCGAATGGCGTCCACCACTTTGAGCAGGCGCTCGGTGGTCTTTGAGCCGTCGCCTGCAATGCCTGAGCTGAGGAACAGTCCGTCGACGGTATGGCGGCGGCGCATTTCCATAAAGGCGTTGGCGAGTTCGTCCACCTTGAAGGCGTAGCGCTTGCGGGGAACCCAGTGGCTGTTGGGGCAGTAGTGGCAGTCCATCTTGCAGAAATCGGTGAACATCACGCGCATAAGGTTGATGAACTTGCCGTTGGGCATAGCCGCCTTGTACACGCCGGGGACGGGATTGCGGCGCGCCGAAGTGTAGGGTACGGGCGGGCGGTTGCCGGGGACGGGGCGTGATAGAATGTCGTCGCTCGCCATACCGCCTAGGATGTGGAGCTTCTCGAAGGTGTCCGGGGTATGCTTGATAAGCATCGTTGCCTCCTGTATAGAATGGTAGCGAACATTTATTCTATACAGGGACGGGCGGCGTGTCAACGGCTAATGGGCATTAGTGGGCAATGCCAGATATACCCAAACCAGCATCCATTCACGGGGCATCAGCGCGTCAACGGCTAACGGGGGCGTCAGAGTATCTGCCGCAGGCGGGTGTCCCAGCGATCGCGCAGCCAGTCGCCTAGGAAGTTGAAGGCGAGCACGGTCAGGAATATCGCCATTCCAGGGAAGAACGCCACCCACCACGAATTGGCGAGGTAGTCGCGCCCGTGGGCTACCATCGATCCCCAAGCGGGCGTTGGCGGCGGCACGCCTGCGCCTAGGTAGCCCAAGATGGATTCGGCGAGGATGATGGAGCCGACCTGCAGCGTGGTGGCAACGACGAGCGTGTTCATCACGCCGGGCAGGATGTGGCGCAGCAGAATGCGAAAGTTGGATGCGCCGGACACCCGCGCCAGCGCCACATAGTCCAGCGTCTTGAGCTGCAGCGTTTGGCCGCGCACTAGGCGCACGATTTCGGGCCAGCTCGCCAGCGCAAGCACGCCTATGATTACGATGTATTTCTGCCCTGCGACTACTACGATGACCAGCGCAAGCAGCAGGTAGGGAATTGCGGTAACGATGTCCGTGAGGCGCATCACGAACTCGTCCACGAACTTGCCGAAGTAGCCCGCCGCAAGTCCCAGCGCGGCGCCTATCAGCATCCCCACGGTTATGCTTATGGACGCCAGCGTCAGCGATACGCGCGCGCCGTAGATTATGCGCGTGAGTATATCGCGCCCAAGCGGGTCAGCGCCCAGAATGTACTTGCCGCCGCGGCTGCACACATCGGTGATATAGGGCTTCTGCTCCGGGGCGCATTGCGGATACCAGAAAGGCGCCGCCGTGCGATCGAGCAGCGCCTGGCGGTTGGGAAGGTTGGGCGCTATCGATTCTGCGAATGCCGCCGCAACCGCCAATGATCCGATTATCAGGATGGGCAACACGGGCCAGCGGCGCAACACATAGCGCGCCTTGTCCCGCAGGCGGGGCTGCGTGCGCCGCTCGATGTCGGCGAGCGTGATGCGCCGCCGCGGACGCCGCTGCGCTGCGAATGGCAGCCTGCCGGTGATTGCGGAAAGCATTGGCGGGGCGTTGTGTCCTGTTTCGTTAGGTCAACCGATTGGGTGGGCGAATGCGCGCGGGACGGCGCAAGGCGGGCGGGTTTGCCGATGGCGGCGGTTTTGGCAACGGCAGGCAAGCGCAAAGAATAAGGGGCGGGATGTAGAACCCGCCCCTGTGTGTTCTGTGCGTATAGGCGCAAGCGAATGCGCGATTAGGTGGTGAACAGCACCGGGTTTCGCATCGGCGGCGCTATGTCCTGCTCGGTAAGCGGGTACGCCTCTTTCTTGTAGATCTGAATGCGGTGGGAGCCGAAATCGGTGATGTACAGCCGGCTGTCGTCGTCCACGCGCACGGTGAGCGGCGCTCTGAGGCGCTTAGTTGCCTCGAGATCCGCCATTTCGCGCAGGCGCAGCGTTACCGGATTGGCGAGGATGTATTCGCGCGCAGAGCGGGACAGGTTGGCGTCGCCCATGAACTGCTCCACGAAGCGTCCTTCTGCGTCGAAGAGCTGCACGCGGTCGTTGCCCCAATCGGCTACATAGACGTCGCCGTCTTTGTCGACGGCGACGCCGGTCGGGCGGTCGAGCTCGCCCTTGCCGTCGCCGGGGGCGCCGATGCTCATCACGAACTCGCCGTCGGCGGAGAATTTCTGCACGCGATCGTTGCGCCAATCGGCTACATAGACATCGCCGGCGTCGTCGACGCTGACGCCCCAGGGCATATTGAGCTGACCAGCGCCGTCGCCCTCTTCGCCGAACTGCGAGATGAATTCGCCGTCTCTGCTGTACTTCTGTACGCGGTGGTTCAGCGTGTCCGACAGCACTATGTTGCCGTCCGGGTCGAAGGTTATGCCGGCCGGGCGGTTGAACTGCCCTTCGCCGTCGCCTTCTTCGCCCCAGCGCGCTATCTCTTCGCCGTCTTTGTCCATAACGAATACTTTGTTGTGCGCCTCGTCGGAGACATACAAGCGCTCATCTTCGTCGCAGAGCAAGCCGGACGGCCACTGAAACGCGCCCGCGCCGATTGTGCCAAGGTTGTCGTCCGCCCAGTTAATGCGCCTGACTTCCGTGCCAAGCCCGCCGCGGCAAAGTATGTAGATGCGCTCTTCTTTGCCGAATGCGATGTCAACGGCGTTGGATGTAACGCGCCGCATGCCGAGCGTCATATAGTAGGGAAAGCCTGACCTAAGCAAGCCGTAAGGTCTGCTCATATCGCACCTCTTTCGTAGCCGTAGGATGGCGGTTTTTCGGCGGTCGATTTGTCTTTGGGTTGGACGAATCGACCGCGCGCCGCATCCTGGCGGATGGTTACTTGAACGGCGTTATCTGTTCGTATGAGCCGTTCACGATTGCGGGGGCGTCAACGCCGAGCCACTGCTCCAGCAGCGTGGCGTAGATGCCGCGGAAGTCGATGGTATGCTCCAGATCTTCGCCCTTCGCCCACTTGTCCGAGCTGAGGGACGGGTATTCGGAGTACAGGCCGCCGTTGACCGGCTCGCCGATGATGAATGCGCCGCCGCCCGAACCGTGATCCGTGCCGCTGCCGTTGTCTTTGATCCTGCGCCCGAACTCGGTGAACACGTACATCACCACATTGTCCGCGGCGTCGTGTTCATTGAGGTCGTCGAAGAAGTCGCGGATAGCGCCGGACAAATCTTGCAGAAGCTTGGGATGGGTGGGGTTTTCGTTGGCGTGCGTGTCATAGCCGCCGTGGCTGGTGTAGAAGATGCGCGTGCCAAGCCCAGCGGTATGCACCCTTGCGATGTCCCGCAGGCTCTTCGCGATGGCGGAATCGCCGTACTCTACATTGGAGGCGTACTGAGAGGGCGCCGCCTTCAGCCTGTCTGCGCCGCGAAGCACATCCATGCCCGTGCGCGAGAGATACTCCATCACGGGACCCGTGCCTATCGCCTGGGCGTACATATCTTTGAATATCTGCAGCGCCTGGTCGCGCTGTTCGTCTTCGCCGATGCCGGTCATCAAGCCGTAGTTGTCCAGATCGTTGACAGAGGTGACCGGCACGCCCGGCACCGCCATAGCGCGCGGCAGTCCGACGCCGAAGTTGATGCCCGTCAGTTCGTCTTCGCCCTTGGGGTCGAGTTCCCTGAGCGTCTTGCCTACCCAGCCTTCGGTTACCACCTTGTCCGGCTCGCAGGTGTGCCATATGTCCATCCCGCGGAAGTGGGAGCGGTTGGAGTTGGGGTAGCCTATGCCCTGCACAATGGCGACCTTGCCCTCTTCGAACATATCTTTGACGGGCCTGAAGTTGGGGTTGAACGCGAGCGTGTCGTTTATCGGCAGCACATCCTCGCGCTCGATCCTGACCAGTTTGCGGTTATCGTAGTAGGTCGGGCTGTTGTAGGGGATGAGCGTGTGCATAAAGTCGTTTCCACCCGACAGCTGCACAATGACTAGGACCGGGTCTTTTCCGTTACCGTTGGCTGGCATCGGTGCGCCTCCTTATGATGATTGGCTTGCCCCGCTGTGGGGTTAAGTTTGGGCGGCGCAAATTTCGCGCGCCACCCGCCGCTTATGCGCGGCTATGCGAACTGATACTCGCGCGTGGATACGATGAGCTGCAGCATTCTGCCGATATGGGTCGCGCTGCTGCGGGTGGCGGCGTCGGAGTCGAAGCGCAAGCCGCCGGCCGCCTCTGCGTAGCGGAGCAGTCCCGCCTTGGTGTCGTCGCCGACCGCCACATAGCCCGCAAGTTCAAGGGACATATCCACGAACTCTTGGGGCGAAAGCGCGCCGCCTTCGGCGCTCATGCGGGATATGATGTCGCGCACGCCGGGCTTGGACACGTCGTTGAGCTGATTGACCGCAAAGTTGACGCGCTCGTTCAGCGTGCCGCCGTCAATCCATTCGTGTCCGGTGTGCCAGCCCTCGACCGTGGGCGGGTTCATCAGCTGCTGTCCCATAACCGTGGTGGCGCTGCCCAGCGCGCCGATGCCCTCTTTGGGATCCGGGAACTTGTATGTGCCGACGAGTTTGATTGCGCCGGCCACGAGTTCGGCGGGGCTCTTCACCTTCTTGAACTGCGCCGCCTTGAAGAAATCGGAGTTGAACAGCGTCCGCAGGATGGGGCGGATCTGCCCGTCATGCTCGAAGTAGGCGGTGATGAGCGTCTCCATCGCCTCAGGATCGCGCGGCGGCTCAAGTTCCCAGGACGGCACCTGCGGCTCGTCGGCGACGAAGAAGTTGTACAGATGCCTGCATATGAAGGCGGCGGTGGCGGGCTGCTTCACGATGATGTCTATGATGTCTTCGCCGTTGAAGTTGCCCGTTTCGCCCAAGAAGGTCTTCTCAGACTCGTCGTGATCTTCGGGGACGTACTTGAATTCGGCATCGTAGCTACCGAAGGGATACAGCGGGATGGGCTGCGTGAAAGTCCAGCCGGTAAAGGCGAGCGAGGCGTTCTTGATGTCCTCTTCGGAGTAGTGGCCTACGCCCATAGAGAACAGCTCCAGCAGTTCTCGCCCCCAGTTTTCGTTGGGCTCGCCCTTATGATTCTCGCAGTTGTCGAGCCAATAGTTCATCGCCGGATCTTTGGCGAGCGCCAGCAGGATGGTTCGCAGATCGGTCATCCCTATATCGCGGAACGTCTCGATCTGTTGCACGATGGAGGGGACGTGCTCGCCCTTGTACCATGCGGTGGCGAAGACTTGGTGCCACAGCAGCGCCATCTTCTCTTCGAGCGGGCGCTGCGTGTTGACCATCCGATACACCCAGCGTCCGGCGTGCGCCGGCAGCGAATCGGTGTAGCTCAGCTCAAGGTTGTAGCGCTTCCAGACGTCCTCTTGCATCTCTTCGAAGCGTTCAGGGGTCAGCAGGTCTTCCACGACCCGCTCATAGCCCTTATCCGCCATCTCTTCCAGTTCAGCCCTAGCGGCGCCGAAGCCTGCGCGGCGCATTAGATGGGCAATCAGCGCGACATCGCTTGCCATACTCACTTCTCCTTGGAATAAGCGTCTATCCGTGAATTAGGTTCAGTATCAAAACCTTTTCATTATAATTGCCGTATTTTACCCTAACAAGCGCCTTGATACAATATCTAAATCGGTTTGGCGGCGTTTCCAAGCGGTGATTTGCCGAAAGCGCGCCGAAATGCCGCCGCATCGCGCCGCGCGCCGTGAACGCGCCGCTATCAGACGGGTTTCGCGGGCTTTGGGAGCGGCTAAGCGTCTTGGACGGGATAGGCGATTTGAACGCCCGGCAATGCGCTTGTTATCGCTATCCCTTGCGCTGAAGGCGGCGGTTGTGGAATAGGTATTGGTTGGCGTAGCCGGCGTATTCTCCGAAGTACGCCTGCGCCCATGGACGCATCGCCTTGCGCGTGAGCTTGCGCTCCGCCACTTCGGGATACCAATCGCGCAGCGCGCGGTCTATCCAAACATCTACGGGGAAGGCTTCCAACTTGTCCAGCGCGAACAGCAGGATGCAGTTGCCCACCTTATCGCCCACGCCCGCAAGCGACAGTAGCGCATCCAGCGCCTCATCGTAGGATGCTTCGCGCAAGGCGTACAGGTCGATCTCCCCGGCGGCGACGCGCTCCGCGGCGGCGGCTACATACTTGGCGCGAAAGCCCAAGCCCAACGCGCGCAACGCCTGCTCCCCGGCGTCCGCCAGCGCCTGCGGCGACGGAAAGGCGCTGCGCCGAGTATCGCCCAGCGCGAGCGGCCGCCCGAAGCTGTCGGCGAGCGATTCCACATTGGCGCTGATGCGCTGAATGTTGTTGTTGGCGGAGCATATGAAGGACACCGCGCACTCCCACGGCTCTTGCCGCAGGATATGCAGCCCCGGATAGCGGTCAAGCGATGCCCCGATGCGCTCGTCTATGTTGACGGCGGCGGCGATGCGGTCAAGGTCGTCGGCTAAGCGCAGGTAGTCGATCAGCAAGGGATGCAGCGCCGCTTCAGCGTCCGGGCCGCACTCGAACTCCACGCCCTCGGCGACGCGGCGCATCCTAACGATGTTGTCGAACACAACGCCCGATAGCCAGCCGTCTTGCTCGGCGCGCCACCGAAACGCCTGCCCACTCAGCAGCGTGTTCTCCAAATCGTATGTCTTGTCGAAGGCAATCAGCATTTGCGCTATGTTATGTATATCGGGCAGGTATATGCAATATGCAGATATATTAGGGTTAGGATACGCAACACGCCTGAACACGAATGCGCCATCCCCGTCCTACAATCCCGCGGCAACGACAAGCGGCGGCGCAATGTCCCGCACAGCGGATAGCGGGCGGCGAATGCGCCTATGCGTGAAAGCGCGGCCGGGCGCCTAAATCTGGCGGAGGCGCGGATCCCAGCGGTCGCGCAGCCAGTCGCCGATGAAGTTGAAGGCAAGCACCGTCAGGAATATCGCCATTCCGGGGAAGAATGCTACCCACCACGCAGAGCCTAGGTAGTCGCGCCCGTCAGCCACCATCGAACCCCACGACGGCGTAGGCGGCGGCACGCCTGCCCCCAGGAAGCTCAGGATCGACTCCGCCAAGATGATGCTGCCCACCTGCAGCGTGGTGGCCACCACGATTGTGTTGGTTACGCCGGGCAGGATGTGCCGATACATTATGCGCGGCGTGGACGCTCCCGCTACGCTCGCAAGCGCCACATAGTCCAGGTTCTTCAGCTGAAGCGTTTGTCCGCGCACCAATCGCACTATGCCGGGCCAGCTCGCAAGCGCAAGCACGCCTATGATGACATACTCTTCCTGCCCGAACACGATGACGATTATGAGCGCAAGCAGCAGATACGGGATTGCGGTCGCGATGTCCGTTAGGCGCATAATCAGCTCGTCGATTATGCCGCCGAAGTAGCCCGCCGAAAGCCCAAGCGTTGTGCCGACCACCGTGCCGACGATTATCGCCACGGCGGCCAGACGCAGCGAAACGCGCGAGCCGTAGATGATGCGCGTCAGCAGTCCGCGCCCAAGCGGATCCGCGCCCATCACATAGAAGTTTTCGCCCGTTTGGCGGCAGCTATCCAGCCAAGGCACCTCTTTCACTTCGCTGCCGTTGACCGGGTTTATCTTTGTGCCGCAAGTCGGATACCAAAAGGGGGCGTCCGTCTTGGCGCGCAGGTCTTGCTTTATCGGATCGTTCGGCGATATTAGCGGCGCGAACACCGCGCACACTATCAGCGCGGCGATGATGAATATCGGAAACACGGGCCAGCGGCGCAGCACATACAGCGTCTTCCGGAACAATGTCTGGTTCGCGGCTCGCTCTATGTTCGCCAGATTTGCGGTTGCTTGCGCCATCTGTGGACTCGCTTCCGTAGCCTTAGGAGTATCGGATTCGGGGGTCGACGAATGCGTATAGTATATCTACGAGGAAGACCACCATCACATACAGGATGGTGAACATCATCACCGCCGTAGTCATAACGGGGAAGTCGTTGTTGATTATCGCCTGCACGGTCATATAGCCCAAGCCGGGCCATGCGAACACCGTCTCGGTGACCACCGTGCCGGCGATGAAGCTCGCCATTATCAGCGCCGCGAATGTGAGCGGCGGTATGAGCGCGTTCTTGAGCGCGTGCTTCCATATCAGCGTGGTGTTGCCCACGCCCTTGGCGCGCGCCAGCTTCACGAACTCCGAGTCCAGCACTTCAAGCATCGACGAGCGCACAAGCCGCATCAGTCCCGCCGACGCAAGCCATCCCAGCGTCGCCGCCGGCAATATGATGTACGATAGCCGCGTAAGGAAAGGTTCGCTGTCTTCGCCGCGCGTGCCGGGCGGCAGCCAGTCAAGCTGCACCGAAAATATCAGTATCAGCATAATGCCCAACCAGAACGGCGGCAGCGCCTGCCCGAACACCGCGAAGGTTCTGCCCACAAGATCCCAAACCGTGCCGCGCTTCACGGCGGACAGCACGCCCAGCGGCAGCCCCGTTATCAGCACGAACACCCACGCCGCAAGCCCAAGCTGAATGCTTGCGGGGCCGAACAGCCTCAGCATCGTGGTGGAATCGTAGCCGGATTTGAGCGACTTGCCGAAATCGCCCGTCATCGCCTTGCCCAGCCAAACGAAGTATTGGATAGGCAGCGGCTTGTCCAACCCCAGCTCTTTGCCCCAAGCGTCCCATTGCTCTTGCGTGGTGTAGCCGGACGCCAGGAATAGGTAGCGCGGATCGCCCTGCAATCGCGACATGCTGAACACAATCAGCGTCGCCGCGATTACGGAGAGTATCATAAAGAACAGCCTGCGAACCACGAATGTCTTCATTGGGGCAGTGATTCCTTACTTGGCGTAGATGCGCCTAAACGCCTTGCGCGCGCTGCGATCGGCGCGGTAGATGCGGCGAGAGCGGGCGCCGCGCCGCTAATGAAAAGCGCGCCCACCCGAAACCTGTTCGGATGGGCGCGCGCTAGTTGCGGTTACTGCGGAGGCTGGTACACCACCGTGTCGAAGCTGTTCGTCAGCCGCCACGGCTTGAGGTCCCAGCTCACCACGGTTTCGGGGTTCATCCCGATAAGCGTGGGAACTTCCACGATGCCGGTGCCGGTCTTTATGTCCCACCAGCGGTTCATAATCTCTTCGCGGGTGGACAGGTTCTCCGGCGAACCCTTTTCCTGCACGCGCGTGATGTCGAAGTCGTTGTAGAAGTTGTTGTCTTCAATGCCGGCGTTGTAGCCGCCCGCCGAAGCGATGGGCCACAGGCAGCACACCGGTATCGTGCCGCCGGCGTCCAATTTTTCATGCGTGCTGTTCGGACCCCAGCTCGTCTGCCATATCACGTTTATCTCGCGCCCCACCATAGTCGGGCGGCGCGACGAGTACGCCGTGCTGTCTATGTACGGCTTCAGCCCCAGATGCTCTTCCCACATCCCCACAACGGCTTGGCATACCTCAAGCGATGTGCCGTTGCCCGCCGGGCAGAAGTACTCGAACTCAAAGCCGGGCTCTACGCCGGACTCCGCGAGCTTCGCCTGCGCGATAGACGGGTCGAAGTCGTAGCGCCACCTGTCCTTGTATTCGGGATGCAGCTGATGGAAGGCAATGCCGCCGCCGTGTCCCGTGCCGTAGATCGCGCCGCCGTAGCCGGACACAATCGTTTCGCCTATCAGATCGCGGTCAATGGCGTATATCAGCGCCTCGCGGAACGCCTTCGCCTTGAGCATATGCTCCGTCTCATATGAGAACTTGTCGGCGTCCGTGTAGTCGAAGCCGGTGGCGTCGCAACCTGCGCCCAGTTCCGCCGTGTTCGTGCGGTCTGCGTCGGCGCACTCAATTCGCGGATCCCCGATCCACGGATGATCGACGTCCGGCGTAAAGCCCTTGCGAAGCGCTACCGGTTCGCCCGTCTGCGGGTCTTTGTAAGACCAGTAGTTGCCCGCCATATAGATGAACTGCCCCAAAATCTGGTTCAAGCCCTCATGGAACTTGAAGCCTTCATTCTGCAGGTTGGAGACGTCTTGTATGGACACCATAGAGATGTCCGCCCTATTAGACTGAAGCATCGCGGAGCGCGTTGCCCCTTCCGACGCCTGAATCAGGTTCAGGTATGCGAAGTTGGGGTTGCTGCTCCAGTGGTCGACGCGCGAGGTTGCCTCAATGCGCTCATTGGGACGCCATTCCTGCACATAGAACGGCCCGGTGCCGTGCGGCGTAGTCAGGATGTCATCCTGTATCTCATCGAAGAGCGTCTTGGACACCACGCCGATAGCGTCGCCGCACATGCTGCTGATGCCTGCGCCGCCGCCGTTAAGCCAGTCCGCGATGTAGTTGCGGAAGTGTCCCTTCAGCGTGTACTTGTCCGTCGCTTCCCAGAGCTTGAACCAGTCGCCCGCCTCGCCCGCGTTGGAGTGAGTGGCGGCCGGGTTGTTGGAGCCGGCGTCGTTGAACGACCACGCGGCGTCCTCGGCGGTGAACTCGGAGTGCCTGCCGCTGGCTACGTAGAAGTCCACGCCTTGGCGCAGCTTCACCGTAACGGTGCCCTGATTATCCGGATCCGTGAAGTCGCCTTCGCCGCCCTTTTCGCCGTCGCCGTCGATGTCCGGCAAATCGTACTCCCAGCTCAGCGCAAGCATCGGCGCTTCGCAGGTGGCGTCGGAAACCGTGCCTTCATCGTTAGCTTCCCAAGTTGTGAGAAGCTCTTGGAAGCCGTAGTAGTAGTTCATCATATTGTCGGGCCAGGTCGCCTTTTCGTTGCGATAAAGCGGCGAGCCCACATTGTCCAGCACCACGGTCAGCGTGCCTTGCTGCCCCGTCTGCTCTGCCGCGGCGGGCGCTGCCGGGGCGGCGACCGTAGGCTGCGCGGCCGGAGCCGCCGGCGCAGGGGCCGCGGGCGTCGGTTGCTGCTGCGTTGCCGGCTGTTGCGGCGCGGCGGCGGGCGCTTCAGGCTCCGCGCTGCTGCACGCCAGCGCCGCAAGCGCTATTATCGCCGCAAGCGGCAGCAGCCAAAAGGCTTTACCCTTCTTGCCGATAGTCTTCATACGTATCCCTCCTGAATCTGAAAACAGGGTTTCTCCCAATAACTCTGCGGTATTTCCGAACCGAACAGGGCTAATCGTCTTATTTGTGATGCCTTTCACAGAAAGCATAGCGGGTATAATAGGCGACGGCGCAATAATAGTCAACTTGTTGATTGCCGCGCAACCAAAAGCGCAAGCGCAAACGGGTTGCCTATTGCGAAAGTTGGGGGAAATAATCTAAACCCAAGTACGCGAAGGCGCAGCGGCGCAATACGGCAGGGGAATTAGAAGAGTAAGCGTTAGAGGAAAGGGGAAATCAGTCCATCGGCAAGCCAAGGATGGACGGGATGGACAGACGATATGATAGCGGCGGATGCGCTGAGGACATCGGCGCTCGCGCTATCTGCCTGAGGAACTTTGAGCGGCATTTCTTAACGACGCGGTTTCTTGCCCGCGCTACACCGCCACGAAATCGTCGGCCATCACCACCAGCGGATCGCCGTCCTGCTCGATCGCGCGCGCCAAATCCTCGGCGAACAGCATCCCCACGATGCGCCCGCCGCCGTCCACCACCGGCAGATGGCTAACCTCGCGCTCCATCATCACCAGCAACGCCTCGCCTATGTCCATAGACGGACTCGCCGCTTCGGTCAGTATCGTCATATGGCGATACACTTCGCACTTCCAAGAAGTATGCCCGTCTATAAGGCAGCCCAAAACCATATCGCGCTCCGTGATAATGCCGGCGAGCGCGCCCTCTTCCGCCACTATCAGGCAGCCCGTGTTCTGCTCGCGCATCATCCGCGCAGCGTCCGCGACGCTCGTGGCAAGGTCAACCACCGATACCTCATTCGTCATCAAGTCTGCGGCGTTCATAGGCAATCCCTTCGCTATCCGTCCGTTCGATCCCGCCTGCGCTTTCGCATCGCATTCGGCTTTGTGTTCTGCGTTGCAAGCAACTCTAGCGCTATCTTGTGAACTTATTCACAATTATATCTCAATGTTTATTATCAAAATGTTGAATACTTGTAACGATGTTGTTGCAAACCGATTAACGCAATGTTAACGCAGCAAGCGATGCGCCCCCGCCACCGTCAAACCCCGATACAAGCGTCCAATGGTAATTGACTTGCATTGACACCGTGATGTAATCTTGGCGAACGTTGATACAACCTTGACGGCGTGAATAGGGCGTGTAATTAAAGCGTAACGGATTGGCGCTTTCGCAGTCCGTCGCCTAGCCCGGAACCGCCGCCCCAAACCGCATTCCCCCGCGCGCCTGATGCCCTACACCGAGCGGCGCGCGCTAATGCGATTATCGACGGCGCAGACGATTCGACAGCGGCGCAATCTCCCCCGGCAACAGCGTCTTACCCAGTAACAAAGCGTGGACATATGACCAAGTTTGTGTTTGTAACCGGCGGCGTGGTCAGCTCAGTGGGCAAAGGCATTGCCGTGGCGTCCCTAGGACGCGTTCTCAAGAGCAGAGGCGTATCCGTATCCGTCCTGAAGCTCGACCCCTACCTCAACGTCGACCCCGGCACGATGTCCCCCTATCAGCACGGCGAAGTGTTCGTAACCCGCGACGGCAGCGAAACCGACCTCGACCTCGGACACTATGAACGCTTCATCGACGTAGAATTGACGCGCGCCTCCAATCTCACTGCCGGGCAGATATACCGCGACATCATCGCGCGCGAGCGCCAGGGCGAATTCCTAGGCGGCACAATCCAGACCGTCCCCCACGTCACCGACGCCATCAAGCAGCACATGCTCAGCCTAGCGCGCGCCAGCGGCGCTTCCGTCATTATCGTGGAAGTCGGCGGCACCGTGGGCGACATCGAAGGCTTGCCTTTCCTCGAAGCGATACGCCAAATGCGAAACGAAGTCGGGCGCGACAATGTCTGCTACATACACCTCACATACCTGCCGTTCATCACCGCCACCGGCGAACTCAAAACCAAGCCCACCCAGCACAGCGTCCGCGAACTCCGCAGCATCGGCATACAACCAGACGCGATTGTCTGCCGCAGCGACTACTACCTAGACGAAGACATCAAGCGCAAAATCAGCATCCATTGCGATGTGCCGCTTTCGGGCGTTATCACCCTGCCCACCGTGGAAACCGTGTACGAAGTGCCGCTCATACTAGAGGAAGAGGGCTTGGGCGAACTGCTCATAGACGCGCTGCGAATCGAGAGCGCCGCCGCCCGCGATCTATCCGAATGGCGCGCGCTTGTGGATGCCGTCAAAGCGCCCAAGCAGACCACCCTGCCCATCGCGGTTGTGGGCAAGTACGTCGACCTGCAAGACTCATACATATCCGTGAAGGAATCGCTGATGCACGCCGGAATGGCGCGCAACGTCGACGTCGACGTCCAATGGGTGCGCTCCGAGGACGTCGAGCGCGAAGGCGCCGATAGGCTGCTGCAATCGGTTAGCGGCATCGTAGTCCCCGGCGGTTTCGGGCAGCGCGGCGTCGAAGGGATGATAAGCGCCGCCCAATACGCCCGCGCCCAGCGCGTCCCCTACCTAGGGCTTTGCCTCGGACTGCAGGTCATGGTCATTGAGATGGCGCGCAACGAACTCGGCAAGCCCGACGCCAACTCCACCGAATTCGCCCCGATGACCGACGATCCGGTAATCGACATCATGCCTGAACAGCGCGTCATCACGCAGATGGGCGGCACGATGCGGCTAGGCGAATATCCCTGCGATCTGCAACCAGACAGCAAGGCGGGCGCCGCCTACGGAACGCCGTCCGTGAATGAGCGCCACCGCCACCGCTTCGAATTCAACAACGCCTACCGCGAGCAGCTAGAGGCGGCCGGACTCTGGCCCAGCGGCATATCGCCCAACGGCAAGTTGGTTGAAATTATGGAAATCGACGACGCCCGCCATCCGTTCATGGTAGGCGTGCAGTTTCACCCTGAGTTTCGCTCCCGCCCCAACCGCCCGCATCCCCTATTCGACGGCTTCGTCACCGCCGCCGCCAACACCCTGCGCGAAGGCGGCCAGCACACGCTCCCCATATCGCGGGACAACGGACAATCCCCCACTTGCGCCCCCGCGCCTTTGCGTTAAAATCATCCCCAATAACAGGTTGATTATTCACTCAACGCTCAACGAAGAGTTTCGCCTATGCCTAACGAATGCAATGTGCCAAGCCGCACCATTTTCACCGGCGACAACCTCGACATTCTGCGCGGCGTCAACTCCGCTTGCGTCGATCTGATATACCTAGATCCGCCTTTCAACTCCAACCGCACATACTCGGCGCCGCTTGACAGCGCGGCGCGCGGCGCCGAGTTCGACGATGTGTGGACGCTGGACGATATGAAGGAAGAGTGGGTTGATGAAGTAGAGCTCCGAATGCCCGCCCTGTTCCACCTCATCAACGGCGCGAAGCTGGCGCACGGCGAAAGCATGGCGGGCTACCTCACCTTTATGAGCGTGCGCCTAATCGAACTGCATCGCGTTCTGAAGCCAAGCGGCAGCATCTATCTGCACTGCGACGACACCGCCGTTCACTACCTCAAGGGCATTATGGACGCGCTCTTTGGATGGCAATATCTCAGGGCGGAAATCGTCTGGCGAAGAACTTCGGCTCACAACGATTCAAGAACATTCGGAAGAGTTACCGATAGGATTTTGTTCTACAGCGGGCAAGCAAGAATAAACGTAGATGATGTGCGCGTCCCGCTTGATCCCGACTATGTTAGGCAGGCTTATTCGCGGGAAGACGAGCGCGGCGTTTATCGCTTGGGTGATCTCACCGCCCCAAGACTAGGAACGGGCGAAACGGGTCAGCCTTGGCGCGGGCATGACCCGAACAAGAGCGGCAGGCAGTGGAACGCCCCGCTGAGAGGACATTACGCCGCCTGGATTGAGGAAGCGGTCATCCCCGGCTACCGCAGCGTCGCAAGCCCCTTGGCGCGCTTGGATGCGCTTGACGAAGCCGGCTTGATACACCATCCGCCCGAAGGCGGCATCCCGCGCCTCAAGCGCTACTTGGAAAGCAACCCCGGCCAAGCGCCGTCTGCCTTGTGGACGGACATAAGCCCCGTAGGCGCTCATGCGCGGGAGCGAACCGGCTGGCGGACGCAGAAGCCGGTTGCGCTGCTGGAGCGCATCATCAAGGCGTCGTCCGACCCCGGCGACCTTGTGCTAGATCCGTTCTGCGGCTGCGCCACCGCCTGCATCGCCGCCGAAATGCTTGGGCGCAGGTGGATAGGCATAGACATAGCGCCGCAGGCGGCGGATGTGTTGCGCGATCGAGCGCGGCGCGAGCTGCAGATACCGCTTGACGACGGCAACGGCAGCGGCTGGGAAGACTGGACGCCCTCCATCCGAACCGAACCCGCATCGCGCACAGACCTGACGCTGGTTCACCCCACAGACCTGAATGCTGAGAAGAAACTGCTATATGCAGCCCAGCAGGGGCGGTGCATCGGCTGCGATTACGAACTGCCGCCGCATGTGCTAACGATAGACCACATAACTCCCCGCTCCAAAGGCGGCTTGGACGCGCGCGGCAATCTGCAGCTGCTATGCCACACCTGCAACGCCGTCAAAGGCAACCGCAGCATGGAATACCTGCGCACGCAGCTTCGCCAGCGGGGGATACTGGAGTAAGAACGCCGCTATATTATCCCCCCCTTTGCGCCCCCGCGCCTTTGCGCTAAAATCCCCGTAAGTAAATCACCATGAGTCAAACCTCCGCGCCCCAAAACCACCGAATAAACCTATCCCACCCGCAATTCCATAATTTGACTGCATATGTTATAATCCGTTGCGTTACCGAACTTCCCTGTATCCTGTATCGCTTTCCGCATTCGGATCCCTTCGCGGTGTCAATCCAAATTCTTCGAGCGATGAACGTGTCCTGCCGCGAGCGCCGCCGCCTAACGCCGTCTGCGCGCTGATATGCGCTATGCAGCCTGTACATTCGCGCCAACTGCAATTCTCAACCCCTCACAGCATCAATCCCCAACAGCCGCCTGCGGGTGTGGAGTGTGTCATGAACCTATCTGAGCTTCAAAATCTGAACAACGACGAACTTTTCAAACTCGCGCAGGAACTTGGCGTCATAGAAAACGGCTCTATGCCGCGCCGCCATGAGATGATGTCCAAAGTGCTTGCCAATATGTCCGAAAAGAACGGCAGCCTCAAAGCCGGCGGCATCCTGTCCATACTCAGCGAAGGCTACGGCTTTCTGCGGCAGGCGAGCGGCAGCGCTAGCGGCGATGTGTATGTATCCCAGTCCCAAATACGCCGCTTCGGGTTGCGCAACGGCGATCAGGTCAGCGGACAAGTGCGCCCCCCCAAAGACGGCGAGCGCTACTTCGGCATGGTGCGCGTGGAAGAGGTCAACGAAGCCACGCCCGACCGTTCCCGCCGCCGCCGCAACTTCGAAAGCCTCACCGCCGTATTCCCAACCGAACAGATCAAGCTCGAGACCACCAAAGGCTTGGTTGCCACCCGCCTGATCGATATGCTCTCCCCCGTCGGACGCGGACAGCGCGGACTCATCGTAGCCCCGCCCAAAGCGGGCAAAACCACGCTGCTCAAGCAGATAGCCGACGGCATCACCGCCAACGCCCCCGACATCACCATCATGGTCGCGCTAATCGGCGAGCGCCCCGAAGAGGTTACCGACGTCACCCGCTCCGTCAAGGGCGAAGTGTTCAGCTCCACCTTCGACGAACCGGTCGAAGACCACTGCCGCGTCGCCGAAATGGTACTCGAGCGCGCCAAGCGCCTTGTGGAAAGCGGCCGCGACGTCGTCATCCTGCTCGACAGCATCACCCGCCTAACCCGCGCGTACAACCTCGCCGTCCCCAGCAGTGGCCGCACGCTATCCGGCGGCATGGATCCGGTCGCGCTCTATCCCCCCAAGCGCTTTTTCGGCGCGGCGCGCAACACCGAAGAAGGCGGCAGCCTCACCATCCTCGCCGCCTGCCTCATTGACACCGGCAGCCGCCTAGACGACCTCGTCTATGAAGAGTTCAAAGGCACCGGCAATATGGAAGTCCACCTAGACCGCCGCCTTGCCGAGCGCCGCTTCTTCCCCGCCATCGACATCGACCGCAGCGGCACCCGCCGCGAAGAGCTTCTGCTCGACGAACACACCCTGCAGCAAGTCTGGCTCATGCGCCGAATGGTAGGAATGGTCACCGGCAGCGGCGATAAGAACCAAATCGAGGTTATGGAAAACATCCAAGAACGCATCCGCCGCACCAGGAACAACCAAGAGTTCCTAGCGACCCTGACGCAGTCCCAGTAGCGCGAACCGCCTTCAGCAGTCGACGTCTATGCGCTGAGACACATCCCCACCGCAATCGCATCCAACCGATACGCCAATCGGATGCTGCTGCTGTCCCGATTTCCAAGCCTAACCGCCAACTGGACGCTGACGATACGCCAACCGCCCGCGGCTACCCAATGCCCGCGAACTACCCCGCCTTCAGCGCCACCACCCGCATCTCGCGCGGCAGATTCGTCGCCGTCACGCTCAGGCGCGGCTGCTCCGCCGCTTCCGCCACGCCCAGCTCGCCCAGCAGCCGCGACAGCGGCGCCAAGCCGTCCCCTTCGCCGTCCCCCGCGCTATACCGCACCGGTATCACTATGCGCGGGCTTATCTGATTCACCAGTTGCGCCGCCGCCGCTGCCGACAGCCCTGCGCCGCCCGCATCCACCACCAGCGCATCCGGCTGCCCTATCTCTTGCGCCTGGCGCGGCGTCAGCGCCCCCGCCACAGCGCCCAAATGGCACACGCTCACATCCTCGGCGCGCAGACTGAACACCGTGTTGATGCGCCGCTCGCCGCCCTCCGCGTCGCCCGCGCTCAGCGCCGTCGCCAGCCCGCTTATGTAAAAGCCCGCTATCTCATATTCGCCCGGCCCGCTCAATACGCGCGCATCGCCCGCCGAGCGCGGCTCGCCGCAGCTCATCGTTACGATGTCCGCCGCCAAATCGTCCGGCAACGCGTCATCCGCCCCCATCACCACCACCGCATCCCCCGACCGCACTCGCACCGCAGAGCCGCCCAGCCATGTTATCTCCATCTATCCCCTCCAGTATGTCAGCATTTGAGATAACCAGTATATCAGCAGCGCCCGCCAAACGATAAACGATAAGCGGCGCGTGGTTGTTATTAGAGGCGATGCGGCCGCGGCTCCTACGCTCCTGCGCCTTTGCGTTAAAAATCCCAGGCTTGCCCACTTGCGCCGGAAACGCCGCCACTGCGGTATCATCCGCGCATAGCGCATATCAGTTGAACCTTCCTATAGGACACCTGTATTAGCGGATATTCCACGGCTGCGCATTCAACTTCGAGAATGCTGAACACCGTCCGCGGATGATAGGGCTAATCACAATAGCGCGCATTCGTTAATCGACAAGGTACGATTGAATGCGATCGACCTTTCACCCCGTCGGCTTGCCTTGACCGCCCGATGGCAGAGTGATACGATTTGTGAATAAGCAGCAAGCGTCTGCGTCTGTGGCGATTTCGCCCCGATTTCACCCTTGGAGGTGTGATGGTGACAACAACAACCCCTCTGATAGAGGTCTCTGAACTGGCTTCGCAGAAGCTAGAGGAAATCCTGACCGAGCAGGGCGAAACGGGCGCGCTGCTGCGTATGATGGTGGTGCCCGGGCCGCACGGAAGCTTCCAATATATGCTCGGCATGGAGCGCGAAGCCAAGACGGACGACGTGGTGATCGACACAAGCGGCGTTCAAGTCCTGGTGGATCCCGAAAGCGCGCCGCTGGTCGAGGGCGCGCAGATCGACTATGTGGACGGCTTGATGCGAAGCGGCTTCGTGATTAGCAACCCCAACTTCCAAGCCGGCGGTGGCGGCGGATGCGCCTGTGGCGGCGGCGGGTGCGGTAGCGGCGGCGGATGCGGTGGTGGAGGTGGAGGTGGCGGCGGGTGCGGCTGTGGAGGTGGCGGCTGCGGCGGAGGATGCGGCGGCCACTAGACGCCATCCTGCTCTGTAATCCCACGCAAGGCGGGGCGATAATTCGTCCCGCCTTGTTGTTGCCTATGAACATAGCCTTTTCTTGGAATAGGACGACGGCTTGCTATTCAACTTGTTAGATCAGCTTCAGATTAACCCGCTGGTTGCGCTCATCAACTTGGCGGCGTTCACGGTTGCGCTGGTGGTGGGCATCACGGTTCACGAATTCAGCCACGCATGGGCGGCGGCGCGGCTTGGCGACCGCACGGCGCAGCGGCAAGGCAGACTGACGCTCAATCCGATGGCGCATCTCGACCCTGTGGGAACGCTGCTCATATTCATCGCCGGCTTCGGTTGGGGCAAGCCCACGCCGGTAACGCCGTCCAACATACGCATCGGCGAAAAGGCGGGCATGGCGGTGGTGGCGCTTGCGGGGCCTATCTCCAACATCATCGTAGCAACGCTCGCCGCTATGCCCTTCAGGCTTGGCACATTGTCCCTTCCAAGCAGCGGCATAGACGCGCAGATGTTGCAGGCGCTTGTGCTGTGGAATGTGGTATTGGCGGTGTTCAACCTGCTGCCGATTGCGCCGCTTGACGGCTTCAAGGTGGCGCTGGGCGTTCTGCCGCGCGCGCTTGCCATCCCGTTTGCGCGCACGGAGCGGTTCGGCATGATAATTCTGCTGATGGTAGTCCTAGCGGATGCCGTGCTTAATGTAGGGATACTCAGCCGAATACTGTTCCCCGCCATCAGGTTCACCGTGGGCGCGCTGCTGGGCTAACAACCGCTTTCAACCAAGCCTGCGCCGATTGTGATAGACTTTAGGCGTTAGGCTATGCGGGAATGCGTCAATAGCCCGAATGATTTGGCGGGGCATTGGCAGGGCGCTGCGGACGGATTAGAGCGGGAGGTGTGCTTTGGAGCGCATAACAATCATAGGCACAAGCGTCGTCGGGGTGTCCATCGGGATGGCGCTCAAGAAGGCGAACCTGCGCAACACGGAGATTGTGGGCAGCTCGGGGGACAGGGACGCGCTGAAGATAGCGGCGAAGGCGGGCGCTTACGATGAGGACACATCCAACCTGCGAAACGCCGTCAGAGGCGCGCAGATGATAATCCTGGATTCGGCGTTCACGCAGACGCGCGAACTGCTGGAGGCGATTGCGCCGATAGTGGAAGACGGCTGCGTGGTTTCGGACACCTGCTCCGCGAAAGTGAAATCGCTGGAGTGGGCGGCGGAGCTGCTGCCAAGAAGCGTCGACTTCGTGGGCGGGCGGCCGCTCATCAAGAAGCCGTCCGTCAACTTGGAAGACGCATCGGCCGAACTGCTGCAAGAGGCGCAGTATTGCATAACGCCGGGGCAGTCCGCCAGCCAAGAATCGGTGCGCACGGTGGTGGGGATGGTGGAGCTTATAGGCGCAAAGCCGCTGTTCCTGGACGCCCACGAACACGATAGCTACGCCGTGGCGATGGAAGTGCTGCCCACCGTGCTGTCGTCGGCATTCGTAACCGCCACTGCGGGCAGCGATTCGTGGCGCGAAATGCACCGCTTGGCGGCAGGCACATTCTCCGAATACTCCCGCTTGGCGTCCGAAGACCCGCTTGACAACGAAGCGTCCTGTTACGCCAACCCGAATGCGCTGGTTCACTGGCTCGACCGCTACATCACCGAACTCTACGCCTATCGCAATATGATAAACGATTCGGACGATAGTCTGGTCAACACCTTCATAAGCGCATGGGAAAACCGCGCCAAGTGGGACGCCGGCGCCGTGGTCAACACCGGCGAAAACAACCTGCCGAGCGCCGGCGAGTCGATGGCGAATGCGTTCTTCGGCGAGCGGCTGACGCAGCGCTACAGGCAAGCCACCGGCTCCGAAAAGAAGCAGTCGTGGATATACCGCCGCTAACGCCAACGCCGACGCTACGGGGACAACGGGGGCACGGCGAACAATTCGGGCTATGGGTATGGGACGCTATGGACGGGCGGGATGAACGCAACCGATGCAACTGAGGCGGCGCCGCTGCTGATTGTGCTGTCCGGCCCTTCTGGCGTGGGCAAAGACCTGTTGCTATCGCATATGAGAGCGTCTAGCGCCGCGCCGCGCCACTACGCCGTTACCGCCACCACACGCCCCAAGCGCAATACCGAACAAGACGGCGTGGACTACCACTTCGTCAGCAAAGCGCGCTTCGAGACGATGATTGCCGCCGACGAACTGCTGGAATGGGCGGCGGTGTATGGCAACTACTACGGCGTTCCCAAGGCGCAGATAGCGGATGCGCTGGCGCAGGGCAAGGATGTGATAGTCAAGATAGACGTGCAGGGCGCGGCGACCGTCAGGCGGATTGCGCCGGACGCGCTGTTCATATTCCTAGCGCCGCCCAGCATTGCCGAACTCAAGCGGCGGCTCGCCGGGCGGCAGACCGAAACCGAAGAGGCGCTGGCGCTTCGGCTGGCTACGGCGCGGCGCGAGCTGGCGGAAGCGTCGAAATACGACTATGTAGTCGCGCATCACACGCACCAAACGGCGGCGGCGGCGGGCGAAATCGAAGCCATCATCGAGCGCGAGCGCTCCCGTGAACGCCAGCCGCTTGCGGGGATGGGCGGCGCGGGGATGACGGGCGCTAGGGCGGCTATGGCGTGACGACGGGCGTGGCGATGGGTATGAGCGTCGTTCCCTGCGTGGGCGTAGGCGTTGCCGTCGGGAGCGTGCCCTCAAGCGCATCCATTCTGGCAATCAGCATATTGATAAGCCGTTCCATTGTTCCCATCTGGCTTAGCAGCGCTTCCACCTGCTCTTGCACCGTTCCCATCTCTCCCTCAAGCTCGCTCACTCTGTCGCGAACATCATTGTTGTTGCAGAACCACAAGCCGGTCTCCTGTAAGTCGTTATCCTGAATGCCACGCAGGGAAACGGGCAGGCAGCCGCTAAACTGATTGCCTGATATGTACAACTTCCTCATGTTGGAGAAATCATTTAATCCTGACGGTATTTCACCGGTGAGCTGATTATTATCGAGACGCAACTCTTCCAAGTAGAGTCTGCCCAATTCTCGCGGTATTTCACCGGTGAGCTGATTATGATTGAGAGACAGCCCTGTCAGTTCGGTGAGGTTGCCCAATTCCGACGGTATTTCGCCGGTGAGCTGATTGTCATTGAGATGTAGCCATTGCAAATTGGAGAGATTGCCCAATTCCGCTGGTATATCGCCAGTGAGCCGAGTGTGTCGGATAGACAGATCTTCCAGATTAGAGATGTTGCCCAACTCCGGCGGTATATCGCCAGTCAATGAATTGCTATTGAAGTCCAATCTTTCCAGGTTGGAAAGACTGCCCAATTCCGCCGGCAGTCTGCCATTTAGGTTGCGTCCTGCAAGAAACAGCACAACTACGCTTGGAGGCGAACCGCTTATTTGGACGCCTTCCCAATCGGATATGTTAACGCCAGTTGACCAGTTAAGTGGCGGTTCGGCGGCAAGCGTAGGGGCGGCTTTGAGCAGCGCGGCGCACGCTTCAACCAGGTCGGGGTTGTTCGCCGGGTCAGGGACGACCACGCCGTTGTCGCATACATCAGGCGCAGGCGTGTGAGTAGGACCGGGTGTTGGGGTTGCCGTAGGCGTGTCAATAGGACCAGGACCCGGAGGCCTTGGAGTTGCCGGCAGAGGCGTGTGAGTAGGCCCGGGCGTAGGCGTGAAGAACGGCGCGCCCGGCATCGGCAATCCGGCCGCGAGATGCGCCTCAAAGGATGTGTAGAACGTTTCAATAGGCACCCCAAAAACATCCCCGAAAGTTTCTCCCCTAGGCCTTCTGAAAAAGTCAATGTGAGCCCTTGCGCTCGTTTGTTCCAGCAGATACTGCGTCGCCAGGAGACCTAGATAATAAATAGTATATAGGTCTAAACTATCCTCGCCGAAGTGGGTCCTGAGCGACGGAATAGACTGATACCAACTAAGCAGGGCTTCGCGTTGAGCAGGCGAAACGCCGGCGAGGTAGTCTCTCATGTCTATGTAGTTTATCGCGCCGATGTGGTGGAGGTAGATGTTTTTGAAGTGTTCGCCGCTGCCCTCATACAGCCACGCCATCCGACCAGTCAGCTCATCGTTTTCCAACTCAAAGTGCAGGATGTGAAAATACTCATGAGCCATCACGGCTCTGGCAATTTCCGTTACTTCGCCTGTACCCGATTCAGACCTACAGCTGTGGGAAATAAGTATAACTCTCTTATCCACATAGGGCCCGGAATTGGCGCTCCCACATGTTCCTCCGTAAAGGGAATTTTCTATCACTACCCTGAGTTCAGCGAGGTTCGCAGAAACGCCAAAGCGCTGTTCCGAAAGTTGGTGCATTACTTGAAAAGCGACGCGGTACTTGTCCCTCAAATCCTGGGACATATCGTCGGGGAATGACCACATTGGGCCCGAAGTTTGATCGGCGGACGGCGCTGTGCCGCTTTGCGGGAGCATGGTTTCGCTGTGTTCCCGTTGTTCAGCGTCTATTAGCCCATCGATGATATGTATGCCCGCATCGACGCTATCTATGAACACGTCATCCGCCTGAGGGGTTGCGACGGCAAACGGCGTCGGCGTAGGGGTGTATCCGGCAGGGGAAAGCGTGGGCGTGGGAGTGCGCGTAGCAGTGGCAGACTGCTGTGCGTCAGTGCTGCCGGAATTTGCCAGCAGTGCGAACAGAAGCAGCGCCGCCGCCGCAAAAGCGGTGAGGAAGTAGAGCGCGGCTTTAGAACTCCAACCTGTGGATGGGGCAAATCGCATATCAACTTTTCCTCACATTGCAAGTTAAGTTACGGATAGTCATACGGACTATACGCCTTATACATACAATACACTAGGCATAGCGAAAGTCAAATGCAACGGACTTAATGGGGATAGGATTGCTGCGTTAGCGCGCAATGTCCAGCGTTAGCGTGAAATCGCTGCCGCTTCGGGGGGCGTAGGTGGTTGCCTCGATGGTGTATGCGCCCGCGGGCAGCCGCTCGGCTATCCGCGTTTCGTGCTTGTGCAGCACGGCGCCGTCCACGCCAACGCCCGCAAGCAGGTAGAGGTATGTGTTGCCCACATCCGCTGCGGTGATGGCAACGGTTACATCGGCGGGGGCGTCCAGCGTGAAGGCGTAGAAGCGCGCATAGCGAACTCCGGGCGGCGCGCCGTCGGGCGTCTTGTTGGACAGGCAGTCGCTGTTCCATACGCCGGTGAGCCAGCCCAAGCCGATTATCCGAATGCAGGCGGACGTGGGCGTTGTGATTGGCGTGGCGCTGGGCGTTGCGGTCGCGGGCGGGCTCTCAAGCGTGGCTATCCTGCCGGTCAGCGCAGTGATGAGCCCGCGCAGCGTGGCGATGAGGCGCTCCAGCGTTCCTATCTCTTCTTCAAGCGCGCTTATCCTAACGCTGCCCAAGGGCGTTGCGGTGGGCGTGGGCGTTATGGTGGGCGTGGGCGTGGGTTCGGGCGTTGCGGTGGGCGTGGGCGATGCGGTGATGGCGGGAAGCTTGGCGAAGCCGTAGCCCCAATCGTTGTTGGGAACGATGCCGCGCGGCGCGGCGTTGGATTTTAGGTAGTCCGCTATCTGCGCCGGCGTGTAGTCGTGGAAGCGCTCTCTGACCAGCGCCGCCATTCCCGCTATGTGCGCCGAGGCTTGGCTTGTGCCGGAGAATCCGCAGGGCTGCCCGTCAGCGCGCGTTATGACGGCGTAGGTAGATACTGCCACTGAGGCGCAGTCGACGCCCACGATGTCGGGCTTTGTCCGGCCGTCGATCGCGGGTCCGCGGCTGCTGTAAGCCTCGATTGCGTTCACGTCGGCATGGTGCGCCGCGCCCACGGCGAGCATGCCGGGATTGGCGCTTTCGGCGGGGTTGCCGATGCTGCGCGCGGCGGTACGGAACTTCGGCTTTTCGCCCGAAAGCGTCTGCAGCTGCGCCCAGGCCGGCGTATTCTCGCCCCAGCGGACTACGCCGAGATAGTATAGTCCGCTTTTGGCGGGCGTGTAGGATATGAACTCAAACGGCGTGTCCCCGATTCTGCCGCGCTGAACGTTTTCGCTGCTTGCCACGGTTTCGCCGGTGGTGTCGTCCAGCATTAGGTCAAGGTCGGTTTCTGCGCCGCGCCAGCTTCCCGCCCAGCGCAGTTGCGCCGAAAATTCCTCGCCGGCCTCAAGATAGACTTCGTTGAATTCGTCGCCGGCTGCGCCGTTGTCAAAATTCAGCCATCTATTGGAGTTCGGATCTGAGAATGCGCCGAACCATGTGGTTTCGGCTTCGTTTCCTGCGGAGTTAGCCCACATAGCGCCGCCGCTAACCGCCGCGTCCACGCTCTTCAGCGGGCTGTTGGAGTAAGGGGATGTGCCGTCGCCGGGGCCGTCCCACGCCCAACCTACGGACATATTGATGACATCCACATCCTGCTCGACCATCCAGTTGACGGTGGATCGCAGATCGCCTACCGAAATCGGGTTGGCGATGTAGAGCCCCGCATCGGGGGCTATGTCGAGCAGGGTTTCTGCCACCGCGGCGCCGTGGGCGCTTTGATATTCGCAGTTCGCAATGTTTGAGTTGAACGCGCCTACGCCGGTGTAGCAGCGCGCCATCACCTTAGGCGGCAATTCGGCGGGCGGTTCGGCGTCAGCGGGCGCTTCGCTTTCCATCAGATCGCCGAACCCTTCGAAGCCGATGTCTATCACGCCCACCTTGGCGCCTTCGCCGGTGTAGCCGGCGTCGTGCCAGGCGTTTGCGGCGTGCGCGGCGACGCCTTGGCTGACGACGGTGCCCCTGTTCGGCCGCGGCGGCAGGATTGCCTGGGCGCGCACGACATTCGGCTGTTCGGACGCTTGCGCCAGCAAACCTACGGGGACATACGCCTCCACATAGTCGTCGCCGATGTTGCGCGGATCGCCGCCGTTGGCGCGCAGGAACGCCAGCAAGGGCGCTACGTCGCCGCTGAGGTAGAAGGCAACCGCTATCGAATCGGCGGCGTGTATCGGCGCTTGGGACGCGGCTTCGTGCGCGGTGGAGTAGCCGCCTTGGACGCGCGCCGCCAGCTGCGAAAGCATAGAGTCGAGGTTGCCCAGCGTGGGCGCGCGCTCCGTGAGTGCGGGGCGCACGGCTGCGGGCGGCGCTGTAGGGGCAGGCGTGGGCGTACCTATGATAGGCTGTTGCGCGCTTGCGCCGTCGGAGTTCGTCAGCAACGAGAACATCAACAGCGCCGCTGCGGCGAGGGCAGTGAGGAAGTAGAGCGCGGGTTTAGAGATCATGCGCAGGGGAAGGGGAACGTAAATCGCGTGTTGTCTGCGCCGCGCATATGCGACGCAGACAACACCCCGTCCCCCCGCAGTCCGCTGTGGAGGGACGGGACTATTGGCGTTAGCGCCACACTCGCGCTATGTCTAGCGTGAGCGTGAAGTTGCCGGTTGCTCTCAGGTTGTAGGTGGTAGCCTCTATGGTGTAGCTACCCGGCTGCAGGCGCTGCGATATTCGCGATGCGTGCTCGCTCACCACGGCGCCGTGGTTGCCTACGCCTCGGAGCAGATATGTGTACGGGTTGGCTACGTCGTCGGATGTGACCATAACGGTTACATCGGCAGGCGTGTCCAGCGTGAATGTGTAGTAGCGCGCGTAGCGTGTTCCAGACTCTGCGTTTGCGGGCGTCTTGCTAGACTCGCAACCCGCGCGCCATGTGCCGGTGAGCCAGCCCAGTCCCATGTTCTGGATGCAGTTCGCCGCTACCGTGGGAGTTGCCGTCCTTGTAGGCGTCGCGCCGGGCACCGTTGTGGGCGTCATTGTGGGAGTCGCGCTGGGCACCGTTGTGGGAGTCGCGCTAGGCACCGTTGTGGGCGTCATTGTAGGCGTTGCCGTAGGCACTTCTACCGTGGGCGCGTTCTCAAGCGACGCTACTCTGGCGAGCAGATCATTGATGGTGTCTGTCAGCTGGCTGATGAGCCGAGTTAGCCTTCCTACTTGACGTTCAAGCCCGGTTAGTCTCTCGGCTGTGGTGTCGGGGGTTGCCGTGGCCGTGGGCGATGCCGTGGCCGTGGGCGATGCCGTGCCTGTGGGCGTAGGCGTGGGCGTGCTGGGCGGCACATCTGTCTGCCGTTCGGCGTTATCGCCCCAGCATATCACTTCCCCGTCCGCGCGCAGTCCGCAGGTATGCCTGCTGCCGGAGCTTACGGATGTGAAGACGCCTGACGAGGGCGGCGTTGATTGGCCGTTCGCGTTGCTGCCCCAGCACGATACCGAGCCGTCCGCGCGCAGTCCGCAGGTATGGCTGCCGCCGGAGCTCAGCGCAGTAAGCGTTTCGCTTGACGGAGGCGTTGATTGGCCGTTTGCGTTGCTGCCCCAGCATACCGGAGTTCCGTCATCGCGCAGTCCGCAGTTATGGCTGCCGCCGGCACTGAGGGACTCGGCTGTGAGAGTTTCACCCGACGGAGGCGCGGTGCGCCCGTCGCCGGAATCGCCCCAGCATACCGTTGCGCCGCCCGGGCGGACGCCGCAGGTGTGAACATCGCCGGCGCTGATGGAGTTGAAGGTCAGGCTCCTCGTCTGCAAAGGCTGACTGCCGTCGGCGTTTTGGGATGTGGTGGTTGAGCCTGCCGATGGCGGCGATGACTGACCGCGATCGTCGGCGCCCCAGCATACCGCTGTGCCGTCCGCGCGCAGTCCGCAGGTATGCGAACCGCCCACGGTTATGCCTGTGAAGGTTTCGCCTGGCGGCACTGTTGTTTGACCCTGATCGTTGTTGCCCCAGCATACCGCCGTGCCGTCCGCGCGCAGACCGCAGGAATGGCTATCGCCGACGGCTAGGGTTGTGAAGGTGTCGTCTTCAGGCGGCGAAGATTGTCCCTCATCGTTATTGCCCCAGCACGACGCCGTGCCGTCCGGCTCAAGCCGGCAACTATTAGAACCGCCTGCGCCGATTGGCATAACGGGCGACGTAGTCGTAGCCGTGGTTAGCGCGGCGGACCACGGCTGCGTGGGGGCAGAGCCGTCAGCCGGCGTCTGCGCGTCTGCGTTGTTGGCGCCTGCAATCAGCGCAAACAATACAAGCGCCGCCGCTACTATCGCCAGCAAACCGTAAAGTCTGCCCCTAGAGTTCATTACAGGGAGACCATTTCGTGTCATGGTGACTTCTCCTCCATAGCCATTGCAATCTTGGGAACGAATTATAAGTAGGCATTATAAGCAAAGTCAAGGCGTGAATGGTAGCCGTAGCGCCCCTATCTTTGCAATCTAAAACATTCTAATTTACCCCCCCCCCCCGCGCAAGCCCTATTTGGACATCGCGCGCGCGAGGGACTTGGCGTCTAGTCCGCCTGAAGGCGCGCTATCATGTCCTTCAGAATCTCTTCGTCTTCGCCGGAGTTGACGGGGATGGAGAAGCTCAGCGAAGACGCGAACGGGCCGTAGGTCGCCTTCACCTTGTCTATAATCTCGTCGTATGCGCCGACTATGGCGAATTCGTCCAGCATTTCGTCGGTTATCTGCGCGCCCATCTCAGACCACTTGCCTTCGACGGACATTCGGTAGAGCTTCTGCGCGGTGTCGTTCCATCCGTGGGCGTTCATCACGGGGGCGTAGCTTCGCGTTGAGGCGTAGAACGAAATGGCGTTCTTGACCTCTTGGCGGCTCTTTTGGATATGCTCTTCGTTGGGTCCGGTGATGATGTAACCGCCGCCGTTGATGTCGATGTCGGATAGCGATCTGCCCGCCTTGTCCGCGCCCTTCTGCAGGTTGGGCATCACCACTTCGCGGATGTACTTGAATGTGCCGAATGAGTGCAGCAGAACGCCGTCGCACACTTCGCCCGCAACCTGCAGCATGTTGGTATTGACGGCGGCGATGTATATCTTGATGTCGGGATGCTCGATCGGTTCGGGGGTAAAGAAGGGGGGCATAAGGTTGAAGTTGTAGAAATCGCCTTTGAAGTCGACCTTTTCGCGGTTCTGCCAGCTGCTCCATACGCTTCGCAGCGCCATGATGTATTCGCGCATGCGCGCCGCCGGCCTGCCCCAAGGCATATTGAAGCGACGGACGATGTGGCCGCGCACCTGGCTGCCCATCCCCAGTTGGAAGCGCCCGCCGGACAGCGATTGCAAGTCCCACGCCATATACGCCGTGTCCATCGGGCTGCGCGCAAACGCCAGCGCGATCGAGGTTCGCACCTGGGCGCGCTTGGTGTGTTCGGCGGCGAGCGCGGCGGATATGAACGGGTTGTGCTTGGTTTCGCTGGACGAAAAGAAATCGTAGCCCAGCTCTTCGGCCTTGCGCGCCCGCTGCGGAATGTCCGCTATCAGCCCGCCCTGCATTCCCGTGCCAACCTTCATTCGCGCCGCCTCCGTGGGGTATATCCGTGAGCGCCCCGTTTTCAAGCGTCTATCTTATCATAAAAAACCGACGCGCGCATACAAAACGGGCTTAGTTTAGCGAATTAGAGTATAATTTCACAAACTCAGTTCAACGAAAAACGAAGGGGGCGCTATGACTGACGAAATTGGGCTGTTCGAGGCGATGCTCACACAGCGGGCTATCCGATACTTCAAGCCTGACCCTGTGCCGCGCGAACTGCTGGACAAGATACTTGAGGCGGCGTCCAAAGCGCCGAGCGGCACCAACCGCCAGATGTGGCATTTCGTAATTGTACAGGATGCCGAACTGCGCCGCAAATTGTCGGACTTCTATCGGCTCGCCGGGCGCGATGCGCTGCCCTACCTGCAGTGGCTTGAAGAGGACAACCCGCGCATCCTGCGATCCGCCACGCATCTGGTCGAGCATATGGACGATGCGCCGGTGCTGCTGCTCGCCTGCATCGAACACGGCGGCGTCACCAACCTGATGACCGGCTCGTCCATCTATCCCGCGGTGCAGAACATACTGCTCGCCGCAAGGGGCTTGGGGCTCGCCAGCGTGCTGACCACATTCCACAAGCGTTATGAAGACGAAATCAAGGCGCTGCTGGGAATGCCTCGCCACATCGAGACCGCCGCGCTGCTGCCGATAGGCTATCCGGCCGACGGCGCGCGCTACGGGCCAACGCGCCGCAAGCCGATGAAAGAGGTTACGCACTGGGACGGCTGGAGCGGCGGAGCGCCCACCTTACTATAAGGAAAGAGACGCCGCCCCGTTATGAGAAACAATTAGGCGGTTTCCACTTTGAACGTCGATATATCTATTGCGTCTAGATCTATCGACGGATGCCCCGCTTACAAAACGATTAAGCTACAGCGCGCAATTGCAACTTGCGGGTATGTTCCCATAAGATATTTTGCGGCTTGGCGCGCTGGCATCAAGGCGTCAAGTGGGCGTGAACGGGCGCGCGTCCGTTTGAATTCGGCATTCGGCAAGAACATCCGATAAGCATCCAATAAGTAAGAGAGATAATTTGAAACGCTATTTTACCTTCCGCAATCTGCATATTCGCGGCGGCGCGGCGCTTGCGCTGTCGATCGCGGCAATCGCGGCGCTGGCGCTGCTAATCGGCTTGGCGAGCGCGGGCGTTGGCAGCGCGCAGGCGCAGCAAGCCGCCGATACGCCTACGCCGGCGCCAACCGCCGCATCCGTCCCGCCCGTAACCTTTCAAGAAGCCCAATTCGAGCTTGAACTGCCGGAGCGCGTCCCGCCGCTGGGCAACCTCGATTCTACGCTGTCTCAGCTAGCGCGGCAGGTTCAGCAGGGCTACTCCACGGCGCACGCCGCCGCCGAAGCGCCGCTGCATCAAGGCGATTCGGTTGCGGTTACCTTCTATACGCAGGGCAACACGGCGCCGCTCGTGAGCTTCCTCTCTGACAACGGCGCTGACCCGCGCAACATCGGCGAAGACTATGTTGATGCGTATGTGCCTGTAGATCTGCTGGCAGAGGCGTCGGAGCGGACGGGCGTTGTGAGCGCGCGCGCCATCGTGCCGCCGCAGCCGCTCAGGGGCAGTACGCTTAGCCAGGGCGTCGCGGCGCACGGCGCGGACAGATGGCACGCCGCCGGCTACACCGGCGCCGGCGTCAAGGTGGGCGTGATAGACACCGACTTCGAAGGGCTAACCGATCTGATGGGAAACGAACTGCCCCCGAATGTGATAGGGCGCTGCTACACCGACATCGGCCGGCACACATCGGACATCGCCGACTGCCAAGCAGGGGGATTTCACGGCACCACAAGCGCCGAAATTCTGGCTGATGTAGCGCCGAATGTAACGCTCTACATCGCCAATCCGCCCAACTGGAGCGATCTTCGCGAAACCGTGCGCTGGATGGTCGCGCAGGATGTGGATGTCATAAATCAGTCCCTCGGCTGGATCTGGGACGGGGCCGGCGACGGCGCTCCGGTGTACTCCAACAGCCCGCTCCGGAGCGTGAACATGGCGGTGAGCGGCGGGATAGTATGGGCAAACTCCGCCGGAAATGAAGGGCAGTCAACATATTTCGGACCCTTCGCCAATCCCGACTCGGACGATTTTCTGAACTTCAGCGGCAGCAATGAACGCAACGGGGTGAATCTTGAGGCGGATGAGCTTTTCATAGCCCAACTGCGCTGGGAGGGAGACTGGTTCGGCGCAGAGAAAGACCTTATCCTGCTTCTGTACGATTCGCGTGGGCAAGTGGTAAGGCGCAGCGACAATTTTCAGCTCGGCAGGCGCGGCGATACGCCGTTTGAGTTTCTGCGCTACACGCCCCCCGCAAGCGAAACATACTATCTTGCGGTGGCGCATGCGGCGGGGGATGTGCCGGACTGGGTGCAGCTTCAGGCATTCGGCGGCGAAGTGCTGCAGTTCCACACGCCGGGCGGCGGCATCACAAGCCCGGCGGAGAGCGCCAATCCGGGGCTGCTGGCGGTGGGCGCGGCGCGCTGGGACGATGTGAACACCATTCAGTATTTCAGCAGCCGCGGACCTACGCCCGACGGCAGAACCAAGCCCGACATCGTGGGCGCAGACCGCGTTGAAACGCACAGATACCGCTATGTGGGCGGAACCAGCATATCGTCGCCGCATATAGCGGGAATGGCGGCGCTGACGCTGCAAGCCTTCCCCGGTTACACGCCGCAGCAGACGGCGAACTACCTCAAGTCCAACGCATCGCCGCGCGGCGCAGTCCCCAACAACACCTGGGGCTACGGCTTCGCGAAAATGCCCGATCCGCCGGACGGTCCCCCGGAACCTACGCCGACGGGAACCCCGGCCACGCCTGTCCCTACTCCATCGGGAACCCCCGTTACGCCTGAACCTACCCCATCCGGCACCCCCGTTACGCCTGAACCCACGCCCACGAATACGCCTGTGCGCGGCAGTTTCACCGAGATAAGCAGCGGCGCTAACCACGTCTGCGGCTTGCGCGCCAACGGCGCAATCGCCTGTTGGGGATCCAACGCGTCCGGGCAGGCGACGCCGCCTAGCGAGGGCAAGTTCACATCGATAAGCAGCGGCGACGCGCACACCTGCGCGCTGCGCGACGACGGCGCCGTGGTCTGCTGGGGCGGCATAAACGGCGTTTATCTGGAATAGACGCCCCGCCATTCCGATATGCGTATGCGGCGGGACAGCGGGACGACGTCGATGTAATAAGGGAAGGAGTTTGCGATGGCTTGGATTCGTGAAGAGAAGCTCCACTGGGCGAACGTCATCAATGTGATGTCCATAAATCCCGCCGCGATGAAGGCGGTCAACGATATGAACAACGCCGTAACCTTCGGGGCGTCAGCGCTCACCCGCACGCAGGAAGAGGCTATCGCCACGGCGGTTTCGGTGCAGAACGAATGCCGCTTCTGAACGATGGCGCACGGGGAGTTTCTCCGCCACGCCTCCGACGACCCTGAGCTGGCAAGCCATGTGATGCACGACTATCGGCAAGCCGACCTGGATCCGCAAACGCGCGCTATGCTGGACTTCGCCGCCAAGCTCACGCGTGAACCCGCGAATATGCAGCGCGCCGACGTAGAGGCGCTGCGCCAACACGGGCTAAGCGACGAGCAGATCTTGTCGGTAACGCTTATCACCTGTACCTTCAACTTTATGACGCGGCTGGCGGACGGGCTTGGCGTTCAGGTGCCGGAAGAGCGGCAGCAGTACGTCGAGACTTGGCTGACGGGCGGCGCGCGCAATCAGCAATGGCTGATGCAGGCCAAAGACTGACGCAAAGGCGGCGAATGCGCGGCCGGTCAATCGGCGGGTAGCGATCCGGGCGCGCGCTCAGCGGCGGCGGGCGCATCGGCGTTTGTTTTGTCCTGCTCGTCCCTTTCCCAATCGGGTATCAGAAGCTTGTGCGTCGGCTCCAAGAACACGATGCTGACAGCACCTAGCAGACTCGTGGCAATCGATATCCACAGCGCTATGTCGTAGTTGCCGAACATATCGAAGACGGGGCCGCCGATCCAGCCGCCCAGTGCCATCCCCAAGCCGGCCCCAAGCATCTGAACGCCGTACGGCGAGCCGCTGGGCGCATGCCCGTAGTAGCGGCGGTTGAGTATGGGAAAGCCGCCCGTTTCGCCGCCGTAGCCGATGCCGAACAGCGCCGCGAACAGGTAGAACATCCACAAGTCTTGCGTCCAAAAGAGCATCACCACCATAACGCCTTGGAGCGCAAAGAACACCGCCATCACCGTCTTTGTGCCAACGCTGTCGCACAGGATCGGCACGGCCACGCGCGATATGATGCTGACCGCGGACAGCGCCGTCAGTATGCCCGCCGCCTGCACCGCGGACACGCCGGCGTTCACCGCAAGCGGCACGATATACACCAGTATGATGGCGTGTCCCACGCAGCCTAGGAAGTGGATGGAGCTCATATTCCAAAAGGCGGCGGTGCGGCGCATATAGCGGTTGAAGCGCCTTGTGCGTTCCGGCTCGAACAACCGCTTCTGCGTTTCGGGATCGCCTCTCAGATAGCCGTATGGCTGCAGGTTCTTGTCGGCGGGCGTGTCCTTGAACAAGACGATGAGCGCCAGCATCACCGCGGCGGACGCAGCGCCCAGAACCACGAATGCGTCCTGCCAGCCAAGCCGCTCTATCAGCAGGCTCACTATGGGCGCCGCTATCGCAGGGCCAAGTCCCCACGACGCCATTATGATGCCCATTCCCATGCCCAGATGCCGCCGAAACCAGTGCATCGCCGCGGGTATGAGCGGCACTAGGAATATCGCCTGCGCCACGCCGAGCAGCACGCCGAAATAGAGGTAGAGTTCCCAGATCGAGTTTATGACGCCGGTGAGCAGCATTCCCGCTAGGAACATCAGCGTGCCGACCGTCATAGCGCGCCGCGCGCCGAAGCGGTCGCCGAACCAGCCGGCGAATGGGGACGCAAGCGCGGTTACCACGCTGGATATGGCGTAGGCGAGCGTGATGGAGCCCTGGCTCCAAGCGAATGTCTGCTCCAGCGGCTCTATGAACACGCCAAACGCCATACGGATGGATGTGCCGACCATCTGCATAACCGCGATGATGGCTACGATAACCCAAGCGTAGTGGGCATATATCAGCCGCCCTCTATGGGGAGCGCTGCCGCCTGCGGACGGCTTTAACGCCATTTGTTTGCCTTTTTCGGGCTAGTGGTGAATTCGGCGGCAACGCCTAGTTAGTGAAGCGGACAGGCGATTAGGAACATGTACTCCCACGCCTGGCGCTCGGTGGATTCGGCGGCGCTTGCATCGGCGGCGGCGGATCCGTCGGGACGCTGCGCTATGCTGCCGGACAAGCGCATTGCGGCGGCGTTCGATGCGGACGCGCCGAAGTCGAACTGCCGCTCGATCGCGGCGTCGGACTGCGCGGCGCGGGCGTTCACCCTAGCGTCGGCGGCGTATGCGCCGAAGTAGATAGTCAGCGCAAGACTGATAGCCACCACTACGACGAACTGCGCCGGCAGTCCAAATATCCGCAGGTCGTTCAGACGAGATCCCAACGCAAAACCTCACGCCGCTTCAAACGCCGCATCGCGCGCCAAGCCGGTGGCGAAACCGACGGACGGGTTAGCTTGGAACCGCCGCTTTCGCTATCTCAAGCAGCTCTTCGTCGGACATCTCGAGCTCGATATGATCTCCGTGCGGCTGCGGCACATCGAAGCCCGTCTTGTAATAGACCTCGAGCGTGTTGCCCTCCGGGTCGTCGGCGTACATGCCGAAAGCGTTGCCGTGGCTCACGATGCGCTGAATGTTCACGCCCTCATCGCGGAATGTGTGATAGAAGTCCTTCAGCTCGGACAGCGTGTCCACGGTGAAGGAAATCTGCTGCACCATCTTGGAGTCCGCGGGCGCGGTGCGTCCCTCCATCAGCACGAACTCGTGGTGTTCGTCGTCGGGGTTGGCGCTCAAGAACACCATTCGGCGCTGCTCCAAGTCTTCGTCCGTAATCTGCAGCCCGATGACGCGCGAATAGAAGTCGCGCAACTTCATCAGGTCGTTCACATATATCCCCACATGCCCCAATCCGCTTACCTTCGGCATAGGTTCGCCTCCTTATAAGAGTGTGATAAGAGTGTGTTCATAGGAATATACCACAGAATAGCGCGGGATGATAATTTTTGCGCCCCTGCGTCGGGGATTGACGCAAGGGCGCAAAGGGTTTAGTTAGGGCTTGGCTTACTGCGACGCCACCACGCCGGTGGTGAAGGGCGTTACGCGGCGCGTCCACGTGCCATCGCTGGTTTCGTAGTAGGCGTACATTCGCAGGTAGCTGCCCACGTCGGCGGCGGTGGGCGTGTAGCTTGTCCACCAGTGGCCGGGGATGCCGGCTATGTATGTACAATCGCTGTGCGGCGCGGTGTTGTTGGGGCAGCGCTGCCAGCCGATGCGCACGTCCGTTGCGCCGCCCTCGGGCAGCGGGTCGGTCGCCACGACTCTGAGGCCCACTCGCGGGGCGGCGTGTCCGGTGATGAATGGGATTTCGTCGCCGGCGGTTGCGCCGCTGCTCGCCAGCACGCGGCCGCCCAATGTGCGCGTGTAGGCGGTGCTGCCGTCGCTGAGCTGCATCTTGGCGCGCAGGAAGTTGCCTACGTCGGCCGCCACCGGGCTGTATTCGTAGGTTGGCGCGGTGTCGCCGGCGCCGCTGACGGGAGCCCAAAGGATGCCGTTTGTGGACGATTCCCAGACCCAGCCCACATAGTAGGTTTCGCCGGACACCCTGGCGCGGTTGGGGAATTCGTCGGGCGTCAGGCAGACGTTTATGCGCTCGCCCGCTACGGGGGCGTTCCAGTTGTCCGGGACGCCCATCGCCTGGCCGCCCTGCGGATCCGTGCTCATTCCGTCGTATTTCAGCATCGGATACTGCATGTTGTTGCCGAAGTCCCACGGGTCGTCGTTGCCTGTCTGCATGTCTAGGTTGACGTTCCAGTCGGCGTAGATGCTGCCGGTGGTGTAGTCGGTAACGGTTTGGAGTTCGCGGGCGGTCTTGGCGACGCCGCCGCCCGGGCTGCCCGTGCAGCCGTTACTGCCGCCGGTTACGCAGCCGCTGGATGATGAGTCGTAGTAGCTGGCGGTTGTGGCGCCTTGCGAGGAAGAGCCTATTAGCCCGCCGATTTCCGAAGCGCTGCCGCTTAAGCGGCGAACCAGTCCGGTGGCGTATGAGTTGGTCACGCTGCCGAACTTTTGCCCCAGCACGCCGCCGACATACTGAGTGCCGCTGACGGATGCGGCGCTGTAGCTGGTATGGATAGACGCTGCGTTTAGCCCCTGATAGCCGATTATGCCGCCCACGCGGGTGGTGCCGCTGACCGCTCCGGTGGTATATGAGGCGACGACGGTGCCGTTGTTGGTGCCGGCTAGGATGCCGGTGTAGATGGATCCGGTGACGAGGGCGTTGGTTATGCCCACGGTTTCTATGCGGGAGCTGCCGCCAAAAGAGCTGAACAACCCGACGTCGTTCGTGCCGGTGCGCGAGATGGTCAGCAGGTTGATGGTATGGCCGTTGCCCTTGAAGTTGCTTGTGTATGCGCCGAGGGGATCCCAGCCATTGGCGCTATCCCAATAGGTTGGGTCGCCGGTTGCGGTGATTTGCCCGTCGCCGTTTTCGTCGAAGTCCAGGCTTGCGATAAGTTCGTAGCCCGTGCAGGTGGCTTGATCGGGAGTGCCGGAATTCCCGTCGTGGTCGGTGAGTTCGCAGCCCATTCGGCCGGCGGCTGTGGTATCGCGGTGGGGGAATGCGGCGTTGTAGGTGGTTGCGTTGCCGCTTGAGGGATCGCCGTCGCCGTTCAAGTCCCAGCGGATGGCGTTGAGATGGGCGAGCGTCCAGACGTCGATATAGCCGTCGTCGTCATAATCGTAGTCCCCGCGGTTCTGCTTTGAGCGGTCGTGTCCGCCGTATTTCAGCGAGGGGTACCAGCCGGGGCTGCCGAAATCCCACGGGTCGTCGGCGCCGGTTTCGCCGTCTATGTTGGCGTTCCAATCGGCGTATATGCCGGTGTAGCCGGTGGGCGTTTGCAGCGCGGCGGTGGTCTGTCCGGAGCCGCGGATGCTGGTGGTCTGTCCGCTGGTCTGCGTATCCCAGTAGCTACCGGTTACACTGATGCTGCCGGCGTTGGATCCCGTTACAACTCCTACCAGCCCGCCGACGGATATGGATCCGGGAACGCTGCCGGTGGAGTATGAGTTTGTTATAGAGCCGAGGTTAACGCGCCCCACAAGCCCGCCTTTGTTGAAATTTGCGGTGACGGAAGCGCGGGAGTAGCTGGAATGGATGGACGGCGTTGTTCCGGCTGCGCCCATGTAGCCCACCAAGCCGCCGACAAAGTTGCCGCCGGTTATCGCGCCGGTGGTGTAGCAGGCGACGACATCGCCGTTAATGTGGCCTGCTAGAACGCCGACATAGTTTTGCCCGGTGATATTGGCGTTGGTTAAGCCGAGGGTTTCTATGCGCGATGCGCCGGATGTTGCGCCGAACAGGCCTTGGTAATCGATGGAGCTGCGGCTGATGAACAGGTTGTCGACAATGAAGCCGTTGCCTTTGAAATCGCCCGTATATCTGGAGGCGAGTGCGCCGATGGGATCCCAGCCGTTGCCGATGTTCCAGTACTCATCGCCGGAGTCTGCGGAGCCGTCGCCGTCGGTGTCTAGGTCGATGTCGGCGGTGAGTTCGTAGCCTGTGCAGCCGCTGCTGGGGCAGCCCATGCGCCCGCCCGCGCCGGTGAAGCGCAGGGGGAACGCCGTGTTGTAGGCGCTTGCGCTGCCGCTTGCGGGATCGCCGTCAGCGTCCAAGTCCCAGCGGACGGCGTTGAGTTGGGCGTGGGTGGATATGTCGATGTAGCCGTCGTTGTCCTCATCGTAGTCGGTCTTGCCGTACTTCAGGGTGGGATACTGCGATGTTGTGCCGAAATACCACGGGTCGTCGTTGCCCGCGACGCCGTCGATGTTGGCGTTCCAGGTGGAGTATATGCCGGTGTAGCCGACGGGGGTTTGGAGCGCGCTGGTGGTTTGGCCCGTGACGCCTGAGCCGCCGGCGCTGGTTGTGCAGCCGGCGGTGCCGCCGGTTACGCAGCCGGTTGTTTGGGTGTCGTAGTAGCTTGCGGTGCCGGCGGTCGAGCCGCCGGAGCCCATCAATCCGCCGACGGATGTTGCAGTTGATCCGGTGCCGCGGGTAACCACGCCGGTGGCGTATGAGTTGGTTACGCCGGCGCCTTGGCTTGCTCCCAGCAGTCCGCCAATGTGGTCAGAAGATGTTCCGGTTCCGGTTCCGGTGGCGGATGCGTGGGAGTAGCTTGTGGTGATGGCGTTAGCGTTGTTGGACCAGCCGACCAGTCCGCCAACGACCCTTGTTCCCGTAACGCTGCCGGTGGACCAGCAGCCGACGACGATGCCCTGACTGCCGCCGACTAGAGCGCCGACGAATTCTTGTGCCGTAACACTGGCGTCGGTTATGCCGACGGACTCGATGCGGGAGGCGGAGGTGGTGCCGCGGAATAGTCCCACATAATTGGTGGTGGAACGGCTGATGGTCAGGTTTTTGACGACGAAGCCGTTGCCCTTGAAGTCGCCTGAGTAATTGCCGTTGGGCGCGCCGATGGGATTCCAACCTGCGTTGCCGTTGTAGTATGCGTCGCCGGAGTCGAATGAGCCGTTGCCGTTGGTGTCGAGGTCTATGTCTGTGGTGAGTTCGTAGCCGACGCAGTTTCCTGAGGGGCAGCCCATGCGTCCCGCTGCGCCGCCCTCGCGGTTGGGGAAGTCGTTGTTGTATGCGGCTGAGCCGCCGCTTGTGGGATCGCCGTTGCCGTCGAGGTCTTCGCGGATGGAGTCGAGTTGCGCGTGGTTGGAGACCTCGATATAGCCGTCGTCGTCGGTGTCGTAGTCGATGGTGGTTTGGGCGGTTACGGCGGCCGGGACGGCGGATTGGACTGCGCCCACGAGGGACAGGATGGCGGCGAGCGCCAGCAGGATGCCCAGCGTGAACAGGGCGGGCATGCGGCGGGTTGTTGTGGCGTTGGCGGCGGTTGCGTTAGCGGTGTTTCTCATTTTGGCGTATCACCTTGCAGCGTTGCTTAGATTGCGTCTCTTGTCTAGGGGATGCCTGTGTCAGCGGTTGGTTGGGGCGCTCTGCGGTTGAGGGCATAACGCGGGATATGCGGTTGTGGGCGTAAGCGTCGGGGGCGTAATAAGAGCGTCCGATTGGGCGTGTATGCGTGTTTGCGCAACGCAAGTCGGCCGGCCTCGCTTACGCTGAGACTTCGGCTTGGCGCGCGTGCGTCTTTGCAACTGCAGTGGTATTGGGGGGGGGGGGGGGGGGGGGGGGTAGAAAGAAATATACCGGTTCTTGTTCGCGCATTCGGCATTATAGGCATTCGTTTTTCCTCGAATAGGTTGTTGCGCCGCGCATTGCGCCGTATCGCGCCGTACATTATTGCGATTGCGCCGTGAATTATATCACAGATTATAGACGATATGGGTTTTATGCGGGATGTATTGCGCCGCATATTATACCATAGGTTATAGACGATACGGATTTTGTGCGCCGTATATTTTAACGCAAAGGCGCGCAAGGCGCAAAGGGTTTTTGGGCGGGCGTTTGGGCGCTGGGCGGTTAGTCAGTCCTGGTTGTTCATCAATCAGTCCTGGTTGTCGTTGCGGCGTGTTAGGGCGTCGAGTTGTGCGCGGAGGTTGCGGGCTTGGGCTTCGGCTTGCTGTGCGCGGGTTTCGGCTTGGTTGGCGCGTGTTTCGGCTTGGTTGGCGCGTGTTTCGGCTTGATCGGCGCGGATTTCCGCCTGCCGACGCTCATACTCTACTTGCAGTCTCAGATCACGCTCTTCGTCGACGCGCAGTTCCGCCTGGATGGCGCGCAGTTCCGCCTGCCGACGCTCATACGCCTCAAGTTCGGCGCGGTCGTACTCTTCGTCGTGCGTGCGCAGGTATGCGCCCGCCTTGGCGTCGAACAGGCGCAGCCGCTTATCCTCCCAGCATAGCCACAAGTCCAAGACTTCGCTGTATCCCCGGCGATTCAGCCCGTCCATCATTTGTATCTCTATCGGCTCATACCCGCCATCCACTAGGCGATCCCCCGCAAGCGCCGCGTCGTGGTAGTCCCCGCCGCTCGAGTCAAACCGCCAATACTCAGGGATGCCGTAGCTTTCGTACTCGTCGCGCTTTTCGGTGTAGTCCACTTCGCCCGTGCTTTCGGACGCAACCTCCAGCACAAAGTCCGGCGGCTTGCCCTGCGTTACGATGGAGTAGCCGTTTTGGCTTATAAGCAGCTCGCGGTCGCAGTCGAACGCCACCATAAGGTCGGGGCGGCGATGCTCGCGGCGTATGGTTGCGGACGTGGATACAGGGACTTCACTCATCACAAACGTGGTTTCATCCCTGCCAAAGTGAATGGCGAGCGAGCGCATATGCGAGGGTTCGTGCAGATAGAAGGGGTTGTTCATATCGCCTCGCGGTGGATACTCAGGGAATACGGCAAGATATTCGTCCTGTTCGACTTCGACTTGCTGATGAGCGTCTTGCTTGGGAACGTCTTGCTGACGAACATCTTGCTTAGGAGCGTCGATTAGTTTAGTAACCATTGGCTTGCCTCCGCTTGCCAAGCCGCCGTGGTTTGGCGGCGTGTCCGTGGGGGTGATGAAGGGTATTCTAACGCAAGGCGTATAGGGATGCAAAGGGGGGAAGGTGTCTCTAGTCGATGGGAATGTGCATAGGACTGGGCGTTTTACTGACAAGCGTAGGCGGCGTTGCTATACTTGTTGGCGATGTGAAGGTCGTGGAGCAGAGGTGATTTATGACACGATTGGCGGGGATATTCGGCTATCCGTTGGCGCATTCGCTGTCGCCGGCGTTTCAGCAGGCGGCGTTCAACCACTACGGGCTTGACGCGCGCTACTTGGCGTGGGAGACGCCGCCGGACGCGCTGGCGGCTGAGGTGGCTAAGCTGCGGGGGGGCGATTTCATCGGCGCTAATGTTACCATCCCGCACAAGCAGGCGGTTATGGCGCTTTTGGATGAGGTCGACCCGCTGGCGGCGGCTATCGGCGCGGTGAATACGATAGTCAAGCGCGGCGGCAGGCTGGTGGGCTACAACACGGACGCTCACGGATTTATGCGGGCGTTGAAAGAGGACGCCGCGTTTGAGCCGTCGGGCAGGCGGGCGCTGCTGCTTGGGGCGGGCGGCGCGGCGCGGGCGGCGGCGTTTGCGCTGTGCCAGGAAGGCGCGGCGTCGCTTGTGATTACGAACAGGACGCTTGAGCGGGCAGAGGCGCTTGCGGCGGCGCTGAACGCGGACGGCGCAAGCATAAGCGCGATTGCGGCGGACGATGCGGCGCTGCATGACGCGGCGCTGAACGCAGAGCTGATAGTGAACTCCACGTCGGTGGGAATGCGGCACGGCGGCGCTGAGGGACAGACGCCGCTTGCGGGGGGGCTGATACCGCATGACGCGGTGGCGCTGGATATGGTGTACAACCCGCAGCATACGCCGCTGCTTGCGGCCGCTCGGAGCGCCGGCGCGCGCGCGGTGGGGGGAATGCCGATGCTCATCTATCAGGGCGCGGCGGCGTTTGAGATGTGGACGGGCAGGGTTGCGCCGGTGGAGGCGATGTTCGCGGCGGGGAATGTGGCGCTGATGCAGGGGGGGTAGCACAAAAGGGCAATTGCGTTTTGATTGCAAGACTGTTGAGAACATCCAAAACGCAAAGGCGCAAGGACGCAAAGATATAGATTAAGTGAGTGTTGCAAAAGATTCCCCCTAAAGAGGAAGGGATAGTCATATTATTGAGATAGCGCAAGGAATTCATATATGAAGCGAAACATCTTTGTCACAGGCTTTTCGGGGACGGGCAAGACCACGGTCGGGCGCGCGGCGGCGCGGCTGCTGGGATGGCGGTTTGTCGATCTGGACGAGGATATCGAGGCGGCGGCGGGCAAGCCTATCGACGCTATATTCGCGGCGGATGGCGAGGCGCATTTTCGCGCGCTGGAGTCGCAGGCGCTGCTGGCGGCGTGCGAGCGCGAAGGGCAGGTGGTTTCCACGGGCGGCGGCATAGTTATGAGCGCCGCCAATCGCAAGGCAATGGCATCCAACGGCGCAATCGTTTGCCTTGAGGCGGCGCCGGAGACGATATACGCGCGGGTGCGGGCGCAGAGCGAAGGCGCGGGCGCGGTCGTGCGTCCCATGCTTGCGGCGGACGACCCTATGCGGCGCATTCGCGTGTTGAAGTCGCAGCGGCAGTTAAACTATACTCTTGCCCATTGGACGGTGCATACGGATACGCTGTCGGCGGCGCAGGCGGCGCACGAAGTCGCGCGCGCATTCGACATACTCAACAACGACGGCGACGATATATGCTATCGGGCGTATCCGAAATGGATGGAGGTCAGAGCGCGCGAAATGCTTGACGACGACGGCGGCAACGGCGCTCTTGCGCTATCGGACGAATCATCGGATAAAGCCGCATCTTTCGGCGATGCCGGCGATACGGATGACACGGCGGCGGTTGTCCGCGCATCCGCGGGCGATTACCCTGTATGGGTAGGTTGGGGAATACTGGACGAACTCGGCGAGCGGATGAAGGCTGTATTGGGCGCATCCGTATCCACTGCGTACATCATCACCGACGAAGGGGCGCATCGGCAGGCGCGTCGGGCGCAGTTCGCGCTTGAGGCGGCGAGCATTGCGGCGCATATGTTCATTATGCCGCAGGGCGAAACGAACAAGACGCTTGAGACGGCGCAGCTTATCTATCGCTGGCTTGCGGAGCGAAAGGCGGAGCGCGGGCATGCGGTCGTAGCCGTGGGCGGCGGCGTTGTGGGCGATCTTGCCGGTTTCGCGGCGGCTACTTACCTGCGCGGCATGCCATTCGCGCAAATCCCCACAAGCCTGCTGGCGATGATGGACGCATCGATCGGCGGCAAGGTTGCGGTCGACCTGCCGCAGGGCAAGAACCTTGTGGGGGCGTTCTATCAGCCGAAATTCGTGCTTTCGGATGTGAGCGCGCTGCGGACGCTGTCCCGGCGCGATCTTGCGTCCGGATGGGCGGAAGCCATCAAGCACGGGCTTATTTTGGATGAGCAGTTGCTGTCCGATTTCGAGGATCAGCGCGCGCCGATACTTGCGCTGGAGCGGGACATCGCAACCCAAATCATACGGCGCAGCGTGGCAATCAAGGCGAATATCGTTTCGCAGGATGAGCGCGAAACGCTGGGCATACGCATACTGCTGAACTACGGGCATACGATAGGGCATGCCATCGAGGCGGCGACGGGCTACGGCCGGTTTCTGCACGGCGAAGCGGTCAGCGTAGGGATGATGGGCGCGGCGTACATCGGCGAGGCGCTGGGGATGCTGTCCACGGCCGAAGTGGATCGGCAACGGGCGGCGCTGCGCGGGTACGGGCTGCCGCTGGCGTTTGCGGATATGGACATAGACGCCGTGAAGGATGCGATGCTGTCCGACAAGAAGACGGCGGGACGGGCTATTCGCTGGGTGATGCTGGACGGGATAGGCAATGCGGTTACGCGCAACGACGTTCCGCCTGAGATGGCGCAGGATGCGCTCGAGAGACTGGCAGCCGGTTAGATGCCGGGGCTGGAGTGGCTGCCCTGGGAGCCGGCCGGCTGGCTAACGGCGCTGGATTGGACGCAGGCGTCGGAATGGCTGATACTAGCGCTGATGGGCTTTGCCACGGGCGTGTTCGGCGTGATGGTGGGCGCGGGCGGCGGCTTCATTCTGGTGCCGGCGCTTCGCATATTCTTCGACAAAGACCCCGCGCTGGTTGCGGGGACGGTGCTTGCGCTGGTTGCCGCCAACAGCATATCGGGCGCATTCGCCTATCGCCTGATGCGCGTGGTGGATCGGCGCAGCGCCTACCTGTTCGCCGCCGCCGCCATTCCCGGCTCCGTGATAGCGCCGTTTGCGCTGAAAGAGGCGCTTGAGGGACTGCCCGGCCTATTCGACGCGCTGTTCGGAGCGCTGCTTGTAGCGCTTGCGGCGCGCATCGCGTCTCAGCAGTTCGAGCGCCGGCGTCGGTCGACTCTGGCGCGCGCGCGGCGGCGAAGCTTCGTCAGCCCGGACACGCTGCGCCGCCGCCGCATCACCGCCGAAAGCGGCGAAACATACCGCTATCGCTTGCACGAAGCGTATGCGGTGGCGGTGAACTTTGTGCTGGGCTTCATATCAAGCTTCTTTGGCGTGGGCGGCGGCTTTCTGCGGACGCCGATACTTGTGTATGCCTTCGGGTTTCCCGTGCAGGTTGCGGTCGCCACTTCCATATTCGCGCTGTCTTTCTACACCACCGCGGGCGCCGTTACGCACGGCGTCTTGGGCAATATCGAGTGGTTCCCCACATTCGTGTTCACCGGCGTAGGGCTTGTGGCGGGCGGGCAACTGGGCGCGCGGCTCAGCGGCAAGGTGCAGGGTCCTTGGATAATACGAATGCTGATGCTGCTCATACTTGCGATGGGACTGCAGCTCATAGCGCAGGGCGTAGGGTTGTGGAACTGACGGCAAGGCAATCGCATAGACGGCAACTAAACGCAAAGGCGCAGAGGCGCAAAGAATTGAGGCGGGGTTGAAATCACATATGGTTCGTCGTGAATAGCGCGCAGCGTCTCACAAAACCCTTCTTTGCGCTTGAAGCGACGGACGGGGACGCGCGCGCAGGCACGCTGACCACGCCGCACGGGGACGCGCCCACGCCGGCGTTTATGCCGGTAGCCACGCAAGGGACGGTGAAGGCGCTGGACTCGGCCGATCTGCGCGCGGCGGGCGCCCGCATCGTTCTGTCCAACACATACCACTTGTACTTGCGGCCGGGCGTGGATATTGTGCGCGCGCTGGGCGGACTGCACGGGTTTATGCGCTGGGACGGGCCTACGCTCACGGACAGCGGCGGGTTTCAGGGCTTCAGCCTGTCGCATCTGCGGCGCATCACGGACGATGCCATCGTGTTCAAATCGCACATAGACGGCAGCGCCCACACATTCACGCCGGAAGCGGCGATACGGCATCAAGAGGCGATAGGCGCCGACATCATTATGCCGCTGGACATATGCGTTGCGGCGGACAGCGATCGCGCGACCGTGGAGGCGGCGCTGGACAAGACGCACCGCTGGCTTATGCGCTGCCGCGAAGCGCAGACGCGCGACGACCAGCGGTTGTTCGGCATAGCGCAGGGCGGGTTGTTCCCTGATCTGCGGCGCAAATCGGCGGAGTTCATCGCGGGCGTGGGGTTCGCGGGCTACGCAATCGGGGGGCTCAGCGTGGGCGAGTCCAAGCGCGATATGTATGAGGCGGTGGGCTTCACCGCGCCGCTGCTGCCGACGGACGCGCCGCGCTATCTGATGGGCGTGGGTTCGCCGGAAGACCTTGTGGAGTGCGTGGCGCGCGGCATAGATATGTTCGACTGCGTGCTGCCCACGAGGATCGCGCGCAACGGATCGCTGTTCACGCGCGAGGGCAGGCTGAACATAGGCGGCGCGCGCTTCAAAACGCAAGACGCGCCGATAGAAGAGGGCTGCGACTGCTACGCCTGCCGCACATTTCCGGCGGCGTATGTACACCACCTATTTCGGGCGCGCGAGCTGCTGGCGTATCGCTTGGCGACTATACACAACCTGCGCTTCGTTTTGCGCCTGATGGAAGAGATGCGCGCCGCAATCTTGGCGGGGGATTTCGCGCGCTATCGCGCTGAGTTCCACAGCCGCTTCACGCCGCCGGATGAGCGGGTGCGCCGCGCCCAAAAGCGCAAGTGGCTGCAGGCGGCGCGCGGCGTGGCTTGACGCAAAGGGGCGCGGGGCGCAAAAGGGATGGAGCGCAGTTAGAAGCGGATGCTTTTCCAGAGCCATAAGCCGAAACTCTTCGGCGGCGGCGTTGTTGTAGTCGTAGGGCGCCGCGCTGTCCGGTTTAGCGCCGCTTTCTCGATGCGCGCAAGCGAACATACGCCGCCGCTAGAGCGCACGCCGCCGCCGCGGCAAGCAGAACCCATGCGCCCACCATAGCGCCCGGCAGCCAAAGCAGGTTGGCGGCGATGACGGCCGCGGCGCCTATCAGCGCCAGGGCAGGGTTGGCGTCCCCTTTGAACCACGCGCCCGGAATTTGCAGCAGATCGTTTATCCGATCCTCTAATAGCCACGCGACGGCGAACACGCACAGCATAGCCGCAATTCCCAGCAGCGCGGGCGCAGCGTTCGAATCGGGGCGGGAACTCATATCTAAGCGCCTCCGCGGGGGCGTTTCGTTCACGCCTTTGCCACGCCGACTATGTTGGGTATTTTAACAGGCAAGCCTACCGAAAGGTCAAAAGCCTCTATCTCTACGCTGCTGAACCCGGCGCTGCGTATATCGGCGGCAAGATCGCGGTTCAGGTTGCAGCCGGTTGTTACGCAGCGCCACATTGGGTTAAGCCGATGCTGCCACCACCGCCCGCGCGCCCTAGGCGATAGCACATGCTCATAGAACAGGAATGCGCCGCCGGGCTTGAGCGCGCGCCGCGCTTCGAATGCCACTTTGCGCGCATCGGCAGTCATGCATAAAACCAGCGTGCTGACCACGCAGTCGAAAGCGCCGTCCGCAAATGGCAGGCATTCCCCCGCTTGGCGCACGATGTCTATGCGCCTGCCGCTGCGCTCCGCCTGCCGCCTTAGGCGCGCAATCATATGCGGATCCGGCTCCAGCATCGTGATGCGTGCGTCGGGAGGGTAGTAGGGCAGGTTTGCGCCCGTGCCGCCGCCGATTTCCAGCACATCGCCGTGTGCCATTCCGGCCGTCCGTCTGCGGTAGGGCGTTACGCGCCCCTCCACGCCGGCGTTCAGCAGATCATACCCCGCGGCGAACAGCCACTTGCTAATCGTCAACGCCGCCGCTCACTCATCGCCGCTTTGCGCGCGCGCCTATGCGAACCGCGTTTGCGCGCTAGTTGTGGCAGCCGCGCGCCGTGATGTCCCATACCGCTTCGACCGCGCCGTCGCGCGCCGCTATGTACTGGTCCCATCTGTTCACCATAATGTCCTGCTGCCCGGATATGAGCATATACTTGTCGCCGAGTTGCAGCGGCATATCGCCGTCGGACTTGAATACGATGTGATTGGGATGCAGCGAGTCCACGCGCGCGCCGGGGACGTCGTCTAGCATCGGCAGAACGCCGCCGGGGGACGCTAGGCAGCGCGATCCGGTGTCCCCGATGGCAACGCCCGGACGGGGGGCGCTTATCACCGTGCCTAGGATTTTGGCGGCGATGCGAAAATCGTCCATATAGGCGTAGGCGTGGGACATAAGCGCGTATGTGCCGCCTTCCACTTCGGTTACGCCCGGAATGGTGGGGCATATATCGTATGTCCAACTCTCGCCAGCGGACACCACCTCAACCGCTATCCCTTCGGCTTCGATGGCTTCCTTCACATCCAGCGTCTTTTGTATGAAGCGCGGACCCTCGATGAAGCGAGTCTCTCTGTCCGGGTGGCCGGGCAGCGTTTGGTGGGACATAACGCCCTTGAACGCAATGCCCGGCAGCGCGGTTGCGAGCTTGGCAAGCGCTACGCCCTGCTCGGTGGCGCGGATGCCGGCGCGCTGCATCTGCGTGTCGACCTCGATTACCACGCCGATTTGAACGCCCATCGCGCTCGCCGTATCGGATATGGCGCGCAGATTATCGGGATTGTCGGCGGCTACCATAAGGGTTGCGCGCTTCGCGAGGGCGCAGAGGCGCGCTATCTTGTCCGCCGCGACTATCTGATTGGGTATGAGTATATCGTCTATGCCGCCTTCCACCATCGCTTCGGCTTCGGCGACCTTTGCGGCGCAGACGCCGCCGACCGTGCCGCCCGCGCGTATCTGCATATGCGCCAATAGCGGCGATTTGAGGTTCTTGATGTGAGCGCGCATCTTGCAATCGGTATCGCGATAGGTGTCTGCGATAACCTGATAGTTGTGTTCAAGCGCGTCTATGTCAACCAGCAGGCAGGGCGTGTCAAGATCTGCGATGCGCGTTCCGATGAGCGGGCGGTAGTTCTCCATATGCTCTTTTCTCCATACTCTTGCGCTCTTTGCGCGGCGTCTATGCGCGGGATGCGACGGGCAATGACGCGCGATGCGGGTTAGCGGTATTTGCCGCGCGCCGATATGTCCAATACGGCTTCCAGTTTTCCGTCGCGCGTGGCGTGGATGTAGTCATAGACATTGACGCAGCCGCCGATTTCCAGAGGGATGAGGCGAACCTTGTCGCCTAGCGCCAGCGATACTTGCGCGTCATCCGTCCACTGAAGCTTGCCGTGTTCTGCGCTCATAGACGCAACCTGCAGGGCGGGGAAATCGGCTAACGAGGGAAAGCCGAAATCTTCTCCCATCGCCTTGCGCCCGGTGTCTAGGATTGCAGCGCCGGGTTCGGGCAGGCTTGTAACGGACGCCATCACGCAAGCGGCGGGCTGAAGCCGCGGCAGCAGCGCCGTATGCGCCTGATCCATAAGCGCATATGCGCCCGCAAGCGCTTCGGTTACGCCGTCCGTATCCGCCGCCTGTTCCAAGCAACTATCGCCGCCCACAATGACGGACTCGACTGCGATGCCTTGCCGCTCCAGCAGTTGGCGCGTGTCCAAGGTCTGTTGTATGCGATTGCGCGCATCGGCGGCGAGCGTATCGGCGTCGGCGGTGAAATCGGGGACATCGCAGCACAGCAAGCCGGCGAAGTTGAGCGCGTCGGCTTGAATTATCGCGCGCGCAAGCTCTAGCGCAGGCTGGCCGGGATTGACGCCGCCTCGTGGCTGTCCCGTGTTGATGTCCACTACCACATTCAGCGCAATCCCGCTGCCGGCGGCCGCGTCCGAAAGACTGCGTACATTGGCGGCGTTGTCTGCGGCTATCGTAACCTTCGCCATATTCGCAAGCGCGCGCAGACGGCTAATTTTGGGCGGCGACGCTACGGGGTTGGCGATGAGTATATCGCGAAAGCCGTTCTGCGCGAACACTTCGCCTTCGCCCACACTGGCGACGCCGATGCCCACGGCGGCGCCCGCCGCAAGCTGCTTGTGCGCTATTGCGGGGCAGCGGTGCGCCTCGACATAGGGGCGAATCTTGGCGTCGCTATCGCGAAAGCGGGCGTGAACCCGCTCTATGTTGGCTTCCATGGTGTCCATATCCACCACAAGCGCGGGCGTGTCAAGCTCTGCAACGGGCGTTCCCACTGGTTTGAGTATCGGGCGTTCCATTCTGAACTCCTGCGTCAAGTGTCAAGTGTCAAGTTAGATTGGAGAATAGCACAGCGGCGGCGCAGCGTCCAATATACAATAAGAGGGGCGCATTGGCATTCTCAGCACGCGCAAATGTAGTATAATTGGGTTGAAATTGACGCCTAAGTCATGCTCATAGCAAGGAGTCCCCCGATGCAAAGAATCTATCACGATGATATGCAAGGATTTACAAAATCTTTCACTCACCATTCGAGTACTCCCCAAAGAAACTTTGCTTGCATTCAAGAAGCCTCTGACGCTGATCCAATTGTCGTCGGTAACCTTAATGCCTGCATTCATCAAAGCCTTCAAATCTTATTATGAGGATAGATACAGCCGCCATTTTCGCGCATCAAGACCGCTGGCAAACGCGCCCGGAACCACATTGAGGAACCCACTCATCAGATAGAACAGATAGAAAGGGATACTAGAACTTCCCACAACGTCACATAATACGGCGATACGGCGAAGCGTCCTTTAATTCAGAGCTGCGGCGCGCTATAAACTACTTATCCCCACAATCCTACTGCGAGGCAAACTATTTAATATGACAACCCTAACCCAAACAACCCCCACCGCTGACACCGAACAGCGCCGCCGACCGACGACGGCGAAAGTAGCGGTGGTTAGAACATCGCCGGACAGCGTTCTTGACGATATTGCCGCGGCTATGCGTATGGCGGGCTATGAGCGGGCGCTGCCTCAGGGCATTCCCACGCTGCTGAAGGTCAACACCTCTTGGCAGCATTACTATCCCGCTTGCTCTACATCGCCTTGGCAGCTTGACGGCGCAATCAGGGCGCTGAAGGCGGACGGCTATCGCGACATCATCCCGGCGCACAACGGCACGGTGGTGGTGGACGCCAAGGTTGGCGTGGTCAACAATAAGCATAAGCCGGTTGAGGATATGCACGGGCTTGAGGCGCTGCATCTTGAGGATGCGGAGTGGGTGGACTTTCGGCCGGAGGCGCGGATGCTGGCGCTGGACGGCGTGTATCCCGACGGGTTTCGCATTCCCAAGTCGTTCATCGGCAAGAATGTGCTGCATCTGCCCACGATGAAGACGCATGTATTCACCACGATTACGGGCGCTATGAAGAACGCATTCGGCGGGCTGCTGAACCACAACCGCCATTGGACGCACGCCGCCATTCACGAAACGCTGGTGGATCTGTTGCAGATACAGCAGCAAATACATCCGGGCATATTCGCGGTAACGGATGGCACATTCGCGGGGGACGGGCCGGGGCCGCGCGCGATGCGCTGGCACGCCAAGAACGTCATCCTAGCAAGCGCGGATCAGGTAGCCATAGACGCCGTGTCCGCCAAGATGATGGGCTTTGACCCGATGAGCGTCAAGTTCATATGGATGGCGCACGAACTTGGACTGGGCTGCGGCGATATGCGGGATATTGAGATTGTGGGGGAAGACATATCGGGCGTGAACTGGCGCTTCAGCGGCGGCGAAAATACGCTGTTCAGCCGCGGACAGAAGTCGGTGTACTGGGGCCCGTTCAAGCCGCTTGAGACGGCGATAGCGCGCTCGCCGCTGGTGAACTTGGCGATAGCGGCGTCCAACATCTACCACAACGGCTACTGGCTGCCGCTGAAGGGGCGCAAGCGCGTGCAAGAAGCGATGCAAACGGACTGGGGCAAGTTGTTTCAGAGCTACTGACGCGCATATTCGGCATAACCGCGCTTGCGTCCGCCGCCGTTTGGCGCGATAATCGCGCGCGTTGTGAGCGCGTCCGAACATAGCCAACCCACTGCCGACGGCAATCGCGCGCCCAAATCCCGCGCATCCAAGCCTGCGTCCGAACAGACCGATGTGAACGCAAGCGGCGTCCCTCGCGCGCGCGAGGGACGGGAAAATCCCCCCCCCCCCCCCCCCCCGTCTTGAAGCCAAGCCGAATTCCCAAAATTCGCAGACAAGCTCATTCGGCTCGCCGGGCAGGCGCGGCCACGATGCAACCCGCTTCTACGCAAGCCGTCTCTACGAAGGGTTGCCGTCCGAGCGCAATGCGACGTATGTAGAGAACCCGCTGCCGCCCGGCGTCGCCAACACCATATTCGCGGAGTCCGCCGAGCGCATGAGCGCGCTGCCCGATTGCAGCGTCCACCTGATGATAACCTCGCCGCCCTACAATGTGGGCAAGGACTACGACGACGACCTGACGCTTGGCGAGTACCGCGATTTTCTGATCCGCGTGATGGGCGAGGTGTATCGCGTACTTGTGCCGGGCGGGCGCGTGTGCTTCAACATCGCCAATCTCGGACGCCGCCCGTATCTGCCGCTGCACCGCTACATCATCGAAGACCTGACGGCGCTGGGCTTTCTGATGCGCGGCGAAATCATCTGGGACAAGAGCGCGAGTTCGGCGTCATCTACGGCGTGGGGAAGTTGGCGCTCGGCGGCGAACCCCGTGCTGCGCGACGAACACGAATACATTCTGGTGTGCTGCAAAGACGCCTACAAGCGCCCAAAGGTGGCGGGCAGGGCGTCCACCATTGAGCGCGACGATTTCTTGGAATGGACGCGCAGCGTTTGGCGCTTCCCGGCGGTGTCCGCGCGGCGAATTGGGCATCCCGCGCCGTTCCCCACTGAGCTGCCGCGCCGCTGCATCCAACTCTACACCTACGCCGATGAGGTCGTGCTGGATCCGTTCATGGGCAGCGGCACCACGGCGATAGCGGCGCTGGAGGCGGGCAGGCGCTTCGTAGGGTATGAGATCTCCGACGAGTACCGCGCGCTGGCGCAAAAGCGGCTTGCGGCCGCGCCCAAGCTTTTCGCGCATACGGACGCCGGCGGTCGAGTGATTGCGGAGGGGCGCGATGCCGACTACTCTGTGAATGCGCCCGGCGATGCGGGAGGTGTGTCTCAATGAACGATGCACTCGTGCGTCTGTTGAAAGATGATAACTATGTGAAACTGCTGCAAAACAGCCTGCCGCGCGCGTTTGAGGTTGCGGACGCAGAAAGCCGCCGCATACAGCAGCGAAAGGGAGGCGCTACATATGAAGCCGTTGGGCAGGAAGTCGGGGTAGTCAGAGAAAAGATTATCGTTGCGTTTCTGCGATACAGCTTAGGCGATATGAACGTTGAGTTGCCCAGGTCGAATACTGCGATGCGCGATGTGCTTATATTCGGCGAACCGCTTGAGATTAAGACTGCCACGGGCAGCGGCGCAGTAAAAGTTAAGTGGACTGCCGATGCCGAATCGGCTCAGCGGGACATAGAAAACTTTCGGTTCACTTCGGACTTGCTACTGATACGAATATGGTGGGGCAAGAATGCCGACAGTGTATTCTACATTCCGAAAGATGTCTTGAACGGACTTGCCGACGTCTATTCTAGCGCCGCAGGTTTTTTGCAGAGTAGCAGAGGGACAAACAATCGCGGCATAAATATCAGGCAAGCGTTTATCAGCAAGGCAGAGAACCACAGTGAAACCTTCCGAATTCGGATTCACTGGAAACGGATTGGGATACGGATTGACCCAATGGCTCGCTGGATGGCTTATTGGGCAGACCGCCGCGACAGGGATCCGCTGTACGGGTAGCCTTACTCCGTATGCTATAATCCGCCGCACACGTATACCACCGTATATCCGCCAACGATTGCGGCGGGGATTTTGGACGGAGGCGCGCTGTGCGAATGCAGGTTGTTGAGCATACATCGCCCTTGATGCGCTGATTGGCTTGGCGAAGCGGCTTGCCGAGTATGAGATTCGGCACGGCTTGGAGTCTGAAGACTTCTTCAATCGCTACACGCAGGGCAAGCTTGGGGATGACGCGCCGTATGTGGAGTGGGCGAATGACTATCGGAACTGCGTTGACATTCGCCGCGATTTAGAAGAGCACCTGATAGATGCGGCATAGCGTCTTATCGGAGTATTCTGTGAATGCGTCGTAGCAGTCGAGAACGCCGCTCGCCACTTTTGCGATACGCCCAGTTTTGACTTATCGCTTATGTTCGCGAGACAAACGGGAACATAAGCAGCTACTCATCGATTCGCATAAGCGGGCGGGGACTATTGCTTTCGACAACGAGTCGGATCTACCCAAAGCAATGGGTAAGGTGGTATCTTGACTGCAAAGAAAAGTAGAGGATTTCTTGCCCTTGAGAATTACCTGGCGGCCGATCACATCTGGGCTTACATCATTCAGATGGCGGCATGGACGTATGTGATGTTCCAGACGATAGACGCGCCGTTCATAAGCGTTCAGTGGGTTTTCGCTTATGTGCGCGAGACAAACGGGGCGGCGCAGCTGTTCGTCTTGACGACCATAATCAGCGTGAACATATGGAGGATTGCCGTGAAGTTCTGGCAAGAGAGGGTTAAGAGTGTAAAGGAACAGGTGGATGAGGGCAAGGCGGAAGGCAGAAACGAAGTGATAACGGCGCTTCGGAAGGGCGTGAGTAGGGATCAGATCAACGCCGTTCTTATTCGGTCAGGCGACAAAGATCTCATCTCTGAGATCACACTCGAAGATGCTTCTGACGCATTCATGGAAGCGTTTCTTGAGGCGGCGAATCGTATAAACGCCGCTTCGGAAAAGACCGACCACAAAGCCGAAAAGCCTGAATCAGAGCTTTAGGCGCTAACGGCGCAGCCTAGGTAAAAGTCCCTTACTTGCTGTAATACGCGGATTGGGGACTTTTCGCTTTATGCGAGTTTCCTGATAAACGCTGTATTAGCGCCGCCCCGCCCACCCCGCATAGCGGCGCTATACGCCGCCGCTATGCGTGTGCTATAATCCGTTGGCTAATTTGATGCGCACCGCGGCGCTCAAGGGCGGGCATTTTGGGGAACTAGGAGCAAGCGGGTTATGGTTGCAATGGTTGAACTGATTAACGACGGCAGCGTTACATCCGCCAAGGGGTTCACGGCGGGCGGGACTTACGCTGGGCTTAAGACGCAGGGCGATGGCGTCCTGGATCTGGGCATTCTGCTGTCCGATACGCCGGCGAACCTCGCCGCTACTTTTTCCACGAACAAGGTGCTGTCCCCGTCCGTTGTGCTGAGCCGTCAGCGCGCTCAGCGCGGCGCGGCGCGCGGCGTGGTGGCGAACAGCGGCTGCGCCAACTGCTGCGTGGGCGATCAAGGGCTGACCGACGCCGCCGAATTGACTGAGCTGGCGGCGGCGCATACCGGCGTTGCGGCGGACGATATGCTGGTGTGCAGCACGGGCATGATAGGCGTGGAACTGCCGATGGCGCTGCTTCGGCAGAATGTGGGCAATGTAAGGCTGTCCGCAGACGGCGGCCACGATTTCGCGCGCTCCATTATGACTACGGACACGCGCCACAAGGACATTGCGGTGTCCGTGGATTTGGACGGGCGCAAGGCGATTATCGGCGGCGCGGCCAAGGGCGTGGGGATGATTCATCCGAATATGGCGACGATGCTGGCGTTTGTGGCGACGGACGCCCCGGTGGAACAAGGCTTTCTGCAAGCCGCGCTTAGCCGCGCTGTGGACGCATCGTTCAATATGTGCAGCGTAGATGGCGATCAAAGCACAAACGATACGGCGCTTGCATTCGCCAACGGACAGGCGGGCGGCGCAGAGGTGGCCGCGGGAACGCCGGCCGCGGACGCTTTCGAGGATGCGCTTACCTATGTGTGCCAATCGCTCGCCAAAGAGATGGTGCGCGACGGCGAAGGCGCTAAGAAGCTCATCGAGGTAACCGTGGGCGGCGCAAACTCGCTCGCGGACGCGCGCAAGGCGGCAAGAGATATTTCCACATCATCGCTGGTGAAGGCGATGGTTCACGGCAACGATCCCAACTGGGGGCGCATTATGATGGCGCTGGGCAAGAGCGGCGCCGATATGGTGGAATCGCGGATAGACATATTCGTGGACGATATACAAATCGTGCAAGACGGCATCGCCATTCCGTTCTATCGCGATGCGGTGGTCAGTGCAATGGCGAGCTCGCCGGATGTGCGCTTCCGGGTGAACCTCAATATGGGCGGACACGACGCAACCGCTTGGGGATGCGATCTGACCGAAGAGTATGTAACCTTCAACTCGGCGTACAGCACCTAATCGGTTATGTCCACGTCCAACGCTATGCAGCTGCCCGCGCCGCAATGGCCTCAGCCCGTCCCGAATGCGGGCGGACTCGGCGGCGGCACAGCAGACACGCCCAACACCAAGCCTAAGGAGCCATATGCCGGTGGGACGATTGTAGTCAAGATTGGCGGCAGCACGCTCGGCAGCCACGATACCACGCTCCAAGACCTAGTCGCGCTGCAGCGGCGGGGCGTCAGCGCAGTAGTGGTGCATGGGGGCGGCAAAATCATCAGCGATTGGATGGCTAAGCAGGGCGTCCGGCCGCGCTTTGAGCGGGGATTGCGCGTAACCGACGAGCCTAGCCTCGACATAGTGGTGGCGGTGCTGACGGGGCTGATTAACAAGAACCTGGTGGCGTCAATGGTGGAACTGGGCGCAAGCGCGATGGGCATCAGCGGGGCGGACGACGGCATGTTGCGCGCCGAAATCCGCAATCCCGCGCTTGGGCTTGTGGGCAGCGTGGCGTCTGTCAACACAACGCCGATAGACGCCGTGCTGAGAGCCGGCTGCATCCCCGTGATAGCGCCCGTCGCGCTCAAAACATCCGACGGCGAAGGCGCTTCGCATACATTGCTGAACATCAACGCCGATACGGCCGCGGGCGAAATCGCGGCGGCGCTTGGGGCAAGCAGGCTTGTGTTTCTGACCGATGTGCAGGGCGTGCTTGACACATCCCGCCGCCTAATCCCGCGCCTAACGGAGCGGCAGGCGCAGGGGCTAATCAACTCCAATGTGGCGGCGGGCGGGATGATTCCCAAACTGGAGGCGTGCCTCACCGCGCTGCGGGCGGGCGGCGTATCGCATATCGTCGACGGCCGCAAGCCCTCCGCGCTGATGGACGCCGTATCGGGCGAAACGCTTGGCACGCGCGTAGGGTAAAACGCGATTTGCGCGATTGCCCAAGGCGCTTGAGGCGCTTTCGGGCGTAGATAAGACAGGAAGGTTGCTTTATGGCGGGCGATTATCAGAACGGCAGCAACGGCGACGGCGATTCAATCGATGAGCTCTACCGCTTCTTCGATCAGATAGGCACGCTCGCTAAATGGATAGCGATAGCGGTCGGGGCGGTGGCGATATTTTCGCTGTTTGTGTTCGGGCGCGGCGTCTATACGGACTGGCTGTGGTTCGATAATCTGGGCTACCGCGGCATATTCGTGAAGGTGCTGATTACGCGCATAAGCCTGTTCGTAGCGGGCGCGGCGGCGACGGCGGTTGTGCTGGGCGCAAGCGTGTACGCCGCGATTCGGTTTTCGCGCGGGGACGCGGCGCTGACGCTGCCGGACGAACTGCTGGGCTTTATGAGCCGCGCGCTGGTTCGCATCAGCATCGGCGCTGTGGCGGTTATCTCGTTGCTGTTCGGCGGGCTTATGGCGGCGCGCTGGGAGATATTCCTGCGCTTCTCCAACGCCGCGCCCTTCGGCGAAGACTATGTAGAGCCTGTGTTCGGGCGCGACCCCGGCTTCTATGTGTTCACCCTGCCGATGGTTAATTTCCTGCAGGGTTGGATCCTTGGAATGCTGATTGCCACGCTGGTGGCTACGGCGGCGATCTACTTCCTGCGCGTGAGCATGCAGGGAGAGCGCTTCGACCTTGCGCTGCCGAATGTCAAGATACACCTGTCCATCATTGCGGCGCTGATAATGTTCACAATCGCCGGCGGCCACTGGCTTGCCAGGTGGGACTTGCTGCTTTCGGCGGAAGGCGCTGTGTTCGGCGCCGCCTATACCGATGTGAACGCGCGCATGCCGGCGCTGCTGATAATGACGATAATCGCGGCGGCGGCGGGCTTGCTGATGCTGGCGAACACCTACATAAGCGGCAAGCGGCTGCTCATAGGCGCGTTTGCGCTCTGGTTCGGGCTTAACCTTGTGCTGACCAACGTCTGGCCCGGCTTCATACAGCAGTTCACCGTGAACCCCAACGAATTCGTGCGCGAAAAGAAGTTCATCGAGCGCAACATCGAATTCACCAGCCACGCTTTCGCGCTAGATCGCATCACCGAACAGTTCTACCCTGCTGAAACCGAAGTGGATGCCGCCGTCATTGAGCGCAATCATCAGACGGTCAACAACATACGCTTGTGGGACTATCGCCCGCTCTCAAACGTGTATAGACAGATTCAGCTCATACGCCCCTACTACGAATTCCACGACGCCGACGTCGACCGCTATGAGATAGACGGAGAAGTCAGGCAGGTGCTGCTGTCGGCGCGCGAGGTGGCGCCTGAGAAGCTTCAGCCCGAATCGCAGACGTGGACGAACACGCGGCTGGTCTATACGCACGGCATGGGCATCGCTATGAGCCCGGTAACCGAGTTCACGCCTGAAGGCAGGCCGGAGTTCTTCGCCAAAGACATACCCGCCGACGGCGTCATCCCGATTAAGGCTGAGGGATCGCAGGCGGATCCGGCACTGTTGGTTACCAACCCGCGCATCTACTACGGCGAAAACACGCAGCAGTACGTCATCGTGAACACCGAAACCGATGAGCTCGACTATCAGACGGAAGGCGGCGATCTGTTTCGCACCAACTACTTCGGCGATGGGGGCGTGCGCTTGTCGTCCATATTCCGCCGCATCGCCTATGCCTGGCAGTTCGCCGACATCAACATCCTCATCAGCGGCCAGATTACGGGAGACAGCCGCCTGCAGTACCGCCGCGACATACAAGAGCGCGTGCGTCAGGTTGCGCCCTTCCTGATTTTGGACCAAGACCCGTACATCGCCGCCGCCGAAGGGCAGCTCTTCTGGATACAAGACGCCTACACCTACACCGACCGTTACCCCTACTCTGACCCGCTGGGCGGCGATCTGAACTATATGCGAAACAGCGTCAAGGTCAGCATCGACGCCTTCAACGGGGACTTGCGCTTCTATGTGTGGGATGAAACCGATCCCATCATTCTGACCTACCAGCGCATATTCCCCGACCTGTTCGCGGCGCAGAGCGAAATGCCCGAATCTCTCAGGTCGCACACGCGCTACCCGCAAGACTTCTTCCGCATCCAGGCGGAGAAGTACATCCGCTACCATATGAAAGAGCCGCAGAACTTCTACAACAACGAAGACCTCTGGGCGGTGGCAGAGGAAAAGTTCGGGCAGGGCGATACACTGCAGCAGGTTGAGCCGTACTATGTGATTATGAAGCTGCCGGGCGAAACCGAAGAGGAGTTCGTGCTGCTGCTGCCGTACACGCCCAACGAGCGGCAGAACTTGATAGGCTGGCTTGCGGCGCGCAGCGACGGGGACAACTACGGCCGCTTGATAGCGTTCAACTTTCCCAAAGATAGGCAAGTTGATGGGCCGGCGCAGGTAGAGGCGCGCATCGACAACGATCAAGACATATCGGCGTGGTTCACGCTGCGCTGCACCGAAGGCTCAAGCTGCATACGCGGCAACCTGCTGGTTATCCCGGTGGATCAGGGCATCGTTTATGCCGAACCGGTCTATATTCAGGCGGAAGGCGTCAGCTTCCCCGAACTCAAGCGCGTCATTCTAGCCACCGGGGACAAGGTGGTGATGGAAGACTCGCTCAATGAAGCGCTGAACTCGCTGACGGGCGTAACGACCTTCGTAAGCGAACCCACGGATGCGGCCGATACGGACGCAGCAGCAGCGCCGTCGATAACCGCGCCCGCCGGCACCATCGAAGCCACCATAGAGACGCTGCAGAACGCGATAGACGGCGTCAAGCAGAACCTCGCCGAACTCGAGGCGGCACTGGACGCATTGACAGAATCGCTCACAAATCAATAACATCCCCGATAGCCCGAATCCGCGGCGGATAGGCGGCGTCTGCCTATCTACCGCGGATGTCGAGCGCCAAGCATATGGCAAGTATGCAAGTATATGGAGGAAAACGGATGACTTCAGCGGCAGAATGGAAAGAGAAAGAGCGCCAATACTACATACACACCTTCAACCGCCAGCCGATGGTCATTGAGCGGGGCGAAGGCGCGCGCGTGTGGGACACCGATGGCAACGAATACTTGGACTTCATCGCCGGCATCGCGGTCAACAACCTCGGCCACTGCCACCCCGTCGTAACCGAAGCGATCCGCGAACAGGCGGGAAAACTTGTTCAGACATCCAACCTGTTCTACACCACGCCGCAACTGGAGCTCGCAGAGGCGCTGGTAGAGAGCAGCAGTATGGACAAGGTGTTCTTCGCGAACAGCGGCGTCGAGGCGAATGAAGGCGCGATAAAGCTGGCGCGCAAGTACGGACGGCTTCACCGCGGCGGCGCTCAGAGCGTCATAACCACGCTGAACTCGTTCCACGGACGCACGCTTGGAATGATCGCCGCCACCGGACAGCCGGCGTATCAACAGGCGTGGCTGCCGCTTGCAGAGGGCTACGCCAATGTGCCGTATGAAGACCTGGACGCTATCCGCGAGGCGACGACCGACGACACCTGCGCCGTAATGGTGGAAGTGCTGCAGGGCGAAGGCGGCGTCAATGTGCCGTCGGAAGGCTACCTCAAAGGCTTGCGCGAGTGGTGCGACAACAACAACATCCTGCTGATATTCGACGAAGTGCAGACGGGAATGGGGCGGCTCGGCAGCTTGTGGGGACACCAGCGCTTTGGCGTCGAGCCGGATGTGATGACATCGGCGAAAGGTCTCGGCAACGGCGTGCCTATCGGCACGTTTATGTGCAAAGACGGCTGCGATGTGCTGGAGCCGGGCGATCACGGCAGCACATTCGGCGGCAATGTGCTGACCACGGCGGCGGCGAATGCCACCCTGCGCTATATGCTAGACAACGATGTGCCGGGCAACGCTCTCAAAATCGGAGCGTATCTCGAATCCAAACTGGAGGAACTTAGGGCGTCCAGGCCGGATGTGGTGAAAGGCGTGCGCGGCATGGGGCTTCTGCTTGCGCTGCAGTTCCAGTCCGCCATTGCGCCGTCAGTAGCCGCCGCCTCCAACAACCAGGGGCTGCTGCTGAACCCCGTGCTGCCGGACGCCGTGCGCTTCATGCCGCCGCTCACCATCACCGAGGCGGACGTGGACGAATGCGTGGCTAAGCTAGACCGCGCAATCGGCGTCGCGCTTGCGGGCTAAGGCGCGCTGACTGCGGCCGATGGCGAAAGGGCAAAGGCATAGGAATTAGGAATGTAGGGGCCGCTAGACGATGCCCACAGTGTTCAGACACGGCCCCTATAGTTTCCACTTTTACGCCGGCGATCGCGGGGAACGCCCGCATGTTCATATCAGAAGAGGCAGACAAAAGTTGAAACTCTGGCTTGCGCCCGTCGAGAATGCGCGAAATATAGGATTTTCCGAGGTGGAAGCCAACCGAATCCGTCGTCTGACAGAACGAAATCAGGCGTACTTTATAAGGAGATGGAATGAGTTTTTCGCTGATTGAACACAAAATCGAAATGGCTAGGGCTACCGATGTAAGCGTTACGGACGAGTGGCTAGTGGTTAGCTTGGAAGACGGGCGCATCATATCCACCCCAATCGCCTGGTATCCGCGTCTGGCGCACGGCGCTCCCGAAGAGCGCAACAACTGGCGCTTGGTAGCTATGGAACACGACATACACTGGCCCGATCTTGACGAGGACATCAGCGTCGAGAACCTGCTCACCGGCAGCCCGTCCGGCGAAAGCCAACGCTCACTGAAGCGGTGGTTGGAACGCCGCGCGCGTGGGGAAAAGATCGAGGTAGAGACCCTAGACTTGCCGCCGCTCGAGATCGAAGACCTCAGCGCGGAAGAGCGTATCATGCTTGCGCAAGAAATCTGGGATAGCTTTGAGAAAGAAGCGGATGCCTTGCCGCCGCTCACAGAGGCGCAAAAGAAAGAACTTGACCGCCGCCTCGCCAATTACAGAGCGAACAAAGGCAATCTGAAGACTTGGAATGAAGTGAAGCAAAAGCTACTGTCTAGAGAGAACGCTTCATACTCATAGCCGCGATAACCCAAACCCGCGAGGCAATATGAACTGGCGCGAACTCAAAGACAAGAACATAACCCTAGTGGGCGGCGCTGTGTCCGGCGGCTTGGATAGCTGCACGGTTACGCATTGGCTCAAGGGCAAAGGCTTCGCCGTCCACTGCTACACCGTCGACCTTGGGCAGCCCGACGAAGAGAGCCTAGATGCGGTAACCGAGCGCATGCTGGGCTGCGGCGCTGAGAGCGCGCGCATCATCCCCGGCGCCGACGCGCTCGCCGACGCCGGCCTCAAAGTGATACAGGCGCAGGCGCGCTACGAAGGCGGTTATTGGAACACCACCGGCATCGCGCGTCCCGTTACCGTGCGCGCCATCCTGCCCGCGCTTGAGCGGCAAGGCATCGGCGTGCTGTTCCACGGCGCCACCGGCCGCGGCAACGACCAGGTGCGCTTTCAGCTCGCCGCCAACACGCTCGCGCCCGCCATCGAAGTCTATGCGCCGTGGCGCGATCCCGAATTCGTGCGCCAGTTCCCCGGACGCCAGCAGATGCTCGACTACTGCGATGCGAATGCCCTGCCCATCAGACCCGCCCGCGAATCGCGCTACTCCACCGACGCCAACTTCCTAGGGCTTACGCACGAAGCCGGCGACTTAGAGGACGTCGCCATATCGCCCGTGTTCGTGGAGCCGGGAATGGGCGTTTGGCCCTGGGACGCCCCCGACCAAGCCGAAGTTGCCACTATACGCTGGGAGCAAGGCGTCCCCGTGGCGCTAAACGGCAGCCGCTTGGCGCTAACGGATATGTTTCGGCAAACCAATGCGCTCGCCGGCAAACACGGCGTCGGCATCGGCGCTCACGTCGTCGAGAACCGCTTTGTGGGCGTCAAATCGCGGGGCATCTACGAAGCGCCGGGCATGGAACTGCTGGGGCGCTCATACGAATACCTGATGCAGTTCATCCTCGACCGCCGCGCGCGCGAATTCTTCGACTATGTGTCCGGCGTAGTGAGCCTGCAGATCTATCAAGGCTACTGGCTTGACCTCGCAACCACATCGGCGCTCGCCGCCCTGGAGCCGATAACGCGTCTCGCCACCGGTACCATATCCGTGCGCCTGTACAAGGGCGGCGTGTTCTTCGACACTGCCGACGACGCCCCCGACGCAATGCCCCATTCGCTCTACACCGACGACTCGTCTATGGAAGCGATGGGGACATACGACCACTCCGACGCGGAAGGCTTCTTGAAGGTGCTGGGCATATCCTCCAAGAACGTCGGAACGCGCCAGTTCCCTCACTTGGAACGCTGAAAACCGAACATCATACACAACACTCGACAGAGACGGACAAATGACAAACTCAACTACCAGCGAAACCCGCAGCCAGATAGTCAACCTTGTGCGCGACTTTGTGCAGCGCGAAGTGGAACCCGTGGCAAGCCGCTACGACAACGAAGACATCTACCCGCAAGAGCTTGTGGACAAGATGGCGGATATGGGCTTGTTCGGGATTATGATACCCGAAGAGTACGGCGGCTTGGGGTTGGACTACACCACATTCGCCACCATATTCGAGGAAATCAGCAAGGGTTGGATGAGCCTCACCGGACCCATCGGCACGCATCACATCTTGGCGTATGTCATATCCACCTACGGCGACGAAGAGCTGAAGCGGCGCTTTCTGCCCAAGATGGCGGAGGGCGTAATTCGCGGCGGCTTGGCGCTGACGGAGCCGGGCGGCGGCAGCGATATGCAGAACCTGCAGACATCCGCGGTCAAAGACGGCGAAGAGTATGTAATCAACGGCAACAAGATGTTCATATCCAACGGCGCAAGCGGCAACGCCTTCGCCGTGCTTGCGCGCACCGATAAGACCGCCGATCCCCCGCATCGCGGCATAAGCTGCCTCGTTGTGCAAAAGCCCGCCGCCGGCTTCAGCGTGGCGCAGAAACTCGACAAACTCGGCTATCGTGGCATAGACACCACTGAGCTCGTCTTTGACAATGTGCGCATCCCCGCCGAAAATCTGGTCGGCGGCGTAGAGGGACAGGGCTTCCGCCAAGTGATGAGCGGCCTGGAAGGCGGGCGCATCAACGTAGCGGCGCGCGCCGTGGGCGTGGCTACCGCCGCCTTCGACGCCGCCATTAAGTACGCCCAGCAGCGCGAAACATTCGGCCAGCCCATAGCGCAGCATCAGGCGATACAGCTTAAGTTGGCAGAAATGGCTACCAACATAGAGGCGGCGCGCCTGCTCACCTACGAAGCGGCGCGCAAGAAAGACGCCGGCGAGCGCGTAGACCTAGAAGCGGGCATGGCGAAGCTATTCGCCAGCGAAATGTGCGGCGAAGTCGCTATGGAGGCGATGCGCATTCACGGCGGCTACGGCTACATCAAAGACTACCCGCTAGAGCGCTACTACCGCGACGCCCCGCTGATGATAATCGGCGAAGGCACCAACGAAATACAGAAGCTAGTCATAGCCCGCCGCCTGCTGCTGAAGCATCAGATATAAGGCAGCGGACTATACTGACATTCCAAAAACAAAGGTGAAGCGCCAATATGATTCACGACGGACGCGCCGATTTCGGCGGATACTTGGAAGACTTTAAGCCGGGCGATGTGTTCAAGCACTGGCCCGGCAAGACCATCACCGCAATGGACAATCACCTGTTCACGCTGCTTACGATGAACAGCAACCCGCTGCACTTCGACGAAAACTATATGAAAGATCACCCGCATGGCAGGATACTGGTGAACGGCATGCTGGTGTTCAGCCTTGTGGTGGGCATCAGCGTGCGCGACACTTCGGGCAAGGCGATTGCGAACTTGGAGTACGAAAACGCCACGCACGACGGCCCCACCTTTGAGGGCGATACTATCTACGCCGAAAGCGAAATCTTGGATGTGCGCGTATCCAAGAGCCGCCCCGACCGCGGCGTTGTGTATATGGAATCGCGCGGCATAAATCAGCGCGGCGAGCAGGTTCTCACCCTCAGGCGGCGCTTTCTGGTAACCAAGCGCCCCCAAGCGACTGCGGCAGGCGCGGCGGCGCAGGTCTCGGATTAGGGGCTTGGCGCATGAAAGAGGTTGCATCCGCCTACACCGTATCCATTCACTACGACCGCCGCCTGTATCGCCAAGACATCGCCGGCTCCATAGCGCACGCCCGCATGCTCGCCAAGCAGGGCATCATCTCCCACGATGAGGCCGCCGCCATAGAGCGCGGTTTGACCGAAATCCGCCAAGAAATCCAAGATGGCGCATTCCCGTGGCGTCCCGAACTTGAAGACATTCATATGAATGTTGAGCGGCGGCTGTTTGAGAAGATAGGCGACGCCGCCGGCAGACTGCACACCGCGCGCTCCCGCAACGACCAGATTGCGCTGGACGTGCGGATGTTCGCGAAAGACGCCATCGACCGCGTATTGGACGCAATCCACGCGCTCAGAACGGCGCTTGTGGGGCAAGCCGACGCCAACGCCGATGTGATTATGCCGGGCTACACGCATGCGCAGCGCGCGCAGCCGGTTCTGTTCGCGCACCACATGCTCGCCTACTTCGAGATGCTTGGGCGCGATGCGGCGCGCTTTCGGCAGGCGCATGAACGCGCCGACGTGATGCCGCTCGGCAGCGGCGCGCTGGCGGGCCTGCCGTATCCGATTGACCGCGAATATGTGGCGCAACAGCTCGGCTTCAGCCGCATATCCGCCAACAGCATGGACGCCGTGTCCGACCGCGATTTCCTGCTGGATTTCCAGGCGGCGGCGGCAATATGTATGATGCACCTGTCCCGTATGGCGGAAGAGCTCGTCTTGTGGTCGTCGGACGAATTCGGCTTCATACGCATCAGCGACGAGTACACCACCGGCAGCAGCATCATGCCGCAGAAGCGCAACCCCGATTTCGCTGAGCTGGCGCGCGGCAAGACCGGCCGCGTGTATGGCAGCCTAATGGCGCTGCTAACGCTGCTGAAAGGCTTGCCGCTCACATACAACCGCGATATGCAGGAAGACAAAGAGGGCTTCTTCGATGCCTACGATACGCTGCTGAACACGCTCACGATATTCGCCGATATGCTGGCGAAGATGGCCGTCAATGCCGAGCGTATGCGCGAGGCGGCGCAGGATAGCAGTCTGCTCGCCACGGACATCGCCGACTACCTGGTGGATAAGGGAATGCCTTTTCGCGAGGCGCACGGCGTTGTTGCGCGCCTATCGCAGTACGCAGTAGAGCGCGATACGCAGTTTCAGGACATACCGCTTGCCGAATATCGCCGCTTTTCGCCGCTGTTTGATGCGGATGTGTTCGCCATAAGCGCCGATTCGTCCGTTGCGGCGCGCGATGTGCCCGGCGGTACCGCATTCGGGCGCGTGCGCCAAGCGATCGAATGCGCCAAAGCCGAACTGGAGGCTGACAATGCCAAGTGAACGCCCTATCAAGATAGCGCCGTCCATCCTGTCCGCCGATTTCAGTCGGCTGGGCGAGCAGGTGGCGGAAGCCGAATCGGGCGGCGCGGACGCTATCCACATAGACATTATGGACGGCGCCTTTGTCCCCAACATCACCATGGGCCCGATGATAGTGCAGGCGATCCGGCCCTGGACTACCCTGCCCTTCGACTTGCATCTTATGATTGCCAACCCGGAGCGCTACATCTCCGATTTCGCAAGCGCCGGCGCAGACACCATCACGGTGCATGCCGAAGCCTGCGTCCATCTGCACAGCGTCATACAGCAGATACGGGTGGCGGGCAAGCGCCCAAGCGTGGCAATCAGCCCCGCCACGCCCATATCGGCGCTTGAAGAGGTCATAGCCGACCTTGACCAAGCGCTGATTATGACGGTCAACCCCGGCTTCGGCGGGCAAGCGTTCATAGAGGCTATGCTGAGCAAGATAAGCCGCATGCGCGCGCTGATAGACGAGCGCGGCTTGACTGCCGACCTGCAGGTCGACGGCGGCATCAGCGCAGACACCGCCGACGCCGTAGCGCGCGCCGGCGCCAATGTGCTGGTAGCCGGATCCGCCGTCTATAACGACCGAATGAGCGTCGCCGAGTCGATCGCGCGCATACGCCGCAGCATAATCGAGGGGTGATGCAGCGCTAAACCCCTAGCGCCACTACCCCAGCGTTCCCTGTCCCCCTACCCCAGCGCGCGCCGCGCCGCATCCAGCGTTGCTTGTATATCGGCGTCCGTGTGCGCGGTGGATACGAACATCGCCTCAAACGGCGAAGGCGGCAGATACACCCCCTCTTCCAGCATCCGATGGAAGAAGCGCGCAAAGCCATCCCTATCCGATGCGGACACCGTCTCCCAGCCGTTGACCGCCCCGGCGTTGAAGAACAGCGTCATCATAGATCCTACGCGGTTGACGCAGAGCGGCGTTTCGGCGTCTGCGAACACCGCTTGCAAGCCCGCCGCCAGCCGGCTCGCCTTCGCCTCCAGCGCCTCATACACGCCGGGCACTTGCAGCGCCTCAAGCGTCGCCGCGCCCGCCGCCATAGCCACCGGATTGCCGGACAGCGTCCCCGCCTGATACATCGGCCCAAGCGGCGCAACCGTCGCCATTATCTCGGCGCTGCCCCCGTATGCGCCCACCGGCATCCCGCCGCCGATGATTTTGCCCAAGCAGGTTATGTCCGGCGCAACCCCGTAGCGCTGCTGCGCGCCGCCGTATGCCACCCGAAAGCCGGTGATAACCTCGTCGAAAATCAGCAGCGCCTTATGCTGCGCCGTCAGATCGCGCACCCCCTGCAAGAAGCCGTCGCCCGGCGGCACCACCCCCATATTGCCCGCCACAGGTTCCACGATGACGCACGCTATATCGTCCGGGAACGCGCTGAAGTGCGCCTCTACCGACGCCAGGTCGTTGAACTTCGCCAGCAGCGTGTCTTGCGCGAATGACGCCGTTACGCCGGCGCTATCCGGGACGCCGTGCGCCATAGCGCCGGAGCCTGCCGCCACTAGCAGCGCGTCGGCGTGGCCGTGATAGCCGCCCTCGAACTTGACGATTTTCGGACGGCTTGTGAACGCCCGCGCCAATCGCAGCGCGCTCATAGTCGCCTCCGTGCCGGAGTTCACGAAGCGCGTCATATCTATGGAATCGTAGGCGTCCGCCACCATTCGGGCGACGGCGTTCTCGCGCTCCGTGGGCGCGCCGAAACTTGTGCCGTTAGCCGCCGCCTCGCCTATCGCCGCCAAAACCTGCGGATGGGCGTGTCCCAAAATCAGCGGACCCCACGAACACACATAGTCGATATATTCGTTGCCGTCGGCGTCCCAAACTCGGCTGCCCGCGCCGCGCTCCAGAAACAGCGGCGTCCCGCCCACTGCGCCCCAAGAGCGCGCGGGACTGTTCACGCCACCCGGAATATGCCTTCTCGCCGCCGCGTACAACTCCCCGGAGCGCTCTCTATTCAATGTCATACCTCGCTTATCGCTGATAGAATGTTGACAGCGTATATCATACCATCATCCGCAAAGTTCGGGGGACGCGCTTTGCCCAAAGCCGCGCGGCATAGTACACTTTTCGGCGCGGCAAGCGATTTGTGATAATAATACAGACTTGCTATAATCCGAATCGGGACGGATGGTTGAGGCAAATGAAAATGGTCGTAGACGACAAGAGAAATTGGGAACAAGTCCAACGCGATACGCTTACTGCGAACACCGCGCAGATTGTGTATCAGCATCTCAGAAATCTCGAGTCTAGGCGTGAACGGGTCATAACCCGTTGGATATGGGAGCTCTTACAGAACGCAATTGACGCTTCCCATGGTGCTGACGCGGGACTTATATGCTCTGTTGAGTATGGACAAGGCAAGGTTGCTTTTCAGCACAACGGGCGCGCTTTCAAACTGGACGAAATAGCCCATCTCATATATCACGGCTCAACGAAAGCCGAGGATGCCTCGACAATTGGGCAGTATGGGAGCGGTTTTCTAACGACGCACTTGCTCTCTGAAAGAATCGAAATATCTGGGCGACTGGATGATGACCGAGAGTTCGACTTCCATCTGATTCGACAGCCTGATTCAATTCAGGCTATCGACGACTATATGAAAGAAGCGGCAGAAAACTTCCACACTTCACTTTCTGCTTCTTCAGGCTCGTCTCCATTGCCAAAGGGTTACACTACCAGATTTCTATATCCCGTAGAGGATAGCGCCTCTTCTGATGTAGTGAATAAGGGCGTTTCAGCTCTGAAATTGCATGCTCCCTGGATTGTAGCCTTCAACCGCCAATTCTACAGCATATCCATTGAATCGCCTGGCGATGCTATCACCTATGCAGCGTCCAAGCGGGTAGATCTGTCTGATAACGGACTTCACGAAATTACCGTGAACCAGAAGCGAAACGGTAATGAAGAATACACGACATACCTTTTGGCAGAGGCTGATGTGTATGTAACCGTTTGTCAGCCCCTTGCGGAACGCCGAAAGGTTTCCGTCGCCATCCCTATAATCGAGACTGTCAACGGCAAGTCTTGTCTGGAAATTGAGAGTACGCCTAGGCTTTTTCTAGGGCTTCCTCTGATAGGCACTGAGGAATTTAGCCTACCGGCCGTTGTGAATAGCTTGCTGTTCACGCCATCGGATGGCGACCGCGATGGCGTAAATCTTTGGCTAAATGAGAACGATGACGCAAATCGGCTAAACCAAGCGGTTATCACACATGCTTGCGAGTTGCTTATAGACTTACTTGGATTTACGGCGCAATCAGGGTATGAAAACATTCATACTCTGGCGATAATTCCCCCTGTTTCGAAGCGGGATTGGCTAGATGACATGAGGCTTAAGCAGCACACTGCTGATTACCTCATAGAGCCTATTCGTCAAACTCCCGCCGTTCTTTGCGAACAAGGCGCAATAGCCCCCGAAGACGCCATCCTGCCAATCGCCGAAAATGAAGAGGCAGTGATAGCACTCTGGGATTTGCTGAACGATTTGAAGGACTTTCGCCCAAAACTGCCGAGGCGCGAGGAGGCAGCCGGGTGGTGTAAAGCCGTCAAGAGTTGGGCTGCAATAAGTGATTGCAGAGTCGAAGATTTTGACGAATCTTTCGATGGGCGCAAACTGGCAGAGCATATAGAAAAGGCAACTTCTACGGTCGACTACGGCGATATTGACAAGATTCGCAGTATGCTCTCTGACGGCGTTTGCGTGGTCGAGTGGTTGGATAACCTATATGCGTTCCTCATTGCCAACGGCTTCGATGGCGAAGTACGCACTCGAAGAATTGTGCTTGACCAAGACGGATATTTGGACAAAATATCAAACCTCCATCGGGACAATGGCATAGATGCTGAACTGAAGAATATCGCGGATGATATTCTTGGTTTGGGCATTAGAGAAGAGCTTCGCGATGTTCGTCTCAAATCGCTTTCCGACGAAGTGGGTAAAGGCGACTACGAAAACGAAAATGTGATCAGACAGATCATAGATGAACTCAATAGTCCTACTGACTATTACAACTTGAACGATAATTTCGCTCAAGCTAGCGTGGGACTTGCGACGTGGATTGTCGAAAATGAACAGTGGGATCATCTGGATGGCTTCCCTGCATTTTCATTGAATAGCATTGACGGCAACAGAAGGTTTCTTTCGCTGGATCTGCTAGACGTCGATGATGCGAATATGCCGCTTGCCCCGGTCAAGTCCTGGAACAAAGACGTCCAGCAGTATGCAGATCTCTTCCCGCCTACACAGATTGTGGCAGATGATTTCTACGACGCTGTGCTAGATTCGTCGGTATGGAAGAAACTCGCTGAGGAAGGTATCGTCAGAACGAGTATAGTAATCACTCTTAAAAGGAATTGCGCTGACTTCCTTCCAGACGAACCACTGCGAGACGACCTTGACCATGAAACACTCAATCTAGTCGAATTGACAGATGTTGTTTTCCTTGCAGGAATTATGGATCGGGTGCGTAATAGCCCAAACCGCGCTAGGCTCTTCTGGTGCTTTCTGACTGAGTGGCTGGTCAACCACGATGCGGGCGGTTTGACGCCCACAGAAGCGGCTTGCGAGTGCGAAGACGAAGCAAAGCACAACTACTATCCCGCTGCTTGGCTTGTGCCTATAGCCAAGAATAGGTGGGTCCCAATCGGGGACAACAAACGTGATAAGGTGAATGCAAAATCGCTTGCAAGCCTATTTCGCGGTAGCAGTGAAGGCTTGGATATTTCCCAAAGTGATGCCGCTAATGCGTTCTTGGCGGCAATCCGCATTTCGCGCTTCGATTTGATGCGTGAGACTATCGCGAAAGACGATAAAGCCCGTGCCGTTATGGACGCTAAACTCACAAACATAATGGCTGCAGCACAAAATAACCCAGATATTCTTGACCGTGTTCCCAAATTCTTGGAACAGTTGCAAGATGATGAAAGCCTTCCCGATTACATTGAGGAGCGCCTTGAACGAAAACGTACCGTACATCTAAATCAGCAATTGGGAAGCCTCGTTGAAGACCTCGTAAAAGAGAGTTTGGAGAACGAAGGCTTTACCGTGAAGCGCACACATATCGGCGCTGATTTGGTGATTGAACACGATTTCGTCGAGGAAGACCAAAATACTGAGATAGGGCTAGAACTGGCAAAAGAATCTAGTCGATGGATGGTTGAGGTCAAAGCCACACGCGATAACGATGTTCGCATGACTCCCGCTCAGGCGAAAAATGCAATGGCGCGCGCTGATAAATTTCTGCTCTGCGTTGTTCCGATAGAAACTAACACTGCGCCGGGATTGGATGATGTGCGGCGCAGTATGAAGTTTGTAGAGAAAATGGGGGAACGCGTGAGTGAGGTGTGCCGTAATCTTGACGACTTCGAAGAACAACGACATCACATAACCCGCGAAGACGGCGACGGCGTCAAGTTGGTGGTTATGTCCGGAACTACGCGGATAAGCGTCGCCAAATCAGTCTGGGAAGACGACGGTTTCGGATTGGGCGACTTGGCGAACCGCCTAAAACCCAACAACAAAGAGCAATCCCAATGAAAATACTAGGCATAGAAACTTCCTGCGATGAGACCGCCGCCGCGGTTATTGAGGACGGCAGCGTCATCCATTCCAATGTGGTTGCGTCCCAAGCGACGCTGCACGCCCAGTTCGGCGGCATAGTGCCTGAGATTGCGTCCCGCCAGCATATGCTCGCGATGGTTCCCGTGATGCAACAGGCGCTCGCCGACGCCGAACTAGAGCCGCGTCAGTTGGACGGAGTGGCGGTTACCAACGGCCCCGGCTTGGCGGGATCGCTGCTTATCGGCGTAAACGCCGCCAAGGGCTTCGCCTTCGCCAACGACCTGCCGTTCATCGGGCTTAATCACCTTGAAGGGCATATCTACGCCGCTTGGCTGGAGGATGTCGACCCCGAAGCCGCGCCCGGCTTCCCGCTGATGTGCCTGATTGCGTCCGGCGGACACACCGACCTCATCCTGATGAGCGGGCATATGCGCTACACGCTGATAGCGCGCACGCGGGACGACGCCGCGGGCGAGGCGTTCGACAAGGCGGCGCGCGCGCTGGGACTGGGCTTCCCCGGCGGCCCCGAGATACAGCGCGTCGCAGAGCATAGCCTCGGCGGCGAGCCGCGCCTGCCGCGCCCCACGGTGCGCGACTCGCTGGACTTCAGCTTCAGCGGCTTGAAGACGGCGGTGGCGCGCCGCGCGGAGCAGAAGGGCATGTATCCCCCTACGGATGCCGCGCCGCCCGATCCGCAAGAGGTCGCCAATGTGGCGGCGGAGTTCCAAGAGGCGGCGGTGGACTGCATGGTGCAGCGCGCGCTCCAAGCAGTGAAGCGCTATCGCGTCAAGGGCATGTTGCTCGGCGGCGGCGTGGCGGCGAACAGCCATCTGCGCCAAGAGATGCGCCGCCGCATGCCCGTTGAGGTGATTGTGCCGCGCCCCGCGCTCTGCACGGACAACGGCGCTATGATGGGCGCGGCGGGCTACTTCCACTTTCGCACCGGCTTGCCGTCCCAATGGGATGTGGATGTAATCCCCGGCATGCGGCTCGGCTAACACTAAGGCGCATAAGACTTGGCGCGCGGCGTCAGTCGTCGATCTTGCTCTTGCGCCGTCGCAAAATCAGCCTGACGACGACAATGCAGGCACCCGCCGAAACCGCCACGGCGACGGAAGCGCCCAGCCACATCAGCGCAAGCCGCAACCGCCCGAAACGCAAGCCATCCGACTCGGATGCGGCAGCGCTTGAAGCGTCGGCGCGCGCCGCTTTGAGCTCGAACAGGCGGTTGATGAGCAGTTCGGCGTCCGGGATGTCGGCGTCTTTGAGCGCGGCACTTATCTGCGTCGGCCCCGCCCTGACTGCGATGTAGGCGCTTCCGCGCGATATGAGGCGGTCTATGACCAGATACACGCCCATAAGCGCCAAGACGGCGGCGGCGATCCAAGACAGCGGCGGGCTGTCGATGGTCTGCCATACCAGCAGCGCCGCCAAGAAGCCAAGCGCCGCCCAAACGAAGTTGGCGTAGCCTTCCGGTTGGCGCGCTATCTCCGCCGCGCTCACATCGTCTATCGCCGCGAAAGCGCGCTGCCGATCCTTGCCGCCGCCAATGCGGATGATGCGCCTATCGGTCAGCAGCAGCGCATCGCCGCCGTCCGCGGCATCGCCCATCCCCAGCGACGCCTCGATGCGCTCGCCGCCGGTCAGCCGTATTCCCTCATATTCGTTGTGAGCGGCGTCGATCTGTTGCCGCTGCGCCTCAATCATATTCACTCCGATTGTCTAGCGTTTGATAGCGCTAGTGATGTGTGAACAATATACCATAATGCGAAATCGGGTTTGGGTTGCGCTTATTATCGAGGATTTAACTCAAAGGCGCAGAGACGCGAAGTTTGGAGCGCTTGTCGAGATAGACTGCGCCGTCTTTCATCACATACTTCACGGCTTTGCCGCGCTCTAGGATGGTTACATCATCCAAGGGATTGCCGTCCACCAGGATGAGGTCGGCGCGCTTGCCGGCGGCGATTGCGCCTATCTGCGCGTCCATCCCGATGCACTCCGCGGCGACGGATGTGGCGGCTAGGATTGCCTGCATCGACGTCATTCCCGCTTCCACAAGGCAGCCAAGTTCGTGGGCGTTGTTGCCGTGTTCCCAGCCGCCTTCGTCGGTGCCGGCGGTAACCTTCACGCCCGCCTCCATCGCCATACGCAGGCTGCGGATGTGATGCTCTCTCAGCGCGGCGGCGCGCGCCCTGCCGTGCGGCGTCCCGTGCGTTGCGTGGAATGTGTACACGCCGTAGGTGGGCGTGAAGAATATGCCGCGATTAGCCATCATCTCAAGCAGTTCGGGGTCTTCGTCAAGGTATGCGCCATGTTCGATGGAGTCCACGCCCGCTTCTACGGCGGCGCGCAAGCCTTCGCCGCCCAGCGCATGGCACATCACGCGGCGGCCGCGCTTGTGCGCCTCGTCCACCAGCGCTTCCAGTTCGGCGCGCTCAAAGAGCGTATCTTTCGGTCCAAGCCCCGCTGTGGAGCTTGCGCCGCCGGTGGTTGCGGTCTTGATAACATCCGCCCCGGCGCCCACCATTTCGCGCACCTTGCCGCGCATAGCGTCTGCGCCGTCCGCCACGCCCCACGGCAGACCGCTGTCTTCCCCGGCGGGCGGCTTGTATCCGAGCGGGCTTACGCGGTCTGCCATGCCGCCGGTGGGCGTGATGAAGCCGAGCGCAACCTGCAGGCGCGGCCCCGGAACAAGCCCTTCATCTACCGCTATGCGAAAGCCGGCGTCCAACCCGCCCGCATCGCGCACGCAGGTATAGCCACTCTCCAACGTTTGACGCAGAACCGCCGCTATACGCAGATGGCGGGCGCTGCGCGGCTCCGTGATGCCCCAGCGGCTTGCGATTTCGTAGCTAAACGACGCTAGATGATCGTGCGTGTCTATGAGCCCGGGCATCAGCGTCATGCCCTTGGCGTCCACCACTTCCGCATCAGCCGGAATCGGGACGCTTGACGCAGCGCCGGCCGCCTGAATCGTTCCGTCCTGAATCAGCGCAACCGCATTCTCGACGGGCTTGCCGCCCATGCCGTCAATCATAAGCGCGCCGCTGATAGCCTTCATAATCATACCCCCGCCGCTTGCGCTTGCCGAATTGTTCGCTCTGCTGATAATACCACTTTGAGCGCCCGCGCAGATTGCATATTACTTCACAAACTGGTACACTTGCCCGAAATCTTGTATATCAATAAGAATGCCTTGCGCCCTTTCGCGCCATTAAGAGGAACCGCTATTATGAGATTTGTCCCATTCTCGCCGCGCATAAGATCTACATCCGCGCTATATTTCATAACCGCTTTCGCTGCGGCGGCGCTGTTGCTGTTCGTCCTGCTGACGATCTCCGACGACGCAAGCGCGCAGCAGGCAACCGCCGCCACCGCTACGCCCACTCCCGCGGCATCGACGCCGGACTTCCCGCCCGTGCCGCCGAAGCGCACGCGACCACTAGGCAACCTGGATTCGATGCTTTCGCAACTAGCGTCGAGCGTGCAAGGCGGCTACTCCACGGCGCACGACGCGGCGTCCCAAGCGCCGATGCACGCCGACGATTCGGTTGCGGTTACCTTCTATCTCAACGGCGATACAGCGCCGTTGCTGGCGTTCCTGCGCGCCAACGGCGGCGATCCGCGCAACATCGGCGACGATTATGTGGAGGCGTATGTGCCGGTGGCGCTGCTGGCGGAAGCCTCGGAGCAGCCGAATGTTGTGCGCGTTCAGGCAATCGCGCCGCCTCAGCCGGCAGGCAAGGGCGACGTTATAAGCCAAGGCGTAACCGCGCACGCCGCAAACGCCTGGCACACCGCCGGCTACACAGGGCAGAACGTAAAAGTAGGCGTAATAGACGCTGGCTTCGAAGGCTTTAGCGCGCTTATGGGAAGCGAACTGCCCGCCAATGTAACGTCGCGCTGCTACACCGGCATAGGCGTGTTCACCTCAAACCTTGCGAACTGCGAAACCGATGGATCCCACGGCACAGCAGTATCCGAAACGCTGCTTGACATAGCGCCGGATGCGGCGCTTTATATCGCTAATCCGCTAACGAAAGGCGACCTTCGCACTACCGTTGACTGGCTGGTCACACAAGATGTGGATGTCATCAATATGTCTCTGGGTTGGACTTGGGACGGTCCCGGGGACGGCACATCGCCTAGCCCTGACAGCCCGCTCATAAGTGTGGACACGGCGATTAGCGGCGGCGCGATTTGGGCAAATGTCGCAGGAAACGAAGCCAAAGACACCTGGTTCGGCGCATTCTCAGATCCTGACTTGAACAGATTTCATAACTTCACAGACAATATCCAACTGAACGCGGTTGAGCTTGAGGCGGGAACGTCATTTACAGCGCAACTTCGCTGGGGAGGAAGTTGGTCTGCTGCCAACAGAGACCTCGATCTGTACTTGTACGACGGCTCTGCTGATGTAGTAGCATCCAGCCAAGACTTCCAGCAAGGCATAGTTGGAGATACGCCTTTTGAGTTCATTAGCTACACGCCTACTGTAAGCGACACCTACTTTCTTGGTGTGTGGCGCGCTGCGGGCAACGCTCCTGATTGGGTGCAGCTTCAAACATTCACAGGTGAAGACCTGGCCTACTCTACAGAGAGCGGCAGCATCGGCAACCCCGCCGAAAGCGCGAATCCGGGCATACTCGCCGTGGGCGCGGCATCCTACGCGGATGTGAATACCATTCAGTATTTCAGCAGCCGCGGGCCCACGCCCGACGACAGAACCAAGCCCGACATTGTAGGGGCAGACTGCGCCGCAGTCTCTACTTATTCTGAGTACACACGCCCAAACGGGCAACGTTGCTGGCTTCTTGGCACAAGCCAAGCGGCGGCGCACATAGCAGGGCTTGCGGCGCTGGTCAAGCAGCGTTTCCCCGAATACACGCCGGCGCAGATTGCGAACTATCTGAAATCCAACGCCGAAGCGCGCGGCGCAGTTCCAAACAACGATTGGGGCTACGGCTTCGCCAAGCTTCCCGCCCCGACGGACGGCGAAACTTCGCCGCAGCCTACGCCCACAGGAACGCCGGCCACGCCTTCGCCTACCCCTTCGAGTACGCCGGTTGGAGGCGCGACGCCGGTGGGCGGCGGCGGCTTCACTCAGATAAGCAGCGGCGCTAATCACGCCTGCGGGCTGCGCGCCAACGGCTCTATCGCCTGTTGGGGATCTAATGTATTCGGGCAGGCAACGCCGCCTACCACCGGCGTATTCACATCGATGAGCAGCGGCGACGCGCACACCTGCGCGCTGCGAAACGATGGCGCTGTGGTCTGCTGGGGCAGCATAAACAACACTTTCACGCAATAGCCGTTCCGCCGATCCGATATGCTCAGGCGGCGGGATGATTTTCGCCGCCTGAGTTTTGGACTTCGTGATGACGTCCACAGCGACAATCGCAGTCGGCGCTTTCCGTTGATTGAGATTGTTGTACTTGCGCCAACTCCGCCGCCGAAAATTGTTGACACCGCGGCGGCGCATTCGCTAACCTTATTTATAGCGACATTAACAAATCTTGTTCAAAGGCTAAGACGGAGACGAGTACGAGGCGCTATCCGGCACAGCGAGTCCGACGCGGCGGCTTTACGCCAATGCGCCGCAATGGTGAGAGCGGACGCCTAGGATGCCCTGCGGAAAATCCCTCCTGAGCCGCGCACCGAAAGGTTTGAGCCCGCAGGCGGCAATGCGGCGGCGCAAAGCGATGCGCCGGTTGCCATCGGCGGCGGCAAGTAGGCTGCGACGGATTCGCCCATCGTTATCAGGGCGGGGGTGTGAACACGCACTCCGATGAGCGCTCCGGCAATTGCGCCGGGGAATGCAGGGTGGTACCGCGGATCCCGTCCGGTTGTCTCTTTCGCAGCGACTGAACGCCCGTCCCTACACGATTGGGGGCGGGCGTTTTTTTATCGACGCCGCGCGCATCCCAACGGCAAACATCGGCGCGCATCCGCCCGAATGCGAAGCGCACACAACACGAATCACAAACTCACGGACGCAAGGAGCATACACACGGATGTCTAATGTAGCAATCTACGACACCACGCTGCGGGACGGCGCGCAGGGCGAAGGCATATCGCTGTCGGTGGAAGACAAGCTCGCCATCTGCCGCAAGCTAGACGATTTGGGCGTACACTACATCGAGGGCGGCTGGCCCGGATCCAACCCGCGCGACGCCGAGTTCTTCGAGCGCGCCAAATCGCTGACGCTCGCCAACGCCACGCTGACCGCATTCGGCAGCACCCGCCGCGCCAACATCAGCGCCGCCCAAGACGCCAACCTCGCCGCGCTGCTTGACGCCGAAACCGCGGTGGTTACGCTTGTGGGCAAGAGCTGGGATCTGCATGTTACGCGCGTGCTTGAGACGTCTCTGGAAGAGAACCTCGCTATGATTTCGGATTCGGTGGCGTTTCTGGTTGAGCGCGGCAGGCGTGTGTTCTTTGACGCCGAGCATTTCTTCGACGGCTACAAGGCAAACGCCGAGTATGCGCTCCAAGCGGTGAATGCCGCCGCGCTTGCGGGCGCCGAGTGCGTGGTTCTGTGCGACACCAACGGCGGCGCTCTGCCCGACGAAATCGCCGCAATCGTCGCCGATGTTCGCCGCAATGCCGACGTAGCGCTTGGCATCCATACGCACAACGATGCCGATATGGCGGTGGCGGGCGCAATAGCGGCTGTTCGCGCCGGCTGTTCGCAAGTACAAGGCACGATGAACGGCTACGGCGAGCGCTGCGGCAACGCCAATCTGGTGTCCGTTATCGCCAACCTCAAGTTGAAGATGGCTATAGACTGCATATCGGATACGCAGCTGGCGGCGCTAACCGAAACCAGCCGCTATGTGGCGGAAGTAGCCAATATGCCGCCGCTCGCCTCGCAGCCGTATGTTGGCGGCAGCGCATTCGCGCACAAGGGCGGCTTGCACGCGGCGGCCGTGTCCAAAGTGGAGCATAGCTACCAGCACATCCCGCCGCAGCATATCGGCAACGGCAACCGCGTGCTGGTGTCCGACCTGTCCGGCAGGGGCAACATACTTTGGAAGGCGCGCGAAATGTGTCCGGACGTGGCGCTATCGCAGACTCAGGCGCGCCAACTGCTGGAGCGCATAAAGCATTTGGAAAGCCAAGGCTTTCAGTACGAAGGCGCAGAAGCGTCGTTTGAACTGCTTGTTCGGCGTATGCAGGACGGATACGCCCCGCCATTCGCGCTGGTGGACTTCGTGTCCATCGTAGAGAAGCGCTCCCACGCCTACGCTCAAAACGGCAACGGCAATCACAGCGTCAACGGCGCAAACGGCGACGGAGAAGCGCCCGATATATGCTCGCAGGTGATGCTCAAGGTGAGCGTGGGCGGCGAAATGATGCACACCGCGGCGGAAGGCAACGGCCCCGTCAATGCGCTCGACCACGCCCTACGCAAGGCGCTGGAGCAGTTCTACCCCGATATGCGCGCCGTCCGCCTGCTTGATTACAAGGTGCGCGTGGTGGATCATGAACACGGCACGGGATCAGTGGTGCGCGTGCTGATCGAGTCCACCGACGGGCGCGGCGTCTGGCGCACGGTGGGGTCGTCGGAGAACATCATCGAGGCAAGCTGGCTCGCGCTCGCCGACAGTCTCGAATACTGGCTTGCGCATCGAGACGCCGCCGTTTCCCAACCGTCCGCCGCAATCGCGCGCTGACGGCCGCCCGGATGCGCCGGCAGCGCCCGCCCGCTAACTAACGCATCCGTTGTATCCGTCCGCGATGCGCCGCCGCCCGTTGCGCGCCTAAGCAATGCGGCTTATACTGCGTACAAGCGCCGGCGCAAGGCGCGCCGATACACGCCCGCGATATACGCTTGTACGCCAAGGGGAGGTTTTCGCTATGGAACTCGGCTACTTTACGATGCCGCTGCATCCGCCCGGCTCCGATGTGGCGCAGACATTGGACGACGACTTGGAGCAGCTTGTGGCGCTGGATGCGCTCGGCTACTCCGAAGCGTGGATAGGCGAACACTTCACATCCGTATGGGAAAACATCCCCGCGCCCGATCTGTTCATCGCGATGGCGCTGGGCAGGACGCAGAACATACGGCTTGGCACCGGCGTTACCTGCATGCCCAATCACAACCCGTTCATGATAGCGCACCGCATAGCGCAGCTCGATCAGATGGCGCAAGGGCGCTTTATGTGGGGCGTAGGCTCCGGCGGCTTCGTGGGCGATTTCACGGTGTTCGGCTTCGACCCCGAATCGGGCGAACATCGCGGCATGGCGCGCGACGCCGTGGAGGTCATCCTGAAGATATGGAACGATCCCAAGCCGGGCGTCTATGAGCATAAGTTTTGGCGCTTCACCATACCGGAGCCGGTGGACGAGGTAGGACTTGCCTTCCACCTCAAGCCGTATCAGTTGCCGCATCCGCCCATCGGAGTGGCGGGCGTATCGCCCAAGTCCGAAACGCTGTTTCTGGCGGGCGAGCGCGGCTGGATTCCGATGAGCATCAACCTTGTCCCCGTTCATCAGCTCGCCACGCACTGGGACGCCGTCAGCGAAGGCGCGGCGCGTACCGGCCGCGCTCCCGACCGCGCTGAGTGGCGCATAGCGCGCGAAGTCTATGTAGCCGACACCACCGAACAGGCGCGCAAAGATATGCTGGAAGGCGTATTCGCGCGCGACTTCAACAACTACTTCAAGCCGCTGCTGTCTCATATGGGGCAGCTTGGGCTGATGAAGCAAGACCCCGATATGCCCGACGCCGATGTAACCGCCGAATACCTGCTAGACAACATTTGGATAGTGGGCAGCCCCGACGATGTCGCCGCCAAGATACGCGATATGTATGAGCGGGTAGGCGGCTTCGGGACGCTGCTTGCGATGGGACACGAATGGCAGCCGCGCGACAAGTGGCTCAAGTCCATGACGATGCTCAAAGAGGACGTGCTGCCCCAACTGGCGGATCTGGATTAGCCGTCGGCAATCGGTCATAAGCGGTCGGTGGGCGGCATAGGCGGTGGCCATCCCAATGGCATAGCCCCATAGCCCACAGATAAGCGAAATGCCAAACGAAAGGACACGATGAAACCCGGCGAACTCGTTGCGGCGCGTATGAGTGGCGGCATTGCCGTCGCCAGGGTGATGGAAGTGGACGCATCGCGCGTCCGCGTCGCAGTGCGCCGCAAGCGGGAAGCGCGCCTGCCGTCGGAGCGCATCATCCTGTCCACCCAAGTCATCGTATCGGATGAAGGGGAACTTGCGGCATTCCGCGAGCGCGCCGAACTGCTCGCAGTCGATATGGACCTCGCCGATCTATGGGAAGTGGTGTGCGACGAACAAACGGCGTTCACGCCGGACGACCTCGCCGATCTCTACTGGGGATCAGACGCGGACGCGGCGCAGCGGATTGCGCTGCTTATCTGCATCGACAAGGACGATTTGCATTTCGAGAGCGGCAAATCGGGCTACACGCCGCGCCCGCCCGAAGCAGTCGAAGAGACGCTTGCCCGCCGCCGACGACGCGCCCAGAACGCCGCCGATGCCGATGCGCTTGCCGCCGCGCTGACCGTCGGCGGTCTGCCGCCCGCGCTCACGCCGCACCAACAAATGCTGATGGAAAGCGTCCGCGACTACGCCGTTTTCGGGGACGACTACACCCGCAGCGCCACGGTCAAGGCGCTGCTCAACAAGATGGAACGCAAGATGGGCAACCTGCAGCGGCTCGCCTTTGAGACGCTGGTTGCCATAGGCGAGTTTGCGCCTGATGAGCCGCTGGAACTCAGGCGCGAAAGCATCGCAACGGCGTTCACCGATGAGGCGCTCGCCGCCGCCGATGCGATAACCGACGACGCGCTGCTTGCCGAGCCGCATCGGCTTGACCTGACCGCAGCCCCTATCGTTACCATCGACGACGCCGGCACGGCCGACAAAGACGACGCCCTATCGCTGGAACGGACGGACGAATCCCACAACGGCGGCGCTGTCTATCGGCTTGGCGTACACATCACGGACGCCGGCGCGCTCATCCCGCCGCAGAGCGCGCTCGACGACGAAGCGAACCGCCGTATGGCGACGCTCTACATCCCCGACGGCGCTATTCCGATGCTGTCCAACGCCGTATCGCAAGGCAAAGGCAGCCTTGAAAGCGGCGAACTACGCGCTGCCCTGAGCCTGCTTGTGCGCCTCAGCGCCGACGGCGAAGTCTTGGATTTCGCGGTGAAGCCGTCCGTCATTCGCAGCGAAGCGGCGCTGTCCTACGATGACGCCGACGCCGCAATCGCCGATACCGCACGCCCGTACAACGCTATGCTCGCCGATCTGCAAACGCTGACGCAGGCGCTGAAGCGGCGGCGCGAGGCTAACGGCGCAGTCAACATAGACAGGCCGGAGATGCAGGTCAAAGTACACTCGCCTGACGATATTGAGGTGCGCGTCATCGAGCGCGCCACGCCCGCGCGCCAAATGGTAGCCGAGTGCATGGTGCTGTGCAATTCGCTGCTGGCGGCGTTCTGCCGCGACAACGCCATCCCCGCGGCGTATCGCTCTCAGCCTGCGCCCGACCTCAGCGACATCGGCGCAGACCTGCCGCCGGGCGTGGATCTCAGCGACGGCCCGCTGCGCTGGCACCTGATGATGCGCCGCTTTGCGCCCGCGGACATAAGCGCCGCCGCCGCGCCGCATAACGGCTTGGGCGTGGCGGCGTACATACAGGCTACCTCGCCGCTGCGGCGCTATCCCGATATGGTGATGCAGCGCCAGATAAGCCACTTCCTCAGCGCGGGCGAACCGCTCTACTCCGACGAAGAGATTGCGTCCGTGGCGGCGCGCGCCGATGTGCAGCTCCGCGCGCTAGGCAAGCTGGAGGCGCAGCGCAAGCAGTACTGGTTCCTCAAATTCCTCAAGCAGTCCATACCCAAAGACGCCGACTCTCCGCATATGGACGCCATAGCGCTGGAAAACCAGCCCCGCCGCTCTGCGCTGCTGGAGCTTGCGGACTATCCGTTCAGAGTCAGGGCGCAGCTCCCCAACGCAATCAACCCCGGCGAGCGCGTCGAGTTGCAGATCAGCGGCGTCGACCTATGGGCAAGGCGCGCGAGCTTCGTCCACATCCCCAAGGAATAAGATAATGGCAATAATCCAAAAGAGTGTTAGCGAGCCTGAAGGCGCGCAAAAGCATGTTGCATCCAAAGCCGACGTCGCTGAACTCAAAGACGAAATGCGCGCAATGGAACTGCGCATTACCCTGCGGCTTGGTGGGCTGATGATCGGCGTTGCAAGTGTAATGACCGCGAGAATCGTCGCCGAGCGGTGCTTCCTTTCATAAGGCGCGCGCTTGCCATCACACCGTTTTCACCAGTTCATAGGCGGCGCTTGCGCGGAACATATCGCAGTATTGGGACGCCAAGCGCTTTTGCGCCGCTTTTATGGCGGCGGGCGAGTTGTCTATGCCGATCCAGCGGCGGTTAAGCGATTGCGCCGCCAAGAGCGTTGTGCCGGAGCCGCAGAAGCAGTCAAGTACAAGCCCGCCTTCGTGGGATGACGCCCCGATGATACGCTTGAGTAGCGCCAGGCTCTTCTGCGTGGGATAGGCGGGATGCTGCGGATCTTTGAACTCCCAGATGTCTTGCATCCGCTTGCCGCGCCGCTCGTCCGCGAATATCTTCTTGCGCGGCACGCCGTTGGCGGACCACTCTATCAACCCCTGCGCGTCCCAAGCGTCCAGCGTATTGGGATCGGTGCGCCAATGCCGTCCCTTGGGCGGCGCAATGCCGCGCCAAGCGCCGCCGGTGACGCCGTTGGCGGTTTCGCCGGGCGCATGCAGCGGGATGGTGGCGTACTGACGCCCATCGGCATCGGTTTTGGCGAACAGACGGCGCTTGTCCGCATCGGAGAAGGGCTGCTTGGGATCGTTCCAAATATGCTTATCGGACTTGGAGTAGAACAGGATGAGGTCTTTGATGTTGCCGTATGCCTTGCGGCGGAAATTCTTGGGGTTGCACTTGATTCGCGCGATGTCGCTGCGAAAGTTGCTTGCGCCGAAGATTTCGTCCATCAGGACTTTGACATAGTGGCCGATTTTGTAGTCGATGTGTAGATATATGGAGCCGTGTTCGGCGAGCAGTTCGCGCAGGAATATGAGGCGGGCGCGCAGGAACTCCAAGTATTCGGCGCCCACAAGCGTATCGGTGTAGGCTACGGCATCGGCGGCGCTGCTGCTGACGGCGTTGGCGCGGTCGTCGCCGATGCGAAAGCGCCCGTTGGTGGCGAATGGCGGGTCTATGTATATCAGATCCACCGCGCCGCGATAGTCGTCGAGCAGCGCTTGCATCGCGGGCAGGTTATCGCCGTGTATAAGCATGCTGTCCGCGCCCGCGCCGCTGACGGATTTGAGCGCCGCCTTGGGCGTGGTCGATAGAATATCGGCGGCGTCCCGCTTGTTGGGATAGTGCAGTTGGATGGCGGTCATGTCATATATGATACAGGAACTCGCGCAGGACTAGCGCGCTCATTATGTTCTGGTTCTTCAGATTTGTGGTGATTTCCTTGTACATCTTGCTTCTGCCTTTGATGTACAAAACGCCGTCAAGAATGGCGACGGGAATTGCGTTGAGCCCCTGCAGCTTCAACGGCGCTACGCCGTCGTTGAACTGCGCGTTCTGATGTCCGCCAAAGTCGGTAAGAAACTTCGCTTCGCCTATGACATACCTGCCGTTGAAGCGCGCTATCAAGTCCAGCCCTTTGTCCAAACTATACCCTAGACGCTCTACGGCAAACGCTTTTGCCTGCGTATCGCCGGCGTTTAGCACGGCGTTCCGATCAGTGGCGGCGAACTCATTGATGTTGACGGGTTCTATTCCCAACGCCCCCTTTTGCAGCCATCTGCGAAAATGCGGGCCGATTTGGCGGTTCGTCTCTTTGGGTTGTGAGGCGCGCTCATAGATGCCGTTCAACCCCATTTCGTAGAGCCGTCCGCAAAGCCGATTGACGGTTTCAGGGTTGCGCTCCAACGCGGTTTTGTCCCTTTTCAGATACGCCACATACGAATCTTTTATCGGGAAAAGGTCAAGTTTCAGCAGGCTTTTGAGCAAGTCTGCGTTGTTTCGCTCTTCAAACGCGCGCTCAACGCCTTCCCATATTTGGGCGTCAATATCTCTGACGCCTTCCGGGATAGTGGGATACACCCGAAAGAGTTCGTCCAAGTAGTTGCGCCCGTTGGCGTATTCTATGCTTAGGCTAGTCCAGTAGTTCATGGGGGCAACCTTGTTGCTTATCACTTAGTTAGTACAGAGCGTTCTTTAGTTTGACCCGTTAAGACATTCCGCAAAGAAATGCTAGACGGACGCTTTCGACGATTCAATAGGGCGTTCCCGCTGACATTTTGACAACTCCTGACATCAATCGAATGTCATTAGCCACAGACGTCGCGCTTGTTCGGTGTCAGGTTACCCTATTATAGGGGCGCTTGTTCTATGGCTCAAGCGGCAATGGTGTCCGAATTCGGATGCGCGCTGTATCGGAATGGGCTTGTTCAAGCAAGCGCTGGTCGGGGTGGCCGGGATTGAACCGGCGACCTCTTGCTCCCAAAGCAAGCGCGCTCCCGCTGCGCTACACCCCGACTAGACGGGCATACAACCGCCGCCGCGCCGCCCTTGCCGCTGCTTGGAGCGTCAAGTTGGCGGCTACGGTTGAGCGCGCCCATACAAAGATGATAAGCGGTTGGGCGCGCGTTGACAAGGGAAGGCTGGGATGTATAATCGCAAACGGCGAGTCAAGCGGGCGGGCTTGGCATAGCGTTAGGGTTGCTGAAATCAAGCGAAGTCAAGGCGGAGGCGTTGCTATGGCTAGACGATTTGGAACGCCGGCGAATGCGGGTAAGACAAACAGGCTTGCGCTCGATCGGCAGGTGGATGAGTTGTGCAGGAATTTCACCGCCTACCTCACGGAATTCAACGACGATCCGCCGTTCACCGATACGCAGGTGTCTTATCACATAACGGCGCTCGACCTGAGAGATAAACTTGGGGGAGCGGCGAAGAGCATCGATTCGGATGGGTATCTGCATGCGCTGTACTTCACGCTGGAGGCGTGGGGAATGAACAGCAAGGGCGCAAAGATGCAGGATTATGACAAGTTCGCCTCATCCATTCGCTCATACAAGGGCGGCATTGCGGCGTTGGAGAACACACGGCTTTCGCAGATAGATGCGGAAATCGCGCATAAGCTTTGGCGGATAATCCAAGGAATGCAACTCTCTCAAACCCGAAGCCAGACGGTTACGGGGGCGAAGGCGCTCCATCACCTATTGCCGCAGTTGCTGCCGCCGATTGACCGCGAATATACGCAGCCTTTCTTTCGCTATAACGATGCTCGGTTTCAGTACAATCAGGAAGCCGCCTTCAAGACGATGCTTCCGTATTTCGCGCGGATAGCGCAACAGGTTGACTTGCCGAGTTATGTGGGCAAAGCGCGGTGGGCGACGAGCGAATCTAAGCTAATCGACAACGCCATAATCGGGTTTTGCCGACGGCATCTTGGGCTGCACTATAAGTTCAAGAACCGCAAGACGCCTGAGGCTAGGGCTCACATAGCGGGATGCCTCTCGTGCCAGTCCGTAGCGCGCTCATAGGCGCTCGCCACTTGGAACAGCGTAGGCTCTGCGAAACGCCTGCCGATTATCTGCATGCCGATGGGCAAGCCGTCGTCCGAAAAGCCGCACGGCGCTGATATGGCGGGCATTCCCGCAAGCGCCGCCGGGCTGGTGTAGCGCCGCCGTCCCATATCCAGTTTGCCCTGATAGTAGCCGCCCGGTCTGCCGGTGGACGCCGCTATGGTGGGCGCGGCTACGGGGCCGCTTGGCAGGATAAGCGCATCGAACCGTTCCAGCGCCGCCTGCAGTTCGTTGGCGATAAGCGTTCTTGCGCGCTGCGCCTTCAGGTATGCCCATCCGGGCGTCAGCGCCGCCGATTCCAGGCGCGCGCGGGTGCTCCAGTCGTAGTCGTCGCCGCGCGTCCGCAGCCAATCGTGGTGATACGCCGCGGCGTCCACATCGGCGGTTGCGATAAACACCGCGCCGCTGTGCGCTGATGTTGGCAGCGATATTTCGTCAGCAGTCGCGCCCTGCTCTTCCAGTACGCTCACAGCGCGCATAACGGATTGGCGCACTTCGGCGTTCAATCCATCGAAGTCGAACATCTCCGTGGGCAGGCCGATGCGAAGCCCGCGCACGCCGTCGGACAGGGATGCCGCATAGTCGGGGACGGGCGCGCGGCCGGAAGTGGGGTCGCGCGGATCGTGTCCCGCGATGGCGTTCAGCATCAGGGCGCAGTCGGCGACGTTGCGCGTCATAGGGCCGACGGTGTCCATAGACCAGCACATCGGCAGGACGCCGTGCCGCGTTACCCTGCCGTATGTGGGACGCAGCCCCACGATGCCGCAAAAGGCGGCGGGGCCGCGCACGCTGCCGCCGGTATCGGAGCCGAGCGCGCCGGCGCACAGTCCGCCCGCCGCCGCTACGCCGGAGCCGCTGCTGGAGCCGCCCGCGGTGTGCTGCGTATTCCACGGATTGCGCGGCGTTCCAAAGGGGTGGTCAATCGTGCCGCCGATGGCGAATTCGCTGAGGTTGAGCTTGCCAAGCAGCACTGCGCCCGCCGCATCCAAACGCCGTACAATCGTGGAATCTTCGTCGGGCATGAAGTCCGCCAATACCTTTGAGCCGCCGGTGGTGGGCGTTCCCTTGGTATAGATGATGTCCTTTATGGCGACGGGTATGCCGTGCAACGCGCCCTTGTATGCGCCCGCCTGAATATCGGCTTCGGCTTGCCGCGCCTGCGCCAACGCTTGCTCACCCATAACGCTGATGTATGCGCCAAGTTCATCGTTGAGGCTATCGATGCGATCCAGATACGCCTGCGTTACCTCGACAGGCGACGCTTCGCCGCTGCGGATCAGGCTTGCGGTTTCGGTGATGGATAGGTAGTGCAGCAGCGCGCTAGTCATCGGCGGCCTCTTGCGGGGAGTCGTCGTTTGGCGCAAGCGGCGCAAAGGTGGTAGCCGGCTCGACCGCCGCCAACGCATCGGCGGGGATTTCCGCAAGCGCGTTCAGCACAGCGCCTAGGCGCGCCGTTACCAGTTCGGCGCGCTGCTCGTCCAGATCGATGCCGGCAATATGCGCTAGTTGGCGCACTTGGTATTTCTCGAGGGTGGGCATGGGCGTTTCCTTATTCAATTGATTCATATGAAGGCTTATCTATACAGGATGCGGATGATGCTGACGCCACGCTCTTCGGCGAAAGAGCGTTCCGCGTCGGCGATGTTTGCGGACGCCACGACGGGAACGGTCTCGGATCCGGTGATGATGGACATAAGGGCTGCGCGTTCTATTGCGCGGTTGATGTCCCGCTCTGCCAAGGTTATGGACGACTCAACGACGGCGTAGCGATTGTCGTCGGCTGCGATGATTGCATCGGCGTCGGTCAGATCAATCATCTGTTCGTGCGATATTGCGCCGTTGTTGAGGGCGATCTGAATCAGACTATCAAGAGCGGGGGCATTTCCGTTGACGGGATACACAACCTGAGGGTTGTTCAGATTCGCCACCTTCTCATGACGTATACGTGTAGGTAGCAACCGTACAACTTTAGCTTCGTAGTGACTGCCTTCTAGGTTTCCCACACGCCCTTCCAGGTTGCTAACGCGCCTGTTCGTAATCTCTGCATACTGCTCAAAGCGCTGCGTCAGTTCTTGTAGGCTTTTCGCCAGTTCTTGGACGACCTGTGTGAGCTCGTCTAGGCGTCTGTCCGTGTTTGCCGCGTACTCCGAAAACCGCTGCGGCAGGGTCAGCAGCTCATCGGTAAGCACAAGCTTGCGTATCTCATCCCGCCACTCAGGGCGCTCCCTCAGGATGCGGGTCAGGTCTTCAATCGTGTTGATTGCGTTTGCAGTAGTCAAAAGTTGCCTCCCATACCCCAAGTATAATGCAAATTGCGCCTTTTGCAACACTTGCTTGACTTACGCAGCGCAATGCGGCTATCGCCGTTTGACTATATCGCCTAATGCCCATACAATTGCGGTTGCCAAAATTGGCGCAATGCAAACCCATACACTACTTGACAACGGATTGGAGGCGCTTGATATGGCTGTTGTGGGATCCGGCGATTACCGATACGAGCGAGTTACCGAGTGGCCGAATATGCCCAAATACTGGGCTTTCGGGGCGGCGTCCGACGGCGCTGTGAACTCCAAAGACGAGGTGTACATCTTCAGCAGGGGGGCGCATCCGCTGACGATATGGGACACCGACGGCAACTTCATATCTTCGTGGGGCGAAGGCACATTCTCCGCCAACCCGCACGGCATATACATTGCGCCCAACGACAATGTGTGGCTGGTGGACAGAGACTTCCACATCGCCACGGAGTACACGCCCGGCGGCGATACGCTGCGGACGCTCGGCGAGAAGCTTGCGCCGTCGCCGTCGTTCCAAGGGATGCCGTTCAATATGCCGTCCGGGCTTGCGATTGCGCCAGACGGCAATCTGTTCGTGTCCGACGGCTACGGCGGGCATCGCGTCCACAAGTTCAGCCCTGAGGGCGAGCTGCTGCTTTCGTGGGGCAAGCAAGGCACGGGCCCCGGCGAGTTCGCGCTGCTGCACAACATCTGGGTGGACGAGCGCGGGCGAGTCATCATCTGCGACCGCGAGAATCACCGCATTCAGATATTCGACGCAGACGGCGGCTTCATCGAGGAATGGACAGATATGGAAAGCCCCGGCGACCTCTGGATTCGCGACGGCATCGTGTATGTGGTGGAGCAGGGGCCGGGAACCGGCGTCAGCATTTGGACGCTGGACGGCGATCTCATCACGCGTTGGCGCGGCAGGGAGGGCGCAGGCAAGGGCTCGGTCATCGGCGGACACGGCATCTGCGTGGACTCCAAGGGCAGCGTCTATGTAACCGAAATCGGTCAGGGCGAGCGCGTGTCCAAGTTCGAGCGCGTGTAAGGATGCAGCCCGCCGCCTCTCTGATGCAGAAAGCCTCGCTTGCGCTGCTGAACCTGATAATTCCGGAGCGCTGCGTAGGCTGCGATAAAGAGGGCGAATATCTGTGCGCCGGTTGCGCCGCCGAGCTTCCGGCGCTGCGAAAGCCGTACTGCTTCATATGCGCCAGTCCGGGCGTTCCGCAGCTTTGCGATGGATGCAGACGGGTTGCGCCAGCATTCGACAGCATACGCGCGCCGTATGTGTATAGCGACGTGGCGCGGCAGATGACGCACGACCTCAAGTATCGCAACATACGCATCGCGGCGCCGTACATGGCGCGCCTGCTCGCCGCATACCTTGAGCGCAACCCCTATCCCGCTGATGCGCTGATTGCGGTGCCGTTGCATCGGTGGCGTGAGCGCGGGCGCGGCTACAATCAATCGGCTCTGCTGGCGCGCGAACTCAGTCGACTGAGCGGCATTCCGCTGCGCGAGGACGCCTTGCGCCGCATACGCAACACGCCGCCGCAGGTAGGCATGGAATCGCCCGCTGAGCGAATGCGCAACATAGCCGAGGCGTTTGAGTGCGCGGCGGATATGAGCGGGCAGCGCATAATCGTGATAGACGATGTGGCTACCACAGGCAGCACGCTGTCCGCCTGCGCCGATGCGCTCAAGAACGCGGGCGCGCTGTCCGTCTGGGGCATCGCATTCGCGCGCCAGAGCGCCCGTCCCGACGGCTACCCCGCCGACGGGGATGCGCCGCCGCTGTGGATATGAGGGCGCAGGGACGCAAAGTTCGGAAGCAACTTCGCCCATTGGTGCGATGGGCGCAAGCGTCTAACGCTGTGAGAAAACGGGGTTGCGCTGTGCTACACTGAAACTAGGCTGCTAGGTCAACGGATTATACGCTTGCGGAGGTTTACGGATGATGCTGAAAGGGGCGCTTATTCTTTTCGCAATCTGCTTCGTAGTTGCGTGCTGGGTAACGGTGGTTGGGCACCAGTTGGACATTGCCGGCTTTCGCAGCATAGACAGGCTGTCGATTGTCGATATCATCCTTCCCACCGCCTATTCCGTCGCGATGCTGTCGGGCTGTGTTGCCGTTGCCGCCTTTGTGATGGCGGTGTTTAAGCGGTGAGGGAGCGTATCAGCAGTTGGACGAGCCGCCTTCAAGAGTGGTTCCGGCCGGGCGTCAACTACTTGACGGCGGGCTGTTTGGGCGCAGCGGGGATTCTGTTCACGCGGGCATTCCCATCGTCCGACTTCAACGATATTGCCTTCGATATGCTGCTTGCCAGCGCGCTATTCTTCCTGGGCGGGTTGTTGCTGCGCCTGTTTTGGGGGCGCGAGGATGCGGGCTGATGCGGGTAAGCAACGTGAAAAAATGCTGCTAGAACAGCGCGATATCTATGCCATATCAGAAGGCAAACGCTGAAAGTTCATTGAAGCAATCGTATGGACAGCGCGTTCAAGCGCTCAATGACGGATGCTCCCTTCTGATAAGTGCTGCAATTTAAGAACACCAGGGAGTTGGGGTTAGAGTTACTGCGATGCGGCAGCTACCTGCCCGGTGAAGGCGGTTGTGTGGCGCGTCCATACGCCGGCGCTGGTTTCGTAATAGACTATCATTCGCAGGTATTTGTTCAGGTCTGCGGATGTGGGCGTGTAGTTGGTCCACCAGACGCCGTATATGTAGCTACAATCGGTGTAGGTTGTATCGGCGTTGTCGCAGCGCTGCCAGCTGAAGCGCGCGTCAACTGCGCCGGTCGGCCTAGGATCGGACGCTACGATTTGGGTTCCCACGCGCGGGCTGGTGTTGCCGCTGACGAAGGTTATGGCTGACCCGGCGGTTGCGGCGCTGGTCTGCTTGACGCGGCCGCCTAACGCGCGCGTGTATGCGAAGCCGTCATTGCTCTTTAACCTTTGCGGACTGAAGCATCGTTTTGATCATCATATCACACAAAGAGTTCAATAGCATCGTTGTTCTATACCTTGATATTATCCAATTGCAAGGCTTACACTTTGGCAATGAGCCTTCGAATGCACGGGTGGGGACGATATTGGGCGGCGGCTTGCGCTATCGCAATCGCGGCCGTTGCGCTGACGGCGTGCGGCGGCGGCGAGTCCGGCGACGATGATGCGGCGTTGAACGTCCCCCAAGCGCCGCAGACGATAGCCACCGAACAGGGGCCGCGCGCGCTGGCGTTTGATGGAACGCACCTGTGGGTAACGCTGTACGGCGTGCAAACTGTAGCCAAGTACACGCTTGACGGCGAGAATGTGGGCAACTACAAGGCGGGCGCATTCCCGCGCGCGCTGGCGTTTGACGGGACGCATATGTGGGTAGGCAACAGCTCGGAGAACACGATAACCAAGATGGCGCTTGACGGCGAAGCGCTGCAAACGGTCAGCATCGGCACGCCCGATACATCGCCCTCCGCGCTGGCGTTTGACGGCGCAAGCATCTGGGTGGCGGCGTCTTGGGGCAACTCCGTCAGCAAGGTGAACTTGGACGGCAGCGTTGTCAAGACAGTTCGCGTGCCGGGCTATCATCCGTCGCCTTGGGCGCTGGCGTATGACGGCAGTTCGGTTTGGGTGGCGAGCATGGGCAGCAATATGGTGGACAGGTTGGACGGAGCGGGCGAGCTGACGGGTTCGTTCAATGTGGTGGATTTGAAAGAGAACTTGCAGCAGGCGTGGGGCGGCGGCGGCACGGCGCTTGCGTTTGACGGCAGCCATATTTGGGTTACGGTGAGTTCGGCGGACAGCGTGGTCAAGCTCACCACGGACGGCGTTGTTCAGGACGTCTACGATGTGGGCAGATGGCCAACGGCGGTGATTGTGGCGGGCGGCAGCGTTTGGGTTGCCAACTTCCTGGATGATACGGTAAGCAGGCTTGCGCCGGACGGCAGGCTGCTGGACACGCTGAGCGTGGGCAAGGGTCCGCATGCGCTATTGGCGGTGGGCAAGGCGGTTTGGGTGGCGAACTTTCAGGGCGATTCGCTGACTAAACTTCCCTGCGCCGAGTGTTGACGGATAAGAGATTAAGCGGAAAAGATATGCGAACCACACTCATACTAGGAGCGGCAGCCATAGTTATCGCGGCGCTGGCGTACGTCGCGGCGGCTCTGGCGATAGACAGGTTCTGGGTCATCGGATCCAAGGGGATGCTGCGGGTGGCGCTGCAGTCGTTCAGCGCCGAGACGTTGGATCCGTCAATGGACACCGCCGACGGACTGCGCTATCACGGGCATATGTATGACCACCTAATAGGCGCGGATCCGGAGGGCAGGCTTGATACGGATTATGGGCTTGTGAGCGCATGGGCGGCTTCTGACGACGCATCGGCGTTCACGCTAACACTGCGAGATTACGCCGAGTGGCACGCCGGCGAGCTGGTTGCCGCCGCCGATGTTAGCGCAAGTCTCCACTACTACTCTCGCGAAGGGACGGCGTGCGGCGTGTGCGGCGTTCTGAAAGACAAGATGGAGATAGTAGTGCACCATGTAGGTAACGACCTGATAGTTACGCTACATCTTACCGAACCCGATGTGGTGTTCCTTGGCTTGCTTGCGGCGGTAGAGGGCGATGCGCCGCTGCTGCCTCAGCATGCGCTAGAAGGGGACGTCCCCCCATTCGCCGAAAACCCGATTGGCAGCGGTCCGTGGCGCTTTGCAAGCCGCGCGCTAGGCGATTATGTGGAGTACGAAGCAAACGCGAACTATTGGGACCCTGACAAGATTCCGTCGTTCGACACGCTGAGAATTACGAACGTCCCCGGCGAAGACGCCATCAACGCGCTACTCCAAACGGATATGGTGGATGTAGCGCCGATTAGGGCGGACACCGTCGAAGAGGCGAAGCGCATGGGCTACGGCGTGGATGGGCCCAAGCATGTGGTCTCTACTACATTGCGCTTCTTTATGAGTTACGACCCGGACTTTCTGACATCAAGCATCGATTTCCGCAAGGCGCTTGCGATCGGCGTGGATATGCCGCACATAGTAGAGTCGATTTATCCGCCGGAAGCGGCGTCGGTCGCCACGGGATCCGCGCTGTTCACACCCGTATCGCCGGGCTACATCGCCGATCTGCCGGGCTACGAGTACGATCCGCAAGAGGCGAAGCGGCTCTTGGCGCAATCAGGCTATCAGGGCGAAACGGTCAGTCTGCTATCGCTAGTGGCATACGGGCTGGCGGAGATGCCGCGCATCAACGATATGATAGCCGACTACTGGCGGGATGCGGGCGTCAACGCCGAGGTTATCGCAACCGAATGGCCGGCGGTGCAGCCGCTGTTTATGGCGAACCCGCAGCAGTTTGACGCATACGCCCCGGCGCCGGTGTTGCACGGCGCTGCGCCCTCGCGTCCGGGCGGCGACGTCAACGGCATTCGGCGCTACATGAGCGGCGCGGACGGCGCAATGCTCACCTACTTTGCGCCGAATGTTGGGGATGGAATGCTGGCGCAGGTATCGCTGACCGTGAACGACGACGAGCGCGCCATAGCGCTCAAGGCGCTGAACCGCAAGACATACGGCGAATACTGGGCGATACCGATTATGTGGCGGCACGATACATACGCCGTAAATCCCGCGCTCACCGGTTGGCAGCCCACAAACGGCACATCGTCCGATTTGCGCTTCGAGACGCTGCGGCCGGCGCAGTAGCGGCGGGGTAGGGCGTAGAACGAAAGCGGTGCGCGCGCAGTTCGATATGAGATATGCGGCTATTCCCCGTCGACATCGGGCTCGATGATTTCCAACGTTTGGTTGGCGTCGATGCCGCGCAGGGTTTGGCGGCGTCCGCTTGGCCAGCGCACTTCGATTTCGTCCACGTCGGTTGCCTGCCCCAAGCCGAACTCGAGGTCGATGCTGTCCATCGATAAGTAGCTGGAACCGGCGCGCGCCTCTTGAACCTGGGTGCGCCCGTCCGCCGTCAGATAGACGCGCGCGCCGATGCCGTCGGCGTTGCTGCCGCTGCCGTCTATCGCCATGCGCCCTTTGAGTCGGATGTTTAGCCAGTTGTTGCTGCCGCCGGGGTTTATCCATACGAACAGCGGCCCGCCCGCTTCGCTGAAGCTCACCTTGCGCGCGTCTTCCCACAGGCTGCCCTTGCTGTTCGTGCCTATGAGGTCGGGGTAGCCGTCGCCGTTGAGATCGCCGTGCGCCAAACCCTTGCCGTTTTCGTGGTATTCGGGGCTGATGCGGTGAATGCCGGCGTTGTATTTGGGGTTTTGCGGATCAATCTTATCGTAGCGCGCGCGCGCTATGTCCAGCAGTTGGGCGCGCACGGTGATGTCCTCAAATGCGCCCGTCCCGGTGTTTCGCATCATGCGTCCCGCGGCAGGGAACACTTCGCCGCCGGGCGCTTCGCCTCTGTCGACCGTGGAGCCGAGCCAGTACAGATCTTGATCGCCGTCGTTGTCATAGTCAAAGAAGGTCGAGCCAAAGCCGAAATCGTAGGCGCTCAAGCCGGTTGGCACAACCTGCGTTGGGTCTATCAGCGCGGCGTCGAGCGAGGCGGGCGGCATAAGCGGGCTGGGCGTTACGGCTATCGTGGGCGCGGCGTTGTGGAATAGCCCGACAGCGCCTACCGCCGATTGGCGCGTACCGTCGTTTCGCAGCAGGTAGTGGAGGCAGCTTCCCCAGTCGAAGCGCTCATGATAGGCGCAGTAGGGCATAGGCGAGTCCGGCGCGGGATCGAGGCGCGGGTGGAAGCCCACGTTGGCGATAAATATGTCAAGATCAGCGTCGCCGTCGTAGTCGCCGATGGCGAAGCCCATCCATGCGCCTACCTGATCCACCCCCATATGGCGCGCGACGTTCGTGAAGCGCGGGCTGCCGGGCGTGGAATCGTTGCGGAATATGTGAAGCCTATCGCCATCGTTGGCTACCCACAAGTCCATATCGCCGTCGCTGTCATAGTCGAAGAACGCAACCGCCTGCGTCTGACCGCTGGGGTCGCCTACGCGGCTGCCAAAGTCGTCGCGCAGGTTGGGATCGTATCCCTCGAACTCTTCGCCGCTTTCGGCGTCGGTGTACATAACTGGCTTGCCGTCGTGTTGGCGCATCCATATCTGCGGACCCTGCACGCCCGCGCTGTGCGATACGTCGGTGAATGTCAGATCGCCGTTGTTGCGATACAGCACGTTGAACTGGCCGTTTTGGAACGGAACGCTCATACCTCGGAAATCGTCTTCCGCGAGGTTGCCGACGTAGATGTCCACCCATCCGTCGTTGTCCACATCGGCGCAGGCGACGCTCATAGCGGAGCGCATATTGACGGCCGCGCCAAACGCCGCTTCGGTGACGTCGACAAAGCCGCCCTTGCCGTCGTTAAGCAGCAGGCTGTCCCGGTTCTGCCCGCCCTCTGCTGGCGAGCGGTAGTCGAGCCTGTCCGTGAGACTACCCTGCGCGCCTACATACAGATCTTGGTAGCCATCGTTGTCGACGTCGCAGGCTACCACGCCCGTGCCGTGCGTTTGGCGCAACGCGGCGCCCGCTTCGTCCGCGACATTGGTGAAAGCGCCGTCCGCTTCGTCCGCGACATTGGTGAAAGCGCCGTCCCCTTCGTTGCGATAGAGCCAGTTGCCGTATTCGTAGGCGTTGGTGATGTAGAAGTCCATATCGCCGTCGCGATCGTAGTCGAAGATGACCACGCCGGGGCGGATATTCCAAGACTCTTTTAGCCCTTTGAGCGCGCCGCTGTTCGCTATGTTGACGAAGGGGCGGATTTCGGCGGCGGCGTCATCGGCGGGGGATTGGCGCAGCGAGGGTATTTGCTGACATGCGGCAGAAAGAGCCGCCGCCGCCAAAAGCGCAATGACGGCGGCGCCTCTCATAAGCGCGGGCATGGGCGCGTTGCGCGGCACGGCTTTGGGCTAGTCTGCCCCGCGCAGGCGCGGATCAAGCATATCGCGCAGCGCGTCGCCGAATATGTTGGAACATAGCACCACGATGGTAATCATCAGCCCCGGCGCATAGACCAGATGGGGGTTGTCCGCAAAGTAGTTGGCGGCGCCGGTGAGCAGGTTGCCCCAAGATGATGTGGGCGGCGAAATGCCTACGCCCAGGAAGCTCAGAGACGCCTCAAGCACGATTGCGTTGCCCACGTTGACGGCGAGCATGACTATCCAGGGCGCCCATGAATTGGGGACTAGGTGGCGCAGTATGATGCGCGGGTTGGACGCTCCGATGGCGCGCGCCGCTTCGATGTACTGCATATTTCGCAGCACAAGAGCGTGCGAGCGCAGCAGGCGGGATGCGTATGGCGATATGGCGATTGCGAGCGCTAATATCACCATTTGGATGTTTGCGCCAAGCGGCAGGATTATCGCCATCGCTAACACAATGCTTGGAATTGCCATTAAGGTATCGGTTAAGCGTTGGATAATTAGATCGGTTATGCCGCCGAAGTATGCGCCGGCGATGCCGCAGAGCGCGCCAAAGGTTATGCCGAGCGTGGGCGCGACTAGCCCCACGATGAGGGACACGCGCCCGCCGTGCAACAATCGGCTGAACAGGTCGCGGGTGATGCGGTCAGTGCCGAGCACGTGCATTCTGCCGTCGGTGGATTGGGTGAACGGCTCGGCGAAGCGGGTGCCCGTGCGCTTGTTCGGCTCGAAGGGCGCGACCACATCCGCCAAAAGCGTCCCCGACAGCACTATCGCCAACACGATTAGCGCCACTGACGCCGACGGGTAGCGATGCCAAAATCGGGCTATTGCCTTGCCCGACCGCTGCGCCATACTATCTACAGAAGCTTCACGAGCAGCGTAGCCTATGCCTGTCTGTTGACTCATATGCTTATGAACTCCTTAGCCGACGGTTTGGCTTGTTTGATTGAAATCTATCTTTTATTGTTCGGCTTACGGCCGCGGGCTTGCGGCCGTATCCGTCTAGGAATACCTGATGCGCGGATCGACTACCGAATAGAACAGGTCGACGACCAGTATCCACGCGGCAAGTATGATGGATAGGATAACTACGATGCCCACTACCATATCGTAGTCGCGCGCAAGGATGGACAGCAGAACTTGCTGTCCCAGTCCGGGTATGGAGAACACGAACTCGATGACCACTACGCCGGACATGATGAAGCCGAAGTGGTAGCCCGCCATAGTCAGCACGGGGATGCTGGCGTTGCGAACCGTATGGCGCGCAATCACTATGAATTCGCGCAAACCCTTGGCGCGCGCCGTGCGGACATAGTCTTCGCGCAGCACCTCGAGCATCATAGAGCGCACCAAGCGGCTCAGCACCGCGGCGGATGTGAGCCCGGTGGCAATCACCGGCAGGAAGAGCTGGGCTATGTTTGTGCCGGGATCCGAAAAGAACGATGTGTAGTTTAGCGGCGGGCTCCAGTTAAAGGTTCGCGAGGCGAATATGATAAGCAGGATGCCCAGCCAGAACGATGGGACGGCGAGGGACAGCGCCGTGAATATGCGTATACCCTGGTCCCACCACGAGCCGCGCAGAATGGCGGATATGATGCCTAACGGGAACGCAAGCAGCAGCGAGAACGCCATGGCGAATATCGCCATTGTGAGCGTCGCTTCCATTTTGTCGCCCATAATCTGAGTTACGAAGCGGTCTTGATAGTGCGAGTAGCCGAAGTTGCCGCTGATTATGCCGCCTATTAGAGGCGTAGTCTCTTCACCGCCGTATTGAGGGGCGTCGTAGCCTATGCTGCTGAGAACGCCGCAGTTGCCGCACAGCCAGTAGGCGTACTGCACAATTAGGGGATCGTTCAACCCCAACTCTTCGCGAAGTTTCGCCTTGGTCTCAGGCGTAGCGCCGCCTTCGGATGTCAGCGTGCTAACGATGTCTCCGGGCAGAACGCGCAGCATAAAGAACACAAGCGACCCTGCCAGAAACACGGTCGGAATGATGAGCATCAGACGGCGAACTATGTATTTCCACATATGACCACATCCTATTCGGGATATTGTCTCTTCTCTGCAAAGCGCCAGTTACTGCGGCGGCGAAACGGCATCGGGCGTTAGCCGTTGCCGGGTTATGACCGTACAACCCAAAGCGCGGGCGGGGTAAGCGTTTGGCTAACGGGACGCATCCCAAGCAGGATATGCCATCCGCGCGGGATGCGTCCGAAAGCCTATGCGGTCTTGCTATGGGCAGGTGGAGCTGGGGTTGGGGGCGTCGCAGTCCAGCCACACATCCTCGAACTTATTGTTGCTGAAGATTTCCTGCACCACCAAGTCCCAGTTATGGACATAGTTCCAGTGGAACTTGTTCTGGTTGGCAGCCATATACGGGACGCTGGGCACCCATTCTTCTGCCATGATGCGGTGCATTTCGGCGAAGCGCTCGTCGCGATCCGGACCTGACGGCAGGGTACGCGCCGCATTCCACTCGTCAAGGTAGTTGGCGGGCGGATCCCAGCCGCCGTTGCGTCCGCCGCCAGCGCTGTACATGATGTCGGCGACCGGCACTACGCCACCGTAGCTAGGCGCTGTGCCGCCGGTGGCGGCCTGGTAGCGGCGTCCCTCCACGGAGGCTATCATCGCTGTCCAGTCCTGCAGGCGGATCTCTACATCCACGCCTATCTCTGCCATATCGGCCTGTAGGAGTTCTCCGTGATGGGAGCGGGTAGTGACCGCAATCACCTCAAACTCCGTCAAGCCGGCCTTTTCGGCGAACTCGGCCGCCATAGCGATCTCTTCATCGCGCTTGTCCGCTTTGTAGCCCGGAATGGTGTCTATGATTTCCTGCTGCGGCGGGAAGACGTAGCTGAACCAGCTGATGGGGAACACGGGGTTTTCTGCGCCTTCGGCGTCGATTACACCCTGCTTGTAGAAGCCGTAGAACACCGCGCGGCGGGCGTCCACGTTGTCGAACGGCGGCTCCTGGTTGTTGAGCTGAATGCTTGCCACATCCACGAAAGGCTCAACTTTGAAGGACGCTTCGCCGGGGAAGTCGTCGAGCAGCTTCTGGTATTCCACATGGCTGAGCGAGAATGTGGGCTTGGTGGCGTCCGTCTGCTTGGCGCGCATCGCCGCTATCTGCGCCTGCGGTTCTATGATGACGATAGATGTAACCCTGTCGAGGTAGGGATACGGCGATCCGTCCGGGGCGTCGCGGAAGTAGTCCATATTCTTTTCGGAGTCGACGGATATGCCGTCTTCCGCGTCGATTATCTTGTACGGACCCGTTCCGATTACATCCTGCCAGCGCGAAATGGTGTTGTCGTTTGCCTCGAGGATGTGCTGCGGGATGATGCTGTGCCACTGATTGGCGGACTCGGCGATAAAGTCGCCAAACGGCTCTTGCAGGTTTATCTCGAGAGTGGTGTCGTCAATCTTACGCATATTGTCGATGAGGTTGAACGCGCCCACGCGCGGCTGTATCACGCCTTCCGGGGGGTTGCGCCAGCGGTCGATGGCGTAGATTATGTGATCGACGTCAAACGTCGTGCCGTCGTTCCACTGCGTCAGGTCTTCATCGATGTTGAAGGTGAAAGTCTTGGTATCGTTGGAGACTTCCCAGGACTCCGCCATATCGGGCCAAATCTCGATGCCATCGCGCGGCGAGAACTGCAGCAGTCCGCTGTACATTCTGCCGCCGTAGTGGAAGAGCGAAATCCAAGTGCTTGTTTGGGAGAAGTCCCACTTTGGCGGGAAGGTGGCGTTGATGACGCGCAGATGTCCGCCTCTCACGACGTCGCCGCTCGCCATTGCCGCGGGAGCCTGCGCGGGCGCTTGCGCCGGGGCTGCGGTCGGTATGGAAGGCGGCACTACGGTCGGCGGGAAAGTCGCCGTCGCTTGCACTTGCGCCGCGGGCGCTGTGGAGCCGCCGCCGTCGCCCGCATCAGGGGCGGCGGGCGCGCTGGAGCATGCCATTGCCATTAGCGCTGCTACAGCGAAGCTCACTAGCGCAAGTTTGCCAAATAGTTTTGCTTGCATATTTCCTCGCTTCCTCCTTGTTTGTTGATTATCGGCGTATGCTTCCGAATAAGCCCCCCGCATTCGCGCAACGCCAAACGACGCGCGCAGATACGCAGGCATTATTTGAGCGCATTATAATTGATATTAGATTTCTGTCAATAGCCTATTTGGATTTTGCGCGGCATCGCTTGCATACGTTTAAGCAATGGAGCAACCCGTCTTTGCGAATGGCGTATGCGTGCGGCGTGAAAGGCGGACTGCCGGGAATTCCGACGAAAGTTCCGGTTCACAACCGCCGGTAGCAAGTGATAGCATGAACGCGCAGCGCGCGCTAGGCTAGGCTTCCAGCGCGGCGAAGCAGGCGGCGACGATGCTGTCGACGTCAATGCCGTATTCTCTGTAAAGCTCAGATGGGCTGCCGGACTGCCCGAATTCGGTAACGCCGAGCGGGATTATGGTAGCGCCGAGCGCGCCGCCTAGCCACGCCAGTGAGTGCGGATGCGCGTCTGCGACGGCGACTAGCGGCGCTTTGCGCTCGTCGGCGGACAGGATGTCGGACATAAAGGCGTCGGACGGCTCGCCTTTGAGCGCGGCGCGTATGCCCGCCTGGAAGTGAGCGTAGAGTTGGCCCGGCCCCGTCAGATTGATGATGTTGGCGAATATGCCCTCGCGCTGCATCCGATCGCCCGCTTCCACTGCCTCGGGGATCATTGCGCCGCAAGCCATGATGTGAACCACATTTTCGCCCGGCCGATAGCCCGCTTCCGCCTGCCGTCCCACAAGGCGATACGCGCCGCGCAGAACTTGGCGGCGCAACCGCTCGCGTGCCGCTCCATCGGCGGGCAGGTTGAACAGCGATTGGTCAACGCGCTTGCTGGTGAGGCGCAGGTAGGTGCTGCGCTCGCGCTGCCGAATTCGCTCCAGCGCGTCCAGCATAATCCACTCCACTTCCTTGCCGAAGCACGGTTCGTAGAAGGCGAGCTCCGGCATTTCGGCGCCGATCGAGGGCGTGAGCAGCGATTGGTGCGCGCCGCCCTCAGGCGCAAGCGTGATGCCGGAAGGCGTTCCCACCAGAATGAATTTCGCGCCCGAATAGACGCCGTAGGTGAAGGCGTCAAGCCCGCGCCGGACGAATGGGTCATAGACCGAACCGACGGGGAAAAGCAGCTCGCCGGCGGCTTCATAGGACATCCCAAGCTGCCCCAGCATCATGAACAGGTTGTTCTCTGATATGCCCAGCTCGATATGCTGACCTTGCGGCGATTCGCTCCAATTCAGCGCTCTGACGACGTCTTCGTCGGGCAGCGTTTCCGGCTCGCGGCGCGCCCAGACGCCCGCCTTGTTTATCCAACCGCCGAGTCCGGTGGAACTCGCCACATCGGGGCTTACGGTTACCACGCGCTCGGCTATCTGCGGCATATTGCGCGCAAGATCCGTTAGCACAAGCCCGTACATCTGCAGCGTGGACATATTGCCGTAGTAATCGTGGTCAAGATCGGTGGGCAACGGCGGCGTCTGCGCGGCGGTGGGGCGTTTCTTGGCTATCGCCAATCGATCGGCTACTTCGGCGCACAGCCGGCCGGCGGGCGTGTCCGCGGGCAGCGCAGACCATATATCGGATTCGGGCAGGTCGATTCGGGCGCGCAGCTGCTCCATCTGCTTCGCCGACATCAGACTGGAGTGATTGTGCGGGTCGCCGATGGATGGCAGCATCCAACCCTTGAATGTGTATGCGAACACCACCGTGGGCCCCTGCAGTTCGTCGGCCTGCGTGAAGGCGTCCCTGAGCATGGCGAAATCGTGGCCGCCCAGGTTGCTGAAAAGGCTGTGCAGCTCATCGTCGTCCCACCTGCCGATTAGCCGCCTCAAGTCGCGCGGGTAGCGGCTGGCGTTGGGCAGCCATTCGCGCAGCGTCGCCGGCTCCACGCGCAGCAGCCGCTGATACACCTGATTGGACATTTCGTCGATGCACATCCGAAGCAGTTCGCCGTTGGGCTCCGCGAATGCGCTTTGCAGCCGTCGGCCGTACTTCACATCGATGACGTTCCAATCGTTGGCGGCGAACATATCCCGCCATGAGCGCACCTTGATGCCGGGTATTACGCGGTCGAGGCTTTGGCGGTTTAGGTCGACAACCCACAGGATATTCTCCAAGCCCTCCATTTCGGGCTCTGCGATTGCCTCCCATATGGAGCCTTCGTCAAGTTCGGCGTCCCCCACAAGGCTTATGTAGCGGTGCGTGTCGCCTTTGAACCAGTACAGGTGCGTTTTCAGATACTCTTCGGTCAGCGATGCGAAGTTGGGCGCTACCGGACCCAAGCCTACCGAACCCGTTGAGAAGTCCACATAGTCTGGGTCTTTGGTCTGGCTGGGATACGCCTGCAATCCGTGGAATGCGCGCAGCGTCTTGAGATACTTGCGGTCAAGGTTGCCCAGCAGATACTGGATGGCGTGATACACCGGCGAAGCGTGGGGCTTGACCGAAATCTTGTCCCCGGCGCGCATGTAGTCGAAGTACAGCGATGTCATTACGGTTACCACGGACGCGCTTGAAGCGGGATGCCCGCCGACCTTGAGGGCGTCCGGGGATTGACGCACGTTGTTGGCGTAATGCACCATCTGCATCGCAAGCCACAGCACGCGCTCTTGGATTTGCGTCAGGATAATATCGCGGTCGTGGTATTGGTATGAGGCAGGCTGCTCTTGAACTGCCGTAGCCATAGTTAACCTCCGCTGCTGTTCACATCGTTGGCGCGAAAGTTCATCTTGTTCGGCATTATGCCGGCATTAGGCGCATATTCGGCTGCGTCATTGGCTATATGAAAGGCGCAATCCAACCCAGCCCTTCGGCGGTTGTGGCGGCGGGGACGTACTCGCAGCCGATCCAGCCGTCGTAGCCAATATCGTCAAGGTAGCCGAACAGGTAGGGGTAGTTGATTTCGCCGCTGCCGGGTTCGTGCCGTCCGGGGTTGTCTGCGATCTGGATATGGCGGATGATGTCTTGGTGGCGCCGGATGTTGCGCGCCAAATCGCCCTGCATAATCTGCATATGATAGAGGTCATGCTGCAGGAACAGGTTGTCCGAGCCGGTCCGCTCTATGATGCGGCGCGCCTGATCCGGGTAGTTCAGCATAAAACCGGGGATGTCGATGGTGTTGATAGGCTCAATAAGCAACCGCACGCCGGCGGACTTGAGCCGCTCCGCCGCGAATGCCAGATTGTCGATTAGCGTGGCTTCCACTTTGGCGTCCGAAACATCGGCGCCGGGCCTAATACCGGCGAGGCAGTTCACTTGCGCGCATCCCAACGCCGGGGCGTACTCCAGCGCTTTGCGGACGCCGTCGCGGAATTCGTCGATGCGGTCGGGATGGCAAGCGATGCCGCGCTCGCCCGCCGCCCAATCGCCCGCCGGCAGGTTGTGCAGCGCAAGCGTAAGCCCATGCCGCTCAAGCCGCTCAGCGATTTCGGCTTTATCGTAATCGTATGGGAACAGGAACTCCACCGCCTTAAAGCCGGCGTTGGCGGCGGCTTCAAAGCGGTCGAGAAAGTCCACTTCGTTGAACATCATCGTCAGGTTCGCGGCGAACTTGGGCATTGCGCGTCTGTCCTTCCTATCGCTATATCGTTGCGCGATTATGCGAGTTTTGCGTTGTTGAGTATCAGACAAGGCTGTCCGGCCGCACCGGCCGCTCCTCCGCGGCGGCCCGATAGACCGCCATTGCGGTTTGCAGCGTGTGGCGCGAAAACGCCAAGTCCATATCCGGCTGCTCATCCCTCAGGATGCAGTCTATGAACTGCGCCGCCGCGCCGTTGAACCCCTCGATCCAGTCCATCGGCGTTTGGATGCCGGTCGTCTCTGTGCCGCGCACAAGCATAACCGGCGGCAGGTCGAGCATCTCTCCGGTGCAGCGCGTTACCCAGATTGCGCCCTTGCTGCCCTGTATCTCAAAGAACTCGTCGGCGGGGTAATACTTGCTGCGAATTTCCATTTCGGGCGCTGACGAATAGTCCAGCGTCCCCAAGCAGTCGCGTCCCTTGAACTTCCAGCTCACCACGCTGGGCGTTTCGCCAAGGTAGTCCCCCGACTTTCGAGTGATGAGGCTTTGCACCTTCTCTATTTCGCCAATCCACCATATCGCGGTGGCGTACTTGTGCCAGCCGTCATCGTACAGCATCCCGCCGGCGTGCAGGCTAGGATCGCGCCGCCATACATAGGCGCCCGGCGATACCTCAAGCTGCGCGCCCGACGGCTTGCCGCGCACCGTTCTTATGCGAACCATAGACGGCTCGCCGATAGCGCCGGCGTCCAGTAGCTCTTTCGCCTTCACGATAGGCGGGTAGTAGAGGAAGTTCTCCGTTACGCGGAACTTGGTTGTAGCGGTTCGCAGCGCGGCGGCGATAGTGTCCGTCTCCGCCACCGTGGAGGATATGGGCTTTTGGCAGGATACATGCTTGCCCGCGCTCAGTCCGTCCACAATCTGCTGCGGGTGCATATGCGTGGGCGTCAGCAGTTCCACGGCGTCAATCGCGGCATCGTTCAGCGCGTCGGCGTAATCGGCGTATATCTTGGGCGCGATGCCCCACTGCCGCGCGCGCAGTTCGGCGCGTTCCCGCTGCGGATCGCAGAGCGCCGCCACCTCGCAGTTCGGATGCCGCAGATAGCCGGGCGCATTGAGCTGAGAGATAGTGCCGCAGCCTACGATTGCCAGCCTTACTTTGTCCACCGCGCGCCTCCTGCTTGTGCCGAATCCGCTAACTGTGCCTGCCGCGCCCGCCGAATCGATGGTGCCTGATGTTCACGCGCTTTCAGGTTGCCCCCTACATTATCACGATAACGGCGGTTAGTGTAGCGCCGACGGAAGCGATTGCATAATTGGAATGGCTTCAAGATGGGCGTATGGACGCTTATCAGGAACGGCGCAATTCCCAGGGACGCGCGGGCTGTTTGGGCGCAGCGGGAATTCTGTTGACGCGGGCATTCCCATCGTCCGACTTCAACGACATTGCCTTCGATATGCTGCTTGCCAGCGCGCTATTCTTCCTGGGCGGGCTGTTGCTGCGCCTGTTTTGGGGCGCGAGGATGCGGGCTGATGCGGGTAAGCAATGCGAAAGAATGCTGCTAGAACAGCGCGATGTTTATGCCATATCAGAAGGCAAATGCTGAAAGTTCATTGAAGCAATCGTATGGACAGCGCGTTCAAGCGCTCAATGACGGATGCTCCCTTCTGAATAAGCGCTGCAATTTAAGAACACCAGGAAGCTGGGCCGGCTTTACTGCGATGCTGCGGCTACCTGCCCCGTGAAGCCAGTTGTGTGGCGCGTCCATACGCCGGCGCTGGTTTCGTAGTACACGACCATTCGTAGGTATTTGTTCAGGTCTGCGGATGTGGGCGTGTAGTTGGTCCACCAGACGCCGTAGATGTAACTGCAATCGGTGTAGGTACTATCGGCGTTGTCGCAGCGCTGCCACGAGTAACGGCGATCCACCGCGCCGGTGGGGGCAGGGTCGGACGCTACGATTTGGGTCCCCACGCGTGGGCTTGCGTTGCCGCTGACGAAGCTTATCGCTGACCCGGCGGTTGCGGCGCTGGTCTGCTTGACGCGGCCGCCTAATGCGCGGGTGTATGCGAAGCCGCCGCCGGATAATGGCGCTTTGGCGCGTAGGTAGCTTCCTACGTCGGCGGCGACGGGATAGTATTCGTAGGTTGCGCCGCTGTTGCGCGTTAGGGCAGTCCAAGTATCGCCGTTGGTGGACTTTTCCCACTGCCAGCCGCCGCTGCGACTGGAGCGCGTTGCGCTAGTAACGCAGACGGCGACGCGCTCGCCCACTATGGGGGCGTTCCAGTTATCTGGGATGCCCATTGCCTGGCTGTTCTGCGGGGTTGTGCTCATCATCTTGTAGTCGAGCATGGGGTATTGCATCTTGTTGCCGAAAGTCCAGGGATCGTCGTTGCCGGTAACGCCGTCAAGGTTGGCGTTCCAGTTGGCGTAGATGCCGGTGTATGAGGTAACGGTTTGGAGCTGGCGGGTGGTTTTGCCTGTGCCGCCGGCGCTGGTGGTTTGGCCGCTTGTGGATGTGTCCCAGTAGCTATTGGACACGTTGTTCGCAGACTGGGGCACTGCGGCTCCAATTAGCCCGCCGAATCTTGTATCCGTTCCGCTGGAGCGGACAACCCGTCCGGTGGAGTAGGTGTCTGTTATAGCGTCGCCACCTCGATACCCCACTAGCCCGCCGACGCGCGTCCGACCGGAGACATAGGCGGTGGAGTAACTGCTTGAAATAGTTCCTCGCGAGTTGTAGCCGACTAACCCGCCTACCCTATCGCTGCCCGCAACCTTGCCGGTGGTGTAGCAGGCTACGATTGCGGCTGTTGAAGCGCCGCTGAAGCCTGCCAAAATGCCTACCCAATTGCCTCCGCTAACATTGGCGTTGGTTATGCCCAGTTGTTCGATGCGGGCGCTGCCGTCAAAGCCTCTGAACAGACCTTGGTAAGCGGCGGAGCTGCGGTTGATGAACAGGTTTTTGATAGTGTTGCCGTTGCCATTGAAATTGCCTGTGTAGCTGGTGAGGTTGGATGCGTCGGTGATTGGCGACCAACCCGCGCCGCTGTTGTAGTAGGCGTCGCCGGAGTCTGTGCCGATGTTGCCGTCGCCGTCGGTGTCTAGGTCGATGTCATTCATAAGTTCGTAGCCGACGCAGGTGGGCTGCTCTGCGGTTTGGGAGTTGCTGTCGTGGTCGGTGAGTTTGCATCCCATGCCGGTGGCGGCGTTGGAGAAGGCGGATGTGTAGTTTGTCCAATCGGATGCGCTGACGGAATCTTGCTTGCCGTTGCCGTTGAGGTCGTAGCGGATGGCATTGAGCTGAGCGTGGGTTTTCACGTCGATGTAGCCGTCATCGTCGGAATCGTAGTCGGTGGTGGATTGGGCGGATGCGGTTGCGCTGAGGGATAGCAGGGCGGCGAGCGTTAGCAAGACGCTGAGAACGGTTACGCCTGCGGTTCGGCGTGTTGTCCTTGCGCTTGACTTTTTTAGATTTTTATGGGGGGGGGGGGGGGTGAATAAAAACTAAAACGTATTAGCGGCATTTGAATCACCTATTTTATTGCTGGTGTGAGTGGGGGAATGTCGTCCCCAACCCTAACTTTTCCCCTGATGGGGAAGGGTTCTCAATTGGCTGAATACCTTAGGTTGGGATTATTTTAATACAAGGGCGCAGAGAACGCAAAGGGTTTTTGCGATGCGGTGATGCGGCATTCGCAAAGTTGAGCGCGATTGAGTTTATAACTAGCGAAGTATCCGCTAATGCAAGGCTTCCTAAAGATTTCAAATGATAAGCGCTGCAATTAAGAACGCCATACGCCCGCCCATATCGCACGCCCACGCCCATCGTGATACAATACGCCCCATGAAATCCCTAGCGCTGACACTCGCCGTCCTGCCGCTGCTGCTCGCCGCGTGCCTCGAGTTCACACCCAACGTATCCAACGACTTCTCCGAAATCGAAGCCCGCGCAGTCTTCGAAGCCCAAGCCCGCCAAATGTGCGCCCACAAAAAAGCCCGCATACCCGCCATCCTAACCGCGATAGCCGAATCCCAAGCAACCCCCACCATCGACCATTGGATATTCGCCGTCGCCGATATGGAAGCCCAAGTATTCCCATCCGGACTAATCACCGGCGACTACCACCGCCACATCCAAGAAGCCCTCTGCCGCCCATAACTCCCGCGTCTTTGCGCCGCCGCATAGCCCCTAACACAACCCCTTTGCGCCTTACCGCCTTTGCGGTAAAACCCCACGCAGATCGGCGCCCTTGCGCTAAGCCCCCGCCGCCATCTTAGGCCGCTTCACCGACAGCATCAGAAACGCCCCCAGCACATTCAGCAGCCCGAAGAACGCAAACGGAATCAGGTATGTCCCCGTGTAGTCAAACATAAACCCCGCGAACAGCGGCGCGAATATCATCGCTATGTTGTTCGGCATCTGCGACAGCCCCATTATCGTGGCAAACGCCTTGCGCCCGAAGTACTCCCCCCGTATCGCCGTCAGCAGCGGTATCCGCCCCCCGAACCCTATCCCGTACAGCAGCGCGAATATCAGCGCCGTGAACACCTGCTCCGACACCGCGATTATCATTATCGCCACGCCCTGCAGCAGTATGAAAAAGAATATCAGCGGCGGCTTGGGCATCCTGTCCGCAAGCCAACCGGCGACGAACTGCGTGGGCAGCGCCAGCAGCGTGTATATCAGCACCACCGTCCCCGCCCCGCTCAACGACATCCCCATATCCGTCAGCTTGGGCGCAAGATGCAGCGCCAGCGTTACGATGGACACGCTCGACGACATATGAACTATCGTCAGTATCCAAAAGGCGCGCGTCCGAAGCGCCTGCGCCGCCGTGAACTCCGGCTCCTCATCCAAGCCTGCGCCGCCGCCCTGCGCCTGTGTCTGCGCCCGCCCGCGCTGCCGCCTGCCCGCGGGCGGATCGCCGTCCGGCAGCAGTCCCATATCCTCAGGCTTGTCCCGCAGAACCGCATACACCGGCAGTATCAGCGCTATCAGAAACACCGCTATGCCGAAGGTCGTCCACCGAAACCCGTACATCTCTATGCCCAGCGCCAGCGCCGGCACCAGCAGCCCGCCCAAGTGTATCCCCGACATCGACGTCGCTATCGCCAACGACCGCTGCCGCGCGAACCAGTTGTTCATCAGCGACATTATCGCCAGCCAGCCGCCGACTCCCGACCCCAGGCTAATCGTGATGAACGCAATGTAAAAATGCCACACCCCGCTCTCAATGGCGAACACGCCCAAATCCCAGAACGCGCTATTCCCCACCTGCGAAAACAGCAGAAACCCAAACGCCATTAGGCAGTAGCCGAACAGGATCATCCGCCGATTGCCCACCTTGTCGATGAGCCATCCCTCGGCGGGACCTATCACCGCCCCCTGCGCCCTCGACAGCGAAAACGCCCCCGATAGCACGGTGCGGCTCCAGCCGAACTCCGTTTGCAGCGCCACCAGGAACGTCCCCAAACCCTGAAACACCGACACCGCCATCAGCGTCAGCAGTACAACGGCAATGCCCACCAGCCACCAGCCGTAGAACACGCCGCGCATCATGCCCGCCGCATCGGCAGGCGTCCGAACCCTGTTGATTGCCCTAATTCGCATAGCGCAAGTGTACAGACACCCCGCCTTTATTCACAAGCCAAACGCGCGTCAAACTAGCGCGCATCCCGCTACCTGATATACTGCCCCGTGAGCGCAGACGCTCGCATCCCGCTTGCATCCGAAAGGCAAATCGATATGAAGATAACCGACCTCAAAGTATGGGTAACGCAGCCCGAACCGCGCGGCCGCAGTTTCGTCTTTCTGCGAATAGACGCCGACGAAGGCATAAGCGGCGTAGGCGAGGCGGCCGGTTCGGGAGTTAGACAGAATTAACCCCGCGCCGCAAGCGAACACGGGGAAGTAGAGACGCAAAGAGACGCAAAAGAGGATAAGAGTTGTGTTAGCGCAACGCCGCAAGCGGATGCTAGACGCTATCGAAGGGATAGCGAACCTGCGCCGCCGCTTGGTTAGCCGAGCGCCACCCTGCCGCGCTCGAGTCCGCGCTTAAGCCGCCCGTACTCTGAGCTAACCTCAGCGCCCAGAATGAGGATAAGCCCGCCCACATATGACCATATCAGTAGCACAATTACCGGCGACAGCGCTCCATAGACATTGGCGAAGCCCGCGAACCTGCTCAGATACAGGATGAACGCATACTCGGTTATCTCAAACAGCGCGGCGGCTACCAGCGCCCCCGCCCATACATCCTTCCAGTATGTCTTGGCATTCGGCACATACTTGTAGAGCATCAGGAAGACTATGAAGATAAGCGCAAACGAGCCGGCGTACAGCATCGCAACGCTGCTGTTGCTCACCAAAACGCCCACAAGCGGTAGCCTTTCGGCCAGTCTTTCGGCAAAGACTACGAAAGTGTTGATGGTCATTGACGCCAAAAACAGCAGTCCGGTCATGAACGCCATCACGAGCTGGCGCGCCTTGCTCAGGTATATCGGCCTGTCGGCATGCACATCCCACGCCCGATTGATGGAGCGCGTGATGCCGCCGAATATCGCGCTGCCCGTCCAGAACAGCCCGATGAGCGCTAATACGCCAATCCCGCCGCGCGCGGCGATAATCGGCCGGATGCTATCCTCTATAAACTTTTGCGATTCCGGCAGAAAGCCCGAAGCCCAGGTTATAATTAGTTCTTGAACCGTGGGGTCTTCCCAAAACAAAGACAGGACGGAAATCAGTCCAACAATCAACGGAAACATAGAGAGCAGCGTATAGTAGGATATAGCCGCCGCCATATGCGTGGCGTCATCCTCTATAAGCTCTTTCACCGTGCGCACGGCGAGCTTGATTAGGAACTTGTCCTGAAATCTGTCCACTATCGGATCCACATGCTCATGCGCGGTTGCGATATGCCGCCTGAGCATCGGGGAAGTTCTAATCATATTCGCCATTGCATTGGTCATTGCGCTGCTCGGCTGCGATTATAATTATACGATATGAAATCGGCAATCGCTAATTGCCGAATATAGGGCATACAGACTGCTTGACAAGCAGGTTTGTGAAGTATAACACAATTTGTCAAGCATTCGCTACCTTTGGCTGACTCAAACCGCCATTCCCAGCGCTTGCGGGTATAGTATGATTGACCTGAAATTGACGCATATGCCAAGCGCCTAATCCGGGAGCCCCCGCAATGCCGCAACCCAACTTCGCCAACCGCTCCCTATACCACGCCGATAACCTAGACGTGCTGCGCGGCATGAACTCAGAATCCGTCCATCTCATCGCAACCGATCCGCCGTTCAACAAGAGCAAAGACTTTCACGCCACGCCCGACAGCCTTGCGCGCGGCGCCCGCTTTCAAGACCGATGGCGCTGGATCGAGGACGTCCACGACGACTGGCTCACCGAAATCGTGCGCGATTTCCCCGAAGTCTATTCGGTCATCTCAACCACCCACGAAACCTACGGCAGCGATATGGCGGCGTTCTTGGCGTTCTTAGGCATACGCCTGATAGAGATGCGCCGCGTTTTGCGCGCCGACGGCAGCATTTACTTGCACTGCGATCATACGGCGCACGCCTATTTGAAATTGCTGATGGACGCTATATTCGGCAAGCAGAGCTTTCGCAATGAGATTGTTTGGGCATACACGGGGCCGGGTTCCCCGAATATGCGGCAGTTCAACCGAAAGCACGATACCGTTCTCTATTATTCAAAGGGCGATACTTGGACTTTCAACGCCGATGATGTTCGCATTCCCCACAAGACCCTAAACACGAACCGCGCGGGCAGAGTTATCGCGGACGCTATGACGCAGGAGGTGCGGGACGCTTATCTGAAAAAGGGAAAAGTCCCGGAATCTTGGTGGCCGAACTTCAGCCCCGTTGGGCGCATCAAGCGCGAGCGCACCGGCTATCCCGCGCAAAAGCCGCTTGCGCTGTATGAGCGCATCATCAAGGCATCGTCCAACCCCGGCGACATCGTGCTAGACCCTTTCGCCGGTTGCGCCACAACGCCCATCGCCGCCGAGCGCCTCGGCCGCCAATGGGTGGGCATCGACATATGGGAAGGGGCGTATCAAACCGTGCTGCATCGCTTGCAAGCCGAAGGTCTAGCCGTCAAAGACGCCGCCTCTGCCGCATCCAATCAAGCCAACCTGCTGACGTTCGGCGATGTTCACTACCTCACAGCGCCGCCCAAGCGCACCGACTACGAAGACCCTATACCCTACTTCCAAACGCCCACGGCGCAAACGCGCAGGCGCTACCCGCCACCGCGTCAGCAGCATCAAAGGCTGCTGGACGACATCGGGGCGTACTGCCAAGGCTGCGGCGCAAACTACGGCTTCGATCCGCGCGTCTTGGAGGTCGACCACATCCGACCCAAAGCGGACGGCGGCTCCGACGCCTATGACAACCTAACGCTGCTATGCCCGCCCTGCAACAAGGTCAAGCGCGACCGAATGACATTGACAGGCTTGCAGCAAGACAACCGCAAGGCAGGCTATCTCAAGCCCGAAAACGAACCCAATCTTAGGCACGGCAACCCCAACCGTCGACGCGCGTCGACGCAGCGCTGGCGGGCGTCGACGCGGAGTCGGCGCTGACACGGATGGAGTTCTGACCTTGCCGATTGCGCCGGCGAGGCTGAAATTGCGCTGATCTAACCCGCCTACATATCTTGGAATGCCCTCAAACTTTGGCTTTTAGAGGTAACGCCGCTTGTCTCACATACGCCTGCAATGCGCCGATGCCGAATGCGCCGCGCAGTTCGCCCCCGATATGACGCGGCTGCGCTGCGCCGAATGCGGCTCCCCCCTGGATATGGCATATACGGCGGCGGTCGACGCGCCCCCGTCCGATATGCCGAGCCCGCTGCATTCCCCCGCCGACGCCGTTGCGCTGGGCGAAGGCAATACGCCGTCAGCGCCGTTGCGCGCGCTCGGCTATCTGCTGGGGCTTGAGGCGCTGTACGCTAAGCTAGAGTTTATGAACCCCACCGGCTCGTTCAAAGACAGGGGAACGGCGGCGCTGATGTCCGTCGCCAAAGAGTTTGGCGCGCGCGAGGTGGTGGAAGACTCGTCGGGCAACGCCGGGGCGTCCGTCGCCGCATACGCCGCGCGCGCCGGCATTGCGGCGCACATATTCGCGCCCGCAAGCGCGCCCGCCGCCAAGCTCAGCCAGATTAGCGTTTATGGCGCTACAGCGCATCTCATCGAGGGCAGCCGCCAAGCCGCGACGGACGCCGCAATGGATTTCGCCGCCGCCCGCAGGCTTGTCTATGCCTCGCACAACCTCAGCCCGTTCTTCTTGGAGGGAACCAAAACATTCGCATACGAAATCGCGCGCCAATTCGACGGACGGCCGCCCAAGCATATCGTCATCCCCGTGGGCAACGGATCGCTGCTTATAGGCGCGTACAAGGGCTTCAGCGAACTTCGGCGCGGCGGGCTAATCGATGCAATGCCGCATCTGCACGCCGTTCAAGCGCGCGCCGTGATGCCGCTCGCCGCCGCTTTCGGCGACGGAAGCGCGTCGTCGCTGAGTGAGGGCGCTGCCACTATCGCCGGCGGCATATCGGTTGCGAACCCGCCGCGCTTGAAGCAGTCGATCGAGGCGCTGCGAAATACCGGCGGAACCGCCGTCGCCGTATCGGACTCGGACATTGCGCGGTGGCATGCGCTTTTGGCGCGCAAAGAAGGCATATTCGCCGAACCCACGGCGGCGGCGGCATTCGCAGGCTTGGAACTGCTTGTCAAGCAAGGCACTATACGCCAAGCGGACGCTACGCTGCTTCCCGTAACCGGCTTCGGCTTGAAAGACGCCATACCCTAGCAACGGCGTTGCGGCGGCCTCAGCGATACCTTTGCATCGCCGCCTCAAAGCCTTTGAGCGAACCCCGTAGCGTGCGGTCGTCCACGCAGTAGGATATGCGAAAGTAGCCGGGCAGTCCGAAACCGCTGCCGGGCACCACCAGCACATTATGCTCTTGAAGCTCGGCGGTGAACGCCACATCATCGGGGTTCGGGGACGATGGGAACATATAGAAAGCGCCCTGCGGCTTCACAAGGCTGTAGCCCATCTGCGTCAGGTTGTCATACAGGAAATCGCGCTTCGCCTGATACTCGCCCACATCCACGCTCACGGACTGCAGCGCGCGAACTATGTGCTGCATCAGCGCGGGGGCGTTCACAAAGCCCAGTATCCGATTGCAGAATACCAGCCCGTCCATAAGCTCAGCCTTGCCCTCATAGGCGGGGTGCGCCGCAATGTAGCCGATGCGCTCGCCGGGCAACGCCAGGTCCTTGGAGTGCGATGTGGCAACGATGCTGCGGATGTGGTGGTGAAATATGTGCGGATACTCCAAGCCGTCGAACAGAAGCTTGCGATAAGGCTCGTCGCTCACAAGGTAGATTTCGCCGCCGTATTCGGCTTCCTTCTGCCGAATGATTTCGCAGAGTTCGTCAAGCAGCGGCGCGCCGTACAGAACGCCCGACGGGTTGTTGGGCGAGTTGATTAGAACCGCCCTTGTGCGCTCGCTGAACGCATCGCGAAACGCCTGCATATCGGGCAGAAAGTTCTCGTCCGGCGGCACAACGCGGCAGGAAGCGCCGTGATTGTCGGCATAGAAGTGGTACTCCACAAAGAAGGGCGCGAATATGATGACCTCGTCGCCGGGGTCGAGCAGCGTCCGCATCACCACATTGAGCGCGCCGCCAGCGCCGCAGGTCATCACGACGTCGTCGGCGCCGAAAGCGATGCCCGTCTCGCGCGCCAATTCGGCGGCTACGGCGGCGCGCGTCTCCGCATAGCCCGCGTTTGGCATATAGCGGTGAATGCCCGGCGGCGGGTCATCCGCTATGCGGCGAAGTTCGGCGAAGAACTCGGCGGGCGGCTGCATCACCGGGTTGCCGAGCGATAGGTCGAAGACGTTCTCATCGCCGTATCGGCGCTTGAGCGCAATGCCCTCTTCGAACATCTTGCGTATCCAAGAGCCTTGCTCCATGAAGTTGCGTATTTTGCGCGATACTGCCATAGTCCAACTTTCTGCGCTAGAATGCGCGATAAGCGATTGCGCCGCTTGGATTTTGACGCATTCAGGGAGATGTGTCAATTAGCGCAACGCCCTTTCTAGCGCTTCCAAATATATGCTACTATGCCATAAGGAAGGGATGGCGAGATGTGAGAAAACTGCTTGGCTTGTTAGCAGTTCTGTTGGGTATTCACAATGTTGAGTGGCATTAGAATATAATGGTGTCCAAAGTACTATCTGAGGAGGCCATCGATGGCGCGCCAAAGGGTATATCTACACGCCATCATATGCCGACGCTGCGGCTCCAATTGGATGCCCAAAGACGGACACGCGCGCGCATGGCAAGTGTACAAGTGCGGCGACTGCAAGAGGAAGTACACGGCAGAAGCCGAGCTGCCGCGCTTCCCGGAACAAGTCAAGCGGCAAGCGGTTCAGATGTGTATAGATGACGAGAGCATATCTGCGGCAGCGCGTGTAGTGGGCGCAAGCGCTACATCGGTGAGCGGTTGATTGAAAAAGGGGGAGCGATTGCGCTTGAACGGATGCGCGTAATGAGCGCGTGGCGCACAAGCGGGCGAGCGGCGATTATCGCCGCGTCAACCGGTATTCGCAAATTGCAGGGCTTATCAGTTTGAAGCCATCTAGGAAGCCCTGCATTAGCGAATGCTTCGCAGATTAGAAACTCAATGCCGCTCAACTATGCGCATGCCCCTGCTCACGCTAACTTGTCATATCTTTGCCTATAATGCTAGAATTATCTGCGCGTAGCGCCTTTGAAGGCGCGCGTCCCAACGAATTGTCCCAAAGGAGTCCGTGCAGGATTGGCAAGCATCAATGTCGCTATCATCGGCGTGGGCAACTGCGCCTCTTCCCTTGTTCAAGGCGTATCCAAGTACGCTGACGCCGCCAATGACAAAGAGATCCCGGGACTCATGCACCCGGTTCTTGGCGAATACGGCGTGGGCGACATCAACTTCGTCGCCGCCTTCGACATCGACTCCGGCAAAGTTGGGCAAGACCTGTCCGAAGCCATCTTCGCCAAGCCCAACAACACCGTCAAGTTCCAGGACGTCGCGCACACCGGCGTCACCGTTCAGCGCGGAATGACGCACGACGGCGTGGGACGCTACATGTCCGACATCATCCAAAAGGCAACCGGCCCAACCGACGACATCGTGGGCATTCTCAAAGAGCGCGAAGTGGATGTTGTCATAAACTACCTGCCCGTCGGCTCCGAGCAGGCTACCAAGTGGTATGTTGAGCAGGTATTGGCGGCGGGTTGCGGCTTTATAAACTGCGTCCCCGTCTTTATCGCAAGCGGCGAAGGCAACTACTGGCAGCGCCGCTTCCGCGAAGCCGGCGCCCCCATCATCGGCGACGACATCAAGTCCCAAGTAGGCGCAACCATCGTCCACCGCGTTCTCACACGCCTGTTTATGGACAGAGGCGTCCGCCTAGACAACACCTATCAGCTCAACTTCGGCGGCAACTCCGATTTCTTCAATATGCTGGAACGAGAGCGCCTCTACAGCAAGAAAATATCCAAGACCGGCTCCGTTACCTCGCAAGTCGACTACGACCTGCCCAGCGACAACATACACATAGGCCCCAGCGACTATGTGCCGTGGCTCAGCGACCGCAAGTGGGCGTACATCCGCCTCGAAGGCACAAGCTTCGGCGACGTCCCCCTAAACGTGGAACTAAAACTGGAAGTCCACGACAGCCCCAACTCCGCCGGCGTGGTCATAGACGCCATCCGATGCGCCAAAATCGCCAAGGACAGAGGCATGGGCGGCCCAATTCTCGCCCCCTCATCCTACTTTATGAAATCCCCGCCGGTGCAGTACACCGACGACGAAGCGCGCCAAAAACTGGAAGAATTCATCGTCGGCAAAGAGTACATCACCGAAGAGTAGCCAACGCCTTTCGCGCTTGCTTGCGGACGCCGGGCGGCCGATGCGTCGTTAAATGCGCCGCGTCGGGTGATGCAACTCAAAGCGGTATAGGGTATCATAGGCGTACTCTTGGGGTCTGCGCCGCGAACTACGATGCGCGCGGCGCGGCGCAGTTATTACGCGCAAGGTAACGATGTTATATGAGCCGTCGCCGCAAAATAGCGCTTGTGTCGCCATACGACCACGCCTTTCACGGCGGCGTCGCCGACCATATCAACAGCCTCGCCACCCAGTTCAGGGCTTGGGGACACGCCGTTAAAATCATAGCCCCCTGCGCCTCTCCGGACAGCGTCGACGACGAACACTTCATCCCCATGGGCAAGCCCGTCCCCATCCCCAGCGGCGGCTCCATCGCGCGCGTGTCCTTCTCCGTCTGGCTCAAGCCCCAAATAAAGCAGATGCTCGAGCGCGAAGCCTTCGACGTCGTCCACTTTCACGAACCCTTCGCCGGGCTTATCAGCAAAGATGTGCTCAGCCTAGTCGACCCCGCCGTCTCCACCGCCGTAGGCACATTTCACACCTACGAAGGCACGCGCCTCTACAAGATTGGCGCAAAGCGCCTGGCGCGCCCCTACTTCCGCATGCTGCACGGACGCATTGCCGTATCCAAGCCCGCCCACCGCTTCATCAGCCGCCAATTCCCCGCGCGCTACGACATCATCCCAAACGGCATTCAAGTCGACGACTTCGCCAACGCCGAACCCTTCACGCATCTCACAAACGACGGCATGATAAACCTGCTGTTCGTTGGCAGACTGGAAAAGCGCAAAGGCTTGAAATACCTGCTGGGCGCTTTCAGCAAACTAAAATGGGACTGGCCCAACCTGCGCCTGCTAGTAGTCGGCCCCGGCAACCCCGACGTGGATTCGCTGCGCATCATCAGTGAGCGCAACCTGCAGAATGTTGAGTTCCTGGGCAGAGTATCCGACGAAGACAAGTTCCGATACTACAAGACCGCCGACGTCTACTGCTCGCCCGCAACCGGCAAAGAGAGTTTCGGCATCGTGCTGCTTGAAGCGATGGCGGCGGGCGCTCCCATAGTAGCCACCGACATTGAGGGCTACTCCGGCGTCATAACGCACCGCCGAGAAGGCTTGCTAGTCCCCCCCAAAGACGAAGACGCGCTCGCCGACGCCATCGCAAGCCTGCTCAAAGACGCCGCCCTTGCCCGCAAACTCGCCGACGCCGGCGCAGCGCTCGTCCAAGACTATCGCTGGGAACGCATAGCCGGCAAGGTTATGGACTGCTACGACGCCTCAACGCAAACGGCGCGCGCGTCATTGCGCCAATCCGCCGCATCGCAAGGCTAACGGGTAACGGGTTCACGCAAGCCCAAACAGGATTGAAGGCTAAATCGCAATGAACAGGGCGTCCGCCCGTCAAGCGCTATCCACCTACATCGAGCAGCCCGTAGCCGCCGCGCTCGCCAAGATTGGCGTATCCCCCAACGCCGTTACGCTCGCCGGACTGCTCGGCGCCGCCGTCAGCGCATACCTCATCAGCCAAGGCATAATGTGGGCGGGCGGACTCGTTATGCTGTTCGCCGGCGTACTCGATCTCTTCGACGGCGCGCTCGCCAGAGCCACCGCCCAGGATTCCCCCTTCGGCGCGCTGCTGGACTCCGTGATTGACCGCATCTCGGAGATAATCGTGCTGCTGGGACTGCTGATATACTACGCCCGCGTCGACTCCGTCGAAGGCAGCGTGCTGGTGTATCTCGCCGTAGCCGGTTCGGTGATGGTCAGCTACCTGCGCGCCCGCTCCGAAGGCTTGGGCATCGAATGCAAAGTCGGCGTTATGACCCGCCCTGAGCGCGTAGCGGCGCTGGGATTCGGCCTAATCATCGGGCAATGGCTGCCGCTTGTTATACCGATTGTGCTTGCCATAATCGCGCTGCTTACCTTCTTCACCACCGCCCAGCGCCTCTTCCACACCTGGCGCTCCCTCACACGCGCGGATTGATAGCCCGCCGTCTTTACTTTTAACCTTTGCGCCCTCGCGCCTTTGCGTTAAAACCTTACGCAGACCGGCGCCCCATGCGTTTGATGAACCCCGCCCGCTGTGCTATACTTGCCAAGCGTCTATACTGCCGCGTCTATACCGCTTGCCGCCAACCCACGCGCGGCGCGCGCTTACGCACTAAGGAGTTCGTCTTGGCATATGTAACGCTTCGCGATGGCGAAGACCCCGAAGCCCTTCTCAAGCGCTTCCAAACCTCCATGCAGCGCTCCGGCATCCTGCGCGAACTGCGCAACCGCCGCTTCTTTCGCTCCAAAGGCGAACAGACCCGCCTAGACAAGCAGCGCAGCCTCCGCCGCATTCGCCGCCGCCGCAACCGATAGCCCGCCGCCACATCACGCCGCCTAGCCCAGCCCCGTCTATCGCATCAGTGCCATAAGGAGGCCGCCCCCGTGGACGACAACCCCATCGACTGCTTCATAGACATTAACGGGCTGAACATTCACTACCTTGACTGGGGCGGCAGCTCGCCGCGCAACCTGCTGCTAGTTCACGGGCAAGGCGGCAACGCCCACAACTGGGACTTCATAGCGCGCGAGTTGCGAAGCGAATTCCGCATCATCGCCATAGACCAGCGCGGCCACGGCGACTCATCCCACACCCGCGAAGGCTACGCCGTAACCGCCTTCGCCGCCGACCTCGCCGCATTCGCCGACGCCTTAGGCATCGTCCCATACGACTACGTCGGCGCATCACTCGGCGCGCGCAACGCCATCCCATACGCCGGCGACCATCCCGCGCACCTCAAGCATCTGGTCTGCCTAGACTACGGCCCCGAAATGAGCGTCGCCTCCGCCCGAAACCAAATCAGCGGCATGAACCGCCGCCCGCTCGGTTGGCGCAGCATCGACGAATATGTGGAACACAGCGCCCAGGCAAACCCACGCCCGTCCGCAGAGTATCACCGCAACTCAGCGCGCTACGGACTGCGTCTCAACTACGCCGGCAAATACGTCCCCAAGCACGACCCCGACATGTTTTGGATAAACGGCAGCTTCGGCAAGCGCGAAGTCCCGCTGCTGTGGGAAAAGTGGGCGAACATCCGCTGCCCCGTCCTAATCATGAAAGGCGCAGACAGCGATTTCCTATCCCCGGACATAGTAGCCAGAATGCAAGCCGCCCAACCCCGAATGCAGTTCGTCGAAGCCCCCGACTCCGGCCACCCCATCGCCGCCGACAACCCCGCATTCCTGATAGCCGAACTGCGCCGCTTCTTCGTCGACTAACCCAGCCGAATGCGCGCCACAGCAACCGTAGCCGCCGCCGACTTCGCCTTGCCCACGACAATCTCGCCGCCGTCCGACGCCAGCAGCGCCGCCGGCTCCGCCACCCCCACTATACCCAGCAGCCGCTGCGACGCCGACGCCCCCGACGGCCCCGGCATAGCGTTCAGCGCATCCCCGTCGTAGAAGCGCACAGGAACGCCCAGCCGTTCCCCAAGCAACCCTATCGCAGCCTCGCCCCGCTTGAGTTCTGCCGTCGCCAAGCAGTGGATGCTTGCAGCCGACAGCCCCGCCGCCGCGAATGTATCGCGCACCAGCGCCTCCAACTCAGATGCGTCTGCGCCCCGCCTACAGCCCACGCCCACCGCCAGCGTGCGCGGCCGGTATGTTATCAGCGTTGCGGGCAATCCCGCCCCCATGCGTTCCAATGCGTCCGTGCGGTCGGTGATAAGCAGCGCCGTCCCAAACTCCGCCAAGCCCTCGATCGTTTCGCATATGTGAATGTTGGACGGCAGCGGCTTGCCGGCGTCCCGCCAGTTTGGCTCGCCCGCATCCTGATACACGCCCACCGGTTCCCCGTTCACCACGGCGGCGGCGGCGCGCGTCAGCGCCCCCGATCCCGCCTCAATGCGCCAGCCGAACTCGCCGCCCAGCATATCCACCGCAACCGTCCCCAGCGCATATGACGCCGATGTTATCACCGCCGTTGCGCCGATAGCGTCCGCCACTCTCTCAGCAAGCGCGTCCCCCCCGCCGATATGCCCCGACAGCGCGCTGACCGCAAACCGCCCCGCCTCATCCACGCACACCACTGCCGGATCGCTGCGCTTATCCCCGATGCAAGGCGCAATCAGCCGCACCGCAGCGCCCACCGGCAGCATCAGCACAAGCGCCCGCCGTTCCACAAACAGACGCGCTATCAGCGGCCGCAGCGGCAGGTCAAACGGAATTGCGCCGTCGACGGCGTCCACAAATCGGCGTTCAGCATACAACGCAGCAGCGCCGCCAAGCGCGTCCCGGATGCGCCCCCCCAGGATTGCGCCCCGCCGCGATACGGCGACCACCGCGGTATCATTCGCGGCAGGCATCGGCTTGGCTTTCGGCGGCGCTGCTGCCAAAATCGGCCGCGCGCCGATACAGGTGCGTGTAGTCGGCGGAGTACAGATGCGATGACGCCGCCGCTTGCGCCGTTTCGGGCGCGCGTATATCCGGCGCGAATGCGGCGCCCACCAGCGCTAGCGCCTGCAGCGTGATGCCCGCCCGCTTGACCTTGGGCGCAATGTCCGCAAGCGTCCCCCGAATGATGCGCTCATCGCTCCAGCTCACCCGATAGACTACGGCAACCGGCGTATCCGCAGGATACCCCCCGGCGGTCAGTTCGCGCACAACGCCGTTTATGCGCGTGATACTCAGGAACAGAACCAGCGTGCAGCCGTGCGCCGCAAGATCGCGCAGCTTCTCCCCCGACGGCATCGCCACCCTGCCCTCAAGCCGCGTGAATATGACCGTCTGCGATACTTCCGGCACGGTGAACTCCGTCTTGAGCGCGGCGGCGGCGGCGAATGCGGCGCTCACCCCCGGCACGATTTCGTATGCCACGCCCGCCGCCTCAAGCAGGCGCATCTGCTCCAACACTGCGCCGTAGATGGACGGATCGCCGCTCTGTATGCGCGCCACCAGTTTGCCCGCACGCGCCGCGCCCACCGTCAGCGCGCTGATTTCGGCCAACGTCAGCGCCTTGCTGCCGATTACTTGCGCGCCCGGCTTGGCGGATTCGCACACCGCGGGATGCACCAGCGAATCGGCGTAGATGATAACATCCGCAGCGTCTATGATGCGCTTCGCCTTCAGCGTCAGCAGTTCGGGATCGCCCGGCCCGCCGCCTATGAAATACACCTTGCCCGCCGCGCATTCTTGTTGTTCTTGCATATGTATCGCTAGTCCTTGCGCCCGCTCAAAATCAGCATAGAGAAGTAGTCAACCTCTTTGGGATCCAGATCGCGCAAACTGAACGCAATCAGCTCGCGCGGCGTGGTGGCGCGGCGCGCGAATACGCAGCGGCTCAGCGCCCCTTCGCTTTCCAGCGCGGCAACGGCTGCCAGCGCCCGCCGATTGACCTTCATCAATACAACCGTATCGTATGCCGCAAGCACGGCGCGCAGGTCGTCTATGCCGTACATTGCGGGCAACACCGCCAGCCGCTCGCCGTGCGATACAAGCGGCAGTTTCGCCGCCGCCGCCGCCGCCGTGATGGATGTTACGCCCGGCACAACCTCTATGGGAATCTCAGGATGCGCCGCCTGAACCTTTTGCATCACATACATAAACGAACCGTACAGCAGCGGATCGCCCTGCGTCAGAAACGCCACATCGGCGCCGCCAAGCAGATGGCGCGCTATGCGCTCCGCCGCCTCGATCCAAACGCCGTCGGATGCGCCGCCCATAACAAACGATGCGTAAATCAAGCGTTGGCGCGATTCGTCGATGTAGCGCCGCGCCACGCTGAGCGCGATGCTGTCCGCGCTGCCCTCCGCTTGCGGCGCGAACACCACCGGCGCATCGGCGAGTACGCGCACCGCCTTCAGCGTCAGCAGTTCGGGATCGCCGGGGCCAACGCCCACGCCGTACAGGCACCCCGGTGAGTTATGAGTCATTGGCGCTTGTCCCTAATCGGCAGTGGGTTTTGGGTTGCGTGTTCGGGCGGCGGCTACGATGAACACCGGATTTTGCGCCGCCAAGCGCAATGCGCCGTCGGGCAGCGGCTTGCCGCGCGCCGCGCTTATCTGCATCAGTTCTGCATCGAACCCCAGCGCCGTCAAGCAGGCGTGCGCTTGTAGGGCGCGTTCCATCGCCGCCAGGTTGACCACGATGCGCCCGTCTGCGTTCAAGCGCGATGCGGCGCATTCCAAGATGGCGGTCAGTTTGCCGCCGCCGCCGCCCACGAACACGCAATCGGGCGAAGGCAAATCGGCGAGCGCGGCAGGCGCATCGCCGGGCGTTACCGCTACATTGGCGGGGCCAAGCCGCTGCAGATTGCGGCGCAGCATAGCGATGCTTTCGGCGTCGCGCTCAACGGCGTACACCATCCCGTCCGACGCAATCAGCGCCGCCTCCAGCGCCACCGAGCCGCTGCCGGCGCCCACATCCCAAACGATGCTGCCGCGCGTCAACCCAAGTTTGTATAGACTGACGGCTCGCGCCTCCGATTTGGTGATGAGCCCCCTATGCGGGCGCTTCTGCGCGAATGCGTCATCGGGCAGTCCCAGCGGGCGGGCGTTAGTCATCGGACGCCGCCGCATTCACAAGCGGTATAGGATGCGCCGATGTGGTTGCCTTGCCCAGTACGCCGCCATCGAAGTCAAAGCATATAGCGTCTATGACGATAGCGTCCGACCTGTCCGCGAGGTATTCCTGCGCTTGACGGCAGACGCGCGCGCACACAAGATCGAACACCGATTGCAAGCCGTGCGCCAGCGCTATCTCTTGGAAATGGCGGCCGCTTGCCGCTTGCCGCATATCCGATTGTACGCTCTCGGATGCGCCGCACTCAGCCGCAAGCTCAGCCAGAAACACAGGGTCAACCTTGTTGCCTGCCACATGCGTAACGAACTTGCCCATCGCGATTTTGGAGAACTTGCCAATCATCCCCACCAGCGTGGCGCGCGGAATGCCGCGCTGCACGCTGCGCTTGAGGGCGGCGCCGGTGAATATGCCCACATTCACATACGCCATATCGGGCAGATCTAACCATCGCTTGGCGAACTCTTCGGACTGCGTGCCGGCGCTGACGACCATATGCGAAAGGCGGTTGGCGGCGGCTACATCAATGCTGACATTCACGCTTGCGCGCCAAGCGGCGGTCGAGAACGGCTGCACCACGCCCGTCGTGCCAAGAATGGATATGCCGTTCACGATGCCAAGACGCGGGTTGTCCGTGCGCTTGGCAATCTCTCTGCCATCGGGGACTGAGATTTCCACGATGAGAGACGCCGAACTGCCCACGCTTTCGGCGGCGTCCAACACCGCTTGGGCTATCATCCGACGGGGGACGCGCGTTATGGACGCGTCGCCCACCGGGATGCCGGTGCCGGGCTTGGTAACCACGCCCACGCCTTCGCCGCCGCGTACCGCTATCTTAGGCGCATCATCAGGCACATCATCGGCGGCGCTTTCGGCAGCGCATACGTCATCATAATCCGCCCATACTTTGGCGCATATCTCAGCCCCGGATGTAACATCGGGGTCGTCGCCGCCGTCCTTTATCACTGAGCAGAGCGCGGCCCGGGGGCTTGCGCCGTCGGCAGCGCGCGCATCCCCGTTGCGCCCGGCGCCCGCCGCCGTCAGTTCGCAGCGCTCCAGCGTGAAAGCGGCGTCCCGGCCTATCGGCAAGCGGATGGTCGACTCGCGCTGAAGTTCGCCGGTGAGCAGCGCCAGGGTTGCGGCTTTGGCGGCGGCGGCGGCGCATGCGCCCGTAGTGTAGCCGGTTCGCATCCCGCGCCGCCTCACCGTGGGACGGCTGTAATCGCTCTCTCGGCTTGCCATTGCGCCTTCCTAGCGGTTAGACGGGGATTGTCCCTATCCTAAACCTTTCCCCCACAGAGGGAAAGCAACTATATGATTGCAAGCAAAACAGGTTATAGGGTAGGTTGATGATTTACGGCATGAACGGCTTGGGGATAGCGGCAGTTCAAGCGCAATCATTGCCGCTGCCGCTGCTTGCGCGCCGCGTCTAGTATGCGCCGCGCGGCGAGATCCACAAGCCCGCTCTCTACGCCCAGCGTGGGCGTTACCCGAAAGGGTATGCGCGGGTATTTCCGTTCCAGGTCTTTGACGCCGCCGATGATGTTGCGCGTGAGGATAAGTCCGGGGAAGAATATGTACGGCACGCATATCACGCCCGCCACGCCGCGTTCTTGCGCGAGTTCGGCGGCGGCTTCGTCCATCGTGGGCGGCCCGAAGTGCGATTGCGCCACCGCCACCGCATAGCCATCGCCCAATTGCCGCTCCAGCATCTGCCCTAGCGTATGCAGCCAGATATGGTTTTCGGCGGGCGAGCGCGTTCCCGCCTTGACCAGCATAACGCCGGTGGGCGCCGCGCCCACGCTGCCGTTTAGCGCAATCGGATGCTGACGCACGCGCGCCGCCACAATGTCCACCAGCGCCGGATCAGCGCCGAATGTTTGGGATGCGCTGATGCGCGCCTGCGGATGCGCTTCCAGCGCGCGCCCGATTTCCTCTTCAATGTCGTCGGTGGTGTGCGTTCCCTGCCCCAGCAGGAACGGCATAACAACAATGCTGCCAACGCCCTGAGCCATAAGCGCGCCTACCGCCTGCGGCAGGTCGGGTTGAATGAACTCTAGGCACGCCATAACAACGCGCGCGCGGTCGGGGGCGAGGCGCTCTTGCAGTCGCTGCGTCATATCGCGCAGTCCGTCGAGCGTATCGCTGCCGCGCCTACTGCCGTGCGCCAGCAGCGCCACGCCCCAATCGGCGTTGGGCGCGCTTCCGTTATCGCCGTATCGGATCGCTGCGGTCATTCGTTATCGTCCATTGCAAGCGTCAGCAGCGCGTTCAGCGTGGCGGCGGCGGCGCTGCTTCCCCCGCGCTTGCCCAAAATCGTGATGTGCGCCGTGGAGCGCTTGGCGAGTTCGGCTTTGGATTCGGCGCACGCCACAAAGCCCACCGGCATCCCAATTATAAGCGACGGCGCCGCTTTTCGCTCGTCCACAAGGTCTAGCAGCGCAAGCAGCGCCGTGGGGGCGTTGCCCACCGCCACCACAGCGCCGTTCAAGCGCGGCGCAAGCTCCAATATGGCGGCGGCGGATCGGGTGATGCCTTCGCGCTTGGCGCGCTCCGCCACGCTTGGGGCGTCGATAAGCGTAGTGATGGAACAGCCGGCGCGCGCAAGCAGCGCCTTGGACGTCCCGACCGCCACCATTCGCACATCGCTTACGATGGGAGCGGCGGCTCTGACGGCCGCGACGCCGCGCTCCACGGCGTCGGCGCTGAAGCGCACGGACGGGACAAGCTGCGGTTCGCCCTCCGCGCGCACGATGCGGCTAAGGACAAAGCGCTCGCGCGCGGACAGATGCGGCGTAGGCGGCATAGCGGCATCCACCATCTCGAGGCTGCGGCGCTCAATCTGCCGCGGCGTAAGCCCGTACTTTCGCAGTAAAGACAATCGCTGCGCGCTCCGTTGCGAATAAGGCTGCGTGTCAGACGGCGCGCGCTAGGTATGCAACCGTATAGAGCGCTCGTCGTGCAGTCGTAGCTGAATCGTCGCTACACAATATACTGCTTTACGGCTGAGAACACAAAGGGGAATGGACATTGACGGCTTATCTGATAGATGATTCCTAACTGACGGATACTAATTCACTCGCGAAGTCTCGCAAAGTCCTAAAAACTAATACCTATAGTACGAATAAATTTCAATCTACAGACACTATCTTTACCCTGCAATTGTGTGATTATGTTGCGTCCAAAGAATGTTTGTGCTATTATCCTGCCAACGAACAAAATGAACGCCTGTTCGCACGGTAGGGAGCATCAGACAACTCTGGAATAAGTGGATGTTGCCCCAAATCACATAATATATCCCAGGCGTATTACTGAGCCCGGAACCGCGCTATGACTGATAAATATCAATTCTACTGCCACAGTAGCGAGCGGATGCAGGAATTGGCAACGGCATCTGTGGCGCTTACGGTGACATCGCCGCCATACTGGAACGCCATTGATTATGATATACACGTCAACGGCAACGGCAGTGAGTGGTACCGGACGCGCCAGTACAACAACGGGTTTGAAGGGTATGATGAATACCTGAACCTGCTGAAAAAAATCTTCCTCGAGGTTCAGCGCGTAACCAAACCGGGCGGTTTTTGCGCCATAGTCATTGGAACCGTGCTGATGAACGGTCAACACGTTCCCGTGCCTTTTGACATCACAACGCGCTTGGTTTCGGAAGGCTGGGAGTTCCATCAGGACATTATCTGGCACAAGACTACCGCCGGAGTGCGTCGGGCAGGATCATTCATACAAAACCCTTACCCGGGATACTACTACCCAAACATAATGACCGAATACATCCTGGTGTTTCGCAAGCCGGGGCCGAAGATCTATCGTCAACGAGACAAGCAGCGGGAGTCGAACAGACTAGAAGTCGACAGGCTCTTCAAGATGGACACCGCCAACAATATCTGGCACATAGCTCCCGTTCCGCCCAGAACGATTGAGCATCCGTGCCCGTTCCCTGAAGAAATTCCCTATCGCCTTGTCGAAATGTACTCTTATCAAGGCGATACGGTTCTTGATCCTTTCGTTGGCTCCGGCCAAACCACCAAGATAGCCGCAGCGCTCGGACGAATCGCCGTCGGATACGATACGGAAGAGAAGTATGTTGAGTACGCAAAGAAGCGAATTGCCGAACCGTTGCGCTTGCGGAATCAGCAGCTAATCGCGAGATTCGAAAAGATACCTCTACAACGCCCACAAAGGGCTTTGGCATGAGCCACGGAGTAGATATGCGCTCAATATACACGCCTCACAGACGCATATATCTGCAATTTCGGCAGGGTCTTGAAGACTCTCCCGATGTGCTTGATGAATTGTTGCGGGCAATCGGCGTTCTGATTAGCGAATACGGCACAAGCGTGCTAGAAAATCGCTTTATTGTAGGCGGAGGCGCCGAGAGAATAATTGCGACCGCTATGCGCTGTGTAGGCATTAGAGAAGCAAGCGCTAGAGGTCTTGGCGCGAATGAAGAAGACATAGTGGTTGGAAATTCTCGTATATCCGTCAAGGGGTCTTTCACCGGTGGAAGACAACAAATCCGTCTGATCAACACGCTTGGCGCCTCAAGAAGCCGATGGAACGTTGCAACCATTTTCGTATTGGCGAACATTGGAATCGGATACGCTGATCCCGACCTCCTACCTGACGCAGACAGACGAACAAGCGATGCCGTTGTGCTGCCGCGCGCGCCGTTGGACAATCTACACGCAAACGATCCTCAATGGTTGTTGAGGTGTGACGTGCCGGTCAACCCAAAAGACGCTTCACAGATGCGCGCCGCTAGTGAAGCGGTAACTACCGAAATCCTACAGAGAACGGCTTCCGGTAGAGCGATATTTCCAAACTTACGCACTTTCTTATAAGCCTAAAAAAGCTTACAGCCCCATCACGCCAACAACCCCCGTCCCCACGCTTGACCGCGCGCCCGTCGTATCGCTAGAATAGACGCAGGCAAAACACACCGATCCGATGGCACAGCAGGCGCGCAAAGGGGATTGTCTCTTGGGAACTGCGTAGGCGGCTCACAACGCCAATATCGCCCGACTATACGGCCTCCCGTTTGCCGATGCGGCAGCGCGGGAGGCTTCCGTTTGCCATCAATGCAGCGGCGGGGCGCGCTACCGACGGCGCCGCCCGCCTTTTGGAGGATAACGAAATGACGCTGGCACAAGAGCGCGAGTTGGCAGACCTGCGGCAGCGCATCCGACACTCGACGGCGCACGTTATGGCCGATGTGGTCACCAAGCTCTTCCCCGATGTAAAGCTCGCCATCGGCCCGCCCACCGACGACGGCTTCTACTACGACTTCCTAGCGCCGCAGCCCTTCCGCGACGAAGACATTGAGCGGATCGAGCGCCGAATGCGCGCGGTCATCGCCCAAGACTTGGTGTTCGAGTACAGCGAATACCCGCGCCAAGAAGCGCTGGCGCTGAGCGCCGACGAGCCGCTGAAGCTCGAGATTATCGCCGAAATCCCGACGGACGAGGCTATCTCCACCTATCGGCACGGCGACTTCGAAGACCTGTGCGCCGGGCCGCATGTGGCGTCAACCGGCGCTATTCCGGCGTTCAAGCTTCTGAGCGTGGCGGGCGCGTACTGGCGCGGCGACGAGCGCCGTCCGATGCTGCAGCGCATCTACGGCACCGCCTTCGAATCGCAGCAAGCGCTGGATGAGCATCTGCATCGGCTAGAAGAGGCGAAGCGGCGCGACCATCGGCTGCTGGGCAGGGAATTAGACCTGTTCTCTATGCACGACGAAACGGGGCCGGGACTGATTGTGTGGCATCCCAAGGGCGCGCGGCTGCGCGGCATTGTGGAGGATTTCTGGAAGCAACAGCACTACGCCGCCGGCTACGACCTAGTCTATACGCCGCACATCGGGCGCTCCGCGCTCTGGGAAACCAGCGGACACCTGGACTTCTACAAAGAGAATATGTACGCCGCAATGGAAATGGACGGGCAGGATTACTACCTCAAGCCGATGAACTGCCCGTTCCACATCATGTACTACCAGACGGCGATGCGGAGCTACCGCGAACTGCCGATGCGCATCGGCGAACTCGGCTCGGTGTACCGCTATGAGCGCGGCGGCGTGCTGCACGGCTTGCTGCGGGTGCGCGGCATGACGCAGGATGACGCCCACATATTCTGCCGCCCCGACCAGGTCGTGGATGAGGTGAACGGCGTGTTGGATCTGGACTTTCACATCCTAGAGACGATGGGGTTCAGCGAGTTCGAGGTGATGCTCTCAACGCGCCCTGAAAAGGCGGTGGGCGACGCAGAGCGCTGGGAAGTGGCGACCGAATCGCTGCGGCAGACATTGGAGCGGCGCGGCATGCCGTTCGACGTGGACGAAGGCGGCGGCGCTTTCTATGGGCCCAAAATAGACATTCACATTCGGGACGCCATCGGGCGGCTGTGGCAATGCACCACGGTGCAGTTCGACTTCAACCTTCCGCAGCGCTTCGGATTGACATACATCGGCGACGACGGCCGGGAACACCAGCCTTATATGGTGCATCGCGCGCTGCTGGGTTCGCTTGAGCGCTTTACCGGCATCCTGATAGAGCATTACGGCGGCGCATTCCCCGTATGGCTTGCGCCCGTGCAGGCGGTAGTCATACCCATCGCCGACCGCCATATCGAGTACGCCGAAAAGGCGCGCGCGCAGTTAGCGGCTGCGGGCATTCGGGCGCAAACGGACGCCCGCAGCGAGCGAATGAACGCCAAAATCCGCGAGGCGCAGCTCCAAAAGATACCCTACATGCTTGTAGTGGGCGACCGCGAGGCGGCGGCGGACACGGCGGCCGTGCGCCTGCGCTCCGGCGAAAACCTAGGCGCAACCCCGCTGACGGACATAGCCGCCCGCATAGCGCAAGAAGCGTCGGAACGGCGATAGGGGCATGCGGGGACGGGGCAAGCGCATCTATGACCATCCGTTTTTGCCGTCGGCCGCGCGCTATAAGAAAGCGCTAGGTTCTGTTGGCAAATGGGTTAACCCATTGCTATGACACAACAAAGGTTAACTCCACGACAATTATCATAGATATAAGCGCTCATCGGCAGCTGCCCAATGTCCGCCCCAAATCCGAAGACGAATGCTGAAAGTGAAGTTAGGCGAAGACGGAACGTCGATTTGATATGAATTGGGGGAAAATCCTAGCATCCCCTTTACGCCCCTGCGCCTCTGCGTTAAAATCCCTACGCAAACCGCGCATCTGCGTCAAAAATCCCAGACATCAGCGCCCCGCAAGCCTTGCCTTACCATTCGGCATAGTGTTATACTTTGCCCGCTTTCAGCCGTTAGGGTGGTGGAAATTGAGGAGGACACTTGTGGAACAGTCATGGCCCGAATGCCAAGCATGTCCGGACGGCAGCCTGCTCCCCCTGTCAGACTTCGGAAGCCAGGGCGCGCCCATTCACTACAAGGCGTGGGTTTGCAGCAACCCCGATTGCGGTTTCAATATCAAAATCCGCAACGGCGACGTCTATCTGAACGAGCCCATCGCCAACGGCGCAAGACACGTGCCCCGCGTCCGTTAGCCCGCCCAACAAGCAGTCCGATAGCCTCCGTTCACATTGGGCGCAACAGCGCGCAACGCTACCCCTATGCCGTTTTGCGCCCAACGCCCCCTTGCCCGATTCAACCGCCGCCGCATATGCTATAATCTGCGCTATAATCAAGCCACACGCTTAACCCCGATACTCTATTCGGCGCAAGCCTCGCCGCAAGACGGAATGCCCCTATGAACAACCGCAGTCAGCGCACCCAAGCGCCCCGCAGCCGTCGCCCCGCAGCATTGCTCGGCGTAGCGCTCATAGTCGTCGGCGCCCTAATGCTCGTCGCCGGCGGCGGCTACTACGCCTACTCCGCAAACGCCCGCTCCCAACTCGACCACCTCAACTTCACCGTCGCCGATGCCGTCCTCGCCGTTCCGGCCCCGTCCGCGCGCGCCGACGCCGCACGCCTGCAGCCCAACGTCGCGCTCCAATCGCCGCCCCTAGCTCAGCCGCAGATAGCAGCCCAAGCCCTCGACCGCAGCCCCGCCCAATCTGCCGACGCCGCAACCGCCGCATCCCAAGCGCCCATTCCCGCCGCCGCCGATCCCGAAGCGCCGCCGCCGAATTCCACGGCGCAGCAGTCCGCCGCCCGCGCGCCGCTGCCGCCATCAAGTTACGCCGCGCTATACCCCGCAACCCAAATCCATCCCAAGTTCTGGGGCAACCCGCTTTGGGCCGACTCGGAGCCGTATCTCTACGCCGCCGCAAACCCTGCGCCCGCGCTGCCGCCCGGCTTTCGCGCGCTGTCCGCCACCGAAGACGCCCTTCCCCCCGGCGAAGGCGCTTTCACCACCCGCATGACCATCCCCGCAATCGGCGTCGACTCCGACATCACCGAACTCGCCATCTTAAACATCGGCAGCGCCAACGCCGCATACGAAACGCCCGCCCACCTCGTCGGCCATATCCCACAGTCCCCAAACCCCGGCGAACTCGGCAACGCCTGGTACTTCGGTCACCTCGAAAGCCCCATCAGAGGCGAAGGCAGCGTATTCAAGCGCCTGCCCGAAATCCCCGCCCTGTTGCGCGACGGCGACGACGTGTTCATCCAACTCGCCACCCAAGACGGCAACACCTACCTCTACAAGGTGTCCGAAACCGAAGTGATGCACCAAGACGACCTGCGCATGTACACCGCCGACGCCGCCCGCATAACCCTAGTCGCCTGCGTCCCCCGCCTTGTCTATGACCACCGCATCCTAGTCACCGCCGATCTTGTAGGCGTCGCCGACGCCCAAGAAGCCGTTCACTAGCGCCCCGCCGCATTCGCCGCTACCGGCGCGATCCCGCCGGCGCAAGCACATCCTGCATCACCGATATGAAGTTGCGCGTGGGCGTGGACACCGTCTTCCCCTTCAGCATCACGATGCCCGCCTGATCCACCGGCAGAAAGTTCGCCAGGCTGATAACCCCCAGATTGCGCGAATCATCCGGCTCGATAGACAGCCGCGGCCCCACCGATATGCCCATCCCCAGCGCCACATACCGCTTTATCATATCCATGCTGTCCAACTCCACCACCACATCGTACTCCACGCCACGCCGCCGAAACTCATCCTCCAATATCTGCCGCGTGTATGTCCCACGCCCCATCATTATCAGCGGCCACTTCGCTATCTGATCCAGCGTCTCCAGCGGCTCCCGCATCAACGGATGATCCGGCGGCGTCAGCAGCACCCGCTCATACAGGAACAACCCCAGAAACTCCAAGTCGTCCCGCTTCTCCGAATGCTGTATCACCCCAAGGTCAACCTCCCCGTCCTCCACCATCTCCAGCACCTCCGAGCGCGTCCCGGAGCGTATCCGCATATGCACGCGCGGGTAGCGGTTCAAGAACACCCGCACCACCCGTATAAGCGTGTGCGGGATGATGTCCGGCGTGGACGCTATGTTCACCGGCCCCCGCTCCTCCGCCATCGCCGTCATCGTGGGCAGCGAATCGATCCCCTCCACCAACGGCAGCGCAATGTCCGCCAGCCGCTGCCCCGAAAGCGTAAGCTGAATCGGCCGCTTCACCCGGTCGAACAGCGTCATCCCCAATTCCTCTTCCAGCTTCTTGATGTGCGTGGTAACCGTCGGCTGCCCAAGCCCCAATTCCTGCGCCGCCCGCGATATGCTTCGCAGCCGCGCCGCCGTGCAAAAGCTCCTCAGTTCGCGTATCTCCATAAATAGCCCCTTCCCGCAATCATTATCAAATCGGATAGATTATATCAGGCAATATATCTTTATGTAATGCAATTGCTTCTCTATGATGAATATGTGATGCCCAACCTGCGGCGCGCAGCGGGCGGCAAACACAACAAATAGCATACGCAGAAGCATCAGCGAAGCATCAACAAGGAGAGACGCAATTTGCTTAACAAGTTCGTAGTATCGCTGCGGGGAATCCGCAAGAGCAACGGCGGGTTCGACTCGTACCTCGCCAACGTCCAGGCCTGCAAGGGCTACGGCCGCCCCACGATGGACGAGGCGCGCGCCGACTTCCGCAGCGCCGTCAGCAACAGATACAAGGGATTCCTCAACTAACAACCGCATGCGGGGGCAGCCTTCGGGTTTGCCCCCGCCGCTTTTCCTACTCGCTTCACTCTATCTGCCTCATCTGACTATCCTCGCGCCGCCGCCGCTTGCCATCCCAACTTGCGGCATTCTCAAAGTTGAGCGCTATTGAGCGTACAACCTGCGAAGTATCCGCTAATGCAGGTTTGCTAGAAGATTTCAAACTAATAAACCCTGCAATATGAGAATGCGCTCTTATACACTTTCATTGCCAGCGCAGAACAACCTGCTGTATGATTGCCTGTGAATGATTTCCCATATTGCCGCGCGAAACGCAAAACTATGAAACCTCGTTCTAATCAGCCTGATTCGATAAATAGTTCTACCCCCCCCGTAAATATGTTCGCATAATTCAAACGGCAGCTCCGATCGCGCTGCGAATGGCGGCTTGGAACACTCTGTTCATCATACCAGGGCTGCTTCTGATTGCGCTCGTAGGCGAGGCATACTTTCGGCTGACAAATCAGTCAGTAGAAGAAAGTAGCGTGCCCTTTCAGTTTTTGGATGGTGTTGGACTAATCAAGAAACCCAACGCAGAGAATCGTTATAGGAGATGGTTCGACGATTATTGGGTAATTTCGCGTACCAACAGCCAGGGATTTCTCGACCGCGAACCCGTTAGTCCTGAGCGCGCCGCCGCCGGTTGCCATATAGCGTTCTTCGGCGATTCCTTTGTGGAAGCAATGGATGTGCCGATAGCCGATAAGTTTCATGTGCGTCTGGAAGATATGGCGTCGCGCGAACTGCCGCGCTTGGCAATTACTACGCAGGCTTACGGAATCGGCGGCAGCGGCCAAATCAATCAGCTTCCGTTTTACGACGAATACGCCCGGCGCCTGAGCCCGAAGTTGGTGGTGCTGGTCTTCTATCTCAATGATTTCGTCAATAATTCAACTGCGCTGGAATCGCTCGCGCGTGGTCTGGATCCTGACCGAATGCGCTTCATGTCCGCTCAAAGAGACGCGAGCGGGACTATGCGACTGATTCCGCCGGATCCGGAATACAGGCGTTTCGCGTTGCCATCGCCGCCGATGCCTTGGCACGAGAATGCACGGGGATGGCTGGCCCGTGTTTCGTATTTCGCGAGATGGCTGAATGCCAAAATAGGCGCGTCCAACGACAGCGCTGCCACCCGCGCGGCGTGGGCGAATATAATAGCGGCGCGCCCCTGTTGCGCATTGATGTTGGATGGCTGGCGCCCCGGCGAATATCAGCGTTTTCTGGACAATCTATTCTTGGAGGAACATCTGCCGCCCGCCTTTGAAGAAGCGTTGGAATACACCGCTTTCGGCATAGAACAGTTCAAGCGTCGCGCTGACCGCGATGGCGCGACGCTTGCAATCTTGGCAGCATCCGAAAGAATAGGAACACAGGGCGATCCTCAATTCGACCGACTAAACGCCATTGCAGAGGCGCATAGCGTTCCCTTAATTAGCCAGTACGATTATGTCCAAGCGCAGGGACACGACTATAGGAACGGACGACATGCCAACGACGTCCACTGGAACGCCACCGGGCACCAATGGGCTGCGGAAGCCGTTTTAGAATGGCTGAAAGAAAACCAAGAGGTGTGCGACTGAATTGAACGCAGCGCGGCATTCCCGCGATTGCTTTGACAGCAAACGATCCGGGCGCAGTGGCAACTTGCGCGCTGCCCCCGCGCCCGAACTCATTCCGGCCGCTTGCGGTTACTGCGCCACCTTATAGCACGTGGTAGAGCAGCAGGTGTTCGCGCAGCACGTCGTTGGCGAAATCGTTCTCTTCGTCGCGCAGAACCGAATGGATGTGATTGGCGTCGTTCTGGCGGTTGTCGTATTCCACGACGAAGTTGCCGCCGTGGATGCGGTAGTAGTGCTTGGTATTGTTCTCCAAGCCGCCGCCCCACGCAAAGTAGAAGTCGTCCAAGCCCTGCTCGCGGATGGCGTTCAGCTTATCCTGCGCCACATCCTCGCGGATGGTGGTGACATATTCGTTGATGATGGTCATCATCATCTCGCGCTGGGCGCCGTTCATCTGCGATCCGGGCAGCCCCTCTTCCTGCGGGAACACCGCGCGCGACGAGTTGTAGGTCAGGATGTCATACGGCGCTTCGGGGTAGATGACGGCGCGGCGACGCTGCTCCGAACTCAGCCCGTTCACGAGCTCCAGCGCGAGGTCTTGCCTATCGCCCAGAATGCGAAGTCCCTGCTGCGGCCCCTGCGGCACCTCGGCGGGGTTTGCGCCGAAGAAGAACGGCGTGGTGGATATGACATTATCCCCCCAAACGCTGTAGTGCAGCGATACATGATGCCCTTCTACGCGCCACGCCCACGGATCCGCGCCGCCCGGCTCGCCGAACACCGTGAAGTAGTAGAGCTCCGGATCGCGCGCGAATGACACCACGCCGCGCTCTTTCTCGAGTTTGCCCAGTATGGTTTCGTGGTCGATTATCTGCGCCGCCTGCTTGTAGGCGCGCGGCGTGAGGCCGCTTTCCATAATGCCGTATGCCAGCTTGCGCTGCTCGTCGTCCATATCGCGCAACGCCAAGCCGTGCCGATTGAGCGGCGGGTAGTACCAAAAGACGCGCTCGCCGTCCATGTACTCATAGGTAGCCTTTGCCCGCTGCTCAGCCGAGAGGCTGTCCAGCCAAGCCGCCGCCGCCGCCGCCATATCCGCCGCCGCCCGCGCGTGGGCGTGTCCGTTTTCGTGGGTATGCTGATTTCCCATTAAGCCGCTCCTTTTCTGAGGTGGTAATCAGTTGCAAAGCCCGAACAAGCTGCCCCCCTTGTCTTTGTGACTTATCGCCGTAAAAGTCTCTCTTTCGTCGCCGAATTTTCCGACGAATTCTATAGAACCGTCCTCGTTAGTGGAATCGGCGTTTGTTTCAACGATTTCCCCGGGCATCGTCAGTGTCCAATATTGCCTTGCTCTGAGTATCTGGTCTATATCGATATCAGGAGGTTCATCTTCTAGTAGTTCCTCATCGGCATCAAAGAATACGTTTGTGGAAGTGGCTCGATATTCCCACTTATTGCCCAAATCTTTCTTCGTCACTTCAACCTCAACGCTCATTTCTGATCCCATATCTTCATGGGCGACGTCTAAACAGGTTATCTCAAACCTATCTACGTCTTTAGTAATTGTACAATTTTCTTGGACGAATTCATTATTGATTTCGTCATTGATTTCATCTAAGCCTTCATCTTCTTCGAATACCAGTTGCACAATGGGACCTGATAGAACGTACTTCATGTCGTGCGTTATATCGGTTTCATCCTTGACCTCCGTATCCACATCAATCGTGATTGCACCGCATGCTACTACGAGCAGCATCAGCGTTATTGGCAACCACTTGCGTATATTCGTGATTAAAGTCATTGGTTTCACATCCTTCCTACTGAATTATATGGGTAGTATATCACTAGAGCCGTCATTGTTCATCTACAATAACAGCAAAGTGCCGTTTCCTCACTGCGCCGCGCGCGCCTTCTCCACAACCTCTATAAGCCTGTATCCATACTTTGAGGCGTCCGCCGGTGTCTCTTGTCCCAGCCATCTATCGTAGCGCTCCATCCTGAGCCTATATCGGTAGCCCGCCTCATGCTCGAAGCCATCTATTTCGTCGTAGAAAAGCTCGCCGTCCACCATCATGCACATCATAGGCGCCGATCCCTCGCAATACACCCGCTCCGGCCCTACGCTAACCTCCATCACGCAGTCGACGGCAGTTTCGTCCACGCAGGCTTCTATCTGAGACGACGCCACGGTTGGCGCAGATGCGATAGTTGGCGCAGGCGCTGCGGTCTGAGATGGCGCGGCAGTTGCGGCTGCCGTCGGTTGGGATGGCACAGTTGTTGCGACGGCCGTCGGTTGGGACGCAACGGACGTCGCCGGCGTTTCGGCATCGCCGCCGCACGCCAACGCAAGCGCCGCGACCGCCGCAATCAGCGCAATAACGATGGCAATACGCATATACGCCCCCCTAATCCGTAGCCATAGGCTATTCGATTCTCACCAGCTTCTGCAGCGTTCTGAGAGCGTCCGGCGGCGTTTCACCCGAATTGCTTATGTTGGTGTGCGCCACTTCGCCTACATAGATGCTGTTGGCTGAGTCTATGCAGATGCCGTGCGGCGATATGAACTGTCCTTCGCCCAGTCCGTAGCCGCTGCCCAGCCGCGCAAGCGTGTTGCCGCGCCGGTCAAGAACCGATACGCGCGGCCCGATGTTCGGCACATTGCGCTGAACGGACATTCCCCAGCCAAGCTCGCCCACATAGATATGCTGTTCGCGCGATATGTAGAGCGCGCAGGGACGATGCACATTCGGCCACTGCTCTTCGAACCTGCCGTTTGAGTCGAAGATTTGGATGCGGTGGTTCTCGCGGTCGGCTACATACACATAGCCGTCGGCGTCCGTAACGATGTTGTGCGCGATGCTGAACTCGCCCGGATCCGTGCCGGGCGCGCCCCAAGAGAACAGAAGCTTGCCGTCGGGCGAATACTTATGCACGCGCGAGTTGCCGTAGCCATCCGATACATATATGTCCCCCGTCTTGGGGTCGAGCGCGGTGTGCGTGCAGCGATTGAACGGATCGCCGCTGAACAGGGGGGCGGGCTTGCCCGGAACGCCCAGCGTCATCAGTACTTTGCCGTCAAGCGTGCATTGGCGGACGGTGTGGTCGCCATCGTCGCTGCAATACAGCGTGTTGTCCGGGCCCAGGCTGACGCCGTGCGCCCGCGTGAACACGCCCTCGCCCCACGACTTGATGAAGTTGCCCTCGCTGTCGAACACCATCATCGGATGCTCGCCGCGATTGAACACATACACATTGTCGCTGCCGTCCACCGCAACCGCGGCCACCTCGCGCCACTTGTAGCCGGGCGGCAGCGTCTCCCAATTGGGCGCCGGCCTATACCTGAAATCCCCGCTGCCCAGTACGCTCCCATTCGTCATATTCCTACTCCCCTGCGCTTGCATATCATAGCATTGGCGATTATACGCCTTCTTCACTTAAAGCGCGCGCGCCGAATTGCGCGCCGATTATACACTCTAACGCCGCATAGTACACACACGCCTGCAAGCCGATGCGTTGCCCCATGAATATGCCCGCGAATATCGCCGCCGCAGCCCGCCCGTTCCCCATTGAATAGTGCCGCCGGTGGGCGTATCATAAACCGCATCCTAGGGAGTGGATTAGAGCCTACCCCAATCCAACTTGCCGCATTCGCCATAGGCAATACACGGGCGATTAGGAGGACGCGCTATGATTATCGGAATGCACCATACCGGCTTCGTTGTGAGCGATATCGACGCGTCCGTAGCCTTCTACCGCGACGCCGTCGGACTGACGCTAATAGGCATGCGCGAGCGCGACGGCGGCCCCATATCGCAGATCTTGGGCTACGAAAACACGCACATAAAGATAGCTGAGTTCCACTACGGCAACGGACATCTGCTGGAGCTAATCGAGTATGTCAACCCGCCCGGCTCGGACGCCCACATCCAAGAGCGCAACGGCTACGGCGCATCGCACATCGCCTTTGAGGTGGACGATATATTCGCGGCGTATGAGCGGCTTATCCGCAGCGGCGCAAAGCGGCTTAACCCGCCGATCGAGATCGTCGACGGCAAGAAGGGCTGCTACCTGCAAGACCCCGACGGCAACTGGGTCGAGCTGCTGCAGTTAGGCTAATGCGCCTGCCCTAACCCCGATTGCCAAAATCCGCCCAATGATACATAGTTGTCAGACGACTACTTTTCGTATCGCCAAAATATGAGAGGTCGGCGATGGCCGCCAAAACGATTGCGCCCATAAAGACAAAGGCAACCCCGAACACAAACGGGTTACTCAAAACAAACGGGACGCTCACGGCAAGCGATGCGCTCAAGACAAACGCGACGCTCGCGCAGTTCCCTGAGTTCCCGCTACGCTACGATATGCAGAACATAGACATTCTCCACGAAATCGGCTACGTCGCAACCCTCAAACGCCATTTCGGCAGGCGGGACACTACTCTGGTGTACGGCGAACTTCCCGTAGGAACCGCGCTGAGCATTCGGCTGGGGCTGCGCATACCCGACCTCATCATCGCGTTTGACTGCGATCCCGCGCGCGCGATAGAGCGGCAGGGCTATGACATAGACGAACAGGGCAAGCCGCCGGACTTTGTACTTGAGATAGCGTCCAAGACTACGGGCAGGGTCGACTACACTGATAAGCGCGTCGACTATGAGCGCTACGGCATACTGGAGTACTGGCGCTTCGACGCCACCGGGGGCGATTACCACGATGCGGCGTTGGCGGGCGATAGGCTAGTGGATGGGCGCTATAAGCCTATCGATATCGAGCGGGATGGCGATAGTTACTACTGGGGATACAGCGATACGCTGGGGCTGTATGTGTGCTGGGATGCGGGCAAGCTACGCTGGTATGACCCGCGGACTGATAGTTATCTTCTCACATCAGACGAAGAGGCAGACCGCGCTGATAGGGCGGAGGAGAGCGCGGCAAGGGAAGCCGCCGCCCGGCAGCTGGCGGATGAACGCGCAACCAGAGAAGCCACTGCGCGACAACGCGAATCTGAGCGCGCTAACCGCGAAGCTGCCGCCCGGCAACGCGCCGAATCAGAACTGCGCCGGCTGCAGGAACGCCTAAGGCGGCTTGGCGACGACGAATGACGATGAGCAAGCGGCGATGCCCTGCGCCCGTCTATATGCGCCTAAGCTGCCTGCCGCCTAATCCATCCGCTCCTTCACATCTCTATATTATCAACCAAACCGCATAAGCCTTTGTACGCTATGCGCGCTGACTAACGCTAACAAATGCTAACTAAAGGAGGCCGATTATGGCAGTCAACACAGATCCCGGCGTTCAAGCGATAATGGACAACATCCAAATCGTGGTAGCGTCCGAAGGCGGATCGCTGGAGTTCGTGGACTTGCAGTCCGGGCGCCTCACCGTGAAGTATCACAAGGGCGTCAACGAAGAGTGTCCCGAATGCGTCCCCGACCACCAGCTCGTTGAGATGATGTTTCGCTCGTCGCTGCCCAACTACGCCCCGCACATCAGCGACGTCGAGCTCGTCTAGCCCGCGGGCTGCCGTATCATATCCAGGTACTTCAGCCCTGAGCCGGTGTTCAGCAGCAGGATGGACTCGTCCGCCGACAGCGCGCCGTCCGCAATCAGGCGGCGCAGCGCGGCCGCGATCGCCGCCCCCTCAGGGCAGACGAATATCCCTTCCAGCGACGCCACCGCGCGCATATCCGCCAGGATTTCCGCGTCCGTAACCGTCAGCGCCCCGCCGCCGCTCTCGCGCAGCGCCTGCAGTATCAGGTAGTCCCCGATAGCCGCCGGAACCCGTATCCCCGCCGCCAGCGTGGACGGGTTCTCCCACGGCGCGGCGAACTCGCTGCCTTCGTTGAACGCCTTCACTATCGGCGCGCAGCCATCGGACTGCACCGCGAACATCTTGGGGCGCTTGCCGTCAAGCCAGCCCATCGCCTCCATTTCGGCAAACGCCTTCCACATGCCCACTATGCCCGTGCCGCCGCCCGTGGGGTATAGTATCGCGTCCGGCAGCGTCCAACCCATCTGCTCCGCAATCTCATAACCCATCGTCTTCTTGCCCTCTACGCGATACGGCTCGCGTAGCGTGGACACATCGAACAGATCCAACTCGGCGGCGCGCGCTGCCGAAATCCGTCCGGCGTCCGTGATAAACCCGTCCACCAGCTCCAGGCGCGCGCCGCTCATCTCGACCTCGATGCGGTTAGCCTCCGGCGCATCCTTCGGCATAAACACAAACGCATCCATTCCCGCCTTTGCCGCATACGCGCTCATAGCGCCCGCCGCATTCCCCGCGGACGGCATCGTCAGCCGTTGTATGCCAAGTTCGCGCGCCTTGGACACCGCAGCGCCCAGCCCGCGCGCCTTGAACGAACCCGTCGGGTTAATCCCTTCGTCCTTGATGTACAGATTGGCGCAGCCGATATTCTTGCCCAGCCGTTCCGCCTTGAACAGCGGCGTAAAGCCTTCGCCCAGCGTAACCACATTAGCGGCGTCCAGCACGGGCATCACCTCAAAGTAGCGCCACATATTCGCGGGACGCCGCGCCAAATCCTCGCGCCTCAGCGCAGCGCCTGCGCCCTGCAGATCATAGCGCGGATACAACACCTTGCCGCAGTCAGCGTCCGGGCAGGTGCGATGCGGCGCATCCGCCGAATATGTGGCGTGGCAGTATGTGCATTCCAAATGCGTCAAGAAACTCTTCATTGCGGTAATGCTCCAATCCGTTAGCGTGGCGGTTAGCGCAATCAGACGCGGCGCCTCTGACAATCGGCATAGCGCCTATGATTATGTTTGAACGGCGGCGCGGGTGTCAATCGGGCGGCGAGTGTGAAGTCGGCGCAATGAGGACAGCGCTATGCGGAAGCCGTGCATCCGCCCGTTCGATCCCAGCATACAACCCCACTCCCCATTGACCGCCCCCACCCACTTGTGTATCATACACATCGATAGCACATTATATCTACCCATCGGAATGGACAGCGCGCTTATGGCTATGAACGAAAGGGCTCTCAACGCATTTATCGCCGCGGCGATGGAGCGCCAAGCGCCGCCCGGATACGAATTCCCCCCCGAAGAATCCGGCACCGCGCGCAGCGGCAATGCCACTCCCGACATCGTGGCGCATATGCCCTACGGACTGCGTACCATCATCGAGACCGAATACGGCGCTCCAGCCGTCAAAGACGCTATCGCGCGGCTCGGCTATCAGTTCAACGACTACAATATCCCGATGAAATCCGTCATCGCGCTGGGCATCCCAAGGGCGCTGGGCGAATTGGATTTGGATAAACTCGCCTCGCGCGAACCCGACGCCCCGCTTATGAGCGACGAACCCCAATTCCTGATGCAGGTTGTGACCGGCAAGTCCCCCGATGACCCTGAGCTGACCACCGTCCCCGATAAGCCATTCCCCGTATCGCTGCAGGACGTCGTTCAATACGCTTGGCTCGCCGCCATCCCCGAACCATACGCCGAATCCGTTATGCAAGCCGCAATCGCCGATATGACCAAGGCGAAAAATGCGCTCGCCGCCAAACTGAACGCCTGCCCCGCCGCTACGCGAGCGCGCCTCTCCGGGCGCTATGGACTGCGGCAAGCGCAACAGCGTCAACAAGTGGAATCCGTCGCCGGCAACATCGTCGGCACCCTCTTCAGCATGATTCAGCTCCATATGAATCTCAACGAGTGGGGCGGTTTGCAAAATGTCTTGACGATAGACGCTCCCGATCTGTATCAGAAGATAGCGCCATACGACGGCATTCCCGCCAAAATCGCCGCCGAATGGCGCAAAATCGAAGCCATCAACTACACGCCCCTATCCACCCTCGCGTCGGATATGCTGGAAGACTCCGAAGTCAGTCCCCATATCGGCGATACATTGCGCGCAGTAAAAGACGCCGTTTCGCAGTACATCCAAGCCGGCGTCAGCGCTACCACCAACGTCGCCGCCGAAATATGGCAATCCCTTATTCCCGACCGCGACCAGCGCGCCGCCTACTACACCAAGCCCGCAACCGCCGAACTGCTCGCCAACATCACCACCCGCCGATTGTCCGACCCGCGCAGCGCCAAGTACAACGAAGTCTACGCCGGCACCGGCACGCTTGCGCGCGCCACCGAAGAGAACATCCGCTTTCGCCACTACGCCAAATCCGACGACAAAACCAGCATCCACGCCGACCGAATGGAGCGCTTCATCCAACTATCCGACATCAATCGGCAGTCCGTATCCGTCGCCACTGCCAACTTGACCTCTCTCGAACCCCAAACTTCCTTTACCGACAGCGCCATATTCGCCATCACCAATAACGGCGGCTCTCTGAATTTTCTGCTGCCTACAGGCGTATCGAATATGCAGGCAAGCATCATCGGACTCAGAGGCGCGCAAGATACGATGCTGACCATTGACCCCCGCACATTCGACATCTGCAACAACAATGATCCCTACTTCCGAGCGCGCGGCGGCGCAAGCAACCCTATTGACCGCAAAGATATGCAGAAGTACAAGCGCCATGCCGATAGAAGGCATCATGGCATTGCGCACGGACAGGCCGGGCTGCCTACATATATGCACGTCATAGAGCATCTGATATTGGGATATGGCCGTCCGCACGGAAAGGTGCTGCCCCTCACGGCGGCGCATTCTCATTCTTACACAGGCTTTCGCAAGAACATTGAGAACGAATACTGCGATGTGATTGCCATAAGCACGGCGTCCGGCGACGGTAATTCAATGTCGGCGGACACCGGCATACAAGAGATGCTGCTAATCGGCACAAAGCACACGCCATCGCCTATGAACGACCCAAACGGCGATAGATCCGTAACCTGCGTTAACCTAACCCGCACATTCACAACCAAACTAGAAGCCAAGATGTTCGCCGACGCTATCCGTCGCGAAGTCGCGCTTGGCAAGAAGTCCGGTGAAATAGAGGTAGGTTCCGTCGCGGGAACATATTATCGTATTCGCGGGGGGGGGGGGGGGGGGGAACCGTGGTCTGTCCTTGGAGCAAGCGGCGATTTCGCATATATCACCGCATTCACCACGGACGGCATCGCATGGAATCCAATCACTAGGGAGGCTACAGACTTCGATCTTCCGATGACAACGCTTGATAAAATATCAAAGCGCGGCACGGGGGATGACTTGATTGGGAAAATAGCGGGTAGCAGGTCTCCGCGCGGCGCATTTGTAATTCACAAAGACGCCAACGCAAAGTATCGCAACAACCCATCCATGTGGGCGGTAGATGAGGATAGCCAACTCGCTATCACTTGCGAACCCACCCACTACGGCGAATCGCGCGGCGATGTGAATGCCGTTAAGCAAATCATCCAAACGGCGGGACATTTCCACCTATCCCGAAGCTTTAGCCAAAGTTCCAATAAAATCGCCGTTTGCTACACGCCAACAACCTGCATAGGCGGCAGGGCTTGGACTACCATCCTTGCAGAAGACGATGTAGCCAAGGCGATAACCCTGTTTCTGAACAGCACATACGGGATAATCATCAGGGTTGGGCATGGCGAAACTACAAACTTGGGACGCTCAATAATGGGCGTAAAGGCAATGGACAATCACCCCATCCCCGACTTCGCCGCCGATGCGGACGCCGCCAAGACGGCGCGCCGCATAGCCGCCGCCAACTTCGACCGCCTGCGAACCCTGCCGCTCAAGCGCATCAGCTTAAGCGCCCTCGACCCCAACCGCGCCGAAATAGACCGTATAGTAACGCAGATGCTAGGGCTTCCCTACGACGCCAACGCCGAGTCGATGCTGTCATCATGGCGCAAGCTAATGTGCCTCCAGCCCATCGTCAACGCCAACAACAAGTCCGTGCTGCGCGAGCTGGAGCGCGCGGGTGTGCGGGGGTAAGACGCCTTACGCCAAAGGCGCCATGCTGATGCTATAATAGCCGCATACGGATAATATAACGAGCTTCACAACAGAAGGGGATTTGCTGTTATGGGACTTACATACCTGGATCTGCAAGTGGAAAACCCCGCCGCTGCTGATATGAGCGAATCCGTGCGCGGGCTGATAGACAGCGGCGCAATCTACTCTGCCATCCCTACTGCGACGCTTGAGCGGCTGGGCATAGAGCCGAAAGGCGAGCAGGCGTTCACGCTTGCCGACGGCTCCACGATAAGGCGCAAAAAGGGCGTGGCGCTGTTCAGATACGGCGACCGTTTCGGCGGCGCTGATGTGATTTTCGGCGAGGATGGCGACAGCGCGCTCATCGGCGCAACCACGCTGAAAGCGCTGGGCTTGGCGTTCAACCCGCTCGCCCGCGAACTATACCCCCTGCCGATGATAATGGCGGCGGCGCGTTAGCCGAAACCGACGTCCCCGCCCATTGCCCGCGCATCCCCCTACCCCACTCTGCCGCCGGGCGCGTTTTCGCCGATTAGGAAGCGATGTATGTCGTCGGCGAACTTGACTTCGGAGTCGTCCTGCGGTTCGTAGCCGAGCGCCTTGCGCGCGCTTGTGAGCGACCAGAAGGCGCGCGTATTGTTACTGATGCCGTACACCACTTGCCACGGGACGCCGTGTTCGTTCTCTATGTTGGGCGCTTCTATCGCCTTTTGGAAGAGCTGCGTGATGTCGCGCGGGCTTATGTACGCGCCAAGGTCGCGCTTGTAGTTTTCGGGATCGCCTACATAGGTCGCAAGGTCAAGCTCGCGCGGCGCGCCGATGCGCACCATCACCACGCCCGTCTTGCGTATCTGCGAAACGCCGCCGGTGTGCAGCTGCCTGCCGCCGTCGTCCGCGAAGCCGCCAAGCCCGCACGCGAACAGAAAGCCCAAATGCTCATATGTCGCCTTCGCCCAGCCGTAGAAGTTGTCGGACAGCGGCAGCCGATACGGGTCGAGCGATTCCATCTTGCGCGTATGGATGAGGTTGTGTTCATACCAGTCGGCGGCGTGGTTGGAGCTGGCGATAGCCAAGCGCGGGACGCCGGCGTCGTATGCGGAGCGCAGCACATTGTACGCCATAGCCACATTTTCGTTTTCGTCGAAGAAGTGGTCGAGCGGCTCGCCCGCTCTGCGCTTGTAGCCCAGATGCACCACCGCGTCCACGCCCTCGAACAGGTGGGCGTACTTGGAGCGGTCGGCGTCTATCAGATCTGCGATGACCACGCCCTCAACCTTTTCGCCGCGCGGGTTTTCCTGCTTCACATCCACCAGAACCATCTCATAGCTCTCGCGGAATGTGGGCAAAAGCTGATTGGCGATGTAGCCGGTCGCCCCGGTCATAAGCACTTTCTCTACTGCCATATTGCGATTCCTTTCGTTAATGGGCTTTGGGTTTTGGGCTCTGCTAATCGGTTGTCAAGCGCGGCGATATGCGTTAGGCGCGGCGTCGGGTTTCGCATATACGCCGATTGCTGATAAACTAACTGCCATTCGCTAACAATCGAGCTCTGACAATCAAACTGAATTGAACTGAGGTGATGTTGCTATGCAAACCCCGCTTACGGATGCCGAACTGGACACGCTGCGCCAGATTGACACGCCTACTATAGCCAACGCGATAGAACCTTTCAATGTTCGCAGCGACACGGACGGGTTTATGGGCTGGGATATACGCTGCATGTTCCCGGAGATGGGCGTGATGGCGGGCTATGCGGTTACGGCGACGCTGGACACCACCACGCACGGCAGGGTTCACGACCGAGAGGCGCGCTTCCAACTATTCGAGGCGATAGACGCATCGCCCAAGCCAGTGGTACTTGCGCTCAAAGACCTGAGTTCCAAGCCCAAGCACGGCTGCCACTTCGGGGACGGGCTCGCCACGGTGTCCATGCGACTGGGCGCAATCGGGCTGGTAACGGACGGCGGCGTGCGCGATGTGGACACGGTGCGCGAGATGGGCTTTCACTACTTCGCGCCGGGGATGGTGCCGGCGCACGGCAACTTCGGCTTTATGGAGGCGCAGGTTCCGGTGCGAATCAGCGGCGTGCTGGTGAACCCCGGCGACCTGATTCACGCCGACGCCAACGGCGTGGTAACCATCCCGTCGGAGATAGCGCGCGACGTGATAGCGCAGGCGCGCGAAGTGCTGGCGCGCGAAAAGGCGCACCGCGACTGGGTGAACGGCAACGACTTTTCGCTGGCGAAGCTGCGGGAGCGGTAGGGGCAAGGGGTAAGGGACGGGCGTTTGACATTTTGCGCCCGTCAAGTCAATACTAGGGGCGATCCGAAAGCGATTCAGGTTTTCGCCGCGCTATACCGCCAAGCATCCGCCGCGCAGAGAGGGGAATATGTTCGAACGGCTACTACGCCCGGATCCGCCGCCGCCCAAGTTCCACTACTTCAACGAGCCGCTCTTCGTGGACTTTCCGTACATAAGGCTTGTGAAATGGCCGTTTTCGGATCCGCCCGCAGAATGGGCGGTGGAGTTCGCAGTCGGCGAACCGCCCAAGTCCGCCTATGTGCCGAGTTTCTCCGTCAACGAAGACAACCGCACCGTCAGGGCTGCATTGGTAGGCAAGTTTGAGAACAAGGTTCTTGTGCGCCTGGCAATCACTCAACTCGGCATCGACACTTTCTACGTCGATGAGAATCAGTTAGTTGAACTCATTCCATCTTTGGAGGAATACGAATAGGCATGGTTCTTTCCAATGTGGAAATCATAGCGGAGATTCAAGCAGGAAGACTTGTCTTCGCCCCGCCGATTTCGCTGGAACACTCCGAAAATCGCATCGCCAGTTCATCGGTGGACTTGCTTCTGCACGAAACCCTAATGGTCTTGCCGGACGATGTCATACCTGGGCTCATCGTAGATCCATCCGCCCCGAACATTGATGTGATGGAAATCGCAGCGCGGCAAGCGGAATACATAACAATGACCGACAACCAGCCGTACCATATGCCGCGCAATCGTCTAGTGATTGGCAAGACTTTGGAGTATGTGAAGCTGCCGACCCATATCGCGGCGCGGATAGAAGGGAAGAGTTCACTAGCGCGGCTTGGGCTGTCCGTGCATGTTACCGCTCCAACCGTGCTTGCCGGCTTTGAAGGGCGGCTCTACTTGGAAATGAACAACATCGGCCCATTCAATTTGGCGCTCCGAAAAGAGATGCGAATAGCGCAACTAATCTTTGAACACACAGGCTTGCCGCCGCTAGACAAGTACGCCGGCCAATACCATCGTCAGATATAACGCTCTCTGCATTGCCCCGCAACGCATCTACCACATCTAACGCCTCTACCGTAACGCAAACCGCCGCAAGGAGCATCCCAATGGCAACCGCCGATAACCATATAGCCTTAGACAATCATATATCCCTCGACAAGGGCGATACCGCGCGGCCGCCTACCGGCAGGCCGGTGGTGTACGGCACGCAGGGCGTCATATCCAGCGGACACTACCTGACATCTATGGCGGGCATGCGTATGCTGCTGGACGGCGGCAACGCCTTCGATGCGGTGGCGGCGGCGTGCTTTGCGGCGGGCGTTACCGAGCCGCTCGCCAACTATTCGCTGCTTGCCGAGGGCGTGTTTATGCTGTACGACGCGCGCAGCGGCGATCTGCTTTCGCTGAGCGGGCAGGGCAACGCCCCCGGCAATGCGAGCGTGGATTTCTACAAGTCGCGCGGACACGACGTCATCCCAACCGGGCCGGGCAAAGACGCCCCGCTGTCGTTCACCGTGCCGGGCATTGTAGCGGCGCTGACGTCGATGCTGGAGCGCTACGGCAGCAAGACGATGGGCGAAGCGCTTGCCCCGGCTATCCACTACGCCGAAAAGGGCTTTCCCAACTACGAATATATGCTGCAGCGGCTGGACAACGCGGGAACGCGCGAGCAGTTCGATCTGTTCCCGCCGGGCGGCAGGGATATATTCTTCGACAACGGGCAGCCGCCTAAGGCGGGTTCGCTGCTGGTGCAGCCAAGCCTTGCGAATATGCTGAAGCGCATGGTCGCCGCCGAAAACGCCGCGTGCGGCAGCCGCGCCGACGGCATTCGCGCCGCCAACAACGCTTTCTACAAAGGCGACATCGCCAAGAGCGTCGCCGCCTATTCGCGGCAAGTGGGCGGCATCCTGAACGCCGACGACCTCGCCGAATATAGCGCCGAATACGCCCAACCGGTCGCGTCCACATATATGGGACACGAAATAAGCAGCCATTCCACTTGGACGCAGGGCATAATGACGCTGCAGATCCTGAATGTGCTGGAGCACTTTGACTTGGCGGCGATGGGACACAACTCGCCCGCCTACATCCATACGGTTCTTGAGGCGTGCAAGCTGGCGTTTGCGGACCGCGAGGCATACTACGGCGATCCCAACTTCGCGACGGTGCCGATAGACGGGCTTGTCTCCAAAGAGTACGCCGCGGAGCGCGCGCGTTGCATCGACCCGGCGCGCGCCTGCCCCGAATTGCCCGCCGCCGGCGATCCGTGGAAGCACTCCGGCGTTAGCAAGCCGGCGGACGCCACAATGTCGAGGCTTGCGGGCGTGGGCGCGGGCGAGTCCGGCAACAGCGGAGGCACAACTCATATCGCCTGCATCGACCGCGACGGCAATCTGGCATGCGCCACGCCAAGCGGCGGCTCGTTCAGCAAGGGCGTGTTCTTCCCCGAACAGGGCGCCGCCATCAGCACGCGCATCGAGATGTTCAACTTCATCGACGGGCATCCCAACCGATTGGAGCCGCGCAAGCGCCCGCGCACCACGCTCATAAACTACATCGTGTCCAAGGACGGCGCGCCGATTATGACGGTGGGCTGCCCCGGCGGCGATCATCAGGCGCAGGCTAACGCGCAACTTATGCTGAACACGCTGCTGTTCGGGATGAACCCGCAAGAGGCGGTGGAAGCGCCGCGCTTCGCCACCGAAAGCGTCCCCGATTCGTTCTATCCGCATGTGTATTATCCCAACCGCGTATCGCTGGAGGACGGCTTCCCGGCGCAGACTTGGGACGCGCTGAGAGCGCTGGGACACGGCGAACTTGTACAAGCGGCAACCTGCGGCATGGGCGCCACCGTGGCGCGGCGCGATCCGCATACGGGTGTGCTCAGCGCGGGCGCCGATCCGAGGCGCGCCTGCTACGCTATCGGCTGGTAATGCGCCGCCGCCAAGCGCGCAGACGAAAGCCCGCCGAATTGGACGAGTTTATGCAAGTCGTTGCGGCCGAATTCGAGCGGCTTGCCGGGGAGCGATAATTGCAGCCAACATTGAGGGACGGCGCTTCAGCAGCGAATAGCCGCGTTTAGGCGCGCAGACGGCTTGTGCGTATCGCAGCGAACAAGTGGCTTGGGCTGGTGGCGGCGTCGCTCGGTATGTTCCTGTGTTCGCTCGACCTCGCCGTCAATGTAGCGCTGCCCAACATCACCGCAGACTTGGGCGCCGACATACGCAGCGTTCAATGGATAATCGTCTTGTATGTGGGCGGCTCTACAAGCCTTCAGCTGGGCTTGGGCAGCGCCGCCGACGTCCACGGCTTGCGGCGCTTCTACATCATCGGCTTATCGGCATACGCGCTTGCGGTATTGCTGATTGGCATAGCGCCCACGCTGACGGCGGTGCTTGGGCTGCGCCTGCTGCAATCGGTGGGCAACGGGCTGATAATGGCGTCCGCGCCGGCGCTGGTAACCGCCATATTCCCGTCCGAGCAGCGAGGCAGGGCGCTTGGGATGATGGCGGGCATAGCCACGCTGGGGATGATAGTCGCCACGCTGGGCGGCGGCGTTCTGGTGGACGAATTCGGATGGCGCGCCATATTCCTCGCGCGAGTGCCGCTGACGTTGCTGACGATTGCGCTGGCGCTGGCGCTGCTGATCGAGCATCGCGCGGGGGGCGGGCGGCGGTTTGATATGCGCGGGGCGGCGCTGTCATTCGCGGGGCTTGCATCGCTTACGCTGTGCCTCACGCTGGGCGGCAGAAGCGGCTGGCTTTCGCCCGCGACGCTGGCGCTGGGCATTGCGGCGGCGGCGGCGTTTGCGGCGCTCGCGCGCTGGGAACGCATCGCAGCGCATCCCATATTGGACCCCAAGATGCTGACGCACCCCGTTCTTGCGCCCGTAATCGCGGCGTCGTTTCTGCTCTTTATGGCTACTTTCGTAAGCCTGTTCATCCTGCCGTTCTATGTGTCCGATGTGCTGGGAGTGGACGCCAAGGCGCTGGGCTTTCTGCTGATGTTGTCGCCGGCGGTGGCGGGCGCGGCGGCGCCCATCGGCGGCTACCTGTCCGATAGGATGCCGCCCGCATACCTGACTACGATTGCGCTGGCGATAGCGGCGGCGGCGATGCTCTGGTTCAGCACCCTGACGGCGGCGTCAACCGTGGCCGATACCGCGCTGCGAATGGCGGCAGCGGGTGTGGGAATGGGGCTGTTCCAGGCGGCGAGCGCCACGCTGATAATGGGGGCGGTTTCGGGCGACCGCTTGGGGACGGGCGGCGCGCTGATAGCGATTTCGCGCAGCCTGGGCATCGTAACAAGCGTGGCGCTGATGAGCGCGCTGTTCGCCGGGCGGCAGGCGTTCCACGCAACGGCGGCGGCGGACGAAACGCAGGCGTTTGCGCTGGCATTCAGGGACGTGTACATCGTCGCCGCAATGCTTGCCGCGCTTGCGGTCGTCGTATCGGTGAGCTACTGGCCGCGCGCATTGCGCTATCGCAGCGGACGCGGCGCGCGCTGACCGACGGCATATCGGCGCTGACGGCAGACACGCCAACGATTGCGCTTAATCGGTGTCTCTTCCCCTTACTTCGACGCCCAGGGTCTCTTCGGCTATCTTGACGGTGGCGGTCTGATCTTCGTTGCCAAGCCCTTTGCCCATGGCAAGCGTCTGCACTTGGTAGGCGGCGGAGCCTATCATATTGGACGCGCCCAGGCTTGCGGCGAGCTGCGCGGCCAAGCCCAAGTCTTTGTGGGACAACGCGAGCTTAAAGCCGGGATCGAAGTTGCGCGCGAATGTCTTGGTCTTCAGCGAATTGCGCCCGTGGAGCGTATCGGCGGCGGTGTTGTTCATAACGTCGCGCAGGGTTTCGGCGTCCAGGCCGGCGGCAACGCCCATAGCGGCGGCTTCGCCGAGCAACGTGGCGACGGAGCAGGACACAAGGTTGTTGACGATCTTGGTAGTAACGCCGGCGCCGAGTTCGCCGCAGTAGAACTGCTTGTTGCCCAGCGTGTCCAGCACATCCTTGCAAGCTTCCACGTCGTTGGCGTCGCCGCCAATCATCAGGGTGAGTTCGCCGCCGGCCGCCTGCGGCGGGCCCATGCCCACAGGGACGTCCAGCATACTAGCGCCCGCGCGCTTGACCGCTTCGCCCACTCTGCGTGTGGTGTCGGGGTCGATGGTGCTCATATCTATGTAGATTTTGCCGGCGCTCAATCCTTCAACGATGCAGTCGGGACCAGTGGCGGCGTCTTCCACGCTGCGCGGGGTGGGCAGTGAGGATATGACGATTTCGCAGCGTTCGGCGACTTCTTTGGGCGATGCGGCGGCGGTTGCGCCTCTGTCCACCAGCGCCTGAACGGCATCCGGGCGCAGGTCGTACACCACCACATCGTAGCCGCTTGACAGCAGATGCGCCGCCATTCCGCCGCCCATATTCCCCAAGCCTATGTAGCCGATTTTGCGATTAGGCATTGCCGCCTCCTAAAATGTTTGATATTTCGTAGGTGTCAGCGTCCCTCTTGCGAAGTGATGGGAGCCAAGTTAGGATCTATGATATACACCTTTCCATCAAAGGTAAGGATGTATAGAAGCCCGTCCCGTTCCAGGATGTATGTGATGTAGGTTCGGATGTCTCCAAAAATCCGCGTAGGCGTGAATGTTTCGTAGTCGAATCTATCCACAACGAACCTATTGTTTTCAGCGTTCCGATACGCCACATAGACGCCTTCTTCGTTGGCGTGCGTTGCAGTGGAAGATGCGCCGTTCAGAATTGCCACCGGCTCGATGACGTTCTCTTCGGGCGGGGCTTCGTTAGTTCCCCATAGCGGGAAGCCGTAGAAGCCGCCTTTCACTATGGCGTTCAGCTCTTCTACATGTCCTTCCGTTGAAAGGCCGTCTGAGACGTCGTTATCAGCGCCGTAGATAGCGCCGTCGGGGGCTATGGAGATCTGATAGGTGTTGCGAAGTCCGCTTGCGAATACCTCCACTTCCACTTCACTTTCACTGTCGGGGGGAGGGGCGAAGCGCGCAATAGCGCCCATTAGATCCGGCCTGCGCCCGTTTGCCGCGAACAGCTCGGCATTACGGTCAAACAGGTTGTCCGGTTTTATCCATTCCTGCGGATGTCCGATACTGGCATAGACATACTCGCCATCGTTAGCAAGTCCATTCGGGGCGTGGTCGCCGCTTATGCTTATAAGCCCATCCACAACCGTTTGCCTATCGCTGAGGTAGCCCGATTCGTGAACGCGGTAAGAGAGGATTCTGGCTTGGGTCAGAAGTACGTATCTCACCATAATTTCTTCAGCGGCCGACCAGTCTTTTATCAGCCGCAGAACGCACCATGCTAGAAACCTTCTGTCGCTGCCATCTTCAAGCCATTCGAGGTACTCGTACATTCGCTCGCAAACATTCCCCATCTCCGATACATAGAGCCTTTCATCCAATATCGTCAGTCCGCGGGGGATGCTCAAGCCGTCAAGCGCTTTTCGAACTTCGCCCGTCCTGATGTTCATAAGCCGTATGCTGCCCTCGTAATCGGCGATGTACATATGGTCATCGTCAAACCAAGCGGCGGCGGTAAGTCTTCCACCCGGCTGAAGCAGTTTATACTGCGGCGTAGGCGTGGGAGTAGGCGGCACAGGCGTTGCGGTGGGCGGCACGGGCGTGGGAGTAGGCGGCACAGGCGTGGGAGTAGGCGGCACAGGCGTGGGAGTAGGCGGCACAGGCGTGGGAGTAGGCGGCACAGGCGTTGCGGTGGGCGGCACAGGCGTGGGAGTAGGCGGCACAGGCGTTGCGGTGGGCGGCACAGGCGTTGCGGTGGGCGGCACAGGCGTGGGAGTAGGCGGCACGGGCGTAGCGGTGGGCGGCACGGGCGTAGCGGTGGGCGGCACGGGCGTAGCGGTAGGCGAGACAGCGCGGGCTACAGAAACATCAACTTCGTACCTTTGTGAGGCGTCGTACATTATGAGCGCCAAAGTAACCAATACCACGCAGCCAACAAGAACTTTGGCGCTCAGTACACTTCGGAAGAACGAATTCATTCAAAACCTTTGGAGTGAGTTTGTCGATTTTGCGTCAGCAATCCCATTATATTTGATGGAGCGCCGATTTTGAGTAAATCAGGGTGTCAGGCAGAGCATTCTCAAAAATGCGCGCGCTTGTCAGCGTTCTTCTTGCAAGGTTATGGGAGCCAAGTTAGGGTCTATGATATACACATCTCCATAAAATGTAAAGATGTAGAGAAGCCCGTCCCGTTCCAGGATAGATGTGATGTAGATTCGGATGTTTCCAAAAATCCGCGTGGGCGTGAATGTTTCGTAGTCGAACCTATCTACGACGAATCTATTGTTTTCAGCGTTCCGATATGCGACATAGACGCCGTCTTCGTTGGCGTGCGTCGCGGTGGAAGAGACGCCGTTCAGAACCGCTACCGGCTCTGTGACGTTCTCTTCGGGCGGGGCTTCGTTAGTTCCCCATAACGGAAAGCCGTAGAAGCCGCCTTTCACTATGGCGTTCAATTCTTCTAGGGAGCGGTCTCCTGTTGGAAAGCCGGCGTTGACGTCGTTATCCGCTCCGTAGATAGCGCCGTCGGGGGCTATGGAGATTTGGTAGGTATTGCGAAGTCCGCTTGCGAATACCTCCACTTCCACTTCATTTTCAATATCGGGGGGGGGCCGAAAGCGCGCTATCGTGCCCATCAGGTCCGGTCTGCGTCCATTTGCCGCGAAAAGCTCAGCATTGGCATCAAATAGGTTATCCGGTTTTAACAGTTCATGCGGATGGCCGATACTGACATACACATACTCGCCATCGTTGGCAAGTCCATTCGGGGCGTGGTCGTGCCTTACGGTTATAAGTCCGTCCACAGCCGTTTGCCTATCGCTGAGGTTGCCGGATTCGTGAACACGGTAAGAGAGGATTCTGGCTTGGGTCAGAAGCGCGTAGTTCACAACGACTTCCGAATAGCCCTCATAATCGCCTATTACACTCGGGAAGATGCACGAAGTTAGATGCCATTCATATTCACCTTCGAAGTATTCGAGGTATTCGTACATTCGATTGCAAACATCCCCCATCTCAGATATATAGAGACGCCCGTCCAATACCGTCAGTCCGCGGGGGATGCTCAAGCCGCCAAGCACTTTTCGCGTTTCGCCTGTCCTGATATTCAGAAGCCGTATGTTGCCCTCGAAATCGGCGATGTACATATGGTCATAGTCAAACCAAGTAGCGGCGGTAAGCGTTCCATGCGGCGTAAGCAGTTTGTACTGCGGCGCGGGCGTAGCAACAGGCGTTGTGGTGGGCGGCACGGGCGTGGCAGTGGGCGGGACAAGCGTTGCAGTGGGCGGCACAGACGTGGCAGTAGGCGGAATAGGCGTAGCGGTAGGCGGCACGGGCGTGGCAGTGGGCGGGACAAGCGTTGCAGTGGGAGGCATGGGTGTAGCAGTAGGCGGCAGGGGCGTCGAGGTGGGCGAAACGGCGAGGGCTATAGAATTGTCGACCGGGACAGGCTCATACCTCTGGGATACGCCGTAAATAATGATGGCCAAAGCAAGCAACGCCAGACAGCCAACAAGAACTTTGGCGCGCAGTCCATTTCGGAAGAACGAAGTCATTCAAAACCTTTGGCGCGAGTTTGCGGGTTTGTGTCAGCGTTCAATTATACACGATGGAGCGCCGATTTTGCGCAAATCGCGGCTTCAAGCAGTCAAGCAGGGCGGCTAGATGTTGGCGATTTCCCTTGCGAGCGCGAACACGCTGGTGGTCAGCACAATGGCGACTACGGCGCGCCGCCATATGGCGTCGGTTAGGCGCTGGGCTATTTTGTCGCCAAGCAGCGCCGCAAGCACGGCGGGGACGAAAGCGAAGGCTATCAGCGTGAGGCGCGGCGGCGTGAAGAGCCCGTTCATTGCGTAGCCCGCAAGCAGCGCGGTTACCATAAAGACGAAGAACAGCCCCATCGATGCGCGTATGGACTGGCGGCTCCAGCCCTGCGACAGCATGAACAGCACCAGCAACGGGCCGCCGACGCCCGCGGCGGTGATGAAGAGCCCGACTAGAAAGCCGGAAACCGGGCCAGCGATTTTGGGGTTGGGCTTGGGGAAGGGCATCTTGAACATTCCGCCGACGGTCAGCGCGATTATCAGCGCCAAGATGACGATGCCGAAAAGCCGGCCGTGCGCTTCGACATCCAGCGTGCCGAGCGCCCGCGCGCCTATGAGCGCGCCGATTATGCCGGCTATCGCTATGGGCAGCACTACGCGCGGCTGCAGGTGCGCGCGGTTTCGCAGCACAATCACCGCCACTACGGGCGCGGCCATCACATTCAGCAGGATGATTGCGGTGGTGGGATCGAACAGCAACAACAGCAGCGGTATGCCCACTATGCCTATGCCGAACCCCAGCGAGCTGAACACGGCGCAGGCGAAGAACACCACCGCCACGGCTGCCGCCAGTTCAAAAGCGCTAAGGGAATATATCAAATCCGTTCCTGTTCAAGGTTGTGGACAAGCGGCGGCACAGGGCGCAATCAAGGCAGCGGACAGCGTGTAAGAAGGCTATCCGTTAACGGCTTGACGCGTCGATTGGGAAGCGCCAAGCGCGCGCAGTGGAAGGGCGTATCGCTATTGCGTCCGTAGGGGCGCTTGGCGGGCGGCGGCGTTCAAAAAAGCGTCAGAAGTTGGGGATGTTGAGGAAGGTTTCCCGCTGCTTCATCATGCGACGCATCTTTTTGCTGGCGCGCTTGGCGTTGCGCTTGCTGCCCTTGCCGGTGGGAGCGCCCATCATTTGGCGCATCATCTTTTGCATCTGGCTGAACTGGTTGAGAAGCTGGTTCACATCTTGGGGCGTACAACCGCTGCCGCGCGCAATTCGGCGGCGGCGGCTGCCTCCGATTATCTGCGGACGGCGGCGCTCTTCCGGGGTCATTGAGTAGATTATCGCCTCCGTCTTGTCGAAGTGGCTGCCGTCAAGTTCGTCCATTGCCATCTTGCCCTTCATCGCGGAGAAGCCCGGCACCATATCCAATACCTGACTGATTGGGCCCATCTGCTTGAGTTGCTGGATCTGGGACAGAAAATCCTCTAGGTCGAAGTTCGCTTGACGGATTTTCTTTTCCATTTCGGAAGCTTCGGCTTTGTCGAAGTTCGCCTGCGCCTTGTCAATCAGGGTGAGCATATCGCCCATGCCTAGGATGCGGGACGCAAGCCTGTCGGGGTAGAACGGCTCTAGGGCGTCGGAGCGCTCGCCTGTGCCGATGAATTTGATGGGGACGCCTGTGACGGATGTTATGGACAGCGCCGCGCCGCCTCTTGCGTCGCCGTCCATTTTGGTCATAATAAGCCCGGTCAAGCCGATGCGGTCGTGGAACTGCTTGGCGGCTTCAACGGCTTCCTGCCCGGTCATAGCGTCCACGACGAGCAGCGTTTCGTCGGGGGAAACGGCGTCTCTGACGGTTTCCAGCTCGCGCATAAGGTCGTCGTCTATCTGAAAGCGGCCGGCGGTGTCCACGATAGCCCAGGCGACGTTCAGTTCGGCGGCGCGCTTTACGCCGTCTTTGGCGACTTTTGCGGTGGCGCGGGATGTCCCGTCCTGATAGACGGCGACGTCGATCTGCGAACCCAGGGTTTGGAGCTGCTGGATTGCGGCGGGGCGCTGCAGGTCGGCGGCTACCATAAGCGGGGTTTTACCCGACTGCTTCAGATGATGCGCGAGTTTGGCGGACGCCGTGGTCTTGCCTGCGCCGTTGAGCCCCACCATCAGGATGACGGACGGCTGCTTGGGGCCGGGCTCAAGCTTATGCGCGCCTCCGCCCAAGATGTCTATGAGGGCGTCGTTGGTGATTTTGACTACCTGCTGTCCGGGCGAAAGGCTTTTGAGGACGTCGGAGTGGAGCGCGTTTTCGCGGATGCGCGCCACAAAGTCGCGCGCCACGCGGAAGTTGACATCGGCTTCCAGCAGCGCCATACGCACCTCGCGCAGCGCTTCGTCCACATCGCGCTCGGTAAGCCTGCCCTTGTTGTTAAGGCGGCCGAACACGCCGTTCAGTTTTTCGGACAAGGTCTCGAACATAAGTGTATCTCTCCTCAGCGCGGGCGCTGCGAATGCGGGCGCATACGCTTGCGGTTACGCCATTCGCATGCTTTCGAGCAGTTCGTTCATAGCGGACGACATGAACTTGACGCCCGCCATAGTTTTGGGGTATTCCATGCGCGTGGGGCCGACGACGCCCACGGCGCCGACGGCGTGATGCGGCGCGCCGTACTGGCACACGACCACGCTCATCGGGGACAGCATATCGTCGGGGTTTTCGTGGCCGATGATGACTCTGACCACGCCGCCTTCGGGGGTTTCGGACAGGATCGTCTGCGCCAGGCTACCGTCTTCGACGCTCTGCACGATGGCTTGGGCGCGCTCATTTTGCGCGAACTCCGGCTGCGAAAGCAGGTTGCGCATTCCGTCGACATAGTGATCGCGGTACACCGCCTTGTCTTCCTCGCGCAGCACAACGGCGGTGGCTTCCACCAGTTCCTCTTCAAAGGGCGTTAGGCGCATTACCTGAGACTCGATTTGGCGGCGGTTCAGTCCGGTTATGAGCGCGCGCAGGCGGGCGGTTGCGTCTTCCAGCTCAGCGACGTCAATGGGGGCGGCTAGGCGGATGAGCTGGCGGCGCAGGCGCGCCTGTTCCAGCACCACAATCAGCATCACCAGCACATCTTGCAGATGCACAAGGTCTATATGGCGCACGCGGGATTCGCGCGCCTTGGGGAAGGTTGCGATAGCCATATTGCCGACGAGGCCGGACAGCACGGCCGCCGATACATTCGCCCAATCGTCTAGGTTTTGGAGGATATTCCTGAGACGGCGCTTCGCCGTAGCGCGAACCCGGGGCGGTATTGCGCTATCGGCGGCGGGCTCCAGCGATTCAACATAGAAGCGATAAGCCTTGTCCAGCGGGACGCTGCCGGCGGATGAGTGGGGATGCGTGATGTAGCCTTCGCTTTCCAGCGCGGCGACGTCGTTGCGAATGGTGGCGGGGCTAACGCCGAGCGCGTGTTCGCGCGCCAGCGCTTCGGACGCGATGGGCGCGGCGGTGCGCGTGTAGTCGGCGATTATGACGCTCAGAATCAGTTCTTGGCGCTTGGTAAGCATAGGCAGACGCATCGCTATATCAAACGGGTTGGCAGTATGTTCACATTCTACATTCGCGCAAGCCGCCTAACAAGGGGATTGGGCGCGCAATCCGCCGCTCAAAGCCGATTAGGGCATGCGCGATAGTTGGGATGCACGGCGTAGGCGCACTGCGAAACCGCTATGCGCCTGAAGGCGGGACGCGCGCTCATAAAGCGCAAGACCCCACGCCGTTGGCAACGCGGGGTCTTGGCTATGACGCTGCCCGCCGAAGGGATAAACGCTTCGGCGGGCTTGGGTTGCGACTAACGGCGGGATCGGCGGCGGCTGTGGGCGTACTTTGCGCCGCCCAGCATCACCAGCGGGGCTATGAGCATCAGCAGGTTGCCGGCGGATTCGCCGGGTGTCAGCGCGCGCGATGCGCTGCAGGCTCCGCCGCCTTCGTCCTCAGTTTCGGGCGTGGACGCCACTACGGGCGCTTGGGTTGGCGGAACCGGGGTAGGCGGCACAGGCGTTGCAGTGGGCGGCACCGGCGTCGCGGTAGGCGGCACCGGCGTCGCAGTGGGCGGGATAGGCGTCGCGGTGGGCATCGGCGTAGACGTGGCGGTGGGTATGGGCGTATCGGTGGGTATCGGCGTTGCGGTGGGCGGCAGGGGCGTCGACGTCGGCGGCACCGGCGTCGCGGTGGGTATCGGCGTGGGCGTTGTCGTAGGCGGCACGTTCTGGAAGACCAGGGATACGTTGTGCGTACTGCCCGGCTCGAAGACGCCGTGCGCGGGCGGGGTTGAAGGCACGCCGTTCAGGAAGAATTCTACGGGCAAGCCTATCACGCTTTCGTCGGTGGGGGCTATCACTAGGCCGATGAAGTTGCCGCTGCCGTCGTCGAGGATGGCGGCGGGCGCTGTCTGATATGTGGTTCCGAGGCGCGCGACTAGGGTCATATCGGAGGTTACAGCGAAGCCTGCCACTACTATGTTGCCGGCGTAGATCGCGGGCAGCACCGGCACGGGCGTGGGCGTGAGGGTGGCTTCGGGGATTTGAGGGAATGTGAGGTTGAATTGGAAGTGTGCGGTTCCGGGCTGATGGCGTATGCGCTCATTCGCTTCCACGCCTTCCAGGAACAGGCTTACCTCTTCGTTGATGAACGCGGAGTTGGGCGGGGCGATTTTGATGAGATAGCGGCCGTTTGTGATAACGGCGGCCTGGCTTTCGTATGAGCCGATGCGCGCCACGAGGCTGAAGCCGTCGGGGGCGGATGCGGCTTGCCCTGAGAGCGTCATGGGTATGGGCGGCACGGACAGCGCCGGCCGCGGCGTGGGGGTGGAGGTGGGCGCCTGCGCTTGGGCGGTGTCGGTCAGCGCCGCAGCGCCCAGCGCAAGCAGCAGCGCCGCCATTATGCCTGTGAGAATCCGTCTTGTCTTCATATGTTCGCGCTCCGCTTATCCTTTCCGCTGTATGGGCGTATGAGTATGTAGGCATTGCCGTTTCAAAGATGCGCCTCCCGGCGGCGCTCTGTTGTGCGCGGGCGGGAGGCGATTGAACATTCGCCAAAACTATTTTAGCACATTGGGCGTTGGGGGATAAGCGTTAGGGGGCGTTTGCGCGCGGGGATTTGGGAAAAGCGGAGCCGCCCCCCGAAACGGATTCGGGAGGCGGCCGGTTGTGTTCGCTTATGCAGTTTGAGCGCGGCGGGCGCCGGGCGGGCTGCCCGGGCTCCCCCGAAGCCGCGCGGGTTTCGGGGGAGCGCCGTTATGCGCTTATCTAGGGATGCCGCCCGGCACGAGGCTTGCGCTCTCGCGGACGAATACCCAGTAGGCGGAGCCTATCTGCAGGTTGTCCGTCACCGACGCGTCGCTCGGGTCTATGACCGTGAACCACTCGTTGGTGATGGTGTTGAAGCCAAGCACGCGCGCCAGGTCTAGCCCGTCGTCCAGGCTGTTGAGGTAGGTCGTGGCGTTGATGGACTTCTTGGTGTCCAGCGCATCGCCCGTTACATCTACAACCGGAATCAGGTTCCAGCCCGCGTACATCGGTATGACCGGCGGTTGGACCGGCGTGGATGCGCCCACTGCGCCGCCCGCGAGCCTCGGGATGGATACCTCGAGGTCTTGGATGGCGTCGCTGAGCACCCAGTAGCCGCTCTTTGCCGTGATGTCGGTCAGGTCGCCTTGCCAGGCGTCGTCAAGCGTCTCGCGCACCGCTACCTGCCAGCCGCCAGGAGTGACGGGGTTGTAGGTGTACACGGTCCGCACTTCGATATCGCTGCCGAATACGCTGGCGATTGCGCTGTCCGCCGGCGAGCCAGGCAGGCTTACCAGGTTCCAGCCCGGGTTCAGGCGGCGCGTGAACGGATCCCGCTCTTCCACCTCGAACTCGATCTCCAGCACATCCTTCAGCTCGTTGCCCGCGACGTCCGTGGCCTGGATCTTGAGCTCGTGATCGCCTATGCCCACATCGTCCAACGCTACCAGGAAGGTCTCGTTGTCCGTGGTCTTGACGTCATCGGTCATGTCCACGCCGTTCAGCTCGAAGCGGGTTACGGTTACCGTGTCGAAGCCGTCTTCCGCGTATTCCGCGCTTTCGGCGGTGCACTCGAGCTTGTTGCTGAGCTTATCGCCGGCGCTGCAGTCCGCGCTGAAGGGCTCGGTGAAGTCCACCTCTATGAAGAGAGGTCGCTTGAACTCTACCGTGGGCTCGGTGTCGCCCGCCTGTTCACCGCTGACTACCACCTGCGGCTTGGGAAGCTGGACGTCGCCTTCGAAGAAGACTGCGTCGTCTGAATTGACATCGCCGTCCTTCTCGAAGAATTTGGTGCCTATGTCGGCGGGGGCAACGCCTTCGCTGCCGCGGTTCTTCTGCGAGGAGCGGTCATCCGCGTAGATGTACACGTTGTAGTAGCCGGTCGCAGAAGGCTTGTCCACCGTGATTGTCCACTCGTTGGTGCCGTCCTTGGATATGACGCTGTTGAGGCTTGCGCCCTTGGCGTTCTGGGCGCAGTCTGCGCGCGCTTCGCTGGGCTCCACGCGGCCGTCGCCGTCGGTGTCCCGACCGGCGCGCAGGATGATGCCGGAGCGGTCAACGCAGCCTGCGGGCGCGTTCACATAGTCGACGTCTACCAGCGGCTTGGTGGTGCTGATGCGCTCGTCGGAGGTTACCGTGATGGTTACCTTCTGGTCTTCGCCTACCAGCACGTTGTCGCGGCTGGTTTCGAGCGGCGAGGTTATGGACTGTACCGCGAACTTGGGCGCAATCCAGTCGTCCGCCTCTACTTCGTCGTCGTCCTGCTCCTTGCCGGCTTCGTCCTCAAGGCCGTTGGGGACTACGCTGACGTCGGGCGTGGCGTCGGGAAGCAGCTCTTCTTCCAGCTCAATGAACACCGTCTTGGAGATTTCGCGGTATGCGCGGGATCCGCTGCCGGTGTCGTAGCGGGTACCCCAGTTCTCGTCCTCGGTGTCGGGGTCGTCGTACCAGTACACGCGCTTGATGGTGTAGCCGTCCACCACGAAGTCATCCGCCTCGATGGTGTCGGGGTTAAGCTTGCTCAGGTCGGTGAAGATAGCCTGGATGAAGTTGCGGGAGTCGTCGTACTTGTTGTCGGCGGCGTCCCACATCACGCCGGTGCGCGCCTGCGAGAGGTCGGGCGCAATGGTGTCCACGGTTATCTCTGCCAACGCTTCCGCCGTGTCGTTCTCGTCCGGATCGAACGCTACGCAGTTGCCTGCGGCGTCGCATGCGATGAACGTCACGAAGGAGATGCGGTTTGCGCTGAGGACTACTTCGGTGTCAACCTCGTAGCCGTCGGTTACCGAGTCGAGGTCTTTGTCGTCAACGATGACGCGAACCTCGGGGGTTGTGCCGGCGGGGCAGTAGATCTGCGCGCCTTCGTGCAGGTTGGTGTTAGCAACCATGCTTGTGCCGCTGGGCGCGGTTACGCCTGCGGCTACATTGTGGCACTGCTGGCTGTTGACCAGCGCGGCAACCGCCATGTAGCTATCGTCGCCGTCGGCGTCGGGCAGGTCTTCGGGATCGGGAATGCCGGATATGGCGTCCGTCACCGTGAAGGTGTACTGCACTTCGTCGTCGTCTATGGACGCTTCGTGCTCAGGCAGGAAGTTGGAGAATTCCGGCGCTTCGTTGTCGATCGTTACGCTGTCGCGCAGGTTGCCGAACTTGATGCGCAGGGTGTCCTCTTCGTCCACCTTGATGCGCGGCACGCTGCCGTCGGTGTGCTTATACACTGCGGAGTCGCCCGGAGTCGCCATGCTGGCGTTTTGCACGGGCATGACCGCGGCGACGAACAGGTTGTCCTTGCCGCTGTTGCGGTATGCCATAACCTTGAGTATGTCGTCGGAGTCGTCGCCTTCCAGCTCGATTTCGACGCACTGGTTGCCGCCGCCGCAGTTGGCGCCGGGGGATTCCGCCAGCACCTCGATGCGAAGCGTGGTTCCCCAGCCGGCGTGGGCGGTTTCCACGAAGTTGACGACCGCGCTGCCGCTGGTTGCGGGCAGATCTTCCGGAGCTTCGGGAACCGCGAGCGCCTCGGTGCGCTTGCGGTCTGCGAGCGCGCTGTTCGGGTCGCCGTTGGTGCCCAGCACCGGGTTCGCCATCTTCACCGTTATGGATCCGATGCGGTCGTTGACGTCTCCGATGGATATGCGGGTTTCCTGATGTCGGTCGTGGGAGGCCAAGCCGTCGGACGCGGTTACCGTTATTGTGTCCGAGGTGTTGGTCTCATGGTCCAGGGACGCCAGCGTCTTGAGGACGCCGTCGGCGCTGCCTATCCGGTAGTGGCGGCCGTTGGGTCCGCTCAGTGTGTATGTGATTGTGTCGCCGTCCGCGTCGGTGGCTCTGTACACGCCGCCTACCAGCGGGGTGTCGCGCAGCACGTTCTCATTGATGCTGAGCGTGGCGGGCGAGAAGCCTGCCTGCCATACCGGCGCGTTGTCGTTAAGGTTGTTGAGGTTTATGACCTGCAGGATTTGACCCTGTCCCGCTTGGTTGTCGATTACCTCAAGTTCCAGTTCGTAGGAAGCCTTGGTTTCGTAGTCGAGCATCTTGTCCGCAGCCACGGTTAGCACGCCGGTCTCTCCGTCAATCGTGAAGAAGTCGGCATCGCGCGCGGCGCGCAGCACGAATGTGATGTCGTCCCCGTCGGGGTCGACTGCGTAGTAGGTCGCCACCGTTGTGCCGCTTGCGGTGTTTTCGTCTATCCTAATCGGAGCGACGTCAACCAGCGGAGTGGAGCTGCCACTGCCGGTTACGAAGTAGGGCGGCTCGTTTTCGCCCAGTACCGTTATTGTCAGCTTCACCGTGTCGGACATCGCGTTGGTCGCGTCGTTGTCGGTTACCTTGACGTACAGCTCATACGAAGCCGTGGTTTCGGCATCCAGCCTGGCGCTCACCGTTATCGCGCCTGTGGAGGCGTTTATGGCGAACGGGCCGCTGAACGCAACCTCGGGATCGCTTATCGCGGCGCCATCCGCAGCCACGAGGCTGTAGGTCAGCTTGCCGGCGACGCCCGCAGGAGTGTCGTCTTTGGTGTCATCGTCCGTGACGCCCCTACCGACGGCGAATGTGGAGTCCAATTGAGGAGAATCCGTCCTGGAGCCGTAGGCTACTGCGTCTCCCACGTCGGCGGACTCGGAAACCCGCGCCACATACCCAGTGGCAAGCGGGGCAGCCGGCGGGGTAGCGCCGTTGTTGAACTCGGGCGCTTCGTTGACGTCGTTGATGTTGACCGTGACGGGACGGTTCTGCGTCCCTGAGGTCGCTATCAGCAACCAGGTGGACTGGTCCTCATGGTCCAGAGTCTTACCACTGGGAAGAGGATCGGCAACTGTGAGCACGCCCAGGCCGGATATTTCGAATCTGCCGTCGCCGTCTGCGTCGGAGTTCAGGGCGTAGCCGGAGGTAAGGTTCTGTCCGCCAGTGGCGGCGGGTATCCGCACAGTGCCGATTACCGCGCCTGCTGCGCTGTTCTCATCTATGGAGAACACAAGGCCCGTTTGGGCCGTCTCGCCCCTAACCGTTATGGTCAGCTTCACCGTGTCGGACAGTGGGGTGGTCGCGTCGTTATCGGTTGCCTTGATCCACAGCACATATTCGGCCGTGGTATCTGCATCCAGGCTGCCGCTCACCGTTATCGCGCCTGTGGAGGCGTTGATGGCGAACGGGCCGCTGAACGCGACTTCGGGACTGGTTATCGGGTTGCCGGTAGTAGTTTGCGCAGCCACGAGGCTGTAGGTCACCACATCACCCGCGTCCTGGTCTGTGGCGCGCACCGGGGCGTTAGCGCGGGGGCTGTCCTGTTTGGCGCCCGCGGCAACCGCGGCGCCTACGACGGCAGTGTCGGAAACCTCCGCCACATACTCGTCAAGGTCGTCCGGGTTCGGGTTTGCGCCGAAGCCGAATTCGGGCGCTTCGTTGACGTCGTCAAGATTGACTATGACGGAACCGCTCGCCGTTCCTGATGTCGCTGTCAGCACCCAGCTGGACTGGGTCTCATAGTCCAGAGTTTTGCCCTCGGGAAGAGGATCGGCAACGGTGAGCACGCCAGCGCCGGATATTTCGAACCTGCCGTCGCCGTCTGCGTTGGAGCTCAGGTCGTAGCCGGTAGTGGGGGACTGTCCGCCGGGGGTGGCGGCGGGTATCCGCACAAGGCCGACTCGCGTGCCTGCCGCGCTGTTCTCATTTATGGAGAACACTCGGTTCTGTTCGGCAGTCACCGTTATGGTCAGCTTCACATCGGCGGACTCTTGGTTGGTCGCGTCGTCATCGGTTGCTCTGATATACAGCACAGTGGTCCCGGCAGTCAGCCTGCCGCTCACCGTTATCGCGCCTGTGGAGGCATTTATGGCGAACGGGCCGCTGAACGGGGCTGCGGGACTGGTTATCGGGTTGCCGGTAGTATCCTGCGCAGCCACGAGGCTGTAGGTCACCTCATCACCATCGTCAGGGTCTATGGCGCCCCTCGGGACATTATTATTACCCATCCCACGGTAATTGACTGCGCCTCCCACGACGGTGGCCTGGGAAACGCTCGCCACATAAACGCCATCGCCAAGCGGGGTCGGCGTCGGGGTCGGCGTCGCTGTGCCAGTCGGGGCAGGCGCCCAGTTGAACACGGGCGCTTCGTTGACGTCCACGACGGTTACCGTAACGGACCGGATGAGCCGTGTGTTGGTGCCCACTATCGCGGTCAAGCGGTACTGGTCCACATCTTCGTGGTTCAGCGCTACCTTAGCGGTGAGCTCGCCCGCATCGGACAGTGCGAACTTGTCGCTGAAATCTTCGCCTACCAGGAGGTAGCCGGAAGTGGCGTTGTCTGCGCCGTCATCGGTAGATTCAGGTATCCGCACGTCGCCGATTACAGCGTTTGCAGCATTGTTCTCATTTATGGAGAACGCAAGCCCTGTGGCGCGCGTTACGACGGCCGCTTCCTCTTCGTCGCTCACGGTGAAGGCTATCTTCTTCTCGAGGGTTACGAAGCCGTCAGAGATGGTAAGCGTGCCGCGCCACCTTACGGCGTCCCGGTCGTAGCCGGCGGGCTGTTCGGCGGCGGTGTCTTCGTCTTCAGTAGAGCCGTCGTCGTCCACGTCTTCGTAGTTGACCGTCTCCACGAGCGTTATCTCACTGGAGCCTGTGGCAATCTCGACCTTGCCGCCGAGGTTTTCCGCAGGAGTCTGGCCGCTCTTCGCGGCTAGGGTGAATGTGAGCCCCTGATTGTCTGGATCGCTTGTGACGGTTTCCAGGTCAAGTATCGTGTCGCCGACCTTAGTGGTGATTTCAGGAATGGCGACGCTGGCGGGGATTTGGGAGATAACCGGCGGGCGGTTGGCTTGACTCACCCTAATGGTTACATCTACCGAATGCGAGTTTCCTATCGCGACTTCCGGCGGTCCGGCGGCTGCCGGCACAGCGTCTTGGGCAATCACTCTGACGGTGTATGTGCCTATGTCGAGTTCATCCCTAACGACCAGGCTGCCCGTCGATATCTTCCCAAGATGGCTAGGACCGGATCGGTCTATGCGGAAGTTGGCGACGGTGTCGCCATCGGAGTCGACGGCGCTACCAATCCGCCAGGTCATGTTGCGGTTCGTATAGGTGTGTTCAGCGCCCGCATGGCTCCTGAGCTCGCCTATCTTTCCGACGGAGGAGGTCGTGATGTCAAAGCTGATGGGATCATCGGCGCCGCCCGTAGGCTCGCCGGTTTCCATATTTCCGTCGCCGTCGGTGTCTTTGAATATCCTGACCAGCGGCGCGTTCGTGGCGTAGTGAACCGTGAACGTCACCGCATCGGACAACTTCTCTCGAAAGGCAGTAGGCGCGTCGGCGGGGTTGTCCTCCCAGAGGTGGTGCACCGCATAAATCGGGCCGATTGAAACGGTGCCCTGACTCTGGGGCGTAATGGTTATCACGCCTTGCGGGGTTGTGGCGACAGAGACTATGCCCGACGGCGAAGCAGGAACGACCAGCCTATAAGCAGTGCTGAGGGCGGTGTTGTCTACCGTCCATACTACCGGTATGGCCGCGGTCTCGCCAGCGGTGTTCATGGCGTCGTCGCCGTCGTCGGTGGATGACAGAGCCGTGGCGGCAAACGCCGCCTCTGCGCCGGTGGCTGCTTCGCCGTCACTGTCAACTCCTGAGGTCGCAACAGTCGGGAAGTCGTCCTCGTCCGGGATGTCGCCGGCGTTTACTACGGTAACCCGGAATTCGTCCTTCGGAGAATTGCCAGCCGCAGACGTGCCGAAGCGGTGGCGAGTCACGCCAGCCCCGGCAGCCTCTCCGGCGGCGCGATCATATGTGTCGTATTCGCTGGCGGTAGCCGCAGTACGATCGTCGGCATCCCGCGCGTCCGCAACCCAGTGAATGCGCGGGAGTTGTCCCGCGGCTGTGGGTGTAATGGTCAACACGCTGCCGACGAGCGTCGCAGACCCTATGCTGGTTTGCCATCTTGGGACATTGGCGCCGGTTTGCGCCGCCGGGGCGGGCTGGTAGATTTGCCGATTGTAGACGAAAGGATTTTGGGTGGTTCCCGCCCCCGTCCGCACCACCCGCGCGACTAGGAAGTAGTCTATGTCGGATGGCTGGGTGCTGCTGGCGGCTTGTACGTAGTCCGCGAGGTCGATGGTGAAAGTGCTGCCCACTTCAATCGTGAGGTCGGGCACGCCGTTGCCGTCGTTGACGGTCGGGTGAATGGTGACGGCGCGCGTCGTCGCCTGCGCTTCCGTCCGGTCGGATGTCTGTATGCCGAAGATCCCGACGGTCGCGATGACCGCCAGGACCAGGAATACAGAGGTTAGTATCCTTTTCAATTTCTTCTCCTTGATGTTGGTGTGTGCGTTAGGGTTGCGGTTGGAGTAGTTGGGCGGTCTGGGGAATGCGGCGAAGTGCGCCGCTTGCGGTCTGCCTTTCATTTGTTCCTCCGTATCGCTATAGGTTTCGGTTTCGCTGCCCTAATCGGCGTTGTTGGGGCGGTTGGCTGGCTGCGATTGCAGGCTGCCGGGTATGCCCGCGCGCGCCTTATATGGGCGTTGATGGGATAATGTTAGCGCCCAAGTGTTACGGGAGTATTACGGGGGATGGTAGATTTGGGCGGATTTTTAGATTTTTGCAAGGGATTTCAACGCAAAGGCGCATAGGGTTGGGTTGCATTGTTTCGCTTTCTACCATCTGATTATGAGCAGCGCGAATATGAGGGCGGCGTTAATCCAAGCGAGCGCGCAGACTGCGATGGCTAGGTATAGGATTTTGTTGAGTTTGGCGTCGAGTTTTCTGTCCAGACGGTCGAGCCGCCTCAGTATGCAACGATTGACTTCACTCTGCGTCATCGGCGCTCGCTCCTGGGCTTCGGGCATTCGCTTACAGCAGGCTTATCAAGATGCTGACTATGCCGGTGATAAGGGACACCAGGACGCCGCCGCCAACTCCGATAAGGATGTATGTCAGCCTATTGATCTTGTCGTCGAGTCGGTTGACGCTGTCATCCAATTTGCTGTCCAGGCGGTCGAGCCGAGTCAGGATGTGTCCATTGAATTCGTCTTGCGTCATCGCGGTTCGCTCCTAACTCTTTGCGCCTGTGCGTCTTTGCGATAGATCTTAAACGCAGCGGCGCAAGGGCGCAAAGGCATCCTGAGTAGGATACGCTTGTTGCGCGCGCGGTGTCAATCGGATTTGGGGTTTATGCTAAGCGGTTGGTTGGGGTTGGGTTTAGCATTTAGCTTAGTCTTTTTCGTCGGGTTGCGCGGGGGTTGACGCTTCACTTCACTTCGTCGGATTGGGGGTTGTTGCGTATTGCGGCGTCGAGTTGGGCGCGTAGGCGTTGGGTTTCGGCTTCGGCTTGGTCGGCGCGAGTTTGGGCTTGCTGGCGGGCTTGGGCTTCCTGCTCGGCGCGGGATTCGGCTTGCTGCCGCGCGAGTGTTTCCTGGTCGGCGCGCTGTTCGGCTTGGTCGGCGCGGGTTTCGGCTTGGTCGGCGCGCAGTTCGGCTTGCTCTGCGCGGGTTTGGGCTTGCTGGCGGGCGAGCGTTTCTTGGTTGGCGCGCTGTTCGGCGTACTCGGCGATTATTTCGGCGGATTCGGCGCGCGTTTCGGCGGATTCGGCGCGCAGTTCGGCGCGCTGACGCTCGTACGCCTCAAGCTCGGCGCGCGCATACTCTTCGTCGTGCGTCCGCAGAAATCGCTCAGACTTGGGGTCGAACCAGCGTAGTTGCCGCTCATCCCAGTACACCCACAAGCCCAAGACTTCGCTGTACCCGCGATAAGTCCTATCGCCCACCACTTGTATCTCGATAGGCTGGTATTCGCCCTCGACTAGGCGGTCGCCCGCCAGCGCTACTTCATGGAAGAAGCCGCCGCTTGGGTCAAAGCGCCAGTATTCAGGGATGCCGCAGGCTGCGTAGTCGCGGCGCTTGTCGGTGTAGTCCACCACGCCCGTGCTTTCCGACGCCACCTCCAGCACGAAATCGGGCGGCTTGCCCTGCGCCAGTATGGAGTAGCCCTTCTGCCGAATAAGCAGGTCGCGGTCGCAGTCGAATGTCACGATGAGGTCGGGCTTGCGATTTTCGCGGCGTATGGTCGCATACGGCGATACGGGGACTTCGCTCAGTACGAAAGTGGACTCGTAGTTGCCGAAATGGATGGCGATCGAGCGCATATGCGAGGGTTCGTGCAGGAAGATAGGGTTGTTCATATCGCCTCGCGGGGGATACTCCGGGAATACGGCAAGGTATTCGTCTTGCTGATGCTCGGCTTGTTGGGCTTGCTTGGGAAGCGCGATTAGTTTGGTGGTCATGGGCTGCCTCTTTGGGCTTTTGATGTAGTTGTATCGTTGCAATTAAAGGGATGCGCGGAAATGCGCGGCGGCTTGCGCTGGAGCGGGAGACGGGATTCGAACCCGCGACATTCTGCTTGGGAAGCAGATGCTCTACCCCTGAGCTACTCCCGCTTGCCGTTGTGGGGGGCGTCAGCGTTGCGCAGGTGTGGCTACGCAACGCTTATGCGATTGTAGCATATCCGAAAGCGAACAATATACCCCTTTGCGCCTTTGCGTTGGAAATCGCCCCGGATAGACGCAATAGACGCGTGCTAGTCCCCCGCGGACGCGCGGCCGGGCAGCGCTGCCGGCGATTTGGCGTTGCCTATCACGAAGCCCAGCGCGCCCAGCAGCGCGCCGATGCCGGTTACGCCGAACACATTGGCGATGCCGATGGGCGTGGCGAGCGGACCGACTACGAATGAGCCGGCGCTGCCTCCGATGTCCCACGCCTGCTGCAGCGTCGCCATTCCGGCGCTGCGCTCGCGCAAAGGCACCCTGTCCACCGTGAGCGATTGGATGCCCGGCTGCAGCAAGCCGAAGCCTAGCCCGGCGAAGAAGCCGGCGCTCAGGAACATCGCTTGGAAGAAAGCGCCGTTCAGCACGAACATCGCCACCGCCACGGACAGCAGGCCGGGGATGATGACCGTGGAGCGGCCGTATCTGTCCGCAATGGGGCCCGCCTGCCACATAGCCAGGATCGATGTCGACGAAAACACGGTGTAGAATAGGCCGGGGTTGCCCAGCTTCTGCTGCGCCGCAAGCAAGGGCAGGAAGGTGTTGATGGGCGCTGTGGTGAATGTGTATGTGAGAAACACCAGCGTGGGGAATATGGCGGCTTTGGCTACCAGCGGCGGCTTGTCGGCGGCGGCGGCAGTGGGCGTCGCCGGTTTTTCGAATGCGATGCGGCTCGCCGATATTCGCATCCCCGAAATCATCCCAATCGCCGCGGCGAGCCCCGAAAAGACGAATGCGTAGGCGAAGCCTGTCGAGTTGTCGCCAACATATTCAAGTATGCTCGACGCTACGAATGGGGCGTACAGAAACGATGCGTTGATTGCGTTGCCCATGTACGCCATAGCCTCGGCGCGGCGCGTGGGCGGCGCAAGGTTGGCGACGATGGTGGATGTGGCGACGGGGCCTAGCGCGAGCCCCACGCCCTGCAGCATCCGCATCGGCACCAGCCACCAAGGGCTGAGCGCGAATATGTAGCAGAGGCTGCCGATAGCCACAATCGCCGTGCCCGCCACCGCCACGCGCTTGGGGCCGAAGGCGTATATCCACTGCCCGCCGAAAGGGCGTATCAGCAAACCCACGATGCCGAATGCGCCCACGATGATTCCCAAATGCCACTCAGTCCCGTGCCGAAACAGCACATACGGCGGAATGACCGTGAGCATAGCGGTGTAGCCGGCGAACATAAAGTGCGCCGTCAGCAGGTTGAGTATGAAATCCACCGTCCATAGGCGGTTGCTTTGTGATGCGCCGTTCCGCTGCGCCATACGCCTCGCCGCCCGCCGTAATGCGCCGTCAAATCCGTTCAGCAACTTTAGCACATAACAAGCGCAGGCGGTTAGCGGGTTTGCAGCGCTATGCGATTGCGTTATACTCACCTAATAAATCAAATCCCGTCCGTCCCGCGGCGCGCCGACGGACGCAGCAGAAACGGAGGGCGGCAATGAACCTACTGGTCATATCGGGCGGCAGACACCCTTATGAAGAGTCCACGCCGGTATTGGAAAAGTTCCTGAGCGACGCGGGGCATACCGTCAACGTCACTGAGGACGCATCGGCGCTCGCGGACGCGGCGGCGCTGGGCGGCTACGATGCGCTGGTGTTCAACACGATGCGCGCCGGCGACAACGCCATGACGCGCGCGCAGCAGGCGGGAATGACGCGGTTCATCGAGTCGGGCAAGGGCTTTGTGTGCATACACATCGCGGGCTGCGCCTCCGAGGATTGGCCCGAATACTACGACATCACGGGCGGCGGCTGGCTACTGACTGATAGCTACCATCCCCCATACGGGCGCTTTGATGTGAAAGTTTCCGACGCCGCCAGCCCCGGCGCGGCGGGCATATCCGACTTTGCCACAAACGACGAGCTCTATATGGGCATCGCATACCGCGAGGGCAACGATGTGTTCATCACCGGCGACGCGGAAGACGGAACGCATATGTGGCGCGGCGAGCCCACCTTTATGCCGGGCGGCACATTCCCGCTCGGTTGGACGCGCAGATACGGCGAAGGCAAGGTGTTCGTTACGCTGCTGGGGCATAACGGGCTGAGCTTCCAGACGCCGGAGTTCCAGCGCATCGTGCTGAACGGCGTGGACTGGACCACTAGCGGGGATTAGAGAGGCTGCGGATGGCTATCCATAATGAGGTACTTGAGGCCGCTCGACAGATAACGTCGAAGTCGGATGACTCGACCTTCACTATCGTGGCGGTAATCAATGCGCTGCCGCACTTGAATGGGCGGACGATTCGCACTCACATAGCGAGCAGATGCTGCGTGAACGCTCCCAAGAATCACGCCAGCAAGTTGCCGTATTTCAGGCGCGTCGCTTACGGCGTGTATCAGGTCGAGCCTGATTTTCGCTGACAAGAAATGATAAGCAAAATACAGGAGGTCTGTCCGATGAGGCTCGAAGGCAAAGTGGCGATAATCAGCGGCGGCGCGCGCGGGCAGGGCGCGGCCGAGGCGAAGATGTTCGCGCGCGAAGGCGCAAAGGTGGTCTTCGGCGACATCCTCGACGAAGACGGCAAGAAGGTGGAGGCCGAAATCAACGAAATCGGCGGCGACGCCATCTATGTAACGCTGGACGTCACGGACGAAGATTCGTGGCGGCAAGCGGTGGACACCGCCGTGGCGCGCTACGGCAAGGTGGACATTCTGGTCAACAACGCCGGCATAGCGATATGGGCGGCCGGCGACGACGCCAGCGTAGAAGACTGGGACCGCATTATGGATGTGAACGCCAAGGGCGTATTCCTGGGAACCAAGGCGGTCATCCCTGAGATGCGAAAGGCGGGCGGCGGCTCCATCGTCAACGTATCGTCCATATCCGGGCTTATCGGGCAGGCGACGATACACCCCGGCTACAACGCGTCCAAGGGCGCCGTGCGCATCCTCACCAAATCCACCGCGATCCAGTACGCCAAAGAGGGCGTTCGCGCCAATTCGGTACACCCCGGCCCGGTGATGACAGAAATGACGGCGCACGGCTGGCGCGATCCCGAAAACCGACGGCGCACCGAGCAGAACACGCCGCTCGGCAGATACGCCCACGCCGACGAAATCGCAAGCGGCGTGCTGTTCCTCGCATCCGACGAATCGTCCTATATGACGGGAAGCGAGCTTGTGATCGACGGCGGCGTTACGGCGCAGTAGGCGGCGCTCCGTCGGATATTGGCGAAACTGAGATATGGCAAATCGTATGCGGGCTATCTACACCACGGGAATGGCGCTCTTGGCGGCTGCGCTTGTAGCCGGCTGCAACGGCGGCCCCGCGCCTGCGTCCCCCACGCCCGTCAGCGCATCGCCGCCGGCCGTAGCACCCGCAACGCCGCCGACGTCCGCAATGCCATCGACGGCAACCGCGCCAAGTGCCGCGCCCGCGAATACGCCCATGACCGCCGCCGCGCCAAGCATCGCGCCCGCAACGCCCACGTCGGCGGCAGCGCCAAGCATCGCGCCCGTAGCGCCTACGCCCACGCCCGCAATAGCGCCCATCGACGACTCCGCGGTGGTGTGCGGCGAGGCGGCCGAGGCGGCGCCGGCGCTCGCGAATGTTGTTGAGCGGCTCGGCTACGCGCTCATGCCCACGCTGCTGCCGGACGGCTTCGCATTCGCCGGAGTATCGGCAAGCGGCAACGCAATCACGCAGATATACCAACAAGGCGGCAGCGCCGGCAGTCCCCCGCGCAACCTCATCCTCGCCTATCCCGTAGAGTTCTCGCCCGACGGCGCATCCGGTCCGCTCGGATGGGAACGCCCCGAAGACGCAGTGAGCGAACTGCGCTTGGGAGACCAAACGGCGTACATAATGAGCGGCGGCTGGTCGGACGCAAGCATCATCGCGGGGCCCGGACTCAGCCCGGACAAGGCGGAGTGGGACTACGACAAGTCGCTGGCGCTGTTCTTCGCCTGCCGCGCCGACGACGGGGACGAAATCAGCCTTGCCATACAAGCGCTGCCCGGCCCCGTGGACTGGATAAGCAAGCGCGAAATCGTGGACATCGCCCACGCATTGCGGCGCATAACCCCATAGCGATGGCAGACCGCAGCCAGCCGCCCCCAAACGGCGCTGAACCCCCGCGCGAATGCCGTCAGCAGACGGATAGCGACGAACAGACGTCTACGGACACGCAACAGAATGTCGACGGGCAGTCGCCTACGGACACTCAGCATAACGACGGCGAACAGCCGGCGACCGATACGCAACCGCGCGGCAACAAACGCCTTCGTATAGCGGCGGCGGCGCTTGTGGTTATCGGCGTGCTGGCGCTGACCGCATTGCTGGCGCTGGGCTTGACCAACCGCTCCAGCCCCACCGGACGCAGCGGCGCAACCCGCATCCACAAGCCGGCGCCGCCCATAAACATATCGCTATACAACGGCGGCGGCATCTCCCCGGAGCGCTACGCCGGCAAGCCCGTTGTGGTGAACTTCTGGGCATCGTGGTGCGGCCCCTGCCGCCAAGAAGCGCCCCTGTTCGAGCGCTTGTGGCGCGAATACGGCGAGCGCGGCGTAGTCTTTATCGGCGTCAACATCCAAGACGCACACGCTGACGCCCTCGCATACCTCAGCGAGTTCGGCATAACCTACCCCAACGGCTACGACGAAGGCGGCAGGATTTCGGTGGACTACGGCGTCATAGGCATCCCCGTAACCTTCTTCATCAACCGCGAAGGCATAGTGGAACGCCGCTGGGTAGGCGCGGTGCGCGAGGCGAAGCTTCGCCTATGGATAGACGAACTAGCGCGCGGCGCAGCGCCCAGCCCCGACGACGCCGAAAGCGCGAACACCGACGAGTACAGGCCGCTGCGGTAGGCATGAACTGAGACACTTACGGCTATCTAGGCGCGCTGTGCGCCGAAAAGCGAACCCATTCACGCTTGACGATAGCAATAATGTTCTGGTTAAATAGTGGTCAACTCACACGCAAAGCGCATGCCGCGCGCGAATCCGTTCATACGAATACGCAGGCAAACGCCATGACCACACAAACGGAAACCGACACGCCGCCGCCGAATGCGAACCGCCGTCCCGAAACGCCCGAACCAACAACGGCGGACATCAGTCGTCTGATTGACAAGGTGCATAATGCGGACTGCCTAGAGCTGATGCGCTCTATGCCGGCCGAATCCGTCAGTATGGTATTCGCGGATCCGCCGTTCAATCTCAACAAGAAATACTCGTCATACAAAGATAACCGCCCGTTCGACGAGTATATGGATTGGACGGCGCAATGGCTTTCGGAGGCGTGCCGCATCCTGAAACCCGACGGAAGCGTCTTTGTCTATAACATCCCTAAACTGCTCACATACACAGCCCCCATTCTCAACCAACTCGCCGAGTTTCGGCACTGGATAGCGTGGAACTCCAACGGGCAGCCGCTGGGCAAGACCATGCAGCCGGCGCACTACGGCATACTCTTCTACACCAAGAACCGGGACAGCAAGTTCTACGATGTGCGCGCGCCGCACAAGACCTGCCGCGTCTGCGACGCCTACCTCAAAGACTACGGCGGCAAAGAGCGTCTGCGCCACAAGTTCGGCTACCAAATCAGCGATGTGTGGGACGATATACACCGCATCCGCCATCGCTCCAAGCGCATCGACTCGCACCCCTGCCAGCTCCCCATCCACTTGATAGAGCGTATGCTGCTTATGACCACGGACGAAGGGGACATCGTGTTCGATCCATTCGCCGGCGGCGGCTCCGCCGCGGTCGCCGCCAAGCAGCTCGGCCGCAGATACATCGGCGCGGACATAGACGCCGGCTATTGCAACGCCGCTCAGCAGCGCCTAATCGACGCAAAGCCGGTCAAACGCGGCGACGCCTATGTATCCGTTCACCTAAACAAGATAGTCTCTATGCGGGATGTCGATATAAAATGACCACTGCGCCGCCCCAAAAGATGACGCTAGACCAACTGCGCGCGCAAATGCAGGTGTTTCTTGACTTCCCTGATGTAGAGCGAACAATTCAAGCGGAAGTAGAACAGACTGTTAGCAGAATTCTGCTGTCAAAAGCGCAAAATGGAGGCCGCGCCTCCGTAGATGTTCTTGCGGATTATCTGAATGCTCCAAATATGAATGCCTTGGAAGAGCGGCTTAAGGTCGTCATTGGCTTCGCGCACGGTTCTTTGGAAAGGATCAAGCGCATTTATGAGACCATATTTCCAGGCGCAAGTTGGAGCAGAATAAGGCGTGATGAGGATAAACGCCGTAGGATTGCGGCATTCCTCATCACCCCGCAGGCAGAAGAGATTTTCGTGCCTTCATTCATCAAGAATAATTTCTCTCTTCCAGATAATTGGGTCGAACTCTTGCAGGATGAGGATTATCTGCAAGCGGTCGTCCGAAACACTATGCAGTCGAAATACGCTGCCAATATGGGCTTTGCGCTAGAAGAGCAAGTGCGAGGCATCGTAGCTTCCGCCGGATACACTGCGCAAAAAGGCAAGGTTGGCATAGTTGACAACAAAGAAGTGGATATAGCGATCCCCGACATTGTCAACCCGCGTATCTTGATTATGTCGTCGTATCAAGTTACCACCGGATCGTCGCAATCAAGCAAGGCGAGTGAGCAGGCGGGAATGTACGAAGCCGTGCAGCGCCACAACCGCAGCCGCGCCCAGCGCAACGCCCCCAACGTCGTGTTCGTCAATGTCATAGATGGCGGCGGCTGGCTGTCCCGCCCCAACGACCTGCAAACTATGTGGGACGCCTGCGACTACTGCTTTTCCCGCGCAAGCCTTGACGGACTGCGCGCTGTCTTGGCGCATCATCTTTGACCATCACATAGGGACGGGGATATAATGCCGCCAACCGCCCTTAACTGAAATCCGAGGGAGTTTGCCGTGAAAGTTACGGACTTCAAAACGATGGTCGTGGAGAACGAACCGCCGTATATCGGCGGCAGATACCTGCTGTTTCTGCAGATCGACACCGACGAGGGGATAAGCGGACTGGGCGAGCGCATCACGGGCAGCGGCTATTCGCGCAGTCTGGGCGACCTGAAATCGCAGATAAGCCTCATAGATGAGATGGTACGCCACTATGTTGTGGGCGAAAACGCCTTCAACATTGAGCGGATTTGGGACAGGATGTACGCCGCGCGCCACGATTTTCGCCATCCCAGCCTGCACGCCACGCCGGTGTTGAGCGCTATCGATATGGCGCTGTGGGACATTGCGGGCAAGGCGGCGGGGCAGCCGATATACAACCTGCTCGGCGGCAAGTATCACGATACGCTGCGCGCATACGCCTATATGCCGGGCGGCGCTTTCAAGGACAACCCCGATGCCGCCGGCGAAGTGGCGGCGCAGCTGCTGGCGGAAGGCAACTCCGCCTGCAAAATCGACCCGTTTATGCCCACATACCCAATACCGCGCGACATACCGCTATGGGAAATCGAACACGCCGCCAAGGTGTTCGAGAGCGTCCGCAACGCGGTGGGCAACAAGCTTGAGGTGGGCATAGGAACGCACGGGCAGCTGACCACATACAGCGCGATACGCGTAGCCGATTACCTGGAACCGTATCATCCCTTCTGGTTCGAAGAGCCGGTGCCGCCGGAGAACATAGACGAAATGGCACGGGTGGCGGCGCATACCAGCATTCCCATAGCCAGCGGCGAGCGGCTGGTTACCAAGTATGAGTTCGCGCAGCTGATTGAAAAGAAGGCGGCGCAGATAATTCAGCTGGATGTGGGGCAGTGCGGCGGCATAACGGAAGCCAAGAAGATAGCCGCAATCGCAGAGGCGCACTACGCGATGATAGCGCCGCATATGTACTGCGGCCCGATAGCCGCCGCGGCCGCCGTTCAGATAGACACCTGCTCGCCCAACTTCCTGATACAGGAAGCCAATCAGGGGCCGCTGCACAAGACGATATTCAAAGAGCCTATCGTCTTCCGCAACGGCGAAATCATTCCGCCGACGGGGCCGGGGCTTGGCATAGAGTTCGATGAAGCCGTGCTGAAGGGGCGGTTGGTGGAGTAGCGGGCGCCCGGCTTGCGCCTCACGCAGCGCGCTTTCTGTGCCGTTTGTTGACCCTTTCCGCCGTTTGGCTATACCATAGAGTTGCCGAACTTGTTGGAATAATCCAATAAGTTTGCTTCAAGCATCCAACATAGGAGAAAGGGGAAACTCCTATGACTACTCTGAAACGGGAGATGGCGGCATACGAGAAAATCCGCAACGACCTCGAACTTGAACACTTCGGCAAGTGGGCGGTTGTGCATGATGAGGAACTCGTCGGAGTCTATGATGACTTTGAGGTAGCTGCAGATAACGCGGTTCGGCGCTACGGACGTGGCCCGTACCTTATCCGGCGCATCGGCGGGACTAGGGCAATTACTCTGCCTGCGTCCATTCAATATAGGCCCGTTTATGCCGACGACTGACTGCGGGTTTGGAAACAACCCGGACCAACTAACTCTTATAGGTCCGACGTTAGGGGTCAGCATCGGTTTCGATCCTGATTATCGTCATCGAGAGTCGGGGCGGCCTGCTCTACCTGATAACCAATTCCCTGCGTTAGTGGATACCGGCGCGCTTGAAAGTTGCATCGATTCATCCATTGCTATGGATTTGGGTTTGCCTATCGTAGAGCAGCAACAGGTGTCCGGGGCAGGCGGCGCTTACACCGCTAATATGTTTCTTGCCCAGATGCACATTCCCGCGCTTGACTATACAATCTACGGGCAGTTCGCCGGCGTGCATCTGCTTGCCGGCGGGCAGGCGCACTACGCCTTGATTGGCAGGACTTTCCTGCGCCACTTCGTTATGGCATACGACGGCAGGACGGGGCGCGTTACCATCAGCAACGACTAGCGGCGCATAAAAGCCTTCAACGCCGCGCATCGGACTATGCGCCGCCCACGCATCGACGGCAAAAGCCCCCAACCCTGCTTTCGGTCGGGGGCTTGCTGTGTAATTCACGACGCCGGCTCGCTAAAGCGTATATGCCGGGGATTTCTTACACTCCCTAATCGCTATCTGTCGGCGCTTGCCCCCTACACCTCCCTAAACTCCCCCTCCACGCTGTCGTCGTCGGGCGCCGCGCCGCCGGGGGACGCATCGCCGCCCGCGTCGGCGGCGCCGGCGCCGGCGCCGGGTTGGGCGTACACCGCTTGGCCGACTCGTTGCATCGCTTCCTGCAGTTCGTTGGACGCCGCGGTTATGGCGGCTATATCCCCGCCGCTGAGGGCGGAGCGCACCGCCGCGATTTTGCCTTCTACCTCAGTCTTGAGTTCGGCGGGGATCTTGTCGGCGTTGTCTTGCAGCATCTTTTCGGCGCTGTACGCCATATTCTCGGCGTTGTTGCGCGTCTGCGTCTCTTCGCGGCGGCGGCGGTCTTCGTCGGCGTGCATTTCGGCATCGCGCACCATCTGCTCGATTTCGCTCTGCGATATGCCGCTGCTCGCGGTGATGGTGATGCGCTGCTCTTTGCCGGTGCCCTTGTCCATCGCGGACACATTCAGGATGCCGTTGGCGTCTATGTCGAAGGTAACCTCGATCTGCGGCATGCCGCGGGGCGCGGGCAGAATGCCGTCCAGCACGAACCTGCCGATGCTCTTGTTCTCAGACGCCATGCTGCGCTCGCCCTGCACCACATGGATCTCTACGCTGGGCTGATTATCGGCGGCGGTGGTGAAGGTTTCGCTCTTGGCGGTGGGAATGGTGTTGTTGCGCGCTATGAGCGTGGTGGCCACGCCGCCTAGCGTCTCAATGCCGAGGCTGAGCGGGGTTACATCCAGCAGCAGTATATCCTGCACTTCGCCTTGTAGCACGCCCGCTTGGATGGCGGCGCCGATGGCTACCACTTCGTCGGGATTGACGCCCTGATGCGCCTCTTTGCCGAACAGGTTCTTGACGACGTCCTGCACGGCGGGCATGCGCGTCATGCCGCCTACTAGGATGATTTCGTCTATATCGCCCACGCTGACGCCGGCGTCCGCAATCGCCTTTCTGCAGGGCTCGACCGTCTGCCGCACAAGGTCATCTACTAGCTGCTCCAGCTTGGCGCGCGATAGGCTCATTACCAGATGCTTGGGGCCGGATGCGTCGGCGGTGATGAACGGCAGGTTGATTTCGGACTGATTGAGCGTCGAGAGCTCGATTTTGGCGCGCTCCGCCGATTCGCGCAGTCGCTGCAGCGCCATGCCGTCTTGCTTGAGGTCGATGCCCTGCTCGCGCCGGAATTCGTCCACAATCCAATCCACGATGCGCTCGTCGAAGTCGTCGCCGCCCAGATGGGTGTCGCCGTTGGTAGCCATTACTTCGAACACGCCGTCGCCGATTTGCAGCACGGTTATGTCGAATGTGCCGCCGCCGAGGTCATAGACGGCGATGGTTTCGTCGGTCTTCTTGTCCAAGCCGTAGGCGAGCGATGCGGCGGTGGGTTCGTTGATGATGCGCAACACCTCAAGCCCGGCGATGCGTCCGGCGTCCTTGGTGGCGTTGCGCTGGCTGTCGTTGAAGTACGCCGGCACGGTGATGACCGCCTGCGATACGCTTTCGCCCAGCTTCGCCTCTGCGTCCTGCTTCATCTTTTGCAGCACCATAGCCGAAATCTCCGGCGGGGCGTGGTCTTTGCCGCCCATCACCACATAGGCGTCGTTGTTGGTGTGCTTGACCACCTTGTAGGGAAGCAGATCGATGTCTTGCTGCACGCTATCGTCTTCGAAGCGCCGCCCCATAAGCCGCTTCACCGAATACACGGTGTTTTCGGGGTTGGTAACCGCCTGCCGCTTGGCGGTTGTGCCAACATAGCGTTCCGATGAGCGGGTGTTCAAGCCCACCACTGAGGGGGTTGTGCGGCCGCCTTCGGCGTTTTCAATCACGCGCGGTTCGCCCGCCTCGATGACTGCCATGCACGAATTCGTAGTTCCCAAGTCTATGCCGAGTATCTTTGCCATTGCTTGCGCTCCTGTGATTTAGTGAATTTCCTGTTCGGGTTCGGCGGCGGGCGCTTTGGCGACGATAACCTGCGACGCTCTCAGCACCCTATCGCGCAGCCGATAGCCCTCGCGCGTTACCGCGATAATGACGCCGTCTTCAGCGTCGACAGTCTCTTGGTGAAACACCGCTTCGTGTTCCCACGGGTCGAAGAGTTTGCCCGCCGCTTCTATTTTGCTGACGCCTTCGGTTTCTAGGATGTTCATAAGGTTGCGCCGCACCAGCGACAGCCCTTCATGCCAGCCATCCGCCGCGTCTGCGGGCAGCATCTCTAGGGCGCGGTCGAAGTTGTCCACCACTTCGAGCAGTTTGCGGATGAGTTCGGCGTTGGCGCTGCGTCGAAGTTCGGCTTGCTCTTCAGCGGCGCGGCGCTTGTAATTTTCCAAATCCGCTAGCGCGCGCATCGCCATATTCTTGAACTGATCGCGCTCGCGTTCGGCTTCCGTTAACTGCTCGGTTAGCAGATCGACGTCGGGTTGCGCGGGGGGCGCTGCGCTCTCTGCGTCCGGTGCTGCACAGTCGGCGGCAGCATCGGCGGCAGTTTGTTCGCGCTCGATGGGAGCGGCGGCTTCCGCGCCCTGATTCTCTTCGTTCATATATCGGTTCCTCCAACAGGATTAACTTGGGCCTTGAATCATCTCGATCAGTTCGTCGACGCTTTCGTCCATAGACTGCCTGAGGGTCTTGCCTTCCAGCGCGCGCGTCTGCGCCTTCATTTGCATCAGTTTGTTGAACATACGCAGCGCGAGCTGCACGCCGGCGAGGTTGACGCCTAGATCGCCGACCAGATGCTTTATGAGGCGCAGGCGCCGCACATCGGCATCCGAATACAGGCGCAGCATTCCCATAGTGCGGGACGGGCGCACAAGCCCGATGCGCTCATATTTGCGCAGGGTTTGCGGGTGCATTTCCAGGATGCGCGCCGCGACGCTGATGATGTACACGCCCGCCACCTCTTCGTGGGCTTGCCGATTTCCGTTCATACATCCCTCCGGGCGCTTGGCGCTTTTGGGCGGTCTTAGCGCCGCCGATTGCGCCGCCGCCGCCCGCTAACTTTTGGCTGCGCTTGCCGTTATATTATACGCAGCGGGCGTCCGAAAAGTCAGACATTTCGCTCTGGGCAGCGCGCTCGCCGCATAGGATTGGCTACTTATGATATATTCTACATATTGACATAAGCCGTGTCAACTTATATTATAGTAGGCATCAACTGCAGGCTAACCGCTTGCGGGCGCAAATCCCGCTTTGGGAGCGCGCATCCAACTTGGCAAAACCCGATAAATCTCTCCGACGCAAGTGGGGGCGCAAGTCCACAGAGCGCGGGGAGCAACCCAACGGAGGTGAACGATATGGCGCTGTATCTGAAGAGCTGCCCCCGCTGCGGTGGGGATATGAACTCCAACAGGGACATCTACGGCGAATACCGGCTGTGTATGCAGTGCGGGCATATGATAGACATCGTGAAGCCGTCCAACCTGTTCGCGCTGAGCCGCGACGACGGCCCCAAGCGCAAGGCGGCGTAAGGCGGCCGTGCGCGGCAATAGGCATACGCCGGTCGGCGCGCATCACGCCCGCCCGTGTGCGGCAACCCGCATGCGGCAGTAGGAGCCCCTCGCGCGAATTGCGTGAGGGGCTTTTTGCTTGACTGCTTGCTTTCTATTACGCCAATTGGCGGCAATAAGCGGCGGCGATGCTGAGCGCAATCGGCGGCGATGGGCGGCGCTAGGCGGAACCGAAACGGCGCTGCGTTATCGCGGTCGATTAGGCTACATCAGTTCGTCCCAGAAGCGCTGCTCTTTCCATGGATCGCCTTCCATGTGGTAGCCGCGCACTTCCCAGAAGCCGGGGCGGTCTTCGGGCATAAACTCCAGTCCGTTCACCCACTTGGCGCTCTTCCAGCCGTAGCGCTTGGGCACCACCAGGCGCAGCGGGCCGCCGTGCGCTTCCGCAAGCGGCTCGCCGTCGTGGGCGTAGGCGAACAGCACATCGTCATCGTTGATGACATCCAGCGCGAGGTTGGTGGAGTAGCCGCCGTAGCAGTGCGCCATCACATGCGTGGCTTGGGGCGCAGGGTTGACTAGCGCCATCACATCGCGGAACGCCACGCCTTCCCAAGTGTTCTGCAGCTTGCTCCACTGCGTTACGCAGTGAAACTCGGCGTCGAGCGTGATTTTCGGCAGATCGGTGAACTCCGCCCAGCTCAGCGCAACCTCTTCGTCCACCAGGCCGAACACCCTGAACTGCCACTTGTCCAGGTCGATGCGCGGCGTGGGTCCGTATGTCAGCACGGGGAACTTTGTGGTAACGAACTGCCCCGGCGGGGCGTCTTCCTGCTCTCTGTTGCGCCAACCGCTGTTTATCCGCCCCAGTTTGTTCAGCATATCTACCTCCGAGTTGGTCGATAGCGCGGGCTATCGGTCAATGGTTGTCTAGCGTGTTGTGTATCATTTAGATGGGGTTTGCGCCCGATTGGGTTCGCGCGCCCTCATACATAATACATATCCGTCAATTAGTGTACACTAGACGGGCGCTTGTGTAGTATCAATTGCGGGCTGTGGATTGGATATTGGCGATGCGCGGGTTATCGCAAGCGCTGCCTAATGCGCCGTTGCCGATCGACTGCCGGATAGCCGCCGTTGACAAGCGCCAAACTATGGCACACTACTGCGATATGAACTCCCAAGATATGAACGGTCAGATAGAAGAGATACTGCGCGGCTGCTACGATTTGCATGTTCACGCAGCGCCGGATGGCAGCCGGGAGCGCCGAATGGACGCGCTTGAGGTTGCGCGTTGCGCCTATGAAGCGGAGATGGGCGGCTTTGCGCTTAAATCGCACGACTACAACACGGCGCCGCTCGCGTATGCGCTCAATCGGATGTATCCGGGGCTGAAAGTGTTCGGGGCAATCGCGCTCAACCGCAGCGTGGGCGGCGTCAATCCGGATGCGGTTCAAGCCGCCGCCGATTTGGGGGCGCAAGTGGTATGGATGCCCACATTCAGCGCCGATTTTTGGCGGCGCAATCGCGGCGGCAAGCGCGAGGGGCTGCGGGTCGCCAACGACGACGGCAGCTTGTGCGCGGGGGTGGGCGAGACGCTGGAAATCATCGCCGCCAACGATATGACGGTGGCGGCGGGGCATATCGCGCCGTCGGAGGCGATAGCGTTGTTCGCGGCGGCGAAGGCGCAAGGCGTAAGGCGCATGATAGCCACGCATCCGGGCGGCGCGGCATCGGTCGACGAGCGGCGGCGGATGATTGCGTTGGGGGCGTATGCGGAGTGCGCATTCCTTGCGTGCATGCCCGCGCGCGCCGCTATGACGCCGGCGAAGCTTGTAGAAACGCTGCGGGCGCTTGGCGTTTCCAACTGCATCGTAACCACCGCTTTGGGGCAATGGATGAACCCGCCGCCGGCGGAGGGGATGCGGATGGCGATTGCGGCGCTGCTTGACGCGGGGATGAGCGCCGCCGAAGTGTCCACGCTGGTCAAGCGCAACCCCGCTCAGCTGCTGGGCGTGGAGTGAGACGGCGCTTCGGTTAGCGTTGCGCGATAGTCCGCACGCCCGATAAGCGGGGGCGGCAAGCGACGGCGTCCCGCTTTCATATCGCTTACAGATCTTGCAGATTGGGCAGCACGCGCTCGCTCATAAGCGTCAGCGAATTTAGCCACTTTTGGCGGTCTTGCTCCCAGTCGTGGCAGAGCAGCAGCAGCGTTCCGAAGCCGCCCACGTCGGCGTGGAGTTTGCGAAGCTTATGGGTTACTTCGTCGGGATCGCCCACAATCCAAAGGTTTTGCAGCATGTATTCGGGCGTGAGGGCGTCGTCGGGCATATCGGCGTCGGTCTTGAGGCCGTCAAGCCCTCTGCCGCTGCCTAGGAGCGGGATCCAGTAGTCCGTGAAGAAGCTGCCGAATACGCGCAGAGCGTCTTCGCGCGCCTTGTCGCCGTCCTCTGCCACATACACTTCGCGCGATATGCGCCATTGGTCGCGCGTGGGGGCGCGGTTGGCTCTGGCGGCGCCTTTTGCGACGACCTGCCAGTGGCTTGGCAGGAATGTATCGTGCAGGAAGCAGGTGCTGAGGGGCAGCCAGCCGCGCTCGCCAACGATTTCCAGCGTGCCGGAATATGGGCTGCTGCCGGCGACGGCGATGGGCGGGTGCGGCTGTTGGTAGGGCGTCATATGGAAGCCCAGCCGTCTTTCGGGAACGGCTTCGGGCAGCCTGCCATCGAAGAACCTGCTGTTGTACTCGAACGGTTTGCCTTCCCATATCTTGAGGATGAGGTCAATCGCTTCGTAGAGGCGCTCGCGGGGGCTGCCGGCGTCGGTGTCCAAGCCGAACATTTCGCTGTCGGTGGACGGGCCGCCGGAGCCGATGCCTAGATAGACGCGGCCGCGGGACATATGGTCGAGCATCGCTATTCGGTGCGCCACATGCGCGGGGTGGTGGTAGTGCAGCAGGGATACGCCGGTGCCGAAGCGCATTCGGGCGGTTACGCCCAGCGCCCGCGCGATGAACAGCTCCGGCGAGGGCATATTTTCCCACGGCAGGGTGAAGTGTTCGCCTATCCACGCCTCCGAAAAGCCCAGCGTGTCGGCGTGCGCCATAAGCTCAAGGTCTTCTTCGTAGGTGTCGGCGTGCGCGCGGTTGGGGTAGTGCAGCGGCATCAGAAACAAGCCCAGTTCCATAGCGAAATCCCTCACTCTATAGCGATAAGCGGTATCGGAATGAGCGGATTATAGCACAGGATAGCCGCCGAACAGATCCGGGCGGCGCGCGGTTGAGGGCGTCCGAATAGCGGACGGGTTGAACGCCTGACTCAACGGCTGCGCCGCGCTGAGATTGCCGCGCTAGGGCGACGATTCGGTTCTGATGCCTACGCGGGCGTAGTCGGTTTCGCCGCCGGTCGTAACCGCAAGAACGCGGTAGATGTATCGCGTGGACGGCTGGATGCCGTTGGTGTCCGTGTAGGAAGTAACGCTTGCCCCAACATTTATGGGGTCGTCGAAGTCCTCGCCCTGCACGCGGCGGTATATCTGATAGCCGGTTACGGTGGTGGTTACATCGGCGTTCCACGCATCCCATGCCAGCGAAATGCTGTTGTGCGTAGCGGTGGCGCGCAGGTTTTCGGGCGCTTCCAGGCTGCCCGGCGTGGGCGTCAGCGTGGGTGTGTGCGTGCGCGTAGCCGTAGGCGTCCACGTCGGAGTAGGCGTGAGCGTGGGCGTCCATGTGGGCGTGGGAGTAGCCGTCGCCGTGCCTGTGGGCGTCGCCGTGCCCGTGCGGGTTGCGGTTGGCGTGGCTGTGGCCGTGCCCGTCGCGGTAGCCGTGCGCGTCGGCGTTGCGGTGGCTGTGCGCGTCGGCGTGGACGTCGGCGGCTTAGGCGTGTTTGTAGGCGTCGGAGTGGGCGTGAGCGTCGGCGTGCCGGTAGGCGTAGCGGTAGCCGTCGGTGTAGGCGTACGTGTCGCCGTGGGCGTGGCGGTTGCCGTTGCTGTGGCGGTTGCCGTTGCCGTCGGAGTAGGCGTGCCGGTATGCGTGGCAGTAGCCGTCGGAGTCGGCGTGTGAGTGCGCGTTGGCGTGGCGGTAGCCGTCGGAGTGGGCGTGCCGGTGTGCGTGGCAGTTGCCGTTGCTGTCGGTGTAGGCGTGCCAGTATGTGTAGCAGTAGCGGTAGTCGTCGGTGTGGCCGTGCCGGTATGCGTAGCGGTTGCCGTTGGTGTAGGCGTGCCGGTGTGCGTAGCGGTTGCCGTAGCTGTGGCGGTAGCCGTCGACGTCGGTGTAGGCGTGCCGGTGTGTGTAGCCGTGGCAGTTGCGGTTGCCGTTGGTGTAGGCGTGCCAGTGTGCGTGGCGGTAGTGGTAGCCGTCGGAGTGGGCGTGCCAGTGTGCGTAGCGGTAGCAGTTGCCGTTGGTGTAGGCGTGCCGGTGTGCGTGGCGGTAGCGGTAGCCGTCGGAGTGGGCGTGCCGGTGTGCGTAGCGGTTGCCGTAGCCGTGGGCGTGGCCGTCGGTGTAGGCGTGCCGGTATATGTAGCAGTTGCGGTAGCCGTTGGTGTAGGCGTGCCGGTGTGCGTGGCGGTAGCGGTTGCCGTCGGAGTGGGCGTGCCGGTGTGCGTGGCGGTAGCGGTTGCCGTCGGAGTGCCGGTATGCGTAGCGGTTGCCGTAGCCGTCGGCGTGGGCGTGCCGGTATGAGTAGCGGTAGCCGTTGCTGTGGCAGTAGCCGTAGCCGTCGGCGTTGGCGTGCCAGTGTGCGTAGCGGTTGCCGTGGCTGTCGGCGTCGCCGTGGCGGTGTGTGTAGCCGTCGGCGTGGCGGTAGCAGTCGCGGTTGCTGTAGGTGTTGCCGTCGCAGTGGGCGTATGCGTCGCCGTTGCGGTAGCCGTCGCTGTCGCGGTGTGTGTAGCGGTGGCCGTCGCCGTGGGGGTGGGCGTTGCCGTGGCTGTATGCGTCGCCGTTGCCGTATGCGTCGCCGTTGCCGTGGCAGTTGCGGTAGCCGTGGCGGTATGTGTAGCAGTCGACGTCGCGGTGTGCGTAGCGGTTGCCGTCGCGGTGGGCGTTCCCGTTGCCGTAGGCGTGTTTGTCTCCGTCGGCGTTGCGGTTGCCGTCGGGGTCTCGGTTGCCGTCGGCGTGGCGGTGGGCGTCCCTGTTGCCGTCGGCGTGTGTGTGTGTGTCGGCGTCGCCGTGATGGTGGGCGTTGCGCTTGGCGTGGGCGTGGCTAGTATCGGTGGGCCTTCCGCAACCGGGGGATTTTCCACAATCAAGACCTGCGTGGGCGTCGCCGTGGGAGCGGGGCGGGGCGTCGATGTAGGCGCAATAGTGGGCGTGCGCGTCGGCGTGGGAGCCGGCGGACTCGTTGCCGTAGGCGTTGCGGTGGGCGCTGTTGTAGGCGTTGGCGTGTAGGTAGCCGTGTGCGTAGCGGTTGCTGTGGCCGTAGCCGTCGGCGTGGCAGTTGCCGTAGCGGTTGCCGTCGGAGTGGGCGTATGCGTCGACGTCGGAGTGGTGGTTGCCGTTGCCGTAGCAGTGGGCGTGTCCGTCGGTGTAGGCGTGCCGGTATGCGTAGCGGTTGCCGTTGGAGACGGCGTGTGAGTGCGCGTCGCAGTGGCGGTTGCCGTGCGCGTCAAGGTTGCCGTGGGCGTCGGCGTGGGGGCGTTGTTGCTGACGAGGTTGTTCGTGTTTATATTCGCGGCCTGAGAGAACGCCGCGGGCACTTCGGTAGGCTCCTGCGTCGCCGTGGGCGCGGGCGTGGAAGACGCCGTAACCGTGGGCGTTGTTGTGGACGTGGGGGGGACCACCACCGTGTTCGTGGGAACTACCGGCGCCTGCGTGGGCTCTTCAACAACTTCGTCGTCCTCGTCTTCCTCATCCTCGTCATCGCCGCCGCTATTGCGAGCAGTTGTCACGGCGGTGGACGTGGCCGCGCGAACAAAGGGCGTGGCGGTAGCGGTAGCCGTCCATGTAGAGGTGGGGGCGCGCGTGGGCCAAGGGGTAGCGGTGGGTTCGGGCGACGGCGTTTCGGTTGGCTGGGGAGAAGGCGTAGCCGTAGTAGGTTCGGCCGTCGCCGTTTCGGTTGGCGTGGGGGAAGGCGCAACCGTGGGTTCGGCGGTCGGAGCTTCGGTTGGGATGATGAGCGGTGTCGCGGTGGGCGTCGCCAGGGTTTCCCTGGAAAGGGGACGCTCCACGGCGGTCTCAGTGGGCGCAAGCGCGACCACCGGCGTGGGCGGAGGCGGCGGGGGGGACGGCACAACGCCGAAGCCGCCCACGGCCGCCGCAGTGCTGACAGCAGCGCCGCTGACGACTACCAGTAGGTTGGCTATGGGGGATTCGGCAAGCAGGTTCATTTACTAAAGACCGCCTTGCAACCTTATGAGGCTATGCGCGCTTTCGATGGCGGCGGTGTTGGATGGTGGACGCTTCGGCTAATCGGCTTAACCGGAGCGTCCGAAATTGGCGAGTGATTGAACCTTTGCTGGTTGGCGTTTCGGGGTGGAGCTTCGAGCAGCGGGCGCTCTAAAGCGTTCCCATCAGGATGATTATCGCCGCCATCGGCGGGTAGAACATCGCCAGCGAGGATATGAACATGGACTGCATAAGCCCGTTGCGCGGCTCTTTCTTCTGCTCGGAGGTGTTCATGGAGTAGTCGATGTTTTCTTCGCTAATGTGCCGCACGTGTTCGTGCAGCGCGCGGAACTGGCGCTCTTGGGACTGGAAGTGTCCGTCGAGGAACCAGAAGCCTAGCACGGGCAGGCATATGACGAATATGGGAATGGACGCTACGGAGTCCGAATTGCTGACGAACAAGCCTAGCAGGGTCGCGGTGAGGATTATCGTCCATCCCTTGAGCAGGATGGAGTTGTTCTCTAGGCGGTCGATGCTGCGCTGAATGAACTCGAGGTGCTTGGGCTTGTTTTCGACGATGACGAATTCGCTACGCTCCGACCTTGCGCGACTGCGCGTTGTGGCGGCGGCGCTCTCTGCTGGGCGAGCCGCTTCGCGCTGCGCGTTATCCGCCGCATCGCGCGGGGCGGTTGCCGCCTCGGCTCGAGTATCGCGCTCTCCGTGTTCCAGCGTTGCAACCATAGCGCCACCTCACGTTTGAGATTTTCTTCAACGGGTAAGTTATACTTAATGAGCGTTGGCGCAACGCCGAATCGATCGCAAGTCAACGGCGAAGCCAATGCGCCTTTATTATAGCTTAACTTATACTACAAATCTACGCAATTAACAAGACTGCTACGCCCAATTTCCGCGAAATCCAAAATTGCGGGTATTACGCAAGCAAGGCATTGGGCAAAAGGGCGGTTTTATAGACTGAACTCAATGACAACACGCCCAATAACCTGTTCCATATGCGGGGGCGGCGCGCATTCGGGCGCAAAGTTCTGCGGCTACTGCGGCGCTGAGTTGCGGCGGGCATTCGCTTGCGGGCGGTGCGGGGGGGAGAACCCTGCGGCGAACCGCTTTTGCGGATATTGCGGGGCTGAGATTGGCGTTGCGACGGCTGTGGCAGATGCGCCTCAAGCCACTGCAATACAGCAGCAACCCGCGCCTGCAGCCGATGCGCCTACGTATGTATCTGCGTCAACCGATGTGCCGCCATATGTACGCCCGCCGGCAACGCAAGCGCAAGGTTCGCAAGCCCAAGGTTCACTAGCGCAAGATGCACAGACGCAAGGTTCACTAGCGCAAGACGAATTGCGCGGCGTGTTCGTTTGCCCGCGGTGCGGCGGCGAGAATCCTGCAGCTAATCGATTCTGCGGCTACTGTGGGACTGCTAGGGACGTTGAGGCGGCCGTGGCAGATGCGCCATTGCAACCGGCGCCTGTAGCCGCTGCGCCTACGCCTGCCGCTGTGCCAATATCTGCGCAGCCGCAACCTGCGCCTGCCGCTGCGTCTGTGTCGACATCTGCGCCGCCGTATGCAGACTCGACGGCAACGCAAGCGCAAGGTTCGCAGACGCAGGTTGTACAAGCGCAAGGTTCGCAGGCGCAGGATGTGCAGGCGCAAATTTCGCTGGCGCAAGCCGAATTGCGCCGCGTTTTGGCGGGGGGGCGCAGCGCGCTTGCGCCGTTTTCCAACTGGATTATGATGGGCGGGGCGCTGCTGACTTTTGGCGCGCATGTCAGCCTCATCAGGCATTCCGAGGGAGATGCGCCGCCGATGACGTTGGCGCTGCTTGCGGTGGGCATCGGCGTGTTCGCGCTGGGCGCATTCGCAAGCGCAAGCGCGCAGCGAATCGCGGATCCGTTGAGCGGCGTGAGGCTGCCGTCGGCGTTTCTGCCTATGAGAGCGGCGCCGTTCAGGATTGCGGCGGCGCTAATCGGCGGGATAGCGCTGGCGCTGCTCTCGGCGCGCATGCTGGCGGGGGAGACGGCCGGCTGGAACTTGCTGCTGTGGTTTGCGGCGCTGGGGGCGTTCTTGGCGCTGTTCGCATCGCGACCGCGTATGCCGCGCCGCATATCGCGCGGGCGTTTGCTCGACGTCCTGACTGTACTGGCGCTGATGGCGCTGTTCATCGGGTTGAACGCGCGCGATCTCAATCACTGGTACTACTCCGCGCTCGGCGACGAGTATGGCTTCTACACACTCGCCCGAACTATCGCGCAAGAGGGCATACAGCGTCCGTTCAGTCAAGAGGGCGTCTATAACCATTACCCATATATGGCTTCCATATATCAGTCCATCTTTATGGGCATGTTTGAAACGAGCAACTTCTGGTGGCGGTTTTCGTGCGTATTCAGCGGGGCGCTGGCGATACCGGGGATGTACATTGCGGGCTACATGCTCGGCGGGCGGCGAGCGGCGATTGCGGCGGCGGCGATGCTGGCGTTCAGTCACTACATATTCGCATTCGCGCACGCCGGCTATGAACACCTAGGGGCGCTTGCGGTAACCGTATGGGCGGTGGCGCTGCTGCTGCTGGGAATGCGACGCGGCAGCCGCATGCTGCTCTATGCGGCGGGCGTGGCGTTAGGATATGGGTTGTACACGCAGTACTCCGGCAGGATTGCGGGGCCGGTGGCGCTGCTTTTCGTACTAACGGTCGTGCAGCCGCGCGACTGGCGCAGTCTGTGGCCGCTTGCGCTCGGCATAGCGGCGGCCGCGCTCCCCACGTTCTTGCTGGAGCGCGAGGATCTCTTCACGCGAATGTTCGGGCAAGTGGTAGGCGGTTATGATACGGATATATCGGGCGCGGTGGGCGAGCGTATTGTCAGCAACATCGTCAACAACGGGGCGGCGTTTAGCTACAATCCCGTATCGCATACCTATGTAGCGGGGGCGCTGCTAGACCCGATAAGCGGCTATCTAGCGGCGCTGGGGATAGGGTTTGCGATAGGGCGGATAGGCGCGCCGTCCGCGCGTTTGCCGCTGATATGGTTCGCGATGACATTCGCGATACTGGGCATCCTGAACCCGCATAGTTCGGTAGCGATAACGCGCATGTATTCGGTATTGCCGCCGCTGCTGCTGATGGGCGGGCTGCTGGCGGCGCGCCTGCTGGACGGACTGCTGCCGCTTGGGAAGGACGCCGCCGCTAATCGGGCGAGGATACTTCAGACGGCGGGCGTGATGGCGCTGGTGGGCGCGGCGGTTCTGGCGCTGAACATACGGCAGTTCGCGTTCGAGACGCCAAAGGCATATCACACCACGCAGGAAGCCTTGGCGATGGGGGCGCTGCAAACGCATCCGGCTTGCGTCGGCGGGCGGCTTGAGGATGCGGTTATGGTGGCAGATAACACCGAAAGCCTGCTGCAACTCGTACTAGAGGCGCGCTATCCGAACCGCGCGCTGCCGCGCCGCATAGAGCATCGGCATATACTCGACGGGACGGCGGCGATCGACGATGCGCCGAGCTGCGTCATATACCTGCATCCCAATCAGGATGCGGCGCTGGCGCTCAAGGCGGATATGGAGCGGCGCTATCCGAGCGGCGAATACGCGGCGTTCAGCGGCTATTTCGGCGGGCCCGAAGTGGAGATTTTCGCGGCAAACGCCCGCTGACGGATGCGACGGCGGGTGTACAAGCGCGCTGCGCCGTTTGCATCGGGCGGCGTCGACGGCTACCCTAATCTAGTTCGGGGAAACGCCGTATCCGATATGATGCGATGCGGCGCACGCAATCATAGGAATTCGCATGGACAAACGCAATCAATACGGAGGCAAAAGATATGTTCGATAGACTGGCAGTTGTGGGGACGGGGGCAATCGGCAGCGTGATAGGCGGGTATCTGTCGCGGGCGGGGCGGGATGTAACGCTGATAGACACATGGGCGGCGCATGTGGACGCAATGAAGGCGGGCGGGCTTAGCGTAACCGCTGAGAACGGCGAGTTCACCACGCCGGTCAACGCGCAGCACTTGGGCGACGTCAACGCCACGCCGCAGCCGTTCGACGCTATCTTTCTTGCGGTGAAGTCCTACGATACGGTGTGGGCGACGCATTTCGCGATGCGCTATCTCAAGCCGACGGGCGTCATCGTATCGGCGCAGAACGGCATCAATGACGAAACGATAGCGCCCATCGTGGGATTTTCGCGCGAGATAGCGTGCGTCATAACGCTTGGGGCGGGCTTGTATGAGCCGGCAAAGGCGATCCACACGGGCGATCCGCAGAAGCTTTCGTTCACGCTGGGCGAGCTGAACGGGCTGCCCACGGAGCGTGCGCATGCGCTTGCCGATGTGATGAACGACATCGGGCCTACCAAGGTAAGCCGCAACATATGGGGGGAGCGCTGGGCGAAGCTGGCGGTGAACAGCATGGCGAACCCTATCGCCGCCTCTACGGGGCTTGGGTCGGCCGCGGTCAGGGGGACGCCGGGCGTGAACGATGTGTCCATCAACATAGCGGCGGAGGTGGTGCGCGTGGGGCAGGCGCTGGGGATACAGGTTGAGCCGATAAGCGGCATTCCGGCCGCCGACTATCTGCCTACGGACAACGCCGAGGCGATGGAGGATGTGAAAGCGCGGCTGGCTGAAGGGGCGTCGGCGCTGGGGGCGGGGCGTCCGTCGATGCTGCAGGATGTGATGAAGGGGCGCAAGACGGAGATTGACTACCTGAACGGCTATGTGGCGCAACGGGGCGATGTGGTGGGCGTGGATACGCCGTTCTGCGACGGCATCGTGGACATCGTGCGGCGGGTGGAGCGCGGCGAACACGCGCCGGCTGAGGCGAATATCCGCCCACTGCTGGATATGGTGTAGGGCGACGGCTGCGCTGCGAATGGGATAACGCAAGGGCGCAAAGTTGCAAATACGCTGGGCGGGCGGCGGTGTTCGGCGGACGCTTGATGCGTGTCCGACGATTGTCGGCCGCCCGCGATTGCGTGTTAGCGCTTGGTGTACTGCTGGGCTTTGCGCGCCTTCTTGAGGCCGTACTTGCGGCGCTCTTTGACGCGGGGGTCGCGGGTGAGCAGTCCGGCGCGCTTGAGGGGCGCGCGCAGGGTGGGGTCGGCTTCTATCAGCGCGCGGGATATGCCGTGCCGCAGGGCGCCCGCCTGGCCGGTAACGCCGCCGCCGCTGACTTTCGCAATCACGCGGAATTGGCCGCCGGAGTGCGTTATTCTGAACGGCTCCATAATCTCGCGCCGCCAGTTGTCCCACGGGAACGCCTCTTCAATCGGTTTGCCGTTCACCACGATGGGGCCGGCTTCCATAAAGAGCCGAACTCTGGCGACGGCGGCTTTGCGTCTGCCGGTGGCGTAGTAGTAGTTTTCATTGGTCGTGGTCGTGGTCAATTAGGCTTCCTCCCCCTGCTTGACTGATTGGCTTCCCGCCAGCTGCGCCTGATGCGGATGGTCGGGGCCGGCATAGACTTTCATTCGGGCGAGCATATGCCGTCCGAGCGCATTCTTGGGCAGCATGCCTTTTACCGAATGCGTGATTACGCGCGTGGGCGTCTTGTCGAGCATCTGCTGCAGGGTACGCTCGGTGAGCCCGCCGTGGTAGCCGCTGTGCCGGTAGTACATCTTTTGCTGAAGCTTATTGCCGGTAACCCGAATCTTTTCGGCGTTGACCACTATAACATAGTCGCCGGTGTTCAGGTGTGGGACGTAGATGGGCTTGTGCTTGCCTTGCAGCAGCATCGCTATTTCGGATGACAGCCTGCCGAGCGTCTTGTCTTCGGCGTCTATGAGATGCCATTCGGGTTTGAGTTCGGCCGCTTTTGTCTGATACGGCTTGTTGCTGTTAGCCATTTGGTTCACCAACTCTTTGTGTAGTTTGCGCGGCGCCGGTTCAACGCCGATTTGGGTTTGTTATATCAGTATAGGTTCGTCGATCGGATTGGCGGGCGGCGGGAAGTCGGCGTATTCCACGCTCACAAGGCACAATCCCTGCGGCGGCAGCGAGTGCGCCACTTTGTCGGTATGTCCGTTGTCTATCATAGTTCGCAGGTCGTCGAGCGAAAGCCTGCCTCGCCCGATGTCGGCCAGCGCGCCCGCCATACGCCGAACCTGATGATGCAGAAAGGCGTTTGCGGCAACCTCAAAGGTTATCGTATCGCCTGACCGCACTAGCGCAACGCGGCTTACGCAGCGGACGCTGTTCGGTTTGCCCGGCCGATGCGCCGCGAACCTGCGAAAGTCGTGCGCGCCGATGAACATTTCGGCCGCCGCTTGCATCCGTTGCGCGTCCAAGGGCTGCGGCATTCGGCAGACGAAGCGCCTTGCCAAGGGCGATGGCGTGGCGCTGTTCAGGATGCGGTAGCGGTAGGTTCGGCGGCGGGCACTGCGACGCGGATCGAAGTCGTCGCCTACTTTGAACGCAGCCTTGACGGCGATGTCGTCGGGCAGGTGGTAGTTCAGCGCGCCGATTGCCGTCGACGGGGGATGGGCGGCCGCCGTGTCGAAGGCGATTACCTGTCCTAGGGCGTGTACGCCGGCGTCGGTGCGCCCGGCGGCTTTCACGCGCGCGCATTCGCCGGTGAAGCGGCGTATGGCGCGCTCAAGTTCGCCCTGTATCGTGGGGGCATTCGCTTGGCGCTGAAAGCCGCGATAGCGCGTCCCTTCGTATTCAATTATTAAGGCAAGTCGCATGACGGCGGCTTTGGCGCTAGGGCATGAGTTCCAGCACGGCCATGGCGGCGGCGTCGCCTTTGCGCGGGATGGTTTTGGTCATGCGGGTGTAGCCGCCGGGGCGGTTCTCATAGCGCTGTGAGAGCTCGTCGAAGACTTTTCGCACGACGTCGCCGTCGGTCAGAAAGGCGGCGGCGCGGCGGCGGTCGTGGAGGCTGCCGGATTTGCCGCGCGTGATGATCTTTTCGGCGAGCGGACGCACTTCGCGCGCCTTGGCTTCGGTGGTCATTATGGACTCGTGTCTGAGCAAGTCCGTAACCATACCGCGCAGCATAAGCATTCGGTGCGCCGTGGGGCGGTTCAGTTTTCTGCCTGAGAGGCGGTGTCTCATAATCTACCTCTCTACTCCTCGTAGTTGGCTTGGACGCTTACAGCGCCATCTTGGTTTTGGGGGTCTAAGTTGGGCGGCAGCAGATCCATCGCGCGAAGCTGATCGAACAGCTCAGTGTAGGATTTTTCGCCGAAGTTGCGTATGCCGATGAGCTCCTCTTTGCTCTTTTCCAGCACTTCGCCAACTTTGTTGATGTTGGCGCGCTTGAGGCAGTTGAGCGTGCGCGAAGAGAGATCCAGCTTTTCCACAACGATGTTGTACTGCTCCGGGGAAATGCTCGGCACGATGACCGGGCTTCCCACATCGGCGGCGTCCACCTGCGCGTGGGCGAACATAAAGAACTTGTTCATCAGGATGTCGCCGGATTGGCGCAGGGCGTCTATGGGTTCCACCGTGCCGTCCGTCCAGATGTCCACCACAAGGCGCTCGTAGTCGGTTCGCTGCCCGACTCTGGTGGGTTCCACGCGGTAGTTGACTTTGCGGATGGGCGTGAATACCGCGTCCACGGGAAGCGCGCCTATGGCTTGGTCGTCTCTGGTGAACGCCTCTTGGTAACCGACGCCGTGTTCCACGTTGAACTCCACCGCGAGCTTGGCAGAGGGCGAGTCCAGGGTCGCCAGATGGAGTTCGGGGTTGACTATCTCGAAGTTGTTCGACGACATAATATCGGCGGCGCACACTTCGCCTTCGCCGGCGACTTCCAGGCGCAGTTTGCCCGGACTGTCGGACTCGGAGCGCAGCCGAATGCCTTTGACATTGAGCAGGAACTCGGCTATCTCTTCCTTCATATGCTCGATGGTGCCGTACTCATGGACTACGCCTTCGATTTTCACCCAGGTTACGGCGGCGCCGTTGAGGGAGTTGTACAGCACGCGGCGGAGCGGGTTGCCTAGGGTCATGCCGTAGCCCGGCTCCAGCGGCTCTACCGCGAATCTGCCGTAGCGCTCGGCGTACTCGATCTGCTTGATTTCGGGGTTTAGGGCTACCTCCTCTTCCTCTTCTTCCATGGCGGAAATCGTGGTGTATGACTGGAAATCACTTAGGACCATATGGTGAATCTCCTATTCGACAATTTCAGCGGCGGCGTCTGCCAATAGCGTATGGCAGCGCCGCTTGGGAATGGCAGCATGCGCGGGCTTGCGGCGTGATTACTTGGAGTAGAACTCCACTACCAGGCGCACGTCGATGCCCGTGTCAATCTCGGAGGGATCGGGCAGCGCCATCATTTCGCCTGCGCGGTTGGCGGCGTCGAGGCGCAGCCAGATGGGGACGGCGCGCTTGGGCGGGCTGTCGGCGAGGTCCTTGATAAAGTCCGGCACGCTGTCCTTGTTGGCAATCTTCCACGCAATCACATCGCCGGGCTTGACTAGGTAGGACGGGATGTCCATACGCTTGCCGTTGACGGTGAAGTGGCTGTGGTTCACGAGCTGGCGGGCGTGCTGGCGGGATTCGGCGAAAGAGAGCCGAAAGACGACGTTGTCGAGGCGAGTTTCCAGCAGTTGGAGCAGGGTATCGCCGGTAACGCCGGGGTTGTCGCGCGCCATTTCGAAGTACTTTCTGAACTGCTTTTCCAGCACGCCGTAGGTAAAGCGCGCCTTCTGCTTTTCGCGAAGCTGGACTGCCCAGTCGGAGGAGCGGCGGCGGCGGCGGGGGATGCTGTCACCCGGGGGCCTTCTGCGGCGCTCGACCGCGCATCGGGGCGTGAGGCACCGCTCGCCTTTGAGAAAGAGTTTCTCACCTATGCGGCGGCACTTTCGGCATACTGCGTCAGTGTATCTTGCCATTCTTTTGTTCTTCACCCCTCCAAGAGGATTTTTGTAAATCCGTTTCGTTATGCTCTAACTATGCGCTTCTATAGAAGCGGCCCGCGCCATCAGGCGGCGGGTTGATGCCCAGTTCACTCGATAGCGTCTCGACATCGTAGTCTTCGTCGGCGCGCTGCCGCAAGTCTAGGTACAGCAGCGTCCCTGCGATGCCGCCCACGGGCGTGGTGAGCGCGCCCACAATCGTCCCTGTTACCAGCGCATACGCCGTCGACAATGCGCCCGCGTCTTCCAGCAATCCGCTTGGCAACCCGGTCGCTATGGTCAGCGCTGTGGTTATGCCGATGGTTACCAAGATTATCAGCAGCCAAACTGCGAATGTCCGCAACCAGTTGCGGCGCACAAGCCCAAAGCTTCGCTTTAGCGACTCCAGCGGTCTGCAGCCTTCAATCACGACTGCCGGCGTGGCGACCGACCAGTACACCATCAGCGCAATCACCGCCAAGCCGGGCAGTATGAACAGCGCGATTCCGACGAACATCAGCGCAATCAGCGCCAGCGACACTACGCCAAGCACTAGCAGCGATAGTATGCGCCACCAGGCGCGGCTCCAGCATCGGGCTACATCCACGCCGCCGGTGGCGTACTGCATTCCCACAGCGTAGGCGATTGCGGCGTTGACCAGTATGGACAGCATAAGCGCGATTACGGCGTATCCCGCAAGCGGCGCGATAATGCCTGCGTCTATGGGCGGCAGGCTTGGCGCATCCGCCGCCGTCTGCTCTTCGCCGGCGGGCTGAAACGCCTCTTGCCAAGTCAGAAACAGGTTTGTCAGCGAATCGGCTATCGCCAACTCGAACACGGACAGCGGGATTTGGACAATCAGCGCAATCACGATGAGTTGGCGAAAATGCTTGCCATAGACGGTAAAGCATTCGCCGATGATCTCGAACGGGTTGCGTCTGAAAATCGGGCTGCGCGGCTCCGCTTGCATAAGCGCCTGCCGTTACTGGCGTCGCCGCTTGCGCGGGCGTGCGCCGTTGTGCGGGATGGGCGTCACGTCGCGGATGCTGGTAACGAACAGCCCTTGCGACAGGAGCGTGCGGATGGCGGCTTCTCTGCCGGCGCCCGGCCCTCTGACGAAGACTTCCACTTGGCGCAGTCCGTTTTCCATGCCTTTGCGGGCGGCGTCTTCGGCGGCGCGCTGGGCGGCGAATGCGGTGGACTTGCGCGAGCCGCGAAAGCCGGCGGTGCCGGAGCTGCCCCAGGATAGGACGTTGCCTTCGGGATCCGTCAGCGTGATTATGGTGTTGTTGAATGTGGATTGGATGTACGCCCGCCCAACCGGAACGGACTTGCGCTCTCTGCGCCGAGTGCGTGGTCTTCGCGGCATCTACGCTGCCTTTCGTTATGCTGTTAGGGTTACTTGCGCTACTTTCGGTTGACGCTTCTGCCGCGTCCGGCGACCGTCTGCTTTCTGCCGCGCTTGGTGCGGGCGTTGGTGCGGGTGCGTTGGCCGCGCACCGGCAGTCCACGGCGGTGGCGGAGGCCGCGGTATGTGCCTACGTCCATAAGGCGGCGGATGTTCATATCCACTTCGCGGCGCAGGTCGCCTTCCACAATCTTTTCGCGGTCGACGATTTCGCGAATGCGCGTCAGGTCGGTTTCGTCCAGCTCGCGCACGCGCGGATTGCCCACGATGCCCGCCTTGTCGACGATGTCTTTCGCTTGGTGCGGGCCTACCCCGTATATGCTGCGCAGTGAGATTTCCACGCGCTTGTTGTCGGGAATGTTCACGCCGGATACAATCGCCATAGTCCCCTCCATGTGGTCTAGCCTTGCCGCTGCTTGTGCTTCGGGTTTTCGCAGATGACCATAACCCTGCGGTGCCGCCGTATCACGCGGCATTTGGCGCATCTTGTTTTTACCGATGCCGATACTTTCATAACATCGCCTTTCTTAACACTGCCGCTTTGCGCTTATCGGAAGCGTAAGGCAGTAAAACATCGCTTGAAATCCATCCCCAATTCTCTCTATAGATTAAGGCGTCTAGCGCATTCCCTTTCCCGCGCAAACCCGCATAAAGGCAGGGAATGACTGAGATTGAGGCGGCGCAACTGCGGGCGGCTGCCGCAAGCGCTACTTAAAGCGATAGGTTATTCTGCCTCTTGCGAGGTCGTAGGGGGAAAGCTCCACCAGCACCTTGTCGCCCGGCAACACGCGAATGAAGTTCAGGCGTATCTTGCCGGACACATACGCCAGAACGCGGTGTCCGTTTGCCAGCTCCACGCGGAAGCTCGCATTGGGCAGCGACTCGGTTACGGTGCCTTCGACCTCGATGGCTTCCCTTTTAGCCATTCGTTCTCCTTATGGAATGCAGCGGGCTAGAAGTAGTAGCCGCTTGGGGTGGACAGCCTTTCTGCGCCGTTTGCGGTGATTGCGATTGTGTCCTCGAAGTGCGCCGACAGGCTGCCGTCTGCGGTAACGACCGTCCATCCGTCGTCCAGCTGCTTTGTGTAGCGTTTGCCGATGATGAGCATCGGCTCAATGGCAATCGCCATGCCCTTTCTGATGCGCGGGCCGCGGCCGGCTTTGCCGTGGTTTGGCACTTGCGGGTCTTCGTGCAGCGAGCGCCCGATGCCGTGTCCCACATACTTGCGAACTACCGAATAGCCTTGTCCTTCCGCATATACTTGAACGGCGTGCGATATATCGCCGATGCGCTTGCCCGCCCGCGCCTGCGCTATGCCCTGCGCCAGCGCTTCGCGGGTTGTATCAATGAGGCGCTGCGCCTGCTCCGAAATCTCGCCTACGCCCACGGTGAAGGCGCTGTCGCCGTGAAAGCCGTTCACAATCGCGCCCACATCCACGCTGAAAATATCGCCCTCTTTCAGTCGTCTTTTGCCCGGTATGCCGTGTACAATTTCGTCGTTAATGGAGGCGCAAATCGTGCCGGGGAACGGGATAGGCCCGCCCGCCGCATAGCCTTTGAACGAGGGGACTGCGCCCATGCCGCGTATGACCTTTTCGGCGATCCTGTCCAGCGCCGCGGTGGTAACGCCCGGCTTCACGGCGTCCTTGACATGCGCTTTGGCTTCGGCGACGACCTTGCTTGCCTGCCGCATCAGTTCGATTTCTTTGTCGGACTTTATGGTTATCCCGCTAGGGATTCGCTGCGCTGTGGTCATATTCTCTCAGGATAGACGCCTATTTCCCCCAAATAGACGCCCAAAGGTATATTATAGCAAATTGGCGCGGCGATTGGCGCTAATTGCGGGTTGGGGCGGGGATGCGCTCGAATGCCTAGTTCCCAATCAGTGCTTTTGCAACGAACTCTCTTTGTGTAAGTCCGTCAAGCATGGGCGCTGGAATACTGGCGAACATATTGTTATGTTGCGCAATCAGTTGCTCCAGCAAAGGCGAGTGGCTAGCTTGCCCCAAAGCCTCGGCTTTCAGAAAGCCGTTCAGGTCGCCGTTATGGATTTCGTTAAATGAAGTCTCTTTGTAGGCAGTGTGGGTCGATGCGCTGCCTACCGTCAGGTATTGATCGATCAGCGCAATTGCTGCGTTCTTCAGTATTGTGAACTGCTTTTGCGCTTCTGGAGCGGCAAGATTTATCACGGCATCGGTCAACACGCTATTAGGGTCGGGCGGTATCTGAAACCCAGGAGTCAGCAAGGCCACGCGATGCAGCATTCTCATTATGATGTGGTAAAACAAGAATCTTGACTGCCGCCTGCTAGGCAGCTTGCCGCTGCGGCCAAAGCCGATGTCATCAGCCGCGCATTTGAGCATGTACGCTGCATACAAGTCCGTTGCGCCAAAAGCCGGGCCTGTGTCTCGCTTTACCATTCGTTCATAGACGGACCCATTTGGCAAGAAAGATTGGACTCTCGCGAATGCTGTGCCGGGAGTCCCAAGCCATCCTGCGCCATAGACCTTGATGAGCTTGATGTTTTCAAGCGCTTGGCGGTCTTTTCGGGCGATTGGATCGGTGGTTGCGAAGACCAGATTGATGCGGTCGGAGTCGGACGCTTGTTGCCGGAACAGGTTAAGTTTTTGCACCAACCGGCGGCTGTCATCTGCCAGATGCTGATTCTGACCCGACAGCGTTGCAATAATCTTATTGCCTTCCACCAGTATGGTTTCCGAACCTGCAAACGCAGTTCCATACTTGCTTTGGACGATATACCATGTATCGCCCTCGATGGTGTTATCGTCCTGATTAGCGTGGTCGACGTCCGCCCGCTGCAGATAGGCGGCGTCTATGCCGCCATCGCTGGAGCCATCGCAGATAACGAAATCGTCGTCATCCGTAGTTACGCCAAGCCACTGAGTTATGAGTTTTGCCGCAAAGCGTCTGCCCTTCTCCAACGGAGCGGGGTTGCCATCTTCTATTTCAGACAGCCACTCTTCACGAAATTGCTCGTAGGTAACTTTGTCTGATGGCGTGGTTGTCATTGATTTCCTCTATATCCTGCAATCGACTTAATCAATATATTATTGTCTCAGTCTAATTGCAAATCAAACGCAACGGAGCGTTGCTTTGAGTTCGCCTACCCCAGCGCTTCCACCAGCGCCCGGCCGACGTCGTCCACCGCGCCTTCACCGTCGATTTCGCGCAGTATGCCGGCGTTGCGATAGTAGCCTACAAGCGGCTGCGTTTCTGCGAAGTACACGCCGAGCCGCGTCTTGACCACTTCGGGCTTGTCGTCGTCGCGCTGATAGACTTCGCCGTCGCAGTCGTCGCATTCACCCTGCACTTTGGGCGGCGAGTTGAGTTCGTGATAGGGCTTTTGGCATTTGCGGCATATCATGCGTCCGGCGAGCCGCCGCACAAGTTCGTCTTCGCGCACATTCACACACAGCGCGCGGTCTATGCCGCCGCTTGCGCTGAGTTCGGCGTCCAGCGCTTCCGCCTGCGCCAGCGTGCGCGGGAATCCGTCCAGCACGAAGCCGCCCGCCTGCTCCGGCGCGGAAATCCAAGACATCACAAGCCGTATGGTTACATCGTCGGGCACCAGCGCGCCCCTGTCCATATACGATTTCGCGAGCAGTCCGAGTTCGGTTTCGTCGCGAAGGTTTTCGCGAAACAGATCGCCCGACGCCGCGCGCGCGACGTCCAGCGCGTCGGCTATGCGCGCCGCCTGCGTCCCTTTGCCCGCTCCCGGCGGTCCCAGCAGTATCACCTTCACTTGTTGAACGGATCCTTTCCGGAAGCCCAACGCCGTCGGTTTGGCGTTGAGCCTTCGCTATCGTATGAAGCCTTCGTAGTTGCGCATCAGCAGCTGCGCCTCGAGTTGGCGCATGGTGTCAAGCGCCACGCCTACCATAATCAGCAGGCTTGTGCTGCTTAGCGTCAGCGAGCGCACATCGGTTGCCTGCGTAACGAAGAACGGCAGGATGGCGACTATGCCCAGGAACAGCGCGCCGCCCCAGGTAATTCGCACCAGCACGCGCGTTAAGTATTCCTGCGTGGGACTGCCGGGGCGTATGCCGGGGATAAAGCCGCCGTTGCGCTGCAGATTGCCCGCCAAGTCCTGCTGCTGGAATGTTATGAGCGTGTAGAAGAAGGTGAAAATCACCACCAGCACGAACACAAACGCCCAGTATGGGAACGCCGTGGGGTCGAGGCTGTCCGCCAAGAACTGCGCCAGGCGCGAAATGAAGCTGTCGCTGAGCGGGTTGCTGAAGTAGCTTGCGACGGTGCCGGGCAGTATGACGATGGAAAAGGCGAATATGAGCGGTATCATTCCCGCCGAGTTGACGCGCAGGGGCAGGAATGTGGAGCCTGACTGCCGTTGCATTCTGCCGCCGCGAAACACGCTGCGTCCGTATTGCACCGGCACGCGCCGCTGCGCTTCGGTGAACATCACGATGAAGAATATCACCACAAACGCGAATAGCCCTAGAAGCAGCAGTCCCGCCGCCTCATCGCTTTCAAGCAAGCCCTGCCCGACTACCTGCGGGAAGCGCGCCACTATGCCGCCGAAGATGATTAGCGATATGCCGTTGCCCAGTCCGCGCTCGGTGATGAGCTCGCCCAGCCACACTAGGAACATCGTCCCCGCTATCATTGACGCCACCATCGCCAGCGTGGGCAGGTTGAAGCCGAAGTCTATGCCCGGCAGCACGCCCGCTTGCAGCAGCAGGGTAAGCTGCCCCCACGACTGCAGCGCCGCTATCGGCACGGTGAGATAGTGCGTGTACTGGTTGATGCGCTGGCGCCCGAACTCGCCTTCTTGGGAGAGCGCCTTCAGGCTTGGGATGACCGGCACAAGGATTTGCATCACGATGGAGGCGGTGATGTAGGGATAGACGCCAAGCGCCGCAACGCTGAGGTTCGCCAGCGCGCCGCCGCTGAACAGGTCGAGGAAGCCAAGCAGTTCGCTTGCGCCGAATGCTTGGGAAAGCGCCTGCGCGTCCACGCCCGGCACCGGCACATGCGCCACGAACCGAAACACCACCAGCATCGCCAGGGTGAACAGGATTTTGCCGCGCAGATCCGGCACGCGCATGGCGTCGATCATCGATTGGATGAGCTGCGGCCTGGACACCTCTTGCGTTCTGGACGCTTGATTTGGGCGCATCATCAGCCGATCTCCCTGACGGTGCCGCCGGCGGCTTGGATCTTTTGGCGCGCCGATGCGGAGAACTTGTGCGCCGCCACGGTGAGCGGGACGTCGATTTCGCCGCGCCCAAGTATCTTGATGGGCTTATTGGCGTTTCGCACAATGCCGGCGTCGCCCAGCGCGGCGGGGTTCACATCACTATGGGCGTCGAACGCCGCGAGGCTCGCTACATTCACCACGTTGTATTCCACGCGGAATATGTTGGTGAAGCCGCGCACAAACGGGAGCTTCTTGGACAGCGGAAGTTGGCCGCCTTCGAAGCCGGGGCGCACGCCGCCGCCGCTGCGCGATTTCTGTCCCTTCATACCTCTGCCGGCGAAGCTGCCGTAGCCGCTGCTGTCGCCGCGCCCTACGCGGCGTCTTGCGCGCTTTGCGCCCGCCGGCGGTTTCAATTCGTGCTGCTGCATCTCTTAATTGCCTTTATTATCGTTATTATCTTTCGTCCGCGCTATCGCAGCTCGATCCTATTCCTGCAACCCTGCATACCGCGCTCAGCGCTTTCGGTTGCGCGCTATATTACGCTTCGTTGACCTCTACAAGGTGGCGCACTTTGAACACCATCCCTCTAATGGATGGCGTGTCGTCGTGGACGACCGTTTGGTTGAGCTTGCGCAGTCCGAGCGCCTCGATAGTGCGGCGCTGGTCGCGCTTATAGCCGATGCCGCTGACCTTCCATGTTACCGCTATTTTGTTTGCCATCTTTGAATCGGTCCTCAGCCTGCTGTTTGTCGGCGCGCGGCGGCTTGTTGGGCGGCGGCGCGGCGCGCTTGTCGTTGGCGGATGCGCTCTATGCGCTCGCGCTCGCGCTGTTTGCCGTACTCTACGAGCCGCTTGCGATGCGCGAACTCTTCGGTGGGGTCTTTCATCTCTTGCAAGCCGTTGAAAGTGGCTTTGACCACATTAACCGGATTTGTGCTGCGGCGAACTTTCGTCATAATATCCTGAACGCCCGCGAGTTCCACCACGGCGCGCACAGCGCCGCCCGCGATTACGCCGGTTCCCGGCTGCGCCGGCTTGAGCATAACAACGGAGCCGATGTACTTGGACAAGACTTCGTGGGGGATGGTGCTGCCCTGCCGCGAGACTTCGATGATGTTCTTGCGCGCTTCGGCGCCGCCTTTTCGGACGGCGTCCGGCACGGCGTCCGCCTTGCCCATGCCGATGCCAACATGCCCGTCCATATCGCCCACCACCACGACGGCATTGAAGCTCAGATGGCGGCCGCCCTTCACCACTTTGGCGACGCGGGATATTTTCACCACCCGCTCGGTCAGCGGGAATTCGTCCTGATCTTCATCGCGACCGCCGCGACGCATCTGTTGAGTTGTCATCTAAAACACCAAACCTCCCTTGCGGGCGGCATCCGCCAGCGCCTTAACGCGCCCGTGATACTTGTAGCCGCCCCTGTCAAAGACCACCTTGCTGACGCCCTTTTGCTGCGCGCGCTGCCCGATGAGTTCGCCCACAATTTCGGCGAGTTCGGTCTTGCGCTTGTCGGAGTTGCGCTCTTTGACGGCTTGCTCTAGGCTTGACGCCGCCGCCAGCGTAACGCCTTGGCTATCGTCAATCACCTGGGCGTACACATGGTTCAGGCTGCGATACACGGACAGGCGCGGGCGATCCGATGTGCCGCCGACTTTGCGGCGCACACGGACGTGCCGCATCACTCTTCTGCCCTTTTTAGTGCGAATCTTTGCCATCCCTACGCCCTCCTGGCGCTCTTGCCGGGCTTGAGACGCACCTGTTCGCCTGCGTAGCGAATGCCCTTGCCCGTGTAGATGTTGGGCGGTCTGACCTTGCGTATCTGCGCCGCCAGCTGTCCTACCTTCTGCTTGTCAATGCCGCGCACATGCACGCGGTTGTTGCCTTCAACCTCAAGCGTAACGCCGTCCGGCGGTTGAATGTCGACCGGGTGGCTGAACATCACATTCAGCGTTATGCCGCTGCCGTTCTGCTGCACGCGATAGCCCACGCCCACCAGTTCGATGCTCTTGCTGAAGCCTTCGCTCACGCCCTCGACCATATTGGCGAGCAGGCTGCGCGTGAGCCCGTGCAGCGCGCGATGATGGCCTTCATCCGACGGGCGGCTGACCACCACAGCGCCGTTGTTTCGCGCAATCGCCATATCGGGATGGAACGAATAGGTCAGAACGCCGCGCGCGCCCTTGACCGTAACATCGCTGCCCTGAATATCCACGTCCACGCCTGACGGCAGCGGAACGGGCATATTGCCTATTCTGGACATTTCTACTCCTTGCCAAACGCTATTCTGCGACTTGTGAAAGCGTGGTTCGCGGTTAAAACGGGAATGCGCGGTGCGCCAACGCCCGCATTAGCGTCGCCTACCACACATAGCAGAGAAGTTCCCCGCCGATGCGCTCTCTCCACGCCTGCCGTCCGGTCATCACGCCCTTGGATGTGGACAGGATTGCGACGCCAAGCCCACCGTAGGGACGGGGGATTTCGCCGTTCTTCACATACACTCGCAGTCCGGGCTTGCTCACCCGCTTCAGTCCGCTTATGGAGGGTTCGTCCGTATCGCGGTAGTGAAGGTAGATCCGAATGTTCGCCTGCGGAGCGCCGCGCCGATGGATGCTATAGCCCTCTATGAAACCCTCGCTTTTGAGGATTTCGGCGATGGACAGCTTCATCTTGGACATCGGCACCGGTACCGAATCGTGCCGCGCCATAATGGCGTTGCGAATTCGCGTCAGCATATCCGCTATGGGGTCTGTTACTGGCATAATGTTCCTCTATACGTCGGCTGCCGAACGGCTACCAACTAGCCTTGCGCACGCCGGGCAGCAGCCCTTTGAGCGCCATTTCCCGGAAGGTTATCCGCGACAGCCCGAAGTGTCTGATATAGCCGCGCGGCCTGCCCGTGGTCAGATCGCGGTTGCGCACGCGGTTGGGGTTGGCGTCCCTGGGCAGCAACGCCAGGTCTTCACGCGCTTGAGCGCGCTCTTCCTGAGGGCGGCTCATATCTTGCGCGATCGCGCGAAGCTCCGCCCGCCGTTCCGCATATTTGGCGACAACCCGCTTGCGTCTTTCGTTCTTTGCTATCGAAGATTCCTTAGCCACTTGTTATTTCCTCACTTGACGGGCTCTATGCCACCCGCCTATCCAAGTCCGAGCGCGTGAACGGCATGCCCATCAGCTCCAGCATCCGAAGCCCTTCGGCGTCCGTGCGCGCCGTAGTTACAATGACTATCTGAAGCCCGCGCATCCTATCTATGGAGTTGTAGTCGATCTCAGGGAATATAACCTGTTCGCGGATGCCCAGCGAATAGTTGCCCCTGCCGTCGAAGGCGTTGCGCGATACGCCCTGAAAGTCGCGTATCCTAGGCAGCGATGAGCTTATCAGTCTGTCTATGAACTCGTGCATGCGCCTGCCGCGCAGGGTTACGCTGACTCCGATGGGCATGCCTTCGCGTATCTTGAAGCCCGCGATGGACTTTCGGGCGCGCGTTGTAACCGGCTTCTGTCCCGAAATCGCGGTCAGGTCGCGCGTGGCGGCTTCCATCGCCCTAGCGTTGGTCAGCGCTTCGCCCAAGCCGATGTTAAGCGCTATCTTGGCGAGGCGCGGCGCCTGCATCGGGCTGGAGTAGCCGAACTCCTGCATCATCACGGGCGCTACCTCATTGCGGATCTTGTCCAGCATGCGCGGCGCGGGCCTAGGCTGCGAATTAGCGTTTTGCGTAGTCACTCGATCACTTCTCCGCTCTTTTTGGAGACTCTCGCCTTCGTTCCGTCCGCCAATCTGACATATCCCACGCGCGTGGGCTGTCCGCTTGCGGGGCATATGAGCATCAGATTGGATGCGTGGACGGGCATTTCTTTCTGAATGATGCCGCCCTGCCGCACGCCTTGCGACGGCTTGGTGTGGCGCATAACGATGTTCACGCCTTCCACCAGCGCCGTGTCGTCCTTGGGAAACACCTGTTGGACGCGGCCGGTCTTGCCGCGGTCTCGTCCCTTAATCACGATAACATTGTCATCCGGGCGCAGCCGCATTAGAGCACCTCCGGCGCAAGCGATACGATGCGCATGAAGTTCTTGTCCCGAAGTTCGCGCGCCACGGGCCCGAATATGCGGGTGCCGCGCGGCATCTGGTCGTCGTTCACTAGCACGGCGGCGTTGTCGTCGAAGCGTATGTGCGAGCCGTCCGGCCTGCGGTGGCTCTTAGTGGTTCGCACCACCACCGCCTTCACCACTTCGCCCTTGCGGACGTTGGCGGCGGGCGCGGCTTCCTTCACCGATGCCACGATGATGTCCCCAAGCCATGCGTACTGCCTGCCGCTGCCGCCCGGAATGCCGATGCAGCTTATAGTCTTTGCGCCCGAATTGTCCGCCACTCTGAGGCGCGTGTATATCTGTATCATTGCCGATCTGCCTCCGCATCGCCGTTCTGTTCGGCGCTTGCCGCTTCGGGCGCCGCTTCCGTCTCAGCGACCGGCGGCGTGTCCGCATCTGTCGGCGGCGCGTCTGTTTCCACCGCAACCTTGGAATCGATCGTCGCCGCGGTCGGTTCGTCGATCGTCTGCGGCTCATTGTTTGCCTGCAGCTCGTCGTTTGCCTGCGGCTCATCCGCCACGATTATCTCTTCCGGCTGAATGTCCGCAATCTCTTCACGCTGCAGAATCTCTTCCACGCGCCAGCGCTTCAGCTTTGACAGCGGGCGGCATTCGCGGATTCGCACCACATCGCCGAGCTTGCAGGCGTTTTGTGGATCGTGCGCCATAAAGCGCGTTTCCCGGCGCACCGGCTTCTTATAGACACGATGCGGCCTGCGCCAACCCACGACGACCACCACGGTCTTGTCCATCTTGTCGCTGACGACTTTGCCAACCCTAACTTTGCGTCTTTCGTAGCTCATAGCACTTCTGCCGCCAACTCTCTTTCCCGCAGCACGGTGTTGATGCGCGCGATGCGCTTGCGCGCTTTGCGGATTTCGTTCACATTGGACAACTGCATCGTCGCCGCCCGAAACCTCAGGTTCATAAGCTCGCGGTGTGTATCGTGCAACTCGCTTTGAAGCTCATCGTCCGCCAGTGTCCTGATGTCGTCTATTTCCATTGCATTCCTGCCATCTTGCTAACTGCCGTTTGCGCGGTGCGTTAGACGCCCTGTTGCCGCGTTACGATGGAGGTCCCCATCGGAAGCTTGGACGACGCCAGGCGCAACGCCTCTTTGGCGGTGTCTTCCGGCACGCCTGCAATCTCAAACAGCACTCTGCCCGGCTTCACCACGGCGACCCAGTGGTCGACCGCGCCCTTGCCGCTGCCCATGCGCGTTTCGGCGGCGCGCGCGGTTACCGACTTGTCCGGGAACACCCGAATCCATATCTTGCCGCCCCTGCGCGCGTAGCGCGTCATAGCGCGGCGCGCGGCTTCTATCTGCCGCGACGTCACCCACGCCGCCTCGGTGGCTTTGATGCCGTACTCGCCAAAGTTCATAGCGCTGCCGGCGACCGCAAGCCCCTTGCGCCGTCCCCTGTGGTGATTGCGGTATTTAACTCTTTTGGGTTGCAGCATCCGCAGCCTCCGATATAGTTCTTGCGGCGTTAGACGGCGCAGCGTCAGTAGCGCCCGTAGTGACGGTAACCTCTATGGGGGCAATATCGGACTGTGCGGACGCCGCTTGCGGTCTTTCCCTGGGTTCAGGCGCAATATCGCCTTTGTAAATCCAAACCTTGATGCCGATGCGCCCGAACTCGGTGGACGCTTCGGCGATAGCGTAATCAATGTCCGCGCGCAATGTGTGCAGCGGCACGCGCCCTTCCATCGCCTTTTCGCGTCGGGCGATGTCGGCGCCGCCCAGCCTGCCCGATATAAGCACCTTGATGCCCAGCGCGCCCGATTGCATCGTCCGCATAACCGTTTGGCGTATCGCGCGGCGGAAGGCGACTCTACGCTCCAGCTGCTCCGCGACATTGCGCGCCACTAGATAGGCGTCCAGTTCGGGTTGGCGAATTTCCTGCACATTCAGCCGCGCGCGCTTGGCGGTCTTAGCCTCAAGCTCTTTGCGAAGCTCCTCAACGCGCTGACCGCCGCGCCCGATTACGATGCCCGGCCGCGCCGTATGAATCGTAATCACCACGGCGTTGCTGCGCTCAATCTCGACTCGCGATATGCCCGCCTCCGGATAGCGCGCCAGTATCATATCGCGAACCTCAATGTCTTCCTTGACGAGGCTGCGATACTCTTCGGGCTTAGAGGCGAACCAGCGGGACTGCCAATCCTTGATTACGCCGAGGCGAAATCCGATTGGATGCGTTTTCTGACCCAACTTAGTCAACCTCCTCGTCAACTACAACCGTGATATGGCTGTTTCTTCGGGTTATGCGCGCGACGCGCCCCCGCGCGCGCGCGCGGAAGCGCTTGGCGCGCGGCCCTTCGTTGGCGTAAATCTCGACTATGCGCAAATCCGACGGGCGCGCCACCAGCTCATTCTGCGCGTTAAACACCGCCGACCGCACCACCTTCGCCACCTGCGCCGCGATTGGAGACGGCAGAAAGCGCAGCGTGTTCATCGCGTCGTCCACCATCATGCCCCGTATCATATCGATAATGGGCTTAACTTTCTTAACGGAGTAACCCGTGTTTGTCGCTACTGCTCTGATAGGCATTGTTCCACCACTCTGCTAACCCTGAAGCGCGCAATCCCCAACTCAGTTGACGGCTGCCGTCTGCAAGTTCGCGGTTCGCCGCAATCGCTCACCGCGCGCGCGTTGTGCGCTCCGACCGCGAGATATGTCCCCGAAAGGTTCGCGTGGGCGCAAACTCCCCGAGCTTATGCCCCACCATATTCTCAGTTATGAACAACGGCACATGCCGCCGCCCGTCGTGAACCGCAATCGTCAGCCCCAGCATATCCGGCATTATCGTCGATGCGCGCGACCAAGTCCTAATAACCGTTCTGCTTCGGCTGTTCTGCGTCGCGGTTACCTTCTTCGCCAGCTTGGGATGCACATAAGGCCCCTTCTTGGTTGAGCGGGACATATCTATTCTCCACTATGAGGTCTGATTGAGTTTGAGGATGCGCCGATAATCCGATGCCGGTTATTAGGCGCATCCGCGGCGCAACGGCTGTTGTTAGCGCTTACCCCGCCGTCGCACGATGAACTTGTCGGACGGCTTCTTCTTTTTGCGCGTGCGGTAGCCCAGCGCCGGCTTGCCCCAAGGCGTCTTGGGCCCGGGCATGCCGATGGGCGAGCGCCCTTCGCCGCCACCGTGCGGATGGTCGCGCGGCGACATCACCGAGCCGCGCACCTCCGGCCGCCAGCCCATATTGCGCTTGCGCCCCGCCTTGCCCAGCTTCACATTCTTATGGTCAAGGTTGCTCACCTGCCCGATGGTAGCCATGCAGGCGCTCAACACATTTCGCATTTCGCCCGACGGTAGCCGCAACAGGGCGTACTTGCCTTCTTTCGCCAGCAGCTGCGCCGAACCGCCCGCGCTCCGAACCATCTGGCCGCCTCTGCCCACATTCATTTCGATGTTGTGAACCTGCGTGCCTTCGCGAATAGATCGCAGCGGCAGAGCGTTGCCGACGCGCGGTTCGGCGCGCTCGCCCGACTCGATCTTGTCCCCCACCTGCAAGCCGTCCGGCGCAAGGATATAGCGCCATTCGCCGTCCGGATATTTTATCAGCGCGATGCGCGCCGAGCGGTTCGGGTCATACTCGATCGTAGTAACCTCGCCGGGTATGCCGTGCTTATCGCGCTTGAAGTCTATGATGCGATAGCGGCGCTTGTGGCCGCCGCCGCGGTGCCGCACGGTGATGCGCCCCGCGGAGTTGCGCCCGGCGCGCTTCTTCAGCGGCCGCACTAGCGCCTTTTTGGGCTTGCGCGTGGTTATCTCTTCCGACGTGGGCAGCACTGCGCCGCGCTGCCCCGGAGTTCGTGGGTTTCTGGCTCTCAACGGCATCTTAGACGCCCTCAAAGATAGTTATGCTGTCGCCGGGCGCAAGAGTAACTATCGCTTTCTTCATAGACTTCTGCTGAGTGAAACGCGGCCCGTACCGCTTCACTTTGCCCGGCTTTTTCATCGTATTCACTTTCGTAACCTTCACATCGAAGGCTTGCTGCACCGCCCACTTTATCTGATGCTTGGTCGCAGACGGCGCAACCTCGAACACATAGCGCCCATCATCCTGCATATCGGTGCTTTTCTCAGTGATGATAGGCCTTCTCAATATCTCAAACGGATGCAAATCCATCACTTCACCCCGCTAATCGTCATCGCCCGCAGCCACAGCCGTTGTAGCAACCGCATCCGACTGCTTGCGGCGGATGAAATCGCCGCCCCAAATAGCCTCTGCCTTTCGCACCGCGTCAAGCGTCATCACAACCTTGTTGGCGTTCAGCAGATCCAGCGCATTCAGCAGCGCCACCGGCAGCGTGCGAACCTTCGGTATATTGCGCGCCGCGCGCTGTACGGCGTCATTCGGCGCATCGCACACCAGCAGCGCCGAAGATTCGACTTTTAGCGCCTGCAGTATTCGCGCCATATTCTTAGTCTTGGCGGCGTCCAATCGAAGTTCGTCGACGACAATCAGGTTGCGCGCGCGCGCCTTATCGGACAGCGCTATCTTGATGGCTTCGCGCTTCATTCGCTTGGGCGTGCGCTGTCGGTAACTCCGAGGCGTAGGCCCGAACACCACGCCGCCCCCGCGCCATTGCGGCGAGCGAATGGATCCCTGCCTAGCGCGCCCCGTGTACTTCTGCGGACGCGGCTTTGCGCCGCCGCCGGATACCTCCGAGCGCGTCTTCACCTTCGCCGTCCCCTGCCGCTTGTTGGCGAGCTGCCCCACGATAACCTGATGCAGCAATGCGGCGTTCATCGGCGCGGCGAACACATCGTCCAGCGCCTCTACGCTGTCCAACACGGAGCCTCTGACGTTCCTCAGTTCAAGCTTCAAGATATGTTCCTTCTGCGCTTGCCCGCTTTTCTCACGATTACGAGGGAGTTGCGCGCTCCGGGAACGCTGCCCCGCACCAGCAGCAGATTGCGTTCTGCGTCTGCCAGCACAACCTTGAGCCCGCGCGATGTAACCCGCGCGTCCCCCATATGTCCCGCCATCTTCAAGCCCTTGATGACGCGCCCCGGCGTGCTGCCCGCTCCCACCGAACCCGGCGCGCGGTGGCGGTCGGACTGCCCGTGCGTTTTGGGCCCGCCGCGAAAGTTATATCGGCGCACGCCGCCCGCAAAGCCACGCCCCTTGGATTTGCCCGTAACCTCGATGGCGTCGCCCGCCTCGAACACGCTCACATCCAGCGACTGCCCAACTTCCACATCCGTTGCGTCATCCACGCCAACCTCGCGCAGATGGCGAAATAGTTGGCCGCCGCTGCGACTGAGATGCCCCGCCTTGGGCTTAGTAGCCCGCCGCACCGGCTCAAAGCCTAGTTGCGCGCTTTCGTAGCCGTCTTTCTCGGCAGTCTTGATCTGCGTTACCGTGCAAGGCCCAACCTCAATTGCGGTTACGCAGTCAACCTTGCCGTCCGCGTGAAAGACTTGCGTTGTGCCGATTTTTTTGCCTATTAGCCCGTGAATTGCCATAACTAAACTCTGCTTAAAGCTTGATTGAGATGTCCACGCCCGCCGGCACATTCAGCCGCGTGAGCGAGTCAATCGTCTTGGATGTAGGCTCTTGAATGTCTATAAGCCTGTTGTGGGTGCGAAGCTCGAAGTGTTCGCGCGAGTTCTTGTCGATGTGCGGACCGCGTATCACGCAGAAGCGCTTGATGGCGGTCGGCAACGGCACAGGCCCCGACACGCGCGCGCCCGTGCGCTCCGCCGCCTCCACAATCTGCCCCGCGGACTGGTCCAGAAGCCGATGATCGAAGGCTTTCAGGATGATCCGTATCTTCTGGCTATTGGTCGTAACCATATGCTGCTTTCACCGCCCCTTGATCGATCGTTTCTCTTAATTAGCCAACACGCCCTCAGGCGCAGGCTCGTAGTTGTCGAACTCCATTGTGTAGCCGGCGCGCCCCTGCGTCAGCGAGCGTATAGCGCTGGCGTAGCCGAAGCTTTCGCCCAGCGGTATGGACGCGTTCACCACTTGGATTTCGCCCTGCCCCTCTATATTGCGAATAGCGGCGCGCCGACGCCCCAAATCGCCCAGCACCTCGCCCAAAAATTCGCCCGGAGTTACAACCTCAAGGCTCATAATCGGCTCCAGCAGTACCGGACGCGCCTTGTTCACGGCGTCTTTCGCCGCCATAGACCCCGCAATCTGGAACGATACCTGCGACGAATCCACTTCATGCGAACTGCCGTCGATCAGCGTAATCTTCATATCTATGAGCGGAAATCCGGACAGCGGCCCCGTGTTCAGCGCCTCGCGGATCCCCGACTGCGCCGCCGGTATGAACTCGCGCGGGATTGCGCCGCCCGTAATCTTGTCCTCGATCTGGATGCCGGAGCCGCGCTCGCCCGGTTCCACCTGCAGCACAACATGCCCGAACTGGCCGTGGCCGCCCGTCTGCCGCACAAACCGCCCCACGCCTTCCGTCGTTCTACGAATGGTTTCGCGATAGGCGACGCGCGGCTTGCCCACATTCCCCTCGACCTTGAACTCGCGCTTCATCCGGTCCACCAAAATCTCCAGGTGAAGCTCGCCCATGCCGGACATAATCGTCTGTCCGGTCTCGTCGTCGTAGTTGATCTTGAATGTGGGATCTTCGTCCGAGAGCTTCACCAGCGCATCCGAAAGCTTATCTTGGTCGGCGCGCGAGCGCGGTTCCACCGCAACCGATATGACCGGTTCGGGGAACTTGATGCTCTCCAAAACTATCTGGCTGTCCTGGTCGCAAATCGTGTCCCCGGTGGCGGTGTCTTTCAGCCCAACCGCCGCCGCTATCTGCCCGGCGTACACCATCGGCACATCTTCGCGATGCTGAGCGTGCATCTGCACGATGCGCCCAAGCCGTTCCCGCCGCCGCTTCGTGGAGTTATAGACCGACGCCCCCGCCTCTGCCGTCCCCGAATAGACGCGGAAATACACCAAGCGTCCAATATACGGGTCAGAAACGGTCTTGAAAACAAGCGCTGAGAAGGGTTCGGAGGGGTCGGGATAGCGGGTAATCTCTTCGTCTGATGCGTGGGAAGTTCCTGTAACCGGCGGCACATCGATCGGAGATGGCAGATAATCGCAAATGGCGTCTATGAGCGGCTGCACGCCCTTGGTTCGCAGCGCCGTGCCGCAGAACACCGGAACTATCTGATAACCGATAGTCGCCTTTCGCAACGCGTCCTTGATTTCCTGATTGCCTATCTCTTCCTCTTCGATGTACTTCATCAGAAGCTCATCGTCGGTTTCGGCAATCTTCTCGATCATCTGATCGCGGTATGTGAGGAAATCCTCGAAGAGTTCCTCAGGCACAGGACCCTCCCTTGGCGTGTCCACGCCCTCGGCCGCCCATGTCCACGACTTGCCCTCGATCAGATCTATCACGCCCGTAAAAGCGTCTTCCTGCCCGATGGGAATTTGAACCGCTATCGGGTTGGCTTTCAACCGATGCGATATTGTGTCGATAGTGCGGTGAAAATCGGCGCCCACGCGATCCATCTTGTTCACAAAGCAGATGCGCGGCACATTGTACTTGTCCGCCTGCCGCCACACCGTCTCGGACTGCGGCTGCACGCCCGCCACCGCATCGAACACCACAACGCCGCCGTCCAAAATGCGCAGGCTGCGCTCCACCTCGGCGGTGAAGTCCACATGCCCCGGCGTGTCTATGATGTTGATGGCGTAATCATTCCACTCCGCGGTCGTGGCAGCCGAAGTAATCGTAATGCCCCGCTCGCGTTCCTGCGCCATCCAGTCCATCGCAGTGGTGCCGTCATCCACGCCGCCAATCTTGTGGATGCGCCCCGTGAAATACAGCACGCGCTCAGTCACCGTCGTCTTGCCGGCGTCGATATGAGCGATGAACCCTATATTCCGTGTCTTTTCCAAGTCTTGCAGAGTCGCAGGCATGCCTATATTCCTGATGCCCTAATCGGCATTGACGCGCTTCCGTTTCGGCGCACTGCCCCGCATCCCGTCCGCTCAATCCGCCGCTGCGCTTTCCTTATTAGTTATTTGGAAACTATCCGAAACGTCGTCCAATGCCGCTTGTGAATGTTGTCTTATGTAGGTTGCGTATCGCCGCCGCCGTCAGGCTACCAGCGATAGTGAGCGAAAGCGCGGTTCGCCTCCGCCATCCGGTGCGCCTCTTCTCTGCGCCGCACCGCCGGACCCTGATTGCGCGCCGCCTCCAGCAGCTGAATAGCGAGGCTTTCGTGCATAGGCCGGCTACCCCGTTGCCGCGCCGCCGTGATGATCCAGCGCATCGAAAGCGCCATGCGCCGCGTCGGCCTGACCTCCGTCGGCACCTGATATGTGGCGCCACCGACCCGTCGCGACTTCACCTCAAGCAACGGCGTTGCGTTGCGAAGCGCCTGCTGAAAAACCTCCAGCCCCGGACGGTTCGCTTCCTGCTCCACCATATCCAGCGCCTTATACACAATTCGCTGCGCGGTAGTCTTCTTGCCGCTCCACATCACCCGATTGATGAACTGGCTCAGCTCCACGCTGCCGTACTTAATGTCCGGTGGCGGGATTCTCACTTCAGCCCTTCTGCGACGCGCCATAAATCCTATCTCTCTTGCCCTATGCAAATGTACGCTCCCCTGCAATGAAGAGGGGAGCAACCGGCGAATCTCTTCAGTTCGTTGCCCTTGCCCGTGTTAGACAAGGGTTATAGACGGCGCTAATTTCGTTTGCTGCCGTACTTGCTGCGTCCGCGCTTGCGCCCATCCACGCCCGAAGTGTCCAGCGCGCCGCGCACCACATGGTAACGCACGCCAGGCAGATCCTTCACGCGCCCGCCGCGTATCAGCACAACCGAGTGTTCCTGCAGATTATGCCCTTCGCCCGGAATGTACGCCGTAACCTCCATCCCGTTAGTCAGCCGCACGCGCGCCACCTTGCGGAGCGCCGAATTCGGCTTCTTGGGCGTCTGCGTCCGAACCTGCGTGCAAACCCCCCGCTTCTGAGGCGAACCGGCGTCGCGGCGTCCGCGATTGCGAAGCGAATTGAACGAAAACCGTAGCGCAGGCGCCTTGTCCTTCTTTCGCTTCTGCTTCCTGCCCTTCCGCACCAGCTGATTCACCGTAGGCATACTTCTACCCCGTTCACTCCATTGGAAATACGATGCGCCAAGCGCGCAAAGAAACAAAGCCGTAGCAGACAAACATTTTACATTCAGTATTAAATAATGTCAACTATTATGCGTAAATTTTTGCCCCAATCGCACCGATGTAACGTTCGCGCCTACTACACGCGTCACCGCAGATATGCCCTCGCCCTCTATACGCATCTGAACTGCTTGGCGCCTGACTTGTTTCGGTAGATATGCCTTGCGTGGCGCGTCATAGATCGCCTCCTAGTTAGCGATTGGGACACCATTATATCTAATACCACTCAATTTTGAGAATACTGGCGTTGGCTGTTGGCAATAGCGGGCGCGCCAACGCTGGCATCCCGGAGGTGTTAAGCGCGATTGGCGCGCAACCCGGCGCAGGTTATTCCTTCCACGGCGGCGGTTCGTCGAAGGGTTCGCCGCGCAGTTCGGCGTTCTCTTTGTGGGCATCCCAGAGTTCGCACCGCAGCTTAAAGAGCTGCAGATCGAGGGCTTCTGTGCCGTGCGCAGCGCCGTTGGCGTCCGGCTGCGCCGAGCCGTTTGTCATTAGGCGTTCCATGGCGCGCGCCTCGCCGATGGCGATGCCCTCTTTTCGGCCTTCTTGCCTGCCCTCATCCCTGCCTTCTGCGCGCGCCTCTGCCCTCATATCTTCTTCGACTTCTTTGACTGTGCGGATGAACAGCCCCATGATAAACCTCCATCCTCTTTGTGATATGTCGAACACGAAGCCAACGCCGATTACCGATATTGCCAGCGCCAGCATCACCACGCCGCCAGTGTCCCGCGCCGCCATCATTGCGCATCGGTCGACGCTCGCGCAACCGTCCGCGACTGCGTGCGCGGCGGCGAACCCTCCGTATATCGCAATCTGAATCACGAATACGAAGAGATACGCCAACCGTCTGCTCTCGAATATGTCAAGCAGCCCGCCGCGCTTGCGCTTGCCGTCCGTTGCCGCCATTGTAGTGGGCGCTAGTCTTTGCGCGCAACCGCGCGGCAGCCCGCCGTAGCGCAGAACGCGCCCGGCTGCGCCACCCACGCGCGTATCTCAGCCGCCATAGCGTCCAGCTCGGCGCGCTCGACCCAGCCCTCTTCGATCGCACGGTCGAACAGCGGCAGGTTCTCGATCCACTCTGCCCAGCCGCCCGCCATATTGTTCACCGCTTCGGGCGTGGATGCGTTGCTGTACGCCCCGAACATATCTACGACGGTCAAGCCCGCCTCGCGCAGCATTGCGCCTAGATGCCGTCCTGTGTTCATCGACCCGCCTTGAAGCCGAAAGCCCCGCTCGAAAAGCTCAAAGAAGCGCGTCAGCGCATCGCACGGCGGGGACACCATCGGATCGCTCCAATCCGTGCGGGTGATGCCCACCACGCCGCCGCGCTTCACCACGCGCCGAAGCTCGCTCATCGCCTTCACCGGCTCGCTCAGATGCTCCGTAACCGCGCATGACAGCGCCGCGTCGAAGGTGTTGTCTTCAAACGGCAGGTTCAGTATGTCCCCCGTCTGAAAGGTCAGATTAGGCAAATTCGCCGGCTCCGCCAGCGCCGCGGCGCGCGCTACCATGCCCGGCTCGAGGTCGCAGCCGACGACATCGCCCGGCGCAACCGCGCGCGCCAAGCCCTGCGTGATGGTGCCGGGGCCGCAGCCGCAGTCCAACACCTTCATCCCAGGCTTCAGATGCGGCAGGAAGAACGCCGCCACATTCGGCGCTTCCCGCAGCGCGTACTGCTCTTGTATCGCGTCCACATCGTAGCCGTAGAACGGGCTGTCGTTGTGCATCGGCATAGACTGATTGTCGTCGTGTCCGTCCGTTGTGTCCGTCATATTTACCTCTCTTTGATTGAGTTGGTAGTTGGGCAGCGCATCGACGTTTGCTTCAGAGTTTTGCAGAGCCGTCCGCGCTATTGCGTCGTCTATATGCGCTATCGCTATGCGCCGTGAAGAGCAGCGACGCGCGGCAATCGCGCAATCCGTCGGCTACCTGATGCGCTGACCAACCGATTCGCTATATCTGGCTGTAGCCGCTGCCGGGGCGGCCGCCGGGAACGCCGGTGCCTTTGGCTTCGTCTATCCAGCCGTACTCTTTGAGGATCTGTTGGCTGTAGGTTACGCGCCCCGTAACGTCGTCCAAAGGCTCCGAGGCGAGCAGCAGCGCCGCCTTAGCCATAAGTTCGGGGTGTTCGCCGCGCGGGTCGTCTATGCCCGAAACCAGATTGTGGAACACGGTGCCGGGCGTGGGAACCACCTGCGATGGCGAAACCGCCGTAACCGATATGCCGAAGCGATACACCTCTTGCGCCAACCCCTGCGTGAAGCGCTCCAGCGCCGCCTTTTCCGCGCCGTAGCATGTGCCGCCGCTGTTCGGCGGAACATCCGTGTACGGCCCGCGGCCGGGGCCTATCGCCGCGCCCGACGATATGTTCACGATGCTACCGCTGCCGCGCGGCATCATATCCTCCAGCGCCAGTTGGCTCAGGATGAACGGCGCATGGAAGTTCACCGCCCATGAGCGCATCCAGCGATTGAGCGCATAGTCTTTCACGGGGATGAAGTAGGTGAGCGCGGCGTTGTTCACCAGCACATCCACGGGCCCGTAGGTATCGCGCGCCGTCTGCACCAGCGCCTCGCAGTCTTCCGGCAGCGATATGTTCGCCGCCGCCGCCGTAGCCTCGCCGCCCGCCGCGCGGATTTCGGCGATAGTGGTGTTCAGCGATCCCTCAAGCGGATGGCTGCCTTCCTCCACGGTGCGCGCTGCGCATATCACCTTGCCGCCCTCTGCCGCGAACAGCAGCGCTATGTCCTTGCCGATGCCGCGGCTTGCGCCCGTTACGATTACTACCTTGTCGTCGAGTCTGCCCATTAAAATCCTCCGTTGCTACACGCCTAGTTTCATTGCCAAATCGTTGAAGTCGGTGGCATAGACGTCCAGCCACTCTTCGTTGGCGGTGTCCACCTGTACATCCGGCCCATGCTCGCCCGGACGCGGCACAAACGCCGTCTTGAGCCCCGCTTCCTGCGCCGATTTCAGGTCGAACTTATGCGCTGCCACCATCATAACCTGCTCATACGGCAAGCCCAGCAGGTCGGCCGCGCCCTGATACACCTTTGGGTCGCGCTTGTATCGCTTGAAAAGCTCAGCGGACAGGATGCAGTCCCACGGCAGCCCGCCCCACTTCGCCATATTCGTCAGCAGCGCCACATTGCCGTTGGAGAGCGTAGCGATGACATAGCCCTTCTTCAGGCGCGTCAATCCCGCGGCGGAGTCCGGCCACGGGTCAAGCCGATGCCACGCCTTGTTGAACGCCGCCTTCTCCGGCCCCGTCAGTCCGTCTATGCCGAACTCTGCCAGAAGCTCATCCAGGATCATCCGATGCAGCGTATCGATGTTCGTCCACGGCAGATCGCCGCTGCGGACGCGCTCCATCGACGGCCCATAGCCGCCGCGCCACCGGTCGGCGAAATTCGCCCAGTCAACGGCCGCCAATCCCTTCGCCTTCGCCAGCCGCTCGCCCTCGCGTATGATGCTGCTGCGCCAATCCACCACCGTGCCGAACACATCGAAAGTCAGCGCCTTGACCTGTGAAACATCCCCCATAGCGAACCTCCTAATCGGTTTCAAGTTGGTAGTTGTTGATAGTTGCAAGTTTCAGTGAGAGTTTGTGAGTTGCGCGCGCAATGCGCTAACCGAATGTTAAGCCGATGCGCCTATGCTGTCAAACGCAGCGCGTCTATTAGGATGCCAGCGCCGTCCCCCCCCACGATGCCGTCGGATACGCCAAAAATGCAGGATACGGACAGCGATTAGACGCAAGCGGCGCGCGCCAATCACCGCTACTATGCCCGCTACATCACATGCCCCAAACCGCAATCGCTAGACTACCACGCCGCCGTTGAGTACACTTTCACTATGGACTAGCAATATCGCAATCAACTGGCCGGAAATCTTGCGATTGAATACGGACGGATTGCGCCCCGATTGCATCGCTTACTGCTTGCTTATATCAAGGAAGGCATATGACTCAGGCTAGAGCTTCAGAAACAACCGCCGGCAAAGACAGCGGCATTGACGGCGTCGACAAAGATTTTGCGCGCGGGATGGTGGTGGTGGCGCACGCCGACGATGCCGAGTTCGGCTGTTCCGGCACCGTCGCCAAGCTCTGCGCCGCCGGCTGGGAGATGGTGTATGTGATGTGCACCGACGGCAGCAAGGGCAGCAGCGACCGCGAAATTACGCAGCTGCAGTTGGCGAGCATTCGCCGCAAAGAGCAGCAGAACGCCGGCAAGACGCTTGGCTTGAAGGATGTGGTATTCCTCGATTACGAAGACAGCATGCTGCAGCCCACGCTGGCGCTTCGCAAAGACATAGCGCGCGAGATACGCCGCTACAAGCCCGATGTGCTTATCACGATGTATCCGATGCGCAACCTTGACGGCGGCTGGGGCGTGGGACACCCCGACCATATGGCGGCGGGCGAGGCGGCGCTGCAAGCCGTGTTCCCCACCGCGCGCGACCATATGACATTCCCGGATCTGCTAGAGGCGGGATTCGAGCCGCACAAAGTAGCCGAAGTGTGGATAATCGGACACCCGCAGCCTGACCTGTACGTCGATGTTACGCAGCATATGGACACATCGGTGGCGGCGCTGATGCAGCACAAATCGCAGATGAACGGCCGCGACGAGGCATGGGCAAGCGAAATGATGAGGCGCTGGCGGCGCGAGCGCGGCGTCGGCAAAGGCATTCAGTACGCCGAAGCGTTCAAGCGCATCGAATTTCGGCGCTAGACGATTGCCGCCGCCCTACTCTGCTTACTCTGTCCATCAGTCTTAGCATCCGAACCGCCGACGCCCGCTATTCCTCTACTACGAACTGAAAGGCGAATGGGCATACCACCAGGAACAGCGCGTCAAACGCAATCAGGAAGGGGATCCAGCGCGTCAGCCCGCCCTCGCCCTGTATCACGGCGCTGGATGCCTCGACCGCCGCTATCAGCGCCGGCGTTACGACGGGGAAGAACAGCAGCGGCAGCAGCACTTCGCGCGCGCGCGTCCGCACCGCCATAGCCGCGAACAGCGTCCCCACCGCGGCTATGCCCAGCGTGGTCAGCGCCGCTACCAGCATTAGCCCCGGCATCAGCAGCGAAAAGTTGTACATAACCGCGAACACGGGGAAGACGGCAATTTCCACCAGCAGCATGAACAGCGCGCTGCCCAGCATCTTGCCGAAAAAGATCGCGTCCCGCCCCACGGGCGCCAGCATCAGCGCCTGCAGCCCGCCGCTTTCGTTCTCCAGCGCCAGCGAGCGGTTCAGTCCCAAAACGCCCCCGAATGTGAACGCTATCCAAAGTATGCCCGGCGCCACGAATGCGACCGTCTGCGGCGTGGGGCTGACGGCGAAATTGAACACCACTATGACCAGCAGCGCGAACACCAGCGCCGATACCACTATGTCTTTCGCCCGCAACTCTAGCACTACATCCTTCCATAGGATTGCCATTGCGGGCAGGATGAAGCCTTTCAGTTCGCTCATAAGCGCGCCAATTCGCAATTTCGTTTCGTGTTTCGCGGCGAAAAACTTTGTCCGTTCAATCCGCCGCCGTATGCTCGAAGTACATTGCCTTGAGCGCATCGGCGTTGCGCGAATCCGCCGCGTCTTCGTATGCGATGCGCCCGCGCGATAGGATAGCCACGCGGTCGCCAAGCGCAATGCCTCGCTCAAGGTTGTGCGTAGTCAGCAGCGCCGCGCGGTTGGGAACGCTCTTGTCCGATACTACGGCGTCGAGCAGACGCAGCGCCTCTTGATCCAGACCGCTGTCCGGTTCGTCCATAATCAGCATTCGCGGCGAATGCAGCAGCGCGCGCGCAATGCTGAAGCGCCGCCGCAAGCCGTGCGACAGCGCCCCCGCCTTATCGCCTAGCCTATCCGTTACGCCCATCTGCTCGGCGACCGATTGGATGCGCTCGTCTATGCGGTCAAGCGCAAACATCCGCGCGAAGAAGCGCAAGTTTTCGCCGCCGGTGAGGCCGTCATACAGCAGCGGTTCGTGAGTTACGACGCCGATGATGCGGCGTATGCGCTTTGCATTGCGCCGCGTGGACATCCCGCCGATGCGAACTTCGCCCTCATCGGGCTTGGTCAGCGTCGCCAGCGTCTTGATAAGCGTAGTCTTGCCGGAGCCGTTAGCGCCCAAAATCGCCAGCGTCTCGCCCCAACCCACTTGCAGGTTCACGCCCCGCAGCGCCTGCGCCCGCCCGTAAGCCTTGCGGATGCCGCGCGCTTCAATAGCGAAGGCGGCTTGATATTCGTTAGCCATACAAGCGATACATAGCGATTTTCAACAACGGCGCGGATGAGTTGCCGCCCCGGCGGTTAGCTTTCATAAAGCCGCTCTATGGCGTCCATATCTTCAATCACGATATTGATGTCGTCTTCGCGGCGTCCCCTGCTTTCCCTGTAAGCGATGTAGCAAACAATTGCGCCAGTGAAGCCGACCGCCGCTGCCACAGAGAAGCCTATCGTTACCCAAGTCGCCACGCCCTCAAGCACCAAGGACACCGCGCTTATCAGAAACGAAACGCACATGGACGAAAGTACCGATAAAGCTGAGAGCCAATGACTTTCGCGAGAACGGATATTGCGGACGCGCTCTTTGATGCGATTCCACTGCTGGCGAGTTACCACGAAACCCTGTTGCTGAACCGGATCCGCAACTGCAACGGAAGTGAAATACTCACTTCCTCCTCCTCTGTCTGATGGTTCCCCACCCACAGACGGCTTATTCATCTTCATCTTCCTCATAGAGACCCAGGATTTTGGCGCTGAAAAGCGCCATGTAACCGCAGCCGGTGCATGCCAGCATGACGGCGGGGTAGGAATTTCCTATCACAATTCCCCTGTTTTTGAGCGGAACTACTGTTACGAACTCTTCCGCTATCGTCCAATTGCTGTGTCCTGAGAAAGGGCACTCGAAGTTGGTCAAAGTCTTTTCTAGTACCTTTTCTGCCCGTTCCAAGTCCAACTTTCGCTGCGCCGTCTTTGTAACCATAGCCTTGCCTCTCTATGCCAACGGTTTCCCGCACTATGCCCAACAATGTATCACAGATTAACCTTGCGCGGTTGCGCCGTCTGTGAATTGAGCGCGGCGCTTGCTGTACCGCTAAACCGCCATCCGAAATGCGCGCGCCGAATATCGCCGAAACCGACCGCCAAGCGCCAACCTTCCGGCCTAAGCAATCGGCGCTATCGCTTCCGCCGTCGCTAGCCGCCGCAGCGCGTCTTCGTCTATGTCCACGCCAAGCCCCGGCGCCGTGGGGACGCTAATAAAGCCGTCGCGCTGCTCGAACGGCGCGGGCGTCAACCCCTCGCGTATCCCGCTAGGCGTGCGGTCGAACTCCATCACCGGCTCTTGCTCATACGGGCGCGGATCGTGCGCCGTCGGGCAGGGCGGTATGGTGGACGCGATGTGCAGGCTCGCCGCTATCATTATCGGCGAACCCCACACATGCGGGTTGACCTGAATGCCCATTGCGTTGGCGGTCATTGCGATGTTGCGCATCTCTGTTATGCCGCCGGCGTTCACCACATCCGGCTGCGCTATGTCATAGGCGCGCCTTGCGAGGAATGCGCTGAATTCGTGGCGTGTTCGCAGGTTTTCGCCGCCGGCGACAGGCATAGGTATAGCCGTTTTGACCTGCAGATAGCCCTCGATATCCTTGGCGTTGACCGGCTCTTCGAACCATGTGATGTCCTGCGCTTCAAGCCGCTGCGCTATGCGTATGGCGGACGCGGCGTTGTACGCCTGATTGGCGTCCACCATAAGCCGAATGTCGTCGCCGATAGCCCTGCGAAGCGCCTCAACGCGCCACACATCCTCTTGCATCGGCAGCCCGCCCACCTTGGTCTTCATTCCCTTGAAGCCCATCTCCACATAGCCCGCCGCCTCTTCAAGCAACCGCGTGGGGAATTCGCCCTTGGTGTAGTACAAGCCGGTTGCATACACCGCCACCTTGTCCCGTATGCGCCCGCCGAGCAGCTCCGATACGGACTGCCCGGCCGCCTTGCCCGCGATGTCCCAAAGCGCGATGTCCACGGCGCTCATTGCGCTGCCCGCGAACCCGCCGGCATTGTTGCCGTTATAGACGCGCGCCAGCATCCGCTGCCATAGCGCGTTGCGGTTCAGCGGATCCGCCCCGATGAGCGCATCCCCGAAATGCTGCTTGACGAAGCCGCCGCCCGCCCCGACATAGCCTTCGCCCCAACCGGTGATGCCCTCATCCGTCTCGATCTTCACTACATCCACCACGCGTGCGTCGATCCAGCCGTTTGACCAGCCGAAAGCGCGCTCAAGCGGCGATTTCAGGTTGAAGCCCTCAATGTTGGTGATACGCATTCTGCGCCCCCCGATGTGTGATTTGTGATGCGTGAAATGTGTGTTTAATTCTGCGTAGATTTGCGAATGCAATGGTAGCACATCGTCGCCGCCGCAAGCCAAATGTGGCAGTACGCAATGCGCTTAGAGTACACTTACCGCATCGCATAATCGGCTGCATCTGCATAACCATAATTGGATAATCAACGGGAGGGCTTTGACGCAATGACCAAATATGCGCGCTACGAACACAACGGCGCAGTATCCTACGGCGTGGTGGAAGGCGACGGCGTGAGCCGAATAAGCGCCGCCCCCTACGATGAACACGAGCGGACGGGCGAAACGCTGCCGCTTTCCGAAGTGAAGTTGCTTGCGCCGGTGATGCCCGGCAAGATAATCGCCATCGGCAGAAACTATGTGAGCCACCTGGCGCACTCGGCGTCCCTTGTGGGCGGCGATATAGACCTGTCCAAAGTCCCCGAACCATTCTTCAAGACGCCATCGTCGGTCATCGGCCCCAACGACCCCATCGTCATCCCGCGCGAGGCGCTTGAAGAGGGCGTGGCGGTCGAGGAAGAGGCTGAACTGACGCTTGTGATAGGCAGGCGCTGCCGCCGCGCAACGCAGGAAACGGCGTTGGACTATGTGCTGGGCGTAACCTGTGGCAACGATGTGAGCGCGCGCGACTGGCAGCGCAACGACCTATCGTGGTGGCGCGCCAAGTCCAGCGACACATTCAGCCCCATCGGCCCGTACATAGCCACCGGGCTTGACGCCGACAACCTGCTGCTCACCGGGCGCGTCAACGGCGCGGTCATACAGCAGTCCAACACCGACGACTTGGCGCACAACTGCCGCCGCATCATCGAGTTCGTCAGCAGCGTAGTAACGCTGGAGCCGGGCGATGTGATAATGACCGGCACGCCCGGCGAGCCCGGCCAAATCAAAGCCGGCGACACCGTGGAAGTGGAACTCGAGGGCGTGGGGACGCTGAGCAACCCGGTGGTGGCTGAGTAAGCGAATAGGCGGCGGCGTGAAATGGACGACGGCGCTTCCATATCTCGTAATCCAAAACGTTCCATGCGCGAGGAATGCCCGCTAATTTGCAGTTGGCGGGCATTCCTCACGTAGCGTTAGCCAAGCGTAGTTCTTGGCGACGGATGGTGTTTCCAATGACTACACGTATTGAGAATTCTACAAATGCGTGCGCATCCTACTGCGTCATAATTCGCGGACGCTAGTATGGTATGATTTGGGCGATTGGACAAGCGGGCTTGACACGGCGATAGGAGCGGACTTATGGACTTGGAACTGAGCGGCAAGCGGGCAATCGTAACGGGCGGCAGCCGTGGCATAGGCAAAGCGATTGCGCTGGAGTTGGCGAAAGAAGGCGTGGACATCGTTATAGCGGCGCGCAATTTGAGCGCATTGGACGCCACGGCGCGCGAGATAGCCGCCGCGATTGGCAGCCGCGCCAATTCGCGCCCTTTCGGCCCGGAGCTCAGCGCGCGCCGCTATGACCTGGTCGACTGCCCGGAGCGCAAACTCATAGCGGTGCGCGCGGACACCATAAGCGATGCGGATGTGAAGAACTTGGTGGACATAGCGGCGCAGGAGCTGGGCGGCGTGGACATTCTGGTGAACAACGCCGCCGCGCCGGGCGGACTGGTGGGCGGCGGGCTGCAAAACGCCGATACGGACGATCTGCTGGCCGATATCGACACCAAGGTGGTGGGCTATCTGCGCTGCGCCAAGGCGGCCGCGCCGCATATGCAACGGCAAGGCTGGGGGCGCATCATCAACATCGGCGGGCTTGCGGCGCGCAACTCCGGCACATACAGCGGCTTGCGCAACCTGTCCATCGTGCATATGACCAAGACAATGTCATCCGAACTGGGGCCGCACGGCGTTACCGTGAACACGATACACCCCGGCACAACGCGCACGGAGCGCTCCACGCCTATGTACGAAGAGCAGGCGCAGCGGCAGGGCGTTACGCTGGACGAAGTTGAGAGCGGCGTGGCAAGCGGCATAGCGGTGCGACGCATCATCGACGCCGTGGAAGTGGCGTATGCGGCGGCGTTCATCGCATCGCCCAAGGCGGGCTCCATCACCGGCGAAGCGATAGCCACGGGCGGCGGCGTGGGCGGCGCTGTGCATCAGTAGCGGCGAGCCCAGGCGTGTTTAGCGCAGTGAGACGGCGGCAATCAATGCCGTTGCTTAGCAATGCCGTGCGTAGCCAAGTCCATGCGTGTTTAGCGCGCCGCCGATGCGTTGTGATAAAATTGGCGTACTGATTGCGGCGGCGCATTCCCGGCGGCAGCGCGCATTGCGCCGATACTAGCGGCAATTCGCCAACGCCTTGTATAATGATATAGGGCGTGTATGCGCGAAATCGTGATGCCCCCGGCGGCAGTCTCGAAAGCGCTTTACGATAGGCGATAGCGGGGCGGCAGCAGAGTGATGTTCATTGCCGCCGGCGTGTTGCGATTGAATCTATCGCAGGCGTTCAATCGCAGCCGTGATGCAGCCGTAATAAGACGATAATCAAACAAAACAAACACAGCGACGAGGTGTCATAGATGGCAAAGCAGTTCCAGTTTAGAGAGGATGCCTGGGGCCAAATCTTGGACGGCGTAGGCACACTGGCTAAGGCGGTAGGCTCTACGCTTGGGCCGAGCGGCCGCAATGTGGTCTTGGACAAAGAGTTCGGGCCGCCGCAGATATGCAGCGACGGCGTTACCATCGCCAAAGAGATCGAGCTCGAAGAGCCGTTCGAGAATATGGGCGCTCAACTGGTCAAGGTGGCGGCGAGCCAGACCAACGATGTGGTGGGGGACGGCACCACCACATCAACGATTTTGGCGCAAAGCATGATACAGCAGGGCTTCAAGAATATGGCGGCGGGCGCAAACCCGATGTCCCTGAAGAACGGCATCGACGGCGCGGTCAACGCAATGAAAGCCGAAATCGCGGCTATGTCCGTTCCCGTCGAGAACAAAGAGCAGGTTTCGCAAATCGCGATACTCGCCGCTCACGAAGAAGAGATGGGCGCGCTTATCGCGGATGTGCTGGAACAGGTGGGCAGCGACGGCACTATCACCGTGGAAGAGTCCCAATCTATGGGCTACGAAACGGAGTATGTAGAGGGAATGGAGATCGACAGGGGCTATCTCTCCCCCTATTTCGTAACCGACGCCGAAAAGATGGTTGCGGAGATTGCGGATCCCTACATACTTCTGACATCGGAGAAAATATCCTCGCTGTCCGATGTGCTGCCGCTGCTTGAGAAGCTCAACGCCATCACGCGCAACGTGGTCATCGTAGCCGACGATGTAGAGGGCGAAGGGCTTGCCACGCTTGTGGTGAACAAGCTTCGCGGCAACCTGAATGTGCTTGCGGTGAAAGCGCCCGGCTTCGGCGAAAGGCGCAAGGCTATCCTGGACGATATGGCGATCCTGTTCGGCGCGAATGTCATCAGCCAAGAAATCGGTCGCAACCTCGACTCCGCTGATATAGGGGATTTGGGACGCTGCCGCCGGGTGAGCGCCACAAAGGACGATACCACATTCGTGGACGGCGGCGGCAATCCGCAGGACATCGAGGCGCGCATTCATCAGATTAAGCAGCAGGCGCAGGACACCGCGTCCGACTACGACCGCGAGAAGCTGGAAGAGCGCGCCGCCAAACTCAGCGGCGGCGTCGCCATCCTGAAGGTGGGCGCCGCGACTGAGATCGAGTTGCGCGAAAAGCGCGACCGCCTGGAAGACGCGCTCGCCGCCACTCGCGCCGCAATGGACGAAGGCATAGTGCCGGGCGGCGGCACCACGCTTGTGCGGGCGGCTCAGGCAGCGCGCGCGCAGGCGTCGGGCGCAGGCGACGAGCGCACCGGCGCAGAGGTGGCGTTCACGGCGTCGGACGCCCCGCTTACGCTCATATCCGACAACGCGGGCTACAGCGGCGTGGTTGTGCTGGACGCCGTCCGCAAGGGTGAAGGCGACTACGGGTTCGACGCCGAAGTGGGCGAGTTCGGCAGCATGTTCGATATGGGCATCGTGGATCCCACAAAGGTGGTGCGCGCCGCGCTCGAGAACGCCGCAAGCGTTGCGGGGATGATACTCACCACCGAATCGCTCATCACCGAGCTCAACCCGCCCAAGCTCCCGGCGCCCTACGACGACTAGGCGCATCCGTCAACCGCAAGCCGAATTATCGGGGCAGGCCGAAATGCGCCTGCCCCTTTTGCTATCCCATTAGCATCCCAAATCGGCGCAAAGATGTTGAAGCAGCGCCGCTTTTGCGCCTATAATCTTTGTAGAACCTGCAATTTGGCGCAAAGACTAGGCAAGGCTAATCCATACTTTGCGCGTTTCTTTGTGGAGGCGATCCAACCTATGGCGCAACAAGCCGCGCAGGCGCAGCGAACCGATGCCGCCGATGCGCCCCAAGCCGATTTCAGCATAGAGGTGGGCGGCGTATCCAAGTTCTTCGGCGCGCTTGCCGCCGTGAACAACCTGACATTCAGCATACGCAAGGGCGAAGTGGTGGGCTTTCTGGGCCCCAACGGCTCCGGCAAGACCACCACGATGCGCATGCTCACCTCTTTCTATACGCCCGACGTGGGCAGCATCAACATAGACGGGCTTGACACCAAAGACCACGATATAGCCACCCGCGAGCGCATCGGCTATCTGCCCGAAAATAACCCTGTCTATGCCGATCTGCTGGTCAGCGAATACCTGGACTTCGTCGCCGATCTGCGCGGGCTTACCAAGCGCGGCAGGCGCGAAAACATAGCGCAGACGGTCGAAGAGACCGGCTTGCAGGATGTCTATTCGCGCCCAATCGGGCAGCTCTCCAAGGGCTACAAGCAGCGCGTAGGTTTGGCGCAGGCTATCGTGCATCGCCCGTCCATCCTGATTTTGGACGAACCCACCGAAGGCTTGGATCCCAATCAGCGCCTCACCATCCGCGACCTCATACGCTCGCTGGGGCAGGATAGAACGGTGATGCTCAGCACGCATGTTATGCAGGAAGTAGAGACCACATGCGAGCGCATTCTGCTGATAAGCCGGGGCCGGCTTGTGGCGGATAGTCCGGTCAAAGAACTGCTGCAGCGCGCGCGCGGCATTCGCACGGTTCATATAGAGTTGGAAGGCGCCGAAGTGGAAAAAGCGCTTGGCGGCGTCCCCGGCGTGGGCGAAATAGAGCGCGCCGAACCCATCGACGGCCGCAAGCGCTACGTCGTAACCGCCGACGACAACGAAATCGACTTGCGTCCGCAGATATTCCAACTCGCCGCAAAGCGCGGCTGGACGCTGTGGGAACTGCGCGAAGACAGGGCGCGGATGGAGGATGTGTTCCATATGCTGACGGCGCAGGGGCAGTCCGAGTCCGCCCCAAGTTCGGATGGTGAAGAGTAGCAGATGCGGTCATTCCTTGCGCTCATCCGAAAAGATCTGAAAGGCTACTTCGATCAACCCACGGGATACATACTCATCGTTGTGTTCCTGGCGCTGCTGTCGTGGTCGTTCTTTCGCTCCGCATTCGTAACCTCAGAGGCGTCGCTGCGCCCGCTGTTCACGGTGGATTTCGCGGTGGAAAGCCCGTCCATCCCTTGGCTGCTTGCGCTGCTGGTTCCCGCCGCCACGATGCGCCTGCTCGCCGAAGAGCAGCGCGACGGCACGCTCGAAATCCTGCTCACGCAGCCGATTCAGGGTTGGATTATCCTGCTCGCCAAGTTCAGCGCCGGGCTGATATTCGTATCGGTAGCCATAATGTCCACGCTCGGCATTCCCATTGCGCTGACCACGGCGGGCAGCCTCGACTGGGGCGCTATAGCGGCGCAGTACATCGGCAGCGTATTCCTCGCCGGCTCGCTGGTCGCCATAGGCTTGTTCACCTCAAGCCTCACGCGCAATCAAATCATATCGTTCATACTAGGCTTGTTCGTTACGCTTGTGCTGATGCTCATAGGCTTGGACGCCGTGGGCGTAACGCTGCCGGGACAAATCGCAACGCTGCTGCAGTCGCTAAGCCCGGTAACGCACTTCTCCAGCATCGCGCGCGGCGTCATAGATCTGCGCGATGTGCTGTACTTCATAGCGCTAATTTCCACCTTCTTGAGCGCCACATTCCTGAGCATTCGCGGCAGAACGCTCAGTCATCGCACGGTTCAGTATCGTAACCTGCAGCTCGGCACCGTCGCGCTCATAGTGCTGAGCGTGCTAATCGGCTGGTTCGGCAACTCGGTGCAGGGACGGCTCGATCTCACCGCGGACAAGATATTCACGCTCAGCGACGGCACGCAGCAGATCCTATCCGGCTTGGACGACCTGCTGACGATTGAACTCTACGAATCGCAAGAGCCGCCGGTGCAGGTTGACCTTGTGGCGCGCGACATCAACGACTTTTTGGACGACCTGACGAATAGTTCGGGCGGCTTGGTGAGGCTTGTACACAGATACCCCGACGCCGACGAAGACGACGCGCGCAAGGCGCAGCTGGCGGGCGTGCCGCCGGTGCAGTTCAATGTGCAGACGCCCAACGGCTTGGAAATCAAGAACGGCTTCCTGGGCTTGACGCTGACCTACGCGGACACGCGCGAAACCATACCCTTCATTCGCTCAATAGACGGCTTCGAGTACCGCGTGGCGACGCTCGCCTACAATATGCTGCAGCGCGATGTCGAGCGCAAGACTATCGCGTTTCTAACCGGCCACGGCGAAAAGCGGCTGCAGGAAAGCTTCAGCGGCCTGGCAAGACTGCTCGATCAGCAGTACACGCTTGCTGAGCTGACATCCGGCACGGACACGCCCTTGGATCTGAGCGGCGTGGATATTCTGGTAATCGCGGGGCCCACGCAGCGATTGAACGATCAAGAGCATGAGGCGCTGCACGAATTCTTGGCGGGCGGCGGCAAACTGATGGCGCTCGTCGACCCTGTGGTGATAGAGCGGCAGCAGTTCACGGCGATACCAAATCAGTTCCACTTCGGCGAATTCTTGGAACGCTACGGCGTGATTGTAGAGAACAACCTGGTGTTCGATCTGCGCTCCAACGAAACGGTGCCGTTCAACACGGCGCTTGGCAGCGTAAGCCTGCCGTATCCGTACTGGCCGCGCGTCCCCACGGTCGACCGCAAGGTGGCGGGCGATGTTGAGTCGGCGCTTATGCCGTGGGCGAGTTCGCTGGGCATTGCCGAATCGCAGGTTGGCAGAATGGAAGTCATACCCATACTTCGCACATCCCCGTATGCGGCGGCGGACTACGCCTACGGCGACGTTACGCCCAATTCGCCCCAACTTGATGTAACCGACCGCCAACTCTTCGAAAGCGATATTGCGGTTGCGCTTGAGCCCCTCAATCCGTCCAACGGCGGCGCGTCCCCGTTCCGCATCGTGGTGGTGGGCGATTCGGAATGGCTCACCGATCCGTTCATCAATCAGGCGCAGGAAAACCTAGCGCTCGGCTTGAATCTGATTGACTGGCTGGCGCAGGAAGAGGCGCTGGCGGAGATACGCTCCAAGGTGATAACCACGCGCAACCTCACATTCAGCTCGCCCGCGCACCGCAGCATCGTTCAGCTGGCGAATGTGGCGGGCATTCCCATCGTGTTCATAGCGCTCGGCGTTGTCCGCTACATCACGCGGCGCAGCAAGGGACTGAGGACTTACGCCCGTGAAGAGTAAGCAGATAGGCTATGTGTTCATAGCGGTGATAATCATCGGCGTGGCCGGGCTTGCGCTGCGCCTGATTTCGGCGGGATCGAGCGAACTTACGCTTGAGGGCATCCTGCCGGTTTCGCCCGATGTGATCGACGCCGTAACGATTGATTCGCCCTCAGGTCAACAGTCCAAGCTAGAGAAGGTCAACGATGTGTGGCTTATTGGGCACGAAGAGGCGTTTGCGCCGAAACTCACTCAGCTTTGGGCGGCGACGCTGGACATAGACGGTGCGCAGCTCATAGCGCAAAACCCCGCCAACCACGCGCGGATGGGCGTTGAGGAAGGGCAGGGCGTCAATGTAGCCTTTTGGCTGGGCGAGTTCAAGCAGGAAGAGTTCATAGTCGGCGACTGGACGCAGCAGGTTCGCTTGTGCTACCTGCGCAAGCCCGCCCGCAACGAAGTCTATGCCGTCCCCTGTCCATACGGCAACATATTCGACGCAGACTCCGACGGTTGGCGCAACCCCGTGGTGGCGGGCATCCCGCGCGCCGCCGTGCAGTCCGTAGAGTTCGCATACCCCGACGAAGAGTTCCTAATCAGACGGGAAGGGCAGCGCTGGGTAGTGGAAGAAGACGATGCCGTGGAGCCTGCCGATGTGTTCGCGGTCAACGCCGTTCTGGGGACGCTTGAGGCGCTGATAGCCAGCGGGTTCGCGCCCGAAAGCGAAACGCAGAGCTTGGACTTCAGCGGCCCCGATGGCATATCAGTCAGGGTTATAACGCAAGAGGATTCGGGCTTTCCCACCACGCGCGTTAGGCTGCTGCCGCGCGACGATGTCTCTTTCTACGCCAGAACGCCGCTGCAGCCCACCATATTCATCGTGGACGCGCGCATTGCGGCCGGGCTGCTCCAGGGCTTGGACGCATTCCTGCCGCAGAACTAGGCGCGCACGTCGGCCGCCATCTTTCGAAAGACTTCGATGCCGGCTTCAAGCCCCGTATGCCCGAAACGATCAGTAAGCGCGGTTTCGGCTTCCGTGTATTGCGCGAGCGCGTTTATTCACTCAACGGCGTCAAGCTGCATTTCGGCTTGCAGCAAGCGATTGACTGCGACGGCGTAGTTCGCCAAATCGCGCCACGCGCCCACTCCGAGTTTGTCCCGATTGGCAACCGACACCGCAGCCGACAAGGTTTTGAGCGCAGATACGGTAGCCGTTATCATACCGAATGTGCGAATACCGCTATTACTTTACACTTGACGCTGTCATAATGCTTTGCTAGGTTTAGCCTAAGTCAAACTTGCGCGGAGGGCGTTATTTATGCAGGTGAACATGCAAGAGGCGGGGTCCAGCCTATCGGAGTTGGGCGAGCTTGCGTGGCAGGGCGAAGAGATAATCATCGCCAAAGCGGGCAAGCCGTTCCTGCGCCTGACGCCGTACAAAGAACCCGCAAAGCCGCGCAGTTTGGGGTTGCTGGAAGGGCAAATTTGGATTGCGCCCGACTTCGACGATACGCCCGAAGAGCTGATAGACCTGTTCTATGATGGCGAGATTTTCCCGGAAGAACCCGCTGAATACACAAAAGAGTGTTGAGGGCGTTATGCAGGTGAATATGCAGGATGCAGAGGCGAGCCTATCGGAGTTGGGCGAACTTGCGTGGCAAGGCGAAGAGATAATCATCGCCAAAGCGGGCAAGCCGTTCCTGCGCCTGACGCCGTACTATGAGGAAGCCGCGCAACGCCGCTTGTCGGGCGCGCTGAGAGGACAGATTTGGATTGCGCCCGACTTTGACGATACGCCTGAAGAGCTGATAGACCTGTTCTATGACGGCGAAGTTTTCCCCGAAGAGCAGTCTGACAAGCCCGAAGAGTGATGCAACGTCTTTTGCTCGATACCCACGCCCTTCTATGGTGGCTCACCAGTCCTGAACGCCTGAACGAGCGCACCCACGAAGCGATTTCGGACCTGAACAACGATGTGTTCGTCAGCGCAGTCAGCGGTTGGGAGATTGCGCTCAAAGCCAATCTAGGGAAGTTGCAAGTGCCCGATAACTTGGCGGTTATGGTTGAAAGGGAACACTTTACGCCGTTGGCGGTTACATTCTCTCACGGCGTACAGGCCGGCAGCCTTCCGTTGCATCACCGCGATCCGTTCGATCGGCTTCTGATAGCGCAGGCGCAAGCGGAAGGACTTTTGCTTGTTACACGGAACGCCCGAATACGGCAGTACGGCTTGCAAGCGATGGGCGGCGTGATGCGCTCCGCTTGCGTTGTGAGCGCCGCGCATTCTGCGCCTACAGCGCCGACGTCGAGCATTCCAAACTGCGCCGCCGCTTTGGGCAAGACGGCAAGTTTTAGTTGCATCAGTTGCAAGAGGGACAGCGTATTATGAAGTGGGTTGCGCTTGCGGGCGGCGTGGGCGGCGCTAAACTGGCGCTGGGGCTATCCAAGATACTGGCGCCGCGCGAACTTACCATCGTGGTGAACACCGGCGACGACGAGCAGTTCCACGGCTTGCATGTATCGCCCGATGTGGACACAGTGATGTACACGCTTGCGGGACTGTCCAACGCCGCTACGGGTTGGGGCATTGCGGGCGAAACCTTCTATGCGCTGGAGCGTCTGCGCGCATACGGCGCGGACACCTGGTTCAATCTGGGCGATAGGGACTTGGCGACCCACATACGCCGCACCGAACTGCTGAGGCAGGGCTACACCCTATCCGCCGTTACCGATATGCTGCGAACTGCGCTAGGCGTGGCGCATCCGATTGCGCCTATGAGCGACGACAGCGTCCGCACTATGCTGACCACCGATATTGGCGATCTGCCGATGCAGACCTACTTCGTAAAGAACCGCTGCGAACCGATTGTGAGCGCCATTCGCTTTGACTGCGCTGAGCATGCCCGCCCATCTCCGGCGCTGGCGCAAGCCCTGTCCGAAAGCGATGCGCTGGCGTTCTGCCCGTCTAACCCATTCGTCAGCGTTGCGCCCATACTCGCCGTGCCGGGCGTGCGCCGCGCCATAGAGCGCTTCGGCGGCTTGCGCGTAGCCGTCAGCCCCATCGTAGGCGGGCAGGCAATCAAGGGCCCGGCCGCCAAGATGATGCGCGAGCTTGGGCATGAGGTTTCGTGCGCGGGCGTGGCGCGGCAGTACGCCGGCCTCTGCGATGTGTTCGTGATTGACGATGTGGACGCCAGATATGCGCCCGCCGTCGAAGCGCTTGGAATGCGGGTTGCAATAACGAACACGATTATGAACGACGACGCCGACAAGGTTCGGTTGGCAAAGTACATCTGCGGGCTGGCGAAGTGAGCGCAGGCGGGGTAGTCGCCATCGTGCCGATGAAGCCGCTGCAGCGCGCAAAGACGCGACTGGCGGATGCGCTGACACCCCCGGAGCGCGCCGCCGTAAGCCTTGGGATGATGCGCCGCGTGGTTGCTGCGGCGCAGACGTCGTCCCTCAGCGGCGTATGGGTCATCGGCGGCGATGCCGTCGTCAAGCGTGCGGCAGAGCGCGCAGGCGCAAAGTGGCGCAAAGACTGCGGCGGCAACCTCAACGATTCGCTGACGATTGCGATACGGCAGGCATTCAATTGCGGCAAGGCCGCGCTCTACCTACCCGCCGATCTACCGTTTGTAACCGCCTGCGATATAGATGCCTTGCTGATGGCGTCGCGCGACGGCGCGGCGCTCGCGTTTGCGCCCGCAAAACGCGACGGCGGCACTAACGCAATGCTAATCTCGCGCGGTTCGCCGTTTCGTCCCACGCTAGGCAAGCGCAGCTTCTGCCGCCACAAGGCGCAGGCGCAGCGGCTAGGCATCGACTTTGCGGTGTGCGAAATCGACGGGTTCGGCATAGATCTGGATACGCCCGCCGATCTTGCTGTGTGCGCCGCCGCCGAGCCGGGATTCGTTGAAAACCTAACGGCGATGGCGGGTTTAGACGAAGTCGACTTATAAAGATGGACATATTTAGGGAGAGTGAAGAAGCGATGGCATTGAAACTGGGCGTGCTTTTGCCCACACGCCAACTGGTTATGAGCAGCGCTGAGCCGCCAAGCGTCGAGCCGCTGATGGCAATGGCGGAAGCCGCTGAGCAGGCGGGACTAGACTCCGTATGGGTGGGCGACAGTCTGACCGCAAAGCCGCGCCTTGAGCCGCTGACCACGCTTGCGGCGATTGCGATGCGGACGCGGCATGTGCGCCTTGGAACCGCCGTGCTGCTCGCCGCGCTGCGCCATCCGGTCGCGCTGTCGCAGGCGGCGGCTACCGTGGACGCCATATCGCAAGGTCGCCTGATTTTGGGCGCAGGCGTCGGCGGCGCATTCAACGCGGCGCAGCGGCAGGAATGGCACAACGCCGGCGTAGATCCCGCGCGCCGCGCAAGCCGCTTCGAAGAGGTGGTAGAAATAACCAACCGCCTAACGCAGGGCGAAACCGTTGCATTCGCAGGGCGGCATTTCGACCTAGACGGCGTGAGCGTGCGCCCGCGAGCGCTGCGTCCCCAAGGTGTCCCGTTCTTAGTGGCATGCCACTGGCGCGCCGGACGCGAGCGGCAGTTTCAGCGCGCCGCAAGACTAGGCGCCGGCTTTATGTCCATATCCGATTACCCCGACGAGTACGCCCGCGTGGTGGACAAAGTGCGCGGCTATGTATCAGACTACGGCGGCTATCCCGCAAGCGCGGAAGCCACCTTCTATATGACCGTGAACCTCGATCAGGACGAGCGCAAAGCCGCCGAAGAATCCGACGCATTCCTGCGTATGTACTACGGCGTCAATATATGGGGCGACCGCTGGGGTCCGTTCGGCGGCGCGCAGCGGGTAGTCGAGCGCATCGGCGAGTATCGCGACGCCGGGGCGCAGACGATAATCGTGCGCTTTGCCTCATTTGAGCAAGAACGCCAAATGGACGCCTTCCTGCAAGAGGTTGCGCCGGAGTTTGCCTAAACCGCCGTGTGATATGATAACGCTAACGGGAGGCTTGTTATGGCTATGACACAAACGCTAACACGTCCGCCAAAGCGCGCGGACGCAACCGAAGAGTCCACAGATACGGCAGGCATTGCGCCGATGGAACTGCGCTTCGAACCCGCCATTTCGATGACGGAAGAGATGTTCATAGCGTTCTGCGCGCAAAACAGCGATATGCGTATCGAACTCACCGCAGAGGGAGTATTGGAAATTATGCCGCCTGCTTTCAGTATTACAGGTTCCCGAAACATCAGCATCTCATCTCAACTGCATGTATGGTCTGAGATGGACGGACGCGGCGTCGCCTTCGATTCATCCGCTGGCTTCACGCTGCCCAACCGCGCCATTCGCTCCCCCGACGCATCATGGGTTCTGCGCTCGCGCCTCGCCGCGCTGTCCGACGAAGACAAGAACCGCTTCATCCCGCTATGCCCCGATTTCGTGGTGGAACTGCGCTCGACTACGGATAGGCTAAGCGTAATGCAGGCAAAGATGGCAGAGTACATAGCAAACGGCGCGCGCTTGGGTTGGCTGATTGACCCGATAGCGCGGCGCGTATATGTGTACCGCCCCAATGCGTCGGTGGAAATGCTGGGCGCCCCCGATACGCTATCCGCCGAACCTGAGCTTGCGGGCTTTGCGCTAAACCTTACGCCCATATGGGAGCCGGCGTTCTAGCGCGCGGCGCTCACCCCTACCACACAACTCAACGGCTTGCGAACACCCCATTAGCGCGAGGCAACTATATCCGATGGCAAACGACATACTGGTGGAGCTGGACGGCAGCGTCGCCACCGTGATTTTCAACAGACCCGACCAGCGCAACGCAATTAGCTACGCCGGCTGGCTAGAGTTGCGGCGCATCGCAATGGAGCTTGAGCGGGACGACGGCGTGCGCGTCGTGGTTCTCGCCGGCGCAGGGGACAGGGCGTTCTCGGCGGGCGCTGACATAAAAGACTTCGAGCGGTATCGCAGCAACTCGCGCATCGCCGAAGTGTATGCAGACGCATTTGACGGCGCTATGGACACCATTGAGGCAATGTCCAAGCCCACCATCTCAATGATACAGGGCTTCTGCGTGGGCGGCGGCTGCGAACTCTCTATGGCGACGGACATACGCATCGCCGCCGACAACAGCCGTTTCGGCATCCCCATTGCGCGGCTGGGCATCCTAGTCGGATACGGCGAAATGCGCCGCCTGCTGAACCTTGTAGGCCCCGGTAACGCATCCTACATCCTGCTGAGCGGCAGACTGATTGACGCCCAAGAAGCGCACCGCATCGGCTTAATTACCACGCTTGTCAGTGTCGAATATCTGCGGCGGCATACCTACGAACTCGCCCACGAAATAGCCGAACTAGCGCCGCTGAGCCACGCCCGCAACAAACGCATCCGCGACATCCTGCTGCGCAACCCGTCCGGCGAAGGCTTGACCGACGAAGAGCGCCGCCTGCCGTTCACCAACTTCGACAGCGCCGACTTCCACGAAGGCCGCGCCGCATTCGTAGAGCGCCGCAAGCCCCACTTCAGAGGCGTATAGCCTGCCGTCTTACAGGCCGCCTTTCCCTCTTTTGCGTTAACCCTTTCCCGCAGCATCAAGAACAAGAAAAGCGTGGCGCTGGAAATCGCCGCGATTTGGGTTATGTTGACAAATCATCGTAGCCACATGATGAAAGAATTCACAGCCTGGATAGCGCTGGAGAATTTAGCGCATCGCGTAAATACCCTACGACAGCGCTCCACATAAAAGACGAAGCGCTCAACCCAAGCGCATACCTGCGAAGTATCCGTTAATGCAGCGCTTACCAGACTGAATCTTTCCCGGAAAGCGTTGCAAGGCGGGAATACCCCTAACCGCAATCACTTTCAAACTTATGCGCCATTTGCTATACTTGTTTGGCTTTGGCGGCGGGATTTCGTGGGTTGAGCGCGGCGATTGCGCTTAATCGCAGGGCGAACTCAGTAGATTTAGAGAGACGCTTTGCCGCGCATTCCTGAAACGCCGAGCGTATCCCGCAATGCGAATGAAGAGGAGATGGCATGCCTGCCTATGCCGTTTTGGGCGCTCAATGGGGCGACGAGGGAAAGGGAAAGATTATCGATGTGCTGGCGCGCGACGCACATATCGTCGCCAGGTTCTCCGGCGGCAATAACGCCGGCCATACAGTGGTCAACGAAGAGGGCGAGTTCAGCTTCCATCTGATACCCTGCGGCGTGTTCTGGCCCGATACTCTCAATGTTATCGGCAACGGCGTTGTGATAGATCCCGATGTGCTGCTTGATGAGGTTGACAGCCTGCGCGAGCGCGGCATCGATATTGACGGCAGGCTGGTGGTCAGCGACCGCGCGCACATCATCATGCCCTATCACGTGGCGCTGGATATGCTGTCGGAGCGGGCGCGCGGCAATACCGCTATCGGCACTACCGGCAAGGGCATTGGCCCCACCTACGCAGACAAGGCGGCGCGCACGGGCATTCGGGCGGCCGATCTGCTGGATGTGGAAGCGCTGCTGCCGCGCCTGTCGCGCATCATTGAGCATACCAACGCCGTAATCACCAAGGTCTATGGCGGCTCGGCGGTGTCCGAGAGCGAGATATTCGACAAGTGCCGCCAGTGGGCGGAGCGGATGGCGCCGCTGATTGCGCCGGTCGAGAAAATAGTGCTAGACGCGCTCAAAGCCGATAGAAACATCCTGCTTGAGGGCGCGCAGGGGGCGCTGCTAGACCTCGACCACGGCACATACCCGTTTGTTACATCGTCCAACCCCACGGTTGGCGGCGCTTGCATCGGGTTGGGAATGTCCCCTGTGCATATCGCGGGCATTACGGGCGTGTTCAAGGCGTATTCCACGCGCGTGGGCAGCGGGCCCTTGCCCACCGAGTTGCTGGATCACACCGGCGAAACGATACGCAGTCTCGCTCAGGAATTCGGCGTTACCACCGGCCGGCCTAGGCGGGTGGGCTGGTTCGACGGCGTGGCGGCGCGCTACAGCGTCGATGTGAACGGCTACACATCCGCAATCCTCACGCGGTTGGATGTGCTGGACGGCTTCGACTCGGTGCGAATTTGCACGCACTACGAACTCGACGGCGGCATCGTGGACGAATTCCCCGGCGGCGTGGCGGCGCTGGAACGCTGCAAGCCGGTCTATGAGGAACTTCCCGGCTGGGACAGCCCCACCGCAAGCGTAACGAACTTCGAGCAACTTCCCATGGAAGCGCGCGCTTATGTGGAGCGTCTGCAAGAGGTAATCGGCTGCCGCATAGACCTGATTTCCACCGGCCCGCATCGACACGAAACGATAATGGTCAGGCCGGTTATCAGCGAGGCGTCGGCTTAGTTGGTTGCGTTCACGCAGCCAGCGCGCGCTGACTGTTGTCTGCGATGAACGGCGGCGCCACCAGTAGTTGCGCTCAGTTCGGGGTTGCGCCCACTGCGCGCTTATGCTTGGGCGCATTCGGGATATAGGCAGTCGTCGGCTATTCCTTGTCTGAACGCGCCGCTTCGTAGTCCAGCACGGTTAGGAACACGCCCATGTTCAGGCGCTCGGATCTGTCTTTGTCGCGCATGCCGTCGGCGCATTTGACGCAGTACCAGCCCGGCGCCATCGGCGGCGAATCGATCCAGTACATATTGTCCGATCTTCAAGCGTTATCGTTGACGCGGCGATTGTCGATACTCTGCCACTCATGCGCCTAGCGCTCACTGCGCGCATCCGTTCACGCGCAACTTCCCCCTTTTCCGAGCCAACGGCTCACCGTGGTAACGCTTGCGCCCACTACGCGCGCCGCCGCCGACATGCTCGATCCCTCTATAACAAATCTGTGCCGCCTGCCGTTTGACATGCTCAGGGAAGTGCGGCTGCTCGGCGTACGTCACCTGTTTCCGCTTGCAATAGCCGCATTTGTACACTTGCATCCCTCGTGTGTGTCCGTCTTTGGGCATCCAATTGGAGCCGCGGCGGCGGCATCTGATGTCGTGTCGATATGCCCTTTCGCGCGCCATAATTCGCATCTTAGATAGTGGTCTGAGCGCCATTATATCTAATGCCACTCACTATTAAAAATACCATAGTTTTGCAAATAGCCTAAGTCGGCTGCGGCGGGGATTAACGCAAAGGCGCAGGGGCGCAAAGGGTAGTTAGATGCGATTGCGTTGATTGCGCCATTGCAAAGGCGGTAACGATATGGCGCTTGCTGATATAATAACTTTGCGATACTCAGGGCGTAATGCGCCTGCGCGGGTTATGGTTTATCGGCGAAGTTCAGCAGCGCGATTGTTAGAGAGAAGGGCAGTGAAGCAAGTCAAGCAGCCGTCCAAGCCGTCCAAAGTTCTAGTTATCGGCTCCGGGCCTATCGTGATTGGGCAGGCGGCGGAGTTCGATTACGCCGGCACGCAGGCATGCAAGGCGCTGCGCGAAGAGGGCGTTACCACCGTGTTGGTCAACTCCAATCCGGCGACGATAATGACCGATGAGGGCATCGCGGATGTGGTGTATATCGAGCCGCTGACGATAGAGGCGCTGGAGCGCGTCATAGCGGCGGAGCGCCCGGACGGCGTGCTGCCCACGCTCGGCGGCCAGACGGGCTTGAACCTCGCGGTCGACCTGGCCGACGCGGGCATACTGGACAAGTACGGCGTGCGGCTGCTGGGTACGCCGCTGGAGACTATCCGCAACGCCGAAGACCGCGAACTCTTTCGGCAGCTGCTGACCACCATCGGCGAACCCACGCCGCCTAGCGCCATCGTGGAGTCTATGGAAGAGGCGTATGCGGCGCTCGCCGAACTTGGGCTGCCGCTTGTGGCGCGGCCGGCGTACACGCTCGGCGGCACGGGCGGCGGCATCGCTCATACGGACGACGAGTTTCGCGCAATCGTGTCGGGCGGCTTGGCGGCAAGCCCAATCAATCAGGTTTTGCTCGAGAAATCGCTTATCGGATGGAAAGAGATCGAGTATGAGGTGATGCGAGATGCCGCCGATAACTGCATCACCATTTGCAATATGGAGAACATTGACCCGATGGGCGTTCACACGGGGGACAGCATCGTGGTCGCGCCCAGTCAGACGCTTTCGGACAAAGAGTATCAGATGCTTCGCACGGCAAGCCTCAAGATAATACGGGCGCTTGGCATAGAGGGCGGCTGCAACATACAGATGGCGCTTGAGCCGGGCGATGTGGTGGCGGACACGCTGCCGGACGGCGGGCGGGCGGACAGCGCCTATTACATCATCGAGGTCAACCCTAGGGTGAGCCGCAGTTCGGCGCTGGCGAGCAAGGCGACGGGCTATCCGATAGCGCGCGTCGCCGCCAAGATAGCGGTGGGCAAGCGATTGGACGAAATCCCGAATGCGGTTACGCAGCAGACTTTGGCGGCGTTTGAGCCGGCGCTTGACTACTGCGTGGTGAAGATACCGCGCTGGCCGTTCGACAAGTTCCCGGCGGGCGACCGCTCCATCAACACGCAGATGAAGGCAACGGGCGAAGTGATGGCGATCGACCGATCGTTCGAGGCGGCGATGCAAAAGGCGGTGCGATCGCTTGAAATCACCAACCGCGACATCTTGTGGGAAAGCTCGGAATGGAAATCTGCGGGGGGCGCTGACGGCGTTTCGCTTAATCCTGCTAACTCCGCTCAAACGGATGGCGTAACAGACGGCGATGCGGGCGGCGGCGCAGATGCGGCAACGGATGCGGACGCTTGGCTGCGCGGCGCGGGTTCGCTGCCGTTGCATCCCAACGATGAGCGGTTGTGGGCGCTGCTCTATTCGCTGCGTCGGGGGGCAAGCCCTGAGGCGCTGTCGCGGCATACGGGCATCGACCCGTGGTTCACGCGCGCCTTTCAGAACATTGCGTTGATGGAAGCCGAATTGCTGGCGTCCCACTTGGACTCCGAGCTGCTGTGGCGCGCGAAGCGGCTGGGCTTTTCGGACGCCAAGATAGGGGAGCTGACCGACCGCACGCCGCAGCAGGTTCGTGAACTGCGCCGTCGGTGGGGACTGCGCCCGGTGTACAAGATGGTGGACACCTGCGCCGCCGAGTTCGAGGCGCATACGCCGTACTTTTACAGCGCCTATGAACAGGAAAACGAAGCGGCGGCGCTGCCACAGGGAAAGGCGCTTGTGGTGGGCAGCGGGCCGATACGCATCGGGCAGGGCATAGAGTTCGACTACTGCTCCGTGCATGCGGCGTGGGCGCTCAGCGAAGAGGGCGTGCGGAGCATAATGGCGAACTCCAACCCTGAGACGGTGTCCACCGATTTCGACACCAGCGACCGTTTGTACTTCGAGCCGCTTGACGAAGAGAGCGTGTTGGACATATTGGAAAACGAAGCGTCGCCGGACGACGACGCTGACGCATTTCCGCCGTCCATCGTGCAGTTCGGGGGGCAGACGGCGATTAACCTATCGCAGACGCTCGCCGGCGTTGAGATGCCGATACTCGGCTCTACCGCGCGCTCGATAGACATCGCGTCAGACCGCCATCTGTTCGAAGAGTTTCTGGCGCGGACGGGCATACCCAATCCGCCGGGGGCGGCGGTGAGCAACCTGGAGCAGGCGCTGAATGTGGCGCAAGAGGTGGGCTATCCGGCGCTGGTGCGTCCTAGCTATGTGCTTGGCGGCAGGGCGATGGAAATCGTGCATAACGCCAGCGAATTGGTGCGCTATATGACGAGCGCGTTCGAGGCGGGAATGGGGCGGCGAGTGCTGATCGACAAGTATTTCGAGGGTCGAGAGGTTGAGGTTGACGCGGTGTGCGACGGCGAGAATGTGCTTATTCCCGGCATAATGGAGCATGTGGAGCGCGCGGGCGTTCACAGCGGCGATTCTATGGCTATCTACCCCGGCTTAACGCTCACCGATGCCGAAGTGGACACCATCGTGGATTACACCACGCGCATAGGGCGGGAGCTGCAGGTCAAGGGGCTGATGAATATCCAGTATGTAGTGGTGGGCGGCGCGGCTTATCGCAGCCCATCCACGCGCAGGGCGTCCGCGTCGGCGGGCGGCGGCGCGCCTACGCAGGTGTTCGTGATCGAGGTCAACCCGCGCGCCAGCCGCACAATTCCATTCATATCCAAGGTAACCGGCGTGCCGATGATACGGCTCGCAATCAAGGCGATGCTGGGCAAGCGCATCACGGACGAGGGCTATCCGGCCGGGCTATGGAAGCGGCAAGACCTGGTTGCGGTGAAAGCGCCGGTGTTCTCTATGTCCAAACTCACGGGGGTCGACACTTATTTGGGGCCTGAGATGAAGTCCACCGGGGAAGTGATGGGCATAGACAAGGACTTTTCGGCGGCGGTGGCGAAGGCGCTGCTTGCGTCGGGGATGACGCTGCCCGCCAAGGGGTCGATACTACTGACGATAGCCGACAGGGACAAGGCGGACGCTGTGCCGATGATACGGCAACTGGCGGATGCGGGGTACGGGCTGTTCGCCACGCCCGGCACGGCGGGGATGATACGGGGGCTCGGCATAGACGCGATGGAAATCCCCAAGGCGCACACGGGGGAGCGTCCGAACACGGTGGACATCATAGCGGACGGCGCGGTGTCGGCGGTGGTGAACACGATAGAGGGCGACCGCGAATCGCTTGAAGACGGGTTTGAGATACGGCGCGCGGCGGTTGACGGGCGCATCCCCTGCTTCACATCGTTGGACACGGCGCGGGCGGCGGTGGAAAGCCTGATAGACGGGGGGGCGGGGTATAGCATCAAGCCGCTGGGGGAGTATAGGGGGTAGGGGGTTAGGTGGCTAATCGTTTGCAACGCCGACTTGAACTAGGTTTTGGCTTACAACCTCAAGCGCTTCTTGCAGATAGCGGTCGAACCAGGTGAGCGGCGGGTTGGGTTCGTAAGGCAGCAACAGGACGTCGGCGCTGCGTAGGGGAGATCGGGAGGCGCCGAATTTGTTCATCCACAGATCGGCAAGCTTGTCATACGCAGATCCGGATGAGTGAGCTATCGCGTTTCTGCAGGTTGCCATTTCTCTAATTTCCGCAATGCCGCTATCAAGCAGGGCATCCAAAGTTGACGGCTCAAAGAATATAGCAAACCTTTTCTTTACTTCGTCTATCTTAGCCCAACTTACGAAACTACGCCCGCCATTGATTATTTTCCTGCATGCTTCAGGATCAGAAACCTTCATAACGGACGGCGCCGGATTGCCATCAATATCCGGTTCACCGGTTAGATAGGCGATTGTCAGGGTTTCAAGAAAAACTTCCCAAGCCTTGAATGCGTCTAGGAATGCGCTTTCTACGCCGGCGTTGGTGTGCGGCCCCGCCGGGCTGCGGCAGTATGTGAACAGGTCGCGGCTTTCATTAAGGGCGTCCAAAAACTCGCCGTGTATTTCAACAACTGACGCCACGCCGTTGTCCTACCTGGACACGAAAGCAGGGGCAATCATGCTTTTCAGAAACTCATGTCTGAGTTGGCGTCCTGGCAAATTGGTTGTCTGACCTCGAGTCGAATTCACGAACTCGCCGACTTCGCCTTCCGTCTCTCGTTTTGCCACCTTATCGTTCAATTCTTGCAAGGCAGCCGTAGCATCGATGATTTTGCGCTCATCGAGAATTTTCTTAGGAGTCGGTGAAGAGCATCCAAAGCCGAATACGGTGTCATATACGGCGGTGAACAATGAGTAAAACAGAGTTACTCGGCGGAACTCCGTTTCCTCAATTTTAACGCCCGCCAATTCTTCAATAATCGACAGCGTATGATCGAATTGCGAGGCGACAACCCGCTCTTGCGGAAACTCGTCGTCGTACTTTTTGTAGAACGTCTCTAGGCGCCTTCTGCCCGGATGCAACTCGGTCATCATCGTCACGGCTAAGTCGGCGGTAAGCTCAACATCGCCCATCCGCGCGATTTGCTGGCTGCCTAGAATTTTGTGCTTGCTCCAGTAAGCTAAATGCTTCCTTGCCATTAGGTTCATCGCATTCCTGAAAGCGCCTGTGTATTTGGCGTTCAACTTTTCGGCGGCGTTCAGGGGGAGAGAGTATGAGTTTAGTCGCGCAAATACATCCAACACATCGGCGTCGCTGTTTATATTCAGAACGTTCACAGACAACGGATAGGACAAGATTGCCCCTTGGACGTGCTCAGGCAGCGCATCATATTTTTGTTTCGCTATGTCGGAGTTATGAGACGGCAGGACGGTGAACTCCCCGTTTATGAAGTCCAATATCGCAGATATTCGCTGCTGCCCGTCAACCACTTCGCGCACCGTACGTCGGAGGCTCGGATGGATTACCTGCCGTATGAATATCGGCGGAATCGGCATGCCTCTTACTATGGTATCAATCAGGTAAGATTTTCCGCGATGCGTCCACACACGGCGGCGCTGAAAACTGGGGGATATGGTGAGTTCGCCCCTATCGTGCCATCCGACAAAGTCGCTGATTGTATAAATCTGGGTGCGAAACTTTTCGAATAATGTGTTCTCTAATTCCTCTGCAACAACCATTTGCGCCCCGTCTTTGACTTCACAATTTACGATAAGTCGCAAATTGAATATAGCATAAGTCAACGGTTTGTACAATCAGCGTTCCCTATATGATATACGATTACGATACGCAACAAAGTCGCGCAGATTTGATAGCATAACCACACATCGCGAGTATAAAGCGCAACGCTAATATAGCCATATAGCATATCAAGTCCAACAACCGCATTCCCCAAGCCCGCAAAGCGTTCCCGCGTACAAAGCGCCAAATCGCAAAGCGTATGAGAGAGAGTCCCGCCCATGATTCCCCTTCGCCTCACCCTGAAGAACTTTATGTGCTACGGCGAGGATGTGCCGCCGCTTCGCTTCGACAGCATCCATGTGGCGTGCCTGTGCGGCGATAACGGGCATGGCAAGACGGCGCTGCTGGACGCTATCACTTGGGCGCTGTGGGGGACGGCGCGCGCGGCGCCTACGCCCGGCGGCGCGGTCAATTCGCTCAACGCCGACGAACTTATACACCTCGGCAGAACGGATATGAGCGTCCAGCTGGACTTTATGGCGAATGGGCAGCAGTATCGCGTTGTGCGGCGGCGCACCGCCCGGTCGCGCGGCCGCGGCGGCAGAAGCACGCTTGAGCTTCAAGTGCGCGATTCCGACGGCGCAGCGGATTCGGACGGCGCAGGCGACGGATCAGAACGATTTCGCCCCATTAGCGGCAGCGCTATCGCCCAAACCAACCGCCGCATCAGCGAAATCCTCAATATGGATTTCAAGACTTTCATCAACACCGCTTACTTGGCGCAGGGGCAGGCGGATCTGTTCACCACCAGCACGCCTACGGAGCGCAAGAAGTGCCTCAGCGATGCGCTTGACCTATCGTATTATCAGCGGCTTTCGGACGGCGCAAAGGCGCGCAGCGCCGCCATCTTTTCGGATATGCGGGACAACCGCGCCGCAGTCAACATTCATCGCGAAGAGGCTGCGCAAAGGCCGGAGTATGAGCGCCGTCTCTCCGATGCGCGCGCGCGTATCGCCGACGTCGCGCCCCAAGCCGCCGAGCGGCGCAGCGTTGCCGAGCGGCTGAGCGGCGAGGCGCAGGCGCTTCAGGCGCGCCAAACCGAATTCGATGACTTGGAACGGCGCATGCAGTCCGCCAAGTCGGACGCCGCCAGCCTGCAGCGCCAGGTGCGCGCCGACGAAAGCGCCGCCGCATCCTATTCGGCTACCATAGACAACTCTCAGCAGATACTCGACGGCTTTGCGGCGCTGGAGCGGTGGCAATCGGAACAGACTCGGCTTGACGCCGCGCTGTCGCGCAAGAACGAACTTGACGGCAATCGCTCTAATCTTGTCCAAGCTATCGCGCGCCAGGAAGAACGGCTGTCGTCGGATCAGCGAGCATTGCAGCGGCGCATCGCGGACGAACTTGAGCCGCGCGTCGAAAGCCTGCCCGCCGTCGAGCGCAAAATCGCGGCGCTGGATCAGCCGCGCAACGCGCTGACTGCGCTCGCCGCCGATATCGAGCGCAAGCGCAATGCCGCCGATGATATGGCAAAGCGCGTCCAAGCGCTCACGCAGCACAACGAACACCTGCGCCAAGATATGACGGACACGCGCCAAAAGCACGATATGCTCAAAGGCGATAACGCGGCGTGTCCGCTGTGCAGCCGTCAGCTCAGCGGCGAAGCGCAGCAGCGCCTCCGCGGCGAATATGCGCGCGCGGGCAAGGCGGACAGGGCGTCTTATGACAAAAACGTCGCCGAAATTGATCGGTTGAACGGGCGGCGCAAATCTGCCGATGCTGAGCGGGCGGCGCTTGAAAGGCGCAAGTCGTTAGATGAACGCGCGCTTGTTAACAAGGAAGCGAACCTCGCGCGCGATAGGCGGGACGCGCTTGAGGCACGGCAGGCGCTGGCGCAGTCGACCGCTGAGTTGGCTAATCTGACGCAGACTATAGACGGCGGCGCTTTCTCCGAAAATGAACGCAAGGCGCTGGCGGATATAGACGGCGAATTGGCGGCGTTGGAGTATGACGCCGCGGCGCATAGCGATGCGCGGGATCAGGCGCGCGCGCTGGGGCGTTTCGCCGACGAGCGGCGCGCGCTGGATGAGGCGCAGGCGAACATGCCGCGCATTGCCGAAGCGCTGCAGACCAACCGTCAACTGCTCTCAAACCGCAACGCCGAAATCGCCGCCGCCGCAGAGCGCGCAACCGCGCTGCGCCAAGAACTGGCGACGCTTCCCAAAATCAAGGCGGCGCTGAACGATGCGATTGCAAGTCGTGATACGCTGGAAAGGGCGCTGGATCGAGCCAAAGTGAACGCCGGCATACTCCAAGAGAAACTCGCCAACTGCGATAGGCTTGACGGCGAGATACGCGCGCTGGATCTGCGGCATGCTGAACTTGCGGACGAAAAAGGCATCTACGATGAGCTGACGCTGGCATTCGGCAAGAACGGCATCCAAGCGCTGGTCATAGAGAGCGCCATACCGCAGCTGCAGGATGACGCCAACGCCATACTTGGGCGCATCACAGAGCATCGCATGCACCTGCGCCTGGAGTTGGATGAAGGCACATCGGAGCGATTGGAGATTCGGATTGCGGATGCGCTGGGGACGCGCAGTTATCAGACGTTCAGCGGCGGCGAAGCGTTTCGCATCAACTTTGCGCTGCGAATAGCGCTGTCTCGGCTGCTGGCGAACCGCGCGGGCGCCCCCCTGCCCGTGCTGTTCATCGACGAAGGCTTCGGTTCGCAGGACAGCGCCGGGCAAGAGCGCCTGACGGAAGCGATCCAGTCCATCCAAGACCAATTCCAAAAGATAATCGTCATCACGCACATCGAGCAGGTAAAGAACGCCTTCCCCGTCCGCATTGAGGTCAGCAAAACCGACAGCGGCTCCACATTCGCCATCGTGTAGCGCGTGTAGCGGCAAGCGGCGGCGTCATCCGGCCACGGGTTTGGCATCCGCCATAGCATCCCGAATTAGCGGCGGAAGCGGGTTTGGCGCATGCCGTCGCATTCCCGATTAGCGGCGCAATATCGGCGCGCGGCGTCTGCGTATTTGACGAGTTTGGACGAAAATTCAGAAATGCGCTAAATCTTGTTCAAAACGCGGTGAAGGGCTTGACCTGCCACGCCAAAAGGCGCACAATAGCAGCATAATCGGTAGCAGTGCGCCCGTTTGCTTGGAATGCGCCCTGCGTCCGTCCGATTTTGGCGTGTTGAAACTGGTTGACAGGTATCGCATTAGCGGCGGCAAGCGTTATGAGAGGAGCAGCGCTATGAGTTCCAACGGCAGTAACGGACGCAACAAATCTATGGTGTTTGTGCAGCTCACCGGCGGCAACGACGCACTCAACACCATCATCCCTTATAACGACGGCCACTACTTCGACTACCGCCCCGCCGTGAAGTTCGAGCGGGACAACGTGCTGAAGCTGGACGACAACCTCGCGCTCAACCCCAATATGACCGCCATCAAAGCGCTTTGGGACGAAGGCAAGGTTGCCATCATCAACGGCATCGGCTATCCCAACCCCAACCGCTCGCACTTCCGATCGATGGACATCTGGCACACCGCCGAACCCACCAAGGTGGCGACCGAGGGCTGGCTGGGTCAGCTTGTGCGCGAGCTCGACCCGGACGGCGAGAATGTGCTTACGGCGGTCAACTTCGGGCGCGGCCTGCCCCGCGCGCTATCGGCGCAGGGCGTCCCCGTGGCGTCCGTGGGCGATCTCGCCACCTACGGGCTCTACCCCGACATCCGCGACGAAGCCGTCCGCAATCACACACTCAATATGTTCTCGCAGATGTACGGCGGCGCCGGCAACAGCGCGGTCAAAGAGTTCATTCAGCAGACGGGCAGAGGCGTGATGCAAGGCGCGGACACGCTCGCCACAGCGCCGCGCAACTACTCATCCGACGTGGAGTACGCCGATACATCCATCGCAAAGAGCCTGCGCGACGCAGCCCAAGTGATGTTCGCCGACATCGGCACTCGCATCTACTACACCGGCCAGGGCAGTTACGACACGCACGCCGGCGAAGTCCCCGTACACGCCAAACTGGTGTCCGAACTCTCCAACGCGGTGGGCGATTTCTGGGACGACGTAGAGGAACACGGCTACGACAAGGACACCACCGTGGTTATGTTCTCCGAATTCGGGCGGCGCATCAAGGACAACGGCTCCGGCACCGACCACGGCAGCGGCGGCGTGGCATTCGTCATCGGCGGCGCCGTCAAGGGCGGGCTGTACGGCGACTTCCCATCGCTCAAGCCGGAACGCCAACTCGAAGGCGATATGCGCTTCAACAACGACTTCCGCGGCACATACACCACGCTGCTCGAAGACTGGATGGGCGTGGACGCCAAGCCGATAGTGAACGGCGCATTCGAGAAGATGGACTTCCTGCAGAACTAGGCGCAAGCGGCGCATCCCCGATAGGCGGCATATTCGGGGATGCGCCTATTCTTTGCGCGCCATGATCCGCCGCCAAAGGAGGGAAATGATGACCGTCAATCAGTCAACACTTGACTCACTGAAGCAGAGAGCCGAAGAGTACGGGGAGCAGTTGGTAACCGAAGAGGCAACGAAGAACGCCCTTGTAATGCCGATGCTTATGGCGATGGGCTATGAGCCTTTTAACCCCGCCGAAGTTGTGCCTGAGTTCACGGCGGACATTGGAACCAAGCGCGGCGAGAAAGTCGACTACGCCATAATGCGTAACGGCAAACCCGCCATTCTGTTCGAATGCAAAAAGTTCGGGGACAGCCTCAACGCTGACCGCGCATCCCAACTGATGCGTTACTTCAATGTAACTGATGCGATGGTGGGATGCCTCACCAACGGCGTGGTGTACAAATTTTTCACTGACACGGATGCCGACAATGTGATGGACGAAGCGCCGTTTCTTGTCGTCGATCTGTACAACCTCAACAACAACGCCATCCAAGGGCTTGGGCAACTCACAAAAGCCGGTTTCAGCGAGGATGTGTTCAAATCGTCGGCGGCGAGGATGCGCTACATCGCAGAGACGAAAAGCTACCTAGCCCAAATGCTCAAAGATCCGAGCGAGGATTTCGTCAAAGTGGTGGCAAGATCCTTCTATGGCGGGTTGATGCGCCAACAGAAAGTTGAGTTCTTTACGCCCATTGTCAAGGCGGGAATGCGCGAGTTCGTCAACGAGCAAATCAACAACACCCTGCGCCGCGCTGTCAGCGTAGCGGAGGAAGCCGAAAATGAAATCGATACCGAAATTGAAGCGGATGAGCCTATAGCGCAAGACAGCGAAAAGGGCATCATCACCACCGCCGAAGAGGTAGAAGCCTACGACATTCTCAAAGACATCGTAGGCGAGCAGGGGGAGCGATTGGCGATAAGGGACACGACATCCTACTGTTCAATCCTATTGGATAACCACCGCAATTTCGTGGTGTATCGCCTGCGCTTCAATGACCCGAACAACAAGAAAATCGGCATAGCGTCGCACAAAGACGCGAGGGGTGTCCGTCAGTATAATCGCTACGCCATAGACGTCGTGTCTGACATTTCCCAGCACAGCGAAGAGATAAAGGCGGCATTCGCCATGGTGATGTTGGAGAAAGACGGCGCATAATGCGCTCAATACGCGCGAGGAAGATCCGATGGACTGCTTCACATACTCCATAGAGGTAGGCGATTTGAACGCCCAAAACTTCGAGCGCATGGACGTCTTGGTGGACACGCGCGAATTCTACACCACCCTGCCGGCGTCCATGCTGAGACGCCTGGGAATTGCGCCCACCGATACGCGCGACTTTCGGCTATCGGACGGGTCAATCATACACCGCGATATAGCGCAAGTCCGCATAGGGATTGACGGGCAACGGTACCCTACAATCGTGGTATTCGGCGACGAAGACGAAACGCCTACGCTTGGAAGTTACACGCTAACCGGACACGCCTTAGAGGCTGACCCCGTCAACAAACGCTTTACTGAGGCAGAAATGTTGCAGGTTCCCCCAACGATAGCCATCGGCGCGGACGGTTTGCCCGATGTGCGCCTCGGCCGCCCTGCGAACTGAGCAAGCATATCCGGCATACACCCAAATATCGCAAACCTAATACCCTTATTGATTGCAATGAATTGCAGAGCAGAGAGGGAGGCAACTATGACCACACTCACCAAATCGGATGTCGGACTCATTAAGCATCTGCTGCGCCGCGCGTCTTTCGGCGCTACCCCGACTGAGCTTGACCACTACGAAGCGCTAGGCTACGAAGCCGCCGTGGAAGAGCTGCTGCATCCCGTCGATCCGCAGAATATGCCCGACGACATCATCAAGCGCTACCACACCGATATGCACGAACTCCGCTACGGCAACTCCGCCTCCGCTTACTGGCTCTACCGCATGGTAACCACCAAAGCGCCGATGGAAGAGAAGATAGCGCTGTTCTGGCACGGCGTATTCGCCACCGGCTACGCCAAGACCAATCAGGCGCGCTCCCTGCTCAATCAGATCGATATGTTCCGCCGGCTTGGGCTTGGCAGACTGGACGACCTGCTCATAGACCTCGCCAAAGACCCCTCTATGATTATCTGGCTTGATAATCAAGAGAACCACGACGGCGCTATCAACGAAAACTGGGGGCGCGAACTGCTGGAGCTCTTCAGCATGGGCATCGGCAACTACACCGAAGACGACATCAAGGAAGCATCGCGCGCCTTTACCGGCTGGACGCTGGGCAACGCCGAATATATGGCGGTGCGGGCGTCCAAGGACTCCATCTGGCCCTACGGCCGCATCGCTTGGCACTTCAACTTCCGCCCCGACGACCACGACGACGGCGAAAAGCGCTTCCTAGGCGAATCGGGCGACTTCGACGGCGACGACATCGTGCGAATCATCTGCAAGCAGCCCGCCACCGCCCGCTTCATCGCGCGCCACCTCTACGACTTCTTTGTGGCGGACGAAGAGCCGGTGCCGCAGTGGCCCTACACGCCGCCGCGCGATCCGGACGCCATAGACGAACTGGCGCAGGCGTACTTCGACGGCGATCACGAAATCCGCCATATGCTGCGCGTTCTGTTCAACTCTGATTTCTTCAAAGAGGCGCAGTACGCGCGCGTCAAGTGTCCCGCCGAACTGGTGGCGGGCACGATGCGCCTCAGCGGCGGCGTAACCCGCCCGGACGTGGGCATCATCCCCACATCCGACCTCACCGGCTTTATGGGCCAAACGTTGCTGAACCCGCCGTCCGTTGAGGGCTGGCACGAAGGGACGGAGTGGATTAACAGCGGGGCGCTGGTGGAGCGCGTGAACTTCGCCGCCAAAGAGATTAGCGACACCGCCAAGCCCGGCGTGCGCCTCATACTGGACAGGCTTGCGGCGCAGGACGGCGGCGAATATGCGCCCGCCGCGCTGGTGGACGCATGCCTCGACATTATGGGCGCCGCCGAGATGGACGCAGAGATGCGCGCCGCCCTGATAGCGCATGTGCGCGCAAAGGGCGATGTGGCGCTGAACGGCGGCAGCCGCCCCGACGCCGAAAAGCGCATTGGCGAACTGCTTGGACTCATAGCGTCCACCACCGAATACCAACTCGTATAGCCCCGCTCAACGCAACCGCAAGCGGCGGCGCTGGCCCCGGTTTGAACGCCGCCCGCCGCCGCAATCCCACACGCCCCGCCAACGAAGGCTATGCGTGAAGAAAGGCGCTCCGATGACCACTGCCGCCAAGCCCCTGACGCTTGAATACATCAAGACGATCGGCATCGTGAACAACGCCCCCCTAGGGCGCGGCTTCGCCAATCCGGTCGACCTCGCCGTCCATCCCGACGGGCGCATTTTCGCGCTCAACCGCGGCGCCCCCGTCTTTACCCGCGTGGGCGTGCTTACTATGGACGACGACTATCTCTTCGAGTTCTCGTCGCACGGCGACGGCGAAGGGCAGCTTCGGCTTGCGTCCGGCATCGCGCTCGACAGCGCCGACAACATCTATGTTACGGACGAACTTCACCACCGCATAAGCGTGTTCAGCGCGGCGGACGGCGGCTTCATCAAGGCGTGGGGGACGCGCGGCGACGGCGATGGCGAAATCGACGGACCCGCCGGTATCGCGGTTGACGCCGATGACAACCTGTACATCGCCGACCAGAACAACCACCGCATCCACAAGTTCACCACTGACGGCCGCTGCCTGCTCACTTGGGGCGGCTTCGGCGCGGACGCAGGCGAGCTGAATATGCCTTGGGGTGTGTGCGTCGCGCCCGACGGCAGCGTGTATGTAGCCGATTGGCGCAACGACCGCATCCAGCGCTTCAGCGCCGACGGCGAGTTCATTGCCGAGTTCGGCGAGTCCGGGGACGCCGACGGGCAGTTCAGCCGGCCGGCCGGCGTAGCGGTGGACAGCGCCGGCAACATCATCGTTGCGGACTGGGGCAACGAGCGCGTGCAAACGCTTGCGCCGGATGGCAGCCATATGCAGACCTTGCGCGGCGAAGCCACGCTGTCCAAGTGGGCGCGCGACTTCCTAGCCGCCAACCCCGACGAAGTGGAAACGCGCGCAACCGCAAACCTCACGCCCGAACTGCCGCCGCACTTCAACACGCCGCACCTCATATCATCGCAAACCGAACCCTACTTCTGGGGTCCGGCGTCCGTGAACCTTGACGAGCAGGGGCGGCTGTATGTAACCGAATCGTCCCGCCACCGCATACAGATCTATCAGAGCAAGTAAGCGGCAGCGGTCATACGCGCGCGCAGCAAAGAGATAGGCGGGGCAATGAAACAAAGCCCCGCCTGTTTTGCGTCGAGTCGCGGCGCATCATTGGCGCAGATAGCCGCAAGCGCCTTGTTGGCGTTAGCGCCTGCGCCTATTCGTCGTCGTTGCCGTTGACGCGGTGAAGCTCTTTGCTCAGGTCGATCGCCATATCGGAATCGCGCTGCTCCAGCAAGCGCAGCGTGGCGCGCGCCATCAGAAACACCGTCTTGTCAAAGCGCACCAGTATGCGCTCCAAGCGGAACATGAACCACAGCAGTATCACGCCCGCAATCCCAACATTGATGAACTGAATCAAGTCCGTAACCATCGTTTAGCCTCCTCATTAGTTAGTTGCAATCGCATTGCAGTTGCCGCGCTATCGCTCTTTTCGCTTTCGGTAGATTTCGCTGATCCGTATCTTGCGAACAAGCCGTTCAAACCGTTGCGTCAGGCTTGCTGAAGCAGCAGCGCGCGTTCCACCCTTGACCAGCCATCGCTCACCTCAAGCCGATGCCCTTCTACGAAGAAATCGGCGTTGATGCCCATAGCCGGATAGCGTACGCTCACGCGGTCGGACAGTTCGGCTTGCAGCATAAGCAGCGTGTTGGCGTCGGAGCCGTTGAGCAGCGCCGCCTTCAGCGCTGTGCGCGGCGTCTTCTTGCGGCCCAAGCGGCGCTTCGCCGTCGCCAGCGCGACGTCCGCTTGCCGCGTCCAGCGCGCGTTTATGCTGCGAATGCGCTGCCCATACGCCGTTTGGCTTTGCGCGTCATCCGCCATCACCAGCGTGGGCGCATTGAAGGTCAGCGCGCTGAATGTTCGCAGCGCAAGCAGCGTCAGATAGCCCGCCGCATCGCCGAACCGCACTCGTATCAGCGTGCCTTTGCCGGTGTAGGTTGCCGTATCAGGATGCGTAACCCTGAGCTGCGCCGTGATGTTCGTCCCGCCGCCGTCGGCGCGCGTGTTGGCGGCGTAGTCAAGCGTGGGCAGCGGCGCAAGATGCCCGTTCACAATATCGTAGTCCTTGCTTTCCGCCAGAAATTCGCGCGTCTCGCCCGCCTTGAAATAGACCGTTTCGCCCAGCGTCCAAGCGGTGGCGTAGCCGTGATTCGTTGCGTCGCGGATACGCACGAATACCCTGTTCTCGATATTAGACACGCCGTCGCTCCACTCCAAGCGCGAAAAGTACGGATTGCGCCCATCGTTTTGCGCCTGCAGCGTTGCGCGCGCGGCGTTGTGCGGCGGATTGTCCCGATGCGCGCGGTTCTCCATTCGCCAATAGCCCCGCCCGTCTATGTACACAAAGCCGTCCTCTTCGTCTTGCAGCCGATGGATTTCGTCTATCGCGCGCCGCCCCCACAGCGGCGGACTCCAGCTGCCCGGCACAAGCGTAAGCCCGCCGTCAAGCCGTCGGAGCGCCCTATCCACGCCCGCATAGTTGAGGATGTCTTTCAGAATGGCGTCCGATGTCTGCGGCATCGGCGTTGAGGCGTACATGTACAGCGTAACCGCCCGCAGCCGATCCATCTCATCGGATGCGCTTATGAGGCAGCGCTGATCGTTCAGGTTCGGGCGCGGATCGATCGCATCCACGCTGCCATAGAACAGCGACGCCCACCCGCCGAACTGCTCCCACAGATGATTAGCGGCCCCGTCGCAGTGCAAGCCGTGCGCCGCCGTCTTGTTGAAATCGGAGTTCGCCGCAACCGCCTGACGCCTATCCACGAACACGCGGATGGAATCGGCGCGCATAACCACCTGAACAAAGCGCCTCTGATTGTTCGCCCACGCCAGCGGCGCGCTTGCCAGCAGCGTATCGGCGCCCGCCTGCGTCTTGCGAATCTCGGCCGCGCCGCCGGTGAAGCGCGCGTACAGGTAGTTGTCCCCGTCCGTACAGCGAAACGCAAGCCCGCCGTGATTGGCGGCGTTGCTGCCCCTGGTGAAGTACGCCCCGATGGACATATCGCCGTGTCCGAAGTCCAGCGTCGCGATGCGCCGTCCCGCGCCAGCGCCCGCAGTCTCGACGCCGTTGCCCCCGTCCGCGATGCGAAACTCGCCCTTCTGCGCCGCCCACCGATACGCCGAGCCGTAGGTTGGCGCGCGGCTTGCCAAGCTTGAGCGCGCTATGCCGTCGAACTCGTCGCACGGATAAGCGGCGCGCAGCCAAACCTTGCGGCCGGGATGCAGTTTGCCCGCCAGCGGCGATGCAGGATTCGGCGGGCTGTACTTATGGTCGGCGTTTCGCAGCTGCAGCCGCAGTTTCGCCGCCCCGATATGATCGCTCGCCAAATCGCGCATATGCGTCAGCGCCAACCCCAGCGCAGCGCCCGTAACATCGTCATATGCGCCCGCAAACCGCTCATCACCGTTCCAATCCACCATCAGAAGCCACTTCGCCGCGCTCATCCCATCCCCCTACACAACTTGTATTCGCATATCACGATACGCTAATCCCGCTATCCGCAAACGGCGCTTTTCGCGCTGCCGCTTGCGGGTCAGTCAGTTCGCTATTCCCGCTCACTCCGACGACGGTGAACTTGGCGGCGCTGCATACACGCCGCGCGCAGTGGAGCCGTCCACCCGCAGCGCCGCTTCCCACGACACCAGCGCCCCGCTGCGGCTATGCAGTTCGTATGCCGCGACCCAGCAATTGCCGTAATACCGCGCGCTGCCCGCCGCAGTCCCCGACGGCGCGTACTCGAACGCCGTGGGCGCCGTGTGATAGCGCAGCGCCCCCAGCACCGCATCCACGCCGCTTACCGCCGTATCCGAAAACAGCCCGCGCAATGTGAACGATACGCCCTCTGCGCCCGGCATAAACCGCGCGCCCGCATCGCCCAGCGCCGTAACATCGTTCAGCGCCCGCGCGCCCGGCAGTCCGCTGACCTCCGTGATATACGCCGACAGATCCCGCATAACGCCGTCCGCGTCCGCAATCCGAAACCGCGACGCCCGCCCATCCACATACGCCATATCGACCCCTTCATCCTTACGCTTCGCTATTCGGCCCGCCCGCGCATTCGTTATCGCGCTATCAATATAGAACTTTTGTTTGGATATGTCAAGCGCAAACGAAACATTCTCCCAAACAGCGTTAATCGAATGTCAATAACCCACTTTGCGCCATTGCCAACTTTGCGTTAAAATAATCCCAGTCTGAGACATCCAACAAGATAACCTTCCCCCATCGGGGGAGAAAGTTAGGACTGGGGACAGCATCCCCACCTCATAAAAGCAATAGGATAGGTGAACCAAATGGCGCTTATACGTTTTAGTTTTTATTCACCCCCCCCCCCCCCCCCCATAAAAATCTAAAAAAGTCAAGCCCAAGAACTACACGCCGAACCGCAGGCGTAACGGTTCTCAGTGTCTTGCTAACGCTTGCAACCCTGCTATCCCTCACCACATCCGCCGCCGCCCAAACACCCGCAGTCGACTACGACGCCAACGACGACGGCTATATCTCCGTAGCCAACCTAGCCCAACTCAACGCCATCCGCCACGACCTCAACGGCAACGGCGCGCGCGATTCCATCACCACCACCGTTTGGGCAAACTACACTTCAGCGTTTCCCAACGCCGCCACAGGCATGGGCTGCCCCGCTACCGGCTGCGTCGGCTACGAACTCACCGCAAGCCTAGACTTCGACAGCGATTCCGACGGCGATGTTGACGCCAACGACCACAGCGGCAATTACTGGGATAGCGGCAAGGGATGGTTGCCCATCGGCAATAACACCAACCGATACTCAGGCAACTTTAAGGGCAACGGCAACACTATCAACAACCTGTTCATCAACCGAAGCGGCACCGGCATCGCCTACCAAGGGTTATTCGGCGTAACTGCCACCACTAGCCGCATCGAAACACTGGGCGTAACTAATGCCAATGTTACGGGAGATAACTTTGCCAGTATTCTGATGGGAACTAATCAAGGCACAATTGTAGCCTGTTACACCACTGGCAAGATTGCGGGCGCCGATCGTGTAGGCGGGTTGGTCGCCTACAACGTGCGAGGAACTATTTCAAGCAGCTACTCCACTGCATACGTCAGCGGCATTGCCAATGTTGGCGGACTTGTGGGTCTGCAACTGCTCAGCAGTAGTAGCGTAACAAATTCCTATTCTACCGGCAGGGTTAGCAGGTCCAGCGGATCGGCAACAACTATCGGCGGTCTAATAGGATCAAGCCAAGGCACAGTGTCCAACAGTTACTGGGACACCTCCACCAGCGGCCAAACCACCAGCGCAGGCGGCAGCGGCGTCACGGGCAAGACCACCCGCCAGCTCCAAACCCCCACCGGCTACACCGGCATCTACGCCAACTGGAATACCAACCTTGACGGCGATACCACCACCGGCGACGCAACAACCGGCAAGGACGACCCCTGGACTTTCGGCAACAAGATGCAATACCCCATGCTGGACTACGATGGCATGAGCACAACTCCGCAGAACAGCCAAGCCATGGGCATCCCCGACAACTGGAACGCCCCCATCGTTGGCGAGCGCGTCGCAGTATGCGTTACTAGCGCAACGCGTTCCAGTCGCAGCGGAGGCTGGCAGTGGGAAAAGTCCACCAACGGCGATACTTGGACTGCCCTATCGCGCAACAGCGGCGCCACCTACGAATACTACCCCGTAGCCGCCGACGTCGGGAGCTACCTACGCGCCAAAGCGCCGTTATCCGGCGGCGGCTTCGCCTACACCCGCGCATTAGGCGGCCGCGTCAAGCAGACCAGCGCCGCAACCGCCGGCGCCGCGATAAGCTTCGTCAGCGGCAACGCAAGCCCACGCGTGGGGCAGAAGATCCAAGCGTCCGATCCTGCCCCCACCGGCGCGGTGGATCGCCGTTACTCGTGGCAGCGCTGCGACAACGCCGATAGTACCTACACCGATTGCAGTTACATCTACGGCGTCTGGTGGACTAACTACACGCCCACATCCGCAGACCTTAACAAATACCTGCGAATGATAGTGTACTACGCCACCAGCGCCGGCGTATGGACGCGCCACGCCACCGCCTTCACCGGCCAAGTAGCCGCCGCATCGCAGTAAAGCCTAGCCCGAAATCGCTTTATGGCGCTGCGCCTTTGCGTTGAATCCTACCGCAAGGGCGCAGCGCCATGCCCTACCCCTTCAGCAGCCCCCGCATAAACGCCATCGCCGCCGCGCTGTCCACGCCTACCGCCACATCCACGCTGCCGCCGCGCGCATAGTCCGCCCGTACCTCTCCGACGCGCTCGCCCGCCGTCTCCACGGTGGCGGATGCGGCGCGCGCGCTTATCAGCTCAGGGCGCAGCGTCGCCGCAATCGTCAGCGGGTCGTGCAGGTTGAACTGCCGCTCCACCTGCGCCGTCTCGAACCAGTTGGCGAGTATCCGTCCCGCAAGCGCTTCCCCCGGCGTATCGCCGCCGAACCACCCCTCTGCGCCGCGCGAAACCGCCGTCCGTCGGCACACATCCAGCCCAATCAGCGTAGTGGGAACGCCCGACGCGAATACCGCATTCGCCGCATGCGGATCGTCCCAGATGTTGAACTCGGCGTAGGGCGTTACATTGCCGGCGTCGGCGCCTTGGCCGCCCATAACCGGCACGCGTCTTATCGCAGACGCAACGCGCTCATCCCGCGTCAGCGCCCGCGCGATGTTCGTCAGCGGCCCCAGCGCAATCACCGTCAGCTCGCCGTCCAACGCCAGCGCCGTTTCCACGATGAAGTCCACAGCGCCGCCCGCCGCTGGCTCGATCCGCGGTTCGGGCAGGCTTACGGTAAGTCCCGCCGGCCCGTGAATGTGATACGCATGCTCAAACTTGCCCACAAGCGGCGTTGACTCGCCGGCGTACACCGGTATATCCGTCCGCCCCATGTACTCCAAGACCGCCAGCGCGTTGCGCGTGGTGTCCGCCAGGGTGGCGTTGCCCTCTACCGTGGTCAAGCCCAGTATGTCCAGCTCCGGAGAATTCAGCGCCATTATCAGCGCCAGCGCATCGTCCGTCCCCGGATCGGTGTCTATGATAACCTTCATATCGCGCATCCTTATCGCTATCGCTAATCCGAATTCGGAGCCGCCTGCCGACGCCCGTTCACAAACGCCGTCCACGCCTCGCGCGAGGTATAGCGCGCCGCCAAGCCGTGTTCGCGCTCAAGTTTAGCGGCGCTCACCGCCCACGGGTAGCGTATGAAATCCAACCCGATCGCCGGCGAACTGCTCTGCAGCCCAAGCCGCCAGCTCAAGCCCGTCAGTCCGTACAGAAGCGCCGCCGGCAGACGCAGCAGTCTGCCGCCCGCAAGCGCCGCCATTTCGCTGCGCCGTATGCCGCCGCGCCCGCCTATATTGTATATGCCCGTTACCCCCATAAGCAGGCAATTCGCCATCACATCCGCGGCGGCGTCTTCGTGCAGAAACTGCATCGGCGGATCATACCCCCTAACCGCAACCGAAAGCCGCCGCGCTAGGTTGTGCGCTATGAAATTGTCGGCGCGCGCGCCCAATATCGGACAAGCGCGCAGGATACACACGCCCACATCGGGATGCCGCGCCGCGAAATCCGTCAAAAGCGATTCGGCTTCGACTTTGGCGTCGGAGTACGCAAAGCCGCTCAGCGGACGCAGCGGCGATGCTTCGGTCAGCAGCGGCGGGTTGTCCGGATGCGCCCCATAGACGGTTGCGCTGCTCAGATACAGCAGCCGCCGCACGCCCGAATTGGCGCAGCCCTCAAGCGCATTCGCCAAGCCGTTTATGTTCACGCCCCTGACCGCCCGATTGTTGCGCCCCGCCCTGATTACGAATGCGAGGTGCGCTACCGCGTCTATGCGGCGCTCTGCGAACAGCCCCCCTATCGGCGCGCGAATATCGTGTTGAACAAACGCAACCTTGTCCGAAAACTCCCCCGGCGGCGCGGCGCGAATATCGGTCGCAAGGATACGCTCCACGCCATCGCAGCGCTCCAGTCGGCGGATGAGCAGCCGCCCCAGGTAGCCCGCCGCGCCCGTTACCGCCACGCGCATAGCGCCGCTCACAGCGCCTCGACCGCATCCGTGAAGTCGAAACGCAGCGTCCCCAGTCCAGGCACCTCAAAGCCCATCTCTATCTTGTGAACGCCCGGCGTCAGCGTTACGCCGCTCACCCGCACGCCAATCGTCTTGTTCAGCGCAAGCGTGAAGGCGCTGTCTTTGCTGATTGCGCTAAACGGCGTTGTAACCCCGTCAAGCGTGAACGCCGCATCCTGCAGCGGGACTTCCACGCCGTCAATCGCAATCGGCGTCATGCCTTGCGCGTATCCCGAACCCAGTCTGTTTTCAAGCCGAAACTCTACGCCGTCATCCGTATTTCGCAGACTGCCCTTTTGATACAACCTTCTCAGCAGAAACCCCGGCACGCTGACCATCTTGCCCCAACCTTCCTATCGGTTATCTTGGTTATTCGTTTAGGCTATCCGTTCCCGGCGCATTGCCGCCCAGGCTTTGGCGGCGCATCCTGAACAGCGCGATTTCGGCATCCACGACATCGGCCGGCAGCGGATTAGCGCCGCCTAGCAGCGTTGCGTACACGAACACCTGCGCCGCCCGTTCCACAAGCGCGCACACATCGAGCGCCTCCGTCAGATCCGCCCCCACGCCCACAGCGCCATGATTGCGGATAAGCGCGGCGTTGCGCTCGCCCAGCGCCGCGCAAACATTCGCCGCAAGCGCTTCGCTCGACGGAAAGGCGTATTCGGATACCCGCACAGCGCCGCCCAGCGCAAGCGCCGTCTCATCCAAAATAACCGGTATATCCATTCCCGCAACCGCGGCGATTGTGGCATAAGTGGAGTGCGTGTGCATCACGGCGCCCACGTCGCTGCGCCGTCGGTATATCGCGGCGTGCAGCAACGCCTCGCTAGACGGGACGCCGTCGCCATCGATCGGCTCAATGTCCATATCCGTTACCGGAATATCCTCGGCGCGCAATCTATCGTAGGCTACCCCTGAAGGCGTGATTGCCATAAGCGCCCTGCCTGCGCCGTCGGTGGGCAAGCGCGCGCTGACATTGCCGCTCGCGCCCAAAGTCAGCCCCTGCGCCGCCATCCGCTGCGCCGCCGCCGCAACCGCGCTGCGCTGTTCATGCCAGCGTATCGCCATATCCGTTTCACCTAGTTCAAGCATCACTCACCGATGCGCCTCCGATGCCGTAGCCTATAGCGATAGCGATGCGGCTATCCCCGGCGTTCCCAAACCGCTTTGTTGACAAGATTATGCGGCATATCGCCACGCGTGAAGCGCAGAATGTCCGCCGTCATCATACGCGAATGGCGCCGTATGGTCTCGGCGGTTGCGCCGCCTATGTGCGGACTGAGAATCACATTATCCGCTTTCAGCAGCGGGTTTTGCGGCGATATAGGATGCGACTCGAACACATCCACCGCAGCGCCCGCAATCAGTCCGGCTTGCAGCGCGTCCGCAAGCGCATTCGGCGCGAACACGCCCGCATCGGCGACGCTGACCAGATAAGCGTCCCGCCGCATCAGACGCAGCAGGCGCAAGTCCAGCATCCCCGCGGTTTCGTCCGTCAGCGGCAGATGTACGCTCACAAAGTCCGACGACCTCAGCAGATCCTCCAGCGATACAAGCGCTACGCCTTGCGGCGGCGCATTCACATACGGGTCATACGCTTGGACGCTCACGCCCAGCGCGCCGCATATCGCCGCAAGCCGCCGCCCGATTGCGCCCAACCCGATTGCGCCCAGCGTCCTGCCGCAGAGCTCCACGCCTTGAAACTCCAGATATGCGCCCGCCGGGTTCTGCCATTGCCCGCTCTGTACATACCGATGCGCCTTTGGAACGCCGCGCGCCAACGCAAGCATAAGCGCAAGCGCATGCTCGGCTACCGCATTGGCGTTTCGGCCGGGCGCGTTGACCACCGCAATGCCCCGCGCAGTGGCGCTATCCACGTCGATATGGTTGACCGACGCGCGGCATACACCGATGAAGCGCAGTCCCGGCGTCAGCGCCAGCGTCTCTTCGAACACGAAGTCCGATTCCACCACCAGAACCGATGCGCCTTCAGTATTGACGCGCGCGGCAAGCTCATACGGATCGTACAGGCGGCGCGTATCCGTCCAGCTCTCATACGCGACGCGCATCGCCCGTCTCAGTTCGAGAAGGCAATCGTCGGTGAACGGGGCGAGCGCAAGCGCATTCATCGGCGGCTCACGCGCTAGCGCCCGCGCCGAATTCTGCTCGACGGCGTTAGCATCGGCGCCAGGCTCGCCGCCCACAGACGTCCCATCAGCAAAACCTTTTCGGGCGCGCTCAAGCCGATGCGCGCTTGGAACACATCGTAGCCCGCGCGCTCTATCCTGTCCAAAATGCCGCGATAGGTGGCGTGCATCACCTTGGGGCAAGCGCGCGCGTCGGGCGATATGAGGGGGAAGAGGCGCTCGCTGCTCTCGAAGAAGCTGCGCGCCCGCGCCGTCTGATGCGCCATAAGCGCCCTGAAGCCGTCGGTCATCGCGCCGCGCTTGAGCTCCGCTTCCGTGTAGTTGAAACGGCGCATATCGTCCTGCGGCAGGTATATGCGATCGCGCTCCGCGTCCTCTTTCACATCGCGCAGTATGTTCGTCAGCTGCATCGCTATGCCCATATCAACCGCATATTCGCGCGCCGCCGGCTCATCGTAGCCGAATATCTCAACGCATATCAGACCAACCGTCGACGCCACTTTATAGCAGTATTCGTAGAGTTCGTCGAAATCGGCAAAACGGTTCTTCACCAGATCCGTTTCAACGCCCTTAACTATCTCTTCGTAGTAGTCGGTTGGGATGCCGTAAGCGCTGGTGGCGTGATGCAACGCGCGGAATATCGGGGGAGCGTCGGGCGCAGCGCCGTCCGAATGCAAGCGTTGGCGTACAAGCGCGAGTTTGCGCCGCTTTTCGCTGAGGGGAAGATCGCCGTCCGCGATGTCGTCGCATATGCGGCAGAAGGCGTACACCGCATAGACAGCGCGCCGCTTGGCGTAGGGCAGCGTGCGAAAGGCGTAGTAGAAGTTGCGGGCGTTCTCTTTGGCGATGCGCTGGCAGTGGTCGTATGCCGACGCCGGTTCAGTTGCCACAACCGCACCTCGCTATCATCGGCCGAACTGCGCGCTAAACGCCTATGACCTGCACCAGGATCTGCCTGAAATCCTTCTGGTCGTCCAGCTCCACCATGAATATGCGCTGAAACTCGCCCAGCGTAAGGTCGCCGTCAATCAGCGGGATGCTCTCGCTTGTGCCGAGCAGCAGATGCTGGCAGTGCGAATGCCCGTTGGGACATTCGTCTTCGTGCATATGCACGGTGCGTACTTCGAAATCGTTGTGGCGATAGTGCGTGTTGCGTGGCGCGAAGCGCTCAATGGCGCTCTTCATATCTTGCAGTAAGAGCGGTTCGTTCTCTTGGATCACGATGCCGGCCGTGGTATGCGTAGAGAACACCACCGCAATGCCGTTGCGCACTTCCGATTTGGCGACCAGATCTTCCACTTCGTCGGTGATGTCTATGAACTCCGGCATGCTTGCGGCGCGAACATCCACCTCAAGCGTGAAGGCGCTGGCTTTTACCGAAGCCTCTTGCATTGCTTTCATTGGAACCCCTCATGCGCATACGCCAACCGATTATAGACGCATAATTGAGATTATCATATTGCTATCGGTTGTTTCAATCTTTTTATGGGGTTGGCATTCTCAGAGTTAAGCGGCAATCGAGTTTATAACCTGCGACGGATCCGGCTAATGCAAGCTTTCCTAGAAGGTTCAAATTGATGAGCGCAGCGACTTGAGAATGCCGCCATTCCTTGCATACCGATAGGAGCGTCTGCTATATTTAATCTGCCACTTGCGGACGGCGATGCTGTCCGCAGAACGGGTGGGGCTGTAGCTCATCTGGGAGAGCGCTTCAATGGCATTGAAGAGGTAGGGGGTTCGAGTCCCCCCAGCTCCACCACTTCCCCCACCGCCGCTTGAAGTCGATGCTCTGCCGCTAGACGGATTGGGCAAGTTAGAGCGGAACGCGGCCGCAAAATCCGTACTCGCAAAGCAAGAACCGCATAGCGCAGCCACCGCAATTGTGGCGGCGTCATAGTTTTTGCGCCGGCTACGCCTCTCACTTCCGCCGACGCAACCGCCCGCCTAACGCAATGCGGAGCGCCAATGCCGGGTGCCCGGCATGCGGCATTCGAAGTAAGCGCTTGCCTCCTTGCCCCCTTGCGCCCGATACGCCCGCGCCTGCCTTATCCCCGCAAGCCCAATCAGCGGCGCAATCAACGCCAGCAGGTTGCCCGCCGTTGCGCCCATCGGCATACGCGCGCCCGCCGAGTTGCATCCGCCGCCCGACGGGGCGTCTGCTGACGGCGTTGCGGTTACCACCACTACGACGACTGCCGGCGTTTGCGTGGGCGGTTCGGGCGCCGTGGCAGGGGCAGGCGCTGCAGTAGGCGCATCCGCGCGAGCGGGCGGCGCGGGCGTGTCCGTTGGCGCGGGCGTTGCGGTGGGAACGGGCGTGTGAGTTGGCGGCAGAGGCGTTGCCGTGGGGATTGGCGCTGCAGTGGCGGACGGCGTGTGCGTGGGCATGGGCGTGTTGGTGGCGGATGGCGTGTGCGTCGGGATGGGCGTTAGCGTGGGGGTGTGCGTAGGCGTATGCGTCGGGGTTGGCGTGAGTGTGGGCGTGGGAGTGTGTGTAGCGGTGGGCGTGTTCGTGGGCGTCGAGGTATGAGTAGCGGTTGGGGTGGGCGTAGGAGTTAGCGCCAACCTCGGCTGGTTGCCGAACTCTTGCGAAGTTGCGCTGCCGTCGCCGTTGAGGTCGACCTTCAGCGCAGGGTATTGATTAGAACTGCCGAAATCCCAGAAATCGTCTCTGCCCGTAGCATCGTCAAAATCGTTGTCTGCGTTGTCGAAGTCTATGTTCCAATCGGCGTATATGCCGTCGTAGCCCGCGGTCGATTGCAATTCGGAGGTGGTCTTGCCCTCAACCCCGCCAGAAACGCCGTATCCGACGCCTAGGGATTGACCTGAAATTTCGATATCCCAGTAGCCGCCAGTGATTGTGGCTCCATCGTTAGCGCCAATGAAACCACCTACATTATCACCGCCGGACACTCTGCCGGTAGCGTAACTTGCGAGGATTGTGCCTCCACTAAGTCCGATGAATCCTCCTATGTCACCATTGTTATCACCATTGCCGGATACAGCGCCGGTGGCATAACTTGCGAGGATTGTGCCTTCGGAAGAATTGTTTCCGGCAAGTCCGCCCACGCTGACTGCGCCATCTACATCGCCAGTAGCGTAGCTTGCGCTGATTGTGCCTGAGTTGCTTCCAACCAATCCACCCACGAATACCTCACCATCTACAGCGCCGATAGAGTAACTTGCGTGGATTGTGCTGTCAGATCCGTTAGATCCGATTAGCCCCCCAACCCTTTCGTTTCCGGACACCGCGCCTAACGAATGACTAGCGATGACTATGCTCTCCTCCTTTATTTCCCCAGCTAAACCGCCAACTGCGGTATCGCCGGTCACATCCGCCGCCGCATAACTCCGCTTAATTGAAGTCTCCTCGCCAGCAATACCAATTAGTCCACCAAAACCGTAACCGTCGCCAAACATTTCATTGCGAGTCACATCGCCCGCAGCGTAACTAGAAACAATGGTAATTCCGCCGCTTCCCCAGTTCATTCCAACTAGCCCGCCGATGCCCGATGCTCCGAACACGTCGCCTGTGGCGTAGCTTTCAGTGATTGTAATATCACCAGTGTATCCCCCAATCAGACCGCCAACAGCAGTAATGCCGGACACCTTGCCTGCAGCGTAGCTGGAAGCAACGCCAACACTATCTCCCGTTCCCCATCCCCAAAACATACCGACTAACCCGCCAACAAACCCATGTTCTACCGATACATTTTCTGCAGATACATTGCTATAGGTGTAACTTGCGCTAATTGGGCAAACATTAAGTCCTATCATTCCACCGACTTTTTCACTTCCGCGCACATTCCCTGTAACGTAACTTAGGTTGATTGCGCCGCCCTCGCACGTTCCAATCAACCCTCCAACATTCTCAACGGCTGTTATATCAACATCAGTCAACCCAATCCGACTAATATCGCCAATACTCCGACCGAACAGGCCGGCAACGCCCGGGTCGGCGCGCCCGCTGCGGTTGATGTATAGATTGGCGATAGTATGGTCGTTGCCATCGAAGGTGGCGCTGAATGAGGCGTCGCCTATGCCGATGGGCAACCAGCCGCTGCCGCTCGTCCACTTGGGGTTGACTGCGCCGGATGCGTAGGAAAACGCATCGTCGAAGTCCAGGCTGCGCGTCAATTCGTAGCCCACACAATGGTTGTCCGGGCAGTCTATGCCTTCATCTGCGCCGGGGAATGCGGTGGCGTAAGAGTCTGCGTTAGTGGGATTGTCTGCAATGCCGTCGCCGTTCAGGTCCCAGCGTATGGCGTCGAGTTGCTCTAGGTGGGCGATTTCTATGAGGCTGTCGTTGTCCGAATCGTAGTCGGTGGGGGATTGCGCGCTGGTGTTGCCCGTTCCTGATGTCAACCCGAACAGCGCTGCGATTGCCAGGCTGACTACGAAAGTTGTTGCGCGCGAGGTCTTGTTCAAACTTGTTCCTTTTCGGATTCAGATGACGTTAGAGTTACGGGGAATGGCGTGGTCTGGGAGCGGGTGTTGGTGGTATTGGGCAGGGTTCCATGTGAGCGTTAAGTCGCTATACTCACTAGGTTCCCTGCGACAACTGGATTGAGCTTTGAGATTTCTACCAAAACAGCACCTATAGCGCACTCATACTCATTACTAGGGAAATCTAAGGTTTGTTCCATGTATCTCCACTTCTCAAAATCAAGCTTATGCTTTTTAAGGAATTCACAGAAGGTATAGCGAGTTGGCTCGTTGTTCTGTGAGCTCCACTCCTCCCATTGTGAGCTTATGCGCGCTTTGACATCACTGGGCAATGAATCGAACAGATGCCAAAGATTGTGTGTTCGCTTTACTTTGGCATTTGGACTCAGTTCTTGGTGCAGAGCCTTTAGAGCCATTTCTAACGCAAAAGGCAGAATTACCGCTAGGGTTTGTGTTGACCCTATTATTTCATGTTCGATTTTTGGGCGTATTCCTTCAGTTGAAAGGCTTGTACTACCTGCGGGTAATTGAGAGCGCTTCGTTTTGAGTTCGCCCAGCGTAATGCGCGAGGATGCCCACAACTGTATTGCTATTGCGCTTCTATCCATTGGCATAATTTGGTTATTCTCCTTCTTACTTGGAATCAGCCAAGTTTTTCAATTCGTCCAAGCACTCTTTTAGCCTTTTTTCCTCAGCCTCCATTTTGTTAATCTGTTCGTCAAGACCTGAATTAGACTTTCCGAATTCTTTCAACAATTCTTCGCGAAGCGCACGCAATTTCCTCACTGCACTCCGCTGATATGAAAGATCTTCAGCAACCTTCTGTATTTTCTCGTCCAAGTTCATCGCCTCTCCTTTTCTTGCGCCACTTGACGCAGCCGATTATACTCAGCAGGGTTGCCATTAGCAATAGGCTGCCCGTCATTTCGCTTATCGGCATTTGTTCGACCCGGCGCAAATCCGCATCCGCCGCTGGCCGGGGCGTCCGCTAATGGCGTCGCGGTTGACACGACGACCACGACCGACGGCGGATGCGCGGGCAGTTCGCCCGCCCCTTCCCCCTACAGCGGCGGACGCTGCCAGCCGCCTAGCGCGCTTTCTATGCGCTGCGCCGCGGCAAGGGATACATCCTCGCGCCACGGACGCGCTATCACTTGCACGCCTATGGGCAAGCCTTCGGGGGATGCGCCGCAGCGCACTACGGTGGACGGCCAGCCGGTGATGTTGTATGCGGCGGTGTAGCTCATGCCGGGCTGGCGCTCATCCGTCAGCGATTCGCCGTGCGGCAGCGCGGGGAACGCCGCCACCGGGCATACAATCGCATCGTAGCGCCGCATGAAGCCCAGCATCGCGCTGCGGAAGGCGTCGACGCGTTCCAACACCGCCGAGTATTCGTCCACGGATACGGTGTCGTCGTCCGCCTGCGCCAAGCGCCGCGTGAGCCACGGGTGCGTTTCGGTTGTGCCGTGCTTAGCGAGCAGGCGGCGCGTCCATGCGCGTCCATCGCCGCCGGATAGCGCGTTGGACAGGTTGGGGTTCTCTGCGATGACGGCGGGGACGTCCTCTTGCGCCATAGCGCCGGCGTCCACTAGCGCGTCCACCGCCGCGCGCACCGCCGCTATCGTTTCGGGCGTGGGCGTGCGTATGCCGTTTTCGGTGTAGAAGCATATCCGCAAGCCGCTTATGTCCACCGCCGCCGGATCGCGCAACGGCACGGGCGGGATGAACGGATCGCTCCAATCGGGCCCCGATATGATGGGCAGTATGAGCGCGAGGTCTTCTACATAGCGCGCCATTGGGCCGTTCTGCGTCAGCGAATCCACTGCGCCCAAGCCGTGCGGGACGATGTGTCCGGTGCGCGGCACACGCCCGGAATTCGGCTTGTGGCCGGCGATGCCGCAGAAGTGCGCCGGATAGCGGACGCTGCCGCCGGTGTCGCTGCCGATGTCGAACGCCGCGCCGCCCACGCTGACGATAGCGCCCGCGCCGCCGCTGCTGCCGCCGGTGGTGCGGCTTTGGTCAAACGGATTGTTCGTCTGCCCGAACACTAGGTTGTTCGTCTCTGCCGCAAGCGTGAGTTCGGGCGTGTTCGTCTTGCCCAGCAGAATGCCGCCCGCCGCGCGCAGCCGCGCCGCGACCGTGGCGTCTTGCGACGGGACGAACTCTGCGCGCCCCAGCGTGCCGCCGGTGGTAAGCACATCTTGGGTGTCGATGGAGTCTTTGAGGGTGAACGGGACGCCGTGCAGCGCGCCCTTGCTTTCGCCGCGCGACAGGGCGGCGTCCGCGTTGGCGGCTTCGACGCGGGCGCGGTCTGCCGCAAGCGTTACCACCGCGTTCAGCGCCGGGTTCACTTCCGCTATGCGCGCCAAGTGCGCCTCCACCAGTTCGGCCGCCGATACGCGCTTGTCTTGTATCGCCTGCGCCATTGACTTTGCCGATGCGTAGATAATCTCGTCCATTGCGCCTTCCTCCTTGCTTGTATCAGGGTATCAGGGTTTGCGTTAGGGCATTGGGATGGGAATTAGGGACGGCGACGGCGCTTGCCTAGAATATGTCCGCCTGCATCATATCGGCGAATGTTTCGCGGCGGCGTATGAGGCGGGCGGCGCCGTCCTTCACCATCACCATCGCGGGGCGGCCGTTCAAGTTGTAGTTGCTCGCCATAGACGGGGCGTATGCGCCGGATGAGGGTATGGCTACAATATCGCCCGATTGGATATGCGGCATAGCGATGTCGCGCACCAGCACATCGCCGGATTCGCAGTATTTGCCCGCAAGCGTAACCCGCTCTTGCGGCGGCGCGGACATTCGGTTCGCCAACACCGCTTCGTACTCGGAGCCGTAGATGGCGGGGCGTATATTGTCGCCCATGCCGCCGTCTAGGGACACATACTTTCGCACTGTGGGGATGTCCTTGATGCCGCCCACGGTGTAGAGCGCAACGCCGGCGCGCCCAACGATGGAGCGCCCCGGCTCCAGCACAAGGCGGGGCTCGCCGAACCCCAGATCGGCGCAGAGCCTCGCCGTGTTAGCAGTGATGACTTCGGCGTACTCGGCGATGGCGGGCGGCGGTTCGTGGCGCACATAGCCGATGGCGAAGCCGCCGCCGGGACTGAACTGCTCCAAGCGCAGCCCCTCTTCCTTGAACTCGGCTAGGAAGTTCAGCACAACCTCTACGCCCAGCGCATACGGCTCAAGCTCGAATATGGGCGAGCCTAGGTGAAAGTGTATGCCTATGAGGTTGAGGTTGGCGGCGGCTATCGCTTGGCGTATCGCTTTGGCGGCGTCCCCCGTCTCGATGGAGAAGCCGAACTTGCTGTCCAGGATGCCGGTGGTGGTTGCGGCGTGGGTGTGCGGATCCACGCCCGGCGATAGGCGCAGCATGATGTCTTGGCGCGCGCCTCGCCGTCCTGCGATTTCGTCCAGCGCGCTCAATTCGTGGAAGCTGTCCACTACTATCTGCCCGATGCCGTATTCCAGCGCGAATTCCAATTCGTCGGGCGTCTTGTTGTTGCCGTGAAAGTAGATCTTATCCGGAGGGAAGTTCACCGCTTTCGCCACCGCGAGTTCGCCGGCGGACACTACGTCTAGCGCAAGCCCTTCTTCGGCGACGATGCGCGCGATAGCGGGGTTCACAAACGCCTTGGATGCGTAGGCGATGCGGCTGTGGGCGTATCTGCCGCCGAACTCCGATGCGAACTCGCGGCACATCCCGCGCAGCGTATCCTCGTCGAACACATACAGCGGCGTGCCGAATTCGGCCGCCAGATCGACGGCGTCGCAGCCGCCAATCGCGAGGTGGTTGGCGTGGTTCACGGCGGCGGTGAAAGGGAATAGGGTTATGTTGTCAAAGGTCATTTGCGGGTTGCTCCTCTAATCGTAATGATTTCTTACAGGGCGTCGGTAGGCAAAATGCGCCCCTGCAGCGTCTTGTCGAAATCCGCGTCGAAGCTTACTATGCCGAACCCGCGCTTTTCGGCTGCGACATACTGATACGCATCGTCAAAATCCAAGCCGAACTCACGCATCCTGTCCACGACGGCGGGAATGTCTGACGCTTCAAGGCGCACTATTTCTATATCGCCATTCACAAAGACGTCGTTGACGAAATCGGGCAGCATATCTATGCGGTTTTGCCTGCTAAGTATAACGGCAATGGAATGGAAGGCAAAATCGGTGATGAACAGCGAATTGGGCGAGGTTTCGCGAAGAAACATTTCTGCTTCATTCGCTCTGTCTTGCCCAAGCAGCCATTCGAGCCATATATTGCTGTCCACAAGATACATGCGCTACCGCGCTTCCCATTCGGCGGCGTCCTCTGCCATCCATTCGGACGCTTTGCGCTGCAACTCTACGGATGTGTACTCGCATTTGATGTCTTTCAGCGCCCCGCTCCATTTTCGCAGCGTGATTGTTTGGCGCTCATACTTTTCGTGGAGATGTTCAATCAGACGCAGCGCATCCGATAGTTCGCGTTCATTGAGTTCGCGCAACTCGGCGTCAACGGCTTCGTCAAGTTTCATTTTCCATTCGGCATTGCGCTCAGTCATCCATTCCGACGCCTTGTGCCGCAGCTCTGTCGAAGCGCGCATATTCGCGCACGCCCGCAGCGCTTCACGGCGTTCACGCTCCAATCGCTTATGCCTATTGCGCTTGGCTTGGATGCTTTCTATCAGGCGCAGCGCATCCAATTGCCAGTGCATCGGCAGCGTCCGTATGCGTTTCGCAACGGCATCTTCGACTAGCCTAATCTCTTCGATAGCCATATCGCCTTGTCCCCCCTGGTTTATTGCATCTTTGCGCCCCTGCGCCTTTGCGTTAAAACTCGCCGCGTCCCCTACACACCCGCTTCGATCCCCAGCGCCGCCGGCAGATCGGCGGCGCTTGCAAGCAGCAGATAGGGCGCGTAGTCGGCGAAGGCGGCGCGCGGGGTTACGCCGGATAGCGCGGCGGCAAACGCAATTTCGGCGCGCTTGGCGGTTTCGGCGTCGGTTACGCTGTCCCCAACATATAGGCAGCGCTCGGCGCGGGCGTTGAGGCTTGCGACGGCGTGCAGCAGTCCCCACGGATGCGGCTTGAACTCGGCTACATCCTCGCCGCCCACTATGACGCCGAAGCGCCCGTCTATGCCTGCGCGCATCAGTATCTCTTGGATGCGCCGCCGAAACTTGGATGAGACGATGCCTAGCGCAATGCCATGCCGCAGCAGCGTATCCGTCAGGTTTGGCACAAAGTCGTACAGGCGCGTGGCGTCCGCCATCACATCGTCGGCGCGCTCTATGAATAGGCGCTGAAACTCGGCGGCAAGCGGCGCATGTTCGCGACCCGCCAGCGCCTCAAGCGTGTGCGGCAGCGATAAGCCGATTGTGCGCCGAATTGCGTCGTGTGATGCGGCGGTCAAGCCGATGCCGCTTAGCGCATAGTTGACGCACTCTATCACGCCGCTAGACGAATCGGCGAGCGTGTAGTCAAAGTCGAAGATGACGGTCTCAAAGCCTGCGCCGCTCACAAGCCCATCAACTCCGTCAGCGTTCTGAGGTCGGGAACCTCAAGGTCTGCGCCCGATGCGCCGTCGGTGGGGTTGCCGGACGCGCTGCCCTGCTTGCCGCTGCCGCGATTGCGGTTCACCCAAACCGCATCGATTCCCAGCGCCTTTGCGGGGACGATGTCCAACTTGACGCTTTCGGCTATATGCAGCGTTCTATCCCGCGCAACGCCCATGCGCTCTAACGCGAGGTTGAAGTTGTTGTGGGAAGGCTTGTAGGACGCCGCTTGCTGCGCGGTTACAACGCCGTCGAACTCCACGCCGAGCGTCCGCTGCGTGCCGGCGAACAGGTCATCGTCCACATTGGACACCACGCATAGCCGATAGCGCGTTTTGAGCCGGCGCAGCGCCTCAACGGTGTCGGCAAACGGCTGCCAAGCGCCGATGGAATCCACAAGGCAGTTGGCTTCCGCATCGGTGGGCGCAAAGCCAAGCCTTTCGCAGATGGCGACGGCGGTGGAGCGCAGCACATCGCGGTATCGGCGGTACGCGCCCGATTTGCCCGCCGCCTCGAACTCGGCGTATAAGCGCAGAAGCTCATCGGCGCTCACGCTGACGCCGCGCGCCGCCGCAACCGGCATCAGCGCGGCGGTTATGCCGCCTTCCCAGTCAATCAGCGTGCCGTAGCAGTCAAAGGTCAAAACCTCATATCGCTCAAAGTCAAGCATTGTCCGTCCCCTGCCGTATTGCGTTCATTGCGCTACATCGTAGGCGTCGGCGCCCGCGGCGCGCGCTCTGCCGTCGCGCTCCAGCTTGATGAGATGCGCGCGTATCTGACTGCGCGCGGTGTCCATAAGCGCCGGATGAATGTTGCCGGCGTAGATGGCGTTCAGCAGATCGTCGATAGTGCGATTGCCCGCCGCCAGCAGATCGACAATCTGCTCTTCGCGCGCAAGCCGATGCGTGATAAGTTCGTTTAGCTTAGCCTGCGGCGTGTCGATCACGGGGCCGTGTCCGGGCGCAATTCGCTGCGTTTCGTAGCGCAGGAGCTTGCGCATAGAGGCGATATAGGCGCTCATATCGCCGTGTTCGGGGCTTATGACGGTGGTTCCCGTGCCTAAAACCATATCGCCGCTGAACAGCGTCCCCGTTTGGCGGTGCAGGATGCAGAGGCTGCCTATGGTATGCCCCGGCGTGTGTATGAACTCCAGCGTAGCGCCGCCCAGATCCAGCGTATCGCCGTCCGCCAGCGCCATATCCACGCTTGCGCCCAAGTCCGCTTCGATGGCAGCGCGCTCATCGGCGCTGCATGCCAGTGGGGTGCCCGTAGCCTCGCGCAATCGCAGCGCGCCGCCGATGTGGTCGACGTGCCGATGCGTCAGGATTATCGCGGCAATCGGCGGCTGTCCCAGCGCGCGCCAATGCGACAGGTGGGCGCTGATTTCTTCGTCCTTGCCGTAAGCCGTATCCACAAACGCCGCCTGCGCGCCGCCCGCAACCAGATACACATTCGGGACATACACGCCCTCATGCGCGCCTTCGCCCACGGCAATCTGATGGATGCCTGCTGCGATTTGGGTGGTGGTGGGTTTCATTGTTCTTACACCTATCGCGATAATCTCTTGTTACCTTAATCGTCTTTGCGCGCTTGCGGCTTTGGGTTTAGAGGGCGGCGGCCCAATCGCTACTCTGCAGAGTAGATCCCCATTTCGCTAAGCCGCGCCACTAGGTATTCCTGCGGTCTGTCCCCTTTTGTGCGATTGCAGTGGGCGCACAGCAGCTGCAGGTTGTCTATGTGATCCGTTCCGCCACGCGAGCGCGGGATGAGGTGGTCAACCTCGAACATCCGAAACGGGAACTCCGTCCGACAGCCGTTGCAGCGCCCTTCCTGCTGCCCGAATAGGATATGCTTGTTCTGCCGATACGGGATTGGCGCGTCAATGTCCGTGCGGCTTGGAATGTCAGCGCGCGCCGTAACCAGGCGGTCGTGGAACAGATCGCCCATCGCCGCCTTCAGGCGGGAGTTGGTCAGGCTAACCGCCATTGGGGAAAGATCTATGCCTATCCACCGACGCCCTAGGCTTTCGGCGGCGACGCAAGTGGTGGCGCAACCGCAGAACGGGTCTAGCACCATATCGCCGGGGTTGCTGCTTGCGCTGATGATGCGCTCTAGCAGCGCAAGCGGCTTTTGCGTGGGATAGCCTACGCGCTCGCGCGACCGCGAACCAAGCGGGCGCACATCGTCCCATATCGTATCGACCAAGCCGCCTTCCATCTCGTCAAGGTAGCGCTTTTGGCTCGCAAGCCCGCTTGCCGAATAGTGCAGCAGCCCCCTGTCGTGCGCGTCTTGCATTCTCTCTTTTGTCCAGCGCCAGACGCGCAAATGTCCGTTCCACTCATAGGTCAGATTGGGACGATCGCGATTTGGATTTGCGAGGTTGTCGGCTCTGTATCTGCGCCCCGTTTCCGGATCAGTGTAGCGATACGATTTTCTTATGTACTCAGGATCGTGGGGGCGAAACGGGGTGTTCCAAGTAGGGTTTTCGCCGTTTGAGTAGTAGAGCAGGACGTCGTGATTGCGGGGGTAGTTTTTGGTAGCCAAGCCCTTTGCGCTTGTGCGCCGCCATACGACGTCGTTGCGAAATCTGTCGCCGCCGAACACGCTGTCCATAATCTGTTTGAGATAGTGCGCCGCCGTAGAATCGCAGTGCAGATAGACGCTTCCGGTGTCTTTCAGCACGCGGCGCATTTCCAGCAGGCGCACAGCCATCATGCACAGATACGACTGCATTCCCTTGCCCTGATTTAGCCCGGCGGCTTCAATCGCCTTGTATATGCCCGGCCGCTCATCCGCAATCAACCCCATCCAAGCGACGTCCAGATCGGATAGCGTCCAGGTGTCTTTGAACGCCGCCGCCGCTTCCGCGCCGCCAACGGGGGCGGAATAGACGCGGTTGGAATTGAACGGCGGGTCGAGATAAATCAGGTCAACGCAATCGCTGTTCAGACCGCGCAGGATGTCAAGGTTATCGCCCGTCCATATCGTCTTATCCACAAAGTTCGGCTGCATCTCTTCGCTCGCTGCCATTCCGTACGCCTTGTGCGCCAAGCTGCGCCTAGTTTCATTATCGGCATAGCGGGCGGGTTTTGGAATAGAGAAACGGGTTAGATTTCAATGCGGCATACCCGCCGGCTGGCGTCGCCGCAGAATATCAGCGCGCCGTCGTGGAGCGTCAGTCCGTCCAGCTCAGGCTCAGGCACATCCAGTTCTGCCAGCACGGCGCCGCTTGCAGCGTCCAGCTTGTGTATCTTGCGCTCGCGCTTTTCGTTGCACCACAAAGCGCCGTTGTCCCAAGCGATGCCGTGCGGCGCGGGGCCGGGCGTGGGGATCCAATGCAGAACTTCCATCGTGTCCGGGTCAAGTTGGTAGATGCGCAGCGCTGGCTTGACGCACACCCACAACTTGCCGTCCACCCACTCCATTCCGTGGGGACGGGCGTAGTCTGCGCCTACGTCGCGCGGATCGCGCACGCCCGCGCCCGGCGAATCGTAGTAGGCGTCGGTGCTACCGTCCCTGTTCAGCCGATACAGCCGCGAGTTATGCGTGGATGCCACCCATACATGCGTTGCGCTCAGCGTCAAGCCGCTTGCCTTGTAGGTTTCGGTCGGCGCTTCGAACAGCGTGGAGCCGTCTTGCCAGTCAAGCAGAAGCAGGTTGTTGCTTGCGGCGTCAATGACCCAAAGTCCCTCGTCCGACGCCTGCAGTCCGTTGGGCGTTTGGCAGGGCGTCTGCCACATATCAATCACTTTTGCCATTCGCAAGCCTCCGTTGGCGGTTGATGCCATCCATACATCACATCCATAGTTCGCGCCCGCATAAGAATACAACTCACGCCGCCGCATATCAATGCGCGCTGAACATAGTAGGCTAATCCGCGGGTGGGATGTGTTAAACTAGCGCCAATGTTATCACTAGACTGGGCGGGTTGGCGGAGTGCATTAGCGGAAGCGTTTGGAGGGCATTATGCTTAACGGAAGCGGCGGTCAATTGCAGGGGGCGCTGGCGGGCGTGAAGGTGCTGGACTGGACGATGTGGCAGTTCGGGCCGGTGGCGGCGTCTATGCTGGGCGATATGGGGGCGGATGTTATCAAACTCGAGGCGCTGGACGGCGATGTGGGGCGGGCGGTGTCCTCTATGGAGTCGGCGCAGGCGGGGATGCCCAACGGCAGGAACGCCTACTTCGAGACTTGCAATCGCAGCAAGCGCGGGGTTGCGGTCAATCTGAAGACGGCCGAGGGCAGGGAGATAGCGCATAGGCTCGTGGCGCAGGCGGATGTGCTTATCGAGAACTTCCGCAACGGCGTGGCGGAGCGGCTGGCGATGGACTACGAGACGCTGCGGGAAATCAACCCGATGCTGATATACGGGACGGCGTCGGGGTTCGGGACTGAAGGGCCGGACGCGGGGATGCCGTCGCTTGACGCATGCGGCCAAGCTCGCGCCGGGCTGATGATGTCGGCGACGCCGGATTGGGCGAAGCATCCGGTATCGGTGAGGGGGGCGCCCTCTGATCAGATAGGCGGCATTATCCTGTGCCTGGGGATACTCTCAGCGCTATGGGCGCGGCAGAGCCAAGGGGTTGGGCAGAAGGTCGAGGTGTCGCATATGAGCAGCACGATGTGGCTGCAAGGGCTTGCGGTGGGGATGGATCTGCTCATCGGCAGCCATATGCCGGCGCTGAACAGGGACAGCGTGCGCAACTATATGTACAACATCTACTTGTGCAAGGACGGCAGCTGGCTGCGAATATCCAACCCGCAGCCGAAGCGCTACTGGCGTCCATTCGTGGAGGCGCTGGGCTTGTCCTATGTGTTGGATGATCCCAGGTTCCAGGGCGTCGAGGACGGGGCTGAGGTTTCGCCGGAGCTGCTTGGGCTGATCGAGGACACCTTCAAGACGCGCACATACGCGGAGTGGGACGCGGTGTTCCGCCGATACGGGTTCATCTACGCCAAGGTGCAGGCGATAGCGGAGCTGCGGGACGATCCGCAGGTTATCGCGAATGACTACATAACGGACTTTGAGCATCCGGACTTGGGGGCAATCAAGGTGTGCAACTTCCCGGTGAAGTTCAGCGAGACGCCGTCGGCGATAGTGCGGGGGGCGCCTGAGTTGGGGCAGGATACGGAGTCGGTACTTATCGACGAGTTGGGGTATGACTGGGACGACGTAGCGCGCTTCCAAGAGGCGGGGGCTATATTGTAGGGCGGATGCGCCGCGCTGCAAACGGCGGTAAGGCGGGATGGTTGGGATTGTCAGAAACATATCCCGGCCATCCCGCCTTGGGTTTTGGTTGCGGGGGCTTTGCGATGGCTTATCTTGGCCATCCCGCTTTGGGTTTTGCGCTGCAGACGCTCGCTTTCGCTGCTCTATAGGGAAGGCTTAACTGCGGGGCCACCAGTCGGTGTCGGGGACGTCGACGTGGGCGCGGTTGAGTTCGGCGGGTGTGCGGCAGCCGACGTATGCGAGCGCGCGGTCGAATTCCACTTTGAGTATGGTGAGCATATGCTCTACGCCGGCGGCGCCGTTGTAGGCTAGTCCCCAGTAGAGCGGGCGTCCCACAAGCACGGCGCGCGCGCCGAGGCATAGCGCTTTGAGAACGTCGAGTCCGCGGCGCACGCCGGAGTCTAGGTACACTTCCAGGCGGTCGCCTACGGCGTCGGCTATTGGGCCGAGGGTTTCGATGCTGGATGGCGTGCCGTCGAGTTGGCGGCCGCCGTGGTTGGATACGACGATGCCGTCAACGCCGTATTCGGCGCACTGGACGGCGTCTTCTACGGTGCGGACGCCCTTGACGATAAGCGGCAGGCCTGTGAGGTCGCGCAGCCAGTCGAGTCTGTCCCAGGTTAGGCCGACGTAGCCGGGCGGATCCCAATCGGTGAGGTCGGGGACGCCTACGCCGCGCCGTTGGACTAGGTCGGGGCGGTCGCGCATGCTGCCCCAGTGTAGGCCGGGCATCGCCACATAGTCGTTGCGTAGGTCGCGCTCTTTGGGGCTGCCGACGGGTGTGTCGATGGTGAGGCATATCGCTTTGTAGCCGGCGGTTTTGGCGCGCTTGACTAGGATTTCGGTTACTTCGTCGTCGAAGTGGTAGAGCTGGAACCAGAGGGGGCCGGTGGCTACATCGGCTACTTCTTCGATGGAGTAGCCGGAGCTAGTGGGGAGCGTGTAGAGGGTTCCGACTTTGCCTGCGCCGGTGGCGGTGGCGCGCTCGCCTTCGGGATGCGCTTGGCGCTGTCCGCCGGTGGGGGCGACCATAACGGGGAAGCTTATCTTTTCGCCAAGCACGGTTGTGGAGAGATCTCTGTCCGACACGTCGGTTAGGAAACGGGCGTTGACCATAATGCGGTCGAAGGATGCGCGGTTTCGGCGCTTGGTGATTTCGTCGTTGGACGCCGCGTCCACGAATGTCCACATGTTGTGCGGCATGCGCTGGGCTGCTAGGGCTTCCATATCGAACAGGTTAATAGGATCCATCGGCTAGTTTCCCTCCAACTAATGGGTGATGAATGCTTTGCGCCATTCTGACAACAATCGGGAATTATACTCTTAATGGCGGGAATGTCAAAGGCGCAGGCGTTTGGCGGCGGCGATTGCGATTTCGCTGCGTCGGCGTCCGTCGATTCGCCTTGAATGCGCGCTTGTTTAGCGCTATTGTGTGAGTAAGGGCTTGCCTGCCGCGAGGGAGGGCGCGGCGGGCGCGGCGCATTTCCCTCGTCCCCTCGTCACATCGCGAGAAATCCGATGCAAGAATTCCGACGACAAGACGATTATCGGGAAGAGCCCGCCGGCTACGATAACGGCGGCGGCGGGTTTGGGCTGCCGTTGGGCGCAAGCGGGGCGACGTTCGCGACGTGGGCGCTGCTTGCGGTCAACCTGGCGGTGTATGCGCTGCTGGAATTGAGCGGCGGGTCTGACGATATGCGCGTGCTGCTGCGGTTCGGGGCGATGTACGGGCCGCTGATTGGGGCGGGGGAATACTGGCGGCTGTTCACGGCGATATTCCTGCATTCGGGCATACTGCATCTGCTGTTTAACTGCGTGGGGTTGTGGATAATCGGCAGGCTTGTGGAAGGGTTATACGGGCGGTTTCGGTTCATCGCGATCTATCTGATAGCGGGGTTGTCGGGCAGCGCGCTGAGTTATGTGTTCAACAAGACGGCGGCGGGGGTGGGCGCAAGCGGCGCCGTGTTCGGGATACTGGGGGCGCTGACGGCGTACTTTTTGGCGCATCGGGATTTGATGGGGGATATGGGCAGGCAGAACTTGACGGGTTTGGCGGTGGTGGTGGCGCTCAATTTTGCGGTGGGGCTAATCATACCCGGCATAGACAATTGGGCGCACTTGGGGGGGCTTGCGGGCGGCTTCGCGTTGGGGCTTGCGCTTGCGCCGCGCTATCGGTACGAAACGGTTGAAACGCCGTATGGCGTAGGGCGGCGCATAGCGGGGCAACGCTCGCCGGGGATACGCTGGCTCGCGGTGGTGGTGGCGCTTGCGGCTATAGTGGGGCTGGCTCGGCTGGGGGACGCGTTGCCTTGACGCGGGCGGGCGCTATGCCATCGGGTTGACGTCGGGCAGGTTTAGCAGGGCTGCGCCGTGGTGTTCCAGCGCGATGCCGCTTGGGTTAAGGTGCTGGGCGGCGGCGTTGATGTTTCGGAGGCAGCGCTGGAGCGGGCTGCTGTGGAATATGGCTTCGCCGCCGGCGTAGCGGAATGCGGTGGTTACGACGTCAAGGGCTACGCGGGTAGTGTAGGCTGATACGCCGCGCATTTCGGCTTGGGACGCGGCGTCGGGAATGCGGCCTTGGCGGGCGACGGCGTAGGCGCGCTCGAAGACGTCGTGGGACAGCATGCGGGCGGCGCGCAGGCGAAAGTCGCATTCGGAGATGTCTAGGCGGAATGCGCCGCGGTCTGCGACGGATGTGGGGGGACGGCCGCGGCGCTTGGCGGGGGCGAAGGCTATGATTTCGTCGAGGGCGCGTTGGGCTACGCCGAGCGCGAAAGCGGCGTGTTCGTTTGCGACGAAGCCGGGTCTGCCCATGCGGTATATCGCGCCGCCGCGCTTGGGTTGGAACGCCAGCGAGTCCCAGGTGAAAGCTTGGGGGACGAATATGTTCTCGACGGATATGTCGTTGCTGCCGGTGCCTTCCAGACCGAATACCTGCCAGTTGTCGTGAATGCGGGCGCTTGCGGTGGGATAGACTAGCGCTAGTGAGATGGGCGGCTTGTTGGGGTTGTCGGCGGGGATTATCGCGCCGGCCGACATCCATTCGGCGTGGCGGACACCGCTTGCGAACGGCCATCTGCCGCTGAGAATGTAGCCGCCGTCAACGGGGGTTGCCTTGCCCATAGGGGCGGTGGAAGTAGCGCCTAGCGGGATGTAGCCGTTGGGGAAGATTTCCGCGATGGCTTCGTCGGCGGCGTATGCGCCGGGCTGGCCGACGGCGGTTGCGCCAATCATAAGGCACCAGCCGGCGGCGGCGTCAATGTAGGATAGCGCTTCAATGACTTCTATTTGGGTTACGGGGTCGGCTTCCGCGCCGCCAAGCGGGCGGGGGAGTTTGAGCGCGAAAAGGCCGGCGCCGCGGATGGCGTCGACGGATGCGGGCGGGAGCGTACCGATGCGCTCGGATTCGTCGGTTCCGGTGCTGACGGTATCGCGCACGGATTCCACGGCGTCGAGCAGGAACATTCGTTTTCGCGCGCGGTCGTCGGGGAATTCGGGCAGCATGGCTTTGCACCTCGTTGTGGTCAGCGGTCGGGGTTGGTCTGCTGCTGATTTTAGCGCAAAGGGGCGGGGGCGCAAAGGGTCTGCCTAGGATTTTGGCGCAAAGAGGTTTAGGGGCTGCGGGCGTTTGGGGGGATGTCGTCGGGGAAGGGGTATTCGCCGTACTTTTCTTTGTACATTTCGCGGGTTCGGTTGTAGAGGTTTCCCGGCTGCCGCTGGAAGGCCGCCACTTCTTCGGGGGTGATATGCCTTTTGAGTTCGGGGATTTTGCGGATGTCGACGTTGCGGAGTTTGGCGTCGCGGATGGCGTCGCTTTTGGCTTGTAGGCGTTGTTTGTACGCTTCCGTGTCCGCTATGTCTTCGGGGTACACGCTTCTGATGGGTGTGTCGGGGCGGGTGTTGGCGGCGCGTTTTTGGGCTTTGCGCGCGGCGCGCTTTTGGCGGCGGCGTGATGCGCGGGTTTCGGCGGCCGGAGCGCTGTCGGGGTTGGCGGCGGGCCGGTTGTCGTGGTCGGGTTTTTCGATGGCGGCGATATTCGCGGCGGCAACGGCGGGCTTTTCTGCGTCGGCGGGCTTTTCTGCGTCGTCATCACGCTTTTCATTGACGGCGGTAGGGCGCTTTTCGGTCTTATCGCGGTTGTTGGCGTTGGCGCCGGCTTTGGATGCGCGGGCTATGGCGGGGGTTTCGACTTGGATGTCTTTGGGGGTGATGCCCGTGCGGTTGGTGTCGGGGCTGAAGTCAGCGGCGGCATTGTTGGCGACGGAGGTTTGGGACTTCCAATAGGCTTGGATGTCGTCGTGGGTGATGTGGTCGGTTCGGATGTCGTATGCGCGGCGCAGTAGTTCGCAGGCGGCCCAGACGCGCTGGGATGCGGTGAAGCCTTCGGCGGGCTTGGTTTTGCGCTGACGGTCGAACTTGGGGTAGGGGTTTTGGGCGCCTTTGGATGCCGCCTCGGGGTTTTTGTTTTCCAGCGCATTTACGAGAAGATGGACGAGTTCCGCGCCGTCGTTGGTATAGCCGCGGATGCGCTTGGCTAGGGCTGATCCCAACTCTTCGGTATCGCCTGAGAGTATGCGGCGGTTGTAGGCGGCGGAGTTGCCGAAGCCTCTGATTAGGAGTTCGCGGGTGGCGCGCATTCTTGCGGCGACGGTGAAGCGCTCGCCTGATTTGGGTCTTTCGCCTTTTGTTACAACTCTTGCTAGGAAGTCGATGGCGGTTTTGCCGTCTTGGGTTTGGCGCTTGATAAGGCGCGCGATGTCGAAGTGCAGGATTTGCTTTTCGGTAACCTTGGGGTTTTTGTCCGCCTTGTCCCGCTTGCCGTTTTGGGGTTCGGATTTGGGGCGCGGGCGGACGGATGCGTACTTAGGGATGGCGTCTTCGGGGATGAAGCCGCCGAGCGCGGCGAGCCACTCGACTGACCTTAGGCGGTGGCTGACGGTGGCGTGTTGGGTGTTGCCCTGTACGTTATCAGCAAGGAAGTCGACGAGGGTTTTGCCGTCGTGCGTGATTTGCTGTATGTACCGCTCGATGTTCATATGGGCTATTATAATAAACAGAACGAATGTGTCAAGGGGTAATTTGGGGGAATCTGCGGGCAATTTTCGGGGCAAAGGGGGCGGGCGGTTAGAGGGCGTCGGCGAGCAGTTCGACTAGGTGTTTGGCTTTTTTGCCGCAGGCGTGTTCTACCTGCTGGCGGCAGGATACGCCTTCCATTACTAGGTCGAAGTCGCCTTGCTGCGCGCGTATGGCGGGGAAGAGGGACATTTCGCCGATGGTCATTGAGATGTCGTAGCGCTCTTTTTCCATGCCGAAAGAGCCTGCCATACCACAGCAACCGGATGGTATTTCGCTGGCTTCGCAACCCGGGATTGCGTTGAGCGCCTGCATTGCGGGGCGTGTGCCTACAAGCGCTTTTTGGTGGCAGTGTCCGTGAAACAGCACTTTGCGGGGCGGGTTGGCGTATTGCAGGGTTGCGCCGTGCGTCTCTTGGGCGTAGAGCAGGAACTCTTCTATGAGCATCGTGTTGGCGGCAATCGTCTTCGCCTTGGTGTCGTCGCCTAGCAGGTCGGGGTATTCGTCCTTGAAGCTGAGTATGCAGCTCGGCTCTATGCCGACGAGTTTTGCGCCGCGCTCGATGTGGGGATATACGCCGTCCACATTGGCACGGGCGCTTGCTTTTGCCTTGTCCATGTAGCCTTTGGAGAGCATGGGGCGTCCGCAGCAGGCTGCGGGCGGCAGTATCACTTGGTAGCCAAGCGCGCGCAGAACTTTGACGGCGGCGATGCCGATTTCTGGATGATTGTAGTTCGTGAAGGTGTCCGAGAACAGCAGCACGGTTCCGAGCTTGGCGTCGGACGGGGGGGAACCGCCGGTGGCTCTGAACCACTGCGCGAAGGTTTGGCTTGCGACGGGCGGCAGTGTTCGGCGTTTGTCGATGCCGGCGTAGCGTTCTAGGAGCTGCTTGCCGAGCGCTGATTTGAGCGGCAGGTTGGACAGGGGGGCGAAGAATGACGCTAGGCGGTTGACGGCGGCGATGTTGCCGAACAGCATATCGCGCAAAGAGTGGCCGTTCGCTTTGTGGTATTTGTCCAGGAATTCGTACTTGAGTTTCGCCATATCCACGTTTGAGGGGCATTCGGCGGCGCAGCCTTTGCATTCTAGGCACAAGTCCATAACTTGGCGCATGCGCTCGCTTGTGAGTGATTCGGGGGGGAGCGCGCCGGACATTGCGCCGCGGAGGGCGTTTGCGCGGCCGCGGGTGGAGTGTTCTTCATCGCGGGTCGCCATATATGACGGACACATCGTACCGCCCAAGACTTTGCGGCAAGCGCCCTGCCCGTTGCACATCTCGATGGCGTGGGCGAAGCTGCCTTCTTGGGCGAAGGCGAAGCCGGTTTGCATTTGGATGGGCTTGTAGGCGGGGCCGATGCGCAGGTTTTGGGTCATTGGGGGGGAGTCCACGATTTTGCCGGGGTTCATGATGCCTTGCGGGTCGAAGGCGCGCTTGACATCGCGGAAGGCGTGGTATATGCGGCTGCCGAACATCTTCTCATTGTAGGGGCTGCGAACTAGGCCGTCGCCGTGTTCGCCGCTGAGGGAGCCGCCGAATTCTAGGACAAGGTCGCTGATTTCGTCGGATATGGACACCATTTTGTCCACGCCGTCTTGGCGCTTGAGGTTGATTAGGGGGCGTATGTGAAGGCAACCGACGCTGGCGTGGCCGTAGTAGCCGGCTTCGGTGTCGTGGGATCGGACGATTTCGTCGAAGCGCTGGACGAATTGGGGGAGTTTTTCGGGCGATACGGCGGTGTCTTCCACGAAGGGGAGGGGCTTGGCGTCGCCGGGGACGTTCATCATAAGGCCGAGGCCTGCTTTGCGGACGTCCCAGACTTTGGCTTGGTCGGCGGGCTTTATGAGGCGCGGCATAGCGTAGCCGAGTCGGTCGCGGCGAATGCGCTGCTCAAGGCGCTCCAGCTTGGACATAAGCTCAGGTTCGGTTTCGGCGACGACTTCGACGACCAGCAGCGCTTCGGGATCGCCTTCGATGAAGTCGGTGATGCGGGAGTAGGCGAGGTTGCTTTTGGCTTGGCGAATAATCATGCTGCCGATGAGTTCTACGGCGGCGGGATCCATTTCGAGGGTGGCGACGGTGGCTTCCATGGATTCTATCAGGTTGTCGAAGTGTATGACGGATAGGGCGCGAAGCTTGGGGCGGGGGACTAGGGCGAGCTTGGCTTCGGTGATGGTGACGAGGGTGCCTTCGGAGCCGACGACGAAGCGCGCCATATTGAAGGCGCTGCCGCCGACGAATTCGTCTAGGTTGTAGCCGGATACGCGGCGCTGGATTTTGGGGTAGCGCGATAGGATTTCGTCGCGGTGGGCTTCGCCGATGCTGAACAGGCTGCGGTAGATGTCGGCTTCTAGGGATTCGCCGCGCATTTTGGCTTCGAGTTGGGCGCCGTCGATGGGGCCGAAGTGGGCGGGGTCGCCGTTGGACAGAATTGCGTCGAGGGAATGGACGTTGTCGACGGTTTTGCCCCACATGATAGAGTGAGCGCCGCAAGAGTTGTTGCCGAGCGCGCCGCCGACATTGCCGCGGCTGCTGGTGCTGGGGTCTGGGGTGAAGAACAAGCCGCTGTGGGCTATCTTGTGGTTGAGTTCGTCCAGGATGATGCCGGGCTGGGTTCGCGCCCATCCTTCTTCGGCGTTGAGTTCGATGATGTCGCGCATGTGGCGGGAGAAGTCGATGACGATGGCGTTGGCGACGGTTTGGCCGGCGAGGCTGGTGCCGCCGCCGCGGGGGAGTACGTGGACATTGTGGCGGCGGGCGGTTTCGACGACGGCGATGACGTCGTCGGCGTTTTTGGGCAGCACAACGCCGACGGGTTCGATCTGGTAGATGCTGGCGTCCGTGCTGTATAGCATTCGCGTCATCTTGTCGAAGCGCACTTCGCCGTCGACGCGGCGGTTTAGCTCTTCTACCAGTTCTCGCGTGTCCGCGTCGGCGGCTGGGGCGGATCGCAGGGTGGTTGCGGTTGCCATATTTCCGTATCCCTTCAAGTCCGCAAAGCGCGTGGCGGCGCAGATAGCGGGTGATAGCGCAAGCATTGGATTTTATCGCAAAGCGGGTTTTATCGCAAAGCGGGTTTTATCGCAAAGATGCGCCTTAATAGGATAACTGGTTTGGGGCTTGGATTCAAAGAAAGGCGGGGGGTTGTGAGCGAAAAGGGGCGCAGTGGCAGATAGCGGCGGCGATAGTGGGCGCTGGCGGGGGTTTAGGCGCGCTTGGGTTTGGATGGCGGCGGGTTTCGGGGAATGCGGGGCGAGGGTAGGCGCTAGATGTCGAAGATGTCGCTGAGTTTGCAGGTGAAGCCGGGCAGGACGTCGCCGCCGTCTAGCGCGTCGGCGGCGGTGAGCAGGGTGGGCGCGCCGTGCTGAGGGTGGGACTCGACGGTTCGGGTGGCGGGGAATACTGCCCATACTAGGCGCACGCCGTAGGTTAGCCACATTTGGACTTTGGCGTTGACTTCGCGGCGGCTGTCGTTGGGGGATGCTATCTCGACTACTAGGTCGGGGATGGCTTCGGAGTATCCGGGGACGTCTATGCCGAGCGGCATTTTGGCGGCGGAGATGAAGGCTATGTCGGGTTCGCGGACGGTGTCGGGGTTGCGCTCCAAGATGATGCCGGTATCGGACGCCATTAGCGAACCTAGACGGCGGGGCTTGACGAAAGCGCCCAACTCGATGGTCAGATTTACTACGATTTTGCCGTGGGTTACTCCTGCAGACATAGTTTCGTACAACTCTCCCCGGATGAGCTCGCCGCGGATGCCTTTGCTGTACAAGCGCAGCAGGTCGGCGGCGGTTAGGAGTTTTTGTTTTGTGATTGTCATATGCCGCTGCCTCCTGGCGGGATATGGGCGCATTTATTGGGTAAGGGTTAAGCCTTTTGCGTCCATTATAGCGGGCGTTAGGGTTGCAGGGTGGGGGCAAATCGGGGCTGGTCGGCGAAGATGTCGCTGAGTTTGCAGGTGAAGCCGGGGAGGACTTCGCCGCCGTCTAGCGTATCGATGTCGGTAAGCAGGGCAGGCGCGCCGCGTTGCGGGTGGGACTCGACGGTTCTAGTGGTGGGGAATATGGCCCATACTAGGCGCACGCCGTAGGTTAGCCACATTTGGACTTTGTCGTCGACTTCGCGGCGGCTGTCGCCGGGAGACGCTACTTCCACCACCAAGTCGGGGACTACTTCTGCATAGCCCCTGACTCTTATACCCAACGGAAGCGTCTCTGTGGAAAAGAAAGCTATGTCGGGTTCGCGGACGGTGTCCGGGTTGCGCTCCAAGATGACGCCTATGTCGGAGGCGGCAATCCTTCCCAATCGACGGGGCTTGATGAAAGCGCCCAACTCGATTGCCAGATTTACTACAATTTCGCCATGCTCTAATCCTACAGACATAGTTTCGCGCAGTTCTCCTCGGATAAGCTCGCCGCGGATGCCTTTGCTGTACAAGCGCAGCAGGTCGTCGGCGGTTAGGAGCTTTTGCTTTGTGGTTGTCATATGCCGCTGCCTCCTGGCGGGATATGGGCGCATTTATTGGGTAAGGGGTTTATTCGCGAACTAATCAGTTTTTTGCGTTATTATAGCGGGCGTTAGGGTTGCAGGGTTAGGGCAAATCTGTGGGTTAGTCGTCGAAGATGTCGCTGAGTTTGCAGGTGAAGCCGGGTAGGACTTCGCCGCCGTCTAGTGTGTCGACGTCGGTGAGTAGGGTGGGCGCGCCGTGTTGCGGGTGGGACTCGACGGTGCGTGTGGTGGGGTATATTGCCCATACTAGGCGCACGCCGTAGGTTAGCCACATTTGGATTTTGTCGTCGACTTCGCGGCGGCTGTCGTTGGGGGATGCTATCTCTACTACTAAGTCGGGGACTGCTTCGGAGTATCCGGGGACGTCCATACCGAGCGGCATTTTGGCGGCGGATATGAAGGCTATGTCCGGTTCGCGGACGGTGTCGGGGTTGCGCTCCAAGATGATGCCAGTATCGGATCCCATTATCGAGCCCAAGCGGCGGGGCTTGACAAAGTACCTCAACTCGGAGCCTAGGTTTATCACGATTTTGCCGTGGTTCACTCCTGCAGACATAGTTTCGTACAACTCTCCCCGGATAAGCTCGCCGCGGATGCCTTTGCTGTCTAGGCGCAGCAGGTCGTCGGCGGTTAGGAGCTTTTGCTTTGTGGTTGTCATATGCCGCTGCCTCCGAGTGGGGTACACGGGTTGGGGTATCCATAGGGATTGTATCAGGCAAAGGGCGGTTTGGGGGGATGATGGGCGGGCGTTATGCGGCGTTTTGGTCGGGGGGGACGCCGCGCAACACGTATATCAAGCGGCGCCAGTTGAGGGCTACCATCAGGCCGGTGAGCGCGAATGTGAGGGCGGAGTATGCGTAGCGGACATTAGGGTTGTCTATGTCTGCGCTGAAGAACGCCAGCAACAGTATCAGGTACGCCACGAATAGCGTCAGCAAGACGAGCCCGTGCCATGCTTTGACTAGGCGGGTGGCTATGAGCAGGATGGCGAATGCGGATGTGGCGGCGGTCAGCAGGAATTCGCTGGACTGAAGCGAATCTAGGGGGAAGTTGAAGGGGCCGCCGGCGGCTATGCTGAATATGATTACGACGCTGCCGACTAGCAGGGTGAGTTGATTGACTTGGGATGATATTAGGGTGGTCAGTCCGTCGGCGCCGCGCGCGCGTATGCTGAATAGGGCGGCTACGATTATCTCCGGGGATTCGGACGCTAGGGGGGCTATCCATTGGATAATCAGGAATTCGCTGATGCCGAACTCTGCGCCGGCGGCTTCAAGCTTATGCACGAAGGGGTCGGCGGCTATCAGGATGATGGCGGCGCTGAATATGAACATCGCCAGCACCCATAGGCGGCGATAGAGCGGGCGAAAGCCGCCTATCATAGCGGCTGCGCCCATAAGTTCAGGCTCTTCGGCTTCCTGCGTGGAGCTGCGCCATAGGTAGAATATGTACGCGCCGATGAATACGGCGGCGAGCCAAATCGGGATCGCTCTGAAGGCGAATACCGCCAGGGTCAGCAGGGTGGCGACGACTAGCATCGGCAGTTCGAGGTTCAGCAAGCCGCGCATGTCCAGCGTGGAGCGGCGCTTGAGCCAGAATATGATGATGACTAGCGCCCAGCCAACGCCGATTAGCAGGCGGTTCGCGCCGGTGACGTTGGCGGCGGTGAGCTGCATCTCTTTGGTGGGGACGGACGGCATGCCTTCTGCCATAAACGAAACGCCGGCGCCCCACGCCAACACGGCTTCAATGGTGTATTCGGGCATCACGGCGATGAGCGCAAGGATCGCGATGGCGAATGATGCGGATACGTCCATTTGGGCGATTTCGGCTGCCCAGGATAGCAGGAATGCGGCGCCGATGATGCCGATGCCGAATATGAGGGCTTGCGCTAACGGCGCGTCAAACGGCGGCGGCAGTTGGATGCCCGAGAAGCGCATGAGTATGCCGGGGATGCCGGCGGCGGCCAGTATGGCTATGGTTGTCCAGTAGATCGCCCGGTTGTTATTGGCGGTCAAGGGTGGCACTCCGTGTGGTTTTCAGCACTGCGCGGCTGGCGCGCGGCAGATGGCGGCGGGCGACGCAAGGGCGCAACAATGCGGCGATCGATTAGCCGTCGGATGGGCGCAATCGGATGGGGTTGTTTGGGCAGGGTTGGGCGCAAGCGCAATGTAGGCGCAACGATGGGCAACGGCGGAGTTGGGCGATTATCGGCAGGGAGCGCAAGCGCGGTTATCGGTTAGGATATGCTTACGATTTTGTAGCGCTTGACGCCGCCGGGGGTTTGGACTTCCACTTGGTCGTTAAGGGTCTTGTCGAGCAGCGCGCTGCCTACTAGGGAATCGCTGGAGATGCGCCCTTCGAGCGGCTTCGCCTCAGTGCTGTTGACAAGCGTGTAACTCATCGGTTTGCCGCTGGCGATGTCTTGGACTTCCACCTTCGCGCCTATCTTAACGATTTCGGATTCGCGCGTCTGAGATTGGTCGATGATGACCGCCTTTTCGAGCGTTGCCCTGATGACTTGGACTCTTGCCTCTTTGTGGGCGTGTTCTTCGCGGGCGGCGTCTAGGGGCGAGTTTTCGGTGACGTCGCCGTCGGCGCGCGCTTTGTGGATGTCGCGGGCGAGCACTTCGATTTCGGCGGCGAGTTTATCGCGCTCGGCTTGGAGTTGGGCGTGGCCTTCGGATGTGAGTTCGATGGGCTGCGCGCCGTTTGAGATTACGGCGACGCCCTTTCGGTTGCGGGGCTTTTTGATGCGGACGTAGCGGGCGAGGTTTTCGTCGGTGAGTTTCGCGGTCTTGTTGGAGTATGCGAGGAAGTCTTTGACGGCTTGGAGGCGCTCGGCGGCTTGCGGGGTGGTGCCGGTGCCGTTGATCTTGTCCGCGTATGCGCCAATCTCTTTGGGCGTCAGTTCGATCAGAGCGCTGCGGTGTTCGAATGAGCGCATGAAGTCTTGGAGCGCGTTCAGGTCGACGGGCTTGTCGGCGCTGCCGGATTTGGTGGGGCTTTTGGCCTTGGGCTTGCCGTCGGGTTTGAGGCTCCGGACGTACATTTCCAAGGCTTCGCGAATGGTTGTGGTTTCCGCCATTTCAGAAGTCAACTTATCACGCCTCCCTCGCATAGTTCTCATTATATTATGGAATAGTTAATATGATGTCAATCTATTCGTGAATGCCGATGCGCTCAAACTCAAAGGGAGCAAGCGCCGGTTGGATTTGGGAGCAGCGCCGCATAGACGGCGATGGCATAGCGGCGCTGAGAGAATGCGCGAATGCGGCGTCGGTTTGGGGGCGGCGGGCTACCAGAGGGTCATGGAGTCGGTGAATAGGCGGCGCAGTTCGGGGGCGCCGACGGGACGGGGCGATAGTTTGACGACGCGATGCTGGGGCAATGTGCCTTCTACCAGCCTGTCCAGGTCGGCGGGGGAGTAGCCGATGGCGCTCAAGCCGTTGGGCATGTTGACGCGGCGCATAAGGCTTACGATGGCGTCGGATAGCAGGTCGCCGGCGTCTTCGGGGGATGCGCCGCCGACGTCCTGTCCCATAAGGCGGGCGGCGCGCAGGTGGCGCTGCGGGTTGGTGGGCGCGGTGAAGCGAAACACGGCGGGGGCGTTGAGTATGACGGACATGCCGTGCGGGACAAGCGGGGCGTTTTGGGGGTAGCCGGGCGGCGTGAACTCGCGCACCATGCCGGAGACGGGGTATGACATGCCGTGCGGCAGGTGGCAGCCGGCGTTGCCGAAGCCTACGCCGGCGAAGGTGGCGGCAAGCATCATTTGGCTGCGCGCCTCTATGTCGTCGGAGTCGTCGTACGCTCTGACCATATTCGCGGCTACCATTTCAACGGCGCGGGTTGCCCATACATCGCTGATGGGGTTTGAGCCTTGGTAGGCGGGACGCAAGCCGGGGTTTTCGGGCGCTTCGCGTTGGCTGAACGGCAAGGCGGTGTAGGATTCCAAGCCGTGGCAGAGCACGTCGAAGCCGCTGCATGCCACTACTTCGCTGGGCAGGGTGCGCGAATGGAGCGGGTCGACGATGCCCATAGTTGGGCGCAGCGCGCGATGGGCTATGCCGGTTTTTGCCTCTAGCTCTAGCAGGTCGAATATGGCGACGCCGGTGGTTTCGCTGCCGGTGCCGGATGTGGTGGGAACGGCGATTAGGGGCTTGAGCGGGCCGGGGACGGGCTTGCCTTCGCCGATGGGAGCGTTGACATAGGTTAGGAAGTCGGCGGGATAGGTGGCGTAGAGGTTGGCGGCTTTGGCGGTGTCTATGCTGGAGCCGCCGCCAACCGCCACAAAGCCGTCGAACGCGCCGTCGACGGCGAAGCGGATCGCTTCTTTGAAGGATGCGTCGGTCGGCTCTACGCTTACGGCGTCGAACAGAACGGCGTCGATGGATTCGGCGCGCAGGGATTGCAGGGTTATGTCGACGGCTTCGCTACTTGCCATACGCGGGTCGGTTACTACCATAACGCGGCGCGCGCCTAGCCGGTTCATTTCGTAGCCTACTTCGCGGGTTACGCCGGGGCCGAACTTGATGGCGGATGTGTCTATGGTGTAGGCGGTTTCAATGGATTGGGCGGGCATATGCAATTCTCCGAGTGTCAGTAAGGCAGGCGCCAGCGGGCGGCATTCGGCGCTTGCGGGCGGCTTGTGTTACGGGTTATATCATAAACCCCTTTCTCTATGCCGAATGGAGAAAGGGGTTGTGAACGGCTGCGGCATTGCGGGGGCTACCTGCCTTGTTCGGATCGGATTAGCATCACAAGTTCCCAGCGTTCTTGCTCGGTGAGCAGGCGTCCGAATGGGGGCATCCAGGATGATGTGGGACGATCGCGCAACGCGGAGGCGAAGCCGGCCTGGCCGCCGTAGGTTATCCAAGCGTAGAGTTCGCCGTCGGATGTGTTGGCTGCGCCTATGACGGGGTTGCCGTTGGCGTCGGTTTTTTCGTCGATAAGGTTGCGCGGGCGGGCGCCGGCTTCGCCTAGGTAGCCTAGGATTGGGGCGTCGCCGTCTTCGCCGCGCAGGTTGGAGCCGTGGCATACTTGGCAGTTAATCGTGTATGTGTGGCGCGCGCGGCTGACGGTTTGGGGGTCGGACGCCAAGCCGCCGGGGACGGATAGCGCCTGATACTCTTCGACGGTGTCGTACTCGACTTCTCTGCCGGTGATGGGGACGGAGCCTTCGGGCGGCAATAGGCGGGGGCCTTCCTGCACGCGGTAGGAAGGCTGGTAGTGCATTTCGGTGAAGGCTTGGACGGCGTGGCTGCCCGTTTGCGGGAATGCGGGGAGCTTGAAGTTTATCGCGCCGCCGACGTCCACGCGGCCGGTGCGCGTGTTGTAGCAAGCGAGCGTGGCAAAGACAAGCAGCAACGTCACAAGCAGCAATGCGCTACGGCTTGCTAGAGCGCCGGGGCGGCGCCGATGCGCGGGCTTAGCGCTGAGGGGCGTGGCATTCGGGGAAAGCTTGCTCATCTGCTAGTTGTTCTCCCAGCCGCGCTTGACCGATTCGGCGCCCGCTTCTAGCAGCACCCGTTCCGCGTCCGCCATTCTGCTTTCGTCGGCGGTAACGGTAACGCCGATGTAGCCTTCGGTGATGCGCTTGTCGTATGCGCCCATGAACATGCGGGGCAGGCGGGACTCTATGATAATGCCGATGACGGCGAAAATGATAGAGCCGAGCATAGTGCCTTCGTAGAGGATAATCGCCATAGGCGGGATGGACAGGATGGGCTTGCCGCCGGTTACAAGGGGATAGGCGAGCTGGGAGCCGGCGGTAACCATCAAGCCGACGACGAAGCCGCACGCCGCGCCCATAAGAGGCCAGCGGAAGAGTTTGTGGACGGGTTCGTGTTCGCCGAAAGTGCCTTCGGGGTATGGAGTGCCGGTCAGCACTTCGTATTCGCTGTCGGTGTATCCGGCGGACGCCAGGGCGTCCATTGCGTCCGCCGCGGTGTCAACCTGCTCTTCGGGGAAAAGCCCCAACACGCTTCTCTTTGCCATAAAACGCCTCTTCGGATGTGCTGAGTTGTGTTTGAGTTCGGTCTATGCGTTGCGTTTGCGCCGTATGCTACGGCGTCTCTCTGATGCTTGCGGGGACGATGCGTCGGCCTATCTTGATTTCGTCGCGGAACACCATGCCTTCTTTGACGTCGAACAGCGGGATGAGGGGGAATACTTTGGCGAATATGAGCATTCCCAGCGCGACGAAGGCGAAGGTTTCGGCGACGATTAGGATTTCGACGATGCTGGGGTGGTAGGTTCCCCAGTCGAATGTGAGCGGGGTGCGGCGCGCCAAGGCCGGTATGATGATTAGGAAGCGCTCCAGCCACATGCCTATGTTGACCAGCACGGTGGTGAAGAACATCAGGGCGGCGCTGCGGCGCACGCTCTTGAACAGCCACATCGGGACCGGTATGAAGAACGATGTTAGCAGGAATATGACGAAAAGCCACCAGTAGGGGTTTTCGAACACCTGCAGTTCGCGCAGCGCGAGTTCGGGCGGCTCAAGCGTGTAGAGCGCGAATATCCACTCCAGCACGAAGAAGAAGAACCAGGTGGTGGCTACCACAATGAGCAGCCTGCCGATGGCGTCGAAGTGGTCGGGGCGGATGTAGTGGTCGACTTTCCACATCCATACGATTAGCGCCATTATCATCGCGACGGCGGACACGCCTGAGTGGATAGCGCCGATGATGAAGTAGGGCGCGAATATGGTGGAGTGCCAGCCTTCTACGCCGATGGCGACGGCGAAGTCCCATGACACGATGCTGTGAACGGATACGAACACGGGCAGCACAAGGGCGGACAGCAGGATGCCGGCAATCGCCTGCAAGCGCCATTGGCGGGGAGTGCCGCGCCAGCCGAGGCATAGGAAGGCGTATATGCGGGGGGCGTACTTGCCGGTGGCGCGGTCGCGGACTACGGCGAGGTCGGGGATTAGCGCCACGAACACGAACAGCGAGCTGCCGATGAGGTAGGTCATAACGGCGCTGGGATCCCATACGAATGGGGAACGCACATTCATAAAGATGTCGCGCGAGAAGTCGTAGGGATATACCCAGAACAGCCGCCACGGACGCCCGACGTGGAACATGATGTTGGACAGCGCCGCTACTAGGGAGAAGAGCGTCATAACCTCAGCGGCGCGTGTTACGGGTCGACGCCATTCGGCTTGGGTGAGGCGCAGGATGGCGGAGATCATGATGCCGGCGTGGCTGATGCCGATCCAGAATACGAAGTTGGTTATGTAGAAGCCCCACAGCACGGGGCGGCTTAGGCCGGCGACGCCGATGCCTTTGTTGATTTCGTAGCCGTAAGCGCCTAGGCCGGCGCAGATGACTAGCAGCAGAAAGGCGACGGAACCCAGCCACCATTTTGGCATGCCAAGCACGCCCGCAAGCAGGTCGTTGTTGACTTGTTTTTGGGTCTTTTGGATGTGTTCTTGCATCTGCTGCCTGTTGTCTTATTATCTGATTGTGGGTTTCGCGGCGGCGGTTTGGCGCGCGCCATCCCGCGCTATCGCGGCTTGCCCAGCACGAATACCTGCGTGCGGTGATACGCCTTGTGCATCTTGTAGAGCATGAACTCTTTCTGTTCCCAGATGTTGACGGGCGGTATTAGGCGGGCGAATAGCAGATAGACTAGCACAGAGCCGCCGATTACGCCCAGTATCATCATAATGTCGGGGATGTCGGGCAGGTGCGCGCCGCGAATCGCGAGGGGCAGTCTGCCGGCTTCGTCGAGATGGAGGGCGTGCTTGTCCACATTGGGATCGCCTATGCCGGGGATGGAGTACGCCGCGACGTAGAGGCGCAGTCTGTCGAAGAGCGTGCCGACCAGCACCGCCACGGACATAATCGTTGGGCCCCAGATGCTTTTGCGGACGGGGTTCCACATCATCACGAACAGCGGCGTTAGGAAGCAGAGGACGAAGCCCGCCATAAACGCCGCCTGATATGGGCCTAACATCAGCATATCCAGCACGGCTTGTTCGTTGGGCTTTTTGCCGTACCAGAATACGTTGAAGCTTGAGAACCAGAACCAGAACCAGAGCAGGGACAGCGCGAACAGAAGCTTGCTGACGCCCCAGAACTGCTCTAGCGTGATGTAGTCTTTGTAGCCGCCCCACTGCCGCAGCACTACCATCGTGAGAATGACCGTAGCCACGCCTGCCTGCAGCGCGCTTGCGGCGTGCGTGATGGGGAATAGGGCGTCTATCCAACCCGGCACAAGCGCAATCAGGAAGTCCACGGATATGAGGAAGTGAACGAATATGAGCATAATGAAGTAGAACGCGCCCAGTATGCCCATTCGGTGATGCAGCATATTCCATTGCGCGGTGGTGCCGATCCAGTTGCGGGACAGGCGCGCCGCCCAGCGCTGCCGCCAGCCGGGAGCGCCGTTGTCGCGTATGAGCGCGAGGTCGGGCATTGCGGACAGCCACAGCAACATCACGCCGAGTATGACCAGCGCGAGCATGCCGGCGGATGCCCATATGTGCGGCGAGTAGGTTGGGACGTTGCTTAGGAAGGGGTCGTCGGGGTCGAAGAACCAGAGGCTGCGCCTGCCGTCGGACAGCGGCGGCAGTATCCACAGCATAGGGATGAAGAGCAGCATATTGAATAGGCCGACGGCCGTCCATAGTTCGGCGGCGCGCGATATGGGGCGGCGCCAGTGGCCGTTGGCGATGCGGGGCGCTATGGCAACCATCGGCGCTGCTTGCGCGGTGGTCAGCACGAATGCGAACATCATCGCGAAGTAGCCCCAAACGAGGCGGTCGCCCACGCCGTCGGAGAGGCGCAAGACGAAGCCGATTATGCCGAGCACAAGCAGTATCGCGCCCGCCGCGACGCCGCTCCACCACTTGTCGCTGGGCTTATCGTGCTTGCCTATGAGGTCTTTCGCCACTTCCTCCTGCGTATGGAAGGGGACGTATAGCCCTTCGCGCGGGGCGTGGTGACCGTTGCCGTTATGACTAGCCATGCGCTTCGACTGCCTCAGCTTCGTTGTCAACTTTCTTCAGATAGACTACTTTGGGATGCGTTCCCAGTTCGTCGAACAGGTGATAGCCGCGCCCGCCGTCGCCGCCTGGGCCGGACTTGCGAAGTTCGTCCTTTGCTTTTTGGGCGGCTTTGGAGTCGGGATCGTTGAGGTCGCCGAACATCAACGCTTGCGTGGGGCAGGCGTTGACGCAAGCGGGGCTGAGCGCGCGGTCGCCGTCCTCGACTTCGCGGCCTTCCTTGTCGGCGTCGCGGGTGGCGCGGCGGATGCGCTGTACGCAGAATGTGCATTTCTCCATAATGCCGCGGCTTCGGACGGTAACATCGGGGTTGAGCTGATTCTTGAGGGATTCGGGCCACGCCGGCTCCCAGAAGTTGAAGAAGCGCACTTGGTAGGGGCAGTTGTTGGCGCAAAAGCGCGTGCCGATGCAGCGGTTATAGACTTGCACGTTCAAGCCTTCGCTGTTGTGGTAGGTGGCATAGACGGGGCAGACGGGTTCGCAGGGGGCGTCGCCGCACTGCTGGCAGAACAGCGGGATGAAGCGCGCCTTCACATCGGGGAATTCGCCTTCCCAGTAGCGTTCGACGCGTATCCACTCGATAGCGCGGCGCTGATTGAAGTGTCCCTCTTCGTTGATAGGCACATTGTTTTCGGACTGGCATGCGACCACGCAGGCTTGGCAGCCTGTGCATTTGTCTATGTCAACCACCATTCCCCATTGAGCGTCCGCCATATGTTTCTCCTTGGGCTGGAGTTCGCTGATTTATCGTATCGTGTATATTGGGTTTAGTTCACCGAAATCGGCGATGCCGAAGGCGGGGGTTCTTCGAGCAACCCGCCGGGGGCATTATCGTCGTCGGAGCCGCTAGGCAGGTCGTTCACCGCCACGCCGGCGCGTATTTCGTCAAGCGTGAATGTCGGCATATCAGGACTTCCCGGCGTTCTAAACATGTACGGCGCGCGCGGCGTAGCCACTTCATCCGCCGATACATCGAATATGCCGTTGTCATTGCTGACAATCACATATAGGTTGTCGATATCCCCGAACTCCTTCAGTCCGTATTCATCCCCCGCTCTATGCGCGAGGAACAGCGCCAGCCGCTCGCCTATATTCAGGGCGCTTCCCGAATCGGATACTATAACATCCGCAGCGGCGTTATCAATTTGCGCCACGATGATTGTGTCTCCTGGGTTGCCCTGCAGGGTTTCGTTCACCTCTACTTCATAGAACACGCTGGGAATGCCAATGTCGCCGCTGCCGTAACCGGTGTAGTAGGGTTCGCGTCCCGCCACTCTCTTGACTGTGCCTATAACGACCACATCGGCGGCGCGCGATAGGCTTTCTATGGACTTGTAGCCCGGTTGGGAACCCGATATGTGAATGGGGCCTGTGTCAAGTTCATTGGCGACGAACCACCATCCGAGCGCTAGAACCAATCCCAGTGCGCCGCTTAACGCGGGCAGTATTATTTTTCTTGACTTGCCTCTCAAATTAGTATTGCGGACGTCTTGCGCTATCTTGGATTTCGTCCGTTAGTCCGTTGATTAGCGAATTGCGCCGTGGGTTAATGCCCGTCCCCGTTGCCGCCGTGCAGCGTGGTCAGCTTGATGACATGCTGATGCTCGTCGCGCGGGAATTCGGTAACGGTGTTTTCGAACTTGGGCAGGCGTATCCATTCGCCGGTGTTGCTTATGTTGACTTTGGTGGATGCCCAGGCGAGCGCGCCGGTTGCGCCGTCGATGTTGGGCGCCAGGATGGAATAGACATTGGAGCCGCGCCCTTTGGCGTAGCGTCCGCCGGCGGAATGCCCCTGCCCGACCGGAACGCATACCGTATCGGGCGGCACGGCCGGGCTTGGGAACGCCAGGGCGTATATCGTCCCGTACTGCGATTCGATTCTGACGACGTCGCCTTCGCTGATGCCGCGCTGTTCGGCGACGCGGTGATTGATTTCAACCCAGGTCTGCCACACGGCGGTTGAGATGGGGTCGGGCGTTGCCTGCATCCATGGGAGCGGCGCGCCTCTGCCGTCGCCGATGCCGGTGGTGGTGAAAGGCATCAGATGGAACTCGCCATCCGTGAATGAGGGCTGCTGCGCCGCCGGCAATGCGGGCGGCGTGGGCGTTGTGTTGTCTGCGCGCGCTGAGGTGTCCCACCAGCCGCCGCGCTGCAGTACGCCGTTCCAGAATGCGTTGAAGCTTGCGGCGCGCACGGAGCCGCTGCCGGATTCGTAGAGCTTCAGCGCGCCGTCTTGGAGTATTTCGCGGTAGGTTTCGCCGGGCAAGCCTAGATCAAGTTCGATGCCCTGCGCTACGGCGAGCAGCACATCGGCGAAGTTTCGGGTTCCCAGGTGTTCGCCGCGCGCCTCAAAGAAGGGGCGCACAACCGGCTGCTGAAAGCCGATTACCTGATAGCCGGGCGCAGGATCGGGGACGTCGCTGCCCCAATCCTCGAGGTAGTTGTGCTGCGGCAGCACAAGGTCGGCTACGGCGGTGGTGTCGTCCATCACGTCGGAGAAGCTTACGATGAACGGCACATCATAGGCGGCGTACTTGAACTTGACGGCGTCGGGCAGTCCGTAGATGGGATCCGCGCCGCGCACCATAAGCATTTGCACTTCGCCGCGGGACATTTCGTCGGCGAGTCTGTGCCATTCCGAGAACGGCGTGGCGTTGCGCTCAACGGCTAGGTCTGCGATGGGCGGGGACGGGTTGAATATGACGCCGCCTTCGGTGTTGACGGTGCCCACAAGGTAGTTGAGGGAGTAGATGGCGGCGAGGTTGAACATGCCGTTGGTGTGCGCCGCCGCGGAGCCGCCGCCGAATGCGAGCGCGGGGCGATGCTCGGCGAAATCGTGCGCCACGGAGCGGATCTTTTCGGCGCTGACGCCGGTTTGGGCGGCGACGGTTTCGGGGGCGTAGGCGTTGATGTTGAATGCGCCGTTTGCGGTGAGCGCATTCGCCGCGCCCGCGTCCGCAAGCCCGTCAGCTATGATGACCTGCGCTATGCTGAGCGCCAGAACGCCTTCCATTCCGGGCTTGACATATATCCACTTATCGGCGTTTGCGGCACTCATAGAAAAGCGCGAATCCACATGTATGAGTTCGCCGCGCTCGTGTCCGGTATCTCGGAATTCGCCGTATCCGCGCGAATAGCGGACGGGGGACATCCAGGTGTTCAGGAAATCCGCGCCGAAAGACAGCACAGTGCTTGCGTGCGCTATGTCCAAGTCGGGCAATGTGTCTTGACCGAACACATGGCGCATCGCCGCGCGCAAGGTTGTGCGCTCAAGCGGTTCGTAGGTCATATGCCTTGCGCCGTATGCGGACACGAAACTATCAACGACCATTCCCATATGGGCGTTGACGGGATCGGTGGCTAGAACTACGGACGATTGGCGGCCGGCTTGGCTGATGTTTTGGAGTTGGAATGTTAGGCGGCCGATAGCGTCGTCCCAGCTTATTTCGCGGAACTGATTTGCGCCGCGCTCGCCCACGCGCACCATAGGGCCGCGTATCCTGTCCGGATGGTAGAGCGCCTGCAGTCCGCCCTCGCAGCGCGCGCTGTGCTTGCCTTGATTTATGGGGTAGTCGACGTTGCCCTCGACCTTTTTGGCGCGCCCTTCCATAACGCGCACCACAATGCCTTCGCTGGTGGGACACTGGCGGCAGAGGGTTGCGTACCAGTTATCGCGCCCGGTGACAAGGTCTTCGGGCATTTCCACGGGGGCTTGCACCAGAAGTTCGTCTTCCGGCACGCCGCAGGCTTGGAAGATGATAGCGCCGGCTGCCGAGCCGCCGGCTAACGTTAGGAATTGTCGTCGCGTCAGAGCCATACTTGTGTTCAGCCTTTAGAAGTGGCAGGTGGAGCAGTCGGTAGGGGCGCCGTTATCGCGGTGGCACTCCACGCAGTCGCCCATTTTGAGCGGCAGGACTTGCTCGACCTTTTCCATTTGCGCCACGTCGCCGTGGCAGGTGGCGCAGACGGCGCTTTCGGGGATGCCGTCGCGCTCGGAGAAGAAGCGTATGTGCGCTTCGTGTACGAAGTGAACATGGTCGGGGACCCTGTGGACGCGCACCCAGTCGATTGGGCGGTCGTCGGCCACCATTTCGCGAAGCTTTTCCACCTCAGGCAGGTCGTCGCCTATGACTTGGTGGCAGGTGAGACACAACCCGGCGGATGGGACGGTCGCCGCCGCTCCCTTGTTGACTTCGCGGTGGCAGAATACGCAGTCCAGCCCCAGTTCGTCGACGTGCTTAGTGTGCGGGAAGGCAATCGGCTGGTCGGGGCCTTCGTCGTAGCCGAATATGACGGGCGTTCCCAGCCACGCGGATATGACGAAAGTAAGCCCGAGCGCAATCCCGATGAGCGCCGCAAGGCTCACAACGCCGAGTACACTTAGTTTCAGGAGCTGCCTGCGGTTAGGCTTGGAAACCTGAAAATCGCCTGGTATCAAATTCCGTTTGTCCTGTTGGTATAGTTCGCCGCTTGGCGCCGCCTAGATCCAGTAGTCCGCCCAGAAGCTTCGCAGCACGCCCGCGAGGTCGATCGTCCTTATAAGGAAGTACACGGCTATGGCGAAGCAGACAATCGCGGCGGCGTAGAAGAATAGGCGCAATCGCTGCCACGACTGCGGCACATGGCGCGAGGCTACAAACGATGGGATGAGGTTGTGGCCGACTATCATATTGGCTGCGAACAGCACAATGAACAGCACCACCATCCACAGCGCGGTCAGCAGGCTGCTGATTTGCTGCCACTCCGGTATGCCTAGCGGGGCGGGTTCCATCGATTCGCTACCCTCAAACAAATCTTGGCGCGCCGCCCGTCCGCGCAGTGCGGATGCGGGGCGGTTCGCGAATGCGCCGACGCCGTAAAGCGCCCGCCCAAAATCTTGGTGAAAATTATCACAGGGCATTTAGCGGTGTCAAGGGTTTTGCATCGTTTGAGATACGCCTGACACACGGCACAAGCGCAAGACGCGCAACCCGATTGGCGCGCGATTACGGCGTTCTAACAGGATATATTCGGGCGCAATTCGGCACTGGCGTCGGCGGCATATCCGTTGACGCATTCCCATCGGCGACGATGCGCCTAAGACAGCGCCACGCTGACGATGCGCTGCTCTAGCGCTTGGGCGAGGCGCTGGGCGCGCTCTAGGCGGCGGTGGTCGCCCAGCGTGCCGACGAATGCCACGCCCAGCACATGCCCCACGCGAAAGTCCACAATGGTAACCGATATGAGCCTGCCGCCGTCGTTGTGCAGCGCCTTGAGCGCCACCGCCTCATCGTAGAAGCCCTCCGGCTGCAGACGCTCGACTCCGACTAGACGCTGGTCGTCTCCCAGGTCTGCGCCCACGTTCGCCTCGAAGTCCCGCAGAAAGATGTCGTGCATCCAACTATACACGCCGTCGGGCGTCTCGAACAGATGCGCCACGGTCGCCAGCATAAAGTCGGCGCCGTCGCTGCCGAAAGACGGCACGGACGAAAGCATCTCGCGCATATAGCCGCCGATGCGCCCAACGGCTTGGAAGCGCTCTTCGCTGCTGCCGGGGAAGCCGTGCTGCGCCATCGTGCGGTTGTCGAGCGCCGTTTCACGCGACGGTTCGTAGTTCTCAAACGGCGGCGGCAGGTCGTCCGGCTCCAGCGGCATCAGGCGCAGGTCGTCCAATGCGATATGCGCCGTGGCTTGATGCAGGGGGTTGGCGGTCAAAGGGCATTCCTCAAAAAGGCTATCGCCATAGCGGGCGGCAATCGGATTGTAGGCCGCTATTGTACATTCGCGCCGCAAGCGCTGACTAGGTTATGTCGGCAGATCATCGCAGCCATATTTGAACTTTCCGCAATTTACCCCATCATTCATCGACATAACTCTATTGTAGAAACGCCAAGACTGCCCTCTTGGATGCCTATCGCTAGATCGCCCTTCGGATCGATTTTCATGCCGTAGCAAGGGGACGGGTTCGCCCACGATTGACTTAGGGCGGGCGTTGGCGCTAATCTCAAGGCGTGAAACATCGGGGAAGTTAGCGCGCGCAGGTTTGTTTGCTTATGCCTAAATCCAATGCCACACAGCGCAATCCGTCGCCGGCGCGGCAGCGGCTGTCTATGACGGCGGAGAATTATTTGCTGTCCATATATCGGCTGCATGAAGAGGATAACCTAGTTACGCTGACGCAGCTTGCGGAGCATTTGAAGATGCTGCCGGAGGATGAAGGGCTGGGGACTTCGCTGCCTACGGTCGGGGGGATGATACGGCGGCTTGAGCGGGAGGGGCTGCTTGAGGTGGATTCCAAGAAGCAGCTTTCGTTGACGCGCAAGGGGAATCAGAATGCCGAGAGCATAGTGCGCCGCCATCGGCTTGCGGAGCGGATGGTGGTGGATATGTTCGATGTGGAGCTTCATCGGGCGCATATAGAGGCGCATCTGTTGGAACACGCCATATCGCCGTATCTTGAAAAGCGGATTATGGAGAAATTGGATATGCCGACTACATCGCCATTCGGCTATCCGATACCCGGCACGGATTATGAGCGCAAGCGGGGGCTGTTTCGGCTGGATGAGGCGCAGCGCGGGCAGCGGCTGGTCATAGACAAGATCCCGGTGGATGATGAGGCGCTGCTGAAGTATCTTGTGGATAACGATGTGGTTCCGGGAACTATCATATCCATCAATGAGATAAACACTTCCACCGGCATAATTTCGTTCACCTGCGCGGATGAGGATGCGGCGGTGGTGGTGGGTTATCAGGTGGGCAAGCTGATTTGGGTTCATCCGCCGGGGGATTAGCGGCTCATAGGCTCATATCCTTGCGCCAAATGCCAATGCCGTCGCTATACCGTCGCGCTGTTTGGCGCATCGACGCTGGCGCGGCGGGCGGTCTGCAACGCTTCTAGTTCGCGCAAGCGCCGCATTTGGGGGGGCGTGATGGTGATGAACGGGCGGGCGCTGCGTATCATATCCAGGGCGTCGTCGATGCTGTAGCCGCGGCATATCAGGTAGGCGGCCGCCATTGTGGGGGCGCGTCCAACGCCGGCCGAGCAGTGGATATAGACCTTGCCGCCGCTGCCGATTGCGCTTTCAATGAATGCTATCCCCTCTGCCAAGTGCGCCATAGAGGGGGCTTCGTCGTCGGGGGTTGGCAGGTGGCAGTAGGATGCGCGCGCGTCTGCAGGCGAACCGTCGGGGGGGGCGTCAAAGGTTAGGCCGTGGGCGGCATCGTCGAATTCGGAGCGCATATTCAGGATGTAGGCGATGCCGGCTTGGGCTAGGGCGCGCTTGCCGTTTGCGCGGTGCTGGGGGCCGACGTAGAGCGCGGGGGTTACGCGGCTGTATCGCAGGATGGGGACGCCGGTGATGTAGGGTACGCCGCGCGCGTATGCCCAAAGCGCAGTGGTGCGCAACCCCTGAGCGCGCAGGCGGCGGACGATTATGCGCGCGCCTTTGCGAATGGTTTTCAGCAAGGGTCGGCCTCATAGACGCCGTCGTCTTCGGCAAGGAAGCGCATCTGCTCGCCGTGGGCGGTTTTGATGCGGCGGATGCGGAGTTCGGCGGCGGTGAGGGCTTCGTTGCACATTCGGGCGAGCGCCATGCCCTCTTCGTATAGGCGGGTGGATTCGGCGAGCGTGAGTCCGCCGGATTCCAATGCCTGCACAGTGGCGTCTAGGCGTTCGAGCGCTTGCTCGAAGGTGAGGGCGTTTAGGTCTTGGCTGGCGCTGCCGCCGTTGGCGTTGGCGATATGGGGGTTATCCGTCATCGTGGCTCCTGTGGGATGTGGCGGTTACTTCGGCTTGCAGCGCGCCGTCAGTGAGGGTGATGGCTAGGGCGTCGCCGGGGGCAACCTGGTTGTGGGCGCTGACCACGGCTCCGTCGCGCGCGCGCTGCACGATGGCGTAGCCGCGCCGCAGGGTGTCTTTGGGGCTTAGCGCTTCAAGGCGATACTTGAGGCCGCTGACGCGTTCGGTTTTGAGCGCCAAGTCGGCTTCCACTAGGTTGACGGCGGTTCTGAGACGGTCGTCGATGCGCATTCGCAGGGTGTCGAGGTCGGGGACGGCGTTTTGGAGGCGGGCGTGAAGCTGATATGTATCGTCGAGCGCGGCGTCTAGTTGGCGGGATACGGCGGCGGTCATGGATTGGGCGCAGCCGACGGTGAATGCGGCGAGTTCGGCGCGGTCGGGGACGACGAGTTCGGCGGCGGCGGACGGGGTTGGGGCGCGCTTGTCGGCGACGAGGTCGGCGATGGTGTGGTCGGTTTCGTGGCCGACGGCGCTGACTACGGGGGGGCGGCAGGCGTAGATGGCTCTTGCGACTTCCTCTTCGTTGAACGCCCAGAGGTCTTCGAGGGAGCCGCCGCCGCGCGCTAGGATTATGACATCCACGTCGGGGGCATCGCTTGCGGCGTTGAGCGCTTCGGCAAGGGCGGGGGCAGCGTCTGCGCCTTGCACAGGGGCGGGCGCAATGGCGAGCTCGGCGAGCGGGTAGCGGCGGCTTATCACGGTGCGGATGTCGTGCCAGACCGAACCGCTGGGGGATGTGACCACGGCGATTTTGGCGGGAAAGCGGGGCAGTTCGCGCTTGCGGGACGGCTCGAACAAGCCTTCGTTCTGCAGCTTCAGGGTGAGTTTTTCCAGCAGCAGTTGGAGTTCGCCGACGCCTTCGGGTTGGGCGATGTCGGCGATGATTTGGAGATCGCCGCGCTGTTCGTAGATGGATACGCGGCCGTGGATGATGACGGCGGCGCCGTTGGCGAGGTGCTCAGCGCCGCGCGCGCCGCCGCGGAACATAACGCAGCGCAGGGTTGCGTTTGCTTCGCGCAGGCTGAAGTATGAGTGGCCGGAGCCGGGCTGCGCGAGGTTGGCGACTTCGCCGCTGATCCAGACGTCGCGCATCGCGGCGTCGCGCTCAAGCGTCTGCTTGATATATGAGGATAGTTGTGAGACGGAGTATATGGCTGCCATTGCGATGCTGCGGCGCGCGTGATGGGCTAAGCGCGGGATAGGTATTGTCCGGTGCGGGTGTCCACTTTTATGAGTTCGCCTTGATTGACGAACAGGGGGACTTGGACAACAAGGCCGGTTTGCAGGGTGGCGGGCTTGGTGCCGCCCTGGGCGGTGTCGCCGCGCACGCCGGGGACGGTTTCGGCTACTTCCAGGTTGACGGTGATGGGGAGTTCGATCGCCACGGGGCTATCGCGAAACAGCACAAGGTCGACTTCGGTCTGCTCCACCAGGAACTGCAGGGCATCGGTTATCTGCGAATCGGACAGGGGGAACTGCTCGTAGGAGGCGGTGTCCATGAAGTAGTAGAGGTTGTCGTCTTGGTAGATGTACTCGGCGGAGCGGCGCTCGACGTCGGCGAGTTTGAAGTCGACGTCGTAGCCGGAGAAGGTGCGGTCGATGAGGCGGCCGGTGGTGAGTTCGCGGAATTTGATGCGCATAACGGGGGCGCGCTGCTGCATCTTGCGCTGTTCGTATTCCACCACGATAAAGGGGGCGTCGTCCATTTCGATCGCCATTCCCTTGCGAAGTTCGCCATAGTTGACGTTCATAACGGGCTCCTGTGGGTTGGGTTGGGATGGTTGGCGGGGCTAGAGCTTGCGGGCTTTGCTGAGCACGCGGGCGCGTCCGTTTTCTAGCACTACGATGTCTTCGATGCGGACGCCGCCCCATCCGGGCAGGTAGATGCCGGGTTCGATGGTGAAGACCATGCCGTCTTGGAGCGTGTCTTCTTCGGCGCTGGGGCCGACGTGGGGGAATTCGTGAACGGCTAGGCCGACGCCGTGGCCTAGGCTGTGGCCGAAGTCGTCGGCGTGGCCGGCGTCGGCGATGATGTCGCGCGCTATGGCGTCGGCTTCTTTGCCGGTCATGCCGGCGCGGACTTGGTCTTCGGCGGCGAGCTGGGCTTGCAGCACGATGCCGTAGATTTCGCGAAACTTGGCGTCGGGTTCGCCTACGAATATGGTGCGGGTCAGATCGCTGCAGTAGCCTTCGTACTTTGCGCCCATATCAATGACGATGGCGTCGTTTTGCCTGATGGGGGTTTGGGCTGCGCGGTGGTGGGGGAGCGCGCCGTTGGGGCCGGCGCCTACGATGGTGTCGAAGGAAATCATTTCGGCGCCGCGCTGACGCATCTCTTTCTCGAGTTCCCACGCCACGCCTTCTTCGGTGATGCCCGGCTCGATGCGGGGCGCTACGGCGTCGAGCGCTTCGTCGGCTATCCGGATTGCCTCGCAGAGCAGCGCTAGTTCGTCGGGGTCTTTGTACGCTCTGAGCTGCTCAACGATGCCGGATGTGGGGACAAGTTCGGGGTGGTTGGTGGTTTCGGCTTCGTCGGCGGCTTTGCTGAAGGCTTGGTGAACGGCGACGGTGACGTCTTGGCTTTCGAAGCCGATGCGCTTGACGTCGTGTTCGGCAGTCCATTCGGGGAACCAGGCAAGGCCGGGCGCTGTTCGCCGGACTTCGTATTCGGGGGATTGGCGGCCGGCTTGCTCGATATAGCGAAAGTCGGTTGCGAGGGTTGCGTTGTGGGGGGATATGAGCAGCCAGCCGGCGGAGCCGGTGAAGCCGGACATATAGCGGCGGTTTTCGGGGGATGATATGAGCAGCGCGTCAAGTTCGGCTTCTTCTATCTTTTGGCGGAGGTTTTGGAGTTTGAGCGTCATGCGAGTTCTTTGTCCTTTAGTCCTTTCCCTTTAATTGGGCAATTGGGCGCCTGATTGAGGTTGAGCGCTTGCTTCGGGATTGCTTCAGGCTTGGTTTAGGTGGGATGCGAGATATTCTAGGGCGAAAATGTAGCCTTGCCAGCCGAGTCCGGCGATTTGCGCTTGCGCTATGTCTGCGATGACGGAGCGGCGTCGGAATTCTTCGCGGGCGTGGATGTTGGAGAGATGCACTTCAACGATGGGCAGGCGGGCGTCTATGAGGGCGTCGCGCAGGGATAGCCCGTAGTGGGTGAGCGCGCCGGCGTTGACGATTATGCCCGCCACATCGGGCGTGAGGCGCTGGAGGTAGTCCACAAGCGCGCCTTCGTGGTTTGACTGAAAGAATTCGGTCTCGACTGCCAGTTGGCGGGCGCGGTCTTGGACGAGTTCGGCGATGTCGTCAAGGGTTTTGACGCCGTAGTAGGATTGCTCGCGCCTGCCGAGCATATTGAGATTGGGTCCGTTTAGGATGATGATTTTCATATTGGGGGCTGCGGCCTAAGTCGGCATAAGCAAAGCATTTTGTATAAGCGTTATAAGTATAAGGTTAGCGGGGCTGGGTTGTCATTGGATTTGGGGAAATTGGGGGGGTTAGGCGTCAATCGCGAATATGGTTAACTGCTGGGCGGTGGCTTTGCCAATGATGGCATTCGCGACGGATTCGTTAGTGAGTGAATCACTCATCAGGTACTTGTCAAACCCTGGGATATAGATGTCAAAGGTCTCTTTAAGATGCGCCAAAACCTTGTTCGCCAATCGCTTCAGCTGCGCTGCGTCGCCGCTGAATGTAACCTCACACTGCAGATCGGTGGGTTGAATAAGCGGCAGGTGGCTTTCCCTGATTCTCAGCACATTCCATCCGGCGGCTTTCAGCGCGCTTGTCTTGTTTGTGTCTTGCTCTAACCTGACTTTATGCCAATAGAGCGCATCGTATTCAATCACCATATTTTCGGACGGGATTAGTATATCAACCTTCAAGGTTTCGCCTTGAGGCGTTCTGATGGCGTGCGTCTGCGCGGGATCAATGTCGTCGAAGAATGCCGCTAGTTCGCAGGCAAGGTATATCTCAACCTTTGACCTGTGGGGTATGGAGCAACGGGCGCAACCGCTGCCCTTACTTCTATGACCTATCGATGCTTCCCATTCATGCCCTCTTTCGCAGAGCCACCACGCTTTCATATCGCTGCCATAGGACACGTCTTCGGGCGTCAAGTCGCCGTTCTTGGCGGGATGCCATTGCGCGGCTACTTCGGGATAGTGAATAGACAACCTGTTTTCGTCGGTAACGAGTTTTCCCGCGCAGTACGGGCAACCAACTCCGTCTTTTGTTCGGCTTGCGACAACGGCATCCCACTCATGTCCCCTTTCGCAGAGCCACCAGGCTTTCCTGTGGGTAGCATATGTCACATCATAGGGAGTCAAATCGCCGTTCTTGGTGGGATGCCATTGCTTGGCTACATCGGGATAGTGAATAGACAACCTGTTTTCGTCAGTGACAAAGTAGCCTGAGCAGTACGGGCAACCTCTGCCTTCGTACATTGTGCGGCTTGCGATAACCGCGCGCCACTCATGTCCTTTCTCACAGAGCCACCAAGCCTTCTTATTTCTGCGATACGGCACGTCGCTGGCCGTCAGGTCACCGTTCTTGATGGGATGCCATTGCTTGGCTACATCGGGGTAATGGATAGACAACCTGTTTTCATCAGTAACGCGTTGTCCCGCGCAGAATGGGCAGCCAACTCCGTCTAGTGTTCGACTAGATATAACGGCATCCCACTCATGCCGCCGCTCACAACGCCACCATACCCTCTTATTGCTGCCATACGAAACGTCGTCCGACGTCACATCGCCGTTCTTAATGGGATGCCATTCTTTGGCTACATCGGGGTAACGGATGGATAACCTGTTTAGGTCAGACACGTATTTCCCGGAGCAGAATGGGCAACCGCTGCCCCTGCTTCGATGGTCTGGCGGCGCTTCCCATTCATGGAATTTTTCACAACGCCACCAGACCTTCTTGCCGCTGCCCTTAGACACGTCGGCGGGCGTCAAATCGCCGTTCATGGTGGGATGCCATTCTTTCGCTAGTTCGGGGAATGTTAGCGAGAGGCGGTTGGCGTCTGTGAGTTTTCTGCCCAAGTGTTCACTCCATAAGTGGGAAGTGGGGCTGAGTTAGGGCGTTGGCTTTGGCGATGGTTATGGCAGTATGGGGATACTATATCATAGCGCGAAATCGAGGTTGGGTTGTTCGCAAAGGCTATGCGCTTGCGAATGCGGGTTGGTAGCCGGATTTGGCTCTTGCCAGTGCGTAGTAGTCGAGCGCTTGCTGGACTGCCCAAGGCAGATTCACCAGGTCGGCGAGGGTGTCCACCAGCATTTCGCCGGCGTAGGCTATCTCTTCGCGGTAGTCCGCCAAGTGGACGCGCCGGCTGTTCTTGCGAATGTTGTGCGTGGGGCATAGCGGCGCGCGGTTGGTTATCTGATTGGAGCCTTCCTTTGAGCGCGGGTCAATGTGATCCAGATGGAAGTTGTTGGTTGTTCTGACGATGGCGCCATCGGGGCGGCGATTGGCGAAGCCGCAGCACCACGCCTTGTAGTCGGATAGTTCCAGCAGGAATTCCAGCATCTCTTTTTCGGGGATGATGCTGGACGGGACTTTGTACTTTCTTTCGGGAAGCTCTTTGATGTCTTGGCGTTCAGTGGGATCGGCGTCGGTTCGGGTTGGCAGGTCGGAGGGAGCGCGCGTGATGACGTTGGCGTTGACGATAAGGGTGGGGGTTTGGGTGGCTTGCGCGCCGTCCACGGAGTAGTGGAATTTGGCGAATTGGCGGCGCAGCACGGTGAGCGCTCTGGGGGATATGTCGCAAGCTATCCACTGGCGGTTGTTGCGCTCGGCGGCGACGGGGACGTAGGCGCAACCGGCGAAGCAGTCTAGCACGACATCGCCGGGGTTGGTGCTGGCGAGGATGATGCGCTCGGCAAGCGCTACGGGCTTTTGGGTAGGGTAGCCTGTGCGCTCTTTCGCATTAGGATTAACCGGGTTAATGTCGTTCCATAGCGAATCGACGATGTCGCCGTGGGTTTCATCCAAATAGATAGTTCGGCGGCCGCCGGCGGTTGGATTAACATCGTCCCGATATAATCTTCCATTATCGTCTTTTTTGAACCGCTTTATGTATTCGGGCTTGTGCGGCAGGTATTGCGTGTTGAATCGATTTTGATCCGTCGATTTGGCATAGAACAGAATGGTATCGCTTTTCTGCGGGAATTTATTAGCGGATCTTCGTTTGAAACCCGCCGACCTTGCCCACACTATCTCGGCGCGAATGTTTTTATCTCCAAAAATGGAGTCCAAGGTCATACGCAAATAGGCGTTTGCGTTGACATCGCAATGTATGTAAATGCTGCCGGTCGGCTTCAGGATACGGTGCATCTCGATTAAGCGTATAGCCATATAAGCGAGATACGCCGCGGTGTCTTCGCTATGGGCGTAGCGGGTGGCGTCAATGACTTTGGCGAGCGCGGCGTGGTCGCTTTCGATGCGGGCTATCCAATCTTCGTGGACGTCGTTTTCCCAGCGCCATATGTCCTTGAACTTGGCGTAGTTTTGCCCGTAGGGCCATTCTATGCCGGCAGCGGCGGCTTGGCGGGCGTTGTGGATGCCCCAGTCGGCCATCATATCGAGTTCTTGGCGCTGTTCGTCGTCCGTCAGCGGGGGCTTGAGCGCGCCCACAAAGGTTTGGTTTTTGGCGAAAGGCGGGTCAATGCAGATGAGGTCGACGCTTTCGTTGTCAAGGCGCTGGAGCAGGGTGAGGTTGTCCGCGATGAATAGGTTGCGGTTTAGGGGGTGCGGCGGGATGGGTGCGCCGGCAGTGGCGCTGCTGTTGGTGGCGCTGGCGTTGTGGGAGATGGCGGGCATTGGGTTGGCTCCTGGGTGTATGGCGAGGATATGGCGGCGAGCGTATCGAGCATATAGGGGCTTGCGGGCGGCGGCTCAGATTTCGTCGTTGGGTTGGGCGCTGCGTCTTAGGGCGTCGAGTTGGGCGCGGAGGCGGCGGGTTTCGGCTTCGGCTTGCTGGCGTGCGCGGGCTTCTTGTTGGGCGCGGGCTTCGGCGTCTGTGGCGCGGGTTTCGGCTTGTTGGCGCTCATACGCCTCAAGTTCGGCGCGCAGCTCCGCCTGCTGACGCGCAAACGTCTCTTGCAGTCTCATCTCGCGCTCATCGAAAAAGGTCAGCAGGTATTCGTCGGCGTGGTGGTCGTACCAGCGCAGATTGCCGTACTCCCAGCACACATACAGATCCAACACCGCGCTGTAGCCCCGGCAGCGATCATTGTCGAGCCAGTCTATGTCGATCGGCTTGTATTCGCCATCGACCAAGCGATCCCCCGCAAGCGCCTCCTTGTGGTAGTCCCCGCCCGTCTGGTCATAACGCCAGTACTCGCGTATGCCGTATGCGGCGTAGTCTATGCGCTTTTCGGTTTCGTCGATTATGCCGGTCGTCTTAGACGCCACTTCCAGCGCGAAATCCGGCGGCTTGCCCTGAAGGTCTATCGCGTACCCGTCTTGCCGAATGGCGAGCTCCGGATCGCAGTTGAACGACACTATCAGGTCGGGGCGTCGATGCTCTTTGGACGCCGCGGCGGACGGCGCTACCGATACTTCGCCCAGCACAAGGGTAGTGTCCGGGTTGCCTAGGTGAACCTCAAGCGCGGTTACATGTGCGAAGCGGTTTAGGTAGAGCGAGTTCTGCATATCATCCCTTGGGGGATACTCCGGAAATACGGCAAGGCGCTCATCTTGCCGATGTTCGGCTTGCTTAGGAACCTTTGGAGCGTCGATTAGTTTGGTGGTCATCGGCTGCCTCTTGGTTTGGGCTTTGGCGGCGGTTGTGGTACTGTGGGGATAATATACCATAGCGCGCTAAATTGGGGGGTGGGTTATCCCCTGAAGGCTATGGATGGATTTGCGCGGCGTTGGGTTAATCCTGGAATATGTCGTCCACGGCGACGCTGAAGCCTGCGAGTACGGACGATGTTACGATGTCGCCCGCGCCGCAGGACTGCACGATTTCAAGTGCGCCGTCGATCAGGAGCATAACCCATACCTTCTTGTTGAGCGGATCGAGTATCCAATACTCTTTGACGCCGTGCTTGGCGTAGAGTTCGCGCTTTGCTCCCCAGTCGCGGCGCTCGGTGGCGGGGGATAGTATCTCTGCCACAAAGTCCGGCGCGCCTTGAATGTTGGCGTGCTCTATGATGTGTTCCCGCTCTTTGGATATGAAAATCAGGTCGGGCTGCACCACATCGGCGTCGGACAGCACAACGTCGGTGTCGGAGAAGTACACGACGCCTAGTCCGCGCTCTTCGGCAAAGCGCGCCATGCGCCAACCTAGTCTAGTCTGATTGCCTTGGTGGGGGATAGTGGGGCCTGGCGCCATAATAAGCTCTCCGTCTATGAGTTCGTAGCGTTCGTCGTCGGGCGTGTTTATGTAGTCTTGGTATGTGAGGCGCGTTGCGGTGACCATATCTGCCTCCCTGAGAGTTTGAGGAGTTCGCGCTTCCCGCTTGGTTCGCGTTTCGCGGGATAGATGCGCGCGCCAACTTGTCGCCGATTGCGGGCGGGGCGTTTGTTGGCGCGCGGCGGGTTGTGTTGTGGCGGGTTTGGCGTTTGGCGCTATTTGCCGCTGATGGTGGCGTTTGCCATGTCTTCGATGAAGTTGGCTATGGCAGAGTGGTCGGCGTCGCCTTTGCCTTCGTTCATTAGGGAGCCGATTATCTGCTGCGCCAATGCGGTGAATGGCAGGGGGACGCTGAGTTCGCGCGCCGTCTGCAGGGCGTTGTTGAGGTCTTTCTGGTGCAGGCGGATGCGAAAGCCGGGGTTGAAGTTGCCCTCAATCATCATCGGCGCTTTGGCGTTTAGCACGGTGCTGCCCGCCAAGCCGCCCTTGATGGCGTCGAACACGATGTTGGGGTCAAGTCCCGCCTTCTTGGACAGCACAAGCGCTTCGCTCACCGCCGCAATGTTGATGGCGACGATTATCTGATTGGCGAGCTTGGTGGTGTTGCCGGCGCCGTAGTCGCCGCAGTAGGTTGAGCTTCCCATCGGGGCGAACACGTCCACGTATTTGTCATACACGGCGCGCTTGCCGCCTACCATAATGGCGAGGGTTCCGGCGATAGCGCCCGGCTCGCCGCCGCTGACGGGGGCGTCTAGGAAGTCAACGCCCTGCGCTTCGCAAGCGGCGGCTATCTTCTGCGCTGACGCCGGCGCTATGGAGCTCATGTCTATGACTACTGCGCCGTCCGCCGCGCCCTCGAGTACGCCGTTTGCGCCCATGATGGCGGCTTCGGCGTCGGGGCCGTCGGGCACCATCGTGATGATGAGCGGGTTGTTGGCGGCGACTTCGCTTGAGGAAGAGGCGGGCTTTGCGCCTTCGGTAGCCATCTCTTCCACCGCCGTGCCAACGATGTCATAGACGGTTACGGAGTTGCCCGCGTTCATAAGGTTTCTGACCATAGGCTTGCCCATAATGCCAAGCCCCACGAATCCGATGTCTGCCATTGCTTGCTCCTTCGCTGTGCGTTTGCTATGCGTTCCGATGCCGATTTCGCTGCGCCCGTTGCGCCCGCTTGGCGTCGCGGCGATGCGGGCGGGTTTGTTCGGTATGGCAACATTATCAGTCCAATAAGCGGGCGTGGTCAAGCGTTGGGAGCGGCGGTGGGGGCGGCGGCGGATGCGCGTGGGCGGGATACAGGTTGCGCCGCCTACGCATATTGTGGGTTGGGGCGCGAGCAATACGCGCGCTAATCTGGTATGTTATGGCTTGCGGGTGAACGCGCGCATAACCGAAACGCCTAAGGATCGCATATCAATGGCAGTCCCCAACTTCGCCAACCGCTCCCTATACCACGCAGACAACCTCGATGTGCTGCGCGGGATGAACTCCGAATCGGTTCATCTCATCGCAACGGATCCGCCGTTCAACAAGAGCAAAGACTTTCACGCCACGCCCGACAGCATCGCGCGCGACGCCCGTTTCCAAGACCGCTGGCGCTGGATCGAGGACGTCCACGACGACTGGCTTACCGAAATTATGCGCGACTTCCCCGAAGTCTATTCGGTCATATCAACCACGCGCGAAGCCTGCGGCAGCGATATGGCGGCGTTCCTAGCGTTCATGGCGATACGCCTGATTGAGATGCGCCGCGTTCTGCGCGAAGACGGCAGCATATACCTGCATTGCGACCAAACTGCAAGCCATTATCTGAAAATGCTGATGGACGCTATTTTCGGCAGAGACAACTTCCGAAACGAAATCGTCTGGCGGCGAACCGTTCGCGGATTCAAAGGCTCTCAATTTCTTCCCCGCAGTTACAATGTGAACACCGATAGCGTTCTGTTCTATGTGAAAACTGCGGACGCCGTTTTTGATATGAGCGGCGTGCTAGAGCCCTATGATCCCGACTATCTAGCCAAGGCGTTCAAGCTAAAAGACGACAAAGGCGCATACTACTTGGATGTTGCGTTCAACCGTCCGAGCGCCGCCCCGCGCCCCAACTTGTGCTACGAATACAAAGGCTTCTTCCCGCCATACGCTTCGGGATGGAAGATTGGGAAGCCGCGAATGGAAGAGGCGGACAGGAACGGGGAATTGGTTGTTCGGAATGATAAGTTGTATCGCAAGATACGCCCCAAAGCGGGGACTATCCGCAACAATCTATGGGACGATGTGAAAGAAGCCAAAGGCAGAGAGCGCACCGGCTATCCCACGCAAAAGCCGTTGGAACTATATGAGCGCATCATCAAGGCGTCGTCCAACCCCGGCGACATCGTGCTAGACCCATTCGCCGGCTGCGCCACAACGCCAATCGCCGCCGAGCGCCTAGGCCGCCAATGGGTGGGCATAGACATCTGGGAAGGCGCGTACCAAACCGTGCTGCATCGGCTACAGGCCGAAGGGTTGGCGGTCAAAGACGCCGCCGCCCGCGAATCCAATCAAGCCAACCTGCTGACATTCGGCGATGTCCACTATCTCACAGCGCCGCCCAAGCGCACGGATTACGAAGACCCTATACCCTACTTCCAAACGCCCACCGCGCAAACGCGCAGGCGCTATCCGCCGCCCCGTCAGCAGCATCAAAGGCTGTTGGATGACATCGGCGCGTACTGCCAGGGCTGCGGCGCAAACTACGGCTTCGACCCGCGCGTCTTGGAGGTCGACCACATCCGCCCCAAAGCCGACGGCGGCTCCGACGCATACGACAACCTGACGCTGCTATGCCCGCCCTGCAACAAGGTCAAACGCGACCGAATGACGCTGACCGGCTTGCAGCAAGACAACCGCAAAGAGGGCTATCTCAAGCCCGAAAACGAACCCAATCTTAGGCACGGCAACCCCAACCGACGACGCGTGGGCGCGCGTCGTCGGGCAACGGGGCGGCGACGGCGCTGACACGACGTTAACCCCAAATACGCGCTTATGCCTGGGAATGCCGAATGCTGACAACCGCTTGCGCCGCCCTTGTGTGATAACATCAGCCTCAATGCTGCCGAAGCGTGAGATTGCCGCAGCAGTGGTTTTATTCGCGCATCGGGGGCATATGGGCATGATGACTGAAAATCCAAACGATGACGAACAGGTTGACCTGCTGGGCATATCTAGGCGCGAAAAGCGGCTGCACGGCACGGTGTACGCGCTGATAATCCTGGCATGGAGCGTGATTGCGCTGGCGGACGCGCTTATGGGCGAATGCCGAACAGCGCAATATCCGCAAACGGGCTGTATAATCGAAGTGGTAAAGTCAATAAGCGCGGCGGTATTGCCGGCGCTGTTGGCAACAATCGGGCTGGTATGGTTCGGGCGTTCAACCAGAGCAGTGTTCAGGAGGCTGATGATGGTGCTGCCGGTGATAAGGGATAAGTACGCGGAAAACCTGAAGGAGGCCGAGGCGCGGGGCGTCGAGCGCGGCGTGGCGATTGGTGAGGAGCGCGGCGTGGCGATCGGCGAAGCGCGTGGGGAGGAGCGCGGCGTGGCGATCGGCGAAGCCAAAATCAAGGCGGACGCCAAGGCGTGGTACGCCCGCAAGCAGCGTGCCGAAGACAACGATGAGCCTTTCGACGAGCCGCCGCCGTGGGAGGAATAGGGACGCGGATTAGAGAAACGAGCTCAGCGCATTGACCGCGCATCATCGCGACGGCGCTAACCCCAACCGCGCGCTTATGCCCGTAGCGAATGGCGTACTGCGAAGGCTGTTTGCCTAATTCCGCTACAGCGTGGGCGGCAATCCCAACCGCCGCCGCACGGCCGCGCGCCGTCGAGCATCGGCCCGGCGACGGCGCTGACACGGCGGCTAATCCTGACGACTTCAGCCACCCTCTCGCTTGCGCTTGTCCCTGCGGCGCGCCTGGCGATATTTGAACATCGCGGCGCAGGTCGACGCAATCGCCTTGCGCGCATCCCGCTTTGCGCTGTTGCGCTGGGAATGTCTTGTGAGCGCTGTGAGCGCGGCGGGCAATGCGCGCGCTAATCTGGTATGTTATGGCTTGCGGGCGAATGCGCGCATAACCGAAACAACTAAGGAGCGCATATCAATGGCATACGCTATCAATCATGTTCACATAAGGTCGGCGGATCCGCGCGCATCGGCGGCGTGGTATGAGCAACATTTCGGCGCAAAGACGCTGTCCGAAAGAGAGGTGATGCCCGGCACGATAACAATCAGCATGGACGCCGGCGGGCCGGTTCGGCTCAACATATCGTCCAAGCCGCAAGGTTCGTCGGATGAGCGGGCGGTCGCCGAACTGAATCGGCTGGGCTTGGAACACTTCGGCTTCGACGTGGATGACATAGACGCCGATATAGCGCGGCTGCAAGCGGCGGGCATCCGCGTGGTGCTGCCGATAACCGAGGTGGCGGGCGGGACGCGCCTGGCGTACATCGAGGGGCCGGACGATGTGCTGATTGAGCTTGTGCAGCCGGCGAACAGGTAGGCGGTATTCGCGCGCAGGGTATCCTAGGGCATCCTAAGAGGGCGTTCACGCGCGGGGCATCTTACAGAAGGCTTTAACGCAAAGGCGCAGGGATGAACTTGAACGCGGGGGAGGCAGATATGAGCGATGAGGTTGTGCGCTGGCCGGAGGTGCGGCAAATCCTGTCCGATATTATGCAGCGCTGGGAGCGGCGCGAAAAGCGGCGGGGACTGCCGGGCATACACGGCTACTACTGGGACACGCCGCAGGAGCTTGCGGACGATTCCGCTATGGGGATGAAGTTCATCGAAGCGGGCGTGCCGGCGTCCGAAACGGCGCTGGTGGTGTCGCTGCGGCGCGGGCTTGGCAGTATACCCAAGATGCCTATGGGCGGGCCGTTCCTCTCGGAAGAGGACATTCGCAAGATTGAAGACTGGATCGACAACGGAATGCCTGAGTGAGCGCGCCGTCGCATTCGGCGCGGCAAGAGAGGTTCGGCGATGGCGGAAAGACCTACAAGCAGCGTGCAGGTGGAATGGCGGGGCGGCTTCAGGTTCGCGGCGCAGGACGCGCACGGGCATAGCGTAACGGTGGACGCGCCGCAAAACGATGGGGACGCATTCGCGGGAATGATGCCCGGCGATCTGCTGCTGACAAGCCTTGCGGGATGCAGCGGGATCGATGTGGTGAACATACTGCGGCGGCAGCGGCAGGATGTGCGCGGGCTCAGCGTTGAAGTGCGCGGCGAGCAGCTTCCGGATGCGCCTTGGACTTGGGTTGCGGTCAGGCTGGAGTACACGATACGCGGGCGGGGCGTAAGCGAGGCGGCGGTGCGGCGCGCGATAGATCTTTCGGAGCGCAAATACTGCTCCATCGGCGCAACGCTGGCGGGGCGCACAACCATAACTAGCGGCTATACCATCGTTGAGGAATAACGGACAGCGCGCGGGCCGCTGGCGGTTTTAGCGTAAAGGCGCAGAGGCGCAAAGGGTGGGGATGTGTGGTATTATCTTGAGGCATTGCCGCCGGCAGTGAAGCGGCTAGGAGGATTTTCGCTATGTCGACTGAAACGCAGGAAAGGACTGACGCCGACGTCGATGACGTCGCCAAGGCAGAATGGGCGACCAAGGCGGATGTCGACGCTGTGCTGACGAAGGTCGCTGAACAGAGCGTCGAAGTCGGCAAGACTCATACCACGCTGAAGTGGATTGCGTGGATACTTGGGGGACTGTTTCTGATGGTAGCGGCGTTGGTGTTTTTGCTGCTTGCCATTGCGCTGCGACTTTAGCGGGCGGCGTGCGAAAGGTTGCTCAGGCAAGCGACTAGGAAAGGATTTTCGCTATGGCAACTGAAACCCAGGAACGGACTGACGCCGACGTCGACATGACGGAATGGGCGACTAAAGCGGATGTTGACGCCGTATCAACGAAGGTTGATGCGTTGGCAGAAACGGTTGATGAGCTGGCAGAGACCGTTGATGAGCACGGTGCGAAACTCAATGATCTGGATGAGACCGTTGACAAGCAATCAGCGAAACTTAGTGAGCTAACTGAGGTCGTTGGGGTTCTCGCGACGACAGTTGATAAACTGAGCTTCGAAGTCGGCAAAACTCAGGTCGCGCTGAGGTGGGTAGCGTGGATACTTGGGGCGCTATCCACAATAATAGCGGCGTTGGTATGCACGCTTGTCGCTATTGCGCTACAGCTTTAGCGGCGGCGTGAGAAACTGCGCAAACTCAACCCAAACGAAAGCACACACAAATACACCCATATCACTATCACTCTAAGGAGGCGCTTCATTGCCAAACCTGACTCCGGAGCAGCTGGAAACTCTGCGGCAAATTCCGTCCTGCTCTATCGCCAACGCCCTCGAGACATTCGATGTGATGCCGCGCACTGAGGGCTTCATGCTGCCCGCCATCAAGTCCATATTCCCGGATATGGGGCATATGATTGGCTATGCGGTTACCGCCGTCATCTCCGCAGATATGCCGCCAAGCGCTCATATGAATGTGTCCCGCCTCGACTGGGTGGACGCGATACTGCAGGTGCCGGAGCCGCGCGTGCTGGTGCTGAAGGATATCGACTATCCCAACGTCATCGGCTCGTTTTGGGGCGAAGTGCAGGCGAACATTCACAAGGCGCTCGGCTGCGTGGGGACGGTTACGGACGGCGGCGTGCGCGACCTGGACGAAATGCGCGAGCTGGGCTTCAACGCCTTCGCCTCCGATGTGCTGGTGTCCCACGCCTATGTGCATCTGGTAGAAGTGGGAACGCCGGTCACCGTCGGCGGGCTAGATGTGCGGATGGGGGACATCATCATGGGCGATAAGCACGGCGTCATCAAAGTGCCGCACGACATCGCCGCCGAAGTCCCCGCCGCCGTCAAGCGCGTGGAAGACAGAGAGCGCGAAATGATTAGCCTCTGTCAAGCGCCCGATTTCAGCGTGGACAAGCTCAAGGCGCAGCTCCGCAAGATGTACGGCGGGTAACGCAAACGGACAAGAGGTATGCGCTATGTCTGCGAATGTGATATTCCTGCACGGGCTGCGGCCTGAGATTGTGGATGTAATCACGGGACACACGCCGCAGGGTTGGACGACGACCGCGGTTCACCGCGACGAGCCGCTCGACCGTCAGACGGCGTTGGCGCGCGACGCCGATTTCCTGATGGTGTATGCCGCGCCGCTGCCCGACGAAGCGCTGCGCGCCGCGGGCAAAGTACGCCTGGTGCAGCTTCTGGCGGCGGGCTACGACCGGATGAACCTGCCCCTGATGCGCGCGCTGGAAGTTCCCTGCGCCAACAACGGCGGCGCGAATTCGTGGGCGGTGGCAGACCATACCTTGCTGCTGATGCTTGCGGTATATCGCCGGCAGACGCACGCCGACCCCGCAACGCGCGCCGGCCGCTGGAGCGCGCCCATTAGCGGCATGAACACCTTCGAGATGGCGAACAAACTCGTGGGCGTACTTGGTATGGGCAACATCGGGCGGCAGGTGGCGCGCCGCGTTCAAGGCTTTGACGCGCAGGTTCAGTATTACGATATGTATCCGCTGCCGGAAGAGCGCGAGCGCGAGCTGAATGTGCGGCGGGTTTCGCTAGATACGCTGTTTCGGACATCGGACATTCTCACCTGCCACACGCCGCTTACGCCGGATACGCATCACATCGTCAACCGCGAGCGCCTGGCGCTGATGAAGCCCACGGCGGTTGTCATCAACACAAGCCGCGGCCCCGTGGTGGATGAAGCGGCGCTGATAGAGGCGCTGCGGCAGGGACAGATTGCGGGCGCAGGGCTGGATGTGTTTGAGCGAGAGCCGGTGGATCCCGCCAACCCGCTGCTTGCGATGGACAATGTGGTGGTAACGCCGCACAGCGCCGGCACAACTTGGGACACCTGGTTTCGGCGCGCCGAATTCGCATATGAGAATATGATGCGCGTTTGGAACGGCGAAGCGCCGCTTGCCATCGCGCGGGAGTTCGACTAGCGCGGACTGCGAGTTTTAACGCAAAGGCGCAGGGACGCAAAGATGAACGGATACGATAATACGATAATGGGAGGGCGATTTGGAACCGGTCATAAAGAACTATGAAGGCGAAGCCAATCCGATTTTGGGGCCGCAGGACGGCGTTCCCAACTATGTGATGCTGTATGTGCAGCATCCGCCGGGCGGGACAAGCCCGGGACACATACACGCTTGGGAGCATCAGGCGTTCATCACGGAGGGTTCGGGAGCGCTGTGGGTTGAAGGCAAAGAGTATCCCATCAAGCGGGGGGACGCCGTGCTTGTGCCGCCCAATGTGGAGCATCAGTTTCGCAATACGGGCGATGTTACGCTGAGCCGCGTAACCGTGAACCCGCTCAGTTCGGTGGAGTAGCGCGGGGGCTAGTTTGCCTACAAGCCAATGCCCCCCGCTGCCAATGACGGCGGGGGCTTGTTGCGTTGGTTACTGAGGCTTGCCTGAACTGAGGCTTGCCTGAGTAGGCGCCGTCGGCGTGGATTTGGATGGTTTTGGACAAGCGATGCCTCTATTCACCGCGCGCGCTGCGCCTCGCCGCGCTCCACGAACTCCACAAGGTCGGGTAGCAGCTCCGTCGCAGGGCGCGCATTTGACATATCCAGCTCATCCGGGCCCCATTCGGGGTCAGCGGCGATTCCGGCTTGTATGGCGGTCTCTTCGCCGTACTTGGCGGCTATCTCATCAAAGGTCATTCCCGTCAGATTGGGTTCGGCGGCGTTCATAATCCAGTACTTCCCGCTTGCTAGCGGGCCGCAGGCTGATGATACGATTGCACTCGTCGCGCGGTGTGAATACGAGGCGATGTCTTCGTTCCCCAATATATCCGGTCGCGGCGAAGCGCATCTCTCCGTCGCGCGGGCTTAGGTCGGTTATTGCAGTTAGCCAATCGAAGCCGTTGGCAGCGTCGAAGTCGATCTTGTGCTTGGCTTTATTGGTAGCGCGCTTTGACTCATCCCATTCGTATTTTCTCACAATATCAGGTAGAAGAAGTTCTAGTTGATTCTTGGCATCTCTATAATGCTCATAAACAAAGGTTTTATCAGATGTTGGTGTACTACTTGAATCAGTTAAAGTACAGCTTTCAAGATATATTTTAACTTGTTGCACATTCTTCCCTTGAATAATATATGTACCTTTGTCATATACAATGACTATGGCTCTATTTTTAAGTCGTATTTGCGTTCCATTGCCGTTTGATAGTCTAGTTTCTTCTATAATGTCAAATCCGCCCTTGTCCAAATGCTTTTTCATCGTATCTATATTCATATTTTTCTCCTTGTCTATTTGATTTGATTGTCCAGTCATTGCGACACCTCCATTTTCTATATGTATTAAATGTATAAATGATAGCCTTCAACTTAAATCACATTATAACATAAAATGCGCAATTTGTCAAGGATCACGCACTCTTACCCAGAGCGTTTATTGGGGAACCTGCGCTATGCGGACGCTAGAAGCACGCCCTAACAAGCAACGCTACGCACACTATCACAACGGCAATGACTATTATCTGCCCAATTGTTGAACCGGTTCCGCCGCTATTTTCGTCATTTACCGCACCGGCAGATATGAGTGCTTGAACTACTTCGCTTTCTTCTACTTTCTTCGCGAGAATATCCGCAGGAACGTTCGACGCAGAAAATTCGTCGTTGAACTCATAAAGGTATAGATACGATGAAAAAGCATTTGGACATGGGGCAACCTTTTCACCCCTAGGGCTTGTGTAAAGACGCGAGTAACCATTTGGTCGCACGACGGGCATTCTATGGTGCATTCCGCTAAACATCCTTGAGTATTCGGTAACCAGCCATTGAACGCCCGCCCTAACTTTGGGGCGTCCTTGATAGCTATCCAAGCCTCATACTCACTTAGGCAGTTTTCGCACTTTACGTTAGCTTTCAGAAGAGCTTCCTGCGCCGCGTTTCCAACCGCAAAGCCAATATCGCCAAGCGATTCATTCGCTGCTGGCTTTGTGTAATCTACTTTCCTAATCTCTTTTGTATTTGAGTACCTCGGTGTCAAAAACCGAATCGCATTTTGTAGTTCACTCCAGCGTTCATTGGAACTAAAATCGAAAAGTAGTAGAGCATCCAGGCTTGGAAGCGAACCAGGGACACCTTGCTTTATGTTATCGATCGCAATGATTTTCTTGGAAAAATACGGAGTTGATCTACGAGCCTTAATGTCGGCAGTGTCGGCACCGCGCGAGACTCCGATTTCAAAGCCTATCCAAGCTTGCGTCCAATACTTTGATATAGATGGGCTAATCAGTATGAAGTGAATTGCGCTCTCTGAAATTCGCTTTGCAAGTTTCTCAGCCGGTCCAATTCTGGCAGAATAGTCAGCACTGAACTCAAATAGGTATGGCGCAACTCCACTACAGCAACACGCCTTTCCTATTTGGGTTGCAACCTCTTTGTCGATTGAGGCGTGGGAAATAAAAGCCTGCTTTGGGTGGTCCTTACTGCAAGAGCTACATGGGAACGAACTCATTGTTTCTCCTTTTCATGCGCTTTCTGAGTTGATTGATGCCACTCATTATACCCATCAACGTTACTATTGGCAACACATTGATCAGTTTATTTGCGGGGGAACCGGCTCTGGTTGGAACGCTAAAAGCACGCTCTAACAAGCAGCGCCACGCACATTAGCGCAACAACTATAACTGCTATTTTGCCAATTGGCAGACCCTTTGAGGCGGTTTCGCTATCTTCGTCATTTACCGCGCTGACATCTGGACACATGGGGCATTCGCCGCTGCACATCCTTTCCACATCGAGCCTACCATCCAGTATTAAACATATAAATGGTAAGTTCCAGTTAAATTGCATTTAATCGAAAAACTGACATCTTGTCAATGCGCGTTAAGGAGGCATTCTCAGTATGGGTAGGCATGCTGATAATATCCAAATAGTTCGTTATTCGTTATCGTGGTATAACGAGTATACAATGCCAAACGCGGTACAGAGTATGAAACTAGAAATCCCAACCACTAAAATCGAGGATGCCTCTGCGAATTGAACCCATATCAGCCAGGTCACGTAAAATGAGGTCAGTACAAAAGAGATGCTGAGGAACGCCCTGACAAAGCGTATCAACGTCCGAGGATGAGGAGGTCGATCCACGCCGCCGCGACCAAATGGAGCTACAATCGCTGTCCCAAGAGAGAGTCCAGCGATAAGGGAGGCGATAATTCCGAAGATCCACGTTGCAGCAGTGGTCCACCCAATCAAATCAAGAAGGAAGAACGTAGCTGTAGAGATAATGCAGTATGTGACACCACATAGCATTCCAAAGAGGACTGCTTCGCCAAACGGAAGCTTGTATTTTGTATCAGACGATTCCGCACTCGGCCATCGTTGCCGATCACTTTCATCTTTTGTGCGTTCAGCATTGGCGCGTGCTTGCCGTTCTCTTTGTTCTTGATCAGCGCGTTGGCGGGTGTGTTCGGCGCGGTTGCCGCGTTGGCGGTCGTAGTCGGCGCGCTTGGCGGGGTCGCCTAGGATTTCGTAGGCGAGGTTGAGGGACTTCATGCGCTCGGTTGCGTCGGGGGAGTTGTTCACATCGGGGTGGTACATGCGCGCGAGGCGGCGAAAGGCGACGTCTATCACTTCCTGCTCTGCCGAGGGGTGAACTTGCAGTATTTCGTATAGGTCGGTTTGGTCTTGCAACTTGCGGCTCCGCTTGCGGTTTGCTTTGGGTCGTTACGCTCTTGCCAAGGTGGTTGTGAGATTATACACTAATCAGCCGTCGACCGGGGCGCTTTCTATGGCGCGCGCCAATCCTGATGAAGGCGACGTAAGACCGCATCGCTACTCGACGAATATGATGCCGCTGTTTCAGGTGGTGGGGTAGGGAACAGTAGGCTTTGATATGGATGCCGTTATGTCAGTGGACAACGCTCAATGGGTGAATTCCATTATCCAAGGCGACGCGCTGGAAACGCTTCAGCGGCTTCCGAGCGCATCGGTCAATTGCGTCGTTACAAGCCCGCCCTACTATATGCAGCGCGATTACAGCGCCCCGCATCAGATTGGCAATGAGCAATCGCCGTCCGAGTATGTACAAAAGCTTCAAGGCGTGTTTTCGGAATGCCGACGCGTATTGAAAGATAACGGCGCTTTGTGGCTTAACTTGGGCGATAAGTACCAAGACGGGGCGCTGCTGGGAATGCCTTGGCAGGTTGCATTCGCACTGAAAGACGACGGCTGGCTGCTCCGCTCAGACATCATTTGGCGCAAACCTAATGCGATGCCGTCGTCCGTGAAGAATAGGCCCACGACAGACCATGAGTATGTTTTTCTGTTCGCAAAAACCCAGAACTACTATTACGACGTTGATGCGGTGAGAGAGCCGCACGTCACTTTCACGGATAAGAGCCGAATGAAGGGCGGGCGCAACCATTTCGGCAAGCGGCAAGGCACTCCCGAAAGCGGCAAGAACGGCGGCAACGCCAATCTGCACAACGGCAGGTGGGACCAAGCGTTTCATCCGAAAGGCAGAAACCGCCGAACCGTATGGGATATTCCCCTGTCTAAGTTTCGCGGGGTTCACTTCGCGGTTTTCCCCGAAAGGCTGGTCGAGATCTGCATTTCGGCCGGATGTCCCGAAAACGGAATAGTTCTAGATCCTTTCGTCGGCAGCGGAACAACGGCGGTCGTCGCCAAACGCCTCAACAGGAAGTATGTGGGCATTGACAACAACGCAGAGTATTGCGAAATGGCGCTGGACAGGCTCTATCAGGGCAGTCTGCTTTAGTTCGCGGCGATGTCTCTGAGCAGCGGCAGCAGGTCGTCTTCCAGTTTCTGCGCCAACAGCGGCTCAATGGAAACTATCTGATTAGGGTTCGCTTGAATGTAGATGTAGAGTTCGGATTCGAGCGCGTCCAAATCGCCCGTCCAAGATTCTGCGATAACGATGGGAACGCAGGTGTAGCCGTTTTCGGTGGCTACCAGAATTGACTTGTAAATGTCCCTAGTGAATAGTAGCGAGTGGCCGCCGCCCATAGTTTCGCGCGTCTTGACGGGAATGAGAATTGAGGTAGTCTCGCCTATGACCTGCACATCGTAGGTTTCGTCGGCTATTCGGACTTGCGCCCTGCTGACTTGCAACGCCAATTCGTGGCGCTTAATCAGGTTTTCAAGTATCCGTCTCACAAGCCCTTCAAACAGGGTTCCCTTTAAGGCGCGTCTGCTGCCCTCAAGTCTTGACAGCATAATTTCGGATACGGCGTGCCATTCCCAGCTTTCTGCGTCGGGAAACAACGGCGCAACGAACTTGCGGACTTCGTTCAGCAGATAAGCGCGCCGATCTGCCAAAGTATCACCCGGCGCGGTTTTGAGAAGCGGCTGCAGGCGTTGCGTCGCCGCATCGCGGAGCAGCCAAGCCAGAAAATACCACTTGGCTCTGGAGTTGGAATAGGGGCGCAACAGACCATCGTATAGTCGTACATCGCCCGGACGCTCGAAGTAGCGATTTATCGTGTTTATCGCTCTGTCATCCGATGCTTCCTGAACGAAATCCAGGACGGAGCCGTATCCGTCTTCCGCAAGAAAATCTACGAAATCTTGATAGAAGCTCCGATTTTCTTGGACTATTGCGACCAATTCTCTCAACCGCAGGTTGTGTAGAACGAAGTCCATAATGTAGGGCTTACGCGCCGCTAAAACGCGTCCTCTTCCTCTGCCATTCGGGCGAAGTCGGCGTGGGTGTAGCTGGCCAGGCTGCGGAAGTCGAGCTCGGTGTAGTTTTTTATCCAGCGCAGCGAGACTTTGTATGCCTTGTGGTAGCGCGCCGCCTGCTCTTGGTATTGCGCTTGGGCGTCCGCGTCGTCGGCGGGCAGCGCCGCCTTGCGATGCTTGAGGATGTCAGCCGTCTCTTCTTGCAGCAGGCGCTTGGCGAGCGCGAAGTCGTGGCGCTGTTCGGTGTCTTCGGCTATCGCGCCGTGCCGGATGCGCTGCGCCGTCTGCGCCACCGATATGCGCCCGGTGGCGAGGTCTTCCATCAGCGCAGGGTGAGCGCCGGGCTGCCCTTCTAGGCTGTCTATGCCCTTTGCGCCGCGCCCGGCGAGCCAGCCTTCCACATACTCGATTATCATTCGGGCGTTGCGGCGAGTGCCTTCGGCGGTGATTGGGCCCTCGGGGCGCTCTATGCTGACGGGATAGTTGGCGGGATCGGCCATGCCTTCGGCGGGCTGCCAATCGGCGGTGATATGCTCTTTGAACGGATCGCTTGCGGTCTTCATATGGAAGATGTGCGCCACCCAGCCGCGCAGAAAGCCCTGCTGCGCTTCCCATACCTTGTCAGCGCGGATGGACGCGGCGGCTATCTTGTTGATTTCGTCGTCGCGGCTTGGCAGCGCGGTTGCCATACCGCCGATGGGGACGGCGCCGCGCTTGAGGCATACGGCTACCAGGCGGCGGAAGATGTTCGCCATAAAATCGGTGGTCTTGATGTCCACGCCGAAGCGGTCGGGCCATACCATATTCGGGTCGGCCATAATGTATTCCAGGATGCTCGCCTTCAAGTCCCAGCGCGCGGCGTTCAGTCCGGCGGCGTAGGGGCCGAGTTCGTGGAGCAGATCCTCCATTATGTACACGGCGGGCAGCGATTCCACCAGGAATATGGCGCGTATGACGGCATCGTCAGGGTAGCCCAGTCGCTCTTTGCTGAAGTCGAAGAAATCGCGGTAGAACGCCGCCTCTTCAATCACTTCGACTTTGGGCAGGTAGAAGTACAAGCCCTGCCCGCGCTCCACCTGCGCCCTGCCGCCGTATGCGAATGTGAGCGCCATGCCGAGTATGGTGGCGGGTATAGGGCTGCCGTCAATGGCGAAGTCGTGTTCGTCTAGGTGCAGGGCGCGCTCGCGGTGCATAAAGAAGGGCGTATCGCCGTCCGCAATGGCGTAGGTGCGGTTGCGCGCGGGGTTGTGGAATGACAGCGTGCGCTCGGTGATGCCCAAGCGATTGCGGGCGGCGTTCAGCGTGTCCACAAGGCTATGGCCGCCGGAGTCCTCGTCGTCGTCGAGGTAGCCCACGGCGCGCTCGCCTTCGGGTCCGGGGTTGACGGCGTTGATTGCCATATTGGCGATGGACACGGGGCCCGAAATCTCGATGCCGGGGATGCGCAGGTCGTCGGGGACGGGCGGCGCCTGCCAATCGGCGGCTGCGGCGGAGTCGGCCGGGAAATCGGGCATAACGCCGTCGTGCAGCGCGCGGCGCAGCTGAGCGGCGCGCTTGTTTCGCACATCCTGAACGCGGTCGGCGAACTTGTCATACGCTTCGGTAACATAGTCTAAGAATTCGGGAGTGAACAGGTCTTCCGCGCCTTCTACGTTAGTCCAGCAAACCCTGCTTGCGGTTATTGACATTGGTTGTTTCTCCTAAGAAATGACTAGTGATTAAGATGCGTGTGTGAGCAATCAAAGCGGTTTCGGTGATACAGACGTCGTCGACCGCTTTGGCGGCGGCAAGCAGGTTAAGTTTATTCTGCTATGCCGATGTTAGTCAAATTGCGGTTGGGCGCGCAGGGGATTGTTTAGCGCAAGAGTGCAGAGGCGCAAATCGGGGAAGCAAGGGATTTGGCGCAGGCGGCGTCAGAATATCGCGATTGGGTTGACGGGACTGCCAGTTACATTTCGCAGAATCAGCGGGCCCATGCTGAGCATGAATTCGTAGCGGCCGCGGCGTTTGCATTCGGCGGCGATGCGCTCTAGGTTGGCGTTGTCTATGAGCCACAGTCCCAGCGTTATTTGGGATTTTCAACGCAAAGGCGCAGAGACGCAAAGCGTTTCCGATGGGATAGATTTGCGCGCGGGAATGGCGGCAACTATCGGGCGCGCCTTACATAGAAAGCCCTTCTACGAATTGGGCGCCGGGGATTTTGGCGATGGCGTCGGGCGCTACTTTTATCTTTGATGAGCGGCTGCCGGAACCTAGGATGACATAGTTGAGCGCGCGCAGTTTGGCGTCGGCGTACACCGGCAGATCAGGCGGCAGCGCAAACGCGGTAACGCCGCCTATCATCATCCCGGTGAGCCGCATCGTCTCATCGGCGGACGCAAACGATGCGCGCGAAACGCCCATAAGCCGCTTCACCGTCTTGTTCACATCCAGGCGCGCGGAGCCTTGCACGATGCAGGCGCAGTATTTCTTTGCGCCGCGCTTGGACGCCACGATGATGGTGTTGCCGCTGCTCTCAAGCGTGTAGCCGTACTTTTCGCAGAACTGGGCGGTGTCTGCGTATTCAGGATCGATTTGGATAAGCTCATGTGGGATGGCGAGCCTTTGCAGCGTAGAAACTACCTGCGCCTCAATGTCCGTAGATGTCATTTGCAGCGATACCTCTGTTGTGTGATGTGTAGGTTGATGTGCGTCAATGGATTTGCGCCAATGAATGGGGATGTAGTTCGTTAACTAACACAAGGGATCTTTGTTCGATATTGCTACTCGCCGCGCAGACGGCGCAGTTCGGCTTCCATTTCGGCTATGCGGGCTTCGGCTGCATCGGCGCGATGTTCGGCTACTAATCGCGCGTTGCGCTGCAATTGGGCATCCTCTTCGGCTGCATCCACACGCACTTCAGCCACCAATCGCGCGTTGCGCTGCAATTCGGCATCATCTTCGGCCTCTAGCCGCGCCTGCTCCAGCTCCCTAGCGTTGAGCAGGAATTCGCCGCTCACAGGGTCGCGAAAGCGCAACTCGCCATCGTCCCACCACAACTCCAGTCCCAGAACCGCGCTGTATCCCCACAAGCGATTGGCGGGATCGCGCGCTATCGCAAGCGGCGCATACTCGCCGTTCACCAGCGCATCGCCCGCAAGCGGGGCGTCGTGAAACCGGCCGCCCGTGCGGTCAAAGCGCCAGTATTCGCTCACGCCGTAGCCGGCGTATCCGACGCGCTTGACCGTGTAGTCGCGCGCGCCCGTGCTTTTGGATGCGACCTCTAGCGCGAAATCGGGCGGCTTGCCAACCTCGCTTATCACATAGCCGTTGCGCGCTATGATGGCGTCGGGATTGACGCCGAATGCGACCACCAAGTCGGGCGCAAGACGCTCGGATTCGTTGGCGGCGTCGTGCCTGAGGTAGCCGCTGCCGCAAATCAGTACATCGCTGCGGTTCGCAAAGTGCGCTTGCAATGTTGCGTCGGCGGTGAATACGCTTCTGTGTTGCTGCATGTCATGCTTTCGCGGCGGGTCGGGTAGCGGCTCTAAGCGGGAGTAGTCGTAGATATGGGGTAGTGTGCTTTTAGTAGTCATAGTTGGACACTCCGATATGCAGTAGGTGCCGCAATCTACATCGGGATTTGGTTTGTGGTTATGGCGTGATTATAGACGCCAAGCGGGTAATCGGGCAACCTGAGCGCGGTCGAAGGCATTCTCAAAGATGAGTAGTATTGAGTTTGGGCTTATGACAGAAGACCGACGCTTGCAGATTCACCAGACTCTCTATGCTCTTTATGTATGCCCCTGCGTCTCGGCGTTGAAAACGCATTAAGGCGCGCTTTGCGTCAAAATTCGCCGCCTAAGCGCGCGGGTTTTTCACATTGGCGCAATTCTGTTATGATATGGGGCGCGGGGAGCGATGCGTTCCGATACTGCGGGCGCTGATATGGCACAAAACGCAAAAAGGCGGGTGTTATGCTGAGACTAGTCGAGGAAATTATACTGCTGCTGCTGCGCGATGACGGAAGGTTCGTGCGCACGCCCAACTGGTCTATGGACTATGCGGTGGCGGGCGCCGTGCTGATGGATTTGGCGATGGAGAACCGCATAGACACGGATCTGGACAACCTGATTCTGCTGGATTCCACGCCGCTCGGCGACGACCTGCTGGATCCCACGCTTGCGGAGATAGCGGAGGGTGATCAGCGGGATACGCGCTATTGGGTGGAGCATACCGCGGAGCAGGCGGCGGTCATCCGCGAAAACGCCATCACGCGGCTGGTCGACATCGGGATACTGGAGCGGGAGGACGACCATTTCCTATGGGTGTTCCGATCGCGGCGCTATCCGGTGATCGACGGCAAGGCGGAGCGCGAGGTCAAGCTTCGGATTATGGGCGTGCTGTTCAGCGAAGAGATACCCTATCCGCGCGATATTATGCTCATATGCCTAGCCGACGCCTGCGACATATTCCGCCAGATCCTGACCGCGCGCGAGCTGACGCAAGCGTCCGACCGGATCGAGGTTGTGCGCCGCCTGGATCTCATCGGGCAGGCGATGTCCAAGGCAATCACGGACATCGAGATTATGGTGGCGTCGTCGGTGCAGCGCTACATCCACTAGCCGCCGGCCGCGCGCTTGCCGACGGAATGCGCTTGATATGCGCTATACCAGGGTAGGCTACACCAGCGCGTTGTGTCCGGTGAGGTCCCGGCCCAGGATTAGCGTGTGGATGTCGTATGTGCCTTCGTAGGTGTCCACGGTTTCCAGGTTGAGCATATGGCGTATGGTGGGATGCTCTAGGGTGATGCCGCTGCCGCCGAGTATTTCGCGCGCGCTGCGGGCCGCGGTTAGTGCCGCCCGCACATTTTGGCGCTTCGCCATGGACACATGCGTATGGTTAAGCGCGCCGGCGTCTTTGAGCGCGCCAAGCCGCCACGCCATCAGCAAGCCGTTGGTGTGGTCGGTCGCCATATCCACAAGCTTAGTCTGCACAAGTTGGCGCGCCGCTATCGGCTTGGCGAATGTGCTGCGGGACTGCGAAAACGCCAGCGCGTCTTCGTACACCGCCTCAAGAGCGCCCAGCGCCCCCCAAGCGATGCCGTAGCGCGCCTGCGTCAGGCAGGACAGCGGCGCAGACAAGCCGCGCGCGTCGGGCAGCATTTGGGACGCCGAAATGCGAACTTCGTCCATCACAAGCTCGCTTGTTACGGATGCGCGCATGCTCATCTTGTGCTTGATTGCGCTTGCCTTAAAGCCGGGCGCATCCGTGGGAACGATGAAGCCGCGCACAACGCCCTCATCGTCTTTCGCCCACACGATAGCGATGTCGGCGATGTCGCCGTTGGTTATCCACATCTTGACGCCCGAAAGCAGATACGATTCGCCGTCTTTGCGGGCGCGCGTCTTCATTGCGCCGGGGTCGGAGCCGCCGTCGTGTTCGGTCAATCCGAAGCAGCCCACCATATCGCCCGCCGCAAGCTTGGGCAGATAGGCGCGGCGCTGCTCTTCGGAGCCGTAGCGGTATATGGGATACATCACAAGCGCGCCCTGCACGCTGGCGAAGCTGCGAAAGCCGGAGTCGGCGCGCTCCAGCTCATACATAATCAGTCCGTAGGCGATGTTGTTGACGCCGCTTGCGCCGTATTCGGCGGGCAGGTTGGCGCCCAGAAAGCCCATCTCTCCGAACTTTGGTATGAGATGCTGGGGAAACTCGCCGCTTTCCCACCAGTCGAGTACGCCGGGCATCGCCTCTGCGTCCATAAAATCGCGCGCCGCCGTTTGCGTCTGCCGCTCTTCCGTCGACAAGGCGTCCATCATTTGAAAATAGTCAAGCATCCAATCCGTCCTTCGATATGCGATATATCTTGCGTTCTTGCGTTAGCCGATAGCGCGGGGCGTTCCGCCTAGTGTAGGTCGAGGCTGCCGATATGTTGACAGAACATCCCGCAAGCGTTGATGATTGCGTTAGGGTGAAAATCATATCACACGCCGCGCGAATATCATAAGAGAGGTGAAGTATGGCAGGATATGTGATAGCGGATGTGCAGGTAACCGATGAGGCGCTGTTTGAGGAGTACCGCAAGCTTGTGCCGGGCACGGTAGCGGCATACGGCGGCAAGTATTTGGTGCGCGGCGGGGAATGGGAGGTGCGCGAGGGCGAATGGACGCCCACCCGAACCGTGGTGCTGCAGTTCGACAGCGTAGAGCGCGCCCGCGAGTGGTATGATTCGCCGGAGTACGCCGCGCCCAAGCAGATGCGGATCAAGTCCACGAACAGCAGCGTCATAATCGTGGACGGGGTGTAGCCGGCTTGGCGGGGACGCGCGCATTGGCGGCGGCGGGCTTTGCGAAATCGCTTGACAACGCGCCCGTCAGCGCTTATTATTAGCGCATAATCACCCCTGCTACTTCGACGGCAGGGCGCGAAGCCGTCTTGATAAAGGCGGCTTCAGCTTTTAACGAAATGAATAAGGCCGATGTTGACCAACTTCTACATAGATGGATTTAATTTCTACTACGGAGCGCTCAAAGGCACGCCTTACAAATGTCTCGACTTTGCCAAGTTGTTCAACCTGTACTTCCCAAATTGCCAAATAAATCAGATAAGGTATTTCACTGCAATAGTGCAATCTTCGCAACGAAATCCTAGCAAACAGCGACGGCAAAGAATCTACATACGCGCTCTGAAAACTATCCCCAACCTTTCGGTTCATTATGGCTACTTCTTGACCAATCCTGCCAGGATGCCCCTGGCAAACCCATCGGAGGATGGGCCTAATGCGGTTGAAGTCCTAAGAACGGAAGAGAAGGGCACGGATGTCAATCTTGCATCCCAACTTCTGCTAGACGGATTCAAGGGAAATTACAAACTGGCGATTATCGTATCCAACGATTCCGACTTTGTGGAACCAATAAGAATTGTGCGGAATGAGTTGGGGTTAAGGGTAGGCATTCTTAACCCGCATCAAAAGCCCAGCCGCGCATTGAGAGATGCAGCCGACTTTTACCGACAAGTTAGGCAAGGCCCCATAAGCGCAAGTCAGTTCCCCGACGCCCTCACTGATGCAGTTGGCGCATTCCACAAACCCCCACAGTGGGGTAGCGCCTAATATCCTATGTTTCACAGTGCCATCTGCGCCGCTCGCTGATTGAACAAGTTGACGCTTTAAGCCTGTTCTAGCGCACCACAACCAGCAGCGCCGCCTCCAGCTCCTCCCGCGTGGTGAACGACTCGAACTTGGCGCGCACTATGCCCCCGCCGTCCATCACGAACGTCCACGGCTCGCTCGGCAGCCCCCACTCCGTCAGCGTGGGCGATATGACCGCGCGGCTCAGATCGCCCTCTATCTCGCGCGGGTTGTCATACACCTCTATGTGTATGAAGTTCGCAACGCCGCCGTAGTCCGCCTTGAGGCGCTTTATCACATCCAACTGAGGCCCGCATGTAGCCGTTTGGCAGTACGCCGGCGTGGAAAACGCCACCACCAGCGGCTTGCCCGTCGCCAGCGCGTCCGCGATAGTCGCGGCGTATAGCTCAGCATCTGGGTTGACGTCCGTGGTGAGCTGCGATATGTCGTCCACATCCGCCAGCGTTTTGCTGACGCTTGCGGGCGCGGGCGCGCCAATCGCCGGCGTTGCGCTCTGCGGCTTGACCTGCGCCCGCGCCGACGCCATGCGTTCTGCGCCGTCGGGCGTCGTAACCACTACGCCGATGCCCCATTCACCCGCGCGGTCGAATCTCAGCTGCGCCGTGTACACCCCGCGCGGCGACACCGGCCACGCCCGAAACACGGCGTCCACGCTCTCGATCGGCCCCTGCTGCGCTTCGCCCTGCCGCAAGTAGAAGCTGGACACCCGAACCGCCGCCTCGCGAACCGCGCCCGCCTGCTCGTCTATAACTCCGAACACGACGCGATTATCGCCCACAGCAAGATCGCTTGTCGCAAGCGCAAGCCGCAGCGTTTCTGGCGCCGTCGTGGGCACGGGCAAAACCGACGGCGGCTCGATCACGCTGCCGCAGCCCGCCGCCGCCAATGCGACGAGCGCAAGCGGCAGCAAAGCGCATATCGCCTTTGCCCATCTCTTGCGGCATTTGTGAGACTTGTGAGGCTGGAGTTTAATCATACGATAAAGCGGCAATGACAGCGCTCCGCTGTTGAAATCGGCCATCTCTGAGGTTAAGCAAAGGTAAAACCGGAGCAACAGTATTATATCAATGTTGCGGCGCATCCCGTTATCTTGCGCCCGGGTATTCTTAGTGGTGAGTGGTATTAGATATAATGGCTCTCAAACCACTACTATCTAGGATGCGAATTATGGCGCGCGAGCGGTCATATAGACACGCCATCATATGCCGACGCTGCGGCTCCAATTGGATTGCCCAAAGACGGACACACACGAGGGCGGCAAGTTCACAAATGCGGCGATTGCAAGCAGGAAGCGCACGGCGGACGCCGCGCAGCCAAGTTTCCCGGAACAAGTCAAGCGCCAAGCGGGTCAGATGCGCATAGAGGGCGGCAGCATATCTGCGGCGGCGCATAGTGGGCGCAAGCGCTGCATCGATGAGCGGTTGGGTCAAAAAGGGGACGATAGCGCTTGAACGGATGCGCGCAATGAGCGCGTGGCGCACAAGCGGGCGTGCGGCTACAATCGCTGCGTCAAAGATAGCGTTTGACGAAATGTGTACATATTTGGGCGCTAGAAAAGCAGAAAAGCGCAATGACTTGTGGGTGTGGACGGCGGTGGTGGAAGAGCGCGATGGGAGCAGATGGATAGACTTTGAAGTGGGCGGCAGGGGACGAAGCCACTTTCTTGCGCTTGCCGGAGCGGCTGCCGGACGCGGAGCGCTATGAGACCGCCGCTTACGGAGTGTATGGGACGCTGCCGGTCAACAAGTATATGGCTGGGAAAGTACGGCGCAGTGAACTGGAACGAGGGATTGCATTCGATGCTGCGCGGGAAATTGAACAGGCTGGTTCGTCGGACAAAGGGGTACACAAAGAGCGTGGATATGCTGGTGAGTCTGCTTGCTTTGGTCTTCTGCGCCAAGCTCAAACTCAGTGCCACTTAACATTGAGAATATCGCTCACGCCCCCCCTATGCGCCCGCCCCTCAATTTGTGCTAACCTATTGTATTAGACACAACACTTGTTTGAGGTTACACGCCTATGCCTACTTATATGAGCGGCGACGACATTCGGGAAGCGTTTCTGAGCTACTTCGAGGCGCAGGGGCATAGCAGGGTGGCGAGCTCATCGCTGATTCCGGTGGGCGATCCTACGCTGCTGCTGACCACCGCCGGGATGGTGCAGTTCAAGCCCTACTATTCGGGCGAAGCCGCGCCGCCCAATCAACGCCTGACCTCATCGCAGAAATCGTTTCGCACGGTGGATATCGACGAAGTGGGCGACGCCACGCATCTCACGCTGTTCGAGATGCTGGGCAACTTCAGCATCGGCGACTACTTCAAGAAGGACGCCATCCGTTTCGCGCTGGATATGCTGGACACTAAGCTAGGGCTGCCGCGCGAGCGCTTCGCCATCACCGTCCACGATACGGACGAAGAGGCGCTTGGGCTTTGGCAGGATGTAGGCGTCCCCGCAAGCCGCATCTACAAGTTCGGCGACGCCGACAACTGGTGGGGGCCGGCCGGCGACGAAGGTCCATGCGGCCCATGCAGCGAACTCCACTACGATTTCGGCGAAGGCAGAGGCTGCCTGCAGTCCGACTGCGGCCCCAACTGCGAAAACATAATGAACGCCGATGGCGAAGTGTGCAACCGCTATGTGGAGCTTTGGAACCTCGTGTTTATGCAGTTCTACCACCACTTGGACGGACATCGCACGCCGCTGCCCGCGCCCAGCATCGACACCGGCTTGGGCTTGGAGCGCGCCGCCGTGGTTATGCAGGACGTCCCCACCATCTACGAAACCGACATCTTTCGCCCGATGGTGCAGCGCGCCGAAGAGATAGCCGCCAAGCGCTGGGGCGAGGATCGCGATACCGACTACGCGCTCGCCGCAATCGCTGAACACGGACGCAGCGCCACATTCCTGATTGCGGACGGCGTGGTGCCGGGCAACGAAGGCAGGGGCTACGTGCTGCGCCGCCTCATACGCCGCGCCATACGGCACGGGCGATTGCTGGGCTTGGAGGATCCGTTCCTAGGCAGCATAGCCGAAGTTACCATTGACAAGATGGGCGGCGTCTATCCCGAACTTGTCAACAATCAAGAGTTCATCTACACCGTCATCAGATTGGAAGAAGAGCGCTTTCAGCAGGCGTTCCAAAACGGCTACAACATCCTCACCGAAGCGCTTGATGAGGCGAAGGCGTCCGCCTCCGATGCCGACGAAGACGCTGAGAGTACGCTGGCAGGCGATACGGTGTTTCGGCTCTGGGACACCTACGGCTTCCCCGTGGAGATGACGCAGGAAATAGCGCGCGGACAGGGCGTCGCGGTGGACATAGCGGGCTTTGAGCGCGAAATGGAGGCGCAGCGCGAGCGCGGCCGGGCGTCGGCGCAGTTCGGCGAAGAGCGCGCCAAAATCCGGCTCTACGAAAGCCTAGGCGTGGGCGCAACCCGCTTCCTCGGCTACGACCAAATCAGCGCCTCATCCCCCATAGTGGGGCTTATCGCGGACGATGCGGCGGTCAGCGAAGCGCTTGCCGGGCAGGATGTAGAGGTTGTGCTGGTGCAGACGCCGTTCTACGCAGAGGGCGGTGGGCAGGTGGGCGACGCCGGCATCCTAACCGGGCCGGACGGCGCCGTGGAAGTGCGCGATACGCAGGCGGTCATGCCCGACGTCATTGTCCATTTCGGCAGGGTCAGCGCGGGCGTTGTGCGCTTGGGCGATACGGTGGACGCGCAGGTCGACCCGGTGCGGCGGCAGGATACGGCGCGCAATCACACCGCCACGCATATGCTTCACGCCGCATTGCGCGAAGTGCTGGGGGCGCATGTGCGGCAGGCGGGCTCGCTGGTTGCGCCCGATAGACTGCGCTTCGACTTCTCGCATGTGCAGCCGGTAACCCAAGCCGAACTTTGGCAGGTGCAGCTTCTGGTCAACGAAAAGATACGCGCAAACGCAAGCGTGCGGCGCGATGAAGACACCTACGCATCCGCGATACGGCGCGGCGCGCTGGCGTTCTTCGGCGACCGCTACGGCGATAGGGTGCGCCTGATTGAGATAGCCAACGGCGATACTTTCAGCTTCGAGGTGTGCGGCGGCACGCATGTCGGGCATACCGGCGAAGTGGGCAGCGTCTATATTCTGGGCGAATCCGGCATCGGCGCGGGCATGCGGCGGCTTGAAGCGGTGAGCGGCAGAGCGGCGGAACGGCTGGTGTGGGAACGCTTCAGCCAACAAGACGGCGTATCGCGCATGCTGCAAACAAGCCCGCCCGAACTAGAAGCGCGCGTGGGCGATCTGCTCGCCGAGATCGACGACCTGAGGCGGCAGCTTGAGGCTACGGAACGGCGCAATGCGCTGCAGTCCGCCGAACTGCTGCTGGATATGCGCCAAGATGTGAACGGCGTATCCGTGCTTGCGGCGCGCGTGGACGCATCCAACGCCGACTCGCTGCGCGAGATAAGCGATTGGCTGCGCGACAAGATGGTCAGCGGCATCGTGATTTTGGGCGCAGTCATCAACGACCGCCCCACCATCAGCATCGGCATCACGCGCGACCTAGTGGCTGCGGGCGCCGACGCGCGGGAGTACGCGCGAGATCTGGGCAGAATCATCGGCGGCGGCGGCGGCGGACGCGCGGATATGGCGCAAGCTGGCGGCCGCGACGCAAGCCGCCTGGACGACGCAATCGCCGGCGCCCCGAATCTAGCGCGCCAAAAGACGGCGTAACATCGCGCGATGCAATCGTCGCTCAATAGGCGGCGTCAACCAAACAGCGCGGCGGCAAGCGGCAATCAGCGGCTGGCAGCAATAGACAGGGAAACGCTTTGAGAATACTGGCGTTGGATGTAGGCGATAGGCGCATCGGCGTTGCGCTGAGCGATCCGCTGGGAATGCTTGCGTCGCCGCTGACCACGATCGAGCGCAACGGCGCTGCCGACATAGACGCCGCGGTGAACGCGATTGCGTCAGTAGCAGAACAACATTCGGCATCTGAGATAGTGGTGGGCATACCCTACCTGATGTCCGGGCGTATCGGCGCTCAAGCGCGCATCACGCTGGAGTTCGCCGCCGCGCTTGACGCATGCACGCCCCTGCCGATAACGCAGGTGGACGAGCGCCTATCCTCGGCGCAGGCGGCGCGAATGCTGGCGCAATCGGGGGACGCATCGGCGCGCGGCGGCCGCGATAAGGGCCGCGTCGACGCGGCGGCGGCGGCGGTGATGCTGCAGGCGTATCTCGACGCTAGGGCGTGATGCGCGCGGGCGCATTGGAGCGGCGATTGCAGAAATCGGTATAGACATTTGTGTCGAGGGCTATTATAATGGGGGTTACACCAAGAGGATCCGCCTTTTAATCGTGGATTCGCAGCGTCTTCATTGCCGCTCTTGGTTGTCTTTCATTTTGGAAATCAGGCGTTGGTTGAGCCGCTAACTTGCAAGTTATGCCAAACTGGACGATAGCCATTGACCACTTGCTAAATTGCGGTTATATTGGAATCACAACCAAGAGGGTTGACCTTTTGACCCGTTGCGCTTATGGCGCGCTTGGTTGTCTTTTATTAACGCATATCTTGCTTGCTAACAAGGAAGAGCGATGCGCCGTTGGACGCCCGCTTTACCAAACGGGTTGCCGCATATCTAGCCCCGGTACTCTGCCAAAGTCGCGCATGTTGTCCGTAAGCACGGCGTAATCATGCGCCATCGCAGTTGCGGCGATGAGCGCATCGTGCACGCCTATCCGCTGTCCGCGCGAAATCAGCCAAGCCGTGATTTCAGCGTGAACCCGCGCCGCCGCCGCGTCAAACGGCAGAACGGTTGCCCGCGTCAATATCAGTTCCAAGAACGCCGTTCTCATACGCCGTCTATGCGGTGTATCCGAGCGGTAAGCACCTACCAGCATTTCGGATACGCTGATTGCCGATAGCGTTATCGGTTCATTCAGCGAAAGATAGTCTAGCGTCAACCTGCGCCGCTCAAGCCCTATGAGTACGCTTGTGTCTATTACCACGCCCATATGCGGTTATCCGTCTTGCCTGAACAGCGCGCGCGCTTCGGCTAGATGATCCGCGAAATCGCCGTCCGGATTATCCCGATAGTAATCTTCTCTCAGCGTGTCCATAATCTCTTGCAGAGCGAGCGGGGCGTTCTTGGGATTGGGTTCGGGCGGCAGCATTTGCGCCAGCGGTTCGCCATCGTCCCCCACAATCACGAACCCTTCGCCATCGCTTGCAATGCGGCTAAGCACATCCGATAGCGTTGCCTGCAGTTCGGCGGGCGTAATGCGCGTGCGCTTGGCTTGCAGCTTCAGTTCGGCGCGGCTGCGCTCCAGGGACTTGGCGAACTCTTCGTCCGGCTCAGGCGTAGGAATTTTCTTTATGTTCATACATTCACCTCGCATCCCGGCGCAATCGGGGTTTAGCGGCAGCGCAACCCGTATTCGGCAAACGCTGCCTCTAACGCCGATGCAGTATATCAAGCGAATCCGATGGCGCTTGTCAAACGGGCGGCGCTGCGCTACGGCCTAACCACCATCTGCACTTGCGTCGATGGCTGCATCAGCGCCTCGAATGCGTTCTGTATGCCGTCGAGCGGCAGGAAGTTGGCGTCGGATAGCAGTGGATCTATAGAGACGCGCCCCGATTTGATGAGGTCGAGCGCCACGCGCCAATCTTCGGGCGTTGTGCCGAATGACGCCTGCAGCTTGACTTCGCGCGCCATCCAGTCGGGGGTTACCAGCGGCGTAGGCTCCCAAGCGATGGCGATAAGAACCACCTGCCCGCCGCGCGCTACGATGTTGAGCGCATGGTCGAGCGTGGACGGGTTGGGGACGGCGGCGCACTCAAAGACGATGTTGGGTCCGATGCCGCCGGTGAGTTCTACGACGCGGCGCTCCACATCCTCTTTGGTGGGGTCGATGACGGCGTCGGCGCCCAGCCTGCGGGCGGCTTCGGCGCGCGCGGGGACGGGTTCGGATACGAATACGGATGTGGCGCCGGCGGCTCGCGCCGTCTGCATGCAGAACAGCCCGATTGGGCCTGCGCCCATCACCAGAACGGAATCGCCAAGCTTGATTTGGGACAATCGGACGGCGCGCACGGTAACGGCGCAGGGTTCGGCGAGCGCCGCCTCTTCGTCCGATACGCCTTCGGGTATGGGGACGGGTTCCCACTCGTCCAGTAGCACATACTCGGCGTATGCGCGAAGCTTGGCGTTCTGCGGGAAGCCCATAGTGCGGTAGTTGAAGCGCGGATGGCTGCGGGCGCCGGGGGCGACGGCGCCTGCTGGCGGAATGCCGCCGCCGCCTACTACGCGGTCGCCAACCCGCCAGCGCGTAACGCCTTCGCCGACTTGCGTGATTGTCCCGCAATACTCGTGTCCCATCACCGTGCCGGGCGGCGCTACATCGTACATAAAGGCGTGGACGTCGGTGCCGCAGATGGCGCAGTAGCGCACGCGTATGACTACTTCGCCTGCGCCCGCGGTGGGTGTTGGCACATCCTCGACCTCAAGGCGGCGTTCCCCCTTATAGACTGCTGCTTTCATATCGCAACGCTCCTTTCGCGCATACGGCGCATAACGGATGGTATGAGTGGCAGTGTACAGCATTCGGCGGGCGGTTTGTACAATCCCGACGGCAATTGTATCCTAATTGCTAGTCCGTACTGACGCTGCCTAGATAGTCGAGTGCGTATGCAATGACGGATCCGCAAGAGTTGGGCACTATAGAGGGGATTAGGGGCTTGGCGGCGCGCTTAACCGCGCGCTGCAAGCATAAACCGGGGCTATGCAATAGATATGTAACACATATGCAACATATCTGTTACATATGCTTAACATTGGGGAAACATACGGGGAATAGATTTTTTGGCGTGGTTAAAATCAATTAGTCGTATGAGGAGAGAGGGCAATGAGCTTACTGAAGATGGCGCTGTATCCCACCACGCTGAAGATGCGGTTGCTGCTGATAGCGTTGCTGGGCGTGGGCATTGTGATTGGCGGCGGCGGCATCGCCTACGCGCAGAGCGCCGCTGAGGTGTCGGAGACGCTGGAGAACGCCATACTGGTGGTAGCGGCGGCGCTGGTGTTCTTTATGCAGGCGGGCTTCGCGTTTTTGGGCGCGGGGCTGATACGCGCCAAGAACACGGTCAACTATATGACCAAGTCCTTCCTGGACTTCTGCATAGCCTCGCTGGGCTTTTGGGCATTCGGCTATGCGCTGATGTTCGGGGGCGGCGCCGCGGCGGGCTTTATCGGGCTGGAGGGCTTCTTCCTGCAAAACTTCGCGGACGGCGATCTAGTGGGCTGGTTCTTCCAGATGGTGTTCGCGGGAACGGCGGCTACGATAATCGCGGGCGCAATGGCGGAGCGCACCAAGATCAACGCCTACTTCGCGTACAGCTTCATCGTGGGGGCGCTCATCTATCCGATATACGGACACTGGGCGTGGAGCGACTACGGCTGGCTGGTCAATATGGGCTTCTCGGACTACGCCGGCTCCGGCGTGGTGCATATGATAGGCGGCTTCTTGGCGCTTGCGGGCGCAATGGTGGTAGGGCCGCGCAGGGGCTGGGAGCAGGGCATCGTCATTCGCGGCCATAATGTGCCGTATGTGGTGATAGGCACGTTCATCCTGTTCTTCGGGTGGTTCGGGTTCAACATCAACTCGTCCACGCTGGGGTTGAACGCGGTGAACACGCTGCTTGCGGGCGCGGCGGGGGCTACGTCGGCGATATACCTGACGCTGCTACGCACGGGCAAGGCGGACATTGAGATGGCGGCAAACGGCGCGCTCGCCGGACTGGTGGGCATCACCGCCGGCTGCGCCTATGTGGATGTGTGGGCTGCGGTGGTAATCGGGTTGATAGCCGGCATCATAATGCCTTTCGGCATCGGCTTCGTGAAGAATGTGCTGAAGACGGACGACCCGGTTGGGGCGGTAACGGTTCACGGCATCTGCGGCGCTTGGGGGCTGCTGGCGGTGGCGATATTCGCATCCGGCCATAACGGTGTGTCCGGCTTGCTGGGCGGCGACGCTTCGCTGCTGCTGCCGCAAATCGTGGGCATTATCGCGGCAATCGTTTGGGGCTTCGGCGGCGGGTTCGTGCTGTTCAAGGTTCTGGATCTGACGATGGGGCTGCGCGTGTCGGAGGAAGAGGAAGAGGAAGGGCTGGACGAGACCGAACACGGCACGGTGGCGTATCCGCAGATGAACTAGCGGCAAAGCGCGCCGGGGGCATTCGCTTTCGGCGCGCAATCGGACTAACAAGCGCGGGGGCGGTTCTCAAGGAACTGCCCCCGTTGCTTTGCTTTCTGCTGAGATGCAGGGCTAGGGCGTGGTATTGCGCTTGATGAACAACGCGGCTTGTGATGCTCCCGCGGTTTTCTGCGGATTTTGCGAAAGTTGGCGGGATGTAACAATTATTTAACATATACGCAACATTTGGGAAACATAGTTGTTTCACAATGGATTCAATCAGATTACAAACAACTTGTTCGGAGGTTCGGAGATGGAAGCAGTACTCGGTGGCGTAGCATTCGCGGCGTTGTTCGCGTTGTGGGTTATTGTTCCCAGCGCAGTCCGCAAAAACCGCGCGAACCGCTCGAAGTAGAAACTGCCGTCATCGGCAAGTCTGCCTGTCAAGATTAGGCATTTCGGTCTGGCGTCGCTGAGATATGTCCATTGGGGACGGATATATCTCAGCGACGCCAGCTTTGTCTGAATATTCTCGCCACGGGCAAGAGTGTTATATTCACCCCGACTTTCAGCCACGCCAACGCCGGGTCAGCACAGCCTACGTGACTCTACCGCCGCAGATTGGGATACTGCATAGAGCGCACGTCACCCTTAGACATAACCTTCGCTCGCGGGGTTAGCCGAATGGGGCAAGTTGGATGGGTTTCAAGAGTATGCTCGGCTTGCGCGCTCTAGACTACCCCAACTCAAACGTCTTCACCCACACCCCCGGCGAACCGTCGGCATGACGCATCGTGTTCTGCCAGCGCTCATTGCGCGGGTCGATCGCGCGCTGACGCTGCCATTCGTCCGACTGCGACACATCCGGACGCTCAAACTCATACACCGTCAGATACGCCGGCTCCCCCGCAACCGCGCGGTAGCGCCTGCCGCGAATGCAGCCCGGAACCTTCATATAGTTGGGGACATACACGCCGTTGTACCATTCGTTCCACTCGGCATCCAGCTCCGGCGGCACGCTCATGCGCCCGATTTGCAGCGCCGCCGCCATCCCGCTCCGCGCCGCATCCTCGCCCACCTCGGCGGGGAATATCTGCGTATAGGTATTGCGGATATAGGTTGTGCCGATAACCTCCGGCGACGCCCGCCGCGTCCACTCCGTCGGCGATCCGCGCGCCGCCATATACTCCGCCGACTCCAGTACGGCGATATTCTCCAGCTCATACATCGCCAGATGCTTAGGCGCGCCCGGCGTGCTAGACTCATAGCGCGCCGCGCTCAGCACGCCAGGAACCGCCAGCCGCTCCGCGAGGTGTTCCTCGTTATAGCAGCGATTAAAGTCATCTTCCCTATCCGACGGCACCTCCGCCCACACCATCAGCAAGGCGCTCCCCTTCTTGTTGTTCGGATTGTTAGCGGTCATCGCGCTCGCCTCCTTGAAAGCGGTTACATGTGTATAAGCAGATATAAGTTGAGTATAAGCATAGGGCGTCAGCGCAACCCATAGGCAAAGCGCATATCAGCATTCGGGCATCCCCAACGCATGCCGGCGCGCTAAACCAGCCCAACTTCAGCCGCCCCAGCGCAAGCGATAACGCCGGCACACCCTTAGTCTTGGAGCATCTAGAGCATCCCTTCGTTTCGCGCAAACCCGTTCAATTGCCGGCACAAAGCGCGCATTTGGAATTAGCGCCGTCTCAGCGTCCGCCGCCGCGCGTCGCCACGCGGGCGTGCAACAACGATTGGAGTTGCTGCTCACGCTGTAGCGGAACTTGGCGAATTGCCTTCGCAGCGCGCCTTTCGCGGCGGTCATAAGCGCGCGGCCGGGTTCAGCGCCGTCGCGATGCTACGCGGTCAACGCGCTGAACCCGTCGATACAATCCGATGCCCCTACTCCTCCCACGGTGGCGGCTCATCGAACGGCTCATCGTTGTCTTCGGCGCGCTGCTTGCGGGCATACCACGCCTTGGCGTCCGCCTTGATTTTGGCTTCGCCTATCGCCACACCTCGCTCCTCGCCCCGCGCTTCTCCGATTGCGACACCCCGCGCCTCAGCCTCCTTCAGATTTTCCGCGTACTTGTCCCTTATCACCGGCAGCACCATCATCAGCCTCCTGAACACTGCTCTGATTGAACGCCCGAACCATACCAGCCCGATTGTAGCCAACAGCGCCGGCAGCACAGCCGCGCTTATCGACTTCACCACTTCGATTATACAACCTGTTTGCGGATACTGCGCCGCGCTGCAGCCGCCCATAAGCGCGTCCGCCAGCGCAATCACGCTCCAAGCAAGGATTATCAGCGCGTACACCGTGCCGTGCAGCCGCTTCTCGCGCCTAGATATGCCCAGCAGGTCAACCTGTTCGTCGTCATTCGGATTTTCAGTCATCATGCCAAATGCCCCCGATGCGCGAATAAAACCACTGCTGCGGCATTCTCGCTGTTCGGCAGCATTGCGGCTGATATTATCACACAAGGGCGGCGCAATCGGCTTCACCTGCATCCTGGCATTCTCAACGCATGTCGGCATAAGCGCGCATCCATCGATGTTAGCGCTGTGTCAGCGCCGCCGCGCGTCGACCCGGCGACGGCGCTAATCCCGATGAGCGCGCTTATGCCCGCAGCGAAAGGCGCGCAATTCCTATAGCAGCATATGTCTAATTGCCTAGGAACAAGGGCAAGGTAGGGAAGAGCGGTGCAGTGAACAGGAATGCGAGGCGGCGCCGGGAAGGAACAAACGGGAGGGGCATCTAACACTGCTCCAACTATGAGAACGCCGTATCAAAATCCAAGCCGTTCTTGACACCTATGCGGCGCAGTTGATAGTTTCAAAATCATCGCATTAGACTGCATTAGGGGACACATTGACGGCGTCAACTTTGGAACAGCGGTTTCTGCAAGCGATTCAATTGTCTTACCAAAAGGTAATTGAGTACGGCGTGCGCTCAAGTGAGAAGACGAAAGTTCTTCACGGCTGGGTTCAAGACGAACTGAAGCGCGAGCTGGGCGATGAGTTTGTTTTCACGGGGCAAACGCCCGATAGCGTCAAGAAAGACGAAGCCAATGTCGCCGGGATGTATTACGGGAAGGACGTCGATGTGCTTGTTGCAAGGGATGGGCAAGAACTCGGCGTTGTTAGCATAAAATTCGTCATCTCGAACTATTGGCAAAACTCTATCAACTACTTCGAGCAGCAGGTTGGAGAAACCGCTAATCTACGCAGAAAGAACATTGTGTACGGCAACCTGTTCTGCGTTACCAATCCGATACCCTACAAGAGGCGCAGCGGCGAAATCTCGCGGATGGAAAGACTGCGGGACCACGATGTTCAGCGCTACGCCAAACTGAGGGCGGACCACGAACACATCCACGCGCCCGACGAAATGGCGATTGGGATAGTTGACTTGGATGTTGAACGCAGCGAGATAAGCGGCATTACAAATCTTTCGGATTTGGAACTCAGCGCATCCAGCCGCGCGGCGTTGCAGAACGAACTCAGCGTTGCCAAGTTCTTCGCGCGGATGGCAAGGCGCATAGAGATAAGGCATATTTCCCCGTGACCGCATCTTTGAGGAAGAGACACGGCGTAGTCTATACGCCTGAACCAATTGTGGAGCTCATCCTGGACAATGCGCTGCCCGCGAATGCCGATGCGCTCGCCAACGCGATTGTGTGCGACCCCGCCTGCGGCGACGGCGTGTTTCTGGCGGCGGCCGCCCGCCGAATGCTTGCCCGATTGGAACGCAAAGACGCCTTGCGCGCGCTGCGCCGAATGACCGGCTATGACATTGACGCCGCCGCCGTAGCCAAGTGCAAAGCGAACCTGGACGCCGCCCTCAACGCCCGCTACCCAAATGAACGCGTCGACTGGAATATCAAGGCGAGGGACGCGCTTCAGCGCGCGCGCTTTGCCGGGGAATATGGGCGCTTTACCCATGTGATTGGCAACCCGCCCTATGTCAGGGTGCAGCACCTAGAGCGGCGTGGCAGAGATAGGATCGCCAATCAGTGGAGCCTAATTCGCGGCGCTACCGATTTGTACATAGCGTTCTTCGAGTTAGGGCTTGACCTGCTTCGCAAGAACGGGACGCTAGGATTTATCACGCCGTCGAGTTGGATTCGCTCCGATTCGGGTTCGCTGCTGAGAAGCGAGCTTGTGGAATCGCACGCCGTCGACAAAATTATCGACTTCGGCGAGCATCAGCTTTTCAGCGATGTAACCACCTACACCGCCATCACGATTATTCGCAAGGGCGGCGGCGCCGAAAGCATTCCGGTTGAAACCTATGACGGCGCAACGCTCAACGACGGCGGTTGCGTGATGCTTGACCGCGCAGAGCCATCCAAGCCTTGGTGGATTGCGCGGTCTGCGTCCGATAGGAAGCGAATGGACAGCATGGTCGAGCGCGGCGTGCGCTTGAAAGAGATTGCGGATATTCATGTGGGCGTCCAAACGCTTGCGGACAAGGTGTTCATAATGCCCTGCGAAACGGCGGAGCGCATGCGCTTGGAGGCTTGGGCGTTGCGCCCGATAGTGAAGGCGTCCGTGATGAAGGGCGGGCAAGACCCGGTTAACCGAACCGTCATATTCCCGTATGACGCGCGCGGCAGGCTGCTGCCCGAAGCGCGAATCCGCCGCCAAGCGCCCAATGTCTATGAGTGGCTGCTATCCAACAAGCGGCGGCTGTTGAGCCGCGATAAGGGACGAACCGATCCGGCGCGCTGGCATGGCTTCGGGCGGCATGTATCGCTTGTATCGGGGTTCGGCGAAAAGATCCTGACCTCAGGAATGAACCGCCGCCCGAACTTTCAGCGCTGCCCCGTCCCTGAGGCGACCTTCTATTCGGGCTACTGCGTTAAGCCCAAGCCGCATTCGCCGCTTGCGTTGGACGAACTCTTAGCCGCGCTCAACTCGGACGATATGGACTTCTTCATCAAGAGCGTCAGCCGGCCGTATCAAGGCGGTTGGATGTCATACGCCAAATCGTTCATTGAGCGGTTTCCGGTGGTTGTGGAGTAGGGTGGGGGCGTGTAGCCTGTCCCCCCCGTGTTGGCGCGCGTCGCATCAGGCATCGCCGAGCATAGGCGGCTACACTACCCGCGCGCGATGCGAATGCCGAATGCGCTATGAGTTCGCATATCAGCGCGGCGCAATATCAGCGGTCGGCGGGCAGCGCGGGCTTGCCGATTTTGCGCTCGGTGCCTTTAATGAGGCGCTGGATGTTGTCTTTGTGCAAGCCGATGACCAGCGCCGCGCCCACTAGCGCGAATGCGAGGTATTCCACGGGCGCGCGCCCGACGGCTATCAGCGCTATGAGCGTGATGACGCCGGACAGCGTTCCCAGGATCGAGCCGAGCGATACATAGCGGGTCAGCGCCACTATGGGGACGCCCACAAGCGTCGCCACCACGCCGGATATGGGGGACAGGATTATCAGCGCGCCCCAGCCGGCGGCGGTTCCCTTGCCGCCGCGAAAGCCCGCGAACACGGGCCAGTTGTGGCCGATAAGCGCGGCGATTGCGGCGGCGGCCTCTGCGCCGTGGTGCGATTCGAATAGCCAGCGCGCCAGTAGTACGCACAACACCGCCTTGCTCATATCCAACAGCAGCGTGAGGACGGCGGCCGGAACGCCGGCGCTTCGCATCACATTGGTCATTCCGGTTGTGCCGCTGCCGTAGTCGCGCACATCCACGCCTCTGAACAGCCTGCCCATTATCACGCCGAAAGGCACGGCTCCAAGCAGATAGCCCAGGGGAATCATCACGATGTACGGCAGCAGTGGGGAAGTCATAAGCGCGCCGCTAACCCCCTCTGCCTTTGAAGCGCATTCGCAGCGGGCTGCCACGAAATTCGTATGCCGCCCTGAGCGCGTTTTCCAAGTAGCGCTTGTATGAGAAATGCACCATATCCGAATGGTTGACGTAGAATGTGAAACTCGGCGGGCCGGTGTTGTCCTGCGCCACGCTGTATATTTTGAGCGAGCGCCTGCCGGACAGCGCGGGCGGATGCTCGGCTACGGCGGTCATCACGCGGCGGCGCAAATCGTAGCGCGGCACGCCCTTCGTCCATTCCTGATACACCTGCCGCGCGGTGTCCAACAAGTTCGCAATGCCGTTGCCGTTCAGCGCCGATGTGAAGCATATCGGGGCGTATGAGGCGAACTTGAAGCGCTGCCGAACCTGCTGCGTCGCGTAGTTCTGCGTCAAGCCGATTTCGGACGCCAAGTCCCACTTGTTCACCGCCAGGATGATGCCCTTGAACTCTTCTAGGATGTACTTGGCGATGTGTGTGTCTTGGCTGCTCGCGAGTTCGGATGCGTCCATAAGCAGCACGGCGACGTCTGCGCGGTCGATGGCGCGGATGGCGCGCAGCACGCTGTAGCGCTCTATGCCGCGCTCGATGCGCCCGCGGCGGCGTATGCCGGCGGTGTCTATCAGCAGCACGGACCAGTCGTCGAAGCGCAGCAGGCTGTCCAGCGAATCGCGCGTTGTGCCGGGAATATCGCTGACGATGGCGCGCCGCTCGCCGGCTATGGCGTTCAGCAACATCGACTTGCCCACATTGGGGCGTCCGATGATGGCGAGCTTGAGGTCGGCGTCCGGTTCGGGGAAGGCGGGCGCCGACGGGAAATGCGCCGTTACCTGCGCCATAAGTTCGTCCACGCCTAGGTTGTGGTAGGCGCTGACGGGGATGGGATCGCCGGCGTTGAGCGCGTAGAACTCCACGGCGGCGGCGGCGCGGCGGTCGTTATCCGCCTTGTTCACTGCAAGAACTATCGGCTTGTCGGTCAGACGCAGCGCTTCGGCGACATCCATATCGGCAGGCGTCAAGCCCGTCTCTGCGTCCACCGCGAATATGATGACGTCGGCTTCGTCTATGGCAAGCTCGATTTGGGCTTTAACCTGCTGCCACAGATCGGTTTCGGGGAACAAGTCAAGCCCGCCGGTGTCCACCAATATAAAGGCGCTGTCCGCCCAAACCGTTTCGGTGGTTACGCGGTCGCGGGTTGTGCCGGCGATGTCGGACACGATGGCGGTGGGCCGGCCGATGAGCCGATTGAACAGCGTGGACTTGCCCACATTGGGGCGTCCAACGATTGCGACTATGGGCTTGACTGCGGTTGTCATAGGATAGCCTATCGGGGCGCGAATGCGGGTTGGCGGGGACGACGTTGGCGGCGATACGGGGGACGGCGCTGCGCGCGGCTTCAGTCGGCGAATATGTCGACGAGGATGGCTTTCTGGGCGTGCATGCGATTTTCGGCCTGGTCGAACACCACGGAGCGCGGATGGTCAATCATCGTTTCGGACAGCTCCTGCCCTCTGTACGCCGGCATATCGTGCATGAACAGAAAATCGGGCTTGGCGGCTTTCACCAGCGCCTCATCTACCTTGTAGTCTTTGAATACCGCGACACGTTCCGCCTTTTCGTCTTCCTGCCCCATGCTGATCCATGTATCGGTATAGACGACGTCGGCGTTGCGGACGGCGGCGGCGGGGTCGTCGACCCAGTTCACGGCGGTCTCTTTGGCGGCGGCGCGGCGGCGGGCTTCATCCAAAACGGGCGTGGGTATCTGATAGCCATCCGGCGACGCCAGCGTGAAATCGGCGCCCACGGATGCGCACGCCAGCGCAAGGCTCGAGGCGACGTTGTTGCCGTCGCCCACGAATGCGACGCTTAGGCCGTCAAGCCTGCGCTTGTGTTCGTAGATGGTGAGCATATCGCCAATCGCCTGGCAGGGATGCTCCAAATCGGACAGGGCGTTGACTACCGGAATGGCGCAGTATTCGGCTAGGATTTGCAGGCTTCTGTGCGAAAAGACGCGCGCAATGACGCCGCCCACCCAGCGGTCGAGCACGCGCGCCACGTCGGCTTCCGGTTCGCGCACGCCCAGGCCGACGTCCTGCTGACTGAGGTATGTGCAGGATCCGCCGAGCTGCCGAATGCCCACTTCGAAGCTGACGCGTGTTCGCAGAGACGGCTTCTCGAATATGAGCGCGAACTCTTTGCCCTCAAGCGGACGCTCCGCCACCGCGCGCTTCATCCGATAGGCGCGCTCGACCGTCTGCGCCACGGCGTCGGGCGCAAGGTCTGCAATCGACAGGAAGTCTTTGCCCTTCATCGTCCCTCCGTAAAACTGCCGTAAAACCGCAAGCGAGATAGCCCCGCCCATCGGCTTGAATGGGGATGATATATTATAGCCGATGATGTAGGCAAGCGTGATGGGATGCGGGCGCTTGGCGTTTCGGCGGCGTGTTTTAACGCAAATGGTTTAACGCAAAGACGCAGGGGCGCAAAGAAATATCCCGCCGCTTGTGATAGAATTAGAATGATCAACAAGCGGTTTGCGGCGGGCGTATGAGAATTAAGGAGGGCGCAATGGGAACCTCGGGCGGCTTGGGGCAGATAATCATAGCCATATTCCTGGTTCTGGTGGGCGTGATTTTCATAACGGGCATCCTGCAGGATCTCTTGACCGTACTCGGATGGATAACCATAATCGTGGGCGTCATCGTGGGCGTTATGGGACTCATCGGGCTGTTCAAGAAAGACCGCTACTACTAGCCGGCCGTATCGCGCAACGCCTGATATGCCGCAAGATACCGCAAACGCGATCTGCGTATGAAGAGAAGTCGAGGCATCGTCAATTGAGCAAAATGCGAATAGCGCCGCTCATAGTGGGCATCATCCTAATACTGCTGGGCTTGTTCTTCATGATGGGCATCATCCAGTGGCTGATACACGGCATAGGGCTAATCGCGTTGCTTGCGGGCTTGCTGATGATAGTCCTAGGCGGCGCGTCTATGCTATATGGCAAACTGCTGTCCAAGGCGGGCGGCGCGGCGTTTCTGCTCGGCGGCATCGTGTTGGCGTTCATCGGCGCAATACTGCGCTGGTGGATCGTCGCCTGGGTAGTGGGCATAGCGGGCTGGTTTGTGCTATTCATCGGCATTGCGCTGACCGCAATCGGCGTCATCGGCGTTATGACCGCCAAGAACAGATCGTCGTCAATGGACTACTAGCCGCCCAATCGCAGGGCGCGCGACACGGACGGACGCGGCGCGAGTTTGCGCCGCAGAATGGGAGATTGATATGGGTGTGCTATCAAGGATGTCGACGGTGGTCAAAGCCAAGATGAACCGCCTGCTCGACAACGCCGAAGACCCGCGCGAAACGCTGGACTACGCCTACGAAAAGCAGATGGAAACGCTGCGGGATGTAAAGCGCGGCGTTGTGGAAATGGTTACCGCGAAGCGGCGGCTTGAGCTGCAGGCGTCCAAGGTCAAGGACAACATCGTCAAACTCGACGGACAGGCGCGCCAGGCGCTTGCGGCCGGGCGCGAAGACTTGGCGCGGCTGGCGCTTGAGCGCAAGCAGGTTTCGCTTACCGAACTCGAAGGGCTTGACACGCAGATAGCCGACCTTGAGATGGAGCAAGAGAAGCTCACCCACGCCGAACAGCGGCTGCAGACCAAGGTAGCGGCGTTTCGCACGCGCAAAGAGGTGGTGAAGGCGCAGTACAACGCCGCCCAAGCGCAAGTCCGCATCGGTTCGGCACTGTCCGGCATATCCGAAGAGATGGGCGATGTGTCCCTCGCCATAGAGCGCGCCGAAAACAAGACCGAAACGATGCGCGCACGCGCCGGCGCTATCGACGAACTTGTGGAACTCGGCGTACTCGACGACCACAGCGGCAGCAACGATCCGCTCAGCCGCGAACTCGCTCAACTCACATCCCAACACAATGTAGAGACCGAACTCGCCGCTATGCGGGGCGAACTCTCAATCGAAGCGCCATCGCAGTCGTCGTCGAGCGTGGACGCCGAACTTGCGGCGCTGCGGGGCGAGCTGCCGCCGTCCAAGACAACAAGAGCGCTGGGGGAGGGCTAATCCGTGATTGTTCGCATACTAACCGAAGGGCAGTACAACCTGCCCGGCGCTTACATAGACGACCTCAACCGCATCGACAACGAACTCGTGGAAGTGGTGGCGGCCGAAAACAAAGCCGAATTCGATCGCGTGCTAAAGCAAATGCTCGACCTTGTGCGCGAAAAGGGCAGCCCCGTCCCGCTGGATGAGCTCGTGGAATCCGACCTTGTGCTGCCGGAGCCGGACATTACGCTGCTGGAAGCCGAAGAGATGTTCGTCGGGGAAGGCTTGCTGCCCGGCTAGTCAATCGCGCAAGGCGTCGGCGGCAAGCAAGTAGGCGTTAGGGCAAGCCGGCCGCGGTTATGCCGGCAACGCAGGCGTTGTGATTGACGGCAACGGGCCGGGCGAATTCGGCGTTTGCGCGCTAATCGCTTAACTCGACGCGGTTCGCCAATCAGAACGGGATGCCCCAAAGCGCGTACCAACTTTCCAGGCTGCGCTCCACGGGGATCTTTTCTTCTTCCATCACGCTGCCCAGCCGCATTTCGGCGGCGTTGTCGCGGCGCTGCGGACCCGCCAGCACCATCGGATAGAAGTTGCCGCGCTTGTAGTTGTACAGCCAGTAAGCGTCCTTGCGCTCATACTGAAGCCCGAACACCGCCGCAAGCAGCCTGTCCGCAAAGCCGTGCTCGATTATCGTTTCGCTTATCAAGTGAATGGTGGACACTAAGTCTTCGAAATCGCGGTCTTCCAGCGCTATCCAACGCGTGCCGTAGGTATCGTCCTTCACCTCAAAGCGCGTGCCGGTGGAACTTTGGCTGACGCGCAGCAGATCTCGGATTTCGGTCTCGAGATTGTCGAAGAATGACGACTCCACCGGATTGAACACGATGCCCGCCCTGTGAGTGCTTCTCAGATCCATTCGGCTGCTGAGAGAGAGCTCAGCGGTAACCACTGAGAAGAACATTTCGCGCTTCGGCTTCTTGAGTTTGTTTCGCCCAAACAGAGCGCCTAGTATTCCCAAATCACACCTCGCTTGACGGCGGGCCGCCGCCTATTCGCGGCGCGCGCCTGCGTCGTCGGCATATGCGCGAAACGGGCATCGCGACGCGGACTGACGCTAGGTTATATTCGCAAACCATCGTAGCAAAACGAGAAGAAACTCACAATTCGAATGGCGCTGCGTCAACTTGTCATATCTCTTAAAGACCCTGCGATAGCGCTTCAAAGACCCTGCGATAGCGCTTCAAAGTGAATTGCCTACATTCTACCGGCAATTACACGGGGGGGGGTTACACCAATGAGCAAGATAAGATTTTATCCTTGCGTATTTGCGTTTCTGCGCCTTTGCGTTTAGCCATCAACTGCGCCGACCTCACCCCACGCAGCTATCCGCCACCGCCAGTATCAGCGCCAGCGCCATCAGTCCCAGCGCGCGGCGCACCGTGCCAATGCCGAACAGCGCCAACACGAATGCCAGCGCGCCGCCCCAAAACAAGATCGTCCCGATGACCAGGAACGGCTGGCTAAACGGGTTCTCCAGCATAGCAGTTAGCGATTCGGGCATCGGTCTTCACCTTCCAGCAAAGGCTTTAATCGCCCTTGCGACGCGAATGGGATTGAACAAGTTTAGGATTGGCAGGCTCTTCCAGCGCTTTCGCTAGGATTTTCTCTGCCATCGCGGTTATCCCAACGCCTTGCATTTCTGCAAGCGCCTTCAGATTGCCAAGATGCGCCGCTCCGACGTGGACTGCCAAGATGGATGATAGCGGACTTTCAACTTCCACTTGAACGGTCTCGCCCGCCGCTTCGTCTATCCCGTGCTTGTCCCAGTATTCAGCCGCTTCTCTGCGGCGCTGGGTTTTAGAATCCGTCATCTATCCCGTCCCCCCTTTGCGCCCCTGCGTCTTTGCATTTAGCCGCCGCCCGATTGCCCACGCCCCTACGCCGCCACCGCCGGCCGCCGTTCCCAAACCCCCGTCGCCTGCTGAAAGGCGTAGGCGAGCTGCAGTACGCTGAACTCGCTCCGATGCCGCCCTACAATCTGTACGCCCACCGGCAAGCCTTCATCCGTGAAGCCGCACGGCGCTGATATGGCGGGATGCCCCGTTGCCGTTACATAGTAGCAGGAGCGCATCCAATCGATGTATGTGTCCATCTGCACGCCGTTTATCTCCGTGGGATACGGCATGCTCACATCGAAGGGCGGGCGCTGACTCACCGGGAATGCCATAAATTCGTATGTTTCCATAAAGCGGCGCATCCGCTCATACAGCGCGGCGCGCTTGACTTCGGCAGCGCCCACATCGGCCGCGCTGAGCCGCAGCCCCTCCTCTATGTTCCATATCACCGTGTCTTTGAGCATATGCCGATGCGTCTTCAGCAGTTCGGCGCGCGTGGCGGCCATGCCAGCAGCGCGCATCGTCATAAACACTTCGTTGGCATCACTGAAATCCGGGCAGGCGTCCTCTACGCTGCAGCCCAGCGCCTCGAATGTGGCGCGCTGACCCTCTATGACCGACGCGATGCGGCGGTCGACCGGCAGCCCGCCCATATCGCTACTCCAAGCGATGCGGACGCCCTCAAAATCGCGCTCAAGCGAGTGTATAAGCGGGTTGAACGCATCGCCCGGCTCATCTATCGCGATAGGCGAGCGGGCATCCGGCCCCGCTATCGCGCTTAGCATCAGCGCCGTATCCTGCACCGTGCGCGCCATCGGCCCCTGCACCGCCAGCATAGTCCACGGCATCGGCGAGGGCCACACCGGCACCCGCCCTATCGCAGTGCGAAATCCCACCACGTTGCAGAAATTGGCGGGATTACGCAGCGAGCCACCCAGATCGCTGCCGTCCGCGATGGCTACCATGCCGCAGGCGAGCGCCACTGCCGCGCCGCCGCTGCTGCCGCCGCAAGTCTTCGTCAGGTCATACGGGTTGAGCGTCGCCCCGAACACTTCGTTGAACGTCTGCGATCCCGCCCCGAACTCCGGCGTGTTCGTTTTGCCCACCGATATTGCGCCCGCCCGCTTCAGCCGCTCCACGATGAGCGCGTCCCGCTCCGGGACATTATCGGCGTATATGGGCGAGCCGTAAGTTGTGCGGACGCCCGCGGTCTCAACAAGGTCTTTATGCGCCACCGGCAAGCCGTGCAGTACGCCTACATCATCGCCCCGCGCCAGCGCGGCGTCGGCCGCTTGCGCATCCTCAAGCGCCCGCTCCGGGTGATATGTAACGATAGCGTTCACCTGCGGATTCACCCGATCGATCTGCGCCAGATGCGCCTCCAGCGCCTCCACGCACGAAACCTGACGGCTGCGTATGCGCCGCGCCAGCTCCACTGCGGTCAGAAAGCATATATCCGTTGCGTTCATCAAGCCCTCCATAGGCATAGGCGTTAGGCTAGGCGTTGCGATAGTTCAGAGCGCCGTTATTCGCACGGGCAGCCCGGCGCTTACCCGAATAAAATCGCTTTCATTGAAGGTTACGATCCGTTCGGCGTTTGCCTTGACGGCGGCGTGAGCGATAAGCGCATCGTATATCGTGCCGCCGCGTATATCTAGCCGCGCGAAGCGTTCCAACGCGTCCAGATAGTCGATATCCGCAAGCGCTACGATTTCAAAAACGGGCGCAATTCTATCGCGAATGAAATCCCAGAGTTGAACCGCGATTATTCGCGGGCGGGACGGCATACCGGTCAAAACTTTGTACATTTCCGTCAACGAATGGGCGGATACGACGCCGTCTATCTCTTTTCGCTCCGCCATTTGAAACCATGCCAGCGCGCGGTCGTGGAATTCGTGGCGTTCAAGAAACGCCGCGACAAGAACCGAGGTGTCAAACAATACCTTCAAGCTTCCACCTCTTTCGGAGTTGCGCATCCCGCAAGACATCGCTCCACTTAATCATATCCATCTCAGGATCAATCACCTCGCCATCGTCGCCGCGCATCGCCCGCACTTCGCCGTCCTCGTCGCGTAGAATTTCGAACTCGTCGAATTCTTCCTGCAGTGCCTCCTCGAACACCGCCCAGCGGTGTATCAGAACGCCCCGCTTGTTCACCAGCCGAACCTGTTCGCAGTCCGGCCGCAACGTGATTGTATCGGCGTCCACATCCGCTTCTATCGTGAGCTTGCCGCCCGCCGACAGCCCCAGCGCCTTGCGTATCTCTTTCGGGATGCAGATACGCCCCGACGCATCCAACTTTACCTCGAATGTCTTGCTCATAAGATTTCACCTGCCTTGTGCATTGTCAGCGAATAGACTGCTGCCCACCATTCTAGCGCACATCACTCAAGACTTTTCCATACCACTACGGCGCGCAATTCATGGTCACACCGAGTTTCCACCTCTTTCTGAGTTGCGCATCCCGCAAGACATCGCTCCACTTCAGCATATCCATCTCAGGATCGATCACATCGCCGTCGTCGCCGCGCATCGCCCGCACCTCGCCATCCTCGTCGCGCAGGATATCGAACTCGTCGAACTCTTCCTGCAACGCCTCGTCGAACACCGCCCAGCGGTGTATCAGAACGCCCCGCTTGTTCACCAGCCGCGCATGTTCGCAGTCCGGGCGTAGCGTGATTGTATCGGCGTCCACATCCACTTCTATCGCGAGCTTGCCGCCCGCCGACAGCCCCAGCGCCTTGCGTATCTCTTTCGGGATGCAGATCCGCCCCGACGCGTCCAACTTTACATCGAATGTCTTGCTCATCGAATCTCACCTGTTTTGTTCAATGCCAGTAACTCAAATACCACCGTTCCCCATTCTAGCGCACTGCACAGCGCAGCGTCAGCGCGATAACGCGCTTATTCCCTTTCTGCAATGCGCCGTATTCCCTATCCCCCCATCTTTGCGCCCCTGCGCCTTTGCGTTCAGACCTGTTCCCAATCGCGCAGCAACGTCTGAGCGGCGTTATGCCCCGGCGCCCCCGTAACCTCGCCGCCCGGATGCGCCCCCGCGCCGCACATATACAGCCTCTCTATCGGCGTGCGATAGCCCGCAAGCCCCCGACTTGGACGCTGCGCGAACAACTGCTGCGAAGTCATATCCAAATGCCGTATATTGCCGTCTGTCAACCCCACGCGCTCTTCCAACTCCAACGGCGTGAAGAGCTCCCAATCCAGCAGTACGTCGCGGAAGTTCGGCGCATACTGCGCTATCGTGTCAATCAGGCGCTCGCCTACGTCCCGCCGCGCATCCTGCCACGAACCCTGCGCCAACCGCACGGGCGCATACATCACCCACACCGACATGACATGCTTGCCGCGCGGCGTGAGCGTGTCATCGTACACCGTCGGAATTTGGATATACATCACCGGACACGACGACGGCTTGCCGTTTCGCGCGTCATCCCAATTCTGCTCGAAATACTCCACGGACGGGCATATGCGGATGTACGCCAGCGCCTTTGGGTCATAGCCCGCCCCTAGGTACGCCGAAAAGTCCGGCAGATCGCTCATAGCGCAATGGAACTTGAGATAGGATGTGTTCGTCTTCATTCGGCGCGCATCCGCAAGCAGCGCGGGCGGCGCGTCGTCGGCATCCAACAGCGATAGGAATGTGCGCTTGGGATCGGCGTTAGACAGCACGGCATCGGCGGCGATCCGTTCCCCGTCCGCCAGCATAACGCCGCTTGCCGCGCCGTTATGCGTCAGAATGCGCGCCACCTCCGCATCCGTGCGAATCTCGACGCCCTGCGCCATCGCAGAGCGCGCCATCGCCTGCGTGATTGCGCCCATCCCGCCGCGCGGTATGCCGAAGTTCTCATGCGGCGTCAGAATGTCGCTGCGAATGTAGGCGCACGCCATAACGCTGCCCGGCGCGCGCGGATCGCCGGCGTCTTGCGCATCGATAAAGCAGGCGCGCACTGCCGGCGACTCGAAGTGTTCCTCGACTAAATCGCGCATATTGCCAGTGAGCATCCGCTCAAAGACCGCCTCGTCCAGCGTTCCCCGCACATCGGCGGCGACCGCCGCAAGCGTAGGCGGATCCGTCAGAAAATAGCGCTGTATGATGCTGCCCGCGCGCCGCCAAAACGCCGTCCAATCGCGATAGCGCCTGCCGTCGCGCAGCGATATGCGCGCGATATTCTCGGCGGTGCGCTCGTCGTCGTGCCAGCGCAATAGATGCTGCTTGTTCGGCAGCGGATGAAAGCTCACCGGATCCATTGCGTATATCTGCAAGCCGTGTTCGCGCAATTCCAAGTCGTCGATAACCTGCGCCTGCAGCAGATGGCAGATATAGGCGCAACTCGACACCCGAAAGCCGGGGAAAAGCTCTTCCGTGATGCACGCTCCCCCCACGAAAGAGCGCCGCTCCAGCACCAGAACGCGGTTGCCCTTGCGCGCCAGGTAGTTGGCGGCGACCAGCCCGTTATGCCCGCCCCCCACGACGATTGCCGAATAGCGCGTTGCCATACCTTGCCTCCCGCCAAACGAAATACCCTATGCCATAGACGCCCTAATCATAACCCCTGCCCGCGCAATTGGCGATACTCCCGCGGATACGGTATTTTCAAAGTTGAGGTGTAATTGGGTGTATAACCCGCGGAGCATTCGCTAACACAGGGATCCTAGAAAATTTCAAACTGATAAGCGCTGCAAGATGATGGATACCGCAATCGCAGCGTACAGTCCATTCCAACGCAATCCCCCCGGCAATCTGTGGCGCAAAAGTGTTATCATATCCAAGCGCTCACACACCACAACTTCACAGCGAAATGCGCTTATACGCTGTAACCCCGTGAAACCCAAACCTTTCACCGCCAACCCAAGCCTATGCCCGCCCTTACCGCATCCCAACTCAGCCTGTTCTACGGCGAAGTGGAGATTTTCGCCGACGTCGGCTTTCAGCTGGACGACGGCGACCGCATCGGCATCGTGGGCCCCAACGGCGGCGGCAAGACATCGCTCATACGCATCCTGGCGGGCGAGCTTGAACCCAACGCCGGCAGCGCGGTATGGCGGCGCGGGCTGCGGCTCGGCTATGTGCCGCAGACGCCGGCGCAGACCGCCCACGGAACGCTGCGCGACGAAGTGATGCTTGCGTTCACGCGCTTGCGCCAAATCGAGGACGAACTCGCCGCAAGCGCCCTGGACATTCAGGTAACGGACGCCGATGCCCGCCGCCGATCCGAGCGCCGTTACGATGCGCTGCTGCGCGAATACGAAGCGCTGGGCGGCTACGATTACATGCACCGATTAGAGCGCGTACTCGACGGTGTAGCGCTTTCGCCGCAAACCCTGGATACGCCCGCAAGCGCGGCAAGCGGCGGCGAGCGAACACGCGCCGCCCTCGCCCGCGCGCTGCTGTCCGACCCCGATTTTCTGATTTTGGATGAGCCGACCAACTACCTCGATTTCAGAGGCTTGGACTGGCTTGAGACCTTTCTATCGCGCTTTGCGGGCGGCTTTATCGTGGTGTCGCACGACCGCTATTTCCTAGACAAAGTAGCCGAGCGCATCCTGGAAATGGACAACGGACGGCTGCAGGCATTCCCCGGCAACTACTCCAAATACCGCGCGCTGAAAGATGAGGCGCTGCGCCGCCAGCAGATCGAGTATGAGCGCCAGCAAGAGTACATTGAGCGCGAAGAGGCGTTCATCCGCCGATACCGCGCAGGCCAGCGCGCGCGCGAAGCGCGCGGACGCGCAACCCGCTTGGAACGCCTGCAGCGCATCCCCAAACCGCAATCCAACGATAGCATCCACCTGCAAAGCGTATCCGCCAACCGCACTGGACATATCGCACTCAGAACATCCAAACTCAGCGTGGGCTACCGCGAAAACGGATACGATATGCCGCTGCTGCGCGTTGCCGACGCAGAGCTTGAGCGCGGCTCCCGCACCGCCGTCGTGGGCAGCAACGGCGTGGGCAAAAGTACGCTGATAGAGACGCTGCTGGGGTTAGCGCCCCCAATCTCCGGCAGCGCGCGGCTCGGCCACAATGTAGAGCCGGGCTACTATTCGCAGGGCAGCGGCGATCTGCCGGAGCGCTCATCCGTCATAGACGCGCTGCTTGACGCCCGCAACCTGCGCCTGCCCGACGCGCGCAACTACCTGGCGCGCTTCCTGTTCCGCGGGGACGACGTTTTCAAGCCCGTGGCGGCGCTGAGCGGCGGCGAGCGCAGCCGGCTCGCGCTTGCCCGCCTGCTTATCGCCGCGCCCAATATGCTTGTGCTTGACGAACCCACCACCCACCTTGACATACCCAGCCGCGAGGCGCTGGAACAGGCGCTGCAATCCTACAACGGCACGCTGCTGTTCGTGTCCCACGACCGCCGCCTCATCTCATCGCTGGCAACCCAACTTTGGGTAGCCGAAGACGGCGCAGTCAGTATGTTCAAGGGCGGCTTCGAAGACTGGATAAGCGGCAGGCAGCCCCAAAGCGCAGACGCCGCCGCGCAATCGCAAGCGCCCAAGCCGCGCAATCCCGCCGCAAGACGCCGCGCCGCCGCTGCCGCCCGCCAAAAGGCTAAGCGCGACGCCCCGCCCGACTACGAAGGCATCATCACCGGATTGGAAACGCAACTGGCGCAAATCGACGCCGCGCTTCGGACGGCGACGGAACGCCAGAGCGTCGCCGACATAGCGCGCCTTGGCGAAGAGTACGCCGCCACCCAAGCGCTGCTAGAGCGAACATGGAGCGAATGGAGCGAGCGCTCTTAACGCCGAAGCGCGGGGGCGCAAAGGGGGGATGAGCTGAAGTTGCGGGTCGAGGGTTGCTTTACCGCTGAGCGGGGGATGGGTTACACTGGGGTAGGGAATTGTTCACCATTAGACGCTACGCTATACCCGCCAATCATCCGATTAGCGGCGCATATCATCACTACAAAGCTACGAAATCACGAATTGCTGCGAAACTTCTGCAGCAAGGCAAAAGGGGGCGCTTGAATGCAAGTAGTCTTTAATGAAGCGGTTAGGCAGCTGGAGGGCGAAGCGCCGGTTGTGGTGGCTACGGTGATTGGCACGAAAGGGTCGACGCCGCAGAAGCCGGGATCCAAGCTGCTGGTTCGCAGCGACGGCAGCGGCGTGGGGACGCTGGGCGGCGGCTGCGTGGAAGGGGACATCTGGTTCGCGGCAAGCGAGCTGCTCAAGCGCGGCGGGCCGGCCGAATACCGCGAGTATCAGCTCAACGAAGATCTGGCGGCAGAGGATGGGCTGGTGTGCGGCGGCACGATGTTCTTTCTCATAGATCCGGTGTATCAGCCGGGCGAGTATCTTGATTTCGCCAAAGAGATCGAGGACGCCTATACCGGCGGCGCTCCGGTGGCGCTGGCAAGCCTCATACGCGGCGGCAGCGGCGCTGATGCCACGATTGGCGCTAAGCTTTTCATACGCGAAGACGGCTCGACCGTGGGGACGCTGGGCAGCGCGGCGCTGGACGCAAGCGCGGTCAAAGAGGCGTTTGAGCTGATGGTTCACGGCAAGAACAAGTATGTGGTAACCGGCAGCGGCGCCGAGTATTTTGTCGAAGCGTACACCACGCCGCCCCAACTGGTTCTGTGCGGCGGCGGGCATGTGTCCAAGTCCATTGCGCCGCTGGCGAAGACGCTGGGGTTTCGGGTGTTCGTAACCGACGACCGCCAAGAGTTCGCCAACGCCGACCGCTTTCCGGAAGCGGACATCATCGTCGCCAAGAAGCCGGAAGACGCGCTTGGCGAACTGCCCGTCAATCCGAACACCTTCATCGTGGTGGCGACGCGCGGGCATCGCTATGACAATGTGGCGCTTGCGGCGGCGGCGCGCACATCGGCGAAGTATGTGGGACTGCTGGGCAGCAAGCGCAAGATCATTCTCATCTACGAAGATCTGATGCGAATGGGCATATCCAACGAGCGCATTCGCGAACTACGCGCGCCCATCGGCTTGGATATTGGCGCGCGCACGCCCGAAGAGATCGCGGTCAGCATTATGTCCGAGATTCTGATGTTTCGGCTTGGCGGCAGCGGCAGCGTGATGAAGCTGGAAGGGCGGCTTATGGAGCGCATAGAGGATAAGCATAGCGCCGCCGTGGCAGTGGCGGACTAGCCTATGGCGGGCGTTTCGGCGATACTCACGGCGGCGGGCGAGTCCAAGCGAATGGGGCGTCCGAAGCCGCTGCTGGCGTGGCGCGGCGTTACGCTCATAGAGCATCAGATAGGCGCGCTGACGGACGGCGGCGCCGCCGAAATCGTGGCGGTAGTCGGACATAAGGCGGACGCGGTCGCGCCGAAAGCGGCGGGAATGGGCGCGCGTTGCGTTCTCAACGCCGATTATCGCGCGGGCAAGACGACGTCAATCAAGGCAGGGTTGCGCGCAGTGAGCGCCGACGCCGATGCGATAATGCTGCTTGCGGTTGACCAGCCGCGCGCGGCGGCAATCGTATCGGCGGTGATAGCGGCGCACTATGCGGGCGGGGCGCTGATAACATCGCCGCGCTATCGGGGACACGGCGGGCATCCGCTGATATTCGCGGCATCGCTGCGGGACGAATTGGCGCGCATAAGCGAGCGCAAGCAGGGCATCCGTGAGGTGTTTCAGCGCCATCGGGACAGCGTGTATGAGCATCCGATCGACGACCCGATGATACGGCTCGACCTCAACACGCCCGCCGCCTACACAAAGGCGCTGCGGGAATACGGGACGCTTGCCTGTTAGCGGGCATTCTCGCCGCTTGCACGCGCGTTAAATCCGACGCAACTTCAGCCATTCCAACTTAGGGGTCGACAGCCATCCGTCTTGGAGCAGCCCTTCGCGCTACTTGCCCGAAGCGTCTGCCATCCCACGCCTATACACTATTGCGCCTTTCACCAACCCTAACCAACCCTACCCTAGCGCCCGTATATGTCCACATTGCGGCAAACGCTATCGTTGACGCAGCGATTATGTCAAACTATATCGGCGCGATGGCGTCGCCTTCGCCCGCAAGCCCGATGGATGAGCCGCGATTCCATCACTGCCGGCCGTGTTTGCCGATAAGCTTCTGAACGCTTGGGGAGTGGTAGTTGTCTCGAACGAGGGTTGCTTGCACGCGCGCTTTGTCCAGCATGCTTTTCGCCAGCGGTTCGTTTTGCATCCATCCCGCCCGTTTGTTTTCCCGCATCAGTCCGCGCATAGTCAGGTCGGCGCGTTTCCTGCCGTTGCATGGACGGCAGATAAGCACGCGATTGGTTATGTAGTTGTCCCCGCCCTCCGCTTTTGGCTGAATATGGTCTAGTTCCATAAATGGGCTTTCCAACACGCGCCCGCAGCCGGCGCATCCTATGTTGGCGAAATGCGGCGCAATGTCTGGTCCGCCCTGCATATCGTCAACGGGCCGCTGCGCTTCGCTCAGTATGCCGCGCACAACTCTGTTAGGCAACTTCTGCCAAGCTTCCACGGGGCGTTGAACCCTTAGCGCGAGCATCGGGCCGGCGACTTCGTTGTCGTCGGTTCGCGCGGGCGGCGACTTGGAGTAGGTTACATCTCCGAATGTGAATAGACGCGAGGCGCGCGGATCGGCGTGGTCGACATCGTCCATATCGGGGACTGCCAGACCTGCGTCTTCCAAGCGCTTTAGCACGGTATCGTGCGCCTTATCCCAAATGTCCATTCCAACCCATTGGCGCCCCAAACGCTCGGCGGCGACGGGCGTGGTGGCGCATCCGCAAAACGGGTCAAGTACGATGTCGCCCGCATTGGAGGACGCCAATATCATCCGCTCATACAGCGCAATCGGTTTCTGAGTGGGGTAACCCGTAGTTTCCGGCTGATTCCCCCTCAACGCGGGAATATCCCACACATCCCGCATTCCAACCATCGTGAAGAAACCTTGGTCGTCTTCGTGGATTTCAACATTCGAGAAGCCGTATTTATGAGACAGATACGATTTCTCTTTTTGCCGATTGAATGTGTACTTATCGGATTTGGTGTAGTAGAGAATGGTGTCGTGCTTTCGTCCGAACCAGCGTTTGCTGACGCCGCCGGTCTTGTAGAACCACACCACCTCGTTCCTGAAATTCTTGTGTCCGAACACGGCGTCCATCAGCGTTTTGACATATGCGTGCGCGGTGTGGTCGATGTGCAGATAGACGCTTCCGTCGTCGCGCAGAACTCGGCGCATTTCCAAAAGGCGGACGCCGAGCCAGCAGAGAAAAGCGGCCATATCGCCGCCCCTGGATGTTCGCGTCGAGTCTATCACTGACCACACCGCCGGCCAGTCGTCTTGGATTTGGTCGACCCATTCGGGATGGACGTCCTCATCCCAGCGCCATCTGTCGGTGAAGCGGGCGCCGCGCGCAAGGCTATCGGGCGTGGCGTGAAAATCGCGGTTCTTGTTGAACGGCGGATCGGTGGCTATCAGATGCACCGAGCCGCTGTTGACGCCGCGCAGGAACTCTAGGTTGTCCCCGTGATACAGAGTTCGGTTCTTGAAGTTCATCCGCGCCATTCGGATTTGCCTTATGGCTTGCTGCCGCTGCCGCTGTTTCGAATTGTTGGACATACTAGAGCCGGGCGCGCCGCCCAATATAGCCGCATCTGATTTATACTTTGGCTTTCGGTTGGCGTCAAGCGGCGTTCTCAAGGTTGGGCGGCGTTGGGTTTGCGGCTTGCGGCTTGGGATGCTTGGGGATGCGCGGGCGCTTTGCGGATTTCGGCGTAGGGCGGGCGCTTGAAAACATACGCCGCTCAGTTATAAAGTGTATGCTGATTGGACAGGGCAAGCGGCATTCAAGCAACCGCAGGGCGCAACGGCATTCGGGCGGCGCGCGCTATGATGAAGACACATTATACGCCGACTAATTCGCATATCCTGCCGCAGACTACGGCGAGCCGCTATGAGGTTGCGGCGTTTCGCGGCATCGCCTATCCCGCCTATCGCGCCGAACTGCGGCTGCTGCGCCTTCAGCTTCTGCTGATGCAAGAGTGGATCCACAAGCAGGGGCTGCGCGTGGCGATTGTGCTGGAGGGGCGGGACGCCGCCGGCAAGGGGACTACCGCCGCGGGCATTACGCATTATCTCAATCCCAAGTCGGCGAAGGTCATAGCGCAGGGCATACCCACGCCGCAGCAGATGCGAAACTGGCTCGGCAGCCACTACAAGATGCTGCCCACGCCGGGCAACATCACGATATTCGACCGCTCATGGTACTCGCGCGCGCTGGTGCAGCCGGCGCTCGGCTACTGCTCTATGCGGCAGTATAGTTACTTTATGAACCATGTGAACGATTGGGAGCGCAACGTCGTAGATGAGGGCGTGTCGCTGCTGAAGATATACCTGTCGGTGTCACGCGAGGCGCAGGATTTGCGGTTTAAGATACGCCGCGACAGCGAACTGCAATACTGGAAGTATTCGTCCACCGACCGCAAGATGGCGGAGCGCTGGCATATGCTCACCTACTTCAAGGAGCGAATGTTCGCGGTGACGTCCACGGACTACGCGCCGTGGGCGATTATAGACTCGGACAACAAGCATCAAGCGCGCTTGAACACGATATACTACATCCTGAGCAACTTCGACTACGAAGGCAAAGACATTAGCCTAGAAAGCCTTGAGGCGGCTCAGGCGTACACCGAGCATAGCCCCCGAAACATACTCGTAGATGGCGTGCTGTTCAGGGATATGAACCCCGAGCAGGTGGCGGTTTTGGAACGGATACTGGTACATGTGTAGCACTGATATGCCTCGGATGGCCGCCGCCGGGGGGATAGTCCTGTGCGGCGGCTATGCGCTGCTGATACGCAAGCACGGGCAGTGGGACATCCCCAAGGGCAAGACGAAGAAGGGCGAGCCGCCTGAGCGTTGCGCGTTGCGCGAGATAGCGGAAGAGACGGGGTTGGACAAGGCGTTGCTGTCAGTGCGCCGCCCGCTGTGCCGCTCAAGCTACATCTCATACTACTCCGGCAAGCCGTTCAACAAGACGGTGGACTGGTTTTTGTTGGACTACGCCGGCAGCATCGCCGACCCGCTGACGCCCGATATTTCGGAGAACATCGACCTGTGCGCCTGGATAGCGGCATCCGATCTGCTGCCAACGATGCGGACGGCGCGCGAGTATCTGGAGGCGGTGAAGCCTGCGCTTGCGGCGGCGGTGGGGTGTGAGGGGGCAGGGGCGTCGAAGGCGGTGTTGGACGATTAGGCGCGCGCTTGCCTAAACTTTCCTAAACGCAAAGGCGCAGGGGCGCAAAGGGATTAGGCGCGCTTGCTAGCGTCGTATGACGCGGCGGAATTTGGGCGACGTTGCCGCTTGCGCCATAGAACAAGCGCCCATACAATAGCCTACATCGGAACTACAGGAACACGGCATCTGCGAATGCGCCGCGAATAATGCGATGCGAATAAGGACATTCGGATGACTACGCCACACCAAACCGAACCAAGCGCGAACAGCGCGCTCGGAGCTATCTTGCGCCGCATGTTGCCGAGCTGCGCGGTTCACTCCGAAACCACGCGCGCTATCAGCGACTATCCCGGTCTGCAGCCCGACATCCTGGTTACTGCGATCGACCGCGCGCCCGTGGTGGTGGAAGCCGAGTACATGCCGGCATACGCCGCGGAGGATGAGGCAAAGGCGCGGCTTGGATTGCGTCTGACAGACGGCGGCAAGCGCATCGAAGCCGCAATCGCGCTGCGCTACCCGACGGATGTCGCGAATGCTTCAGACCTGGATAGCGCAATCCGATCGGCGCGCTTGGAATACGCTGTGTTCTATGAAGACGATACGCGCTTTCCCGCATCGGGTTGGATAAGCGGCACGGCGTCCGACCTCGCCGACCTGATACGCCTTGTGTCCGTGTCGCAGAGCGAAGTTGACGCCGCCACCAAGAAGCTGCGGGAAGGCATAGAGCGCGTCGCCGGCATTATGGACGAAATGGACGCCAGCGCGCCCGGCGTAATCGCAGATATAGCGCAGCGGCTGAGCATGCCGAATGTGCCGCAGACGCGCCGAATGGCGTGCGCCATACTCGCCAACGCCCTCGTGTTCCAAGAGCGCATCGCCAGCATTCACCAAGGCGTCAAGCGCCCGCGCCATGTGTGCGGCAACGGCGTTACTAATCCCCAAGCGAAAACCCTGGACGCCTGGGCGGAAATCATCGAAATCAACTACTGGCCCATATTCGCCATCGCAATGGACATACTGGAGCAGATAGATCCTCACAACGCCTCGCGCATCCTGAAAACTTTGGAATACACCGCCGGCGAGGTGAACTCTTTGGGCGTAAGCAACTCCCACGACCTCACCGGGCGCATATTCCAACGACTCATATCCGACCGCGAGTTTCTCGCTACCTACTATACGCTGCCCGCATCCGCCGCGCTGCTTGCGCGCATCGCTGTCTCCAAGCTAGAGGGCGTGGACTGGTCGGACGCTAACGCCATCGGAGAACTGCGCGTGGCGGACTTCGCATGCGGCACGGGCGCGCTGCTTTCGGCGGTGTATGAGCAGATAGCCAACCGCCATGAGCGCGCCGGGGGCAACGCCGCAGCGCTGCACAAGCCGATGATGGAGGATATTCTGTACGGTTGCGATGTAATGCCCGCCGCAATCCACATCACGGGGGCGACGCTATCAGGCATTCAACCGCAAGAGGGCTTTAACCTATCGCGCCTGTACATAATGCCGTATGGACGGCAGCCCGACCGCGAGGTGAAACTCGGCTCGCTGGAACTTTTGCAAAGAGAGCAGTTGGATCTGCCCGTCAACACAAACAACCCCGCGCTGCGAACCGGCAGCATGGGGGAAGAAACGGCGGCGTACACATTCACGGAGTTTCCGTCTGACGGCTTCGACATCGTGATAATGAACCCGCCGTTCACCAGAAATGTAACGCACGAAGGCGCATATCAAGGCACATTCGCCGCCGCTTTCGCCGCTTTCGGCAGCACGGATGCAGACCAAAAGGCTATGAGCAGCCGAATGGCTTCGCTCAAGAAAGATAGCTGCTATCACGGAAGCGCTGGCATGGCGTCCGCATTCGCGGGACTTGCGCATCGCAAGCTCAAGCCGGGCGGAGTGCTTGCGCTAGTGCTGCCGTTGGCGGCATCATCCGGTACATCGTGGCAGAAATTCCGTCGAATGCTGATGAGTAAATACACAGACTTAGAAGCGTTCAGCATCGCAGCCCATAATGGCGAAGACATGGCGTTTTCGTCAGACACCGGCATGGCGGAGTGTCTTGTGATAGCGCGCAAACGCGGGGTGGATGAAAAGGCTATGAGCGCCGTCAAGTTCACATCGCTGGATCAGCGTCCGGCCGGATTTATACAAGCCGATCTGATTGCGAAGAGCGTTCTCAACGCCGATGATGATTTGCGCCGAATTGAGGACGGACCATATGGCGGCACGCCCTTAGAAGTAGGAGATGAACAAGTAGGCGAACTAATTGAAACGCCGTCTCCACAAGAGCTTGGCGAAGGCTGGGGAGCAGTGCGTATCAAGGACTTTGCTACCACGCAAACCGCTTACGCGCTAACTCAATCCAAACTGTGGCTTCCAACAAGCGGTACGCCGCTTGAACTAAAGACAGCGTCTTTGGGCGACATAGCCCAATTCGGCAAGTATCATCTCAGCATCATCGGCAGGCCGCCTCAAGGCTGTTTCACCAAGACAGCATTCCGCCCAACCGCTACCTATCCCGCGCTGTGGAACCACAACGCCAAGAATGAGACCCGCATAGTTTGCGAACCGGATTCGCAGTTGCGGGCGCGTAGGGGAATGGAAGACCAGGCTACCGCTGTTTGGGCAACCGCAAGCCGCACGCATCTAACTCTTGACTTCAGGTTCACTTCTCAGCCGCTAGCTGCAGCGCTCACGGATCAAAAAACCATCGGAGGGAGGGCGTGGCCCAACATAATCTTCGATGATGAACGTCTCGAGGCTCCTTTTATCCTATGGGAAAATTCTTCCCTAGGTTTGCTGCTATTTTGGTGGCACTCAAACAGACAACAAGACGGAAGGGGTGTAACAACAATTAGCGCAATCGAATCGCTTCCCATCCTAGACCTGCGCGCCCTCACCGACGCGCAGCTTGCGACGGCGCAAGAAATCTTCGACGAGTTTCGCGAGCTGGAGCTGCAACCGGCGTATCTTGCGGACGCCGACGCCAACCGCGCGCTGCTGGATCGCCGCGTGGTGTGCGATATGCTGGGCTTCGACGATGCCGTGTATGAGGGTGTGCGGATGCTCGCCGCCAAGTGGTGCGCCGAACCGTCGGTTCACGGCGGCAAGCGTCGGCCGGCGGGGGCGCGGTTGGTGGTGTAGGGGGGCATCGGGCCGGTTCTCACGCTTTCGCTGTATTATTGGCGCGGCGCATGCGGGAAGGGGCGCATACTCGATACGCTGTGTCGGTGAGGATGGCTCAACGCGCGCCTATCCCACCATCTCCTATGACACACCCTATCGCGCAACCGCCGCCGGCTTTGTCAATCGCTGCGCTCGACACGCGCCAATGCCACAGCATCCACAAGCCGATTGCGGCGAGCGCCATTGCGGGCTGCCATACAAACAGGTGCGCGTCTTCCAGGCTATCGGGGTAGTGGATGCCTATCAGTATCAGGCTCACGATTCGCACGATGTTGAGCGCGAACAGCGCCGCCACGCCCAGCAGCAACCCGCGCAGGCGCGCGCTGATAGCCGACGGATACACCAGCACGGCCGCGCCAAACAGGATGATGACCTCCAGCGCGCTGCATTCCGGCACGATGACTGCGGTAAAAGCGTCTGCGCCGACGGTTGCGCCGTCCAAGGATGCGGGGACGCCGAGCAGAGTGAGCGCAAAGCCCACTATTTGCGCCAACATCGCGCAGAACGCATCCAACCATGCGCCGCTCATTTCGCCGCTGATAACCATCGTCGCCGCCAGCGCCGCAGCGAAAATGACCGCTGCCCGAACCACATTGCGCCATTGCATCGCGTTCTTCATATTGCTGTGCGCCCATCAAGTCTATGATTCGTTAATCGGCGCAAGCGTAGCATATTGAGCGGCGCGATAGGACTATCGTAGATGCGGCGCAGGGGGGATCGCAGTTAATTATCTCTCTAAGGGAAAGGTTAGGATGGGGGCAACCCTTTCCAAGCGGCGAATTGATGGGCTTGTCCAGCAACAATGCGCCTACGATGTTTAATATGCCTGAGATGGTTTGCCAACACAACCTAGCCTTCTGTAACAAGCGCAAACTCAACGCCACTTCAGGATGAGAATACCCCGCCAAAATTTATATTGACCGCCCGCCGCATATTGGATACAATTGTATTCAATATGATGAGCATTCGGGTTAGCGCCGTGTGTTGGCGCGCTAACCTGCTTTGTTGTCAGCATCGCATAAGCATTCGCACCAGCGCCCCAGTGGCGCAACAGGAAGCGCAGCCGACTTGTAATCGGCAGGTTAGTGGGTTCGAGTCCCCTCTGGGGCTATCCCTTCTTTCAACGTTGCTGTGAAATGGCGACGGCGTTTGAATGAAGGGATAACGGGTATTACTTGGATTGAACGAAATGCCTATGTTAAACTGAAAGCATCCGCACAGCGAACCTTGGAGGGATGGGAGAGTGGCTAAATCCACCAGACTGTAAATCTGGCGCTCTGACGGGCTACGCAGGTTCGAATCCTGCTCCCTCCACCACATATAAACAGCATATCTCAAGCATCAAAATCTAAACCAGGCCCACATAGCTCAGTAGGTAGAGCGCGTTCTTGGTAAGAACGAGGTCAGCAGTTCGAGTCTGCTTGTGGGCTCCACATCTGGAGGCAAAAGAGAGGAAATGGCTAAGCAGAGGTTCGAAAGGACGAAACCCCACATAAATGTTGGCACGATTGGCCATGTTGACCACGGCAAGACTACCCTGACCGCCGCCATAACTAAGGTTTTGAGCAGTGCGGGGCTTGCGGACTTCAGGGCGTTCGACAGCATCGACAACGCGCCCGAAGAGAAAGAGCGCGGCGTTACAATCGCAATTCAGCACGTGGAGTACGAGACCGAATCTCGCCACTACGCCCATGTCGACTGCCCCGGCCACGCCGACTACATCAAGAACATGATTACCGGCGCAGCCCAAATGGACGGCGCTATCCTAGTGGTCAGCGCCCCCGACGGTGCTATGCCCCAAACCCGCGAACACATCCTGCTCGCCCGCCAAGTGGAAGTCCCCGCTATGGTGGTAGCGCTCAACAAAGTGGACGCTATGGAAGACGAGGAACTCCTAGAGCTGGTGGAACTGGAACTCCGCGAGCTTCTGTCCGAATACGGCTTCCCCGGCGACGACATCCCCATAGTTCGCGTCAGCGCCCTCAATGCGCTCGAAGCCGAAGAGACCGGGCGCGACTCCGAATGGGGCAAGGGCGTCTGGGAACTTATGGACGCCGTGGACGACTACATCCCCATGCCCGAAAGGCCCAGCGAACTGCCCTTCCTGATGCCCATTGAGGACGTCTTCAGCATCAAGGGGCGCGGCACCGTGGTTACCGGGCGCGTGGAGCGCGGCTTGGTCAAGGTGGGCGATCAGGTCGAGATTGTGGGCATCAAAGACACTTCCACCACCACGGTCACCGGCGTGGAAATGTTCCATAAGCTTATGGATCAGGCAGAGCCGGGCGATGCGGTGGGCGTGCTTTTGCGCGGCGTGGATCGCACCGACGTAGAGCGCGGCCAGGTGCTTGCGGCGCCGGGCAGCATCCTGCCCCACAAGGACTACGAAGCGCAAGTCTATGTGCTGAGCAAGGACGAAGGCGGACGCCATACCCCGTTCTTCAACGGCTACAAGCCCCAGTTCTTCATCCGCACCACCGACGTGACCGGCGAAATCAACCTGCCCACAGGCACCGAAATGGTGATGCCCGGCGATAACATCGAGATGAACGTCAAACTCATCACCCCCGTCGCCGCCGACGAGCAGCTCCGATTCGCCGTCCGCGAAGGCGGCCGAACCGTAGGCTCCGGCGTCATCACCAAGATCAACGACTAACGCGCGAAATCGCCCCGCGGGGTTGCGGTATTATCGCAGCCCCGTTTGAGGATACGCAGATGGCTCGCAGAGCGGAAAACCGCATCATCATCAACCTTGGTTGCGTGGACTGCAGGGAACGCACCTATCATTCCACCAAGAACCGCCGCAACGACCCGCAGCGCGTCGAACTGAAAAAGTTCTGCCCGCGATGCCGGGTCCACACATTGCACAGAGAAGTCAGGTAGGTTGCCATGGCTACCAATCCCAGCGCCCCGCGCAGACTCGGCAGCCGCGCCGCCCGCCGAGCGTTTCGCCTATCCGCCGTTGGCGACATCGTATCCGAACTCCGCCGAGTCACCTGGCCCACGCGCGAAGAGACCTTTCGCCTGTCCATAATGGTCATTGCGGTCGCCGCCGCGATAGGCACATTCCTGGGCGTGATTGACTTGGGCTTTTCCAGGCTGTTCGATTTTATTCTAGGGAGTTCGTAGGCTTATGGTGAATAAAGTTGAAGAGCGCCAAATCGGCTGGTATGTGCTTCACGCCTATTCGGGACACGAAAACCGCGTAAAGGCAAACCTCGAGCAGCGCGTCGCCAATATGGATATGAGCGACAAGATACTGGAAGTCTTCGTCCCCAAAGAGGACGAAATAGAAATCCAAGGCGGACAGCGCAAGACGGTTTCGCACAGGGTATTCCCCGGCTATATCTTTGTGCATATGTCCCTGGACGACGAAAGCTGGCACCTGGTTCGCGACACGCCGGGCGTTACTGGCTTCGTATCAGCGGACGACGGCACGGGCGACCATCCCGAACCCGTCCCCCTAAACGACCGCGAAGTGGAAAACATACTCGGCTTCAAGGAATCCGACCAACCCCGCATGCGCGTCGGCTTCACCAAAGGCCAATCCGTGCGCATCACCGACGGCCCGTTCGTCGACTTTATGGGCGTGGTTGACGAAGTTCACGCCGACAGAACTAAGCTAAAAGTGCTGGTGTCCTTTTTCGGCAGAGAAACGCCCGTGGAGCTCGACTTCCTGCAGGTGGAACGCGCATAGCATATTCGTAGCGCTAGGCGTTGCGCCGCCCCCGCAAAGACTTGGCGCAGGCGCATCCCATCCGTTTCGGCGCTCAAAAGAACTCACCCGTTGCACATATACCGCAGATACGCCGCAGCGCGCTTATCTGCGAACTCAAAGGAATGCAAGTTGGCAAAGAAGGTAATGACGGTAATCAAGCTCCAGATTTTGGCGGGCAAAGCCACGCCTGCGCCGCCTGTCGGCCCCGCGCTCGGTCAGCACGGCGTCAACATCATGGGCTTTGTGAAGGAATACAACGAGCGCACCGCATCCCAAGCGGGCAACATCATTCCCGTAGAAATAACGGTCTTTGAAGACCGCTCCTTCAACTTCGTTACCAAAAGCCCCCCGGCGTCCGACCTGCTTCGCAAGGCGGCGAACGTTGAGAAGGGCAGCGGCAACCCCAGAGCCGAAAAAGTGGCGCGCATCCCGCGCGACAAAGTGCGGGAAATCGCCGAACTCAAAATGGTCGACCTCAACGCCGCCGACCTGGAAGGCGCTATGCGCATCATCGAAGGAACCGCGCGCAGCATGGGCATCGAAGTGCGCCAATAGACGCGCGCCGCCCGTGCCGAACCCATCGATCGCATCACGCCGCTAATCTCACAAACTAGGATGTTTCCAATGGCTAAATACGGAAAACGGCACTCCGATGCCGCCGCCGCAATAGACAAAGACTTCGAGTATCAGCCGGACGAGGCTATCGATCTGGCTAAGAAGTCCGCCACCGCCAAGTTCGACGAAACCGTCGAACTCCACCTGCGAACCGGCGCCGACCCCCGCCACGCCGACCAGATGATCCGCGGCGTCGCGCTGCTGCCGCACGGCGTTGGCAAAGCCGTCAAGGTTACCGTGTTCACTCAGGGCGAAGCCGTCGCCATCGCCGAAGAAGCGGGCGCCGATTTCGTAGGCTCCGACGAACTCATCAAGCGCGTCGAAGACGGCTGGGTGGACTTCGACGTGTCCATCGCCACCCCCGATATGATGGGGCGCATCGGACGGCTGGGGCGCTACCTAGGCCGAAGAGGGCTTATGCCCAACCCGCGCACCGGCACCGTAGTCCCGCCCGAAGACCTGCCGCGCGTCATCAGCGAGTCCAAGCTGGGCAGAGTGGAGTACCGCGTTGACCGCACATCCTTGATACACGCCCCCATCGGCAAGGCGAGCTTTGAGCAGACTCAGCTTATGGACAATCTCACCGCCCTTATGGACAACATCGTCAGGGCGCGCCCAAGCGGCGTGAAGGGGCAGTACATCCGAACCGCCTACCTCACCACCACGATGGGGCCCAGCATCAAAATGGACGTTGCAAGCGCGTCCGCCCTTAAAGTAGAATAGACTAGCGCCGCAGACCACGGGCCTCCCATCGGAGTTAATACGCCAGCCCGTATAGGCATACCGCGACGAACCCCGTCGCAAAGCATTGTTATGCTTATGCCCTGAGTCTGCGCGACTCAGGGCTTTTTACTGCCCGCGCGCCACCGAATAAAGCGCATACAAGCGGCGCGCGAACCATATCGGTTTCGCCAATGCGCCGGGAACAACACAGAACAGCAGAGGTAGCCAATTGCCTACTGAAAAGAAAGTCAAAGCCGTTCAGGACATCCAAGACTGGTTGGACGGCGCTACAATCGTCATCTCCACGAACTATTCGGGCTTGCCCGTATCCGACATCACCGGACTCAGGCGCGCCCTCAGAGAGAAGGAAGTGCGCTACAAGGTAGTCAAGAACACCTTGGCATATCTTGCCGCCGACGCTGCCGGAAAGCCCGAACTCAAGCGGATAATCCAAGGCCCCAGCGCAATCGCATTCGGCTACGGCGAACCCACCGATCCCGCCAAAGCGATTGCCGATTTCATACGCGAAAACCGATCGGCGCTCCAAATTCGAGGCGCGCTGCTGGACGGCGATGTGCTGGACGGCGCGCAAGTTCAGCAGCTCGCGAACCTGCCCGGCAAGGACGTGTTGCTGGCGCAGCTCCTGGGACAGATACAAGCGCCCGTGTCCGGCTTGGTGAATGTACTGAGCGGCCCCATCTCCGGCCTGGCACGCGTGCTGCAAGGCCGCATAGACAATCTGCAAGAACAACCATCGGAATAAGCAAAACAAGCAAAGCGGGCGTTAGCCTATAGCGCCTATAACAAACGGAGGTTTTCCATGGGATCCAAAGAAGAGATACTGGAAGCGATCAAGGGACTTTCGGTGCTGGAACTCTCTGAGCTCGTGAAGGCGCTTGAGGAAGAGTTCGGCGTAAGCGCCGCCGCGCCCGTAACTATGGCGACCGTGCAGGGCGTAGCCGGCACCGCCGAAGCCGCCGCCGAGGAAGAGAAGACCGAGTTCGACGTCTCTATCCAAGAGATAGGCCCCAACAAGATCCAGGTCATCAAGGCCGTCCGCGAAGTTACCACCCTCGGCCTCAAAGAGGCGAAAGACCTCGTCGAAAGCGCCCCCGTCGCGGTCAAAGAGGCAATCACCAAGGACGAAGCCGAAGACCTCAAGTCTAAGCTGGAAGGCGCCGGCGCAGTGGTGAACGTCGCCTAGCCGAGTCAACGGCAGATCGCCCTATAAGCCAAACGACGCCCCGCTCCAAGCCCTTGCCGCTGCGTCTAAACCGCACGGCTTACCAGGCAAGCGGGGCGTTTCGTTTCCAACCGATATGAGCGCGCTGCGGCAAGCCTTGACGCCGCCGATTGCCGCCCTTATGAGCCGCCTTGCGCTATGTACGGGATCGTCTGCGGCCCCTCCGGCAATACGCAGATGCGCGCATCCTCGCCGCAGTCCGCTATTGCCGCCTCGATATCGCTAATCGGCTTCAGGTGCGCCCGCCGTATCTGCTCATCCGTCAGATGCTCCGCCTTCAAATACACATCCGCCTTCAACAATATCTGCGCCTGGATCTGCGCCTGCCACTGGTCATGCCGCTCATATCCCGGTTCGCATATCATCTCAAGCAGTTCGGCGGGGCTATCGCGCTCCGTCAGAATTCGCGCATACTGCCCATGATCCGGCATCCCGTCTAAGCACTCGGCGGCGCATATAATCCTGCCGCCATCGCGCACAACTTGCGCCGCCGCCGACATCCCCTTGACCGACTGATACAGGCTGCGGTCTAGCGGATAGCCGCTGTTCGTGGTCAGCGCCATATCGAACGCCGTCGTCACCGGCCGCATCGCAAGCCGCGCCGCCACAGCGCGCGCCGCCTTGTGTACGCCGAACAGCTCGCCGGCATAGACGCTGGTAATGCGTTGCTCGCGGTTTAGCGTTACATCCACCGAAAAGTCAGCGCCAACCCTGCGCGCTATCTGCCGAATGGCGTCATGAATCGGATTGCCGCGCGTAACGCCCCACCGCGCGTTTGGATGCGCTATCATCGCGGCGTTGTGCAACCGCATTATCGTGCCAAAGCCCGCCAACCCCGGCGCAATCATCTTTGGCCCGCCGCTGAACCCCGCGAAAAAGTGCGGCTCCACGAACCCCGTGGCGATGCGAATATCGCTTTCCACCCAGCGCTTGTTGATGCGTATCGGTATGCCGTCGTCAGCGCTGCCAACATCGGCAAGCGCGTCGTCGTCGAAGGCGTCGTGGTTGATGACCGTGTAGTTGGCGGCAATGTCTTTGCCCAGCGTCTCGGCGAGTTCGGCGTCCGTGTTGGCGCGGTGCGTGCCGGTTGCGATGAGTATCGCGATGTTCCGCGCGGGTATATGGCGCAGTTCGCCTAGCAGTACGGGCAGCAGCAGCGCGCTAGGCATCGGGCGAGTGACGTCGCATACCGATATGGCGACGCCATCCGTAGGCTTGGCTATCTGACGCAGCGGCGGCGCGCCTATCGGATTTCGCAGCGCGTCCCGAATTGCGCCCACGGCGTCGGGCAGCCCCGGCACATATGTCGGCTCGACCACCGTTGTGCGCTCATCGGGCAGCTCCACGCTCAGCCCGCTGCTCCCGTATGCTAACTTGACTCGCATCGCTGCTCCCGTAAGGCATTGGTTCGCCTATTCGTGCGTGCGTATCAGCGTTTCGCACAGATGCGCCGTGTCCACTAGCTCAGGTATGATGACATACTCCCTGACGGTGTGCATGCCGTGATCCGCCATTCCCACCACCACTGAGCTAATGCCCCGCAGCCGAAACACATTGCCGTCGGTGCCGCCGCCGGACGGGCGCATATCGGGCTCAAGCCCTAGCCGCCGCAGCGCATCGGTAACGCGCGCCGTGGCGGGGTCGTCGTTGCTGAGCGTGTAGGTCTCGAACTCCGTATGCAGATGATCGTCAAGTTCGGCTTCCGGGAACATACCCCGAACCTCTTTGAGCGCCTCCGAAATCTGAAACCGCACATCGTCCAGCGTCTCTAGGTTGCGGCTTCTGAACTCGCCGCGGATGAGTGTGGTTTCGGCAACCGTGTTGCGAACCGAACCGCCCTCGATCGTGCCGATGTTGAAGGTGCTCTCTTCGTCAAGCCTGCCCTGCGGCAAGCGGACGATTAGCTCAGCCGCGATGCGTATGGCGGATATGCCCTTCTCCGGCTCCACGCCCGCATGCGCCGCCCGTCCGGTAACCTCTATGTCGAAGCCGATGTATGTGGGGCTTGCGGATGTAATCTGCGATACGGGGCCTTCGCCGTCGAACACAATCGCTTCCTTGGCGTTTATCATCGAGAAGTCCAGGTTGCGCGCGCCCACAAGCCCAATCTCTTCTTCGCGCGTGAACGCCACCTCAATGCCGTGATGCGGCACGCCGTCTTCATACACCGATTCCAGCGCCTCCAGTATCGCTGCAACGCCGCACTTGCAGTCGCCGCCCAGGATAGTCGAGCCGTCGGACACGATTCGATCGCCGTTGACGCTGGGCTTGATGCCGCGCCCCGGCTCCACCGTGTCCATATGCGCCGATAGCAATATCGGATCCGCCCCGCCGTCGTCGGCCACGATATTGCCGTATGCGTCGCGCTTCACGCTGAAGCCAAGCGCTTCCAAGCGGCGCGTCAGCTCCACCGCCATCGCCTCTTCTTCCCCCGACGGGCTGTCTATCTGAACAAGATCCGTGAATGTCTTTACCAAGCGGTCGCGGTTTATCATCCGTTCTCCCCGTATCGTAGATTAGCGATTGAAACTCTTGGCATATTGTATTTAGTATGCGGGGCGTGTCAAGGGTTGGACTTAACGGCGCACAGGGTTATAAACTACACGCAACGCGATTGATATGAGAGGCGAGGCGCTGCGATGAACGCTGAAACGGCACGGCAATACTCCACGATGATACGGGATATGCCGCAGGATGAACGCCCGCGCGAGCGATTGCAGCGATACGGCGCAAACCACCTGAGCAACGCCGAACTGATAGCCATCCTGCTGCGCGTCGGTTCTACGGGCGAGAATGTGCTGAACCTGTCCGCCAGAGTGCTTGCCACCTACGGCGGGCTTGGCGGCGTGGCGCGCGCATCCTACGGCGAGCTGTGCGATCTACACGGCATAAGCGACGCCAAGGCGTGCCAGCTTATGGCGGCGCTTGAACTCGGACGGCGGCTAGTGTCCCTGCATCCGGAAGATAGGGCGGTCATCGGCTCGCCGCTGGATGTCTATAACCTGCTCAGCGCAGAGATGAGTTTTCTCGACCAAGAGCATCTCAAAGTGCTGCTGTTGAACACCAAGAACGAAGTGATTGCCACCAATGAGATATACAAGGGGACGGTGAACTCGGCGGGCGTGCGGGTTGCCGAAGTGATTCGCCCCGCCGTGCGCGATAACTGCCCCAACATCATCATCGTACACAACCACCCGTCGGGCGATCCCACGCCAAGCCCTGAGGATGTTATGGTAACGCGGCAGATTAGAAGCTGCGCCGAGATGATGGACATTCGGCTGCTTGACCATGTGGTCATCGGCAGCGGGCGGTATGTCAGCCTAAAAGAGCGCGGGCTTGGCTTCGATGTGAGCGCCGGCATCGGCGGCGACATAGGCATGGCGGCCGAAAGCCGCTAGACGGATGGGCTAGGCGGACGGGCTACTGGGCTACATGGACGGACTTAAACGGGATTAGGGGGACATTATGAGCGATAGGCAGTTGGGCGATGTTGGCACGCAGTTCCAGTTTGAAGACGCCGATGTGAAGGTCTGGGACCTTGTCTTGGAGCCGGGGCAGTCCAGCGATTGGCATCACCACACGCGGCGCTATGTGTTCATCGTAACGCGGCCCGGCACGCTCAAGACTGAGTACGACGACGGCACAAGTTCGGTGTCCGAACTGGCGCTTGGGCAGGTGGTCAAGGGGCGCAAAGACGCCGTGCATCGCGTAACCAATGTTGGGGACGCGCTGTACAGCAACGCCATCATCGAGCTTCAGGATTAGCCCCAAGGGGCGGCGCATTGAGCGCGCTTTCCGTCGGAGATGTGAATGCGATGAAGATACTTGTGATGGGCGCGGGCGCTGTGGGCGGCTGCTACGGCGGCTTGCTTGCGCGCAGTGGCGCGGATGTAACATTCGTTGCGCGCGGCGATAATCTGAGCGCAATACGAGAGCGCGGCCTGCGCGTGGAATCCGCCACGCACGGCGATTTCACGGCGCATCCCAAAGCCGTCGAGCGGCTCGACGGCAAATGGACGGCCGACCTAATCCTATTCTGCGTCAAAGGCTATCACAACGCGCAGGCAATCGCCGATATGGCGCCCGCGGTGGGCGATAACACGGCTATTCTGACTCTGCAGAACGGCATAGGCAGCGGCGAACAATTAGCAAATCGTTTCGGCGCTGATAGGGTTCTTTTGGGCGCGGCGTACATAGACGCTATGCGAAAAGCGCCGGGCGTTGTGGCGCAGCGCGGCAGCCCGCCCCGCATCGTGTTCGGCGAAGAGAGCGGCGCTATTTCGGAGCGCGCCAAAGCCGTTGAAGAGACGCTGCTGCGCGCCCGCATAGACGCCGAACTTTCGCCCAACATACTAGCCGCGCTGTGGGGCAAGCTCATATACATCTGCGCCCTCAGCGGGATGATGTGCATAACGCGCGCGCCATTCGCGGAAGTGCTGGACACGCCCGAAACCTGCGCGCTAACCCGCCAAGTGATGCAGGAGGCGTTTGAGGTTGGGCGCGCGAGCGGCGTGGCGCTTGACGACGGCATCGTTGATAGCGTGATGGCGGGCTTTCAAGCAGAAAAGGGCGATCTGCTTTCGTCAATGTTCTTGGACTTGCAGGCGGGCAATCCACTTGAGGTTTCGCTCATCAACGGCGCTGTGGCGCGCATAGGCAAGCGGGTTGGCGTGGCTGCGCCCGTCAACGGCGTCATCGCCGCCTGCCTGACGATTGCGGACAACCGCGCAAGGGGCATAGGCGCTGCCGTAAGCGGCGCATAATACGCGGCGCATAACAGCGAAATAGTCGAATATAGGGGAATTGAATGGACTACTTTATCGATCCGTCGGCGGTTAAGCGCAGGGAGCTTGCGCCCGGCGTTGCGCTGCGAACTATGTGGGGCGACAAGATTATGATGAGCATGGTTGAGATCGCCCCCAACGCGGTAGTGCCGATGCACGCCCACTCCAACGAACAGGCGGGCATTGTGCTGCAAGGCGAGTTTGAGTTCACCATCGGCGGCGAAGTCAAGACACTGCGGCAGGGCGACGCCTATATCATCCCCGGCGGCGTGGAACACGGCGTCAAAGGCTCCGACGGCTGGTCTATGGCGCTGGACATATTCAGCCCGCCGCGCGAAGACTACAAGCGCTAGAACGGCGTTTGCATATCACATATCGCGCATAAAGAGACCGCGGGAACGCTGCCTGGACAGGCGCTCCCGCGGGATTATCAATCGGCATTGCGATTGATGGGCGGTTTAGCTGCCGTAGCGGGCGGCGGCTACCGGATCGCTGTACTCCACGCCCTTGGTTGACCAGAATATCGTTGCGATTTCGTCGACGGCGGCAACCAGCGCTTCGGCGTTGTCCATACTGACGGTCTGCTTGCACTGCCCCGCCAGCTTGAGCGCGGCATTGAACTTGGCGGCGATGTCGTTGGCGTCGGTGCCGGGCCAGGTGTAGTCCGCCCAAAGCACGCGGAGTTCGTGTTTGCAAAGCTCAGCGTGTTCCTCTTTGACGGTCACATAGCGGGACATCGTGTTGGCGTAGGATGCGTCGGCGGACGGCTCCAGCGCCCCTATGCGAAGAACCATCTTTTGGACGGTCTGCGCCGCTATCTTGGCGGAAATCGGGTCGTATATGCCGCAGGGAATGTCGCAGTGCGCGCTTGCGTATCGGACGGGCAAGAGCCGCTCAACGGTTGACTTGATGCTCATAAAAACCTTCCTTTCAGGGATTGTATCGGTTGCCTAAAAGATACAATAAACGCCGATAGCGCGCAAGTGTTTGGGCTTGCGGCGGCGTGTATGCGGCGGTTGCGGACGCGCGGCGTATGGGATAGCGATAGCGTATGCCAACCGGATTTATGTTGTACTGCGTGCGGGGGGACAGCATGTCGCCGGCGCTGCGCCACGGCGATTTTGTGCTGGCGCGGCGCATAGACGGGCTTGCGCGCGCGCCGGAGCGGGGGACGCTGGCGGTGATTGCGTCGCCGGGCGTGAGCGCCGGGCGTCAGATAAAGCGCATCGTGGGGCTGCCGGGCGAGCGCATCCGCTTTGAGGACGGGATGCTGTTCATAGACGGCGAGCGGCTTGTGGAACGCTACCTGTATGGGCGGCCGTCCAATCCTGGCTTGGGAGCGGCGGCGTGGACGCTGGGCGGCGACGAATGCTTCGCGCTGGGCGATAACCGGGCGCATAGTACGGACAGCCGCCACTACGGCCCCGTGCCTCTGCGCCAAATCGAGGGCAGAGCGCTTTGGCGGGTGTGGCCGCCGATTAGACGGCGCAAGCGGTAAGGCGTAGGGTTATGGATTGGCGTGCATTGGCACCGCGCGAAAGCGCCGATGGGTGCGCCTATATCCTGCGATTTGCTTGCCGAAATACGCCGCTACATAAGCCAGCGCGCGGCTTCTTTGGCGTGGTAACTGATTATCATATCGGCGCCGGCGCGCTTGATGGCGGTGAGTATTTCGAGCGTGATGCGCTGCCCGTCGATCCATTCGTTTTCGGCGGCGGCTTTGACCATCGCGTATTCGCCGCTGACATTGTACGCCGCCATGGGGTAGCCGAATTCGCGCCGCGCTCGCGCTATCACATCCAGGTACGCCAGCGCCGGCTTGACCATAATCATATCAGCGCCTTCGTCTATGTCCATTTGGATTTCGCGCAGCGCCTCTCGCGAGTTGGCGGTGTCCATCTGATAGCCGCGCCGGTCGCCGAACTGCGGGGCGGAGTCGGCCGCCACGCGAAACGGGCCGTAGAACGATGATGCGTATTTGGCGGAGTACGCCATTATGGGCAGATGATCGAAGCCGTTGTCGTCGAGCCCCTCGCGGATGGACGCCACTTGCCCGTCCATCATCGCCGAGGGCGCTACCACGTCGGCGCCGGCCGCCGCTTGGCAGACCGCCATTCGCGCCAGAAGCTCCAGCGTGGCGTCGTTATCTACGCGGCCGTTCTTGATGACGCCGCAGTGTCCGTGGTCGGTGAACTCGTCGAGGCAGACGTCCGCAATCACAAGCATTTCGGGGGTGGTCTGCTTGATGACGCGGATCGCTTCCTGCACGATGCCGTTGGGTTCGTAGGCTTCCGTGCCTTCGGGGTCTTTGTTGGCGGGCAGTCCGAACAGCAGCACGGCGTCTATGCCGAGCGCCGCCACTTCGCCCACTTCGGCTATGAGGTTGTCCAGGGAGAGTTGGTACATTCCCGGCATCGGGTCAATCGGGTTTCGCACGCCGCGTCCGTGCGTTACGAACACGGGGTAGATGAAATCGCTGACGGATATGCGCGTCTCTTGCGCTAGGCTGCGGAGCGCCGCCGTATCGCGCATTCTGCGAAGCCGCAGTCGCGGAAATCTACTCATTGGGGCTACCTCCCCGGTGAAAATGCGATTCCACCGCTTTAACAAGTCCTGCAATCGTGTATTCCGCCGCCACTATGTCAACCTTGACGCCCAGTTCGGCGGCGGTTTGCGCGGTGATGGGGCCTATGCACGCAATAGTAGCGCTTTGCAGCGCGGTTGTGTTGCCGTCTAGCAGAGCGCACAGGTTTCTGACGGTGGATGAGCTGGTGAATGCGGCGATGTCGATGCCGTCTTCGAGGATGCGGCGCGCGCGCTCAGCCGAATCGGGCGGCGCAACGGTGCGATACACCGCAATATCGTCGACGGATGCGCCGAGTTCGGTCAAGCCCTGCCTCAGGGCGGCGCGCGCAATGTCCGCGCGGGGCAGCAGAACGCGCTTGCCTCTCATATCGCGGGCGCGCATGCCGTCGATGATGGATTCAGCGACGAAAGACTTCGGGATGAAGTCCGCCTTGACGCCGCCTTGACGCAAACGGCTTGCAGTTGCGGGGCCGATTGCGCCTATCTGCGCGCGATGCAGCGCCCTTGCGTCCAAGCCCAGCGCGTCCATTCGCGCGAACACCGCATCTACGGCGTTGGCGCTGGTGAAAATTAGCCAATTGTAGATATGAACGGCATTCAGAGCGCCGTCTAGTTGGGCGTAGTCGTCGGGCGGGCGTATCTCGATGGTGGGCAGCTCAATGGGTTGAGCGCCGCGCTGCGCCAGCATATCGGACAGCGCGCTTGCCTGCGTGCGTGTGCGCGTAACTAGGATGCGCTTGCCGAACAAGGGGCGATCGTCGAACCAGCGAATAGCATCGCGCAACCCGATCACTTCGCCGACTATGGTAACCGCCGGAGCGCCTATGCCGGCGGCGGCCGCCTTGTCCGCTATGTCCGATAGAATGCCGACTAGCGTGCGCTGATAGGGTTCGGTTCCCCACTGCACAAGCGCAACGGGCGTTTGCGGCGCACGCCCGAACTGCATCAGCGCGCTTGCGATGGAGCGCAGGTTGGACTGTCCCATCAGCACAACAAGCGTATCGCCGCTTTGCGCCAGCGCCTGCCAGTTCACGGCGGAGTTCGGCTTGGCGGGGTCTTCGCTGCCGGTAACAACGGTAAAGGCCGACGCCATTCTGCGATGGGTAAGCGGTATGCCGGCGTAAGCGGGCGCCGCAATGGCGGATGTAACGCCGGGAACCACTTCGAAGCGCAGGCCGGCGTCCGCCAGCGCCTCCGCCTCTTCGCCGCCGCGCCCGAACACAAACGGATCGCCGCCTTTGAGCCGCACTACGCGCTTGCCGTCCCGCGCCAGATCTATCAGCAGTCGATTGATGTCTTCTTGGCGGTTGACGCGCTTGCCGGGGATTTTACCGACGTCGATTAGTTGTGCGTCGGGCCGCGCATGGCGCAGCAATCGGCTATCCACTAGGCGATCGTACACCACGGCGTCGGCGGATTGGATGAGCCGCCGCGCTTTGATGGTAATAAGTTCGGGGTCGCCGGGGCCTGCGCCCACCAGCCAAACGATGCCCTGCGTCATCGTCCCTCCAAGATGCGCCTTGCGCCGCCGTTCAGCAGCGCGTCCGCAATCGCGCTGCCCGCCGCCGTTGGGTCGGATGCGCGGTATTTCTGCGAAAGCCGAACTATTTCGCCGCCGTCGGGATGCGCCGCCATAGCGATGATATGCAGCGCATCGGCTTGGATGCGGGCATATGCCGCCGTGGGCAGCGTGCAGCCGCCGCCAAGCGTTTCCAGGAACGCCCGCTCAGCGCGAACCGCCGCGCTTGTGGGGGCGTGGTCGATTGCGCGCGCGCATTCCAGCATATCGGCATCGGACTCTCTTACCTGAATCGCCAGCGCGCCCTGTCCAACGTCGGGGACGCATTCCTGCGGCGATAGGTATGCGCTGATTTCCGCCTGCCGCCCAAGCCGAATGATGCCTGCCGCCGCCAGCACAACGCCGTCGTAGTCTGATGCGCGCGCCTTGCGCATTCGTGTGTCGACATTGCCTCTGACGGGCAGCAGCGATATGTCCGGGCGCGCCGCCTTGAGCTGCGATATTCGGCGTGGGCTGCTTGTGCCTAGCCTTGCGCCGGGGGGCAGTTCGGCGAGCGGCCGTCCCCAGCGGTTCACAAGGACGTCGCGCGCGTCTTGGCGCTCGGTGTAGGCGGCTACGGCGAGTCCGGGCGGCGTTTCAACCGGCATATCTTTGGCGCTGTGTACCGCCAAGTCGATATCGCCGTTCAGCAGCGCCGCTTCGATCTCTTTCACGAACATCCCGCGCTCCATGCTGAGCAGCGGGGCGGACTTGTTGCGGTCGCCGCGCGTGGACAGGGATACTATCTCAACTTCAAGCGTGGGATGCGCCCGTTTCAGCAGGCTTGCCACCTCATTGGTTTGCGCCATTGAGAGCAGGCTTGAGCGTGAGCCGATGCGCGCCCGTCTTTTCGCGGTCAACGGCTTGCGCTATGAGGGCGTCCCCGCCTTGGCGGCGGCGAGCGCTTTCTTCTCTTCCCACATCTTGCATACGCCGTTCACGCAGTCGCAGTTGACGCCAGTGTACAGATCTGCCATTAGCGTCGCGCGCGCATCGGCGTATTCGCCGGCAAGCACGGTGTCCAGCAAGTCGTCGGTGATGCACGCCTGCCAGTGGTCGGTGAACAGCGTGATGCCCTTGCCGCGTATCTCTGCGCGGGCGTCGGCGAGCAGCGGTGTGAGTTCGGCGTAGTCCATAAGCGCGTGCGATGAGTCGATGGGGCTGCCGTTGAGCAGTTCGCGGAACTTGCGCGCCAAAGCGGGGCTTGCGCCGCCGGTGGATGCCGCCACGGTTACATCGCCGCGTATGGCGACGGAGGGCGCTATGAATGTGCAGAGATGCGTAACGTCCACCACATTCAGCAGCACATTGCGCGTTTCGGCTTCTTTGGCGATTGCGCGATTGACGGCGTTGTCATTCGTGGCGGCGATAGCGATAAATGCGTCTTTCAGATCGCCGCTCTCATACTTGCGCTGATGCCAGGCAACCTTGCCGTCGGCGGCTAGTTGGCGCACGGCGTCGTTGACGTCGGGGCTAATGACCACCACATCGGCGTAGCAGTCCATAAGCTTGACGACCTTCTCTTCGCCGATAGCGCCGCCGCCAATGACCACGCAGCAGCGCCCTTTGACATCTATAAACGCCGGATAGTACGCAGGCACTTGCTTTTATTCCTTCCTAGCCGTTGCCATTTTGCCGTTGTGTGGGCGTAGTTGTAGCGGCATATTGGGGGTTGCCGCTAAACGAAATATCTGACGCGCGTCTTCTTGTATTCGCGGCTGCTGTACAGAAGCTGATACTCGGTGATGCCGGTGGCGTCCGAGATTTCCTGCGCCACCACTTCGCACTGATCCTGGGAAGTGGCGTGAATCATCGTGAAGTGGGTGTACTGCCAATCGGGGAATGTGGGACGCTCATAGCAGTGGGTAACCCAGCGCGATTGCGCCATCATATTGCCCACTTCCACGGCGCGTTCAGGCGGCACTTTCCAGACCGCCATAGCGTTGGAGCGAAAGCCGGCGCGCCTGTGATGCAGCACCGCGCTGAAGCGGCGCATCATGCCGCGCTGCATGAACGATTCGGCGGCGTCGAAGAGCGCCTGCAGCGATATGCCAAGTCGTTCCGCCATCGGGTTGAACGGGCGCGGCGTGAGCGGCACATCCTCTTGCAGTTCGCGTATGACCGCAATGTCGAAATCGGACACCTGCTCCGCCTTGTTCCAAGCCTGCCCGTTTGAGCGGTCGTAGCCGTCCGGGCTGTAGTACTTCTTGGCGGCGCCTTCTTCCTTCACCATATCGAAGTTCACGCCGATTTTGAAGAACTTGATGGTGGGCATAAGCCGATAGGTTTCGGCGCCCGTCTCGCGCGCCATATCGGCAACGCTTTCGGCGAGGTCTTCGTAGGGCGGCACGGCGAGCGTGAACCAGAGGTTGAAGTTGCCGTTGCGGGCGTAGTTGTGGCTGACGCCGGGATGCTGGTTGATTATCTGCGCGGCGGCGTCCAGTTCGTCTTCGGGGAAGCGCATCGCCACTAGCGTGGTCTTGTAGCCCAAGCGCCGCGTATCGAATATGGCGCTCACCTGGCGCACGACGTTCTTGCTCTTCAGCTCCCGAATGCGCTCGATGACTTCGGCTTCGGCAAGATCGACTTCCTCGCCGATGTGGGCGTATGGGCGCTCCACAAGCGGGAAGCGCGTCTGAATCACATTCAGGATATTGCGGTCGGTCAAGTCCATCGTTGAAGTGGATGTAGTCATATGTCTTCCCGAATCAGCTGAGCTGCGTGATGCGCCCGCCGCTTGAGGGTTCACAGCGCGCGGGCGATATTGCCAAAAGCCTCTTGCCTATTATGTCAGTTTTGTATGCCGTCTTGCAATGGAATATGAGCCTGCCAACCGCAATGCGTCTGCGAAGCCGCTTGAAGCCGCTGCGAAATCGGCGGCGGCGCGGCGCAAACGGCGCGTTTTCAAAGCGCCTTTCGGTTGTGTTTATGGCAACTATTTCTTATACTAATTCGGAAGAAATTATATGCAAGATGCAATGGCTTGCCCGCGTGGAAACGCCCTTGCGTCCCTGCGTCGTACATAGGCGCAAAACTGCGGGCGCAGACTATCAGGATGTCGCATATGACCGCCGAATACGAAGTCGTCATAGGGTTGGAGGTGCATTCGCAGCTTCTGACCGAAAGCAAGATGTTCTGTTCGTGCAGCGCCGCCTATCAGGATGCGCCGCCCAACACGGCGGTTTGCCCGGTGTGCATGGGCATGCCCGGCGCAATGCCGGTCATCAACAAGAAGGCGGTGGAGTATGTCATTCGCACGGGGCTTGCGCTCGGCTGTGACATCCCCGGCTTCACCAAGTTCGACAGGAAGAACTATCCCTACCCGGACTTGATGAAGGGCTATCAGATTTCGCAGTACGATGAGCCGCTTGCGCTCGGAGGCAGTCTTGCGATAGATACGCAGAACGGCGAAAAGACGATTGGCGTAACCCGCGTTCACCTGGAAGAGGACGTCGCCAAGCTTTTCCATCGCAGCGACGAATTCGGGGAAGGCTACAGCCTGCTCGACGTCAACCGCGCCGGCGCTCCGCTGATGGAGATTGTCAGCGAGCCGGATATGCGAAGCCCCGATGAAGCGCGAAGCTACCTTACGCATCTGCAGTCCATTCTGCGCTACATCGGCGTCAGCGGCGCCAATATGGAAGAGGGCAACTTTCGCTGCGACGCCAACATCAGCATCAGACCGATGGGCGCTGACGAACTTGGGCCCAAGGTCGAGATCAAGAATATGAACAGCTTCCGCGCGGTTCACAGGGCGCTGACCTACGAATCGGAGCGGCAAGCGCGCGCCGTGCGCGAGGGCGAAGCGATTGTTCAAGAGACGCGCGGCTGGGACGAGAGCGCCGCCGCAACCTTTTCGCAGCGCACCAAAGAGTACGCCCACGACTACCGCTACTTCCCCGAACCGGATCTGCCGCCGATGGTCATCAGCGCCGAACTGGTGGACGCCGCGCGGCGCGCGCTGCCCGAACTGCCCGCCGCCCGCAAGCGCCGCTTTATGGCGCAGTACGCCCTTTCGGACTATGACGCCGCGCTACTCACGCTCACTAAGTCAACCGCCGATTACTTCGAAGCGGTGGTGAGCCTGAAGCGGGCGCAAGGTGATGCGCTCGCGCAGTTCGCCAAGCAGGCGGGAAACTGGATGCTAGGCGAACTGGGACGGCTGCTCAACGAAACCAACGGCGATATCGACAGCGTCAAGATTGCGCCTCAGCATTTCGTAGATCTGCTGGATATGGTGGCGGGCGATAAGTTGAGCGGCAATATGGCAAAGACCGTTTTTGAAGAGATGTTCGCAAGCGGCAGAGCGCCCGCCGATATTGCCGAAGAGCGCGGGCTTGTACAGATTAGCGATGCCGACGCTCTCGGCGCGGCGGTGGCGGAAGCGCTCGCCGCCAACCCCAAGCCGGTGGCGGAATACCTTGACGGCAAAGAGCAGGCGGTTCGCTTTCTAGTGGGGCAGGTGATGAAAATCACGCGCGGCAAAGCCAACCCTCAACTTGCAATGCAGTTGCTGAAATCTGAGCTGGACGGGATGAGGCAATCCGTATGAACGGACACTCCAACGGCAGCCGCGGCGATTATACGCATAACGGATACAGAAAGCCCTCGCTGTGGCAGATTATCCTGATGATGATGATGCCGGGCGTGGGTCTCAAGCGCTGGGCGCTGCTGGGCGCGCTGGGCGTATCGATATGTTCCGTGGGAATGTCGTATGTGGCGCGCAGAGTGTTCGACATCACGCCCCCGGAATTCCTGCCGGGCCAGTTGGAAGGATTCTTCTTTATGGTCGTCGGCATCGGTTCGATACTTCTGGCGCTCTACGGCTTTCACCGCTCTTTCGGGCCGCTGTTTATGCAGTCCGCCGGCATAAACCATCTCACCAATACAATCTACTCGCGCCATATCCTGAGCAGGGGGCCCAAGATTGTGGCGATTGGCGGCGGCACCGGGCTATCGGTGTTGCTGCGCGGGCTGAAGGCGTACACGGACAACCTCACCGCCATAGTCACCGTGGGCGACGACGGCGGCAGCTCAGGGCGGCTGCGCGAAGAACTGGACATACTGCCGCCTGGCGATCTGCGCAACTGCCTTGTGGCTATGTCCGACGCCGAACCTATCCTGACTGAGCTTTTTCAGTACCGCTTCGACCGCGGCGACGGATTGAAGGGACACAGCTTCGGCAATCTGTTCATCGCCGCTATGGCGGATGTAACCCAAAGCTTCGACGAGGCGCTGGCGGAGTCAAGCCGCGTGCTTGCGGTGCATGGCAGAATCATCCCGTCCACTATGGACAATCTGCGGCTGTCCGTGCAGCAGACCAACGGCAAGCTGATTCACGGCGAATCGCGCGTTGCCGAATCCGATAGCGGCATAGACAGGCTGCTAATCGACCCGCCCGACGCCGAGGCGCATCCCGCCGCGGTTGAGGCGCTGCGCGACGCCGATATTATCGTCATAGGCCCCGGCAGCCTGTACACCAGCATTCTGCCGAACCTGATGGTGGACGGGATTGCGCGCGCCGTAAGCGCATCGGCCGCAAGCAAGGTGTTCGTTACCAACATCGCCACGGAGCGGGGCGAAACCGAAGGCTACTCCGCGCTTGACCACTACGATGCGTTGACGCGCCACACCTTCCCCGGCATCGTGAACCAAGTGGTGGTGAACAACCGATTGCGCGATCTGGGCGATGAGTTCTACGGCGAACCCGTGCGCTACAATTGGCAGCGGATGCGTGGCGTGCGCCTGCATTCCCACGACCTTGCGGACGCCGCTCATCCCGTCCGCCACGACTCCGAAAGGCTAGCGCGCGCTATTATGAGCGTGTATCATAAACGCGGCGGGTTGCGCTCGCTAATCGGACTGGGGACGAACTAGCCCGCCGCGCGGCAGACGGCGGCAAGCCAAGAAGGGACGCAATGGCCTGGCTCAACATATTGCAGATTGCTATATCCGTAATCCTTGTAGTGGTCATCCTTGTGCAGGTAAAGGGGCAAGGGTCAGGATTGTTCGGCGCGGCGGAAAGCTCCTTCCGAACCCGCAGAGGCATTGAGCGGACGCTGTTTCAGTTCACCATAGTTATGGTGGTGGTGTTCATAGCGGTCTCCATAGTCAGCGCCAGGCTCCCCGAATTCCTATCGTAACCCTGCGCCGTAGCCTTGCGCGCGCTTAAAGACGGCGCTCCAAAGACAGCGCATCGGCGGTCAATCCCGCTGTGGCATGTTCATAGCGAAACGCCGCTATCGGACGCCGGAGGCAATAGTATGGCAACAACGCAGACACTCGTCAGAACCCTCCCCGACATCTTCTACGAAGACCCCGAACCGGTGGAGGACGGCATGCAGCAAGCAAAGCCTCTTATACGCGTCGCTTACCTGCTCTACGAATACTTCGCTGACCGTACGGATGTGTATATTGGCGGAGGCGGTTTCGTTATGTACAACGAAGAGGACGGCAATGAGCGCATCGCGCCCGATTGCTATATCGCCTTCGATGTGGACGCAGCGCGCATCGAAGAGATGGAGAACTTCTGGGTATGGCGGGTGGGCAAAGTTCCGGACTTCGTAATGGAGATGGCGTCGCGCAGCACGGCGGCGAATGATATGGGACCCAAGCGCGATCTGTATGAGAGCCTAGAGATAGCCGAATACTGGCGGCTGGATCATACCGGCGGCGAGTTGTACGGACAGCCGCTGACGGGCGAGCGTCTGGTTGACGGCGCCTATGAGCCGTATGATATTCAGATTAGAGAGGACGGTTCGGTTAGATCCGACAGCGAGTTGCTGGGCTTGCGCTTCTATTGGAACGCCGACGATGGATTCGACATATTGGATCCTGAGACGGATACGGCGATAGAGGGGGTTGTGGTAGAGCGTGCGGCTCGTCTGGTGGCGGAGGCTCGCGCAGACACGGCGGAGGCGCGCGCAGATACGGCGGAGGCTCGCGCTGATACGGCGGAGGCGCATGCCGGCGAAGAGCGGGAAGCGCGGCAAGCAGCCGAAGCCGAGGCGCACGCGCTCCGTGAAGAGCTTGAGCGTCTGCGCCGTCAGAAGTCGGACCAATAGGGTGGGCATAAGAGCGCTTCTTGGATAAACGCCCAAGCGGTTAGAGCGCCTCTGCCGCCGTCAATGGAACGATTGGCGTATTGCGGCACTGAGCATATAGTAGGATGCGCCTCAGTTCGAACAAAGCGCAACGCCTTTGCCGATAGCATACGCTCGCTTGGGGACTGAGGTCGGGCGGTTAACGCCCTCTGATGCGCCACTCCGTACCGCCGCCGCCGTCTTCCAGCGTTACGCCCAGCGCCGCGAGGTTGTCCCGAATCTTGTCGGCGAGCGCATACTGACGCGCGGCGCGCAAGTCCGCGCGTGTCTGCACCAGCAGATCCACGAATGGCGCTATGTCCCCGCTTGCGTCGTCGGGCGGCGCTTCGACGTCTATTCCAAGCACGCCCGCTAGGTCGCGCAGAGTCCGCTGCGCCGCCGATACGCTCTTGCCGTCTTCGCGCGCGCGGTTGATTTGGCGCGCCAAGTCGAATATGGCGGCCAAGGCGCGCGGCGTGTTGAGGTCGTCGTCCATCGCCGCTATGAACGCGCTCATGTAGGGGGCGGCGTCCAGCGGATCGCCGTCGGCGCTGCGCTCTTCGGCGGATACGGCGTTGCGGATACGCTCGATGGCGCGCTCTTGCGCCGCTATGTTCTGCTCGCTATAGACAAGCGGATTGCGGTAGTGGGAGCTCAGGAAGAACAGCCGCAGCGCCGCCGGGGAGAACATATCAAGCGCTTCGCCAACGGATATGACATTGCCGATAGACTTGCTCATCTTGTCTTCGTCGATGCTGAGCAGTCCGTTGTGCAGCCAGTAGCGCGCGAATGGCTGCCGTTGGCTGGCTGATTCGCTTTGCGCGATTTCGTTTTCGTGGTGCGGGAATATGAGATCCTGCCCGCCGCCGTGAATGTCCAAGCCGTCTTTGAGGTAGCGCATGGACATTGCGCTGCACTCGATATGCCAGCCGGGGCGGCCGGCGCCCCAAGGGCTGTCCCATGCGGGTTCGCCGGGCTTTTGGCTCTTCCACAGCGCAAAGTCGCGCGGATCTTCCTTCGCTTCGTCCACATCCACGCGCGCGCCCGAAAGCAGATCTTCGGCGCTGCGGCGGCTGAGCTTGCCGTAGTCGGCGCTGCGGTTGACGCGGAAATACACATCGCCGTTCACGGCGTAGGCGTAGCCCCGCTTTTCCAGCGCGCTTATCATATCCACTATGGCGGGGATTTCGGTGGTAGCCTTGGGGTAGGTATGCGCGCGCAGCACATTGAGAGCGTCCATCTCTTCAAGATACTGCTTGATGTTCGCTTCCGCCAGTTCGGTGGTGGATATGCCGATGTCGTTGGCGGCTTGGATTATCTTGTCGTCAACGTCGGTGAAGTTCTGAATATGGGTGATGGAGAAGCCCTTGTACTCGAGGTAGCGTCTCACCACATCGAAGACCACGGACATCATGGCGTGTCCGATGTGCGAGGGGGCGTACGGCGTTATGCCGCATACATACATGCCGACCTTGCCGTTGGGAGCGGCAAACTCCTCCTTTTTGCCGGAGAGCGTGTTGTAGAGTTTCATTCTATTCGTTCAATAGTCGCTATCGCTAAACTTCCGATGCCGTCGCCGCGCCCGATGAACCCCAAGCCGTCGGTGGTGGTAGCCTTGACGCTCACGCCGTCAATGGGCAGACCCAGCGCCTGCGCCAGCGAACTGCGTATGGCGCTCATATGCGGCTTCAGGGTTGGACGCTCGGCAAGTATTGTAGCATCAACGAATGCAACACGCCAACGGTGGCGCTTCAGCAGCGCTAGGGTTTGCGCTAGAAGCTCCAGGCTTGCGATGCCCTTATACCTATCGTCGCCGGGCGGGAAGTGCGTCCCGATGTCGCCCAGCGCCGCCGCTCCCAGCATGGCGTCTATGATTGCGTGCGTCAAGCCGTCGCCGTCGCTGTGTCCCGCAAGTCCCTTATGAAAGGGAATAATTGCGCCGCCCAGCGCTAACGGCCGCCCCTCGACAAGCGGGTGTACATCTACGCCGATACCGGAGCGCGTGGTCATATCGCGCGCTCGATATTTGGGATTGCGCCGGCGTCGATAATCGCCTGCGCCAGCGTGAGGTCTTCGGGCGTGGTAACCTTGATGTTGTTGTACGAACCCATAAACAGGCGCACGGGATAGCCCAGCGCCTCTACCATTGAGGCATCGTCGGTGACATCCGAATGCGTCTTGCGGTGCGCCTCCGCGAGCAGCGCGCGCTTGAACGCCTGCGGCGTCTGCGCCGCCCAAAGGCTTTGGCGCGGCAGAGTTTGCTCAACGAAGTTGTGGCAATCCGCCGATTTGATGGTATCCTTGACGGGAACGGCGGCGCATGCGGCGTTATATTGCATCGCTTCGGCGATGCCGCGGCTCAGCAGCGCTTCGTCCACGAATGGGCGGGCGCCGTCGTGAATGATGACCAGACCGCAGTCGGCGAGCCGCTCGATGCCGATAAGCGCCGAATCTTGGCGGCGCGCGCCGCCCGCGCATACGGCGGTTACCTTGTGAAAGCCGTTTGCGGACACCAGCGCTTCAGTCTGCGCTACATTGCGCGCTGACACAACCAGAACGATTTCGCTCACCTGTGGATGGCGGTTGATAACCGATAGGCAGTAGCGGATTAGCGGCTTGCCGTTCAGGGGGTAGAATATCTTGTCAACGCCGTTCATCCGACGGCTTTCGCCGGCGGCGACGATGACGGCGCCGATGCGGTCGGGGTTGGCGGGCTTGGAACTCATAGGCGGCGTTGGTTGGCGGGAATGCGCGTAAGATTGCGGCGCAAGAATAGCATTCGGAAGCGAAATGTGTCAAAGACATCGTGGAAGCGAAAGATACTCAGGGCGTTGATGGCGATATGGATTGCGTTGGCGCTGCTGATAGGCGCTGCCGGGCTTGTGATTGCGGCGACGCCACAAGGCAGGGCGGCGGCGCGCGCATTCGGCTTTGTGGCGCAGGTTCTGCCCGCCGTTCCGGTCAAGCCGGCGGAGTGGTTCGCCGCGGAGCCGGAGCGCATCCGCATCGCCTATCCGCTGAGCGGCGGCATCGGCGACGCAGACCTGTACTTGCCGGCGGGCGGCGGCGAACATAGCGCGGTGCTGCTTTTCCTGGGCGTCAATCCGGCGGGGCGCAATGACGCGCGCGTGATCAACCTCGCCGAGGCGCTTGCGCGGACGGGCGTGGTGGTTATGGCGCCGTGGTCGGACAATATGACGCAGAAGCGCGTTGCCGCCGAAGAGATCGACGACCTTGTGCGCGCCTTTCAGCATCTGCGGGCGCACGATAGGGTTGACGGCGATAGGGTTGGGATGGCGGGCTTCTGCGTGGGCGCATCGTTTCTGATGGCGGCGGCGCAGGATGAGCGCATCAACGAAAATGTCAGCGTACTCAATTCGTTTGGCGGCTACTACGACGCCGCGGACCTGATGGCGGCGGTTATCGCGCGGCAGCGTTTCTACGACGGCGGCGTTAGGGCGTGGCAGCCGGACACTCTCAGCGTAGAGGTTACGCGGCTGCACTTGGCGGACACGCTGGCCGACGCCGCAGAACGCGATCTGCTGCTACAAGCGCTTGCGGCCGGCGGGGATGCGCCCGACGGCGTTTCGGACGAGGCGCTGGCGGTGTATGAGCTTCTGACCGCATCCGACGTCGAGACGGCGCTACGGCTTATGGACGCGCTGCCGTCGGATGCGCGCGACACGCTGCGGCGCATATCCCCCAGCAGCGGCATCGACAGACTGCGCGCCAAGCTGCTTGTGATGCACGACCGCGAGGATAGCCTTGTGCCGTCCGAAGAGTCGCGGCGGCTTGTGGATGCGCTGCCACCCGACGCCGGCGTCTATTACACCGAGTTTTCGTTCTTCGACCATGTGGACCCGTCCCGCCCGGTGGGGCGCATCGAGTTCGCAAGAGAGGGCGCTAAACTCTTTCTGCATATGTACAGGATTATGCGCGAACTCCCCTGAACTCCCTTGACTACGGCGCAAGCGGCGCATCTGCATATAACTCGATCGCATAAGCGTTATTTATCGCGGCGGGCGTGGTAACATAGGGATGGGATATTCGTTAGCCTACGGAGATATGCGCTAATGGGCAGAAACTATTGGATGGTGGCGGCTACGCTTGATGAGTATGAGGTCATCAAGAACAAGGGATTTCGGATGTTCGGGATGGGCAGGAAGTACCGCCGCCGCGCGCAACGGATGCAGCCGAATGACCGCATGCTCTTGTATGTGAGGCCGCTTCGCAAGTGGACTGCCGCCGTGAGCGTGGCGTCCGAATACTTTGAAGACCGCAATTCGGTTTGGGACGCCAATCGGCAAGATAGGCGCTATCCCTACCGCGTGCGGCTCAAGCCCGATATTCTGCTGAGCGAGCCGGACTACATCGATGCGATGTATCTTGCGCCGCGGATGGACTACCTCAAGCGCTGGGTTCCTGAGCTTTGGCCGCTGGCGTTCTTCGAAACGCTGCATCTCATACCGCAGAAGGATTTCAGCCTGATCGAGGGCGAGATGAAGCGCATAATCGACGCAAACGGCAGGCGCAACCGCTAATCCGCCGCGGGTTCGGGCGCCGGCTCGGCGTAGAAGTTTTCGTCGTAAAGTTCCAGGACGCGCTCGACGAACTCTTGCGGGATGTCATCCGTATCCGATGCGGCGGCGAACTCTTCCAGCTGCGGCGTATTCGTGATGTTGGGCAGCACTGACGCCACCATATCGCCGGACAGCGCGAACTTGATGGCGATTTGCCCTATCGTGGCGTCTAGGTTGTCGGTGAGAAAGTCCAGGTGGGCTATCTTCGCCAGCGATGCGCTTAGCCATTCCTGCCGTCGGTGGCTGCGATGATCGCTTGCGTCGAACACGGTGTCTTTGGTGTATGTGCCGTCCAGCATTCCCGATGCGTGCGGCACTCTGGTAATCAACCCTGTGCCGCGCTCTTTCGCCGCCGGGAACCATGCTCGCGCCGGCTGCTGTTCCAAGATGCTGTAGATAATCTGCATCTCTTGGGCGTCCCGATACTCCATAGCCGCCGCGCCTTCCTCTTCCCAGCCGATGTCGGGGCCGATAGCGAAGCCGTAGTTCAGTATTTTGCCTTCTTTCACCAGATCGTCCAGCGTATCGAATAGTTCGTCGCTTTCGATGGCGTCCATCTTGGGGTTGTGGAGCTGATACAGGTCGATGTAGTCGGTATCGAGGCGGCGCAGGCTTTGTTCGCAGGCGTAGCGGACGAAGCCGGGCGTCCACTTTTGCGGGCGCTCTCTGTGTCCCTCGCGGACGATGTGCGTATAGAAGTCATAGCCGAACTTGGTGCCGATGACGATTTCGTGGCGCTGCTTTTTGAGCGCTTTTGCCAGGATTTGTTCGCCGTAGCCTTCGCCGTAGGTGTCGCCGGTGTCGAAGAAGTTGACGCCCAGGTCGAACGCGCGCCTAAGCAGTCCGATGCCCTGCGGCTCTTCAATCTTGCCCCACCAATTAGTTGCGACAGTCCACACGCCGAAGCCCACTTCGGATATGGTCAGATCGGTTTTGCCAAGTTGTCGGTATTTCACTTGAACAGCCTCTAGTTTCTGATATTTGGCGGCGGCGCAACGGCGGCGAATGCGCTATGCGAGCGCGGGTTCGGCTTTGAGCGCGCTGCGAATTGCGGCCGCCTGCGCCTCATACGCCGCGTCGTCGAGCGCCGGCGTCATATTGCCTAGCGGCACGTCCTGCCCCAGCTCCACCCACGATTTGCAGCCGCCGTAGTCCGGCAAAACGGGGAGCGCTTGCGGCTGCTGCATCGTGTAGACGCGCAGCAGCGCAACGGTGAGCGGCTGCTTGGGACGCCAGCGCAATCGCTTGTTGGCGTAGTCCGTAGTCCAGATGTGATGCTGCGCCAAGCGGTCGAGCGCCGTTTGTTCGCTGACCTGGAACTTGTCGGTAACAACGCCCCAGCATCCGAGCGTAACTAGGCCGGGCACGTCGTCTTCGTCCAAGCTCTGCCGCAGGTCGGCGTGATTGGCGGCTTTGACCAGATCAGCATTCTGATGTTCGTATGTGGGGTAGAGCAGAAACTCAGGATGCACCACGCGGAACTCTTTGTCTGCCTTGTGAATGCCGCCCTTGCGCAGGATGAGTATCTGCTTGCCCGCCGCAAGCGCTTTTACGGCTACCGCCCACTCTTTGAGCGCTAGGTTGGAATCGGGTGGCAACAGCATTTTGTTTCTCACCTCTGGATCTGCTTATCGCTGTAAATGCGCCGCTAATTATAGCGCAATTCGGGGCTAAACGGCGATAGAAACGCTAGGCCGGCCGTCCAAGCGCAAGCCCGCCGCGCGCCGATTAGCCGCCGGATGCGCGCTCAGGCGGGGCGGATTGGCGCAAGCCTAGGGTGGACTTGTCGGTTTGCAGAAAGCGCAGGAAGGCGCTTTGCGCGGCCGACAGATGGCGGTCGTCGCGGTAGAATACCGAAAGCGGTCTGTGGCAGTCCCAGCGCTTGACCTTCAGCGTCTTAATGAAGCCCGCCGCGGCGTCGGGCGTAACTGAGAATGCGGACACCACGCCTAGGCCGGCGCCGGCGGCTACCGCGCGCTTGATGGCTTCGTTGCTGCCCAGCTCCATCGTTACGGTCGGCGATATGCCGCGCGCCTGCAGATACTCTTCGGCGGTGCGCCGCGTGGCGGAACCCTGCTCGCGCATGATGAAATCGTATTCGCGCAGGTCTTGGATGTCCATATCAGGCTTGCGGGCGGCGGGATGGTCGGGCGCGGCGATAAGCGCAATCTCATCGTTCACATACGGAAAAGACACAAGCCCTTTGAGGTTGATTTGCGAACCCGCCATTCCAATATCAAGTTCGTGGGTGTGTATCCTGTCTATGACGGTCTGCGTGTTGTAGATGGTGAGCGAAACCTGTATGCCGGGATGCAGTTGGCGGAACTTGCCAATCACCCACGGCAGGATGTATTCGCCCGGCGTTGTGGATGAGCCTATGGTGAGCGTGCCGGCCGCAAGCCCCTGTATGTCTTGGACGACGCGGTGCATCTCGTCGGCGAGCGCGAATATGCGCTGCGTGTAGTCGAATACCGCCTGTCCGGTTTCGGTAAGCCTAAGCCCGCGCCGCAGTCGCAGCAGCAGCGAGCATCCCAGGGCGTTCTCGAGATCGCGCACCTGTATGGACACCGCCGGCTGGCTTATGGAAAGCTCCTGCGCCGCCTTTGAGAAACTCCTATGGCTTGCTACCATATGGAATATGTAGAGTTGGTGAAAATTGGTTGCGTTCATAAGTTTAGGGTTATAATAAGCATAGCCTTGTATGCGGTGAATTATACATCAATTTGCGAAAGCGCGCATCGGCTTTGGGATCGCTTTGGCTTGCGTCTTGATTAACTTGCGTCTTAATCAAGAGGAACTAGCGCCATTGCCATTAGGGGGAACTAGCGCCCGTTTCGCGCTGCGCGGACGGGGACGGCGGGCAAGCGGATGCCGTCGATAAAGCGAAAGATTGTGAGGCAGGCTATTGCTTACTAGGGCGCTGCAGGCGGCGCTGCTGCGGGGGGCGCTGTATCGGCAGCTGACGGACGAGCCGCAAGAGATATTCTATGCGCTGGGGATAGTGGCGCTGTCCGGGTTGGCGCTGGGGTTGGGGTTTCAGGGACAGACTGCGTTTCCGCTGAGAGACGCGCCAATGCCGCTAATCATCGTGCTTTCGGTGCAGACCCGCCTGGTCGGCTGGGTTGTATGCGCCGGCATCGCCTATATCGTCGGAACCAAACTTCTGGGTGGGAATGCGAGCTTCCGCCATCTTCTCAGAAGCATCGGCCTGACATTCGGGCCGGGAGCGCTGGCGGTCTTTGCGGGCATACCAATCGTAGGCGTGTATCTCATATCGCTTGCGTTCTTGTGGCTGTTCCCCGCGCAGTGGGTAGCCATCCGCGAAACGCAGGGGTTTGACTGGGTGCGGGCGCTAATCTGCAACATACTGAGCTGGTTCGTGGGAGTAGGCGGGGCGTACTTCATTCTGATAATCCTAGTGGCCGACCCTGCCGCATCCTGACCTATACTCCGTCATCTATCCCGTTGTCCACCGCCACATACTTGCGCACGACGTCCCAGCGCGCGCCCAAGATGCGGCGTATGTTGCGCGATGTTACGGCCTCGATTTCCTCGACTGGCTTGCGCTGCAGTTCGGCTAGTTTCTCCGCCACTATGCGGGTATGGCGGGGCTCCGTCCAGTTTTCGCGCTTTGCCTTGAACGGCTGCGGCGCGGCGTCGGTTTCCAGGACGATGTTGTCCAGGGGCAGCGCGGCGGCGACATCTTGCAATTCAGGATAGCGCAGCAGCGGGCGCGCAAGCGATATGTAGAAGCCGAGGTCTATGGCGCGCTTTGCGTCGTCTAAGCTGCCCTGGAAGTAGTGCATCACGCCGCCGACTTCATAGGCGCGCTCTTCGCGCAGCAGCCGAAACGCCTCATCGTGCGACTCGCGGCTGTGGAACACGATGGGATAGCCGAGCTCGCGCGCAAGCCGAATTTGCTCGCGAAACGCCGTGTACTGGAGCGCTCTGTCCGGGGCGCTCTCTAAGAAATCCAAGCCGATTTCGCTGATGACGATGACCTTTTCGTTGGACGCCGCAAGCCGCCGTAGATGGGCGTATGCTGCATCGTCGAACGGCTGCTCAATGTCCATAGGATGGATGCCCACGCCGGAGAAGTAGTCGGCGAACTTGGCGGACAGCGCGATCGAGCGTTCCGACGATGGCAGCGTGGTGCCGGCGGATATGACGAATGCCACGCCTACGCCGCGTCCGCGCGCCAGTATATCCGCTATCTCTCCGTCGGCGTACGATTCAAGGTGAACATGGCAGTCTATAAGCATCGGCTCGCTTAACCCCAGCGCCGTATGTGTGATAGTGTTGTTGGGGATATTATACCAACATGCAGGCGCAGAGGTTCGCCAAACCCGTTGAAATCTCTTTATCGCATAGCCCGTCTAGCCGCCGCGGTTTTGGTGTTGCTGTTCGTCCCGCTTATGGGGGGATGCTCCGACGGCGGGGGCGCAGACGCCGTGCCGCCAAGTGTTGCCGTAGCGCCCACGGCGTCGACTGCAGCGCCTACGCCGGCCGCCAATCCTACGCCGGACGCCGCGGTTGCGCCGACGGCCGCAGCGCCGATAGCGTCGCTGGCCGAAACGCAGCCGCAAGCGCCCACGAATGCGCCGGCGTCCCCTACGCCTGCCGCCAATCCTACGCAATCCGCCGCAAACGCGCTGCCCACGGCGACGCTTGCGCCGCTGCCGACGGAAGCGCCGCCGCAAACGGAAGCGGGCAATGTCGACAGATACGGCGGCACGCTGAACCTCGTCAGCCGCAGCGGCATTCGGCATCAGGATGTTCATCGGGATGTATCGGCGGCGCTTGCGGCGTGGGGGCCTGGCATAGCGTACAGCCGCTTGATGCGCTTCAAGAGCGGCGCCGATGTCGCGCTGCCAAGCCTTGCCGTGGAGTGCGAGCTTTGCGCCGATTGGACGATGGTTGACGATACCACATTCGAGTTCAAACTGCGCGACGACGTATCCTGGCAGAACCTGCCGCCGGTGAACGGGCGGCGGCTTGTTGCGTCGGACATCGCTTTCAGTTACGCGCGTCAGCGTGAAGAGGGCGCGCCCAATGCGCCGCTGCTGCATATCATAGACGCCGTGGAAGCGCCGTATGATGATACGCTACGCATCGGTATTCAGGCGGCGGACGCCGATTTTATGAGCGCGCTTGCGGACGGACGCTCCAAGATTGTGGCGAGCGAGGCGGTGGCGCTGAACGGCGATCTGCGCGCCGGGCCCACAATCGGTTCGGGCGCATGGGTTTTGGTTGAAACGCAGCCGGACGCCGTTCACATATTTGAGCGCAACGCCGATTACTTCGAGCGGGATGCGCCGTATGTAGATAGGCTTCGCATTCAGGTTATCGCGGACGCCGGCACCGCATACGCGGCGTTTCGGGTGGGCGGCGTGGATGTACATCGGCTGCAGCCGGGCGAGTGGGCGGACTTTCGCGAACAGCAGCCGGGGGCGTCTATGCTGGAGTACGAAGAGATTGGGACGGGGCTAGAGGTTGCGTTCAACGCGACTGCGCCGCCGTTCGACGATATTCGCGTGCGGCGGGCGGCGATGCTGGCTACGCGGCCGTGGGATGCGATAGCGGACATTTGGCAAGGGGCGGCGCGGCTGTCGCAGGGGATGCCGCTTGCGCGCGCCGATTGGCGGCTGCCGGACGCTGAGATGCGCGGCTACTTCGGCGATCCTGCGCGCGCCACAAGGCTGCTTGCGGATGCGGGCGCCGCGCTGCCGCTGGCGGTGGTCATTAGCGTGGGAGACTTCGATGCGCCGTATCTGCTGCACGCCGAGCGTATCGCGGACGAGATGCGGGCGGTTGGGTTTGCGCCTGAGTTGGATGTGGTGAATCGGCGGCGCTTTGGGGAAGAGGTGTGGTTTGGCGGGGGGTATGAGATGTTCGCGGGGCCAACGGCGCCGGTGTCGTCGCCCAACGGCTATATGCTGGCGGCACTCAGCGGCAAGGGCGCTTGGAACAGCACGGGGCATAGCGATGCGGCGCTGGATGCGCTGATAGAGGCGCAGGCGCAGGAATACGATGGGGATGCGCGCGCGAAACTGGCGCGTGAGGCGCAGCGGCTGGCGCTGCAGAACGGCTATCGGCATATGCCGGCGGCGGCGGTTTCGCTATGGGCATGGTGGCCGCGGGTGCAGGGGTTTCACCCGAACTTCGCGGGCTTGGAGTATTCGCACTGGGCGCGGGTGTGGCTGCAGAAGTAGCGCAATGCCCGCAATCGTGAATTGCCGCAACCCATCCGCGAGCATCGACGGCGGTAGTTCTAGCCTTTGTTCATAGAGTTAAAGTTAAGGGAAAGGATGCCGTTCTTGCGAATATGACCTTAACTGCCTGCCCCGCAGCCTTTGTTGATACGCCTGATACCGGGACGGGAGCCTTTAGATTCTGTTGGCGAATGCGCTAAACTATCGCTATGGCGCAACGGATGCTAACTCCATACAAGAACCTGACCGACGAATGCGACTGCCCCGTATGCTCGCCGAACTTGCGGCTATTTCAAATGCCCTGAATGTATAGAACGGCGTGCATGCGTCCCGCGCAATCCGCTGATTTGCGGTTTTTATGTAGATGTTCATCGCGCAAAACTTCCCGCGCAATTCCGACGATCTTTTCCTCATAACTGACAATTGACAAATCTTAGCCTTGATGCTAATCTCACGATAAGATGATCGATAAGATGATAAGGTCCATCGTTGTATCTAATAATAAGGCGGCTTGCGTTATCAAGCCGAACTCATTAGGGAGGGTAGATATGGCAAAGTCCGAAGTTTTCTATATGGATGCCCATTCGGAATCCACAGAGACTAGCCTCGTGGCTAAGATGCTCACCGTCTTCGACGCCGCAGGACTGGATGAGATGATCCGGCCTAACGATATGGTGGCTATCAAGGTTCACTGCGGCGAGTGGAACAACACCGCCTATCTGCGCCCCGTCTATGCGCGGGCGCTTGCGGACCGAATCAAGGAGCTGGGCGGCCGCCCGTTTGTGTGCGACACCACCACCTCCACCTATTCCCCGTGGGGCTCGCGCTCCAGCGAGCTGGACATCCTGCTCACGGCGGAGCGCAACGGCTACAACTCCGCTACGCTGGGTTGCCCGTTCATCTGCGCCGACGGCTTCATCGGCACCAGCGACTTCCGCGTGGACATCCCCGAAGGCTACCTGCTGAAAGAGGCGTATGTGGCGCAGGCAATCGCCGCGGCGGACGCGCTCATCACGCTGACGCACTTCAAGGGACACGGCATGGGCGTCATCGGCGGCGCGCTCAAGAACCTCGGCATCGGCGCGCAGTCCAAGCGCGGCAAGCTGAATGTGCATATGGGCGGCCACCCCAACTACGGCTACGGCGCCGCAGCGATATTCCATCCGGAGCGCTTCCAAGGCAAGGCGAACACGCCCGATTGGGAGATACTGGAAGACTGCTGCCCGTTCAACCTGTATCACATCAACGAAAACGATGAGCTGGAGTGGGACCGCGAGCGCTGCGCCACCTGCTTGGGCTGCTTCGGCGTTATGGGCCCGCGCGGGCTTGCCGAAATACCGCCGGTCAACTTCGACGCCGTGGACGTCGCCATCGCGGACGCCTGCTTGGGCGTGGAAAAGGCGGTCGGACGCGACAAGGTGGGCTACATCAATATGGCGATCGACGTGTCCCCGAAGTGCGACTGCGGCAATCACTCCGATATGCCCATCGTGCCGCACCTGGGCGTGTTCGCGAGTACGGACGCCGTGGCGATAGATATGGCGTGCGTGGACAAGGCGAAGGAATCGCCGGGCATGCCGGGCTCTGCGTCCGAGATGATGGAAGCGCACCATCCGGGCGACAACAAGTTCGAGGCCGCCGCCGCCACCTTCCACGGACAGAGCGAAGTGGCAAGCATCAACACCGGCCACGAAATCGGGCTTGGCAGCCGCGACTACAGCCTTATCGTGGTGGAGCCGCAGCCGGCCGACAGGCACAAGTTCCCGTACGACCGCCGTCCCAGCCGCCAGCGGTTCAAGGATCGCTTCGAGAAGTTCCAGCCGTTCCCGTATGACAGGCACGACGGCAAGGGATTCGCCCGCAACGACGAGGTGGACTTGGAGCGCATGAAGCGCCACTACGACCATACCGCCAACGGCCACTCCCCAAACGGCGTTCACCTGGACGTCGACCTCCGGGAGCTTCAGCCCGCCGACGACAACTAACCGCTCGCACCGGGCGCAATAGGTAATAACCCCGAGGGGACACGTACTGCAGCGGCGTGTCCCCTTTTCTATGCCGCTTGTCTTGCATTCGGGCGTTCCTAAACGCAAAGGCGCAGGGGCGCAAAGGTTCAGGGCATTTTGATGCGCGCGAACATTCCCTTTATTAGCGCCGCTTGGATGGCATAAAATAGCATTGCGTCAAGCGCGCAACGGCGCATCTGAAATCGGCGCAGAGGCGCAGCGCATTAAGACGGAGTAGGCGTTGATACTAATCGGCTTGGGGATGGTGTTCGCGACGGCGCTGATGGCCGCCAATGTGATTGCGGGCAAGATAATCGCCATTGGCGGTTGGGAAATGTCGGCGGGCATAATCGCCTATCCGCTAACCTTCCTGTTGACGGACACCATCGCCGAAGTGTATGGGCGCAAGGCTACCACGCGCGTTGTCTGGTTCGGCTTCGCCTGCAGCCTGATGATGACGGCGCTCATCTACTTGGGCGGCGCGCTGCCGATAGCGTCGGTATCCGCAGTATCGCAAGAATCATTTGACGGCGCGCTCGGAAGCGTGCCGCGCATCGTGCTCGCCTCAATGCTGGCGTACCTGGTGGCGCAAAATCACGATGTATTCGCATTTCACTTCTGGCGGCGCAAGACCGACGGACGCCATTTATGGTTCAGAAACAACGCATCCACGGCGGTTTCGCAACTTCTGGACACCGCGCTGTTCACGCTCATAGCCTTTTGGGGCGTACTTCCCGTCGATGTTGTGCTAATGATTTTCGTAGTGGAATACATCGCCAAGATAGCGATTTCGGTCGCGGACACGCCGTTGGTGTACGCCTTGGTGGGCGCTATCCGACGATACGGCGGCAAGATCGACGGCGCGATAACCGCAGAGGGCGCGCCCAACGCGGCGTAACGGGCGCATCGGACATTCTTAACCCATCCATCTTTTGCGTCTGTGCGTTAAAATCCCGGTAAAACCCCCGCATCAAGCGGGCTTGACGCAAGCGCAAATCAACGGCAAAATATGAACGAACAAAATCTAACGGAGGGTATAGCAAGATGCCAGTATCCGGACAGGAACTTTTGGAAGAGTCCATAGTCAACTGCCAGCAGATAGCGGACGGCTTGGGCACGGTCAACGCCGCGTGGGAGACTTCCATCGTAGAGATATTGGAGAAGTTCGATGAGATAAGCGACACCTTCTTCTTCAAGACGATGCCGAGCGTGCCGGCGGCGCGCGCCGTGGTACGCGAGTCTTCGTCAGCGCTTTCGCTGCGGCAGAACGAAGACTGGGACAACTTCGGCCCCGCCATCGAGAACCTCATCGCATCCTCGCAGAACCTCATCGAGAAGGCGGGAATGAAGGGAGTAACCCTCACATGAGCGCGCCGATTCTGATTACGGGCGGCGCCGGCAGCGTGGGGCGCATGCTCGTAGAGAAGCTGGTGGATTCGGGGCGCAGCGTCCGCGTATTCGACCTGCCGTTTATGGACTTCGACGGGCTTGAGGGACGCAGCGCCATCGAGATAGTCAAGGGCGACATCACCGATGCGGCGCAGGTTGCGGACGCCGTCGGCGGCGTGAGCGCGGTCGCGCATCTAGCGGCGCTGCTGCCGCCCAACAGCGAGCGCGACCGCGAGCGCACCTTCGCGGTCAATGTGGGCGGCACGCAGAACATCGTCGCCGCAATGGAAGCGCGCGCATCCGACGCCGCTCTCATATTCACATCGTCCATCAGCACATACGGCGACACAAGCGCCGAAACGCCGCCCGTGCGCGTGAGTCATCCGCAGTCCGCCATCGACATCTACGCCGACAGCAAGATTGTGGGCGAGTGTATGGTGCGCGAATCATCGCTGAACTGGATCGCGCTGCGCATCGCGGGCATACTGGCGCCGGCGTTCCTGGAACCGCCGAACCCGTGGCCGTTTGTGGCGGATCAGCGCGTAGAGATGATTCACCGCGACGACGTAGTAGATGCGCTGTTCGCATCGGTGGACGCCCCGGACGCCGCCAACAAGGCGCTCAATATCGCGGGCGGCCCCACTTGGCAGCTTCGCGGCGAAGACTACGCGCGCGACTTCTACGGCTTTATGGGCGCGCCCTTTGAGGATGTGAACTATCGCCAAACGCCCGGCTGGGTGGACTGGTACGACACCGAAGAATCACAGCGCATCCTGGGCTATCAGAACAGACCCTATCAGCAATACTGCGACGAAATGCGCGCCATAGTAGAGGCGCTGATGGCAGAGTAACGCGGCAGTCCGAAAGCGCCAACGGCTAGACGGGCGCAGGGTTCGCCGATGCGGCGCTTTGAGCGCCGGGCGGTTAGCGCAATCGCATTGGGCGGCGGCAAATCGGCGCCGGATCGACTATGCTGAAAACGGCGTCAGTGAATTGCGCCGCAAATCACGCGCTTGCCGACCTGCGATGCCGCGCTTGCGCTGTCGGCGATTACGATTGACGGGTTCAGCGCGGCGGCGAACCCGATGTTGCGGTTAGCGGCGCGCTGACTGCGCCTGCGGAGGCAAGACATATGACCACTCACACGAAACAAACGCTGACGATTGACGCAAAGATGGACGGACTCAAGTCTATCCTGTCCGACATGGGCTCGGTGATTGTGGCATACTCCGGGGGGACGGACAGCGCGTTTCTGGCTGCCACCGCCAATGATGTGCTGGGGGACAAGGCGCTTGCGGTTACCGCCAAATCGCCCAGCCTCGCGCCATCCGAACTGCGCGAAGCCACCGAACTGGCGCAGCGGCTTGGCTTGCGCCACCGCATCATCGAGACGCGCGAAGTCGAGCGCGAAGACTATGCCGCCAACAACCCCAATCGCTGCTTCTTCTGCAAAGACGAACTCTACACCTACCTGAGCGACTTTGCGGCGGCAGAGGGCTACGACGGCATCGCCAACGGCACCAACACCGACGACCTTGGCGACTTTCGGCCGGGCTTGAACGCCGCCAAGCAGTACGGCGTCCGCAGCCCGATGGTGGAAGCGGATCTCTCCAAGGCTGAGATACGCGAGCTCTCCAAGGATATGGACTTGCCCACATGGGACAAGCCGGCGCAGGCGTGTCTGTCATCGCGCATCCCATACGGCACGATGGTAACGGTTGAGGCGCTGACGCGCATAGCGCAGGCGGAAGAGTATCTGCGCGATGAGATTGGCATTCGGCAACTCCGCGTGCGCCACCACGACACGATAGCGCGCATCGAGGTGGAGCCGCAGGACTTCGCCACGCTGACCCACGAATCCGTGCGGGCGCAGGTAGCTGCCAAGTTCCGCGAGATAGGCTATTCCTATGTAACGCTGGACTTGCAGGGCTTCCGCTCCGGCAGCATGAACGAAGTGTTGGCGGCGCTGCGGCGGCGTCAGGGGTAGGGGCAAGGATTGGCAAGGGATGCGCGCGCCTTGGGGGGATATGGCGAAATGCGCTTGTCCCATTTGCCTAGCGCGTCCTTGAACAACTATAAATTGCTCTGATGGGATTAGGCTTGTCCCGTCTGTCTAGCGCGACCTTGCCGATTGGGGAATATGCCGATACTCGATCCATCAACGATTGCGTTGATCAAGCTTTGCATCAACATTGTTGTGCGGGCAATTGTCGTTGCCGCCGCGTTTGCGATTTTGTTGGTGATTTCCATTCTCCTTAACCTGCTGATAAACTATGTACTAAATGTAGTCAATGCGTCGGATGCGGTAAGAGGATGGCTTTCGCTGCTCGCCGTGGCTATTCCTGTAATGATTGCGGTGGGGATTGGGGTGACAAGCATCGGCGATGTGTGGAATCTCACCAAGTCAAGTTTGAAAACTCCCGACAACAATACCCGCACGGACGCTGAAAATGAAGACTAGATTGACCAAATACCTGCCTTTGAGGGATGTCCCGCTTGCCCTCGGCTATTCGACGCTGTGGTTCGTCGGATTGTGGGTAGCCAACTATCCCGTAACTGATAGCTTGGGCGTAATCGTTTTTGCGTACATTACGTTTTGGGCGTCGCGCCTTGTAACCGCGCATTCGCTTAACTTCTTTGCGCAGTGCCTGAATCGCGCGGTATTGCGGATGACGGATGAGCTCGGCATAGAGATGCCCGACGAGCAGACGATACTCGCCAATATGAGCGCGCGCGCTTTGATTATAGTTGCCGCGCTCATAATCGCTACGATTGCCGTAATGCTAGGCGCGTCCTTCGCTCTGCTAGTTGCGGCAGTATCGCTAATGGGACTGCCATCCCTAGGCGCCGTCTTCACCATAGCGGGATTGGCGCTGCTAGTTTCGGGATTGGCGGCAGTTGGGGCATTCTTCATACTTGCCTACGCGCGGCTGTCAAGACTTCAAGCGTCGCCTGACGACGTGTCAAACAGCAAGATAAATGAACGCTTCGGCTACATAAGGCATTCGGAGCAGTTGGCGCAATGGCTGTCCGGTGATATGCGATTTCTCCCTCGCCTTTCGCACCACTGATGTATTCGGAGTGGCTGGCGCAGTGGCTGTCCGTCTGATGGATGCCGCCGAAACACCGCTGTCCGACGCCGGCCCCACCGCGCCAAACGCCCGCAACCGCCCGAAAACGCAGACTGCCCTGCCGCATATTCCGCCAACTTTGACACTTTCGGCGCGAAAGTGTAGCCTAATGCTGTCCACTTGGGATATAATGCTTTGCGGCTCGGGTTGGCGGCGGCATTTCCCACAAACGGCGCTAGTGTGATATGATATGCAGCGATGCGCGCGCAATGGCGCCGGCGAATACGACGAAATTGTACAAATCTTAAAATTACCAAGAAAATAACGCCCGCAAAGTCTATTATGTTCCACAAGGTTGTGGTAATGTTTGTACTTGGGCGCAGGCTAATACACACTCTTCAACACAGGGAGGAAAAGACATAGCATGCCTAGGTCTAAGCTTCTTATAACTCTGGGACTAATCCTGCTGATGACGCTATCGGTGTCAGTCGCTTACGCGGATCACCATACGGCGGCTTATAGCGGCGAAGGAACTGCGGTAATCTCGGACGCTGCCGCGAGCGGCGACAAGGTTACCTACTCGCTGGCGGGCGTAACCGCGCTGGACGCCGACCACGCCTACGAAGGCTGGCTGATTGACAGCGTCAGCGGCGATATGATCAGCACCGGCGTGATGAGCGTTATCGGCGGCAAGATAAGCCATTCGTGGACTTCACCCGACGGCGATAATCTGCTCGCTATGTACGACTCCATAGCCGTTACGGTCGAGGAACTGCCGGACGACGACGAAGCGCCTTCGGACACCAAGGCGTTCTCCGGCGCCATCTCCTCAGATGCGATAATGCACATCCGACATCTGGTAGTGGCATTCCCCGACGACGGCGACTCCGGCCTGCTCACGCAGCTTCAGGCGCAGATAGGCATGGCTATGGCAAAGATAGCCGAAGCGCAGGCGGCGGACGAAATAGAAGCGCTGAAGGCTGCGACTCTGGAAGCGGTCGATATCATCGACGCCGACGACGGCATCGTGGAGCTGGCGCATTCCGCTGAAGAACACGCAGACCTCGCCTCTGACGCGGCGGGCCCCGCCGAAAACAGCGTCCGAACCTACGCCAAGAAGGTTATCAAGTCAAGCGGGAATGCGGAAATCTGGGCGTTGGACGCCAAAGCGCAGACCGTCGCCGTTATCGCAGAAGACGACATCGACACCGCGAAGGTGCTACTGAACATCGTCAACGGCAGACTCGCCGCGGCGCAGAACGGCACCGCCACCGAAGACGGCGCCGCCACAGCCTATAAGCAGGCGCAAATGATGGCTACCATCGCGCTCACCACTGACGGACCTCCCAAGGATGATGAGGACGACACCCTGGGGCAGGGTCCCGTTACAGGCGATACAGCCATTCCCGCCGCGATGCAACTCATGTTGCTGACCGCGATGGCGCTGATAATCGGCGGCGGCGCGCTGCTGTACCGAGCGCGGCGGCAAGGCTCCAAAGCCTAACCAACGCCAAGCGGACAACCTACCCTAGATACACACAGAGACTTCATCCGCATCGGTTGGATGGAGTCTCTGCGCTTTTGAAACATTCCCCCCCATGCGCCCTTTCTCATCCGCCAATCGGCTTATCGTGAAATGAATTAAACGCAAAGGGTTGCAGAATGCTGGGCAGAATTGAGCGCGCTCGGCTTGAAATGATGCCGCAGCATATAGATGCGCCCGCCAAGACGCTGTTCACCGCGCTTGCGGCATTGGCGCTAATGCTAACGTTGCTTTCGGGCGCCTGCAGCGATGCGGCGCAGTCCCCCACGCCCACGCTTGCGCCGCCCACTTTCACGCCGACGCCCACGCCCATCAACCCGCAGGCGATTGTAGATGAAAGCGCGGCAGCGATGGCGGCGCTGGATTCGTTTCGGTTCGCGCTGACGCACAACAACGATGGCGGCACGCCGCTTGCGCTTGGGATGATGCTGACGGATGCGATCGGAAGCGTGGACGTCCCCGACAGGGTGGCGCTGGACTTCAAGGGCGTGTCCGCCGGCAGGTTCGCGGTCAGCGGCAGCGTAATCGCGGTGGGCGAGGATGTCTATATGACCAACCCGCTCACAGGCGATTGGCATCAGGTTGGCGGCGATGCAAGCCCGCTCAACTTCTTCAATCCGGCGCAGGGCATCGCCGATATAATGGCGCAGATGCGCGACGCCACGCTTGTATCGCACGACGCGGCGGCGTATCGCATAGACGGCCGACTGCCGGCGAATGCGCTGGCGTCTCTGTTCGGCGCTGTGGCGGATGAGAGCGTGGTGCGCGCCGCGCTCACGATCGACAAGCCGAGCCTGCATCTGAGCAAAGCGGTGTTGGACGGGCGCATTACGCCGAGTGAGGCGGACGGGCTTGCGCGAACCATAACGCTCTTCGACTTCAACCGGCCGGTGGACATAGCGCCGCCCAACTAACCGCAGCGCAAGCAGCCAGCCTTATGCCATACACACTGAGGCTTCGCAGCGCCCGCATAGCGCCGTATGCCGCGCTGGCGGCGGTGTTCGCGGGCGTGTTCGTGGCGGCGGACGACCAAACCGTCGTGGTAACCGTGCTGCCGCAAATCATGCTGGACTTGAAGACGCCCATAACCGAAATTGACCGCGCATCGTGGACTATCAGCGGCTACCTGCTCGGCTATGTGGGCGCAATGCCGCTCATCGGCAGGCTGTCCGACATATGGGGACACCGCAATGTGTTCGTGGCGGCGCTGCTGCTGTTCATGGCGGGTTCGGCGGGAGTTGCGCTGGCGCCCGACCTGAACTGGCTGATAGGCTTGCGCGTGTTTCAGGCGCTTGGCGCGGGCGCGCTCGTGCCGGTGTCCATAGCGATTGTGGGCGATGTGTTCCCGCCTGAGCGGCGCGGCGCGGCGCTAGGATTGGTGGGCGCGTCGGCAGAGGCGGGCGGCGTAATCGGGCCGCTGTGGGGCGGCGTCATCACGCGCTACTTGGCTTGGGAATGGGTCTTTTGGATTAACCTGCCCTTGTGCGCGGCGGTGATAGCGCTGGCGCTGGCGCTGCTGCCCCCAAGCCCGCGCTACGCCGCGAAAGTGGACTTCATCGGCGGGGCGCTGATAACGGTCAGCATAGCGGCGCTGACGCTGGGGGTTGCGCGCATAGGCGATCCGGACGCGCTGATGGCGCTGTGGTGCGCGCTGGCGGCGGTCTGCTTCGCGCTGTTCGTATGGCGTCAGCTCAGCGCGTCGGAGCCGCTGCTGCCGCGCGCGATGTTTCGCATAACGGCGTTTGCGGCGTCCAACATAGCGCATCTGCTTGTGGGCGCGGCGCTGATAATCGGCATGGTAACCGTGCCGCTGATGGCGAACACGCTGCTTGAGCGGACGCCGCTGGAGGGCGGGCTGATGCTGATGCGCCTCACCGCGGCGATACCGGTGGGCGCAGTCTTGGGCGGGCTTGCATGCCAGCGCCTCGACTATCGGCTGCCGTCCGCGCTGGGACTGCTGCTTGCGGCGCTGGGCTTTTGGCTTATGAGCGGCTGGGACTTGGAAATCGCCGATCCATGGCTCACGGCGCATTTGGCGACGGCGGGCTTGGGCTTCGGATTGCTGATAGCGCCCATCGCCTTGGCCGCCACGAACACGGTGGGCGAGGATGCGCGCGGGGCGGCGGCGGCGCTGATAACGGCTATGCGCATCATCGGGATGACGCTGGGCATAGCGGCGCTGACGGCGTGGGGAACCGGCAGATTCGACGCGCTGATTGCGGGCGCAGGCGTTCCGTTTGCGCTGCCGGGCGAAACGCCGCAGCAAGCCGCTGAGCGCATAGCGGAGTTCCAGCAACGGGTTGCGGATGCCGGACTGACGCTGTTCGGGGACTTCTTCACGGCGGCTATGCTGCTATGCTTGGCGGCGCTGCTGCCCATTGCATTTATGGCGGCGGGCTTTGGCGCAAAGGCTCGGGGGCGCGAAGGATCTGAGTAGGATTTTTGACGCAGAGGCGCGGGAGCGTAAAGGGGGAATTGAATTTGCTCTTGTCGTAGAAGACCAAAGCAAGCGGATTCACCAGCATATTCACGCTCTTTGCGCATCCCTTCGTACGACGCGCCAAGCGGTTCAAATTCCCGTGTAACTTGGAGGAGTGCAACCCCTCATTATTGTGAATACCTGATTATACTATACCCTTGTTGCATCTTTGCGCCTTTGCGTTAAAATATCCCCAAACCTAAACTTGAGGGGGTATTTCCAATGTTGCGCATACGCTTTAACTTCCGTCGCGTCTCAACGCTGATAGCGCCGGTTCTCATAATCGCATTGGCGGCGCTGATGTTCGCCAGCGCTCCGGCAGAGACGCAAACATCGCCGGCAGACGCTACTGCTACACCTACCGCCACGCCTACCCCAGATCCGGATGCTACTGCCACGCCTACCCCTACGCCCACCGCTACCGCAGATCCAAATGCAACGGCCACGCCTACACATACCGCCACGGCTACGGCAACCGCTACCGCTACCGCCACGTCCACAGCAACCGCTACGCCCACCGCCACGCCTACCGTGCCGCCCCTCAACGCCGACTACGACGCCGACAACAACGGCCTCATCGAAATCAGAACGCTCGCCCAACTCAACGCCGTCCGATACGACCTCAACGGGGATGGCCTGCAAGGTTCCGTCAGCGCCTCAGACTGGGCAACATACACAACCGCTTTCCTCAACGCCGCGTCCGGCATGGGCTGCCCGCAACCCGCCTGTACCGGCTACGAACTGATGATGGACCTAAACTTCGACACCGACCGCGACGGGGATGTGGATTCATCAGATACCTACCCCAACTGGACGCCCATCGGCACTGCAGCCAATAAGTTCGACGCCACTTTCAAGGGCAACGTCGTCGACGGCGTGATGCCCAAAATATCCAATCTCACGATAAGCAGCGGCTTAACGGAAGTGGGATTGTTCGGCGCAACAGGATCGAGCGCGCGCATCGAAAACGTGGGACTGGTGAACGCCAATGTGAGCGCAGCCACAGCCAATTCGGCGCGCGACGCAAAGATTGGCGCGCTTGTGGGAAGCAACGCAGGCAAAGTAATCGCGTGCTACTCCACAGGCGCGATAACCGCGTCCGTGAGCGCGGGCGGCTACGCCGGGGGGCTAGTGGGTTACAACACGGGAACCATAGCCGCCGGCTTCTCCCGCGCTACCGTATCTATGTCCATAGACACCGCCTCTCTCGGAAATATGTACATGTACGCCGGCGGTTTGGCGGGACACAACTCAGGAACGCTAACCGCCACATACGCTGCGGGCGCAGTCAAGGGCGCCGGCAACAGCGACACCAACGACTACGTCGGCGGTCTAGTGGGGGAAAACAATGGAACGATAACCGCCAGCTACTCCATCGCTCCCGTTACCGCCGCCGACATCAGCAACAGCAACGTAATCGTGGGCGGTCTAGTGGGCAAGAGCGGCTCCTCCGCCACGGTAACCGCCAGTTATTGGGACTTCATGTCCAGCGGCATAGACGACGACAATCCCACTACGATGCCGCAGGGAAAATCTACGTCTGACCTCACTTCGCCCACATCCGCCAGCGGCATATACGCCGATTGGGGCGACGTGACGATTGACGGCGCGAACGACGTTGATCCGTGGGGCTTCGCCGACGACAGATTCCACCCACTGCTGACATACGGCGGACACACCGCCACAGACCGATCGGGCAATCAAAATTTCGTGAATAGCGGCATCAGTCGCCGCTACGGGGGAAACACAATACATCCCCGAGAAGGAATGACCTTATACACGAGTATGGTGTCATATGGGGGCGCTTTCAATAGGATGCGCTACGGATGGACTTGGGAATGGCAGACCTCTACCGACGGCATCTCTTGGACTACGCTTACCCCTCTGGACCGCAGCGCATGGACCATCAAAGGCGCAAATGGCTCCTGGCGCTTCGTTCCTAGGTCGGAGCATGTAGGCAAATACTTCCGCGCAAAGATGCTGCTAAGAGACATGAGCTACGCCTACACTAGGGTGATAGGCAAGATAAAGGCCGCTAGTACCACCGACACCGTTGCGCTGAGCTTCGCAAGCGGCCACAACCCGCCTAGCATTGGAACGCCGATAACGCTTGCGGCGTTGCCTAACGCTCCTAGTAACGCTCCTGTGGTGGGGCTGTGGTATCGTTGCGATACAGTCGACGACGCGCCGCCAGGTCCGGGGTGTGAGTTAATCGGAACCCTTGCTTCATACACGCCGGGCGGCGGCGACCTAAACCACTACATACGCGGCTACATCTACTACAAGGACGTCGGCGTATGGGAACGCGCGTCCCCCGGCATCACACAACAAAAGGTGCGTGAAGTTCAGCGCGTCAATCCGTGGAGGGAAGAGTAACGAAACGAACTTGACCAGGTGGCGCGCGGTTTGATGGCAGTGCATCAAACCGCGCGCCCCTCTGTCATACGCCCAGCATACGCCTAGCCAACAATTCCCGACGGCGAAAACTATCCCTGTGGCAATCGGATACATGCGCCCGATTGCCACAGCACTTTTCGCACTATTGCGGGCGGCTGCGATTTGGGCGAGGCAGGCATTCTCATAGGCAAGGCGCATTAGATATAATCACACTCAAGCCGCTACTTATGCGTTTATGAAGTGGAACTACTGAATGATGACAATGCCCAAAATGCAGCCACTTGCGCTACAGGCTATAATTCAGATTATAATATGCGTTGAACTTTTACCAATCCGTCAACTAAGGAGAACCGCAAATGCCACAAGCCCTCGCCTTCTTTCGCGGCAGCGTAGTCCCACTATCGGAGGCGAGGGTCAGCGTAACTACGCACGCCCTCCACTACGGCACGGCGGTGTTTGAGGGCATTCGCGGCAACTGGAACGCCGAACACGATACGCTCTATGTGTTCCGAATGCGCGAACACTATGAGCGCCTACTGCAGGGATGCAACATTATGATGATGAACATCCCCTACGACGTCGACGAACTTTGCGCCATCACCGTCGACCTGCTGCAGCGCTGCGGCTACAAGGAAGACTTGTACATCCGCCCGCTGGCGTATAAGAGCGCGGAGCTGGTAGCCAATCTGAAGCTGCATGAGCTTGACAGCGATTTCACCTTGATGGTGGTTCCATTCGGAAGCTACATCGACGTAGAGGGCGCAATCCGTTGCTGCACATCCTCTTGGCGGCGCATAGACGACACCATCATCCCGCCACGCGTCAAGATTTCGGGGCATTATGTGAACAGCATTCTCGCCAAAACCGAAGCGACGCTGGCCGGCTTCGACGAAGCGATTATGCTGACGCAGGACGGCAATGTGTCGGAGGGAAGCGGCGAAAACCTGTTTCTGGTGTCCAACGGAGTGATACACACGCCCCCGGTAGCGGACAACAACCTAACCGGCATCACGCGCGATTCGGCGGTTCGCATCGCCACCGATGAGCTGGGCTTGGAAATAGTGGAGCGGCAGATACGGCGCAGCGAGCTCTACCTTGCGGACGAGATATTCCTGACGGGGACGGCGGCGCACGTTACGCCGGTGGGCGAGCTGGATATGCGCGCCATCGGCAGCGGCGGCATAGGGCCGGTTACGCGCCGCATAAGCGATATGTATATGAGCATTATCAGCGGCAACAACCCCAAGTACATCGATTGGTGTACGGGGATTGCGCTGGAGTAGCGCGGTTTGAGAGCGGCAAGCCGTTGTTGGATTAGGCGGACTGCGTCGAAGCGCGTAGGCGCGCGCATCCGTCCGTCGCGCCGCGCGCTATGATTACCTCATACGCATTCGCGGCCGACTACTTCTTGCTGGTGTTCGTAGCCGGCGTGGGCGTGATACAGGCGGCGGCGTCCATAGGCGGGCTGAAGGGGCTGCTGATAGTGAAGCATCCGCTGGCGGCGCGCGCATTGGGCATTGCGCTGGCGGCGGGCGCTTTCTTATGGTTCTTCACCAACAGCAATTGGAATATCAACGACTACGAAGGCGGGTTGGACACCAACGACCAGGCATTGGTGTTCTTTCTGGGAATAGCGGCGGCGGGAGCGCTGACGGCGGCGCTGTCCTCGCTGGTGAATATGCGTATGAGAGACGGCAGCCCGTCGCCCGACGCGGGACTGGGAGCGCTGCGGCGCGTCTGCTACTTTCGGGCGCTGGCGCACAACCTGAAGCGATGGCGCGCGGGTGAGGATGTTGGCGGACGCGGATAGAGCGCTGTTCTTGTGGATAAACGGGCTTGCCGGGCATGCGCCGCTTGTGGATGGCGCGATGCAGTGGCTTGCGAGCGATTATCTTGCGCCGGTGGGGATAGCGCTGACGCTGACGGCGCTGTGGCTCATAGGCGGGGACGCGGCGACACGGCAACGCTATCAGATAGGGATGTTCACCGCGCTAATCGCTATGGCGCTCGCCAACCTAGCGGTGTTTCTGCTGAACGCAATCTACTTTCGCCCGCGCCCGTTCCTGGGGCTTGACCCTGCTGATATAACGCTGCTGATGTACAAGCCTACGGACTCGTCGTTCCCGTCGAATTCGGCGGCGGCGGCGTTTGCGATAGCGGCGGCGGTGTGGTGCGTCAATCGGCGCATCGGCGCGGCGCTGTTCGCGGTGGCGGTGGCATACGGCTTCGCGCGGGTGTATGCGGGCGTGCATTACCCGGCGGACATAATGGGCGGCGCGCTGATAGCGTTTATGATGACCGCCGTGGCATTGCGCCTGAGGGACTTGCTGCATCCGCTGCTTGTGGTTGTCATAAGGGTTGCGCGGCGGCTTGCGATTGCTTAACCGCGTCCATATGCGGCGGCAACTCAAACTTATCGACGGATTATTCTTTCGGCTTGCCTTTCGCAGCTTCAAGCCGTTTGACTTGTTCCTGTGGGTCAGCAATCTTCGCTCGGGATTCCGATCGCCCCTCTTCACGCCCCTCTTCCCTGAATATCTGTGCGAGTACCATGCTTCCCCCTCAAATCTAGGGTAGTTATGGAAAGCATTCGGTTAGGGCGATGCAGGATTATTCATCTGACTTACCGTTCTCAGATTGAAGCCGCTTGACCTGTTCCTGCAGTTCTGCAATCTCCGCTTGCGACTCCGCGCGTCCGATTTCAATGCCTTCGGCGCGGCCTTCTTCCCTCCCTTCTTCCCGTCCTTCCGCGCGCCCAATATCGATACCTTTGGTAAGCCCCTCTTCCCGGAATATCTTTGCGAGTACCATGCTTCCCCCTTCTAATATGGTTACGGAGAACAGCGCCACCGCCGCGGCTACTTTGTCCATGCGCCCAAGTATCGCCATTATAGTTTCGGCCGGCGTATCGGAGGTTACCTGCGTTACTTCATACCAAGATACGAATGCGATGCAGATAACGCTCACGATTGGGAAAACTATAGCGTATGAACGGGGTATTCTGCTCCATAGGTTGCTTATGAATTGTCGCATCGTTTTCGCTAAAACTGAAGCGCCTAGATATAAGGGCATTCTTAGTGGTGAGTGGTATTGAGTTTGAGCTTGGCGCAGAAGACTAGCGCAAGCAGACTCACCAGCATATCCACGCTCTTTGTGTACCCCTTTGTCCGACGAACCAGCCTGTTCAATTTCCCGCGCAGCATCGAATGCAATCCCTCGTTCCAGTTCACTGCGCCGTACTTTCCCAGCCACATACTTGTTGACCGGCAGCGTCCCATACACTCCGTAAGCGTCGGTCTCATAGCGCTCCGCATCCGGCAGACACTCCAGCAAGCGCAAGAAAGTGGCTTCGTCCCTGTCGCCCACCTCAAAGTCTATTCATCTGCTCCCATCGCGCTCTTCCACCACCGCAGTCCACACCCACAAGTCATTGCGCTTTTCTGCTTTTCTAGCGCCCAAGCATGTCAACATTTCGTCAAACGCTATCGTTGACGCAGCGATTGTAGCCGCACGCCCGCTTGTGCGCCACGCGCTCATTGCGCGCATCCGTTCACGCGCTATCGCACCCCTTTTGACCCAACCGCTCACCGATGCAGCGCTTGCGCCCACTATGCGCCACCGCAGATATGGTCGATCCCTCTATGCGCATCTGACCCGCTTGGCGCTTGACTTGTTCCCGGAAGCGTGGCTGCGCAGCGTCCGCCGTGCGCTTCCGCTTGCAATCGCCGCATTTGTGAACTTGCCGCCCGCGTGTGTGTCCGGCTTTGGGCATCCAATTGGAGCCGCAGCGTCGGCATCTGAAGTCGTGTCTATATGCCCTTTCGCGCGCCATCATTCGCATCCTAGATAGTAGTGGTTTGAGAGCCATTATATCTAATACCACTCACCACTAAGAATACCCTAATAGGGATATGGCAGTATATGGGATAAGCGGCGGAATGCGGTTGGCGATTTGCGGCGCGCGCCTTATGCGGGAACGCCGTAGCTTCGCTTTTTGATGCTGAGGTGAACGAATGATTCGGTTTGGCGCACGCCGGGGATAGCGCCCAGTTTCGTGGTGAGAAACACGCCCAGCGCCTCCGGGGACGGCAGCGTAGCCCAGCAGAATATATCGTAGGGGCCGGTGGTGATGGACACCCATGATAGTTCGTCCATCGCCGCCATAGCGTCGGCGACAGCGTCCGCCTTATCCGGATCCGCGCGCACGCCCACCAGCGCTTCAAACGAACCGCCCATCATCTTGGGATTTGGCACGGCGGCAACAAAGATATAGCCTTCGTCGATAAGCCGTCTGAGACGGCGGCGCACGGTGCCTTCGCTCACGCCGGCGTTTCGGGCAATGCCTGCGTTGGACGCTCTGCCGTTCTGCCGCAGCGTTGCGATTATCTTGCTGTCCAAATCGTCCATCATCATTGCGATAACCTCAGTCCGATGGTCAAGCGGGGGTGGTTTTGTGCGGCGTATGGGCGTATGCCTTTCGCGCCGATTTGGGCGATAGGGTTGGGTTGGACAGCGGCGTTAAAACCGGCGAAGGGACATCCAAGTCCCCAGCGCCAACCCGATTATCAGGTATAGCATCCCAAACGCGGCGGGGTATGCTATGAATATGGGGCCGGACGCTAGAACCATAGAGAGCGCGCTGACGATTTTCAGCCGAATGCCGCGCTTGCGATTGGTTGCGAGGCTGACTGCTTCCCCGATGGCGTAGCCGATTGCGACTATTACGGCGAGGTAGATGTAGGGCAGGATGATGCCTATGCTCCCGCCCAGCTGCAGCGCGAGGTTGAACAGCAGTCGGCTGCCGAACATGAACGCGATGCCCAGCGCTATGCCGACCGCGGCGCCTGCGCCTATCCCCCTGAGTAGATACGGCAAGGGGACGTCGTAGGTGGGAACGCGGTTGACGCGGGCGCAGTCGGGGCAGCGCATGCCAACGGGCGCATGCACAAGGCAATCGGGGCAGATGGGCGTTTCGCACCTGCCGCAGCGGATGTTGGTCTCTTTCTTGGGGTGTCTAGCGCAGTATTGGGTCTGAACCATCGTCCGTTGTATCTCCAAGCTCGGCGTCGGGCGTGCGCTCCGTCCATTCGGCGCGCCTGTGGACATCTCTGTCCCATAGGATGCGGCAGAGCAGCGTTTGCGTCAGCGGCTGCGCGGCGGTCGGGCGTTCCCAGTTCGCGGTGAGTCTTTTGGCTATTAGCAGTACACCGATGATAACACACATCGCCACAACTTCCGCATCCCTGTTGAATGCGAATGCGGACAGCGGCAGCGCTATCATTGCGATGAGCGTCAGCAATCCGGTGTCTTTCAGCAGCAGTCTGCCCAAGACCACCATAAGCAGAGCGCACACCAGCGCTTCCCACCAGAGAGCGAATGCCAGCACAAGCCCGCCGGCGGTTCCCACGCCTCTGCCGCCGGTGAAGCGTATGAAGGGAGACCAGTTGTGTCCCACTATGGCGGCTAATCCCACGGCGACTTGAACGGCGATAGGCGCTTCCAGCGCGCGCGCGAGCAGCACGGGCAGAATGCCTTTGCCCACCATATCGAACACACCGACGGCGACGCCTTTCACAGCGCCGATATGGATTACGGCGTTGGACGCGCCCACATTGCCGGAGCCGTACTCGCGAATGTCAATGCCGGACGCAAAGCGCGCGATAAGGTAGGCGGTGGGAATTGCGCCCCATAGGTATGCGGCTGCGACGAATATAGGGGCGTAGGCGTATAGGAACGTCATCGGGTTGCGGCGGCGGTTCGAAGTGCGTTCAGCGCGTCAACGCTGGACATAGGCGGGCCGACGCTGCCGGGTTGGGGTTCGCCGGGGTTGCCGGATGCGTGGTAGTCACTGCCGCCGCAGGGAATTAGCCCAAAGTCGTCGGCAAGCCCGCGCAGCCATTTCACCTGCTCCGGCGTGTAGTCCCCGTAATAGACTTCCATTCCCACTAGCCCGGCTTCGGTGAGATCGGCTAGGATTCCAGGCAGGGCAGAGACGGCGCCGCGGTCGGATTTGGACGCCGAGTAGGTGGGATGCGCCATCACGGGCAGCGCGCCGCGATCCAGCAGCATGCGCACCGCATCGGCGGGCGTGAGCTTGACGCGATCCGCGTATGCGGGGCCGTTGCGCCCAATGTACTTGTCGAAGGCGTCTTTGGGATACTGAACATAGCCGCCTTCAACCAGCGCCTGCGCGATGTGCGGTCTGCCGATTGAGGCATCGCCCGCTATCTCTTGGACTCGCTCCCAGGATATGGCAATGCCCATACCGTTGAGGTTCTCGACCATCTGCCGCCCGCGGCTGCGGCGTCCGTCGCGAAAATCGTTCAGGATGCTTTGCAAGCGCTCATCGTAGTGGTCGACGAAATAGCCTAATATGTGAATTTCGCTGCCGGGAATGTCCGTGCTGAGCTCAATGCCCGGAATGATGGCGAGGTCGGGATATGCGGCGGCGGCTTGGAGCGCTTCGGGCAGTCCGTTGGTGGTATCGTGATCGCTGATGCAGATAACGCGCAGTCCGCGCTCGGCGCACAGGTGGACGAGCTGCGTGGGCGTAAGCGTGCCGTCCGATGCGGTGGTGTGTAGATGCAGATCGACTTCTATCATTGAAAGCGGCTTCTCTTTGCTGCTATGCGCGCTGTTGGATGACGGGCTAGAGGTTAATCAAAAGCCCGCCAGCACTTGCGCCGCAAATCGCTGACGGGACTTCTGTATAGCAGGTTTGGGTTGTGTCAAGGCTATCGGGCGTACTCGACGGAGCGGCTTTCGCGGATGACGGTAACCTTGATTTGGCCGGGATACACCAGCGTGTTTTCGATCTTCTTCACGATGTCGTGCGCCATCTTGGCGGCCGTGGCGTCGTCGATGTCATCCGGTTTAACCATAACGCGCACTTCGCGTCCGGCTTGGATGGCGTAGCACTTCTCGACGCCGTCGAAGGCGTTCCCAACCTCTTCCAGCGCTTGCAGGCGTTTGATGTAGTTTTCGGCGGTGTCCCTGCGCGAGCCGGGGCGCGCCGCGCTGATGGCGTCGGCGGCGGACACGATGAACGCCTCCGTGGTGCTCATAAAGTCGTCGTGGTGTTCGGCGATGCAGGTACAGACGGCTTTGGCGACGTTATGGCGGGTTGCCACGTCGGCGCCGATTTCGGCGTGCGGGCCGTCGACTTCGTGAGTGAGCGCCTTGCCGATGTCGTGTAGCAGCCCGCCGGCGCGCGCTATCTTGACATTCGCGCCGACTTCGGACGCTATCAAGCCCGACAGGTGCGCGACTTCGATGCTGTGCTGCAGGACGTTTTCGCCGTAGCTATAGCGATACTTGAGGCGTCCGAGCAGGTTGACGAGTTCGGGATGCAGACCGCGCACGCCGACTTCGAGCGCCGCTTCTTCGCCGCATTTCCATATGGTTTCGTTGACCTCTTTTTCGGATCTGCCTACCATATCTTCGATGCGCGCGGGATGGATGCGGCCGTCGGCGACGAGTCCAGTTACCGCTAGGCGCGCCACTTCGCGGCGGACGGGGTCGAAGCAGGAAAGGGTAACCGCTTCGGGCGTGTCGTCGATGATGAGATCCACGCCGGTCGCCTTTTCAATAGCGCGAATGTTGCGCCCTTCGCGGCCGATAAGCCGCCCCTTCATATCGTCGCTGGGGAGCTGCACGTTGGTGACCGTGGCTTCGGACACCACGTCGGCGGCGAACCTGTGTATGGCGGCGGCGAGGATATTGCGCGCCTTGTCATTCGCTTGGAACTTCGCCTGCTCTTCCATGTCGCGGTAGCGTACGGCGATGTCGTGCTGAATGTCCTGTTCTGCGGATTGGAAGAGATGGATGCGGGCGTCTTCCAGCGTCAGTTCGCTAATCTCTTCCAGGCGGCGGAGCTGCTGATCCTGCATCTCTTCTTGCTGCTGCGCATGCTGGATCTTCATATCCTCAATCATTTGAGAGCGCTTCGCCTGCAGTTCGTTCAGGGAGCGCTCCAGATTTTCGACCTTGTTCTCCTTTTCGGATAGCCGTTTCTCGCGGCGTTCTAGGTTGTTTGCGCGCCGCTCCACATTTTCCTGACGATTGGATATGCGCCGCTCGGAGCGCTGGACTTCCGAGCGCCGCTCGCGAACGTCGGCTTCGGCGTCTGCGCGGAACTTCAGCGCTTCTTCCTTGCCTTCGAGAATGATCGCTCTCTTCTGATCGGCAGCTTCTTCAACGAGTTGCTCGGCTTCGGACTTTACGGCCGCGTATTTTTTGCTTTGCAACAAGCCCCTTCCGAAGTAGCCGCCAAGCGCGCCTATAGTCAGGCCAATGAGGACGGCGAGTATCGCATAGATTGCGATTTCCACTTTACTCACCTCCCAAATTGTCTAAAGTGTGATGTTTTTAACCCCAGATCGCCTATACAAAGCGATATAGGTATCCAGGATGCCCTATATTATAGATAGGGTATGCTGAGTGTCAAGACGGGGGGCAGCGCGCGGCAACTTACAATCGGCGTTCATGCGTAAGCAGTTGTGGCGCATACGGGCTATCGGCGCGCGGGCGTTGCGCGGCGGTCAGCGCGCGAGCGCTTGGAGTTGCGCTATCACGGCGGTTGGGGACGGCCTATCGGTCTTGTTGCCGCCTATGTAGCGCCAGCGGATAGTTCCGTTCTTGTCTATTACGAATGTGGCGGGCGTAGCGATATTGCCCGCGCGGACGCCGTATGTGTCTATCACTGTCTTATCCGGATTGTAGAGTATCGGGAAGGGCGGACCCCAGCTCTGCGCGGCTTCCTGCGCGCCCGACAGGTCGTCGGCGCTGACCGCCAGCACAATGGCGTCGTGCGCCTCTATATCGGCGTATTGCGCTGCCAACTCGACGAGTTGTTCACGGCAGAAGGGTCACCAGAATGCGCGGTAAAAGACGAGGACGACGTTCTTATCGCCGCGGTAAGCGCTGAGATTATGATCGCCGCTCAGCGCGCTCGGCAGCGTGAAATCGGGCGCAACATCGTTGACTGCCGTGCCGACCGATGGCGCGGGCGCTTGCGTAGGCGCGATGGTAGGCTGCGGCGCTGCGGTGGGCGACGGTTGTGTTGGGACGGATGTAGGCGCTTGCGTGGGCGCAGCGGTTGCCGTAGGTAGCGGCGTATTGACGACGACGGGCGGCTGCGTAGGCGTAGCGGCGGCTTGCGACGGCGTGGTGGCATGCGCTTGCGTCGCTGCGGTGGTGGGCGTCGCAGGAACGGCGGTAGGCTGCGTCGGCGTTGTGGCAGTAGGCGCTTGCGTCGGCGCAATGGCGGGTTGCGCGGCGATAGCGGGCGCTTGTGTAGGCGTAGCAGTAGGCGCTTTCGCAATCGCAGCGCCTGGTTGCGCGGGGGCGGCGGTCGACGCCGGCTGCGTGTTGGCGATAGCGGGCGCTGGCGTGGATGCGGCGTTTGCCGTCGCCGGCGCGGTGGCAAGGGACGTCTGATGAGTTGGCGCAGTGACGGCATCGGGCGTGTGCGTTGGGACAGCAGCCGCGGGTACGCTTGCGCCGCATGCCGACGCCGATACGCACAGCAGCGCCAAACCCATCGCAAGTATGGCGCGCTTGGGTATATCGAAAATCTTCGCCGACGCCGCGTCGCGCAAATTCGCTTTCCTTATATTGATATTGTCTCAATGCAAAATGTCAGTGCGAATTATGAATTATGCGCCGCTGATTATCAAGCTATCGGCGCAGGGCAATCGCATCTTGGTTGCAAATTCGCATAGATAGCCGTCGGCGTATGCGATAACGGCGTTGCATGTGTTTGGCGCTGACAATGCGGCGGCTTGACCATACGATAGGCGGCACTTACACTTTCGGGGATGCTTTGAGTCGGAGGGTTGGGTGAACCTGTTCACGGACTTGTATGAGCTGACGATGGCGCAGGCGTATTGGCAGGCGGGCGCAACCGCCGATGCGCGCTTCAGCATGTTCGCGCGCCGAATGCCGAGCGATCGCGGCTATATGGCATTCGCCGGGCTTGAGGATATGCTGGATGCGCTGGAAAACCTGCGCTTTTCGGCGAATGATATTGAGTATTTGCGCTCGCTGGCGCTATTCGACGCGGAGTTCCTGGACTATCTGCGTGGGCTGCGCTTTACCGGCAGCGCGCGCGCTATGCCCGAAGCCACGCCGTTCTTCGCAGACGAACCGGTGCTTGAGGTCAGCGCGCCGGTCATAGAGGCGCAAATCGTCGAGACGCTACTGCTGAATCAGTTCAATCTGCAAACTATGCTTGCCGGCAAAGCGGCGCGTGTTGTAACGGCGGCGGATGGCAGGGCGGCGGTCGACTTTGCGGCGAGGCGCGCGCAGGGATTGGACGCCGCGGTGAAGTTTGCGCGCTCCGCCTATATCGCAGGCTTTGCGGGAACAAGCAATGTACAGGCGGGCAAGCGGCACGGCATACCCTTGTTCGGCACAATGGCGCACTCGTTCATCACTTCGTTTGAGAGCGAATTGGACGCCTTCAACGCCTATGCCATCGCATTCCCGAACAGTAGCACATTTTTGGTTGACACTTATGACACTATCGCGGGCGTTGAGAACGCTATACTGGCTGCCAAGCGAATGCGCGAGCGCGGCTGCGAACTGCGCGCCGTGAGATTAGACAGCGGCGATCTGCTGGATCTGTCGCGCAAGGCGCGCGCAAGGCTGGACGCCGCAGGGTTGCCCGATGTACAGGTATTCGTCAGCGGCGGCTTGGACGAATACGAAATAGAGCGGTTAGCAGCAAGCGGCGCTGCCATAGACGGCTTCGGCGTGGGGACGATGGTAGGCGTTTCGGCAGACTATCCGTGGCTCGACTGCGTGTATAAGATGGTGGAATACGACGGCCGCCCCGTGCTGAAGCTCAGTGAAGGCAAACAGACTTTGCCGGGCGGCAAGCAGGTCTTTCGGCGTATCGACGATGCGGGCATGTATGCGGGGGATGTAATCGCCTGCGCCGACGAGCCTGCGCCGCCGGGCGCCGCGCCGCTGCTGCGCGAAGTTATGCGGGACGGCGCGCGTCTGACCGCTGCGCCCGCGCTTGCCGAACTTCGCGAGCGGTTCGCGCGGGAATTCGGGCGGCTACCGCCGGCGCACAAGCGATTGCGATCGCCGGCAGCGTACAGCGTAAGCGTGAGCGATCGACTAATCGAGCTTCAGCGGCAGGCGACGCAAGCAGCACTGCGTAATATGCCACAGTCGAATTGAGTGGGATAAGCCCAAATAATAATTAAGGGGGCATGAATGGCGCGCGTTCCGTATGTTTCAAGGGATGATTTGGCGAAAGACAAGCAGCCGATATATGACCGCATCGCGGAGACGAGGGGAAGCATAGAGGGCGGCGGGATGCCGAATTCGTTTCGGTTGCTGATGAACAGCCCGGCTGCGGCGGAGGCGGTTGGGCATTTGGGCGAATACATCCGATTGCATTCCACGCTTGACCCGGCGGCGCGCGAAACCGCGATTTTGGGCGTGGCGCGCGCGCTGAACAGCCAATACGAATGGGCGCACCACGAGCCGGTCGCGCGAGCGGTGGGCGTGCGCGATGCGGTCATAGAGGCGATACGCAGCGGCCGCGCGCCGATGGGACTGCCGCCCAAAGAGGGCGTGTTCGCGCAGGCGGGCAAAGAGTTGGCGCAAAACGGCGCGCTCACCGAGCGCACATTTCAGGCGGTCGAGCATCTGCTGGGCGCGCAAGGGGCGGTTGACCTTGTGGTAGCCATTGGATACTATGCGATGCTGAATGCGGTATTGGCGTCGCTGGGCGTGGAGCTTGAGCCGCATCTTGCGCCATCGTTGCCCGTGTAGGCGCGGCGGCGGCAAACGTAAGCGCGTAATGCCACAATCCCAATTAGTGAGCATACCGCAGTCCGTCATCCCGCGCGAGCTTGTCCGTGTTCGCCCATAGGTTAATTTCACTACATAGGCGCGATAGTCAGCGAGCAGCGATTTCTATGCCAAACTCACCCGACGGCGCGCCTCAGATCGATATGCAGCCATCAAAGCGCGGTTTGCGCGAGCGGCTGTCCACGCCCTCCTGGGTGCTGTACGATTTTTCGGACACGATATTTTCGGCAAGCATCCTGACCTTCTTCTTCCCCTTGTGGATAACCGAGGACGCCGGCGGCAGCGACGCCGATTTTGCGTTTGCGCTGTCGCTGTCCGCGTTGCTTGTAGCAGTAACCGCGCCGCTTTTGGGCAGCATGTCGGATACGCTAAATCGGCGCGTGCCGCTGTTAGCGGTGTGCGTGCTGCTGTGCGCGCTCTGCACCGCGCTGATAGGCTCGCTTGGCGGGCTTTGGATGGGCATAGCGCTGTTCTTCTGCGCCAACTTCCTGTATCAGATAGGCTTGGTGTTCTACAACTCGCTGATGCTGAATGTGAGCTCCGAATCGGGGCGCGGCGTCATATCCGGCATAGGCATAGGCGCCGGATATGTGGGGCTGTTCGTGGCGTTTCTGCTGCTTGGCCCGCGGGTCGAGCAGTACGGCAATCAGTGGGCGTTCATGCCCACCGCGCTTATGTATGTACTGTTCGCGCTGCCGCTGCTGCTAATCGTGAGAGACGCAGGGCGTCGGCGCGGCATATCGCTGCGGCTCATAGGCGAGTCGTATATGCAGCTCTACGCCACATTCAAGAACGCCAGGCGGCACACCAACTTGTTCCGATTCATCATCGCCCGCCTGCTGTATATGGAAGGCATCAACACCGTATCATCGTTCTATGTGATATACCTGGTGAGCATCAACGCATTCACGGATGACGAAGCGGTGGATATGGTAACGCGGCTGCTAGTGGTGGCGGTGATAGCGTCGGTGGTTACCGGCTTTCTAGTCAGCAAGTTCGGCTCCAAGCGCGTGCTGCTGGTGGGCTTGAGCGGCTGGGCGGTAGTCGTAGTGGCGGCGTCGCTGGCGAATGCCACTTGGATGTTCTGGGCGGTCGCGGTGGTAACCGGCTTCTTTTGGGGCGCGCCGCAGATAGCGGACAGGGTGATGCTGACGAGGCTTGCGCCGCCGGAGCAGGTGGGCGAATTCTTCGGGCTGTTCCAAATGTCCGGGCGGCTGTCGGCGGTGATAGGCCCCGGCTTGTGGGGACTGACCACAACCGCGCTGATGGATCTGGGCGATATGCGCTTTCGCATCGCAATGCTAATGGTATCGCTGTTTCTGCTTGGCGGCTTGCTGCTGCTCATTCGCGTGCGCGAGCGTCGCGAAGAGTCGGACATAGCGCATAACGAAGCCGCATAAACGCTATGCGGCGGGCGAGCGAGGATGTTCGATGCGCTGAGGGCGTTTTAATATCGAGCAAGATAGGAGTGATTGAAAGAAGTGCGAATTATCAATAGAATGCAACGACAGACATCGATACGATAGTGTGAGATAGCATAACCGCTTTGCCCTACGCCGCCGGCAAGCCAAACTAGAGGGACAACGCCATTGGATAGCCGCCTATTCCTTGACGATTGCACGCATTTCTTGGCGCATCCCGTCGAAGAAGCGCCGCCGTTCGATTTCACATTTCTCGATCCGCCGTTCAATCAGGGCAAGGAATATCGCGAACACCACGACCGCTTGGAAGACGCCGAGTATTGGGATTGGATGCGGGAAGTGTGCAGATTGACGCTTGAGCGTTCATCGCAGGGCGCCGCGATGTACTTTATGCAGCGCGAAAAGAACGCCGAAAAAGTACTGCGGACGCTACGCGAGTCTGGTTGGCATTTTCAGAACTTGATTGTGTGGCGCAAGAAAACATCGGCCGTCCCCAGCGAAGTGCGCTACGGCAAGGCGTACCAGATAATCGCATTCGCCACAAAGGGGCCGCGCGCCAGGGCGTTCAACCGATTGCGGATAGATCCGCCGCTGCCAAACGGATACAAGCCGCGCGCCAAAGGCATGTTCGTTACCGATGTTTGGGACGACATCAGAGAGCTGACTTCCGGCTACTACGCCGGCGATGAGGCGCTGCGCGACCACGACGGCGAGCGCGTCCACAAGCAGCAGTCCCCCATAGCGCTGCTCTTGCGAATGATACTGTCTTCCACCAACCCCGGAGATTGCGTATTCGACCCCTTCTCAGGCACGGGGACTACGCTTGTTGTTGCGTCTCAGCTATCCCGCATTGGTGTGGGCGTCGAGAAAGACGAGGTGAACTTCGGCTGCATCCAAGCCCGCCTGCAAGAGGCGCGGGATGCGGATTCGCTGCTTCAATATCGCGATAATTACATACACACCCCTTCGCTGAACGAGATATGGCCGTTGCGCCGCTCCGCCAACACTCCTGCGCCGTCGCTACTCATCTGACCGCTATGCCAACCTCATCCGTCTTCCACTTCTTCGCTCGGCTTATGGAACGCCGCGGTTACTTCATTCAAGACAACAAGCTTGAGGACTTCGCGTTTCCTAGGGATATGATTGCGGCGGAATCCCGTTCAGGGTTTCCCGATTTCGTGCTGAAAACCAACCCCGGCGGCCCATTGGCAGGCGGCGAGTTCATTGAACTCAAGGATACGAAATCGTATCAAATAGCGTCGTTCAACTCCACGCTCCCCAGCGCGGCGAAGCCGGTTTCGTCTCTGACGCAAAATCTGAAGGATCAACTCATAGAAGCGGGCGAAGACATAGACGCAGTTCCTCAAAGAGATGTGTACTATCTCATCAGGGGCATCAAGCGAACCACATCGTCGCCGCTGGCAAAGACGGTATTGGTGGGCGGCGCGTTCTTTGAGACCGTCCCCGTCAACGAAGTTCTAGCGGATGCGTTCGAGCAGGTTGCCGCCGCATCCGCGGCGCACGATGCGGATGTGTCTGAGCTTGCGCGGAATTTCGACATTCAACAAGCCAACTTTGCCGAAACCCGAAGGGTCGAGGGATCGTCAATCTCTGTTCGCTTTAGGGTAATGGCGCAAGTCGACCCGCGCGCCAACCTCTTGTCCGACGCAAGATACCCGATGATTGCCGCCAATACCTTGACTATGCTGGTTCACGAGCGCCGCTTGACCGATCCCGCGTTGGCGGGAAACGCCTATGCTTGGGATGAAGCGCCCCAAGCCATCCAAAGATGCAACGGATACGCCTACTTGGGAGCAGCGCTTGACGAAGTTGACGCAGCCTTGAAAGCGGCAACCCGCGTATCGGTTCTGCGGCATCCTATGAACGGCCCGTTCTTCATGGCGCAAGCGCCTATTCATCCGTGATATGAGCGACTTGACGCTGCCGAACCGCCTAAGGATTGTCCGCCGCCGTCAAAGGCAACCGCAGCATGGAATACCTGCACACGCAGCTCCGCCAACAGAGGATATTGGGGAGAGATACAAGCATAGCAAACCGCGCGCGTTGACTGAAATCGGGCTTGCTGATAGACTTTTGGCATACGCAGCGCAAGCGCTAATCCGTATGTCCAATGCGGGCGGCGGCGGCTATAATATGCGCGCAGAAAGACGCTATTGCGGCGGCGTATATCAAGAACGATTTCGCAATAGATCCGGGGAGGTCCGATATGACAACCGTGCAGACGAAACAGGATGTGGCGCTGATGGCGCATCTGCTGAGGCGCGCCTCTTTCGGGGCTACTAGGGCGGAAGTGGAGCGCCGCTTGGAGGCGGGATATGAGGCGACCGTTGAGGATCTGCTGAACCCGTCCGCCCCGTCCGCGCTGCCCGACGACCTCATCCGCCGCTACCACGTCGACCAGTCCGACCTGCGCAGCGGCATAGCGGCGGGCGCGCACTGGGTATATCGCATGGCTACCACCGAAAACCCGCTGCAAGAGAAGATGGCGCTGTTTTGGCACAGGATATTCGCCACCGCCGCCACTAAACTAATTCAAGCGCGAATGGTGGTTAATCAGGTGGATATGTTCCGCGAGTGCGGCATGGGCAACTTCCGCGATCTGCTGGTGAACCTGTCCCGCGATCCGGGCATGCTGATGTGGTTGGACAATCAAGACAATCACAAAGACTCCATCAACGAGAACTACGGCAGGGAAATACTGGAGCTGTTCTCGATGGGCGTGGGCAACTACACCGAGGAAGACATCAAAGAGTGCGCGCGCGCCTTCACCGGTTGGAGCGTGGTGAACCCGGACTATATGTCCATAAAGATGCGCAACAACACCGCGCGCCCCTACGGCTACATCGCTTGGCAGTTCAACTATGATGAAGCCGACCACGACCACGGCGATAAGCATTTCCTCGGCGAAACCGGCGATTTCAACGGCGAGGATGTGGTGGACATCATCTGCAAGCAGGAAGCCACGCCGCGCTTTATCGCGCGCCATCTGTATCACTTCTTCGTCGCGGACGAAGCGCCCGTGCCGCAGTGGCCGTATGAAGACCCCAAAGACCCCGAAGCCATAGACATTATGACGCAGGCGTACTTCGATTCGGACTACGATATATCCGCGATGCTGCGCGCGATGTTCAACGCCGACTTCTTCAAGGATGAAGCGGTGCGCTTCGCCCGAATCAAGTCCCCGGCGGAAACGGTGGTGGGAACGCTGCGGCTTGCGGGCGGCTTGGAACTGCCGTCTATGGAAACATACGCCGCCGCGGGCGTGTGCGCTCAGATGGGGCAAAGCCTCTATGCCCCGCCCAGCGTGGAGGGCTGGCAGGGCGGCAGCGAGTGGATCAACACCGGCGCCTATGTGCATCGCGTCAACTTTGCCAGCAAAGCGCTGAGTAACCCCAACAAGCCCGGCATGCGCGCGCTGATAAACCAGGTGCGGGACGCCGCATATGACGGCGCGCTAGACTCTGAGACGCTGGTGGACGCCTGCCTCGACGTCATCGGGCCGATGCCGGTCTTGGATAGCACGCGCGACGGGCTGATCGACTACGCCGAAAAGTGGGGCGATCTCACATTCGACGACGATGACAGCGCCGCCGACTCCGAAAGCAAAATCGTGATTATGCTCCAGCTCGCGGTAACCACGCAGGAGTATCAGCTGGCGTAAGAACGCCGCCGCGCCGATTGTGGGACGTTGCGATGCGATCACTTGTTAGGGGGCATCGCCCGCCCCCGCAATCGGCGAATATGATTGCGCGTCTTTCGGGGCGAGCAGCGAACAGGTGAACAGAAAGCAAGCGCATTCCCGTGCAGGCGCATTAGCGCAAGCCGTCGATTCGGATGCGGCTAACGCCTTTCCGGGGATGCCAAGCCTATCAGACTACAAGTAATGCAAGGATAGAGTGATGGTAGCGCAGATAGACATAAAGCCCTTCACGCTGGAATATGTGGACACCATCGGGTTCGTCGCCGACCAAGGCGGCAGGGGTTTCCATATGCCGATGGATATGCAGATACGCGGCGATGGCAGGATATTCGTGGCAAGCCGCAGCAACACCACCGCCCTGGACATCGTGGGCATTCAGATGGTTACGGTGGATCACGGCTTCTTCGGCCAACTCTACGGCTACGGCAGCGGCGACGGACAGATGATATGGCCCTCCGCGCTCGCTATGGACAGCCAAAACACGCTGCTTATGGCGGACGACTTCCTGCAGCGCGTAACCATCTACGATTCGGACGGCGCATTCGTGTCCAAGTGGGGGCAGGTAGGCAGCGGCGACGGCGAATTCAACGGACCGTCAGGGATGATATTCGACGCCGACGACAACCTGCTGCTGGTCGACCATCGCAATCACCGCGTTCAGAAGCTGACAAAGCGCGGCGAATTCATCAGCAAATTCGGCTCGCACGGCGACGGCGCAGGCGAGTTCAACCTGCCTTGGGGCATAGAGTTGGACGCCGAAGGCTGCATCTACATAGCCGATTGGCGCAACGACCGCATACAGAAGTTCACGCCCGACGGCGAGTTCATGGCGGCGTTTGGCGCAAGCGGCGACGGCGATGGTCAGCTCAGCCGCCCGTCCGGGCTTGCGGTGGACTCCGACTGCAATATGTACATCGCAGACTGGGGCAATCAGCGCGTTCAGGTTCTCGACGCAGACGGCAACTTCCTAGCCAATCTGCGCGGACAGGCGACGCTTTCGCCTTGGGCAACCGAATACTTGGAAGCAAACGCCGATGAGCTTGACGCCCGCTCGCGCTTCGTTCCCGAATTCGCGGTGGATGTGAACGACGAGCACGAAATTTCGGCGCGCGTAGAGCCGTACTTCTGGGATCCGGTAACCGTGGCGCTTGACGAACAAGAGCGGGTGTATGTGCTGGAAACCTGCCGCCACCGCTTTCAGGTGTACAGAAAGGCGTAGGCGATATGAACGCTGTGGAACACCGCGATACCGCCCAAGAATTTCTTGCCGTGTCGGCGGAAGAGTTCGCCGAGGGCAAGACTATGCAAGCGTCGGAGAAGCTCTGGGGCGCGGCCGCTCACGCCGTAATGTCCATCGCGCAGCAACGCGGCTGGGACTACGGCAAGCATAATCAGCTTGTGGCTTGCGTCAACCGCCTTTACGAAGAGACGGGGGATGCCGAAATTCGGGCGGGCTTCGGCGCAGCGCGGCAGTTCCACGCCAACTTCTACCACGACTTCCTGGAAGACTATGAGATAGAGATGTTTCGCCCGCCGGTAGCCGCATTCGTGAACAGATTGACGGCTATGGACGGGTAGGTTTGCCCGCTAATACGGACAACCGCCTGCCGAATGCCGAACAAAGAGCGATGCGATGATACGATAAAGCCGACGCAAGCGATTATCTCAAAGTTACAAACAAAGGCGTTATAATGCCGAACCCTCTGCATAAAAATGAGCGAATAGGGCGCAAAATCGCCGGCGTATCCCGAAAGTTGGCCGATGCGAAACCAACCGCGCTCGGCGTGGCTGCGGGACGCAAAGCGCTTGCCGAAATGAACCCGTCGGCGCTGACCCGTCGCGTTCGCAGCGGTCTGATGGCGGCAAGGGATGGCGTTGGGGACAAGCGCGCCATAAGCGTCAAAGAGCAGATAGCGGCCGTATCCCTTGCGCTCCACCAAGTCGTCGATAATGTGAGCTACGCCGATTTGAGCGCGCAACTGCAGCGTAAGTTCATTTCCGCAGGAATGCGGGGCGCCAGGCGCACGCATGCAGGGGCAAGCGATTTCTATGACGCGAGCATTCCCAGCGCAGTGAAAATGTCGGGCGAGAATGGCGTCTGGGAATTCCTCGACGGCAAAAACGCCAGTCATATCAAATCGGTGGCAAACTCGCCCGATCTTGCCAGAACCGATTCCAATATGCTCTGGGAAAACATCGATGCCAACCGCGCCAGGGGTTCGGCGGACATGTCGTCGTTTGAGCAGCTGAATGTGCGGCTCGACAACGGATTTCACTCATTTAGGCTTGCGGCGGTGAAAATCGTGCCGCGCGCGGTGTTCTATGCCATCGTAATCGAGGCGAGCGTCAGCATAGTCGAGAACGGCATCTATGTGTACAGAGGCAAAAAGGATGCGCGCGCCGCTTTGCAGGATACGTCGCTGAATGTGGCCAAGAGCGCCGTTGCGGGCGTATTGGCGGGCGGCGTTGTCTCGGGCGCCCTCGCCCTAGGCGCCGCTCCCGTGCTTGCGCCTGCCGCGCCCGCGCTGGGCGTAATCGGCGGTTGCTTGCTGGTGTATTCGGCCGCCGATCGCATACACACCGCCGCAACCGTGCCGCTGGATGATCCCGCGCGGCGCTGGCGCGATGACGCATCCGACGACGCCCTGCTTGCGCCTTTGGACGAAAACTTGGATCTGCTGAACGCGCTGAAAGCGGAATTGGCTAGAAGCGTTCCAACGGACGAATGCGAACAATTGAAACAACTATGAGAAGGAGCAGATTCCTATGAGCAGCAACGGCAAGAACCGCAAACTGGTGGTGGCGCAGCTTTCGGGCGGCAACGACTACCTCAACTGCGTTGTGCCTTACAACGATCCGCAATACATCGACAACCGCCCGCGCATCCGCATCACCGAAGACCGCGTCTTGCCGATAGACGGCGATTACGGCTTCAACCCCGGCATGGCGCCCATCAAAGAGCTTTGGGACGACGGCAAGGTGGCTATCTTGCACGGCGTAGGCTACCCGGTTCCCAACCGCTCGCACTTTCGCTCGATGGACATCTGGCACACCGCCGAGCCGACTAAGGTCGGCGACCAAGGCTGGCTTGGGCAAGCGCTGCGCGAAATGGATCCGCAGGGCGAAAATGTAGTGGGCGCAGTCAACTTCGGCGCGGGACTGCCGCGCGCGCTGGTATCGCCGGGCGTTCCTGTGGCGTCGGTTACCAACCTCGAAAGCTACGGACTGCTGAACGACATAGACGACGCCGATCGGCGCTCAGAGGCGCTCGAAGTGTTCGCCAATATGTACACGCAGGCGATAGGCAGCGGCCCGGTGATGGACTTCCTCAGCAAGACGGGCTTGGACGCCCTGCGCGGCGCAGACATACTCGGCAGCGTCCCGCAAAAGTATCAGTCCGATGTGGAATACGGCGCAGACTCATACGGGCAGAGCATGAAGGGCGTGGCGCAGACGCTGCTGGCGGATATTGGAACGCGCATATGCTACACGCAGCACGGAAGCTTCGACACGCACACCAACGAAGTCGCGCTCCAAGAACGACTGCTGTCCGACGTATCGGGCGGCATATACGACCTGTACACCGACCTCAAGCGGCACAACGCCGCCGATGATGTGCTTATACTGGTGTTCACCGAGTTCGGCAGGCGCGTAAAAGACAACGGCAACGGCTCCGACCACGGTTCGGGCGGCGTAGCGTTCCTGATAGGCGACGGCGTGCAGGGCGGCCACTACAGCGAATACCCCTCGCTGGACGCCGATAAGCTCGTGGAGGGCGACCTAGCCTTCAACTTCGACTTCCGCGGCCTCTACACCGAAATTCTGGAAGACTGGCTTGAGGTGGAAGCCAAGCCCATCGTCAAGGGGACATACGAAAAAGCAGGCGCGCTGAGGGTGTAGCGCGACCATACTATCGACGCGTTAGCGGTGGCTCTTGCAGAAAGGGTCACCGCTCTACATATTTATCATCTCCGGTAAATGCGCCGGAAGGGATGAAAGAAATGAACTTAGACGCTTTCTTCAAGAATTTCCAGTTGGATAAAGTTCGATTGGGTCCCGCGTGGGCTTCGGTAGAAGTCAGTTTCTATGAGGATGACAAGGATGCCGCTTGGGAATTGTATGTCGAAATGCTGACTAGAATTGTTACTCAGCCTTTGCCCTCGGAAGTGGGGGACGAAAAGACCGCTTTGGACGGCGTCTATTCGCTTTTCCCGACTACGCGCGAGATTTTGCGCCGCCGTGGGCGTGGAACTATCCGTTTCAGCACAGTCGCCATACCCGTGTTGAATCAAGTGGTGCGCCCATTTACCGCAAAGTGGCATAGGGAAAGCCTGGAAGGGGCTTTTGAGAACCCGGCAAAGAGAGATGAATTTCGCTCGGAGCTCGAAGCGCTCCAGGAAGAACTGCGTAACTACAACCGTATGCTGGCGAAAATCGCGGGCGTGGAAGATTTAACGGACTTGGAACGAATAGACATACAACCGGAGTAGGATAATGCGCCAACCGCAAGCGCCAAGGCATAGGGTATTCATCAGTTTCCATCACGATGATCAAGAATACAAGGATTGGTTCGTCCAAATGATGGGGGAAGATATTGTGGATGAATCGGTCGAAGACGGGGATATAAACGACCGAAATGTGCATACTGACGCCATACGCCAGAGAATCCGCGATAACTTTATTCGGGACGCAACAGTAACGATAGTCCTGATAGGACCTTGCACCTGGCAGCGAAAGCACGTGGACTGGGAAATTGGCTCTAGTCTGAGGAAAACCAGTCGAAACCCCCGATGCGGCCTTTTGGGCATACTGCTTCCCAACCATCCCAATTATGGAAAAGGGATGTACAATCCTCGCCTGATACCTCCAAGGTTGGCTATTAACTGTGAAGGAAATAACTCTTACGCATCCATCTATGACTGGTCGAACCAGCCAGATAACATTCGTAGTTGGGTGCATCACGCGTTCCAAAGAAGAAAAGGGACACCGCCGCATAACAATACCCAGCAGTTTGAACGCAACCGAACCGGCAATTGCGCGCTCGGCTGGCAGAACTAAGTCCGGCAACAGCGCGCTCTATGCAGAGAACGGACAATAGTCGTCGTTAGACCCGCGCCGCTATCTTGTCCGCAAAGTGTTCCAGGATGCGGATGCACTCGTCGATGTCCGATGTGCGGAAATCGTATGTGAGCTGATGGATGCCGATGTCGATGCACTTCTTCACATCGTCTATCACAAACTGCGTAGCGCCCGATACGCCGCCACCCGCCGGCGTACCGCCTTCGCTCCCGCCCGATACGCCTATGTCCGATATATGCAGGCTGCGCTTGAGCGAAATGGTGATGTCGTCGGGATTTCTGCCCTCCGCTTCCGTTTGGCGGCGCAGATAGGGCAGGTTGCGGGAAACGAACTCCGGCGTCTGCCGCGATGGATGCCAAGCGTCGCCATACTTCGCCGTGCGGCGCAGCGCACGCCGAGTGTGTCCGCCCACCCATATCGGTATGCGCGGCTGCTGAACCGGCTTTGGGCTGAAGTGAATGCCGTCGTAGCTATAATACTCGCCGCTATACGACGGTTCGTCTTCCGTCCACAGGTTGGCGAAGATTTCCAGCCATTCGTTGGTCATAGGCCCGCGCTCGGAGTACGGTACGCCCAGCGTCTCGAACTCTTTCTCCAGCCAACCCACGCCCACGCCGCAAATCGCCCTGCCCTTGGACAGCGCATCCAGCGATGCGAACATTTTCGCCTGCAGGATGGGATTGCGGTATGGGATGATGACCACCGTGCTGCCGATGCGTATGCGGCTTGTACACGCTGCGACATACGCAAGCGTTGTCAGCGTCTCTAGGAACGGCGCGTCATGCGGCCGCGTGAACGAGCCGTCGGCGGTGTAGGGATACTGGTTAGTAGGCTCGATCGGCAGCACGATATGATCGCCAATCCAAACCGATTCGAAGCCCAACTCTTCCGCCTTCTGCGCGAACCTGCAAAGCTCATCGCCGTCCATCGTGTTGGGCAACCCAAATCCGAACCGCATAGCGCGCTCCCCCTGCTTATGTGCTTATGATTGATAAAAGGCAATGCGGCAAGAGTATATCAAAATCGGCGCGGGTTGGCCCCACATGGATGCGGCTTGCGCGGATGTTGGCGCGTGAGTAGCCCTTGCGGATATGTTGCGCCTGCAGATGCGGCTTGCACGGGGGACGGATACAACGCATCAAACCGATTGCGGTTATCTGACGCGGCGGCTTGCGCGGGTACAATCGCAACTTGATACGCTTATCCATAAGCAACGGATAATGCGGCGAGCGTAATCAGCGGGGACGCAGCGCAATATATGAGAGGAATGAATAATGTCGCGTAGGGCAGGCGGGTGGTGGAGATAGGGGGACTTGAACCCCCAACCTCGGCATTGCGAACGCCGCGCTCTCCCAGTTGAGCTATATCCCCACGCAACCTGCATCGGATTATAGCAATGCGCGCCTAATGGTGTCAATTCGCGCTCCGATATTTAGTATTCTCAGTGCTTGCAGGTGTGGTGTATTTGAGTTGAAATTGACGCCTAAAACCATACTCATAGCAAGCCAATCTACCGCTACGGCGCCGTGTCGACACTGCTTCACTCATGAAGGCAGTCGTAGCTATTATCCTGATGCAATCAAGCGACAAGCAGGCGACATGCACTCCAAGAGTATGGGATGCTTGGCAATATCTAGTGACCTAAGCATCAAGTCTGAGATTATCTGTTCATGGGTAAAAGATCTCTCCAATCTATGGCGGCGCAGGAAACCGCGCGCGCGGCGGCGAACGTCAGTTAAGGTTATATCACTTAACGAGATGTGGACATATACGGGCGGTCAGGTAGGGTGATACGCGCAATTGGCATTAGTGCGGTTGAATTTGGAGGTTAGCATACATGCACGTCACGTAATGGAGTACCCATTCATCGTCCGCCTACCCGCGCATCCCAACAATGCGCTATCATTAAGCCATCGGCATTGAGCGGGGCGTCGCATGCAGCCGTGAGGAAAGGAAACCGCTATTGGCAACTGACGAAATGAGAGGGCTAATCGCCGAACTGAGGGCAAACCCGTGGTATATGCGGTTATACTTCGCGCAGATTGCGGTTTGGCTTGCGGCGGTTGTAATCTACGAAACGGCATACGCGCCCGCCGCGCCGCTACTCAAACACATCATAGACGGCGGCGTAACAATGTCATTCCTTGCATACGGCTCTCTAGTATCGTCCGTAATCGCAGTTGACGTCACGCAAACCGCATACCAAAAGGGGAAGGAACTTATGGGAATACTACTCACACCCGCAAAGAACAAGTTCGAGGCGCGCGGCGAGGAGCGAGGCCGCCGTGAAGGCATAGCGCTTGGACAGCGTGAAGGTGAAGCGCGCGGTGAAGCGCGCGGACGACGTGAAGGCGCGGCGATAATGGCGGCGCGGTCGGCCGCGTGGTTCGCCGATATGCAGCAGGCGCAGAAGGAAGGCCGCGAGTTCAACGAACCGCCGCCCTGGGAGCAGAACGGTCAGGATGAGGACGATTAGCTGCGCCGCCGAAGTGGATGTCCGGCTTGCGCGCCGCCTAGGAATCGGACACTTGCTTATAAAGGCTAACACCTAGCCGTTAAGGTCGAAAACCTCTTCCATTGCTGCCCACCACTCCGATGGGCTTGCGCCGGGAACGGGCTGCTGAAACTCGCGCATCAGCGCATCCCACTCGGCGGCGCGTTGCGATTGCGCCATGTAGCCCGGGAAGTCGCGCTCCAAGTCGAAGTCATCCGGCGCTTCCAGATACATGAACAGCCGCCGCCCATGCAGGAATATCTTCATCTTTCGGATGCCGATTGAGCGCAGCCCGTCCAACACTTCATCCCACACCGCGTGGTGATGCTCTTTGTACTTTTCTATTGCGGCGGCATCGTCCCGCAGATCTAGCGCCATCGCAAACGATTTCATCGCTGCCTCTCCCTGATGTACGACATTTGCGGCATCCGGTTGCCCATATCGCGCAACACTACGGCGTGGGCGCGTTCTCAGGCAGAAGCCCTTCGCGCTTGAGTTCGGCCCATAGATCGGCGGGTATGGGAAAGCCCGCCATATCGAAGTTCTGCCGCACTTCGTTGGCGGACACCGCGCCCGGTATCGTTGCGGCAACCGCGGGATGCGCCAACCCGAACTGCAACGCCGCCGCCTTCAGCGGCACAGCGTACCTGTCGCACACCGCCTTTATCCTGCGCGCCAACGCCAGCACATCCGGCGGCGTATCCTTGTAGAAGTAGGTTGTGCCTTCCCCAAGATCCGACGCAAGCACGCCGCTGTTGTACGGACCGCCCAATACCACGCTTATGCCCTTTCGCTCGCACAGCGGCAGCAGGTCGTCCAAGCCCGACTGGTCAAGCAGCGTGTAGCGCCCCGCCAGCAGGAAGCAGTCGAAGTCCGCCTCCCGCGCGAACTGCGCCAGCGGCTCGCAGAAGTTCATCCCCGCGCCGATTGCGTCTATGACGCCCTGCGCCCGCAGATCCGCCAGCGCTGGGAACGCCTCGTTCAACGCTTGTTCGTGAAAATCGTCCGGATCGTGTATCAGAACGATGTCTATGCGGTCTATATCCAAGCGCTTGATGCTTTCCTCGAATGAGCGCAGCACTCCGTCGCGGCTGAAGTCAAACGCCCACTCCATCGGCGCAGTGTCGTCGGCCGTATCGCCGCCGCCGATCGGGTTTAGAACGCGCCCCACCTTGGAAGACAGCGTGAACGCCTCGCGCGGCGCGCCGCGCAAGCCCTTGGCGTAACAACGCTCGCTTCTGCCCACGCCGTACATCGGCGCAGTATCGTAGTAGGCGATGCCAAGCTCCAAGCCCTTGCGTATGCTCTCTACGGCGCGCTGTTCGGCGGCGTCCGCCGGCATGCTCCCGAATGGCGCGCCGCCCAAGCCCAAGCGCGTTACCTCAATGCCCGTAGATCCGATTTGCGCCCTGTCAAGTGGGTTCATTCGCATCGCCTCGCTTTGTGTCGCTGTTCGGGCAGCGCAAGCACGCGCGCCGCCGCTATCATATAGCAATTCGCCGCCGATTCACAGATTACGCGCGCGCCCGCTTTCACCCAGCGCAGCGCCTTGCTATAATGGCGCTAATTCGGCGTTCAACGGACGCAGCCGCATACACACATATTAGGATTCCACGCAAGCAAGTTCACAGCATTCAGACATTCAGAGAGGCGCTACATTGAGAGTTCGCAAAGCGGTCATACCGGCGGCAGGTTTCGGCACGCGCTTTCTGCCGGTTACGCGCGCAATCCCCAAGGTGATGCTGCCCGTTCTGAGCGAACCCGCCATCCAGTTTTCGGTACAGGAAGCGGCGGACGCCGGCATAGAGCGCATAGTGTTCGTCATATCGCGAGGCCAAGAAGCCACCAACGATTATTTTCGCCCGGCGACGACGTTGGAGCGCGCGCTCGAAGAGCGTGGCAGCGCCGATCTGCTGAACGATATGCGCCGCATATCCTCTATGATGCAGACCGAGTTCGTATATCAAGACGAACAGCGCGGGCTTGGACACGCCGTCCTTATGGCAAAAGACGCTATCGGCGATGAGCCTTTCGCGGTGTTTCTGCCCGACGACATTATATGGTCTGACACGCCCACCATCGGCGCTATGATTGGCGTGTTCGCAGAGCGCCGCGCAAGCGTAATCGCGGTGAAGCAAGTCCCCGACGAAGCCATTCCCAGCCTAGGCGTCATCGACCCCGAACCGCTGACGGACGATGCGCACGGCAATGTCTATGACAATATCTATAGGGTAAAGGGAATGGTGGAAAAGCCCCGTCTCGAGGACGCCCCCTCAAACCTCGCCATCGTGGGGCGCTATGTGCTGACGCCCGAAGTGTTTGGCGCGCTGGAGCGGGCGGCGCCCGGCGCTATCGGCGAAATTCAGCTCACCGACGCCATAGACGCCGCGCGCGCTCAGCAGGGCGCATACGCCTACCGCTTTGACGCAGACCACTTCGACGTGGGAACGCCCATCGGCATGCTGAAAGCGTCCGTGTACGCAGCGCTGCGCCGCAAAGATATGGCGGACGATATAAGAGACTGGCTGCGGCGTGCCATCAGCGCCGATGATGCCGACCGCTGACCTACAACCTATGGACTAGCGAGCAAGGAGTTGCATATGGACAAGGCGCTGAACGGCGTGCGAGTGGTTGACCTGACGCAGTATGAAGCCGGCACTTCCTGCACGCAGATGCTGGCGTGGCTCGGCGCGGATGTCATAAAGGTGGAAAACCCGGCCGGCGGCGATCCCGGCCGCTCAATCGGCGGCGGCGATGTGGATTCCAACTACTTCCTGCACTACAACTCCAACAAGCGCAGCGTAACGCTCAACCTCAAATCCGAAAGCGGCAGGCGGATGCTGCTGGATCTGGTCAAGCAAGCCGATATAGTCGCAGAAAACCTGTCGCCCGGCGCAATAGAGCGTATGGGGCTGGACTACGCCGCGCTCTCCGCCGCCAACCCGCGCATCATCCTGGCGCGCATCAAGGGCTTCGGCACATACGGCCCGTACAGCGAATACAAGAGCTTCGACCCCGTGGCGCAGGCGGCAGGCGGCGCTTTCTGCTCCACGGGCGAGGCGGACGGCCCGCCGATGAAGCCCGGCATAACCGCCGGCGACTCCGGCACGGGGCTGCACGCCGTCATCGGCATTCTAGCGGCGCTCTGGCAGCGGCAGACCAGCGGCAAGGGGCAAGTCGTGGAAGTGTCGATGCAGGACGCCATCGTGAACCTAGGGCGCACCTGGATGACCCGCGCCGAACAGGGCGCCGTATCGCCGCCGCGCACGGGCAACGGTGGTGGCGCGAACCGCCCCGGCGTTGGCACATTCCGCTGCGCGCCCGGCGGGGATGACGATTATGTGTATATGATAGCCTACCCCGGCCGCGGCGCTATGTGGCGCGCGCTCACCGAAGCGCTCGGCAAGCCCGAACTGCTGCAAGACCCGCGCCTGCAGGATCCGGCGCAGTACGACGCCGCGCTCGCCGCCGAGATAAACGGCGTCATAGAGGCGTGGACACTGCGGCACACCAAGTTCGAGGTGATGCGCATTCTAGGCGAAATGGGCGTGCCGTGCAGCGCCTGCTTTAACGCCGTGGACATATACGCCGACGAACACCTGCGCCGCCGCGATATGGTAGTCAGCGTCGACCACCCCACGCGCGGGCGCTTCACTATGCCCGGCTGCCCCGTCAAACTCAGCGATTCCCCCGTGGAGTTCAACCCCGCGCCGCTGCTGGGACAGCACAACGCCGAAGTGTTCGCCGAATTCCTGGACTGCGACGACGCTGCCATAAGCAACCTAAGAGAGCGTCAGGTGATATAGCCGCCTACCTACACAGCAGCAAACAACGCCTATCGGATAATCACAAATCGGAATGCGAAAACAAGCCGAAAGCGAACAGGAAAGCAGTCGCGTATGACAATCCTAGCGGTTATACCAATCGTGCAAGAGTTTGACGCAATGATGGAGGCGCTGGCGGAGTTCGGCTACGCCGCCAAAGAGCGCAGCGTCGGCCGCTTGCAGGCGGCGGAGTTTGACAGCGGCAGGCTCATCGTAGCGCAGGGCGGGCTTGGCAAGGCGCAGTTCGGCGTGCAGACGCAGCACCTGCTCGACAACCTGAGCGGCATAGACGCCGTGGTGTGCGCCGGCACATCGGGCGCGCTTTCGGACGCGCTCGATCGCGGCGATGTGGTGATTGCCGCCCAAACCGTAGAACACGATTTCAATCGCGGCAGCGCGCTCATAACATTGCCATTGCCCACATTCCCCGGCGACGCCGCGCTAATAGACGCGCTCAGGGCGTTGGCGGCGCGCAAAGCGTTCCCGTTCACGCTGCATTTCGGCGGCGTGGCAAGCGGCGATGAGGGCGTCGCCAACCGCGCCCGCGCGCAAGAGATAAGCGATGCGACCAGCGCAATAGCCGTGGCGTGGGAAGGCGCCGGCGGCGCGCGCGCCGCTCAGCTCGCAGAGATACCCTTCCTAGAAATTCGCGGCATCTCCGACGGCGCCGGCGAAAGCGCGCTCGAAGAGTTCTGGCAAAACATCCCCTCCACAATCCGCAATGTGGCGCTGGTTGTGCGGGAGTTGCCGGGGCTGCTTGACTAACCACCACAATTTGCCCCCGCATACGCCCCCGTGCTAAAATCGCTTGCGCGCAAGCATCGCTTTCAACCCATTCAACTCACATCCACACACACGCTTTCAACTCACCGCTACACGCACGCCAAGCAAGGCAAAGGACTGCAATATGACACTGCCGGAGCGCATGAAATTCGGTATCTTTATGGCGCCGTTCCACTGGAAGGGCGAAAATCCCACTCTCTCTTTGGAGCGCGATCTGGAAACTATCCAATGGCTGGACACGCTGGGATACGATGAGGCGTGGATCGGCGAACACCACAGCGCCGGTTGGGAAATCATCGCATCGCCCGAAGTGTTCATGGCGGCGGCGGCGGAGCGCACGCGCAATATCCGACTCGGCACCGGCGTCATCAGCCTGCCCTATCACCATCCGCTTATGGTAGCCAACCGAATGGTTCTGCTCGACCATCTTACCCGCGGCCGCGCTATGCTGGGCGTAGGCCCCGGCGCGCTGGTCACCGACGCCGCTATGCTGGGCATCGACCCCGTGGTGCAGCGGCGGCGCATGGACGAAGCCATGACCATCATCATGCGCCTGCTCACCGAACAGGATCCGATTACCTACAAAGCCGAATGGTTCGAACTCGCCGAAGCGCAGATACACCTGCGACCATATACCAAGCCGCACTTTCCCATCGCGGTTGCGGCGGCGCAGTCCCCCTCCGGCATGGTATTGGCGGGCAAACACGGCGCGGGCGTGCTGTCCGTCAGCGTAACCCGCGGCGACAGCATCGCCACCAACCTGTCCGATTTCTGGCGCATCGCCGAAGAAACCGCCGCCGAACACGGCAATGCGATGAACCGCAACGAATGGCGGCTTGTTATGCACGTCCATCTCGCCGAATCCAAGAAAGAGGCGATGGAACAGGCGCGCGTCGCCGCCGGCCGCTATCAGTACGACTACTTCGTCAAAACCCTGGGGCATCAGCTCAACTTCGATGTCAACAGCGCCAAAGACAGGGACAAGATAATCGATGTGATGACCGAGCGCGGCGCCTGGTGCGTTGGCACGCCCGACGACCTCATAGCCACCATCAAGCGGCTCGACGAAGAGAGCGGCGGCTTCGGCGGCTTTATGATCCAGTCGACGGAGTGGGGAACCCGTGAGCAGGTGCTGCATAGCTACGAACTCGTCGCCCGCTATGTGATGCCGCACTTCCAAGGATCGCTGGAAAGCCTCGACAAGTCGCAGGCGTGGTCCGAAGGCAAGAAGGACGAACTGCTTGAGGCGCGCGCCGTGGCTATGGAGCGGGCGCGCCAAGACTACGCCGCAGCGCGAAACTAACCGCCATCGGCTTATGCCAAACGCCCGCGTCGCTGAGACGCGGGCGTTTTGTTTGATTTTAGACGCCGCTAATCGTATAGTCATAACAGCCATTAACAAGACATTCATCAAGAAAGGTGTCAGCGAAATATGCCAAAGATGACCGGCGGACAGGCGCTCGCCAAGCAGCTCCAGCGCGAAGGCGTGCGCGTCATATTCGGACTGCCGGGCGTGCAACTCTACCACGCCCTAGACGCGCTCCACGACGAAACGGACATTAAATTCATCACCACGCGGCACGAACAGGCTACCGCGTATATGGCGGACGGCTACTCGCGCGCCGGCGACGAAATCGGCGCGGCGCTCGTAGTCCCCGGCCCCGGCTTGCAGAACGCCTCCGCCGCCATCGGAACCGCCTACGCCGCATCCTCGCCCATTATGGTCGTCGCCGGCCAAGTAGAGCGCGACCTTATCGGCGGCGATAGAGGCGTGCTGCACGAAGTCAACGACCAACTCGACACCATCCGCCCCGTTACCAAATGGGCGCAGCGCATCCTAGATCCCAAAGATGTGCCGGAAGCGGTTCACGAAGCATTCTATCAACTCAAGTCCGGCCGACCACGCCCCGTAGAGGTGGAAATCCCGCCCGAAACGCTCGCCGAAGAGGCGGATATTGAACTGCTCGAACCCGTCAGTTATGAGCGCCCCGCCGCAAGCCAAGACAGCATCCGCGAAGGCGCGCGCATTATCGCCAACGCATCCAACCCGATGATATACGCCGGCGGCGGCGTCAACCTGGCCGGCGCAAACGATGCGCTGCTGAAGTTCGCCGAATTCCTGCAAGCGCCCGTCATCGAGACCGCCGAAGGCAAAGGCGCTATATCAGACCGACACTATCTCTCCCTAGGCGTGCCGCGCCGCATAGATCCCTTCCACGACTATATGGCGAGCCACGACGTCATCGTGGTGGTGGGCAACCGCATACAGACGCCGCAGATACTGCGCGGGCAGCGCGTCGTGCAGATAGACATAGACGAAGCCGAACTTGGCAGAAACTATGAGAACACATTCGGCATCGCGGGCGACGCCAAGCGCACGCTCGAAGAGATGCTGACCGTCATATCCGCCATGCGCCCCGCAAACGAAAGCCGCCAAGCCGAAATCGAAGCGGTGCGCGCCGAATTTTTCGGCAAAGAGCGCGAACTGGAGCCGCTGCATTCGTTCAACAACGCCATCAGAGCCGCTATGCCCGACGACGGCATTCTCATAGCCGGAATGACGCAGGTGGGATACTACAGCCGCACGCGCTTCCCCGTCTATGAACCCAAGACATACCTCACATCATCCTACTTCGGCAACCTGGGCTTCGCCTATCCGGTAGCGTTGGGCGCAAAGGTAGCCTGCCCGGACAAGGCGGTGGTAGCCGTCTCCGGCGACGGCGGCTTTATGTACAATGTGCAGGAATTGGCGACCGCCGTTATGTACGGCATCAACGCCGTGGTAGTGGTGTTCAACGATGGCGCATTCGGCAATGTGATGCGCGACCAGACCGACCGCTTCAATGGCCGGGTATACGGCTCCAAGCTCCACAACCCCGACTTCGTGAAGATGGCGGAGTCCTTCGGCGCAAGAGGCGTGCGCGTGGAAGACCAGAACGCCGACGCGCTGCAGACCGCCATCAGTGAAGCGCTAGAAACCGACGCCCCCACGCTAATCGAAGTCCCCGTAGGCGTGATGCCCTACCCGTACTAGGCGGCGCTCGGCGGCGGCGAAGCGCGATGCAGACTGAGTCAATCACGGCAGGCGGCATATCCCACGATCCGCCGATGCTGTCGCGCGCCCGTTCCGTTATAATGGGCGATGCGGGCGCGTTGACGGCGTTCTCAGTGCTATTCGGGACGCTTGCGGCAGTTGTGAGCGGCTATATGTTCGGCAGCATAGATCACGCCGAGCAGCTCCCAATCGTGTTTCGCATAATGGACCCGGACTATCTGGTCAATGATTTCCAGACCAACGCCGCAGTAGGGTTCGGGCCTCGATTTTACTTCGCCCATGCGATGGCGGCGCTTGGCAGCCTAATTCCGCTTCCAATAGCCTACGCCGCGCTCTACCTGCTCATATACATCGCCTTCACCACAATAACCGCCTTTGCCGCCCGCGATATAACCGGCTCCACCGTAGCCGCGCTGATAGCCGCAACGGTCATCGCATCGTCTCTGGTGCCGTTCGCTCTAAGCACGCCGGCGCGCGTTACCGATACGCTGATGCTGCCGCGCTTTTTGGCGATCCCGTTTGCGCTGTGCGCCGTATGGCAGGGCATCCGCGGCAGGCCGATCCTGTCAGCGCTGACGGCGGCGCCCGCTATCCTGATACAGCCGACCTTGGGGCTTGAAACGGCGTCGCTAGGCTTGGCGGCGGCATTCGCGCGCAACGCCGTTCAAATCCGGCCGCTTGCCCTAGCCGCATTCACTCGCAACGCGGCGCGCTTCAAGCGTCTTGGACTTGCGGCGCTCATAGTATTCGCCGCAAGCCTCTTTTGGATAGTCCCAACCCTGATTGCGGGCGTCCAATCATCCCTGAGCGCCGAAGAGTTCGTCCGCATCTACGCCCATTTTCGACACCCGCATCACCTAATCCCAAGCGGATGGTCTTGGGAGGAATACGCCTTGGGCGCGCTGTTCGCAGCCGTCGCGGCGGTTTCGCTCTATGAGCTTTGGAAGTATCGACGCGCCGCAGCCGCGCAACCCGAACAGCGCGAAATCGACGCGCAGGCGCTTGCCGTCGTAAGCGTGTTCGCGTTATGCGGCTTGGCGTTTCTAGGCGGCTGGCTCTTTGTAGAGGTCATTCCCACGCGCCTATTCACCGTTGCTCAGACGTTCAGGCTTACTATCATAGCCACTTGGCTGGGATGGCTACTCATCGCCTACCCCATAGCGCGCTCGGTAAGCGGCGGCGAATGGCGGCGCGGCGCAGTGGTTATGGCAAGCCTAATTTCAGTTCCGACGCTCGCGCTCTACAAGACGCTGTCCGTTTTGGCGCGTCTTCCGCGCGATACACGGCAAACTATGCTCTTTTCGCCTGTCGCCGCCTCTATACTGACGGGTACCCTGGTATCGCTGAGCCTGTTCAGAATGCCGTTCATCGTAACGCTGTTCCTGCTAACGGTTGGATTCGCAGTTGCGCTGACAGCGCGCGTATCGACGTTGCGCGCCCTGTCTGCGCTTGGCGTCGTCTTGCTGCTGACATTGAGCGCCTTCTACCTTGAGCGCGTAGATCGCTTGCCGCATATCCCGCAAATATCGCCCGTGATTGCGCGCCGACAGCCGGCGTTCACCATCCAAGAAGCGGCAGCCAAGCGTGAACCCGATTACATTATACGGCTTGCGGCGGCGGCCAAGTTGCATACCCCGCCAGACGCCGCAATCCTCATACCTTGGAATTGGCGAAGATGGCGGCTGCTCTCAGAGCGCGCTGCGGTTGTAGATTGGAAGTTCTTCGTGTACGACGACGATGGCATGAAAGAGTGGCATGACCGCTACACCGCCATCTACGATCCTGAGCAAGGCGCCGGCTATCCCAACCGAATTAGCGAAGCGGGGCTTGCCGAACTGCGCCGCAAATACGGCTTCGACTACGCCGTGCTGCCCGTAGGCGCCGGCTTCACGCTGCCGACTGTACTGAGCACAAGCAACTGGAAGCTTGTCGACGTATCAGCGCTAGGGAACGACGGCGGTTAGCGGCGAATTACTGTTAACTCTGGAAGCGAGTTCGGATGTAGTCGACCGTTGCGCTTGTAACGAGCTCAGTGGTAGATGGTCCGGTTCGAATATAGAATTTCTCGGCGTTGCCGTCCTTCACATTGACCGGCCGCTCCGACATTTCGCACTGCGCCACCAGAACCCTGACGCCGTCGCAATCTTCATAAGACAGCCGAATGTACGCCATCGCAAGCGGACCCATATCCCTGTTGACGATATTGCGCAGATGAAGACTCATCCTGTCTTCGGTGGCAAAGCCGTCAACCGCAATGCCCACGGGCGCGCCGTCGTCCGCCACGCCGATAACCAGAGCTCCGCCGTCGCTATTCAGAAAAGCGGCGAGTGTCTTTGTAACTGCGGCTTCCATAGCGCGGTCGCGCCGATTGGTATGCAGGTTCGTCCGCAAAGAGGATTTGAACTCAACCCTATCCGATTCACCCGCCGCAATCAGCGCCGGCGCATCGGCGCTATCGAGCGCATCGACGGGCTGACGCTGGGGCGGCGCGTCAAACTCAAAATACACACCCACATTGGCAATGACTATCATTGCCGTTCCAAAGAGCAATAGTACGATATTGACATCGCCAACTAACGAAAACGCAAACAGCAGTCCCAATGAAAGTACAGGTGTTATGTACACCATAAAGTTGATGTTAAGACTATGGGTTATTAGATTAGCTTTGCGCCACAAAATACCTGGCAGAGCCACTACAACTACCCCGGCTATGAACCCATATATGAGAGTTTGCGAAACTATAGGTTCACCTCGCGCGAAGCCAATCCCCGCTGTAATTGGGGACACGAACAAAGCCAAAATTACAGTCCCAACCATCACACCAAACAGTTCAATTGACTGATTGCTATGCTTAGGATCATTGGGGAGTTCATTGGCAAGATCAACACCCCACTTGAAACCAAAAGCCGCGAATGATGTTATTACGGCCGATGCTAGTATTAGGACGATACCCAACGCGAAATCAGTCCACAACCCAGAAAATAGTTCACTCAATCCACCTTGCTTGGCTTGCAATAACCGCTGCAACTCCCACAAAGGCAATTACGAACAGGAAAATAGAACGCCAAGTAACCTTCTGATAACGCTCTTCAAATTTGAACAACCGGCTGGTTAGGAAAACCAGCAAAATCGGCCAGGTTACAAACAAGATGGCCGCAATGGAAACGTCGATAAACTGTGTGGACCATACATAGAATGACAAGTCGCCAAACGCCAGTGCCCAAAGCAGCATTATCCAGCTAAATACTCTTAGCTTAATGAGCTTCCATACTGACTTATTCAAGAGCAGTTTATGATGAGTAATCAGAAGAAACACCGCGCATCCGATTGCCTCACCTATGGCTAACGCAGTGTTAAAAATAAACGGGCTTCGGCTGCCGCCCCACGCGACAAACAAAGGGATCGGCGAGAAACCAATAACAGCGACAAACATCAGTGCCGCCGCCGTCTTGTTGCGGTTTTGTTGCGTCTGGTTGGGATTGCTCGTCATATAGCCCTCAATTCGGCGTATCGCCATTACTATATCATAGCGGTGGCGGCAATTTGAAAGCCGCCGCATCGCCTCTGTAATTCCCCGCGCCCCTACTCCCCCGGCCGCATCAGTATCTTGACCGCGCTTCCGTCATTGAGCCGCCGAAACGCCTCTGCGAAGCTGTCCAGCGGCAGAATATCGCTTGTGAGCGCGCCGACGTCGAACTCTTTGCGCGCGAGCAGGCTTATCGCAATCTCGAACTCTCTGATGGCGCTGGCGCTGCTGCGTATCGTCAGCTCTTTGTTGATGGCTCTGTGCGAATGAAAGACCACTGCGCCCGTGGCGACGCCCACCAGCGTTATGCGCCCATGCGGCCGCGCTATGTCCGCGGCGGTGTCCAAGGCGGCGCGCGCGCCCGAACACTCCAGCGCAAAGTCGACTAGCGGCAGATTGCCGCCGAATATCGCCGCCGGGTCGTCTGCGAGCGGGTCTATCGCCGCGTCCGCGCCAAGTTCCAACGCCTTGGATCTGCGCTGTTCGCTTGGCTCCAGCACGGCGATGTGCGATGCGCCGCCGTATCGCAGCAGCAGCGTGGTGAGCAGCCCGATGGGCCCGGCGCCGATGACCGCCGCGCGCCGCCCTACGCTGAAGCCTGAGCGCGATACGCCGCGCAGCGCCACCGCGAGCGGCTCAACCCATGCGCCCTCTAGCATAGACACTTCGTCGGGCAGCCGTCGCAGCATCGTCGCGGGCAGCGCCGCATACGCCGCCATCCCGCCGTCGCGCGCGCTGCCGGGCGGCGCAAGCGCATCCCAGTCGCCGCACAGGTTCACCCAGCCGGCGCGGCATTCGGCGCACTCGCCGCAGGCGTTGCCGCGCGGATGAACCGCAACCCTATCGCCTATCTGCCAGCCCGATACGCCGGGGCCGACTGCCGCCACTTCGCCCGCGAATTCGTGTCCAATCACCACATCTGCGCTGTAATGCGCAAGCGATTGGGCGTGAAGGTCCGTGCCGCATATGCCCGAATAGTGTACGCGCAGCAACGCCTCGCCGGCGTCAGGCTCCGGCACGGGGCGTTCCCGCAGCGCGAACTGCCTATCGCTTCCGAATGCCAGCGCTTGCATCGTCTTGCTCCTATCGCTATTCACTTGCGCTATCCGCCCAGCGCGCTGTGAATGGCGCTCACGCTTTGGCGCATCTGATTCAGCAGGATGGCGGGCGGCGCAGGCGCTACATGCGTGTAGCCCACGCCCAGCGCCACCAGGTCTTGCGGCGTCAGCGGCAGCGCGGCGTGGTTCAGCGGTATCTGAAGCTTCGCCTTGCCGATGCGCTTGACGGCGTCCGCCATTTCGTTGACCTTAGCGCGCAACCGCGGATCGGCGGGATCGGTTACGCCCAGCGCCTGCGACAGATCCGTCGGGCCGATGGACACCAGATCCACGCCATCCAGCGCCGCAATCGCCTCGATATCCGCTATGCCGCGCTCGTCTTCGGTCATCACGGACAGAATAATCTCATCGTTGGATTGGCGCATATGCTCGTTCCAGGGGACAGCGCCGAATTGCGCCGCCCGCGTGCCGCCTGCGCCGCCGCGCTCGCCCAGCGGCGGATAGCGCGCAGCGTTCACCGCGCGCTTTGCGCCCTCAAGTCCTTCCACATGCGGCACGATTATGCCCTCCGCGCCCATATCAAGTATCCGCAGTATCAGTTTGGCGTCATTGTCCGGCACGCGCACCATAGAGGTTACGCCCGCCAAATCGGACGCGCGTATCATCTCTTCCACAAGGCGCAGATCGAAGCCGGTGTGTTCCATATCGATGAACGCCGCATCGAAGCCCGCTATGCCGATAATCTCTACTACCTGCGGATCGGCGAGGCTCACATACTTGCCCAGCGCAAGCCCGCCCTGCCGCATAATGTTCTTGACGCGATTTTGGCGCATAGCGCTCGCCTTCCTTTCACGCTTTTCGCGCTTTCGCGATAGGCTTTCACAATGGACTTTCGGATGCGCGAATTCCCGTTCATCCCTACGGGCGCAGTGTATTAGCGCAGCGCGCAACCGTCAATAGCGCCGCCGCCGTCCCGTCCATACCGGCGCTTTGCCGCCGTATTTGGATACAGCAGCCGCCAAGCGCAAACGAAACTTTTGAAATCCGTTGCCGATAGTGGGATAATTAGCCGATAGACTATCATAGTCCCGCTATATCGCTATCATAATCACCGTCTATTAAGGAGGCGCTCCGATATGACACCGCTTTCAAAAGAGAAGTGCGCCGTAACCCGCCGAAACACCACGCCCGCAACCGACGCCGAAATCGCAGAACTTCATTCGCAGATCGACGGTTGGGAGATCGCGCACGCCGACGGAATGCCGCGCCTGCAAAAGCGATACAGGTTCAAAGACTTCAGCGGCGCGATGAGGTTCTCAGTGGAACTAGGCAAGGCGTCTGACGAAGAGATACACCATCCGCGCCTAGTAGTGGAGTGGGGATGGGTGAACGTCGAGTGGTGGACGCACAAGATACGCGCGCTGCACCGCAACGATTTCGTTATGGCGGCAAAGACGGACGTTATCTATGCGGAAACCGCGCAGGCTTCGGAGTAGCGATCCGCCGCGAATTCGCAACGCCAATCGGCGCGCGGCAACCACACGGCAACGGCATGGGGGATTTCATACTTGTATGACTTGATAGTAGTGGGCGCAGGCCCCGGCGGCAATATGGCGGCGCTGGAACTGGCGCAATCGGGCTTCAAGGTCGGCGTGATAGACTCGCGCTTGGACATCGGCAACAAGCTCTGCACCGGCATAATCGGCAGGGAATGCGCCGCGCTCTTCCCGCCGGATCCGGCGCACATCTACCGCGATGCGAGCGCCGCCACGCTTGTAGCGCCGTCCGGCAGGCGCTACCGCGTCGAGAGAGCGCGGCCGCAGGCGTACATCGTCAATCGCATCGCCTACATCAACGGCATAGCGCAGCAGGCGCAAGCCGCCGGCGCAGAGTACATGCTGGGCGAGCGCGTCAACCGCATCCGCATTGCGGCGGACGGCGTCAGCGTCGCGGTCAGCGGCGGCGCTAACAAGGCGTATCGCTGCAAGCTCATCATCATCGCGGCGGGGTTCGGCACGCCGCTGCTGCGAATGGCGGGACTGCGCGAGCGCGGCGCAGTGGAGTACATGACCGGCTGCCAAGCCGAAGTGAACGCAAGCGCCCTGCAAGAGACCGAAGTTTATGTAGGCAGCCAAGTCGCGCCCAAGTCGTTTGCGTGGCTTGCGCCGCTATCCGATTCGCGCGCATTGGCGGGCATGGCGCTGCGCGGGCGCGCCAAAGAGCGGCCCGACGCCTTCATTCGGCAGCTGCAGTCGGACGGCAAAGTCGGCAGCGCAATCGGCAAGCCGCGCGCGTGGGGCATACCGATGCGCCCGCTTGACAGGACATACGGCGACAAGGCGCTTGCGGTGGGCGACGCCGCCGGCTTTGCGAAGCCCACCAGCGGCGGCGGCATATACTACGCCTTCATATCCGGGCGCATCGCCGCCGAAACCGCGCGCCGCGCATTCCACAACGGCGATTTTTCAGCCAAACAACTCCATGCGTACGAAAAGCGCTGGAAGCCCCTGTTCGGCAGAGAATTGCAAATCGGATACTACGCCCGCATGCTCTTCGAGGCGCTCAACGATTCGCAGATAGAGCGCCTTATGGAAGAGTTCCTGCGCGCCGAGGCGCTGACCGAGATTTTCGGCGGGGACGACTTGGAGTTCGACTGGCACAGCAGCGTCATAATGTCCGTGCTGCGCTACGCCCACATAGGGCGCGTACTCAAGGCGCTGGGCCCGGGCGCGGCGCCCTTTGCCGCTCGCCTGGTCAGCCAGCTGCGAACCACGAACTAGCCAATCCGTCAGAGAATAAGCCAACGGATGATGCCAACTAGATCGACTTGGAAGGCTAGGATAGCCTGGATATGGCGTGAGAGCCCAAAAGTCGCAGCGTGGCGATTGCCGTTTGCGCTGTTCGCCTGCGCGCTGCTCGCGTACGCCGCCGCGCTTGCGGGGCATATGATCGCGAGCTACGACACAGTCAACTTTATCAACGCAAACGCCGACGATGCCTACTACTACTTCCAGATAGCCTACAACCTAGCGCAGGGCAAATTCTCCACATTCGACGGCGGCATTACTCAAACCAACGGTTACCAGCCTATCTGGCTGCTGATAATCACGCCATTCTACTGGATATTCGACAAAGAAACCGCGCTGTTCGGCATCAAGGCGCTAGAGATTGCGCTCGTCGCCGGCGGCGTTGTGGTCATAGCGGCGGCGGCGCGGGTTGCGCGATTGGCGTGGCCGCTATTGTTCGCCGCGCTGCCGATACTCTGCAGCAACCCGTACGAATTGCTGTGGGGGATGGAAACTGCGGCCGCGATGTTTATGCTGGCGCTGTTCATCCTAGCATTGTGCGTCTATATGCGCGACCCGCAGCGCTGGAAGTGGCATCTCGCCGCGCTCGCATTCGCGCTGCCCTGGGTGCGGATAGAGTACATCGCCATATCGCTTGCCGTAACCGTCGCCCTGTGCGCTATCGAGTGGTCGCGCTTGGAGCGGCGCGCGCTGCGCCTATCCGCATTAGCGAACATTCGCCACACATACATTCCTCTAATTGGCGCAGTTGCGGGAATGCCGGTCTATTTCGCTTACAACGGCGCGGTTTTCGGCGGCATCCTGCCTGTGAGCGCCGCAACCAAACTGGCGTGGGCGCAAACCAAATGGGCGCAAGGAGGCGGATACAATTTCATAGAATCCTTTCAAGGAACGCTGCGGACTGCAGTATTCGATTATGAGCTTCTGATTGCGTTGGAGATATGCGCCTACCTGCTGCTAGTATGGCAGCTGGCGCTGCGCTCCAAAGAGCCGCGGGACTGGCTGTTGGTGGCGTTTCTGGTGGGCGTGTTCGGCTTGGCGGCAAGTCATATCGCCAAATTCGCGCAAATCGTTCTCACCCTGCATCACACAGGAAGCCATGTATGGTACTTTGTCCCTGCGTATCTAATGACGGCGCTCATAATTCCCGTGAGGCTTTATGTCGCAATCTACCTCATCCGCCGCTTCGTCGCCCCGCGATGGCGGACAGCCGCCAATGCGTCGAGCGTAGCCGTGGTTGTTATCGGCGCGGCGGTCTTGCTTGGAAGAGCGGGCTTCGCCGAGCCTTTCAAGCAAGTGGACTATCAGAGCAGAACAATCAGACTTGACTGGGATGTTAATTCCTACATGGGCGCGCAGATAATGAACCGCGCTCTTCCCGAAGGCAGCGTAATAGGCTCGTGGGACGCCGGCGTCATCGGCTACTTCTCACGCTTTCCCGTGGTGAATCTGGACGGACTGGTGAGCTCCTACGAATTCGCTAACATTATTCGGCAGCGCGGGCTTGCGCTGAGAAAAAATCACAGCCTATACGATCCGCATGTGGCGGAGATCGTCCGACGCTACGGCGTTACCCATTTCGCCAACAACCTACGGCTCAACGACCAAGTCAATGTGATATTTGAAGGCGTTCCGTTTGAAGCCGTAGGGTTTGGTGAACGTCAATTTAGGGTTTGGACATATGATTCCGAACCTGAGACGCGGGACAAAATAGATCATTCTCATCAGGTTTGGGATAATCTGAAACCCCATTTCGACCACTTATCGGACGGCGTCGGGGTAGTCTTGGCGGGAAGAACGGCGCAGGCATTCATCAAAGACTGCTTGCCGGACGAACCTCTGGTATGGACTTGGAGCGAGCGCAAGCATGAAAGATCCGTCAGACTAGAGATCAACCCCTACCGAAGCCGCGCGAATATGTGCATGGACGCACGCGTCCTCCCCCATAACGCCAATCAACCGGCGCGCGCCAAGATGACAACCTTGGACGCTTACTCCGATGACCTAACGAAACGCATCGAGCCAATCATCCGATCCGACTTCGACGTGCATATCGGCGACGGCAGCCTCATATACACAAAGATGCAGTGCGCCCAAGAGGATGTCGATGCGACTTTTTTCGCCAACATATTCCCCGTTGACGCAGGCAGCCTGCCCGCCCGCCTCAGACAGCGCGGCTATGTCACCATAGACTTCAACTTCGACGACTACGGCGCAATCTCCGCCGACGGGAGGTGTTGGGCAGAGGCGGAGCTGCCGCGCTACCCTATCTCAGAGATACACGCCGGGCAGTATGTCGCAGTGGAAGACGGATACCACTATGTTTGGGAAGGGACTTACACAGCAGGCGCTGACGGCGTTGGATTGGATGCCAATTTTGAAAGGCTAGAGGGGCGCGAGCCAATCATCCGCTCGGATTTCGATGTGTACATTATCGGCGACCGCCTGATATACGCAAAGTCGCAATGCGGCGACGAGGATGTCGAGGCGCCCTTTTTCGCAAGCATATTCCCCGCTTATGCGGATAGCCTGTCCGACGACATCAGGCAGCGCGGTTACGACGCCATAGACTTCGAGTTCGCGCGATACGGCGCGATCGCCGCCGATGGGAGTTGTTGGGCGGCGGTAAAGCTGCCGAACTACCCGATTGCGAAGATACACGCGGGTCAGTATGTAGTGATAGATGACGGCTATCATTATCCATGGGAAGCCACTTATCGTTTCAACGAATAACAGACAAGCGCCACCGCTTTGCGCCTCTGCGTTAAATTCTTTGCCAAATGCGCCACCGCGATATAAAATGTGAGGCGCGCTTCGCGAATTCACGAATTCAAAGGCTGCAAGCCCTTTCGCGCTGACACTCAGAAATGCGCCAATGGATGATCTTAGCAAAATCAGCTTGGAAACCCAAGATAGCCAAACTATGGTCAAAGAGCCAAGCCGCCGCGGAGTGGCGTCTGCCATTCGCGCTGTTCATATGCGGCATGCTCGCATACGGCGCCGCATACGCCTGGCATATGCTAACCAGCTTCGACCTGATCAACCTGATACGCGATGTGAACTATGACGATTCCTTCTACTACTTTCAGATAGCCTACAACCTATCCCAGGGCAAGTTCTCCACCTTCGACGGCGGCATCACTCAAACCAACGGCTACCACCCCGTTTGGTTGCTGCTCATCACCCCCTTCTACTGGCTATTCGACAAAGAGACGGCGCTGTTCGGCATCAAGGCGTTTGAGATTGCGCTCATCGCCGGCGGCGCGGCGCTCATAGCGCTGGCGGCGTGGCTGGCGCGCCTGGCGTGGTTGTTGCTGTTCGCCGCGCTGCCGACGCTCTACCGCAACCCGCATGAGCTGCTGTACGGGTTGGAAGCGGCGGCAGCGATGTTCACGCTGTCGTTGCTCATACTCGCCGTTTGCCTCTACATGCGCGACCCACCGCGTTGGAAGTGGCCTCTCGCCGCAATCGCATTCGCGCTGCCCTGGGCGCGGATAGAGTACATCGCCATATCGCTTGCCGCAACCGGCGCGCTGCTCGCAATCGAATGGTCGCGCCAAGAACGCCGCTCGCTGCGCCTTTCCGAATTGGCGAAGCTTTGGAATGCGTACATCCCGCTAATCGGCGCAGCCGCCGGCATCCTGGTCTATTTCGCCTACAACCGGCTAGTGTTTGGCGGCGCTCTGCCCATCAGCGCCACAACCAGGCAGGCGTGGTCGCAAGATCTCTGGGCGCAAGACGGCGGATACGACTTCGTGCAAAGCCTTCAAGGCGCTTTGCAGTTTGCAGCCTTTGACTATGAGCTTCTGATAGCGTTTGAGATATGCGCCTACCTGATGATGATATGGTGGCTTGCGCTGCGCTCCAAAGAGCGGCGGGGCTGGCTGCTGGTGGCGTTTATGGTGGGCGCATTCGGCTTGGCGGCGGGACATATCGCCAAGTTCGCGCAGACGGTTCTCATCATGCACCCCTACCATGGAGACAAGATATGGTACTTTGTCCCGGCGTACCTAATGACGGCGCTCATCATCCCTATAAGGCTTTATGTAGCAATCTATCTCATACGCCGCTTCCTAGCGCCCCGGTGGCGCATTGCCGCCAATGCGTTGAGCGTAGGCGTCTTTGCTATCGGCGCGGCGGTTTTGCTAAGAAGCTCGGACTTCGCCCAGCCGTTCAGATGGGTGGATGAAAAGAGCGAGATTCTCTACCGCGAGGCGCAGATCGCTTCCTACATGGGCGCGCAGGTTATGAACCGCGCGCTTCCCGAAGGTAGCGTAATCGGATCGTGGGACGCCGGCGTTATCGGCTACTTCTCACGCTTTCCCGTGGTGAACCTTGACGGATTTATAAACTCCTACTCATACTTTCACGCTCAGCATATTCGACGCATAGAAGGCGTCAACTTCTTTCGACGCTACGGCGTTACCCATTTCGCCAACAACCGCTCATCTTATGAACTCCCGAACATTCCGGAAATAGTATTTGAGGACGCTCCATTTCCCGGCAGGGCGGATAAAGGCCGATTTGCGCTCTGGACATATGCTATCCCGCTTGGGACACCTGTCAAAATAAACTACTCCCAATACGTTTGGGATAATATGCAACCCCACTTCGACTACCTGTCGGACGACGTTGGAGTTGTCTTGGACGGACGAGCGGCGCACGCGCTCGCCCAAAACTGCGCGCCGGACGATCCGCTGGTATGGACTTGGCAAGAGTATGGGAAAACCGCCATAAGGACGGAGCCTGGCCTATATCAAAGCCGCTCGAGCATGTGCGTCGATGCGCGCATCCTGCCCCTCAATGCTAGTCTGCCGGCGCAGGCTGAAATAACGACTACTTTGAGCGCCTACTTCGCTAACCTGATAAGATCCAGCAAGCCGGCGATTCGCTCGAACTTCGATGTGTACATCATCGACGGCAACTTGATATATCGAAAATCGCGGTGCGGAGAAGTGGATGTCGATGGACGCTTCTTCGCGAACATATTCCCCGTTGATGCGGACGATCTGCCCGCCGTTCTCAGGCAGCGCGGCTACGAAACCATAGACTTCAACTTCACCGATAGCGGCATAATCGACGACGGGAAGTGCTGGGCGGCAGTATCTCTGCCGAACTACCCCGTTGCAGAGGTACACGCTGGGCAGTATGTAGAATCGGCGGACGGGTATGCCTACATATGGGAAGGCGCTTACCGCTTGTCAGAATAGCAATGTTAACCACGCCTGCTTGGAAGCCCAAGATAGCCAAACTATGGTCAAAGAGCCAAACCGCCGCAAAGTGGCGCCTGTCGCTTGCGCTGTTCGTCTGCGCTCTGCTCGCATACGCCGCCGCCTTTGCCTGGCATATGCTAACCGCCTTCGACCTAGTCAACCTCATACGCGACGCCAACTACGACGATTCCTTCTATTACTTCCAGATAGCCTACAACCTAACCCAGGGCAAGTTCTCAACATTCGACGGCGGCATCACCCAAACCAACGGCTACCATCCAGTTTGGATGCTGCTCATCACGCCCTTCTACTGGATTTTCGACAAAGAAACCGCGCTGTTCGGCATCAAGGCATTCGAGATTACGCTCGTCGCCGGCGGCGTCGCCCTCATAGCGTTGGCGGCGTGGCTGTCGCGTCTGGCGTGGCCGCTGCTGTTCGCCGCGCTGCCGATGCTCTATCGCAATCCGCACGAGCTGCTGCTTGGACTGGAAGCGGCTGCCGCGATGTTTATGCTGTCGCTGTTCATACTAACCATATGCCTCTATATGCGCGACCCGCGGCGCTGGAAGTGGCATCTCTTCGCAATAGCATTCGCGCTGCCTTGGGTTCGCATAGAGTACATCGCCGTATCGCTTGCCGCGACCGCTGTCTTGTGCGCTATCGAGTGGTCGCGGCAAGAACGCCGCGCGCTGCGCCTATCCGAATTGGCGAAGCTTTGGTATGCCTACATCCCGCTAATCGGCGCAGCCGCCGGCATCCTGCTCTATTTCGCCTACAACGGGCTGGTGTTCGGAGGAATCGTGCCCGTCAGCGCCGCAACCCAGCGGGCGTGGGCGCAAGATCGCTGGGCGTATCAAGGCGGATACAATCTCGTAGAGAGCTTTCTAGGAACGCTACGGTTTGACGTCTTCGACTATGAGTTTCTGATTGCGTTTGAGATATGCGCCTACCTGCTGATTGTATGGCGGCTTGCGCTGCGCTCCAAAGAGCGGCGAGACTGGCTACTGCTGGCGTTTCTAGTAGGTGCGTTCGGCTTGGCGGCGGGACATCTCGCCAAGTTCGCGCAAACCGTTCTCATATCGCATCCCGAACAGGGATACAGAATATGGTACTTCGTCCCGGCGTATATGATGGAAGCGCTCATAATTCCCATCAGGCTCTACGTCGCAATCTGGCTCATACGCCGCTTCATAGCGCCCCGACGGCGCGCAGCCGCCAATGCGTTGAGCGTAGGCGTCTTTGTTATCGGCGCGGCATTTCTGCTTGCAAGAGCCGGCTTCACAGAGCCGTTCAGATGGGTGGATCAAGTGAGTGGATCAAGTCCAGTCGACTTTACTATCGCTTCCTATTTGGGCGCTCAGGTTATGGACCGCGCGCTTCCCGAAGGCAGTGTAATAGGCTCGTGGGACGCCGACATCATCGGCTACTTCTCGCGCTTTCCCGTGGTGAATCTGGACGGACTCGTGAACTCATACGACTTCTTTCGCGCACGCCATATCCAACATACGGAAGGACTCAATTTCCATCGGCGCTACGGCGTTACCCATTTCGCCAATGCGAGGCGGCGAGACCAATCCCCAAACAATGTGATATTCCAAGGCGCTCAGTTTGACATTGGGGATCATCAACTCCAATTTATGACTTGGACATATGATCCCGCCCACCAACAGACATGGGACAAAATGTATCATTCCCACTGGGTTTGGGATAGCATGAAACCCCACTTCGACTACTTGTTGGACGACGTTGGGGTTGTCTCAGACGGACGAATGGCGCAGGCATTCGTCAAAAACTGCGCGCCGGATAGTTCTCTGGTATGGACTTGGCAAGAGAATGGAGAAGCCGTAGAGGCGGAGACCAACCTATACCCGGACCTGGCCGCTATGTGCGTCGCCATGCGCGTGCTCCCCCGCAGCGCCCGTCAACCGGCGCAAGCCAAGACCGCGCCAACAAGCGACTACCTTGTTAACCTCATTAGATCCCGCAATCCCGCAATCCGATCCAACTTCGATGTGTATCACATCGACCGACGCCTCATATACGCAAAGCGGCAGTGCAGCCAAGAGGATGCGACGGCGCGCTTCTTCATCAGCGTATTCCCCGTCGATGCGAATGGTCTATCCGAAAATCACAATCAGCGCAGTTACGACTTCTTAGAATTCGACTTCGTCGACTACGGCGCAATCGCAGACGACGGAATGTGTTGGACGGAGGTGGAGCTGCCGGACTACCCCATCGCAGATATACGCACAGGACAGCGGACGGCAACGGCGAACGGCTACGACTATTCATGGGAGGCCGTGTATAAAGTTGGCGTAGGCGCTTACATAGCCGACGGCGCTGCCGATTTCGGGAAGCTGGCAGGCAACGAGCCGGTCATTCGCTCCGACTTCGACGTGTATCTTATCGACCGCAGCTTGATATACGCAAAGGAACAGTGCAGCCAAGAGGATGCGGCGGCGCGCTTTTTCGTCAGCGTATTCCCCGCTTACGCCAATAGCCTGCCCCCCCACCTCAGGCAAATCGGTTACGGCGGCTTTGAATTCAAAATCGACCCAACCGCCGACGGGAATTGCTGGGGAGAAGTATTGCTGCCGGACTATCTCATCGCCAAGGTGCACACCGGGCAGTATCTAGTAGTGGAAGACGGCTACGACTATCCATGGGAAGGCGACGTTTATCGCATTGGCGCGAACGCCGATTTTGAGAGGCTAGAGGGCAGCAAGCCAATCATACGCTCCGCCTTCGATGTGTATCTCATCGACCGCAGCCTCATTTACACAAAGCAGCAGTGCGGCGAAGAGGATGCAGCGGCGCGCTTCTTCGTCAGTGTGTTTCCCGTCGATACCGACGACATATCCGATGACCGCAGGCAATACGGCTACCACACTATAGAGTTCAACTTCGGCGATTACGGCGCAATCGCCGCCGACGGGCAGTGTTGGACAGAGGTAGATCTACCGAACTATCCCATAGACGCGCTGCACACAGGGCAGTATCTAGTAGTGGACGACGGATACTATTATCCATGGGAGGCCTCATACAAAGTCGGTATAGGCAGTGTAGGCTCTTACCCCGCCGGCGCGGGTCCTGATTTTGGGAAGCTGGAAGGCCGCGAGCCTGTCATTCGCTCCGACTTCGATGTGTATCTCATAGACCGCAGCCTCATTTACACAAAGCCGCAGTGCAGCGAAGATGATGTGTCGGCGCGCTTCTTCGCGAGAGTAGTCCCCGCTTATGTGGAGCGCCTGCCCGAACATCTCAGGCGAATCGGCCACGGCGACATAGAATTCAAAATCGACGAGCGGGACATAACGGCTGACGGAGTGTGCTGGGCAGAGGCATTGCTGCCGGATTATCCCATTGCAGAGATACACACCGGGCAGTATGCAGCAACGGCGGACGGGTTTGTCCACATATGGGAAGGCGCTTACCGCATCGAATAGCGGCAGCCAATTCCTAGCTACTCCCGGCGCCGTCTTTGCGTATCGGCATTCTTAACATGCGGGATATTGGACTCTAACCGCCGCCGCAAATCTCTAATAACGCCTTACATCCAGCCTGTGCAACAGCGCCTTCATAATGCGAACCGCGAATTAGCGAACCCCGTCAAATAATAAGCCAACGGATGCGCTCAATAACATCAACTTGGAAGCCCAAGATAGCCAGTCTATGGTCAAAGAGCCAAACCGCCGCGGAGTGGCGCCTGCCGTTTGCGCTGTTCATATGCGGACTGCTCGCATACGGCGCCGCCTATGCGTGGCATATGCTCGCGAGCTTCGACCTGATCAACCTCATTCGCGATGTGTACTACGACGACTCCTTCTACTACTTTCAGATAGCCTACAACTTAGCGCAGGGCAAGTTCTCCACCTTCGACGGCAGCATCACTCAAACCAATGGCTATCACCCCGTCTGGCTGCTACTCATCACCCCCTTCTACTGGTTATTTGACAAAGAGACCGCGCTGTTCGGCATAAAGGCGCTTGAGATAATGCTCGTCGCCGGCGGCGCGGCGCTCATCGCGCTGGCGGCGCGGGTTGCGCGGTTGGCGTGGCCGCTGCTGTTCGCAGCGCTGCCAATGCTTTATCGCAACCCCGAAGAGTTGCTGCTGGGGTTGGAAGCGGCGGCGGCGATGTTCGCGCTGTCGCTGCTCATACTCGCCGTTTGCCTCTATATGCGCGCCCCGCCGCGTTGGAAATGGCATCTCGCGGCAGTCGCGTTCGCGCTGCCCTGGGTTCGGATAGAGTACATCGCCATATCGCTTGCCGTAACCGCCGCGTTGTGCGCTATCGAGTGGTCGCGCATGGAGCGGCGCTCTCTGCGCCTATCCGCATTGGCGAACATTCGGCATACATACATTCCGCTAATAGGCGCCGTCGCCGGCATACTTGTCTATTTCGCCTACAACGAGCTGGTGTTTGGCGGCGCGCTGCCCGTCAGCGCCGCAATTAAACTGGCGTGGTCGCAAGAGCGCTGGGCGCAAGAAGGCGGATTTGACCTCGTACAAAGCTTTTGGCACACGCTGCAGCATACGAGAGAGAAAGTCTTCGACTATGAGCTTCTAATAGCGTTGGAGATATGCGCCTACCTACTGATTGCATGGTGGCTTGCGCTGCGTTCCAAAGAGCGGCGGGACTGGCTGTTTGTGGCGTTTCTGGTGGGCGCTTTCGGCTTGGCGGCGGGGCATCTCGCCAAGTTCGCGCAAACCGTTTTTGCCACGCATTCCGAACCCGGATTTCAGATATGGCACTTTGTTCCTGCCTATCTGATGATCGCGCTCATTATTCCCATAAGGCTTTATGTCGCAATCTACCTCATACGCCGTTTCATCGCTCCGCGACGACGCGTACACGCCAATGCGTTGAGCATACACGTCTTTGTTATCGGCGCGGCGGTTTTGCTTGGAATAGCGGACTTCACACAGCCGTTCAAATGGGTGAACTCCATGAGGGAGCGCGTCAAAATCGACTGGGAGATTGGTCACTACATGGGCGCTCAGGTTCTAAACCGCGCGCTTCCCGAAGGCAGCGTCATCGGCTCATGGGACGCCGGCATTGTCGGCTACTTCTCCCGCTTTCCGGTGGTGAATCTGGACGGACTGGTGAACTCCTACGACTTCTTTCACGCCGGATATGCCCAATATAAAGCTATGAATACCCAACGCATAGAACTCTTTAGGCGCTATGGCATTACCCATTTCGCCAATCTACGGCGCATCGACGCGCCGCCGCTGAACAATGTAGTGTTTGAGGACGCTACATTTACCGATAAGGCAAGCAAAGACCGATTTGTGATCTGGACATATGCGCCCTCGTCTGAGACACAGGGCGAAATAGATTATTCCCAACAGGTTTGGGACAATATGGAACCCCGCTTCGACTACTTGTCAAGCGGCGTTGGCGTTGTCTTTGCAGGAAGATTGGCGCAGGCATTCGCCAAAGACTGCGCGCCGGACGATCTGCTGGTATGGACTTGGCGGCAGCATGAAAGGACGGTGAGAGTGGAAGCCAACCCGTATCAAACCCCAACAGGCATATGCGTCGATTCGCGCATACTTCCCCACAGCGCCGGAGGACAGCAAGCATTTGCTGAAATGACGCCATCAAGCGCTTACGCGGAAGTGGATTTTGAGGATCTGGCGCGCCGCGCGCCTATCATACGCTCCGACTTCGACTTGTATCTGCGCGACGGCAGCCTAATATACGCAAAGCCGCAGTGCAGCCAAGAGGATGTAGATGCGACTTTCTTCGCCAACATATTCCCCGTTGACGCGGACAGCCTGCCCGCCCATCTCAGGCAGCGCGGCTATGTCACCATAGACTTAAACTTCGACGACTATGGCGCAATCGCCGCCGACGGGATGTGCTGGGCAGCGCTAGATCTGCCGAACTACCCCATCGCAGAGATACACGCGGGGCAGTATGTAGCGCTGGAAGACGGATACTATTATACTTGGGAAGGGACTTACAAAGTCGGCGCAAACGCTGACAGCGTTGGCGCGAACGTCGATTTTGGGATGCTTGCGGACCGCGAACCTATCATACGCTCGGACTTCGATGTGTACATTATCGGCGACCGCCTGATATACGCAAAGTCGCAATGCGGCGAAGAGGATGTCGAGGCGCCCTTTTTCGCAAGCATATTCCCCGCTTATGCGGACAGCCTGCCCGCCGACAGCAGACAGCGCGGTTACGACGCCATAGACTTCGAGTTCGCGCGGTACGGCGCGATCGCCGCCGATGGGAGCTGTTGGGCGGCGGTAAAGCTGCCAAACTACCCGATTGCCAAGATACAAGCGGGGCAGTATGTAGTGGCGGATGACGGCCACCATTATCCATGGGAATCCACTTACCATTTCGACGAGTAGCGAACAACCCCTGCGTCTTATCCCTATCCCATTAGCGCCCCTGCGCCTTTGCGTTAAAACCTAACGCCGTCCCGTCATCCTAGCAGATGCGCCAGTATCGCCATTCGCATATACAGCGCGTTCTCGGACTGCCGATAGAACGCCAGCCGCTCATCCTGAACCTCTACCGCGAAATCGCCGCTGCGCTGCATCGGATCCAGTATCGCGCAACGCGGCTTGAGCATCGCCATAAACTCGGCGTCGATCCGCAGATTGAACGCCCCCCGCGAGCGCAGCAGCTGCGAATGCGCCACCGTGCGCGGCGCGTTCAGATATATCGCGTCCGCCGCGCGCGCCGCCTCTACGCTCTTCTCCACGCCGACGCTCATGCCGCGCTGACGGCAGTGGCTCAGCGTATCCGGATCTACGCCGCCGCTCACCGGCACAAGCGTCAGCCGCACGCCGTCGAACAGCGCAAGCCCGCGCAGCAACGCATTCACATTACGATGCTCCAGCCTGCCCACAACCGCCACCTCCGCGCCGTCAACGCCGCCTAGTTCCCGCCGCAGCGTGTACAGATCCGCCAGCGCCTGCGTGGGATGGTCATCGGCGCTGCCCCCGTTGATGACCGTCAGCGCATCCGCGAACTCGGCGCGCTCCACCACGCCGGGCGCGCTGCTTCTCAGCGCCACCACATCAATCCGCATACTCGCCAAGATGTTGATGATGTTATCCACATAATCGGTATTCGCAATCGGGAAGAACTGCGATGCGTCTTCGGTCTGATACACCTGCCCGCCCAGCAGCCCCATAGCGCGCTCGAACGATGTGCGCGTGAGCAGGCTCGGTTCATAGAAAAGCGAATATAGCGCCCGCCCGCTCAGCAGCGAGGCGTTCCCGCTGCCCGATCGAAGCTCGTCGGCAAGCGGAAACAGAACCGACTCTATGAGCGCTCTGTCGAGTTGGCTGGTGGCGGTCAGATGCGGATGCTTTGGCATTGTCCCTCGTTTCGAATTCGGGCGGACGGCGCGCGCTTGCCGATGCGTTTCGCTACGCAAAAGTGTATATCAAAACCTGTTCGCATATCTATGTATTATGAGGGCAGTCCACCCCCTTTGCGCCCCTGCGCCTTTGCGTTAAATCTTTGCCAAACGCGCCACTGCGATATAAAATGTGAAACGCGCTTCACAGATTAACGGACTCATAGGCAGCAAGCCCTTTCGCGCTGACACTCAGAAATGCGCCAACGGATGATCTCAGCAAAATCGTCTTGGAAGTCCAGGATAGCCAAACTATGGGCTAAGAGCCAATCCGCCGCGGAGTGGCGTCTGCCGTTCGCGCTGTTCATATGCGGACTGCTCGCATACGCCGCCGCCTATGCCTGGCATATGCTAACCACCTTCGACCTGGTCAACCTGATACGCGATGTGAACTATGACGATTCCTTCTACTATTTTCAGATAGCCTACAACCTATCGCAGGGCAAGTTCTCCACATTCGACGGCGGCATTACCCAAACCAACGGCTACCACCCCCTTTGGATGCTGCTCATCACGCCCTTCTATTGGATTTTCGACAAAGAAGCCGCGCTGTTCGGCATCAAGGCGTTTGAGATTGCGCTCATCGCCGGCGGCGTGGCGCTCATCGCGCTGGCGGCGCGGGTGGCGCGCCTGGCGTGGTTGTTGCTGTTCGCCGCGCTGCCGATGCTCTATCGCAATCCGCACGAGATGCTGCTTGGACTGGAAGCGGCTGCGGCGCTGTTCACGCTGGCGCTGCTCATACTCGCCGTGTGCCTCTACATGCGCGCCCCGCGGCGCTGGCAATGGCTTCTCGCGGCAATCGCATTCGCGCTGTCCTGGGCGCGGATAGAGTACATCGCCATATCGCTTGCCGCAACCGGCGCGCTGCTCGCAATCGAATGGTCACGGCAAGAGCGGCGCTCGCCGCGCCTATCCGAATTGGCGAAGCTTTGGCATGCCTACATCCCGCTAATCGGCGCAGCCGCCGGCATCCTGGTCTATTTCGCCTACAACCGCCTAGTGTTCGGTACCGCTCTGCCCGTGAACGCCCTAACTAAGCGAGCGTGGTCGCAAAGCAAATGGGCGGCAGAAGGCGGATACAGCCTTGTACAAAACTTTTGGGATACGCTTGCGCTGCAGATTGGCGTATTCGACTACGAGCTTCTGATAGCGTTTGAGATATGCGCCTACCTGCTGATTGCATGGCGGCTTGCGCTGCGCTCCAAAGAGCGGCGGGACTGGTTGCTGCTGGCGTTTCTGGTAGGCGTGTTCGGCTTGGCGGCGGGACATATCGCCAAGTTCGCGCAAACCGTTCTCATCACATATCCCGCATCTGAAGAGGCGTGGTACTTTGTCCCTGCGTACCTAACGACGGCGCTAATCATTCCCATCAGGCTCTATGTCGCAATCTGGCTCATACGCCGCTTCATAGCGCCCCGATGGCGCATAGCCGCCAACGCATTGCGCGCGGGCGTCTTCGTTGCAGGCGCGGCGCTGCTGCTCGCGAGAGCCGACTTCGCAGAGCCGTTCAGATGGGTGGACAACCATAGCAGGAGCGGCATCCGCGAATATGAGCTTGTTAGCTACATGGGTACTCAAGTTCTAAACCGCGCGCTTCCCGAAGGCAGCGTCGTCGGATCCTGGGACGCCGGCGTCATCGGCTACTTCTCGCGCTTTCCCGTGATGAATCTGGACGGGCTGGTGAACTCCTACGACTACTTTCAAGCCCGCTACATCGCGCAAGCCATTGAGGCGGAAGGCGAGGATTTCTATCGCCGCTACGGAATTACGCATTTCGCCAACAGCCTGTATCCCACCTCTTACTTCACGGATCATGTGATATTCGAGGGACCTTCAATTGGTAGTACAATCGATACGGTGCGCGGCGATAGCCGCCAATTTAGGATATTCACATACGATCCCCCGCCTGCTCCGGAAGACGAAATAGACTATTCCCGCATAGTTTGGGAGCGCATGAAACCCCACTTCGACCAGGTGGCGGACGGCGTTGGGGTTGTATCCGACCGCAGAATAGCGCTGGCATTCGCCAAAGACTGCGACCCGGACGAGCCCCTAATATGGACTTGGCGAGAGCGCGAACGAACCGTAGAGGCACAGGACAACTTATACCAAGGCCCCACAGGCATGTGCTTCGCTATGCGCGTGCTCTCGCGCGACGCCCAACAGCCGGCGAGAGTCAAGCCGACCGCTACAAACGATTACCCCGCGATCCGTTCCGTCTTCGACGCGCATCTCATCCACCGCAAACTCATCTACACTAAAGATCAGTGCATCGACGCCGACATTGCGGCGCGCTTCTTCGTCAGCGTATTCCCCGCCGATCCCAACGACCTAGCCGACAATCACGACCAGCGCAGTTACGATTCCATAGACTTCAACTTCTCCGACTACGGCGCTATCTCAGACGACGGACGCTGCAGGGCCGCGGTGGATCTGCCCGACTATCCCATAGACGCCATTCACACCGGGCAGTATGTCCCAACCGACGACGGATACCATTATCCTTGGGAAGCCGCTTACAAAGTCGGCGTAGGAAGCGTAGCCTCTTACCGCCCCGACGACGCCTCCGATTTTGAAATCCCGGCGGACAGCCCGCCCGCCATTCGCTCCAAATTCGACGTCCATCGCATCGACCGCAGACTCATATTCACAAAGGAGCAGTGCAGCCAAGAGGACGCGGACGCGCGCTTCTTCGTCAGCGTCTTCCCCGTTTACGCCAATAGCCTGCCCCCGCATCTCAGACGAATCGGCTACGGCAGCCTCGAATTCAATATCGTCCCAAACTCCGACGGAACTTGCAGGGCGGAAGCGTTGCTGCCCGACTATCTCATCGCCAAAGTTCACGCCGGACAGTACGCGGCTACCGCGGACGGATACGACTATCTATGGGAAGGCTACATCTATCGCATCGGCGCGGATCCCGACTTCGAGCGGCTTGACGGCAGCGAGCCTATCATTCGCTCCGAATTCGACGCGCATCTCATCGACCGAAGCCTCATATTCACTAAAGAACAGTGCAGCCAAGAAGACCTGACCGCGCGTTTCTTCGTCAGCGTCTTCCCCGCCGATCCCAACGACCTGTCCGACGACCGCAGGCAGTACGGCCACGACGCCATAGAGTTCAACTTCCCCGATTACGGCGCTATCGCCCCCGACGGACGCTGCTGGCATGCGGGAGTGAAGCTGCCCGACTATCCCATAGACGCTATTCACGCCGGGCAGTATGTCCCAACCGACGACGGATACCATTATCCTTGGGAAGCCGCTTACAAAGTCGGCGTAGGCTCCTATCGCAAGGGCGCGGAACCCGATTTTGAGAGACTGAAAGGCCATGAACCCGTCATTCGATCGACCTTCGATGCGCGTCTTATCGGCCGAAGCCTCATATTCACAAAGAATCAGTGCAGCCAAGAGGATGTGGAGGCGCGATTCTTCATGACCATAACCCCCACATATGTGGAGAGCCTGCCCAAACACCTCAGACAAATCGGCTTCGGCAGCCTTGAATTCAATATCGACGAACAAGACATAACCCCCGACGGTAGGTGCTGGGCGGAAGTATTGCTGCCGAATTATCCCATTGCAGAGATACACACCGGGCAGTATGCAGCAACGGCGGACGGATACGCCCACATATGGGAAGACACATACCGCTTCAACGAATAGCGAACAACCCCTGCGTCTTATCTATCCTTTGCGCTTTTGCGTCAAATTCTTTGTCAAACGCGCCCCCGCGATATAAGATATGAAGCGCGCTTCACAGATTAACGAACTTATAGGCGGCAAGCCCTTTCGCGCTGACAATCAGGAATGCGCCAACGGATGATCTTAGCGACATCAACTTGGAAACCCAAGATAGCCAAACTATGGTCAAAGAGCCAATCCGCCGCAGAGTGGCGTCTGCCGCTTGCGCTGTTCATATGCGGACTGCTCGCATACGGCGCCGCATACGCCTGGCATATGCTAACCAGCTTCGACCTGATCAACCTGATACGCGATGTGAACTATGACGATTCCTTCTACTACTTTCAGATAGCCTACAACCTATCCCAGGGCAAGTTCTCCACCTTCGACGGCGGCATCACTCAAACCAACGGCTACCACCCCGTTTGGTTGCTGCTCATCACGCCCTTCTACTGGCTATTCGACAAAGAGACGGCGCTATTCGGCATCAAGGCGTTCGAGATTATGCTCGTCGCCGGCGGTGCTGCGCTCATCGCAACTGCGGCGTGGCTGGCGCGCCTGGCGTGGTTGTTGCTGTTCGCCGCGCTGCCGACGCTCTACCGCAACCCGCATGAGCTGCTGTACGGGTTGGAAGCGGCGGCAGCGATGTTCACGCTGTCGTTGCTCATACTCGCCGTTTGCCTCTACATGCGCGACCCACCGCGTTGGAAGTGGCCTCTCGCCGCAATCGCATTCGCGCTGCCCTGGGCGCGGATAGAGTACATCGCCATATCGCTTGCCGCAACCGGCGCGCTGCTCGCAATCGAATGGTCGCGCCAAGAACGCCGCTCGCTGCGCCTTTCCGAATTGGCGAAGCTTTGGAATGCGTACATCCCGCTAATCGGCGCAGCCGCCGGCATCCTGGTCTATTTCGCCTACAACCGGCTAGTGTTTGGCGGCGCTCTGCCCATCAGCGCCACAACCAGGCAGGCGTGGTCGCAAGATCTCTGGGCGCAAGACGGCGGATACGACTTCGTGCAAAGCCTTCAAGGCGCTTTGCAGTTTGCAGCCTTTGACTATGAGCTTCTGATAGCGTTTGAGATATGCGCCTACCTGATGATGATATGGTGGCTTGCGCTGCGCTCCAACGATCGGCGGGACTGGCTGCTGCTGGCGTTTATGGTGGGCGTTTTCGGCTTGGCGGCGGGACATATCGCCAAGTTCGCGCAATCCGTTCTCACCATGCACCCCGACCATGCAAGTCAGATATGGTACTTCGTCCCGGCATATATGACGGACGCGCTCATCATTCCCATCAGGCTCTATGTCGCAATCTGGCTCATACGCCGCTTCATCGCGCCCCGCCGAAGCGCAGCCGCCAATTTATTGGCAATAGGCGTCTTTGTTGGCGGCGCGGCGGTTCTGCTTGCGCGAGCGGACTTCGCCTATCCCTTCAAATGGGTGGATGAGGAGAGTAGGGCTACCTACCGCGAACATGAGATTACCGCTTACATGGGCGCGCAGGTTTTGAATCGCGCGCTTCCCGAAGGCAGCGTAATCGGCTCATGGGACGCCGGCGTCCTCGGCTACTTCTCACGCTTTCCCGTAGTGAATATGGACGGGTATGTGAACTCATACGACCACTTTCACACTCGGCATATCCAACGGATGGAAGGCCTCAATTTCTATCTACGCTACGGCGTTACCCATTTCGCCAACAACCTGCAGCCCGCCAACGTCCCGAATAATGTGATATTTGAGGGCGCTTCAATTGATAAGCCGCATATTGATCGCCAATTTAGGGTATGGACATACGATACCCCGACTAATTCACAGGACGAAATATATCATTCCCACTGGGTTTGGGAACGCATGAAACCCCACTTCGCCTACTCGTCCAACGACGTTGGGATTGTCTTGGACGGACGAATGGCGCAGGCATTCGTCAAAAACTGCGCGCCGGACAATTCTCTGGCATGGACTTGGCAAGAAAATGAAGAACCCGTAGAGACGGAGACCAACCTATACCCAGGTCTGACTGCTATCTGCGTCGATACGCGCGTGCTCCCACGCAGCGCCCAACAGCCGGTGCAAGCCAAGATCGCGCCAACAAGCGATTACTTTGTTAACCTGTTAACATCGAAAAGCCCGGCAATCCGCTCCGACTTCGATGTGTATCACATCGACCGCCGCCTCATATACGCAAAGCCGCAGTGCAGTCAAGAGGATGTGGCGGCGCGCTTTTTCGTCAGCGTATTCCCTGTTGACGCGAATGACCTGACCGACAACCACAAACAACGCAGTTACGACTCCATAGAATTCAACATCGAAGATCACGGCGCAATCGCAGACGACGGAATGTGCTGGACAGAGGTGGATCTGCCGGACTATCCCATCGCAGAGATACATACCGGGCAGTATCTAGCAACGGCGGATGGCTACGATTATTCATGGGAAGCCGCTTACAAAGTCGCCGTCGGCGCGATAAGTGCCGACGGCGTGGCTCCCGATTTCAGGAAACTGGCAGGCAACGAACCGGTCATTCGCTCCGACTTCGATGTGCATCTCCTCAACGACAGCCTCATATACACAAAACAGCAGTGCAGCGAAGCGGACGCGGCGGCGCGCTTCTTTGTCAGCGTATTCCCCGCTTACGCCAATAGCCTGCCCGCCTATCTCAGGCAAACCGGCTACGGCAGCCTCGAATTCAAAATTGACGATCGGAACATAACCGCCGACGGAAAATGCTGGGCAGAAGTATTGCTGCCCGACTATCTCATCGCCAAAGTTCACACCGGACAGTACGCGGCTACGGCGGACGGATACGACTATCTATGGGAAGGCGACATCTATCGCATCGGCGTGGATCCCGACTTTGAGCGGCTTGACGGCAGCAAACCAATCATACGCTCCGCCTTCGATGTGTATCTCATCGACCGCAGCCTCATATACACAAAGCAGCAGTGCGGCGAAGAGGATGCAACGGCGCGCTTCTTCGTCAGCGTATTCCCCGTCGATGCGGACGCCCTATCCGATGACCGCAGACAATACGGCTATGACGCCATAGAGTTCAATTTCGACGACTACGGCTCAATCGCCGCCGACGGACAGTGTTGGACAGAAGTGGATCTGCCGGGCTACCCCATAGACGCTATACACACGGGGCAGTATCTAGTAGTGGCAGACGGCTACCATTATCCATGGGAGTCCTCATACAAATTCGGCGTAGGCTCTTACTCCGCCGGCGCGGGGCCCGATTTTGAGAGACTGAGGGGCTATGAGCCGGTCATTCGCTCCGACTTCGATGTGTATCTCATCGATCGCAGCCTCATATACACAAAGTCCCAGTGCAGCAAAGAGGATATGGCGGCGCGCTTCTTCTTGGGCGTATTATCCACTTACGTGAATCACCCGCCTGAACACACCAGGCAAATCGGCTACAGCAATATGGAATTCAAAATCGACGAGCAGAACGCAACTGCCGACGGGAATTGCTGGGCAGAGGTATTGTTGCAGGACTACCTCATCGTCGAAATACACACCGGGCAGTATGCAGCAACGGCGGACGGATACGCCCATATATGGGAAGACACATACCGCTTCAACGAATAGCGGCCCAATTCCTATATTTTATCCCTGTCTGCCCCACTTTGCGCCCCTGCGCCTCTGCGTTAAATTCGCGTTCAAATTCTTTGCCAAACCCGCCCCTGCCATATAAAATATGAAGCGCGCTTCACACATTCACGAACTCACAAACAAGAGATCCCTTTCCCGCCGTCGCCGCTGATACGGAGAAGTTTTGTTAAGGTTTCTTTCCTGCTCCAAGCCTTCCAAGCATAACGAGGAAGAAGCCGCCGCCACGTCAACCACTCAAGCGGATCCGCCGCCGTCCGAAGCGGCGGCGCCACGCCGCAAGTCCGTGTTCTACGGCTGGTGGATTGTGGGCGCAGGCTCCGTGAGCCAGGCATACACATCCGGCACATTCTGGCAGGGTTTCGGCGCATTCTTCGACCCCATCGTAGAGCAGTTCGGCTGGAGCCGCGCGTCCACAGCCGCCGCAATGTCCCTGCAGCGCACAGAATCGGGCGCTATCTCCCCATTCGTGGGCTACTTCATCGACAAGTTCGGCCCCCGCAATGTGATGCTGTTCGGCACCGCGCTCACCGCCTTGGGCTTCATCCTGCTGAGCATGATACAAAGCCAATGGCAGTTCTACGCCGCCTTCCTTGTGCTGACGCTGGGGCTTTCATTCGGCACATTCCTCGTAGTTACCACCACCGTCGCCAACTGGTTCGTGGCGCAGCGGTCGCGCGCGCTGTCCATCACGATGGCGGGCTCCGGCATCGGCGGCGTTCTGGTGCCGCTGATTGTATGGCTAATCGCAACCACGGACTGGCGCACGGGGCTTGTGGTCATCGGCATCGGCTATCTGGTCGTGGGCATACCGGTGTCCCTCACGATGAAGAGCCGCCCCGAAGAGTACGGCATGCTGCCCGACGGCGCACCGCAGCCCGCCGCCCAAGCCGATGCGTCGGGGACGGCCGCAAGACGCAGATCCGCGCTCTTAAACGAAGTCAACTTCACCACGCGGCAGGCGCTCACAAGCCGCGTATTCTGGCAGCTCGCTATGGCGATGGGCATCTCCGGCCTAGTCATATCGGCGTCCATACACCAGATACCCGCCATCGCCAGTTTCGGCATGAGCCGCGAAATCGCCGGCGTGGCGATATTGGGCGTATCGCTGTTCAGCGTAGCCGGACGCTTGGGATGCGGCTTCGTCGGCGATAGATTAGACAAGCGCCATGTGATAGCGGTTGCGCTGCTGTTCCAGTTCGTCGGAACGCTGATATTCGCCTTCAGCTCCGAGATATGGCACCTGGCGCTGTTCGTGATAACCTGGGGTTTCGGCTTCGGCGCGTCCATCCCCGTGCGCTTCGCGCTGATAGCAGACCTGTTCGGCAGGCAGCATTACGGCAGCATAATGGGATCGCTGATGACCACCAGCGCCGTGTTCGGCGTGATAGGCCCCGTGCTGGTAGGCTGGATATTCGACGTGCGCGGCAACTACCGCGAGCCCTTCGCGCTAATGGCGTTTAGCGTGCTTATCGCCGTCCCGATGATACTCACGCTCGGACGCCCGCGCGTCCAACCCCGCCGCCGATAGCGCAACCGGCCGGCTATATCTTCACCACGCGGTTCACATAGATAGCCGGCGTATGAACGGCGTGTCCGTCCAGTTCGCCCACCTCAACCACTTCGTCCACCTCCATAATCGTGACGCCCGCCGCCGTCGCCATCACGCCGTTAAAGTTGCGCGATGTGCCGCGATAGACGATGTTGCCCAGCGTGTCCGCCTTGTGCGCCCGCAGCAGCGCGAAATCCGCCCGCAGCCCGTACTCCAGCACATGCGGCTTGCCGTCGAACACGCGCGTCTCTTTGCCATCCGCCAGCAGCGTGCCGGCCGCGGTGGGCGTGTAGAACGCCGCTATGCCCGCCCCGCCGCTGCGAATGCGCTCCGCAAGCGTCCCCTGCGGCACAAGCTCCAGCTCCACCTTGCCCTCGCGATAGGCGCGCTCATACGACGTCGGGCGCGACGGCGAAGGCGATACGGGGAAAGACGCCACCACCTTCCTAATCTGTTCATTATCCACCAGGATGCCGATGTCTATCGGGCGGTCGCCGGGGATCGTGCCGAAGCCGATGACGCTGGCAAGCCCCGCCGTATTGCTGATAATCGTCAGATCCTTTGCGCCGTGGTCGCGCAGCGCCCGTATCAAGTTCTGCGGCGTGCCGCCCGGCCCCGCGAAGCCGTCTATCATCAGCGTCGCGCCGTCCGGAATGTCCGCCACCGCCGCATCGAACGATGCCACAACCTTATTTATCGCCATACGCCAAGCGCCTCCGTCAAGCAAATCCCGCCCGCCACAGCGCGGTAACAGGGCAAGCGCAACCCTCGCCCGCAGCGCCACCTATTATAGCCCATTGGCGCAAGCGCTGTCCCCCGCCGCGTCGCAAGATAAGAACGCCGCTAACCCAAATTCACCCTTGCATTTGTTCAAACTACCTGGTAACCTATTTAGATATAATTCGAAACCTTCCGAATTGCCCGCCTAATTATTGTGTAGGGATACGCTCCGAAGAGGCTTCGTATGAAACCCCAATCCCGCGCAAGAACCGCCCTAAACGCCCTGCTCTTGACGGCCGGCGCAATCGCGCTCCTGGCAATCGCCTACGCCCTAATCGCATCCAACGGCGCAGTAGTGGCCCAAGAAGCCGCCCCCGCCCCCACGCCTCTACCCGGCCCGCTCCCGCCGTCCGGCGGCGCAGGCGGTGCCGTCGGCGGCGCCGCCGGACAGACCACGCTGTCAAAGCCCGACAACTTCACAAACGTCGGCGGCGTCGGAACCATAACCCTCGACTGGGGCTCCGTCGACAACGCGACCGCCTACGAAGTATGGCAGTGGGACGGATACTTCCCCCCGGATGGCAAATGGCGCAAACTGAACTTCAGTAGCGGCAGCCGCAGTTTCACTGTCAACATCAACTTCATCGACTCAAGCGCCGTTGTAAGCGGCCTCCAAGACGGCATAAAATACTCCCACGCCGTTAGAGCCAAGAGCGGCGCTAGCTACTCCCCCTACTCCGAAATCCAATCCACATTTGCGGGCGTGATTCCGAGCGTCCCCACAGGCTTCAAAGGCGCCCCCGGCATTGGAAGCATAAATCTTGACTGGGATGCCGTTGCGCACGCCACAGCCTACGAAGTGCAGCAGTGGGACGGGCATGTAATCACGCCTGATCCTAAAAAAGACAAGCCAAGGTGGCGCACCCTGCCGTTCAACGACAACAGCAATTTCACTATCGAATTCAGCGCATCAAGCGCAAAAGTCCGCGGACTTATAAAAGGCACAACTTACTCGCACAGGGTTAGAAGCGCGAACCGCACTCTAAAATCCGAAGGATGGAGCGATTACGTCCACATAACAGCGCCCGCGCCGTTGCCCGATACCCCCACTCCAGAACCGCCTACCACGCCCACATATACGCCTACGCACACTGCCACGGCAACGCATACAGCCACGCCCACGCCTACGCACACACCGACGACCACTCATACGCCGTCCCCCACTCCCACGCCTTCCCCAAGACCGCCCCTCTTTAGCGTCAGCGCGGAAAACCCCTCGCTCAACCAACGAATTATCCTAAGCGTCGCCGCGCCCCCCGACAACGCTCACCACGGCAGCATCGCCTGGACTGCTTATGATAAGTGCGTTGACAACGTCAATGACGCCGCCGCCTGCAATAACTGGCGTAACATCGCATTCCGCCCGCGCGATCCTGCCGACTATGGCCGCTACCACTACTGCAGCTATATGCTGGAGTATCTGGAAGGAGAGCCGCCCGCCCAGAAAATCAATCCGCCCGGCTTTAGTCTCACTAACTATCGGAAGGTCTATCAGCCCATCTATGAGGTTCACTGCGCCGACGCCAACAACGGATTTGAGTCCCACCCCAACGCTCAGCCCAAATTTTACCGCGCGTTTGTCTTTTACGCCGCTGCGGAGCATAACAAGCCGGCGCCTTGGAAACACGGGGCGTTTTCAGACGCAATTAAGGTGACGTGGAGCGCCGCAACGGCGACGCCGATAGTAACCCCTACCCCCACGCATACGCCGACCGCCACGCCCACGCCGACACCCACCCCTACCGCTACCCATACCCCTACGCAGACGGGAACGCCCACGCCCACACCCACGAATACGCCACCCTCACCCTAAAGGATCCCTAGCGGCGCCGGCAGGTAGTAGCCGCCACCCGCCGTTAGCGCAAATCCCCCCACTTTGCAATGTTCGCGGGTTGTGAAAATAAGACATAATCCAAAAAGAGAAGAGAGATGCGCCATGCAATTTGCCCCGCCTAAGATCGTCGCACTTTACTCCCTAACCGCCATCGCCGCGGCGCTCCTGCTGTTCATCCTACTGCCGAACTTTAACAACGCAAGCGCTCAGCAAGCTTCGACTCCCACACCCCGCCCACTCCCAATACTTTTTAGCTTCATAGACACTGGCTCGAATGCCAATTGTGGAATACGACGCGACAACGGCGAGACGGTGTGCTGGGGCCGCGGATATGGCGCAGGCAAACAAGTGCCTGTGAATGATGCTACATTCACCTACATATCCGTCGGCACTGGTCAGGCCATGGGACTGCGGGCCAATGGCTATGCAACGTACTGGGCTGCGGTTCCGGTTACGCATGGAACTTTATTGCCCACAGATGTCGTCTTCACAGCCTTAACCCACGGCAATGATCATGGCTGCGGACTGCGCCAGAACGGCACGGCAGCGTGCTGGGGATTTAACCAATATGGACAATCTTCACCGCCCACAGATGTCCTCACATCCATAACCGCAGGTCAAGGCCATACCTGCGGACTGCGACAGAACGGCACGGCGGTGTGCTGGGGACGAAACGGCGCTGGAGAAGCTTCACCACCTTCGGGTGTCTTCACTTCCGTAGTCACTGGCTCCAGCTCGAATTATACCTGCGGACTGCGCCAGAACGGTGCTGCAGTGTGCTGGGGCAGTAATCAAGTTGGCTTTTACTCGGAGCAGCCTAACGCTGCGCCAGGTCCCCCTGCGCAAACTGGTCAATTGTCGCCGCCTTCGGGAGCATTCACATCCATATCCATCGGTGGGATGCATGGCTGCGGACTGCGCGCAAACGGCACGGCAGCGTGCTGGGGGTTTAACGAACATGGACAAGCTTCACCGCCAGCGGGCGTCTTTACATCCATAACCGCCGGCTGGCTTCATAGTTGCGGTCTTCGCGCCAACGGCACTGTGGTGTGCTGGGGACATAACGACTACGGTGGTCAGGCAACGGTTCCGACCTCATCCGAGCCTCCAACTCTCGCAACTTACACGCCCACCAGCGTCTCAACCACAGCAACGCCCACGTCAACACATACCCCCACGGCGACCGACACGCCCACGCCAACGCATACACCCACGCCCACGCCAACGCATACACCCACCCGCACCGCAACCACAACCCGCGCCGACGCCCCCACGCCGACGCCCACCCGCACCGCAACCACAACCCGCGCCGACGCCCCCACGCCGACGCCCACCCGCACCGCAACCACGGTGACCACATCTGGAAACGCCAACGCCCGAATAAGCCAACTCGAAACCCAGTCGAGGACGCAGCAAGAGCAGATAACGACGTTGCAAAACCGGGTCACAACGCAGCAAGAACAGATAGAAACCCAGAAAGGCCAAATAGAAACCCAACGCGATCAGATAGAAGAGCAGGGAGGACTTATCAATTCCCTGCGTGCGCTCATCAACAGGCTGACCGCCAGATTCGACGAGTTTGTCGGTGTCGGCGGACCCGCCGCAACCCCCACGCCAACCCACACACCCACGCCCACGAATACCCCCGTAACCGCGCTGGAACACACGCCCACGCCCACAACCATACCCACCGCAACCCCCACGCGCGTCTCAAGGTCCACCCTAAACCCCGGCTGCATCGGCAAAATCGGCCTAGGCTGGCTCACCGGAACATGGAACGCCGACTGCCAGTCCACCAAAACGCCCCCAACCGCCAAAGAAGGAACCCGCTACGCCCGCTACTACGCCTTCACCCTTGACGCCCCCTCGCGCATAACCGTAACCATCTCATCCACCGACGTCCGGGACACCTACCTCTACCTGCTCCGAGGCAACGGCAACCAAGGCGAAATCGTCAACCGCGGTACATCCGAAATAGTCGAGCAGCTCGACACGGGAACCTACACCATCGAAGCAACCACATACAACCTAGAAACCGCCGGCAACTTCACCCTAACGATGGACATCGCCGCCACCGGCGTCTCCGCCGCAGCCGGCGCCCCCCGCTAACCCACGCCCTATAACCCAAGCGCATCCCTTCCCCCATTGAGGCGGAGGGATGCGCTTGGAGCGTCCCCTTCCCAGCAGCAAACCGCCGTCTATCCACTCGCCGCCAAGCCCCTACGCCCGCGACCTGCGCGGCGGCGCAAACACCACCAGCAGCGTCAGATCCTCGCTGATGGAGTGAAAGCGGTGCGATACGCCCGCCCCCACGAATGCCAGCGAACCCGCCTGCACCGCGCTATCCTCATCGCCCACCCTCAGCCGTCCAGCGCCGCTGACCACATAGTAGATTTCGTCCTCCGTGTGCGGCTGCTGCGGATCCGCGTCCCCGGACGGCAGTACATACAGCCCCAAACTCAGCGTGTCCGCCATAAAGAACTCGTAGTAGCGCTCGCCCAACTGCCGCTGCGCCGCCGTCAGATCGCCAATCTCGAAAATATCCATTTCGCCCCCTCGCGCTCTTTATCTTTCGCTGCGCTTATCATAGACTACAAGGCGTGAGCGATATATACGAAATAGACCTAGCGCCATAGCCGACGGCATCGATTAGACGACCTTTGAACAGGAGCCCTCCCCAATGCAGGATACTCAGCTGCCCCGTATCTCCAACTTCATCTGGAGCATTGCCGACGATGTGCTGCGCGATCTGTATGTGCGCGGCAAGTACCGCGACGTCATTCTGCCGATGCTCGTGTTGCGCCGCCTAGACGCCGTGCTGGTGGACACCAAACCCGCCGTGATGGAGCAAAAGCGCATCCTAGACGCCGCCGACATCACCGAGCAGGACGCCCCGCTGCAAGCCGCCGCCGGCCACAATTTCTGGAACGCATCGCCGTTCACGCTGTCGGATCTGACCGCCGCCGCCACGCCGCAGAAACTGCGCGCCGACTTCGAAGCATACCTTGACGGCTTCTCGCCCGATGTCCAGGACATCCTAGACAAGTTTCAGTTCCGCCAGCAGATCGGCCGCCTATCCGACGCCGACGCGCTCGGAACGCTCATCACGCGCTTCCTATCGCCCGACATCAACCTTAGCCCCAAACCGGTGTTGAACGCCGACGAATCAGAGCGTCTTCCGGGGCTTGACAACCATGCGATGGGCAGCGTCTTTGAGGATCTGGTGCGGCGCTTTAACGAAGAGAACAACGAAGAGGCGGGCGAACACTGGACGCCGCGCGACGCCGTGCAACTGATGGCGCGCCTGGTGTTCGAGCCGGTGGCGGACGCGCTGCGGGGGACAACCTACACCCTCTACGACGGCGCGATTGGCACGGGCGGCATGCTCACATTGGCGGAAGAGACGCTGCACGACCTAGCCGAAAAGCGCGGACTGCGGGTGTCCACCCACCTGTTCGGGCAGGAAATCAACTCCGAAACCTATGCCATCTGCAAGGCGGATCTGCTGCTCAAAGGCGCAGGCGCTTCCGTAGAAAACATCGTGGGCGGCCCCGAATACTCCACGCTGTCCAACGACGCATTCGCAGACCGCACCTTTGACTTTATGCTCAGCAATCCGCCCTACGGCAAGAGCTGGAAGAGCGATTTGGACAAACTCGGCGGCAAGCGCTACGGATACGACCCGCGCTTTATCGTCAGCCACGAAGATGAACCCGAACTATCGCTGCTCACCCGCACCAGCGACGGGCAGCTGCTGTTCCTAGTCAATATGCTCCAAAAGATGAAGACCACCACCACGCTGAGAAGCCGCATAGCCGAAGTCCACAACGGCAGCTCGCTGTTCACCGGCGACGCCGGCTCCGGCGAAAGCAACATCCGCCGCTGGATCATCGAGAACGACTGGCTGGAAGCCGTGGTCGCGCTGCCGCTCAATATGTTCTACAACACCGGCATCGCAACCTACATATGGATACTGGCGAACAACAAACTCCAACATCGCCAAGGCTACGTTCAGCTCATAGACGCATCCGAATGGCATACGCCGCTGCGAAAGAACCTCGGCAGCAAGAACTGCGAACTGTCCCAAGCGGACATCCAACGGGTGATACGAACCTTCATCGCCTTTGAGGAAACGCCGCAATCCACGATACTGCCCAACGCCGCGTTTGGCTACCTGAGAGCGCAAGTCGACCATCCGCTGCGCCTGCCCGGCATAGACCCTGAGCGCGCCTACAAGCCCGCCGAAATCAGGCGCATCATGGCGGAGCGCGAACCTGCGCCCGACGCGCCGCCCGTCATCCGACGCATCCGCAAAGGCATCGAGCCCGACCCTATCGCCGGCATGTTCGCGCGCCAAATCGGCGGCGAGCAAGTAGTGGTAGAGTACGAACCAGACCTCGATATGCGCGACATCGAACAAGCCCCGCTGCTGAGCGAGGACGGCGTATATGGCTTCATGCGCCGCTCAATCCTGCCCTACGCCCCCGACGCGTGGCATGTCCCCAAGACCGTAAAGCTCGGCTACGAAATCAACTTCAACCGCTACTTCTACAAGTCCGCACACCTGCGCACGCGCTCAGACATCAGCGGCGACCTAACAGCGTTTGGACGCGAAGGCGAGGCGCTGCTGGCGGGGTTTGTGCCGCGTTAGCCCGTCCCCATTAACCTTAAAGCGCGCAAGGCGCTATAATTGAATACATAATCCGTAAAGTAGGCAAAGCGCTATGATGAACATCGAATCCGTTAGGGCATCGCTGGCGAGCCGTCTGACGACTGGGTTCGACTTTTACGAGCGCCGCCCGGGCAAGCATCAACTCATAATTCCCATCCATCACGAAGACGGCGATATGGTGGACATCTACCTCACCGAAAGCCCCAAGGGCGATGGCTGGGCGCGAATCTGCGACTTCGGAATGGCGCTGATGCGGCTGTCATACACCTACGACATAAACACGGACGCCAGGCGGCGCATCTTCGACAGCATCCTCATCAACAACGGCGTTGAGAACGACGACGGCAACCTCTATTTGGATGCGCGTCTGGACGCGCTCTATGAAGGCGTGATGCAGTTCGCGGGCTGCGTCCAAAAGGTGTGCAACATGCGCTTTTGGAACAGAGAAGCCGTGCGCAACGCCTTCTACGACGACCTGAAATCCTACATCATCTCCGATTTGGAACGCTTCTCTCCAACGCCCGACTTCGCGCCTATCCCAAACTCCCCCGTCAGGGTAGATTGGTCGCTGTCCCACAACAACCATTCGTTCTATGTATTCGGAGTGCAAAGCGATATGAAGGCGCGCGATGTAACAATCGCCCTGCTTGAATGCCGCAGCGCCCGCCTGTCATTCATCAGCCTCGTGGTTCACGAAAATATGGAAAATCTCGGCAGAAAAGAGCGTTTCTATCTCGCCAAGAACGCCGACCGTGAATACCTGGATTTGCTCAACTTCAGAGAAAGAGCGCCTGCGGACATCGACCGATTCGCCGTCGCGATTTAGGCGCGCAGATTATTCGGCTTTCGGCGCAGCCCGGATGAACGCATCCACGCCGTTGCATCGGCAAATTAACCCCAACCGCATCACCCAACCAAACCCGCCATGCAAAACCCCGAACAATCCGCCGCCCCCGCCGACTTCCCCGCATACCCCGCCTACAAACCATCAGGCGTAAAGTGGCTAGGCGACATCCCCGCGCATTGGGATGTTCCAAGGCTAAAGTACGTTTGCTCCCGATACGCGATTTACGGCGCGAATGTTCCCGCGATTCAATATCAGAAAACGGGCATCAGATTTATCCGTACATCAGACATCGACGAGTATGGCGAACTAAAAGAGGAAAACGGCGTGTTTCTGCCTGAAAATCTTGTTGGGCAATACATGCTGCAAGACGGGGATTTGCTTCTATCAAGAAGCGGCACGGTTGGGCGATCATTTCTCTACCAATCCGAGAAACACGGTCCTTGCGCCTACGCGGGATACCTAGTTCGCTTCGTTCCAAATCCCAATTTTGCCTTGCCGCAATATATCTATCTATTCACCCGCTCACCCGCTTTTCAATCGTATGTGCGTGAAGTGGCAGTATCTACGACGATTGCCAATGTCAATGCAAGAAAATATGCCAACGCTCCCCTGCCACTCCCGCCCCTACCCGAACAGCGCGCCATAGCCGCCTACCTCGACCGCAAAGGCGACATCGCCCGCCGCTACGCCCATGTAGCCCGCCGCATCATCGACACCCTGCGCGAACTCCGCCAAGTCGAAATCCACGACGCCGTAACCCGCGGCCTAAACGAAGACACGCCCCTCAAACCATCCGGCGTAGAATGGCTAGGCGACATCCCCGCGCATTGGGATACGCGGCGGCTGAGGTACGTCGCTAAAATGCGTACCAGCAACGTGGACAAGCATACTAAGATGAACGAAAACCCTGTTCGTCTTTGCAACTATGTGGATGTCTATCACAATGAACGCATCAGCGACGATTTGGATTTCATGCGCGCTACTGCAACGGACAGAGAAATAGAACGCTTTCGGCTAGAGCGCGGCGATGTAATCATCACCAAAGACTCCGAAACTTGGAACGACATAGGCGTTCCCGCGCTTGTTGAATACACCGCTGACGATTTAGTTTGCGGCTATCACTTGGCGTTGTTGCGCCCATTCGAATCCGTGATGACGGGCGCATATCTGCTTCGCGCGCTCCAAGCGCCGACGGTTGCATCGCAATTCCATATTCAAGCCAACGGCGTAACTCGCTATGGATTAACGCAGAACGCAATCAAGTCGGTGCATATCCCAGTCCCGCCCCTACCCGAACAGCGCGCCATCGCCGAGTACCTTGACGCGAAAACCGCAGCGATAGACGCCGCCATAGCCCACTACGAGCGCATGGCCGAGCTGGTAGCCGAATACTGGACGGTTCTCGTCGCCGACGCCGTAACCGGCCGCATCGACCTGCGCCAAGCCGCCGCTGAATGAACGCCGTCCCCAACACAACTTTGCGGCCTTGCGCCTTTGCGTTAAAACCTTTGCCGAACTGCGCCAAGCCCGACGGGGATGGACAAGATTTGCGGGACGCTTGGATAGCCGCATCTTGCCCATCCCCGTTATGTTAAGCGTTGCTATGCGACGCTTAGGCTAGTCCTGCAGCTTGTCCGGGGACAGAAGCTCCCAGAACTCTATGCGCGTGCTTTCGATGTAGGGGCGATAGGCTGCGCCCGCTTCCCTAGCCGCCGCCGGGATGTTGTTGCCGCCGCGCATCGGCGACTGAAATGCGTCGTCCGTCCACTCCAGGATCACCACATTCGGCTCGCCCGGCACCGTGCCGCCGTTGAACGCCACCCGGAACGGGCCCCTGTGTCCCTCGTCGTGGTAGATCTGAACCTGCTTATGCACCAGGTTCGCCACGCGGGCCGCTTCGCCCGGCTTTGTCTTGTAAGTCCTGCGTATCAGATACATTTTTCGTCTCCCGTGTGTTGTGTATTGTGTGAGTTAAGTTGCGATATTGTGAGTTCGTTGCGGCGTTTGCGCGCCGCAATCGGCGTCCGCGGTCAGCGCCAGAAAGCGCGCCTGGGCGTCGGCGGCGTCCGGCGTCGCCTGAAGTTCGCCGCTTGCGTCTATGCCGAAGTTGGCGGGTGTATGCAACGCGTCCGTCAGCGCGTCGGCGTATTCTTGCATCTGCTCGTCGGTCAGCGCGGCGGCAAGCGCGCGGGCGTGGGCGTCCGGGCCGCTTATCAGCAGCGCCGGTATCGCTTCCGCCAGCAGCTCGCGCTCCACAACGCCGCGCTGTATGTCCGCAAGCGCGCTCATATGCCGCCCAAGATAGCAGCCCCCGAATGTCATTACCTCAAACGCCTCGCCCTCAAGTTCGGTGTCATACTGCCGTTTCGGTTGCAGCCGATGCTCATCGAGATAGCGGCGGATGTCTGCGTCTTCGGTATGCGGCCGCTCTTTCTTGAAGAACATTATTACCGCGTGCATATTCCAGTCTTTGGGCTCCACCCTGATAATCATACGGACTGTCCCCGACTATCGTTGCCGTTGCTGCGGTTGGAAGGGTTGGAAAGTAGATTAGCGCTTTGCGGCGCGCTGCGTCCATAGATACAGGCGCGGGCGGCGCGCCAAGCGGCTACTCGGCAGCGGGCAGGTTTTCGTCAAGCCAGCGGTTGAGCTCCGCCCTTGCGCGTCCTTCGAAGCCCCTTGACAGCAACGGGAACGGCATCTCGAGCTCAAGATCGCTTTCGTCGACTCGCAACGTGCCTTTGAACGCCATAAGCCCGCCCGCCGTGAATCCGAACTCCAGCGTATCGCCGTTCCATCGGTGCGCTACGTCCGATACGCTGTCCCCGAACTGCGCCAGCATTTCAGCGCCCTTGGCGTCCACCCAGTCGCGCGCCTGCCGCTTGGTCATCCCATGTCGCCGCGTAATACGCAAATCGCCCGCCTCCGCGCCGCGCTACCCTCTGCCCACGAAGGGCATCTTTGTAGCCATTATCGTGATGAACTGCACATTGGTGTCCAGCGGCAGGTTCGCCATGAACACGACCGCTTGCGCCGCGTGTTCTACATCGTAGGTAGGCTCCACCATAACATCGCCGTGCGCCTGCGGCACGCCGCCGCTCATGCGCGCCGTCATAGGCGTTGCGGCGTTGCCTATGTCTATCTGCCCGCAGGCGATGTCATACTTGCGCCCGTCGAGCGATGTTGCCCTGGTCAAGCCTGTCATGGAGTGCTTGGTGGCGGTGTAGGCTATGGAATCGGGGCGAGGCACATACGCCGAAAGCGAGCCGTTGTTGATGATGCGCCCGCCCATCGGCTGCTGGCTCTTCATAATCTTGAACGCCTCTTGCGTGCAGATGAACGAGCCGGTCAGGTTGGTGTCCACGACCGCCTTCCAGTTTTCTACGGGCAGATCCTCCAGCGGGACGCGGGGGGCGCCGATGCCGGCGTTGTTGAAAAGCACATCCAGCCTGCCGAAAGCGTCTTTGGTCTTTGCGAACAGGTTGCGGATGGACTCCACGTCCGTAACATCGGTGGCGACCGCAAGCATGCGCGCGCCGTCGTCGCCTGCCAGCGCGATAGTCTCTTGCAACGCCTCAATGCGCCTGCCGCCGATAGCGACCGAATAGCCTTCGCGCGCCAGCGCCAGCGCGCTCTGCCTGCCAATCCCCGAACCGCCGCCCGTAACGATAGCCGCCTTGCCGTTTGAACTCATACGCTTATTTCTCCCTTATGTATATGTATGCCTTGCTTGCTTTGCTGAAAATGCTATGCGTCCGCCATCATTTCGTATTCCTAATAATAGCGATATAACGATGCGCCAAAGCGGGAACAACAGTCGGCGGAATTGCGCATCCTGCTCCGCTAATCGTCGTCGGATTGCGGATCTTGATATAGGCTTGCCACTTCGTCGGAAGTTGCGTCCGCCTTCGCCATCAGCCACGCCACTGACGCTATCAACCTGTCCTGGCGCTCTCGAACCGCTTTCAAATCGGATTTGATACCGCTGAAATCTGACCCTAGGTCGCCAAATCTCTTATTCAGTAGAAACGCTATAAGCGCCATATAGACGATAATTATCGCCAGCATCCCGATTGCGCTAATGTCCATTGTTCACGTCCCCTTCGGAATTCCCTATGCTTGCTGCGACTCACGCGTTAATCATCACCGGACTGCGGATCCTGGTATAGCCTCGCCACCTCGTCGGGCGTCGCGCCTGTCCGCGCCATCAGCCACGCCACCGACGCTATCAGCCTAACTTGCCCGTCTTGGAGCGCTTTCTGTCCTTCCTGAAGCTCTTTCTGCCCATCTTGTAGCGCTTTCATATCGGACTGAACCCCTCTTATGTCATCTTTGAAATCTGTCCTCATATCGTCGATTCGCTTGTTCAGCAGAACCACTATCAGTACCATAAACACGGTAACCGCCCCAAGCAGCCCTATTGCGCCAATGTCCATTTGTTCGCCCCCTTCGGAATTCCCTATGCTTGCTTCGACTCACCCGTTAATCATCACCGGACTGCGGATCTTCGTATAGCCTCGCCACTTCGTCGGGCGTTGCGCCCACCTTCGCCATCAGCCATGCCACTGACGCTATTAGCTTAATTTGGCCTTCTTGAAGCGCTTTCTGTCCTTCCTGAAGCGCTTTCATATCGGATTTGACCTCGCTCATATCGTCCTTGAATTCTGCCTTCAGGTCGTCAATCCGCTTGTTCAGCAGCAGCACTATCAGCGTGATGTACACCGTAATCGCCCCTAGCAACCCTATTGCGCCAATGTCCATTGTTCGCCCCCTTTGATTTACTTGTGTCCGATGATAGCGCTTAACGGCGTTATGCGCTATACGCCCGCCGAATGCTTATGCGCGGGTTATGCCGAAAGGCGAGCGGCGTTCTTGACACTTGGGCGGCGGCGGCTTAAACTTTTGCCATACTTCGGATACATTCGTACACATCACAAGCGGCCGCATTCACAGAGACGCTATGCGGCTGCCGGCAGCGATAAGGGCAATGAGGGAGCAAGCCATATGACGCAGGAATCGGTTATAACGGATGAGATGCGCGCCGCTATCGGCGTGGATTCCGAACCCATTACTTACGATGTGGAGAAGGGCGCGATTGTCAAGTTCGCGCAGGCGATCGGCGACGCCAACCCGCTCTACAACGACGAAGAGGCGGCGCGCCGCACACGCTACGGCGGACTCATAGCGCCCCCAACCTTTATGCGCTCGCTCATATCCAATCCGGCGCCCGACTTCAAAAGCCCCTATCCGGCGAACCTAGACGGCGGCAGCCAATGGGAATACTTCTACCCCGTGCGCCCGGGCGACCGCATCACCGTTAGCACGCGCCTCGCCAATCTATTCGAGCGCCCCGGACGGCTTGGCAATATGCTGTTCAGCGTCCGCGAAACCAGGTATGTGAACCAGTTCGACCAAACCGTCGCCATTCAGCGCACCACCGGCATAAGCTACCAACCCTAACTCGGCCGCCCAAGCGCGCGCCCGGCGCCCAGGCGTCAAGTATCAAATCAACTAGGAGGATGTTGCGATGACCAGTCAGATCTACTTCGAAGATGTTCAAGAAGGCAGCGCGGTTCCCACGCTCAGGAAGGATCCCACCACGCAGCAGCTCGTGAAGTACGCCGGCGCTTCCGGCGACTACTATCAGATCCACTACGACCTGAACTACGCCAAGGGCAACGGCCTGCCCGACGTCATCCTGCACGGCGCGCTGAAAGGCGCATGGCTCGGCCAGCTTATGACCGACTGGATCGGCGAGGAAGGCGCGCTCAAGTCCCTCACGACGCAGTATCGCGGCATGGATGTGCCGGGAACGCCTATGTTCGGCAAAGGCGTCGTCACCAAGAAGTACACCGAAAACGGCGAAAACCTTGTGGACTGCGACATCTGGCTTGAAGACCACGAAGGCAAAAAGACCACGCCCGGCGCCGCAACAGTAGCGCTGCCATCGCGCGAATAACCCACGGCGGCGTTTCGTCGCCCCGCATAACGCCTACAAAATGCCTGCGTCTGCAACACGGCGCAGGCATTTTTGCATATCAATCGCCGCCCGCTATCAGGCATTCCCTAACGGCTTTCGGCGCAAGCCTATCCCCTGCTATCCCTATGGCATGCGTCCCGTTTCTACACGGATGCGCCATCTCATACTTGCCATAAATCAAATGGACAAGCCCCTATATCGAAAATGCCCGCTTGCCACTAGCGCCTTGCGCCAATATAATGCGGGGCATCACATCATCCGCATACAATCGGGCGGCGTATCAGCGCGCAAGGGGGCTATGAAATGGAAATCGGCGTTGGGTTGGATGCCACGCTCAACCTGTCTTGGGCTGAGCAGGCGGCGCTATCCAAAGAGGCGGCGGCGCAGGGCTACACAAGCATATGGACGCCCGAAGGCGCAGGCACGGATTCGTATCAGCTCTGCCTGCAGCGCTGGGCGGCAAGCGCCGAAGTGGTGGAAGGCGGCCTGACCACCGGCATATCCGTATCGCCTGTGATGTACCGCACGCCGATGGCGTTTGCGATGACCGGCGGCACCGTCAGCGATATAAGCGGCGGCCGCTTTATAATGGGCATCGGCTCCGGCGGTTCGTATCGCCCGCGCGACCGCCGCGCGCTTGGGCTGCCGCGCTTCTCCACGCTGGCGCTGATGCGCGATTACCTATCCACCATACGCCCGCTTGTGGCAGGCGAATCGGTGGATTACCAAGGCGAAGTTGTTACATTGCGCGGCGCGCGCCTCGCCATAAATCCGCCGCCCAAGACGCCCGTCTATCTGGGCGCGCTGGGTCCGCGGATGCTGCAGCTCGCCGGCGAACTTGCGGATGGCGCATGCCTCAACTGGTGCAGCCCGCAGCAGATAGCGTGGAGCCGCGCGCAGGTCGACAAGGGCGCTGCCGCCGCAGGGCGCGATCCGTCCGAAATCAAGCTTGCCGAATACATCCGAGTCTGCGTCGACGATGATGAAGACACCGCGCGGCGCGCTTTCGCCAAGGCGACGATGAACTACGCGCTTGGGGCGTCCGTCCCCACTGAGCGAGAGCGGCAGCTCGGCTATCGCGCGCACTTCGAGCGAATGGGCTTTGCGTCCGAACTAGCCGCGCTTGACGATATGCGGCGCAGCGGCGCAAGCGCGGACGAAGTGGCGGACGCATTCCCGCCTGCGCTGCTCCGAACCGTGGGCTACTACGGCAGCGCGCAGAACGCCGCCGCCGAGTTCGCGCGACTAGCCGAGGGATTGGACACCGCCATCGTGCGCGTAGTGGCGGCGCGGCCGGGCATCGACTCCGTGCGCGCCGTGATGCAGGCGTGCGCCCCTCAAAGCGCCGCTTAGCCTAAGTGCGCTGGTTATCGCAGTTAGCGCGCAGCGAACCGCAAAATGAATCAAGAAAGAGCAGGCGCTATGATTCACCAACCGCCCCGTCTGAAATCGGGAAACGCCGACGAACCGAAGCGGTTCGACAAAGAGCGCTTGGAGCCGCTGCCCGACGATATTGCAGCGCTGGTGGAGTCTATACGCAACCCCAAAGGCGCTATATCCGTCGCGGCCGCCGCAAAGAGACTGCGCGCTAGACCGCCGCTTGATGGTGAGACCGTCAGGTTGTTCCAAGAAGCGCTTGCCCAAGCCGAAAGCAAGCCGCGCAACTGCGGCGGGCAGAAATAACTATCGCGCCAATGAACTATATTTAAGGAGAACCCCATATGACAGCCACAGTCGGCAGCGGCAAGCACACTTACGCGGTGAACGAAGATTGGGCGCAAGTCCCCGACGGCTGGCATGCGCCTATGGCGGCGGTTACCGTGGATTCGCAGGACAGGGTGTACGGCTTTAATCGCGGCGCGCGCGGCGTCATCGTGTTCAACAAGCATGGCGAGTACCTGTACGACTGGGGCGAAACCGCCTTTTCGTTCCCGCACGCCATCTACGCCGATCCGCAAAACAACATCTGGATTGTGGACAGAAACGACCAGCAGATATTGAAGTACACGCCGCACGGCGAACTGCTTATGACCATCGGCGAAAAGGGCTATCGCTCCGATACGGGCGCCGATCCCGCCGATTTCGGCTCAAGCGGCTATACGCAGGTTACGCGCGGCGGCGAACCCTTCAATATGCCCGCCGGCATCGCGGTCGCGCCATCAGGCGATATATTCATCGCCGACGGCTACGCCAACGCGCGCGTTCACAAGTTCTCGGCGGACGGCGCGCTCATCAAATCATGGGGCGAACCCGGCGACGGCCCCGGCGAATTCATGCTGCCGCACGGCGCGTATGTGGACAAGCGCGGCCATGTGCTTATCGCCGACCGCGAAAACGACCGCGTGCAGGTCTTCACGCAGGACGGCGAATTCGTATCGCAATGGCCTACCGAACTCATCGGCCCCGCGGTGGTATGGCAGGACGCTGATGGCGTCTGCTATGTCGCCGAACACAACGGCGGCTACTTCAGCGTGCTGAACGCCGACGGCGAACTGCTTGCGCGCTGGGGCGACGCAAAGTATAGAAGCTGCCACGGCGCGGCGGGCGATTCGGACGGCAGCATCTACTTCGTGCAGCCCACATCCGGCGAAGGCAGCGCGGGACGGCGCATCGTCAAATACACCCGCCGCTAAACGCCGGCGCCACAACCCAATCTAGCGCATACCTCATACACACACCGCAGGAGGCTGCAATGGCAAACGACCTATCCGGCATAGTGGAATCGGCGCAGGCGGAACGTCTCGCAACCGGCTTCGTGTTCACCGAAGGCCCGCTTTGGCATCCCGACGGCTATCTGCTGTTCGTGGACATCCGCCGCTCCCAGATATTGCGACTAACGCCGGGCGAAGCGCCTGAGATTATTCGCGAAAACAGCGGCGAAGCCAACGGCATGACCTTGGATTCGCAGGGACGCGTGGTAGTCTGCGAAATGGTGAACCGCCGCCTGACGCGCATGGAACCCGACGGAAGCTTTGCCGTCATCGCCGACAGCTCGGACGGCAAGCGGCTGAACCGCCCCAACGACGTCGTATGCAAATCGGACGGCAGCCTCTGGTTCACCAACCCCGGCCGCGACCGCCTCGAACCCGATGTGGACATGCAGTTCAACGGCGTTCACCGCATCAAGCCCGATGGCGCGGTGGAGCTCATAGCGCCGTTTGAATACCCCAACGGCATCGCCTTTTCGCCCGACGAAAGCGTACTGTATGTATCCAACACGCGGCCCGGTCAATACATAATGGCGTACGACCTTGACGCCGGCGGCGCGGTGGTAGGCGTGCGCCACTTCGCCGACATGCCGTCCGCCGATGCCACAAACGGCGTTCCCGACGGAATGAAGGTAGATATGGAAGGGCGCGTCTATTGCACTGGACCGGGCGGCTGCTGGGTATTCGCGCCGTCGGGCGAGTTGATCGGCGTCATTGAGCTTCCCGAATACCCCGCCAACTGCGGCTGGGGCGGCGCGGACAACCGCACGCTCTACTTCACCGCCAACACCTCCATATACAGCCTGCGAATGACCACGCCCGGCGCGCCGCCGCGGGGGTAGGGTTCACATTGCCTTGGGATTGGGTACTCCCCGTCCGTCCATGACGGCGTTGAGCGGCGCGCTGCGTAATCGAAAGCAAAAGCCCCCATGTATGTGCCTGTGCCGAAAACATGGGAGCTTTTGATAGGTAGCGTTGCGTTTGCTGTCGACTAGAAGCCGATTGAGCGTGTGTAGAGCGGGGGAGAATAGCGAAGCATGCGGCGAATATCTGCTGCGTAGATATCGAGCAACCTCTGCTTCTCTAGCCTCAATCGCCTTCTGTCGTGTCCGATATGCCAACGCCGGCAGTATCGGCAACCGTATTCGCCTATCGGCGTGAAGACTATGGGATGAGCGCGATTATGCTCGAAGGCGGCTCTCGCCGCTTCCGTTTGTGTGGCGAATGTCTTTTTGCTAGTACACGCTTTGAACTTCCTGGATGCCTTTCGGCTTGTGTGAGTGTCTTGTGATTCATGCTTATGCGCCCTTTCTGGTCTGATTCGCTTATTGCGGTTGTTGCGTCCCTCACGATTATCACGGCTTCCATTCCTACTCCGACTTTTCATTTGCTCGCCTCCTGGTTAAGCGGAGGCACAGGCACTGCTTCAACTATAACATATCGTATATTGATAACGCAAATTTTTTATACGTCGGTTTATTTTTTAGCGCTCACACCACTCTGAAACAAGATTATGCCCCACAACTGACACCCCATCCTCCCCCAATGCTATAATTGCCCCCGCCGCCGCGCTTGCGGCGCATCCATCAGACGCTCGGCGCCGCGGCGAACCGTCGCGAGTGCCGCATATGAAGCGAGGTTTATTATGGCAGACGGACCTATTGCCCCGGAGATTATCGCGCGATACAAGCAGGTGGCGGGCGCTACCGTGTACAGCGCCGTGCGCATGCTTGGCTATGAGCCGTGCTTTATGCGCGATGTCCACGCCTTTACGCCCGGCGAAATGCTGGTCGGCAGAGCGAAGACGCTGCGCTTCATCCCGCCGCGCGCCGACATCATCGCAGAGACGCACCGCGGAGCAGACTCGCCGGAATACCAAGCTATGGGATCATGCGAGCCGGGCGATGTGCTGGTCATAGACGGCATGGGCAAGAAGTACGCCGCTATCGGCGGGGATGTCAAGCTCCTGCAGCTCAAGATGCAGGGCGCGGCGGGCTTGGTCACCGACGCATCCATCCGCGACCTGAACATCGTGGCGGACTACGGCCTAAAGGTGTTCGCCGGCGGCAGGACGCCTATGGGCGGCGCAGACGAAATCGACCCGTTCGAGGCGAACGTCACCATCGGCTGCGGCGGCGTGGCGGTGCGCCCGGGCGACCTCATCGTCGCCGATGACGACGGTGTGGTGGTGGTGCCGGAGCGCATCGTGGAGCAGGTCATCGACTGGGTGGAAGAACACGAAGCCGTTGAAGAGTACATCAAAGGCTTGATAGAGCAAGAGAACGTCGCGCCCGGCAAATACTACCCGCCCACCGACGCCACCATCGCCCGCTACCACCAAGAGACGGGCAAATAACCGCCCAAACCCGCGCGCCTCAGCGCATCGGCAGAATGGACGGGACTTGCAAGCCAAAGCCGCGTCCCGCCCATTCTGCGCGGTGAAGCGGCCGCTTGGCGCGCGGGAAAGAAAGGGAAAGAGCCGCCATGATTAGAGTAGGCGTTGCGATACTAGCGGCGCTTGCGCTTGCCATCCTCGCGGGTTTTCACTCACGCGCGGCGCAAGCCGATACTTGCTCGAGACCCCGGCTAGAAAAGATGGTGGATAGGCATGACACAATCTTTGTGGGCGAAGCAGTTTCAGTTCGATCTGAATGGACGGCGCACCGCCCCATAGCCGACCTAAGCCAGGGCATCCTGCCATATTATCTGCATGGGCGTCATTGGGTTTTCGACAAGGCGTACATTGTGGAGTTCAAAGTAAGCAGCATATTGAAGGGGGAAACTCAAGAAACGGCATACTATAAGTTAATCGACACGGACGCTCACAAAATTGACTCCGAGGAAGGAATAACCAGCCTTTACGAATACTTCGGCGGTCACCGGGTCATTGAACTATTCGTTGTAGGAACGGAGTATGTTGTATTCTCCAATAACGGTTGGGTACATCCGCAACATCCATGCTACACATTTAGCGTAAGCAGAACCATTCACGCATTGGAAGACGGCATAGCGCCGCCGCCCGGCTCTGTGGCGCGCATGCCCGTTGTCCCGCTGCCGCACAAGGCATTAGCGACCAGGTGGATGCTAGGCGATACATCGTCATACTTCACCCCGTCCGTGGACTTTCACGGCGATACATACGGCGAATCGGCGGTAGTCAAACGCTGCTGCACGGATGAAGCGCTGAAGCGCTTGTGGCAAGGCGTACCCATACCCACCGCCGCAAGCGCCCGCTAGTATAGTATGCTAGTATAAGTATGAAGGAGGAAATAGCAATGAACACCCTAAACTCAGCCATTAACATGGCAGTTCCGCTTATCGAACAATCCTTGGAAATGTCAATGCCGTTGAACGAGGACTTGTTTCGCCGCATGGTCTTGGATGAGTTGGTCAAGTTGGAAAACCCTGCTACGCGGTCGGAAACGGAATACCCACATCCGAACATACCGGGCGCAAGAGTGGATGCGGCGATACTAGACGGGAATGGGACACCGCAAACGGCTATTGAGTTCAAGTATCACCGCCGCAATCCTAATCCCAAAAGTGCCACTACTCACTCAGAGAATGCAGGTGAACTGCTTAATGATTTCGCAAGACTAAGGGACTTCCCTAATGTCCAACGCTTTGTGATGTACTTGACCGACGATGAAATGCTCAATTACTTCAAAAAACCCGGCAGAGGACTCCAATGGATTCTAGAGCCAAAGAATGAGCAAGAAATATCAGGGTCCAAGATACCTGACATCAAGACATTACGAGCTAAAGCCGGCGATTGGTCGCGCCCCGCGCTATCTCAGATGCTACTGAACCTGCCAGTGGCAAGCGATCATCGATTGATTGTGTGGCAAGTGAAGCCGAAGCCGCAGGATGATTAGGTGGGGGGGACGCTCTATGAATCGACGCAGATAAACGGGATATGCGGCTCATACGCCGGCCAATCCCGTTTATCCCGCGCTTGATTGTTAACCCGTCTTTATGTCCCGGCCTCGCTGTTGACGCCGAATGCCGGCGTCGGCGCGGCCATCCTACAGCGTCATCACCGATTTGATGACTTCGTCTTCGCGGCGGTCGTACATGTCGTAGGCGCGCTGCACATCCTCGAACTTCAACATGTGCGTCGCCATCTCGCCCGGGTCCCACCAGCCGCGCTCTTTCAGATCGATCATCGTCTCGATGTGCGTGATGGGGTCGCCGCTGGTGGCGCCCTGCGTGGGGATGATTGTGGGCGCTTTTCGCAGAAACAGCGATGTGTCCAGCGGCACGCGCTCTTCGCCGGCGTTCTCTTGTATGCCGAATATGATCGTCTTGCCCAGATTGCGAACCAGCCTGAGCGACGCCTCCAGCGTATCGGCGTAGCCCGCAGCCTCCACGCTGATGTCAACGCCCGCGCCGCCGGTGAGCTCCATCACCGCTTCGTCCAGGTTCTCTTTGGACGGGTTGACGGTGTGCGTCGCGCCGAAGCGCTTTGAGAACTCCAGCCGATAGTCGAACAGATCGGCGGCAATCACCTTGCGCGCGCCCGCTCTGGCGCATATCGCGGTGAAGGACAACCCGATGGAGCCTTGCCCCATCACCAGCACATCCTTGCCCAAAATCGTCCCCATCTGCTGGCAGGAATATAGCACCGTGCCGGATGGCTGGCACATCACCCAGCTAGAGATGTCGCCGTGGTCGGGCAGCGCCGCCATGCGCCCTTCATCGCCGTTCATGTACTCCACCAGCCCGCCGGGGCCGTCCCTGCCGGGCAGGACGATGACCCGCTGCCCCACCTTGAACTTGTCGGAGCGGCTTTCCACAATCGTGCCGGCGCATTCGTGGCAGGGGCCGCCCGCCCGCATCGGATACTCCTCTTCGGGATGAACGGGGCCGTAGGCGTGGCGTATGTCGCTGCCGCACACCGACCACGTTTCCAGCTTGATGAGACACTGCCCGTCTTTCAGGTCAGGCACATCCATATCGATAATCTCAAACTGCTTCGGTCCGCTAATTCGCGCTGCTCTCATATCTGCTCTCCGCACCCTCCTGCGTATCGCATTATCGCTTGATGCTATCGTCAAGCCCGCATATGTTAATACGCAACCCGCCATATGACAAGTAATGTATAATAATGCGCAGTAAGGCTGCGGCGGCCGAATTGCCGTTGCATTCATTCAACCATATACGCAGGATAGCGATACGAGGGACACAGGAGAATAACGCAATGCAAGTTATCCGAAACGGACAGAACGAGGCGGAGGACCGCAGCGATGCGCCCATATTCTACGGCGGCAAGGTTACGGGCGAGGCTATCGTGGGCGGCGGCATGAGCGGCGATTTCAACTTCAACAAGGTGAGCTTCTACAACGGCGCAAAGAACAAGTTCCACACGCACACCAGCGACCAGATCCTGTTCGTGCTGGACGGCAAGGGCTACATCGCCACCGAAAGCGAGCAGGTTGAGATTGGCGAAGGCGATACGGCGCTTATACCCGCCGGCGAAAAGCACTGGCACGGCGCAGTCGACGGCGAAGACTTTTCGCACATATCGCTGACGCACCCCGAAAGCCAAACGACGGTGTTCGACTAGGCGGCGGCGCAACAAACCCGCATCTATGCAAAGGGGATAGGATACGCTATGCGCTCCGCACTAATCGTGGCGTTTGACGGACTGCAGCCGGCGCAGATAACCCCGGCGCTTGCGCCCAACCTTGCGGCGTTTGCGGAGCAAGGCGTTGCGTTTGACAATCATCACGCCGTCTATCCCAGCGTAACGCGCGTCAACGCCGCAAGCATCGCAACGGGACGCTATCCCGGCGCGCACGGCTTGGCGGCGAACGTGGTGGCGATGCGCGACTATCATCCGCACAACGCCTTCTCCGCGATGCAGCCCACGCTGGCGGCGGTGGCGCGCAAGACGACGGCGCTGCTGTCCCCCACGCTCGCCGATCTGCTGCATCGGCATGGGCGCGAATACATCGCGGTCGGCACGGGGACAAGCGGCAACGCCTATGTACACAACCCCAACGCAGAGCGGGGCGGCGGCGCAACGATACACCCCGAATTCTGCCTGCCCGATGCGCTGCACGCCGATATTGCGGCGCGCTTCGGCGAATGGCCCGCGGAGGGCGTTACCAACGCCGCCAAACTGGAACACGCCGTAACGATACTGACCGAGTATGTGCTTGGCGAGCGAAAGCCCGCGGTGGCGTGCGTATGGTTTTCGGAGCCGGACCACGCGCAGCACGCGCACGGCGTCGGATCCGCCGTAGGGCTGCGCGCATTGCGCGAAGCGGACGCTCAGTTCGGCAGGCTCTTGGCGTGGCTTGATGACAGCGGCGCAGCGGCGGATACCGATGTGCTGGTAGTATCCGATCACGGCTACTCCACGATAGACGAAGTCATAGACATTGAGGCGCTGATACGCGCTGCGGGCTTCCCGCCGGGCAGTCAAGCGGGCGGCATAGCGATCGCCACAAACGGCGGCTCGGCGCTGTTCTACGCGCACAATAGCGATGCCGCCACGACGGACAGGCTGGCGGCGTGGCTTATGCGGCAGCGCTGGTGCGGCGCGCTGGTGGCGTCCGATGCGGTGGGCGCTATCGCGGGGACGCTGCCGGCGTCGCTTGTGGGCGCCGAGGGGCGGCGCGCGCCCGATCTTGCTATGTCTTTTCGCTGGAATTCGCGCGCAAACGCCGCGGGATACAACGGCTACGCCTTCTCCACGGGCGGCGCGCCTGAGCTAGGGCAGCACGGCTCTATGAGTCGCCACGAAATGCGAAACGTGCTGATAGCGCGCGGCAAGCGCTTTCGGAGCGGCGCGCGCATCCAAACCCCCACGGGCAACACCGATATTGCGCCCACAATCCTGCATCTGCTTGGCCTCGACGGCGGCGCCGCGATGGACGGGCGCATCCTGGTCGAGGCGCTGGCCGACGGCGCCGATGGCGTGGAATGGCGGACGCACACGCACCGCGCCGAGCGCCGCCTGCCCGACGGCATATATCGCCAGCGCATCGCCATATCATCTGTGGGCACGACGACCTATGTTGACGAAGGCAACGGCGGGTTGGAATGAGGCGATAGCGGTCGGCGCGCGTTAGACTACGGCTTCGCTGCCAACGATGGCTTCGGCGCTTTCGCGGTCTTCGGCGCTGAGCGCGATTGTGGCGTAGCCGCCGTAGTGGTTGATTATGTGCAGGCTTTGTATGTTGACGCCGGCGTCTTTGAAGCGGCCTGCCACCTTCGCCAGCGCGCCCGGCTCGTCGCGCAGCCGAAAGACTAGGAAGTCGTCGATTACCGCCTTAAAGCCGGCGTCCGCCAGCGCCACAAGGCTGTTGTCGGGGTCGTCGGTTTCCAGCGTGATTATGCCGGTGTCTTCGGTGGTTTGGGCGTTGATGCGCTCGATGTTGATATGGCGGTCGGCGAGCGCCTTGCTGATGTCCGCCACAACGCCCACTTCGTTCTTGACTGTGATGATGATTCGGCTCACGAAAATCCTCCCTAACTAAGCCACTAAGCCGTTTGCGCGAGGCTGTGGTTTAGGCAGTCTTGCGCGATTTGGTGTATGGTGTCTTTGGTGATGTGCTGCATAGCGATGATGTGCGCTATGTCTTCGTATGAGGCGAGTTGCCACTTCGCCACGATTTCGGGCGCGGGCTTGGGGAATACCACGGTAACCGAGTTCTTGTTGCGCCAAGCGGGGATGCCGAGTTCGTTGAAGTGGTCGACGGCGTATTGGGCGGTGTCCAGCATATTGGCGACGATTTGGCGGTAGCCTTCTACGCCGTAGCGCTGCAGCCCAAGCCAGATGATGAGCGGGGCGATTGCGCTGCGGGAGCCGGACAGGGTGGTGTCCATCACGCCGACGTACTCGATGGAGCGCGAGATGCGCGCCACATAGTCGTTCTTGGTTACCACCACGCCGCAGGGCAGCGGCGAGCCGATGAGTTTGTGGCCGCTGATAGATACGCTGTCGAAGCCTTCGTGAAAGCCGTAGGGCTGCGGGTCATCAACAAATGGCAGTATCATTCCGCTGAGCGCGGCGTCGCCGTGGATGTAGTATTGGGACACCGCAAGGTCTTTCAGGATGCGGCGCACGGTGTCCACGTCGTCCACAGCGCCCTTCATCGTTGTGCCGATGTTCGCCATAAAGATTACGGGGGCGTCGCGGTTGATGCGAATGGTTTCGTAGAGGTCTTCGTAGTCTATCTCGCCGTTGGGCTGGCTTTTGATCATAATGCTGCGGGTTTTGAGGACGCGCATGATCTTGACCACGCTGTAGTGGGTGTCTTCGGAGAAATAGACTATGCCGTCGGGGAAGAGTTCGCGCGCTAGGAACAGCCCGTACATATTGCCTTCGGTGCCGCCGGATGTGACGTAGCCCCAAGCGCGCGCTTCGGGCAGATGCAGCATGCGCGCGAAAGCGTGTATGACTTCGCGCTCAATGTCGTGGGTGTTGCTTGCGAAGTTGGTGCCGTGAAAGGGATCGCCCACATTGTTGGCGACATAGTTGAGGAACGGCGTTAGCGCGGCGTAGTCGAAATCCTGGTTGCAGGGGTAGCCGGCGAAAAGCCTGCCTAGATCCTCGAACCTATGCAGCGCTTCGTCAAGGCGTGCTTGGACTTCGGGCGGCGGCGTGTAGTTCGCATACATACGGCGTCTCCTTTCGCTTGCGCTCCAACGGCTGTGTACATTAAAGCGTAACATAGTTGGGGGCGTTCTGCATTGGGATCGGCGGGCAGATGGGCTTTGAGGCAAGCGCGTTTTTGGGGGTAACGCAAGGGCGCAAAGTGGGAGCGCTGCTTGCTCTGTTACAATGAGTGGGTATGAAAGTCAGTTTTGCCGACGCCATAGCCTTGCTCTGTGTTCTATGCGCCGCGCTTGCGGTTGGTGGGTGCGCGCAAGTTGCGCCTGTCGATGATGCGCCATCAGTTGCCGTTTCGCCGACAGCCTTGCCATATGTCAACGAAACGGCGGCGGCTTCGAATCTTGAGAGCGTCAGTACGCCGACGGCTGTCGCGTCGGCGACGGCTACGCCCGTTGTTAGCGAAACGGCGGCAGCGCCTTCGAATCTTGAGGGCGTCGGCGGGCGGGACGAAATGCCTACGCGCGATCTGTTCGCTATAGCGCAGCGGCTGGGGACGGCGGCGCAGGGCGGCGAACCGCTGGAGCGCACAATACCCGCGGATCCGGATTGCTGCAGCGTGGGACATCGGCAGCGGTTTTTCGTTACCGATCTTTATGCGGAGCGCGTCTATGAGGTGTATGCGCGGCTGCGGGCGGTTAGCGAGAACGCCTATTGGTATGTGGATGAGGCGGCGGCGGATGATGTTTCGGATGCGCGGATAGGCGCTGTGGCGGATGCGTTTGAGGGGCGGATACGCCCGGCAATCGTGGGGAATATCGGGGATATTTGGCGGCCGGGCGTTGACAACGATGCGCGGCTTACGGTGCTGAATGCGCCGCTTAACGGGGCGGCGGGCTATTTCGGCGCAAGCGACGAGTTTCCGCGCGCTACGCATCCGTACAGCAATCAGCGCGAGATGATCTATATGGATACGGGCGTTCTGCGCTACGGCGGCGATGCCTATCTGAGCGTGCTGGCGCATGAGTTTCAGCATGCAGTTCATTGGCATTTGGACGCGGGCGAGGATGTTTGGGTCAATGAAGGGATGTCTGAGATGGCGGCGCATCTCGCCGGCTATAGGCTTGGCTTTGCGCGGGATTTCCTGGGAGCGCCGGAAACGCAGCTGAACTTTTGGCCCGACAATCCGTCCAAAACGGCGCCGCATTACGGCGCCGCATCGCTGTTTATGGCGTACATCGCGCAGCATTACGGCGGGTATGCGGGGCTGTCGGAGCTTGCGCGCGAACAGGGGGACGGCGTGAACGGCGTTGAGCGATATTTGGCGCAGTTCGGGACGAATTTCGCGCAGGCATTTGAGGATTGGGTTATCGCCAACTACCTGGACTCCGATGATGGCAAGTATGGGTACGCCGAATTCGATACGCAGGCGCTGCGGGTCGAATCGGTTGAGACGGATATAGTAGAGACGCGCGCGCAGCCGCAGCTTTCGGCGCGCTACTACGATATTCGGTTTGAGGATGGCGACGCGCTGGTGCGCTTTGATGGCAATGCGCTTGTGAAGCAGGTGAATACGGATTGCCGCAGCGGGCGGTTCTGCTATTGGAGCGGGGCGGGCGATTCGGTGGATACGCTGATGGAGCGCGAGTTTGACTTGTCGGATACGGATGATGCTACGCTTGAGTTTTGGATGTGGCGGGATATCGAGACGGATTGGGACTACGGCTATGTGAGCGCATCGGCGGACGGCGGCGCAACATGGACGCTGCTTGAGGGCGAGCATACCACGCGCTCAAATCCGCTGGGCAACAACTTCGGGGCGGGCGTTACGGGCAAGGGCGGTTGGGAGCGCGAGCGTATGGACTTGTCCGCATACGCCGGCGAGGGCAGCGTTATCGTGCGCTTCGAGTACATCACGGACGAGGGCGTGAACCTGGACGGGTGGGTTATCGACGACATCGCTATACCGCAGATAGGCTACTTGGATGACGCAGAGAGCGGCGGGGAGTGGCGCGCCGACGGATTTCGGCGCATAGACAATAGGTTGCGGCAGATTTTCGCGGTTCAGATAATAGAGATAGGCGCTGACGGGACGGCGGCGGTTCGCAAGGTGGCGCTGGCGGTTGACGGGGATGCGCTGACGGGGGAATGGCGCATCGCGGGGTTTGGCGGCCGCATCGAGCGCGCCGTGGTGGTGGTATCGCCTATGACGCACGCCACATATCGGCCGGCCGAGTACACGCTGCGGATCGAGGCGGTTGGGGACGAATAGCGGCGTGGGCGCAAGCAAGGCTATCGGCGCTGCGTGGCGGGAATTTAGGGCGATTTCAACGCAAAGGCGCAGGGGCGCAAAAGGTGGCGGGTTTGCGCTGCGGGGGCGTGGCGCTATAATTGCGGCATTAGTAGCCTAACGGGGCGCATATCGCTATAATGTAGGGGCGGCGATATGCTCGCGGCGGTTTAGGCGCGCGGCGGGCGGCGAATGGCAGCGCAGGAGGCTTGAAATGGCATCACAAGACTTTTCGTTCTCCAAGTTCTCCCAGAATACTTTCTATGAGACGCTCAACGCGCACCTTGTAGATATGGCGGACATAGGCAACGACCGGCGCATCGTGGATTTGGCGTGCGGCACAGGCGGCGTAACCCGTCTGATTTCTGAGCGGCTGCAGAACGCCTGCGAATCGGTGGTTATCGGCGTTGACCATTCGGCGAGCGCCATCAGGCAGGCGATGGAAAACTTCCGGGGACGGCGGGATTCCGCCATCCAATTCGTGCATAGCCAAGTGGAGCAGCTCTCCGGATCGCTCAAGGAATCGGTGGACGCGGTGTTCTTCTGCAACGCTATACACTACATCCCGGACAAGGATGCGCTGCTCGCCGACATATCCAGTTCGCTGAACCCCGGCGGCAAGTTCGCCTTCAACACATCGTTCTTCGAGGGCAGCCATCCGCCGGAAAGCCTTGAGTATTACCGCAAATGGATGTTCAAGTCCATCCGCACGCTGCGGCGCGAATACGGCTTGCGCCCGAACAAGGCGGACAAGGTGGAGTCCCGCAAGCAGCTGACGGTTGAGCAGTATCGCGAGCTGCTGGAGAGTCACGGGCTTACCATCGTGAAGCAGCAGATAGACACGGTGCAGGTGCCGATAGAGGGCTGGCTGGACATTAGCGGGTTCAAGGACTTCATCGAGGGGACGCTGCCCGGCGTACCGCTGGACAAGGCGAGCGCGGCGCTGCAATCGGGCGTGCGCCAAACCTTCGCCGAGATGAACATAACGCATGTGCCGCGCAGTTGGCTGGGCGTCATAGCGGTGCGCTCATAGCCGTTGCGCCGTAGCCGCGCAGGGGCTGAACGCTGCATTGTCTATCATTCCGATTGCGCGCAATGCCATACGCCAAGTCCGATTGGCCGCCGAAATAGGGTCCGCGGCGTCGGATTGCGCCAAAACCACGTCGTTTAGGAGGCGCGCGCATGCGCCAAGACAACCCGCTGTGGCTCACGGATGCCGATGTGGAGCGCCTGCTGAGCGTCGAGGACGCCATACCGGTGGTGGTGGCGTCGCTTAGGGAGCAGGCGGCGGGGGATGCCGTCAATCTGCCGCGCGCGCATGACATTGCCGCTGAAGGCGTCTTTCTGGCGGGAATGCAAGCGGCGCTGTACTCACAGGGCGTTGTGGGCTTCAAGGCGTACTCGGCGGCGGGCGGCGTGTATCGCTTCTTTGTGCTGCTCTACGATATGGACACGGGGGCGCTGCTTGCGGTGATGCAGGCGAACTCGCTGGGGCGCATACGCACAGGGGCGGCGAGCGCGGTGAGCGTCCGGCATATGGCGCGCGCCGACGCCTCGGTTGTGGGAATGTTGGGCAGCGGGTTTCAGGCGGGCGTTCAACTTGAGGCGATATGCAATGCGCGCCCAATCACGGCGGCGCGCGTGTTCAGCCCAAATGCCGAACGTCGGGGCGCTTTTGCGCGGCGCATGGCAAGCGCGCTGAGCATAGACGCGCGCGCTGTAGATATGCCACGCCAAGCGGTGGCGGACGTCGATATTCTGGTTACGATTACATCGTCGCGGACGCCGGTATTCGAGGGCGAATGGCTGCGCGCGGGGACGCATATCTGCGCGGTGGGCGGCGCAAACGCATACGCTACCGAGTTGGACGACGCTACTATTCGGCGAGCCGATATTATCGCGGTGGACAGCATAGCGCAGGCGAAAGTCGAGTGCGGCGAGCTGCTGATGCCCGTATCGCGCGGCCTGATACTCTGGGAGCAGGTCAGCGAACTTTGGCAGGTGGTAGGCGGCGCAAAGCCGGGCAGGCGCAACGCCGACGACATCACGCTGTTCAAATCGCTTGGGATGGCGATGTGGGATGTTGCGGCGGGCAAGGCGGCGTATGATAGAGCGGTGGCGCAGGGCGTCGGCGTCCGCATCGGCGGCTAATGACGGCGGCGGGCGGGCTTGCGCTGCGGGATTTATGCCTCATTTTACACATCACAAGAACGGCGGTTGGCTTGCGTCGAAATCTCTATGCCGTCTATGCTGAATCGACGTGCGTCGCGCGTATCGGCGGCGGGCGGCGCATGGACGAATAGCGCAAACAACAAAGGGAATGGAGAAATGACACTCAGAGCGATAACGCCGTTGGACGGGCGCTACGCCGCGCAGGTCAGCGGGCTCGCGGATCACCTATCGGAGTGGGCGCTCATAAGGCGGCGGGTTCAGGTTGAGGTTGAGTGGTTGCTTGAGATGGCGGACTGCGAGGCTATCGCGGATATGCGCGCGCTCACTAGCGGGGAACGGGCGCTGCTGCGGGCGCTGGCGGATGATTTCGACGACGATGCGGCGATGCGCGTCAAGCAAATCGAGCGCGCCACAAATCACGATGTCAAGGCGGTGGAATACTACATACGCGAGCGGCTCGCCGAAACCACGCTGGCGGATATATGCGAATGGGTTCACTTCTGCTGCACATCGGAAGACATCAACAACCTCGCCTATGCGCTGATGCTGAAGGGCGCAATGCGGGAAGAGTGGCTGCCGCAAGCCGAAGCGCTGGTGAACGGCGTTGCGGCGCTGGCCGATGTTACGGCCGCTACGCCGCTGCTTGCGCGCACGCACGGGCAGCCGGCGTCGCCGACCACGCTGGGCAAGGAGCTGGCGGTGTTCGTGTATCGCTGGCGGCGGCAGCTGCGTCAGATAAGCGGCGCCGAATATCTGGGCAAGTTCAACGGCGCAGTGGGCAACTACAACGCCCACGCCATCGCATACCCCAACGCCGATTGGCAACTTATCGCGCGGCGCTTTGTGGGACGGCTGGGTCTGACGCACAACCCGCTCACCACGCAGATTGAGCCGCATGACTACCTAGCGGAGATATTTCACGCCCTAATGCGCTTCAACGCCATCACGCTGGACTTTGACCGCGATATGTGGGCGTACATATCCATAGGCGTCTTTCGGCAAAAGCCGGTTGCCGAAGAGGTGGGGTCTTCCACGATGCCGCACAAGGTCAATCCCATCAACTTCGAGAATTCGGAAGCGAATATCGGCGTGAGCAGCGCGCTGCTGGAGCATCTGGCGGCCAAGCTTCCCATATCAAGGCTGCAGCGCGATCTGACCGATTCGTCGGCGCTGCGAAACCTTGGCCCCGCCATCGGACACGGCGTAGTGGGACTGCGGTCGGCGCTGCGCGGCTTGCGCCAAGTGGCGGTAGATGACGCGCTGCTCGCCGCCGAACTCGACGACGCCTGGGAGGTGCTGGCAGAGGCGGTTCAGACGGTTATGCGAAAGCGGGGCGGGGAAGACGCCTATGAGCGGCTCAAGGCGTTCACGCGCGGGCGGCGCATTACGCAGACGGATCTGCGCGCTTTCATAGCAGAGTTAGAGCTTCCGGCCGACGACAAGGCGCGCTTGCAGGATCTGACGCCGTCGGGCTACACGGGCATAGCGGCGGCGCTTGTGGAATGCGCTAAGGCAACGGGATGAAGTTCAACGCAAGGGCGCAGAGGCGCATAGAGGGAAGCGGGATGATTCTCAAAGCGCGGCGCGGCGGCATGGCAATCCTGCCGTTGTCCGTGGTTTTGGCGCTGCTGCTTGTGGCGCTGGCGGCGTTGGATGCGCGCGCCGACGGCGGGACATCCACCTTTGCGGGCAGGGGAAGCGGCACTTATGAGGTAACCAACCCCGAAGACTGCGCCGAAACGGGCATATGCAAAGGCGAACTGCGCGGGGATTTCAACGCCGCCGGTTCGGACTTGAGCGCGGCGGGCGTGGTGGCATTCAACTTTGTGGATGACCGCTCGCGCGCGGTTGCGCAGTCCGGCGCATGCAGCGCGGCGGCGCCCGGCCCGCACACATTCGTTTGGACGGCGGGGGAAGGCAACCGCCTGATTATGTCGCAGACATTGGGGTTTATGTGTCCGTCGGAGAACGGCGAAGCGGGCTACTGGAAGCGCTTTCTGCGCATTGACAACGGCAGCGGCAGGTTCGACGGCGCAACGGGTTCGGTGTTCATATCGGGGACTACGGCGTTGGAGACGGGCGAGACGAGCTGGTCGTTCAGCGGCAATATCGCGGTGCCGGACGAGCCGCGGCAAGGGTGCTATCGGGCGTACTTCATCGGCAGCGCGATACTGATTCCGCCGCGCGACGCGCCTGCGCCGCCATACGCCGATTTCCTGGTCTGGCTATGCGGCGACGACTTCAGCCTAATCGGCCCCAACGCGCGCGAGGGGTATGAGATATTCAATCCGCTGGGGGAGCGGTAGGGGGATAGGCGGCGGGTTATCCTGTATAGGCGCCGCACGCTTACCCGTACACGCCCTACGATAGCGCCGTGCCGTACACGCGCTCAGGGCGCACTATCACCACGGCGCGGCGGTCGGCTATCATTGCGCGGTCGTAGTCGTCCCAGTCGGGATGCTCGCCGGATATGGAGCGGTAGACGTCGCGAAACGCCTGACGCAGCGTCTCGGCGTCGGTGTTGTCCGCCGCCATAATCTGCGCGGTTCCCTCCAGCACGATGAAGCCCCACCAGCCGTCTTGCGATACCAGCAGCGAACAGCGGGCGTCGCGCCTGAGGTTCAGAAGCTTGGCGCGGTCTTCGGTGGTGGTGAACGCAGCGCCGTCGGCGTATGCGCCCACAATCACGATACTCAATTGCGCCGCGCCGCTGCGCCGAAATGTGCTCAGAACCGCCTTGTTGTTTTGGGATATGAAGTCTTTGACATTATCGGGCAGCATTTGGGTTACCCCCGTTTTGTGTGTATGTTGTTGTCCGTTTGCGCTATCCGTTAGCGTTGCAGGCGGCTACGGCGCTATGTCTATTTCGTACAGGTCGTAGTGGGACTTTCGCATTCCCAGATTGGCGTAGGTTTGCTGCGCGACGGCGTTGGCGCGCTCAACATACAGCCGTATGCCGCAGATGTCTTTGCGCGCGCTGACAGCGTCGAGAACATAGGCGTACATACTGCGATAGACGCCCATGCGCCGCCAAGCGGGATGAACATAGACGCCTTGGATCCACCAAAATGTGGCGTTGCGCCAATCGCTCCATTCGTATGTGATGAGCAGACTGCCAACTACTTGGGCGGCGTCGTCAGCGCCGCCTATATCGCCGCTTGCCACGGCGACGATGTAGAAGCCTTTGCGCGCGTCTTGGAACACGGCGGCGATGCCTTGCCGCAGCGTTTCGGGGTCGAGCGTCTTGCCCTCGGTTTCCAGCGCCATCGCCTGCTGAAAGGCGGCTATGCGCTCTGTATCGGCGGGTTTGGCGCGCCGCGCGCTTATATCGCTCATGGCTTGTAGTTTATGATAAGTGTGGCAAAAGATAAACAGGGTATTCTCAACGTGCAGGTGTATTAAATCCAGCCCAATTTCAGCCATGCCAGCGCAATCGACAAGGTCAGCGTTCCATCCGTCTTGGAGTACCCCTTGTGCGACGCGCAAGCCTGTTCAACTTGCCTGATGTTGTATCGCTTGACAGCGATTGCGCTACCGCGCAAATTTTAGTATGGCAACCTCATCAATTTGAAGCCAAACCCCGCAAACGGCGTCAGCACCGCTCCGATCGTTCGACACGCCGCCGCCCTATTCCGAAGAGAACAATAAAGACTAGCGGCGCGCGCATTCACCCCATTTGCCCCAAAAGCGCCCGATTGCCCCAAAAGCGCCCGAAAAGCCGGCGTGAAACCGATGCGCCTGTTGATGGTAGTAATCTGTCTATAGCAACGCAGAGTGCTTTCGGAAGTTGGTTGCTACTCATTCCCGCCGAATACATCAGGATAGCGCGCAATCTGCGCCGCGAAATCCGCGTCGTGCCCGATGGCGATGACTTTGAAGCCGCGCTCTTCCAACTCTTCCCGAATCTCGGCGTCGTTGGCTTGGATTTCGGGCGTATCGTGGCTGGGTCCGTCGATGAAAACGCAAACTCTGCCCCGCTCATAGTAGAAATCGGGTTGGGCGTACACTTGCTCGCTAGGGCGATGCTGCGCTCGATCCGGGAACGAGTGTCCGTTGTGGTACAGATGGCGTATGAAGGCGCGCTCCTTCGCAGAACGCGGATCTGCGCTTTCAAGCAGCGCCATAAACTGCCCTTCGCGCGTCCGATCGCCGGACAGCTTCTGTGTTTCGGCGCGCGTCAGGCTGAACAGAAAATCCCTAATTAGATTCCTGTCTAGGTTCTGATGCTCGCGCTGATTGCCATAGTTCATTAGGCACATGTAGCATGCCTTCACACAATCGGCGGGGTTGTGGGTGGCGCTCTGCTGTCCGGTATCGGCGTCGTAGTGGCATATCGCCAGCGCGCGCCGCGCCGCATTGCCGAGCGCTTTGGGCTATTCAACAAGCATTTCGGCGATCCTCACGCCGCCTTCAACCGCTTCCCACAGCATGATTGTTTGGCGCTTGCCTTGACCTAGCAGCTCCACCGCGACTTTGTTTTCCTCAATTTGGCATTCCATTTGGATGCCACGCTGCAGCGCATGCGCCAGCGTAATCAGGAAGTTTTCGCTGTCCGCGGGCGCGTCGGGCGGCTTAATCAGCAGGATGTATCTAGCGTCCTGGACGAAGGTCTTTACGCCCGTCAGAGGCGGCGCGTCCGAGTCAATATCGTCGTCTTCATCGTTGTCAGATAGGGCGCTTTGTTGCTGTCTCCAGCGGCCGGTTTGGGCGTCCAACGCGAACCCGTTTCGGTCGCATTGAGAGCGCCAGCCGTGGTTAATGCGCCACACCTGCGCCGCCGGGCCGCAGGTGAGTTCGGCAAGCGGCGCATTGTCCGCGCCAATCGCTTGGGCGGCTTTGGGCGACGCTTGAAAGCGATAGTGAGTAGGTACTTCGTATCCGCTGCGGACGCGCTCTTCTTCCTCAGACGATATGCGCTCGCGCGGCAGCGTCCGCACGGTGGACATGTCCAGCAAGCGCTGCGGGAAATCTAACGATCCAGAGCGCCACCTTGCAGGGGGCGATCGCGAATGGGTTCTTGTCCACGGTGTAGATGCAGTTGCGGATGACTTCGCGCAGCGCCGAGCGGTAGGCTTCGGGCGGCGGTTCGCACTCGCCGTTATTGGCTTATGGCTGCAATAGCAATGGCGGGTGTCGAGCGCATCCGTGGTTGACTGCAGGTTTGAGAACCGGCCCGATGCCCCCCTACACCACCAACCCCGCCCCCGCCGGCCGCCGCTTGCCGCCGTGAACCGACGGCTCCGCGCTCCACTTGGCGGCAAGCATCCGCACGCCTTCGTACACGGCATCGTCGAAGCCCAGCATATCGCATAGCACGCGGCGATCCAGCAGCGCGCGGTTGGCGTCGGCGTCCGCGAGATACGCCGGCTGCAGTTCTAGTTCGCGGAATTCGTCGAAGATTTCCTGCGCCGTGGCGAGCTGCGCGTCGCTTAGGGCGCGCAGGTCGAGGATGGGAAGCGATTCGGCGGCGCGAACGGTCATGCCCGCTTTGCTGGACTGCTGACGGCTAGAATGCCACCAATAGCATAGCAAGCCAAGCGTACTGTTGCCCCAAATCGTGAAAGCGCAATCAAAACGCCCATCGCTGAACTGAATGTTTGGCCAAACTGCGCCGCCCATTGATGGGTATTCGGTGAACGCAATCGCTAGCGCCTGCGAACCAAAGGTGAAATGACGGTTCAGGTGAACTCGGCTCGCCGTCGCCCATATCTCGGCGACTCTCGTCCCCATGCCGCGCCTTGCCCTCAGCTGCGAATCGGGGACGCAGACCATTCGGGTTTCGTTTCGGGCGTTGTGGTTCCATAGCGCGGGATAGGTGGCGGTAGGGGACGGCGGATGTTTGGTGAACGGCGCATTGTGCGCGGCGCTTATCACCATTTGCGAATCCAACCCGCGCTGTCCGACTTCGCTCAATCGCGCGATAGGCAGTTCATGCGTTTCGGCGGCGGCCGGAAGCCACAACACACCCTCGGATAGCGAATGCGCCACCTGCGCCAACGATGCGTCGCTTATGCGCGCCGCGCCCCAGCCGGCTGCGTAGCCGTCTATCGGCGCGTCCAACGCCTCGCCCACAAGCTCTTCCCCGCAGTATATCGGGACGCCGCCATAGGGCCCGTCTTCAAGCCGATTCAACTCAGCGTCGGCGGCAATGCCGCGCGCGAACTCCCTCGACTCAATAAATCCCGCCGGCCTATGCGTCAGCGATACGAACTCGGCGCGCATGCTAGGCTTCTCATCCGGCTTCAGCTTGCGCGCCACTATCAGGCATTCCGCCATTCCCGTATCCGACGAAAACGCCATATCCCTGCCGATGGATGCGATGCTCACAATCGTGGCGTCGGCGTACTGCGTGCCAATCAGTTCCCGGAACTTAGCCCACGCAGCGCCGTTAATGGCGGTGAGCGGCAATACCAGCGCCACAACGCCGCCCGGCCGAACCTTTTTGTCCGCTATTGACGCAAACGCCGAACCCAAGCCCGCATGCCCGTGATAGTGAGAGCCGCGCGCCAATTGAATCAGCCGCGCCGCCATTGCGTCCTGGTCTGATATGTCAGCGCCGAATGCGGCGAATGCGGCGTTTAGTATGTTGCCTTCAGCGTCCCGATGCTTGGTGTTGCTGGTGAACGGCGGGTTCATTATCACGATGTCGAAGCCGTCGTCCAGTATGTCGACCGCAATCTGAGCGGCGGTCTCTTCGCCTATGCTGCCGGTGCGCAGCGCGGGATCGCTGGTGTTGAACAGCGTCATAACAGACGACGTTTGCAGCAGATCCAGCGATCCGATTTTCACGCTGCCATCCGCTTGCCGTCCGTAAGGCATTGTGTATAAGCGTGAATTTTCGTAGCCGATGTTCGGTTGAATGCCTGACAGCGTGGCGCCCGTGATGTGAACGGCGCTAGGCATCACATCGCAGCCGTAGAGCGAGTCTTCCATCATCGCTTTGTGCAGCGAATCGGCGCTGCCGCCCGCGTGTTCGTGGCGTATGGAGAACTGCTCATAGACGGCCGATAGCAGCGCCCCCGTGCCGCATGCGAAATCGCCCACGCGCAGTTCGCCGATGGCGTTTGCGTCCGCCCAGTCGACGTCTTTCAGCTTGGCGACGGCTATGCGCGCCAGCAGCGCCGATGACGCCGGCAGCGTGTAGAATGTGGCGAGATACTTGCGGTCTGCTATGAGCCGCTGGAATATGCGCCCGGTGAGGTCGTGCGCGAATATAGCGCCGCCTGAGCTAATGCGCTGCGCGGTGTCGCGCAGACGGTCGATGATTTGCGCCGCGTCATGCGCCGGAAGCTGATTCACGATGTCGCGCGCGATTGCGAATATCGCCCAATAGTTGATTTGCAGGACGTCGTCCCACGCCGCGTTTAGTTTGTCCCGCGGGTTGTCTTCGGAGGATGTCCAGAGCAGGTTAAGCGGCTTGACTTCGGCGTGCATCCCCGCGATGCGCTCGTGGAATATGAGCGCGTTGGCGATGATGGCGCACGCCATTCGGCGGGTGGGCGGCAGGTCATCCATGCCCAGCAGGCGCGCGATTTCCTGATTGATGGCGGGGCGCAGTCTGCCCATATTGTCCAAGACGGCGACGGCGCGCTCTATGCCCTGCTCCAACACATCGGTGGCGGCGTCAACCGCGCGCTCCGATACGGACACCAGCCGTATCAGGTCGGCAAGATCGGACACGCCGCCATTCAGCCAACCCGATACGGGAAAGCGCGTTTCGTCTTCGTAAAACACAGCGTATTCCAAGCGCTCCGATCGGATTGCGCCGTCGATATCGGATGCGTCCGCAACATCCGCCGGATAGCGCAGCGCAATCGCGGCTTCGATACGCTTGCCGTCGGATGCCAGTTGCAAGCCAAGCCGCGCCTTTGCCTCATCCTCGGCGGTGTACGCCGGCATATACTCCGCTTCAACCACCACGGGCGCGCGGTCGTCTGCGGTAATCAGAATGTCGGGCTGCAGTCCGGGATGGTCGCTGATAGCGCGCGTGGTTTCGGAATTCACCGCGCAACTCGGCAGCATGCGGCGCAGGATAGCGCCCAGCGCGTTGTTTGCGCTTGGCTCGGTTTGGCGCAGTGTCGTCATCCGAATGTCCTATCCAATCACAGCGCACTCACCGCCGCCGTGTTTATTCGGTTCAGATGCTAACTATTGTATGGGCGCTTGTTCTATGGCGCAAGCGGTAAAGGTATCCGAATTCCGATGCGTTAGACGGGTTTGGCAAGCGTGGCGGCGGAGCGCAGGCGGTCCGTTTTGGCGCGCAGGGTGGCTTCGGCGGCGCTGCACCAGATAGGGAACTAGCCACCGATTCGGGATGCTGCGCTCAAGCGGCATATCCAATTCGGGCTTCAGAAGTCCCAACAGTGCCCTGAAGCTCTCTTCGACGCCGTTGTGGGGCGTAGCAGTGATCAAGATGATATGGCGGTTGGGATCTTTGGCGAGCGCGCTCACAAGCCGATGGCGCTGCTGCCGGCCGCCGCTTGCGTCGCCGCGCGGTCGAGATGCGGCGTGCGCTTCGCCCACGATAATTAGATCCGGGGCGTTGTCCACGAAAGCCCTGTAATGATGGTCGGATTTCACATAGTCTATTGAAGCCACGATGCGCTTGTAGTGCGCGAATATATGAATGTCTTGGCGGGGCAGCGCGCGTTCAAGCCGCGCCATCTTGGAAGACTGAACTACAGCGGCGTCAATGCCGAACTTGCCCCGCAATTCGTTTTCCCACTGCTCGCACAGATGCGGCGGACACAGAACTCCGACGCGCTTGGCGGCGCCTCTGTCCAGCAGTTCGCGCGCCACCAAGCCGGCCTCGATGGTTTTTCCCACGTCCACGTCGTCTGCGATGAGCATGCGGACGGGGTTCATTTTCAGAGACATCGCCAACGGGACGTACTGGTATGGGCGCGGCGCAAAGGCTACTCTGCCGACGGAGCGGAATGGGCCTGCGCCCGCCCTGAGATTCAGGCGAAAGGCGTTGCGGAGCAGACTTGCGCCCGAAAGATCGCCGGCGCGTTCGGGGACGGGCTTGGGATACGTCGACGGGCTTATTGCGTTCGGCTCTATGCGCGTGTATATGCCTATCCTGTCATCTTCAGAGCCGTCCGCCGGGCGCAGCAACGCCAACTCTTCTTGATCGAACGGCATAACCACCCAGTTGCGCCCACGGCAAGCCACAAGCGAGTCCGGCGAATGGCGGGAATTATAGTTGGCGGCAGTCAATAGAACACATCGCTCTCAAATTAGCGGTTGGCTTGGCGGCAGCGTATCGACTAAAGCGCCGCTTAGGCAAGCGGCGCTATGACACAACACTTCGTCAAACACGCAGGAACGCAAACACGCGGCGGCGCAGAGCAATCGCATTCTGATTGCAAGCCCGTATAGACGGATGGCGGCATATGCAACCGTTATGCGCGGCGACAGCGCGCCAAAACGCCGTAGTCAGACTCAGGCTAACCATCCGCCCTATAATCGAGCGCCATACCGCCCTGCTTAACGGCAACGGATGATACGCTGTTAAGAGAAACGCCGCGCAACCCGCAGCCGCGCCGATCCTGAAACCTGGCGTTGAAGATAAAAGGGTTGTCAATGCCGCCCCACACAACAAAAAGCGGCAGCGCCGAATATCCCAATTATGCGTCTAAAAGGATTTGTAGGCTTCGTTGAAGAATTGCGAATCTACCCAGTTGCGAAAGGCTTCGCTTTCGGAATAGACCTTGTACAATTCGGCGCTGCTGCCGACCATGCCGGTCATTGCTTTTAGCAAAGCCCTATGATGTTCGACGCGGGCGTTTTCTTTGTCCGAGTTGCCACGCGCGCTTAGGAACGATTCATCCGCTTTGGCTTCGACGGCGATGTTTTCAAGCATTCTGCCGGCGCCGTCAGGGTCGGTGAAGCTCGAGCCGAAAAGGCTGTTGAACTGCGCGATGATGTTGGAAAGCGCGTCTAGCTCAGGCTGGCGCATATGCCCGCCGCCGTCGGCCGGCAGCGGGTCTATCTCGGCGTCTTCGTCGGCTAACAGGATTGCCATCGTGGCTTGCTTTTCGGCGCGGTAGCTATCCATGTCGACGGTGTCTTCTATGCCAAGCGAAAGGTCGTCGGACGCGGGGGCCGGAAGCTTCCGGATGAGAAAACACAGATATATGAAAAGCTTTTCCCACTCCGCTTCGCCATAAGGAAGAAGCTGGGACAGGAAAGCGTATGAACGCACAAACGCCTTGGCGTTCCCCTTGAACGCCACTTGCGCGTCTTCGTCCAACTCTTTGCGGTAGCGCTGCACGCAGACATCTAGGATATGCTCGAATGCGGGGCGCTTTTCGCCGTCGAGATACGCTTTCACCATTGCGCCCACCTCTTCGGGCGTGTAGAGCCGCTGCGCGTCCAAAGCGGACTTGAGGTCGTGCAGCTTATTGGGATCGGTTTCGTCAGCCAAGATAGTTGCGCGGTAGTAGTCGGCGAAGGCGGCTTCTATATCGTCGGCTTCGTTCATGAAATCCAGCGCGAAGACGTCGGTTTTGCCGCTGTGAGCGCGGTTGAGGCGGGACAGGGTTTGCACCGCTCTAACGCCGAACAGCGTCTTGTCCACATACATCGCTTGCAGCAGCGGCTCATCGTAGCCGGTTTGGAATTTGTCGGCGCATATGAGGATGCGGTACGGATCTTCGCGCAGTTTGTCGGCGGTTTGCGTCTCAGGGAAGCCGTTCAGGAAGGTTTCGCTCACTGTCTTGCCGCCGTACTCGCGCTCGCCTGAGAACGCCACAAGCGCCTTGCATCGGCTATCGCGCTCGCGCAAGTAGGCGTTGATGGCGGTGAAGTAGTCTATGGCGCGCTCCACGCCGTCGGTTACCACCATCGCGCGCGCCTGCCCGCCGAGTTTGCGCGGCTTTATCACGCTTTCGAGGAAGTGGTCGACCATAATCTCCGCCTTGGCGCGGACGGCTTGGTCATGCCCCTCTACATAGCGGATGAGCTTGCGCTGCGCGCGCTTGGCGTCAAACTGCGGATCGTCCTCGACCGTCTTGACCAGCCGATAGTAGCTTTTGACGGTGGTGTAGTGCGCCAGCGGGTCGAGTATGAAGCCTTCCTGTATCGCCTGCTTCATCGTGTAGGCGTGGAACGGGCTATGCTTCACCGCGCCGTCCGGCTGGGGATGCGCCGCGCCGAACAGCTCCAGCGTCTTGTTCTTGGGCGTGGCGGTGAACGCGAAGTAGGAAGCGTTGGTCAGCATTTTGCGCGATTCGATGATGCGATTTATTTGGTCTTCATAATCTTCGTCGTCATCGGCGGCGCTGCTGTTGTTCGCGCCGAGCGTTTTGGACATTGCGGCGGCGGCGCGGCCGCCTTGGCTGGAGTGCGCTTCGTCTATGATGATGGCGAAGCGGCTGCCGCGATGCTCCGAGCCGATGGCGTCCGAAATAAAGGGGAACTTCTGCACGGTGGTTATGATTATCTTTTTGCCCGCGGCTATGAGGCGGCGCAGATCGGCGGCGGATTCGGCGCGCGCCAGCGTGGAGCGAACCTGCGTGAACTGGCGTATCGTGTCATTGATTTGGCGGTCGAGTATGCGGCGGTCGGTAACCACGATGACGGAGCGAAATTCGGGTTCGCCGCCGCGCTGCAACTCCACAAGGCGATGCGCCAGCCAAGCGATGGTGTTGGATTTGCCGCTGCCGGCGGAGTGCTGCACAAGGTAGCGCTGCCCCGCGCCGTGCGCTTGCACGTCGGCGAGAAGCTTTCGCGCGGCGTCTAGTTGGTGATAGCGCGGCCATATCTGCGCGCGGGCGTTTGCGCGCTTGCCGTCGGTTTCGAGCAGCAGCGCGTAATGCTCTATGATGTCGGACAGGCTTTCGCGGGTGAAAGTTTCCTGCCATAGGTAGTCGGTCATCAAGCCGCCGGGGTTGACGGGATTGCCTGCGCCGCCGTCGTAGCCCTTGTTGAACGGCAGAAACGCCGATTGTCTGCCGTTGACGTTGGTACAGAACTGCGCTTCGCCGTCGTCCACCGCGAAATGCGCGAGGCATCGTCCCACGCGGAACAGCGGCTCGCGGCGGTCGCGCTTCTTGTACTGCTGCACGGCGTCTGCGGCGGTCTGCTTGGTGAGGCTGTTCTTCAGCTCGAATGTAATCACGGGCAAGCCGTTGACGAACAGCGCAAGGTCGATAGACTCGCGGCGATTGCGGGCGCTGAAGCGCAGTTGGCGGCTTACCGAAAAGCGGTTTTGGCGGTAGCGCTCTTCTGCCGCCGTGTTGCCGGGCGTGGGCATGGCATAGTAAAGCGCGATTTCGTGTTGGCGGTGCTTGACGCCGTTCCGCAGCATGTCCACCACGCCGCGCTTATCCATATCGCTATTCAGGCGGGCTAGGAATTGATTGCGCGCAGGCGTATCGGTTCCCAGCGAGAGCACTGCGGCGGTTTCGGGCTGAGTGGATTCGAGGAATGCGGCGAGCTGCGCGAGGTCGACGCAATGTTCGGCGTCGTAGTCCGCCGCGTCGCCGCACAGCCAGCCGGCGGCATATTCGGCGGGACGCTCGCCGATGGCGCTTCCCGGCGCGCCCGGTTCGCAGTCGACGCCGGTGAGGATGCGGCAGATGCGGCTCTCTAGGCCGCGCTCGGTGGTGTCGGTTACGCTGCGACGCGCGCTCCTGAGCTTATCCAGGGCTTTGGCGCGCGCTTCGGTCGACATATGCAAAAGCCCGCGCGCCGAGTTGGACCAGTCAGTGACTTCGGGGATGTCGGAGGTGTCCACGCGCTCATCTGCAATTGCGTCAAGCGCTGCCAGTTCTTCTATCTGGGCTTGCGTGAGTTCAAAATCTGCGTTCTTCATAATTCTCTCGCTCATAGCGAGTCGGCATTCTGGCGCTAATTATTCGTCCATCCTCGCCAGCTACATCGGAACCCTTCGCATTCAAGGTATGAATTACCAGTATAAGCCTGCCGTTAACCATTCCGATAGTAGCAAATCGCTCTTCATACGGATACGGGTCGATAGTAGTTACGGCTAGGGGATCGTTGAACGCATATTGGGCAACCTCAAAGCTGACGCCGTGTTTTCGCTTGTTCTCTTCGTTCTTGTACGGGTCCCATGACCAGTTCAAGCGGGCTGACTCCACTGATATGCGAATGCGCTTGAAACAAGCGCGGTTTTTACCGATTGAATGCGGCGAAACTTACTTGGGTTTTGGGAGTTGTGGGGCGGGGTGATGGCGGTGGGCATTACGCAACCTCCGATAGCAGTCTAGCGAATTCGTCCTGCCTCGACCAGAACGCCACGGTTGACAGGCTTTCCGCTTGCCGAAAGTCTTCTTCGCGCCAAACTTCGGTTGCGTCGTCAAAAAGAGACACGAACCGCAGCGGCTCCGCGCCTATGGACAGATAGCTCAGGTCGTGCCACGCCGCGACAACATGGTCGGTCAACCTGTTGGCTGTGGCGCGGTTGCCGGCGCTCAGTACATACACAAGCGAGCTGTGGGCGGAGGCGCGCACATGAAAATCCACATTCCAAGTCCTGGCAGAGCGTCCGTTTAGTTTTTTGTTGGTTTCATACGGCAGATTGTTATCGACAAGATAATCGGCGACATCTTCGGCTACTGACGCGCCGACACCGATATGCCGCAGCGTGAAGTATAGGTCGGACACGCGCAGCGCCGCTTGCGACACGCGGTTGACGACATCCGCCAAGTTGTCCTCAGGGCGGCAGCGCGCCTGCAGCATGCCTCGAAAGAACTCTACGCCGTGCGTTTGGCAGGCGTCTTGTATGAGGCGATTTTGTTTAGACGAGCGGCGCAACGCTTGGGACTGCATCTGCAGCCAGCCCGTAGTCTCTGCGTCGTCCGTCACGGTTATGAGATCGCCGTCGAACTCGCAGAAAAGGTCGATTGTGTCCCCGTCGGGATACAAGTATGGCGTGCGAATCCGATAGTAGTCCCCGAAATCGGCGCAATCAAACAGCGCGCCCATTTGCCGTTGCATTGTTTCGCAAACATCGGCGCGGTTCATAGCAGCCCCCTTTGAATTCCGATTTTCGGCGGCTGATCCATATCCCCTAGATGCGTTATGCGGGCTTCTCGGCAGAATTGTTCCCATACTTGCGTTGGCGCGGTGGGCGAGGCGGTGATGTCGTCAGGATCATATATTGCGCCATTGGCATGCTTGTGCTTATCAGGATAAGGGCGATGCTCCCTGCCCATATCCAAGGCGTAGATACGACCTTCGCCGCGCAAAATAAGCGCATATGAGAGTTTGCCTCTTCTGGCGTTGTATCTGCCTTGAACGAACATAGAGCGCTCGTCATCGGTTATCACATCGGTTCGGAAGATTCGCGCCGACTGAGACCTATCTTGGTCTTCATGCCAATTGATGTTTCCCTCGATTCGCTTATCGGACAGCATAAGCGCGTTGAATTCATTAGCGTCCATAGGCATACCTTGGGAACATCCTCTTTGGCAAACCCTATCACAACAGCATACTAGCCAAAACCGCGTCTTGCGTCAACACGCCGCGGCAAAAGAAGTCTCAACGCAAGGTGGTGTTTGGCTAATAGTTTTAACGCAAAGGCGCAGGGGCGCAAAGGGTTGGCGGTTATTCAGCCGCCTCTTGGCGCAGGTCTATGCGGCCGGTTACGGCGTCGGCGACTAGAACGGTCCAGTATTCGGCTACCAACTCGGCCATGCGCTCGTAGTGGGCTATGGCGGCGTCTATGGCGGCGGTTTTCGCGTCGATGTACTCGGCTATTGCGCGCTGTTCGGGTAGGGGCGGAGTGATTATAGGCTGATTTCTAACATCGCGCAGTCTAACGGCATCAAAGATAGAACCGGTTGACGCCAACCTTAAGCCCGTGGTTACCGCTTGCAGATGGTAGTAGGCGAATGTGGTGTCTAGGTTTTTGTTGTCGGGGATGATGGCGCAAAGCCCGCGCCCAATCACATACTCCTGGTCGGCGATGTTTAGGCGGCCTACGGGAGCGCGAACCGATAGCAGAATGGCTCCCGTCGGGCTGATTTTCTTGGGAGCGCGGCAGTACAGTACGGGTTTGGGATGGCGTTCTTGGAATTCGGCGCAACCCTGCAGGAAAGGCGGGCCTATGGGGGTTTCATCGCAGTCGTAACTTGAGGGGGATTGTCCCATGATAGTCTTGGCGGAGTATTTCAGGCGGCGCACATCCCAATGCGCGGGGATGTCGCCTAGCCATTCTACGCCGGGTGGTTTGAGGGGGATGTCTTCGTTTAGGCCGCGGGTTACGGCGTCGTGGATTTCGACTTGGCGGAGTTCGCGCAGGGTGTCGATGATGTGGCGTGCTACATGGGCGTATCGGCGGGCGATGGCGCCTTTGCGGTCGAGGTAGGCGGCTATGGCGCGCTGTTCGGGGAGGGATGGGAGGGGCAACCACACATTGCCGATGAAATTCCAATCGGCGCGAGGCATCTTTGCGCCTACCGCTGATGAGTCAATTAAGTCTATGACGTACTTGCAGCGCAGCAGATATTCCAAGAACTCCGCAACCATGATGTTGCTTTTGGCGCGAAATACCAGGAAATCGCCCATGCAAAGCCCAGCGCGATCCGGGCGCGTTACTTTGGCTAGGTATGGGCGCAACTTGCCGAAAAGCACATCGTCGGGTTGAAAGCGTTTCATTCGGCTTTCAAAGCGAACATTTTCTGCGATTTCGTATTTGCCCGTCCAACTTTCTACATGCTCAAGTCCAAGCCGCAACTCGCCTTCAACTCGCTCGCTGGTGGGTTGTGAGATATTCCGAGCAAGGTATTTCAGCCGCCGCACTTCCCAATGCGACGGGATGTCGCCTAGCCATTGTACGTCGGACGGCTTGTAGGCGGGGTATGTGGGGAAGTCGGTGGGGTCGGTGGATTGTTCGGAGTTTTGCATGGCGGGTCTGGTTGGGTGATGCGGTGTAGCTGGTTGGATTGGATAGGGCAGTATGATAACACGTTGCGGGTGTGTGGTTTAAGATGGCGTCTAGGCTGAGGCTGACTTGTGTCAACGCAAGGGCGCAAAGGGGTTTGGTTAGGGGGCCGGCGCGGGGACGGCGTTGATGAGGGCGGCTAGGAAGCCGGCGCCGAAGCCGTTGTCTATGTTGACTACGCCGATGCCGGTGGCGCAGCTATTGAGCATGGCGAGCAGGGCTGCTAGGCCGTCGAAGCTTGCGCCGTAGCCGACGCTGGTGGGGACGGCGATTACGGGGGCTTGCACAAGTCCGCCGACGACGGAAGGGAGCGCGCCTTCCATTCCGGCTACGGCGACTACTACGCGGGCGCGCTGGAGGGCGGGGAGCTGAACCAGCAATCTGTGTAGGCCGGCGACGCCGACGTCGAATACGCGCTCCACTTGGCAGCCCATGATTTCGGCGGTTACCACGGCTTCGCTGGCGACGGGCAGGTCGGCGGTGCCGGCGCAGACTACCATTACGCCGGGGGTTTGCTTGCGCTCGTCGGGCGGGCGGCGGTCGACGACGATGCAGCGCGCCATTCGCTCATAGCGGGCGTCGGATATGTTGGCGGCGACGGCGTCGTAGGCGTCTTGGGACGCGCGGGTTACCAGCAGGCGGTCGGAGCGCTGGAGCAGGGCGTCGGATATGGACGCTATCTGCTCCGGGGATTTGCCTTGCCCGAATATGACCTCAGGGAAGCCTTGTCGAAGGGCGCGGTGGTGGTCGACTTTGGCGAAGTCGAGGTCTTCGAACGGCAGGTCTATGAGGCGCGAGATTACCTCATCTTCGCTGATGCCGTCGGTCTTGAAGTCTCGCAGAACGGCGCGCAGCCGCGTCTCGTCGATGGCGATGCCTCCGAATGTGATTGCTGTAGGCATTATAATGCGTGGCTCAGTCAGGGTAAAGTTTAACGCAGAGGCGCAAGGGCGCAAAGGGGGGAATATATGGGCGTTGGGTTTATTGCGTATGGGATTTGCAGAACTTATAATGAGGGCTGCGCGGGTTGCGTTTGCGGCAATTAGCAGGCGGGGTTGATTTAATGAACAGCGATGCGTTTCATTCCAACGGCGCGGCGGCCCCGGCGAGCGATATACCGCGCGAGGCGTGCGGGATAGTGGGGATATATTCGCAGGGCGAGGATGTGGCGCGGTACGCATTTTTCGGGCTGTACGCCTTGCAGCATCGGGGGCAGGAGAGCGCGGGGATTGCCGCAAGCGAGGGCGGGCGGATACGCACAAAGGTGGCGATGGGGCTTGTGGGGCAGGCGTTTGAAGAGAATGATCTTGCGCTTTTGCCCGGCCATATCGCAATCGGGCATACGCGCTATTCCACTACGGGCAAGAGCGCGATAGACAACGCTCAGCCGATATGCGCGGCGGGTCCCAATATAGACCTTGCGCTGGCGCATAACGGGAATGTGATAAACGCGGTGGAGCTGAAGGCGGAGCTTGCGCGGTGGGGGTGTCATTTTTATGGCAGCAACGATTCCGAGATTATCGCGCACTTGTTCGCGAATGCGCCGGCGCTGTCTTGGGAAGAGCGCGTTGGGTACTGCATGCGGCGGCTTCAGGGGGCGTATTCGCTGACGATAATGACGGAGACGGAGTTGGTGGGGATACGGGATCCGCTGGGGGTGCGTCCGCTGTGCATAGGGCGGTTGGACGGCGGTTGGGTATTGGCGTCTGAGACTTGCGCGCTGGATCATATCGGGGCGGAGTTCGTGCGGGATGTGGAGCCTGGGGAGGCGGTTCTGATCGACGCCGATGGGCTTCGCAGCGTGTATAGGCGTGGGGCATCGGCGGACGGCGAGCGGGATGCGGCGGGCTGCGTGTTCGAGTACATCTATTTCGCGCGGCCGGACAGCGTTATGAGCGGGCGGTTGGTGCATTCGGCGCGGTCGGCTATGGGGGCCGAGCTGGCGAATGAACACCCGGTCGATGCTGATATGGTGATTGGAGTGCCGGATTCGGCGACGGCGGCGGCGGTGGGATATTCGCAGGAATCGGGGATACCCTACGGCGAGGCGCTGGTGAAGAACCGCTATGTTGGGCGGACTTTTATACAGCCGGATCAGCAGCTGCGGGATTTGGGCGTGCGGCTGAAGCTGAATGTGCTGCCGGAGATAATACGGGATAGGCGCATCGTGGTGGTGGATGACAGCATAGTGCGGGGGACGACTACGCCGCATGTGGTAAGCCTGCTGCGGCGTGGGGGAGCGCGCGAGATACATTTGCGGATATGCGCGCCGCCGATAGTGTCGCCGTGCCACTTTGGGGTTGATATGGCGACGCGGCCGGAGCTTATCGCGGCGAATATGAGCGTTGAGGATATACGGCGCTTTGTGGGGGCGGATTCGCTGGGTTATTTGAGCCGCAAGGGGCTTGTGCGCGCGGTGGGATTGGCGCAGAACAGTCTTTGTATGGCTTGCTTCACGGGGGCGTATCCTATACCGGTGCAGCTAGAGATGGATAAACTGGCGCTCGAGGCGCAATAGCGCAATCGCTGGGCTTGGCGCGCGTGAAAGGCGTGTGATATTGCAGAGCGGTTCGGACAAGACGCTGCGTTTGGGGGTTTTGGCGTCGCACGGCGGCAGCAACCTGCAGGCGATTATGGACGCATGCGAACAAGGGCGGCTGCGGGCAAGGGTATGCGCGGTAATCAGCAACAACTCCGGGTCGACGGCGCTGGAGCGGGCGCGTCGCGCGGGCGTGGCGGCGTATCACCTGAGTAGCGCGACGCATCCGTCGTCGGCGTTGCTGGATGCCGCGATATGCGAATGTCTGGAGCGGCACGGGGTCGATCTTGTACTGCTCGCCGGTTATATGCGGCTGCTGGGCAAGGGCGTATTGGAGCGCTACGGGGGGCGGGTTTTGAACAGCCACCCGGCGCTGCTGCCCAAGTTCGGGGGCAAGGGGATGTACGGCGGCCGCGTGCATCGGGCGGTATTGGCGGCGGGCGAGCGGGTTACGGGCGTAACGATACATCAGGTAGATGCTCAGTATGACCGCGGCGTTGTGGTGGCGCAATGCGAGGTTGCGGTTGCGGCGGGCGATACGGCGGGGGCGCTGGAGGAGCGCGTGAAGCGGCGTGAACGGCGGTTTTGGGTTGAGACGCTGAGTAGGATCGCGAGCGGGGAAATTGCGCTTGATGGGCTTGATTAGCGGGACGGAGTGAATCGTTGACGCAGCAACCGACTTATACAGATGCGGGCGTGGATTTGCGGGCGGCGGCGAATATCAAGGAGCGCATCAAGGCTATCGCGGCGCCTACGCTGGGGCCGGATGCGCTTGGCGGCGTAGGCGGGTTCGGGGCGCTGTATCGGCTGAGCGGGTATAGGGATCCGGTGTTGGTGTCTAGCACGGACGGCGTGGGCACCAAGCTGAAGCTGGCGGCGCTGATGGGCCGGTATGACACCATCGGCGAGGATCTGGTGAACGCCTGCGTGAACGATGTAATCGTGTGCGGGGCATCGCCGCTGTTCTTCCTGGACTATCTTGCGGTGGGGGCGCTGGACGATGATATGGCGGCGGCGCTGATTGGGGGGATGGCGCGCGCCTGCAAGCGGGCGGGCTGCGCGCTGATTGGGGGAGAGACGGCGCAGATGCCGGGGCTGTACGCCGCCGGGGACTTCGATATGGCGGGGTTCGCTGTGGGCGCCGTGGAGCGGGACGCGATTTTGGACGGCAGCGGCATTCGGGCGGGGGACGCTATCATCGGACTTCCGTCCAACGGGCTGCACACCAACGGCTACTCGCTGGCGCGCCTGGCACTGGGGTTGGACGCCGACCCTTCGCCGCTGTGGGAAACGGCGCCTGAGTTAGGGGCGGGCGTTACGATAGGGGATGCGCTGCTTGCGCCGCATACGGCGTATGCGGGGGTTGCGCGTCCGCTGCTGCCGTTGCTGAAGGGAATGGCGCACATCACGGGGGGCGGACTGATCGAGAATATGCCGCGCATACTGCCGCCGGGGTTGACGGCGCAGTTCGACCGTGGGGCGTGGCGGGTTCCGCCGATATTCGGACTGCTGCAAGAGCGAGGGGGGATAGCGCGGGACGAGATGTATCGGGTGTTCAATATGGGCGTGGGGATGGTGCTGGTGTGCGCGGCGGGGGATGCGGACGCCGTGGTCGCGGGGGCTGCGGGAGCGAGGGTGGTGGGGGAGGTGCGTGGGGGGGATGGCGATGGGGGGCGGGTTGTCGTGATATAATGTTTCACAAGCGCTTTTCATAGCATTGCGCTTGCGCATACACGATGCGAAAGGGATTTAGAGGCATATGGCAATCAATGGCGAGAAATCCGCAGTTTCACATCAATGGAAACCCATTGAACTGATAGAACAGGAAGCTGAAGAATACGATTTTCAAGAAATCGATTCTCTGCAACGTCAGTGGTTGGAGGTTAAAAAAAATGTGGAAATATCCACGCCCGAAGCATACAGAAAATTCACGGAACGGCTGACTCGCAGATGGGCTATCGAGACGGGAATCATAGAGGGTGTCTATGATTTGGACAGGGGCATTACGGAAACCTTGGTTCGCGAGGGAATTGCAAGCGAGCATATCGAAAGAGGTTCGACAAACAAAGAGCCTTCTGAGCTGGTAGAAATACTCAGAGATCATCAATCTTCCATTGAATTCGTGAATGGATGGATTGAAGAAGGCCGCCCACTTACAAAATGGTTCATCAAGGCGCTTCATAGCCAAATCTTGCGGAACCAGGACACAAGCCAGGCTATCGATCAGTTCTGCAATATGTTTGACGCAGAAATCGTCAAAGGCGAATTCAAAAAGCATCCAAATAATCCGATACGCCCTGACGGGACAATTCACGAATACTGCCCGCCCGAACAGGTGGAGAGCGAACTTGACAGGCTGCTAGAGCTCTACAACAAGTACGATAGCGCGGACTGCCATCCGCTGCTGTTGGCGGCGTGGCTGCATCATCGATTCGAGCAGATACATCCTTTTCAGGATGGCAACGGCAGGGTGGGTAGGGCGGTTCTGACTTGGCATTTGGGCAGGAATGGGTTCTTCCCGATTGTGGTTTCGCGGGATGACAGAACGGCTTACATTGACGCGCTTGAAAATGCCGACGCGGGCGATTTGACGCATCTGATCGACCTGTTCGTTGGCTTGGAGAAAAGCGCCGCGCTGCAGGCGATTAGCGCATGGGATATTGAACCTAGCGAAGCGGCCGGTCTGCAGCCGGAGGTTGATTCGGTCGAGCAGATTGTAGATAGCATTGTAGAGCGCGTTCAGCGGCGTCGGCGGCCGGAAGTGGAGCAGATGCGCTCCGTTAATGATATTGCCCAGTCGCTGCGCGGCAAAGCCTCCGAATATCTGCGGGATATATCTCAGTCCGTAAAAGGGCGGTTGGCGCAAGCCGATATTTATGTAGAACCTAAAACGATGGAAGGCAGGGCTGACAAGCCTAATGGACGTTGGTATCGGGTTCAGGTGATTGAAACCGCCTATGAACTTAGGCATTGGGTCAATCTTAACGAACCGCGCTATTTCGCGCAGTTGAGATTAGACGCGAAAGATGGGCGCACACCGAGTCTTGCGTTTGTGGTTTCGCTGCATCATACGGGGCGTCATCTTACAGGAGTAATGGCGGCGACCGCTTTCGCTGAAGTGGGGTATGCGGGCGAACACTGTTCGCATTCCGGGGACAGCGTGGTTTTGGAAAATACCAAGTTCAAAACCTGCGCCGCCAAGCCCTTTACCTTCACATCGGACGATTCATCGGAAGAGATAGCGGACAGGTTCGTTAGATGGACGGAGGAATGCTTCGGCGCTGCGCTGCGGCATTGGGGTTTGTATGTAACGCAGTCCGCCGAATAACATCGCTCTACATTAGACATTAGGGAGAACTTATGAAGGCGCTTCTCAGCGTATATGACAAGACGGGGTTGGCGGATTTCGGGCGGGCGCTTGCGGAGCGCGGCTATGAACTGGTGAGCACGGGCGGCACGCATGAGGCGCTTGCGGCGGCGGGGATCGACGTGCGGCAGGTGTCGGATCTGACGGGGTTTCCGGAGATTTTGGACGGGCGAGTTAAGACGCTGCATCCGATTATCTACGGCGGCATACTGGCGCGGCGGGACCGCGCCGATCATGCGAAGCAGATTGCGGCGCACGGCATCGACGCCATCCCTATGGTGGCGGTGAACCTGTATCCGTTTGTGGATACGGTGATGCGCCCGGACGCTACGCTTACCGATGCGCTGGAGAATATCGACATCGGCGGCCCCGCGATGATACGCGCCGCCGCCAAGAACTACTTCGATGTGATGGTTGTGGTCGATCCGGCGGACTACGGCTGGATCGGCGAGAAGTTGCTTTCGGGCAGGTATCTGAATGTGTATGAACGGCGGCGGTTGGCGCGCAAGGCGTTTCAGCATGTAGCGCTGTATGACGCCGCCATAGCGCAGTATCTAGGGCGAAGTGACGACGCTGCCGCCGATCTTGCGCTGGACGGCCTCACATTCGGGTTCGATCGGCTTTCGGCATTGCGGTACGGCGAGAATCCGCATCAGCAGGCGGCGCTGTACGCCGCGCCGCTGTCGGACGGCGGCATTGTGCGCGCAAAGCAGCTTCACGGCATAGATATGTCTTATACCAACTACTTGGACGCAGACGCCGCTTTGCGAGTGGTGTCAGATTTTGAGCAGCCTGCGGCGGCGGTGGTGAAGCATACCAATCCGTGCGGGCTTGCGCTGCACGATGACCAACCGACGGCGTATCGGCGCGCGTTTGAGGGCGATTCGGTGTCGGCGTACGGCGGCATAGTGGCGTTCAATCGCACGCTGACGGAGGCGACGGCGCAAGCGATGCGCGGGGTATTGTTCGACATCATAATCGCGCCCGATTACGAACCGCAGGCGCTTGCGATACTGAGGCGGCGGCGCAGAACGCGGGCGCTGCAGGCGTCGGCGGCGCGCGGGCCGCAAGAAAGGCTGAATGCGCGGCTTATATCGGGCGGGGCGCTGGTTCAGCAGAACGATGATTTGGCAGAGGACGCCGCCGAATGGCAGGTCGTTACGGAGCGCAAGCCCACGGACGCAGAGCTTGCCGATCTCGAATTCGCATGGAAGGCGGCGAAGCATATCAAGTCCAACGCCATCGTTTTGGCGAAAGACAGGGCGCTGGTGGGAATGGGCGCAGGGCAGCCCAACCGCGTTGTGAGCGCGCATCTGGCGCGGCGCATCGCGGGGGATAAGGCGCAGGGCAGCGTATTGGCGTCGGACGCATTCTTCCCGTTCGCCGACAACATCGAGGCGGCGGCGGATGGCGGCGTAACGGCGGTGGCGCAGCCTGGGGGATCGATACGGGACGACGAGGTTATCGCCGCGGCAAACGCGCATGGCATCGCTATGGCGTTCACGGGGACGCGCCACTTTTTGCACTGACGCTGTGTGCATACATTGTTTGGGCGGGGGAGTTTCTAAACGCAAAGGCGCAAGGGCGCAAAGATTCAATGACACGCCCGCCGCCAACTGGTATATTTTCCACAAACCGCTTTCAAACTATGCTCTACGCTTTCAGTCTATCTATGAGACTATGAGAGGTCAGCGATGGCCACCAAAACGATTGCCCATCCCACTACAACCACGAACACAAACGGGTTGCTCAAAACAAACGGGACGCTCAAGGCAAGCGATGCGCTCAAGACGAATGCGGCGCTCGCGCAGTTCCCTGAGTTCCCGCCGCGCTACGATATGCAGAACATAGGCGATCTCCACGAAATCGGTTACGTCCCAACCCTCAAACGCCATTTCGGCGCGCGGGACACGACGCTAGTGTACGGCGAAGTCCCCATAGGAACCACGCTGAGCGTCCGACTGGGGCTCCGCATACCGGATCTCATCATTACGTTCGACTGCGATCCGGCGCGCGCGATAGAACGGCAGGGCTATGACATAACCGAACAGGGCAAGCCGCCGGACTTTGTGCTTGAGATAGCGTCGAAGACTACGGGCAGAGTCGACTACACTGAGAAGCGCGTGGACTATGAGCGCTACAGGATACCTGAGTACTGGCGGTTCGACGCTACGGGCGGCGATTATCACGATGCGGTGCTGGCTGGCGATAGGCTGGTGGATGGGCGCTATGAGCCTATCGATATCGATCGGGATGGTGCTAGTTACTACTGGGGATACAGCGAGACGCTGGGTCTGTATGTGTGCTGGGATGCGGGCAAGCTGCGCTGGTATGACCCGCGGACTGATAGTTATCTTCTCACCTCTGACGAAGAGGCTGACCGCGCAGACCGGGCTGAGGAGAGCGCGGCAAGGGAAGCCGCTGAGCGGCAGTTGGCGGAGGAGCGCGCTGAGCGGGAATCGGCGCGCGCTGAGCGGGAAGCCGAAGCGCGACGGCGCGAATCGGCGCGCGCTGAACGGGAATCGGCGCGCGCTGAACGGGAATCGGCGCGCGCAGACAGGGCGGAAGCCGAACTGCGCCGGCTTCGGGAGCGGCTAGGGCGGATCGACGACGATGAATAAGCGGCGGCGACCGCTCGATCTTTGGCGGCGCTTTCGGCCGCTTGCCCAAACATCCGCGCGCCGCATGCTTAACTTGAACGGCGCAAACCTAATCGCAATTGCGCTACTGAGGTTGTGTTGACTCCGAAATCTTTGGACATCGTTATTCCGGTATTGAACGAAGAGCGCGATTTGCCGCCGAATATCGAGGCGCTGCATGCGTTTATGAGCGTCGAGCTCGCCGCATACGATTGGCGCATCGTGATTGCGGACAACGGCTCGGATGACGCCACTCCTGAAGTGTCTCGGCGGCTGGCTGAGCGCTTCGAGCGCGTGGCGCCGCTGCGGCTGGAACAGCGCGGGCGTGGGCTGGCGCTCAGGACGGCGTGGACGCAGTCGGATGCGGACATTGCGGCGTATATGGATGTTGATCTTGCCACCGATCTTGCCGCGCTGCCGCCACTGGTGGGCGCTATTGCGGACGGCGGGTACGACGTCGCCATCGGCTCGCGGCTCATCAAGGGCGCGCGCGTGGAACGGCGGCCGCTCAAGCGCGAGATAACGTCGCGCGGCTATAGCGTCCTGTTTCGCTCAATGTTCTTCACCGGCTTTCGGGACGCGCAGTGCGGCTTTAAGGCGGTGAGCCGCCGCGTGGTGGATGAGATTGTGCCGCTGGTGGTCAACAATCGGTGGTTCTTCGACACCGAGTTGCTGATACTGGCGGAACGCAACGGCTTGCGGATACGCGAACTGCCGGTTCATTGGACAGACGATCCGGATACGCGCGTCAAGATATTGGGGACGGCGATCGAGGATGTGAAGGGGCTGCTCCGGCTGCGCTTTGGGGGCGTTCCTAAGATCGACGGGGGGAACCTATAACGCAAAGGCGCAGGGGCGCAAAGGTGGGGGGTAAGGGATTTTGGCGGCTGCTTGACGGCTGTTGCGGCTGCGGCGGGCGTGAATGTAAGATGGCGTCAGCGCGGCGGCGTTAGCGAAAGGGGCGATGCGATGGCTAATGTGCTGCTGGTAACCGATATGGTGGCGGGCTTTCTTGAGGCGGGGCATAACCTGTATTGCGGGGATGAGGCGCGGCGCATCATTCCGGCTGTGCAGCGCCTTATCGAGGCGGAGCAGGCGGCGGGCGGCAGCGTGATTTTCGTGTGCGACACCCACGACCCGGACGATTTGGAGTTTCAGATGTTCCCGGTACACTGCGTCCGCGGCACAGCTGAGACGGAAGTCATCCGTGAGTTGAGCGGCTACGAGGGCATTCGGCTTCCCAAGCGGCGCTACAGCGCGTTCTTCGACACCGAACTGGCGGCGCTGTTGGACGAACTCAAGCCGGATAGGGTTATCATCTGCGGCGTCTGCACGGACATATGCGTAATGCACACCGCCGCCGATGCGCGCAACCGAGATTACGCGGTGGACATCCCAACGGACTGCGTGGCATCCTTCGATGCGGCGGCGCATGCCAACGCGCTGCGGCATATGGAAACGATACTGGGGGCGCGGCTTATCACCGCCGCGTGTGATTGACGCCGCTGTTAAATGGATGCGAAACCGCTTCAGGTTTTAGCGCAAAGGCGCAAAGGGAATGGCGCAGCAGCGCTTGACAAGTGGGCGCGCTTCCTTGTAATAATAGCAGTCCGTTTTGTATCCGCTTTCGCCTCTCAATAAATCTGATAAACTCGCCAACCCGCCAAATTCAGAATTGGAGTGATGTATGCTCATCGACTCGGTCAAGTTCAATGAGAAGGACGTCAGCGAATATCGCGGCGCCGACGGGGCGCTGCTGCCGGTGTATTCGGACGCTATGGCGGCGCTGGATACGCTGGGCGTCGATGCGATGGCGCAGCGTTGGCGCGAGGCGAAGCGGCATGTGGCGCTGGACGCATTCTGCTTTCCGCTGGATCCGATGGACTTTCGGCCGGTGCCGACGGACTGGATACCGCGCTTGGTGGCGAAAGACGAATGGGATGTCATAAGCGCAGGCGTGGAGCAGCGGCTCAAGGCGCTCAATCAGTTTCTGCTGCATCTGTACGCCGGCGAACAGAAGGTTGTCCCCGACGAAGTGGTCTATTCCTGCCAGTTCTTCTATCCCGAATATCAGGGCTTTCGCCCGGCGAAGGATGTATTCGTACACATATACGGCATCGACCTTGTGCAGGTGAGCGACGGGCGCTATGTGGTGCTGGAAGACAACCTGCGCATCCCGTCCGGCATTGCCTATCAGATGAAGGCGGTGGAGATTGGCAATGATGTCATGCCCGAAATCGGCGCGAACTACGACGTCGTTCCGTATGACATCAAAGACACATACCTTGACTTGTTCGCATCGCTGTGCGACAAGGCGGATCCTACCTGCGTACTGCTGACGGACAGCAAGTTCGGCTCGGCGTTCTTTGAGCATCGCTACCTTGCTGAGCTGCTGGACATACCGCTGGTGGAGGGCTCGGATCTGTACATAGGCTACGAAGGCGATGTGCAGATGCGGACGCTTGACGGCGATGTGAAGGTGGATCTCATATACCGCCGCGTGGAGGATCTGGAGATATTCGTGCCGGGGCTGACGGACGCCTATCTTAACGGCAAGGTGGCGCTGGTGAACGGGATGGGCACCAGCGTCGCGGACGATAAACTGGTATTTCTGTGGGTGCCGGATATGATACGGGAATACCTGGGCGAAGAGCCGATTTTGCATCAGGCGGTTAGCTACGACCTTGCGGACGCGGACAGCCGCCGCTATGTGCTGAACAACCTGGACGATATGGTGCTGAAGACGAGGCAGGGCTACGGCGGGTTGGGCGTGTACATAATGACCGATCTGGGCGGCAACTACCATACGCAGATGACGCGCCAGATTATCGAGAACCCGCGCGCGCTTATCGCGCAAGAGACGCTTGAGTTCTCCAAGCACATCGTCTTCGACGACGAAACCGGTGAATTCAGCGACCGCTACATAGACTTCCGCGTGTATGCCGTGCAGAACGGGCGCGGCGAAGCGACGGCGTTCCCCGGCGGGCTTACAAGGGTGTCCCGCCCGGACAACCGCGTTACTAATAACTCTTCAGGTGGACTATGCAAGCCGACTTGGGTAGTTCGGTAGGCGATGCGGGCGTTGCGGCAAGCTACACATACGCCGCCCGCTATCTGTACTCCGACGTTGTGGTAGTCAACGATAACTTTCTGCGCCTTTCGCCGTGCGAAGACGCATATCAGACGCCGCTTTCGTCGGCGGTGAAAACGGATCCTGTCGCAAGGCTGATTCAGTATAAGGATCAACTGGGCAATCCCACTCACCGCTTGCGCCTTACATCGCCTCATACGAAGCTCATAATACTCGCCGTGGGCAGCGTGCGCATCAAAAGCGCGCCCGCCGCGCCTGACGATGTGGCGTTGGACGCGCTCCAATACGACGACTTCGTGGAAGAGTATCTGCTGCCGTCGCCGATGGTTCACCCGGACAGGCTAGAGGATGCGGCGCACGCGGCGGCGGCGGGCGCCGACAGCCTGCTGAATGCGGTCGAGAGCGTGGTGGGGTGGGTGCATTCCAACATTCGCTACATTCCCGGCAGCACATCGGTCGCCACAACAGCGGAGCAGTCGCTGGAGATGGGCTGGGGCGTGTGCCAGGATATGGCGCATATATCGCTGGGGATGCTGCGCGCGCTGGGCATACCGTCGCGCTACTGCAGCGGGCTGCTGAGCACGGCGGTGGGCGAAACGCACGCATGGCTGGAGTTCTTGCATCCGCAGCTGGGCTGGCTGCCCTCGGACCCTACGCGCGGGATGTACATAGCGTCGGACGCGGCGCTGGTTAAGTTCGCCGTGGGGCGGGACTACAATCAGGCGTCGCCGGTGGAGGGGTCATTCGTATCTACGGGCCACGGCGGGCTGGACGTCGCGGTGGCGCAGGTCGTCCAATCGCCGGATCTGATGTCGTTTGAGGATGCCCTAAGCCTGTTGGAAAGCGCCAACGGCGATTGACATTCGGCATTTAGTTTCATTCATATTTTCAGAACTTTGCGCCCTTGCGCGTTCGCGTTAAATTCATAAGCGCAACCCAAAACCGATTTGGCGCTATGGTATATTGTCCCCATACGAATGCGCCGGCAAGCGCCGCCAAAGCCTAAACATAGAGGCAGCCGAATGACTACAAAGCTAATCGCGGTTCCAAAGCAAGACGTTCCTAAGCAAGCCGAACCTGCCGAATACCTTGCCGCATTCCCCGAATATCCCCCACGAGGCGATATGAACAACCCTATCTTCCTGCACGAACCCTCGCATATGCGATCGATCGCCATTCACTTCGGCAATTACGAAAGCACTTTCGTACTGAGCGAAGTTCCCATATCGCCGTATGCGGCCATACGCCGCGAAAACCGCAAGCCCGACCTCATCGTGACATTCGACTGCGACCGCGATCTGCTCATACGGCAGAAGGGCTACTCCATACTGGCGCAGGGCAAGCCGCCCGACTTTGTGCTGGAGGTGGCGTCCGAAAGCACGGGCGTGGTGGACTACACCGACAAGCGCCGCGACTACGCAAACTGCGGCATACCCGAATACTGGCGCTTTGACCCAAGCGGCGGCTTCTTCCATGAAGTAGCGCTGGCCGGAGACCGCCTAGTCGAGGGTGAATACCAACCTATCGATATACAAGTGGTAGGCGATAGGACTTACCGCGGCTACAGCGAAATCTTGGGCTTATGGGTGTACTGGGATGAGCGGCAATTGCGCTGGTTCGACCCTAAGACTGAGCAATTCCTGCGCACGCATGACGAAGAGTATCGGCGGGCCGAGCTTGAGGCGTATGAGCGTCAGCGGGCGGAGTTGCGCGCCATTGAAGCGGAAACCCGCGCCGAATCCGCCGAAACGCGCGCCGAATCCGCCGAAATAATTGCCGAGTACGCCGAACAGCGCGCCAACCAAGAAACGCTCGCGCGCCAGCAAGCCCAAACCCGCGCCGAGCAAGCCGAACAGCGCGCAGAGCAATCTGAACAGCGCGCAGAGCAAGCCGAAGCCGAAAACCGTCGTCTGCGCGCCGAACTTGAAGCGATAAGGCGCAGGATGCAGTCCGACGAAGAGAATTGAGCTAAGGCTTGCAATGGATTATCCCAAAGCCGGCGAGTGTTTCGCCTAACAAACTTGACTTCTATCGCAGGCATGCCCGGACGGGTGGCTTGCTAACGAAACTTAACCGAATTAGATACTGAAAGGCAGGCATTTATGGTTGAACCGCGATCGATGAGCGTGGCAAGGGACAACTGGCTGACGGATTCTAGGGCGTACAACCTCATCTGGCTGGGGCGCTGGCTGGAGCGAGCCGAGAGCGCGGCGCGGGCGTGCGACACGGCGGCGAAACGGGCGCTGCGGGACGGCGGCGATAGCGATGCGCTGGTGGACTCGCTCTGCGATACCGCAAGCTCGCTGGGGATAACGCCGCGCGATAGGGCGGATGTGGCGGCCGAGCTTTTCCTTCGCAACGAGGCGTCATCGGCGCTGCAATGCCTGTTCAAGGCGCGGCTGACCGCCACGCAGATAGCGCCGGTGGAGCTTATGCGCGCGCTGACCGAGACTATCGCCGAGGTGGAGGCGCTGTCCCCGGAGGCGCTGCAATCGCCGCAGCAGGTAATCGACGCGGCGACTGCGGCGATAGGGCGGCTGGCGGATATGGGACACCTTATCGAGAACGAATGGTTCGGGCGCGAGGCGCTGAGCGACGAAGAGGTGTACAGGCGGTTCGCACAACAGCAGCAACAGCAGCAGTAAGCGCCACTAATTCGGTTGGCGTTTCGCAGGCGCCGTTAGCCGAAAGGCTTGTACGCAGGTTTGACGCGGCAAGCGCCGCCAATCCGGCCGGCGGCCCGCAGTCCCGTATCCCGCGCATCGCGCGTCAACGCCGCGCCCACAGATGGGCTAATCGCGCAATGGACGAAATCGCACGCTACAACAGAGACCGCTGGGAGGCGCTCGCGCAGGCGGGCGTGGAGTACTCCATTCCGTACTTGGATTTGACGCCCGAAACGGCGCGCCAAGCGGTCGATCCGAATGGAATGCTGCCGCAGATTGCTGGCAAGGATGTGCTGTGCCTTGCGAGCGGCGGCGGGCAGCAGTCGGCGGCATTCGGTTTGCTGGGAGCGTCCGTAACCGTGCTGGACATCACGCCGACGCAGCTGGAGCGCGATAGGCGGGCGGCGGCGCATTACGGCTTGCGGGTGAAGACGATGCAGGGCGATATGCGCGATTTGTCGGCGCTGGGCGCGGACACCTTCGACGTGGTTTGGCACGGGCATTCGCTGAACTTTGTGCCGGACGCGCGCCAAGTGTTCGCGCAGGTGGCGCTGGTTTTGCGGCCGGGCGGCATGTATCATCTTTCATGCGCCAACCCGTTCACGCACACGCTGGCGAAGGAAGACTGGGATGGGCGAGGCTATCCGCTGCGCCACGCATACACCGACGGGGAAGCGGTTTATGACGACCCGCATTGGGATGTAGCAGCGCCCGACGGCAGCGTGCGGCGCGTAGTGGGGCCGCGCGAGTTTCGGCATACATTGCATACGCTCATAAACGGGATGGCGGCGGAGGGCTTCGTCCTGCTGGGCGTGTGGGAGACGGCGAGCGCGGAGGCGTCGCCTGCGCCCGGCTCGTGGGAGCATTTCAAGTCAATCGCGGCGCCGTATCTGGCGTTTTGGGCGCGGTGGGGGGCTAGGGACGCGCGCGGGTGAGTGAGTAGCGGGCGGATTTTAGCAGACGGATGCTGTTGTAGTCGTCGATATCGTCGAACCCGAAATGCCAGATGTGGTATTCGTTATTCCGTGTTCGCTGAAAGAACAGCGTGGTAACCGGCTTATCCGTATGTTGCTGCCACTGACGAAGCGGATAGTAGAGCTGCCGTATAATCGTGTTGGTAGCCCTTCCGCTTTTGGCTTCGATAAGCACAACTTGCTCTGCGCCCTCATAGCCGCCGTCAACTTCAGTCTGAACGCCGTCTGTGAAAATTTGAAACTTGCCAGTTATGAACTGGAAGGGATCTGTATATTTTCTGCCCCGAATAGTCAGCACCATGGAATCGTCGGCGGCAAAGTGCCGAATTAGGCTTAGTGCATAGGCGTGGTCGAGGTGCTGCGTCTCCGAATCGCCTACACGCGTCGTATCCAAATCGAAGGGAAAGTCGCTCTGATACTCCAATAGCGGCGACCTAATCGGAGGAACATCTACATAGCCTTCGCCCTTAACGATGGCATAATACTTGTTCCTAACCGGCAAAATGAAAAGCCCTTTCTCGCGAAAAATTCGCGGGCGAGATTCGCGAGTATCCTGCTTGCATAGGATGCCCGCTTCTCTTTCGCTTGAACGCCGAAAATGGCGGCAGGCAATTTTTATTTGCTCCGCAGAAATTGGAAACGGCGCGGCGTCGAAACTGTGATTGCCAATATCGTATCGCTCGAATATGGCGTCCCAACTGCGCGTCATGGCAGTTTCAAAGCCTGCTCCGGTAGTCATTAGAACCCCTTACTTTTAATCCGTCGGGCGAATAGATGCGCGCGTTAGCGCGTTCAAGCAGGAACGTCGTCTCTCATCGCCATTGTTTGGGGCGCGAATTGACGGCATTCCCGCTGTACGCATCTTCCCTACTCGATCCTAATTCTCCCGTAGTCGGCGACTTCGATAGGCTCGAGGCATTCGTTGCAGATAAGATCCGACAAATCGTTGTCGTATGTTTCGGAGCGCAGATAGACGATTTTGTCGTCTTCTGCTCGAAAAACCGGGTATGAGTCCGGCTCCCCTCTGATTTCGTCTGAGCCGCATATACGGCAGGCGTATTGGGGCAAGGGGTCGTTGCGCTGAGAAGTCATTTCACCATCTCCCTGATACGTACTTTTTCTCTAGTTCGTCGATGTCCATGAACTTTACGCGCTCTCGAATTTCGTGAAATGTGTCCAGTTCGATGCGGTCAGTGAAGTAGTCCTTTCGGCGGGCGGGGGCTACGATTTTGAGTTCGGTGTAGAAGTCGCGCAGTTCGTTGAACTTGGTCAGCGAGTTGAGCATATCGGTGGACATTTCAATCTCGAACATCTCTTGGGGCATATCGCGTCGGTTGAACCATATGACGTCGACGGTTCTTGCCCTGCGCATAAAGCGCTGATAGCCGAACTTGGGCAGTCTTGTTATATCGCAGACATCGCCAAGCCTTTGATTGCCGAAAGTGCGGTTCTTGTCTTGGGCGGGGACATAGGTCTTGTAATGGCGCGCTTTGCCGATTTCAACCAGCAGTCCTTGATAATACCAGTGATTGCGCCTCTCTACGCTTGGTGGAATATCGCCGTGCGGCGGAAGGTTGTACTCTCTTTCGAACTTATCGGCGAGTTCGCGAAGGCAGTACAAGCCCGGCTTGACGGGATGGAAGTGGTCGGACTTTTGGCGCACAATTCGGCGTATGGTGGCTTCCGGCGTTTTGGTCTGCCAGTTCGCGCCATCGCCGCCGGGAGAAAGCAGGGCGTTGTTCAGCTGCGATAGCGTGGCAATGCCGCCCAACGCCTTGAGCGCAGATAGAACTTGCATCCATTGGGAAGTTCTTTTCACGGACTTATCCTTAGCGGGGGCTGTCTAATTTGCGGCTAGGTTCGCTTCAACCATCGCATCGTCTTCATTCGCGACATTGCCGTATTGCCGTTGGCGTTCCAGCATTTTGCGTTGGATTTCGGCTATGGCGGCTTGGTCTTCGGGCGTTTTGCAACGGCTGAGTTGAGCGGGATTGCGGTACTCAAGCTCGATTGCGCCGTCGTTTCGCAGACGGCTGGCTATCATTTCGCAGTAGAGTGGCTGAAGTTCGCAGGTTAGCCAAGTCAAGCCTAGGTTGTCTGCCTGCACGACTTCCGAACCGCTGCCGCCGAATAGCACGAATACGCTGTCGCCGGGAAGGGCGCAGGATTTGAGCAGCAGTTCGGAAAGCTCATCGGGGATTTGGCAAGGGTGGCTGGTCTTTTGGCGGGATACATTTTTGACCAAGTTGAAGTTTAGCCAAGAGTAGGGCATCCTGCCTTTGTGTCCGTTTTGGATACGCTGTTTAATGCGTGGGTCGGTGGGGTTCTTGTAGGGTTGCGCCACTCGTTCTTTGTAGAAGCGGTTATGCTTGGACTTTGTGGCGTGGAGTATGGAGCGGTGAGCGGTTGTGAAGCGGCGCGGCGAGTGGCCGATGTTGGTGTTATAGACCCACACATAGTCGTGAACCGAATAGGCGCTGTCGTCGAGATACTTTACCCTGAGGTAGGCGTTCTGCTTGGGGTAGTTGATGAAGAACAGGTTGCCGTCGGGGCGCAGGACGCGCATGCACTCTTTCGCCAAGCTGATGTACCAGTCGACGTATTCGTCCCAAGACGATGTGAACGCTTGGCCGTCGTAGCTAACGCCGACGTTGTAGTCTGGATCGCCATATATCATATCCACGCAGTCGTCGGGCAGGTCGCGTAACACGGACATAACGTCGGCGTTGACGATTCGGTTGCGGTATTTGTCTGGCAGCGCGGTCATCGTTCCACCAACTCATATTCGGCGTTCCGCACAAGTTGGATTGAGCCGGGGTTGCGCGGGTCTTGGAAGCGGTAGAGATACAGGCGCAAGCGGGACGCTGACCGAAGCAGATAGCAGCAGTCTATTGAGACGCCCTGCGCGCCTTGCGTTTCCCTGAGATAGTAGCGATACGGGTTGAACAATTGAAACACGTTGAAGTCGGGCGGTTCGCCGTTCTTTGCCTCGAATACGGTGATAGCGCCTTGACGCTCCATCGTCATATCAATCTCAACCTGCACGCGGCTAACGCTGATTCGGTCGTCGCCGATGCGGTAGTCCAAGGGGATGTGCGTGCGATTGGAGCCATAGACTTTGGGCGCTTCGGCGATGTCTTCGTATAGGAAGTCGTGGATAATCCGCTGATTGTAGCCTACGGACAGGATGTTGCTTTCGCTTGTGTTGATGTTGTTCAGGATGCTGCGGCGATACTGCCACTGAAACTTGCCGCTATCGGGAATGGTCTCAAAGCGGTGATAGCCTGCATCAATGCCGCGCACGAACTGATGATTGCCGCCGCCCAAGTGAACCACAAAGACGTCGTCCTGCCTCATAGCGTCGGGCAACGCCGCCGATGAGTCGATTTTAGTTACGTCGAAGTGATTTTTGAAACCCACTTGGGCGCATATTTCCCTGGCAAGGTCGTTGTCGAACACAAAGCGGCCGCGGGCTTGGCATTCTTTGTACAACCTTTCTAAGGCTTGCTTCTTTTTGCTCTGAGGGCGTGGCATCGTGGCTGCTCCGCTTACATCGGTTGGCGCAAAGGTTTGCGAATGTCAACACTATATCAAATATATCACACTAGCGAAAGTTTGATCTAGCGATTTTGGGCGTAAAATCCCGCATTTTCAGCGCAAAATCCGCGCAATTGCGGCGATCGACGCATATCGCCCCCGTCGGGGATGCCGGACGGGGGCGGTGATGGGGGCATGGTTTTGGGCGTGGCGGGCTACTATTCTTGCGGGGTTAGGGCGCTTATTAACTCGTCGGGGGTGTAAATGCGAATGTCTGCGTTGCGAAAGTCTCGCTGATTGCGGGTAACGATTCCGTCGGCGTACATGCGCTTAGCGGCTTCGTGTATAACCGAGTCTTCGTAATCGGGGAATTCCGGCGTCAGCGCGTCGGTTAGCAGGGCTCTTCCTACGGGCGCTATCTCAAATGTGTGGAGAAGAACGGGGATGAAGCTGCGGGCTTGCGTTTCTCCGACGGCTCTTGACGCAAGGTAGTATATCGTTGGCGCTGATGTGGCGCAGAGTATTCCGTCAAGCCTGCCTTGTTCTACATGCTGCAGTAAGCGCGAGGCGGCTATCGCAAAGGGCTGCCTGTACAAGAGCGCGTCAAGTATCACATTGGTGTCAAAGAGAATTCTCACGAGTGCTTGCGCTCCAGATAGTCGTAGTAGTCCTGTTCGTCAAGACCGCTGCCCGCTAGGATGCCGACGAGTGAGCGCACATTCGGGGGGAGGTCTGCTTCGTCTATCTCTTCTATCGGCTCGTCCATTAGCGCGAAGTAGTCTTCTACGGTTTGGGATAGCGTCTTGCCGCGCTTTTGGGAGTGGCGCTTGGCGCGGCGGATTAGGTCTTCGTCGATGGTGAGGGTTAGGCGCTTTTTCATTGGCTTGCCTACCTTTCGGTGTGCTTGGGGAATGGCGTATGCGCCGGGGGATGGGGACGGGCGAACAAGGTTTTCGTAGGTATCGATATTCAGCGCGCGCCGTGGTGGTTAGCAGTGGTTAGCGCCGACGTTGTGGTCGGGAACGCAGTGTATCATATCCACGCAGTCGCGGGCAGGTGGCGCGGCGCAGGGGCATTCCCGAAAAGTAGAGATGCGTTGCGTCTTGAATAACGAACCATTCATACCGCCTACCGCGCATCCCAATAATGCGTTATCATTAAGCCATCGGCGTTGAACGATGGCGGCGCAAGAAACCGCGGTGAAAGGAAACGGCTGTTGGCAACTGACGAGATGAGGGGGCTAATCGCCGAGCTGAGGGCTAACCCGTGGTATATGCGGCTGTACTTCGCGCAGGTTGCGGCTTGGCTTGCGGCGGTTGTAATCTATGAGGCGGCGTACGCGCCCGCTGCGCCGCTAATTAAGCATATCATAGACGGCGGCGTAACGATGTCGTTTCTGGCATACGGCTCTCTGGTGACGTCGGTAATCGTGGTCGATGTTGCGCAAGCGTCTTATCAGAAAGGGAAGGAGCTTATGGGCATACTACTCGGACCCGTAAAGAACAAGTTTGAGGCGATAGGGGAGGAGCGCGGTGAAGCGCGTGGCATAGCGCTTGGTGAAGCGCGTGGGCGGCGTGAAGGCGAGGCGCGTGGGCGGCGTGAGGGCGAGGCAATCATGGCCGCGCGGTCGGCCGCTTGGTTCGCCGATATGCAGCAGGCGCAGAAAGAGGGCCGCGAGTTCAACGAACCGCCGCCCTGGGAGCAGAACGGTCAGGGTGAGGATGACTAGCAACGCCGTCGCAGTCCATCTTGCCGCAACCATCCGGCCTGCCTACTAGAAAGCGCGCTTCCAGATTGGGGACGGCTTTGCGCGGCCGCCCCCTATATCGTTTGTGTGTCAATAACCGTGCGTCGGCCGCTTGGTTACACCGACAGCAGCCGTCTACGCCTATTGCGCGCTGTCGCCGCTGATTGCGCCGGCTACCGCTTGGGGGTTCATGGGCAGGTCGTACATGCGAACGCCCACGGCGTCGTGGATGGCGTTGGCGATTGCGGCGAGCGGCGGCACTATGTTCGCCTCGCCCACGCCCTTGACTCCGAAGGGATGCGCCGGGTTGGGAACCTCTAGCATCACCGCTTCTATCATCGGCAGGTCTAGCGCTACGGGCATTCGGTAGTCGAGCAGGCTGGCGTTGAGCATCGCGCCGTCGTCGCTCATGTAGTACTCTTCGTTGAGCGCCCATCCGATGCCCTGCGCGGTGCCGCCCTGGATCTGCCCTTCGACGTAGCTGGGATGCACGGCGGTTCCCACATCTTGGAAGGCGGTGTAGCGCAGGATGTCCACCTTGCCGGTCTCAGGGTCGACCTCTACGTCCACGATGTTGGCAGCGTATGAGCCGGCGGATCCGCCGGGGTTCATATTGGCGCGGCCGACGACGGGGCCGCCGGTTTCGGCCATCCTAGCCGCAATGTCTTTGAACGATATGCGCAGTTCGGTGTCGGACTTGTGGCGCAGTCCGCCGTCGGCGTATTCCACCTGCGATTCGTCGGTGTCCCACAGCAAGGCGGCGCGCCGGATGAACTGGCGCTTGACGTCGTTGGCGGCTTCCACGGCAGCCCAGCCGGACTTGAAGGCGACGCCGCTGCCGCCGGATGTGGATGTGTAGCCGATAGAGTCGGTGTCGCCCACGGTGGGGATGACGTCCTCTATGGGCAAGCCAAGCACTTCGGCAAACATCTGCGCGATGGCGGTGCGCGATCCGCCGATGTCCATAGAGCCTTCGATGAGGCTGACGGCGCCGTTTGAGAGCACGTTGGCGATAGCGGACGCCATGCCGGAGTTGTTGCGGCAGAAGCCCATCGCGATGCCGCGCCCGCGGTTTGCGCCCTCAAGCGGGGTATTGTAGTGCGGATGCGCCTTGACGGCGTCCATCACTTCTTTCGCGCCGATGGGTCCGTTCATCACGCCGTCGGCGCGGCGGGTTCCGGGCGTGGCGACATTCAGCAGGCGCAACTCCAGCGCGTTCATTCCCAGCGCCTCGGCGATTTCGTCTAGGATGCTTTCGGACGCGAAGCAGACAATCGGAGCGCCCGGCGCGCGGTAGGCGGCGGTCTTGGGCTTGTTGGTTACGATGTCGTAGCCGTCTATGCGCACGTTCTCGATGAAGTAGGGCGCGAACACGGCGGCGCACGAACCGGGCAGCGGCGCTCCCGGATACGCGCCGCCCTCGAAAGCGAAGTATATCTGCGCCGCGGTGATGCGCCCTTCGTTGGTAACGCCCATCTTGATTTTCATATAGCCGCCGGCGGTGGGGCCGGACGCCTCCAGCACCTCCGCGCGCGTCATTGTGGACTTGACGGGGCGGCCGCTCTTGCGGGACAGCGCGGCGGACACCGCTTCCAGGTACGCCAGCGTCTTGCCGCCGAAGCCGCCGCCGATTTCCATCGGCACAACCTTAATCTGCGAATTGGGTATGCCCAGCACCTGCGCCGTGCTGTCCCGCATCGCGAAATGCCCCTGGCTGCTGCTCCATATCGTCAAGCGGTCGTCGTCGGGCGCCCACCACGCGGTAGCGGTGTGCGGCTCGATGTAGCCCTGATGCACCGTCTTTGTGCGAAACTCGCGCTCGAATACGCGGTCTGCGGCGTCAAAGCCGGCGTCTAGGTCGCCGAATATGTGCTGTTCGTGGTCGGCGATGTTCTTGCTGCGGGGGACGTCGCCGATGCCGCCGCGCTCAATCCAATGCTCATGCAGCGCGGGGGCGTCGGGCTTGAGCGCGTCCTCTACATTGGATACGCTGGGCAAGACTTCGTACTCGACGTCGATGAGCGCGAGCGCCTCTTCCGCCACATGCGCGTTCACGGCGGCAACGGCGGCGATGGGATGTCCCTTGTAGAGAACCTTGCCGTTGGCGAGAATGTTCTCTGCGATAGGAACGCCCTGCCTTGCCACCTGCGGCACGGGTTCCATTGGCGCGAGGTCGGCGGCGGTTACTACCGCTTTCACATCGGGATGCGCCGCTGCCTTGCTAGTGTCGAGGGACTTGATGCGGGCGTGGGCGTGCGGGCTTCGCAGCACCTTGCCGTGCAGCAAGCCGGCGGGGTTCACGTCGGCGCCGTAGCGCGCGCGGCCGGTAACCTTGTCCACGCCGTCGTGCCTCACCGGGCGCGTGCCTACTACGTTGTACGCCGTCGTCTCAGAACGCGGCATCTCAGCTGTGGTCATATGCAATCCTCCCTGTATGCTTATGCCTATATGTATGCTTGTGTGTGTACGCCTATGCGCGCGCATTCGGCGCGAATGATTTGGGTTCACGCCCTAATCTTATCACATCCGCAGAGCGCGGTTGCGCCGCTTTCACGGATGCCCATCTAGCGCCGCGCGCGAATTCGCAAACTATCCCGCCTAAAAACTAAACATAAAAAGCCTGCTCAATGCTAAAATTAGGGTTGGGATTGCGGCGGCGGATTGGGCTAGGCGGCACAGCGGGACAGGCGCACAATTGGGGGATGACATATGCCGTTGGAAAATATAGTGGTTCAGGGCGCGCGCGAGCATAATCTCAAAGATGTGAGCGTTACCATACCGCGCAATAAGCTTGTGGTGATGACCGGCGTGTCCGGCTCCGGCAAGAGTTCGTTGGCGTTCGACACCATATACGCCGAGGGGCAGCGGCGCTATGTGGAATCGCTCTCATCCTACGCGCGCCAGTTCCTAGGGCGTATGGACAAGCCCGACGTTGACTACATAGAGGGGCTTTCGCCCGCCATATCCATTGACCAAAAGGGCGTATCGCACAACCCGCGCTCCACGGTGGGGACGGTAACCGAGATATACGACTACCTGCGGCTGCTGTTCGCGCGCGCGGGGCATCCGCACTGCCACAAGTGCGGCCGACCAGTTGAGCGCCAAACGGTTCAGCAGATAGTCGACGCCGTGCTTGCGCTGCCGGAGCGCAGCCGCATACAAATACTCGCGCCACAGGTTAGGCGGCGCAAGGGCGAACACAAAGAGGTGTTCGATGGCGCGCGCAAGGCGGGGTTCGTGCGCGTGCGCGTCAACGGCGATGTGCGCGATTTGTCCGAAACCTTCGACCTGGACAAGCAGAAGTGGCACAACATAGAAGTGGTGGTTGACAGGCTTGTTGTGGGCGCAAGCGCCGACCAGAGCCGCCTAGCCGATTCGGTGGAAACGGCGCTGCGAATGGCGGACGGCGTGGTGCTGGTGGACGTGGCGGGCGAAGACGAGCTTCTGTTTTCGGAGCAGTTCGCATGCGTCCACTGCAACATAAGCATGGGCGAGCTTGAGCCGCGCACGTTCAGCTTCAACAACCCGCACGGCGCCTGCGCCACCTGCACCGGGCTTGGATACAAGCTTGAGATCGACCCCGACCTGGTAATCCCGGACAAGAGCGCATCCATCGCCGGGGGCGCCGTGCAGCCTTGGGCGCGCTCCGGCGCTATGAGTTCGTGGTATTACAGTCAGCTTGCGTCCCTGGCGCGCGCCTACGATTTCTCCATAGACATACCCGTCAGCAAGATGCGAAAGCGCGACCTGGACTTAGTGCTGTACGGCACCAAGCGCAAGGCGATCGACGTGCGCCACAACACGCAGCGCGGCAAGACATACCGCTGGCGCACAACATTCGAGGGCGTCATCAACAACCTAGCGCGCCGCTACAAAGAGACCGAATCCGAGCATGTGCGCTCCGAAATCGAGCGCTATATGTCATCCAGCGCCTGCAACGCCTGCGACGGCCAGCGCCTCAAGCCGGAAGCGCGCGCCGTAACCGTGTGCGGCTTGAACATCATGCAGGTTACCGACAAGTCCATAGCGCAGGCAAGCGAATGGATCGCCGCAATCGGCGGGGACGCGCCCGCATCACCGATTGCGTCGGCACCGTCCCTCAACGGCAGCGCCCCCAAGCGCACCGCGGCCGCCGCCAAGCGCCGCGGCCGCCGCAAGCCTGTCGCGGACATCGGCGGCGGCGAACCGTCCGTTCTCACCGCGCGCGAAAAGGCTATCGCAAGCCAGATACTCAAAGAGATAGAAGCGCGCCTCGACTTTCTGCTGAACATCGGATTGGACTATCTCACGCTATCCCGGATGGCGGCAACGCTCAGCGGCGGCGAAGCGCAGCGCATCCGCTTGGCGACGCAGATAGGCTCCGGGCTTATGGGCGTGCTGTATGTGTGCGACGAACCCTCGATCGGGCTGCATCCGGCCGACGACTATCGGCTGATACAGACGCTCAAGCGCCTGCGCGACCTCGGCAACACCGTGCTAATCGTGGAACACGACGAAGCGATTATGCGCGCCGCCGACCATATCGTCGACCTAGGGCCCGGCGCAGGCGAACACGGCGGCCATGTAGTGGCGAGCGGCCCCGTTGAAGACATCATGCGCGCGCCGCTATCGCTGACCGGGCAGTACCTCAGCGGCCGCCGCAAGATAGCGCTGCCGGATGAACGGCGCAACGGCAGCGGCGGCAGCATCCTAATTCGCGGCGCAAGCCAGAACAACCTCAAAGACATTGATGTTGAAATCCCGCTTGGAATGCTGGTGTGCGTAACCGGCGTATCCGGCTCCGGCAAAAGCACGCTGATAAACGAAATCCTGTACAAGAAGCTGGCGCAGCAGTTCTACAAGGCGCGCGACCGCCCCGGCGCCGTGCGCGCAATAGACGGCGTGGAGCGCATAGACAAGGTTGTCGACATAGACCAATCCCCCATTGGGCGCACGCCGCGCAGCAATCCCGCCACCTACACCGACACCTTCACGCCCATTCGCGAACTATTCGCCACCGTGCCGGAAGCGCGCATGCGCGGCTACAAACCGGGCCGCTTTTCATTCAACGTCAAGGGTGGCCGCTGCGAAGCCTGCAGCGGCGACGGCTACATCAACATTGAGATGCAGTTCCTGCCCGATGTAACCGTCCCCTGCGAAATATGCGAAGGCAAGCGCTACAACCGCGAAGTGCTGGAAATCGAGTGGAAGGGCAAGACTATCGCCGACGTGCTGGCGATGACCGTAACCGAAGCGCTGGATCTGTTCGAGAACATACCGCGCGTGCGTCGCCGCCTGCAAACGATGCAGGACGTCGGCTTGGGATACATACGCTTGGGGCAGCCCGCAACGCAGCTCAGCGGCGGCGAAGCGCAGCGCGTCAAACTCGCCAAAGAACTCTCCAAGCGCGCCACCGGCCGCACGCTCTACATCCTGGACGAACCCACCACCGGGCTATCATTCGAAGACTGCGCCCACCTGCTAGGCGTGCTGCAGCGCCTTGTGGACGCCGGCAACAGCGTTGTGCTTATAGAGCATCACCTAGACCTGATAAAGAGCGCCGATTGGCTCATAGACCTAGGCCCCGGCGCCGGCGACAAGGGTGGCGCGCTCATAGCGTCCGGCACCCCCGAACAGATAGCGCTGCTGCCCCACTCGCACACCGGGCAATACCTTGCGCCGCTGCTTGCGGGGACTAGGGTAGGCGTGAACGGCGCCGGGGATGCGGCCGACGTCGATGCAACCGTCGCAGCAGCGTCGACTGAGACTGCGGTAGGCGTGAATGCGGCGGATTAGGTTATCGAGACCGCGCTTAGCGCGGCGGGAGGTTTGCGATATGGAACGCACAGGCAGAAAGCGCCCCGTGCGCCTTGTGCTGGAAGACGGCGAACCGCGCGGCGTTATATTGGACATCCAAGACTACATTGAGATGCTAGAGCGCTTGGAAGACGCCGAAGACCTTGCGGCGCTGAACGAAATGCGCCAAAAGCCGCTTGAGTTTCGGCGGTTCGAGGAGTTTCTCGAGGAATACTCCTAGTGTATGAGGTCTATCTTGAACGCTCCGCCGAGCGCGATATGAGACGCCTTAGTTCAACCGATTCCCATAGGGTTACAAGAGCGATTAGAGCGTTAGCCGATAACCCAAGGCCGCCCGGTTGCCGCAAGATTGTGAATTCGGCGAGAGATTGGCGTATTCGCGTGGGGACACTGCGCGTTATCTATGAGATAGACGATGATGCCCGCCAAGCAAGAGTTATGCAAGTGAAGCATCGGCGGGATGCGTATTAGGTGAGACGTCTATATCCACATCTAGGCGATAAACCCGCTCGCAGTCGTCCGACGCTTCGTAATACAACTCGATCGCCTCGCGCAGGTTAAGCAGCGCTTCCCGCTCGCTTTCGCCCTGGCTGGTGACGTCTATCTCGATTGCCTGCGCTATGAACCAACCGTTTTCCGGCCAAACCCGTGCCGTGAATGTGCGCTTCATACTTGCGCCTCCGTTATCGTGTGTATAAAGGTGATGCGCCACAAAGATGGCGTTTCGTAAATATAGTATGGCGCATTCATAGCGCATGGCGCAAGGCGTAATGTCCCGCCAATCCCAATTGACACCCACCCGCCTACCCGTTAGCATTCCTGTACGCGCGCACGCAGCCGCTTACGCCTAACCCGCCGCGCTTGCGCCTACCACAGATACACGCGCGCACGCCCCACTCAAGCAGCCCATCGATTAGCCATCGCATCCAACCACCAGCCAACAGCGGAGCCGCCCACCATGCCCACCACCACCGCAGCCGCAGCCTACCCCCACATCGCGCGATACCGCGCCGAACTCGATCGCCTCTTCCAATTCGGCGGATCCGCGAACGAGCAGAGCATTCGGCGCGCGTTCGAGAACTGCCTCGCCGACTATTGCGCCGAACACAAAGAGAAGCTGGCGCTCGTCCCCGAACTCCGAACCCCGGCCGGCGTCATTCCCGACGGCACCGTCAAGGACTCGCTGCGGATGGCGCGCGGCTACTGGGAAGCCAAAGACTCGCAAGACAACCTTGACGCTGAAATCCAACGCAAGTTCAACCGCGGCTATCCCCGCGACAACATCATCTTCGAAGACTCCCAAACCGCCGTACTCATCCAAAACCAAGACGTCGCTATGCGCGTCAATATGTCCCAACCGGGCGAACTACACCGCCTCATCAAGCGCTTCCTAGACTACGAACTCCCCGAAATCGAAGAGTTCCGCCACGCCCAGCGCCAGTTCAAAGCAGACCTGCCCAGCGTGCTGGACAACCTGCGCCAAACCATCGCACACGCCGGCGCCCAAAACCCCGACTACCAGTCCGCCGCCGCCGCTTTCCTAGCCGTATGCCACCAAACCATCAGCCCGAATGTGTCATCCGACGACGTGCGCGAAATGCTGCTGCAGCACATCCTCACCAAAGACATCTTCCTGCGCGTATTCGCCGAAGACCAGTTTCACCGCGAAAACAATATCGCCCAGCAACTGGACGCCCTAGAGCGCACCTTCTTCACCGGCGACGTCCGCCGCCAAGCCATCGACCGCCTGCGCGCCTACTACGGCGCTATCGGACGCGCCGCCGACGAAATCGCCGACTACGCCGAAAAACAGCAGTTCCTCAAAACCGTCTATGAAGACTTCTACAAGGCGTACAACCCCGCCGCCGCCGATAGACTCGGCGTTGTCTATACCCCCAACGAAGTGGTGGACTTCATCATCCGCGGCGCAGACTACCTGCTCCAAAAGCATTTCAACCGAACACTCGCCGACAAGGGCGTGCAAATCCTCGACCCCGCAACCGGCACCGGCACCTTCATCACCAACCTCATTAACCACCTCCCGCAAGAGCGCCTAGCCTTCAAATACCTCAACGAAATGCACGCCAACGAAGTGGCTATCCTGCCCTACTACATCGCCAACCTCAACATCGAGTACACCTACAAAGAGCGCATGGGCGCATACAAAGAGTTCCCCAATCTGGTGTTCGTGGACACGCTGGACAACATGGACTGGCAGGGCGCCACCGGCGGCGCCGTGCAGCGCCAATCCACCTTCGAACTGGGCGGCATATCCGCCGAAAACTGGGTGCGACTAGGCGTCCAAAACGAAAAGCCCATCAGCGTCATCATCGGCAACCCGCCGTATAACGACAGCGCAACCCTATGGGGGGACGGCGGCGCAAACCGCGCCTATCCCGATATAGACAAGCGCATCAGCGATACATACATCAAGGAAAGCGCGGCGCAAAAGACGCATCAGTACGATATGTACAAGCGCTTTATCCGCTGGGCGTCGGACAGGCTCGACGACGACGGCATCATCGCATTCATCACCAATCGCTCTTACCTTGACGCCCGCCAAGACGACGGCTTTCGGCAGATTGCGTCCCAAGAGTTCAGCGATCTGTACATCGTGGACTTGGGCGGCGACATCCGCAAGAACGGCAAGGTCGGCAACATATTCAACATCATGACCGGAGTGGCGGTAGGCTTGTTCGTGCGCCGCGCCAATGCGCGCAGACACGGCAACATCCATTACTACGCCGTTGCGGACGAAAAGTCGGGGACCGCCAAACTCGCCGAACTGAATTCGCTCGATCTTGCGGACATTGAGTTTCAAGACATCACGCCCGACGACAACCACAACTGGCTCAATCAGATCAATCCCCGCTTCGCCAAACTGATGCCGCTTGCGGACAAGCGAACCAAGTTCGCCAAATCCAACTCCGACGAACAAGCGGTGTTCAATCTGTTCATACCCGCTATCAAATCTAACCGTAACGATTGGGTGTACGATTTCGATATTCCCAATCTGCGTAACAAGGCGCTGTTCTTTTCCGACGTCTATAACGAACTCATAGATGAGGGCGATGAAACCTATCCGTCGACTATCAAGTGGAGTCGAGACCTACGCAACGAATTCCTGCGTGGGCGGCGCATCGTCTATAACGACGCAAACCGCATCCAATCCCTTTACCGCCCATTCGTTATAAAGCACCACTTCGCGGACTTTACGATGAATGATGTGCTGACTAAAAATCACTACACAATGTTCGGCGCCGGCTTGAATCAGCCGAACAAAGTCATCAACTTCAGTGACCGCAGCAACTGGTTCGGAGTTCTAGCGTCAGACAGACCGATTGACTACGATGCGCTAGGCAGAACGCAATGTCTGCCGCTATACCGCTACACGGACGAAGGCGAGCGGGTATTGAACATAACGGAATGGGGTATAGCGCGCGTCAACGCCTACTATCGCAAGCGCTGGGGGCGTCATTTTGAGGCGGCCGCCGGCGGCGCAAGCATCGGCGCCGAAGACATATTCGCCTACGCCTACGCCGTGCTGCACGACCCCGTCTATCGCCACGACTACCAAGTCGACCTGCTGCGCGAATTCCCCCGCCTGCCGCTGTACCGCCATTTCGGGCATTGGGCAAGCCTAGGGCGCAAACTGCTGGACTTGCACATAGGCTTCATGAACGCCGAGCCCTACCCGCTGGAGCGCATCGACGGCCCCAACCCGCCAAGCAAGGTAATGCTGCGCGCCAACGCCAAAGACAAAGAGCAAGGCGTAATCCGCATAGACGACCAAACCGCGCTCAGCGGCATCCCCCCGTCGGCGTGGCGCTACCGCTTGGGCAGCCGCTCCGCCCTGGAATGGATACTAGACCAGCACAAAGAGCGCAAGCCCCGCGACGCCGCCATCCGCGAGCGCTTCGACGCCTACCGCTTCGCCCCCCACAAAGAGCGCGTCATCGACCTGCTAATGCGCGTGTGCGCGGTAAGCGTCGCCACGATGAAAATCGTGGACAGCATGGCATACTGGCACGGCGACAACCTGATAGTGTTCGACGACCGCGAGGAGGACGACTTGGCGCTGCTTTCACTGGCGCATATGGCCAAGGAAGCCGAAGCTGAGGAGGGGTTGGGATAGTGGTCGGAGAAGTAGCGCTAGCGCCCATTTCGCGCACCGATTTGAGGCGGAGCAAGCGGCGTCCCGTCGTAATAGTCGCCGAAGTGGGCATGGACGATTACATAGTTTGCTCGATAACAACCCAAGCCACTCACGGCAGTTCGCAAAGCGAATACATCCCCATAGCGGCGGCGGATATGCTTGAAGGGGAACTGCATCATCAGAGTTGGGCGCGCCCGAACCGCCTATACACCCTAAACGCTGAGCTGCTAACCCGCATCGGCGCGCTAACCGACGCCAAGACGGCCGAGATACGCGCCGCGATACGGGGTTTGTTTTAGGGGGGCGGCGAACCGCATCCTGCCGCAAACCCAATGCGCCTTTTGCGTTAAGAAATCATGGCCGGCGCGTGGCTTCTTCCGCCGATATTGCATATTCACCGAATTATGATACACTGCTTTCTCATACTACAATTGCCAATAAGATGATTGCCGTTGCGGGAGGCGCACATCATTTTCGTTGGACGCGCAAATGCTTGACTTGAATGAACTGCGGCAAGGCATGCCCGCTATCACGCCGGCTTTTGGCGAAGCGCTGGCAGAGGCAGCAAGCGTATGCTTGGAATCGCAAGGTCATATACAGGGCGTAGAACTTAGAGTCATAGGTTACGCAAGCAACCTCTATATGATTTATTGGCCTACAATCACCGACCAAACCCGCCGCGCTTGGAACGATTTGCAGGAATCTACCGAATTTGGCGCGACGGCTATCGCGGTTTTGTTGTCCAAAAAGGAAATCGGATATTCGGTAATTGAGCGTTCCGTCAAAGGAACGGGCATCGATTACTGGCTGGGCGACGACGGCGAGCCGCCCTTTCAAAACAAGGCGCGCTTGGAAATATCAGGCATTCTTAAAGCAAGCGGCAACAATGCAGAAAGGGCGGTCAAAGCGCGGGTAAATCAGAAACTGCGACAGACGGAACGCTCCGCCGGTTCGCTGCCCGCCTATGTAATCGTAGTTGAGTTCGGAAGTCCGCTTGCCGAGGTGCAGAAGAGATGAGCGCTATCAACGAGTTCCATAACAAAGCCATGGACTTGTCCGAGCTTGCGTTTATGGCGAGGATGCGCGGCGACAAAGACAAGGCGATTGCGCTATTCAGCGATGCGCTGGACGCCGAACTGGCGGCAATCGCGGCGCTAGACGAGCCGATTGAGCCCACATTCTCAGTTCTGCATCGCAGCGCGGGAACGATAGCGTTTCACTGCGGGCAGCTCCGCAAAGCCGAGCAGTTGGCCGCCGCCGCGCTCGCCAAAGATCCGCCGCCGGAAATCGCAGAAGAGCTGCGTGACCTCATGGAACAGGTGACTTTCAAGAGACACTTGGAGTTGAAAGGCATCACGCTAAGCGAAGACGAACTTCAGATGAGTTTGTCAGGGCAAGCTGTGAGCTTCGGATTGGTAAATGCCGACGAGATTTTCAATCGTGTAAACGATTCCTCAAGACTGATCAAACGAATCGCTGAGCGACAAAGAAAAAGCCCATTTAGGGAACGAGGTTCTCCACCTAACGATATAAGGGAGGGATACCAACTATTCGTTTCGGCGCCCAGAGCCGCAAGTTTTGCCGTAACACTAAAGCTCAGTGGTCCGGTAGGTCAACTACATCTTCCGTTTAACGCAATTGAAGTAGTTGACGAATTCGTGGACTTAATGGAACTCGTGAACAATGCCAGAACTACCGATATACAGGAAGTAATTCCTGATATTGGATACTTGCGAAATTTTCTTGGACTAGCAAAGAAGATAGCGCCGGATGGAGATAGGATCCGTCAGGTGGGTTTTACGTTGTCCAGGAATGGAACTGAACGCTCTGTATCAGTTACTAGGCCCGCGTCGGAATTTCCGTTGCTTCCTATCGCAGAAGCGCCTACTTCAATGGAGCCTGTGGAAATACAAGGGACGCTCCTTTTCGCAGACGCAATCCGTAGGGACGTTAGCAAAATCAGAGTTGTTGACGAAAGTAGGAAATCGCACTCTGTAGAGGTGCCTGAAGGAATGATGAACGACATTGTGCGTCCAATGTGGAATTCGGTCGTGACCATAAAAGGTTTGCGTAAAGGCAGGGTAATTGAGCTTCAGGATATTTGGGCGAGCGAAGCGTACTAAAATTACCTATTCATCTTTGCTCTTAAGGACGTGGGTGAATGCGGGGAGCAATCTTGATTTTGTCAACGCCCCCACGCTCGCCCGCCCCGAACCCATTCCCCCCTTTGCGCCCCCGCGCCTTTGCGTTAAAAAAATCCTAATCCGCGCCAAACCGCCCCGCCCCAAATTCCCCCACCGCCAGCGCCGTCTCACCCGTCGTCAGCAGGTCGGCGATAGCCTTGCCTATGCCGGGGCTGATTAGGATGCCCTTGCGCCCGGCGCCGGTTGCAAGATAGGCGTTGTCCCAGCCGGGCGCGGCGCCGATGATGGGCAGCCAATCGGCGGTTACGGGGCGCAGGCAGGCGGTATGCTTGGCGACTTCGGCATCGTCCGCGAGCGTGGGCATCAGCGTTGCGGCGCCGTCCAGCAGCGTCTTGCGCGCCGATGCGCTGGGCTGCTTGTCGAAGCCGCGCCACTCTTCGGTAGCGCCCACCCACAGCAGCCCGTCGGCGCGGTTGTAGATGCTTACGCCGCCGCCAGCGCAGTCATAGCCGACGGGCGTTCCCGAAAGCCGCAGCCGCACTATCTCGCCCTTGAGCGGCTTGACCGGGATGCTTACGCCCAGCCAGTCCGCCGCAGCGCCGCACCACGGACCGCTCGCTATCACTACAGCGCCGCACCCAAGAACGCCGCTGTCCGCCAGCGCCACGCCGGTTACGCGGCTGCCGTCCGTCCGCAGTCCCGCCGCCTCGCCCTCCAGCAGCGATGCGCCCTGCCGCTCGGCGGCGCGCCAAAGCGCCAGCGTGTATTCGTAGCCGAGCAGCGTAGCGTTGCCGTAAGCGTACAATCCGCGAACCGCCGCGGGACTGATGCGCGGCTCCAAGCGCCGCAGTTCGTCGGCGTCGAGCCAGCGCGCATCGAAGCCGTCCGCCGCTTGGAACAAGTCAAGCGTCTCTTGCATCGGCGCTATGTCCGCCTCGCTGAACGCCGCCGTGAGCGATGCGATGCGCTTGTAGTGATAGCGCACGCCCGATTCGTCTTCAAGCGTATCCGCAAGCGCGGCGTGCATCTCAAACGATTCGGCGGCGAGCGCGCTGAGCGGGCCCGGTATGCCGGCGCCCTGCAGCGGATTGAGGCCGCCGGCGTTGTATCCCGACGCCTGCGTCGCGATGCCTTCGCTCTCAATGACCACGGACTTCACGCCCGCCTTCGCCAGATAGTACGCGACGGCGCATCCCGCAGCTCCGCCGCCGATTATCGCGACATCGGTTGTCATGCCCACGCTCGTCATCTCAATGCCCCTTTGCGTGTATCGTGTGTATCCGTATCTGTTATGCGTAGCGTTGCATACGGCATAGTGCTATGCGTCTTTGTCGACAAAACCTTCGGCGGAGGCGCGCTTGGGCAGCCGCGCAGGGCGCGCCGCAAGTATGCAGGCGAAGGCGATTATGTACGATAGGATACCGCAGATGAATATCGTTTGGTAGCCGCCCGTGACGCCGAACAGCAGCGCCCCGAATGTTGGGCCGAACCCCAGCGCGCCCGTTTGGAACGGACCCATCAGTCCGGTTATCGAGCCGAAAGACGCTCTGCCGAAATACTGCGCCACTATCATATGCCCCAGTATGTTCAGCCCGCCCGCAATCGCGCCGTACAGAATCACCGCCGCAACGCTCATGCCGCCCTCAGGTATCACCAGGAACAGCGAAACGGATACACCGGACAGCGCCAGCGTGATGAGCGCAAGCCGCCGCGGCGAAAACAGATCGGACAGCCATCCCCAAAACGGGTTGCCCAGCGAACCCAGCAGCGAGCTGACGCTGAGCGCGCCTGCCGCCAATGCGGGCGCAACTCCCGCATCGCGCAGGTACGGCACCACTTGGAAGTTTATCGTGCCGGATATGAGTATCACCAGCGCCTCCGCCGCCACGATGAGCCAGAATGCGGGCGTCGCGGCGGCTTCGGACGCGCGCCAGTCGAACTCGCGGCGCTGCCCGGCCGCCGACGCCACGGCTTGAGCGCCGGCCGCGCGTTTCGCCGCCGGCCGCGAGGGGGAGCGCGCGCCGTCGGGCTGCAAGCCGATGTCCGACGGACGCCGCCGCATTATCAGAAACAGCGGCGCCACTATGAGCAGCGCTATGACGCCCTGCGCTTGATACGCCGCGCGCCAGCCGGCGGTCAGCGCAATCAGCGAGAATATCTGTATGTTGATTGCGCCGCCAAACGGACGCGCCATAGCCGATATGCCCAGCGCCAGATTGCGCCGCCTGCTGAAGAAGTTGACCGCCGCGGTGCGCGGCACCACGCCCACCAGCATCGGGTTGGCGATTGCCCTAGCGATGATGTAGGCGGCGTAGAAATGCCAAACGGCTTGTATGCCCGCTATGGCGAAGAAGCATATCCCGGCGATGAACGCCGCAAGCGGCATAAGCCCGCGCGGCCCGTAGCGGTCGGCGAGCCTGCCCACAAACGGCGTCAGCAGTCCCGACGCCCAAGTGCCGGCGGTTACCGCATACGCTATCGTACTGCGATCCCACCCCATATCCTCGAAGATGAAGTTCTGCACGCCGCCAAGCACGAGCTGCGTTGCGCCCGTAGCGGCGTATGTGCCGACCGCCGACATAGCCAAAATCAGCCAGCCGTAGTAAAAGGGCGTGCGCGGCCGCCAATCCGCGATGCGCCTCAGCGCTTGCAACGGCTCGCCGCGCGCCTCACGCGGACGCCTCCCCCGCCGCATCGAGTTCAGCGCGAAGCCGCGGAACTAGACGCGGCAGGCTTTGCGTGGCAGCCTCCCAAACGAATACTTTATCCACCCTGAAGTATTCGTGAACTAGGATATTTCGCATACTAACAAGTATGCCCCAATTTATATGAGGCATACTTTCTCGTTTGTCTGCGTCAAATCGCGCAGTCGCTTCCCCGACGATAATTAGATTGCAAACCACGGCATCGAAGGTTTTGCCGTCGATCAGAAACTCTTCATCGTTCATGCCTGCGATGTATGTTTCTATGCGATCCGCTGCGTCGATGATGTCTTGGAAACGCGCCTGCCAAGATCTAGGCTCCGGCATATACGACGTCCTTCAGGTGAGCGTCTATAGTCGCCTGCCATTCAGGGGGATAAATTCCATCGATATGCGTAAGCAAAACCCCGCATCCGAAGAGTTCTTCTATGCGTAGTTCCAATCCGAAGAACTCGAAGCCCACGCTAACGCCGGGCATATATTTGACGGCGACGCCTATCTCTTTGGCGCGCAGTCCGCCGCAGTTGCAACCGCATGGGGGGCTTTCGCGCCACGGGAACACGCCGATGGACTTGACGCCGAACTCGCGCTTGATGTCATCTAGGTTGTCGGTGAGTATCTTTAACGCCTCTGCTTGCCGCATAACGGACAACCGCCTTTCAATGTTCGCGCATACCGCCGCCGCGCTTATATTCACGCCCCAAATTGCGCTCGCTTAAATGATAGCAGGTTTTGCCGAATGCTACGTTGCGCTATCGACGTCTTAAAAGAGATGCTGCCAAGATCTGCTATTCGGCATATACGATATTCTCCACGAAATCGTAAGCGCCTTTCCAGCGAGGATCCGGCTTGACATCAATCCTTGCAAGCAAAATCCCGCAGCCGAAAAGTTCTTCTATGCGAAATTGCAATGTGAAAAACCTCAAGTCGGGGCGAATGCCCGTCTTATAGGTAACGGCGACGCCTATCTCTTTGGCAAGCGGTTTGCAGCAATCGTAGCCGCAGTTGCAGCCGCATGGTGGGCTTTCGCGCCACGGGAACACGCCGATGGGACTTGACCCCAAACTCGCGCTTGATGTCATCTAGGTTGTCGGAGAGTATCTTTAACGCCTTGTCTTGCTGCATAACGCACATTCGCCTTTCAATGTTCGCGCATACCGCAGCCACGCTTATGTTCGCGCGCACCGCCACGCTTGCTTAAATGATAGCGGTTTGCGGCGGACAAGCGGTTGGTTAGCGTTAGCGCGGCAGGTCGCCAATCGCCGCCCGGCCGCTACAAGTCAAAGCTCATAAGCTCATCGGTGAATAGCAGCTCGCCGTCGTAGATTTGACGCACGTCGCCGATGCCCTTCTCTCTTGCGCCCGGCTGCGACAGATGCGGACCGATATGAACCAGCGCAAGCCGCTTGACGCCCGCCGCCTGCGCCATTCGCGCCGCGCCCAGCGTGCCGCACTGACCGGGCGATTCGCCGTCCGCGTCCATAATCTCTTGGTCGTCCCAGCACATGCACAGCATCAAATCGGCGTCTTTGGCGAGGCGGGTTACGGATTCGCACGGCTGCGTATCGCCGGTGAACACCACGCTGCCCGCCGGCGTGTCGAAGCGGTACGCCAGCGAATCGAGGAAGGGCTGCACATGCTCCGCCGGCGCGGCCGTAACCTGCCAGTCGACGCCGGTGAATACCGGACCCGGCCCAACATCCCTTGCGCTCACCGACGGCGGCTTGCGCGGCAGCGTTCCGCCCCTGTTGACATGGATGCGCTGGCTCAGCGGATGACCCACGCGCGCCTTCCAATCGTGCGCGAACACGCCCTCGTTTTCGTCCAGGATGCCGCGCGTGATGCGCTCTGTCAGCGTAGGCCCGAACACTTGCAAAGTGTTTTCGCTGCCGACGCTCTGGTCCCAGCGGCACAGCAGGAAGCAGGGATAGTCTATATCGTGGTCAAAGTGATGATGTGTGAAGAACAGGTAGTCCACGTCCGTGGGCCATAGCCCCGCCTTCACCAGCTTATGAGTAGCGGCAGGTCCGCAGTCCAGCATCAGCGTCTCATCGCCAATCCGCATAGCAAACGCCGACCCAAAGCGCGCAGGCGTAGGCGTGGGCGTCCCCGCTCCCAGCACATAAACCTTAGTCTGTTTATCCGTCATCGTTGTCCTCCCATTCGCCGATTTGGGACACACTATAAAGCATACGCCGCCCGAACTTTCGCAGTCGGGCGGCGTACCGCGCTTGAATTAGGGAGCACGGACGGAGTTGAGCGCAATAACCTCGCCTACGAATCGCGCGCCACCAGCAGCGCCACATCCGCCTGCACCACCGCCAGCCCGCGCGCCACATCCCCGACGGTCGACTGCAGTTCACCGACGGTCGTCTGCAATTCGCCGACGGTTGTCCGCAGTTCCCCGACGGACGTCTGCAATTCGCTGATGTCCGCCTTCATTTCGCTAATGTCAGACTTCATCTCCCCGACGGTCATCTGCAATTCGCTGATGTCCGCTTTCATTTCACTGATGTCGGCCTTCATCTCCCCGACGGTCATCTGCAATTCGCTGATGTCCGCTTTCATTTCACTGATGTCGGCCTTCATCTCTCCGACGGTCATCTGCAATTCGCTGATGTCAGCCTGCATCAGCGCTTGGTTTTCGGCTTGGACGTTCAGCGTGTCCAATATCGTGGCTTGCCCGTCTAGCACCTGGGCAAGCATCGCTTGCGTAGTCTCTATCCCCGACTGCAATTCAGGATGAGTATGCGCTCCGCCGCTGATAGTAGTAGTGGTCATATCGGTCGTCCTTTTATGTGCATCCGCATCGCCAAGTTCGTTGGCGTATCCAAACTATAGCATACCGATCGCCACAGCGTATAGGGCATACTTTGCGTTGCGAGCGCGTGGATTCGACGCATCGCTACATTGTCGATTCAAGACACACTATAACGCAAACGCCGCCCGACTGCGAAAGTTCGGGCGGCATAGCAACGCTTGAGCCAGGGAGCGCCGACGGAATTGAGCGCAATAACCTCGCCTACGAATCGCGCGCCAGCAGCAGCGCCACATCCGCCTGCACCATCGCCAACCCACGCGCCAATTCGCCGATAGCCGCCTGCATTTCGACCTGAGAGCCGATCAGCGCCGTTATCGCTTCCTGCATTCGGGCTTGGTTTTCGGCTTGGGCGTTCAGCGTGTCTAATATCGTGGCTTGCCCCGCTATCAACTGGGCAATCATCGCTTGCGTGGTCTCTATCCCCGACTGCAACTCAGGATGAGTATGCGGTCTAACGCTGCTAGTAGTCATATCGGCAATCCTTTTGTGTGCATGCGCATCGCCAAGTTCGTTGGCGTATCCAAACCATAGCACAGCGCCCGCCGTAACGCATAGGACATACTTTGCGTTGCAAGCACGCGCTGATGCAACGCACCGCCGCATATCAGCGCTGGATCTGAAACAAACCAATCTTGTTTGAAACGCCACGCCCCAAAGTGGTAACATTCTCATTACGGCTTTCTGCCTTTCTACTCTAATATCCTGCGCTCGCCTTGCGGCGCTTGGCGGCAACGCTCAACTGAGGTTTCAGCGAATATGAACACAACGGAGTTTCTGACTATCGCGGCGGCTATCGTGCCGGACAGAACCGCTATGATATTCGACGACAAGCGGATTGCCTACGCAGAGTTGCAGACCCGCGTCAACCGCCTCGCAAGCGCGCTGGCGGATATGGGTGTGAACGCCGGCGACCGTGTGGCGATGCTGCAGGTGAACTGCAACGAATACATCGAGGCGTACTTTGCGACCGCCAAGCTGGACGCCGTGTATGTGCCGCTGAACTTTCGCGCGCGCGCCGACGAGCTCACCTTTATGCTGAACCACGCCGCGCCCAAAGCGCTGTTCGTGGGCGGGCGCTATGTGGACACCGTGCGCGAGTGCGCCGCCGACCTGCAGTCCGTAGAGCATTACATCGCGCTGGAAGACGAGGCAGACGGCTGGCGCTCATACGCCGAGCTGCTGGCGTCGGGCGACGACATAGAGCGCTTCCCCGAAGGCGACGGCGACGACCTGACCGTCATCCTGTTCACATCGGGGACGACGGAGTTCCCCAAGGGCGTGATGCTGACACACGACAGCTTCTCCACATACATCCTCAGCACCGTGTCCCCCGCCGATCCGGACGACGAAGAGCGCAACATCCTGACCGTGCCGCTGTATCACATCGCGGGCGTGCAATCGGTTATGGCGGCGATTTTCGGGGGGCGCACGCTGATAATCCAACGGCAGTTCGACGCGCAAGAGTGGATGCGCCTTGTGCAAACGGAGCGCGCCAGTCGCGCGATGATGGTGCCCACGATGCTGAAGATGCTGATGGATCACCCCGAATTCCGCAATCACGACCTTAGCAGCCTCGACGTCATCACCTACGGGGCGGCGCCGATGCCAGTCGAAGTCATTCGCCGCGCGATAGACGAATTCCCGGGCGTGTATTTCATCAACGCATTCGGGCAGACCGAAACGGCGGCTACCATCACGATGCTTCCGCCCGAAGACCACTTCTTGAAGGGAAGCGCAGAAGAGATTGAAAAGAAAATTCGACGGCTTTCCTCTATAGGCATTCCTTTGGACGATGTAGAGGTGAACATATTCAATGAAGACGGCGATCCCGTGCGTCAGGGCGATGTGGGCGAGATCGCGGCGCGCGGCGCGCGGCTGATGAAGGGCTACTGGCGGCAGGATGAGGCGACCACAGAGACCATCCGCGGCGGCTGGCTGTTCACCGGGGACTTGGGCTATATGGACGAAGACGGCTACATCTACCTTGCGGGGCGCGCGCGCGACTTCATCAAGCGCGGCGGCGAAATGATTTCGCCCGAAGAGGTAGAGCAGACGTTGCAGTCCCACCACGCCGTAGAAGAGGCGGCGGTGATAGGCGTGCCGGACATCGACTGGGGCGAGCGCGTGCGCGCGCTAGTGGTGCTGAAAGACGGCGCAAACGCAAGCGAAGACGACCTAGCCGAACACTGCCGCCAGCGCCTCGCCAGCTTCAAGAAGCCGGAATCGGTGGTGTTCTGCGACGAACTCCCCCGCAACCCGATGGGCAAGGTGCTAAAGCGCATCCTGCGCGAAGAGTTTAGCTACCCGGTCGAGATAAGTTAGCGCAGAGCGGCTCGCATTCCCCGATCGCTACAGCCATATCCCCTTTGCGTTAAAGCCGCCCGCCCCGAATGACGGGCATTCGGGGCGTAGCGCGGCAGTGAGCGTCAGCAGCATTATGGCGGTCATCAGCGCGGCGGATGTGAGGCAGAACACGCAGTACGAACCGATGAACAATGCCTGCGTCGCCGTGAGATACGCTGAGAATGCGAAGCCCAGCGCGGCCACGGCGGCGAGCGCGCGGCGCAGCGCATTCGGCGGGTTCGGCAATCCTAGCGCCGCAAGACTGCCCAGCAACAGCGCCGCATAACCGGCCGCGCCCATCAGCGCCACCGGTACGCCCGCGAAGCGCGCATATTCGCTTGTGGTTACCGCGCCGCAGCCGCCAGCGCCGCAGGACGCAACCTCGCCCGTCAGATACGCCACGGACAGGTAAGTCGCCAGCGCAAGCCCCGCGAGGCTCAGCGCCGCCGTCGCCGCCCAGCATATCGTCCGCGCCGCTATCGTCATTGCGGTTGCGGCGTTCCCAGCGCCGTGTTTATCGCCTCGTCTATCGCAGCGCTGAAAGTTTCGTAGTCGCTGCCGCGCACGCGCACGTCGTTTATGAACACCGACGGAGTTGTGGTTACGCCGACGTTCAGCGCGTATTCGGTGTCGGCGCGCACCCTGTCCAGATAGCGCCTATCGCTCATGCACTCCGCGAACTGCGGCGTGTTCAGCCCGATGCTGGTTGCCAAACCCACCAGGTAGTCGTATTCGTAGTTGCCCCCGCGCTCGGCGGATCCTGTCCATCTTTCGAAGAATATGTCGTGATAATCCCAAAAGCGCCCCTGCTCGGCGGCGCATTCGGTTGCTTCGGCAGCCCACACGGACTCTTCGCCGAGGAATGAGAAGTGGCGATACACGAAGCGCGCCCGCCCGGTGTTCACATAGTTCTCTATTATCGGTCGCCCTATCCCGAGGGCGAAATTGCGGCAGTGCACTCACTGCATATCGGAATACTCTACGATGGTTACCAACGCATCGGGTTCTCCGAGTATGTGAGCGTATTCAGGGAAATTCCCGCCGGGCGCTACTTCAGCGCCTCTTCTTGCCGTATTCCACGCCGCAAACGCGATGACCGCCGCCGATATTGCGACGGTCGCCACGCCCACGCCCAGCATAATCCACATCCGACGGCGCGAGCCCGATTTCTGATTGTCTGATTGCCGTTCTCTTGCCAAGTCGTTATCGCTCCTAAAATCTAGCGGGCGTCATCGGGGCGTGAACTATGCAGTTCTGCGCCTCTGCGTTATTGCGCCCCTGCGCTTAGAGTGCGCCCCCCTAACTGCCGCCCGCAAGCCGCCGCTATTCCACCGTGAGGCGCGCTTCGCCAAGCCCGTCTATGGCGGACACGGCGCTATCCCCTGGCTGCAGCGTGGCGGGCGCGGCGAAGCTTCCGGTGAGTATCAGATCGCCCTTTGCGAGCGCCTTGCCCTGCGTCGCAAGCGTGTTCGCAAGCCACACAAGCGGCGCTATCGGATGCCCAAGCACATCGGCGCCCACGCCTTCGCCCGCAACCGCGCCGTTGACGCTCATCACCCCGCGCGACGCCGCAAGATCGATGCCCCGCCAATCCTCGACCGGCGCGCCCAACACAGCGCCGCCGTTGCTGATGTTCGTTACGATTGTGCGAATTTCGGGCATCTGATCCTCGCGGTACGGCGCGTCCCGCCTGTCCACAACCTCAAACGCCGCCGCAAGCCAATCGATAGCGTATGCGATGCTATCGCGGGTATAGGGCGCGCCGCCTGCGGGCAGGTCTGCGCCGAGCATAACGCCCACTTCGCACTCGATGCCCACTCCGCCGTACAGACTGCTGTCGATGCGCGCCGGCGATTGATGCACCATCCCCGACGGAATGCGCCCGTAGCACGCTTCCCGCACGCCGCTGCGCTGGCGCATAACCGCATTGGTGTATGCCACCTTGTAACCGGCGGCCGCCCCGCGCGCATCCGAAAGCCGCCGCACGAGCGCATCCTGCACGGCGTAGGCATCCGCCATCGTGGTGGGCGCGAATGGCTGCAGCATCAGGTCGAGCGGCTTGCCCGCGCGATGCTGCGCCGCCTGATATTCGGCCGCGCGCTCAATAGCGCTTTGGGATGTCATAAAGCTTCACCCTTTCAACTAGGCGTTGTTATCTGCGAATCAATCCGAATCAAGAATTTGAGCGTATCGCGCTTGCGGCGCTGCCCAATTCTCAGATTCGGATTCACTAAGTTTGACTGAGCTTGATTGTAATCTGCGCAAGCATAGACGGGCAAGCAATTCGCTACCGCCGCATTATCCCGCGACGGCGCGCAGACACAATCACCTAACCCTGATTTAGTCTAAACAGACGACTAAAAAGCAATCCCGCGCGCGGGCGCAATCACTATAACTATAACTGCAAGCGCCGCCAAAAGTTAGCAGGCATCCGATCCCACTGCAAACGCAATGCGCCATTCGGCATTCGCAACCCGTGCGAGCAAACCATCCCCCGAATGCGCCATCCGCCGAGGGGATCTCAGTACCACGCCTACACGCTGACTAATCCTATCCTACTAATGCGTCGGATGATTAGGTATAATGCTCTGGATGAATGCGAAACGGATTATAGGGCTTGGGCGCGGATTGACGCAGAGCCGCGGCGTCGCAATATACGCGCTGATTGCGTGCGCGGCGCTCGCATTGGCACTCTATTCCTGCAGCGAGCCGCCCGCGCAACAACAACCCACGCCGATGCAGCCAACCCTTGCATCCGTCGAAACTCATATTCCCCCAACGCTCACAGCGCCGCCGCCAACTAATTCACGCCCTACGCCATCGCCCATCCCCGCAGCTCCAACTCCGCCGAAACCGCCGCAGCCAAGCGCGCCTACACCCACGCCCAAAGTCCCCCTGATATTTACGCAAGCGCCCGACAGTGTTCTCTTGCCCGACGATGTCTCGTTCACTCAGGTAGCCGCCGGCAAGCATCACACCTGCGCGCTGCGCTCCGACGCGACGGCGCTGTGTTGGGGAAGCAACGTAACCGGCAGCCTGAACGCCCCGGACGGACTGGCTTTCACTCAGATTTCCGCCGGACTGAATTTTAACTGCGGACTGCGCGCCGACCGCGCAATCACCTGCTGGGGAGAAAACAACGACGGACAAACATCGCCGCCCGACGGACGCTTCGACGAAATAGCCGCCGGGCATTCCCACGCCTGCGCGCTGGACGACGGCGTTCTAACCTGCTGGGGCGCGGGATTCCCCGCCGGCGCCGAAACCCTACAAGAACTCCCCCTTCTCTCAGCCATTCAAGCCGGCGCAGGCTTCACCTGCGGCTTAACGCCCAACGCTGATATGGCGTGTTGGAACAACCACGCAAGAGAGATTAGAACTATCTCCGGTCCTTTCGCTTCATTGGGAATAGGCTTGAACCACACCTGCGCCGTAAGAGTTGACGGCAGCGGCATTTGCAACGAAGAGGGCTATATCGACTACTCGGTCCCTACGCAACCGCCGCCCGCAAAGTTCGCGCAGCTCGCCAGCGGTTGGCGGCATGCCTGCGGCATAACCGAAGCCTCATATATGGAATGTTGGGGCAGCGGCGCGCCAGGAGCGCAAGGCGTGCAACTGCCCGCTCCCAAAGGCGAGTTTATGGCGGTCAGCATCGGCTGGCGCAACTCCTGCGCCCTCCGTTCCAACGGACACGCAGTCTGTTGGAAGCAATTCGATGAGCAAACGGTGCCTCCCCCGGATCGCCCGCCCGCCAATGAAGTTAACCGACTATCCGAAACTTTCGAAGACATTAAGTTCGAAGAGCCCTTGGAACTCTTCCCTTGGCCAAGCGGCGGACTCGCGGTAATGGAGCGCGGCGGGACTATCACGGCATACTCCGCCGAACCCAATGGCAACGCGCTTTCCCAAACCATACTAAGTCTAACCGACAAAGTGGCGCTGTCACGCACAACTGAAAGTGGAATGTTCAGCGCCGCCGTGGATCCGCAGTTTGAGGAATTCCCGTTTCTATACGTCTATTACAGAACATTAAGCGATAATGCTTACGGCGAAAATATACACGGATTCGTGGGACGGCTGACCCGCTTTCGCGTCGTTGACGGGCAAGCAGTTAAAGCATCAGAGCTGATTATATGGGAAGCGCCAATGCCCGGAATAGTTCACTATGGAGGCGCTATCCGCTTCGGCGCGGACGGAATGCTGTATCTAGGCGTTGGCGATAACGCCATACGCAAAAACGCCCAATCCCTAGAAACGCTGCTCGGCAAAATCATTCGGATAGACGTGCGCGGCGCCACGCCCGAACAGCCCTACCAAGCGCCCCCCGACAACCCGTTTGTCAACAACCCTGAAGCGCGCCCTGAGATATGGGCTTACGGACTGCGAAATCCGTGGCGTATGGACTTCGCCCCCGACGGCAGGATTTTCGTAGCCGATGTAGGGCATATCCTCCAAGAAGAGGTGTCTATCGCCGCCGCGGGGGATAACCTAGGCTGGCCGTTGTGCGAAGGCAGCATTTGCGAAGAAGGCGTAGATGCGGACGCCCTCGCACTCACCGCGCCGATATTCACATACGGCAGAGACGACGGATGCGCCATTATCGGAGGCGTAACCGTCCCATGGCTGAACAACGGCTTCGTGTTCGGCGACTACTGCGGCGGCTGGGTACGCCTGCTGGAACAAGACAGCGGGAAAGGCTGGCGCGCGCGCTGGCTGGCGCAGACGAATGGACAGGTATTGTCATTCGGCATCGGCGACGACGGAACAGTGTACGCCCTGCTAAGGCGCAATCCCATAATGCGGCTGCAAATCCAAGTCGAAGAGCGGCATCTTCAATCCCAAGCCAACCCCTGAATGCGCCCCCCGCCGCGCAGCCTCCATCGCAGGGCCGTCGCCCCATCTAATCTTGTCAATACGCTGATTGATTAGGTATAATCCTCTATATGAACGCGAAACGGATTGTACAGCTTGCGCGCGGGTTGACGCAGATCCGCGGCGTCGCAATATATGCGCTGATTGCGTGTACTACGCTCGCATTGGCGCTCTACTCTTGCAGCCAACCGCCCGCGCAGCAGACGCCAACCCCGCCAATCGTCGCCGTAACGCCTGCTTCCGCAACCCACACGCCACAGCCGCCTACCGCCACACCCGTCGCCGAAACCCCCATTCTCGCATCGCATACGCCGCCGCCTACTCCGACAACCGTCGCCGCATCGCCCACGCCACAGTCCCCAACTGCTACAGCAGCCGCTACATCGCCCACGCCACCGCCACGAGTCGAATCGCCTCCTACACCTATTCCCGCAACTCCAACTCCAAAGCCTACAACGGAGCCTGCGCCCACGCCCGCGCCTACTGCCGTCCCCGACTTCCTGCCAGCGCCCGCCGACGCCCAGTTCACTCAGATAACCGCCGCCAAGTATCACGCCTGCGGACTGCAAGCCGACGGAACGGCGCTGTGCTGGGGACACAACGTATATGGCAGCCTGGAAGTTCCCGACGGAAAGTCGGACTTTCGTCAGATTTCCGCCGGGCTGAACTTTAGCTGCGGGCTGAGCCTCGACGGCGCAATCGCCTGCTGGGGAGAGAATGACGCAGGCCAAACCTCGCCGCCTAACGGCAGTTTCGACGAGATAGCCGCCGGACGCAAGCACGTCTGCGCCCTAGACGACGGCGCTCTAACTTGCTGGGGCGCGGGCTTCCCCGACGGCGCCGAGACTATCCAAGAAATACCCTTGCTTTCAGCCATTCAGGCCGGCGGCGGCTTCACCTGCGGCTTAACGCCTGACGCCGATATGGCTTGTTGGAATAACGCCAACAGGGAAATCGCAATCACTCCCGGACCTTTTACTGACATTGGAATAGGCTTGCATCACGCCTGCGCTATAAAATCCGACGGCAGCGCCTTTTGCGATACAGGTTCATGGGACTTTCATCCGCCGTCCACAAAGTTCGTCCAACTCGCAGGCGGATGGCATCACGCCTGCGGTATAACCGAAACCTCGGATATAGAGTGCTGGGGCAGCGGAACGCGCGGCGCGCCGGGCGAGCGCCTAAGCGCGCCCGAAGGCAATTTCACGGCGCTCGCCATCGGCTGGCGCAACTCCTGCGCCCTTAACCCCGACGGACGCGCAGTCTGCTGGCAGCAGCCCGACCTTCAGAACCCGCCGGAACTAGAACTGCAGGAAGCGTTTGGCGGCGCTCGATTCGTGCATCCCCTAGACCTATTCCCATGGACGGACGGCAGGATTGCGGTAGTGGAGCGAAGAGGCATTATCGAGGCATACTCCGACGAGCCGGATGCCGCGCCGCCCGAAACGATACTAGACCTTACCGACAAGACGCTAACCGAATGCTGTGATAACGGTATGCTCAGTGCCGCTTTGGACCCGCAGTTTGAGGAATTCCCGTTTCTGTATGTCTATTACAAAACGCTGAGCGCGCAGGCTTATGACGATAATACGCCTGGACCGGTGGGACGATTGGCGCGCTTTCGCATTGTGGACGGGAAAGCCGTTAGGGATTCGGAACTGACTATTCTGGATGTGGCGCTGCCCGTAAAATATGACCACGGAGGCGCTGTCCGATTCGGCCCCGACGGGATGCTGTATCTGAGCATCGGATACAACGTTCAATACGACAAACCGCAGCGCCTAGATACGCTGCTCGCCAAAGTGATACGAATAGACATCCGCGGCGCCACGCCTGAACAGCCCTACCGCATCCCGCCAGACAACCCGTTTGTGGGCAACTCTGAGGCGCGTCCTGAGATATGGGCTTATGGGATGCGAAATCCGTGGCGGTACGATTTCGCGCCCGACGGCAGGCTGTTTATCGCCGATGTAGGCAGAGATGATTATGAAGAGATTTCGCTCGCCGCAGCCGGCGCTAACCTAGGCTGGCCAATGTGCGAAGGCAACCTCTGCCATGAAGAAGGCGCAGAAGCGGATGCCGACGGACTCACCCCGCCGATACACACATACGGCAGAGAAGACGGCTGCGCCATTATCGGCGGCGTAACAGCGCCGCGTTTGAACAACGGCTTCATATTCGGCGACTACTGCAGCAAGCGGGTGTGGCTTTTGGAACAAGACGAGCGGGAAGGCTGGCGGACGCGCTTGCTGGCGCTGGTGAAAACGCAGATATTGTCATTCGCCATTGTCGACGATGAAACGGTGTATGTGCTGATAAGCCGCCATCCCATAATGCGCCTGCAACTCGACGACGCAACGCCCACAGCGCAGGCACAAACCGCCCCGCTACCTACACCTACGCCTATTCCCGCAACTCCAACCCCGCTGCCTACAATGGAGCCCACGCCTGCCCCAAACTCACTGCCGTTGCCCGACGATGCGCGGTTCACTCAGATAGCCGCCGGCTGGCAGCACGCCTGCGGACTGCAATCCGATGGAACGGTTCTGTGCTGGGGAAGCAACCGAAACGGCAGTCTGGGCATCCCGGCCGGGCTGACTTTAAGCCGAATTTCCGCCGGGATGGACTTCACCTGCGGACTGCGCGTCGACGGCGCAATCGCCTGTTGGGGAAGAAACGACTTCGGCCAAGCCTCGCCGCCCCTCGGCAGCTTCGACGATATAGCAGCCGGGCAAAACCACGCCTGCGCCCTGGACAACGGCGCTCTAATCTGCTGGGGCAAAGGCTTCCCCGACGGACCTCAAATCATCCAAGAAATCCCGATGTTTCTTTCAACCATTCAAGCCGGCTCAGGCTTCACATGCGGGTTGACTTCTGACGCCGATATGGCGTGCTGGAATAACGCCGACGAAGAATATGAAATCGCCTTCGACCACGATGGCAGCGAGCTTGCAATCACCCCCGGACCTTTTGCCGAGTTGGCGATAGGCTTGCATCACGCTTGCGCCATAAAATCCGATGGCAGCGTCTTCTGTGACTTGGAAGAGCGAAAGCACTACTCGCAGCGCGCGCGGCCGCCTTTCACAAAGTTCGTCCAAGCCACCGGCGGCTGGTTTCACGCCTGCGGGATAACCGAAGCATCCGATATAGAATGCTGGGGCAGCGGCATGGCCGGAGCTCCCGGCGAGCGGCTGAACGCGCCCGAAGGCAAGTTCGCGGCAGTCAGCATCGGCTGGCGCAACTCCTGCGCCCTTAACCCCGACGGATACGCAGCCTGCTGGCGGCAGCCCGATATTCAGACGCCCTTAAAACAACTTAGCGCAGCGTTTGGCGGCATTATATTCGAGAAGCCGGTGGATATGTTCTCTCTACCGGATGGCAGGTTCGCGGTAGTGGATCGCAAGGGCGTTATCACCGCCTACTCCGACGAACCGAATGGCGCGCCTCCCCAAATAATGCTAGACATTAGCGACATAATGTTCTGTTGCGAATACCGTCATGACGGTATGTACGCCGCCGCTTTGGATCCGCAGTTTGAGGATTTCCCATTCCTGTATGTCTATTACAGAACGCTGGACGAGCATCCGGCCGAAGGCGAGGAAGTAACCGATTACGCTGGGCGTATAAAGTTGGAACGCTTTCGCGTTGAGGACGGACAAGCCGTTAGAGATTCCGGAATGATTATGTTGGAGGCGCCGCAGCCCCACAAATGGCACTACGCAGGCGCTATCCGCTTCGGCGCAGACGGGATGCTGTATATTGCCACCGGCAGCAACTCTAGCAACTGGACGCAATCCCTACAATCGCTGAACGGCAAAGTCCTGCGGATAGACGTGCGCGGCACTACGCCCGAACAGCCCTACCGCATCCCGCCCGACAACCCGTTTGTGGACGACCCTGAAGCGCTCCCTGAGATATGGATTTACGGAATGAAAAATCCGTGGCGCATGGATTTCGCGCCCGACGGCAGGCTGTTTATCGCCGATGTAGGCAGGGATCATTATGAAGAGATTTCGCTGGCCGGAGCGGGCGCAAACCTGGGAGCGTTTGGGTGTGAAGGCAATTTTTGCCGAGAAGGGAAGCAGGCGGACGCCGACGGATTCACCGCGCCGATATTCACATACGGCAGAGACGACGGCTGCGCGATTATCGGCGGCGTAACGGCGCCTCAGTTCAACAACGGCTTCATCTTTGCCGACTACTGCACCGGCCGGGTGTTTGTGCTGGAAGACGCCGACAAGGAAGGCTGGCGGGCGCGCATACTGGCGCAAGCGGCGCGGTTCTTATCGTCATTCTACATTGACGCAGACGGAACGGTGTACATACTCGCATACGGCAAGCCCATAATGCGGATGCTGCCCGCCGAAGTCCAAGAGTAGCCTCATCATTCTCAATTAGCGTTGCGGAGTTTAGGCGCGCTATTAGGCGCATACTGCTAGGCATAGCGATGCCGGCGCTTGCGCTTATCAAGCGCCGCTTGGGCAATGCGCGACGCATAGGCGCAGGCTATGGCTCGCTACGGTCCCAGCCGTCGAGCATCCAATAGCCCACGCGCGGGACTGCCGCCACCGTCGGCAAAGACTGCGCCCGCTTGAGGCGCTGTATGTTGTACAGATGCGTGGTCTCTTCAAAGTACATATGCCGAAAAGTCGACTCAAGCGTAATCGTCTCTATGCCCGCCGAGGCGTCGACCGTTATGCCGTGCGGATGCGCGCGGTTCGTCAGCGCGCGGCTTACGCTATGCTCTTGCGTAAGCGTGTTGGATCGCAGAAAGCCGGCGTCGCGCTCGTTCAAAACGCGCTGCGCCAACGCTATGCCCTCGCTGAGCTTGTCCAGTATTTGCGGCATCGTGTGGTAGCGCGCATCCAGCGCCCTATCGTTGGCGGACATCGCTACCGCCTGCACATCCTCTACGCCGTGATCGCCGTCCGGGAAGAGCGCATCCCCCCAGCGAACCACAAGCCAGCGAAACAGCAGCGACGCCATATGACTGGTCTGGCGACGGATGCTCCAATGCGCCCATTCCCAGCGCTCTGACGTCCAATCCAATTGAGCGTCCGTCAGTCCGTTCACCTCAGGGACGATTAGGTCATACAGATCGGCGTACTCCGGGAACAGGCGCGCGGCAGGGGCGTCGTCGGGTATATGGGATGCAGTCATATGAGCGCTCTCCGATTTCTAGCGTATCGCCGCAACACAGACGCAAGCGGCGCGCCAAAATCCTACCACATCGTAATGTGGAACGTCACTGCCGTCCTAAGGCGGGCTGAACTGCCTGCCCCTGAGCCGAAAGTAGCTCACGCCGTTCAGTCTGCCCTCTATCGACGGATTGGAGACCTCTCTGCCGCACACCGCCGCCCGCGCCGCGCTGCCCGTGAGGCGCGCCAGCATCGCCGCGCAATCGCGCGCCCGCGTAACATCCGTATGCGCTATCGTGTAGGAAACCTGCACCGCAACATAGGTATCGGCGTCCGTCTCCGGATCCACCGCCTTTATCACAAGATCGCAGTCGCGGAACATATTGATCTGAGCCTGGTCATACTCGGCGGCGGCAGGTAGGCGCGTCATTCTCAACAGTTCCTCGGGAGTAACCAGACGCTCCGGCTCCAGCCCCATCTCCAGCGCGATAACACCGTACTGCTTTTCCGCCAGACCGAAGGCAATCCAGCCCCTGTGTTGTCCTTTTAGTTGCGAAAAGTCCTTGCGGTGTTCATCGAATTCTTGACGAAACTCATCGAACTCTTCTCTAAGTCCAAGGAATTCCTTGCGGTGTTCGTCAAACTCCAGTCGAAATTCGTCGAACTCTTTCCGAAGTTCAAGAAATTCCTTGCGATGCTCAAGAAATTCCTTGCGATGTTCGTCAAATTCTTTCCGAAGTTCAAGAAATTCCTTGCGATGCTCATCAAACTCCAGCGGCAGGTTAAGCAGCCGACGCGTGAGCAACCGCGCCTGCAGCGCCTCCAACAGCGCTGGATCTTCGTCCAGGATGCGTATCAGCTCTTCTACTGTGTTGAATGTAGCCATCATCCCACTCTTCGCATATTTGCATACGAATGTATTATAGCACGCCCACGCCCACAACAATCCCACGCCGCCGCCCACAACCGCTTGGCGCACGGATTAGCGCATAATGCTGTATAATGATTATCCGTTTATCGATACCGCTGACACGGCGAATATAAGCCGACGGCGTCGTTGATATGCCTAAACGGGCCGATGACGCGGCGAATACAAGTCGACGGCGTCGTTGATATGCCTAGACGGGCCGCTGACGCCGCTAATACGCCAATACGGAGGGTGGGTGATTGGATGCAAGCGCCGCGCCGCTGGGGACGCATCTGCTGCTGGATCTGAACGAGTGCGACGCCGCGCTGCTCGACGACGACGCCGTCGTCCGCCGCGCGCTGCTGGCCGCCGCCGATGAAGCGGGCGCCACCGTAGTCGGCGAGGTCTTTCACAAGTTCTCGCCTATGGGAGTAACCGGCATCCTGTCCATCGCCGAATCGCATATCAGCGTTCACACCTGGCCCGAATACGCCTACGCCGCCGTGGACATCTTCACCTGCGGCGCGGCGTTCAAGCCCTATGCCGCCGCCAACCTCATCGTCCAAGCGCTGCGCTCCAACCGCCACCGCATCACCGAAATCAAGCGCGGCGCCGCCATCGATGCGCCCGCACGCCTAGCGCCCGTCGGCAGCGCGCGGACGGCCGCGCACACGGCTTCATCCGCGCGATAAGGCGCTCGCGTACATCTACAACGAAAGCATCCGCAAAGTATGGGTTTGCCCGCGCGATAAGGCGCTCGCTATGCGCCGCATCCGTCTAATGCCACAAAAAACGGCTCGCCCGCGCGCTAATGCGCTCGCAATATGAACAATCCGCTCGCACACCATAAAGGCGCTCGCATATGAACACGCCGCCCAACGGCAACTGGCACTACGAACACATCACGCCCGCCCTGATGCAGGCAGAGCGCATCCGCCGCGTGCTGTACGAAGGCGACTCGCGCTATCAGCATATCCGCATCCACGATGGCGAATGTTTCGGCAGAAGTCTCGTGCTGGACGACAAGACGCAGTCCACCGAACTGGACGAATTCGTCTATCATGAAGCGCTGGTGCAGCCCGCGATGATAGCGCATCCCGCGCCGCGCGCCGTGTTCATCGCCGGCGGCGGCGAAGGCGCTACCGCACGCGAAGCCTTGCGCCACAAGTCCGTTGAGCGCGTGGTCATGGTGGACTTGGACGAACTGGTTGTGCAGCTCTGCCGCCAACACCTGCCCAACCACCACCAAGGCGCATTCGACGACCCGCGCCTGCAGCTGCTGCACGAAGACGCATTCGCCTACATCGAACGCACAGACGAGCGCTTCGACATAGCCATAATCGACGTCCCCGACCCGCTGGAAGCCGGCCCCGCCTACAAGATATTCACGCAGGAGTTCTATCGGCTGATGCGCGCCCGCCTCAACCCCGGCGGCATCATGGCAGCGCAGTCCGGCCCCACCGGCCCAGCATTCTACGAGCAGTGCTTCTCCGCGGTGGCGAACACCGTAGCCTCCGCATTCCCCGCCGCCGTATTGAGCGAGGCGTTCATCCCCTCATTCGGCGCAACTTGGGGATTCGTCATAGGCGCGCCCGACGCCGATGCGCTGGCGCTGCCCGCATCGGAGATAGACCGCCGCATAGCCGAGCGCATAGCCGCCGATTTGCGCTTCTACGACGGCGCCGCGCACATCGGAATGTTCGCCGTCCCCAAATTCCTGCGCCGCGCCATAGCGTCAGAGCGCCGCCTGATAACGCTGGGGGAGCCGCTGTTTGTGGAGTAAGGGTTATGATGAGATGTAACAAACTTCACGGCTAGTTAGGCGTGTTGCTTGGTTCTATCTTGCCATCCCGATTAACAAATCCCTTTTCCATCAACATATCAGCCGAGTTCATAAATTCGCGTTTTGCTTGCGTATCAAACCATTTGGCGGTCAGAGTCGCCAAAGTACACAAATCCTTTTTTGTTCTTGCTTTCTACGGGACTTCCTGGTCTTCTTTCGTGTCATATTTATCGTATCGCTCCCAATCGATCTGATCTCTTATGCCATACTTCACATACACCGATAGAGTCTCCAAGCATAGACTTATCATTTTGAGACTTGCTTTGTACGCATCGGCGTCGGTTATTTCGTGTCGGTCGTATATCTCTAACATTTCAGCGCAGAAATCCGCCAATTCGCGGTAACCTTGCTTTCCAAGCGAGATTTTTTGCTGAGCGATGTCAGAGAGATCGACAAACGTTTGACGTAGAGGTACAAACGGCTCATCGCCTGCGTCTATCTCATCCAGGTTAGGCATCGGAGGGAGTTCTTCGATGTTGAACTTTTGCATAAAGCGCGTCCCGTCTTTGCCTGAATGGGTTACCTGTTACCCATTCATAGCGTCTTTCTACCGGTAGCACACTTTGCAGACTGGTTCAACCCCTATTTATACTTCCTCCAATCAGGACGGTTGACAGTGCCGTTTCGGTAGATTTCACCCTCATAGGGCTTCCGCACGATTATCAGATGCTTGAACCCGCGCAGGTAGAAGTTATGCTTGATGGCGCGATAGTGCCATATGCCCGTGTTTGAACTCTGATTTCTGCGTACGACGCAAATCAAGTCCGTCGGCACAAACCCGACTTCCTCGGTTAGCATCTGGTAGATGTGGAAGCCCACAGGCGTGAACTTGCGCTTGACCCACTGGTCGCCGATAAGCCAACCCAGCGTCTTGCCCGGCCGCATAACTCTATACAACTCTTTGGAAACTTGCCTAAGAGCGTTATAGAACTCATCATCCTCCGCCGAGATGTTCCCGATGTTCGCGGGTTCATCGTTGTACTTGACATTATCGCCATACGGCGAATCGATGAAGACCATATCCACGCTTTCATCGTCTAGCGGGATATGCCTAGCATCGTTGCGTACAATGTCTGGTCTGGTGGGGTTGACGTCGAAGCCATACACGCGCCGCCTCTCTTCCACGCAGACGTCAATCGTCGTGCCACTCCCGCACATCGGGTCAAGCACAACATCGCCCGGCTGCGTGTAGCGCTGCACCATGTTGTATATGATGAACGCGGGCGTAACGCCTTGGAACTTGCTGTTGCCCTTCTTGGTATCGCCGTAGCTTTGAGTGGGGAAATCCCAAAGCGTCGTGGATTCCAACACAGGCTTGCCATTCTGAGCATCAGGATTGACTTGGTAGTAGGTCTTATCGATCTGCTTCTGAAAGGTATCAAGCCGCGCCTTCAGCTTCTTGATTTCCTTTGTGGCTTCCCTGTACGTCTCGTCAGAATCAGGATAGCCCAAGCCTGGGTTCACAATCTGACTCTTGATGTACTCGATCTCGGTTATCTTGTCGGCAAATGTCTGCGCGCGCCTGGACAATTTCCTGTCTTCGACAATCATTGGCTCAAATCCTCGATTATCCTGCACAATACCTTGACGTTGTACACCTCAACCAGCCCCGGGCGGAGGACATACACAGCGTCTAGTTCGTGCATTGCGATTGCTTTGCTCTTTGTTATGGGCTTTCCCTGCTCGAAGACTTTGTCATCGTCGCTCGTAGCGAAGAACATTTTGATATGGCGCGTAAGCGGATTCTGAAGGAGCTTCAACTTCCAGAACCCAGTTTGCGCTATGCGTTCCCGCAGGCTAGTCTTGCAGGACACCACCGCTATAATGGACAGGTCTGATTTTGAGTACACGATGACGTCGGCATCAGGGAGAAACAGCCCATGAATACCGAAGTCGATTAGCAGACTGCGCTTGATGACGCTTAGCCTCTCATCGGTAACCGCGTGCGCAATTTCCTGTCCCATAATGATGCCGAGGTCTGGAAGATTTTTGTCGACAAAAGCAGCAAGGACAAAAGCCACGAACTTCTCGTAACTATTCCCCTTCCATCTGCGCCAGGATTGCTCGACGTCCCGTACGCCTCTCTTGAGGGCATCATCCCTGTGTACAGGCTTCATTCCCTCAATGAGCTCAGAGATTTCCTCATAGGCTTTCGGATTGACTTTCAGCCTCTCGAGATACCGCCTCTTCAGCTCTTCAAACAACTCATCATCCGTAGGCATGCCTAAACCTCCGTGAATCGCTTGGGTTTTGCATTAGAACAAAAGTATAGAACAATCGACCAGGATGCGCAACCCCTATATTTGTGTAAAATCCCACAATCTCTAATACTATTCTTAAACTTTGCCTAAATTATGTTAAGGTTTTTTTAGAGCCGTATCTGTATAATCATATGTGCCATTCGTATGTACGATTTGTACATACCCGCCCCCAAATAGTGAAAATCCCGCCAAATCCTGTTACATTTCATATATGCGCCCTTGACGCGCGCGCCAACGCTATCGGCATCCCCCCGAAACGGAGGTGTACGCCCAATGACTGACCACAAAGAAAACGCCGAAGAGATCGGCCGCGCCATCTACAAATCCAAAATCCTGCCGTCCCTGCAGCCCGAAGACAAAGGCAAAGTCGTCGTCATAGACATCCACAGCGGCGACTACGAAATCGACAGAGACGAGTCCGCCGCTATGACCCGCCTGTTCGCGCGCCACCCCCACGCCTACACATGGGCAAAGCGCGTCGGCCACAAGGCGGTGTACTACATGGGCTCCGGATACGGCGTCCGCATCAAAACCGCATCGCCGCCTGATGAAGCAAAAAAGACCGAAGAAATCGGCCGCGCCATCTACAAATCCAAAATCCTGCCGCTAATGCAGCCCGAAGACAAGGGCAAAATCGTTCTCATAGACATCCACAGCGGCGACTACGAAATCGACAGAGACGAGTCCGCCGCCATGACCCGCCTGTTCGCGCGCCGCCCCCGCGCCTACACATGGGCAAAGCGCGTAGGCTACCGGGCGGTGTACTACATGGGCGCGGGATACGGCGTCCGCATCAAAGGGGAGCGCTATGATTAGCGGCAAAGTCCATCGCTTGGATGTGGAAATAATCACAGGCGAGCCGCGCGTGAATCTGACCGTCTCAAACATCATTGAGCCGGAGCGGACGCTCACAATAAGCGCCATAGTGGATACCGGCAACGCCTTCCATTTGACGCTGCCGCCTTATCACATCAGACAATTAGCCCTGCCGCGACAGACTGACCGCCGCGCGACATTGGCAGACGGATCAGCAGTCTATTTCCCAGCATACGCAGGCGCAATCCTATGGGACGGACAAAACAGCGTAATCCCCATACTCGAAGCCGACAGCGAACCGCTATTGGGAATGGCGATGCTATGGGGAAGCCGCCTTGTCATAGACGCTTGGGAAGACGGCGATGTCGCCATTGAAGCAGTCCAACCCCCGTAAGCGCCCACCGCCCATTCCCGCCGCACAACTCCATATATCCCATAATCCCGAATGCCCCAATCCCACAACACACACTACCATGGAGGTGAAATCCCCATGCCCGCCACTACCGCATCCATCGCCGCCGCAGGCGCCACATTCGCGCCCGTCGACGCCAAGACCGACTTCACCGCAATGGAGCGCGACATCCTCGACTGGTGGAACCAAAACGACATCTCCGCCAAATATCGCCGCCGCAACACCGGCGCGCCCAAAACCTATTCGTTCATCGACGGCCCCATCACCGCCAACAACCCTATGGGCGTCCACCACGCTTGGGGGCGCTCATACAAGGACATGTTCCTGCGCTTTCGCGCCATGCAAGGCTACGACCAGCGCTATCAGAACGGCTTCGACGGGCAAGGGCTTTGGATCGAAGTGGAAGTCGAAAAAGAGCTCGGCTTCAAGTCCAAGCGCGACATCGAGGCATTCGGCGTCGACAAGTTCGTCAACCTCTGCAAAGAGCGCGTCGACCGCTTCGCCGACGTCATCACGCAGCAGTCCATTCGGCTCGGCTACTGGATGGACTGGGACGACTCATATCACACCAAATCCGACGAAAACAACTACACCATCTGGCACTTCCTCAAAACCTGCCACCAAAAGGGCTGGCTCTACGAAGGGCGCGATGTGATGCCGTGGTGTCCGCGCTGCGGCACCGGGCTGTCCGAACACGAAATCGTTACCGAAGGCTATAAGGAAATCGTACACCCCGGCCTGTTCGTCAAGTTCCCGCTGCTGTCCGCCGAGGGCGCGCGCTGCGGCGAATCCCTGCTGGTATGGACGACCACGCCTTGGACGCTGACCGCCAACGCCGCCGCCGCCGTGCATCCGGACAAGACCTACATCAAGGCGGCGCAGAACGGCGAGACGCTCTACCTCATCAAAGAGCGCGCCGACACCCTGCGCGGCGACTACGAACTGCTCGCCGAACTGCCCGCCAGCGAACTCATCGGCCGCCGCTACCAAGCGCCCTTCGCCGAACTCACCGCGCAGGAAGGCGTGCGGCACCGCATCGTCGCCTGGGACGAAGTGAGCGAAGCCGAAGGCACCGGCGTCGTCCATATCGCGCCCGGCGCCGGCCGCGAAGACTTCGCGCTCGGCAACGAAAACGACATCCCCGCAATAGCGCCCCTAGACGAGTTCGGCGACTTCGTCGACGGATTCGACTGGCTCACCGGTCAGAATGTCTATGATGTCAACGACGCCATCTACGACAGCCTCAAGTCCAAAGGCGTCTTCTACCACTTGGAGCGCTACTCCCACCGCTATCCCGTCTGCTGGCGCTGCGACTCCGAGCTGGTGTTCCGCCTGGTGGATGAATGGTTCATCAGCATGGGCAAGAAGCACGACAAGCCGCGCGCAGAGGTTACGCCCGAAGAGAAGGCGCAAAGCCTGCGCTACCAGATTATGGATGTGGTGGACACCATCCGCTGGAAGCCCGAATTCGGCTACGCCCGCGAACTCGACTGGCTGCGCAATATGGACGATTGGATGATTTCCAAAAAGCGCTTCTACGGCTTGGCGCTGCCCATCTACAAGTGCGCCGCCTGCGGCTGGTTCGACGTCATCGGCAGCGAAACCGAACTGGAGGCGCGCGCCGTTGAAGGCTGGCAGCAGTTCGAAGGCAATTCGCCGCACCGCCCCTGGGTGGACGCCGTCAAGATATGCTGCGACGAATGCGGCGCCGTGGTGGAGCGCATCGCCGACGTGGGCAACGCCTGGCTCGACGCCGGCATCGTATCGTTCTCAACGCTGGAGTACCGCCACGACCAAGACTACTGGCGCAAGTGGTATCCCGCCGACTGGATTTCGGAAAGCTTCCCCGGCCAGTTCCGCAACTGGTTCTATTCGCTGCTCACAATGGCGACCACGCTGGAAAACACCGCCCCGTTCAAGTCCGTGTTCAGTTACGCCCTGATGCGCGACGACAACGGCGAAGAGATGCACAAGAGCAAGGGCAACGCCATCTGGTTCGAGGACGCCGCCGAGCGCATGGGCGTGGACGCTATGCGCTGGGTATTCCTGCGCCAAAACCCCGCGCTCAACATCAACTTCGGATTCCGATCCGCCGACGAAGTGCGCCGCCGCTTCATCATCCCGCTCTGGAACGTCTATTCATTCTTCGTAACCTACGCCAACATCGACCGCTACGACGCCGCCACGCCCGCGCCGCCCGTATCGCAGCGCGCCGAACTCGACCGCTGGATCCTGTCCGAACTCAATCAAGTTGTGGCGGACTTCACCGACGCTATGGAAGAGTTCGAGCCGGACAGAGCCGCGCGCTATGTAGAGAACTTCATGGAGTATCTCTCAAACTGGTATGTGCGGCGCAGCCGGCGGCGCTTCTGGAAGGCGGGCATCCTCGCCGGCGCAGATGCCGACGCAGACAAGCTCGCGGCCTACGCCACCCTCTACGAATGCCTCGTTGCGCTGACTAAGCTACTAGCGCCCGTGATGCCATTCATCACCGAGCAGATGTATCAAAACCTAGTGCGCTCGCTCAACCCTGAAGCGCGCGAAAGCGTACACCTCGCCGACTACCCCGTCGCCGACGCCGCGCTCATAGACGAAAGTCTATCGCAGGCAACTCGCATGATTATGCGCCTATCCAGCATGGGACGCGCAGTCCGCAGCCGCGCAGGCCTCAAAGTGCGCCAACCGCTACAAACCCTCAGGGTGCTAGTCGGCAGCGAAGCCGAAAAGTCCACCGTAGAGACACTCGCCGCCCAACTCAGGGACGAACTCAATGTCAAAGACGTGCAGGTAGTCTGCGCGGCCGCCCACGACGGCATGGGCGAAATCGACTTTTGGGATTGGAAAGTGTCCCCCAATATGCGCGCGCTCGGACCCAAATACGGCCGCCGCCTGCGCGAAATCGCCGACGCCCTGGCAGCGATGGACGCCCGCCAAGTCGTCGCAGACCTGCGCGCCCACCGCAAAATCGTCATCCCATCCAAAGACGCAGCGCTGCCCCCCATCGATCTCGGCGCATCCGCCGAAGACTACGCGCGCCTATTCGCCAATGCCCCGAGCGCGGCGGCGCACTTAACCGACGCTGATACGGACGAAGCCACTGCCGCCGGCCTATTCGACATACTGGAAGAGAAATCGGCGCCCGCGGGTTTTGCCGCCGAAGAGGGACAGCATTACTCCGTGGCGCTGTCCACGGACATCACGCCCGAACTGCGCCTAGAAGGTCAAGCGCGCGAAGTGGTGCATCACATCCAAAACATGCGCCGCGCCGCCGACTTCGAAATCTCCGACCACATCGTCGCATTCTACCAAGGCGACGCGCTCGACCCCGTCATAGCCGCCCACGCCGACTACATCCGCCAAGAAACCCTATCCCGCGATCTGCTCAAGCAACCCCCCGCCGAAGGCGCGCACACCGAACCCCTAAACGTAGACGGCATAGCCGCAACCATCGGCGTAATGCGGGAGTAGCGCAATCCTTTCGCGCGCTGCTCGCCATCAACCTCAAACTTGCGGGGTAGTAACATTCCCGTTACTATTCCGCTATGATTGAGGTCAGAGAATACACCGATTATCTAGGACGCAACTATTTCGGACGCTGGCTAGGAACCATCGATTCAAGCGCGGCGATCAAAGTAAGAGCCGCGTTAGCTCGGCTAGAAACGGGCAGCTTATCCGAAGTTAGGGGAGTCGGGGGCGGCGTATTAGAGCGCCGCATTCACTTCGGCCCAGGCTATCGCATCTATTTCGGCAAAGACGGCGATACCTTGATTATCCTGCTCGGCGGCGGAACAAAAAGCCGCCAACAAAACGATATTGAAAACGCCCGACGACTTTGGCGAGAATACAGGCGTAGTAAAGCATAGGAGGCTTAGCAAATGCCGCCCACCCGCGATTTCAGAGAAACCGTGCAAGCGCGCGCAAAAATCGACCCCGCCTTTCAGAAAGGACTTCTCACGGAGGGCGTGGATTGTCTGTTAGCCGGCGAAGTGGAAGTCGGCAAAATACTATTGCGCGACTACATCGACGCCGCCATCGGATTCGACGAACTTGGCGCGCTCACCAACATACCGCCCCAAAGCCTTATGGATATGTTCGGACCCGACGGCAACCCGCCCGCCCGCAGCCTATTCGAAATCATCGGCCAAATCCAAAAGCGCGAAGGCATCCGACTAGAAGTGAGTACGCTCCCATATGCAGAGGTTGCCGATAGCAAGGCATACATCGCCGACTAGCGCACACCATCACCCTCGCGTCTCTGCGTTAAACCCACCGCCCAAGACACACAAGGCTATCCCACAATGAACCTATACATACTCAGACACGGACTAGCAGCCGAGCGGGACAGCGCCAAATACCCCGACGACCGCCTGCGCCCGCTCACCCGCAAGGGCATCGCCAAAATGCACAGCGAAGCCGCCGGCATGAACGCGCTCAACATACGCCCCGATCTGATAATCACCAGCCCGCTGCTGCGCGCAATTCAGACCGCGGACATTGTTCGGAGCGAACTAGCCGCCCCGCCCCAGCTGAAGCAATCCCACGCGCTCACGCCGTCCGCAGACCCCGCGCTGCTGCTCCAAGAAATCGCGGCAAGCCACTCAGCCCTTGCCGGCGTGATGGCAGTCGGACACGAACCCCACCTAAGCAGCCTAGTATCCGCCGCGCTAACCGGACGCCCGGCCGCGCTAATCCGTCTGAAAAAGGGCGCTCTCTGCAATCTGAAAATATACCCGTCCGGCCGCGCCCGCCTGCTATGGGCGCTAACCCCCGCCCAACTAACCGCGCTAGGATAGCCGTCGTCTATGCCTACTTTGCGCCCTAGCGCCTTTGCGTTAAACCCGCGCTGAAAAGCGCCCTGAAAACTGAAAGCGCCCAAAATGAAAACGCCAATTCCCGCCCATAGACGCGCTCCCACGCCCGCAAGCGCAACAATAATACCGCTTGCGATTGCCATCGCCGCCGCAGCGCTGTTCGCCGCCCTAGCCGTCGCAAGCGCAGCGCGCGCCAACGCGCCACCCGCCTACGCCGAACTATGCGCCAACGGCATCGCAGTCCCCAACCCGCGCGCCAACCAAGGCTTGCTGCGCGACTGCGCCACACTGCTCCAAGCGAAACACGCCCTCGCCGCCGATCCGCCCCTCAACTGGTCTGCCGCCACATCAATCTACGACTGGGAAGGCGTAACAATCTACGAACTTGAAGGCGAAGACATTCCCGCCGAAAATGAGCGTACTAGGGTAATCTGGTTGGAACTTAGAGAGCGCGGTTTGACCGGCGTCATACCGCGCGAGTTAGCCGACCTTGAGCATCTGCATAGATTGGACTTCGCCCACAACCGCCTGACCGGCAGCATACCGCCTGAACTTACCTATCTTGTGCATTTGAATACATTCGTATTCCGGCACAACGAACTAACTGGGATAATCCCAACTGAAATAGGCAATCTAACCGATGTATGGTATGTTGACCTCGCTCACAACCAACTAACTGGCAGCATACCGCCCCAATTCGAAAATCTTGACCACATGGCGATGCTGAACCTAGAATACAATCAACTAAGCGGACCTATTCCGTCTGAGCTAGGCGGAATGAGGTTTATAGATCAGTTGAACCTGGAACACAATCGGCTGACCGGCAGCATACCGCCCGAACTTGGGAACATTGAGATTCTGCGTTACCTAGGCTTAAACAACAATCGCCTTACGGGGCGCATCCCTCCCGAACTTTCCAACGCCCGGTTCTTATCGTGGCTCGACGTCAGCGCCAACCAACTCACGGGAAATATCCCGCCCGAACTCGGGACGCTCAATTATAGCCATGGCGGTTATGGCATGAAACGCCTAGACATAAGCGATAACCGGATCGCAGGACATATTCCCCCCGAACTCGGCAATCTATCAAGGCTGACATATCTAAACATCGGCGCGAACCAACTCACTGGGCAAATACCGCCTGAGTTCGCAAACCTCGCCAATCTGCTAGAATTGTATATGGGCGGCAACCGATTCAGCGGCTGCATCCCGCCCACCCTAAACCGCGCATCAATACACGACTTGGAGCGGTTAGACTTGCCAATCTGCGGCAGCGGCGAACCGCCCGCCCCCTGTATAGCGTGCATCTACACCGAAAACGGCGCATCCCAACGCCCGATGAAAACGAATGACGGCAGGCGCATCCCCGCTTTCACAGCGCCATAAACATATCCCTACATTCACGATTCACTCAAAAAGGAGCCGCCCCATGCAAAACATCTCCGATTCCGAAGTCCGCACCCTAGTGCGCGAGCGCTACGCCGACATCGCCAAGTCCGCCGCCCAAACCGCCGACGATTGCTGCGCCGACGACTGCTGCGGAACCCCCAACGCCCTCTACGAAATCGACCAGATCGACGGACTGCCCGACGAAGCGCTTATGGCGTCCGCCGGCTGCGGCAATCCCACCGCCATCGGCAGCCTCACCTCCGGCGAAACCGTCGTGGACTTCGGCAGCGGCGGCGGCATCGACTGCTTCATCGCCGCCAAAGCCGTGGGCGCGCAGGGCAAAGTCATCGGCATCGATATGACCCCCGATATGATTAGCCTCGCCCGCCAAAACGCCCAAAACCTACGCATGCCCAACGTGGAGTTCCATCTATCCGAAATGGAAAACACGCCGCTTGACGACGCATCCGTGGACGTCATCATCTCCAACTGCGTCATCAACCTCTCCCCTGACAAGGACGCCGTATTTCGCGAAGCGGCGCGCATCCTCAAGCCCGGCGGCAGGATGTTCATATCCGACATGCTGCTGACCGCCCCACTGCCGGCGCACGCCACCGAAAACGCCGAAAACTGGGTTGCATGCCTATCCGGCGCAGAGCCCCAAGAAGTCTATCTAGGCAGAATGCGCCAAGCCGGCCTTGAGAGCATCGAGATTGTGGACGACAAGCCGTGGAGCGGCAAAGAAGAGTGGGCGTCCCGCGTCCACAGCATGAACATCAAGGCATACAAGCCCGCCTAGCCGCCGCAACCCGCTAAGCCAACCGCGCGCTACAAAACGGGCAACCCTTTGCGCATTTGCGCCAAATCCCAACCCAAGCGCGCATACGCAAAACGGGCGAGCATCCCATTACGGATTGCCCGCCCGTTATTGCGTACTATCAGGATTATGTTAAGCAAGCGTCGGCTTGGACGCCGCATCTGCCGCCGCAGTTAGACCACCGCGACCCCGTTGGCGGCGCCGGCACCGTTCACCGCCGCCTCTGCCGCTACCCCGTTGCCATTGCCGTTGCCGTTCTGCCCCTGCTTGCGCTTGCTCGCCTCTACCTCGATGTTCAGCGCATCGATCCCGCGCCGCACCTGTCCCAGCACATCCGCGAGCTGCTCTTCCAGGTTGAACAGCACCTCGCGCGCGTAGCTGTCAGCGCCGTCCCGCCGCGCCATCGCAGCGTTCTCCGCCTCGTTCATGATGCGATACGCCTTGCGCTGCGCGTCCTGCAAGATCTGCTGCGACTCATAGCCCGCCTCTTCCTGCATCTCTTTGGCTATCTCTTCGGCGCGCCGCAGCACCTCCGAATCGTCAACCTTGCTGGCGTAATCCTGATGCGCCTTCGTGGTAACCGTGCTGGCTTCCTCTTCGGCGGACGAGCGGATGCGCTTCGCCTCCAAGTACGCCTGATTCAGGATGCTCTCCTTCATCTTCAGAACCTCGGACGCTTCCCGAAGCTCATCCGGCATCGTAACATTGCCCAGCGCATTGCTGAGCATCATCAGGCTGTCAATCTCAACCATCACCTTGCCCCGGAAACCAGGCACGCGGGTGCCGTTAGTCGCCAGCGCCTTCAGTTCGTTTGCAATCTGTCCATTCTGCATTGATTCCTCCCCAGTGATTTTGATTTGCGGTTCTGCATCCAACCTGCGTTCTGTTTCCATATCGTTATTGCTGCTGACAAGCCGCCCACGCGCCTATCACGACGCGGCGTTAAGCTTCTCCATAAGCGCATCGAATACCGGCGGCGGTATGAGATTGTCCACCCGCCCGCCTAGGCTCGCCACCTCTTTGATGCGGCTCGAATAGACGAACTGAAACTCCAGCGCGCTCATCAGGCATGCCACATCTATGTCCGGCGCTATGTTGCGCCACATCAGCGCCATCTCAAACTCCATCTCGAAGTCCAAGCCGGCGCGCAGCCCCCTGATGATGAAGTCAGCTCCCACTTCCCGCGCCGCTATCGGCGCAAGCCCCACAAACGGCGTTACCTTCACATTCGGCAAGTGCGCCACCGCCTGCCTAAAAAGCCCAACCCGCTCTTCCGTGGTGAACATCAGGTTCTTGGGCGGCGTGTCATACACTCCGATGATGAGCTCGTCAAACAGACGGGAAGCGCGCGTCGCAATGTCCAAGTGTCCATTGTGAACCGGGTCAAAACTGCCAGGATACAACGCCCTAACCATCTATTCGCTCCAGCCCTTCGCGTTTCTCATATATTGATATTGCGGTATCGCCATATCGCCGCCGCGTCAGCAGCGCCAGCCCGCCGTATTCGTCCGCCAACCCCGTATCATGCCGATGCTCAGCGACCACCACAGCGCCATCGGCGAGCAGTCCTTTGCGGTTCAGCAACCCCATCAGCGGCTGCCAGTCCGTCAGCGCATACGGCGGATCCGCGAATGCAACCCTGAAGCCGCCGCCGCTCAGCGTTCCAAGAACGCGTTCCACTCTGCCGTTGTGGACGCTGCCTCGATCCGCCAAGCCAAGCGCCGCAAGCGCATCCCGAATATGGCGGCAGCGGCGCGCGTCCGCTTCCACGAACACAGCGCCCGCTGCCCCCCGACTCAGCGCCTCAAGCCCCAGAACGCCGCTGCCGGCGTACAAGTCCAGCGCCAGCGTATCCTGCAGGCTATCAGCGCCCAGAATCGAGAAGACGGCGCTCCGAACCCTATCGGAGGTGGGCCTCAGATTGGCGCTTCGGGGCAGCCTCAGCCTGCGTCCGCGGTGAACGCCGCCCGTAATCCGAACCGTCAACTGCGTCCCATCCTAGCCGTTCCCCCGCCCGCTCCCGTAAGCGCAGGCAGGGACTGCTTCCCAACTCTTGCAACCGAGATTAGCGCCCCAACCCTTGCCAATAAAGGACTTTTTTAGCCACTTTTTGAGAAAAGAACCAAACTAATCCCATTCGATTGCCATCCGAATGCCCATCAAACGCCGCCCAAATTCGCGCTCACCCATACGCTCGCCGCCGCCAACCGCTTGCCAATTCGCCCGCGCTATTGCCGTACTATCGCCGCTCACAAACCGCTTACCCGCTATGCTATAATGAACCCCATAACAACCAACGAGGCGCTGAAATATGGCAACCATCAACACGCTGCAAGACCTAAACCAAGCGCTACTCGACAACCCTGAGTGGCGCGAAGAGCTTCGCCGCACCCTGCTGTCCGCCGAACTGCTCGCCCTGCCGGACACGCAAGCTTCGTTAGCGGCAGAGGTGCGCGAGTTCGTGGCCGCAACCAACCGACGACTTGGCTCCGTCGAGGTCGACATCGTCGAGATCCGCAAGGACATCGTGGAAATCCGCGCAGAAATCGCTGAGATACAGAAAACCATTGTTGAGATCCAGAAGACCATCGCTGAGATGCAGAAGGACATCGCTGTCATCCAGAAAGAAATCATAGAGATCCGTGCGGACATTATAGAGATTCGCGCGGAAATCGTTGAGCTCCGCAGAGACCTCACAGCGATGCACCGCATCACCCAACGCCAACAAAGCGACTTCCAAAATTTCCGCGGACAATTCGCCGAAAATACCACCCGCAAGAAGGCGCCGTCTATCACCATGTCGGTAGGCAGCGCAATCGGCAAGCGCCTGCTCAACAAGCGTGTTCTCACACAAGCCGACCTGTCCAACTTTACCAAGAACGCCGATATATCGCGCATCCCCTACAACCACATCATCAGCTTCCAAGAGGCCGACCTCATCATAGAGGCATACAACCTGCAAGACAGAGACGACACCTGTTACATAGCCGTAGAGGCGTCCTATACCTGCGACCAAGACGACGCCGACAGGGCGCTCCGCCACGCCGCCATCCTGCGCGGCTTCACCGGCAAGCCCGTCTATCCTGTCGTATCCGGAGTTCGCATTCACGACGCCCTCAAAGACGCTGTCAACGGCGGCGGCGAAGACTCCATACTTTGGCACAAGATAGACGAGGATGAGTTGGATGTATAACCCCAATTCCAACCCCAACCGCCGATACGCCCCCGACGCCGATACGCCGCCGTTGGGGGTTTTCTATCAGCGCCGCCCCAATGTCAACCGCCGGGGATGGCAAGCGCATTCGGCGGTTTTCTATCAGCGCGGCCCAACCCAAAGCGCCGCTTGGAGCGCCACGCCGCCGATGACGCTGTTGTCAACACGCCGCATTGGGGATAAAATGAGCGCCAACCTATCCATATCGGCGCGCCCCCGCCACTGCGCGAACGGCCCCGCCGCTAGTTTTCGGGAATTGCCCTATGATGCGCAAACAAGAATACCTGACGCCCGACGGATTGCGCCGCCTTCAAGAAGAAGCGCGCCAACTGCGCGACGTCCGCCGCCCCGAAATCGCTAACCGCATTCACGCCGCAACCCTATCCGGCGGCGCATCCGACAACGCCGAATACGAAGAAGCCAAGAGCGCCCAAGCATTCGTGGAAGGCCGCATACAAGAACTGGAAAACATCCTCGCCAACGCCGTGGTCACAGACAGCGCCCCCAATCCCGACATCGTCGGCATCGGCTCCCAAGTCGCCGTGCGCGCCCCAAACGGCAAGACGCAGCAGTACACCATCGTCGGCAGCGCCGAAGCGTCTCCGCTGCACGGCAAAATCTCCAACGAATCCCCCGTCGGACGCGCCCTTATCGGCAAAACCCTCGGCGACGAAGTGGAAGTCGCCGCTCCCTCAGGCGCCCTCAAACTCCGCATCACCAAAATCGCTTGACCCAAGCAGTGCCCATAAGCGCGAGCATCGATGAACATAGATAGAGATAAATATCCGCAAATCGGCGCAACCGCGAACTCAAACCCGGCTGCTAAATCGCTGATATATCGCACAGGATAAACAGGATGAATCAATCGGAGAACGAACTTATTCAGTCCCGCCGCGCTAAGCTTGCGCGCCTGCGCGAGCGCGGCATCGACCCCTACCCGCGCGCCTACGACCGCACACACACCAGCGCCCAGGCCATCGCGCTGTTCCAAGACATCGAAGCGCAACAGCCCGACGGCGAACCGCCGCCCGCCCACGAAATAGCCGTCGCCGGCAGAATGACCGCCTTTCGCGGCATGGGCAGAGCGTCTTTTGCCGACATACTCGACGGCGAAGGCCGCATCCAAGCGCTATTCCGTCGCAATGCGCTGGGCGAAGACCGGTACGATATGCTGAGCGACCTCGACGTCGGCGACTGGATCGGCGTAAAAGGCGCTCTGTTTCGCACACGCACCGGCGAAATCACCATCGCAGCCGCCGATTTCACCCTGCTATGCAAGTCCCTGCGCCCACTGCCCGAAAAGTGGCACGGCTTGCAGGATGTAGAAATCCGCTTCCGCCAGCGCTACCTTGACCTAATCGCCAACCCCGACGCCCGCCGCGTCGCCGTTATGCGAAGCCGCATCGTCAGCTCCATACGCCGCTTTATGGAACAACGCGGCTTCCTAGAAGTGGAAACCCCCATCCTTGTCCCCATCGCCGCCGGCGGCATGGCGCACCCATTCACCACCCACCACAACATGCTCAACCGCGAACTCTACCTACGCATCGCCACCGAACTCCACCTCAAGCGCCTCATCGTAGGCGGGCTTGAGCGCGTGTACGAAATCGGCAAAATCTTTCGCAACGAAGGCTTGGATCTCACCCACAACCCTGAATTCACATCTATGGAAAGCTACCAAGCCTTCGCCGACTACAACGACGTTATGCGTATGGTAGAGGATATGGTTCACGCCGCCGCCCAAGAAGTTCTCGGCGCATCCGTAGTAGAGTTCGACGGGCATACCATCGACTTTACCCCTCCGTGGCCGCGCCTAGACCTGCTCGAGCAGATACGCCAACACAGTGGCATCGACTTCCTAGAGCATCCCGACATCGAGACGATGAAGTCCGCTATGGCGGCAATCGGCATCGACGTCAGCCGCCAAATGAGTTGGCCCGGCCTAATGGACAAACTCATATCCTCGCGCGTGGAAGACGCCCTGATACAGCCCTGCTTTCTAGTGGACTACCCCGTCGAAATGTCCCCGCTCGCCAAGAAAAAAGCGGACAACCCCCGCCTTGTGGAGCGCTTCGAAGGCTTTGTGGCGGGTATGGAAATCTGCAACGCCTTCACCGAACTCAACGATCCCATTGACCAGCGCCGCCGCTTCGAAGAGCAAGAAGCGCTGCGCTCCCAGTTCGCGGGCGAAGAGACCGACCGCCTTGACGAAGATTTCCTAATCGCCATAGAACACGGCATGCCCCCAACCGGAGGGCTCGGCATCGGCATCGACCGCCTGGCGATGCTCTTCTCCGGCCACAAGACCATACGCGAAGTAGTGCTATTCCCCCAAATGCGATAGCGTATGCGCGGTCGGCGCAGCGCCAATGCGCCAAATAACGCAACCTCGTCAAGCCGCAATGCCCGCCCTGCGACTAGCGCGACTAGAACGGGCGGCGAAAGGTGAGTGATTCAGGTGAGCATGCTGGAAATGGGATTTCAGATAATATCCTGTCCGATTTGCGGCGCGCCCACCGCCATAACCCTGCCCTACGAAGAAGCGGCGTTCATCGTATCCGAGCTCCCCTACATCGAAGTCAACCCCGACGCCTACCCCCACGAAGTAGATGAGCGAATCACCTGCCCCGAAGGCCACGCCTTCTACATATACGCCTTCTGACCCTTCGCCGCATACACCACGCAGCCGTGGGCGCATAGACGCATAGAAACGCAATCGGATGGACACCTTTCAATTTTGGACAATAACGATCGAAAGCGTCATCACTATCATTGCGATAGTGATAGCCGGCATATTCGCATGGCGCAACGGCATAATATTCAGACACAGATCGCCCCACATCAACATCGCCCACGACGTCACGCACCGGTTCATCAGCCCAAGCTACACCCACCTAATCGTAACCGCCACCCTGCATAACAGCTCCCGCGTCAAAGTGGAATTCCGCGACGGGCTTTTCATCCTGCAAAAAATAGCCCCGCTGAACGACGACGAAGTAACCCAACTATACGCTCAATCCCTTGACGATGCGGTTAGCGCAAATGAAGAACTGAACGACCCGCAATGGGAAACCTTGGATGAACTATGGAGCGTTTGGGACAAAGACGGACTTATCGTAGAACCGGGATCTACCACGGCGCTGACGATTGAATTTATCGTCCCAAAGACCATTCATGCGGTTCTCATAACAACCTACCTATACAACACAAGGGTTATGGGCAAGATAGACGAATCGTACGACAATCCGCGTCATGCGCCAAGGCAACGAAATTGGCTGCTGCGATGGCGGGGAATGGAAGGCGCTCACAGTTGGACTCGAACCACCGCCTACGATATAATTCATACAGATGACTAAATAGGCGTATAGGTGATACGGAGGCGTAACCCAATGTGGACCAAAATCAAGCGTCTATTAGGATCCCCGGATAAGCCCGAACAACATCCGACGGAAACCAAACCTGCGCCAGATCAAAGAAGGATCCGAAAGTACAGGTTTCCCGGTCCTTCCAGAATAAAGACGTACCCGCCCAAGCGCACCGACGGCATAATCCCCCCGCTCACACCGCCGCCCAAGTCCGACCGCACCGAAAAAGCGTCGTAGCCCCGCGCGCAAACCCAGCGTCCCTGGCCTTTCGCGCATCCCCGCACGCTTACCGCCTCTCTCAGAACCTGCCCGCGAAATCCGTTGAGCATAGCCTCAGTTACTATGTGAACATGGCAATCTAGCATAGCCTCAGTTACTATGTGAACATGGCAATCTAGCATATCCTCCAAATCCTGCTCGATTGCTGCCAAGTCGAGCAGATCGCTCCCCGCCTTCATATCCACAAGTACGCCAAGATAGTTGGCGTCGGCCCATTTCGGAAGAATAGCGCCGAAAACCCTCACATCCGTTGCCCTGTGAGACGCCGCAACCCGCAGTATATCGTCCGCCGAGTTCGCCAAAAGCCTTTCAATGTCCATATTCAACATCCCCCCTCTGCGTTCAGTCCACCCTATCCCCGCCCCGGCCTCACGCACCACCCCGCCACTACGCCCACCAGCAGTCCGAACAGATGCGATTCCCAAGACACAAACCCGCCCTGCGGCAGCACGCCGAATATCATCCCGCCGTACAGCGCCACCGCCGCTATCGCCGCGAATATCGCAACGAAACTGCGCTCATGCCATCCCAGCGCTAAAAGATAGCCGAACAGCCCTAGCGCCAGCCCGCTTGCCCCCACATGCAGCGCCGTCCGCCCCGCAACCCAAACGCCCATCCCGCCAAGCACGATTATCACCAGCGACGCCAGCGCCAGCGTCCGCGCCCCCCGCAGCGCCACGAAGCCGCCCAGTATCAGCAGCGGCAGCGTGTTGGACGCCAAATGCGATGCGCCCCCGTGCAGCAGCGGCGCAAACGCTATCCCCCACGCCCCTTGCTGCGTGCGCGGCAGTATCCCGTAGGCGTTCAATCTGTGGTCAAGCGCCCAGTTCACTAGCTCCACCGCCCACAGCAGCGCCACAAAGCACAGCAGCAGCAGTATCCCCGCCTTCATCGCGCAGACCGCCCCCGCAGATTGTAGATGTGAACCGGCGGCTCCGCGTCCCCGTCAGCGCCCGGCAGATCGAAGCCGAATACCTGCGAATAGAAGTATAGTTCAGCGTCCAGCGCCCGCCGTATGCTGTCCGCCTTGCGAAAGCCGTGCTGCTCCCCCGCGAATGTCAGATACGCCACCGGCAAGCCCTTTTCCCGCAGCGCGTTCACCAGCAGCTCCGCCTGATTCGGCGGCACAATCTCATCGTCCAATCCCTGCATCACAATCATCGGCGCCGATATGCCGTCTATGTGATTGATTGCGGAACGCTCACGATAGCGCTCTTGATGCTCCGGAAATGCGCCTATCAGCGTATCCAAATAGCGCGACTCGAACTTGTGCGTATCCCGCATCAGCGCCTCAAGTTCGCATATGCCGTAGTAGCTTGCGCCCGCGCTGAATGCGTCCCGCGTGGTCAGCGCAAGCAGCGTGGTAAAGCCCCCCGCGCTGCTGCCGCGTATAATTAGCCGCGCGCCATCCGCAAGTCCTCGCTCTACCAAATGCCTTGCGCCGTTCACGCAGTCATCCACATCCACCACGCCCCAGTTGCCGTTCAACCGCCGCCGATACGCCCGCCCGTAGCCGCTGCTGCCCCCGTAGTTCACATCCAGCAGCGCAAACCCGCGGCTTGTCCAAAACTGCTTGCGCAAATCCAGCGCCGTACTAGCCGCGCTAGTAGGCCCGCCGTGGCTAATCACGATAAGCGGCGGCTTCTCCCCCGGCGGCGCTGCAAACCCCTTGTTCGTCGGCGGATAATAAAACCCGTGCGCCGTCTTGCCCCCCATAGTGGCGAACTCGATCGCCTGCGGCAGCGATGTCAGGTTGTTGCTTGGAACATCTACAATCCCATAAGCGCCTTCCTGCGGCCAATCATACGGATCCCGCAGCGAGCGCATATACTCGCTGTTGAGCCGATCAAGCGCATCGCTAGTCTGCTGTATCATCCTGCCGCTATTAGCCGCTAGATCCCAGCGCATAAGCATCGTGGGGGTTCTAGGATCGCCCAATATGAACGCCGCGTAATTAGCGCCAACCCGCAGATTGCCAATGTCCGCATTGTACATATCGCGCATAGGCGTAAGCGTCCCGCTCGCCGCGTCAATCTCGCCGAGCTGCCAAACGCCCCCCTGCGTATAGGCGCAAACGATGCGCTCTTCCGACGCGAACCCATATGTGGCAAGCCCTAGCGCCCACGCCGGCATCCCAAACTCAGCGTCCATCGCGCATACCGGCTCCACAGCGCCGCCCGCTATGTCCGTACAGCGATAGATGTTCCACCAACCCGTGCGGTCGGATACGAAGTGCAGCGTCCCGCCCGGCGACCACAACGGCTGAAATATGGACTCGTCGACGCCCCCCGCAATGCGCCGCGCGCCTGAGACGCTTCCATTGTCCCGCAGTGCCCCTACCCAAAGCTCGCACCCGTCCCAAGGCATATTCGGATGATTCCAAGAAAGCCACGCCAGCATCGTCCCGTCCGGGCTTATGCGCGGATTGGAGTAAAACGCCCGCCCAGAAACAACCACGCGGCTGCCCCCGCTGCGCAAGTCAATCGCCGCGATGGCGTTCACCGCTTCGCCTCGCCAAGCCGATGTATGGTCTTCGCGCACGCACAGCATCAGCTGCCGCCGCGCGCATATGTCCCCGTCGGCGTACCGCATATCCGCCGCCGGCGTAATCGGCATAGGCGCGCCCACTACGCCGTCAGCGCCGATGCTCTGCCGATATATCCGTTGGTCACTGAAGTTGCTGAAATAGACCGCGCTGCCGCCGCCGTCCCCGTCCGTTACGCAGAAAGCGCCCCCGCCATATTCGTGAACCCGCGTGCGCGCGCTGTACCCCGGCGGCGTAACATCCCCGCCCGATCCGTCAGCAGCACGCCACACGATAACGCTGCGCCCATCCTCCCCCGGCCGCGTCTCACTCCAATAGACCGCATCTCCAAGCATCGCAATATCCCCGATGCTTATGCTGTCCTCGACTATCAAATCCGATGTTATCGGCGATTCCCACGCCCCGTAGTTCGCTATCGTTGCCGCGCTCATAACGCCCCTGCCCCCTTTGCGCGCTTGCGCCTTTGCGATTACAATCACTAAGTATCATACAACAAGCGCCCCGCAGAGGCCGCAATGACCGCCCACGAATCCATCGCCATAACCCACGCCGAACAACTCGCCAACCTGTTGCGCCAATCAACCCTATTTCGCGCATGCGTATTCGACCACGCCGACCTGCAGGACTTTCACGCCGAAGAGATGCGCCTTGAAGAGTGTTCGCTGCGCCACGCCAACCTATTCAACCTTGCCTGCGATGCCCTAACTATGAACGCTTGCATACTCCAAAACGCCCGCCTCGACAAGGCGGACATCCAAGAATCGACGCTAACCGATTGCGATTTCACCGCCGCCACATTCCGCGACGCACGCCTAAACCTGTCCCGCATACTGAGTTGCGATATGAGCCTATGCAACCTTGACGGCGCAAACCTGTTCGCCGCCGACCTCACCGGATCGCGCTTTCGAAGCGTGGACTTCAGCCAAGCGAAGATGGACGGCATAACCATAGACCACGCCGACTTCAGCATGTCCGTTATGCGCTACAAGCGATTCGCGCGCGCCAAGCTCAAGTCCGTCAACTTCACCGAAGCCGACCTGAGCGGTAGCGATTTCAGCAACGCCCGCTTTGACGGCTGCTACCTCACCGGCGCAACCGTCAGCGAAGAGACGCGCTTCGACGGCGCAGATCTGCGCGGCGCGTACATATCCGCCGCCGGCATAGAAGCCGCAAGCCTCAAGGGAACGCTAATATCAGCGGCGCAGGCGAATGCGCTGCTATTCGAGCGCTACGGCATAGTCGTCGCCGACGCGGCGCAGCCCTAGTTATCCGACACATCCGGCCGCAATACCAGCGCATCCCTAATCCCAACCCCGCCGCGCGAAACACACACCGCAATCGCAACACGGAGACAAACGCCAATGCCAGCCACAAGCGCCAGCGCCCCAACACTGCGCCTAACCACAGCCGACCGCATAGCCACCATCACGCTATCTCGCCCCGATGCCCGCAACGCTGTCAACGACCGTATGGCGCAAGAACTGCGCGACGCATGCGAGCGCATCCGCCAAGACGACGAGCTGCGCGTCGCAATCCTAACCGCCGAAGGCGCTGCATTCTGCATCGGCGCGGACGTCGGCGACGGCGCGCTTGCCCTCGGCGACCTAGCCCGCCTAAGATCCGCCGACGCCATCGCCGCCATAGAAAAGCCCACCATCGCGCTCATAAACGGCGACGCCCTAGATCAAGGCTTGGAGCTTGCGCTCGCCTGCGACCTGCGGATTGCGGCGTCCCACGCCAAGTTCGGCCTAACGCAAGTCAGCGCCGGCGTAATACCTTGGGACGGCGGCACCCAGCGCCTAACGCGCCTAATCGGGCAGAGCCGCGCGCTGCAGCTCATACTCACATCGCGCCAAATAGACGCCGCCGAAGCGCTAAACATAGGCTTGCTGAACCACGCCGCCGAGCGCGCAGAAGCCGCCGATTACGCCGCCAACCTAGCCGCCGCCATAGCCGCGCATGCCCCCATAGCCGCCCGTTACCTCAAAGAAACGCTGCTCAAAGGCGCCGACATGACCCTAGCGCAAGGGTTAGCCCTAGAAGCCGACCTCAGCGTCATCCTGCAATCCACCGCCGACCGCGCCGAAGGCATCGCATCCTTCCTACACCGCCGCCCGCCCCACTACCGGGGCGAGTGAGCCAAACGCGCTAATCCTGTCTTTGGTGCTGCGCGAATTCATCAAAGCGCAGCGGGATTTGGTCAACAAATAAGAGCGCTTTTCTGTATAGTTCGTATATCTCGTCCGCTGTTGCGTCAATGCTCACATACTCAAAGTTATGGGCAACCTCATTGCGAACGTCCCCAACTCGCATAAAGGCTCTTATAGCATCTCCATATTCAGGGTTTTCATTTACATATTCGGCCATATAGGCCTTGAATTCTGCCCCGAACAAGCCAAAGAAGCTGTTTGCGTTTGCTTTGTCCCAGTCAAAATAAGAGTGATACTGCCGGGATACAGCCTTTTTTCGCACAAACTCAGTAGCGAGCCTACTGTGGCTCGAAGACTCGCCCACAAGCTCAAGTACGATAGTCCCGATACGGCGTTCAAAGTAGCTCCCAATCGCTACATACAGGCTCTTCTGAAATATCTCTTCAGCCGAGTTCCGGAGGGATATTTCGGAGACGTCTAGCTTTCTAATGATCAGTTCGAAGTCGGAGTACAGCCTGTCAACCACCGAAGGTTGTGATTCGCGCATAACGCCTCCACGCCTAACCCAGTATCGCCATACCGCGCTGAAGGCGTATGTTGACATTGTTCCTGGACGTCGTGCTGACGGACGCAGCATTTACGAATTCCGCATCAGTTTTCAACTCCTGAATGCGCTCAGCGTCTAAAGCTCGTTTCACCAGTTCGTCCTTTGCATGACTGCCCTTGCAAGCGGCGAAAAACACCGCCTCAATGAGCGCGATATTGATGCGCCCATTACCCTTATTTATGAACGTGTCGCTGCTGAGATGTTCTGATGCCTTGAGGAACGACTTGAACAACCGCTCAAGGTATTTGTTTCTCTCAGAAGTGTTAGATTTGGCGTCTTTTGAGAATCGGTTGAGAAACTTGATCATAGATGGCGCGTATCGCTCGGAGTCCACCAGCATTGCGAATACGCGCAATAGCATCTCAATGTCTCTCATATGGAGGTCGGGCTCGTTGTTCTGAATAAACTGACGCCACACAGATTCGGTGTTGATGCGCTCCAACATGTCGTAGAAATCGGAGTGGTACAAGCAGAGCCTTATTTCCTGAGGGCGCAATCTCTCCCCGCCGGAGTTGAGGCGATTGAAGATTTCGTACATAGCGGAATCATCATCACTCGGAGAATTCTGCCTTATGACGATGTTGCGAAGCGGGCGCAGGTTGAACTGCCTCTGAGATTCGCCAAGTGAATCGTAATCAATGCCGTGAAATCTATTAGACTTGCCCGGTTCATTAACCGGCAGCTGCAGCCGAAAATCTCTGAAGTGATTGTCGTCGGACAGTACTTCGCTGGGAATGCGTCCATATTGTTGGAATACGGCGCGAAGGTGCGGGCGGGAATTTTTGTGCGGGAAGCGTTGCTTAAAGAAGTAATAGATGGACATAAGGCGCTGCTGCCCATCTATGACCAGGAACTTGTTCCGATCCGCCTCATATAGAAACAGCTGCGGAACAGGCAACCCGCGAATGAGAGACTCGATCAGCCTGGAAGCGTCTTTGATGCTCCACACATAGTTTCGCTGGAAGCCTGGAATTTCTAGCGCCCCCTCATCCATGAAGCTGACAAGCGTGGACAGGTTGAAGTCATTCGGAGTAGCGGTGACGTCGTACTCTACGAAATCATCCTCATCCTCTTCTACTTCATCGTATCTTTCGTCTTCATAAAGACTTTGATTGACGCCGCCTGCGCTGACCATAACTCGCATCTCCCTATCGCGTGAACGAGCAACTCATTTTATTCATCTTACTTTATCGCATTTCTCAACGCAACTGTCGCTGAACCAAAGAGGCGCGAGGCTGAAAGGAATCCCCCTAACCCCTTCGCGCCCCCGCGCCTTTGCGTTAAATCCCCTTGCGCCTTTCTGCGTTTAACCCCCGCGCCCTCTGCGCCTAACCCCCAGGCGCCACCGCCGTCATCGCCGCGATATACGACTCCACATCCGGCTCGTTGAACACCAGCCGTATCTCATCAACCCCCGCATCGAAGAACGCCTGCATCCTATCGCGGCACTGCTGCGGATTGCCAATGATGGTTGTGGTGTCCACCATCTCATTTGTTACCAGCTCCGCCGCAACGTCCCGCTCGCGGTTCAAGTACGCCTCGCGCACATGATCCACCGCCTCCCCGAAACCGATGCGGTGCATATACTGGTAGTAGAACACGCCCATCCCGCCTATGTAGAACGCGATATGCGGCCGCTCCCGCCGCCGCGCCGCCTGCACGTCGTCCGTAACATATATGGACACCTGCGGGCTTATCGTAATATCGCTGACCGACCGACCGGCGCGCCTTGCCCCCTCGGCCAAGTCCGCCAGCAGCGGCTGCATCCGCGACGGCGCGAGGAATATCGGCAGCCACCCGTCCGCCAATTCGCCCGTCAGCCGCAGACTCGCCGGCGTCAGAGACGCCACATATATCGGCAAATTCCGCCGATGCGCCCGAAAGCGGATATGAAACCGACTCAGCGAAAAGAACTCGCCCTCATGGTCAAGCCGCTCGCCCGCCGCCGCCTTGCGAATGATGCTTATGTATTCGCGCATCCGCGACAGCGGCTTATGGAACCGCTCACCGTGAAAATCCTCCACCACCAGCCGCCCGCTTGCGCCAAGCCCCAGAAAGAAGCGCCCCTCCGACATCATATCCAAATTCAGCGCCGTCATCGCGATATTCGCAGGCGACCGCCCGTATATCGGCGTTATGCTCGTCCCTATCCGAATTCGATCCGTCGCCGCCGCTATCTGCGCCAACGATGTGAACGCATCCTCGCCCCACGACTCGCCCATCGTTATGCTGTCGTAGCCCAGCTCCTCCGCCAGCTTCGCTATTCGCAGCGTATCGCGCCACGACGCCCCCGGCGGCCGCAGCCCGGATATGCCGATTCTTGTCATTGGAATGCCCTCTTTCGCATCAAGATTCGCGGCCCCATCCGTCCGCGCCTCAAATTATAACACGCCCCAACCAAATCGCACGCCCCTAATCCCCAACCTTGCGCCTTATCACCATTTGCGCCCCTGCGCCTTTGCGTTAAATACTCCCTCACGCCATTTTATACTTTTACTAAACATTGTATTAGAAGCGCCATAAACGCCTTGCATAGCATTTCCCCGCTTGGATACGCTTTGCCCTACGATGCGCGGGATGTTGCCGTCTGCGCCCGGCAGCGGCAGCCGGTTTAGCCGCAGGCAGCGCAGATCGCGCATCCAAACTTACGCGAACAACGGACGCCACACAACCCATTCAGGCATTCATGGAGGAATTATGAAACTTGTTCGAGCTAGGGTTACCAATTTCAAATCCATTGACGACTCCGGCTGGGTCGACATAGACGAAGTTACCTCTATGGTCGGCAAGAACGAGTCCGGCAAGACGGCGTTCCTCGGCGCCCTCAAGCGCCTCAACCCCGTCGACAACGACCAGGAGTTCGAGCTCAAAGACTACCCCCGCAAGGGCTACGTCAAGTACCGCCGCGTTCACGAAGCCACGCCCCAAGACGCCATCACCGCCGTTTTCACCCTCTCGACGGACGAAAAGGCCGAACTCGCAAGCCACATGGGCAAGGACGTCCTGCTCTCCCAAACCGTTACCGTCTTCAAGAACTACAAGAACCAGTTCCGCTGGGAGTTCGAGATGGACGAACACGCCATGGTGCAGCACATCCTATCCGACTCCGAACTCCCCCCCGAAATCCAAGAACACGCCGGCGCAGCCCAAACCATCAACAGCCTCATCGGCGTCCTGGAAGCGCTCGACGTCAAGCCCGTAGCCGTCGGCAGGCTCATCACCAACCTGTACAAGCAGTTCAGCCAGCAGTCCGCACGCCAAAAGGTGGAGGAATTCCTGCATTCGGCGCTGCCCAAGTTCGTGTACTTCGACGAATACAGCACTATGCGCGGCAGAATTTCCATCCAAGACATATGCCGCCGCGTGGAAGCCGGCGAAGAAGTCGACGAGTCCGACCGCACTTTCATGTCCCTGCTCGCGCTCGTCGGCGCCGACCCCCTAGACCTCGCCAACGAAACCAACTACGAATACCTCAAGGCGGAACTGGAATCGGCGTCAATCAGCATCTCCGACGAGATGTTCCAATACTGGGCACAGAACAAGCAGCTCCGCGTTGAGTTCGACCTGTCCCCCGCCGACCCCAACGACATCCCCCCGCTCAACGAAGGCACCATCCTGCACGTCCGCATCTGGAACAACAGACACCGCGTATCCGTCCCCTTCGACGACCGCTCCAAAGGCTTCGTCTGGTTCTTCTCGTTCCTCACCTACTTCTCCCGCATCGAAGAGCAGGAAAAGTGCGACCTCGTGCTGCTGCTAGACGAACCCGGCCTCAACCTGCACGCCCTCGCGCAAGCCGACTTCCTGCGCTTCATCGACGAGCGCCTCGCGCCCAAGCACCAGGTCGTCTATACCACCCACTCGCCGTTCATGATCAACCTCAATCACCTCGACCGCATCCGCACCGTGCAGGACGTGGACGACCGCGGCACCGTCATAAGCGCCGACACGCTCAGCAACGACCAGGAAACCATCTTCCCGCTGCAGGTGGCGCTCGGACACAACCTCGCCAACACCCTGTTCCTCGCGCCCCACTGCTTGATGGTCAACTCCCCGTCCGACCTCATATACCTGCAGGTGCTCGGCGAAATGTGCGCCTCCAACGGCTACCAGCGCCTCGATCCCCGATGGGTTGTCATCCCCGTGGGCGGCGCGGACAACCTGCCCACTTTCGTATCCCTGCTCGGCGAAAACTACGTCAGCGTCGCCGTGCTTATGGACGTCACGCCCAAGAACAAAGAGAAGCTGGAACACATCAACCGCAACAGCGTCATCCAGCGCGATAACCCCGTCAAGTGGGTCGAAGTCCAAAAGATACGCACCGCCGGCATCGAAGACATCTTCGACGCCCAATTCTACCTGTCCATCGTCAACGAAGCCTACGCCGACGAACTCCCGGAGCGCCTCTCTATGAAGGCGATTTCCGCCAAAGACCCGCGCATCGCCGAGCGCATATCGGCGTACTTCAAGCAGCACGACATCGCCGGCGGCGTCTTCGACTCATACCGCCCGGCGTCTTACCTGCTCAAAAACCACGCCTTCCTGCGCTCTCAAATCAGCGACGAAACCATCGAGCGCGCCGTCTCGATGTTCCAGCGCGTCAACGGACTGCTGCCATCCGACGTCGCCTTCAGCGACATGATGGCGTCCGCTATGTCCAACGGCAACGGACACGCCGCCGATGACGACCCGCGCGCCACCCTAAACGGCAAGAAGCGCCTTGCCCCCGTCTTCATGCCCTAAACCCTAAACCAACATCCAAACCCAAATCACACTGAGGGACGGCTTTATGGGCCGTCCCTCTCTTTGCGTCTTTAACCTTCCCCCCTTTGCGCCTCTGCGCCTCTGCGCCTTTGCGCTAAAAATCCTATCCAAGCCCCCTTTGCGCCCTTGCGCCTTTGCGTTAAAATACCCCAATGGAAACGCTAACCTATCCCCAAGCCCTCAAACGCGTCATGAGCCTCGCCGACTTCGAGCGCTCCACGCACAGCCCCGGCCATTCCGCATTCCACCTAGAGCGCATGTCCCTGCTAATGCAGCGCCTAGACAACGCCCACCTTGCCACGCCCACCGTCCACATCGCCGGCACAAAAGGCAAGGGCAGCGTATCCGCCATGATAGCCTCCATCCTAGCGGCGCAAGGCTACGCCGTCGGCATGTACTCATCCCCCCACCTGCACAGCGCCACCGAGCGCATCCGCGTCAACATGCAGCCCATCGCGCAAGCCCAATTCGCCGCGGTGGTACAGCGCATATGGCGCATCGTAGAGCAGGTTGGCGCAAACGGCGGCTACGGCGGCGTTACCACCTTCGAAGCGCTAACCGCTATGGCGTTCACCCACTTCAGCCAAATCCAAGCCGACTTCCAAGTCATAGAAGTCGGCCTAGGCGGACGCCTAGACGCCACCAACATCGTAGCCCCCCAAGTCTGCGCCATCACATCCATAAGCCTCGACCACACCGCCACCCTAGGAGATACCATAGCCCAAATCGCCTACGAAAAAGCCGGCATCATCAAGCCCAACATCCCGGTTATCGTAGCCCCCCAACCCGCCGAAGCAATGGCAGTCATACGCCGCATAGCCGCCGAGCGCGCCGCCCCCCTGCTGTCCGTCGCCGACCGCTTTTCCTGGCAGCAAACCCACCCGCAAACCGGCGCAGACATCCGCACCCAAGCCTTTCGCATAACAAGCCACCAACGCGCATACGACCTGGAAACGCCCCTGTTAGGCGACTACCAACTTGAGAACGCCGCCGTAGCCGTAGCGCTTGCCGAAACCCTAATCGCGCAACGCGTAACCCTATCCCCCCAAAGCATAGCGCGCGGCATCCGCAGCGTGAACTGGCCCGCCCGCCTCCAAATCCTAACCACGCCCAACGACGGCAACGATAACCCCCTGCTTGTAGTGGACGGCGCGCACAACCCCTATTCCATCGAGCGCCTCGCCCAAACGCTGCCCCGCTATTTCGCCTACGACCGCCTCATACTCATATTCGGCGCTCTCAGCGGCCACAGCGCCGCCGGCATGCTACAAGCCCTAGCCCCGCTTTCCCCCGTACTGATCGCCGCAAGTTCCCGCCATCCCCGCTCTGCCACAAGCGCCGTCATAGCCCAAACCGCCGCCCAAATCGGCCTCGAGGCCGCATTCGCGTCCGACGATGTGGCCCAAGCAACCCGCTATGCCCTATCCATCGCCCGCCCCAAAGACCTTGTGCTTGGCACAGGTTCCCTATCCGTCGCCGCCGAAATCACCGAAGAAATCCAACACATCCCACCCGAAACCTACCCCTACATTAAACCGCCCCCGCGCAAATAATCCTACTTTGCGCCTCAACTCTATAACCCTTTGCGCCCTTGCGCCTTTGCGTTAAAATCAATAATGAATGCGCGCTAGACATCCCGCACCAAGGAGAAAACCCAAAATGGCATACACCAGGAATCGCGTAGTCGTTACCGGCATGGGAGCCATAACCCCCCTAGGCGAATCCGTCAACGAATACTGGCAAAACCTAGTCAACGGCGTGTCCGGCATCGTCCCCATGACCCTCGCCGACCCCACCGACTACCCCTGCAAAGTAGCTGGCGAAGTCCAAACCTTCGATCCCGCCCAATATATCAACCCCCGCGAAGCCCGCCGTATGGCGCGCTTTTCGCAAATGGCCGTAGCCGCCGCCGCGCTAGCCATCGAAGACGCCCGCCTAGACCTCACCGCCCTCGACTCCGAGCGCATGGGCGTAGTTATGGGCAACGGCAACGGCGGCTTTCCCACCACCGAAGACAACGCCCGCACACTCTTTCGGCGCGGCGGCATGCGCGTCAGCCCATACTTCATTCCTATGATCCTGCCCAATATGGCAGCCGCCAACGTCAGCCGCATATTCGGACTCAAAGGCTACACTTCCACCATCATCACCGCCTGCGCCGCCGGCACCCAGGGCATCGGCGAAGCCGCTGAGGCAATACGCCGCGGCGTAGCCGACCTCATCCTAGGCGGCGGCTGCGAAGCCGGCATCTGCCAACTCGGACTAGGCGGCTTCAACGTCATCAAAGCCCTCAGCCGCAGCGACGTCCCCCCCGCAAAAGCGAGCCGCCCCTTCGACGCCAACCGCGACGGATTCGTCCCATCCGAAGGCGCCGCCATATTCGTCTTGGAAAGCCTAGACCACGCCCAAAAGCGCGGCGCAGAACCCCTCGCCGAAATAGCCGGATTCGGCGTATCATCCGACGCATTCCACGCCGTTCAGCCCGACGAAGACGGCGCCGGCGCCGCCCGCGCTATGCGATGGGCAATCGCCGACGCCGACATGCAGCCCGCTGACATCGACTACATCAACGCGCACGGCACTTCCACCCCCAAAAACGACTTCGTAGAAACCCTCGCCATCAAAAAAGTATTCGGCGACCGCGCATACCAAGTTCCCATCAGCTCCACCAAATCAATGATAGGCCACGCGCTAGGCGGCGGCGGCGCGCTAGAAGCCGTAGCATCCGTCAAAACCATCCAATCCGGCCAAATCCATCCCACCATCAACTACGAAACCCCCGACCCCGACTGCGACCTAGACTACGTCCCCAACCATGCCCGCCATCAGCAAGTCAACGCCGTCCTCTCCAACAGCTTCGGCTTCGGCGGCCAAAACGCCTGCATCGTAATCAAACGCTACAAAGCCTAACCACGCGCCTACTTTGCGCCCCTGCGCCTTTGCGCTAAAACAAAACCCCCAACCAGCTTTCACCCCCTACCGCATCCCAAGTACAATTCACGTATGCGCCCACATGCGCTTAGCGTTGCGCGCTGCCCCGAACTGGCCGCCACTGCCGTAAGGATTGCCTTGTGAACACCGCCCATCAGCGCCCCGACCGACTCTGGGACGCCGCGCTCGGCGAACTCCAGCTGCAGGTCGCGCGTCCCGCATTCGAGACCTGGCTCAAAGACACGCAGGGGCTGGCGTACTCCGACGGCGTGTTCAGCGTGGGCGCGCCCAACGCGTTCATATCCGAAATGCTGGAACAGCGCATGTATCCGCTGATCGAGCGCGCGCTGGAACGCGTCTGCGGCGAAGCGGTGTCCGTCCAATTCCGCGTGGCAATCCCCGGAGACGATGCCGCGCAACCCGACGCACACGCCAGCGCGCAAGCCGACGATGCGCCGCCCGCCGACGAACATGCAGCGCCGCACACAGCGCAATCGGCGGCGCACAACACGCCGCCAACCCGCAGCGCAGCGGCGCTCAACGCGCGCTACACCTTCGACCGCTTCATCGTGGGCAAGTCCAACGAACTGGCGCACGCCGCCGCCCAAGCTGTGGCAGACAAGCCGGGCCTAATCTACAACCCGCTCGTGCTGTACTCCGACGTGGGGCTTGGCAAGACGCATCTGCTTCACGCCATCGGGCAGCAGGCGCTCTCCAAAAGAATGTCCCTTATCTACGCCACCACCGAAGAGTTCACCAACGAATACATCAGCGCCATCCGCGAAGGCAAAACCGAAGACTTTCGGCTGCGCTACCGCAGCGCCGATCTGCTGCTGCTGGACGACATCCAATTCCTGATAGGCAAAGAGCAGACGCAGGAAGGCTTCTTTCACACCTTCAACGCGCTGCATATGTCCAACCGCCAAATCGTCATCACCAGCGACCGCCCCGTTACCGCGCTCAAAGTGCTGGAAGACCGCATCAGTTCGCGGCTAAGCGGCGGGCTGGTGGCCGACATCCAACCGCCGGACTTGGAAACCAGACTGGCGATCCTGCGCGCCAAAGCGGAGCACTTGCGGATAGCGGTAAGCCCCGATGTGCTGGAGCTGCTGGGCGGGCGCATCTTTCGCAACATACGCGAACTGGAAGGCAGCCTCAACCGCGTGGCGGCATACTCCCAACTCACCGGACGACCGCTAGACGCCGACCTTGTGCGCCAAGTTGCCGCCGACGCGCAAGACGCCGTGGAGCGGCGCCTGCCGTCGGAGCAAGAGGCGCTAGACGCAGTATCGGCGCACTACGGCGTCGACGTCGAAGCGTTGCGCGGCGTCAAGCGGGACAAGAAGACGGCGCTCGCCCGCCAAGTGGCTATGTACATCCTGCAGGAAGACGCCCACCTCAACAGCGCCGCAATCGCGCGCGCGCTCGACAAAAAGCATCCCACCGTGCTGCACGGCTGCAAGACAATCAAGAGCCGCCAAAATGTGGACGACAAACTCCGCCGCGACATCCTCAGCATCCGCGAAAGCCTAGCGCAGGGTTAGCATTACTAAGACTGCAGGCGCGGCGGTTGTGTTTCATTTTGCGGGGTAGTTAAGTATGGTGATAACAGATATTCAGTGGCTTCTGTATAGCGTCGGCAGATTGGCGGCGCAAGTGGTGCTTGCCATAGGCTTGCGCTTGGCACTTCTATATCTGGTGTCTGCTGTCGATCCTATGGATTTCCATACACGACCCGGCATCGACATAAGGCAACTACGGCTAACCAAAGTGGATGATAGCGCGCCCGGAAACGATGCTCACGCCGAAGCCCTTGCGATGGCAATATTCCTAATTGTAGTCGTCAATTGGATAATCGTTGAACTCATCCTGTTGGCATTCAAAGGGCTACGTCTAGGAGTTCGTGTATTCGGAAGGTTCCAAAGCGGGCACCCTCACAAACACCGAGTCAACAAAAGGAGCAAATAATGAGCCGAGCAGAACGCCGCCGCGCTATTCGCGAAAATAAGAAGCGCAACAAGCCGAACCACCTCGGTGTCCTGACTATGAGCCCGCCAACGGATGACTCTAATCCCTGCCCTAACGGACATCCAGACCAGATGCTACGCTGGATGAACGGTTTGCCAGTGGAACGCTGCCCGCGATGCGGCGAGACGCCTAGGTTCCAACCCGCATATGAATAACCGACTACCCCGCAAAATGAAACACAACCGGCGCGGCTTATGAATGTGCTCAATTTAGCATATTCGCTTGGTTAGCCCCCAACGCCTGCAGCCGCAGAGCCGCCATCCCACTCAGCATATCGCTCTGCCCAAGATTAGCCCACAAACGCCTTGCGCCAACCGCTCTAAACCTACTCAATTTCCCCCCTCTCTAGGCGAATCCCACCCCAATCGCACAAACTTTTTGTGCGCCTTTCTGAGTTATCCTAATTCCCTTTTAGGCTTTTGAATGAACAATGAATGAACATTCCCGCCCCCGATTTGTAGATAACTCGCTAATTTGCGTTGATAACTAGGCGCTTGTGTACATAACTTATATTTGGAAAGGTTTAGGAAAAGGTCGATCTACAAGCGCCCGCCGTCCATCTACGCAACCCCGCCGCTTATCTACATGCGTCTATGGTAGAATTACGCACGCCATACGCACAGAGCGGCGGTTATCAACGCTGTGTACGCTATTATTGCTGATATTATTCCCTGAAGAATTCCATGATAGACAATGTATTTATCTACATCACAAGCGGCAACGGGGGCGACGGCGCGGTCAGCGGCCGCCGCGAAAAGTTCGTGCCGCGCGGCGGCCCCGACGGCGGCGACGGCGGGCGCGGCGGCAGCGTAATCGTGGAGTGCGATCCCAACATCAACACACTGCTTGCATTCAGATACAAGCGCCGCTTCGCCGCGGACAACGGCGGCAACGGCGCCGGCGCGCTCAAGCACGGCCGCGACGGAGACGACGTCCGCATCAGCGTCCCCGTCGGCACGCAGATATGGAACGCCGCCGCCGATCCGCCGCAACTGCTCGCCGACCTCGCCGCGGAGCGGCAGCGGGTTACGCTTGCGCGCGGCGGCAGGGGCGGCCGCGGCAACGCCTACTTCGCCTCCCCAACGAATCAATTCCCATTGCTTGCCGAACAGGGCGAGCCGGGCGAATCGCTGCGCCTGCGCCTTGAACTCAAACTGCTTGCGGACATCGGCATCATAGGCTTGCCCAACGCCGGCAAGTCAAGCCTGCTGTCCGTAGTCAGCGCCGCCCGCCCCAAGGTTGCGGCGTATCCGTTCACCACGCTTGAACCGGCGCTCGGCGTTGTGGAGCATCGCCTGCAGACTTTCGTGATGGTGGACATCCCCGGCCTAATAGAGGGCGCGCACGAAGGCGTTGGGCTGGGACACGATTTCCTGCGCCACATCGAGCGCACGCGCGCGCTTGTCCATATGGTCGACGGCTCTACTGAAAACCCACTCGAAGACTATCGCAAAATCAACGCCGAACTGACGCAGTTCAACGCCGATCTAGCCGCCAAGCCGCAGATAGTCGCGGTCAACAAGACGGACATAACCGAAGTGCGCCAACGGCAGCCCGAACTCAAAGCGGCGTTTGCGGCTGAGGGCATAGAAGCGCTGTTCGTATCTGCAGTAACGCACAGCAACATAGAAGCGCTGCTAGACAAGGCGATTATCGCGCTATCAGAAGCGGATGATGCAGCATCGCCCAGCAGCAATGCGCGCAATACGCCCAATGTGTCGAATAAGGATGCGCCCAATGTTGCAGCGCCTGATGTATCTACCGCATATGCAGCGCCCGCCGTATCCGATATGTCCGATGACGCTTTGCCCGTGCTGCGCCCCAAGCCCCGCCGCGAGCGTCCGGTCGTGCGAAAGCGCAACGGCGCGTTCATCGTGCAGGCGCAGCGCGCAGTACGCATAGCGGCGCTGCTTGACGAATCCGACTGGAACGCCCGCGTCCAATTCCTAGGCTACCTGCAGCGCGCCGGCATCGTGCGCGCCTTGGAAGAGGCGGGGGCCGCGCCCGGCGACACCGTGCGTTTCGGCGATGTTGAATGGGAGTGGCAGTAGCCGTGCGGCTGGGCGTATTCGGCGGCACATTCGACCCCATCCACGCCGGACACCTGATAGTGGCGGAAGACGCCCGCGCCGCGCTATCGCTTGACCAAGTGCTGTTCGTCCCCGCCGGCGAGCCGTGGTTCAAATCATACCGCCGCATCACGCCCGCGCATCACCGGCTCGCGATGGTACGCCTGGCAATAGACGGCAACCCATATTTCAGCGCCACAGATATAGAGATAGCGCGCTCTGGCCCCAGCTACACCGTGGACACCCTGGCGCAACTGCGCCGTGAACGCCCCGACGCTGAGCTAATCGTGATACTAGGCATAGACGCCCTGCGCGAAATAGACCGATGGCATCAGCCGCGGCGTCTATTCCAAATGGCGCAAGTGGCGGGAATGGCGCGCCCCGGCGCATCGCTCGACCCCAGCGTCTTGAACGCCGCCATCCCCGGCGCATCCGACCGCCTGCGCATCGTGAACGGCGCCCTAATCGACATCAGCGGCACCGACATACGCCGCCGCATAGCATCCGGCCAATCCGTGCGCTACCGCGTGCCGCCGGCCGTGGAGGCGTACATACGGGCCGAGGGGTTGTATGCTGGGGGCAGATAGGGAGACTTTACGCCGCGGGCGAATAGAGTTGCGAGCAGCCGCCGTTGACATTCGCTTTCCCAATCCTAAATAACCTGCGGCACGCGCAGGCAGGCAAATCAAGCCGGTGAGGCGCAACGCTTCTGCCCGGCTTGGCGTTTGCGCCATTCATGTGCCGGATGTGTTACCCTTGTAGTGCTTTGGCGGGGCAGCATAATCCCCAATCGGCAAGATGTCCCGCAAAAGACAGGCGGCGGGCGTTTCGGCTGCGCCGAATGGGGGCACCGGCAAATTTTTGCAGTTACGCAATCACACAATCGCATAGGAGCAAGTCTATGAGTTGGCAATTTATTTTGGTGAACGGGCCGTACGGCGGGACGGCTGAGGGGCCGGCGTGGGACGGCTCCGGGCTGCTGTTCACGCACATTCCTACCAGCCGCATCATCCGCTACGATCCGGAAAGCAGGGGATCCAGTCTGTTCCGCGCGGACACCAACAACGCAAATGGGCTGATGTTCGACGCGGACGGGCGTCTGTATGCCTGCGAGGGCGGCGGGCGGCGGGTTGTGCGCTACGAATCCGACGGCTCCGCCACTATCCTGGCGGACGGGTTCGAGGGCAGGCGCCTGAATGTGCCAAACGATCTTGCGATAGACGATAAGGGGCGCGTCTGGTTCACCGATCCGTTCTATGACGGCGCCGGCGGGCCGTGGAGCCTCGACCGCTCCAACAAAGACCTTGACCACGATTCGGTGTATCGGCTCGATGAGCAGTCCGACGGAAGCTGGGCGATAAGCCGCGTTACCTATGACACTACGCGCCCCAACGGGCTGCTGTTTTCGCTGGATCACAGCGTTCTGTATGTGGCGCAGTCGGGGCGGGACGCCGACGAAAAGCGCGAACTGCGGGCGTATCCGGTCAACGCGGACGGGAGTCTCGGCGAATGCAGCGTGCTGCACGATTTCGGCGCTCACCGCGGCATAGACGGGATGGTTCTGGACACTGAGGGCAACATCATCGCCACCGCCGGCATCCGCGAGGGCGGGCCGGGGCCGATGGTGTATGTGTTTGCGCCCGACGGGGAAGTTCTGGAGACGCATCCCACGCCTACGGATCGGCCTACCAACTGCTCATTCGGCGGGGCTGATCTGACAACGCTGTATGTAACCACGGGCGGCGGCGATGTCTATATGGCGCACACCGATAGGCAGGGGCGGCTGCACTACCCGGCAGCGGGATAGGCGGGCGGCGGCAGGGCTGCGCTTGCTTGCGCTGGTTGTGTGAGCGGCGGCTTGCGGTTTGGGCATCGCATGGCTAACTCGATATTGGACATCACAAAGCGCGCCGCAAGCGCCGTCGCCGTCGCGCTGTTCATAGCGCTTGTGCCGCTGCTGCTGATTGCGAGCGGCGTTAGGTTGGTCATCAACCTGCCGGCGCTGTATAGCTACGGCTTCGACCGCTACGGCATAGCCGAGTACACCGGCATAGAGCGCGCCGATTTGATTGCGGCGGGCGCAGCGATACGGGACTATTTCAACAACGATGAGGAAGACCTTATCATCCGCGTTTTCGTGCGCGGCGTTCTGACCGAATCGCTCTACAACGCGCGCGAGATACACCATATGCGCGATGTGAAGGCGCTTGTGCGGGGCGTGTATGCGGTACAGATTATCGCGGCGCTGTATATGGCGGCATTCGCGGCGGTGGGGTTCGGCTTGCGGCGCAAACGGTTTCTGCCGCTGCTGGGGTGCTGCATAAGCGGCGGCGGCATGCTTACGCTGGCGCTTGTGGGCGCGGTTGGCGTAGGGGCGCTGGTTGGATTCGATCGGCTGTTTCTGCTGTTTCACCTCATAAGCTTCAGCAACGATTTTTGGCAGCTTGACCCGCGCCGCGACTATCTCATCGCAATGTTCCCGCAGGGCTTCTTCTTCGACGCAACGATGCTGATAGCGGCGCTCACCATCTTGGGGGCAGCGCTGTGCGTGGCGGTACCGCGAGTGGCGCGGCGATGGGCAGCGCGGCGGGTGGCTAACGGCGGGAAACCCTAAGCGCATACGGCTGCGGCATAAGCGAAAGCCCGAACACTTCGTCTTCGGATAGGCCGCCGTCGGGGGCGTCGGCCGGCTCGAAGCTGTAGTTGCGCAACAGTCTGCTTGCCTGCAGCCAGATTACGATTTCGGCGAAGCCTTGTCCCGGGCAGCCGCGCCGTCCCGCGCCGAATGGCATATAGGCAGGGTTTGCCAATGCGGGCGGCGGCGATCCGTCGGCGGCGGGCAGGAAGCGCTCCGGGCTGAATTCGTGGGGGGCGTCCCAAAAGCGGGCGTCGTGGTGTATGGAGTAGATGCTGCCCAATATCTGCGCGCCGGCGGGAATGGCGAAGCCGCCCACTTCGCAGTCTGCGCCGGCTCGGTGCGGCAAGCCAAACGGCGCAACCGTGCGGTAGCGCATGCTCTCCAAAATGACGGCGTACAGGTAGGGCAGGTTGGGCTTGTCTTCCACGCCGGGCGCTCTATCGGCGGGGACGGCGCGCTCTAGTTCGGCATAAATGCGGTCTTGGATATGCGGGCGGTTGGCGAGGATGAGCAGCAACCAAGACATCGTTTGCGCGGTGGTGTCCACGCCGGCGACGAGCAGATCGCCTATCAGACTGCGTATCGTGGAGCGGGTGATTTCGGCGCGGCGCTCGCTGGCAAGCATCACCTCGACCAGGCATTCGGGGTTGTCCAAGTCTAGGCCGGGGCGAGTCTCGACTCTGCCGATGAGATAGTCCAGCACATCGGTCATCATATCGGAGTGACGGACGGCTTCTTTTAGGGCGTGATTGGGGAGCATTCGCAGCCAAGGGATGTAGTCCGCCGGGTTCGCCGCCGATGCGTTGCCGAAAATCCAGAACACCACATTCAGCAGTTCGTCAAGTTTGTCAATGAACTGCGCGCCGTCGGCGTTGTCTTTGCCGAAAATGGAGCGAAACATCATGCCGGCGTTGGAGCGCGGCAGGGTAAAGCGCGGCGTCATCGGTTCGGCGGCGTCGGACAGCGCGCCCACGCGTTCTACAAGCAGGTTGACGGCGTCTTCAATGTAGAGTTGGCGCACCTGTTGGATGCGCCGGTGGCTGAGCAGTTCGCGGTTGGCGAAGCGCTGGAGCCGCCGCCAATGCTCGCCGTAGGGCGCAAGCGCAAGATCGCTGCCTTCGTCGGTAACCACGCTCATAATTTCGCTCACCCACCTATCGGAGAGTTCGGGCATGGCGAAGGCGGTTCGCAGCAGTTCGGGATGGCTGATGATAACGGTAGGGACGCTGCCCATACGGATGGCGCAGACGTCGCCGTATCTGCGCGCGATGCGGTCTATGGCGCGGTGGGGATCTTTGCGGATGCTCAGCAGGGAGCCGAGCACGGGCAGTCCGCGCGGGCCGGGCGGCGCTTTGGCGGCGGCATATGCGGCGGAGGGCTGCGTCAAGGGCGTTTCCTTTTCATATCGGCGTATCGGATATTTTCGCAAGGGGCGGCCGCGCCGCTGTCCGACGGTTTATGCTATCGGATATTCGCAAGCGCACAAGAGGCGGCCGCGGTGCTGACCGCTGGCCGGCTATGCGCATCGGATATTCGCAAGCGTAGCAGTTCACAACCGCGCAAGCGGCGGGTACGCCATTGACCGCCGCCGATGCTATCGCATATTCACAAGCATAGCAGTTCGCAAACGCAAGGCGGCCGTACTGCTTACCGCCGGCCGGCTACGCTATCACATATCGCCTGTGAGGATTGCCACTACGCTGTCGAAGATTTCTTCGGCGTGAGCGCGGAGTTCGTCCTCGCTCAGTCCCGCGATAGGGTGCGGCGTGAAAATGACCGGATAGCGGGGAGCGCCCCACATCGCCGCCATGGACTTGGATGTTTCAATGAACCTGTCGGTGCATATGGTAACCGCGGGGATGCCCGCCTTCTCTGCGTGGACTCCGTCGTGCACACTGCACGCGCTGCACGACCCTCAATCGCCCACGCCCACGATGATGTAATCGCACTCCTGCGCCATTTCCGCCACCACGGCGGGGTCGGCGGGCTTGGACGCGGACGGCTTGGCGTGGTACTTGAGGCTTGCGATGCCGAAGCGCTCGTTGAGCATATCGGTGAGCTGCGCGAGGTACTCTTTGGCGTTCACCTTGCTGTCGTCGATGACGCCCACGCGCTTGTTGGACAGGTCGGTCAGGCGGGGCGCGCCCTCGAATTCGGGGACAATGGGCTGCGTGGTGGGGTCGATGAGCGTGATGCGTGTGCGGCGGGGCTTTTCTTGTACAACCATGGTGGCCTCCGTGTGAGTGGTGTGAGTATGGGTATGGGTGGGTTTTGGGCGGGCGGTTGTGAGCGCGGTTAAGCGGGGGCGGCGTAGGCGGGTTAGCCTGCCAGCAAGTCCCTGATTATCATATAGGCCACGCCTAGGGCTACGCTTGTCATCAGCCAGCGCAGCCAGCGGAGGTCGGTCTGCATCTTTACAATGTCTGCCTCGATTTTGGAGAACCTTTTCTCGTTTTCGGCCTCATGGTTGGCGATTTCGGTTTTTATGTTGGCTTCAGCTGCTGCGGCTCTGCTCTCGCTTTTGGCGTCGGCGGCCGCGGCTATACTCTCACTTTTGACATCGGCGGCCGCGAACCCGTTATCCATTTTGGCATCGGCGGCCGCGAACCCGTTATCCATTTTGGCATGGACGGCCGCGAACCCGTTATCCATTTTGGCATCAGCGGCCGCGGCTTTGCTCTCGATTTTGGCATAGACGGCGGCGAACCCGTCATCTACCTTAGTTTCAAGGGTAGAGAACCTGCCGTCGATTTCGGTCTTATGGTTTGCGAGTTCGTTCTCGATTTTGGCGTTGGCCGCGGCGAACCCGCTTTGCATACCGGCTTCAAGGTTCGCGAATTCGCCATCTATTTTGGTATCGATGCGCACAACGTCCGCATTCGTTGCCAAATGCTCATATGCGCCTTCTAGGCGGCTAATGCGGTCGGATTCGGTTGCTGTTGTAGTCATAACTTCCTTTTTTCGCAATTCGGATGGTTATGCAGCGCCATCCCAGTTAGCCAAGCCGGCGCTCGATCAGCGTTATCAGCGCTACGATGCCGCCAACGGCCAGGATTATCTGCCACTTGGCGCGCTCAAGGTCGGCTTTCGTCGCCAGATGTTCGTATGCGCCCTCAAGACGGCTGATGCGGTCGGGTTCGGGCGGTGTCGACATAGTTTTCTATCCCATATTCCTTTGGTTGCCGCGCGCGCATCCGGCTTTGGGCGACGTGGGCTGCGTTCGAGCAGAGCGGCGCATCGGCCTAGGCGCCCATCGCGCAGGCGCATCCGCCGCCGCTGCCGCCGCAGCATCCGCCGGCGCCGGCTACCGCGCTCGGCCGGCCGCTTGCGTCCGTGGAGAAGGCGGCGAATACGGAGAATTCGCGCCGCGATTCGCTGCCGCAGTCGGGGCAGGGCGTGGGCGTGTCCATCTGGCTCATCGATCGCCGCTTCTCAAAGCGGTTGGCGCAGGTAACGCAGGTGTATTCGTATATCGGCATTGCAACAACCTCGCATGCTGTCCGTTAGCGTATAGAGCGTATCGGGTTTCGGGCGGGACGGCCGCGCGCCGCCGCTGCCGCGATGCGCCGCCGCCCGCCTTATGCCCATTCTAATGATTATGATTGCGCAAGGTCAACCGAGGGGCGATAATGTTATTAGCCAATTGCATCGCAAGGGAAGGGATGTTGATATGACCACAATGGGCGCAACGGCGGCGCTGCCCGACGATATGGGGCGTTTCGGGGATTTCGGCGGACGCTTTGTGCCGGAAACGCTTATGAGCGCCGTCGAAGAGCTTGAGCGCGAATACGCCGCGGCGCAAGCGGACGAGGCGTTTCAGGCGCAGATGCGGACGCTTTTGGCGCGCTATGTGGGGCGTCCCACGCCGCTGTATTACGCCGAAAACCTCACCGCCGAACTTGGCGGCGCGCGCATATACCTCAAGCGCGAGGATTTGGCGCACACCGGCGCTCACAAGATAAACAACGCGCTGGGGCAGGCGCTGCTGGCGAAGCGAATGGGCAAAAACCGCGTCATAGCCGAAACCGGGGCGGGACAGCACGGCGTCGCCACCGCAACCGTGTGCGCTATGCTCAACCAAGAGTGCATCGTCTATATGGGCGAAGAGGACATTCGGCGGCAGGCGCTCAATGTGTTTCGGATGCGCCTGCTGGGCGCTGAAGTGCGCTCCGTGGCGTCCGGCAGCCGCACGCTCAAAGACGCCATCAACGAGTGCATCCGCGATTGGGTCACCAATGTGCGCGATACTCACTATCTCATCGGCAGCGTAGTGGGGCCGCATCCGTATCCGATGATGGTGCGCGATTTCCAAAAGATAATCGGCGCTGAAGCGCGCGCTCAATTGCTCTCGACGGCGGGCAGACTGCCGGACTGCGCCGTGGCGTGCGTGGGCGGCGGCAGCAACGCAATGGGCTTGTTCTACGAATTCATCGGCGACGAAAGCGTGCGCTTGGTGGGCGTAGAGGCGGGCGGCGAAGGCGTGAACGGCGTCCGCCATTCGTCCACGCTCACGGCGGGCAGCTTGGGCGTATTGCACGGCAGCATGTCATACCTGCTGCAAGACGCTCACGGGCAGGTTATGGAAACGCACAGCATATCGGCGGGGCTTGATTACCCCGGCGTTGGGCCGGAGCATAGCTGGCTGCGGGACAGCGGCCGCGCCGAGTATGTGAGCGTAACCGACGAACAGGCGCTGGCGGGCTTTCAACTGATGTGCCGAACTGAGGGCATCATACCGGCGCTGGAGCCGGCGCACGCGGCCTATTACATATCTCAGCTTGCGCCCACGCTGCCGTCGGACGGCGTAATCCTGATGGGGCTCAGCGGGCGCGGCGATAAGGATATGGACACCGTGGCGGCGGCGCTGGATGTGCGCCTGCAGCAGTCTTAACGCTGAGTGGCGGCGTTTGCGGGCGCCGCTTGTGCTATAATGCGGATGCAATCGGCGGGGCTAGTTCTGCGGAGGTTTTGGGATGCCCGACCGCGATGCTTACCATGAACGTCTGGACTCGCAAGAGCCTTTGCCTAGCATTTCCAACCGCATATTCGGCATCACATTCGCGGTTGTGTTCACGGTTATCGGGCTGATTCCGCTGATATTCCGGGAATCGCCGCGCTTGTGGGCGTTTGCGATAGCCGCCGCGCTGCTGTTGGCAGCAATCGTCGTGCCGCAAGCGCTTGCGCCGCTGAACCGCGTCTGGCACAGAGTTCGGATTGTGCTGAACGTCGTGCTGACATTCGTGTTGATGGGCTTGCTTTTCTACGGCGTTGTGCTGCCCACCGGCTTGATTATGCGCGCGCTGCGAAAAGACTTGCTTAACCTGCGATATGACGCGGATGCGCGCAGTTATTGGATTGAGCGCGATCCGCCCGGGCCGGATCCCGAATCGATGAACCGTCAGTTTTAGGGGGATAGGCGATGTCCGTTCTGCTCGAGTTGTGGGCGTATATGAAGGTTCGCAAGAAGTATTGGCTGCTGCCGGTCATCGTGATGGCGCTGGCGCTGGGCGGCTTGATTGCGCTCAGCACCACCAGCAGCACCGCCGCGCCGTTCATATACACGCTATTTTAGCCGATGCGTATCCTCGGCATATCGGCGTTCTACCACGACAGCGCCGCCGCCTTGGTGGACTCCGGGCGCATCGTGGCCGCCGCTCAGGAAGAGCGCTTCAGTCGGCGCAAGAACGACGCCGGCTATCCTGAGCGCGCCATCGCGTACTGCATCGAGCAGGCGGGAATATCGGCCGACGAGATAGACCGCGTGGTCTTTTACGACAAGCCGTTCCTCAAGTTCGAGCGCCTGCTTGAGACCTACATCGCGTTTGCGCCGCGCGGCTTTCGCTCTTTCGCAATGGCGCTGCCGCTTTGGGTGAAAGAGAAGCTGTTTCAAAAAGAGTTGCTGCGCCGCCGCCTGAAGGCGCTGTCCCCGGACGTGGACTGGGCCGACCGCCTGCTGTTCGCCGAACACCACCAGTCGCACGCCGCAAGCGCATTCTACCCCTCGCCGTTCCAAGACGCCGTTGCGCTGACGATGGACGGCGTGGGCGAATGGGCTACCACATCGGTCAGCATCGGACACGGCAACGAACTGGAAATGCTGCGCGAAATCCACTTCCCGCACTCGCTTGGGCTGCTCTATTCGGCGTTCACCTATCACACCGGCTTCGCGGTCAACTCCGGCGAATACAAACTGATGGGGCTTGCGCCCTACGGCGAACCCAAGTACGCCGACGCCATCCTGGACAACCTGATCGACCTGAAGGCGGACGGAAGCTTTCGGTTGAACCTGGACTACTTCAACTACTGCACCGGACTGACAATGACCAACGCCAAGTTCGATGCGCTGTTCGGCGGGCCGCCGCGCGCCCCGGAGCAGTCAATCGAGCGGCGGCATATGGATATGGCGGCGTCCATCCAAGCGGTGTTGGAAGAAGCGATATTGCGGTTGACGCGCGCGCTGCGAACAGAGACGGGCATACCCTATCTGTGCTTGGCGGGCGGCGTGGCGCTCAACTGCGTCGCCAACGGCAAGGCGCTGCGGGACGGGCGCTTTCGGGACATATGGATACAGCCGGCGGCAGGCGATGCGGGCGGCGCGTTGGGCGCGGCGCTGCTGGCGAGCCACCGCTTATTCGGCGAACCGCGCCACTCCGACGAACTGCGGCGGCAGGAAGCGCTCGGCGATGCTATGAACGGCGCTTATCTTGGGCCGGAGTTCGACGATGGGCAAATCCGTCGCGCGCTAGACGGCGCCGGGGCGCGCTACACAGCGCTTTCGGATGCCGAGCTCATAGACGCCGCGGCGGCGGCGCTGGCGGACGGCAAGGTTGTGGGATGGTTTCAGGGCAGGATGGAGTTCGGGCCGCGCGCGCTTGGCAGCCGCTCGATACTGGCGGACGCGCGCTCGCCCACGATGCAGCAGACATTGAACTTGAAGGTCAAAGAGCGCGAATCCTTTCGCCCGTTTGCGCCCAGCGTACTGCAGCCGGACGCGGCCGACTGGTTCGATCTTGACCGCGCCAGCCCGTATATGCTGCTGACCGCGGATGTGAAGGCGGAGCGGCGGCGGCCGATAGCGGCGGCGCATCAGGCGCTCGACGGCTTTGAGCGCTTGGGCGTGCCGCGCTCACACATCCCCGCGGTTACGCATGTGGACTACTCGGCGCGCGTGCAGACGGTTCAGCGCGACACCAACCCGCGCTACTATGCGCTGATAGAGGCGTTCAAGGCGCGCGCTGACTGCCCCGTCATCGTGAACACCAGCTTCAACATCAACGAAGAGCCAATTGTATGCGCGCCCGAAGACGCCTATCGCTGCTTCATCGGCACGCAGATAGACTGCCTCGCCATCGGCAATTTCTTTCTGCGCAAAGAGGATCAGCCAGCGTCGTTCAAAAGCGAAGGTTATGAAGCCCCGTTCCATTCAGTCTAATGCGCTATTTAGTTCTACCCCCCCCCCTCCACGAAAGTATGTTCGCGCGCTGCTGGCGGCAACTCGGACAACGCTGCTGCTGGCGGCTTGGAACGCCCTGTTCGCTATGGCGGGGCTGCTGCTGATTGCGCTTGCGGGGGAGGTGTACTTTCGGCTGACAAGGCCGTTTATAGAGACTAACGCCCCCGTTAAGTTCGTTGAAAGGGTTGGGCTTATCCGCGAACCCAACGCCGAACTGCGCTATGCGAACTGGCGTGAAGACAATTATGTCGTTTCGCGCGCCAACAGCCAAGGGTTTCTCGACCGCGAGCCTATCGGCGCTGAGCGCGCGGCTGAGGGCTGCCATATAGCGTTCATCGGCGATTCTTTCGTGGAGGCAAAGGAGGTGTCCAGCGCCTACAAGTTCCATGCGCGGCTGGAGGAGATGGCGGCGCGCGAGCTGCCGTATTTGGGAATCACTACGCAGGCTTATGGAATAGCCAATACCGGACAAATCAATCAGCTCCCGTTTTACGACGAATACGCGCGGGGGCTGAGTCCGAAGTTGGTGGTTCTGGTCTTTTATCTCAATGATTTCGCGGATAACTCAATTGCGCTGCAAGCGTTAAACATCGGCGCGGATCCTGCCCGAATGCCGTATATGTCCGCTCAAAGAGACGCCCACGGCGTTATGACGTTGCGCCCGCCGGATCCTGAGTACCGGCGTTTCAGGCTGCCAAGGCCGCCAAAGCCGCCGCAGGTTTGGCATGCAAGCGCTTTGAAGCGGTTGGTTCGGGTTTCGCATTTCGCGAAGTGGGCGGAGACGGAAGGGTTGATACGGATAAAAGCGTCCGTCATACCTGAATCTCGGTTTATGGCGTGGGCGGATATGATAGCAGAGCGTCCCTGCTGCGCGTCGTTGGCGGACGGCTGGCAGCCCTCAGGCGGGTGGGATTTAGCCAGGAAGTTCACGGAGGAAAGTCTGCCGCCCGTCTTTGATGAGGCGCTGGCATACACCGCTTTCGGGGTGGAGCAGTTCAAGCGGCGCACGGACAGGGACGGCGCTACGCTGATAGTCTTGGCGGCGACCAGGGATATGGGAACGAGGGGCGATCCGCAGTTCGAGCGATTGAGCGCAATCGCGGAGGCGCGCGGCATCCCTGTAATCAGCGATTATGCCTACATCGTCAGTCAGGGGCGCGACGCCTGGGGCGGCCGATGGCTTGAGGGGCATTGGAACGCCGTCGGGCACCAATGGGCGGCGGAAGCGGTTTTGGAGTGGCTGAAGGCGAACCGGGGTGTGTGCGAGTGAGCGGCGGCGGCATGCTATTATTGCCCGCGCATAAGAGGCTATCGTATGATTATTCACGCATAAAATCTTATCGTATATTCCCTTCGAAAACGCCTTATGCCGTTCAAAAGCGAAGGCGCTGAAGCCCGCTCCGTTTAGACCGATGCGATACTTAGTTCTACCCCCCCCCCCCCGAAAATATGTTCGCGCGCTGCGGCTGGCGGCTCGGACGGCGCTGCGGCTGGCGGCTTGGAACGCGCTTTTCGTTATCTCGGGACTGCTGCTGATAGCGCTTGCCGCAGAGGTGTACTTTCGGCTGACAAAGCCGTTTCTAAATACCAACTTCTCTCATCAATTCGTCGATGGGGTTGGGCTTATCCGCGAACCCAATGCAGAGGTGCGTTATGGGAGATGGAACGGCGAATACTATGTCGTTCAGCGCGTCAACAGCTTGGGATTTTTGGACCGCGAGCCTGTCAGCGCTGAACGCTCCGCAGCGGGCTGCCACATAGCCTTCATCGGCGACTCATTCGTGGAGGCAATGGAAGTTCCTATCACAGACAAGTTTCATGCGCGTCTGGAAAAGATGGCGGCGCGCGAACTGCCGCATTTGCGCATCACCACGCAGGCTTACGGAATATGGGGGACAGGTCAAATCAATCAGCTCCCGTTTTACGACGAATACGCGCGGCGGTTGAGCCCGAAGTTGGTGGTTCTGGTATTTTACCTAAATGACTTCGGCAACAACTTAACTGCGCTGCAAGCGCTGAATGAGGGCTGGGATCCCGACCGACTGCCGTACATGTCCGCTCAAAGAGACGAGAATGGTGCGCTGAAATTGCGCCCGCCTGATGCGGAGTATGAGCGATTTTTGTTGCCAAGGCTGCCGAAGGCCTGGTATGTCAGGGCGCGGGATCGGGTGGCTGAGATTTCTCGTTTTGCGAAATGGACGACGAGGAGATTATTGAGGTATGATTTTCCTCATCAGTTGATGGTTTGGTCGAATATGTTAGCCGAGCGTCCTTGCTGCGCGTCGTTGCGCGACGGCTGGCGTCCCGTTGACGGGCGTTTTATATCCGACCCTTCGTTTTTTGAGGATGAACGTTTGCAGCCCGTCTTTGAAGAGGCGTTGGAATATACCGCTTTCGGCATAGATCAGTTCAAGCGGCGCACAGACCGGGACAGCGTGAATCTGATTATCATGGCGGCATCCGCGGATATGGGAATGCCTGGCTATCCGCAGTTCGACCGCTTGAGCGCCATTGCCGATGCGCGCGGCATTCCCGTAATCAGCGATTACGCCTACACCGTCAGGCAGGGATACGACGCAGAGGACGGGCGGTGGGATAGCGACCCCCACTGGAACGCCGTCGGGCATCAGTGGGCGGCGGAAGCGGTTTTGGAGTGGCTGAAGGCGAACCGGGATGTGTGCGACTGAGCGCGGCGGCATGCTATTATTGCCCGCGCATAAGAGGCTATCGTATGATTATTCACGCATAAAATCTTATCGTACATCCCCTTCGAAAACGCCTTATGCCGCTCAAAAACGAAGGCTATGCCCCCCAATCCGTTTAGACCGATGCGCTATTTAGTTCTACCCCCCCCCCGAAAGTATGTTCGCGCGCTGCGGGCGGCAACTCGGACAACGCTGCGGCTGGCGGCATGGAACGTCCTGTTCGTTGTCTTAGCCCTGTTGCTGCTTGCGATTTTAGGTGAAGCGTACTTTCGGCTTACAAGGCCGTTTATAGACACTAACGCCCCCGTTCAGTTCGTTGAAAGGGTTGGGCTTATCCGCGAACCCAACGCAGAGTTGCGCTATGCGGAGTGGAATGAAGATAACTTTGTGGTTTCGCGCGCCAACAGGCTGGGCTTTCTTGACCGCGAGCCTATCAGCGCTGAGCGCGCCGCAGCCGGTTGCCATATAGCGTTCATCGGCGATTCCTATGTGGAAGCGCGGGAGGTGGCTATCGCCGATAAGTTCCACGTGCGCCTGGAAGAAATGGCGGCGCGCGAGCTGCCGCATCTGGGCATCACTACGCAGGCTTACGGAATATATGGCACAGGACAGATAAATCAGATCCCGTTTTACGACGAGTACGCGCGGCGTTTGAGCCCGAAGTTGGTGGTTCTAGTCTTCTTCCTCAATGATTTCATGAACAACTCACCTGCGCTGGATGCGCTGTATAACGGCGTGGATCCTGACAGGATGCCGTATATGTCCGCTCAAAGGGACGAATATGGAGTTATGAAACTGCGCCCGCCCGATGCGGAATACGAGCGGTTTCTGCTGGCAAGGCTGCCGAAGCCCTGGCATGAAAGCGCTCGGGATCGGCTGGCTGGGGTTTCGCACTTCGCGAGATGGCTGATCGCAAAGAATATATGGGGCTATAATCGTGGGGCATCTCAGATTGCGGCGTGGGCGAGTATGATAGCCGAGCGTCCCTGCTGTTCATCGCTGCCGGACGGCTGGCAGCTTAGTTGGTATCGTAGAAATATAGGCGCTCCGTTTAGGGAAGAGCCGCTGCCGCCTTTCTTAGAAGATGCGTTGGAATACACCGCCTTCGGCCTGGATGAGTTTAAGCGGCGCACGGACAGGGACGGCGCGAATCTGGCGATATTGGCGGCGACGCGGCATATGGGAAGGCGGGGCGATCCGCAGTTCGACCGCTTGAGCGCAATCGCGGAGGCGCGCGGCATTCCAGTTATTAGCTACTACGATTACATCGTAAGGCAGGGATACAACCCGATGGATGGCCGGTGGCGTTACGACATCCACTGGAACGCCACCGGGCACCAATGGGCGGCGGAAGCAGTTCTGGAATGGCTGAAGGCGAACCAGGATGTGTGCGACTGATCGGCGGCAACCGCTGATATTGCGGTTGCCTGCGCGTTATGCGCGGCATCGTGGCGTTGCGTTGCCGCGCGTTAGGCGTCGCCGTTCTCTTTGCGCTTGCGCTCTTCGCGTTCTGCGGGGGATGGCTCGTCGAAAGGCTCGCCGGCGGCGTCGGCGGCTGCCTTGTTGGCGAACCATTCGAGCCATTCGCGGTTCGCTTCGGCGATGCCCGCGGCCTTGCCCACGGCGATGCCCACGGCCTTGCCTTCCTCTATCCCTACAGCTTTGCCCTCGGCGATGCCTATGGACTTGCCCTCAGCCCTGCCCTCGGCTAGTCCTTCGGCCAGCCCTTCGGCTCTAGCTCTTGCCTTGATTTTGACCTCAAAGTGTGGCGCTAACAGCATGAGATACCTCGCTAGTTCCATTGCGACGACTGTGTAGGCGATTGCGGCTTGCGTCAGCGGGGACATGGCGCGCATGACGCCTACCATGTTGTCCTGCCAATTGCGGTACTCCGGGAGTCCCGCTTCCAAGTAGATTGTGATGGACAGCCACCATATCAGCTGAGCGGTGAATGTCGCGAAGTACGCGGGACGCCAAGGGCGCGGGATGCTTAGCACCGCTTCGCGCTCAACGCGCTCTTCTATATCGTATCTGTCGTATCTCATAATATAGCCTGCCTTTCGCGGTTTCACAAGCCCAATTAGCGGCCCGATTAGCGCCGCGCCCGCGCTACGCCAGCGTCTTTATAGCAGCGGTGTGGTCCCATGGCTGTATCCATTCGTCGCGTATGTCCATTCCGAAGCCGGGCGCGTCGGAGGGGACGATGAAGCCGTCTTTGGGCATGGGCATGCCGGGGATGGGGCAGACTTCGTCCAGGGGGACGCCGGGGTCTGAGCCCATCCAGAACTCGGCCATGGGCGATTCGGGCATTGCGAAAGCGAAGTGCTGTCCGTAGGGCGTCCCCGCGCCGGCGTGCGGTATCGTGGCGATGCCCGCCGCCTCTGCGATGGCGTATATCTTGACCGCTTCGGACAAGCCGCCGCACCATTTGATGTCCGGCTGCGCTATGTCTATCGCGCGATGCTCGATGAGCTGGCGGAAGGCGTGCCGTCCGTGGTGGTCTTCGCCGGTGGCGAGCGGCACCCAGTTGATAGCCTTGCGAAGCTCGATATGCCCTTCTAGGTCGCCGGGGATTAGCGGCTCTTCAAGCCAGCGCAGTCCGTACTTTCGCAGGCGCTCCGCCACGCGCACGGCGAACTCCACATTGAAGGACATTACGGGGTTGTACATAAGCTCAACATCGTAGCCCACCGTATCGCGCGCCTTGCCGATGTGTTCGTCTAGGATGTTCAGCCCGTCTATTCCCTCTTCGTAGTGAACGGGGTTGCTGACTTTGAAGGCGGTGAAGCCCAGTTCTTGAGACCAGTCCAGGTCGTCGGATGTGCAGTAGAGGCTGATTTTGTCGCGGCAGGGGCCGCCGAGCAGCCGATAGACGGGCTGATCCAGCAGTTTGCCTTTGAGGTCCCACAGCGCGAGGTCTATGCCGGACTGCGCCACGGTGGCGATGCCGCCCGCGCCGAAGCGCTGCGTGGAGCGCCACATCAAGTCGTTGAGGAATTCAAGCGCCATGCAGTCGCGCCCCGCCAGCAGCGGCGCAAAGTGGTAGTCCACCAGCGCCGCCGTCAGTTCGCCGAAGCTGCACTGCCCCAAGCCGTATTCGCCGTTCTCGGCGATTGCCTGCACCCATATCTCTGCGCTGGTATTGGCGCCCGGCATCTGCCCGTGCATGCGCGGGAATTCGGGATACTTGTTGATGGGCAGCGCGCGGCGGGCGTGGGTGTTCCAGTTGGGGCGGCGCGGCTTGGACTTGGGCGGCGTGCGCGGGATGTTCACGCTGACGGCTCTGATTTGCTTGATTTTCACGGCGTACTCCTTGCGTGTGAATATGGGTTATGGGTTGTTGGGGACATACTTGGATAAATGGATAAATTAGGCATTGCATTCAACTATATTATGGTATAACGCCTGCAATCACCCCTGCGAGGCAGGGCAGCGAGGCCGCCGAAAGGCGGTCTTCGTGTGTTTGGGGATAAATATCGGGTAAATTGGCGTAAATTGGTGTTGCATTCCAACTAGGTTATGCTATAATGCTTATACCACCCCTGCGAAGGCAGGGCAGCGAGGCCGCCGAAAGGCGGTCTTCGTGTATCCGTAAAGACATAAGGGCATATCTAAATTGTCAACTAACTTTTACATTGACGGATTCAATCTATACTACGGCTCACTCAAAACTCGCCATCCCCAATATAGGTGGTTAGACATTCAAGCACTCTGCGAAAGTCTTGTGCCGAATCAGCAAGTCAGTCGCATTCGCTACTTCACGGCGTTGATGAAGAATGAAGCGAATGACGATCAGATTGAACTTCGTCAACAGACCTATTTGAGAGCGCTCGCCACTCTGCCAAAGGTAGAAATTCACTACGGCAAGTTCGAGACGCGCAGGCGACGGATGCGGGTATGGGAACCTGCGCCTGACGAACCTCAAACGGTGTGGGTTAGCCGCACTGAAGAGAAGCGCTCGGATGTGAACCTTGCTACATATCTGCTGATTGACGCCTGTTATGACGACTTCGATGAAGCGGTTGTCATATCAAACGACTCCGATCTGGTTGAACCCATAACGGCGGTTAGGGACAGGTTTCATAAACGAATTGGCGTTGTCAACCCTAATGTTGCGCATAGGCGCAGCCCGGACTTGCAGAATGCGGGAAGTTGGGCTTTCCCGACAATCTATAAGCGCTACTTGCGGGATAACCAACTACCCGATCTGGTTGCGGACGGCGGCGGCGCATTCGGCAAGCCGTCGCGGTGGCAGAGGCGCTGACTGCGGCGGCGTTGCGCGCGGCTTATCCGGGCGCTAGGGCATCGCGCGCCTTCCCGTTCATAGTGATTGCGGCGCTGCGCGCGCGCGGCCTATCTAAGCCATCCCGACCATAGCCGCCGTTCCACTTCGGCGCTGACGGATTCGGTGAGCGCGTCGGCGGCGGGGTTTAGCAGCAGTTGGCGTAGGCTGCGGCGCGGGCGTATGTGAACCGGCTTGCGCGGCGCGCCCGAAACTTCGGCGGCGATGTCCACCGCGCGGTCAAGATCGCCCAGCTCATCCACCAAGCCCAGCTCTTGCGCTTTCGTCGCCCAGTACACCTCGCCGGTGGCTATGCGGCGCACGGCGTCTTCGTCCATCTTGCGCGCCGCCGCCACTATGGACACGAAAGAGTTGAACGAATCGTCAATCAGCGCCTGCATCTTTGCCTCTTCTTCGGGCGTGGCGTCGCGCCAGAAAGCGCCCATATCCTTGTATGCGCCGCTCTTGTTGACATTGACGCCCACGCCGATGCGCCGCAGCAGTTCTTGCAGCGCGGGGCGCGCCGATATGACGCCGATCGAGCCCACGATTGCGGCGTGGCTTGCCACTATCTTTTGGGCGGCGCAGCAGATGTAGTATGCGCCGGATGCGCCCACGCCGCGGATGTTGGCGATTACGGGCTTCTTTTCCGCCACTTTCAGCACGCTGCGATACAGATAGTCGGACGCCGATACGCCGCCGCCGGGCGAGTCGACGTCCAGCACCAGCGCCTTGACGGAGTCGTCGCGCGCGATGGACGCGAATATCTGCTCATACGCCGGGGACTTGATCTGCCCGCCGATAGTGCCGAAAAGCTCCACGACGGCTATCCTGCCGCGCATGGAGCGTATAGACCGATTCGCTTTGAGTATAAGCATTTTGCGTATCCCTTCATATGCCCGCTTGATTGCGCCATCGGTTTATCCGTAGGGGGCGTTCATACGGACGCTAAGATGACGCCAAGCGGGGTTTGATTGGTGTATATAGTGTATTCTGATGTATCCGTATCCGATTGGTATGCGCGTTTGCAAGAAACGGCGTAGATCTAGCCATTTCGGTTAGGGCCTTGACCTATTGCGGCCAAGATTCTGTCAGTCAATTGCTTACGCAGGTCTTCGGGGTTTTCCCAAAGAATATGGTTGAACTGACGGGTGTCGAAATGCGTCTCGTCGATCATTTCTTTGCGGCAGGTGAAAATCACGGGCAAGTCTAGCCCGTGAGCAAAGCCCGCTTCGTAGTACACGCCGCCTCTTGCGCCGCCATCCCCGTGCGTGAAATCGGCGACTACGAAGCGCGAGCGCCTGATTTCGGCAATGATTTCATCGTCTATCTTGCCTATGAGATCCGGCTTTCGGTCTATGTGCAAAGGCGTATAGCCTGCCGCTGCGATTGCGGCTCTAAATCCCTTTTCATAGACGTCGTCCATGCTGTTGTCAAACCACATAGCGACGAAGCATTGGGAAGAGTCGGGGTTTGTGGTTATCTCTTCTATGTGACTATATCCCGGCACCTCTACTCGGCAGAGGTACACCCCATATACGGTTTGGCGCATACCACCTAACTGCTTGCCCTTTTCAATCCAACCTTGCCCTTTCAAATAGTCGGTGAGCAAATCCAACTCCTCATCGGTAGTTGATTCTGACCAAGCCATGGCTGATTGTGTAACTCTAAGTTCATCACTGACTACCCCACGCATCAGACCTAGATGGAAAATCTCCAGATCTTTGCCTATGTTGGGCGACTGAACCGCAAAAAAGCGAAGCAATCGTTCCGCTCTTTCGTGTACTGGAAGTGGTTTGCTTTCTTTGGCGCGCAGGACTTCAGCCCACGTTATTCGCGGGACTTCGACGCCTAGCATCCGTTGTTCGACTAGGAATGATGTGAGGCGCGCGCGCGCAGAATCATCCAAGTCTTTTATTACTGTCCCGCTAGCGATGGGAAAAATTTCGTAATCCCCGCCGGCTAGGAAGGAATCTTGTACAAGGTGGGTGTTCGTGTTCGCATTGAGAGGATGCACAATGCAATCTACTGCCCAAATTGGGCATATGGGCTCCATTAGCGCAACTCCTGTGTTGTGTTGTAGCGCTCAGGCGCATTGCGATGGCGGGCGGCGGCTGAGCGGCGGTTTGGGTTTGTGTCATCGTAGCATTATTTTGCGGGCGGCGGCGGATGGGGCGCTTGGATGAAGTCTTGGAGGGCGGCGAAGTAGGCGTCGCCGCCGGCTAGGTAGGTGTCGTTGTGGTCTGCGCCGGGGATGGCGTAGAAGCGCTTGGGTTCGTTGGCGGCGGCGTAGAGCGCGCGCGCCATTGCGATTGGGACGGTGGCGTCCTCGTCGCCGTGCAAGACCATTACGGGACTTTGGACGCTTGCGATTTTGGAGAGCGAATCGAACTTGCTCTTTAAGAGCCAGTGGATTGGCACAAGACTTGTGAGCGGTCCGGTCGATTGCGCCATTCCCTTGATGGATGTGAAGGGCGCTTCCAGTATGACCGCCTTGACGGGGCGGCGCATTGCGGTCTCTACGGCGACGGCGCAGCCCAGCGATCGGCCGAACAGGATTATGCGGCCGGCGTCCACGTCGGGACGGGACTGCAGGTAGGTCAGCGCGGCATCGGCGTCGGCGTACATGCCGCGCTCTGAAGGGCTGCCTTCGCTGCGCCCGTATCCCCGGTAGTCGAAGATGAACACATTCAAGCCGAGCCTCCGATTGAGCATCAGGATGTTGTTCACGCGGTAGCTTATGTTGCCGGCGTTGCCGTGAAACCATAGCAGCGTGTCGGCGCCCGTTCCCGGCGCGAACCAGCCGTGCAGCCGCGTTCCGTCGGCGGCGCTGAACGATATGTCTTCGTAACGCAGTCCCGCATCCGCCGGGGTTTGCGTTATCTCTTTATCGGGAAAGAATATGATGTGTTTGTCAAGCATCCGTGATTCCCTCAGCGCGAATAGTAGCGCGAATGACAGGGCAAGCGCGGCGGCGATAGCGGTCAGCGCCGTCAGCGGCAGGCGCAAGAACGCGCGCTTGACGGATGCCGATAGCCGCCGTGTATCCTGCCTGCTGTTCATCGTGTCCCGCGATGCGGTTAGGGCGTCTGCGCGCCGACGGCGTTGAGCGTGATGGAGTAGAGCGATTTGTCGGCGGTGATGTAGAGGCGGTTCTTATCGGGGCCGCCGAAGCAGCAGTTGGCGGTGCGCTGTTCGGGGACGAGTATCTTGCCGAGTAGCTCAGCCTGCGGGCTATACACCTGCACGCCGTCCCATGCGCTGGTGAAGATGTTGCCGTCGGTGTCTGCGCGAAAGCCGTCGGATTTGCCGGGCGTAACCACGGCGAACACACGGCTATTCGCCAAGCGCGCGGTACCGCTGACGCCGGCGTCGTCAACCACGTCGAAGGCGCGGATGTGGCCGGGTGCGCCTGTGTCAGCGACGTACAGGATGCGCTCATCGGGCGAAAAGCAGAGGCCGTTGGGGCGGTCGAAGTCGTCGGCTACAATCTCAAGCGCGCCGCTTTCGGGGTCTAGCCGAAACACGAAGCAGCCATCAAGTTCGCTGTCCGCCTTGTGTCCCTCGCGGTCGCTGAGTATGCCGTAGGGCGGGTCGGTGAACCAGATGGAGTCGTCGGATTTCACCACAAGGTCGTTGGGGGAGTTTAGGCGATTGCCTGCGTAGTTGTCGGCGAGGGTTGTTACGGTTCCGTCGGGTTCGGTGCGGCTTACGCGGCGGTTGCCGTGTTCGCAGCTAACAAGGCGGCCTTGGCGGTCGCGGTAGTGGCCGTTGGTGTAGCCGGCGGGCTGGCGGAACACCGAAACGCCGTCCGCGTCGGAGTAGCGCATCATCCTATCGTTGGGGATGTCGCTCCATAGCAGAAAATCGCCCTCTGTGAAGTACACGGGGCCTTCCGCCCACTCCATTCCGGTGAAGTGCCGCGTCAGCTTGGCGTCGGGCGGCAGCATCGCGGCAAAGCGGTCGTCGTATATCTCAAAGCCGTCTTTGACTTCGGCGTCTGGGCGGTAGGTGGTCATTTGCGGCCTCCTTAATTCTACTTGGTTGGGATTGTACTTGCGGGATTGGATTTAAGGTTGGGTGATTAGGGCATAGGGATGGCGGGCGCATACTTGCATAGCATAGGGACGGATGCGCTCTTGGCGGTTATTCGGGCTCTTGGAGTTGTTGGCGCAGTTGGGCTCGCTTGGCGATGGCGCGCTCGGCGCGGTCGAACAGTTCGTCGTGGGTGGGCAGGTATGCGCCTGTTTTGGGGTTGTGCCAGCGCCACTTGCCGTATTCCCAGCAGATATAAAGATCTAGCGCTTGGCTGTAGCCGCGGCAGCATTCGGCGTCAAGCCACTCGATATGGATGGGCTGATACCTGCCGTTGACCAGTCTATCGCCTGCGAGCGTAGCGCCGTAGTAGTCGCCGCCGGTGGGGTCTAAGCGCCAGTATTCGGCTACGCCGTAGCGCTCGTAGTCGCGGCGCTGGTCGGTGTAGTCGCGCAGGTTTGAGGCTAATGTGCCGCAGTCGCGGTTAAAGTCCGTGATTAGCGGCGCTATGGTGAGAACCCAGTCGGGCGGCTTGCCCTGTTCGTCAATGGCGTAGCCCCAGCGCTCTTTCACGCGAGTGGGATTGCAGTTGAACGATACGATGAGGTCGGGGATGCGGACGTCGCTGCGGTTGCGCGCTGTTGGGCTTACGGGGGTTTCGCCAAGCACGAAAGTTGTATCCCGCTTGCCGAGATGATACGAAAGCGCGGGCATATGGGAGTGTTCGTGAATATGCAGTACGTTCTGCATATCGTGGCGCTTTGGGAACCCAGGGAATTCCTTGAGCGTCAAGTTCATTGCTGGGCGGGGAAGTCTTTTGCCAGTCATCGCCGACCTCTCATATATCGCATAGGTTGGGCTAGATTGGGCGCGCGGGTTGAAGGCGGTTTGGGGATAATATAGCGCTTGGGGGGATTATACACTACGCAGGCGCTATAATTCGGCGCGGCGGCGGCTATGGCGGGGACGGATGCGGCGATAATCGGGCAGGCGTGAAAGCGGCAAGTATAACGGGGGAGCGGGCATTTTGTTGATAAGCGGATTGTTGGATAGGCTCAAGGATGCGGCGGGCTTTGGCGGCAAGCGGTCTGCGGCGGCGGATGGCGGCGAATCGGACGCGGACGCTATGCTGCGGGCTATCGAGGCGCACGCCGTCGATATTGCGCGGCATGCGGGGGGCATTCTGCGGGGACACTTTGAGCGCGCGCTGAAGGTGGAGTACAAGGACGATAAGCAGAGCGATCCGGTTACCAACGCCGATTATGAGAGCCAGCGCTACTTGCAGAACGCCATTGTAGCGCGCTTCCCGGATCACGGCGTATTGGGCGAAGAGGACGACGCAGCGCGGCGGGATGCGGCGGACAAGCAACCGGCGCCGAACTTCGTGTGGGTGCTGGATCCGCTGGACGGCACGCGCAACTTTCTGTCGGGGCTTCCGCTGTACGCCTGCTCTATCGGCGTGCTGCATAAGGGCGTTCCCGTGGTGGCGGCGGTGTTTCTGCCGTGGCCCGCGAATGGCGGCGGCATCGTTTTGCATGCGCGCAAGGGCGGGGGGGCGTATGCCGATGATGCGCCTATCAGCGTTTGGGCGGGGGCGGAGCCGGCGGGCAATCGGCTTGTTACGCTGCCGGGCGGGTTCGGGGCTATGTTCAGCGCGCGGCCGGAGCTTCGCCCTAAGCTTGGGGAATTGCGGATGAGCGGCAGCATCGCATACGAACTGGCGATGGTCGCCAAGGGCGTAACGCAGTACACGCTGACCACAGCGCCGTTCTTGTGGGACGCCGCGGGCGGGGCGCTGCTGGTGATGGAGGCGGGCGGCGTGGCATTGCAAGGCATTCGGCGCAAGCGGTTTGGACTGCCGACGGGCGCCGTTTCGTGGCAGCCGCTGGAGTCGTTTGCGCCAGATTGGATCGGCGGCAAGACTACGATGCGCGAACTGCGCGAGTGGCGCGCGCCGCTGCTGCTGGGCAGCCCGGGCGTTGCGCGCTATGTGGCGGCCAACCTGCGCGGGCGGTCGATGATCGCGGCGAGGGTGAGACGGCGCATTAGGCGCAGACGGCGGGGGGCGTGAACATCGGTCGAGCCGCGGCTGGGTTATGCGCTTGCGGTGGCTACTATGTTATTCGCCTTGCAAGCAACTGCGATATACCCGATACGCCTTCGTTAAGTCTATGCGCTTGCCGGGGCGGCTTTGCGCGCTTTGGGCAGGGTTGCGGCTATGGCGGTTAGCACTTCGGCGATTTCGGGCTCGGTGGTGTAGCCTAGGTGTCCGATGCGGAATATCTTGCCGTTGAGCGAACCCTGGCCGCCGGTGAGTATGACTTGATGCTCGTCGCGCAGGGTTGCCACAAGGCGCGCGCCGTCTATATCGGGCGGCACATTCACGGCGGTTACGGTGTCGGACGCTACGGCTTCGTCAGGGAATAGGGTTAGCCCAAGCGCCTTGACGCCCTCACGGGTTGTTCTGCCAATGGTGGCGTGGCGCTCGTAGATGCTGCCCATGCCTTCGTCGAATATGCGCTTGAGCGCCACGTCCAGCGCGAACATCACGCTGATTGCGGGCGTGTAGGGGGGCTGCCCGATTTCGTAGTAGTTCTTGTACATCGCCATATCGAAGTAGTAGCGGGGCATAGTGGACTCGGCGTGCGCCTGCCAAGCGCGCTTGCTGAAGCTGATGAACGCCAAGCCGGGCGGCAGCATCCAACCCTTTTGGGATGCGGTTGCCACCACGTCGCAGCCCCAAGCGTCGGTTGCGATGGGAATGGAGCCTACGCTGCTGATGCCGTCGACTAGCAGCAGTTTGTCGAACTCGCCCTTGACTACGGCGGCGATTGCTTCCAGGTCGTTGGTAACGCCGGTTGAGGTTTCGTTATGGGTAACCAGAACCGCTTTCACATCGGGGTTGGCGTTCAGCGTATCGCGAATGGCGTCGGGGTCGGCGGCGCTGCCGAATGGGAAATCCAGGCTAATGACTTCTGCTCCGAATCGTTCCGCGATTTCGCCGAAACGCATGCCGAACACCCCCACGCACACATTGACCACCTTGTCGCCGGGGGACAGCGTGTTGACGATGGCGGCTTCCATTGCGCCGGTGCCGGACGCCGTGAGTATGTAGAGGTCGCTTGTGGTGTCGAAAACCTGCTTAACCCCCTCGGTGGTACGATAGAGCAAGTCTTTGTACTCGGGTCCGCGATGATTGATCATCTGCCAAGCCATTGGCTCTAGGATGTCGTCCGGCACGGGTATGGGGCCCGGGGTTCGCAGGTTCACTTCGGTATGTCCTCCGTATGGCGCTGGCGGCGCGCGCTTGCAAGGTTGGGAATTGCGCTGACAATTATTTTAGCACATTGGGGGCGCATTAGGCTAAACTTAAGGCGGCGCGGCGGCGCAAGGCGCTGAACGGCGATTGCCAAGCGGCGATTGCTTAGCAGTGATTGCCAAGCGGCGCCAATGACGGACTGCAAGACGAACTTGCTTACTCACTTACACTGCGGGGCGATATGGGCAAGCGGCTACGGATAGCGATAGCGAGCGGGGCGCTGCTGCTGACGGCGGCGGCGCTGCTGTGGCAGACGGACGGGCTTGCGGCGGCGCAGCTGCTGGACACGCGGCGGCTTGTGGCGGTTGACCTTGTTACGCTGCGGGACGATGCGGACGGCAAGCGGCGCAGCATATTTCAGCGCGGCGCTAGGATGCTGGTGGATGTTCGCATCAAGGATAGGCGAGATGCGGATGACGGCGTTGAGGGCAGTCCGGATTATGAGCGGCGGTATGCGGTGGCGATATGGGTCAAAGATCCGGATGACGGCGTTATCTACGAGGGGACGACGGCGGCGGCGATGCGCGAGATTGCGCTTGCGCCGTCCAAGCGCGGCAGCGTGCGGTTTGAGTGGAATGTGCCATACGGCGCGCCCGACGGAAGGTACATTCTGTACGCCAGCGTGCGGTATGCGGACGATCCGGGGCGTGTGATACACCGCTTCGCGCAAGCCTTCGGGGTGAATGAGCGGCAGACCTATATCTACACATCCAAGCGCGGGATCGAGTTCGGCGATGTAGTGAAAGACGAAACGCCGACGGGCAGCCTGATTATAGCGCGGCGCAACCGCGATGCAGGGGATTTGGCGTGGCGTGTGGTGAACTGGCCGAGCGATTGGCTGGAGCTGCTGGAGCCTGCGGTCGACCCGGACAACCCGGATCAGTCGGTCGAGGCTGTGAACACGGGGACGGTTCGGTTCGGCGTGCGGGCAAGCGCGCTTCGGGGGAGTTTTCGCGATGAGGTGGTTGTGCGCTCCAATGCGGGGGATTTGAGGTTCGATGTTTCGGCGAACATAAACCGGCGGGCAAGGGGGACGCTGGAGCGCGTGCGTGTTCAGCCAAGGGCGTTGGATGCGGGGCAGGATTTGCGCGTTGAGTTTCGGATAGCGAATGAGGGCGATGCCACGGTGGACTATCGCGCGGTGTTCACAATTCAGGGTCCGGACGGCGCAATCGCGTATGACAGCAACAGGGCTGGCGAGGATGTGCTGATGCGCTTGGCGGCGGGCGAGCGGTCTGAGCTGCTGGCATTTCGCTGGCAAGTCCCATACGGGGCATACGGCGGCGAGTACCGGGTTGGCGTTGAGCTTCGGAACGCGCACGAATTCAACACGGCGGCGTTTGACGCCATTCGGGTTTATGACGCTGATGACGCCGAGATATTCAAGGTGCGGGAAGGCGCTAGGCTGGCGGTGTCCCCAAGCGAATGGCGGTTTGGGACAATCACGGCTGGGGATGATGCGGCGCCGGCGGTATTCAACCTATCCAATAAGGGCAGCAGAAAACAAGCGCTGCAGTGGGAAGTTGCATCAATACCGGATTGGGTAGAGATTGTGGGCGCTTCGTCGGGCGTTGGCGCCGGCGAACTGGCGGTGGGCGTCAGGGCGGGTTTAGCGCCGGGCCGATACGCCGGAGCGCTAGAGATCGCCTCCAACGGGGGGACGGCGTTAGCGCCGCTGAGCTTGGCCGTGCGCGCGGGCCCGACGGCAACCGCAACCACGATAGTGCGGCCGTCATCTACGCCGACGGGGACGGCAGTAGCGGCGGTGGCTCCGACGTCGACGGTTACGGTGATACCTACGATTGCGCCGACTGAGACGTCGACGGTTACACCGACGGTGGTTCCGACGAATACGGCGATAGCAACGCAAACGCCGACGGTTACACCGACAAGTACGCCGACTGCGCGCGCTACGGCTATGGTTGCGCCGACGTATACGTCGACCGCGACGGCGGTTCCGTCGTCGACGGTTACACCCACGTCGACGACGGAACCGCCGTCGTCGCCTGCGCCAACAAGCGCTCCTACGCCGTTGCCCGTAGTTGTGCCCGCGACGTCGACGCCTGCGCCTACACTTACGCCCGTGGCCACATCAGCAGAGGTGACGTCGGCGGTTCTGACGCGTGAGTCGGACGGCGATCCAGGCTCGACTGCCTGGGGATGCAGCGCGGGCGGTGGGCGGCCGCTTGCGGGACTAGTTGTTTTGGGGATGATGCTTGCGCCGGCGGTTGGGGGGCGTGTTCGGCGCAGGGTTTTGGCGCAAAAGCGCGTCGGCGCAAAGCGTTAGGATACGCCGCCGCCGCGCGCAATCCCTTCACAAGTTTGAACTACCGCAGCGATGCCGCTTTTGATGCTATAATATGCGCGATATGATTTTCAGAGACGGACATCCGAATGCGCGGCGCAGAATGGAACGCGTCAACGCCATTGTGCGCAACGAGATAAGCCGCATCATCGCCAACGATATGAACGACCCCCGCCTTGCGTCCCTCATCAGCATTACCGAAGTGCAAACCTCATCCGATCTGCGAAGCGCCAAGGTGTTCTTCAGCGTGCTCGGCGACGAAACCGCCAAGCGGGACGCCCTCGCCGCTATGCGCGCAGCCGGCGGCTTCATCCACCGAACCATGAAGCGCAGAAAAACCCTCAAGTACGCCCCGTTCCTATCATTCCGCCTTGACGACTCCATCCAACAAGGCGTAGAGATGCAGCGCCTTATCGAGCGAAACGCTCCCCCTACCACTGCGCGGGAAGGCGGCGATGCCCAAGACGCGTAAGCCCGCTATCGACGGCATTCTCAACATCGACAAGCCCTACGGCATAACCTCCATGGACGTCGTCCGCCGCGTCAAGCGCGCCAGCCGTCAGCGCCGCGTCGGACACGCCGGCACACTCGATCCCGTCGCCACCGGCGTCATCCCCGTATGCCTTGGGCAGGCTACCCGCCTTATGGAAGACCTCATCAACGGCTCCAAAACATACCGCGCAGAAGTGGAACTCGGCGCTTCCACCAACACCTACGACGCGCTAGGCGAAATCACCGCCCGCTCCGACGCATCCGCCGTCTCGCGCGCCGACATAGAGCATTCGCTCCAAGCCTTCATCGGCGATATTATGCAGACGCCCCCCATGTACAGCGCCCTCAAGCGCGACGGCAAGCGCCTCTACGAACTCGCGCGCGCCGGCGTCCAAATCGAGCTCGATCCCCGCCCGGTAACTGTTCACGCCATCGACCTGCAAGACTGGACGCCCCCCATCGCAACCATCGAAGTACGCTGCGGCAGAGGCTTCTACATGCGCTCCCTTGCCCACGACCTAGGACAAGCGCTGGGCTGCGGCGGCTATCTGAAAACCCTCGAACGCCTGCATTGCGGCGGCTTCAGCATCGCCGACGCCGTATCACTCGAAGATATCGAAGAGCGCTTCGCCGACGGCAGCTGGCAAGACGCGGCGCACGCCCCCGACGTCCCCCTGCTAAGCCTGCCCGCCGTCATCCTGGGCAAACCCAACGAGGATATGATACGCAACGGCCGCCCTATCGACTGCCCCCCCGCAGACACGCCCCCCGCCGACGGCGAGCGCAGCCGCGCATACACCGCCGACGGCCGCTTCCTGGCTACCCTGCTATACGACGCCCCCCTGCGCCAATGGCGTCCCGAAAAAGTCTTCGCCCTAAACTACCCTGAGCCCCCGCCCGCATAATCGCATCCAACCCAAACGCGCCGGCGTCTCTAACCCAAACGCGCAATCGGCGCGGCATCAAGCGACGATTTAACGCAAAGCCGCAATCGGCGCGGCGTCAAGGCGCTATCTAACTCAAATACGCAATCGGCGCGGCGTCAAGGCACTATTCAACGCAAAGGCGCAATGCGCGCGCGCATACATAAACGGACTCCCCCACTGCGATTGCCGTTAAGTGATACAATAAATCAATAACCGCGCATCATACCAACGGCGGCGCATACGCATCCGTCGTCGCGCACATATCAAGCGGTTGCGCCCGCCGCCCGCCCGCGAAAATCCTGAAACCCGCAAAACCCCAGCTGCATCGGAGCGTTTTAATGGTTGCCATCTCCTACGAAAAGTTCACCCTCTCCAACGGACTAGACGTCATCCTGCACGAAGACCACACCCTGCCCATCGCCGCCGTCAACATCTGGTACCACGTCGGCTCCAAAAACGAAGAGCCCGGACGCACCGGCTTCGCCCACCTCTTCGAGCATGTCATGTTCGAAGGCTCCAAGCACCACAAGCAGAGCTTCTTCGACCCGCTCCAAAAAGTGGGCGCCAACCTCAACGGCTCCACAACCCCCGACCGCACGAACTACTGGGAAAATGTGCCGTCCAACTACCTCGAACTCGCGCTCTGGTTGGAATCGGACAGGATGGGCTTTCTGCTGGACGCGCTCGACCAAAAGAGCTTCGACGTGCAGCGCGATGTGGTGAAAAACGAGCGCCGCCAAAGCTACGAAAACCGCCCCTACGGAACCGCCTATCTCACCCTGCAGCCCGTTGTGTTCCCCCCGCCGCATCCCTACAACTGGCCCACCATCGGCTCACAAGAAGACCTAGACGCCGCCGAACTTGAGGATGTGAAAGACTTCTTTCGCCAATTCTACGCCCCCTCCAACGCAAGCCTCGCCATCGCCGGCGATATTGACCCCGGCGCGGCGCGCGCCCTGGTCGAGCGCTACTTCGGCGATCTGCCCCCTGGCCCGCCCATCAACCGCATCGGCCGCATGGACTCCGAACTCAGCGGCGATGTGTCCCTCGCCACGCGCGACAAGGTGCAGCTCCCCCGCCTATACCTCGTCTGGCCCGCCGGCCCCGCCTTCGACGCGCAAGAGCCCGCGCTAGAGATGCTCGCCGCCGTTCTAGGCGACGGCAAGAGTTCGCGCCTGCATAAGCGCCTTGTCTATGAGCGCCAAATCGCCCGCGATGTGAGCGTGTACCACTACGCCCAAGAAATCGCCGGCGAATTCTTCATCCAAGTTACCGCCAACCCCGGCCAAAGCCTCGCCGACATTGAGGCGATAGTCAACGAAGAGCTGGATCTGCTGCGCCAAACCGCCCCCACCGAACACGAAATTATGCGCGCCAAGAACCGCATCGAAAGCCACCACGTCCGCCAGCTTGAGCGCGTCGGCGGCTTTGGCGGCCGCGCGGATCAGCTCAACTTCTACAACACCTACCAAGCCGATCCCGCCGGCATCAACACCGACCTCGCGCGCTACCTTGCGGTTACCGCCGACGATGTGCGCCGCGCCGCCAACTCCGCGCTCGGCGGCAGCAAAGTCAGGCTCGCCGTGCTGCCGGAGCAGTCCCTGAGCGCGTCCGCAAGCGCCATCGACCGCGCCGCTATGCCCGTCGTCGCCGCCGCGCCAAGCTTCAGCCCGCCCGCCCCGGAACGCGCGACCCTGTCCAACGGCATGCGCGTGGTTCTGCTGGAAATGCCGGGCTTGCCCATCGTAGCGCAAGGACTGCTGCTGCGCGCCGGCGGCATCACCGACCACGCCGACCGCCCCGGCTTGGCGAGCCTCACTGCCGATATGCTCTCCGAAGGCACCACCACCCGCAGCAGTCAGCGAATTTCCGACGATATGGAATTCCTAGGCGCCCACTTGAGCGCCCACGCAGCGCGCGAATACGCCGCTATCGCCACCGAAACCCTCACCGCCCACTGGCAGGATGCGCTTGCCATTATGGCGGACGTCGTCCAAAACCCAACCTTCCCCGCGCAGGAATTCGACCGCGTGCGCGCTGAACGCCTAACCGACCTCAAGCGCATAGCCGACAACCCCGTCGCCGTTGCGGCGCGCGCGGCGCAAGCGCTGCTTTTCGGCGCGAATACCGGCTACGGACATCCCGTATCCGGAACCGAAACCGCCGTGAGCGCATTCACCCGCGACCACCTCGCAAACCACTACGCGGCGCGCTACGCCCCCGCCGACGCGACCCTAATCCTGGTAGGCGATATTCGCCGCGACGCCGCGCTCGAGCAGGCGGAAGCCGCATTCGGCGCTTGGAAACATGCGCCCGCCGCACACGCAGCGCAAGCCGACGACGATCCGCCCGCCGCCGCCAAGCCCACGATATACCTTGCCGACAAGCCCGGCGCCGCCCAGTCCGTCATCAGGGCTTGCCATCTCACCATCCCCCGCCATCACCCCGACTACTTCGCGCTCACCCTGCTCAACAACATATTCGGCGGGCAGTTCTCGGCGCGCTTGAATATGAACCTGCGCCAAGACAAGGGCTACAGTTACGGCTACATGTCCCACATAGACTGGCTAACCCGCGCCTCCGCGCTTGCCGCCGGCGGCTCCGTCCAAACCGCCGTTACCGCCGACGCAGTCCGCGAAACCCTCAAAGAATTCGCCGACATTCGGGATAGCCGCCCCGTTGCGCAGGAAGAGTTCACCGATATGCGGGACGGCATCCTGCGCGGCTTGCCCAGCCAGTTCGAGACGCATTCCCAAATGCTGCATCAGCTCATCCACCTAGTGTCCTTCGACCTGCCCGACGACTACTTCAGCGCCTACGCCGACAACATAGGCGCGGTAACCCTGGCGGATGTACAGCGCGCGGCGCAAGCCCACCTCAACCACGACGCGCTCAAAATCGTCATAGTAGGCGACGCCGCCGTCATAGAAGCCGACCTGCGCGAACTCGGCCTCCCCCTATCCCGCATCGACTACGAAGGCCGCATACTGGACTAAACGCAAACTAGACCAAGCGCATAGCAGGGTATAGGCTCTGTAGCATTTGCGGGGTAGTTCATCCGCCAGCGCGAACAACTGAAGGGAGTTGAACGCCAATGAATTCTACCATGCCGAACCGAACCCTGCACGATAACCTCCGAGACCGCATAGCGGTCGACTATCACAACCTGCCGCCAATGCTCTGCCGATTTTGCGATGCCGAAGTCGCGCTACCCCCCTGCGATTTCACGGACACTGAGCACAGCATCGCCATAGACGGCGTGCGGATGCGGGTAGATGTAGCCGCGCTGCTGACTACAGGCGAACCGATAGCCGCGATTGAGGTAATCGCAACACACCCGCCGCGCCTAGCCGTTCTGGAAGCGCAAAAGCGCCTGCCCGCCGTATTCTATGTTAAGACAGACGCGCTGCAAGGCAACAAGCTCAGCGGTTGGTGTTCGCCCGGATGCTGGGAGTTTGAACACATCCCAATAGAAGAGCGCATGTGCGCTCTGTGGTATGTCCATTGCGTCGATTGCCAAAAGTTGCTCTACTATTCGGGCGGAGGGGATTACCCTCACTCCGAAAACCTGATTTGGGGCGAAGAGGGCTTCTTGCGCTGGGACGATGGTGATGGACACGACGGGTCAGAGCATTGCCTCGCTTGCGCTGCTAGTATAGGCATCGCGCAATGGAACACGCCGGGCGCAATCGCCTTTGGCGATACGGGCATTCTGCCGCCAATACCCGGAGACGCTGACGCTATCTTTTTGGCGTGGTCAAACGCCGCTTTCTGGCATATGGTTTGGAATGAGCGGACAATGAAAACCCCTGATCGATACGGCGCTGAAACCGAAACCGCCAAGCGGCTAGACGAAATAGAGAACGCCTTCGACCGCGGCGATTGGGCGGCAGGCGCGGAACTGCTTCAGCCAATTGGCAATAGTTGGCTACAAGTATCGGATGTTAAACTATGGGCGTGGAACCCCAACAACTGCGACAGGGTTGCCCGCGCATGGGACAGACTGCGCGAGTATCTACTCCAATCGCTGCCAGCCGAGATAGCCGAACTGATCCCGCCGCCGCAACCACCGCAACCGCCGCCGCCGCCGTTCTCGCCTTGGCCGCCAACCCATCGAGGCTTCCCTGATGGCAGATTTACGCAGTGCGGCATAGACCGGCTCAAGTCCGAAGTTCCCGTTAACGCAACGATGTCCAAAGAGGTTACCTGCCCAAATTGCCGCTAACTACCCCGCAAATGGAACACTACCGAACCAGGATACAGGACATAGCCGATGAACCAAACCCAGCGCCCCTACCGCCTGCGCCTGATGGTAACCTACCGCAACCTGTTCTACACGCCCATATACGCGGCGGTCGCGGGCGGCTTTCTGTACGCCGAAGGCTTGGATGTGATGTTCGGTACCGTCCCCGACGACAGGTCTGCCCTGGATATGCTGCGCCGCGCCGAAGTGGACATTGTGCAGACCGGCATCAGCCGCAGCATGATGGCGCTGGACGCCGGCGAGCAAGACGCCCCGCTGCACATCGCCGAAATCAACCGCGGCGACGGCTTCTTTCTGATAAGCGGAACGCCCACTGACAACTGGCAATGGCGCGATCTTGAGGGCGCAACGCTCATCCCGATTGGCTTCACGCCCGTGCCGCTGACATCGCTCTCGGCGGCGCTCCGCAATCGCGGCGTGGACATAGGCAAGATACGAATGCTGAGCGGGTTATCCGCCGATGACGCCCTAGCCGCTTTCCGCCGCGGCGACGCCGACTACATCCACATGCCCAACCCCCAGGCGCAGACGCTCATCGCGGACGGCGTCGGCTATCTAGCGGCTGAGCTCGGCCGCGAACACGGCTACCTGTGCTACAGTTCATTCGCCGCCGCCCCCAAGTTCATAGAGACGATGCCGCATATCGCAGAGCGGTTCATGCGCGGCTTCTACAAAGCGCAGCAGTGGCTTGCGTCAGCCGCCCCCGCCGAAATCGCCGCGCGGGTTGCGCCCTTCTTCCCCGAATGCCCGCCAGCAGTGCTAGAGCGCAGCGTCAGCCAATACAAAGCGCTAGGAACATGGTCAGCTGCCCCCGCCATCGGCATCGACGGCTACAACGCCATGCGCGACATCCTAATAGCCGCCGGCCTAGTCAAGCGCCCCCACCCCTACGACCGCCTAATCCGCCCCCAATTCGCCCGCCGCGCAACATCCGCGCCCGCCTAGACGCCGCTTCGGCCTTGCCTGGACGGGATGCGATACGACTTGCCGCGCTAATCGTTATCTGCCAGGGCTAGGCAACGGCGCTTAATCTATCTTGTACTTCTTATACGGATCGTCTAGCGCATCGACGGGAAACCGCCGCTCCCTGCCTTCAGCCGAATCATCATACCCTTTGAGGTAACCCTCAATGAAAGCTTGCATTGCAAGTCTCTCTCGCCTCTCGTAGGCTTCCTGACGCATTTGAGCCTCGAATTTCACTCGCTGCCTTGCAGTATGCTCCCTAATCCAATCCGCAATCGCCATCGTCAGCTCCATACCCCGGCGTGGCGACGAAATCGCGATTTCGTCGCCTATCGCGTCGGAAATCCTACACAGGGTTACGGCGTTCACTTGGATGCGCCGTTATCGCTATTGCCGCTGTTGCCGTTGCGGTTAGTCCCATTCGTTGACGGCCGGCGTCGGGGCTTGCCCTGGTCTCTGTCGTCATAGCCCATATCGTAGCCTTCGCTGCGCCCCCGCTCCAGCGCTTCCGCGACAAGCTCCCGCTTGCGCTTTTCATTAGCATCCCTTATCCAATCTGCAATCGCCATTGTCAGCTCCTTTGCTTGCAGGATCGCCCACGACACGAACCCCGCCGCCACGAAACTTGCCCCTATGCTGAGCAATATGTTTCGCGCAACCGTGTTCGGCTCGGCATCGTCCGCCCGGTACTCTATCTCCAAGAATGCCATCATTATAGACGCAATCACGCCGCCCGCAAGCGTCAGCGCCTGAAACCAGCGGCGGTCGTTGCTGTCTATGCCCCAAAGATTGTCCCGTTCGTCATACCTTTGCATATTAGCCTATCGCGCCGTCCCCCATAGGAGATACGGCGTTCACTCGGATGCGCCGTTATCGCCGTTGCCGTTGGGGTTAGCTCCATTCGTTGACGGCCGACGTCGGGGCTTGCCCTGGTCTCTGTCGTCGTAGCCCATATCGTAGCCTTCGCCGCGCCCCTCTATGAGACCTTCGCTGCGCCCCTCGCTGCGGCCTTGGCGAATGCCCTCTATTAGCCCTTCACTGCGCCCCCGTTCCAGCGCTTCCGCGACAAGCTCCCGCTTGCGCTTTTCATTAGCATCCCTTATCCAATCCGCTATCGCCATCGTCAGCTCCTTTGCTTGCAGGATCGCCCACGACACGAACCCCGCCGCCACGAAACTTGCCCCTATGCTGAGCAATATGTTTCGCGCAACCGTGTTCGGCTCGGCATCGTCCGCCCGGTACTCTATCTCCAAGAATGCCATCATTATAGACGCAATCACGCCGCCCGCAAGCGTCAGCGCCTGAAACCAGCGGCGGTCATTGCTGTCTATGCCCCAAGGTTGTCGCGCTTATCGTATCTGTTCATACCAGCCTATCTTGCGCTTGCCCAATGCGCCTAAATGCCCCCCGACGCAACCATCCCACCACGCCGCGATACCGGGATTTGCGATAATGCGCCCGCCTAATGCGCCCAATGCGCCCGCCCGATACGCATCGACGGAGCAATAACGCAGCGCCCACGCCGGCCCTCAGCGCGCTTGCCGCGGCCGCGCGGGCCGCCGCGCAGACAGCCCTAAATCTCCCAGGCGCTGCGATAGTCGAGGTTGTCGTCGCCGATGCAGATGTAGAGCTCGCCCTTAGGGACTTTGCGCTGCTGATTGCGGCAGCCGAACTGCGCGGTGCAGCGGCTCTGCGCGTTCTTGTACGGGCAGCGCCAGCGCGACACCTCCGTCACCGTGTCCGACATCCCGCGAAATATGCCGTCAAGCCGCGCCATACTCGCCCTGTACCGCTCTTTATCTACGCCCTGTTCTTTCGCCATATCCAACCGCCTTGCAGTCTAAGAGATTGCGGGAATTATGCGTAAGGCGCAGAGAAGCGCTACCTAACCCAATACCCCGATGCGCCCCCACTCCCGATTAAGCGGCGCGCGCAGCGCCGGCATACCGCCGCCATCCAACCCAAACCCCCGTTGCGCCCCGACGCCCGCTCAATGCGCCCCGACGCAGCCGTTTCACCACGCCGCGATACTGGGATTTTGGATGATGCGACCGTATAATTCACCCATTGCGCCCCTTACGGCCGCGATTAAGCCGCACGCGCGCAGCACCGGCACAGCGCCTATATCCTGGGGCGTTGGCGCAATGATGTGAAGCGGCACGCGCGCAAGGACAGAAGCCGCCCCTAATCCGACCCCGCCACAGGAACGGCATCCGCGCTTTCGATATCGCCTACGCCCTCGAGTTCCCCCACGCCCATAAACCGCTTTGCCATATCCACGCACGCCATCGCGTTCTCCCCGTACCCGTCGGCGCCCATATCGTCCGCGAACTCCTGCCGCACGGGCGCTCCGCCCACCATTATCTTGACTATATCGCGCATCCCGTACTCTTCGAACGCCTCGATCGTCTTGCCCATATTCGGCATCGTGGTGGTCAGCAGCGCCGACATCCCCAAGATCTGCGCCTCGTTGTCCATCACGGCGTCTATGAACTCGTCCGGCTTGGTGTCAACCCCCAGGTCGTGGACGGTGAAGCCGGCGCCGCGCAGCATCATTATGCACAAGTTCTTGCCGATGTCGTGCAGATCGCCCTTGACCGTGCCCATGACTACCGTCCCTATCGGCTCTATGCCGGACGCCGACAGAATTGGCTCGATATACGCCATTCCCGCCTTCATCGCGCGCGCCGCCACCAGCACCTCAGGCACGAATATGATATTGTCCCGAAACTTGATGCCCACCACCGCCATGCCGGATATGAGCCCATCGTCTAGCACATCGTTGGCGGTGTACCCGTCCGCGAGCGCTTGCTGCGTAAGGCGGTCGACTTCATTATGATTGCCCGTGATGAGGTTGTGAGCGATGTCGTGCATCAGCGCATCCGTATGCTCAAACAGACCGCGTATGTGCTTAATCTCGAACGGCTTGGTTACATACTCAAGTTCGCGCTCCAAGCCTTCGTTGTGAATGGGCATCGCTGTACACCTCATAGTGAGTTTTCAGGTTGGAAATCGGCGGCCGCGGGGGTATTGTATGACGATTTTAGCAGGCTGCGGCTGCGGCTGCCAAACGCAGTTTGCTTCTTTTCACATATCCCACTATCGCGTTGTCCAAAAGCTTGCTTTCGCTGGTAGCCCAGTCAGCGCCGCCCACCAATCCGGGCAGATAGCCTTCGCCGTACTGCCCGTCAAGCCGATCCACGATAGCGGCCAAGCCGTTCAAGAGGCGCGCCAAGCCCTTGTGCGCCCCAACGCTGAAGTGATAGTGATTGAGCCGAAAGAACGCCCCCGTAAATCGGTGGTCAACCGGCGGCACAAGCCCGGGCAATAGGTGATGCAGCGTCAGCGTCCCCGTGAAAACCTGCGCCTTGGTTCGCGATAGCTGAAGCGATTCAATCAGCGAATACATCGCTTGGATGAGCTCCGGACTGCCCAAATCCGCCGCCGAATGCGGCTCAAGATCCACAAAGGCGCTCTGATGCCTTTTGAGCTGCGAAAACATCTCATCGCCCGACGCCATCCTGTAATGCGCCTGCGGATCCAGCCTCAGCGCAATCACCGCCGGCCTGAGATAGTTCACCACGAAATCGTAAGAGTCGATCGCATCGCTCACGCCGCCGAATTCGCTTCGCTTCTTAATCGCATCGCGATGCGGCGTCAGCGCATCCGGCCCCGGCGAATTGAGTTCATAGAAGCGCAGGCAGCCCTGGAAATCATCGCAAAGTTCACTAATTCGCTGGTTGACTTCCCGCACAGTATCGAAGCGCAGAGGCATAATCGTATTCCGTTCCTTTTCCGCGTATCGCGTCTATCGCCCACAGTGCCGCCCTTCGACGGCGCGCAAGCTTCGTATCAGGCTATCGATCTTGGCGGCGCGCAACCCGCCGCATTCGAGCGCCTCCGACCGCGCCCCGCCCTCAAGGCGTCCGCGGCCTGCCCGCCGACGCCCCGTCATTCGGCATCCCCCGCATCGCCCTCAAGCAGATATACATAGGAAAACCCGGCCGTCCATTTGTTAGGTGACAGCGGTTCGTCGTCGCTGACCTTGACGAGTTTATCCACGCTGAAAGGCGACTCGACGCGAACTAGCCGGCGGATGTGAATTAGATTGCATCCCACGTCGTACACGCCGGGTTCGGGCGCCTGCAAGGTTTTGATAACCTTGTCAATCACTTCGCGCTTTTGCGGAGAGATTGTTGTTTTATCATCCCACCCCACCACTTCAGCGGTGAAGTGAACTATGTTCTTCTCATTTGAGATGGAGCAGTACATCGTTACGGGGTCATCTACCGAGGGCGTGTCGTCCCGCAAATATGTGATTCTGCTGCCGCCGTGGGGTTGAATGAACAGGATTTGCTCAGGCAATACGGCATGGACGTCCGCAATGACCTGCAGATTGCTTTCGTAGTTGCCGCTTATGAAGAGCGCCTTTTCCCGCATTGCATTCCTCCTTGGATGTATGATTGTTGTAGCCGTCCCGAAAATCCGATTAGCCCGTTATCGCCTATTGCCGCTTGCGCCTACTGCCATTATCGCCTATTGCCGTTATCGCCCATCGCCGCTTGCGCCCCGCGCGCAACGCCGTTTCAGCGCCAGGATACGCCGATTAGCGCACCGCCCGGCGCATCCTAATACACGTCGAAAATATCCCCCACCCTGCAGCTGAACCCCGGCAGAACATCCCCGCCGTCCAGCGTATCGCTCTCAGCCAGCATGCGCCGCCCGCCGTCGGCAGTATGCAGTTCCACCGTGCGCGCGGGATACACCACCCACACAATACGCACGCCGAAACTCAGCCACATTTGCGCCTTATCGCGAACCTCGCGCGCGCTGTCCCTTGGCGACGCTATCTCTACCACCAGGTTGGGGACTGCTTCAGCATAGCCGCTCACGCGCTCCCCTGGCGGCATCTTATCGGCCGCGAAGAACGCCACATCCGGCTCGCGCACCGTATCCGGATCGCGCTCCAGCCACACGCCCGCGTCCGAACCCATCACCCGCCCCAAGCGGCGCGGCTTGACAAAGCTTATCAGCAGATAGCACAGATGCGCCGCAATCTCGCCGTGTTCCTGTCCGCTTGGCATAGTTTCGCAGAGCTCCCCCCGTATTAGCTCGCCGCGCACGCCCTCCGAGTACAGACGCAGCAAATCGGCGGCGGTAAGCAGCCTAGTCTTGGTGATTGTCATAGCGTTGTGCCTTTCGCAGCGCGTTCTAGCGCCAATGCCGTATGCGGCGGCGGCTTGGATGCGGTATAGCGGCGCGCGGGATACGCCGCCCCAGCGCATCCTAATACACGTCGAAAATATCGCCCACCCTGCAGCTGAACCCCGGCAGAACATCCCCGCCGTCAAGCGTATCACTCTCAGCCAGCATGCGCCGCCCGCCGTCGTCCGTATGCAGTTCCACCGCCCGCGCGGCAGGGTACACAACCCACACAATACGCACGCCGAAACTCAGCCACATTTGCGCCTTATCGCGAACCTCGCGCGCGCTGTTGCTTGGGGACGCTATCTCCACCACCAGATTGGGGACTGCCTCGGCGTAGCCGCGCACAGTCTCCCCGGGCGGCATATTATCGGCCGCGAAAAACGCCACATCCGGCTCCCGCACCGTATCCGGATCGCGCTCAAGCCACACGCCCGCGTCCGAACCCATCACCCGCCCAAGGCGGCGCGGCGCCACAAAGTTCAGCAGCAGACGCCCTATCTGCATCGCAATCTCGCCGTGTTGTTGTCCGCTTGGCATAGTTTCGTAGAGCTCCCCCCGTATAAGCTCGCCGCGCACGCCCTCCGAGTACAGACGCAGCAGTTCGGCGGCGGTAATCAGTTTCGTTTTAGTCATTGTCATAGCGTTATGCCTTTCGCAGCGTGTTCTAGCGCCAATGCCCGCATTCGGCGGCGGCTTGGATTGCGGGACAGGCTTGGGCGCAATTATAGCCCCTTCATTGCGCCATTGCGCCTATCGCCCATCCCGATTGCCGCCCATCCCGTTTATGCGCCTATCGCCCATCCCGATTGCCGCTTACCCTGATTATGCGCCCATCCCGATTATCGCCCATCTCGCCTACCGCTCGGCGTGCCATTCTTTGACGGCGCGCGGGATTTCCAGCAGATTTTCGAGCTTCGTTGAGAGCGGTATCGCGCATTCGGGCGCTATCAGCTGCACCCCGGCGTCCAGGCATTTGCGAACTTCGGCGCGCACCTCTTCCGGCCCGCGCGCGTACAGCGTCTCCGGGTTGTTGATGTTCCCCACCAGCGCAATGCCGCCGTTCACCGCATCCATCGCCGCATGCGGGTCGTTCTTGGAATCGAAGTGAAACGCCGTCATCCCCGTCTGCGCGATGTGCGGCATTCGGTCAAGCGTCTTGCCGCATATGTGCAGGATGAGCGGCGTATCAAGGCGCTCTTCCATCTCTTGATGAATGTCCAGCAGGAAGCGCTCATAGTATTCCCCGCTGACCAGATCCCCGGTTGCATGATCCGGAAATGTGAGCGCGTCGGCGCCCGCGTCAATCTGCGCCTGCCCGAACAGCACGGAGATTTCCTTCAGCCCGTCTAGGCAGCGCATCGTCATATCGGGGTCGTCCACCGTCATCAGCAGAAACGCCTCCACGCCGAACACATGGTAGGCGAGCGTCCACGGGCCCATCGTCTTGCCGATAACCGCCACCTCATCGCCGAACTCCTCTTTGAGCAGGCTGATAGAGCGCGTGATGGCGATATTGTCCGGATGCTCCAGAAAGCCGGGCGGGATGCGAATATCATCCGGCCCCTTCCAAATCGGATTGGACATTCGCACGGTGGGCCAGTTGTCCTTCTCTTCCCACTGCATTTCGCAGCCCAGCGCCGATGATTCCTGAATGATGGTGAAATACGGCATAACGGCGTCAAAGCCCAGTTCGGTATAGCCCGTAGCCGCCAGGCGCGCCGCCAGTTCCGGATTGCGGCACGCCTCCGGGAACGGCGCGTCCACCATATCCATAAGCTCCACCGTCGCCACATTCGTAGGATTGGCGACCGGCGTGCGATCCACCGGCTTGCCTTGCAGCGCGTTCATCACCCGTTGGCGCGGCGTCATAGTTTCGTGTAGCGGCATAGCGTGGCCTCCTTATAATGCAGTGAGTATGCGTGTTACTCGGCTTGCGGCGGGCATATGTGGACTACTTCCCCCCGCCTTATGGTACGCAGCCGTTCCAATATCTGAGGGACTAGCGGCCTCAGTGATTCAATGCTGTTTGTTCGCGCAACCAAAATCATCACCCCAACATCCAACGGCGTTATGTTCTGTTGATCGGGTATGTTGTTGTCAAGAGTGATGAGAACATCGAACTCGTCCCGCGCCAACGCAAGCAGCTCGCCGTTCTTCCTGCCCTTCCATCTCATATAATCCACCGTCCGCGCATCATGTCCGGGCAGATAATGCCGAAAATCGTGGGGCATATTTTCATCTAGCAGCAGTCTCATACGCCACGCTTTCCAAAAGCGCGCTTGCCGCCTGCAGCGCCTTGACTACCTGCTCGCGCTCCGTTGTAGGGAACTGGTGAAGGAACGCCTCGATGGTATAGCCTTCCTCCAAATGTTCGAAAAGGCTTCGCACAAACACGCGCGTCCCCTTGAACACCGGCGTCCCGCTCACGATTTCCCTATCGCTGTGAACTACGCCGTCAGCCTTGACGCGCGCTCTGACAGCCTCAAGCGCCTGCGCCCTGCTCACCTGCGGGAAATCGCGCAAGAAGGCATGCAGGTTGTGCGCCTCATCCAGATAAGCGAACAAGCGCTGCAGCGGCACATCCGTCCCCGCGAAAACCGGCCCGCCCGCATCCGCATCATCCGGGTCCACAATCGGCGGCAGCGCTTCGCCGTGCTTAGTCGCCGCGCGCGCCTTGCTTTCTAGCGTTTGCGTCATTGAAACATCCTTATGCGCTTGTATGCCCTATAGTTATGATATGCTATCATCCATTAACTTGCAGCGCTATGGTAGCATTAGGGGGGCGCATTGAAGCATTTTGCAACCGTACTTCTAGCGGCGACGGCATTCGACGCCCGCAACATAGCGAGCCGCAAGCGCATTTAGGATTGACGCAATGTCCACGCAGCACAAACTTATACTCGGCAACTCAATGAGCATGGAAGAGTTGCCGAATGAGAGCGTCCAACTGATGGTAACTTCCCCGCCGTACTTCAACGCTCCGTTTGACTACGAAGGAATGTACCGAACCTATGACGAATACCTTCAGGTCATCGGCACATTCGCGCACGAAACATATCGAGTCTTGCAGAAAGGGCGCATAGCGGTTCTGAACATCGACGATATGCTGGTCAAAGGCGAAAAGTTCCCCATCGTGGCCGACGCCACGAAGCTCTTTCAGGGCGCGGGATTTCGTTACCGCGACAGGATTATGTGGAAGAAGCCCGACGGCTACTTGCGAATAAGTCGGCGCAGCGGCGTCATCCTGCAAAATCCCTATCCGATGTACTTCTACCCCGACAACCTGCTCGAAAGCATCCTCATCTTTCAAAAGGGCAAGTTCAACTACAAGACCATACCATCGGACGTCAGGGAAGAATCCAAGGTATGCAAGTCCGAAATTCAGGACAACCGCTGGTACATGACGCTTTGGGAAATGACCAATGTGATGCCCGGCTCTCCGTTGGAGAAGGACATAGCCGCGTTTCCCGAAGAGCTGCCCTATCGGGCGATAAAACTTTTCGCGTACAAGGGCGAAACCGTGCTAGATCCTTTCGCGGGCAGCGGCACTACGATGAAGATGGCGCGGCAGCTTGGCAGAAACAGCGTCGGAATTGAAATCAAGAAGTCCCTCGCGTCCGTCATCAAAGAGAAGGTTGGGTTTCAAGACGGCCAACCCGACCTGCTTCAAAGCGGCGATGAATTCCAAGTGATTGCCCGCAAAGCAGGGCGGTATGGACCTGTTAGCTAACATCAGCGGCATAGAGTACACGCCGTTTCTCTGTCCAACCCTCAAAGCGTTCTCAATCGACGATTTAGACGCCGCATTCGCAAACTCCGCCTTTCGCCTAAACGTTGGGAAGATGCGGTAGCCGTCAGTTGGTGGGTATCGGCGAAGCGCACGCGCACATATCCGTATGCGCGCGTGTATGACACGCTGAAGTTCGCGGGCAAGAAAATCACCGTAATCCCCATATTCAAAGACGAAGGACGGCAGGGCGATAGAGATTTTCTGCAGTGGGACACCATCGCGCTAATGAGCCTGCTGGGGGTGTATGTAATCGTGGGATACTACGCCCACGCTGAGAAAAGCAGCCACTACGAACACAAAATCACCAAGCAGCGCTTTCAAATCCCATACATCAAGAGCCGGATCGAGCAAATACTTTCGTATCAATCCGACGCGCTCCATTGGAACTTGGCGCAAACCGAAAATATAGGCGAACTCGCCCAAACCGCGCTGGAGCGTTACGACGAAATATCAAGACGGCTGAATGTAGAAATGCACTCGCGGTCTAGCGCTGAAAGAAGAGTAGCGCTTCTGAATAAAGGGCGCGATTCGTTCAGATCGCTTTCACGGGAATTGGCTGAAGCCGCTCAAAGTAGAGAGACGGTTACGCTGCAGCCCAAGGAGAACATTGAGGGAACTAAGGGCAGCATAACCATCGCCAACCTGTTGGGCGGCTACTACTACCTCACCGTGGACGAAGTGAAAATAGAGGGCGCTGACATTCACTTGATTGAAGCGAAGCACAGCAGGCGTTCATTCCCGTCCAACTTGGATATTAAAGACGCTCTAATCAAGATGATTCTGTACACCAACCTGATAGATGTGCAGTTCGAGGGCAGGGCGTATAACCCCAAGCCGATACTGAAACTCACATCGCAAAACGCCTTTAATCTTGATGCTTTCAGCAAAGCCCGCCGTGAATTTTGGCGCTTGCTGACAGAGCGCGAATCCAAAGTGAACGGTTTCGACGTTCAAATCGGTTAATCTTCACCCATCACATAGAATAATGAACGTGTTCACAACAGCAAGAGGATGCGCGATGAAACTCCCAATTCTGGATCTGCAAGTGGAAAACCCCGCCGCGTCCGATGTGAGCGAATCCGTGCGCGGGCTGATAGACAGCGGCGCAATCTACTCCGCAATCCCCGCGGCGACGCTTGAGCGGCTGGGCATAGAGCCGAAAGGCGAGCAGGCGTTCACGCTTGCCGACGGCTCCACGATAAGGCGCAAAAAGGGCGTGGCGCTGTTCAGATACGGCGACCGTTTCGGCGGCGCGAATGTGATTTTCGGCGAAGCCGGCGACAGCGCGCTCATCGGCGTAACCACCCTAGAAGCGCTGGGCTTGGCGTTCAACCCGCTCGCCCGCGAACTATACCCGCTGCCGATGATAATGGCGGCCGCGCGTTAACCCAACCACTCCCCGACTACTCCCCTGAATACCCGAAACTTGCGAATCACCCGTCAGTCCTCATCCCACTCATACGCAATATGCGGCCGGAAATCGTAACCTTTTCCGCCGATTCTGACATCGTGCATGTAGCGCGGGGAAGAGGCATCGCAGCATATCTCCACATCCACATCGCCGTCGGACCTTGGACTGAACATATCGGTTGGGTTTAGGATAGCGTCAGCATCAAGCCGCAGCCAGATTAGCCCCTGCCTCTTTGCGCACAGAAGGTGCAACTCATTCCCGAACTTTTGCGGACTGATAGTGAACCACCATACGGGGTAACGAGAGTTTATATTGGAGAAACATGTGTTGGAGTTGCGCCCGGAGCCTTTCAACAGACGCTCGCCTAAGTGATCATTGACTTTTTGTGTTGCGTAGGGTTTTTTCATAGTCTTCCTCACTTTTCGGATGTTATTGACCTTCTCGATTAACGCCGATAGCGCTGTTTCTGCGCGCTTGCCGATGCGCGTATCGGCAAGCCTTATGCCGAAAACCGGCGGCGCATCATCCCCCTTACGCTTGTATGATATGCGCCGGCATTGCGAATGGACTGCATTGCGTTCAAGCCCATTGTCGTTAGAAACGCTCGCCGCGCCAACCCAACCACCGCCGCAATCCCCCGCGCTCAATCCCACCTGCCGCCCCTTACGCCGACAGCGCCGTTTCTGCGCGCTTGCCAATGCGTATATCGGCGGGCGTTATGCGCCGATACGCGCATCCCCCCAACCACCCCCTACGTCGCCGAAAACCCCAGCGTCCCCGTGGTCATCTGCCCGCGCAGCGCCTCCGCCGCCATCATCCCCTCCACGCTGGATATGTTGCGCGAATACGGCATCAGCAGGCGCATCAGCGCGTCATGCCGCTGCCCGCACGGGAATGCCACTTCGGCGTCCCCCACCTTTTCCATTTCGCCGTAGCGCAGAAAGCCCGCTACCACCATTCGCATCCGCACCGCCGGATTGGGCGCATCGCCTTCGCCGCTGACGGTGTAGATCCACCTATCGCCCCGCTGCGCGCCCTCAACTCTGATTGTCAGCGGCGAGCGCGAGTCCTTGATGCTCATATCGCCCTGCGGCGGCGCGAAATCGGGCGCTTTGCCCACCGCTTGGCTCATCAGAAACTTGATTGCGCGCTCGTGCAAAAAGCCGCATCCGAAGCGCGCCTGATTGCCGCTGCCCGCCACCGCCTCCATCCCGCCGAGCGCCACCAGTTGGTCTCGTATGCGTTCAATACGCGCCTCCACGCCCGGCTTGCGGCTGAATGTCCAAACCGTGCATACGCCGTCCTTGACATACAGCCCCACGCTGATATTCCCAAAGTTAGGATCCATAGGCACAAGCTCAAGGCATCGCCCGAACCTGTCCACCACATCCGCAGCCCCCAGCCGCCGCGCCGCTCCCGTTGCAATCATAATTAGCGCCTCGCTTGTCGTCAGAGTTAGCCAGTCGGCCTTCAGTAAAGGACACGCCGCTCACTTGGACGCCCCGTTATCGCCGCTGCCGTTGCGGTTAGCCCCATTCGTCGGCGGCTGCAGGGGCTTGCCCTCAGTGGCGTCTTCATAGCCCATCAAATAGCCTTCGCCGCGCCCCTCTATGAGACCTTCGCTGCGCCCCTCGCTGCGGCCTTGGCGAATGCCCTCGATTAACCCTTGGTTGCGCCCTTCGTCCCGCAGCTGTTGCTTGCGCTTCTCATTAGCATCCCTTATCCAATCCGCAATCGCCATTGTCAGCTCCTTCGCTTGCAGGATCGCCCACGACACGAACCCCGCCGCCACGAAACTCGCCCCTATGCTGAGCAGGATGTTTCGCGCAACCGTGTTCGGCGTAGCATCGCCCGCGCGGTACTCTATCTCCAAGAATGCCATCATTATAGACGCAATCACGCCGCCCGCAAGCGTCAGCGCCTGAAACCAGCGGCGGTCATTGCTGTCTATGCCCCAAAGGTTGTCGCGCTCATCGTATCTGTTCATACCAGCCTATCTTGCGCCCGCCCAAGGGGGGATACGGTGCTTATTTGAGTTCGCCGTTATCGCCGTTGCCGTTGGGGTTAGCCCCATTCGTCGGCGGTTGCGGAGGCTTCCCCTTGTCTCTGTCTTCATAGCCCATCATATAGGCTTCTCTGCGTATCCGCCGCCTACGCTTTTCCGTCGCCTCCCTAATCCAATCCGCTATCGCCATTGTCAGCTCCTTTGCTTGCAGGATCGCCCACGACACGAACCCCGCCGCCACGAAACTCGCCCCTATGCTGAGCAATATGTTTCGCGCAACCGTGTTCGGCGCGGCATCATCCGCGCGGTACTCTATTTCCAAGAATGCCATCATTATAGACGCAATCACGCCGCCCGCAAGCGTCAACGCCTGAAACCAGCGGCGGTCGTTGCTGTCTATCCCCCAAAGGTTGTCGCGCTCGTCATATCTGTTCATACTCGCCTATCTTGCGCCCGCCCAAGGGAGATACGACGCTCACTTGAGTTCGCCGTTATCGCCGTTGCCGTTGGGGCTAGTCCCATTCGTTGGCGGCTGCGGAGGCTTGCCCTTGTCTCTGTCCTCATAGCCCATCATGTAGCCTTTGCTGAGGCCCTCGACGCGCCCTTCGTCCCGCAGCTGTTGCTTGCGCTTTTCATTAGCGTCCCTTATCCAATCCGCAATCGCCATTGTCAACTCCTTCGCTTGCAGGATCGCCCACGACACGAACCCCGCCGCCACGAAACTCGCCCCGATGCTGAGCAATATGTTTCGCGCAACCGTGTTCGGCGTGGCATCGCCCGCGCGGTACTCTATCTCCAAGAATGCCATTATTATAGACGCAATCGTCCCGCCCGCAAGCGTCAGCGCCTGAAACCAGCGGCGGTCATTGCTGTCTATGCCCCAAAGATTGTCGCGCTCTTCGTATCTGTTCATATTACCCTATCCTGCGCCCGCATCGACGCCGTCAGCCCGCTTGCGGCGCATCCGCCCAAACACCAGCATTCCCGCCGCGGCCGCGGTTAATGTTAGCCGTCGATTCGACGCAACGGCCGCCGACGCCATCAGCGCGCATTCACGCCGCTCGACCACCATACCGCCGGCCGCCACGCCGTCTTGCCCCTTTACGCCCCAGCCTACCCCCGCACCTCCCCTACCAGCGCCCGTATATGCTCCGGCGTCGTCCCGCAGCACCCGCCGATTATGTTCACCCCCACCTCGCGCGCCATCACCCCGAAGCGCTCCGCCATATACTCCGGCGTCTCCGGATACACAATCTCGCCGCCCATCGGAGCCGGTATGCCGGCGTTGGAGTGAATCAGCAGATACCCGTCCGTCGCCGCCCGCAGCTCGCGCGCCAACTCCAGCATAAGGTCGACGCCGTTGCCGCAGTTAGCGCCCACCACATCCGCCCCCGCCGCATGCAGCAACCGAACCGCCTCCGCCGGCGGCGTCCCCATCATCGTGAAGAAGCCGCGCGGCCCCTTGTCGAAAAACATCGTGGACATCACCGTCAAATCCGTGTTCTCTTTCGCGGCGCGCACCGCCACCGCCGCCTCGTTTATGTCTATCATCGTCTCAATGTTCACCGCATCCACGCCGCCCTCCGCCAGCGCCGTTATCTGCTCCGCGAACGCGTCATACGCCGCCGCCTCGGTCAGCGGATTGTCCCGCAGCGGATCGTTCAGCACCTCGCCCGTAGGCCCTACCGAGCCCACCACAAAGCAACCCTCGGGCGCTTGACTGCGGGCATGCTGCGCCGCGCTCACATTGAACTCGCGCGTCCTGTCCGCAAACCCGTAGTGCCGCTGCCGTATGCTTGTGCCGCCGAATGTGTTCGTCAAAACCATATCCGAGCCGGCGTCAAAGTACGCCTTCGCCATCCCCCGAACCACATCGGGGTGGCTCGCATTCCACTCCTCCGGATCGCCGTCCCCCAAGCCCTCACGCTGCAGGAAACTCCCCGTTGCGCCGTCCGATATGAGCAAATCCCCCCGCGCAAGCCGCTCCAATATCGTAGCCGTTGCCCTATCTGCCTGTGCCATTCGTGTCCCTCCCAATCGTCCGTTTAGTATGTTGTATGATGATAATGCGCCGTCGATTTCACGCTATCCGTCGGATGCGCCCAATCGCCCGTTTCGCGTAATGGTACGCCGTCGGTTGCGCGCTACCCATCGGTTGCGCCCAATCGTCCGTTTCTCAGTGATAGATAGTAGGTTTGCAGATTGCGCCAATTGCGCGCTATCCGTCGGTTGCGTCCAATCGAATCTGCCGTTTCATATGATAGTACGCCGTCGGTTGCGCGCTATCCGTCGGCGCCGTCGAGCCAATGATAGACCGCCCCAGGACTAGGCTTGCAGATTGCGCCAACTGCGCGCTATCCGTCGCCGCCGTCGAGCCAGTGATCGACCGCCCCCGGCCGCGCATCCCGCGTCCCATCGCGCTGCATATCCCGTATTCGCGCCACGAAATCGCGCGGAAAGCCGGCGTTGAAGCGCGCCGCCACCGCCGCCGCCGCATCCGCCGCCGCGCCCGCCACTTCGCCGTAATCCACCCACTCCCACGCCATCAGATAGTCGTCGCTGCCCCCGCTGCCGTCAAACATCGACACTGCGTCAACCCCCTGCTGAAACCGCGCGTCCAACGGGACGGACACCGGCATCCCCCCCTCATCCTGCGCCTGCGCCTGCACAGGGATTTCCTTCCAATACATCACTCTCACTTTTGCCATCGCGAAACGCCTCGATCTTGATATGCAAGCCTTGATAAATCCAGCCTTGGACAACCCTATGCCCGATACGCAGGCTAACACCCATTATAAGCAAAAATCCCCCCTTTGCGCCTCTGCGCCTCTGCGCTAAAACCCATCCCCAAAATCAACCCTTGACATATCCGTACATATATTCTATATTGGCTAACAAGGGACGCCGCCCAACGCGGCCCAGTCCCGCTAACCCAATCGACGACTACGATGACGACGCGGAGGTGCGGAAATGTCGAACCGAAAAGACTTCTCCAATACTCACAACAACGACGGCTTCGCGGATAACAACGATAGGTTCGCGGATAACAACGATAGGTTCGCGGACAACAACAACGGCTCCCCCCATAACGACGGGTTCGCCCCCCACAACAACAACGCCCCCCGCAACAACGACGGCTTCAGCAGCGACCGGCTCGCGCGCGACATCGGCATTATCGGCGGCGGCGCTCCCTACCCCGACATGCCGCCGCTGCAGTTCGTCCGCGAAACCCTGGGCGACAAGCCCTACGATAAGCAGGAAGAAATCCTGCGCGCAGTCGAACAAGCCGCCAACGCGTCCGACGGCCGCCGCCGCGTGTCCGTAGTAGGCTGCAACGGCTCCGGCAAAGACTGGGTCGCCGCGCGCGTCATCCTATGGTGGATGAACACCCGCGATCCGGCTAAGATCATCGTAACCGGCCCAACCACCCGCCAAGTCACGGACATCGTTTGGCGCGAACTCCGCACAGCGTACAAGAATTCCGCCAAGCCGCTGCGCGGAACCGTGCGCCGCGCCGCCCTCTACGAAATGGAAGACGACGAAAGCTTCGCCAAAGGTTTCGCCTCAAACTCACCCTTCAATCTGCAAGGCTACCACTCGCCCAACATGCTGGCGGTGGTAACCGAAGCGCACGCCGTAAAAGACGCCTACATGGACGCGCTGCTGCGCCAAAATCCTTCCCTGATTCTGATGGTCGGCAACCCCTCCAGCGCCGACGGCGTATTCTACGATTCGCACCACTCAAAGCGCGAACAATACCACGCAATCCAAATCAGCGCCCACGACACGCCCAACATCCAAGAAGGGCGCGTAGTCATTCCCGGAATGATAACTCAGCTGGACATAGACGACCGCAAACTGGATTGGGGCGAGGATTCGGATAGCTACATCAACTCAGTGCTGGGCGAATTCACCGAAAATCCGGACAGCGTAGTGGTGCCGCTATCCGTAGCCCGCGAAGCCGCCGAGCGGCATATCGAGCCCGAAGGCGAAGTTATCGTAGCATGCGATGTGGCGCGCGGCGGCAACGACAAGACCGTCGTAGTCAAGCGGCAGGGCGGCAACGCCGAAATCGTTCACTCGCAGCGCGGCAACGACCTGATGGAAGTAACCGGCGTGCTCAAGCGCTACTGCGAAGAAAACCATGTGGACACGCTGATTGTAGATGATGTAGGCATAGGCGCCGGCGTAGTCGACCGCCTGCGCGAACAGGGCGTTCCCCCCGTTGGGCGGTTAATTCCGTTCAACGGCGGCGCGCGCCCCAACGATGCCGAACACTTCTACAACCGCGGCGCCGAAGTGTGGTGGGCGATGCGCGGGCGCTACATGGACGGCAGCATAAGCGCCCCTCGCAGCGAGGCGCTAATCGGGCAAGTGGCCGGCCGCAAATACACCATCAACAGCAACGGCCGCATCCAACTCCAGCGCAAACGCAACCTGCGCAATTCGCCCGACGAAGCCGACGCCTTGGCAATGACCTTCGCCGCCACGCCGGTATTCAAAAACGCAGTCCCCGACACCACCCCGGCGTTAATGATCTGGGTCTAGCCAGCCCGCATTGGGTCTAGCCCAAGCGCCAACCCTTTGCGCCGTTGCGCCGTTGCGTTAAATCATCCGCGATACGGCGCTATTCGGCGCAGCGATACAAGCGATACAACAAGAGAGGAAATGCAAATGAACCTCGCGCGCTTTCGCAGGATAACGGCCGCGCTAACCCAAGCGCGCAACGGCGGCGGCAGAGCGCTGACGTCGTCCCGCGCGTCAACCCCGTTCACCGCCCAGTATGAGCGCGCATTCGCCGCCGCCCCGCACTGGACGCCGCCGGAGTACGGCGAATACTACCCCCGCTCCGCTATGGTCTATGCCGCCGTCAAAGCGCGCCAAGACGCCATCGCCCGCCTGCCCCTGCGCGTACTGCGCCAATCGCCGCTCGCCCCCCGTCAGCGCAATGCGGATGCCCCGGGATACGCCCACGATGCGCCCGTGAGCGCCTACGACACGCCGTCGCGCTACGCCGCCGATGCGCCCGGCTACGCCTACGATACGCCGTCGCGCTATGCCGCCGCCGCATCCCCAAACGCCCGCGCCGGCGGCGTGCCGGTGGGCGCCGACCATCCCCTGCAGCGCCTGCTTGACGCCCCCAACCCGTTCTGGACGCGCGGCGATTTGTGGCGCGCAACCGAAACCCATCTGTCCCTGTGGGGCGCCGCTTTCTGGGCGCTCGAGCGCGACGAAGACGGCGCTATCACCGAAATCTGGCCGCTGCGTCCCGACCGAATGCGCGTCATTCCGGACGCAGACCGCTACATCAAGGGCTTCGTGTACATCGGGGACGGCGGCAAACTTGCGCCCTACATCCCGGAGGACATCGTTTGGATGCGCTACTTCAACCCGCTGGACGAATACGCCGGCTTGTCCCCGATTGCGCCGCTGCGCCTGTCCGCCGATATGGGGCTTGACGCGCTGCTCGCCAACCGCAAGCTTCTGCAAAACGATAGCGCCCCCGGCCTCATCATCGAGACCGCCGCCAATCCCACCGACGCCGAAGTCAGCGCATTCTACCAGCGCTGGGAAAGCCGCTACCAAGGCGTTGAAAAGACGCGCCGCCCCGCGCTGCTTGGAGCGGGAATGACGGCGGCAAACCTTGGCTTCAGCCCGCGCGATATGGAGTACATCGAGAGCCTGCGCTGGAGCCTGGAAGACATCGCGCGCGTGTTCGGCGTCCCCAAGATGATGATAGGCGATTTGGAACACACCACCTACTCCAACTTCAGCACCGCCCGCCGCATCTTCTGGGAAGACACCGTCTCCGCCCAACTCGCGCTCTACGAAGACGCAATGCAGCGCTACCTGCTGCCCCACTTCGACGACGCGGCGCTCACCGTCAAGTTCGACCTCAGCGGCGTTGAGGCGCTCAAAGAGAGCGAAGAGAACAAGGCGAACCGCCGCCGCCTCTATGTTGAAACCGGCATTATGAGCGTTGACGAAGTGCGCCGCGAAATGGGACTGCCCGCCCGCGAATAGCCGTCTAATCGGCGCGCAATCCGTCGGGTTGGCAACCCCCATTTCGGCGCAGAATCGCCGCCCCAATGCGCTAATAGACCGCTTAATCGGATGCAAACGGATACAAAAAACGCTAATCGGCGCAAAACCTAATCTGACAAACCGCTATCCGAAATACTGAGGAGTTCGATATGAAAACCCAACCGCAAACCCAAACCATAGCGATACGCTGCGAACACGACGGCTTGAAAATGGCGGAAGTCAAAGCCGACCATCTCATACTGCGCGCCCGCCACCACGGCGAAACGCACATCCAAATCATCCCCCTGCGCGCGCTGCTCCAAGACGACAAGCCGCAATCGTAACCGAACCCCGGCGCAGCGCCCAACGCCTATACGGGACTGGCGAAATATGACGGAAAATGCGAACAATTTCGCGTGAAACGCCAACGCCTATGCAGGATAAGCCGCAACCGTAGCGCCCGCCACAACCCAAATCCCCCTACCTATCGCGGGGCGCTTGCGTGTACAATGTAACCACGCATTTACACGCAGCGCCCCGTTCACGCGCGCAACCGCCGGCCGCATCATCCGCATCGTCGCCGCCGCGCGCGCAGACGGCGGCGCAATGCGAACTTCCATATCGGCAGGATGGACAAAAACTTTGGACACCGCATCGCAGGCGCAAACCGCCGTTCACGCGCGCAATCTCACCAAGAAGTACGCCGACTTCACCGCCGTCAACGGCATCAGCTTCGACATATCCGAAGGCGAATGCTTCGGCTTCCTAGGCCCCAACGGCGCGGGCAAGACATCCACGATGAAGATGCTGGCGTGCGTATCGCCGGCAACCGACGGCGAACTCATCGTAGCCGGCAAGGACGTGCGCCGCGACCAGCGCCAAATCAAGCTCTCGCTGGGCATCGTTTCGCAGTCCGACAGCCTCGATCCGGATCTGTCCGTGCTGCAAAACCTGCTCTCATACGGGCGCTACTTCAATATGCCGCGCGCCCTCACGCAGCAGCGCGCTTGGGAATCGCTGGCGCTGTTCCAACTGGAAGACAAGGCGCACCAGGACATAGACGCGCTCTCCGGGGGGATGCGCCGACGGCTGCTCATCGCGCGCGCGATGCTGCACCGCCCGCGCATCCTCGTGCTGGACGAGCCCACCACCGGACTGGATCCGCAAGCCCGCCTGCTGGTCTGGGAAAAGCTGGCGACGGTCAAGTCGGAGGGAATGACCATCCTGCTGACCACGCACTACATGGACGAAGCGGCGCACCTGTGCGATAGGCTTGTGGTGATGGACAACGGCGTCATCCTAGTCGAGGGCGTGCCGGACGCGCTGATAAGCCGCTATGTGGGCGCCGATGTGGTGGAATTGCGGGTGAATCCGGCGCATATGGCGGGCATAGCCCAGCGCTTGACGGCGCGCGGCATAGAGTTCGAGTACGGCGGCGATTCGCTCTACTTCTACGGCGACAGCGGCGCCGACTTGGGCGACGACGCAAGCCTCAACGGCTATCAGTTAATACGCCGCCCCGGCAACCTGGAAGACCTGTTCCTGCGCCTAACCGGCCGCGGCCTGCGCGAAGGGTAGCGGCAAAGCGATGCGCCGCCCGCCAACCGATGCGTCCCTAGTCGACGCTAATCGCTAACCGATGCGCCGCATAATAGACGCAAACCTAGCGCATCCAAACCGCCAATCGAACGAATGCCTAACCGACAACCGCCGCATCCAAATCGCCATACGAACCGCCGCCGACGCTATTGCCCCGACTGCTGGCTCCGTAGCCGCTCAATCTTTTCTTGGAGTTCACGCGCACGGGCCTCGGCCGATAGCCGCCCAATCCGCTCCGTGTCGGCGCGGGCGAAAGCCCTGTCTGCGCGCGCTTCGGCTGCCAGGCGCGCTTCCCGCTCTCTCACAACCGGATCTATCGTTCTCGTCCTAGCGGGGGTCAATATGTCGAACTCGTCGGCTTCGTTCCAACTGAAAACCAAGTCCAGCAGCTCGCTATGGGATGTAACCGAACCGTCGGGCTGGGTGTGAATCTCATACGGGACATAAACGCCGTCGACTAGGCGCTCGCCCAGAACGGGCTGCCCATAGAACTCGCCGCCGGTGTAATCCAACCGCCAGTATTCGGATATTCCCAGCCGCTGATATATGTCGCGCCTGGGGCCCGAATCGGCTGCGGCCGTGCTAAGCGACGCCATCTCCAGCGCGAAATCCGGAGTCTTGCCTACATTCCATACCCAGAAGTTCGGCATCGCCTTCAAGATGCGCTCGGCGTCCACATCGAAGGTAATGTAGAGGTCAGGATCTATGCGGTCGTAGCCGTTATTCCTGTTGTACATAATGTAACTGTAGCCGTCGGCGACCAGCGCATCGGGGCGTTCATCGTAGTATCGATAGAGTAGCAGGCGGATGCGGTTCAGCGGCATCGCTTTGTGCATGCCGTCTTCCACAGGTTCGGGTTCTTCGTAGAATATGTCGGGAAGGTCGCTAGGGTATAGGCTTCTTATCGCCATACTATTGCTTGTCGCCATGCTATTGCCTTTTGTCATCCGATAGCGGCGTGTCGACATCACTATAGCATAATGGGCGGGCTTATGGGCGTTGGCGGCGGCGGGCAAAAATTTGCGTTCCGTTTCGCTTGCGGGGTTGGCGGGGATGGCGTTATGTTATGTTATAGAGGAGGAGGATTGAGGGCATGGACAACCGAACTCTGTACATACACGATAATCTTGACATTCTGCGCGGGATGAACAGCGAAAGCGTCGATCTTATCGCCACGGACCCGCCGTTCAACAAGGGGCGGGACTTTCACGCCACGCCGGATAGCCTTGCGAAGGGGGCGCGCTTTCAAGACCGCTGGAGCTGGGAATCCGACGTCCATCCCGATTGGGTTGACAGCATCAAGGACGACCAACCCGCGCTCTACGAACTGATCGACCTGGTCAAGAACGGGCAGCGGCGCGACGACTTGGCGGCGTATCTGTGCTGGCTGGGCGTGCGCGTGATCGAGATGCGCCGCGTGCTGAAGCCGACGGGTTCGCTGTACCTGCATTGCGACCCTACGGCATCGCATTACATCAAGGCGCTGATTGACGGCGTGTTTGGGCATCGCAATTTTAGGAACGAGATTGTGTGGGCTTACTCAGGGGGCGGGATTTCAAAGCGTCACTTTCCCCGCAAGCACGATGTCATATTCCGATACACCAAGACTAACGCTTTCACCTTCAACATTGAGTACAAGCCCTACAAAGAGAATACGCAACAGGTGGGAAAACATAGCACATACTCAGGCGGAGGCGATATTCCGCTAGACAGAGGAACGCCCGTTACCGACTGGTGGACGGACATCAGAACCGTAACCGGTTGGAATGCAGAGCGCGTAGGTTACCCTACACAAAAACCGCTTGCGCTATATGAGCGCATAATCAAGGCGTCCAGCAATGAAGGCGATTTGGTGCTGGATCCGTTCTGCGGCTGCGCCACAACGCTTATCGCCGCCGAAAATCTCAACCGCCATTGGATTGGCATTGACTTGTGGGAACACGCCGCGACTACGCTGCAGCAGCGCATAGGGTTTCCGGTACACGCCCGCCGCGAGCCGCCGGTTCGGACGGACGATGAAGCGGATGCGGGCGTGAGTTTGCCGAGCATCAATCGGCGGCAGCGGCGGGCGGAGCCTTGGATGCGCCTGTCTCACGCCGATATGCGCGATATACTTTATGCGGCGCAGGACGGCGTATGCGCCGGCTGCGGGCGGGCGCTGCACATCCGATTTATGCAGCTCGATCATATGCAGCCGCGCGCCGAGGGCGGCGCCAACACGATCGACAATAGGGTGATGCTGTGCAGTCCTTGCAACGGCGCTAAGGGCGCTGTGCTGACGATATTGGGGCTGGCGCGGGTGAACAAGCGGGACGAGTGGCTTGAGGATGAGGGGCGGCGGCGCATCGCGTATGACAGGGCTAGGCTAGTCGGGGGGATGTTCAAAGAGAAAGAGCGGGATGCGCTGATTAGGCTTGTGGGGGAATTGCCGATCGATGGGGAGCGCAAGGCGGCTATCGAGCGGCTTCTGGCGCCGATCGCAATGGACATCTAACTACTAGCAAAGAAGAGGTGAGGCAGTGAAAGAGAATCTCGTGCTGGACTTCAGCGCAAACGAATGGAAGCTACGCATCGGAGAGCATGAGTATATGGTGGTTGGGGAGTTCCCTATGCCAGCATCGCCCGAACTGCTCGACCAGCCGCTCATCTTCCGCGTGAATGTCAACATCGACAACGAAGAGGCATTCACGGCATTCACGGACGGGATGAACAAGGACACGAAGCAGTTCGAGTTCCATACCACAATCAGCGGCCTCTTTGGCGGGGGATATCGACGCTTGAAGGCAACCTACCGCGGTTGTCTAGTGTCGGCAACCGCGTCGGGAGCCGTGAACGGTTCCACGGACTTGACATACAACGTCGCGATAAGCCCGGAAGGCGACCCCAAGGATGTGTGGACGAAGAAAATTACGGAGCGGATCCAGGGTGACGAGGAGCAGCCCCCATACAAAACACTTTGGGAGTTCGATGGCATCCACTAACTACCCGCAAATAGAACACTACCCCGAACCGAAAGGCTTATCCTAAATGGCGCTATCCGCAATTCCGTATATGCAGCGAACTCCGATTTGGGGGGGCTTTCGGGTGTGGCAGCGCAACCGGGACGCCTTCTTTCGGTCGTGGCATGTTGAGGTGGGCGGCATTGTGGTGGAGCCGTTTATACTGCTAATCGCGGTGGGTTTCGGCTTGGGCGCTTACATATCCAATCTTGGCGAGGGGGTGAGCTACCCGCGCTTTCTTGCGCCGGGCGTTATCGCCGCCTACGCTATGTTTCACGCAACCTTCGACAGCACTTACGGCGCTTATATGCGGATGGAATCGCATCACATCTACGAGTCCATTCTGTTCACGCCGTTGGGGCCGGAGGACATTGTGATGGGCGAGGTTATGTGGGGGGCTACGCGGGCGCTGATGTCGGGGGCGGCGGTGCTTGCGGTTGCCGCCGTGTTCGGGCTGCTTGGGTCGCCGTGGGCGATATTGGCGCTGCCGGTGGCGTATCTGATAGGGATGACATTCGCCGCCGCCGCAATGGTGATGACCGCCACCGCCACCACGATAGGGGCTATGAACAACTTTTTCACGCTGTTCATCCTGCCGATGTTTTGGGTGAGCGGGGTGTTTTTCCCGCTGGATCGGTTGCCGGAGATAGTGCAGCGGCTGGCGTGGATCCTGCCGCTGACGCCTGCGGCGGCGCTTGTGCGGGGGCTTGCGGACGGGGCGCTGACGCCTTGGATGCTGCTTTGGACGGCGGAGCTGCTGGCGTTTCTGGTGGCGTTTTTGTGGATAGCGTCCTACTTCATGCGGCGGCGGCTGATAAAGTAGCGGCTTGCGCCGATGCCGCGCGTTTCCCCCTATAGATGGCGATGCGAATATGAGTTGCCAAGCGCAAACTATCGTCTGCGAAATCAGGCCGCTGGCGCGGTATGAGATACCGCTGCTGGATGCGCATTTGGACGCGCGGCGGCTTGCGGGCAGGCACGCGGAGCGGTATGAGCGGCAGCGGGATGGGGCGCTTGCGTATCTGATAGCGTGGCGGGACGGGCTGCCGGTGGGGCATGCGATGGCGCGCTGGACGGGCGCAATGGACGAGTTCGTGTCGGCGCGGATAGCGGATTGCGCTCATATCGAGGATCTGTTTGTTGTCCCGGATCTGCGCTCTTGCGGGGTGGGTTCGCAGATATTGGCGCATGCGGAGCGGCTGGCGTTGGAGCGCGGCTTCGGGCGCATCGGGCTTGCGGTGGGGATAGACAATCCGCGCGCGCGGGCGCTGTATGAGCGGCGTGGGTATGCCGACGCGGGGTTCGGGATCTTCGAGATAGGCGGGATGTATCGGGATGCGGGCGGGGTGGAGCGGCGCTGGCGCGAGGTGTGCGAATATCTGGTGAAGGGGCTTAGCGCGCGCTAAGTTTTGCGCTTTGCGTCGTTGCGCGGTTGCGGCTTGCGCTTCAGGTTGCGCTGAGTTCTGCCATTCGCGTCGTTGCGCGGTTGCGTCGTTGCGCTAAATATCCGTCGCCGCGGCGAATGTCTTGCTCTGGGGCTTGCGGCTTTGCAATAGCGTTGCCTTGTTGCGGCTCTGCGTATTGGGGGATGGTTCGGGGTTATCTAGGTTTAGGCGGGCTTGCGTCTGTGCGCGGTTGCGCTAAATCGAGGTAAGCGCTGCTTCGGCGCGGGGGCGGTTGTATCTTTCATATCGACGTTGGCGTGTCCCGATCGGCGGGGGCATCCTGGGCATTCGAGGGGTGTCGAGGGCGGACAAGGGCGAACATGATTAGGGCGGTTAGGAATAGGGTTAGGATGGCGGGGGCGGTGTATTGGTAGGGGATGGCGGTTAGGGTGGCGCGCGCGCGGTCGGATAGGGTTGCGCGGGGGAGGTCGGTGAGGCGCAGGGATATGCGGGCGCCGCGCCGGATGTCGGCGGCTTCTATGAGGCGGTAGGGGCGCTCGCCGATGCTGACGGGGTGGGCGGCGCCGATGTCGGCGCTGTGTATGGCGAGGGTTTCTTGGGGTGATAGCACGCGCAGGCTGTTCGCGCCGAATGGGAATGATTTGGAGATGGTGGTTTCGGCGCCGTCGTAGGGGAAGGTGTAGGTGAACATGATGTCGTGGGCGCCGGGGGGGACGCTGCCCAGCACGGCGAAGCCGCGGTCAACTTGCACGACGTCCGCGCCCAATAGCCGCGTGTCAACCTGCAGGTCTTGGGAGCCGGGGGGGAGTCCGAAGCGCAGTAGGCTCATGGGGCCTTGGCTGCCGGGGACGAATGTATGGTCGGAGTCGTTGACTACTTTGACGATTTCTAGGGCGGCGATGGTTTGGGTTGCGCGGTCGGTGTCGGCGAATAGGAGGGAGGCGGAGTCCACGCGTATGACATCGAGGTCGTAGGCGGCGGCGTACACTTGGATTGTGAGCGGCGGGGGGGCGCCGTCGCGTAGGTTGATTTGCGCGCCGTAGAGGGCGTCTTGGTAGCGGGCGGATACGGCATAGACTACGGCGGGGTCGACGGCGATGTCGGCGAAATGGAAGCGGCCTTGGGCGTCGGTTACGGCGGCAAGGCTGTCTTGGGTTTGGGCGGTCTGCATGTGTAGGGTTACGGCTAGGCCGGGGACGGGGGCGGCGGTGGTGGCGTTGATTATGCGGCCGGATACGGTTACGGGGGGCTGCTGGGCGGCTGCGCGCTCTGCGGCGGCGGCGAGCAGCAGGGCGCATATGGCGAGCAGCAGGGCGGCGGCGAGTGTGGTTGGGCGGCGCAGCATATCGGGGCGTGCGTTTGGGCGGCGCGTTGTTCGGCTTGGCAATCGCATCAGAGCGGCGGCGTTTGGGCCGAGTCTTGTCAATCGCATCGGGGTGGTTGGCATAGCGTTACTGAGTTGCCGTATCTCGACGAAACGGCACATCATCCCTTTCCTGTTTGCGCTCTTGCGCCTTTGCCTTAAAAATCCCGCGCTAAAAATCCCCGCGCATCACCTTTGCGGGCGCTCTGCAAGCGTTATGGTGGTGATGCCGATTTCGTCTTGGTGGATGTACTCCGCTTGTATGTCTTGACCGACGTCGAATGTCCACAAGAGCGTTAGGAAGCTTGCCATATCGGGCGTGGGGATGTCGTTGAGCTTGGTGATGACATCGCCTACGCGGATGCCGGCGCTGTAGGCGGGGCCGTCTAGCGTCATTCGGGTTACGATGATGCCTTCGTCAACGCTGAGCCCGAACCGATTGGCGCGCGATGGGGTTACATCGGCGCCGGTGAGCCCGATGAGCGGTCTGACTACGCGCCCGTTTTGTATGAGCGTGTCTATTATCGGCTGCGCGGTGGCGGAGCCTACGGCGAAGCCGATGCCTTGCGCGCGCCGCAGCATAGCGGTGTTGATGCCCACAACTTCGCCTTGCAGGTTGATGAGCGGCCCGCCGCTGTTGCCGTCGTTTATGGCGGCGTCCGTTTGTATCAAGCCGTAAAGCTCGCCGCGATCGGTGGTGATGGTGCGTCCGCGCGCGCTCACTATGCCCAGCGTAACCGTGGGGCCGCCTTTGAGCGCAAGCGCGTTGCCCAGCGCCACAACCCAATCGCCGACCTTAATAGCGTCGGAATCGCCCATCTTCACGGTGGCGAGGTCGGCCGCCTCGATCTTGAGCGCCGCCAAGTCGGTTACCCTGTCGTAGCCAATCACGGCTGCGTCATAGGTATCGCCGTTGGAGAGCGTAACCTTGATGGCGCGCGCGCCCTGAATGACATGGTAGTTGGTAACGATGTGGCCGTCCGGCCGAATGACCACGCCGGTGCCGGCGTTCTCATCGTTGAAATCAAAGAACATTCCGCGGCTGACGGATTCCACGGATATGGATACAACCGCCGGCTCGACTTCATGCACAAGGTCGGATATGGACGGCAGGGATGCGAGCGCGGCGGGCGGCGGCGCACCGGATGCGTCCGGATCGGCGCTGTCGCGCGCGTCTATCACTGCGGCCGGCGGCGAAGCGCTTATCGCTTCCATAGGTTCGCCGGAGAATGTGGTAAGTTCGCGCGGCGCATCGGCGGCATCGCCGTCGGAGCAGCCCGCAATCGCAGCGGCAAGGACGGCAAGTGCCAGCGTCAGGGCTATGATGCGCGCCACAGAACGCAAGGGGGACGGCGTGTTGCGCGGCGTTGGCTTGCGCGCCGATGTTCGCGGCATAAGAGCGACCTGCCGATGATGCTGAGATGATGTTTGCGCTGCGTTTGTGCCTTAATGATAGCACAGCGCCGCAATGGGCGGGGTTTGCGGCGGCGGATAGGGATGGCGTTGGGGACGGTGCCGACTCGGCGCTGTGCGTCGGAGGGGGACTGCGGCAAGGGATATGGACGGCGCTCGACTCGGCTATGCGCGTCGGGGGACTGCGGCCGGCTCAGCGCAATCCGTTGGGGGGATTGCGCCCAACTCAGTGTAGTCCGTTTTGTGTAGCATCGGTTTGCGGATTCAGCGCGCCTAGCCGCGTTTCGTGAGATGCCGTGAGCAGCTCAGTATCGCTTGACACCATGAACATCCGCGGGGAGCCGGGCGCAACCGCGGCGACGGCCAACGCAGTGGCAAGGTGAATGGCGTCGCCCGACCGCAGCCGGCGCTCTTCGGCTATCTTGCCCGCGCTGATTATGATAGTTTCGCTCACGGGCGAAGTCTCAAAGATTTCACGCCAATCGTTGTCATAGGCGCGAATGAGAGCGCGTCTATTAGCGATGTTGCGCACCCTGCGCGATATTGCCGCCTTAACCTCTACGATAGAGATAGCAGAAGTAACAAGCCGCTCTCCCGGAACGCGCTCTCTAACGAGCTTGTCCATAAACTCCGTTCCCCTCTCATCGCGCAGGTAGAGCTTCACAATGGAAGAGGCGTCCAGATAATAGATAGGCATTTAGAGCCCCGCCCGCCTATCTTCTATAATTTGGTCGCTGAGTGTTAGCCCTGGGCATTCCTTGGCAAGCAGATCCCGAACTTCTTCACGCGATAGAGTGGATGGTCCGTAGTGTCCCAGCATCAGGTGCGCTGTCCGACGCCCTTCGGCGAACATGCGCTCAAGGTATTCCGCCTTGTCTTCGTCGGACATTCTCCGCAGCCGCTCTATGGGATCTTCCCATTCCGATGCGGTTTCGTTTTGGGCAGCGGGTTCTTGCTTATCCGGATGTCGCTTTTCAATTGTCATTGGCTTGTCCTCCGTTGATGCGACGGCTTGCGCGGTATGTGAAGCTTGGCGTTCATACCACATCTTCCTATCCTCAATGATCTGGTCGCTGAGGGTCAAGCCGGGGTATTTCTTGGCAAGCGCATCCCGAAGTTTCTCACGCGGTATAGCGGGTTCGCCTTCCTGCCTCAGCATCAGATGCGCCAACCGCCGCCCTTCCGCGAACATGCGCTCAAGGTATTCCGCCTTGTCTTCATCGGACATTCTCCGCAGGCGCTCTATGGGGTCTTCCCATTTCGATGCGGTTTCGTTTTGGGCAGCGGGTTCTTGCTTATCCGGCTGTTGTTCGTCAATCGTCATTGGCTCATCCTCCGTTGGTGCGACGGTGGGTATAGTAGTTATGGTTAATGGACACGCTTTGCGCCTTTGGGGCTTTGGGTTAAATCTCACCGCAATGGCGCAGAACCACTCTATCACACCGCCACAACGCCGTTCACCAGCGTGCCTATTCGCTCGATTGCGATGCGCACACTATCGCCCGGCTCAAGCGTGAAGTCCGGGGGCGGCACGATGGAGGTGCCCGTCAGCACGGCGGTCATGTTCGGCACGCGGTTGTGGCGCTGGAGCCAGTCCGCCAGCTCAGCGCAGGCGCGCGCCATTTGCGCGGTGTTCGTTTCGCCGCTGAACACAACCTCGCCGCCGCGCTCGATTTCGCAGCGCACAGCCAGCGCCTGGGCGTCCCCCACGGTCTCGGCGCTGGCGAAGCACGGCCCGATGGCGCAGCAACGATCGAATACCTTCGCCTGCGGCAGATACAGCGGGTTTTCGCCCTCGATTTGGCGGCTGCTCACATCGTTGCCGATGGTGTAGCCGATGATTTCGCCTTCGTACAGCACAAACGCAAGCTCAGGCTCCGGCACATTCCAGTTGGAGTCCGCGCGTATGCCGATGTCGTCCGAATGCGCCACGCAGCGATCCGCGGTAGCCTTGAAGAACACTTCCGGCCGCTCAGCGTTATAGACTTGCGAATACACATCCGGCGTTCCGCTTTCGCGGCGGCGTTCCATTTCGCTGGTCTTGTAGGTAACGCCCGCCGCCCATACTTCAGGCGGCCGGAACGGCAGCGCGACGCGCATGCCATTCGCGCCGCTCAGCGCGTCCGCCAAGTCGAACTCCGTATCCGACAGGCTGCGCGCCAAGTCTTTGTAGATGAGCCGCAGCGCCACTTCGTCGATGCTGCGCTCCGCAAGCCACGCCGCCTGCGCCAAGTCCGCCAGTTCGGTCAGCGTGGGGCGCAGCATGGTCAGATCCGTCAGCGTCCCTTCGCGCGGCTCCGCCATCAGATGCGCCTTGCCGTCTGCGTCTATAAAAGTGTAGTACCTCATATCGGCTAACCCTATTTCCCCTTATTAACCTTTGTTGAACCTTTGCGCCGCCGCGCCTTTGCGGTGGATTAACGCAAAGGCGCAGAACGCGTTAGGCGTGGTTACCCGTTTTTGTTCGCCAGCGCCGCCGTGATTTTGGCGGGCGTCATCGGCAGTTCGGTCATTCGGACGCCGATAGCGTCGCTGATGGCGTTGGCGATGGCGGCCATGGGCGGCACGATGCAGGCTTCGCCCACGCCGCGCACGCCGTAGGGATGGCCGGGGTTGGCAACCTCGATCAGCACGGTGTCTATCATCGGCACATCCAGCGAAACGGGCATGCGGTAGTCCAAGAACGATGAGTTCAGCATTGCGCCGCCTTCGTCGAAGCAGTACTCTTCGTTGAGCGCCCAGCCGATGCCCTGCACGGCGCCGCCCTGCAGCTGCCCTTCCACATAACTGGGATGTATCGCCTTGCCCACATCCTGCAGCGCGGTGTAGCGCAGCACATCAACCTTGCCCGTATCGGTGTCGACTTCGACGTCGACGATGTGCATAGCGAAGGCGTTGCCCACGCCCGCCGGGTTCACGGTGGCGCGCCCCACGATTGGGCCGCCTGTGCCGTTGAGCCGCTGCGCCAGTTCGCCGAAAGTCATTGAGAGCGCATCGTCTTGGCGGTGGCGCAGAACGCCGTCGGCGTACTCTACGTCGTCGGCGTTCACATCCCATATTCGGGCGGCGCGCTCGATCATCTGCCGCCGAACATCCTGCGCCGCCTCATAGCAGGCGCGCCCCGTCTTGAAGGTAACGCCGCTGCCGCCGGCGCCGGAGCAGTAGCCCACCGAGTCGGTGTCCACCACCGCCGGCTTGACATCCGCAGCGTCAAGCCCCAACACTTCGGCTACATGTATCGCCATAACCGCGCGGCTGCCGCCGATGTCCGGGGATCCCTCGACTAGGCTGACCGTGCCGTCGGGGTTGACGCTTGCCACGGCGCTTGCCGGGCCGCTGCCGTTGAACCAGGCGCCGCTCGCCACGCCGCGGCCGCGATGCTTGCCCTCAAGCGGCGTTTGGTAGTGGGCGTGATCGCGCGCCGCCTCAAGCATCTCAACATTGCCGATGCGCCGAAACACCGGGCCCGCCGGCTGGCGCGTCCCTTCTTTGGATGCGTTCAGCAGCCGAAATTCGACCGGATCTATGCCAAGTTTGCGCGCTAGTTCGTCAACCACGGATTCGGCGGCGAATGCGGCGGCGGGCGAGCCGGGCGCGCGGTACGCCGCCGATTTCTGCGTGTTCACCACCACATCGTAGCCCTCTATGTGGGCGTTGGGTATCACATACGGCGCCAACATTGTGCGGCAGCCGGACGGCACGGGCGAGCCGGGGAATGCGCCCGCTTCGTACAGCAGGCTTGCGGACGCCGCCGTCAGTTTGCCGTCTTTGCTTGCGCCCATCTTGAGGCGTATGTGCGTGGCGGATGTAGGGCCGGAGCCCTCGAACACCTCTTTGCGGCTCATAGCGATTTTGACCGGGCGGCTCGCTTTGCGGGACAGCGCCGAAACCACCGGTTCTAGGTACAGCCCGCCCATCCCTTTGCCGCCGAAGCCGCCGCCGATTTCCATAGGCACAACCTTCACTTTGGACAGCGGGATGCCCAGCACGGCGGAGATATGGTCGCGGAACGCGAAAAGCTGCTGCGTGCTGCACCACACGGTCAGTTCGCCGTCGCGGTTCCAGTACGCCGTAGCCGAATGCGGCTCGATGTAGCCCTGATGCACCGCCTTGGTGTGGAACTCGCGCTCAACTATCACATCGGCGTTTGCGAAGCCCTGCTCTACATCGCCGTCTTCGAAGACGAAGTGATTGGCGATGTTCGTAGGCTTTTCGGCGTCGCCGTAGCCGCCGGAGCGAAACAGCGGGCTTGCCATAGTGAGCAGGCGCTCATGCAGGATAGGGGCGTCGTCGCGCATAGCGTCGAAGGCGTTCAGCGCCGGGGGCAGCGCTTCGTACTTCACATCAACCAGCGCCGCCGCTTCTTCGGCTAGATGCTGGCTTGCGGCGGCGACCGCGGCGACGGCGTGTCCCTTGTAGAGCGCCTTTTCGCGCGCCATAATGTTGCGGCTGAAAAAGCCGTAGTTCACCGCAGCGCCTTCTTCTTGGTCGACGAACTCGGCGGACGCTTCCGGGAAATCCGCCGCGGTAACTACGGCGTGAACGCCCGGCAGCGCCAGCGCGCGGGATGCGTCGATGCTCACGATGCGCGCATGGGCGTGCGGACTGCGCGCAATCTTGCCGTACAGCAGTCCCGGCATAGCCGTATCCGCCGCATAGCGCGCGCGTCCGGTAACCTTGTCAACGCCGTCGTGCCGCACCGGGCGCGTCCCCACCACCCGAAACTCTTCATTCGCCAAAATCATATTAGGCTTGTATTCAAGCATAATCACACCTCAATAATTTTGTAGCGATACTAACGCTAATGTATCACATCTTTGGGTTGCGTCAAAAATCCTGCCCAACCTTGCGCGCTTGCGCCGTTGCGTTAAATTTCTTTGCCAAACACGCCTTTGCGCCTTCTCGTTTTTGCGTTAAAATCCCTACGCAGAACCCCCTTTGTATCCCTGCGCCCTTGCGTCAAAACCCCTAACCCGACGGCGCAATGACGCTGTTCGCCTTGATTATCAGGTAAATCTCCATTCCCGGCTGCAGCGTCAGCGCGCGCAGCGAACTACGCGTAATCTCCGCCACGATGCGCGCGCCTACATCGGCATGCACCATCACGCGCTCCTCGATCGCGTGTATCTCGGCAACGCGCGCCTTGACGATGTTCAGCGCGCTAATCTGCGATGGCATACCCCGCGATAGAATGATGTCCCCCGCGCGTATGGACACGGTTGCGGATTCGCCTATGCCGCGCAATGCCCCCGCCGCAAGCAGACGCGCCGATCCGACTTGCAATTCGGTTAGCCCGTCATCCTCAAAGCGCTTGACTACCTTTGCGTCTAGCAGGTTTTCCAGCGTGGCGTAGTCGGCAACCGCCGCAACCGCCGGAAGCGCCAGAGTGTCTATCGCGCGCCCGAAGCCCGCCGCGCGGCCGTTCAGCAGCGCCAGCGCATCGTCCGCAAGCGCGATTACTTCGGATATGGAGTGCGATACATACACCATCGGTATGCCGAGTTCGCGGCGTATGCGCTTGAGGTAGCCGATGATGACGCCGCGCAGTCCGCCATCAAGCGATGCGAGCGGTTCGTCCAGCAGCAGCAGGCGGGGCGAAGTGGCGAGCGCTCTTGCCAGCGCGACGCGCTGCCGCTCGCCGCCGGACAGGTTGCGCACGCCGCGATCCAGCAGCGGCTCCAAGCGCAGCAGATCAATCAGATGCGCCGGCTCGATTCGTTCACCGCCGCGCGGCGTCAGCTTATAGCCGTAGTGGATGTTGTCGGCGACGCTCATATGCGGGAAGAGCGCCGAGTTCTGGAACACATAGCCGAAGCGCCGCTTTTCGGGCGGGGTGCGCATCCGCCGCCGCGCGGAGTACAGCGTATCGCCGTCAAAGACGATTTCGCCATCGTCCGGGCGCATAAGTCCCGCAATGGAGTTGAGCAGCGTGGATTTGCCGCTGCCGGACGGGCCGAATATCGCGGTAACGCCCCGCCCGAACTGCGCTTCGCAGTCCAGGGTAAAGCCGTCAAACCGCTTGCGTACTCTAAATTGCAGCAGAGGATCGTTCATATGCCGTATCACTCCCGCCTATATTTGCTGAGCAAGCGATTGTGCAGCAGCAGGGTGGCCACCGCAAGCCCCACTGATACGGCTATAAGCCGAATGGCGAGCGCGTCGTCCCCCGCTATGACGCGCGAGTATATCGCCAGCGGCAAGGTCTGCGTTTTGCCGGGGATGTTGCCCGCGACTATGATGGTAGCGCCGAATTCGCTGACCGCGCGCACGAAGCCCAGCAGCGTCCCCGCCAGTATGCCGCGATACGCCAGGGGGATGGTGATGGTGAGCGCGGCCCGCAACGCGCCCGCGCCGAGGCTGCGCGCCGCCATCTCGATGCGCTCATCCACTTCGCCCATCGCAATCATAATGGAGCGCGCCATTAGGGGGAAGGACACCACCGCCGCCGCAAGCGCCGCCGCGAACCAGGTGAACACAACCTCTATGCCCAAGCGATCCAGCAGTCCGCCCAAAGCGCCGTTCTTGCCGAGTAGCAGCAGCAGCGCATAGCCCACCACCACCGGCGGCACCGCAAGCGGCAATGACACCAGCGCATCCACCACCAGCCGCCCGCGTATTCGGCGCTTGACGATGAGCCAGCTCACGCACAACGCGATAGGCAGGTTGATTGCCGTCCCCACAAGCGCAACCTGCAGCGTCAACCCAACGATTTGCAGCATATCCAAGTTCTGCCAAGCCCCCGCATATCGCGCTTGCGCCGCCGTCTAGTTCAGCGGCGTAAAGCCGTGTTTGCGGAATATGGCGCTCGCCGCAGCGCTCTGCAGGAACGCCAGGAACGCCGCCGCATCGCCGCCCGTGTTAGCGCCATCCGCATCATTGCCCACAAGCGCCGCCGGATACACCACATCGGGGTAGGCTTCCAGCGGCACAATGTCCAACAGCGCCAGGTCGGGCGCAATCTTGGCGTCCGTTTGGTACACGAATGCGGCGTCTGCGTTGCCGGTCTGGACATAGGCGAGGATGGAGCGCACATCGTTGCCGAACAGCAGGCGCGGCTGAAGCGCGTCCCACAGCGCAAGGTTTTGCAGCGCGGTCTTGGCGTAGCTTCCCGCGGGCGAAATCTGCGGATCGGTGATGGCGATGCGCCTGAGTTCGGATGACGGCAGTTCGTCGATGCTATTGGGATGCGCTATGTTCGCCGCCGCCGCAAGCACGATTTTGTTGGACATAAGCGGCACGGCAGCGTCCGCCGCGATATGGCCGCCGTCGGCCAGAAAGTCCATCGGGGGCTTGCCGGCGGCAACATACACATCGGCGGGGGCGCCGCTGGCGATCTGCTGCGCCAGCGCCTGCGACGGTCCGTAGCTCACCGAAACCTTTGCGCCGCCCATAGCCTCGAACGCCGCCGCCGCTTCCGCCATTGCGTCGGTGAGGCTCGCCGCCGCGAACACAAGCAGTTCGTCCTGAGCGTCATCTTGCGCCGCGCACGCCGCCATTGCCGCCGCGCACAGGATAAGCAGCAGCGCCGTCAATCGTCTAATCATAGGCATAGGCAACCATTTTCGCACTTTCGCAAGCCGTCGGACAACGCATAGGGCGGCGCATTCGTTACCCAAACGGCTTGGCGCGCGCTATAATCCGACGGGCGATGTGATAGTGCTATTGGGAATCCGCGGCATCATATCTGACTGCATCGACTAGCGCGCTATAATCCGACATGTGATATGAGTATGTTATGAGTGAATATGTTATGGGTGAACAAGAGGGCAAGATATGCGGCAACCCACTAGCGGCGGCCACCGCGATCCGGAGCAGTTGGCGCGCATCGTGGCGGAGGCGACGCAGGCGATAGCGGCGGATCCTACGGACACGGCGGCGCTTTTTCGGCGGGGCAACGCCTACTCCAATCAAGGCGACTATGAAGCGGCTAAGGCAGACCTGACGCGCGTAATCGCGCTGGAGCCGGCGCACAGCATAGCGTACAACAACCGCGGGATGGCGCATCTGTGCTTGGGCGAGATACGCGATGCTATCGCTGACCTGGACAGGGCGATTGCGCTGGATCCCGAATACCGCGACGCCTATCATAATCGCGGACTTGCGTTGTCCGACGATGGAGCGCTAGACGAGGCGCTGGCGGATATGACGCGCGCGTTGGAGCTGGATCCTAGTTTTTGGAGCGCATACCGCCACCGCGCGATACTATACGCGATGAAGGGCGATCACGCCGCGAGCTACCGCGACTACATCAAGGCGCGCGATAACGGGTGGTAGCGCTATCGTCGCATCTGCGCCGCAGCCGCTACAGCGTCCGCAGGCGGGGTATGGAGAGTTCGCCGCAGATGTCGTCGAACCACTCGATCACCTCTTTGTGCAGCGGTATGCCGTTGGCGCGCCTGTCTTGAATCTCTTCGTGTTCGGACAAGCCCGGATACAGCACGCGGTCGTGCCCCGGCGCAGGCGGGGTGTCGCGCAGCAGCTGCAGCATCTTGTCCATACGCTCTTTGAAAGCGTCCACGTCGGTGAACGCCGCGATGTTGAACGCCGCGAAAGAGTGCTTGGAGCCGCCGTCGGGGTCGACCATGCTGGGCAGCGCGCCGGACAGCATAGTCCCCAGCACTTCGGACATTAGCGCGAGCCCGTAGCCTTTGTGTGAGCCGAGTTCGCGCGTGCCGCCCATAGGCAGGTGCCAGTATTCGCCGCGCCCGCGCACATCGGTCTCTTCCATAATGGGCCTGCCGTCGGCGTCGGTGACCCAGCCGGGCAGCAGCGTTGCGCCAACTCTGCGCGCAAGGCCGAGCTTGTTGCCGGCAACATTGGAGGTAGCAGCGTCGAATAGGAAGGGCGGTTCGGTCTTGGCGGGCGCCGCAACGGCTATGGGATTGGTGCCGAGTCGTCCGACGGCGCCGAATGTTGGGACAACCTGGGCGCCGCCGGCGGTGGTAACGAAGCCCACCATGTCTTGTTCGGCGGCTATCATGGCGTGGTGTCCGATGCCGCCGGAGTGTCCGGCGTTGAACATCGTAACCACGCCCACGCCGTAGGTTCGCGCCTTCTCGACTGCCATTTCCATCGCCTTGGGGCCGAGTATGACGGCAAGGCCGCGGTCGGCGTCCATAACGGCGGTGGCGGGCGCTTCGCTGACGATGCGCCAATCGGGGCGTGGGTTGAGGCTGCCTTCGTTGTACTGCTGCACGTATGCGCGCAGCATATTGGATACGCCGTGCGTTTCCACGCCGCGCAGGTCGGTCATGGTCAGCACATCGGCGCCGAGTTCTGCGTCGCCGGCGTCCACGCCCATCTTCTCGAACACTGCGGCGACGGTTTCGCGCAGCGAGTCTTCGGGGACGCGCACTTGGTCGTCGGCGGGCACCTTGAATCGTTCAAGCATTTTCGGTTTCCTTTCCGTATGTGATATGCAGTATGCAAGATGGGCAAGTAGGTTTTGCCTCAGTTGTCTTCGTCGGGGCGGGCGCTGCGTCTTATCGCGTCGAGTTCGGCGCGTAGTCGGCTGGTTTCGGCTTCGGCTTGTTCTGCGCGCTGTTCGGCTTGCTGGCGGGCTTGCGCTTCTTGTTCTGCGCGCTGTTCGGCTTGCTCTCGCGCAAACGCTTCTTGCTGCCGCGCAAACGCCTCTTGATCGGCGCGGGTTTGGGCCTGCTGGCGTGCTTGCGCTTCTTGGGCGGCGAGTGTTTCGGCGAATTCGGCGATTATTTCGGCGGATTCGGCGCGCGTTTCGGCTTCGATGGCGCGGTTTTCGGCTTGGACGGCGCGCAGTTCGGCACGCTGGCGCTCATACGCCTCAAGCTCGGCGCGCTGATACTCTTCGTCGTGCGTGCGCAGAAATCGCTCAGACTTGGGGTCGAACCAGCGCAGTTGCCGCTCATCCCAGTACACCCACAAGCCCAAGACTTCGCTGTAGCCGCGGTAAGTCCTATCGCCTACCACTTGTATCTCGATGGGTTCGTACTTGCCCTCGACTAGGCGGTCGCCCGCCAGCGCTACTTCATGGAAGAAGCCGCCGCTTGGGTCAAAGCGCCAGTATTCGGGGATGCCGTAGCTTGCGTAGTCGTCGCGCTTGTCGGTGTAGTCCACTATTCCCGTGCTTTCAGACGCTACCTCCAGAACGAAATCGGGCGGCTTGCCCTGCGCCAGTATGGAGTAGCCTTTCTGCCGTATAAGCAGGTCGCGGTCGCAGTCGAATGTCACGATGAGGTCGGGTTTGCGGTTTTCGCGGCGTATAGTCGCATAGGGCGATATGGGGACTTCGCTCAGTACGAAAGTGCTTTCGTAGTTGCCGAAGTGGATGGCGATCGAGCGCATATGCGAGGGTTCGTGCAGGAAGATAGGGTTGTTCATATCGCCTCGCGGAGGATATTCGGGGAATGCGGCAAGGTATTCGTCTTGCCGATGATCGGCTTGTTGGGCTTGCTTGGGAAGCGCGATTAGCTTAGTGGTCATGGGCTGCCTCTATGTTTAGGCTGTGATAGCGATTTGTCGGCGTGTGGCGTAGGGATAATATACCATAATGACGCGAAAGCGGTTTGAGTTGGGCTTGTGGTCGAGGGTTTGGCGCAAAGCGCTGAAAGTGTGTCAGAGCGCGCTTGTGATGTAGCCGATGGCGGCGGTTGCCAAGCCTAGGTATATCAGAAAGCCAAGCACATCGGTCAGGGTTGTTACGGCTACGGCGGACGAGAGCGCGGGGTCGATTTTCAAGGCGCGAAAGCCCAGCGGCACAACCACGCCGCTTATGCCCGCCACCACTAGGTTGGCAAGCATCGCCACGCCTACCACTAGCGCCAAGAACTCGCTGCCCTGCCATATGAACGCTATCAGCGCCACCACTAGCCCAAGCGCAAATCCGTGCGCGAGCCCCAGCCCTAACTCTTTGAGCAGCAGGCGGCGGGCGTCTGCGGAGGACACTTCGCCGAGCGTGATGGATCGGATTATGAGGGTGAGCGTTTGGGTGCCGGCGATGCCGCCCTGTCCGGCTATGACCGGCAGGAACGCCGCAAGCGCGACCGCCTGCGCCATAGTGGATTGAAACAGCGTGATGACGAAACCGGCGAGCGCCGCGGTCGCCAGGTTCACCATAAGCCACGGCAGACGGTTTCGCACAGAGCGCCAGAACGGGCCCAGCGCCTTCTCTTCCTCGGCAACGCCTATCATCCGATACATATCTTCGGTGGCTTCGTCTTCAAGCACGCTGACCATATCGTCCAACCACAGCGCGCCCACAAGCCTGCCCATGTCGTCCACAACGGGCAGGTTGAATATGTCGTAGCGTTCCATAATGCGAGCGGCTTCTTCTTGGTCGGTCTCTACGCCCACTGAGATCGCGTCGTCGTCCATAAGCAGCGATATGCGCTGATGGGGGGCGGCAAGCACAAGTTGGGGCAGGCTTATGCCGCCTTTCAGCACATCGTCGGCATCCACAACGAACATGTAGTGGGCATGATCAGGTTCGTGGCCGGTTTCGGCGGCCCAGCGGCGCACGAACTCCAATGCCTGGGCTACGGTCATGGACCGGCGCAGCGCCACGAACTCAGGGGTCATTAGGCCGCCGGCGTCGTCGTCTTCGTAGTCCAGCAGCGGCAGCACATCGGCGGCGGCGCTCATTGCGGCGAGGGCGTCCAGCGCCACTTGGTTCGGCACGCCTCTGAGCACATCGGCCGCCACATCGGGGCTTGTTTCGTCCAGCACATCGGCTAGGTTGGGGATGGTCATAGCGGCGCAGACGGACACGGCTTGTTCGGTGTCCAACTCTTCCACTATCGCGCTCACGTCGACGGGGGGCAGCAGATCCAAGACGTCTGAGCGGGTGTCGGCGGGCAAGCGCGCCAGCACGTCGGCTTGGTCGGCGGCGTGCAGGCGCGATAGGCGCACCATCGCTTCGGGCGCAAGGTCGGCGTCCATCAGCTCTTGGAGCGTGGATGCGGCGTTCTCGATGTCGCCGGCGCATTCGCCCGCGCCGGTGATGGTCGAGAACGGATTGTCCGCGTTGTTTTCCCGATTAGCCATATCGCATTCGCGCTTGGATTTGGGTTAGGTTGGGCGCGCAATCACTGCTATGACGCGGTCAAGTCGATCAAGCGATGGGCGCGCAATGCCGATTATACGCTATGCGCCGGAAACGCATATGCGGCGCAACGGCTACAGGGCCGCTTGTTGGCGCAACGGCGGGCGCAATCGACGGAAAGACTAAGACGCGGCCGGGCATCGGGGCAATTTCGTATCAGATGGCGACGGCGGCTTAGGCTCAGACGGCGGCTTTGCGTCAGAAGGCGAGCGGGATTTTTAGGCGCATTTGGCGAGGGTCGAGTTTGACGGCGGGTTGGGCGTATAGATAGTCGTCGTCAAAGTCGTCGAATGCGTACTGCTCTGCCCAATCGCGTTGGGGCAGCGCTATGCCGTTGAGCTTATTGGGCAGCACGATGCCGCCGGACAGCACTATCTTTATCGCCTCTTCCACGGATATATCGGTTTCCACCACTTCGTTTATGGACATAAGCGCGAACATGCCGGAAGTGGGATTGGGGACGGTGGGGATGTATATCGTGAGGCGCTCGTCGCCGCCCTGCAGCGTGCATTGTCCGGTAACGAAGCCCAGCGCATAGACATTGCGCTTGGGCCACTCCACAAGCACAACGCGCTTGAAATCGTGGCCGGCGGCGTATGAGGACAGGTTGTCGGACGCCTGCTTGGTTACGCGGTAGATGGTCTTGATGACGGGCATTCTGCTGAATACGGCGTGCTGAGCGGCTATGATAGCCTTGCCGATTTTGGCGGACACGGCTAGTCCGAGCAGGTAGAGCGATACTACGAATAGCAGCAACCCCAGGCCGGGAAATGAGAACGGCAGGATGTTGAGCAGCGGGCCTAGCAAGCCGTCTATGTAGCCGATGAGGAAGCGCAACGCTATGTAGGTGGCGAGCAAGGGTATGAGCGCGAAAAAGCCCATACGCACACGCCGCCATACATGCCGCTCAATTTGGCGCATTCCGCCGATCGACTGCAAATCGGCGGCTTTGTGTGGCCTCAACCTAAAACCTCATCTTGATGTATCGCTTATAGGCTAACCTCTTCGGGATTACAACTTAAAGATAGTTTCGGGTATTTTATTAGACTTGTATAATTGTTGGGAATGGACGGGGCGTTAGGCGGCGCTCACATTTGTTAATATCAGGGTTGCGCAGAGGGGCTATAATGTATGCGGGCGGTGGCATTCGGATCGCGCCGCGATAGCGCAAGGCAAGGGCGATGGCTATGGCAGAGACAGAGTTTCAGCGCAGCATTCTGATTGTAGATGATGAGTGGGACTCCACTATCGTGCGCAGCGTGCGAAAGCGGCTCGACGAAGAGGGTTGGCGCACACAAGTGGTTGTGCCGTTCAGCTTCCATGTAACGGGCGAAGACTTCGAGGCGGAGGCGCTGTACGCCATCGAGGAGGAACGCCCCGACGGGGTTGTGCTGGATGTGCGCTTCGGGGAACACGGGGACGATAGGTTCAAGGGGCTTGGCATTCTGCAAAAGATCGTTCAGCGCTACCCGCAGCTTCCGGTGCTTATGTTCACGCAGTATGTACAGGGGCCGGACAGGGAGACGGCGGTGCGGGGGACGCTGAAGTGGGACGCGCAGGTTGACTTTATCGACAAGCTCGCCAGCCCGGAAGAGGTGGTGATGCGGCTGCGGCGGCTTATGGGGACAACGCCCGATGTCATTGCGCTGGGCAGCCGCATATCGTTGGACACCGTGAACAAGGTGGTGTACGCCCATTCCGACGGGGGGGACGCTGCGCCGATTAGCGTGCTGCAGGGCATACGCTTTGAGATACTGCATGAGCTGGCGACGACTTGGTATCGCAGTCCGGGCGAACTTGTGCCGTTTGGGAAGCTGATGCGATACTCTGAGGGGGAAGACCCGCGCGCGTCGATTCGGGTGCGCATCCGCGAAATCAAGGTGGCGATAGGCAGGGCGCTGGGCGTGCGCTTTGGGGCGGGCGACCTGATAATCAACATTCGCGACAGGGGCTATCGGCTTGCGCCGCCGGATTAGAACAACCATCAACAACGCCATAGACATCTACGAAGGCTATCGCCTTGCGCCGCTTGATTAGAAACGCCGCTATGCTGACTCAACCGCATTGCATCGCATCCCTACTATGCCATCCGCGCCTAGTATCGACGCGCGGGGCTTGGCGGCGCATTGGGCGAAGGCGGTTTGGCATATGCTAGGCAGGGTTTCGGGGCAAGTGGTGGCGAGGGCGGCGGCGCTGCTGATAGTGGCGGCGGCGGCGGCGTGTCTGGGGCTTGCGCCGCTGATTGGCGAGGCGCTGTTCGCGGCGATATGGGGCGTGGAGCCGCTGACATACATCGGGGCGGCGCTGCTGATAGTGGGCTTGGCGGCGCTGGCGCTGACATACGCGCTGCCGCAGGCGCTGAAGCGCGGCGCATCCGACGACGGGCAGCGCCGCGATATGCGGGATTGGAGCAGCGTTACTCAGCAGTATTTCGAGCTGTTTGACCACGATTTGGGCAGGCCGCTGAGGCGCATTCTGGGCAAGGAGCGGGAGCTTCGCGCATTCCTGCGGGCATCCGACGATGATAACAGCGCCGAGGTAGCCGAGCTTTTAGATGAGATCGAGATGCAGGCGCCCAACTTTCGGCTGATGATGTCCAACATTCGCGTGCTTATTCAGCTTGAGGCGCCGGACGCGTCGTTCAGTCCGCAGCCGGTAGAGGCGGCGGCGGTGGTGCGGCGCATAGTGGACCGCTATATTCCGGTTGCGTCGGATGCCAACAAGAGCATAACTTGGTGGGCGGATCCGTCGGAGTTCGGCATAGTGTATTCGGACAGCGCCGCGATAGAGCATATCGTGACCAACCTTGTGGATAACGCCATACGGTTCGCTGATTCGCAGGTCGAGGTTGGGCTTTCGCGGGATGAGGCGCGCTTCTTTGTGCGGGTGTGGGACGATGGTCCGGGCGTCCCCGCGCGCTATCGGCGGCACATATTCGAGCGCGGTTGGACGCCGGCGGTAGCGCGGCGTGAAGAGAAGACGAGCTCCGGGCTGGGGCTGTACATCGCGCACACGCTTGCGGTTCGCTACGGCGGCGATCTTGCGATAGAGAGCGCGGCGTCCGAACCCGACGAGCAAGCGGCATTTGCGCTGAGCCTGCCGCTCAACGATGCGCCGCCCGCGGATACGCCCGCCGAATGATAGCGCGCTACCAAGCCATTGGCGCAGTCGGGCGTGAAGCGCCGCGCATTCCCAAGCGCTACGCCGTACATTGAACTTTGGCGCTGATTGAAATTTTTGTCGAGCCTGCCGAACTTGTCGATATTGCCGAATATGCCGAATTCCTTGGGCAGAGCGTTGGGCGCAATTGCGCTGTCGGCGGGGCTGCTGTTGGCGGCTGCGGGCTGCGTAACGGCGCTGCCGCGCGCGCCCGTCGACACGCCTACGCCCGTGGTGGTAGTGGTTACGGCGACGCCCGTTGCCGTTCCTACGCCAAGCCCGCGCCCGCCTGCCGCTACGCCTACTGCCGCAAGCGATACGGGCGGCGCAAACGGCGGGCTGCTGGATGTGCGGGGGCCGCTGAACGGCGCTACGGTGCAGACGGACGGCGTGGTGGTACACGGATTCGCTGCGGCGGACGCGCAAGTCGAGGTGAACGGGCAGGCGGTCGAGTTGGACGACGAGGGGCGCTTTCGGCAGGCGGTTGGGCTTTCGCCGGGGGTGAACGGCATCGATGTGGCGGCGGTAGCGGCCGACGGGCAGCGCGCGGATCTCACGCTGACGGTCATATCGCTGGCGCTGCCGCCGCAGCCGTTCTTTCTGCTGGTAACGCAGCCGGAGAATCAGAGCGTCGCGGCGCAGCCGAGCATCCCGCTTGCGGGGCGCACAACGCCGGGAACGGTGGTCAGCGTGAACGGCATATCGCTTTCGGTGGACGCCGCGGGCGTGTTTTCCACAACGGTTACGCTGGAGGCGGGGCCGAACATCATCGACGTCGCGGCAACGGGGGCGGGGGGCGAGACGCTGCGCGAGACGCTTGCGGTGATTTATAGGCCTTAGACAGTAGGGTTTTGGCGCAGAGGGGCGGGGGCGCAAAGGGTCTGCCTAAGGTTTTTAACGCAAAAGGGCGCAAAGGGCGCAAAGTTATGGGGTGACGTCGTGGGCTTGGCGGTAGTGGTCGACTACCTGCCGAATGCCGTCGGGTAGATCCACGGCGGGCTGCCAGCTCAGGGCTTGGCGCGCTTTGGACGCGTCTAGGCTGACGGCTTGGGCTTCGCCGGGGCGCACGGGGGCGTATTTGGGCTGCATCGCTGCGCCGACGGCGGCGCGCACAGCGTCGAAAATCTCGAAGTCGGATACGCCTATGCCGCGCGCTAGGTTGTAGGTTTGGTTGTCGCCGTGGGCGTTCAGCGCGGCTATGTTGGCTGCCACGATGTCGCTGATAAAGATGTAGTCGCGCGTCTTTGTCCCGTCGCCGAATATGGCGGGCTGCTCGCCGCGGCACATCTGCCCGGTGAATATGGCTACCACGCCGGCTTCGCCCGCGGGGTTTTGGCGCGGGCCGAACACATTGCCGTAGCGAAATATCTTGTGCTTAAGCCCGTATGCGTCGGCGTACAGGCGTATGAACGTCTCTACGCTGAGCTTGGACGCGCCATAGACGGATTCGGGGCGCAGCGTGTGCGTTTCGTCCATCGGCAGGCGCTCTGGCTTGCCGTACACGGCGCAGGTGGATGCGAATATGAGGCGCTCTACGCCTTGTTGGACGCAGGCTTGAAGCACGTTCAGCGAGCCGATGATGTTGACTTGAGCGTCGTTTGTGGGATTTGCCATAGAGTTGCGGACGCTGACTTGCGCGGCGTGGTGGCTGACCACTTCGGGCTTGGCGTCGGCAAACGCTTGCGCGAGAGCGTGGGCGTCGTTGAGATCGATGTCGTAGAGATGCGCCGCCGGGTTCACATTGGCGGGACTGCCGCCGCATAGGTTGTCCACAATGGACACCGCATCGCCGCGTTCGATATGAGCGTCGACTATATGGGAGCCGATGAAGCCGGCTCCACCGGTAACTAACACACGCACTTGTTTTCGTCCTCCATAGGCTTTGAGTAGGCGCTATGCGCGCTTGGTTTTGCCGTCTGCCGTCGCTTGAATAGGGCGATCGATGGGGGATTGCGGGGACTCAGAAATAGAGCCGCATACATTTGACATTGTTATTTTCACAGGCATAAAATCGCAAACGGCGGTTGCCCGTTCAAGCGGTGATTATACACCCGAAAGCGCCGAACTTGCGCCTGTGTTGTCAGCATAATGTTGTCAGCGCATTGTCAACCCGCAACGCCGATTGGCGCAAGGTTTGCGGCGCTGCGGAACGTCCCTTTCCATATCCTAGACATCCCTTAGACATTCATACGCATAAGGCGCAAAGTGCAGTATATCCGCAGACAGAAAAGCCCGTCCCCGGAGCGCGCTGCGGGTCAGTTTGAGCAGCCGCTGACGCAGTCCGTTGAGATAACAGCGCCGTCGCGTAGGGTTTCGTCTAGGTTTATGGCGTCGCCTCTCACGATAGTATATTTCTTTCTTGCCATTATAGCGGTTGGGACGCTGCTTTTGCTGCCGCCGTTCACGAATCGGACGGGCGAGGTTACGCCGCTGGTGGTGGCGCTGTTCACATCAACGTCGGCGATTACCTGCACGGGACTGGTGGTGCAAGATACGGCGCAGTATTGGACGCGCGCGGGGCAGATCATCATCTTGGGAATGATATATCTGGGCGGGCTTGGGTTTATGACCATCGCCACCTTTTTGCTGATACTTATGGGGCAGCGGGTTACGCTAACGCAGCGGCTGCTGATGCGCGAGAACCTGATGCTGGACCAGTTCGGCAGCATGGCGCGGCTTACGGTGGGCATAGTGGTTGTGGCGACGGGGATACAGGTCATAGGCTTTGTGGCGCTGCTGGCGTACTTCTATATGTTTAGCTACCCGCCGGCGGATGCGGTTTGGCAGGCGGCGTTTCATTCGGTATCGGCGTTCAACGGCGCCGGCTTCCTCGTCTTCAAAGAAGTGGAAGGGCTTTTGGCGTACCGAACCGACGCCTTTGTGCTGAGCGTGATAGCTGTGCTGATTTTCATCGGCGCAATCAGTTATCTGGTGATAATCGACGTTGTCAGAGTCAGACGCTTTTCGCGGTTTGCGCTCAATACCAAGCTTGCGCTTATAGCGACACTGCTGCTGACGGTTGTAGGGGCGGTGGGCTTCTTTGCGCTGGAGTACGGCAACCCCGAAACGATTGGGGATATGTCGATTGGGGAAAAGGCGATGGCGGCGGCGTTTCAGGCGGTCAGCGGTCGGACGGCGGGCTTCACGATAGCGGACTTGAGCGCGGCCGGCGATACTACGAATGCGCTCACATCCTCGCTAATGTTCGTGGGCGGGGCGTCGGCGTCGGTTGCGGGCGGGGTGAAGGTGAACACGCTGGCGGTGGTGGCGATCGCGGTGATAGCGCTGCTGAGACAGCGAAATCACACATCGGCGTTTGGCAGGGAAATACCGGCATCGCAGGTTCAGCGGGCGTTTCTGATTTTGGTGATGTCGCTGCTGTTCGTCTTTCTGGTAATCCTGATTCTCAGCGTTACGGAACGGGGATTGGGCTTCTTGGACATTCTGTTTGAGACGGCGTCCGCATTCGGGACGGTGGGGTTAAGCACGGGCATAACGCCGCTGCTGTCCGACTACGGGCGGCTGATAATCGCGGCGACGATGTTCATCGGCAAACTGGGGCCGCTCACGATAGGGCTGACGATGGCGTATAGGCCGGAGCAAGACCTGTACCGCTACGCTCAGGAAAGGGTTACAATAGGATAGCGGCTAGTGTCAAGCCGCATTCCAAAAGAGGGCAGGTGAGAACGGATGAAGAAGCAGGTAGTTGTGATAGGGCTGGGGCGCTTCGGTTCAAGCGTGGCGCAGACCTTGTATAATCAGGGGCACGATGTGCTTGCGATAGACGAAGACGAAAGCCGCGTTCAAGATATGATGGGGAATGCCACGCATGTGCTTGTGGGGGACGCTACCAGCGATGCGGTGCTGCGCGAGCTTGGCATTCCGGATTACGATATGGCTATCGTGGCTATCGGCGCTAATTTGGTGTCCAGCGTGATGGTTTCGGTGATGCTCAAGACTTTGGATGTGGGGTACATCGTGGCGCGCGCCAAGGATCGGCTTCACGCCAACACGCTGGAGCGGCTCGGCGTGAACAAGGTGGTTCAGGTGGAGGCGGAGATGGGGGCGCGGCTGGCGCATTCGCTGTTTCATCCGGATGTGCAGGAGTATATGGAGATACTTCCCAACTTCGGCATAAGCAAGCTTCGGGTTCCGAGCCGCTTCGCCGATCTGAGCATCGGCGAACTGCCCGGGTTGGGCAGCAACGCGCGGGACGCCGGGCTATCGGCGCTGGCGATTTCGCGCGGCAAGAACATCACGCTGAAGCCCAGCAGCAAAGACAAGCTTCGGGCAAACGATTGGCTTGTGCTTGCGGGCAACGATGCGCTGCTGGATGACCTAACCGGTCAAAGCGCGCGGTAGTTGACGCAGCGCGCTATCGGCATTGGGCGCGCGGGCGCATAGCCGCAAATCAACGATAGGGAGGGACGACGGCGATGACGAAACGGCTGGCATATTTGGGGCCGCCCGGCACATATTCGGAAGAGGCGGCGCTTCTGTACGCCAAGAAAGACGGCGATATAGCGTTCGATCTAGTATCCGTTCCATCGCTTCCGGCGGTAATCGCGAGCGTGGACTGCGGCGATGCGGAGGAAGGCATTGTGCCGATCGAGAACAGCCTTGAGGGCGCCGTAACCTTCACGGTGGATCTGCTTATACACGAGTCGGATCTGCTGATAAAGAACGAACTTGTGCTGCCCATTCACCACTGCTTGATAGCCAAGTCTGGCGCAAATCTTGCCGATGCCGATGTGCAGATGGTCTATTCGCATCCGCAGTCGCTGGCGCAGTGCCGGGAGTACCTGCTGCGGCGCTTTCCAAACGCGGATCTGATGCCTTCGCCGAGCAATGCGGCGGCGGTGGGCGAGATGCTGAACGCCGCTGCGCCCGCGCTGGCGATTGCGGGCAAGCGCGCCGCCGCGAACTACGATGTTGAGATTGTGGATGAAGAGGTTGAAGACAATCACAGCAACGCCACGCGCTTTGTGGTACTGGCGGCGGCGGACAGCGCGCCTACGGGCAACGATAAGACGTCTATGTGCTTCAACTTCGATACGAACAGCCCGGGCATTTTGGTCAGCGCGCTGACTGAGTTTTCGAGCAGAGGCATCAACCTGAGCAAGATCGAGTCGCGCCCCACGCGAAAGAGCCTTGGCAGGTATATCTTTCTTGTGGATATAGACGGACACAAGCAAGACGGCATAGTGCGGGACGCTTTGGCGGCGGTCAAAGAACAGGCGGCGATGCTGAAGGTGCTGGGTTCGTATCCGCGCTATGCGCCGTAAGCCGGCGTTTCATTGCGCGCGTTGCTACGGTATGAGAACAGCCCCTGCCGTTGAAACGGGCGGGGGCTGTGTGTTTATGAGCGCGGGCGGTTGTTCGCTGTGGTTACGCCCTGTCGGTCTGGGAATGCTCGTCGGCGGGGGCGTCGTCTGCGCTTGGGGTAGGGGCGCTGCCGTCTTGCACGCGGCCGACGACCTGCTCCACAACTGGGGTTACGCGCTCGCGGACGCCTTCATATGCGGGGGCTATGCGCTCGCGCGCGGTCGCGACGCCGGTGGTGGCGCGCGTCTGCGCTTCGGTGCGCGCCTGGGCCGCGATCTCTTCGGCGCGCGATCTGAGAGCCTGGCTGCGCTCCATGAGCTCGCCGCGGGTTTCAGAGCCGGTCTTGGGCGCAATCAGCAGCGCAATCAGCGCGCCTACTATTGCGCCAAGGATGAATCCCAAAGTGAATGATGTGCCGCCGTCGTTGTTGTTTGCCATGTTCGGCCTCCTTGCCGCTACTTCTTCGTTCCCCTCAGAAAGGCTATCGCTTTGCCCAATCCATAGGCGAATCCGGATCCTGACGCCGCGGGCCTGACGATGTTTTCGGACACCGTATTGACGATGTCCTCGGTGTTTTCCAGAATCCGATTTGCGGAGTTAAGCCCCTGCGATACCTTTCGGTAGATCGTATAGACCAGAATCAGAATTACGATGAGTATGATGAGCAACAACAGGTCTCTCACGAGTCCTACATAGATCGCTATTGCCTGCACAATGTCTGGAACCATTATTCGGCGCTCCCGTTGCCGCGCATCCATAGCGGCGCGCCGCATCCGAATGGGCTGCGCGCCCGGCTCTGCCGCCAATAGGCGGGTTAGGGCCTGATTAGCATCCTCACGAAACCTGCGTCGTCTTTGCGCTGCGTCAGAATGCTGTGATTTCGTTTTTCCGCCCAAACGATGACGTCGTAGGTGTTGAGGACGTCCGGAATTAGCACCTCGACAAACGATTCGCCGTCGGCGTCGATGTGTTCGGTGAGGGCGGCGATGATGCCGGCGCAGGTTTTGCCGGTGCCGTCTATGACGACCCAATCGCTGGCGCTCACGCTGCCGTTTGCGCCGCCGCTTGACGGCGCTGACGCCGATGCGAACACATCCACATCGCCGCTCAGACGCATATCGATCTGGCGCTTGAACTCGGCGACCGGTTCCCAGTGAACGCTGGATGTGCGGTCGTCCGCCTTTTGGCAGGCGGCGCCGCGCACGCCCACGATGTCGGGGTTGATGCGCGCCAGTTCGTCAAGGTCGTCGATTCGCAGGTGGCCGGACAGCGCGGTGCTCATGCCCGCCTCTTTGCCTTCGAACACCATATCGCGCAGCTCTTCTTCTCGGATAAAGTCAAATAGGTTGCGCCCGTCCTTTGTCAGCGTGTCTATGAGCCAGCCGTCGCAGTCGGTCTCTTTCGCCAGCTTATTCATGTGGTGAGGTTCAAGCCCGCCGTAGAGGGTGTTGTCGGCGAATAGGGAGCCGATGAGCTTGGTGTCGAAGCCGTCGAGCGCTTCGCGGCAGGCGTGCAGGGTTTCGGCGGCGGCGGGATATTCGGTGTCCATAAAGCCCACCTTGACGGAAGTGGCTTGCAGCACGCCTGCGGTGTACACCGCCATAGCCACGGTGCCGACCTGATTGGGGACTACGCCGAGCGTAACGCTGGCGTGGCGCTCCATCGGGATGGCGTTGCGGACGTCGCGAACGATATGGGGATGCGCCGATCCCACCAGGGCTTCTTGCAGGTTCTTCACATCGACGATGTCGGCGCCGCCCTTGAGAGCCTGCAAAGCCTCTGCGAGGTTCTGGACGCTAACCATTAGGATCATTTGCGATTGCCTTTCTTGGAGCCGGCGTTGAACCGGCGTTGCATCGGATTGCGAAACTAGATTGCGGCGAGGGCGGCTTCCACGTCTTGCTTCAGTTCGGCTTTCTCTTCGTCGGACAGGTTGATGTGCGGTTGGCGCACATGGCCGCCCGCCATGCCCATCACTTCGCCCCAATACTTGCACATTGGAGCGGGAAGCGCGCCGTTTGCCTTCTGCACGGTACTTGCCCACCACTTGTCGGAGACCGCCTTGATGGGGCGGACGTGCGCGTCGTAGAACTCGTCGTCCAGGTCGCCGCGCATCGCCTTGTCGATGAACTGATTGTAGTAGTTCTTGCCGGGGCGGTCGAAGCGCCAATCGGATGTGTTGGCGAACATGACCTGCTGCTCGAAGCCCAGCTCGCGCCCCTTGAACATAATCCATTCGTCAGGCGTGCTGATAATGGCGTCTCTGCCTAGAAGCTGATGCGCTTCTATAGAGAGTTCGGGGTTGAAGCTCGCCTCTTTGACGCCCACCACATTGGGGATGGCGCATATTTGCCCAAGTCCCTGCGCGCTCATAACGATGCCGAACTGCGGGGAGTTGTAGTACATGATGGCGAGGTTGGTATTGTCGGCAAGCATTTGTATCCAGTCGACAACCTGCGCTTCGGTCTTGGTAACGAAATAGGGTGCTGCCGCTATGAGCAGGTCAAAGCCTACGGATTCGGCATGCTTCGCCAGCGCCAGCATATCCTTGTATGAGGTGTGCGTGACGTGCGCCCCGATAGGCCAATCGCCGCCGGCTTCGTCCGCCACTACGTCGAAGACGCGCATTCGCTCTTCAAGGGTGAGGCTCCAGAACTCGCCCATACCCCAGGTGCAGCCTGCGCCTTGGGTGCCGAGCGCGCGGATATGGCGAATGTTGCGGCGCATGCCTTCTTCGTCGAAGTCGTCGTCAGCGGTGAAGGGGGTCATCAGGGTAGTCCATTGGCCGCGCAGATTTTCCCGCGCCCAATCAAGCGCTTCGCTCTTGGTGTATTCTGCCATATCCCCCTCCTAGGTTTGAGTTTGAGGAATTAGTATTCGCTGGTATTTGAGGATAAGTAGATTGAGTTGTCCGTTGATGTGATGTATGGAGTCGGCTTCGCTCAAGCGAAACTTGCGCCATTGATTTTATGATATATTCGGCATATTGTCATGTCAACAAAAGCGGCGGCATTCTCAATGTTGAGTAGTGTTGAGAATACCCAATGCGCGATTGGAATTGAACAATGGCGCAAATCGGGTTACAATATCATCTAACGGCATAAATCGTATCGCGCAATGGCGGATGCGAATGCTGCGGATAGCAGTTGCAAGTTGAGAGGGAATTGCAAGAATGATAAAGGCGGGAACTAGGTATGTAACTCCGAGCGGCGCGGAGCTTGTCGTTACCAAGGGCGGGGACGGCGTGCTGACGGACGGCGAAGTTCCGCTGCGCGAAAAGGACAGCGGCGGCTTCGATGGGGGCGCGGCGCCGAATGCAGAGGCTCAGACTATCAATCTGGGGCGGCGCTATCAGTCGGATGAGAGCGGCGTAACGGTGCTTGTCACCAAGGCGGGCAAGTGCGATTTGCGCTACAACGGGGCGCAGATGGAAGTGCAGCAACCGCGCAAACTGCCATCGTCGGATTAGCGTTTGGCGGCTATGTGCCGTTGCCTGAAATTATGGAAGCCGTCCATTATGGGCGGCTTTTCGCTTTGGGGCGAGACGCGTTCATTCGGTCGATTCGGACGATTCGGACGCCGGGGATTTTGCGCTACGCGGATGGGCGGCTCGGATGCGCTGCAAGGCGTATTGCGCCGACGCGTAGTCGCGTTTGCCGCCGCTGAGTATGGGGGGCAGCAGGTATATCGTCCGCAAGCCGGCCGCAATGAACTCGGTCAGGGTTTGGAGCGCGATGTCGCCGGGGGGGCGGCCGCGATCCAGGTCGTCGCGAACCCATTGCGGGACTTGGGCGAATGATATGCCGTTTTGCGCCATCATCTGCACGCCGAAGAATATGGGGACGGCGGGCGGCGCGCCGGATTCGGCGGCGTAGGCGTCGATGAAGCGCAGCGGGATTTCGGGCGTGAAAGTAGGCTGGGATATGAAGAACTGCGCGCCGGATTCGATCTTGCGGCGGGTTAGGGCGCATTCGGGCTTGAGGGCGCGCGCCATATCTATGGATGCGCCGATGCAGAACTGCGTGGGGGCGTCTAGCGGGCGGCTGCGAAAGTCCACGCCGCGGTTCATATCAGCGATTGCGCGTATGAGTTGAGTGGGGGAGTAGTCGTTGACCGCCGTTAGGGTACGGCGCTCGCGCGGGGTGAAGTTGTCGCCCTTTACCACGACTACATTCTGCAAGCCTAGCAGTGCCGCGCCTAGCAGCAGGCTTTGGATTGCCAGCCGGTTCATATCTCTTGTGGCGAGGGTGAAGACTACGTCCTTGCGGGCGTGAGCCTTGATTTGATGCGCTACGATGGCGGAGTTGGCTCTGGCGGATCGGCCGGGGTTGTATGCTACTGAGATCCAGTCGGCGGGGATGGCGGCGGCGGGCGCAAGCGCGCTTGGCAGGGCGCTTCTTGGGGGGGAGAAGTCGCATATGAATAGCGGCTCTTGGGGGGACGCTGCGTATGTTTCGGCTATGGATGGCATATAGTTTGGCGGCAAAGCAGACGGCCGGATGGGCGGCGGCATATGCGCTTAACCCGTCCGGCCGTTGTCTAGAGTGTGGGTTTCGGTTATGGGATTGGGAAGGCGGTCGCTACTTCCAGCCTAGGTCGTTTTTCCTGCCGGGCATTAGCGATATGCGGTGTCCGTCGGCGCACTTGTAGCGTTCTTCGCGGACTTCGCGGCGCTTGCCGGATAGTGAAGACTGCTCCATATCGTCGTTGCAGAATGGGCAGGTTACTTGGTAGATGGCTCTGTTGCGGAAGCGCACAAGGCGCACATGGGTGAGCGTGTCCGCGAGCTGCGGGAAGTCGCCGATGTAGCGCACCACAAAGCGGGTGGCGGTGCTCATCATGTTCTTGGTTTTGTGGGCGTTGGGCGGCACATAGCCGTAATCCACATATCCGCACTGGATGCATTGGGGTTCGTCGTAGTTGATCTGCAGACGGGCGTCGCATCTGGGGCATGTGAGATGGCGTGTTGTGGTGGCGGGCGCCGGAGTGTCTATCACACTGGGGCGGTAGGATTCGAACTCTTCTCTTTGAATTACCATATCCGTTGATTTCCTCCTTCAGCGCTTGCGGGATGCTAGGGAGGCGTCTAAAAAAGGCGCAAAGGTTCCCCTGACAACACCATACGGGTTGAAAAATTGGCCTGCCGCAAAGCAGGGCTTTGGCTGCCGGTTGGAGCGGGACGGTTGTATGTCCGTCCGCTCGGCGGGTGTTTGGGCGCTGTTTGGGACGCCCGATTTCCGGGGCTATGGTTGGCGTTTCTGCAGGGCGCTTCGGGTTGTAGCGCTTCTGCTGAACTATTTCTAATAAATGTATAAAAACAGGTTACGAAACGGCGATTTTGAGTGTCAAGGGTAAAATCACGCAATTTCCGCAAATTCCAGAAAATCGCGGGAACGCCGTATTACAGGCGTTCCTGAGTGTGAAGCAGTTAATAAAGGCGTTGGCGTGGCGCATTGTCCGCGCTGTGATTTTGGCGGGGATCGATGCGCGGTTTGGTGGTATTTTCCGCATTGATGGGCGTTTGGCGGCGCAGATCGAGGGGATTTCGCGATCGAGATGGCGTGGGGTATTGGAACGCTTAATCGAAAGAAAATCGAGGGGCGATTAGAGTTTTTTTAACGCAAAGAAGCGCGGGCGCAAAGCGCGCTTAAACTTGCGTATCGGCGCTGCGGCGGGTATTCTATTGAAATCGGGGATTTAGGGATAAGCGCGCCGCCGCTTTGGAGCAGACTGCCGCCGTGAATACGCCGTCGAGACCGGATATGATTTCCGTCCTGGAAGATCAGGGCTATCGCGTTACCGCGCCGCGCCGCAATATCGTTAGCCTGCTTGACCGCAAAGAGGGCGGCTTCACCGCCGAAGAGATAGCCTATGAACTGCCCAAGGTGGGCAGGGCGACGGTGTATCGCACTATCAAACTGCTAGTAGATGCCGGGGTTGTGTGCAAGGTGGCGCTGCCGGACGGCACGCCGAAGTACAGCCTCGCGCGCATTGAGCATCATCATCATACGGTCTGCGTGAACTGCGGCAATGTGGGCGAGTTCAGCGCCGCCACCATTGAGCGGCTGATTCGCTCCATCGGCAAAGATATGGCGGGCGAGATTGTGGGGCATCGGATGGAGTTTCATATCATTTGCGAAGGATGCGCCGACGCGCGCAAGTGAACTGCGCGGCATTCTTACAAAGTCGATGGCTTTATCGGATGTGCCGACGCGCGCTATTGAATTGCGCGGCATTCCCGCAAGATCGACGGCTCCGCTGATGCGCCGACGCGCGCAAGTGAACTGCCCGGAGTTCCCGCAAGATAGATGGCTTTCGGCGGATGCGCCGACGCGCGCAAGTGAACTGCGTGGCATTCCCGCAATATCGACGGCATCTACGGATATGCCGACGTCCGCCGCTGAACTGCCCGGCAATCCCACAATATCGACGGCTTTCGGCGGATACGCCAATTTTCGCAGAATAGCGCGCTATGCCATCTTGCGCTTGAATGCGGCGGCTAGGATGAACAGGGCGGTCGCTACCAGCGTCATCGCAGGGCCTGAAGGCAGGTTTAGGTAGAACGACATGTACAGCCCGCATACCGCCGATAGCGCGCCGATGCACGCGCCGGCGGCCATTGCGGAGGCGAATCGGCGCACCAGCAGGAACGCCGTCGCCGCGGGTATTATCAGCATTCCTACGACCAGCACAAGCCCTACCGCCTGCAGCGTAATGACGATGATTATCGCCAGCAGCGCCAGCAGCAGGTAGTCCAGCATGCGGGTGGGTATGCCCGCCACTTCTGCGCCTATGCGGTCGAAGCTCACGAATACGAGCTCTTTGTGGAAGAGATACAGCGCCGCGAACACGGCGGCGGCAAGCGACGCGGTGATATAGACGTCGGTCATGGACACGCCGAGGACCTGTCCCAGCAGCACGCTTTCCAGGTCGAGGGTTATGCCGTCCGCCGCTGATAAGAGCGCCAAGCCGAGCGCGAACATTCCCGCGAACAGGATGCCTATGCCGATGTCTTCGGATAGGTTGGTGCGGTGGGTTAGGTAGCCGATTAGCAGCGCGACCGTTATGCCGGTGACGGCGGCGCCCCAAATGGGCGCTATGCCCAGCAGAAAGGCGATGACCATTCCGGGCAGAACGGCGTGCGCCATGGCGTCGCCCATAAAGCCGAGTCCGCGCGTAACCACATAGCAGCCCACCGCCGGCGCGATTATGCCCACCAGCATCGTTACCATAAGGGCGCGCGTCATAAAGCTATACTTAAACGGATCCAGCAGCAAGCCTATGAAATTGCCGTCCATCATTCGCTCTTTGCGTTTTCAGCGCTTCGTTGCGCCGCTGCCGCCGCGCGCATATGCAGTCTCTATGCAACCGCGCGGGCGGGCGTTCCGACGCTATCAATTGTATCTCAAAGCGCGCCGCCGGTTGCAAAGTTCGGCGGCGCGATATCGATAAATAAGAGAGTTGCGGATGCGCGGGAGGGCGCGCATCCGCGGGAGGGATGCTTGTTGCGGGCGCTTATTGCAGCGCTTCCACGATGGTGTTCACGTTGGAGCGCATAAAGCCGAGGTAGGTGTCCGCGCCGCTGCCCGGGGCGCCGAGCGCGCCGCTGTAGAGCGGGGGCGCTATTTTGGCGTCGGTTTCATCGGCGACGCGCTCGGATAGGCTGTCGCTCACGGTGGTTTCGGGGAATATGGCGGGGGCGTCCACTTCGCGGATACGCTCGATCAGCTCCGCGATTTCGCGCGCGCTAGGCTCCACCTCGGTGGTGCCGCTGGGAATGACCGTGCCTACGACATCGAAGTGGTAGAGCGCTGCGAAATACCCCATGCTATCGTGCGAGGTAACCAGCAGTCTGCGGTCCTCGGGGATACTCTCTACTTCTTGCTCTATCCATTCGTGCAGCGCGTCCAGTTCGGCGTTGTAGGCGTGGGCGCTGCTTAGGTAAGCCTGCGCGCCGTTCAGGTCGAGCGTGGCGAGCCGCGCGGATATGTCCGTGACGGCGCGCTTGACGCGCAGCGGGTCGAACCAGAAGTGCGGATCTAGGGAGCCGTGGTCGTGGCCGGCGTGCGGGTCGGCATGGTCATCGTGGTCGTCGTGACCCTCGTCTTCGTCATGCTCATCGTCGTGTTCGTCGTGGTCTTCGTCGTGATCCTCGTCTTCGTCGTGTTCGTCTGCATGGTCGTCGTCTTCGTCGTGTCCCTCATCTTCGTCATGCTCGTCGGCGTGATCTTCGTCGTGATCCTCATCATCGTCGTGTTCGTCGGCGTGTCCGTGAGCATGGCCGGCGTGGTCGTCGTGGTCGTCGTCCTCCGCTTGGAACGGGATCGGATTGACGCCTTCGCCTAGCGCGATAACTCTTTCGGGATCGGCGGCGGCGTTATGGATGAGTTCTTCAAGCCAGGACGCTTCCAGATGCAAGCCCATGCTGAATATGAGGTCGGCTTCGGCTACCCTGACGACGTCCTGCGCGCCGGGGCGGTAGGTGTGGGGATCGGCGCCTGCGCCAAGCATGCTGAACACTTCCACGCGGTCGCCGCCCACGACATTCACCCAGTCGGCTATGATGCTGGTGGTGGTTACTATGCTCAGAGGCTCTGCCGGCTCGGTCATTGCCATGGCGGGCGCTGCTGTCGCGGCGGGGCGACGGACGGGCGCTGCGGTGGGTCGAGCCGATGTTGTGGCGGGCTGAGCGGCAGGGGCGGGGGCGGCCGGCATAGCTGCGGGCGCTGCGGGTTGGGCGGGCGCCGGAGCGGCCGGCGGGATTGGGGTTGCGACGGGCTGAGCGGGCGCGGACTGCTGAACGGCGGGGGCAACGGACTGCGCCGGCGCTGCGGGCGTCGGGGTTGACGAGCAGCCTATCAGCGCTACGGCGGCAAGGGCAAGCGTCAACGCTATCAATATAGCGGGCATGCCGCCTATCCCAAGGTTTAGTTTGGTTTGCAAGGTGCGTTTCTCCTAATCAATACTTCGTATCAATAAATCCAAGAGGGCATTGTAATACAAGGTATCAATACAAGTCAACAATTAGATTCGAAAATGGCGGCGATTGCGGTGATTGTTCGTCAGCGTTGCCTGTACTAGGTAGGCTAGGCGTGGGGCAGGGCGGGCGTACCGATAAGGGTGAATGGCCGCGTATGCGCGGGGCAATGCGCGCTGCTTACGCTATCGGTTGGGGCGAGCGAACTTTCGCGGATATGGCAATGTGGGACGTTGGCCGTAAGGCTAATGCAAGCGCGCGGCGTGTATGCGGGACTGCGTGAATTGCGTCGAAAGAGAAAGGGCGCTCCGATTTCGGAGAAGCCCTGTGATGCGCGATGCAATCTTGGGGATGCGGTGGCAGGAGCGGCAGGATTCGAACCCGCGACACTCGGTTTTGGAGACCGATGCTCTACCAAGCTGAGCTACGCTCCTGCGTGCGCTGGGTGTAATTTTAACGGATAGGGGCATTGGGGTCAATTGCAAAGCGTTCTCAAATTGCGCGCAGTTGAGCGCTTTGCGCGCGAAGTATCCCCTAATGCAGCGCTTTCCTAGAGATTTCAAACCGGTAGGTTCTGCAATGTGAGAATGCCCGCGACGGCATTGGTTTTCTTAATAGTATTAGATGCGGTTACATTGAATAAGGTTGTATTTTGCGCAGCAGGCGGTTACGATTCAGTTAGGTTTGATAAGCATTTTCGAGGTAGGGCGGATGATAAAGCATCTTTTGGTCCGAATCGAAGAACTTCCAGAGGGGGGCTTCTTAGCTACTAGCGAAGACTTGCCTGACTTGATTGCCTACGCTGTGAGCGTTCCGGAAGCCATTGAAATAGCCAAAGACGTCGCCCAGAAATTGGTCGAATCCTATATTGAACACAATGGCGAACTTCCGTTATCCATTAGGGCAGAGGGCGCTCATCATAGGGAGTTGATACAGGTATCCGTGGCCGATGGGTAGGCTGGCGGGATTTACCGCTAGGCAGGTTGTTCGCAAATTGCGGCGCGCAGGGTTTGTGTTTGACCGTCAAGCTAGGGGGAGCCACGAAATATGGCGGAACCCTGACACCAACCGCCGCGCCGTTGTACCCGTCCATCCGGGAGATTTGCCTGAAGGATTAGTGCGCGGCATTATAGATAGGGCCGGCATCTCAACGGATGAGTTCTTGAGACTTTGAGATAGCAGATCTGCCATATTCATAATCCTCTCCGCATCACTGCCATTCTATCCCTCAAAGCTCAATTTCCCGCAGCGTGGGCGATACGATTAGCGCGGCGTCTGTCTGCGCTTGAACATCTTGGGCGCTCCAGCCGGGCGCGACTTCTAGCAGCGCCAGCCCTTCATGGACTACTTCCATCACCGCAATGTCGGTTACGATGAGGTCGACGCAGCCTTTGCCGGTGAGCGGATATGTACACTCTTCCACTACTTTGGAATTGCCGCTGCGGTCGGTGTGTTCCATCGCCACTATGACGCGCTTTGCGCCCACCGCCAGATCCATAGCGCCGCCCACATTGCCCACGCCGCGCTCCGGCAGCATCCAGTTCGCAAGGTCGCCCTTCGCGGACACCTGCAGCGCGCCTAGCACGGTTACATCGATATGTCCGCCGCGTATCATCGCGAAGGCGTCCGCCGAGTGGAAGAAGGACATGCCCGGATGCCACGCCAGGAAGTGGCCGCTGGCGTTGGTCAGATCGACATCCTCCTCGCCTTCGTCCGCCATAGGTCCGAAGTTGAGCACGCCGCTTTCGCTGTGATACAGCACATCGCGCCCTTCAGGGACGAACTGCGAACACAGCGATGGTATGCCGATGCCTAGGTTGACCACATCGCCGTCTTGCAGCTCTTTCGCAACGCGCATAGCGATGATTTCCCTATCCAGCCTGTACTTGTCTGCCATCGTCCAGCACGCTCCATAGTGTAAGTTTCGGGCGGGTTTGCGCCGCTCATCTGCATACAGGATACATCAGCGCGGCGCATACGCCAACGCCCGCAGCGCGCGCCGCTGCCGCAAGCCACTTTTGCTGCCGGAATACCCAGCGCTGACAACGCGGCTAACGCCATTTGCGCGCCGCCCATCTGCGTGATTGGCGGTAGCATTTGCACCCCCACTTGCGCCCTCAATTGTGGTAACCTATCAGAAATCAGCGCATTATTAGACGCAATAACGCCATTCGGCAGCGCCAAGTTCACGAAGAGACTGATATGTCCCCAGAAATGATTGCCATAATCGCGATGGGCATAGCCATTATGGGCATTCAGATGACTACTCTTCTTTATACGTTGCGCCGAATGGATGGCATACAATCTGAGATGGCGCAGATGAGAACAGGGCTGACTGAGCGCATTGCGCGGCTTGAGGGCATCCTGATAGGTCAGCAGCAAATGGCGGCGAATGGCGCGCCAGCGCAACCGGGCGACGATTAGCGTGCGCTGGCACTTAGACTCGTGTGGTTGATGGTAGGCTTGCGCCCGTAATTGTGGTAACCTATCAGGAATCAGCGCATTATGAGACGCAGTGAGACGCTATACGGCAGCGCTGGGCTCACAAGGAGGCTACTATGTCCCCGGAAATGATTGCCATAATCGCGATGGGCATAGCCATTGTGGGCATTCAGATGACTACTTTCATTTATATGTTGCGCCGAATGGATGGAATGCAAAAGGAAATCAGCGAAATAAGAGTTGAGATGGCGCAGATGAAAACTGACCTGACGGAGCGCATAGCACGGCTTGAAGGCATCCTGATAGGTCAGCAGCAGATGGCGGCGAATGGCGCGCCGCCGCATTCGGGCGACGACTAGGATGCGCGCGAAGGCGTAGCGCATTCAGACGTTGCAGACGGGAATCTAGCGCAAACGGGCGGCGAGCGCTGATATGCCCGCCGCCCGTCTGCGTATCGCACCAAAGTCATCCGTCCGTAAGCCGCCAATCGATCGATGCCAGTCAGGCGCGGGCTTTTGGCGCTACGCATACTTGCCGGTGAGTTGCGGCGTGGTGCCTTCGTTGCCGGCGCTTTCCCATTCGTGGCGCGTCTCTCTGCCCCAAGTGCGCTTGAGGTCGTCCCGCACGCTCAGATGCAGTCTGCCCATTCCCTCTACCTCGATATCGACGCTGTCGCCGTCCTGTATGGCGCTCAAGCCGGCGTGATTGGTGCCGGTGGCTATCACATCGCCCGGGCCTAGTGAGTGAACGCTTGTTACCCATTCGATGACCTGCGGGATTTTGTGCGCCATATCGTCGGTGTTGAAGTCCTGCACAAGCCTGCCGTTGACCCAGAGCTTGACGGGCAGACTTTGCGGGTCGGCGATTTCGTCGGCGGTAACCAGCCACGGGCCCATCGGCGCGAAGGTTTCGCGCGACTTCATCTGATAGAACGCCGGCACGCCGCGCGCCGATACATCGATGAAGTTCATGTAGCCGAAGATGTAGTCAAAGGCGTCTTCCGCCTTGACCTGCCAAGCGGGTTTGCTGATGACCAGCGCAAGCTCGGCTTCATGCTCGAAGATGGACGCCCCAACATCGGGCAGCAGGATGGTATCGCCGTCGCCGATTACGGCGTTGGGGGACTTATTGAAGCCGTTCTTGGGGGCGGGCTCGGAGCGCGTTCCGTTCTCCATGTAGTTGACCGCCATGCAGATGATGTTGAGCGGGCGCGGCGCCGGCGAGCGCAATCGCACCTGCGAGAGCGGGGTTCCGTCGGATGCGGCTACCGCCTGCGCGATGGCGTCTTTGCGGGCGTCGAAGTCGCTTATCAGTCCGCTTAGCACATCCTGCGGCGATACGCGCGGGATGTCCGCCACTGCATCGGACACATCCACCACGGCGTCGCCCTTTACCACGCCAAGTTTGAAGTCGTCAAAGAATGCCAGTTTCATAGTTGCCCCTTTCGGTCGTTATGTGTGTGGATGTTAGCAAGTATGCGGGTGTTGGGTATCGGTAGGTATGTTGATAAGGTTGTTAGGCTTGCTTGCGCTGTTGAAAATGGCGGTAGGTGAGCGTGGACTTCAGAAGCATTTAGCAGCGCACTGGGCGGCTTATGGGTTGGCAAGCGTTGTGATGAGCATATCGTATATCATAGGCGGGGGTTGGCGCTAGTTGATGGGGGTGATGATGGGGGGCGTCCGCCGTCCGTATCACTTGCCAAACAGCCGCGCCACATCTATCGAGCGCATGAACGGCGCGTCCGTGTGCTGTTGGATATGTTGGATTAGCCTTTCTAGCATTCGCAGACGGCCGGGGCGGCCTATGGTGTGCGGGTGCATGGTGAGCATGAAGGAGCGGCCGTAGTGATGCAGTCCGTCGAATGCGGCGGACCAGGCGCTATAGACCTGCTCGGGGGATGCCGCCACGTTTCGCGCGCCCAATGCGGGGGCGTAGTTGAAGTACGGCACATCGTCAAGCTCCCAGTGGACGGGGATTTCTATGAGGTCGCGCCCGTCGGCATCCACCAGATAGGGTATATCGTTTCCCATCAGGCTGGAGTCGTAGATGAAGCCGCGCTCGGCGAGCAGCGCCAGCGATGATTCGCTGAGTTCCCAGCTGGGCGAGCGGTAGCCCAGCGGCTTTTCGCCGGTGATGCGCTCTATGACGGCGCTGCCCCTGTCCAACACATCGGCTTCCTGCTGCGGCGTGAGCGTTGCGGGCGGTTCGTGCATGTAGCCGTGATGCCCGATTTCGTGGCCGCGCGCGTATATGTCCCTCACAAGCGCCTCGTGCGTTTCGGCTACATAGCCGGGGATGTAGAAGCTCGCCTTGATGCCGTACTTGTCCAGCAGATCTAGGATGCGAGGCGTTCCCACGCTTGGGCCGTATTCGCGCATGGACATAAGGCTGGGCAGGCGCGCGCTGTCCGGGTTCTGATTGATTGCGCCGGATACGCCGTCAACATCAAAGGTCAACATCACGGGGCAGCGCATATCGCCGCGCCATATGCCGCTCATACATCACCTCCAAGCAAGCGCTATCATCGCGTTTGGGCGCGCGGCGGGTTTGAATCGCAGCGCGCTTTCGGGTTAGCATAACATACGCAGGGGGCGGCATACCGCCTGCGTTTCGGATAAGGGATGCGGCAAGGCTTTCGGAGGCGTGAATGGAAATAGCGGTCGGCATAGCGGCGGGCGCTGCGATTGCGGCGGCGGCGGTTCTGATATACGGCGTGTATCTGTCCAACCTGATATACGCCGGCAGCCTCAAGGTGAGCCGCGAGCGGCGGCCGCTCGATGTTATCGCCGAAAGCGCGGGGGATGGGCGCATAACCTTGCGCGCCGCCAAGCCGGACGCAAGCTTCGGCAATTGGCGGCATCCGGGCATATTTTGGATTGTCAGCGCAAACGGCTATGGACGGATTGGGGACATCGTCGATCTTGGGGATGACTACGCCGTGCACGAATACACGCCGCTGACCGCCGCGATAGGCGATGCGGAGGCGGCGCGCATAGACGCTTATGACTATGCGGGCAATCCGCAGACGGCGCACGGCATCGCCTACCAAGATGTGCGTTTTGCATCGGATCTGGGCGAATTTCCCGCATGGCGCATAGACGGCGATTCGCGCGTATGGGCGATATTCGTGCATGGGCGGGGGGCGCATCCCAACGAAGCGCTACGCATCCTGCCAACGCTGACGGCGGCGGGGCTAACTACGCTTTGCATAACTTACCGCAACGATGAGGGAGCGCCCGCAAGCGCCGACGGGCGGCATTGGCTTGGGTTGACGGAGTGGCGCGAGTTAGAAGGGGCGGTTCGGTATGCGCTGCAGAATGGCGCAGCGCGCATCGTGTTGTACGGGTATAGCATGGGTGGCGGGATATGCCTGAACTTCTTGTACGAATCGGCGCTTGCAGACAGGGTGATAGGCGTGGCGCTGGATTCGCCGCTGCTGGACTTTGAAGGGACGCTGGATTATGCGGCGCAGGCGCTAGGGTATCCGCGCTTCATCACGCAGTACGGCAAGCGGTTCGCGGGCGTGCGCTTCGGCATAGACTGGGGGCGGATGAACTATCTTGCGCGGGCGGCCGAGCTTCGCGCGCCGATGTTGCTGCTGCACGGGGACGCGGATGCGCTGGTGCCGGCGGAGACGAGCCGCCGCCTGCAGCGCGCCCGGCCGGACATCGCGCGCTATATGGAGTTCGCGGGCGTGGGGCATGCGCTTTCGTGGAACGCGGACAGCGCCAAGTACGAAAAGGCGGTGCGCCGCTTTCTGCGCGATGCGATGGCGGCGGAATGCGTCAGTCAGTCAGCAGCACCTTGACTGCGGCAATCACTTCGTCGACGGCAATCAGCGCGGCGTCGGGTTCGGATCGGCGCTTGACCTCCACGATTTTCTGGCGAATGTTGCGCTGGCTGACCACAAGGCGCACGGGCAAGCCTATGAGGTCTGCGTCGTTGAACTTGACGCCGGCGGATTCGCTTCGGTCGTCGTAGAGCGTTTCTATGCCGGCGTCTTGGAGCGCCTGATAGAGGGCATCGGCGGCGGTGGCGACGGCGGCGTTTTGGGGGTTGAGCGCAATCAGCGATACGGCGTAGGGCGCAATGGCGGGGGGCAGAATCATGCCGTTGTCGTCGTGGTTTTGCTCAACGGCGGCGGCTAACAGGCGTCCGACGCCGATGCCGTAGCAGCCCATAACGATGGGGCGTTGTTCGCCGTTTTCGGCGGGGTAGTAGGCGTTCAGCACTTCGCTGTAGCGAGTGCCGAGCTTGAATATATGCCCGACTTCGATGCCGCGCCGCGCCGAAAGCGCTTCGCCGCACAAGCGGCATTCGCTGCCTTCCTGCGCCATAGCGATGTCTGCGATGATGTCGGCTTTGAAGTCGCGCGGGTGGTTGGCGTTTCGCAGATGGTAGTCGGGTTTGTTCGCGCCCACGACGAAGTTTGCGCCTATGTCGATGGAGTCGTCGGCGACGATGCGTATGCCTTGCAAGCCGACGGGAGAGGCGGAGCCGGCGACCAAGCCTTGCCGCTCGACCTCTTCGGGGGATGCGAGGCGCAGGTCGGCGGCGCCGCCGAGCGCGTTGGCGAGCTTCACTTCGTTGACTTCCAGATCGCCGCGAATGACCACGAACACAATCTCATCGCCCGCCGCATAGAATACCGCCTTGAGCGTCTTGTGATGCGGCACATTCAGGTAGGCGGCGATTTCGTCGATCGTCTTCATACCCGGGGTGTGGACTTCTTCGAGAGGCAGCGGCGGTTCGGTTTCGGGCGTGGGTTTGGCGAATTCGGCTTTTTCGGCGTTCGCGGCGTAGTCGGCGGCGGGGCATATCAGCACGGTGTCTTCGCCGGCGTCGGCGAGCAGGATGAATTCGCTGGAGTCTTTGCCGCCGATAGCGCCGCTGTCGGCTTCAACCGCGATGACGTCGAGTCCGCAGCGGCGGTAGATGTTTCGGTACGCCTGCGCCATCGCATCGTAGCTGAGATCTAGGCCGGCTTGGTCGACGTCGAAGCTGTAGGCGTCCTTCATATCGAATTCGCGCACGCGGATGAGTCCGCCGCGCGGGCGGGGTTCGTCGCGGAACTTGGTCTGGATTTGGTAGATGATGAGGGGCAGATCGCGGTAACTGTTGACGTTCGCCTTGACCATGTAGGTGAGCAGTTCTTCGTGCGTGGGGGCAAGCACAAGGGGGCGGTCGCGGCGGTCGCGCAGGCGAAAGAGTTCGCTGCCCATAATGGCGCTGCGGCCGGATTCGTCCCAGATTTCCTGCGGCTGCGCAACGGACATGCGGATTTCCTGCCCGCCGGCGGCGTCCATCTCTTCGCGAATGATCTGCTCTATCTTGCGGAGCGCGCGCCACGCCAAGGGCAGATAACTGTACACGCCGGCGGCTACTTGGTATATCATCCCGGCGCGCAGCATAAGGCGGTGGCTCGCCAATTCCGCTTCGGCTGGATCGTTGCGCTGCGTCTTTCCGAATAGGCGGGACATTCGCATAGGTTTGCTGCCTTGATTTGGGAATTAGCGTTGGTAAGCGTTCAGATGTGAGCAGGATTTGCGGGAAATCGCATTATGCCATCAACCTGCAATCGGATTTTAAGGCTTCTCAGGTCTATCAGGAAACTATCTCTAGCCCGTCGCTGAGATTGCCGTTGTCGGGGCAGATGAACTTGGCTTGGCGAAAGCGTCCGGTGTTGACTAGCCGGGCGATTACATCAGCGGTGGCTTGGGGCGCGTCTTTGTCTTTGGCGAAGCGCTTGCGGAGCCACATATCCAGGGAGTTGGGCTGCGTGTGGTCGGCGTATGAGACGGGCTGCAGTCCTTGGATGATGTAGTTTCGGCCGGCGCTTTGGATGCCGTCTATCAGTTCGTCGATATGGAAAACGGCTTCGGTTCGGCTGTTGGGCAGTGGGATGACTTTGCTCATATATTCATCCCACTTGGCGTCTTCAAGTATATCAGCATAGGCGCCGTCGTCGTGCAATACGGCGCCTTGATTTATGATGTTCATGGTGCGGGCGCAACGGCACGCCGCCGCTTCCGTCCAGAACATAATCTTGTCGGTGAATAGATGGTGGATGGGCGCTATGTTGGCGAATTCGGCTTGGACTTCATCGCAGATCGCTTCCATGCGCCGCCGCGTGTCCGATGAGTCTTTGGAGATGATGTAGAGGTCTATATCGCTGCTTTCGGTGGCTTCGCCGCGCGCCACGGAGCCGAACAGAATGACGGCGTGAACTTCGTCCGCCATTGCGCTCAGCAGACGTTGCGTTAGCGTATCGGCGATATTGCGGTTTCGCTGCGAAATGGTCATTGCGGCTAATCCTCGTTGTCCCTCGCTATCGCTCGCGTTTCAAATTCAAGCGCTTTCGTTCAAGCAAGCCGTATCCCATCGCGATCAGTATATCACGGCGATAAGTCGCGATAGCGCCGCTTGCTTATGCGCCTATTTCGGCTTCGGCTTGGCGCACTTCTTGCATGAGGGCGGCGAGCATATCGGCTTCTTCCACGATGCGCGCCTTTTTGCCTTTGCGGAATATGATGGCGCGCCCGGCGCCGGCGGCAATGCCAACATCGGCGTCTTTGGCTTCGCCGGGGCCGTTGACTTCGCAGCCCATCACCGCGACTTTGATGGGCGTCTTGACGGCTTTGAGCATATCGTCCACGGAGTTGGCAAGCGCGCGCACATCAACATCCGCCCTGCCGCAGCTTGGGCATGCGACGAGTGTAGCGCCTTCTTTGCGGAGTTCAAGCGCTTTCAAAATCTCAAAGCCGGTGTATATCTCTTCGCAGGGGTCGTCGCTGAGGGATACGCGGATGGTGTCGCCGATGCCTTCGTACAACAGCATGCCCAGCCCGATGGCGCTGCGGATGCTGCCGGATTTGGCGGTGCCGGCTTCGGTTATGCCTAGATGGAAGGGATACGGCACCATTTTGGCGAGGCGGCGGTACGCCTCAACGGTGGTGTCTATGTCGAAGGCTTTGAGCGAAATCTTGATGAGGTCGAAGTCTAGGTCTTCCAGGATGCCGATTTCCCATAGGCCGGTTTCAACCATATGGTCGACGACGGTGTATTCGCCGGCTTCGGCATCGCCGTGTTTGGGCAGCATATTGACGCCGTCGGTATGGCGGGACAGGCCGCGCGTCATGCCGATGCCGCCGACAGGGGGCAGGCTGCCGAAGTTGACGCCGATGCGAATGGGGATTTGGCGGGCTTTGGCTTCGCGCACAACGGCTTCGACTTTTTGCCTATCGCGTATGTTGCCGGGGTTAAGGCGCAGGCAGTCCACGCCGCTTTTGAGGGATTCTAGGGCGAGCTGATAGTGGAAGTGGATGTCGGCGATGAGCGGGATGTTGATTCGCTTCTTGATATGGGCGAGCGCTTTTGCGGCTTCCATATCGGGGACGGCGCAGCGGATAATCTCGCCGCCGGCGTCTTCCACTTCGCGGATTTGGCGCACGGTCGCGGCGACATCGCGCGTGTCGGTCTTGGTCATGGACTGGACGCTAATGGGAGCGCCGCCGCCGACCTGCACATCGCCGACATAGACGGGCTTGGTAACGCGTCGTTTCTGCATTGCGCTGACCGCTCCTTGTTGTGGGGGTTATGGGGACGTCGGTGGGGGCGGGTGAATTCGAGGGGATGCGGCTACGGCAGAACCCCTTCGCCGTTTATGAGGCGCAGGATGTCGAAGTAGCTTATGACTACTATGAGGCTTATCAGCACTACGAAGCCTACCATATGCACCAAGCCTTCGCGGCGGGGCGATATGGGCTTGCCGCCGCGCAGCCACTCGATTATGACGAACATTAGCCTGCCGCCGTCCAGCGCGGGGATGGGCAGGATGTTGATGATGCCTAGGCTGATGCTGAGTATCGCGGTGAGCTGCAGCAGGGGCGATATGCCGCCGCTTTCGGCCACTTCGCCGGTTATGCGCGCTATGCCCACGGGGCCGGACAGCCCCGGATCCGGGCCGCCGCCGATCCAGCGCGCTATGCCGTTGCGCGTGATGACCAGGATGTCCCACATGCGCTGAAAGGACATCGGCACCGCCTCTATGACGGAGTAGCGGCGGGTTACGGTTTGGGCGTCGACGGTGCCAATCAGCACGCCTATCGCACCCTGCGTGAGCGTATCGCCAACCTGCAGGTTCGTCTGGTAGCGCCTTGCGTCTGACAGCGCCACTTCGCGGGTTGGGTCGGAGACGCGGTCGACCACGGTCAGGTCGGGCGGGTTAACGCGCGGCGTTAGGGTGATGATTTCGGAGCCGCCGCTAGTGGGATGCGGGGAGTCGCTGCCGGTGACGAACACGCCGCGCCGAATGGTCAGTTCGGTGGGCGAGCCGAGGCTTGCCATGATGCGCGGCACAAGGTTGGCGTGCGTGTCGATTTCGTTGCCGTCGACTGCGAGTATCATATCGCCGGAGGTTATGCCGGCTTGCTGCGCGGGCGAATTGGGGGCGACGCCGGTTACTACGACGGTGCCGCTTACCGCATCGTGCGGCAGCGCGAACATCGCGGCGAACAGCAGCAGCGGGAAGAGCAGGTTCATGAACGAGCCGGCGCACAGCACAATGACGCGCTTCAGGACGCTTTGGTCGCCGAAGCTGACTTCGTTGGGCGCAATCGCGCGTATGCGGCGGTCGTAGTCGGCGCGGCTTTCGGCGTCGGATAGTTCGGAGTAGGCGTAATCCACATAGCGGCGCATGCCGGCGGGGTTGTCCAACTTGTCCCGCTTGCGTTCTATGAGTTCCAGGAACTTCTTGTACTCTTCGTCGATGCGCTCTTGGGATGCGTCCATAGGCACGCCGAGCAAGCCGTAGTAGTCGGGCGGATCGGCGGGTTCCATCTCGATGTCTTTGATAAGCTCATCGTACTTGGCGCGCGTTTCGGGGTTTGAGAGCTCGCCGTAAGCGCTCTGAAGTCCGTGCAGCAGCGCATCGCGCTTCTCAGGGCGTCGAGACTCGACCAGTTCCACAAGATCTACGTACGCCTTGCGAATGTCTTCCTGGGATGCGTCGCGCGGCACGGCGAATATGCCGTACAGGTCGGGGATGTCGTCGGCCCGGCCGCGCAGCAGGATGACGTTCTTTTCGGGTCCCTGCCGCGCATAAGCGCCTTCTTCGATGCCTTCACCGTGTTCGCCCACCATACGCACAAAGCCGCCTAGCGGGATCCAGTTGAGCGAATATATCGTGCCGCCGGGGGAAAGGCGAAAGCCTATGAGCCGCGGCGGGAATCCGAAGCCGAACTCTTTCACGGTGATGCCGAACCACTTGGCGGTTAGGAAGTGTCCGAGTTCGTGTATGAATATGAGGAAGCCCAGCACGGGGAATACCAGCAGCCATGCGGGAAGATCGAACATTGCGCCTACACCTCTACTGCGCCGGCGGCGCGCCGTTTGGCGGCGGCCGCGGCGTCGATTGCGTCTTGCAGCGTGGGCTGCGGCGTGTCCGTGTGGTCGCGCAGCGCCTCCGCGATGACTGCGGGAATGTCCATAAATCCGATTTCGCGCGCCAGAAAGCGTTCTACTGCAGCGTCGTTTGCGCCGCAGAGGGCGGCGGGCCATGTGCCGCCGCGCCGCGCCGCATCCAGCGCCATGTCGAAGCAGGGGTAGCGCTCGCGTTCCCACGGCAGGAATGTCAGCGCGCCGGACGCCACGGGGTCGAAGCGGCTTATGCTGCCGTTGCGGACGCGGCGGGGATGGAAGAGCGCGTACTGAATGGGCAAGCGCATATCGGGCGGGCTTATCTGCGCCTTGACCGAGCCGTCAACGAATTCAACCATGGAGTGAATTAGGCTTTGCGGATGAATGACCACTTCTATATCGTCCCAGGGGACGCCGAAAAGCCAGTGCGCCTCTATCACTTCAAACGCCTTGTTCATCATCGTTGCGGAGTCTATGGTGATTTTAGCGCCCATCTTCCAAGTGGGATGCTTGAGGGCTTGTTCGGGCGTGACGTCGGGCAGGCGATCGAGCGGGGCGCTGCGAAACGCGCCGCCGGACGCGGTGATGATGAGGCGCGATACGGGCTTTTCTTCGCCGCGCAGACATTGCCATATGGCGTTGGGTTCGCTGTCGAGCGGCAGCAGGGACGCATCGTTTTCGCGGGCGGCGCGGGTTAGCAGTTCGCCGGCGATGACCACGGTCTCTTTGTTCGCTAGGGCTATGCGCTTGCCGGCGTCTATGGCGGCGAATGTGGCGGGAATGGCGACGTCGCCGGTGGTGGCGGCAACCACGATGTCCACGGCGTCGGCGGCTACCATCCGCTCCATAGAGCATTCGGCGCTGCCGCATTCGGCGATGAACGCCTTTTCGGCGGCGCTGCCTTCGCAGTACGCCAATGCTGGACGGAATTCGCGGATTTGGCGTTCCAAGAGGCGATGGCTTCGGCCGGCGGCGAGCGCTACCACGCTGAACTCGCGGGGGAACGCGCGCGCGATGTCCAAAGTCTGCGTGCCGATTGAGCCGGTGGAGCCTAGGACAGCAAGCCCCCGCCCTCTGATTGTATTTCCCATATCACGAAATAATACACCGCCGGCAAAGCGAACACAATTGAATCAATGCGGTCGAGTATGCCGCCGTGTCCAGGTATAAGCCAGCCTGAGTCTTTGACTTCCGCGTTGCGCTTTATTCTGGATTCCACTAGATCGCCCAGCTGCGCCATTACGCCCACAATCGCGCCCAAGATAAGCGCTTCCCATATTATAACGCCCAAGCCCATAACAAGGGCAGCGCAGGTTGTGGCGGCGATTGCGCCTAGGAAGCCGGCGGCGGCGCCTTCGCGTGTCTTGCCGGGGCTGATGGTCGGCGCAAGCGGCGTTTTGCCGATGGCGCGCCCCACCAGGAACGCAGTCGTGTCCGTCGCCATCACCGCTATCAGTACCAGCAGCGTCCATTCCATGCCTTGATCCAAGCCGCGCAGCAGCACCGCATACGAAAGAAAGCCGCCGACGTATATGCAAGTGCGCAGCGCGGTTACGAAGCCGAGTTCGCGCATCATGCCGGCGTCGAACGCCAGCCGCGACGCCGCGATATAGCATGCCGCAAGCATCACATACTCAAAGTTTATGAAGTCAAGGAAGGGTATCTGTAAGGAATACGGCTCGCCGGTGAGGGCGCGCGTGTGAGCGCCCGTAATGAAGAACGCCGTCAAAATCAGCGTGAAGGCGAGGCAGAGCTTGCTCTGCAGTATGCCGGCGAGGCGCATCATTTCAAGCGCGGCCGCCATAGCCACGATGAATATGAATGCGCTGTACCACGGCAAGCCAAGCCATACGGCGGTTAGCAGTATGGGCAGGCCGATGGATGCGCTGATGAGTCTCTTGCTCACGCTGCCGCCTTGTGTGATGCTGCGCGCGGCGCGCGCCGGCTAGGACAGCTTGCCGAAGCGCCGCCGCCGTTTGGCGTATGCGGCAAGCGCCTTCACCACTTCGCCCTCGTCAAAGTCGGGCCAATAGACGGGCGTCGAGTAGTATTCGGCGTATGCCGCCTGCCATATCAGGAAGTTGCTCAAGCGCAGTTCGCCGGATGTGCGTATGATGAGGTCGGGATCGGGCATGCCGCTTGTATAGAGGTAGCGGTCGAACAGCGCTTCGCCGACGTCTTCGGGCTTCACGCCGTCCGCGATGATGGAGCGCACGGCGTCCAGAATTTCGTCTCGGCCGCCGTAGTCGAATGCGATGCAGAGCGTCATGCGTGAGTTGGCGCGGGTGAGTTCGACGCTTTCGCAGATGGCGCTGCGGAGTTCGGGCGACAGGCGGTCGAGCCGGCCTAGGTGCCGCAGTCGCACGCCACGGCGGTGGAGTTCGGCGACTTCGGTATGGATGACTTCTTTGATGATTTGGAGCAGCGCGCTGACTTCTTCGCCGGGGCGTTCCCAGTTTTCGGTTGAAAAGGCGTAGAGCGTCAGGTATTGGACGCCGCGCTTGGCAAACGCCTCGATGATATGGCGGATGTTGGCGGTGCCTGCGCGGTGTCCGTAGGAGCGGTCTTTGCCCTGGTTCGCCGCCCAGCGGCCGTTGCCGTCCATAATGATAGCGACGTGAACGGGCGCGGCGCACGGCTCGGATGCGTATTCGGATATGTCGGCAGAAGCGCTCAATGCCACAATTTCGCCCCGCGCTGTGGGAGGTTTGACATATCAGACCTCCATTACTTCCGCTTCCTTGTCCTGCTTGAGTTGGTTCATCCGATTGCTGAAGGCGTTGGTCATCTGCTGGAGCTGCTCTTGGGCGCGGCGGCTTTCGTCCTGAGAGATGTCTTTGCCGCGTTCCATCGAGCGAAAGTCTTCCATGCTGTCGCGCCGAATGTTTCGCAGCGCCACTAGGCCGTCTTCCACCTTGCGCCCGACTAGCCGCACAAGATCGCGGCGGCGCTCTTCGGTGAGAACCGGGATGTTGATGCGAATTGCGCTGCCGTCGTTGTTGGGCATAAGTCCGAGGTCGGATGTGAGGATGCTGCGCTCCACGTCCTTGATGGACTGCTTGTCCCACGGCTGTATCATCAGCACGCGCGCTTCGGGCACTGAGATGGACGCGAGTTGATTCAGCGGCGTGGGCGCGCCGTAGTATTCCACCACCATATTTTCGACGAGCGCGGGGGACGCTCTGCCGGTGCGAATGGCGTTGAGCTCGCGCTGCAACGCTTCCACGGATTTTTGCATTCGGGAATCGGTATCCGCAAGAACTTCTTCCGGTGTAGTGGGCATAATCAAAACTCTCCGGAGCGGCGCAGGGCGTTAGGCGGGGCGGCTGGACGCCACCATAGAACCCGTTTTGCCGCCTGCGATGATTTTCTGAATACTTCCGTTTTCGAACAGGTCAAACACTATTATCGGCAGATCGTTGTCCATACACAGCGAAAGCGCGGTGGAGTCCATAACGCGCAAGCGTCGCTCTAACGCTTCCTGATGGGTGATAAAGTCTATTTTGGCGGCGTCGGGGACGATGTTAGGGTCGGATTCATAGATGCCGTCCACGTTGTTCTTCGCCATAAGCAGCGCCTTCGCTTCGATTTCCACCGAGCGCAGCGCCGCCGCGGTGTCGGTGGTCATAAACGGGTTGCCGGTGCCGCCCGCGAATATGACAACGCGGCCGCGCTCCAAGTGGCGTATGGCGCGCCGCCGAATGTAGGGTTCGGCTATCTGCTGCACGCTGATGGCGCTCTGAGTGCGAACCTCTAGCCCGTGATAGCGCTCGAGGGCGTCTTGCAACGCGAGAGCGTTGATAATGGTAGCAAGCATCCCGGCGTAATCGGCAGTGGCGCGATCCATGCCTTGCGCTTCAGCCTGCCAGCCGCGCAGGATGTTGCCGCCGCCCACCACAACGCCGATTTGGACGCCAAGTTCGCATATCGTCCGAATTTGGCGCGCCATATACGCCACGGCGGTGGAATCCGTCCCGTAGCCGCTATCGCCGGTGAACGATTCGCCGCTCAGCTTCAGCAGCACTCGGTCGTACTTCGCGTCGGCGGACTGCAAGGGTTGCTTCACTCGCCCAGCGAGAACCTGGTAAAGCGGCGCACGCGGATATTTTCGCCCAGCCTGCCGATGCCTTCGTTGACAAGGTCGGCGATAGACTTGGTGGGGTCTTTGATGAAGGGCTGCTTCATAAGCACGGTCTCTTGGCTGTCGGCGTCTTCGCCTTGCGGCACGTCGGCGCTGTCCACATATTCGGGGGACATAGCGGCGATTTGCATAGCGAGGTCGTGCGCCAGCTCCTTGAAATCGGGCGTGCGGGCGACGAAATCGGTTTCGCAGTTGACCTCGACAAGCACGCCGATGCGTCCGCCGCTGTGAATGTAGGACTCCACGATGCCCTCTTCGGTGGAGCGGGTAGCCTTCTTGACGGCGCTGGCGATGCCCTGCTTGGCGAGGATGTCCGCCGCCTTGTCAAGGTCGCCGCCCGCCTCTTCAAGGGCGCGCTTGCAGTCCATAATGCCGGCGCTTGTGCGCCCTCTAAGTTCTTTTATGGTAGTAGCGCTGATTTCCAACTCGCCTCCTAGTGGATGGTGGGATTTTTGTATTTGTGAAGTAGGGTTACGCCAGATTAGGGTTATGCTGGCTTAGGGTTGCGCGCTTTGTTGGGGCGCGGCGTCTGTGTCTGCGTCAGGGGATGGCGGTGCCTCAGTAGCGGCCGGCGGCGCGTCGGGGGCTGCCGGCGTTGGCTCAGTTGCCGCTGGCGGGTCCGTCGATTCAGCAGTAGCCTGCGGCGCTTCAGGGGCTGGCGCCGCCTCAGTTACTGGCGGTGCCGGCGGCATCTCAGCGGCTTGCGGCGGGGCAGACTGCGGCTCAGCAGCGGCCGGTTGCGTCTCAACGGCTTGCGGTGGCAGATCAGTCGCCGGCTGTATATCGGCAGCTGCGGGCGGCGCTTCCGTTGTGGGCGTAGGGGCCGGAGCGGGCGCAACTGCCGGGGCCGGCATAGCGGCCGGCGGCTGCGCGGCTACGGCCGGAGCCGGCATAGCGGCTTCGCTCACCTCTTCGTACTGCAGGGCGGCGCGGCTGTTCACGCCTTCCACGATGGCGCTGGTGATTCGGCCGGTGACTAGCCTGATGGATCGGATGGCGTCGTCGTTGCCGGGGATGGGATAGTCGATGAGTTCGGGATTGCAGTCGGAGTCGACCAGCGCCACGATGGGGATGCCCACGCGCCGCGCTTCCGCCACGGCGATGGCTTCCTTGCCGACGTCGATCACGAACAGCGCGCCGGGCATTTCGGTCATCTCTTTGATGCCGCCCAGATAGCGGTTGAGGCGGGATATGGAGTCTTCCCGCTTGAGCGCTTCTTTCTTGGGCAGGGTCTCGAACTCGCCCTTCGCCTTGCGCGTCTCGAGATCGACTAGGTAGTCGATGCGGGACTGGATGGTCTTGAAGTTGGTGAGCGTTCCGCCCAGCCAGCGGGTGGTGATGTAGAAGGCGTTGGCGCGCTGGGATTCGGTGATGATGGTGTCCTGCGCCTGCTTCTTGGTTCCGACCATCAGCACCTTCTTGCCGTCCGCCGCCACTTCGGATATGAAGCTTGCCGCCTCTTCCAGCATCCGCAGCGTCTTTTGCAGGTCGATGATGTGAATGCCGTTGCGGTGGGTGAATATGTAGCGGCGCATCTTGGGGTTCCAGCGGCGCTTCTGGTGTCCGAAATGGACGCCCGCCTCGAGCAAAGACTTCATCGTAATCTGTGAGGGATCGCGCTCCACAGGCGGGCGCTCCGCAGGGGAACGCTGAACCACAACGCTGGCTTCGGGCGCAACGGGTACGGCTTGCTGCATATATGCCTTCCTAATGCTGTCTGAAAGTTTGGAGTTTTCTTAACTCATGCAGTATAACACAACGCCCTATAACGGGCAATTCGGGCTTGGTTGAACGCAAATCAATCGTATTGCGTCTCTTGCGCTGTTGGATTTGCGCCTTTGCGCGCTTGGTTGAACGCAAATCAACTCCATCGTATCACTTGCACGCCGTTCACTACCGCCGCGCTTGCGCTTTTGCGTTAAGATAGATATATGGGGACGAATTATGAGCGCAGCGAGCAAACGCTTATGGACGCAGAGATACGGACGCTTGACGCCGCCGACGCCGCGGCATTTCACGCCTTGCGGCTGCGGGCGCTGAGAGAGCATCCTGAAGCGTTTTCGTAGTCATACGAATCGCAGCTCGCCACTCCGATTGCGGATGTAGCCGAAAGGCTGCGCGCCGCATCGGAAGCGCCGCACGATTTCGTTTTGGGCGTGTTCGTGGACGGCGCGCTGAGCGGGATGATGGGCTTTCGGCGCGAGCGCAGCGCCAAGCGCCGCCACAAAGCGGAGATATGGGGCGTCTATGTGGCGGCAGAAGCGCAAGGGCGCGGGCTCGGCAGACGGATGATGCAAGACGCAATCCGACGCGCTTCCCGTATGGCGGGGCTGGAGCAGATCAATCTAGCAGTAGTCAGCGGCAATGCGGCGGCGCGGCGGCTGTATCTGTCGCTGGGCTTCGAACCCTATGGGTTGGAACGACGCGCAGTATTCGTGAACGGCAGGTATTTGGACGACGAGTTTATGACGCTGTTTCTGAAGCAATAGGCGTGTTATGCGTCCGCTAGTCCGCTAGTTCATTCGCGTTCCGCCGTTGACGTTCAGCGCTTGGCCGGTGATGTTCAGCGCGTCGTCGGATGCGAAGAACGCCGCCGCTTTGCCGATGTCTTCGGGCGTCTGTTCGCGCCCCAGCGGGCAGCGTTCCCGTATGGCGCGCTCGAAGATTTGGCGGGGGGACAGGTTTCGCATTTCGGGATTGCTGCGCTTGGAACGCACGGCGATGCGCTCCCACATCGGCGTCCAAATGCTGCCGGGGCAGATGGCGTTCACATTGATGTTGAACGGCGCAAGATCCAGCGCGTATGACTGCGTTAGGTGAATGACCGCCGCCTTGGACGCGCCGTAAGCGCCACCGCCGCCGGAGCCGCCGCGCCCGGCGTGGGACGCGATGTTGATTATCTTGCCGAAGCGCCGTTGCTTCATATGCGGGATGACCGCATCGCACGCCAGCGCAGTCCCTTTGACATTCACATCGAAGGTAATGTCCCAATCCTCTGCGCGCGACGAAGCGGCGTCCTCAAAGCCGGGCGCGCCGATGACGCCGGCGGCGTTCACCAGAATATCGATGCGCCCGAAATCGGCTATCGCCTGCGCCGCAAGCGCGCCAAGCGTATCTTGGTCGGTTACATCCACCGCATAGGCGCGCGCATCGCCGCCGTCTGCTGCGATGGCGGCGGCGGTTTCGTCAGCGCCCGCCGCGTCGATGTCCGCAACCGCGACGGATGCGCCGCGCTGCGCCATAACCGCGGCTATTCCCTTGCCCAAGCCGCTTGCGCCGCCGGTTATCAGTGCAACCCTGTCCGAAAGCTGCATGCTTGTTCCTCCTTATTAAAATTGAGCATTAAGCATTAAGCGTTAGAAAACTAAGTATCAGAAAGTGCCAGAAAATCAATGAATGTCAATCAGTGTTGTAGATATTCGATACGGCTTGAGAAAGGATAGTCCGTTTGAGTCGACGCGCGGCGATTGGGCGCTGCCGTAATCAACCGCTTTGGATTGCGCGCTGACGGGACGGATGTGTGAATGCGCCGTTGGCGTTCAGCGCTCAATGTTCAAGCGGGCGCTTGGTTGGCGGCGGGACGGCCGAATGAGCGGTGCGGGATGCCCGGGTATAGCGAAAAGTGGATGTGAACCGCAAGCCATACTCCGCCGCGCCGCTCCAGTATAGCCGTCGCCCTGCCCGGCCGATAGAACGGTTTGCGCTTGCCGTCGAAGCCGATGGACGACCAGGTGGCCGCCCCCCATGCGCGATTGCCGCAGCCGTCTGCGTGGATGTTGCGCAAGTCAAACTTGAAGTTGCTGACGGTGTTCCATACGCCTTCCCACTCGCGCTTTCGCAGCGCCCGACGCCCGAATGCCACTTCCATATTGATGTCGAACCAGACCACGTCGTCCGCGAATATGCGCTCCGCGGCATCGTAGTCGGCGGCGGCGCAGCAGCCTTCCATGAGCGCAAACCAGCGCCTGACCGCCTTCACGGGGTCGCGTGTGATGATTCGGCACTGATCGGCTTGGCTCATTTGGGCGGGCGTATCAGGCATAGACAGGGGAGTTCGGGTAGCGCGCGGGACAAGCGGACGACGCTACCTTTGGCGCATCCAGTCCGCGATGCGCTCTGCGATCATTATAGTGGTGACGTTGGTGTTGGCGCTGATGACGTCGGGCATAATGGAGGCGTCCACCACGCGCAGCCCGTCTATGCCGTGAACCCTGCCGCGCTGATCGACCACCGCCATCGAGTCGGACGCCGGCCCCATCTTGCAGGTGCCGGAAGAGTGGTGCTGCGTCAACACATTTTGCAGCAGCCATTTATCGAGAGCGTCGTCGGTTGCAAGGTCGAGGTCGGTGGGCGATACGCGCGTCAGCGCCGCGCTCTCGAATTCGGCGCTTTCGCTGAGTTCCACGCAGAGCCTCACCGCGCCGCGCAGCCGTTCCCTATCGTAAGCGTCGGTCAGGTAGCGATAGTTCAGATGCGGCTGTTGGCGCGGATCGGCGGATTGCAGCCGAAGTTCGCCCGACGAAACCGCCTTTTGCAGCGCGATGCTGAAGCCGGTGGGCGTGATGTCGCTCTCTATATCAAAGTTGATAGGCATATGCTCTGTGCGCACATGCAGCGGGCGAAGCTGCATATCGTTTCGGAAGCGGGAGCCGGGCGTGGTGTAGCGCATGCCCACTTGCAGCGCGGGGGCGTCCGCCGGGATGGGATTGGCGCTATGGAACAGCAGGAACACGGCGGGATGATCGCGCAGGTTCTGCCCCACGCCCGGCAGGTGATGGCGCGCGGGAATGCCTACATCGGCGAGGCAGTCATGCGGGCCGATGCCGGACAGCATAAGCAGTTGGGGCGAGTTGATAGCGCCGCCGCTCAACACAACCTCATCGGCTTGGATGCGAAAGAGTTCGCCGCCGCTTTCCACTTCTACGCCCACCGCTTTTGCGCCGTCTAGGATAACCCTATGCGCCAGAACATTCGGCTTTATCGTCAGGTTGAGGCGGTGGCGCGCCATAGCGAGGTATGTGAGCGCCGTGCTCATCCGTATGCCGTCTATGCGGTTTAGCGGGTAGTAGCCCACGCCTGTGGATTCGGGGCTGTTCATATCGGCGGTGAAGGGAAAGCCGGCGGCTTGCGCGGCGTTCAGGAAGGCGTTGGGAATGGGCAGAAGTTCATCGGAGTTATAGCGGCGCGCGGGGATTGGCCCGTCCGATCCGTGGAAGTCGTCGCCCTGAAAGTCTAGATCGTTCTCCAGCTTGCGAAAGTACGGCAGGACTTTGAGGAACGCCCATTCATCGTTGCCGCGCGCCGCCCAGTCGTCGTAGTCCTCCGGGATGCCGCGAAAGAATACCTGCCCGTTGATTGCGCTTGAGCCGCCGGTTACCTTGCCCCTAGGCAGACGAAACGGCGGTCTGTCGGGCGTTGTTGCGTGCGCTTCATATCCCCAGGTGTGGGCGTCGCTGTTCGCCTGATGGTACCAAGGCAGCACGCCGTACTTGATATGGTCGGGAAGGCGCGCGAAATCGGGATAGTCCGGCCCCGCCTCAAGCAGCAGCACGGAGCGATTGGCGTCTTCCGAAAGCCTGCATGCAAGCGCGCTGCCCGCCGAACCCGCGCCGATTATCGCGACATCGTAGCGCATACCCCAACTCCCTGCTACTTGATGGATGCAAAATCCGTTTGGGTGGCATTATACACGCCCATGCGCGGGTTGGGGCGGTTTCGCCGCTATTGCGGACGAAACGAAAAATCAGTCTTGCTTGTCCCCGAAAGTAGGCGGCGGCTCATCGAAGTCTTCGCCCCGCTCCAGCGCCTCTTTCATGCGCCGAAAATATGCGGCGTTCTTGGCATTCGCGTCGGCGTATGCCTCGGCAATGCCCTCAGTACGCCCCTGCTTCAGCCCCTCGGCAAGCCCTTCGGCGTGTCCCTCTTCGCGGTTCTTCTGTACGATGTATGTTGCGATTACCACTATGTACGCGCTCCCTTCTATCACCCCGCCTAGCGCGGTGGATAATACCGAAACCGCCTGTCCCTTGACTATGATAGCGATTGTCGTCGCCAAGGCGGAGTCGTCTTGTACTTCCCCTATCTCATACCATGACACCAGCGTCATCCCTATCACGAATGACAGCGCGAACACCATGATAGAGCTTATTCTCACCCAGTTCGGTATTGTTGTGTTCACCTTAACCTCTGCGTTTCACTATTGGCAGGGGCGGCCGCGTTACGCAATCAGTCGGGCTTATCCCCGAAAGTAGGCGGCGGCTCATCGAAGTCTTCGCCCCGCTCCAGCGCCTCTTTCATTCGCCGAAAGTAGTCGGCGTTCTTGGCGTTTGCGTCGGCGTATGCCTCGGCTATGCCTTCGGAACGTCCCTCAGTGCGCCCTTGCTGCAGTCCCTCGGCAAGCCCTTCAGCTCGCCCCTCAGCGTGTCCCTCTTCGCGGTTCTTCTGTACGATGTATGTTGCGATTACCACTATGTACGCGCTCCCTTCTATTACGCCGCCTAGCGCTGTGGATAATACCGATACCGCTTGTCCTTTGACTATGATGGCGATTGTCGTCGCCAGTGCGGAGTCGTCTTGTACTTCACCTATCTCATACCATGACACCAGCGCCATCCCTATCACGAATGACAGCGCGAATACCATGATGGAGCTTATTCTCACCCAACTCGGTATTGTTGTGTTCACCTTAACCTCTGCGTTTCATTAGTTTCATTATTGGCAGGGGTTGGAATGTTGTCAATCTCCGTCAATCCCATCGGCGCCCCGCCGCGTCTAAACGCCCTTGCCCGCCGCTATTCGTAAGACAGGACGCGCAAGCCATCGCCGTTCGGCGCCAGCAGAACGCGGCTGCCGGCGGCGTCCGCGACGCGTTGCGCTATCTGCGCGCACGCCTCGTCGGACAGCGTCGGCGTTGTGGCGTCCTCGTCCGCCCAGCGCAGCGTGGCCACGGGGTAGCCCAGCGCCGCTTGCAGTCTTTGCGCCAGAGCGTCCGCATCGCCGCCAGCAAGCAGCGTTACTTCTTTGGCGGGCGCGGCAACATCCATTTTGGCAAGCGTAGCAACATCCATAGCATCGGCGGCGGCATCCGGCGGCGCAGTTTCGGCCGGCGGCGTTTCGGGCGCGGCGGCTCTGTCTTGCGCATAGACCGCCCAGTAGTACGGCAGGAACGCCGCGGTTGCGGCTACTATGGCGAGCGGCGCTGCGACGGCGTCCAGCGTTTCTATGTACAGATCGGCGTTCAGCAGATCGCGCAGCAGCACGAATAGCAGCGCGCTCACGCTGCCCAGCAGCGACAACACGCCCACTCCCAGCGCCGCGAATATGAATATGCGGCGCGCTATGTCCCGCTGTTCATTCGCATCGCGGGCTGCGCTGCGCTGTATCTTGCGCCAGTAGTAGCCCCATATCGGAACGCCCAGCGCGCCCAGCGTGATGATGTTCGCGATTGGGCTTGCCCACAAGTCACTGCCGACGATTACGCTTTCGGATATTGTCAGAATGAGCTGGATCAGGGTATTCACCAGCATATAGACGGCTACGGCTATTGTGGCTGTGCCGATGCCCGCCAGTATGTAGTTGTAGATGCGTTGCGACGAATTCACCGCAGCGGTGGAAGCCGCCGCATCCCGCGCGTTGCGCCAGTGATACGCCCACAGCGCAACCCCCACGCTCAGCGCGGCAATCGACCCCGGCAGAAAGTCGAAGTGATGCGGTTGCGTCCCGCCGCCTATCGCTTCGAATATCCATACAAGCGTCTGACGGATAATGATGCCCGCCGCCGATAGGCTTGTTATGACGCCGCCGAATATCGCGAACAGGTAGAGATAGACCTGCCGCAGCTCGGAGCCGCGGTCGCGGCGCGCCATATGCAGCCAGTGCAGCCACCATACGCCGCCGCCAACCGCCGCTACGCACAGCATCCCGCGCAGCGCCGGCCGCCACAAGCCGCGCTCGCCCGAAAGTATCTCGGCGCCGCTCACGGCGTTGTAGCCCTCAAGCAGGATGTAATACGCCGCCATTCCCACGCCCAGCGCAAGCATTATCATTCCCGCCAGCGATGCGGCGTATATATAGAGGCGGCGGATTATCAGCGCATCGGTAGTCTGCTGCCCTTCGCGCTCTTCTATTCGCCAATGGAACGCCCACACCAGCGCCCACAGCGGAGGCGCTGCCAAGTAGTAGCCGTTGAAATCGTCCACGCCCAGCGCCCAGCGCAGCAGCCGAACCGCCGCATAGACGGCGATTGCCAACGATACGCCGAGCGTTATGTATATGTAGAGTTTGCGGAATATGGAGCGGACTTCGGCGGGCGCATCGGCGGCGGCGCGCTGTATGGAGCGCCAGTGAAACGCCCACAGCGGCAGCCCGACCACGGTGATGGCTATGCCGGCGGCTATCCCTGTGTTGGACGCGGAAATCAGAGCGCCGCCGAATATGCCGTCAAGCGCGAACCGCGCCAGCAAAACCACGCCGTTCACCCACATCATCAGCGACGCGAACGCGACCACATAGAAGTAAATTCGGCGCACGATGCCGCCGCCGTCTTCGGATGCGCCGTCCTTGCCGCGCCGCAGCCATACGATTATGACCCACGCGATTAGCCCAATCACCCCAAACTGCGCCAATATCATAGCGATGGCGAAAAGCAGAAACAGTACTTCGTACATAGATATATCCTCTCAGTCAGATTGCGGCGCGCGGGTTGGAGTTTGCGCCAAGTGCGCGCCGTTTCAGGTTAGACGAAAGCGGGCGGCTTATCGTTTAGGGCATCTTGTTAAGCATATGAATGAAGCGTATGGGTTCGCGATGGGCGTGAATATCTTGCGCCCGCAACTTGCGCTCATCCCCTTGGACCCCCTGATGTCAGCGCTGGCAATCAGGTTCGCGGCCGATACGCCGCCCACGCCGCGGGTTTGGGCGCAGCACACGCCTATGCTATCAGCGCGCCGACGTGCGGTTCGGGGCCGACGGGCGGCTTATGCGCACTATCCTATGAGTTCGGGCAAAGCGGGCGAGGGCAGTCCATTCACTCAGCGCATCGTCTCTTATTGTACGGGTATGGGCGTGGACGTCGGGGTGGGCGTAGGCGAAGGAACGCCCGGAAGTTCCCATCTATCGCAGTAGCTGTAGGGCCAAGGGTAGTTAGTGAACTTCCAATCGCCGTTTTCGCGCTGCAGCGAATAGCGCTCGTTGCGCGAAGATTCGCCGCTGCCGTATATGCCCGTGCCGTAGTACTCGGTTACATCCACTACTACGAATGCGTCTTCGCCGACTATTCTTGAACTATGCAGCCTTGCCTCAATATCGGGAACTCCGCCGCCGTATCCATACCCGTACATGGAGTTCATCTCTGCGAAATGCCGCAGCGGACACTCTTCGCGCAGGGATTGCGCCAGCATGCCGTAAGCCGTCTCGAACTCGTCGACGTTGGCGGCATGCAGCAACGCCTGCACCGCCGCCTCAGGCGTTCCCGGCGCAAATTCGGTCGGCCGGTTCGTCAGCGCCAGCGCAACGCTCGCTATGAGCAGCGCCCCCAGTGCCGCGCCCCCGCCGATGAGCCACCATCTAGCCATAACTGCCTCCCGTTAGCGCCATATCGCAAGCCGCAATCCGAAAGCGCATCGCTACCCCAAAGCTCAAGCCGCTTGACGCCTTAGCCTCGATGCGCTTGGCGCAAGGTAGCGCTTGCCTTAACCCAATCTTGCCTAGCCCAAGCCGCTGACGCCTTAGCGTCGCCGCGCTTGGCGCAAGGTAGCGCTTGCCTTAACCAAATCTTGCCTAGCCCAACCCACTTATGCGCCTTATGCGCTTGCCATACGGAATACCGGAATACGCAAGGCGTGGCGGCGGCCGTAGTCGCGGGGCTAGGCGATGCGCTTGCGCTGGCTGCGGAGGTAGTCCACCATCACATAGCGCCCCAGCTGGCTTGGGTTGGTGTAGAAGGCGCGCCCCTTGTTTATGCGCGTCATCTTGTCGATGAAGTCCATCAGGTAGTAGTTCGCCTCAAGCATAAAGGTGTTGATGGTGATGCCCTCTTGCGTGCAACGCTTGACCTCTTTCAGCGTCTCTTCGATTGTGCGCCAGCTTGGGGGATAGCTGAAGTAGGCGCGCCCGTGTTCCAGGTGCGCGGTGGGTTCGCCGTCGGTTATCATCAATATCTGCTTGGTGGCTACCTTCTGCCGCGATAGCGCCTTGCGCGCAAGCATCAGCGCATGCTGCATATTCGTGCCGGACACCCACGCGTTCCAAGTCAAGTCGGCTAGGTCGTCGGTGGCGATGTCCATTCCGTAATCCGAGAAGCCGATGATGTAGAGGTAGTCGCGCGGATACTGGCTATGGATGAGCCAGTAGAGCGCCAACGCCACCTTCTTGGCGGCGGCGAAGCTGCCGAACATTCCCATAGAACGGCTCTGATCGATGAGAAGCGCCGTCGCCGTCTGCGTCATATGCTCGGTGTGGTGTATCTCGAAGTCGGCGGGGCTCATTCGGATGGGCGTTTGCGGCCCTTCGCGCAGCACGGCGTTGAACAGCGTGCGTTGCAGGTCGATGTCGAACGGATCGCCGAACTCATACTCGCGCGTTTCGCCGGTGCGCTCGCCGCCGTCGCCGCGGTAATAGACTTCGTGGCGTCCCATACGGTCCTTCTTCAGTTCGGAGAACACCTCGCGCAATGCCTGTTGCGCCAGTTTGCGAATGCCGCGCGGCGTCAGTTCCAAGCGATCGCCCTTGCGCTTCAGGTAGCCCGCTTCCTCAAGCTGCTGTATGAGGCGCTGGATCTGCTCCAATTGGCGGCGGGCGTCCTCGCCCATAACCTGCTCCACGTTGTCCAAGTCCAGGTCTTCGATATTGCCTTTTCGCATAACCTGTTGTATCTGCTGCTCCAGCTGATCCATCTGCTGCAGTTCGCCCATAAGCTCCATAGCCGAATCCAGCGTGATGGACTCATCGCCCATGAACGGATACTCGCCCGCCATATCGTCAAACGGGAACATGTCGTACATCATCCCCGCGAGTTCGGCGAGTTCCTGCATCATCTCAGGGTCGACGGCGGCGCCCAGCATCCCCTCGAGTTCGCTGCGCATATCGGGGGACATGCTGTCCATAAGCGATTGCATCGCCGCCATCTGCTGCTGAAGGCGCTCTATGAGTTCGTCAAGGCTTGCCGGACGGTTGGGGTCGAAGTATTCGCCGTACTGCTCCATAAAGCCTTCGAAGTCCGGATCCTCGCCCATAGCGCGGTCGCGCAGCATTTGGTTGAGCGCCTGCAGCATATTCTTGACGCTTTCCATATCCTGCGGCGTCATCTGCTGGAGTTGTCGCTTCATATCTTGGAAGAAGTTCTGCATCATCTGCTGCTTGAGCGTGTCCAGCAGATCGTTGAACTTTTGGCGCGCTTCCGGATCCATAAAATCGTAGTCTTGGAGTTGGCGCACCTTGCCGCCGGCGCTTTCGGGCAGCGTGTCCAGCGTTTCGGCGCTGCGCTGAGCGCGCTCTTCGAGCATCCGCATAGGCGCTTGCAGATGCTCTGCGCTGTCGCCGGCGTCTTGGAGTTGGAGGCGCGCGTCGTCCAAGCGCCGTTCTATGCCGCGCCGCTCGGTGTCTATGACGTCCTGCAGCCGCTCTTTGACGTCGTCCATAGCCGAATCGAGGTTATAGCGCTCCAGCTGCTGCTGCCGCTGACGGCGCAGGCGCTCCATAAGATCGCGCAGTCCGGGCGTCTGCTGTCCCTGCGAATCCTCCACGCCGCGCTGAAACAGGCTGCGAAGCGCGCGGTTCGGATCGCCGTGTTCCAGGATGTCGTCGGATATGGAGTTGAACAGGTCGTCGGCGTCCACATCGAAGATATGCTGGCTGCCGTCCCATCGGTAGTATCTGAAAGTAGTCATAGCATTGCCGCCTTTGCAGTTGCGAATAAGCGCCCGCGCCGAACAAGCCGCCGGCGCGATATGCCTGGCGCAAGCCCAATCATACACTACATTTGCGGCGGGCGGGTGAAAAAGGGCATTCGCAAAATGGTGTGGGTAGGGCGGCAAGCATCTAGCCGCTAATGCAGCGCTTCCTACTGATAAGCGCCGCAATGTAAGAATGCCCGCGTTAATGTATTGACATTGCAAACCCGCCTGCGCTATGCCCTAGCATTATGTCATTGCATCTTTGCGCCTCCGTGCTAGAATGCCCCCAAACCCAAACTGCCTAAACTTGAGGGGGTATTCCCAATGTTGCGTACATTCTTTGACTTTCGCCGCGTCTCGACGCTGATAGCGCTGCTTCTCATAATCGCATTGGCGGCCATAATGTTCGCCAGCGCCCCGGCAGCGACGCAAACCGCGCCTGCGGATGCAACCGCTACGCCTACCGCAACCGGCACGGCAACCGCTACCGCAACTGCTACGCCCACCGCAACCGCCACGGCTACCCCGGATCCGGATGCGACTGCCACGCCTACCGCTACCGCCACCGCTACATCCACCGCCACGGCTACCCCGGATCCGGATGCGACTGCCACTCCAACCGCTACCGCCACCGGCACGGCAACTGCTACACCCACCGCCACGCCTACCGTGCCGCCCGCCAACGCCGACTACGACATCGACAACGACGGACTCATCGAAATCAGAACCCTCGCCCAACTCAACGCCGTCCGATACGACCTCAACGGCAACGGCAAGCGAGACTCCGTCAGCGCCTCAGATTGGGCTGCATACACAACCGCTTTCCTCAATGCCGCGTCCGACATGGGCTGCAAGCTCACCGACCACGACTCCGATTCCAGCACTCCCCAGCAAGCCACCTGCACCGGCTACGAACTGATGATGGACCTGGGCCTCGACACCGATCGCGACGGGGATGTGGATTCATCAGATACCTACCCGAACTGGACGCCCATCGGCACAACCGCCAGTCCGTTCACCGCCACTTTCAAGGGCAACAGCAACGGCGCAACCCCAAAGATCGCCACAATCTCCAACCTCACGATAATCTCAATAAGCGGCATCGCCTCAACGGATGTGGGGCTGTTCGGCGCAACTAGCGCCGCTGCCCGCATTGAAGGCGTGGGGCTTGTGGATGCCAATGTGAACATACCCACTTCGTCCAACGATACAAAGATTGGCGCGCTTGTGGGAAACAACAAAGGCAAGATAATCGCGTGCTACTCCACCGGCGCAATAGACGCCACCGCAGGCTTCGGAAGCTACGCCGGCGGACTGGTTGGCTACAATACCGGAACCATAGACGCCGCCTTCTCCCGCGCCACCGTCGACCTAGAGATGGAAGCGGGCGCCATCGGCGGCAGTACGAACATCTATGCCGGCGGGTTGGCGGGGCACAACTCAGGAACGCTGACCGCCACTTACGCCGCGGGCGCAGTCAAGGGCAAGGGCGGCAGCGGCTCCGTCGGCGGGCTAGTTGGATACAACACGCTGGCAGACGATGCGCCAAGCGGCACAAAGACGATAATCGCCAGCTACTCCATCGCGCCCGTTACTTCCGTCGCATACGCTACCACTGCCAACGCGCCCAAGCCGACGGTCGGCGGGCTGACAGGCTGCTGCGCCGATTCCACCACCACTAACACAATAACCGCTAGTTATTGGGACTTCATGGCCAGCGGCATAGACGACAACGCCCCCACTACGATGCCGCAAGGGAAATCTACGCAAGATCTCACGTCGCCCACATCCGCCAGCGGGATATACGCCGACTGGGACGACATGACGATTGACGGCGCGAGCGACGTTGATCCGTGGGGCTTCGCCGACGCCAGATTCCCCCCGCTGCTGACATATGGCGGACACACCACAGCCCGATCTGGCAATCAACTTTTCGTGAATAGCGGCATCAGCCGCCGCTACGGCGGAAACAGAATACATCCCCGAGAGGGAATGACCTTATACACTAATATGGGGTCATATGGGAGCGCTTTCAGAGGGATGCGCTACGGATGGACTTGGGAATGGCAGACCTCTACCGACGGCATAACTTGGACTTCGCTTTTCGCTCTGGACCGCAGCGTCTGGACCACCAGAGGCGCGTGCTGCTCCTGGCTCTTCGTTCCTAGGATAGAGCATATAGGCAAATACTTCCGCGCAAAGATGCTGCTAAGAGACATGAGCTACGCTTACACTAGGGTGATAGGCAAAATAAAGCCTGCCAGTACCACCGACACCGTTGCGCTGAGCTTCGCAAGCGGCCACAACCCGCCTCGCATTGGAACGCCGATAACGTTTGCGGCGTTGCCTAACGCTCCTAGCAACGCTCCTGTGGTGGGGCTATGGTATCGCTGCGATGCCGTCGACGACGCGCCGCCGGATCCGGGGTGTGAGGTAGTCGGAAGCCTTGCTTCATACACGCCGAGCGCCGACGACCTAAACCACTACATACGCGCCTACATCTACTACAAGGACGTCGGCGTATGGGAACGCGCATCCCCCGGCGTCACACAACAAAAGGTGGGTGATGTTCAGCGCGTCTGGCCGTGGCGGACGGAGTAACGAAACGAACTTGACCACGCGGCGTGCGATTTGATGCGCTGCCCTCAAACCGCCCGCCGCTCTAACATACGCCCCGCCAGCAATTCCCGTCGGCGAAAGCCGGACAAACATAAGACAATCGGACGAATTACGCGCCCGATTGTCTTATGGGCGTTTATGATAGACTACGATAGGTAGGCGCTAGAACTTGAACTTGCAGTATCGTGAGGTGAGGCATGGACGCTCAAGACACATTTCGCCAAGCATGGGGCAAGTATCCCACCGGGGTATCCGTGGTCACATCCATAGAGGCGGGCGGCAATGTTCACGGGATGGCGGCCAACGGCATCAACTCCGTGTCTCTAGATCCGCTGCTGGTTCTGGTCTGCGTCGGACATAATCGCAATTCATATCCGCTCATAAAGCGGGCGGAGCGCTTCGCCATCAACATCCTCAGCGAACAACAGCAACGGATAGCGCAGCACTACGCCGGGCCGGCGGAGGCGCGCAGTCCCGATTTCCAAGTGGCGTTCAGTTTCACCGAAAGCGGCGCGGCGTTCATAGACGGCAGCATAGCGTCTATGGACTGCCGCGTGGTGAATGAACAAGTCGCCGGCGACCATACGATTTTCATCGGCGAAGTGGAGCATATCCAACTCAACGGCGGCGCTCCGCTAGTGTACTGCGAGGGCAAGTTCGCCCGCATAGAAGAGATGGACGGCGCATAGATATGAACGATGATATGAACAACGCGCTCGCGCGGCTTGACGGTATGAGCATCCAAGAGGCAAACGCTCTGTCTTTCGAAGAGCGCGACGCTCTGCTCGACCTGATTATCGCCGACGGACGTCGGCAGACCACCGCGCTCGACTCATACCGCGTCGGGCTATACGGCGACTACTTCGAGGAAGATATGCTGCGTATGCTCAAAGTACGCGCCGTCAATGTGTTCGTCAGAGGCACCACGGCATCCGGCTTCGACGGCGAACTCGTGGGGGACAGCGACGAAGAGCAGTACCGCGCCGCCTTTCGCCATACGCAGGCGTCGCTGGAGGCCGCGGGGACGCACTTCGGGCGCGTGGTTAGCCTTGTGGTGTTCCTAACCGATATGGACAAGTGGCCTCTGCTCAATCAGGTGTACCGCGAGTTTATGCCAAACCCGCCGTGCAGAGCGGTCATCGGCACAACAGGGCTGGCGCAAAAACCGCTGAGCATCGAGATTGTGAACTGCATCGCCTACCGCGTAGCAAGGTAGCCGCGCGTCCCCGCAATAGCAGCGCCGCATCACAAGCCCAACCGCCCACAGCGAGGCAAGATATGACCACCCTAAACGCAACCCTGCCCGCCATAATCAGAGAGGGCAAGCCCGATTGGGCGTTTCCCGACCCTCCCAAGCGATTTGACGCCATGCAACAGATGCCGCACATAATCTACGCCTGCTACATCCTGGAAGACCACTTCGCCGACCGCCCCGATGCGCTGGTTGGCAGCAACGGCTACCTGTGTTATGACCGACGCGACCGCTCCAACTGGGTTGTCCCCGACTGCGTGGTTGCGCTCGGCGTTGACCCCGACGCCGTAATGGACAGGAACGGCTATGAGATAAGAAGCGTGGGCAAGCCGCCCGATTTTGTACTAGAGGTAGCGTCGGAACACACGGGAAGGCGGGATTACCTGCAAAAGCGCGAGATATACGCCGAGTACGGCGTGCGCGAATACTGGCGCTTTGACCGCACGGGCGGGGAGTATCACGATGCGCCGCTTGCGTATGACCTGCTAGTAGAAGGCGAGTATCGCAGCATGCCGCTGAGCGAGCCGCGTCCGGGCGTGATAGAGGGCGTGAGCGCGGCGCTGGATATAGGGCTGCGCTGGGATGATGGCGAGTTGGTCTTGTTCGACCCGCGGACGGGCGAGGCGCTGTCCCGCTACACCGATGTTCGGCAAGAGCGGGATGCTACGGCAATCCACGCAACGGCTGAAACTATCCGCGCCAACGCCGAGGCCGCGCGCGCCGATGCTGCCGAAGCCGAACTGCGACGGCTGCGCGAACTGCTGCCATGATGCCGCGCTGTCATAGCCTTTTCCGCCGCCCCGCAATCGCCGCATCATAAGTCCGACCGCCCATAGCAATGCAACAATCCCCTCATCCCTACAATTCGCTGCAAGGGGTTGACTTCCATAAATTCGCGGTATATCATTGCCGCCAAGTGTTCAAAACATTAGCGAATGAAGGAGTTGACATGCCGAACATACGATTTACCCCCCCCCCCCCCCCGTTCATAAGTTCTAAATCCACCCTTTACTTCCTCACCTTCGCGGCTGCGGCACTCCTGCTGTTCACCCTGCTCGCAAACGCCAACAATGCCGCCGCGCAGGCCAACCTCCCCCCTTACTTCGTCGAGGACGACACAGACTGCTCCACAGCCACGCTCATAACCTCCGTCGAGTATTGGATAAATGAAGAGGAGCCAAGAGGCGAGTTCGTGGCAGACTTCGATGCCTGCGACGAGGATGGCGACGACATTACATTTTCCCTCCGTCAGTCGACGGATTCCGCGCTCTTCGCCATAGACTCTTCTTCTGGCGTTCTGTCCACAAATGCCAGGCTGGATTACGAAACGCGGACCTCCTATGGTCTGGAAGTAGTAATAAGCGATGATACTGGTCTCCAGTCCGAGCTTCTTGTGTTCATAAACATAAGAGATGCGAGCGAAACCGACGCTCCTGTTCCATGCGACGACAATCCCGGTCTGGGTGAAGCGTGTGCCGCGTTGCTCACTGCCGCCCCGATACTTGCCCCCAATCGACAGTTCAACTGGTCACTCAACACAAGCATAGACAATTGGGGAGGCGTCATCATAACCCGTTCGACGCAAGATGTATGGGTAGTATCTAAGCTGGATCTCTCATCCTACGCTCTGAATGGCAGCATCCCGCCTATATTGGGCGACCTCTCCAGTCTAGTCGAGTTGCATCTTTACGATAATCAACTCACCGGAGAAATCCCGTCTGAGCTGGGCAGCCTCTCCAATCTGGCAATTCTGGATCTCGACAATAATCAACTCACCGGCAACATACCGCCGCAGTTGGGCAACCTATCCAATCTAGTCGAGTTGCATCTTGACGATAATCAGTTCACCGGAGAAATCCCGTCTGAGCTGGGCAACCTATCCAATCTAGTCGAGTTGCAACTTGACGATAATCAGCTCACCGGCAACATACCGACCGAGCTAGGCAACATCCCCGGACTGAGGCGGTTGTACATATCGGGCAACCAACTTAGCGGGTGCATACCTGCATCGCTGCAGGGTTTGGAGCGGGACGACTTCCTCAATACCGGCTTGCAGTTCTGCGCCGAATCCGAACCGCCCACGCCTACGCCCACGTACACCGCAACCCGTGTGCCTACGCCCGTCGGCGGCGATCTGGGGAACAGGGTGAGCATGCTGGAAGGACTGATTAGATCGCTGCAGTCGATGCTGGGGCTGTTTGAAATCAGGTTCGCATCCGTAGAGAACAGGTTGGCGGCGCTGGATGGGAGCCCGATCCCAACCCCCACTTATACACCCACGCCCACAATTTCGCCGACGCCAACCCACACGCCTACCGTCACGCCCACATTTACGCCGTCTCCCACGCCTATAAGAGTCGCTGGGACTGAGGCGGAGACCTTCACTTCCATAAGCACTGGCCATTATTCTACATGCGGATTGCGCGTAGATGGCACGGCGACGTGCTGGGGCTATTATAGTTTTACGCTGCCGGCAGACGAAACCTTCACGTCGATAAGCGCCGGCGGCACGAGTGTCTGCGCCTTGCGCGCGGACGGCTCCGCAGTGTGCTGGGGGGCTTGGGGGGTTGATAAGTTGACGCCGCCGGCAGACGAAACTTTCGTGTCTATCGGCGCAAGCTTTGACTTTGCCTGCGGATTGCGCGCGGACGGCACGGTGGCGTGCTGGGGCAATAACGAATACGGTCCGACTTCGCCGCCTGAAGGCGAAACCTTCACATCCATAAGCGTAACCCAATATCACGCCTGCGGGCTGCGCGCGGATGGCGTTGCGGTGTGCTGGGGCTATGGCGGCGGGCGGTCAAGCCCGCCTGAAGGCGAAACTTTCGCATCGATAAGCGCGGGCGGGCATCACACCTGCGGACTGCGCGAGGACGGCACGGCAGTATGCTGGAGCTATGCCGATTATACGACTTCGCCGCCGTCGGGCGCTTTCACATCCATAAGCTCCGGCACTTACCATGCTTGCGGATTGCGCGAAAACGGCACGGCAGAGTGTTGGGGGACAGTTGACTATAAAGGCTCGACTTCACCGCCGGGGGGCGTTTTCACATCCCTAAGTACTGGAGGCGCCGGCGGGAATCACACCTGCGGACTGCGCGAGGATGGCACAGCGGTGTGCTGGGGATGGCAGACGCCGTAGCGCGCTCAGCCCACGCCTAGGCCTTGTGGGCGAAGCGGCGCATAGAGTGTAGCCGCCTCGCCCACAAGCGCATCGATGCTTGCGCTCGCCAGATGTTCGCGCCACGAATTGGTTATCGCTCCGAATTTCATAGCCGCCGCCTTTTGCGTACTTGCGTCTGCGCGCCTTTGCGATTAGAGCGTTCCCGCCCTGAAGCGCCGTGTATATGAGCGCCCATCTATTCGTACTTTCTGCCAAGGTCGATTTCCCAGCGCAGGTAGTTCATCATATCGGCGGTGGTGCGGTCTGTGCCGGCGGGCAGCGCATCGGCGGGCGGGGACATCACGCCCGCAAGCCCCTGTTCCACTTCAAAGCCCGCTTGCCGCCAAGCGTTCACGCCGCCGTCCAACACCGCAATATCGGCATAGCCCATATCGGAGAGCGTTGCGCCCGCGAGCGTGGACGATACGCCGTCGGCGCAGGTTATTATCAGCGGCGACGCCTTGTTGGGCGCAATGTCGGCAATCTGAAATTCGAGCCAGCCGCGCGGGATCCAGCGCGAGCCGCGGATGTGCGCTTGGGCGAACTGACTGCTTGTGTCGACGAATATGATTGCGGCGTCGGCTGCCGATTGGAGCTGCGCGGCGCTAATACGCTTGACCGCCGCTTTTGCCGCGTCCAAGCCGTAGGGCGCAAGTTCGGGGTGTCCCTGCGCCAGCGAACCGCCGCAGTGCCGCCATTCGGTTATGCCGCCGCGCACGGCATAGACTTCGGGGTGTCCCATCTGCCGATACCACGATGCCGCAACGCCGGCGCGCGCCCGTCCATCGCAGCAGAACACGATGGGGCAGTTCTTCACCACCGCAACATCGTCGGAGCGCTGAACCGCCTGCCCGCCCGCGAACCAGCGAAAGCCAGGTATATGCGCGTCGGCGTACTCGTCCGACGTCCGCACATCGATCAGGTATATGGGTTCGGCGGCGCGGCATTGCATCAGCGCATCCAAGCCTGCCGCGTCCAGCCAGCGCACGCCGTCTTCTTGGGCGAGGCGGTCGGCATACGCTTCGGCGGCGGCGAGCGCGTCGGGCGAGGGTTCGGGCAGATCCAGCCGATCGGCGCCTTCTTCCAGCGCATAGCCCGCAAGCGTCCAACCCGCGGTGCCGTTCTTCAAGCCCACCACATTCGGCAAGCCCATGCGCTGCAAGACGCGCGTCCCGATGATGCTGCGCGTGCGTCCGGCGCAGTTGACGACCACGGTGGCGTCGTCGCTCAGTCCGTCGGCGATGTCCGTAATTCGCAGCGCAAGTTCGCCGCCCGGAACGCTGCGCCCGCCCGGTATGCACAAGCGCCGATACTCTTCGGGCGTGCGCGTGTCCAGTATCACGATTTCGTCGCCGCGCTCGATTCGGCGGCGAAGCTCCACGGCGTCGATTTCGGGAACGCCGTTCTGCACCTCCACGCGTTCGCCGAAATCTTTGCTCGGCACATTCACGCCCCACTCGGTCGGGTAGTCCTGCGTTACCCAGCGGTTGATGCCGCCCGCCAGCGTGGACACATCCGTGTAGCCCATGCGCTTCAGGGCGGCGGCGGCGAGCGCTGAGCGGCGGCCGTCGTCGCAGCACAGCGTTACCGGCGTTGCCTTGTGCGGCACGGCGAGCGCCGTCTGAAACTCAAGGTCGCGGCGCGGCAGCAGGCTTGCGCCCGGAATGTGGGCGCTGTTGTATTCGCCCGGCTCGCGCACATCAATCAGCGCAAACCGCGCATCGCTTTTCAGCAGCCGATCCAGCGACTGCGGAGATATTTCGGACGGCATACATTCACCCTTTCACATTGGGGGCAACTATTCGCAACATGTCCCCTGCAGCTTTGCGCGCTTGCGTCTTTGCGTTTGGCGTCGGCGCGTTAGCAGTTGCTGAAGCGGGTTGTGGCGAAGTGCTTTATTTTGCCCGTCTCGAGGTCGTAACTGCTGCGCTCAAGCCCGCGCAGGTCGTTGCCGTACACATGGATTTCCACCGTTGGGCGGTCGGTGTAGTTGTCCATTTGGTGTATTTCGTCCACATCGGGGATAAGCAGCGATATATCGCCCGGCTTGACATTGTTGACGCGGTCGCGCTCCAGCGTCGCGTACTCGTCGCTTTCGCCGTCATCCACGCGGCGGAAGCGCGTTTCGGTGATGCCGTTGCCGATGACGCCTATCATCCCCCAAGTGCGGTGGTCGTGCGGGCCGATATGGTCGCCCGGGCCCCACACCACGGAGGTGACCAGCAGTCCGTTGTCCCCGTAGTGAAGCAGATATGTGCCGTGATTCGCGCCCGGCATCGGCACGCTGAACTCCTGCGGTATGGCGGACGGCGCGTTAATCAGGCGCTCCAGATACGATGATCCGCGGTCAAACAAGGTCGACTCGTCCGGCCGCTCGTCGACGAGACTAGACATATCGTAGATGAACTCATCCAGGGCGTATGTGAGAGTAGCGGTAGTCATATCCGAACTCCTTCCTTTGGAATAGACTGGATTAGACCGCAGAATGGACTGCGGCGGATTGCGATAAGCATAGCGAACATCGCGGCATTAGACAAGCGGCGGCTTAATCCTGTATTCTTAGTGGTGAGTGGTATTGAGTTTGAGTTTGGCGCAAAAGACCAACGCAAGCAGATTCACCAGCATATCCACGCTCTTTGCGCATCCCTTTGTCCGACGCGCTAACCGATTCAGCTTGCTACGCAGCATCGAATGCAATCCATCGTTCCAGTTCACCGCGCCGTACTTTCTTACCACATGCTTATTGACCGGCAGCGTCCCGCATACACTCCGTAGGCGTATGTCTCGTAGCGCTGCATCCGACATCCGCTCCAGCAAGCGCATGAATGTGGACTCGTCCCTGCCGCCTACCTCAAAGTCTATCCACCTGCTCCCATCGCGTTCTTCCACCGCCGCCGTCCAAATCAACAAGTCATCGCGCTTTTCGCTTTTCTAGCGCCCAAGCATGTCCACATTTCTTCAAGCGCTATCGTTGACGCGGCGATTGTCGATACTCTGCCACTCATGCGCCTAGCGCTCATTGCGCGCATCCGTTCACGCGCAACTTCCCCCTTTTCCGAGCCAACGGCTCACCGTGGTAACGCTTGCGCCCACTACGCGCGCCGCCGCAGATATGCTCTATCCCTCTATACAAATCTGTGCCGCCTGCCGTTTGACATGCTCAGGGAAGTGCGGCGGCTCGGCGTACGCCACCTGTTTCCGCTTGCAGTCGCCGCGCTTGTACAGCTGTTGACCGCGTGCGTGTCCATCTTTGGGCATCCAATTGGAGCCGCAGTGCCGGCATCTGACATCGTGCCGATATGACCGCTCGCGAGTCATGACTCACCCCACTAAACAGCATTTTGGATGCCACTATGCCCCAAACACTGAAGAGTGAGAATATCCGCTCACGGCGCAAGAAGCCGCCCACTGATATAGGCGCTGCGCGGCGGGGCGCATCAGTGGGCGGAGTCGATTGCCCATGTGGGGGACGGGGCGGGTTAGTCGGCGGCGATTGACGCCGGCAGGTCGATGTCGTAGCGCGATACTACGGCGTCGATGGCAGCGGCGGACGCTGCGTCGGGCGGCACTAACGGCAGGCGCGGTTGCCCGACGCTGAAGCCGGCGTTGCCCACGCAGTATTTCACCGGAATGGGGTTTGACACCACGAACAGCACCTTGAATATGTCCAGCAGGCGGCGGTGTTCGGCGGCGGCGCTCTCGATGTCGCCTTCCAGTATCATCCCCATCATCGCCTTAATCTGGCTGCCGATGAGGTGGGACGCCACGCTGACGATGCCGTAGCCGCCGGCGCACATTATCGGGAATGTTTCGTCGTCGTTGCCGCTCCAGACCTTGAAGTCGTCGCCGGCGTCGCGGATTATCTTGGTTATCTGCACCAGGTCGCTGCTCGCCTCTTTGGTGCCCACGATGTTGTCTATGCCGCTGAGTCGCACAGTGGTTTCGGCGGTCATATTGATGCTTGTGCGGCTTGGGACGTTGTAGAGGACGCAGGGCAGCCCCACGCCGGAGGCGATGGTCTTGAAGTGCTGATACAGCCCCTCTTGCGGCGGCTTGTTGTAGGATGGCACGGTCATCAGGATGCCGTCCACGCCCAGATCTTCGGCTTCGCGGCTCATAGCGACGGAGTCGGCGGTGTTGTAGGTGGTGGTGCCGGCGATGATGGCGGCAGTATCGCCCACTGCGTTCTTGGTCGCCTCATAGAGTCCGATCTTTTCGTCGAAAGAGAGCGTGGGGGTTTCGCCGGTTGTGCCGGTAACCACAAGCCCGTCGCTTCCTGACGCCACAAGCGCTTTGGCAAGGCGTCCCGCCTCTTTGTAGTCAACCTCGCCCTGCTCGTCGAAGGGGGTAATCATTGCGGTTATGAGCCTGCCCAGTTCAGCCATAGTATCGCCTCCTCATACAGGATTTGGTATTCGCTATATGCGTTGATGTTTTGAAACCGAATAAGTGGTTTAGTCTTACAGAGTATAGGATTGGGATGAAGGCGGTGCTTCAATATCCGTTGAAAGCATCGCCTTATCTTTTATGTATGGCAATTATAGCGTCTGCGCAACATCATCCTGTATGAGCGCCAACCGCATATGCCGATTACGCTTGCCGCTTATGCTTATCTAGCGGCTTGCGGCAACCGCTTGGCGACGCGGCAACAACCCGCGCTCCAGAACTTCCTCGGCTATCTGCAGGGCGTTGGTGGCAGCGCCTTTGCGAAGGTTGTCGGTAACCACCCACAGCGCGATGCCGTTGGGATGCGATACATCCTGCCGAATGCGTCCCACGAACACCTCATCGCGCCCCGCCGCGTCGATAGGCATAGGATACACGTTAGCCTGCGGCTCGTCCACCACCTTGACGCCGGGGAAGTCGGACAGGATGCGACGCACATCCGCCGGGCTTATGGGGCGCTCGAACTCGATGTGAACTGCTTCGCTGTGGCTGAGCATCACGGGGACGCGCACGCAGGTAGCCGAAACCGCGATGTCGGGGGCGTGCAGTATTTTGCGCGTTTCGTTGACCATCTTCATCTCTTCGTTGGTATAGCCGTTGTCCAGGAACGGCTCTATGTGGGGCAGCGCGTTGAATGCGATGGGATGCGGGTATGCTTCGGGCGTTAGGTCGGCGTGCGTCGGCGCATCGTCGGCGGTCAGGCGCTTGGACTGCGCGCGAAGTTCCTCTACGGCGGCGGCACCTGTGCCGGAAACGGACTGATAGGTGTCGGCTATGACGCGCTTGACGGGGTTGACTTCCATAAGCGGCTTGAGAACCATAACAAGCGGCGTGGTGGAGCAGTTGGGGATGGAGATTACGCCGTTGTGTTGCGCTGCATCCGCGCCGTTCACTTCGGGCACCACCAGCGGCACGTCGGCGTTCATGCGAAAGGCGGAGCTGTCGTCGATGACCAGCGCGCCTTGCATGGCGGCGACTGGCGCAAGCGCGCGGCTGACATCGCCGCTCGCCGATATGAATACGAAGTCCACTTCGCCGAACAGATCCGGCGTTGCCAGCTCCACCGCGATGTCTTCGCCCATGCACTTCAGCGTCTTGCCCACCGAGCGTTCCGATGCGCACAACCGAATATCGTTGACGGGGAAGTTCCGATCTTCAAGCGCCTCCAAGAATACGCGCCCAACCGCGCCCGTTGCGCCGACTACCGCTATGCTGCAAGCGTCCAAGATTATCCTCCGGGGAGAAAAGGTTTAAGGTTTGTCAGTCTAAATGATAATGGCGATTGCTGCGTAAATCTAGGTTTGCGTTCAGGGCGCGATTAGCCGAACAGCAATCGGGCGAGCGCAAGCGCTACGGCGATTATGGCGGTCATACCGCCCATCATCCGCCATATCAGGCGCGCTTCCATCCTTGCCAGGTCTTCTTTCGTTGCCGAATTTTCTCTCAGATTGGCGAGGTCGGCTTTAGTAGCTGAGTCTTCGCGCAGATTGGCAATATCGGCTTTGGTAGCCATATTATCGCGGACTTCTGCGAGTTCGGCTTTGGTGGCCATATTGGCAAGGTCTGCCTTGGTAGCCATATTATCGCGGACTTCTGCGAGTTCGGCTTTGGTGGCCATATTATCGCGGACTTCTGCGAGTTCGGCTTTGGTGGCCATATTATCGCGGACTTCTGCGAGTTCGGCTTTGGTGGCCATGTTATCGCGGACTTCTGCGAGTTCGGCTTTGGTGGCCATATTCTCGCGCAACTCGGCAATGTCCACTTTGGTAGCCATGTTTTCGCGCAGGTTGGCGAGTTCAGTTTTCGTCGCCGAGTTCTCGCGCAGGTCGGCGATGTCGGCTTTGGTCGCTATATCTTCGCGCAACTCGGCGATGTCGGTTTTCGTGGCCGAGTTTTCTTTCAGGTTAGCGATATTCGCCGTCATCTGACCTAGGTTCCAACCGAGCATTCGCTCGTTTGCGGGCGCATCCTGAGTCTGCTGCGTCTCTATTTCGGGCTGCACCATGGTTCACCTTGCTTTCGGTAGGTCGTCGGGATTGGCTTTTGTGTATATGCCGTTGCGTAGTTCGGATAGGCGATTTGCACTGCCGTTACAGTCCCATAATCTTGTCCAGCCCTACGGTCAGCCCTGTGCGCTTGACGACTTCGTTGATTGCCAGCGCCACGCCGGGCATGAAGCTTTCGCGGTTGACGGAGTCGTGGCGGATGGTGAGCGTCTGCCCCAGCGCGCCGAACACCAGCTCGTGGTGCGCCACGCGTCCCGGCATTCGCGCGCTGTGGATGCTGACGCCTTTGTGGGTTGCGCCGCGCGCGCCGATTATCAGCTCTTTCTCAGACTGCGGCGCGGTGAACCCGTCCGCCTTGCCCTCTATGGCGGCGTTGGCGATTGCAAGCGCGGTGCCGGAGGGCGAGTCTATCTTGGCTTCATGGTGCATTTCCGTCAGGTCTGCATAGTCGAAGAAGCGCGCCGCTTGCTTCGCCAGCGCAATCATAAGCACAGCGCCCATAGCGAAGTTGGGCGCGATTATGACGCCTACGCCGTGTTCGCTGGCGAGGCGAGCCGCATCCTGATATATGTCGTCGGTGATGCCCGTGGAGCCTATGACGATGTTGACCTTGCGCGGCGCCGCTGCGCGCATCACCGATGCCGCGCCCTCTGCGCTGCTGAAGTCCACTACCACATCCGCGCCGTCAAGCACATCCGCAAGCGAACTCGACAGCGGAATATCGCCTGAGTTGTCGGGCAACGCTAGGCTACCCTGCGATGCAGTGATGTCGGCTGCGCCCGTGGGCTGTATGCCATCGGCGCGCGTTGCCATATCCAATACCTGGTGTCCCATCTTGCCCATAACGCCGTGTACGACTACATTGATTGGCATTTCGCAAATCCCCCTGAGTAGACTGAGTAGATTTGCCCTAATTTACCACAAAGCGCGCATATTGCGATACACGCGCAAGAGTACGCAATTATAATCAGGGCGTCTAGGTTATGTTGGCAAATGTGTTAAACTATTGCCACGACGCAACAAACGCTAACTCCACGCGGTTCTGTAACATTTGCTGGGTAGTATGGCATACAATAGCGCAATGGGGCATCTATGCGGGGCATCTTGCAAGCGCAAAACTGGGCAACCTTGCCGAACCTGCCGGTCATCTGGCACGGTTCGGTTTGTCCAACTCGACGACCGCGGCAAGCCTATCAGACCGCCCAATGGACAACGCCGACATGCCACTCCCCACGAAAAGGGAGCCGCTGTTGATATGTATTTCGACGGCGTCTCGTATCGCAAGACCGCGCAAAATGTGAAGCAGTACTTTGGGCGTGAAACTTCACCGATGACCATTTACCGATGGGTTCGCGAATTGACGGCAAAAGCGGATTCGGCGCTCAAGCCGCTGAAGGTTAACGCCGGTGATGTCTGGGTTGCCTATGAGGTAGTTGTCAATGTCGGCGGGCAGAACTACTGGCTTTTCAATGTGATGGACTCCGATAGCCGCTTCCTGCTGGCGGCGTATCTATCGCCAACACGGACAGAGAGAGCCGCGGCGACGGCGTTGGCATTAGCGCGCGAAAGGGCGCAAGCGCCGCCTAAGCAAGTCAAAACGGATGGACTGCGTTCATACCGGCGCGCAATGCGGCAGGCGTTTCCAACGCACAAGGTTGACCACGTCGTTAGCCAGGGCATTCGGGCAGAAATCAACAACAACTTGAGTGAGCGCCTGCAAGGGACGATACGGGATAGAGATAAGACGCTGAGAGGCTTGAAATCGCGCGAAACAGGACAAGCCTATGTTGACGGGTTAGTTACGCACTACAACTATTTTCGCAACCACGAGAGCCTGCAGGGTAAGCGGCCGGCTGAAGCCGCGGGCGCGGCGTTGCCGTTCACCAGTTGGGAAGACGTGGCTGCTATGAAATCGGGCTAAAAAGGATTAGGTATAAGGATTAGGTATGACGATGCAAGGCTTCCATCTTAACGACCCGGCACTCGCGCACGCGCGACGGGCTAAGCGTCGTGTACGCCGAAGCGCGGCGCACAGAACCCTTTGACGCAGACTCGATATTCGGCGGCTTCAGTAAGATGCGCGCGCTGACATACACGTCTAGCATCCCAATGATAGTTAGCCTACTAGGACGATTCGAGTTTGAGGACTTCGAGTGCATCTTTGGGCATGAGCGAGTCCTGTCTCAGGAGGCAGGTCACGTCCTGGCGTTCCAAAAGGCGGTTGCAGACATGGTCATCGACGGCTTTGTGGGGGTGAACGCCCGTGATGAAAACAGGCTTATCTACGACATGACGGCGCAGGGCAAGGCGCGCTTTCGCGTGGTGAAAGACGTCGTTTCTCACGCTAAAATCTACCTGCTGGAAGGCGCAGACCGCCGACGGGTCATCGTGGGGTCTGCGAACCTATCAGAGACGGCGTTCTCCGGCAGGCAAGCCGAAACGCTTATGGTGTTCGATGATGACGACGTAGCCTGGGAACACTATGCGGAGCAGTACAACGCTGTCCGAGATATAGCCTCGCTTGACGTAGGCATAAAGGCGCAACCCCCAAAGCCTAGTGATATACCGCTAGATGAAATCCCAACCATCAAAGACGCAAAGCGCAACCACAATGGCGCTACGATATATGTCCCAGCGCCGACAGACGACGAGGCGCAATTTGGCCCGGCGGCTATCCAAGAGCGAATTGGGCGTGTAGTGCCGGTTATCAGAAAGGGCATTTCCGGGCTTCCTGTCCGCAAGGACGGCGTGGTGTCAATTAAGCGCAAACAAGCGGATCAGATAACCCGCATTGCGTTTGAGCGCGCAACAGAAGGCGTACAGCATCCATATCTAACCCGCACTGGCGACGGCTTTTTGCTATCGGGCAAGCCGTTCACGCTCAACGCAGACGCAGACGCCGCGCGCAACGACGCCAGCAACTGGCTCAAGTTCTTTGCCGGCTACGAACAGGGCTTTCGCGGCAACGTAGCGAAAATGCAACGGCAGTATTTCACATTCATGAGTTGGCTCTACTACGCGCCGCTGATGTGCGATATAAGAAACGCAGCGATTAGCCGCAATGCGTTTATCCATAAATATCCCGTGTTCGGGATGATTTACGGATCCAGCAGTTGCGGCAAGAGTAGCCTCATCAAGATGCTGATGACGTCAATGTTCGGGCAGCATCACGAAGAGACAACAGAGAGTTTCACCGTCGGCAGACTCGCTGCGCTGCAACGCGATTATAAACGCTATCCGGTGATTTTCGACGACGTCCAGAAGGCGCGGTTTGACAACCACGGGCCGGAGGCGATTAAAAACGATTCTATCCCAATGCCTGAGTATCCGTGCTTTGCGATTTCGCTCAATGCGGACGTCCGCAGTTTTAAGCCGGAGGTCATCAAGCGCTGCATGATGATTTACACGCGCGCATCGCTGCCGAATAACGAGGTCGACGTGATGGAAGGGCTGCACGAGTCTATATCGCAGATACAAGACGATATGACTACGGCGCTCTATCGCCAATATCTCAAGCGCGCGGATGCGCGCACGCAAGCCGCGATCGAGAACGATAACAACGCCGACCCGCTTGAGCTGTCGTCAAGCGTGCTTGTGGAGTTGTTCAAAGAAAGCCTGCCCGCCGGCGCAAGCCTGCCGGAGTGGTGCGCGGCGGTTACGACGAGCGAGTATCAGTCCAGCGCCTATGAGCGCCCAAAGCGGCAATTGATGCAACTGCTACACACGGATAACTACAGCGGCAAGCGGCCGCCACCAGAGGGCAAGTGGGCGCTGTCCGCAGGCAGGATTTGGATACAAGCGCCGTTTATGCAGGCGAACAGGATTAAGAGCGAAATACCAGACTGGCTGATTGACGACGCCTCAAGCGTGGGGCCGCAAATCGCGCTAGTGAAGGACGCAGTCGACGATTTCCTAAAGCCGCATAGCGTCAAGCCCAAGCGTGGATGGCGTAATCCATGGGGGGCATAGCAAGTATGTCGACACAAAAGCATTACCACCTATGGCGGATAAAAACCTGCGACGGATGCGACGTAGATATATGCGAAGGCATTTATGCTGAAAGGGACAACGCCGCGCATAAATACCGAAGTTATGTGTCTCTGCAGGCGCGTAGGGAGGGGATTCCAATGGACAAGTTCTTTACGAGAGCCTGTGATTGCCGGGCAGGGGGCGGTAGAGGCGCAGGCCGACCGCTAAACCCCGATGCGCAACCCCTTTTCAAATTGTAGTAAAGGTTGACAAACTTATCATAAACCTTTACCATAAGTTTAACAAAAGATTAGAAACTATGGAAAGTGAGGTTGATATGCCTAATAAGCGTGTGCCATATGCCAACGCCAAAATTGGATTGAGCGTGTCCATCCCGCGCAGGTTGTCGGAGCGTCTCAGAGAGATGGCGGAGGACGAAGATGTACCGGTTTCTACGGTAACTCAGCGCGCGATAGTGTCCGGATTGGACGACGAGCGAGTGTCCGTCCCGCCGCATCTGCGGGAGCCTCTCAAAGCGCAAGCGCTCAACGAAGGCGTACCGGTTTCTACAATAGTCGAGCGCGCGCTCATGCAGGAATTGAGCGTCCGGCGTAAGGTGTTCGGCGTGCGCATAGGAAGGTAGCCGATTAGCACTTGAAACCTACTACCCAGCAAATGTTACAGAACCCTCCACGCCAATGGTCAAGATATACTCATTCCTCAACAGCGGCCCAATTTCCGCGCCAAATCCGAAGACAAATGCTAAAAATTGATTTAAGCCGTAGCATGGACAGCGCGTTAAAACGCCTAGTGTCGACTGCTACTCCCTTCCGAATGCGGCAACCGAAGCGCCATCTAGTCAGATTATCGCGCTATGCCGACAAAGCATTTGGCAACGCGTGTTCTGTCACTTCGCGATACTATGGGCGCATGGGTTCTGCTTGCGGCGGCGGCGGCGTGCGCTCTTGCGGCGGCGTATGTTCGCTTGCGCGTATCGAGAAAGCGGCGGCGCTAAATCGGATAGCGCGATACTGAAGCCGATAGCGCCACTTGATTAGTAGCCTGGTTATTAAGCCTTGACCGCTAAATCTTAGTCGGCAAACGATTGCCAAACAAGTCCAAACTCCAAACAAGCCTAAAAAAACAAGGGGGATGCAATGAACTTTGAGGATGTTCGTCCATTTATGGAAACGCATCACAGGGGCGTAATAGCCACTCAGCGGCCGGACGGCGCGGCGCACTCCAGCATCGTGGTGTGCGGCGCTTATGAGGGCAGCGCCGCATTCGTGTCCGTCTATCCGCGCTCTCAGAAGATACGCAACCTGCGCCGCAATCCCAACTGCACCGTGCTTGCCGTGCGCGAAGACTGGCGCGAGTGGGTGTCCGTAGAGGGAACCGCGACGCTCTACGACTACGCCAACACGGATGCCGAAGAGTTTCGGCTTATGCTGCGAAAAGTCTATATGGCGTGCAGCGTCACCGAACACCCCGATTGGGATGAGTATGACCAAGCGATGATAGACCAAGAGGCGGTGATTGTACTGGTCGAGCCCAAGCGCGTGTACGGACTGCTGCGTTAGCACCGTTAGCCGGTGGAACGGCTTGTTCGAATGATGAACAAACCCTCTTTGCGTCCCTGCGCCTTTGCGTTAAAATCCCCGCCGTTATTAGCATCCCCGCATGCCTTGAATATGCTACAATGCTATGCGGATCGTCGCGGAGAGATGGCTGAGCGGACGAAAGCGCCGGTCTCGAAAACCGGTATGGGCGCAAGCTCATCGTGGGTTCGAATCCCACTCTCTCCGCCACGCGCAAGGCGGCAAGACACAACAAGGCGGCGCATACGGACACAACGGAGCGCGGCGATGGAGCGGAAGCTCAAGCATCTGGAGTTCATCCAAACCGCCGTCAACCGAATGGCGCGCAACTCGTTTGTGATAAAGGGCTGGACGCTGCTTCTCGTTGCGGCGTTCCTGGCGTTCATTGCGCGAATAGGCGACGCAAACCTTATGCTCATAGCCGCCGTTCCTGTTATACTTTTCTGGGCGCTGGACGGCTACTACCTTCACCAAGAGCGGCTGTTCAGGGCGTTGTACAACAGCGTGCGCGAGCTGGACGAATCCGAGATTGACTTCTCTATGGACACAACCGAACTTGGCAACGGCGGCTTGCTAGGCGCGGTTTTCTCAAAAACGCTGCTGGTGTACTACATAGCGATTTTGGCAATCCTGATACTTGGGATGCTATTCGCCGGCTAGGTTCGTTATTATCCCAAAGCGCGTTCCATACCGCCGCATTTTCGGTCTGCGCGCCTACCCAACCCACGAACTTGACCCGAACTTACACTATGGCAAGAAGCAGCGCATCCACAGTTGAAGAGTATCTGGCGGAACTCGACCCGGATCGGCGCGAGGCGATGACGGCAGTACGCGATCTGGTGCGCGGCAATCTGCCGGATGGCTACGGCGAGGCGATGAACTGGGGCATGATTTCGTGGGAAGTGCCGCTGGCACACTACCCTGACACCTACAACAAGCAGCCGCTTATGTACGCCGCGCTGGCATCGCAGAAGAACTATATGTCCCTCTACCTTATGAGCGTGTACGCCCACTCCGACGACAAGGCGTGGTTTGAAGCGCGCTACAAGGCAAGCGGCAAGCGGCTGAATATGGGCAAATCCTGCGTGCGCTTTAAGCGCGTGGACGACCTGCCGCTAGACCTTATAGCCGAAACTATCGCCTCGACTACGGTGGATGAGTACATCAGCCGCTACGAATCGGCGCGCAAAAAGTAGCCGTTGCAGCCGAACCGCATATCGCAAAGGCCGCGCGCTCCCCAAAGATGCTATACTTGCTTGCAGCCGATTGCTTGTCACTGACAACTAACTATCGCTGACAATCAAGCGCTGGCGGCTATTCGCGCGGAGAGGTGCTGGAGTGGACGAACAGGCACGACTGGAAATCGTGTGCGCCTGCAAGGGCGCCAAGGGTTCGAATCCCTTCCTCTCCGCCATACATCACAACCGCCTTGTCCCACTGCGCTATCCCACGCCCGATAACTAGCATATGAACTGGCAGAACAACCCCAACCTCAGCGCGATGAGCGACAACGACCACCTGCGTCAGATGGTCGACAGCCTGACCGATACGCTGCACGCCGCGCCTGACGACGCCCGCGCTTGGTTTCTCAGAGGCAACGCCTACCTTGACGGCGGCGCGCTGGAATTCGCCATCAGCGACTACGGCAAGGCGCTGGATCTCAAGCCCGACGACCCTATAACCCACAACAACCGCGGCATAGCGCATCGCAACAAGGGCGAAACCGACCGCGCCATCGCCGACTATGAGCGCGCGCTGGAGCTCGACCCCGCCTACCGCGACGCTTACAACAACCTGGGAATGGCGCTATCCGACAAGCGCGAGTATGAAGCCGCCATCCGCCACTTCAGCAAGGCGATTGAGCTTGACGCCGATTACTGGTACGCCTACAACAATCGCGGCATGGCGCTATGGGCTGTCGGACGCCGCGAGGACGCCGTCCGCGACTACGAACAGGCGAAACGCCTCGCAACAGCCTAACACCTGTCCGATAGATCCCCACCGCTCCCTGCGCCCGCATCGCGGCTTGCCCGCAACATTCGCCAAATCTTGCCCAAAATTGCCTTGACACGAACATTATATCGTTCTTAAATCGTTCTTAACAATTGTTCAAAAGAACAACGGACGAAAAACCTTATCCAACGGGAGAAGAAAAGTATGGGAAATCCGGTTGTCCACTTTGAGATTGCGGGCCCCGACGGCCCTGCGCTGCAGCAGTTCTACCGCGACCTGTTCGGGTGGAGCATCGAAGCGCAGGGCGAAGATATGGGCTTCTACGGGCTGGTTCAAGCCAACGAAGGCGGCATCGGCGGCGGCGTTATGTCCACCACGGACGAAATGCCCGTCGATAACTATGTGAGCGTCTATGTGCAAGTCGACGACCTGCAAGCCACGCTGGACAAGGCGGCGGGCATAGGCGGCTACACCTGCATGCCTCCGATGGAAATAGCGCCCGGCATGGGTTCCATCGCAATGTTCGCGGATCCGGCGGACAACGGCATCGGGTTGTATGAGATGCCGTCCGAATGGAACGGCGAAATGCCGCCGAAAGGCAACGCCCCGCCTGTGGTTCATTTCGAGATAGGGGGCAAGGACGCCGCCGCGCTGCAGAGCTTCTATGAGTCCATGTTCGGCTGGCAGTTCCACTTCCACGAAGATATGAACTATCGGATAATCCAGCAGGAAGGCGGCGAAATGGGCGGCATCGGCGGCGGAATGTTCGAGCACACCGACGAAATGCCGCCCAACGCTCCGTCCATCGGCGTGATGGTGGACGACCTGCAAGCCTACCTCGACAAGGCGGTGAGCCTAGGCGGAACCGCTATGATGCAACCATCGGACATCCCCGGCGGCTTCGGCTCCATCGCCATATTCTACGACACCGCCGGCAACCGAATAACGCTCTTCAAGCCCGCCGCCGACCATTCCCATCCCCACTAATAGCCATCGCAACCCTGGCCTTCTCTTAAATAGAGAGGGTCAGGGCAACTCTCTTACCATTGCCTTTAACCCTTTGCGCCTCTGCGCCTTTGCGTTAAAGATAAATCAACCAACTTAGGAGTCTCTATGCTCAGACATTTCGCCAGCGTCGCCGAGATTGTGGAAGATGTGGACGCCGCCGTCAGCTTCTATCGCGATGCGCTGGGCTTGCCGGTGGAGCGCCTAGATGAAGGCTATGCGCTGGTCAAGATCCCCGGCATGCTGCATTTCGGCGTATGGTCGCGCGCGGCCGCCGCCCAAGCCGCATTCGGCAGCGCCGACGACGCAGAGCAAATACCGCTTGGCTTCACCATCGGCTTCGAAGTGGACGCCGTAGATGCCGCCGCCGAGCGCATAGCAGACAGCGGCGGCCAAATGCTGCATCCATCCAAAACCGAACCGTGGGGACAGACAACCGCCCGCTTTCTCACGCCCGGCGGCGCGCTGTTCGAAATCGCCGAAACCCCATGGGCGCGCCAAATCACGCAGCAACTCGAAGCGAAATAGGCGTTGCGCCGCCCTGCCGGCCGCTACCACCCCAGCGCGCACCCATCGTTGCGCGGTTCGCTGCCGCCCGTGAGAGCGCCGCTGTCCGCGTCCCGCGCGATTATCTGACCGCCGCCAAAGTACAACGGATGCGCATCCCGTATCACAATCCTATGCCCCATTGCCCTCAGCGCATCCGCAACCCTGCCGTGAATGCGCCGCTCCAACCCTATCTCGCCCTCAAGCGGCCGGTAGCTGAAGCGCGGCGCATCCAGCGCTTCCTGCGGCGTCATCCCGAAATCGATCATATTGGTCAGCGCCTGAAGCTGCCCCTGCGCCTGCTGAACCGTCCCCATCACGCCGTAGCTCAGCCACAACTTCCCCGCTTTGGTGGCAATCCCCGGTATCAGCGTATGGAACGGACGCTTGCGCGGCTCCAGTGCGTTGGGATGCGTTGCGTCCAGCGAAAACGAAGCGCCCCTGCTGTGCAGCGCAATTCCCGTCCCCGGAACAACAAGCCCCGTGCCGAAATCCGAAAACACGCTGTTGATGAGTGAACAGGCGTTGCCTTCGCCGTCTATGCAGCTGACATAAACCGTATCGCCATCCGGGGGTTTCACGCCAACCGGTACGTCCGACATAGCGCGGTCATTGCGAATAAGCCGACGTCGCTCAGCGGCGTATCGCTTGGAAATTAGATAGTCCACATCGATGCGCATCCGCGCCGGATCGGTGATGTGATACATGCCGTCCGTCAGCGCAAGCCGCGCGCACTCGATAAGGTGATGATGCCGTTGCGCCGAATGCGCCCCCATAGCGCCGATGTCGAACCCCTCTGCAATGTTCAGCGCCAGCAGCACGTTCGCGCCCTGATTGTTCGGCGGACACTGCCACACATCCACGCCGCGATAGTTGGCGCTAATCGGCTGCTCCCAAGTGTGCGTGTGCTGCGCCATATCATCGGCGGTAAGCCAGCCGCCCTGTTGCTGTACGAACTCCGCGATTCGCGCTGCAGTCTCGCCCTCATAGAACGCCGCGGCGCCGCCGTCCGCTATCGTCCGCAGCGTGTCGGCGAGCGTAGGCATTCGCATCGTTTCGCCGCGCTTGGGCGCTCTGCCGTCGAGCAGCAGTTCGTTGCCGGACGGATGGCGCTTCAGCCGATCCTCTGCGCCCGTCCACTGAAACGCTATGATTTCGGACACCGGGTAGCCGTTAGCGGCGTACTCGATTGCGGGCTGCAGTACATCGGACATAGACATTGCGCCGAACCTGTCCAACAGCGCCTGCCACCCGCTCACGGCGCCCGGCGCCGTTACCGCATATGCGCTGTCGTCGGGTATGGCGCGCAATCCCTTGCCGCGCAGAAAATCGGCATCCGCGGCGGCGGGCGATCGGCCGCTGGCGTTCAATGCGTACACACGCTCATCGCGCGCGCTCCACACCAGCGCGAACACATCGCCGCCAACACCGGTCGAGAACGGCTCCACCACATTCAGCGCCGCTGCCGCCGCAACCGCCGCGTCGGCCGCCTTGCCGCCCGCCAGCAGCATGCGCATTCCCGCCATCGCCGCCAACGGCTGGCTTGTGGCAACCATCCCGTTGCGCGCAATCACATTGGAGCGTCGAGAATCAAACTTCATAGCGTCTATTCCAATCCTCTGAATACGCCGTTCACGGCGGCAGCGCGTAACGCTGCGTCGATTGACACCACGCGCGGCCCGCGATCGCTCAGCGCCACGTGCGCCCGCTGATTCGGCGTCAAGCTGAAGGCGCGCTCACCGTCCAGCGCCACGGTACAAGGACGCAGATCGATCGGCGCGCTGTCCCCGATGCGCATCTCACACCAGCGCTCTATGTTCACCGGAATAACCATCCCCGGCGCAACCGGGGCGACGATCCTTGCGCCGCCGGCGCCCAATCGAATGCGAAGCCCTTTGCCGTCGTTCACGCCCACCGGCATAAGCTGCGCCCCAATCGCCGACAGCCCGATGCTTGCGGGTTCGGCGCGCGCAAGGTAGAGTTCGTGAACCGTGTCCATATCCCATATGGCGCGCGCGCCCACAAACCGCTCTTTGGATACGGCTACATCCACCAGCGCTATGTCTTGCAATTCGCCGTCGATATACACTTCAAGCCGCTTGCTTGGCGTGACAGCGTCTTCGAGCGCAGCCAGTCCGCGCGCAACCACGCCCGCCGCAAGTCCCGCAAGCGTCCCCTCCGCCATCACCGGGAACACGTTGTTCGTCCCGGTGGATAGCGGCACAAGCGGGACGTCGCCGCAGCCCTTTGCCGCCGCGCGGTTGGTGCCGTCGCCCCCAAGCGTGATTAGGCAGCCCACGCCCATAGCCGCCATTGCGCGCGCCGCTCGCACCGTATCGCGCTCAGCGTTGAACACCGGCATATCGACGAACTCCACCTCAAGCGCGAACTTTGCGCCGTCGAGCGCGCCCTTGCCCAGCATAGCGGCGTCCGGCATCATCACCACGCTGTCCACGCCGGCGGCGTCAAGCCCCGCCAGAATGCGCTTGAGCGTGTTCACCTTTTCCTGATTGGGAACGAACCTGCCCTGCGCCACAAGCCGCCGAATGTCCTTGCCCGCCGCAGGGTTCGCTATGATGCCTACGCTTGCCAACTAAACCCTCGCATCCTGCGCCAACACGCTTGCTTATGCGCTTACGCCTTTGACTGCGCCCGGATCACGCCCCCGATTTTCGTCTAGCGCCGTCGCGCAATACGCCCGCAAGGTTCCCGGCCGCTGACGGCGCTTTGACCGGTTGACGCCAAAACGATTGCATTCCTAGCGGCTAAGCGCCGTCTGATATACTACCACTTTGATGACCGAATTAGGGGTATGCAGGGGTGAAATATGACGAAGTACGCTCTTGTAGCCGATATGGGCGGCACGCAGACGCGGGTTGCGCTGATTGACGGCGCGGGCAATATCGCGCACAGGCAGTCAGCGCCCACGCTTGAACGGCAGGGCAGAGACGCCGTGATGCAGCGGCTCGCCGACGCGCTCAAACAAGCTACCGCAGCGGTAGATACGGCGCGGATTGCGGGCATAGGGCTTTCGGTGGCAAGCCCTATCGACCCCGCAAGCGGCGAAATGTACAACCCGCCCAATCTCAGCGGCGAGGAATGGCATCTCTACTCCCCCGTGCCATATTTGGAAGAGGCGCTGTCCCTGCCCGTTTGGGCGGCAAACGACGCCACGCTGGGCGCAATGGGCGAGTACGCTTTCGGCGCGGGCAAAGGCTGCCGCAATATGATCTATATGACCGTCAGCACCGGCATAGGCGGCGGCATCGTCATAGACGGCAAACTCTACACCGGCGCAAGCGGATTCGCGGGCGAAATCGGACACATCACCATCGATCGCAACGGGACGTCGGACAACTGCAACTGCGGCAATGTGGGTTGTTTAGAGGCGTTGGCGTCCGGCACCGCCCTGGCGCGCGCCGCACGCGAGCGATTGGCGGCCGGTGAGCAAAGCGCGCTGACTGAGCTTGCGCGCGGCGATATTGCGAATGTGGACGCCCGAATGGTGGCGGACGCGGCGCACGCCGGCGACGCCTTGGCGCTGGCGCTGATGCGCGATATGGGAGACAACATCGGCGCAGGCGTGGTAAGCCTGATGAACATATTCGACCCCGACCTAATCGTCATCGGCGGCGGCGTGTCGCGCAGCCTAGATCTGTTGCTGCCCGCAATTCGTAATCAGATTAGCCGCCGCGCAATGGCGCATCTGCGGCACAGGATGCCCGTTGCGCAATCGCAATTAGGGGACGACGTGGGTTTGTTGGGCGCGGCCGCGCTGGCATTCGCCAACGCTTCGAATACGGACGGATGAGCGCCGCCGGCCGCCAATCAGAACCTGAAATCCAACGGTTCGTCGTCGAACTCTAGGTTCGCCAGCGCTTCGCGCGCCGCCTCTGCCAGCGTGTCGTCGTCCATGCTTGCGGCGCGCATCAGCGCACGACGCGCCAGCGCGCCGCCGATGTTGCCCATAGCGTTCAGCGCCGCCGACTGTACCTCAGAATCTTCGTCGGTTATGAGCGGCATCATATGCGGTATGACCGACTCGTCGCCCAGCAGTCCGCAGGCATTCGCCGCCTCATAGCGGATTGCGGGATTGTTGGCGTTAATCTCTTCCAACACGATGGGAAGCCAATCGCTGTTGGAGCTTCGCCCCATAGCGTATATGGCGCTCTGCTGCATCATCGGATCGCCGCTCTCATATGCGTCGCGCACAATGCCGCCGACTTCGGGCGCGTCCAGGCTTGCCACCGCCTCGATAGCGCGCCGCCGCACGTCCACCGCTTCGCCGCGCTTGGATATGACCGCGAACAGCGCCTCGCGAATGCGGTCTTCGTCGCGCGACATAAGCTTGCCCTGCTGCGCCATATCGGTGAACTTGGACAGCGACATTGCCGCCGCCGCCCGCACCCTGGAAGAGGGATCGTCCGTCAGCAGCCCCACCAGCGGCCGAATCACCATTCGGTCATCCGTCTCAAGCAGCCCGCGCGTCGCCTGTTCGCGCACCACTTCGCACTTATCGGACAGGCACGAGCGAAACACCCCGCTGAAGTCCAATTCTAGGTTGTCTTCGCTCAGTTCCACTAGCAGCGCCAGTATCTCGCGCCGTCGCGCCCGCGTTATGCCGCCCCATGCGCGCCTGAAATCTTGGAGGTCTTCTCTAGCAAGACTGGAAAGCTGAAGCAGATTAGAGCGGCGCAGCGGCTGCGCCTCATCCGCTATTTCCGTCATAAACTTGTCAATTGTCATTATATCCACCCGTCTGCTGCATCATCCGTCAATTCGGATACTTATTTTGAGATTAAGTTAGTTCTCAAAATCTTGTCAAGCGGTTACAGGTTAAAATCCCGCGCATCCGTATCGGCGCATCTGCTTCTACTTCCCTGCCGCCCCCCGCTTGACACGCCCATTAAGCGCCCGTAACATTCGCCCCAAATCCTGATGCGGGATGCAGGCAAGATGAATGCAGGAGGGCGGCTATGGTTGACATTATCATTCACGGCGGTCAGGTTGTAACGCCCGCCGGCGTGGGCAACTGGGATGTGGCGGTGCATGGCGAGAAAATCGTGGCGGTTGCGGAGCCCGACGCCTTTCCCACAGACGCCGCCGCCAAGCGCATCGACGCAACGGGCAAACTCGTCGTCCCCGGCGGCATCGAGCCGCACGCCCACATCGGCGGGCCGCGCCAGCCGGAACGCTCCGGCGCCGAACCGGTATCGCTCGCCGCAATACACGGCGGCACCACCACCGTGCTGGACTTCGCCACCCAAATCCCCGGCCACGACCTGCGCCACGCGCTCGACGAAGCGGCGGATCGCTGGCGCGGCAGCGCATACACCGACTATTCGTATCACCCCATATTCACGCAGGGCGCAGACGACCACGCCATCAATCAGATACCCGAACTTGCCCAAGACGGCTTCGCCAGCTTCAAGATATTCACCACCAGCATCAGACCGCCAAGCCCGCAGATGCAGAACAACAAGACCGACTTCGGCAGGCTTTCGGCTATTATGGATCAGGTGGCTGCAAGCGGCGCAATCCTGATGATCCACTCCGAAGACGACGACATTGTCTTCTACAACTATGACCACGCCGAAGAGCGCAATCAGTGGGACTGGTGGAATATGCACCATATCCACTCCAACCTATCGGAGGATGTATCCTTTCGCCGCGCGATACGGCTGTCCGAAAACAAGCGCTGTCCCGTCTATTTCGTGCATGTGAGCGCGCGCGAAGGCGTGGACGCCGTGGGCGAAGCGCGCGCGCAAGGCTTGCCGATATACGGCGAGACGTTGCACAACTACGCCTGCTTCAGTGCCGAAAACTACCGCGAATCCAACGGCATGAAGTATCACACATACCCATCGCTCAAAGATGCCGCGGACGCAGAGGCGCTGTGGGACGGACTGCTTGACGGACGGATTTCCACGGTCGCAACCGATCTTGTGTCCACCACTTGGGAAGAGAAGATCCGCTTCAAGACGGTGGCCGATGTAACCGGCGGCCACAACGGCATAGAGACGCGCATGGGCATCGCCTACACCGAAGGCGTGGTCAAGCGCGGCATGTCCCTGCAAAGGTTTGTGGACATCACATCGGCCAACGCCGCCAAGATATTCGGCATGTATCCGCGCAAGGGCGCAATCGCCGCCGGCAGCGACGCCGACATCACCATCATCGACACCGCCATAGACGAACCGCTTTCGCTCAACGATCTGCATCTCGAAGACTACAGCATCTGGGAAGGCTGGCGCATTCGCGGCTGGCCCGTTACCACGCTGCTGAGAGGCAAGGTGATGGTGGAAGACCGCATTCTGTTGGGCGGCCCGCAAGACGGCAGCTGGCTATCGCGCAAAATAGCGCCCGAAATAACGCAGAAACCCGTATGCTGACACCGCAGGAACGGGCGCTATTCGGGCGCAAACCTGGCGGCGCAAACCTGGCGGCGCAAACCTGGCGGCGCAAACCTGGCGGCGCAAACCTGGCGGCGCAAACCTGGCGGCGCAAACCTGGCGGCGCAAACCTGGCGGCGCAAACCTGGCGGCGCAAACCTGGCGGCGCAAACCTGGCGGCGCAAACCTGGCGGCGCAAACCTGGCGGCGCAAACCTGGCGGCGCAAACCTGGCGGCGCAAACCGCGCGGCGCAAACCTGGCGGCGCAAACCGCGCGGCGCAAACCGCGCGGCGCAAACCTGGCGGCGCAAACCTGGCGGCGCAAACCGCGCGGCCAACCCTATATGCCGATAATCGGCAGACGCGACAAGCGTTGCAGACAAGAACGGCGCAATCAAAGACATAGCCAATTTTGAACGGCGAAATAGACAAAATAATTAGGCAATTCCAGAACGGCACAATCAGAACAAGGAACACGCATATGGCATCACTCACACTGGCGGACGCAGAGCGCATTATCGCCGGCGCGCGCTCAAAGATGGACGATATGGGCGTCAAGCTCACCATAGCGGTGGTGGACGGCAGGGGCGATCTCATCGCCTTGGCGCGCGCGGACGGCGCATCGTGGCGCACGCCGTACATAGCGCAGGGCAAGGCGGTTGCGTCCGCTACTTGGGGCTTGTCCAGCGCTGATATGGCGGCGCGCGCGCATGAACCCATCTTTCAGGGCTTTATGGCGCTGCAGGGCGGGCGCTTCATCCCCGGACAAGGCGCATTGCCCATATACAAGGACGGCGAACTCGCGGGCGCGGCGGGCGGCAGCGGCGGAACCCCGCAAGAGGACGAAGACGCCGTGCGCGCCGGCATCCAAGCCGCGGGACTGGCAATAGCGCCGTAGCAAGCGGCCGCGCGGGTTCGGGCAGCCGCAGCGCCGCCCAAGCCCGCCTACGCCTGCATCCCGCCCACAACCTCAAAGGCGCGCGCCGCCAGTACGCGCACATCATCCGGCGGCACAATCGCAGCGCCGTCGGCAGTTCGCAGCGGCATGCCGTCCGCCAGATCGCGACGGCTAACCCACAGCCAGCCGGCATTGACGCGCGTCGGACTGCCCACCGGCTTGCAGAAGTAGATCATATCTATGTGCTGATGGTAGCCCTGCGCCGGGTCGTCGATATCCTCAATCATAATGGCAACGGGCGCATGGACGTGCTTGGGATAGTCCAGCGACGGCGCCGCGCTTGTAGGCACAACTTCCGCCTGCACGCCCGTTTCCTCTTGGATTTCGCGCAACACGGCTTGGACTGGGTCTTCATTCGGCTCAATGTGCCCGCCCGGCGGCAGCCACATCCGCACCTTGCGATGCCAATGCAGCAGCGCGCTATCGTTGTGAATCACGAACCCCGTCGCCGTGAAGTGCCGAACTACGCTCATATCAAGCCTGTTCCCCGCTGCCGTTACGCGTCGCCAAGCCCGCCGCCGTCAAGCGCCGAAGCATCGCCGTACTACGCCTGCGCTTCACCGTCCGTTGCGTCGCCGCTTTGCGATTGCCGCCGCAGTCTGAGCGCATTCTGCTGCCGGCGTCGGCGGTTGTTGAGCCGAACCACCACGAACACAACGCCGCCCACGATGAGCCACGCCGGGCTGAATATCGCAAGCCATATCAGCGCGGAGCCCAGCGCCTGCCCCACGACGGACAGCGCGCGCACTGCGGTCTTGGCGGTGTCCCCCGCGCTCCAGCCGCCCACTATCAGCCCCCTAGACTCGCTCACATACACATCAAAGCTACTTGCGCTGTGAACGCGCCCGGCATCGCTCTCGGCGGTTATGGTGAGGGTTACGGCGTAGGGAATTGGGCGTGAGTTGGCGTAGATGTGCTTCGCCGATACTCTGGTTTCGCCCTCAACCGGAACGCCGGTTATTGCGCGCGATCCGTCCCCGAAATCCCACTTGTATCGAAGATCCCTCAAGCCGTCCGGCCGCGTGAAAGATCCGCTGTACTCCACTTCTTCGCCCTCTTCCACGCCGCCGTCTTCATAGATAGCGCCGGCGTCCAAGAACACCTCAATGACCGGTATTCGGGTAACCGTGGCTATGAATGTATCGCTGCCTTCCGCCAAGCCCGCCTTGCCCGTGCCGACTATCTTCACCTGCACGATGTACGGCGAATCGCGGTCGTCATCGTAGGTATGATTCACCGTAGCGGTAGTTCGCTGACCGGGATCGGCGCTGGCGACGCTGGTGTAGATTGTAACCGGCGGCGTGCCGTCGCCGAAATCCCATGTAGTCGTGAATTCGTCTATGCCCTCTGGCTGATGGAACTTAGCGCGAAACCGCGCGAATTCGCCCACGCTTAAGGTTCTGTCCGTCCCGGCGCTAACCCGCATATCAAGCGGCGCAACCGTCAGGCTGATGTTGATTAGCGAAAACGCGGAGGTCTCTTCCAGCAGTTTTATGCGCCCTAAATGCGCCTCGATTTCGGCTTGCAGCGCCGCGAGTTCGCGCTGCACCTCAAGCGCGTCTTCGACATCCTCCGCCCTGTCAAGCAGCCGAATCAGCGCGCCTTCGGTAGCCTTGAGGCTATCCACGCGCGCGTTCAGGTCATAGTATTCGTCGGTTACATCAGCGCTGGTGGAGTTGTGCGTGTCCACTTCCAGCGCGATTGCGCCAATGCGCGTATCCACGAAATCGTCCAGCATGCTTGCGGGGACGCGCACCGCGATAAAGCCTGAGTGCGTGGAGCTTCTGTCAGCGCCGACCACCCAACCGCCTTGCGCGGCGGCGGCGCGCCCGATTTCGGCTATGGCGTCGGACACATTGGCGACCACGATGCCCATATTCACCGTGCGAACAATGATGCGCTTTTGCGCCACAAGCGCCGCCTGCTCTTCGCTGAACTGCGCCACGGGGGCGTCGACGGATTCGGACGCTGCGCCTACCGATGCCGCCACTTGTGGCATTGCCGCCGCTGCCGGAGCCGCGGGGGCGGGAGCTGCTGGCGGCATCGCAGGAGCCGCCGGTGCCGCCATGGCTTGCGGAGCGGGCGCAGGGGCCGCCTCTTGCGCTGCTGCCGGCGCCGGGGCTGCCGGGGTTGTCGGCAAATCCGGCGCGCTTGTTGCAATGCTCTCTGCAGACGACGAGCAGCCCGCAAGCGCCAGCATCAGCGCCAACACGCAGATTAGGGTTGTAACGAGTTTCATAGCATTCTCCTTCATCCTCTAACATTAACACATACGGCGGGGCAGTTTCTGCGAAACCCTTGCCTTGCTGCCCGCTTGCTGTATTAACGCCTGCGCGCGCCGTTTTGTTCCATCCAAAATACTCTTAACTCTAACCTAACCCTCTTTTCTTTGCGTCCCCGCGTCTTTGTGTTAAAAATCCCAGTCAACGCCCTTGCAATAAATACCCCGCCAAGCGGCAGATTGGCATATCCCTGTGAGTAATGCTAGAATGTTAAGCATACGGATATAAGGGATGCGCGCGATGGACGGACTGATAGAACACGAACAACCGCAAATCAAACTGCCCACTATGCTGACGGCATTCGCCGGCTGGCCCGACGCCGCCGAAGCCGCCACTCGCGCAGTTCGCTTTCTAGTGCGCAAACTCCACGCAAGAAAGTTCGCCGAAATCGACCCCGAAGAGTTCTACGACTTTACCCATGTCCGCCCCCATTCGCGCGTCGACTCGCGCGGCGAACGCGTTATCCGATGGCCCAAAAACGACCTCTACTATTACCCCGCTAGGGACGAATCGCGCTCACTGCTGCTGTTCGTAGGCACCGAACCCAACCTCAAATGGCGCGCCTATTCGCAGATATTAACGCGCATCGCCCAGCGCCATCAGGTCGAGCTCATCGTGTCCCTAGGCGCGCTGCTAGATGCCGTGCCGCACACCAGAGAGCCGCACGTCACCGGCCGCGCAAGCTCCCAGGAACTCACGCAGAAAGCCGAATGGCTCGGCATCAAAAACTCCGGCTACCAAGGCCCTACCGGCATTCACACCGCCTTTACCGACGCCTGCGCCCAAGCGGGTATGACCCACGCCAGCATCTGGGGACACTGCCCTCACTATGTCAACACATCCCCCGATCCCAAAGTTACCTACGCCCTGCTCACACGTCTGCGAAGTCTCATAGACATCGACGTGGATTTGGAAGAGATTCAAATCGCGGGACACGCCTATCAGGAAGAGGTCAACAAGGTTATCGCCCGCCAGCCCGATGTCAGCAACTATGTGCGCCGCCTAGAAAAGCGCTACGACGACGCCCGCACCGTAACCGAAGAGATTCCAAGCCCCGAAACGATGGTGCAAGAACTAGAAAACTTCCTCAAAAGCCAAAATCGCAGCGAAAACGACCCCGACGAAACGCCTTCATCCTAGCTTCCGTTGGCAGATCATCACATCCATATGAGTGAACGCACAATTCCCGGATAGCGTTGCGCCAACTCGTCGTTATCGCATATACGCCCTGCGATAATGCTTCATCTTGCTTATAAAGCACTCTACCAAGTAACACTCGCCATACAGACGCTCATCGCATCCAATTTCGGCTTGCAACCAACTAACTGAACTTGGCGTTCAAAATAACGCTACCAAACGGAATGAAGCGTTTATCGCTCGTATTATTTAACGATCCCGCCTCGTCTAAGTGCAGCGGATACATAAATCATCCCATGGAAAAACAGGCAGCCGAGTGAGAACCTAGCCTCAACGAAGTGCTTAAGGCGCCGCTCTTGGCTGCCTGCATCAGCGCCGTGAACGGCTTCCGTCAATCGTCTGTTTTGCGCCATCGTGCAACCCTTACGCCCGCAACTCCAATCAGCGGCGCAATCAACGCCAACAGATTGCCCGCCGCGGTTCCCGCGGACGCGCCCGGCGCAAAGCCGCATCCGCCGCCGCTCGACTCGATTGAGGGCGGAGCAGGCGTCGACTCAGGCGGGACTAGCGTATCGGTCGGAGCGCTTGCCGGGGCGGCCGCCTCAGGCGCGCTTACGGCCGCCGCTTCGGTAACCACCACTATCACGGGCGTCTGCGTGGGCGGCGGCGCTGCCGTAGATGTGGGCGTGGCCGTTACCACTATGACAAACGGCGTGGGCGTCAGCGTAGGCGTAGCCGTGTTCGTCGCCGTCGGCGTGGCGGTGGGCGTATGAGTTGCCGTTGGATTAGGCGTTAGCGTGGCGGTAGCCGTTTCTGTGGGCGTGGGCGTGAATGTTGGCGTCGGAGTATGTGTAGGCGTGGGCGTGTTCGTCGGCGTAAGCGTGGGCGTATACGTTGGAGTGGGCGTCGGCATAGGGACTATGCGATTGCCGTGCTGCTTGCCGAATTCCCACCAAGTCGCTATGCCGTCCCCGTCGACGTCCGCCTTCAGCAACGGGTAGTCGGTGGGCGCGCCGAAATCCCAGAAATCGTCCTTGCCCGTCTGCGGGTTGTAGTCCATATCGGCGTTGTCGAAGTCTAGCTTCCATTCGCGGTAGATGTCGGCGTAGCCGGTGGGGCGCTTCAGTGCTGCCGTATTGCGCCCGGTTGCGCCCTGAGTCGCAGTTTCGTCGTCGCGAGTCCGCACGCTGCCGTCGTTGTTGCGGTCGTCCGAGCCGACGCCCACGAAAGTGCGCGAGGCTTCGGTGTCCCAGTAGCTTTCGTTGATGTTGCCGTGATTCGATCCCGCAAAGCCGCCCACGGTTGATTCCGCCTGCACCCTGCCGAGGGCGTAGCTCCCCCAGATGCTGCGGTGATTTTCGCCAACCAAGCCACCCACGACATGATTGCCGGTCACGCCGCCTACGGCGTAGCTCGCTATAATATCCGCGTGATTAGCCCCCACAAGCCCGCCGACCAGCCCATCCCCGGATACGCTGCCGCTTGCGTAACTCGCCAAAATTCTGCCCACCACATTCTCGCCCACAAGCCCGCCGACGACGTTGGCGCTTCGCTTCACCGGACTCACATTGCCGCTTGCGTAGCTTGAAGTAATCGTTCCGACGTTCAAGCCAACCAGCCCGCCGACGGACTGCCTGCCCAGCGCTCTGCCCGTGGCGTAGCTATCCCGAATGCTGCCAATCTCTACGTTTATCCCAACAAGTCCGCCGACGGCGTTTTCGCCCGAAACACTGCCGGCGGCGCGGCTGTTGCTGATTTTGCCCATGCTAACCCCGACTAGCCCGCCCACTTGGGACATGCCGACCACGCTGCCCTCGGCGTAACTGCCTTTGATGTCGCTGCCGTTGTCCCCCACTAGGCCGCCGACGAACGTTTCCCCCTTGACGGCGGCGGTGGAATGGCTTGCGGTTATGGAAGAGACGGGCTTTGTAGGCTGCATATGCCCAACCAAGCCGCCGACTGTGTGGCTGCCCGATACGCGCCCGGTGACATAGCAATCGCTGATGCGCGTAACATAAGTCACTCCGATAAGCCCGCCCACCTCCGAAAACCCGGCTACGTTCATATCAACCAAGCCTATGCGCCGAAATTCGCCCTCGCGCGCAACGCCAAACAAGCCCGTAATTCCTGTGTCCGCAAGCCCTGCGCGGTTGATGTACAGGTTGAATATGACGCTGCCGTTTCCCTCGAACACGGCGCCAAACGGCTTTTCCGGTTCTATGCCGATGGGAAGCCAGCCGCTGCCGCCCGTCCAATCGCGGTTGACCGTGTTGGATGCGTAGCTTACGGGGTTCTTAAAGTCCAGGCTTTGCGTCAGTTCGTAGCCGTTGCAGCCAAGGAAGCGGCAGCCCATATCAGCGGCGGCGTTGGGAAACGCGGCCGCGTAGGCGTCTGCGTTGGATGCGCCCTCGTCGGCATCATCGGGTTCGCCGTCGCCGTCAAGGTCATAGCGCACCGCGTTCAGCTGCTCCAAGTACGCTATCTCAATGAGGCCGTCATCGTCTTTGTCATAGTCGATAGTCGACTGAGCGGATGCGTTGGGCGCGCCGCCAAGCGCGGGGATGAGTAGGATGAGCAACGCTGCGGCGAGATACGGCAATACACGGCTATGGAGTTTCAGCGCGCGCTTGGCAAACGCGCCGATGCGACTTCCATTCATTGGGATTAGCGCCCTCAATACTGCCTCCACGCGCATATTCGCCCGCCGCGTTTCACCTTCCATTATAGACTAACAGCCTATAAGAGAAACGGCTTCCGCTTAAAGCCGCTTTCGTATCGCGTTTCGCCGCAATGCGGGCGGCGGCAGGCGCGGCGCCGTTGCTATCGGCAGTGGGCGAGACTTAATCGTCATCGTCGTCCGGATCGAGCGGGAGTTCGTCTTCCGGAATGCCGCGGTCTTTCGCCCAAGCGCGCATCCGCTTGGCACTCTGCTTGCGCCCCTCGGCAATGCCCTCTTGCCGCCCTTCGGCGATGCCTTCCTGCCGCCCCTCGGCGATGCCTTCCACGCGCCCCAGCTCTATACCCTGCTCCACGCCTTCTTCGTACTGCTTCTTCTTGACTATCTGCGCTAGTACCATAATTACCTCCGCTAGGATGATGATGGCGGTCGCATTCACCGCCGCGCCAATGCCGATGGGGCCGGACTCTTTAAGCGCTTCGGGTATTATAACCGCAAGATCGGCGTCCGCGCGCCGCCAAGCCTGATAGCGGGCTGTCAGCATCAGCGCCATTCCCGGCGCATACTGAACCCAAAATATGACGAAGTACGCCCCAAGCATTTTGGGCGATATAGACAGCATCGCCACGCGCTGCCGCAAACTTTCGCTATCCGATGCTATCATTGCTCAACCGCCCCCGTTAAGACTTATTGCCCCGCAATTATGAAATGGCGTAGGGGCAGTGTCAATTGGGGCGGGCGCTTCGCAAACGCTACAGATTTATCCCAGCACCTCCAGCAGCGATTTCTCCAGCTCGTCCAGCGGCGCGAATGCCTCGAAGCGCTGATGTATGACGCCTTCGCCGTTCACCACAAACGACCATTCGGTGCTGGGAAGGTTCCACTCAACCACTGTCGGGGACACTTTGGCGCGCGTCAAATCGCCCTGAATTTCCGTCGGGTTGTCGTAGAAGTCGATGTGAATGAAGTTCGCCTGCCCGGCGTACTTGTCCTGCAGCTCGCTCAGCACCTCGACCTGAGGCCCGCAGACGGCGTTTGTGCAGAAGGCGGGGCTTGCCATCACGATGACCGTGGGCGTACCCGACCGCACGGCGTCCGAGATGCTTATCTGATACAGGTCGAGGTCGTGCCTGGAACCGGTGGTGAGTTCCTCAATGGCGGTATCGTGAATCGTCTTGCTGACGCTTGCAATGGCGGGCGCTCCGATTGCGGGCGCGGCGGTCTGCTCCGCCACATCAAAGCGCAACTCGGCCGTCAGCGTGTTGGCGTTTTCGTCCAACACGGCGATTTCCAAGCCCCAATCGCCCGGCGCATCGAAGCGCATCTGCGCCGAATACAGCCCGCGCGTCCCCAACGGGAACGGCCTGAACAGCGCAACCGCGCTCTCACGCCGCTCGCCCACTGCCGCGCCGTCGGGGTAGTGGAACGATGTCAGCGTTGCGATGGGCGAGCGCACCAAGCCCTGTTCGGATGTGAGCACCACGGCGATGCGCTGCTCGCCGGGCGAAAGGTCCGGCGTGGCGAATATCGCCTGCAAGCCGTCCGCGGACACCGGACCCTTGATGAGCTCCACCTCAGTCGGGACGCCCTGTTCGGATGCGTCCGACGCCGCATCCTGCGTCGCCGCGTTTTGGCAGCCGAATGCGGCAATCGCAAGCAGCAGCGCCGCCGCAAGCATCCCCGGCATCGTTAGCGCCCTGAATCTCATACGCAGTTCACCCCTATTAAGTATCCGTGTCCGTTTAGCGCGCATTGTATAGGCAACCGCCCCTTCCCGCCTGCGCCGCCATTCGCGGGAGCGGGCGGGATAGGGACGGCGCACCCGAACATCCCCAGCAAGACCAAGACGCCTTGCGCGTTATCCGTTAGGCCCAGTTGGCGCGGGTTCGCCGCCGCTGTATGCGCCGAATGTGTAGGCGAACAGCGTGAACTCCGCCGAGTTGGAACTGAGCTTGAGTTCGTGTCCGCCGTACTCGGACAGGTTGACTATATTATACATCCGCGCCTCATCGACCACGATGTAGCCGTTGCCGTCGGCGTCGAACATAACATCGTGTCCCGCCGCTTCGCTGCCGATGGGCATATCGTCCAGCGTAACCCGAACCTGATAGGCGTTCCCGTTCAGCGGCGCCATCACCGCGTTGACGCTTGTAGCGTTGAACTTTAAGCCGAGGTAGTCTTCGTATGCGTCCGTTTCGCGCGCATGAACAAGCCGCTCGGCATCGTTGCGCCACAAGCCTTGAATGTACAAGAAGTGGTTCCGGTAGTCGCCCGGGTCGGTGTAGAATATCTCGCTGCCCTCTTCCTCATAGTATTCGCGGTGCAGCACATAGGGCGTTGAGGAGAGCAGCGCGCCGTAGTTGCGCTCATAGCCGGCGTAGATTTCGCGCGTCAGTCCGGTTTCGCGGTCTTTTTCGCGCAGATTGACGGCGTGGCGCGGCTCAGGCGCCGTGTTGGCGGGTATGGCGCTCAAGTCTGCGCCCGTCTCTTCCAGAAGCCCGCGGATCCAGAGTTCGGTTTCGTCATACGCCCCCTCGCCGAAGTGCGTGTAGCGTATCAGCCCGTCCTTGTCCACCAGATACTTGGCGGGCCAGTAGCGGTTGTTGAACGCCCGCCAAGTGGTGAAATCGTTATCCTGCGCTATCGCCCACTCCAAGCCGAACTCTTCGGTGGCTTTCACCACATTCTCGCGCTCTTTCTCGAACTCGAACTCCGGCGTATGCACGCCCACGATGACAAGCCCTTCGTCGGCGTACTTTTCGTGCCATGCCTTGAGATACGGCAGCGTGCGGATGCAGTTCACGCAGGTGTATGTCCAGAAGTCCACCAGCACAACCTTGCCGCGCTGCCCTTCGAATGTCAGCGGCTCCGAGTTTATCCAGCTCTCTATGCCCGCAATCTCAGGCACGGTCTTTTCGTCGCCCGTAGGCGGCGCGACGATTAGGGACGCGTCCGAAACGGCGGCATCGGCGGCGGGCTTGGACGGCGGCGGCGTGGGCGTGGCCTGCGGCGCTGCAGTAGCGGCGGGCGCTTGCGGCGGCGGCGCGACGGTGGGCGCGGCGGCGGCCTGCGATGCCGGCGCTTCCGACGTCTGCGTCGCAGGCGCATCGGCGGAACACGCGATAAGCGCAAACGCCGCCGTTATCAGCAGCGCCAGCGCGGTCAGACTCTTCAGGCTCTTGTGGACGATTCTCATATGCCAACTCCTGATGTCTCTATGTTGTTCGGATGCGATTGCCGCCGCCGAAGAACGCTAGGGGAAATAAGGGATTTGTCATTTAGATGCTGTTATCGTAGTCGAGATTTTACCGCAAAGCCCCAACCCGCATATCGCATATCGCCTCTGCGTATCCCGGCAGTTCCCCGTTAGCGCGCGCCATAGCCGCCGCCCGATTGCCGACCGCCAATCGCTTTGATATACTCCCCCGCATATGGGCTTGCGACGCTTTAGCAAAGTCAGGGGAAGGTTTGTGAAGAATGGGGCGCTATCTAGTGCAAAGGCTGCTTGCCGCCATTCCCGTGCTGCTAATCGTAGCGGTTGTCACCTTTTCGCTGGTGCATCTGACGCCGGGCGATCCCGCAAGCCTTATGGCGGGCGACCAAGCGCTTCCCGAAGACATTGAGCGCATCAAAGAGAAGCTCGGCCTCAACCGCCCGCTCTATGAGCAGCTCGGCATCTACTTTTGGGACATCCTGCGCGGCGATTTCGGCGAATCCGTATTCACCAAGTTTCCAGTAACTACGCTAATCGCGCAGCGCCTCGAGCCCACCATATCCATCGCCATATTCTCGCAACTCGTCGCCATAATCATCGCCATTCCGGCCGGCATACTAGCGGCGTGGAAGGCGAACACATGGATCGACCGCGCGCTGATGATATTCGCCGTGGCCGGGCTTGCCATCCCATCGTTCTGGCTGGGCGCCAACCTGATTTGGCTGTTCGCGGTGCGCCTGGACTGGTTTCCGGCACTCGGCTATGTGTCCATATCGGACGGCGTGCTGCCGTGGCTGCGCTCCATAACGCTGCCGTCCATAGCCATCGGCTTCATATCCGCCGCGCTGATAGCCCGAATGACGCGCGCCAGCATGCTGGAAGTGCTGCGCGAAGACTATGTGCGAACCGCGCGCGCCAAAGGCTTGGGCGAATACAAAATCCTGATAGCGCACGCCTTCAAGAACGCGTCCATTCCGGTGGTAACGATAATCGGCATTGGGCTTGCGGGGCTGGTGTCCGGTCTAGTGGTCACCGAAGCGGTGTTCGCGATACCGGGCGTGGGGCGTCTCATAGTAGATGCCGTGCTGCGCCGTGACTACCCCGTAATCCAGGGCGTGGTGCTTATGGTAACCTTCGCCTATGTGCTGATTAACCTTGCGGTGGACATAATATACGGCTACCTTGACCCTAGGATACGCTACTGATGGTCGCCGAAAGACAAGACGCCGACGCCGCTATAGCCCGACGCAGCGCCCGCGCGCGCAACCTAGAGCGCCTGGGGGAGTTTCGCCGCCTTATGCGGAACAACCCGAATATGGCGCTTGGGCTCGCCATCATCGCGATAGCCGCGCTTATGGCGATATTCGCGCCGCTCATCACGCGCATAGACCCGCAGGCGCTCGATCCTGTGAATCGACTGCAAGCGCCGTCCGCCGACGCTTGGTTCGGCACGGACAGCGTGGGTAGGGATGTGTTCTCGCGCACGATATACGGCAGCCGCTTGTCCCTCGCAATCGGCGCTTGCGTAACCCTTGCCACGATTATATGCGGCGTGGTCATAGGCGTGGTGTCCGGCTACTACAAACTTGCGGACAACATCATAATGCGCTTTATGGACGGGCTAATGGCGTTCCCATCGTTTCTGCTGGCGATAGCGCTGGTGGCGCTACTTGGCGCAAGCTTCCAAAATGTGGTGATTGCGCTATCGGTGGTGGAAACGCCGCGCGTTGCGCGAATAGTGCGCGGCTCCGTGCTCAGTCTGCGCGAGCGGCAGTATGTCGAGGGCGCGCTTGCGGTGGGCGCGCAACCGCTGCGCATCCTGGCGTTTCACATATTCCCCAACCTAGTTGCGCCGCTCACCGTGCAGGCGACCTATGTGTTCGCGCTTGCCATCCTGGTGGAAGCCGGCCTAAGTTTCTTGGGCGCGGGCGTGCCGCCGTTCATCCCAAGCTGGGGCAATATGATGGGCGAAGCGAAGCTCTTTATGCAGCTCGCCGTGTGGACGATATTCTTCCCCGGCCTATTCCTATCGCTCACCGTGCTGGGCGCAAACCTAGTCGGCGACGGACTGCGCGACACGCTCGACCCTCGACTGCGCCGCACCGGATAGCGTCGCCCTGGTGTTGCCAAGCGCAAGCGCCGGCCCGCTTTCCTACCCCGGCGGCTCCACCACTTCTAAGATTTGGTTAGCCGCCACATCCTCGATAGTCTGCGTTCTGCCGCTGGGCCACAGAACCTCGATCTTATCCACAACCGACGCGTCCCCCAATCCGAACTCGAGGTCGACGCTGTCCATCGACAGGTAACTCGACCCCGCGATTGCTTCTTGAACTTGCGTATGAGCGCCGTCATCCGCGCGGGTGGTAATGTACACGCGCGCGCCGATGCCGTCCGCGTTGCTGCCGCTGCCGTCGAGCGCCATACGCCCCTTCAGGCGCAGCGTGAGCCAGTGGTTATCGCCGCCGCCGCTAATCCATACGAACAGCGGACCCGGCGCCATCCGCGTGGGCGCTGCGCCCGCCGCCGGGTCGAACGGGCCCGCGAACACCTCGCCGCTGCTGTTGGTGGCTATCAGATCGGCGTAGCCGTCGCCGTTCAAATCGCCGTGCGCCACGCCCTTGCCGTTCTCATGCAGGCTTGCGTCAATCCGCCGCACGCGCCGCAGCACGGGGTTGTTCAGCGCCGCCTCGTCCTCCTCCAAGCCCTCATAGTTCACGCGCGAGATGTCCAGCAGGCGGGCGCGCACCGTTATGTCCTCGAAACCGCCCTGCCTATCGTTCAGCAGCATCCGACCGGCGCTTGGGAACACCTGCCCGCCCGGGCCTTCCCCTCGGTTCACCGTGGAACCCAGCCAGTACAGATCTTGATAGCTGTCATTGTCATAGTCGAAGAAGGTAGCGCCGAAGCCGAAGTCATACGCCGCAAGCCCGGTAAGCACATGTTGCGCGGGATGCAGCACGGCGGCGTTCAGCGATGGCGGCGGCATCCAAGCGCTGGGCGCTACATTCGTCGACGGCGCGGCGTCCACGAAGCTCCCCCCGCCATCGTTTCGCAGCAAGAAGTGAGCGCAAGTCCCCCATGCGAACCTGCCCGAATACTCGCAGTTGCCGCGCGGCTTTTCCACCAACGGCAGCAGCAGCGGATGATAGCCTATGTTGGTTGCGAACACATCCAGATCGGCGTCGGCGTCATAATCGCCCAGCGCGAACCCCATCCACGAACCCACGATGTCGATGCCCATAGCGCGCGCCGCCGGGGTGAAGCGCGTATTGCCCCCGCCGCCGCGCGCCGAATCGTTGCGGAACAGATGCAGCCTATCGCCGTCATTCGCTACCCACAGATCGGGATCGCCGTCATCGTCATAGTCGAAGAACAAGACGGCGTGCGTCTGTCCGGTCGGCTCGCCCACGCGGTTGCCCAGCGCGTCCACCGCCGCGGGATTGTAGCCCTCATAGGTTTCGCCCGTATCGGGGTCGGTGTAGATAACCGTTGAGCCGTCCGAATCCGCCATCTTTATCTGAGGCCCGGCGACGCCCGCCGCCTGCGCCGTTTCGCTGAATGTGCCGTCCGCGTTGTTGATATAGAGCAGGTTGTAGTGTCCCGGATGGTGGTAATCCTCAAACACGCGGAAGTCGTCGTCCAGCAGATTGCCCACGTATATGTCGAGCCAGCCGTCGTTGTTCACATCGGCGCAGGCGATGCCGGTGGCGGAGCGCCTGTTGACCGCGTCCCCGAAAGCGGCTTGCGTAACATCGGCAAAGCCGCCGGCGCCGTTGTTGCGGTAGAGGCGGTCGGCGCTGCCCTGCTGCGGCGAGCGAAAGCCCAGCCCGTCCCCGCGAATGCCCCAAGCGCCCACATACAGATCTTGAAAGCCGTCATTGTCAATATCGCACGCCACCACGCCCGTGCTATTGCTATCGGCGGCGTCAACGCCCGCCTGCGCCGCCACGTCGGTGAAAGCGGCGTCCCCCTCATTGCGATAGAGGCGGTTCGGCTCGCCGTGCTGCGATGTGATATAGAAGTCCAAATCCCCGTCGCGGTCATAGTCGAAAATCGCCACGCCCGCGCGGTCGTTCCATATCTCATAGCCGCCTCTCAGCGCAGTAGGCGCAATGTTGGCGAATGGCGCAATCCGCGCCGCGCCGCGCGCCGGCTGATTCGCCGCGCCGCGCTCCGACGGCGGCCCATCCTGAGCGCAGCCCGCAATCGCCCAAGCCAAGCCAAGCAGCGCCGCCAAGCAAACCGCCGCCGCTAAGGTGATTGTGGGGGACTTTGCCATAGTGTTTGTTCGCAGGGGTTGCAACATAGTCGCGGCGTTTCGTCAAGCGCGCCGCCCTTAGCCCATCATAAGAAATCTGTGATATAGTGAATTATACGCAGGTTCGGGACAGGATAGCGGAGGTTCTGATATGCAAGGCGCTGCGATAACGCTTCTGCTTCTTGGCTTCTTCACCGCTTGCTGGCTAATTATAGCCGTCTATCACTTGGGTTTCCTCGGCCAACCTCAAGGTCCAGGGATGCTATCGAGCGCGCTAATTATGGCGTACACGGGCGCGGCGTTGTCGGTGGTAACTGTGGCTGCGGTTATATTCGCGGCGATAGATAAATGAAGATTGAGAAATCTGTGGTATAGTGAATTATACGCCGGTTCGGGACAGGATAGCGGAGGTTTTCATATGCAAGGCGTTGCGATAATGCTTCTCAGCTTCTTTGCCATATGCTGGCTAATTATAGCCGTCTATCACTTGGGCTTCCTCGGACAGCCTCAGGGTCCAGGGGCGCTGTCGAGCGCGCTGATGGCGGCGTACACGGGCGCGGCGTTGTCGGTGGTAACCGCGGGTGTGCTTATTCTTTCGGCGCTCTTCTTCAAAAATGAAGATTGAGAAAAATGAAAGACGCTTTCAGCGTTCTCTGGGAAAGACTTCGCCTCATGATAAGCCCTGTTTCCAATGATTTGGGAACGGTCTGTCTGGGAGTGGCGGTAGTTTTCTTTACGCGCTCGTTTCCATCGCCCTATTTTCAGAACGTCGACTTTTGGATGCTGATAGTCAGCGCGCTGTTTTGCATAATCGGTCTGATGCTGAGGAAAGGCGATAATTCGGACTAGGGCAACCCACGCCAAGGCAGTGCAGCGCCGCCAACCAAACCGCCGCCGTTAGGGTCATGGTGGTTGTCTTTGCCATAGTGTTTGTCCGTTATCGTTTCCACAGATACAGGACAATGCCAGCGGCGAGCATTCCGATAATGAATCCGACTTCATCGGGTATGAAGCTCACTCGCGACGCTGCCACTACCCCTAAAACTGGACATGCGATTAGCGTTATTACCATGTGTGTGGGCATTTTCTTTATCCTGTTCCTCCAATGATTAGCAGTTCCCGACGCCCCCAAGTAGCTGCGCCTCAAACCGCCGCTTAGCATCCCGCAGAACCACGTCGGCTTGCGCGCGCAGACTGCGGGCTTTCTGGCGGTTACTGCGTATTTCGGCAACGATGGCTTCTTGCGCCTCTAGTTCGGGGATTGGAACCAGCAGGTTCTCAACATCGTAGTTGGTAAGGCGCGGGTGCGTGTTGCCGGCCGCCATACGTTTAGTTTGCGCCAGTATAATCCGACTTCGCAGCGCGGCGGCAAGGTATTCGGGCAACAATGTGTTCGGATCATTGACTCGGAGAACGTGGAACTCGATTGAACAGCATCCGTTCATTTCCGCATAATAGACTTTGTTTAGATGAGGATTTAGTCGCGAAAAAAGAACCTCATCAGTTTGAAAGGTAAAGCAGTTGCCGGACGCCGTATCCGTTGCATCCGTAAGTTCACCCGTATGACTTTGAACATGCGCCTGGCTCAAGTAGTTTGAGACGGGCTTCTCGAGTTGATTACGCTCAAATCGCACCACTTCAACAAGCCGAATTACGGTTAGGTTGTGGCTTGCTGCATGCAACGCTGATAGTGCATTGATGCGTTCAGGATGATAATAATTAGAGCCAAACCAGTATTGGCTACCCAATTGCGATGTGTGAACAGCAAACGCACGCTTCGGTTCGTACATTGGCATCGTGATTCCTAGCCTAGTCAGTACGAAATCGCCAATATCCATTAACAAAGCGTCGGCTTCAGTCAGCATTGCCTTGCGCTCAGCACGGGCGGCGTTCATGGCAGAAGTAATTTCTGTTTCAAGTTCACCGAGTGACGGCACTACAATACTCCCCAAAGAACTTTGAGTAATGACTTTTTGGAGAGAACCACGACTGCCGCGCAGTAACTGAGTGTTGCCGATACTGCTGTTCAGGTATTCTGCAACAAACGCTGAACGCGCTTTGTTTTGTTCTTTTGGGCGGATACGCAGAACGTTGTCAGAGAAGGATGCGGGCATGTCTGATTCGTACTCAGCAACCGCGCCTAACCCGCCAACGCGCCCCGTTAGCAAATCATGGCGTTTCAAAATTTTATCAGTATCCGGCGATACCAAATACGTCGGCGCTTTGAGTTCGCACGGGGATATATGCCCTACTTCGTATGCAGGTATGCCAGCCTTATCCAATCTATCAGAGATTGCTCTACCGCTATCGATGAACTCGCAGAACTCGGCAATGGTATGTGTGTCTTGATGAAGGGCAGTGATCACAGCTGCCATATCTGGCGTAGAGTGAAAACCGGCGTCTAGTCGCGCTTGTACTTCCCCCCGTCTGACGGCGAATGTCCGCGCAATCGCTGCGTCAGCGGGGGTTATGCGAAAAAAGGCGTTGGGTCCCTGCGAAACGCTTGCCATTGCCCGACTAGCCCGGTGCCGGGGATGATTTCGCGGCGGCGCTCGCTCCAGCCATCCAATTCGGAAGACGCGCGGCTCCATTCGTAGGTAACCCGATAGTCGAACAGGTCGCAGCTATGCCGCTCCACTTTCTCGACGCCGGGCGTTTCGCTCTCTACGCTTACCACGAACGTCTTGCGTCCGGTTGCGTCGTAGCCGATGTTGTCTGCAAGCGCCATGAATATGGGGGCGTCGTCGGATACGCTTTCGCCATCCGCTAGGCGGCGCAGGAATACGATGCTCGCCTTTACGCCGGCGTCATAGTGTTGAAAGGCGAACTGCGGCAGGCTGACCACCGCCAGCAGTTGAAAGTGGTTTAGCATCCATTCGCGCACGCCTTGCAGCGAAGAGTTGGTGAGAATGCCGTCGGGCAACACTACGGCGGCGCGCCCTACGCCGGGCTTGAGGAACGAATGGATGCGCTCCACGAATGCGATTTCCGTCTTGATGCTGGCGCGCTTTGTGGGACGCTTGCGCCTATCGTAGTTCACGCCGAGGTACTGCTGCAGATCGAACTGCTCAAGATAGCCGTCGCCCTTCTCGGCGCGCTTAATCGTAGCGCCAAACGGCGGGTTGGTGAGGATGAGGTCGAAGCCGCCGAAGTTAATGCCCGCGTTTTGTTCAGAGATGTTTTCGGGGAAGTCGAGCGCGTCCTGTCCGATGATGTTGGTATGCCCGTCGTCGTGGATAATCATATTCATCTTGGCGACGCGCGCCAGTTCATCGTTCACATCTATGCCGAACAGGTTCTTTTCGGCGAATTCGTGCCAGTATTGGAAATGCTGGATGCTGTTCGGGCTAAATCGCGTATCCGCTTCACGCCGCACATGGTCTAGCGCATAGAGTAGGAAGCCGCCGGAGCCGCAGGCGGGGTCTAGGATAAGGTCGGTGCGCTTGGGTTCAAGCATTGCCACGGCGAAGGCGATTAGTTCGCGCGGCGTGAAATACTGCCCGAAATCGCCTTTGAAGAAGCTGCCCATGAACTCTTCGAACGCAACGCCTTTGGTGTCGAGTTCGGTGCGGTCTAGCGATATGCCTTCCAGATGCTCTACGCACTGCGCCATTATCGCGGCATCGACGTTGATGCGGTCGGTGAACACATTCGGTTCGCGCTGCTGCTCAGCGTCATAGAGGCTGTTTATGCGCGATGCTAGTGTGGCGGCGGTTTCGCCGGCGCGCCGCTGAAAGGCGTAAGGCTCGCCGTTATCGCGATCCAAATTTTTCTCGTCGCGGTGCTTGATAAATACCAGTTTGGAGAACTCGCCGAAAGCGGCGATAGGGCTGCGGCGTCCGCCTTCCCAAAGCGTTTGGTGGCACTTGCGGATGGCGGAGCGAAGCTCTTCACGCGGAACGGCGGCTAAGTCTTGCCCGGCGGCGTTCTTGTAGAAGCGCCACTCCAGCGGGTTGCCGTAGCGAATGGGGATGTCGGCGAGGGTGTTCTTATCGCGCTCGCCGGCGGGAAATCTGTCGAAGCGCAGCAGCCTACGAGTAAAGCCGGCGATTGCGCCGCAGTAGTTTGCGCCTAGGCTGGCGCGATTGCCGCAGGCTTGCTCTATCGCCTGATCGAATTGGGCGTCGGACACATCCGCGCGCTTACACTCGAACACAAAGTACGGATCTTTGAGTTCGTCATCGTTGTAGATAACCAAGTCTGCGTAATCGTTTGGCTCGCGTCGCGGGACGTTGACTTCGAAGCGGATGCGGCGCGGCGGATAGTCATACTTGTAGATGAGCTCCGCCCAGAGTTCGGCGCGCACCTTTTCTTCGGGGTCAGACCATCTTTCGGAATGGTCGGCGGCGACATAGCGTATCCGTTCCGTTCTGCCTTCGCCGACAATTTCGGCATGCCCGTCGGCGAAAGCGCGATCGATGTATGCGCCGCTAACCGTTATCATAGGAAGCATTGATTCACGCCCTTAAACTATATCTTGCGCGGGAGCGTCGGCATTCTGCGCTTGCCCCTACCCCAGCCGCGCCAAATACTGCGCCGCTATGTCCACCCCCACCAGCCCGCTGTACGCCTTCGTCAGGCGGTCGGTGATAGGGCCCGGAACGCCGCCGCTCCCTATCGCATTGCCGTTGAACGACGACACCGGCACGATGCAGAAGCTGGTGGATGTGATGAACGCTTCGTCCGCGGTGTAGGCGTCGTACAAGTCCAGATCCGCCTCGCGCAGCGGGACGCCCAGCTCATGCGCCAAGTCTATCGCCGTCTCGCGGCTGATGCCCGCAAGCACATACTGCTCGCGCGGCGTCAGCACCTCGCCGTCCTTCACCAAAAAGATGTTCGCGCCCGGACCCTCGCACAGGTTGCCGTTCATATCCAACAGGATGGGCCAAGCGTCGGGGTTCTGCGCCTCCACCTCTTGTGTCGCCAGCACAAGGTTGATGTAGTTGTGCATCTTGGCGCGCGGGCTCATAGCGTCCGGCGGCGTGCGGCGCACCGAAGGGACGATGACCGGCATTCCGTCGCGGTAGTACGCCGCGCGCTGCGCGAACGGCAGCGGCACGCACTCCACGATGACCGTCGGACTGCCGCCCGGCGCGCCCCGCGTAACCCGCTGCGTAACCCAGTAGTCGCCGCCCTCTTCAAGCAGCGGCAGGTTCGCCTCCAGCACCTGCATCGTGATGTCCGCGAACTGCTGCTTGCTCAGCGGCGGATCCATTCGCAGATAGCGCAGCGAATTGAAGAAGCGATCCAGATGCTCGCTGAGCTTGAATATCCTGCCGCCGAATGTGCGCGTGGTGTCAAACACCGCATCGCCGTACACGAACCCCCTATCGCGCACCGAAATCACGGCTTGGCTCTCCGGCACCATTTCCCCGTTCAGATACACGATGCGTTCCTGCGTCATAGCGTTGCCTCCGCATATTTCAAAATCAATCAAGCGCAATCAAGATCGACTGCGCTTCCCTTAGAGAGTAGAGAGTTCGCCCACATCCCCGATAAACGCCGCAAGCCTCCGCCGCCCGCCAATATCCGCCATATCGCGCTACGCCTGCCTGCTGACATCCCTGAAGCGATAGCCCACATTCCATATCGTCTCTATGAACGGCTGCTCGGCGTCCTCGATCTTGCTCCGCAGCCGCCGCACATGCACATCCACCGTCCGCGTCCCGCCGAAGTAGTCGTAGCCCCAGATGTTGCTCAGCAGCGCCTCGCGCGAATACACCCGCCCCGGATTGGTCGCCAGCAGCCGCAGCAGTTCGTACTCTTTGAAGCGCAGGTTCACCCGCTTGCCCCGCAGCGACACCTCATAGGTCGCCGGGTTGATGACCAGACTGCCCGCCCGTATCACATCGTCTTGCTGATCCGTCTGCGTGCGCCGCAGCGTCTGCTTCACGCGCGCCACCACCTCGTCGGCATCCGGCGGACACGCCACGAAATCGCTCACATCCGGCAGCGCTTCGAAGTCGACGAGCATATCGCGCGGCAGCAGCGCAATCACCGGCAGCTTCAGCCTATCGCACTCATCCACCGCCGACTTGGCGGCCGACTGCGACAGCGTTCTCAGGTCCACAAACGCAAGATGCGGCAGCGCCCCCGCGTCCAACGCGTCCATATCGGCGGCCCGCCTCATCAGCAGCGCATCGACGCCCTCATCGTCCAGCGCGGCAAGCCAATCCTCGCGCAGCATGCCCTCATCTATCATCGGATACATTCTCGCCATTCGGACAAGCGCCTCCCGCGCAAATCCAACCGCGCGCGCAACCCCTGCGCGCCCCAAAATCCGTATGCAATATATGCCATCAAACCCCGCAAGTTCAAGCGCAACCGCCGCCCGCCGTCCCGCCCGCGCCGATTTCCCCGCCAACCTTTGCGTTGCGCGCCCTTATATTGTATTATGAAGTGTGATGCGCGCGTTTCCCTATATGCGCGGCTGAAGCGCAGAGACCGCAGTCAATATATCAGCGAATGCCCTTAGCGTTTCCGCCCGCGTCGGATTTGGCGATGAAAACGCCTATGCCGCTTCCAAGCGCCCTTTGCGCCGAAGTCCGCTACCCACTGGAGGAGTGATGAGTCCTCGACTGCTGCGAAACGGCTTCATATACCTACTGATAACCGTTGCCGTACTCGCCATATTCTTCACCCTGTTCTCAGATTCGCTCGGCGGCTCCGAGGAAATCCCCATCAATGAGGTGATTTCCCGCTCCATCCGTGGCGAAGTCGAGAAGATCGAAGTTCGCAACGACCGCCTCACCGTGTTCACCACTTCGGGCGAGACGTTCGCGTCGCGCAAGGAATCGGGCGCCAGCATGGTTGACACGCTGCGCGAATCGGGCGTGGATCCCGCCGTATCCGGCGTAGCCGTAGAGGTGAAGGGTTCAGGCGGACTAGGCAGTCTGTTCGGCGTGCTGCTGAACTTCCTGCCGCTGATATTCTTCGGCGCGATCCTGCTGTTCATGATGCGTCAAGCGCAGGGCAGCAGCAATCAGACCTTCAGCTTCGGCAAGAGCCGCGCCCGAATGTTCGTAGGCAACAGCCCCGCCGTGAGCTTTTCGGATGTTGCGGGCGTAGAAGAAGCGAAAGAAGAGCTTCAAGAGGTAGTAGAGTTCCTCAAGGTTCCTGAGCGATTCGTGAGCTTGGGCGCTAAGATCCCCAAGGGCGTGCTGCTGATAGGGCCGCCCGGCACCGGCAAGACGCTGCTTGCGCGCGCTGTCGCCGGCGAAGCGGGCGTGCCGTTTCTGTCGATAAGCGGCTCCGAGTTCGTGGAGATGTTCGTGGGCGTGGGCGCAAGCCGCGTGCGCGATCTGTTTGAGCAGGCAAAGCGCAACTCACCGTGCATCGTGTTCGTGGACGAAATCGACGCCGTTGGACGGCACCGCGGCGCCGGCTTGGGCGGCGGCCACGATGAGCGCGAACAAACGCTAAACCAGATCCTCGTCGAGATGGACGGCTTCGATGTCAACACCAACATAATAGTGGTGGCGGCCACGAACCGCCCCGACATCCTGGATCCTGCGCTGCTGCGTCCCGGCCGGTTTGACCGCCGCGTTGTGTTGGACAACCCCGATGTGCGCGGGCGCGAGCAGATTTTGCGCGTGCATTCCAAGGGCAAGCCGCTCGCTGAGGACATAAACTTGGAAGGCATAGCGCGCCAAACGATGGGCTTCAGCGGCGCAGACTTGGCGAACTTGGTGAACGAGTCCGCGATACTGGCGGCGCGGCGCGAAAAGACCACGATAACGGAGGAAGAGTTCGCTGAGTCGATAGATCGCGTGATAGCGGGGCCGGCGCGCAAGAGCAAGGTTGTGAACGCGCGCGAGAAAGAGATAACCGCGTATCACGAAGCCGGACACGCCCTTGTGGGCTATATGCTGCCCAACGCGGATATGCCCTTCAAGGTTACCATCGTCGCCAGGGGCAGATCCGGCGGCCACACCCGCTACCTGCCCGATGAAGACCGCAGCCTTTGGACGAAGGGGCAGTTCCAAGATATGATGGCCGCCGCTATGGGCGGACGCGTCGCCGAGCAGATAACCTTCGACGACATCACCACCGGCGCAAGCAACGACTTGGAGCAGGCTACCAACATCGCGCGCACTATGGTTACCCGCTACGGCATGAGTTCCAAACTCGGCCCGCGCACATTCGGCAAGCGCGAAGAGCTCGTGTTCCTCGGCAGAGAAATCTCCGAACAGCGCGACTACAGCGACAAGATAGCGCAAGACATCGACGAAGAGGTGTACAGTCTAGTGGACACCGCCTATCAGACGGCGACCAAAGTGCTGACCGACAACAAGGCGAAACTCGCCCAGCTCGCGCGCCACCTCATCGCCAACGAAACCGTGGAAGGCGACGAACTCAAGCGCATCCTAGACCCCGCATCGCCAACCCCCGAAGCCGCCCCCGCATAGCCGAACCGCGCGTCAACGCAAATGGCGATGGCATCGCAAACTTCCCTTAAGCATGTGGTTGGGAAGTGCGGTGCTATGAACCGGGACGAGAGATAGCGCTCTATGCCGCGCGGCAGATTGAACGGGCTGGCGCGTCGCGCAAAGGGATACACAAAGAGCCTGGAGATGCCGGTGAATTCGCTTGCGCCGGTATTCTGCGCCAAGCTCAAACTCAATGCCGCTTAACCTTGCGAATACCCCAACGCCCAAAACGATAGCGCCGATTGCGCGCGCGTGATATAATCCCACATATCCGTTTCTGACATTGATGGCGGCGCGCCCAAACAGATTGCGCACAGGAGCATAGGTTGGTAGCTCAGCGACTACGCGATTACGAAATTGTATTCATCCTCACGCCTGAGGCTAACGAAGGCGAAGTGAACGCCGCCGTAGAGCGCGTGAGCGCGTTCATCACAGATCGCGGCGGCGCCGTCAGCGAACACGAAGTCTGGGGACTGCGGCGCCTCGCATATCCCATCAACAAGTTCATGGAAGGCATCTACGTGCTCGCCAAGTTCACGCTGGACGCCAACGACGTGCTGGCGCTAGACCGAAGCCTCAACACCTCCGAAGATGTAATCAGGCATCTAGTCACCAGGCTTTAAGCGCGCCCGTTCAAGTTACATATCGGCCGTTCCCGTGATACAAAATTCAGTATCCGCATCTATACGATGCGCGATGAGGCAGGATTTGCAAGAAAATGTATAACAAGATGACGGCAATCGGCAATGTAGGCAGCGATCCCGAAATGCGCTATACGCCCAGCGGCAACGCCGTTACATCGTTCAGCCTTGCCACTAATGAGCGGTACACCACACGCGACGGCGAACGTAAAGAAGAAACCGAATGGTTCAGGGTTGTAGCCTGGAGCCGTTTGGCTGAAACCTGCAATCAGTTCGTAGTGAAGGGGATGCGGGTATATGTAGAAGGCAGGCTGAAAAGCGATTCCTGGGTCGGCAACGACGGCCAAACCCGCTTTCGCAATGAGATTATCGCTAGGGAAGTGAAATTTCTAGGCGGTCGTCAGGGTGGAGGAGAAGGTTACGGCGGTGGCGGTCCTCGGGGTAGCGGCGGCTACTCCGACGATGGTGGATACGGCGGTAGTGGCTATTCTGGCGGTGGGGACTATGGCGGTAGTGGCGGTTACGGTGGCGATGCGCCCCCTGACGATCCCTCCGACGAAGACAGCCTGCCGTGGTAACCGAGCCACGCCCCAATGCGCCGGCCGCGCGCTATTCGGCATTCGGCGGCGGCATAAGCGCGCAGGCTAGGCAATCCAACTGCGATATTGAACACAAACTCACGCCCGCTCATCGGACGATATGAGCGGCACACGAACATAGCGGTTAGCACAGAGGTAATGCGATGACTACAGAGCGACCTACCACTCCCGCGCCCGGCGCAGCCCCGGCAGCCGTCCGCGCCCCCGCAGCGCCCCGACCCGGCGGCGACGCGCGTCCCGCCGGCGGCCAGGGCGGCAGACCGCCGTTTCGAGGCGGCGGTGGTGGCGGCGGATTCCGGCCGCGCCGCGGCCGACCACGCTACTATGCGCGCCGCAAGATATGCTCCTTCTGTGTGGACAAGGTGGAGTACATCGACTACAAGGACGTTGCCAGGCTGCGCCGCTTCATATCCGACCGCTACAAGATGGAAGCGCGCCGCAAGACGGGCGTATGCTCCAAGCATCAGCGGATGCTCGCCCGCGCCATCAAGCGCGCGCGCGCGCTGGCGCTCATCCCGTACAGCCCCGACCACAAGATGCCCGGCGGCGGCTACGCAGCCTAACGCCCGCCGCCGCAGACACACCTTCGGATCCGACAAGTGGCAAATCAACCGACACAACCGCGAAGAGACGCCGCCGAGGATGCGCCCACCGACCGACGGCGTGAAAGCGCCCGAATACAGCAGGTTCAGCGCCGCCGCCGTCTAGCATTCGGCGTCATCGGCGTTATGCTCATAATCATCGTGGGCATCCTGATAGCCGGCTATGTCATTATCTTCGTGCGCCCCCCGCAAGAACGCGTGGTCAGCGTCAACGACGTCACCTACACGCGCGGCGATATGGTAAAAATCCTGCGCATCCGCCAGCGCCTACTAGAGGACTCCGGCCAGCGCATCGACACCGGAACGGACATATTCCAGGCGCTGCAGCTCATCGTAGAGAACGAAATCATCGCCCAAAGCGCGCCCAGCCTAGGCATCACCGTATCCGATGAAGAGGTGGACGCCCAAATTCAGGCGACTATCATCTTTCAAGCGGGCGCCAATCTGGTAGGCAAACCGCAGGATCAGCTCGACCGCGAGTTCAAAGAACTCTACGCCGGCTTCCTCAACTCCTCGCAAATCGACGAATCGGAGCATCGCCGAATAGTGCGCCGCACGCTGTTGCGCGAAAAAGTGCGCCAATATGTCGGCGAAGCCCTGCCCGGCGTAACCAAGCAGTACCATGTCTATCGGCTTGCCGTGAACCACGACGATGAGATAGACATTATGCAGACCAAGTACAAAGACTATGTGAAGGCAAGCGCCGATCCGCAGGTATTGCACGAGGCGTTCAAGGCGATTGCCCGCGAGTTTTCGCGCGAAGAGCCTGAACTTGTGCGGCGCGGCGGCGAAATAGGCTGGCTGCCGGTCGGCGTGCTGGAAGACTACGACGACGTCATCGCCAACCTCGAAGTGGGCAAGCTCAGCGACCTCATTCCCAACCGCGACCAGCGCCAGCAAGCCTTTGTGTTCATGGTGTCCGAAATCGACGAACTGCGCGAACTCAGCCCCGCCAACGCCGATGCGCTCAAGACGCGCGCCTTGGAGCGCTGGATAAACGAACAGCGCCGCGAACACGATGTCTATGCCGTCTTCAACTCCGACATCTACGCTTGGATGATAAGCCAGCTCGGCATCTCCACCACCATAACCCCCTCGCCCCAACCCGCCAACCCCTTCCAGCAGTTCATCAGCGGCGGGTAAGCGGCGGCACGGACACACACCCGCCACCCTACACGCAATCCAACCCGCTTTCGCATAGCCCGGCGCTTCTTATCTAGCACGCTTTTATCGGACGAGCCGAATAAAAGCGTTCACGGGGACGATTTCTATCGTGAAATCATTCGAGACATACAGATTCAAAGCGCGCCTCACAAAGGCGGCGCACAAGGCGCTAGACGAAGCGCTGGAAGTGAACCGCCTTCTGTACAACGCCTAATCGCAATCATTTCAGCGGACGCTTGGCGGGCATCCCTGGTCGGCGCGGAAACCTCGACGGTGTAGCGCCAATCTTGTCAAACACAACCAGCGTCCTGCCGTCGTCCAAATGCGCCGCCGCAACCCGCTTGACCTCGCGCAGCCTGCCGCCCAGAGCGCCAATCGCCGCATCCGCGCGCGCCAGCTCGTCCGCGATGTCCCCCTTCTTGTGCAGCGCCCCAAGCCCGCCCACGCGTACAAACGGCAGCGTCAGCTCAGCCAAAACCGCCGTATCGCCCACCGCGCGCGCCAGCGCCGCATCGAAGCGCTCGCGCATATCCGGATCATGCGCCAGTGTCTCCGCCCGTCCCGCGCGAACCTCCACATCCCGCAAGCCCAGCGTATCGCATATTTCCCGCAGAAACGCCGCTTTCTTGCCGCGCGCTTCCACCAACGCAAGCCGCATAGACGGATACGCCAGCTTCAGCGGTATGCCCGGAAAGCCCGCCCCGCTGCCCACATCCACCACCCGGCCGCCCTCAAGCGCCGCTTGCGGAAGCGCCGCCGCCGCTGTCAGCGAATCTACGAAATGCAATGTCTGCGCCGCGTCCCATTCGGTTATCGCCGTCAAGTTCACCCGCCTATTCCATCGCACCAGTTCCGCATAGTATCGCGCAAACCCGCGCGCCGCCGCGTCCGTCAGCCGTATCCCCAGCGACTCCGCCCCCTCAAGTAGCAGCGTAGGCGCATCATCTATAAGCGCAGGCATTCCTTCTCTTCGCATCATTTATGCCGCCATCAGCCTTTTACGCTTTCATCTAATCTTTTCCTTTGCGCTGACGCGAGATCCCCCTCCCGGACAGGCGTTCACGCAAATTTGGGAATGCGCGGCACTAGGTCGTCGTGCAGTGAGGGCATATTGTATTGTATGATTATCCGAGCATAAAGCATAAGCATACGAGCCCCATAAAACGTCTTTCGGCGTTCAAAATCCAAAACTATGAAGCCCCCCTCTATTCGGACTAATGCGCCGCATAATTCTACCATCGTTACCCCAAAAGCATGTTCGCGCGCTGCATGCGGCAACTCGCACAGCGCTGCGAATGGCGGCATGGAACGCTCTGTTCGTCATATCGGGGCTGCTGTTGGTAGCGCTTGTGGGAGAAGTGTACTTTCGGCTGACGAAGCCGTTTATAGAGACTAGCATCCCTTTTCAGTTCGTGGACGGGGTTGGGCTTATTAGGGAACCCAACTCGGAACTGCGCTATGCCCACTGGATCGACAATGTCTGGATCGTTTCGCGCGTCAACAGCCAAGGCTTTCTCGACCGCGAACCCGTCAGCGCTGAACGCGCCGCTGAGGGCTGCCACATAGCGTTCATCGGCGATTCCTTCGTGGAAGCGCGCGAGACGCATATTGCAGACAAGTTTCATGTGCGCCTGGAAGAGATGGCGGCGCGCGAACTGCCGCGCTTGGAAGTTACCACACAGGCTTACGGAATACGCGGCTCCGGCCAAATCAATCAGCTCCCGTTTTACGACGAATACGCGCGGCGTCTGAACCCGAAGTTGGTGGTTCTAGTATTCTATTTCAATGACTTCAGCGAAAATTCAACTGCGCTGCAAGCGGTAAGGTATGGTCTGGATCCTGACCGAATGCCGTTTATGACCGCTCAAAGAGACGAACATGGAGCGCTGAAATTGCGCCCGCCGGATCCGGAATATGAGCGATTCCTGTTGCCAAGACAGCCAAAGGCTTGGTATGTCAAGGCGCGGGATCGGTTGTTTGGGATTTCGTACTTTGCAAAATGGATGGATGCAAAGAGGTTTTGGAGGTATGATTTTGTTCCTCAGACTCAGGCGTGGGTGGATATGTTAGCCGAGCGTCCTTGCTGCGCGTTGCTGTCGATGGGTCCTTCCATATACGATAGCGACCTCGATGAAGAAGTCTTGCCGCCCGTATTGAAAGCCGAGCTGGAATACACCGCTTTCGGGATGGAGCAGTTCAAGCGTCGTGTCGACCGAGATGGAGCGGCGCTGCTTATCATGGCAGCGACCGAGGATACGGGAATGCGTGGAGATCCGCAGTTCGACCGCCTAAGCGCGATTGCCGATGCGCGCGGCATTCCCGTAATCAGCGATTATGCCTACATCGTCAGGCAGGGATATGACGAAGCGGCCGGTCGGTGGCGTTCCGACGAGCATTGGAACGCCACCGGGCACCAGTGGGCGGCGGAAGCGGTTCTGGAATGGCTGAATGCGAACCAGGATGTGTGCGACTGAGCGCAACCGTATCCTCTCATAAATGCGCCTTCATCCCCCTTTGAGCCCCTGCGCCTTTGCGTTAGAATTCCTAACGAACACATCTAAAATCCCCAAAAGGCGAGGTGCGGAGAATGCCAGGCTACGATGAGATTGTCAGCCGAATTGCGGCGTGTACGCTGTGCAGACTGTCGGAGAAGCGCAATCGCACCGTGCCCGGCGACGGCTCGACCGCCGCCGACATTATGTTCATCGGCGAAGCGCCCGGCTACTATGAAGACCAACAAGGCTTGCCTTTCGTGGGCGCGGCCGGCAAGTTGCTGACGGATCTGCTTGCGGGCATAGGCTTGCGCCGCTCCGATGTCTATATCACCAATATGGTCAAGTGCCGCCCGCCCAACAACCGCGATCCGCTAAACGCCGAGCTGAACGCCTGCGCCGCCTATCTCGACCGCCAAATCGCGCTCATAAATCCCAAAGTCATCGTTACGCTGGGCAGGTTCTCTTTCGGCAAGTTCTTCCCCGGACTAGCCATCAGCCGCGAGCGCGGCAAGCCCCGAATGTGGAACGGCAGAATGATTTACCCTATGTATCATCCCGCCGCCGCGCTGCATAACCCCAACCTCAAGCCCGCGCTGGAAAACGACTTCCGCAATCTGCCCGATCTAGTCGTAGAGGTGATGGCAATGCCCGACGCTGCCGTCAACCTGCCCCAGGACGACGCGGAACAAGCCGAAACCGACGACGCCCAATCCCAACAGCAGCTGAGCATGTTCTGATGAAAGCGCCCGCCGCCCGCGCTATCGCATGCCTGCTTGCGCTCACGCTGAGCGCGCTCTACGCCGGATGCGCCGCCACCGATCCGCCGTTGCCGCAGGCGCCCTTCCCACTCACAGCGCCCACCGCGTCCATTGCCGCCACAGCGCCCGTCAGCGCCGCCGATACGCCCACGCCGGCGCCGTCGGACGCAGATACAGACGAGCTTGCGCTCACTATCAACGTAGCGCCCATACCGCAGGGATTGCCCGCCTACGACCGATCCGATTGGCGGCACTGGATCGACGCCGACCGCGATTGCCAAGACGCCCGCCAAGAAGCGCTCATAGCCGAGTCCCGCGCGCCCGTGCAGTACGCCCGCCCCGACCGATGCCGCGTCGAGTCCGGCGACTGGTTCGGCCAATACACCGGCGAGCGCTTCACCGATCCGGGCGATCTCGACATTGACCATATGGTGCCGCTCGCCAACGCGCACAGATCGGGCGGCTGGCAGTGGTCAAAAGACCGCAAGCGCGATTACGCCAACGATCTATCGTATCCGAACCACCTCATAGCCGTGCAGTCGTCCGCGAACCGAAGGAAGGGCAGCAAAGGCCCCGAAGATTGGAAGCCGCCCCGACGCGAATACTGGTGCCAATACGCAACCGACTGGGCTGCCGTCAAGCAGGCTTGGGGATTGACCGCAACCCAGCGCGAAGCCGCCGCCATCCAAGATATGCTCGCTACTTGCGAACGGCCGCCCACGCTGACCATCGTCGTCGCCGAAGATCTGCCGCCGGTGCCGTCCACGCCAACCCCGGTTGCATCTGAAAGCGAAGCGCAATCGTCCGAAACCGACGTAGAACTGCGCTACGACCCGCACGGACCCGACCGCGATTGCGGCGATTTCCAAACCCACGCCCAGGCGCAGGCATTCTACGAAGCCGCTGGCGGCCCCGCCCAAGACCCGCACCGCCTAGACGCCGATGGCGACGGCATCGCATGCGCCTCCCTCAGATAACGCCCCCGCAGCGCAATGCGCCTGCGCCGCCGCACTAAGCCTAGATAACTCCCGTTTGGCGCAGTCTCACGAGTTCCTGCTTGGAATAGCCCAGCATATCGCCGTATATCGCGGCGTTGTGTTCGCCCAACAGCGGCGCAGCGTTCACCCGCCAGCCGCCGTTTCCCGCATTGTACGGGCCAGTGGGATGCTCCAATATGCCGGCAGCGGGATGCTCCACTGTCTCAAAGAAGCCTCGCTCGCGCAGGTGTCCCCAAGCGAGTATGTCTTGCGGCGCGGCTACATAGGCGAATGCAAGCCCCAAGCGCTGCGCCCGCTCGAAGATGTCGTGCTTATCGTGGCGCATCAGCCACGGCAGCATCAGCGCGTCCAATTCGTCGGCGTTGGCGGCTCTGCCGGCGCGGTCAGCGAAACGCTCATCGGCAAGCTCCGGGATTTGCATCAGCTCCGCCATCGCGGGCCACTTGTGGTCGGGCCCCGCAATCACGCCCACATAGCCGTCCCTGCACGGATACGGACCCCACGCCGCGCGCCCGTAGCCTCGGTTGCCCGTGCGCCGAAAGTTGCTGCCTGTATAACTATACTGGCTTAGGGCGTTCTCCAAAATGGTGGCGAGGTATTCGGATATGGCTACATCTACATGCTGACCCTCGCCCGTTCCGTCGCGATGCCAAAGCGCCGCAAGCGTCCCCACGAATGCGTTCTGTCCCGCGCCGTACTGCGCCAACCGAACCGCCATGCCCAGCGGCTCGCGCGCGGGATCGCCCGTGATGTACATCAAGCCGCCCAGCGCATAGAGGTTGATTTCGCGCGCGGCGTAGTCGCGGTACGGCCCCGTCTGCCCAAAGTTGGATATAGAGGTCATTACCAGATGCGGGTTGACGGCGGCGAGGCTTGCATAATCTAATCCAAGGCTTGGCGTCACGCGCGGGCTGAAGTTCTCGATCAGTACATCCGCCCACTCCACAAGGCGGCGCATAATCGGCGCGAACTCGGCATGCTTGAGGTTGAGTGTAACGGATTTCTTGGATGCGTTGAGATACAGAAACAGGGCGCTCTTTTCGGCGTGCGGGATGTCGTCGGGGAAAGGTCCGATGCGGCGCGCGGGATCGCCCACGCCGGGGCGCTCCACCTTGATGACATCAGCGCCCTGCGTCGCCATAAGCCGCGCGGCGTACGGCCCGGCAACATAGCGCGTCAGGTCAAGTATCTTCAAGCCGTCGAGCATGCCCTTGTTCGTTCCGTCGTCCGTGCTGATTGCTTGCGCCTCCGCGTTCTGCGCCGGGCGTCCGCCGCTGCGCCTATCCGTCTTGCATTGCCATCCCCGCTATCGGAATGCCTCATCGAACGTGTTGGAGAGGCTTTCGTAGGCGTCGGCGGCGCGCTCCAGATCCTTGCCGGCCCGTTCCAATGTATCGGATGTGCGGCTGACTTCCCTGCTGATGGCGTCCGCGGCGAGGTTCACATCCTCGCCGGCGCGCTCCAGCGTATCGGCCGCGCTGCCGACTTCCTTGCCGATATTCTCGGCGGCCGCGCCGATGACGCCGGCGTTATGCCTAAGGCTTTGGGCGGCACCGCCAAGATCGGCCACAGCGCTAAACACATTCGCAGAGTTCACAATCATTATGACGAGCAGCGCATTGGCGAGTATAAGCAGCAGCGCCAGCAATGCCCGAACTGACCACTTCCAGAGCGATTCGGCGTTCAAATGTCATACCTCTGCGCGGCTTTCGTCGCATCTGCGAAAGCGTCGGTTGGGCGATAAGGCAGTTGTGGACGGGCTGCGGCGCTGCGGACACGCCGCTACTGAATGGGTATCACGGCGCGCTTGTGGGTGGCGACGGCAATGCGCTTATCGCCTTCATGCGCCTCAATCGCATATGTGAGGCGGTTGCGGTCGATCTCAGTCAGTTCCACGCTGACGACGACCTTGTTGCCTACGGGCGTGGGCGCAAGGTGGCGCAAGCCGTCAACCGCATAGCCCACGGTGGTGTGCGCCGGCGGCATAAACGGCTCCGATTGCCGGATGCAGGCGCCTTCCATCAATCCCAGCAGCGCCGGCGTGGACAGCACATCCGCGCCCTCTTTGCCCATTCGGTTGGTGGTATGCTCCAGCGCGACCTCAATTTCCTGCTCAAACCGCTGCCCTGCCTGAAACTTGTCCATTGTCATTATAGGCTTGCCTTTCTGCCTGAAATTTTCTGCTTGAAAGTGGAATTAGAATTGGGGATTGCAGCGTCCGATGGCGCAAGCAATTGGCGGCGAGACGCGCCGTAACTGCGTTTCATGCCCGCCTTGCCCGTTGCAAGAACAGGGTTTGCCGTCAATCCGTCGCAGACGGAGCGCTACTCCTGCGCGTTGCCGTTCTTGCGTAGCTCCGCCGGCGTAGGCTCGTCGAAAGGCTCGCCCTTCTCATACGATTCCTTCATACGCGCTATGTAATCCAGCCATATCGCATCGCTCTCCGCCTTGCCGCGCGCCTCACCCTCGGCAATGCCCTCAGCAATGCCTTGGGCAATGCCCTGAGCCTTGCCCTGAGCGACGCCCTTGGCTATGTTCTTGTCTATAACCGGCTGCACTAGCCAGTTGTGAACCATCCTGCGCGTCGATTCGTAGCCAATCATAGGGCTGCTACTCCTGCGAGTTGCCGTTCTTGCGCCGTTCCGCCGGCGTGGGCTCGTCGAAAGGCTCGCCCTTCTCATACGATTCCTTCATCCGCGCTATGTAATCCAACCACATAGCATCGATCTCCGACTCGGCTTCCGCCTTGCCTTGGGCGACGCCCTGAGCTACGCCTTTGGCTATGTTCTTGTCTATGACCGGCTGCACCAGCCAGTTGTGAACCATCCTGCGCGTCGATTCGTAGCCAATCATAAAGCCTGCCACTCCTTGCATCACTACAAGCGTCGCCAATATGGACGGCGCTATCGCTTCGCCTGCGTTTATCAGGACGAACCTGCTGGAGTCGACCGCCCCGTAAGGCGCTCGTCCCCACGACCAGAATGCTGCAATCGACAAAGTCGTTAGTATGAACACGGAAGCGTAAGCGGCGTGCATTCCCTCAGGAACGCTCATCAGCGCCTCGCGCTTGTCTATGTCCGACGCCGTCTCTTCCCGCAGCCGCTCGCGCATCATCAGCGGCAGCACCACCGCAAACGCAAGCAGCGGGTAAATCACCGCCGCCAACAACCCTATCAACACGGATGCCGCTACTATCCCCGCACTCTTCAAGGCTACCATACGCTTCAACTCACTTCCAGACGTCCGCTGCGCGGCGCTTATGAGCTCTTACCCCACGCTTTGGGTTGCGCGCCGATTTGGCGTGCGCGCTAACCTCCGCGCTAGAAAATCTCAATGCGCTTGAAGGCTTCGGCGTATGTTGCGCCAATCTTCTTGCCCACTTCGGCGTAGCGCGTGCGCGCCCGCACTTCGCGAAGCTCCCATCCCTGTCCCACCTGGCTGCGGTGGCGGCTGAGGGCGTCCAACTTGGCTTCGAATGTGTCCGTTACATCCAAGAATGTGTCCGGATCCAGGGATCCCCACAGGTAGATTTCGCGTGTCTTGTGCGGCTGCAAGCCCTCGACTATATGCTCCGGAAATGCGAGCCTATCGCGCGAGTATGGGAATACGCAGTTGAGCGTAACGCGCCCGCATACATAGTGGTCTTCGTGGCGGATGTAGGGGCGGTTGGGATCGATAGTAAGCACCGTTTCGGGCATATGCGTCCGAATCTGGCGCGAAATCTGTTCGCGCAGTTCGTATGTGTCCGCAAGATGCTGATCTGTGTGGCGCAGAAAGACGACTTCGGACACGCCCATAACTTCGGCGGCTTCGCGCTGTTCGGCTTCCCGTATCGCCGCCAGCTTCGCCGAAGTCATCTCAGGGTCGGAGCTACCCTTATCGCCGTTTGTGCAGACGACCAGCACTATCTTGCGTCCCTGCGACGCCCACTTCACGATAGTAGCGCCCGCGCCCGATTCGGCGTCGTCCGGATGCGGCGTAACAACCAACACCGGCGTCCCGCTGCGCGCTGTAGTCTCGGACTCGTCCGGGTTGGGATACGGCGCGGCGCCCGTCTGCGGACCGCGGTTTTCGTAAGAACTGGATTGCGTCATCTATACTTCTGCCCTCCCGATTGCTGATAGCCGATTGCCGCCGAATGAAAGCCGAAAGCCCGCTTATCGCCCTTTGAACACGGGCGTGCGCTTTTCCTGAAACGCCTTGATGCCCTCTACGGCGTCTTCGGTGCGCTGCAGGCGGCGGTTCACGATGCCCGCAAGCCGCACTCTGTCTTCAAGGCGCATATTCGCGCCGCGCACCGCAACCTCTTTGATGGCGCGCATCGGCAGCGGCGCATTCTGCAGTAGCTTCTGTACGATTTCGTCGGTCTTCGCCATAAGATCAGCGTGCGGCACAACCATATTGACGATGCCAAGTTCCAGGGCGCGTTGCGCACTGATGATGTCGCCGGTGAACAGGAACTCCAGCGCGAAGTTCAGCGGAACGCGCTGCGCCAGCATGCAAGGCCCGCTCACCGAGCCGATGCCGCGCTTCGCCTGTGGCCAGCCGAACTGCGCCTGTTCGGAGGCGATGCGTATGTCCGATGCAAGCGCTATGCCGCCGCCCTGCGCGAGGCAGAAGCCGTTCACCGCCGCGATTATCGGCTTGAAGATTTCGGACTGATACACATACAGGTCTTCGGTGGAAATCTCAGGGTCGTAGAGCGCATCGCTTCTGCCGGACATAGACACTAGGTCGTGTCCCACCGAAAAGGCGCGCCCGTTGCCCGTGATGACCGCCAGCCATATGTCCGGGTTATCGTTGACTTCGTGCAGCATCCGCCAAAGCTCATCGCGCATCGCCACATCGATGGCGTTCAACTTGTCGGGTCTGTTCAGCGTGATATAGGCTGCGCGCCCCCGTACTTCGTACTCTACAACCGCCATATGCTTCCCCCTAAGTTGCATGATTGCATGCTGTATATCATTGCGTAAATGCGTAGTTGTTCGGCATTATCCGTATAGCGTCGACGGCGCGGCAGAGCGCCTAATCCGCCCATTGAACGCCCGCCGCGCAACCGAAAATATAGCATAGCGCCGCCCGTATTTACAATTTAGACCGCCGCCGCCGTTCACGCATGCGCTTGCTGAACAAAGACGCGCGAAGACTAACAGCGCCGCTTAACCTTGATACGGGCGCTAACAATCGCTACACTTGATAGGCGAGCGTTTTCGGGCGCATATTTCGCATATCTAGCGGCGGGCGCAAGCGGCGCGGATGTTCCGGACGGCAAAGACAAATCAGACGCAGTGATGAATATATGAGCGCATCTTTAACATCCGTAGCGACTATGGCGGAGCGCAGGGCGCTGATGAAGCATCTGCAAAAGCGCTTTGCGGCAAGCCTGACGGTGTACGCCGTGCTGCTGGCGTCGGGCGCGGCAATCGTCAGCTCCATAAACTCGCCAAGCATCACTGAAGACCCGGTGCGGCTGACGGGCAGCGCCGCGGCATTCCAAATCCTGGGCGCGGCTGCGTCCACCGCAATCGTGTTTTATTGGCTGACGCGCTGGATCGGCGGCCACGCCGAAGAGTCGCGCATACTGCCGCTCTGGTTGGGGTTAGGGCTTGCTTTCGGCATAATCACCGCCTTTCTCACCGGGGCGGTCTTTCCGATTTCCACCGCCATCAAATTCAACTTCGAAAACTTCCTTTCGATCGGCGTTCTCATAGACGATCTGATAGATAGCCTGTTCAGAGCGCCGCTCAGTTCGTTCCAATACGGCGTTCTAGCGCTCTACACCGCGTTTGTGGCGGGCATATTCTACGGCGTGGGCGGCTGGGTGATCGATATGCTCAACCGAATGGCGTATCCGCACCAACAACCGGATCCGTGGCTTGAAATCGTGGGCGATTGGCTGCCCTTCACCAAGCGCTGGGCGGCAGAGGCGGCGCCGTGGCTGTCAGTGGTCGGCCCGTGGATGGTCGCAATCGCGGTGGGCGGCTCTATGTTCCTATTCGCCCTATTCGGCCCGATCGAGTTTCTGGCAAGGTTTAGGCTAGGATAAGAATTGCAAGCGCCGCATTCCCGCCCACTCATTCGTCTGCCGCGCAATGCCACACGGCGCATCGCCCCGCTGCTGTGCGCGCTCGCCGTGGTCGCGGCGTTTGCCTGCGCCGATACGCCGTCGCCCGTTCCCACGCCCATACCCGCACCAACGACCTCGTCGCTGCCCCCTACGCCTGCCGCCGTACAGCCCGCAAGCGCGCCGCCCATGGTCCGCGAGGGCGCAAAGGGCGATGAGGCGAGCAGCGAACCGCGCAGTCAAGGCGTGGGCGCAAGACGCTATCAGCCGCGCGGTTTCGCGGACGCGAATGTGGACGACGTCGTCCCTTTCACCGATATTGCGGCGCAGGCGCTGGGCGATAACGCCTCCGTCGCCAACGATCTGCCGGGCGTGGCTATCTTCGATTATGACCGCGACGGCGATATGGATTTCTACATCACGCAGTCTATGGGCAACCCCAACCTGCTGTTCCGCAACAACGGCGCCGGCGGGTTCGCAGAGGTGGGCATGCAAGCGGGGGCCGACGCTACGCCGAGCAACAGCACCGGCGTAGTAGCATGCGATGTCAACAATGACGGCTACCAAGATCTGTACATCAGCGCGCAGGGCATCGTAGGCGACGGGTTGGACTTTGAGGCGGCGACTGAGAACGCCGAACTGCGCGCCGCCATCAGTGACCGTCTGCTGCTCAACAACGCAGACGGCGCTTTCACGGACATCACCGACGCCGCATTCGGGGACGGCGCCAATGCGCGCACCGGCACAAGCCCCGCATGCGCCGACGTCGACCGCGACGGTTGGATAGACATATTCGTCGCCAACCGCTCCGATCTTGACAATGTGCATCCCGGCGCGCCCACGCGCGGCAACCTGAATATGCTCTACCGCAACAACGGCGATCTTACTTTTAGCGAGATTGGCGGCGATGCGGGCGTGCGCGGCGAACAAGTGGTTTCTTGGGCAACGCTGTTCTTCGACTTCGACGACGACGGCGATCCCGATCTGTGGACGGCGGACGACGGCGGGCCGCTAAAGGTGTATCGCAACGACTCCGCGGATGGCGAAGTGCGCTTCGTGTCCGTGGAGCGCCCGATGGGTTTGGAGACGCGCGGCAACTGGATGGGCTTTGCGCTGGGGGACTATGACGGCGATGTCGACCTAGATGTGTTCGTTACCAACATTGGCTACCATCCCAAGACGCGCCCGCTCGCGCTGGGCGGCGGCGATAGCGGCGATTGCAGCGTTCAGCAGCAGCTTGAGCTTTCCACCTGCGCCCACTACCTGCTGTCCAACGGCGGCGTTATGTGGGTGCCGCGCTTGGGTGAAGTGGGCTTTTTTCCCGACGCGGCGGGCGCGCTGTCCATCATCCCAAGCCGCGTTATGCCGCCCGATTCCATCGATCCGCTGAGGATTAGGCTAGATTGGCGATTGCCCACCGGCCTAGCCGCCTACGATTTCGGCTTTGGCGCAGCCTTCTTTGACTACGAAAACGATGGCGATCAGGATCTCTATTGGACGGGCTCTGCGCTGGGGCGCGGCGAATCGCCCGACGGCAGGATATTCCCCGCCGCCGGCAGGATGCTGCGCGGCAACGGGCAAGGCGAGTTCCAAGACATCACAGTGGAGGCGCGTCTGCTGAACATAAGCGGCGTGGATTACGGCGTATTGGACACCGAAAGCGCCGACTTCGACCGTGCCGCACAGCGAATCGACACCGCCTATCACGAAAACGGCAAGGGCTTGGCAAAGGGCGATCTCAACGGCGACGGCTACATCGACTTGATAGGCACGAACAGCGCCGGCAGCGTCTTCACCGGCGTGGGCGATGAGATTGGCTACGCCGAGGGGCCCACATTCGTATGGCTGAACGGCGGCGGATCCAACAACTGGCTCACGCTGCGCCTCAAGGGGCGTATGGCGGTGGACGGGACGGGCAGCAACGCCGACGCCATCGGCGCGCGCGTATTCCTGACAACCCGCAGCGCAGGCGTCGAGCATACGCAGATAGGCGAAGTAACCGCAAGCTCCAGCTTCCTGTCGATGAACAGCCTTGACCTGCACTTCGGGCTTGGGGACGCAAAGAGCGCCGATGAGATAACGATATTCTGGCCCAGCGGCATACGGCAGGTAATCGGCAATGTGCCGTCCGGCCAGGTATTCGAGATAACCGAACCGCCTCAGCCGTAAGCGCGGGTTTCGGTTGTCGTCTGGGCGGGGGTAGTATCGGCGCTTGCGGCAAATGGCGGCAATTAGAGGGCAGCGCTATATCAAGCATTAAGCCCGTCAGTTTGATATGATAAGCGCCGCCGCAATGCGAAGCGCCCTCTTTATGCGCTTGCATTGCCCGCGCATAAAAGAGCCTATCGTATGCCCTTCGAAGATGCCTTTCGGCCGTTCAAAAACGAAAGATATGAAGCCCCACTCTACTCAAACTAATGCGCTACCTAGTTCTACTCCCTCCCCCCAAAAGTATGTTCGCGCGCTGCGAGTGGTGGCTTGGAACGCCTTATTCATTATCTCAGGGATGCTCCTGGTTGCGCTTGCGGGGGAGGCATATTTTCGGATTACAAAGCCGTTTATAGAAAATACTATCCCTATTCAGTTCGTCGATGGAGTTGGGCGCATTCGAGAGCCTAATTCGGAGCTGCGCTATGGGAGATGGGACGACGATTTCTGGGTGATTTCGCGCACCAATAGCCAAGGCTTTCTTGACCGCGAACCCGTCAGTCCTGAGAGGGCCGCCGCCGGCTGTCATATAGCCTTTATTGGCGATTCATTCGTGGAAGCGCAAGAGGCGCCTATCGCCGACAAGTTCCATGTGCGTCTGGAAGAGATGGCGGCGCGCGAACTGCCGCGCTTGGCAATTACCACGCAGGCTTACGGAATAGGCGGCACCGGCCAAATCAATCAGCTTCCGTTTTACGACGAATACGCCCGGCATCTGAACCCTAAGGTGGTGTTTCTGGTCTTCTATCTCAATGATTTCGCAGAGAACTCAACTGCGCTGCAATCGCTAATATTAGGCACGGATCCTGACCGAATGCCTTTTGTGTCCGCGCAAAAAGGCGCCCGCGGGAATATGGAGTTGCGTCCGCCCGACCCGGAGTACAGGCGCTTTCGGTTGCCAAGATTGCCGAAGCCCCGGTATGCCTGGTATGAGAGCGAGTGGGAGCGGTTGGTTTGGGTTTCGCGCTTCGCGAAGTGGGTGGACGCAAGCCTTCCCGTTAAGTTGATTCGCTCTAACATGGTCGCATCCCCTAACGACGACTCACCTCAGCATACGGCGTGGGCGGCTATGATAGCCGAGCGCCCCTGTTGCGCATCGCTGATGGATGGCTGGCGTCCCATCAACTGGCTTTCTATAAACAATACAATATCGGAGGAGCGTCTGCCGCCCGCCTTTGAAGAAGCGCTGGAATACACCGCTTTCGGCGTAGATCAGTTCAAGCGTCGCGCCGACCGCGATGGCGCGACGCTGGCAATCTTGGCAGCGACCGATGAAATGGGAACGAGAGGCGATCCGCAGTTCGATCGCTTGAGCGCCATTGCCGAGACGCGCGGCATTCCAGTAATCAGCCAGTACGACTACGTCGTCAGTCAGGGACACGACTACAGGGACGCCCGGTTTCGCAATGACTATCACTGGAACGCCACCGGGCACCAGTGGGCTGCGGAAGCCGTTCTGGAATGGCTGAAAGAAAACCAGGATGCGTGCGACTGACCGATGCCCGGCATTCTCAAAATTGAGCGTTATTGAGTGTACGATCTAAAATGTCTCCGATAATACAGGTTTCCTAGAATGTCTCATATTGATATGATAAGCGTTGCAATGTGAGAATATCTCTAATACACATGCACCGCCCACGCGCACAATAGCCTATCGTAAGATTGCCCGCGCATAAAAGAGCCTATCGTATGCCCTTCGAAGATGCCTTTCGGCCGTTCAAAAACGAAAGATATGAAGCCCCACTCTACTCAAACTAATGCGCTACCTAATTCTACCCCCCCCCCCCGAAAGTATGTTCGCGCGCTGCGAGTGGTGGCTTGGAACGCCTTGTTCATTATCTCAGGGCTGTTTCTGATTACGCTTACGGGGGAGGCGTATTTTCGGATTACAAAGCCGTTTATAGAAAATAGCATCCCTATTCAGTTCGTCGATGGAGTTGGGCGCATTCGAGAGCCTAATTCGGAACTGCGCTATGGGAGATGGGACGACGATTTCTGGGTGATTTCGCGCACCAATAGCCAAGGCTTTCTTGACCGCGAACCCGTCAGTCCTGAGAGCGCCGCTGCCGGCTGTCATATAGCCTTTATTGGCGATTCATTCGTGGAGGCGCAAGAGGCGCCTATCTCCGACAAGTTCCATGTGCGTCTGGAAGAGATGGCGGCGCGCGAACTGCCGCGCTTGGCAATTACCACGCAGGCTTACGGAATACGCGCCACCGGCCAAATCAATCAGCTTCCGTTTTACGACGAATACGCCCGGCATCTGAACCCGAAGGTGGTGGCGCTGGTATTCTATCTCAATGACTTTCACGACAACTCAACTGCGCTGTACTCGCTAAATTGGGGACTGGATCCTGACCGAATGCCGTTTGTGTCCGCTCAAAAAGGCGCCCGCGGGAGTATAGAGTTGCGTCCGCCCGATCCGGAGTACGAGCGTTTTCGGCTGCCAAGGTTGCCGAAGCCCTGGTATGAGAGCGAGTGGGAGCGGTTGGTTCAGGTTTCGCGCTTCGCGAAGTGGGTGGACGCAAGCCTTCCCGTTAGGCTCATTCGCTCTAAAATAGGCGCGTCCGCCGATGCCCAGCGCGCGGCGTGGGCGGCTATGATAGCCGAGCGTTCCTGCTGCGAATCGTTGCTGAATGGTTGGCGGCTTGGCGACTGGCGTTATCTGGATGCTCCGTTCTTATTAGAATTAGAAGAACGTCTGCCGCCCGTTTTTGAAGAGGCATTGGAATACACCGCTTTCGGCATAGAGCAGTTCAAGCGTCGCGCCGACCACGATGGCGCGACGCTGGCAATCCTGGCAGCGACCGATAGAATGGGAACGCAAGGGGATCCGCAGTTCGATCGCTTGCGCGCCATCGCCGAAGCGCGCGGCATTCCCGTAATCAGCCAATATGACTATGTCGTCAGTCAGGGATATGACTACAGGGACGGCCGGTTTCGCGCCGATTTCCACTGGAACGCCACCGGGCACCAATGGATGGCGGAAGCCGTTCTGGATTGGCTGAAAGAAAACCAGGATGCGTGCGACTGACCGATGCCTGGCATTCTCAAAATTGAGCGTTATTGAATGTACAATCTAAAATGTCTCCGATAATACAGGTTTCCTAGAATGTCTCATATTGATATGATAAGCGTTGCAATGTGAGAATATCTCTAATACACATGCATCGCCCACGCGCATAAGAACCTATCGCATGATTGCCTGCGCATAATCCCCCATCCCGCCGCGCGAAACGCCAAACTACGAAACCCCTACTCTATTCAGATTGATGCGCACCATAACCCCGCCACGAAAGTATATTCGCCAACTGCGAGCGGCCGCTTGGCGCGCGCTGCGAGTGGCGACTTGGAACGCCGCTTTCATTATCGCGGGGCTGCTTCTGATTGCGCTTGTCGGAGAGATGTACTTTCGGTCGACAAATCCATTTGTAGCTTATGAAGGAAGGGGGGTCATATTCAATCAGTTCGTCGAGGGAGTTGGACTTATCCGCAAGCCCAACGCAGAAGCGCGCCACGGGAGCTGGGGCGACTATTACTGGGTCATTTCGCGCGCCAACAGCCAGGGATTTATCGACCGCGAACCCGTCAATCCTGAGCGCGCCGCTGCCGGCTGCCATATAGCCTTCATCGGCGATTCTTTCGTGGAGGCAAAGGAGGTGTCCATCGCCGACAAGTTTCATGTGCGTCTGGAAGAGATGGCGGCGCGCGAACTGCCGCATTTGGCAATTACCACGCAGGCTTACGGAATATCCCGAACGGGCCAAATCAATCAGATTCCGTTTTACGACGAATACGCCCGGCATATGAACCCTAACTTAGTGTTTCTGGTATTCGTCCTCAATGATTTCGCCAATAACTCAACTGCGCTGCAATCGCTAATGTTGCGCATGGATCCTGACCGAATGCCGTTTATGTCTGCGCAAAGAGACGTCCGCGGGGATTTTAAGCTACGTCCGCCTGACCCGGAATACGAGCGGCTGCCAAGACTGCCGGAGCTGCTGGAACCGCCGCCGCCGCCGTGGCATAAGATCGCTTGGGAGCGCGTGGTTCGGGTTTCATACTTCGCGAAGTGGCTGGATGCGATAGGGGTTAATTTGATTCTCTCTAAAATAAGCGCGCCCCCTAATACAGACTTCCCTCGGCTTAAGGTATGGGCGGCTATGATAGCCGAGCGCCCCTGCTGCGCATCGCTGCTGGATGGCTGGCGTCCCCTCGACTGGTCTTTTACAGACAATACGATACTGGAGGAGCGTCTGCCGCCCGTCTTTGAAGAAGCGCTGGAATACACCGCTTTCGGCATAGATCAGTTCAAGCGGCGCGCCGACCGCGACGGAGCGGAGCTAGCAATCCTATCTGCGACCGATGAAATGGGAACGAGCGGCGATCCGCAGTTCGACCGACTGAGCGCCATTGCCGAGGCGAGCGCCGTTCCCATAATCAGCCAGTACGACTACGTCGTCAGTCAGGGGCATGACTACATGGACGGCAGGTGGCGCAACGACGCCCACTGGAACGCCACCGGGCACCAGTGGGTTGCGGAAGCCGTTCTGGAATACCTGAAAGAGAACCAGGATGTGTGCGACTGAACAACGCCTCATACGGCATTCTCAGAATTGAGCGCTATGCTATTGAGTGTACAATCTGCGATGTAACCGCCAATATAGGTTTCATAGAAGGTCTCAAACTGATACTATAAGCGTTGCAATTTGAGAAGATCAATTCATAAACTCTAAAACCATCAATCACCACTTAACCCCTAGATTAACCCCTACCCCTAGCCGCCCACCGACAACCGACTGCCGATATGTTCAAAATCCTAAACGCCCCGTCGTTGCTGCTCAACCGCGCGTGGTTTCACTACGCTTGGGTGATAGTGGGCATACTGGCGCTTGTGCAGATGGTGGCGCTGTCCATCAACTTTGCGGGCGGCGTGCTGGTGGAGCCGCTCGCGGACGGGGACGGGCAGTTCGGCTTCAGTTACGCAGACATCGGCGGCTCGCTGGGGCTGTACTACTTGGTGGCGGCGCTGTTCGCGCCCGTCGCCGGCTGGCTCGGCGACCGCTATGGCGCGCGCAATATGATGGTGTTGGGCGCAATATCCTACGGCGCTGTGATGATCCTGGTGGCGTACATCAGCGCGCCGTGGCATCTGTTCGTATCATTCGGCATCCTGCGCGGCGCGGTGCAAGCCATCTTCATGGTGCCGCTAATGGCGGCGGTGTCCACATGGTTCAGGCGCAGGCTTGGGCTTGGAACGGGCATACTTTGGGCGGCGGCGGGCATCGGCCCAGGCGTAATGTCGCCCCTGCTCGGCAGCCTAGTGCAAGGCTTGGGTTGGCAGGCGATGTTCATAGGCATCGGCGTTCTCGCCGGCGCATTCATCCTGCTGCTCGCCATATTCTTCCGCAGCGCGCCTGAGGATATTGGAGCGCTGCCATACGGCGCGCGGCGCAGCGAATCGCAGGGCGGTGTCCCCGCCGATATGATTAAGGTTCGGACGAAAGTCTTCAACAAGCATGTGCGGCGCACCAAGGCGTTTTGGAACCTGCCCGCCATTCACGGGCTTGGATGCGCCGGACACGGCATTGTGCTGGTGTTCATCGTCCCCATCGCGGTGGCGCAAGGAATGACGCTTGTCAACGCCGCTTGGATACTTACCATAATATCGCTGGTCAGCATCCCCAGCCGCTTCCTGACGCCCATTCTGGCGGAACGCTACGGCACAAAGACGATTATGGCGACCTGCCTGATGATACAAGGCTTGACCGTCATCTACCTGTTCTTCGCGCAAAGCGCATGGGAGTTCTATCTGTTCGCGGCGCTGTTCGGCATAGGGTTCGGCGGCGAATGGACGGGCTATCTGGTCATCAACCGACAATACTTCGGCAACGGCCCTATGGGCGGCGTGTATGGCTGGCAGATGTCCGGGGCGCTGCTGGGACACGCCTTCGTGAGCTGGGTTGCCGGCTGGATGGTGGATCAGACGGGTTCGTACAACGCCGTCATCGCGCTGTCAATCGCAATGAGCGTGGGCGGCGCAATCGTAACGATGATGCTGGAGCCTACTTCGCGCAAGATCATCGACGACTGGGAAGCGGCGCTGCCGGATGAAGCTCGCCCGCGCGCCGCGGGAACGGCGGCCGCCGGCGGGGATTAGCGCATCCCGCATAGACGGGGGAAATTCGCGCTTGTTGAACCTATGCGAAAGGGCGCGGGGCTATCCCAGGGCTTGCCCCCAATTTGGACTGGGGAATTCCGATTAGACAATAGCGCAGTTCGGCGCGCGCCGCGCTAGCCGGGAACGCCGGGCAGTTCTATTTCGTCGGCGAAGTGGCAGCTTGCCAAGCGGCCGGGCGCAACTTCTACAAGCGGCGGCTCTTCGGTCAAGCAGATGTCTTTCGCAAACGGGCAGCGCGGGTGGAAGTAGCAGCCGGACGGCGGATCGGCGGGATCGGCCACTTCGCCCTCAAGCACCATACCGCGCGAGCGTATCGCGGGGTTTGGCACCGGCACCGACGACAGCAGCGCCTGGGTGTAGGGATGGCGCGGCTGCGTGAAGAGTTCCTCGGTTGACGCCACCTCCACTATCTTGCCCACATACATGACCGCGACGCGGTGGCATATGTACTGCACAACGCTGAGGTCGTGGCTGATGAACAGGTAGGTTAGGCGAAGCTCTTCCTGCAAGTCCTGCATAAGGTTGAGTATCTGCGCCTGCACGGACACATCCAGCGCTGACACGGGTTCGTCGGCGATGACCAGGCGGGGATTGACCACCAGGGCGCGCGCTATGCCGATGCGCTGGCGCTGGCCGCCGCTGAATGCGTGCGGATAGCGGCGGGCGTAGTCCACGGACAAGCCCACGCGCATTAGCATTTCGGCTACTCGATCCTCCAATTCCTGCCCGCGCGCTATGCGGTTCACGCGCAACGGGTCGGCGACCACGTCGAACACGGTCATGCGCGGGTTCAGCGATGCGAACGGGTCTTGGAATATGAGCTGCATCTCTTGGCGCAGCAGGCGCAGAGTTTCGCGGTCGGCGGCGGCGGTGTTGACCAGATCGCCGTTGCTCATAGTGAAGGTAACATCGCCGTCGGTGGGCTCGATGGCGCGCAACACGGCGCGTCCGGTGGTGGTCTTGCCGCAGCCGCTTTCGCCCACAAGCCCGAAGGTTTCGCCTTCCACCAGCGCGAAACTGACGTCGTCCACCGCCTTCACATAGCCGGACACGCGCCGCCATATCCCCGACGTTATCGGGAAGTGAACCTTCAGTCCGTCAACATCCAGTATTCTTTCGCTGCCGTTTGCTTGCATCGTCATCACCAAAGAGCGTTTGGGTTGCGCGTCGCCGGCGCTAATCGCCGACGGCGGTTTGGCGGCCGTTGATGGACGCCATAGTTTCGTCATCGTACAGCAGGCAGCGCACCGTGCGTTCATCATCAAGCGCAATCTGCGGCGGCTCCACTACATCGCACACGCCGGGCATCGCCTGCGGGCAGCGCGGGTGAAACGGGCAACCGGGCGGCCGGATGAACGGCGGCGGCACCGTGCCGGTGATTGCGGTCAACCTATCCGTTTGGCGCTGCCGTCGGAGCTGCGGTATAGATTTGAGCAGTTCCTGCGTGTAGGGATGCTTGGGACTGCTGAACAATGTGGCGGTGTCTGCGCGCTCCACGATTTTGCCTAGATACATCACGATTATCTCTTCCGCCATCTGCGCCACCACGCCGAGGTTGTGCGTGATTAGCATCATCGCCATTCCGAACTCGCGCTGAAGCTCCGCCATAAGCTCCAGGATTTGCGCCTGTGTGGTGACGTCCAGGGCGGTTGTGGGTTCGTCGGCGATGAGCAGCGTGGGGTTGCAGGACAGCGCCATAGCAATCATAGCGCGCTGGCGCATGCCGCCGCTGAGGTTGAACGGGTAGGCGTCCACGCGGGTGTCCGGGTCGGGTATGCCCACTTTGCGGAGCGTTTCGGCCGCGATGCCGCGCGCCGTTTCCCTGTCGACGTCCTGATGCAGCAGAATGCCCTCGACTATCTGGTCGCCGATGGTATGCACCGGACTGAAGGACACCATCGGCTCTTGGAACACCATCGTGATGTCGGAGCCGCGTATTCGGCGCATCTGCTGCCCGTCTTGGGGGAGAGACTGCAGGTCGACGGCGTCTTCGTCGGCATCGTCGCTCGCGGGTTGGCGGTGATAGATGATTTCGCCGTCGATTGTGCGGCCTGGCGGGCGCACGATACGCATAATGGAGCGCGCCAGCACACTCTTGCCGCAGCCGCTTTCGCCCACTACGCCCAGCACTTTGCCGCGCTCTATTCGCAGGCTAACATCGTCCACCGCGCGCACTTCGCCTTCGTCGAGGTAGAAGTAGGTTTTCAGGTTCTTTATGTCCAGCAGCGTTGAGTTGTTCGCCTGCAAGAGGTTCACCTTTGTTGATAGTGTCGATTTATTGGTTCGCAAGCGCATCGCGGCGGCGCCGATTTATGGGCCGCAGCCTTGCGCTATCCGGCGCAGAGCCCGCCGACTTTGCGCTGACATCCGAACCGCTAAGTTCTGACGGCATAAGGATCGGCGGCGTCGCGCAGGCCGTCGCCCATGAAGTTGAACGCCATAACCGCTATCAGCACGAATACGCCCGGTATGAGCAACCACGACGCCTCTGCCACCGCTTGCAATGTCTGCGCCTCAAACAGCAGCACGCCCCAGCTTATCGCCGGCTCGCGCAGTCCCAAGCCTAGGAAGCTCAGCGATGTTTCGGCGATGATGATGCCAGGTATGGCAAGCGTGGTAGCCGCGATGATGTGGCTCAGGAACGAGGGCAGCATATGGCGGAACACGATGCGGACTTCGTTTGTGCCGTACAGCCGCGCCGCCAGCACAAAGTCTTCTTCGCGCATCGCGAGGAAGCGCCCGCGCACTTCGCGCGCAAGCCGCGTCCATTCTATCAGCGATATGATGATGGTGATGGCGAAATAGACGCGCAGTATAGACCAGTCGCGCGGCACGGCGGCGGACAGCGCAAGCCATAGCGGTATTGTGGGGATGGCGCGCACGAACTCAATGACGCGCTGTATTATCGTATCGGTCATGCCGCCGCGCAGTCCGGAAAGCCCGCCCAGCAACGAACCCAGGAATATGTTCAGCGCCACGCCCACCAAGCCGATGGACATTGAGACGCGCGTGGCGTACATCACGCGCGAGAACATATCGCGCCCCATTCTGTCCGTGCCGAGCGGATAGAACGGCTGCGGCGCGGCGCTGGTGTCAACATCCAAGCCGAACAGGTGTATGTTTGACTTGAACAAGCCGAAAAGTTCGTATTCGTAGCCGCGCACGAAGTATTGGATGGTGTGCGTCTGCTCCGGATCCGTCTGCCACTCCATTCCCAGCGTTACGGGGTTGCGCTCGCCCTTCAGTCCGTTGACATAGGGCAATGCGGGCGTGAAGCCGTTGAATATGTGGATGCGCTGCGGCGGTATGAAGGTTCGCTGCGCGAATTCGGCGCGCGGGTCGTGAATGGAGAAGAACTCCGGGAAGAGCGCTATCACATAGAACGCCAGCACGATGATGCTGGATATTACGGCGATGCGGTGGCGTATGAAGCGCCACCAGATCAGCTTCCACTGCGAGGCGATGTAGATCTGCTCGTCTTCGGACGGCCTCTGAATCGGGAGCGCTTCGGTTGTAGCAGCCATAGGCTAAGCTCCAATTCGGATACGCGGGTCCATCATCGCAAGAATGATGTCGGATATAAGCACGCCTATGAGCGTCAGCGTGGTTAGGATAAGCACGATCGAGCCCGCCATGAACATATCCTGCGACAGCAGCGCGCGCAGCAGCAGCGGGCCGATGGTGGGCAGGCTCATCACCGTCGCCACGATGAGCTGACCGGATATGAGGCGCGGCAGCTCTAGTCCGGCGGTGCTGACAAACGGGTTCAGCGCGATGCGCACCGGATACTTCAGCACCACTTTCCATTCGGGCAGTCCCTTGGCGCGCGCTGTCTCGACATACGGCTTGTTCATTTCGTCGAGCAGGTTGGCGCGCACGATGCGGGTGAAGCGCGCCGTGCCGTCCGTCCCCAGTATCAGCATCGGCACCCACAGGTTGGACAGCATGTCCACCACCTTGCCGCCGCTCCACGGGGCTTGTATGTACTCTTCGGAGAATAAGCCCGTAACCTTGATGTCGAACCAGCTGAAGGCGAACCACATCACCACCAGCGCTATCATGAAGTTGGGCGTTCCCACGCCTAGGTATGACAGGAAGGTGAAGAAGTAGTCGATGACGGTGTACTTCTTGACGGCGGACAGGATGCCGATGGGGACGGCGAGTGTCCAAGTGAAGATTATCGTCGAGACGCCCAGCACCACGGTCATCGCCAAGCGCTCGTTGACAAGTTCGGCGACGGGGCGCCTCCACTCGATCGACAGCCCCAAGTCCCACTGCAGGATGCCCCAAACCCACTTGAAGTATTGCACATAGATGGGGCTGTCAAGCCCGTACTGAGAGCGCAGCGCTTCCACTTCGCTTTCGTCCGCCAGCTCGCCCGTCGCCTGCATCTGCGCTATCAGGTCGGTCAGGAAATCGCCCGGCGGCGCCTGTATGATGGCAAACGCCACCACCGACATCAGCGCCAGCATCGGAATGAATATGAGAAGCCGTTTGATGATGAATTGGAGCATGCCGCTCACTCAATCCTTGGGCTTGAGTTGGTCAGTCCGTCCGCGGATATGCGGGCGGATAAGTTATCGGCAGCGATAAGTAGGCAAGCAGGGACGGGGATAGATATGGCGTTCCGCCGCAGACGCTCGGTGTCCGTTGGATGGATACGCCTATGGGCGCGCCGCGGCGGGAAAGCCTGCAGGCGAGCGGCCCGCCGAATGAACATCGGCGAGCCGTCCGCCTAGGATAGCGTTATTGGGAGTAGTACCACTGCTCCGGGAAGCCGGTGTTCGGCGTACGCAGCGGCCAGTCGTTGCCGGCGCTGTCGGGCACATTGTTGAGTTCGTTGTTCACGACCACAACGCCCTGCACCATCGGGGACAAGCCCACGATGCCGATGTTGTACTGATTCTCCACGATGGTCTTGTAGATTTCCTTGCCCAGCGCGTTGCGCTCCGCCTCAGGCAGACCGGGGCCGCGCTTGTGCATTTCCAGCAGGTCTATGGATTCCTGCGGGCATTCGAAGGCGGTTTCGCCTTCGGGATTGATGAGCCAAGCGGCGCAGCCGGGGCCGTGGAATGTGCCTATGCCTTCGGGCGCGCGCTTGCTGATTGAGCTGAAGGTGAAGCCGGCGGTGTCTTCATTCCACACCATAACCGCCCATTCGTTGGTCTGCCAACGCGTGAAGTGCAGGCTGCGAGTCGTCACATTGACATTCGCCTTGACGCCCACTGCTTCCCATGCGCGGCCGACTACCTGCGCGGCGTCCGGCCATGTGCCGAATGCGTCGGTAACCGTAACGGTCATCTCGATACGCTTGCCGTTGTAGGTGCGGCAAGGCCCGTTATCGCAATCGCTGGAGTCGTCCTTGCCGAAAGGCGCGGGCAGAGCGTCCAGCATAGCGATAGCGCCCTCTTTGTCATACTCCGTCCTGAGCTTGGCTATGTCGTCGCCCGGATAGTGCGGGTGTCCCGGCGAGGGGACGCCCTGCCGTATATCGCCCAGTCCAAGGAACTGAATCTCTTGGATGGAACTGCGGTCTATCGCCAGCGAGAGCGCCTGACGGAACTCTTTGGTGCGAATGGCGTCGCCCGTATGGCCGGGCATGCTCATATTGAAGAAGAACGCCACGTCGGAGCCTGCGAATGTGGGCCAGGTCTTCACGGTGTAGCCGCCGTCTTCTTCGCCCGTCTTCAGCGTGGTGAACTGGTCGAGCTGGATGTGCCGCCCCTGCATATCGATTTCGCCCTGCACCGCGCGCAGCGTGCCGAGTTCGGTGCTTTCCACCAGCGTGAGCTGAATGCTGTCCAGGTAGGGGAGCTGATTGCCCGCCGGGTCAACCGCCCAGAAGTAGGGGTTGCGCTCCGACTCCACCACTTGGTCGCCCAGCGGGTTGCTGAACTTCCACGGCGCGATGGTGGGCTTGTCCGGGTTCAGGTTGTACTGCGTCTTGGCGTCGTAGAACTGCGTCCAGCTCTCGAAGTTGTTCGCCTCTGCATCGGCTTCCACATCGGGGTTGTACTTGATGTGGAACTGCTTCATGTAGTGTTCGGGCGCCCACGGCACATTGCGCGTAGCGCCGTAGCAGGCTTCGTCCGCCTGCGCCACGATTTCCAGGAACAGGAAGTTCGGCACGGGGAAAGTGAACTTGACGGTGTTGTCGTCCACCTTGGATATGGAACCCACTTCGGAGCCTATCTTCAGGAAGAAGGGCGGGTTGGGGTTCAGATCCGGGTTTAGGATGACGTCGTTGTACTGATACATGAAGTCGTCGGCGTTAAAGTCGTCGCCGTCCGACCACTTCATGCCTTCGCGCAGGAAGAAAGTCCACTCTTTGCCGTCTTCGGAGACTTCCCAGCCTCTTGCGACGGAGGGAATGAACGAGAAGCCGTCCTGCGAGAAGCGCGCCAGGGATGCGCGGGACAGGCGGAAGAAGTTGCAGCCGTCAGCCGGGCCTAGGTAGAAGCGCCGCACTTTGCCGCCGTACTGTCCGATGTCCCCTAGCGGCGGGATAATCATCGGCTGGCTGGGAAGGCGCTCATGCACCGGCGGAAGCTCGCCCGCCGCCACGCGCGCCGCAAGGTCGGGAGATTCGCGGAGGTTGGTTACCACAACCTCTTTCTCAACGATCTTCTGAACCTCGACCACCTTCTCGACGGGGACCTCGATTCGCTCGACCTTTACGACTTCCTTCTCGACCTCCACCTCGACCTCTTTAACCACCTCGACTTCTCTGACGACCTCCTTTTCCACCTCCACTTCCTTGACGACTTCGACCTCTTTGACCACCTCGACAGGCACTTCCTTCTCGACGATCTTTTCCACCTCAATCACTTGAGGCTCGGCGGCCGGCTGAGAGCCGCACGCCGCCGCAAAGATCGCGACAAGGACGAACAGCGCTGCCAGGAGCAATGCTGACCTTTTCATTTCGTTGACCTCTCCTCGATTCTCGCTGTTTCGGCGGCGCAGTTTGCCGCCATCCGTTGCAACGCGCGCAAGCGCAAGCCCGCGCTCGCCGCCCGATTGTGATAATTTTAGCGAATACTAATGCAGCAATCCGCAAAATGTCAAGCGTCTCTACTTAAAAAATCAAGATGCGCGCCCAAATTTGCCTTGCGAAAGGCGCGCAGAGGACATAAGCGGGCGTGGAATGGGTTAAACGCATAGGGAAAACGCAAGAGAACCGAGAAGCCGCAAACAGCGGGGGCGGCAGGCGCAGTTCATACGCAGATTTGGCAATGCCGCCAAACCCGCGCAATTGAGCCTGCGCCCCGAACTTGCTACAATCGCGGTTAGAGTTACGCACAATCGTTAGCGCCCGCCAATGCCCACCGATGCCGCATCCCAACCCGCGATAGCCGCGCCCATATACGCCCTCGCCATACTGCTGGCGTTTGGCTTGTTTGCGGTGTTGGCGCATTTCGGCATGCGCTACGCCGTGCGCTCCCGGCGCATCAGCGACGACCGCCGCGTAGTCGCGCTCGAAGCGCGCATTCGCATTATCGAGGCGCTTCGCAAGCCACTCATCGTAGCATTTGCGCTGATAGGCGTGCTTGCCGCGCTCACCTGGCTCAATCAGACAACCTTCCCGCTATTCGCGAACACGCGCCAAATCGTGCAATGGCTGCATCAAGCGTGGCTCATAGTCATAGTGGGCGTGTTGTGCTACGCCGCCACGCGCTTGGCGCATGCGCTGCTGCGCTGGCAGCTCGTCGACAAATACGCCGAAGTCACGCCCGCGCTCAGATCGTTTGTATTGCCGATGCTCAACCGTACCATAGGCGCATTGGCATTGATCATAGGCGGCCTAATCGCGCTGAACATACTCGGCATACCCATAACGCCGCTGCTGGCGACCATCGGCATCGGCGGGCTTGCGGTGGCGCTCGCGCTATCGCCCACGCTCACCAGCTACATCGCGGGCACATTCGTAGTAGCCGAGGGGCAAATCAAGGAAGGCGATTACATAGAGTTGGACGCCGAGCGTGCCGGCTTTGTGGAGAAAGTGGGCTGGCGCAGCGCCATAGTTCGCAACCGCTTCAACAACTTGATAATTGTCCCCAACAGCATTATCACCGACAGCATCGTAACTAACTACAGCGCGCCTAGTCTGGCGGTTACCGGCATAGTAACTTGCGGCGTGAGCTACGACTCCAACCTGCGGCGTGTGGAGGAAATCGCGCTGGAAATCGCGCGCAAAGCGATTGAGGAATCCGAAGCCGCCGACAAAGAGTTCGAGCCGATAATGCGCTACTTCGAGTTCGGCGATTCCAACATCGGCTTCAACTTAGTGTTTCGCGCCACAGACCGCGACGGCATGTTCGCGCTTACGCACGAAATCATAATGCGCCTGCACGAGCGTTTCGGCGAAGAGCGCATTGAAATCAACTACCCAGTCCGCAAACTGGACGTCCCCGCTAACCTGGGCTACTTGCCCATAGGACGGCCACCCGCAGACGGCTACGACGAAGCGCCGCCTAACCCCAAGCCCGCCCGCAGCGAACTCAGGCTTAGACGGCGGGCGCGCAGAAGGCGTTCCCGATCAAGGCGGCGACGATAGGACGTCGGCCGCCCTGCCTCCCCTATTCCTGGTTCAGCGTAGGCGAGCGCACCGGCGGGCCGAACTGGTCGGGCGTCAGGCGGATGACTTCCTTTTGGTACACCTGCAGGCGGTAGGACAGGTTGTCGGATATGAACATGCGCCCGGCGCCATCTACGATGACAGATTTGGGGCGGCGCAGATACTTTTGCGGCTCGAGGTTGGACATATCGCGCAGGCGGTTGGGCGCGGCGTTGGTGAGCATATAGTCGCGCGCAATCTGCGACAGCGTGGCGTCGCCTAGGAACTTCTGCACATAGCGCGGCTCCGGGTTGAACATCTGCACGCGGTCGTTGCCCCAGTCCGCCACATAGATGTCCCCGTCTGCGTCCACCGCCACATCCGTCGGGCGGTTGAACTCGCCATCCCCGCAGCCCGAACCGCCGAACAGCGTTATGAACTCGCCTTCGCCGCTGAACTTTTGGATGCGATCGTTGCGCCAGTCTGCGACATACACGCTGCCCTCATCGTCCAGCGTGATGCCCCACGGCATATTCAGCTCGCCCTTGCCCGCGCCGAACTTGCCGAAAGCCGCTATGAACTCGCCCTTGTCGCTGAACTTTTGGATGCGGTGGTTCAGCGTATCGGACACATACACATTGCCTTCGGCGTCCAGCGCGATGCCGGACGGGCGGTTCAGCTCGCCCTTGCCGTCGCCGGACGCGCCCCACTTCGACAGGAACTCGCCGTCCTTGTTGAACACGCTGATTCGGTTCATGAACTCGTCGGACACATAGATGTTCTCGTCGGCGTCGGTGGTGATGGCGGCGGGCCAGACGAACTGCCCGTCGTCCTTGCCCATAGCGCCGATAGTTCCGAGGTCTTCGTCGGCGTAGCTATAGCGGCGGATGAGGGCGGCGTTGTCGGCGCGGCACAGCACATAGATGCGGTCTTCGCCGCCGAGCGCCACATCGATGGGATAGTTGGTGAGGCGGCGCATTCCCAGCGTCTTCACATAGGGAAACCCGCAGCGCAAAAGTCCGTAAGGTCTAGCCATAATAGCGCCTCCGTAGTGGTATTGGGATTGGTGGTTGGCAGTCCGCATTCGGCAGTTAGAGGTTGGCGATTGGCGTGTGATCGATCAGTTGGCAATCGGATATGATGGCGCTACTTTAGCGTTGCGGGGGCGTGCGGGTCAAGGGGCGCTACAACCCGCAATGCCCTTCGCATTCGTTGATGAACTGATTCGCCTCATATTCATCCAGGTCGAGCTTCAGCGCCTCGTCAAGCGGGATGCGCCTGTGGTGCAGATACGCCTGCTTGCGGAACATTCGGTTGGCGTTGTGTCCGTTGGAGCGGAGCTTGTTGTCTATCGCAACCGCCTCGGAGTAGCGTTGCGGCTCGTTGTCCCGAATGTCAAGCCAGCTTGACGAACTTCGGAATGGGCAGCCTATGCAGGCGCTGCGGGTGAGTTTGCGCTCAGGGTAGCGCTCGGCGAACCATTCGCGGCATTCCTGGCGGGTCAGCGGCAAATCGTCTATAAGCGGGTAGCGGTTGACTATCCACCAGTTGCGGTTGGGCTTTACGCGCATCGCTTCGTCGGTGGTGATGCCGAGCCACATCTCGATATGCGTTTCGGGGGAGAGGCTTTGACGCGGGCGGACGCCCAGCAGTTCCTGCACCTTGCGGCGTATGGGGTCGAGCTTGTAGTTCTTGGTGCATTGACGCCAGTTGAGGCCGGCGTAATCGCCGTTGGCGTCCGCTAGATACACCGGCAGGGTTAACCACGGCTGTCCCTGCGCGTTCACGCCGTCAATCACATCCTGCCGCAGGCTGCGCCCGTTGTCGGTTGTGATGACGGGGAAAGACACCTGCGACTGAAGCCACTTGATCGTGTCATATACCGATTGGGGTTCCCACTTTGTGTCGGCGAAAATGGCGTAGTCGGGCTTGACGTCGCCGAATGCGCCCTGCTCGGCAAGCAGACACATCACGGTGCTTTGCACGCCACCACCAAGACTGAGTACCCTCATAGCGGGAGGGGTATTTTGTCGCTGCTGGTGGCTTATCCTTTTGGGGGGACTGCCGCTTTCACAACCTCTCTGAGATCATCGACGTCCATCAGATCAAGAGCGGTTGCCCCTGCGCGGACATTGAGCGATTTGAACATATCGCTTGCATGCTTGGTTTGGTAAAGATGCGTATCGCCGTCCATAGCGACTTCATAAATTGCCGCCACCAGCTGGGGGTTAGCCAACAAGTACGGGCGCGAAAGCGTCTGATGGTACAGGTTGACGTATCTTGCCATAACTTTTAGCAATTCATCGGCGGAGTGTTTCGAATGCTGAGATACGCGCTCCGATAGTTCGCCGAGCCACCATAGTCTTGCTATGGCGTTTGCGCGCCGTCCGTCGCTGCCGCCTTTGAGCCAATGGTCGTCGACAAACTTGGGGTAAGCGGTTGTGCTTGTCAACCCTGTCCGCCAGCGCAGCGGCACATAGTCCGCAATGGCAAAGCAGTTGATTGACGCCCATAGCAACTCGTCGGAGGCGTCTGCAAGCGAAATGTCCGCCAAGGCTTGGCGCACAATTTTGGCATAATGCTCGTCTTTTTCGGGTCCTGGGGTATCAAGTTCGTTGAGCGGCTCCAGTGAACAGCCGGTGGATATGGATTGCCGCCACACATCCTCGGTGTCGGCCGTATCTATCATTGCCGCCTGCAGGCGTTCCGTGTCCGGCTGCATAAATAGTAGGGGCGAGTTGCGGGCAAGACTCCGCAACGCTTTGTAGCCGGTTTCGTTGACGAGCTTTAGCTCATTCACTATCGGCCTCCGAGTCATAGGGATCATCGATCCTATCAAGTTCGAAGCGAATCATATCGCCGAAAGGTTTGGACAGCAGCATTTGAGCGGCGTACATCAGCGAATGTCCTGAATCGTCATCACCGCCTAGCCGTATGTTGTGCTTGTTCAGATTGTCTCTGATGCAGTTCACCCATCCTACGCTGTTAACATCATCGACGTCCTCCGTGTATTTTATGTACGACAGCGCTTCTACCAACGCGTTCATATAAACCGATGGCAGGGTCAGCAGCTCGTTTCTGCGAATGTTCATAAACTGCGCCCGCGTTTCTGTGTCAGCTTTGATAGTGATGTATCTTTCGGCAGGATCCATCTCAATATCGAACATATCCGGCGGCATATCATCGTCCACTGCCAAGTTGAATATGCCCTTAGCGGCGCGTTGGTCGGCGTTGACCGAAAAGCGCCAAGTTTGGGCGGTCGCCAACGGCTGAAACTTGGCCACTTGAACCGCAGCGCCGCCGTACTCCGGATGCGCGGTTTTCGTAGGATGGTTAATGCCATTAACGGCGACTACCGCAGGATGTATCTCAACATCGTTGACTAGGTAGCGTGACTGGACATTTTCTGTAATTTCGAAACGCCCCTTGCCTGCCCTAAGCATTTCGCGGTGCAACGTATCGCGGCAATAGAGCATCGCCACGCAACGAGCGTTGCCTGCGGCGATTTGATTCCGTATAGACGGTTCACCAACGTCGAACATGACGCCAATCCGAACATGCCCTTCGACGGGTTCCGTGGTTACCTTTATCCCCAACTCTTCAGAAGCGTAATCATCCGAGTATGGACGCAGCACGGGATACAGGTAGTTTCGCTTAGGCTCATACTTCATTTCAGTTCTGCATCCCCTTTGAGATAGAAAGTCTTGTTGGGTATGGGTTCGCGCGTGGTGAACTCAATAAGCAGACGCTCCGACGAATCATCGCTTATCCGTTGTATCCGGTCTTGGCTGACTGTGAGGGATTGCCCGTTAACAAACGCCTCTCGTATTCCCACCGGCACATCTTGTCCGTCCTCGCCGACGGCAACCAGTTGGACATTAAATAGCGGTTCTTTGGGGTTATCAAAAGACGCCGCTACGGAATACGCGCTACCGCCCTGACGGAAACGCGTCTTGGCAAACGCGGTCGGCGCGTTAGTGGGCGTGCGCGGTCGAGGAGTTCGCGGCGTCCGTTTCCTTAAACGGGGATCGGGAGGGACGTCGGGATCCTCTTTCTTAGTCCCTGGCGGTATCACTTGTCCTCTAGAGCCACTCCCGCGCAAGCGAATGCGCGCCGGCGGGCGAATCGCCTGGTATGGCGTCCTTGATATAACAGGCGTGGATTTGCCATTGTTGCCACGGTTACCACCCCGTTGTTGTTCTCCGTCGTCTTCCGGCAAGGGCAGGTATTTTCCTATCTCGCCGGCATTGTCTTCATCGGACAACTGTGGCTCGACGAGTGCTGCAATACGGTCGCGGCACCACTGCCCCAATTCGTTTAACTGCTTGAGCGCTTCTCTCTTGCGTTTGTCATCCGAGATGTAGTCCACAGAAATCCGATTGTGCTGAGGCGATTCTGAGTCGCGCAACAAGGATTGTTCGCCTTTGGATAGGCACTCTATGATTGCGGTAAATCCCTTCCAATGCTGAGGAATCCGTCCAAGCCCGCGCATGTTCATATCTCCGGGGCGGTCGGTAATCATCATGCCAGCATCTCTTACCAGCGCAATTTCTCTCTTTCCCGGCGAGTCTTTGTAATCCTCAATGCGAATGGTTACATGTCCGATGCCGGGAATGTCGGTTTCTGCGTAAGGTTGGAGTTGGGAAACCCTAACGAAGTTGGCGGTTTTGCCGTTAACCGGACCGGCAAACTCCGCGATGTTATCAGATTTGATTGTCCTGCTTTCAAGCGCAACCTCCAGCTTGCCGCGTACAATGGCATGGAAGAAATGCTTTGCCACCGTCGATGCACTATTGCCTTGCCAGCGTTCTTTGGGTTCGTATCCTACGATGTACAGTGCTGTGCCGGGTTCTTGCAGCATGAACGGACGCGGCACATCCGTATCTTTTGCCGGGCGAAAGTCGGACTTGCCGAAATATCCCGTCTTGCGAAAATTCTGGTTGTTCCTCACATGAGAAACAAGTATCGTCTTGCCCTGAAATCTGCGATGCAGTTGCCCGGGTGTGGATTCGTAGGCTACGGAGTACAAGACAGTCCGCAACTTTGTTGCGGCGAATGCGGCGAATTTGCCCAATCCAAAAGAACCTGCCGCGTCTTTCTGATCCTTGGCGTTAGAGCCTGTGCCTTTTGTTAGCGCTTCCCACTTGCTTGGCGCTCCATCATCGCGAGGCTCATCGGTAGCGCCATGCGTGTTGCTGTCGACAATACGCAGGCAATTCAGCGAGCCGCCCTTGTTTCTACTCAGATGCCTTGCGCCTTGTTTGAATTGTTCGACATACTCAGCGTCATTGAGATGCGGGGAAACGGCGGCGGCGTTGAGAGACGCGGCGAGGTCGTCCTCTCCGAAAGAAGCGGTGGAAATCTTGTGATGGTCAAAGTTCACCCTGACGGGACGGTCAGGATCGGCTTGGGCATCCAGCGAGTTCTGAATAGCTTCCCTGATGATGCTCTCTTCCCGGTCGTTCATGAAATGCGTTATCCCGGGATCATTCGGACCTTCAATTTCGTTGGCGTCATTTGCAGAAAACTGCCAAGTCAACTTGTCGCTCATTTGCCCATCCTGATTATTTGCGCGCTATCTTGCGGTCAGCCAGCGGCGCATAGGATATACTTATACTAAGTATTATGCAACAACCCCGTACGGATGGAGGCTAATTAGCCTTTATGAGGGGCTTTCGGCCCGGCGGTTTGCGCGAGTCACCGGTTTTGGGCGGTCACACCCTAGGCGCAGACCCTCTATGCAACTCTCTAACCCGGACAGTTGCATTGTTTTTGTTGCGCTTGTTTTTGTCTCCCATTAAGCCGTCCCCCTAAAACGCCTCTAACGTATGGCTCTTCCAGCGATTTATCGCCGCCTGGCCGCGCGGGCTTACGGCGCGCTGCACCTGTACGTTGATGAGCGCCGGCCGCTCCAGCTTGAGGCAGCGCTCTAGCGCCGGCTGCAGTTCGTCCGGGCTGTCCACCACTTCGCCGTGGCCGCCCAGCCCGCGCACTATCTGGTCGTAGCGCGTGGGCAGCAGGTCGGTGGCGACCGGCTTGCCATATACGCCGAGCTGAATCTGGCGGTCGATGCCCCACGCCGAGTCGTTGCCCATTATGCAGACTATCGGCAGGTGATGGCGCACGGCGGTGTCGAACTCCATCCCGTTGAAGCCGAATGCGCCGTCGCCGCTGAACGCCAATACCCGCCTATCCGGATGCGCCAGCTTCGCGGCGAGCGCGGTGGGCAAGGTGTGTCCCAGCATTCCCGACGGCGATACATAGAGCCAGCTCTTCGGCATGCGCGCCGGCAGATACGCCCGTCCGAAGTGGCAGTAGTCGCCGCCGTCGAACACCAGATAGTCGTCGGGCGCGAGGCTCTGCATCACCGCGCGGTGGACATACATGGCGTGCATCGGCGCTTGGGGCAGCGCCAGCGATTCCAGGTGTTCCCGCCATTCGGCGCGCTCGGCGCGCAGTTCGCTAACCCAATCCAACTCATGCCAAGTATGCCGCCCCGCCTCTTCAGTGAGCTGGCGCAGCGCCGCGTCAACATCGCCCGCAATGCCAACCGCAACGCCGCGGTTGCGCCCTATCTCCGCCTCAGAGGGGTCAATCTGAATGACAGCGGCATCGGCGGCGATTGTGGGCGGCATTGCGTAGCCGATAATCAGGTCTTGCTTGCGTCCCAGCAGCATCACCACATCGGCTTGGCGGATTTTGCGCGCCGCTTGGCTGAGACCCTGGTCGAAGAAGCCGAGGCAGTAGGGATGCTCGTCGGATACGAAGCCGCGCGCGTCGCCCTCAGTGAGCATCGGCAGGCGCGTTGTCTCGATGAAGCGCTGCAGCGTATCGCCGGAGCGCGCGTATGCGGCGGCGCTACCCGCCACGATGAGCGGCCGTTTTGCGCCGCGCAGCAGATCGACCGCCTGCCGAACCTGCTCCGGCGACGCCTGCGACGCCCCTACGCCGCGATACTCGCTTGGCGCGTAGAACGCCACCTCGCCCTCGCTGACAACCTGCTGCTGAATATCTACCGGGATGGTCAGATGCACGGGGCCGCGCCGCCCGCTGTACGCCACTCGCAAAGCGTGCGCTATCATATCGGGGATGCGCCGCGTGTCCGTAACCATCCATGCGCCCTTGGTGACGGGGCGCGCCATTCCCACCTGGTCGATTTCCTGCATTGCGCCCCTGCCCAGTTCGGCGAGTTCGGCGGAGCCGCTGATGGACAGCAGCGGGCTTTCGGAGTGCAGCGCGTTGGCGAGGCCCGGTATGGCGTTGGAGAAGCCGGGCGTGGTGTACATAGCGACGCCCGGCTCGCCCGTGATGCGTCCCCAAGCGTCCGCCATATGCGCCGCCGCCTGCTCGTGGCGCGTGTCCACAAACCGAAAGCCCATATCCGCCATAGTGTCCAGCGCCGGCAGCACATGATCGCCCGCAATCGTGAACACATTCCTAACGCCCTCAAGCCGAAGCGCCCGGCCGATAAGCTCAGCGCCGCTCACCATCCCCGAAGTAGTCATTCAAGCCTCCCAAGTCTTTGTCCCGCATTGCGCCGCCCTATGATGTCCGCTTTGCATTGCCCCCCTCTTGCCCAATACACCGCAATTGTAGTTCTAAATGCCAGTCTTGCCAACTATAACGGGGGCGTTCAGGCATTATCACCGTTGAGTAGCATTAGATATAACGGCGCTCAAATCGCTGTCAAAGAAGGGGGCAGATGCGCGTGAACGGATGCGCGCAATAATCTCTTGGCGAATTCGGGTTTGACGAAAGCGGGGCGGGATAATAAAATAACGGCTTGTTCCAACTAGGCGCGAGTGTAAGGCTGCGGAGGTCTATGGAAGCTGTAGAAGTCCCTGAGGTGGTGGTGCTGCGGCTGCCGCTGTATGTCAGAGCGCTGGATCAGATTATGTCGGAGGGCGCGGAGGTGGTGAGCTCGCAGCAGCTCGGCCGAATGCTGCAGATGACGCCGGCGCAAATCCGCAAAGACCTGAGCTACTTCGGTCGGTTCGGCAAGCAGGGCAGAGGCTATAATGCGCGCTCCCTAGTCGATGAGCTGAAAAAGATACTCGGACTCGACCGCGAATGGCGCGCCTGTCTAGTGGGCGTTGGGCGACTCGGCAGGGCTATCGTCAACTACCCCGGCTTCTATCGCGAGAACTTTCGCATCGTGGCGGCGTTCGACGGCGACCGCGAGCAGGTTGGCAACAAGATAGGGCAGTTCGAGGTGCAGCCGATGTCCGAACTCGCCGAGACGGTGGACGAAAAGCGCATCACCATCGGCATAGTGGCGGTGCCGGCGGCGCAGGCGCAGACGGTAATTGACGAGCTTGTCTGCAACAACATCAAGGGCATTCTGAACTACGCCCCCGTGGCGGCGCAGGCGCCGGAGAACATCGTCATACGGAACATCGACCCCGTGCTGTCGCTGCAGTCGATGACCTTTTACCTGCGTAGCCTAGCCTGATTTGCGCCGTCCCGCAGCCGTAAGCGCCGCATCGCTGGCATATCCCGCGCAGACGCAACGCGCGACGGCGGGGCGCAACGAACCCACCAAGCGCTTGCGGCGTGATTGAGGCGCAAATCCCAATACGCGATTTGGCTCAATTCGCAATCGGGGCGTTGGGGGAATGGGCTACGACGATTGCGGCGGCGGCGTAGGAGCGGCCGTTGCCATATTGCGGCGGGGCTGGCGACGGCGCGCCGCAAGCAGCCGCGCCTGGGAGCGCCGTATCGACGCAAGCGCGCGCTGCAAGTCCATAGCGCTGACGCTCGACTCTATGCGCTCTTGCGCCCGTTGCATCGCTTCTTCGGCGCGCTCTATGTCGATCTCTTCGGCGCGCTCCGCCGTGTCCGCAAGTATGGTTACCCGGTTCGCCATCACTTCCAGGAAGCCGCCGCTCACCGCCATGTACGATTCTTCGCCTTCGCGCACTACGCGAATTTCGCCCGGCTGCAGCGCGGTCAGCAGCGGCGCGTGGTTGGGCAGAATGCCGAGTTGCCCGTCCATTCCGGGCGCGACGAGTATCTCGACATCTTCGGAATAGACCACCCGCTCGGCGGTTGCTATTTCAAGTCGCATCGTAGCCATTCAGCAGCTCCCGTTAGTTCTGCGCCGCGCATTGGGCTGCGGCTTTAGCTCACCGCGCTCATCTGCTCGGCGCGCGCCACCGCTTCGTCAATCGTCCCCACCATATAGAACGCCTGCTCCGGCAGGTCGTCGTGCTGTCCGTCGATGATTTCGCGGAAGCCCCGTATGGTTTCGCGGATAGGCACATAGCGCCCTTCTTGGCCGGTGAACACTTCGGCCACCGCCATCGGCTGCGTCAGGAAGCGCTGTATGCGCCGCGCGCGCGCCACGATTTGGCGGTCTTCGTCGGAAAGCTCCTCAATGCCTAGGATGGCGATGATGTCCTGCAGGTCTTGGTAGCGCTGCAAGACCTGCTGCACGCCGCGCGCCACATCGTAATGTTCCTGCCCCACAACCGCCGGCTCTAGGATGCGCGAGAACGACGTCAGCGGGTCGACCGCCGGATACAGCGCTTGGGCCGCGAGCGAGCGCTCAAGCGCGATTACGGCGTCGAGGTGGCCGAATGTGGTTACGATGCCGGGGTCGGTGTAGTCGTCCGCCGGCACATAGATGGCTTGGAACGATGTGATGGAGCCGCTGCGCGAGGATGTGATGCGTTCCTGCAGATCGCCCATTTCGGTTGAGAGCGTGGGTTGGTATCCCACCGCGGAGGGCATTCTGCCCAGCAGCGCCGATACTTCCATTCCCGCGAGGATGTAGCGGTAGATGTTGTCGATGAACAGCAGCACGTCTTGGCTGCGCTCTTCTTTGAAGTATTCCGCCATCGTGAGCCCGGTCAGTCCCACGCGCGCCCGAATGCCGGGCGGTTCGTTCATCTGCCCGAACACCAGCACCGTGGATGCCAGCACGCCCGATTCCTGCATTTCGTGCCATAGGTCGTTGCCTTCGCGCGAGCGCTCGCCCACGCCCGCGAACACCGATACGCCCTGATGCACCGTGCCGATGTTATGGATGAGCTCTTGGATGATAACCGTCTTGCCCACGCCTGCGCCGCCGTAAGCGCCAATCTTGCCGCCCTTGGTGAACGGCGTTATCAGATCCATAACCTTGATGCCCGTCTCTAGCACCTCGACTTGCGTGGCTTGGTCTTCGAAAGTGGGCGGCTTGCGATGGATGGGCCACGAATCGCCCGACTCTACTTCTTCCAAGTTGTCGAGCGTTTCGCCCAGCGCGTTGAACAGGCGGCCGAGCGTGGGATCGCCCACGGGAACGGCGATAGGCTGGCCGGTGTCCACTGCGTCAACGCCGCGCACAAGCCCTTCGGTCGCGCCCAGCGCAAGGCAGCGCACCCAGTTGTTGCCTATGTGCTGCTCTACCTCCAGCACAAGCTTATCAGCGCCTATGCTGGTCTCCAGCGCATTGTAGATCGCCGGCATATCCTCTGATGGAAACTCGACATCCACCACAGTGCCGATGACTTGGGTTACTTTTCCCGTTGCCATTGCTCCTCCATTGTGTAGCCGGCGTTGTCTAGCCGGCGGCTATCGCTACGGCGGCGAACCGCCCCGCATCGCTGATAGCCGACTATCCGTAACTCTCTCAGTTCGCGGCGTTTGCAGACTGCAGCCGCATATCGCCAATCGCCGAACCTATCGCGGCTATTCTACGGCTGCGACGCCGCCCACGATGTCCAGCAGTTCTTTGGTAATCGTTTCTTGGCGCGCCTTGTTCATCACCAGCGTAAGGTCGTCCACCATCACATTGGCGTTGTCCGTGGCGTTTCGCATCGCCACCATCCGCGCCGACTGCTCGCTGGCTATGCCTTCCAGCAAGTAGTGGTAGAGCTGCATCTCAACATAGCGCGGCAGCAGCGCATCCAGCACCGGTTGTTCGCTGGGTTCGTAGATGTAGCCGACCGCCTGTCCCGCGTCCAAGTCCGACGGAACCACCGGCAGAAGCTGCTCCACTACGGGACGCTGCAGCGTGGTGTTCACGAATTGGGCGTATGCCACAAACACGGCGTCCACCTCTTCGGCGGTGAACAGATCGATGACGATGCGCGCAAGCGGCGCCACCTCATCCAAGCCGGGGCGGTCGGGAACGTCGGTGAACACGGCGGCTACATCCTGCCCCGTTCTGACCATAAAGTCCCGCCCCTTTTTGCCCATCGCCACCACCTTGACGCCGGCGTCTTGCGCGGCGACGAACTGCCCGGCGGCGCGGTTGATGTTGGAGTTAAGCCCGCCGGTAAGCCCTCTGTCCGGCGTTATCGTAATCAGCGCGATATTGCGGCGCGGTCTGTTCACCAGCAGCGGATGATGCTCTTCGTCGTCCGACGTCTGCGCCGCCAGATGCGCCAGCAGGGTTTGCATCAAATCCGAGTACGGCCTGCCGCGCAGCGCCGCTTCCTGCGTGCGCCGCATCTTGGACGCCGCTATCATAGACATCGCCTTGGTTATCTTGGCGGTGTTCTCAACGCTGCGAATGCGCCGCCTGATTTGTCTTACGCTTGCCATTCCCTATCCTTGACTTTGCAAGTCCAACGCCTTTTCAGCCCTTTTCCTAGACGATGCGAGTATGTCCTTCGCTATGGCAATGTCATCTTTCACAATGCGCTTGTCCATAGTTATGTCGCGCTCGCGCAACTTGCGCAACACCATCCGCTCAACTTCATCGGTCGCATCTTCCGGAGCGCGCCCGGGCTCTTTCCCCGCTACGCAGAAATGCAACTGCGAAAGCAGATGAGGCGCTATGAACATATCGCCCGCCACTTCGGAATAGGCGTCCAAGTACATCTCCGCGGCTTCGTCCATTCGGCCGCGCATCATAAGGTCGACTGGGCCTAAGTGTTTGCGTTTCATATCATACTTCCTCCAAAACGAGGCTAGTAAGATTTACCTCTGTTGCGCTTGCCACTTGAATCGTTACCAATCCAACATAGTATCGATTCGGATGGAGCAATTTCGTTGGGGCTAACACTTTCAGAAGTTTAATCATATCGGCAGTTAGCTTGGTTCTTACATCTGCCAACCTGCCCGTTGATTTCACTTCCACTAGCGCCAAACGCCCACTTGCATCATCCCGAAACACTATGTCAGGGGTAACTTTTGAAGGGCGGGCATACAAAGTCCAGCCGTAGCGGTCTTCACAAAACCAACCTGCTAGAGCCTCGGCCGCGCTTGCCATCGCCGCAATGTTCAGCTCAGGTGCCTTTACGGGATACAGCAACCCGGAAGGCGGATTCTGTGTTTGTCCAAAGCCGCGCGATCTTTGAAAGAACAGCGCAATATCGTCCCAAGGGTTTTGCGTTGTCACCTCCGAATACTTATCGACATAATTCTGGAAGCCCGGAGTTGCGTCTAGGTCAGCCCGCCATTGCCATTGTATCGGATTTGAGAACCACAACGGCGCATATGCCCGCTTCAGCATACCTTCTGTACGCCTATCGCGAGTGAGCCCGATTTCGCGGGGCGTTATGACGCGCCGATATTCGGTAACCGAAACGTCCAGAATCATTTACATTGTACCCACATCCCCCTAATACGGCACATTCGCCTTAAAGTCTTCGATCGCCGCCTTCAGCGCATCCTCGATGTCCCCGGACACATCCTTCACATCCGCTATCTGCGTCAGCAGCTCGCGCTGATTGGACGCGAAGTAGCTCATGAACGCCGCCTCGAACGCCGCCACACGGGGGATGTCGACGTCGTCGAGATACCCGTTTGCCAGGGCGTACAGGATGGCCGCCTGCTGCTCCATCGGCAGCGGCGAGTTCTGTCCCTGCTTGAGTATCTCGGTTGCGCGCTGTCCGCGCTCCAGCTGCTGACGGGTTGCGGCGTCCAGGTCGGCCGTGCCGAACTGCGCGAAGGTTACCAGTTCGCGATACTGCGCCAAGTCGAAGCGCAGTCTGCCCGCCACATTGCGTATCGCGCGCGTCTGAGCCGCGCTGCCCACGCGCGACACCGACAAGCCGGCGTTCACGGCGGGGCGTATGCCGGAGTTGAACAACTCAGGCTCAAGGTATATCTGCCCGTCGGTGATGGATATGACATTCGTCGGCACATATGCCGACACATCGCCCGCAAGCGTCTCTATGATGGGCAGCGCCGTTATGGAGCCGCCGCCGTGTTCGGCGTCCAACTTGGCGGAGCGCTCAAGCAGTCGGCTGTGCAGATAGAACACATCGCCCGGATACGCCTCGCGCCCCGGCGGGCGGCGCAGCAGCAGCGACATCTGGCGGTACGCCCATGCGTGCTTGGAAAGGTCGTCGTAGATGATGAGCGCGTCCCGGCCTTGCCACATGAACTCTTCCGCCATCGCGCAACCGGCGTATGGCGCAAGATACTGCATCGGCGCAGGATCGGAGGCGTTGGCGGCGACCACGATGGTGTGTTCCATCGCGCCGTGTTCTTCAAGCAGCGCAACCGTCTGCGCCACCTTGCCCACCTTTTGCCCTATGGCGACATAGATGCAGACAAGATCGCCGCCCTTCTGATTGATGATGCTGTCAATGGCAATCGCGGACTTGCCGGTTGAGCGGTCGCCGATGATGAGTTCGCGCTGTCCGCGCCCCACGGGTATCATTGCGTCGATTGCCTTGATGCCCGTCTGCACCGGCGTATCGACTGAGCTGCGGATAGCCACATTGGGCGCCACCACTTCGACTTCGCGCGTACTGGCGCTGCCGAGCGGCCCCTTGCCGTCGATCGGCTGCCCAAGCGCGTCCACCACGCGCCCAACGAGCTCTTCGCCCACCGGCACCACCACCACGCGCCCCGTGCTGCGAACCTCGGTTCCCTCTTTGACGGCAAACGGATCGCCCATAATCACAGCGCCCACGCTGTCCTCTTCGAGGTTAAGCGCCATTCCCATCACGCCGCCCTCAAACTCCAGCAGTTCGCTGTACGCAGCACCCGACAAGCCGTGAACCTGCGCGATGCCGTCCCCAACCTCAACCACCGTCCCCACATCCACCATGCTCAGGTCCCGCCCGAACTCTTCGATCTGGCGCTTTATCACCGAAGCGATGTCTTGTCCTCTGACTGCCATGCAATTCCTCCGTCTGTCAGCGGCGCCGCCTACGCAGACAAGCCGCATGCAGATTCAATGCCATAGCGCTATCGCTATGCCGTCTATGCTGTGCTATCTATAATGGGAACCTTTTAAGGGGAACCTTTGCCGCCGTCGCTCAAACGCCGATGCGTCCGTATCGGCAGCGCGCAAACTCCGTTCTGCTGAGAAGCGCATCCGCCGCAACACTAAGCAAGCGATACGCCATATGTAGAAAGCGCCGTGCATCACGCGCCCTGAACCAGTTCGCGCCGCAGATCTTCCATCCGCGTGCGCGTGCTGCCGTCTATAACCTTGTCCCCCACGCGCGCAACGAAGCCGCCCAGTATCTGCGGCTCCACGCGCGCCGTAGTCGTTACATCCTTGCCCACAATGCGCCGCAGCATATCCACGATGCGCGCTTGCTGCTCGTCGCTGAGCGGAACCGCGGACACTATCTCGGCGCGCTCAACGCCGTTATGAGCGTCAAGCATCTGTTGATACGCCTCGGTTATCCCCGCGATGAGCCGCGCCGAATTGCGCGACGCCAGCAGCGATATGAGATTCAGCGCCAGTTCGTTCACCGAACCGCCCAGCGTTTCCCGTATCAACCCGATCTTTTGGTTGACCGTGAACTGCGGCGCGTCCAAAAAGTCCGCGAACTCGGCGTTCTCCACGGCGTCCGCAAGCAGCGCCAAATCATCGAGCCACCTGTCCGGATCGCCCTGCTCCAGCGCTATCTGAAACACCGCTTGAGCGTATCTGCGCGCCGAAGCGCCCTTTGTTGCCATACCCGACACTCTTTTTCTTGTTGATGCGCCGTTGGCCGCCGTCTGCGAAATATCCCGCAGTCCCGGCCGCCAACAGCGGCTCTAATCGTAGTTGATTGCGCTAATTGCGGCTTATGCGGCTATCGCTCTCTTGCAGAACGCGGTCGATGATTTCCTGATGCGCCGCTTCGTCCAGCGACCGCTCCACCACGCGCTCCGCCGCCGTCATCGCCAGATCCGCGAACTCGCCCCGAAGCTGCTCGATAGCGGCGTCGCGTTCCCGCTGAATGTTCGCCTCGGCCCGCGCGCGCTCAGCGTCGATATCCTGCCGCGCCTTCGCCGTCTCTTCCTCGCGAAAGCGCTCCGCAACCTCGCGCGCAGACGCGATGAGCTGCTGCCCCTCCGCCCTTGCCGCCTCAAGCTGCGCCTCCACCTCCGCCTGAGACGCCGCCGACTCCTGCCGCGCGCGCTCCGCCGCCTCTAGGCTCTCGCGAATGCGCTCCGACCGCTGGTCAAGCATCCGCAGGATAGGCTTGTACAGCAGCAACCGCAGCACTATGAAGAGTACGAGGAAGCTGATTAGATGCGTAACCAGGCCGGGCAAGTTGATTCCCAATGCTTCCATGCCTGCTCCTCTACAATTGCCCCCAACTTCCGGCCGCTGCCGCTTGCGCCGCCAACCGGAAGTCGTCGGGCAGCCGGATTAGACGAACTTGATGATGATCGCCACGACCAGCGCGTAGATGGCGATGGCTTCCGCGAATGCGATCGCCAATATCATGTTCTGCTGAATTGTGCCTGCCGCCTCAGGGTTGCGCCCCAGCGACTCCATTGCCTTCGCCGCCAGCAGTCCGATGCCGATGCTAGGGCCGATTGCGCCCAATCCTATCGCCAGTCCTGCCCCCAAGCTCTGAAATTCGTCCATCTGTGCCTTACTCCTTTATAGAGTTGATTTCCCTTTTCTGCGCGCCATGTACTTTTCATGTCCCGCGCATTGTAAGCCGTGTTAGTGATGCTCCCCGCCGTGCGCCGTGGTTGCCATAACCGCGAACACCAGCGTCAGCATCGCGAATATGAACGCCTGTATCACGCCCACGAACAGCTCCAGCCCGAGGAACGGTATTATGCCTATGAGCGGCAGCAGGAACATCATCACTATCAGCAGCACTTCGCCCGCGAATATGTTGCCGAACAGACGGAAGGTGAAGCTGATAACGCGCGCGATTTCGCTTATCCCCTCAAGTATGCCCACAAAGAAGCCGATAGGCCCTTCCTTGAAGTTGATGTACTTGCCCATATGTCCCCACACGCCCAGCGCCGAAAAGCCCCAGAAATGCACCATCACCATCGCCACAAGCGCTATGGCGAGTGTGGTGTTCACATCCGTGTTCGCGCTCCGCAGAAACGGCACCAGCAGCCCCGCCTGCTTGCCCTCGCCCGCGCCGTGTCGCTCTTCCCACTCCGTCGCCGTGATGTCCTGCCCCAGCGAGCCGAAGCCGAAATAGCCGAAGCCGCCGTCCCCTTGGAACACCTCTAGGTGTATATCGTCAAGGTTGGCGTGGCCGCCCGCCTTCTCAGCCTTCTCTTCGGCGTGGTGTATCACCTCTTCCGCCGTCTCTATCCTGCCGATAGTGCCGTAGCCGGGCAGTATTCCCGTCCAATTGGAGATCATTATGAACAGGAATATCGTCATCACCAACGGAAAGAAGCGGCGCGCCCTTTCGTGTCCCGCCACGCGCTCGCACAGATCGAGGAAGAACTCGATGAACACCTCAACGATGTTCTGCATCCCGCGCGGCACTTCACTCATTCGGCGGGTGGCGAAATACGATATGACCACCAAAACCACGATGCTTATCCATGCGGTAACCATCGTGTTGGTGAGCTTAAAGCCGGGGAAAAGTTCGTTGGCGAAAACCGGCTCGGCCGGAACCTGTATGTGCGCCAGCGGCGAGCTCAGAAACCCGAACCCAAACGCATTGCCCAGCGCGCCGCCCAACAGGCTCGCAACGAAGGCAATCACGCCCAATATCACTATCGCCATCGCCTTGGGATTGCCCAGCATTCTCGACACTATCCCCCGTGTTCGTGTTTAACCGTTCTATTCGCCGCCGCTATCGGCATCCGCGTCCGCCGCGGACAGTGCCGCCAGCAGCATCCTGACCATCCCGCCTACCGCCGCCGCAATCCCAACGCCCAGCCCTATCAGCGTAAGCAGCGGGCTCAGCCCGAAATGGCGGTCAAGCAGTACCCCGCCGTAAGTCCCGCCGCCGATGCAAATGGCGACATACCATCCGATGCCCAGCAATCGGAGCGCTATCTCCATCTTAGTGGCGTTCACTCCGACCGGCCTCCGACGCTTGTGTAGTATATCACAATCAAATTCCGATTGTAAATTTTCAATTTACGCTATCGCATCATACACGCCGCAAACACAAAACCGACCCCGCCTTGCCGCGACGGGATCGGTTCGCGATATTCGTATGCTGCCGCGCATTGCTACCTGTTCTGCGGCGATGGCGGCGTATCCTCGCCGATGTCTTCCAGATCCAGCGATGAGACGAACCCCTCGAACGCCGACAGGCTTTTCAGCTCCTCTTCGCTCACCGGGCGCGGCTTGCCCGACTCATCCTCATCGTCCGGAACGCGCGCCTTGCCCGTCTCGGCGTCCATCACCACCGCCGCCTTCTCCACCACCGAACTCTCGGCGAATATCGGCGCTTCCGTCCGAACCGCAAGCGCAAGCGCATCGCTCGGCCGCGCGTCCACCTCCATCGTATCCCCGCCGTCCACCTGCAGCACAATCTTGGCGTAAAAGGTATCGTCCGACAGATCCGACACCACGATCTTATCCACCGTAGCGTCCAGCGATGCGATAACCCCCGCCAGCAAGTCGTGCGTAAGCGGCCGTGGAACGCTCACATTCTGGAGTTTCAGCGCAATGGCATCCGCCTCCGTGGGCCCAATCCAGATAGGCAAATACCTATCCGTATCCTTCACCCGCAGGATAACCACCCGCTGGTAGTTCATAAGGCTAACCCTTATGCCGTCAATGACCAGTTCCAGCATTTGACCACCCCTTCCAAAATAGCGTCAAGTTCGGGCGTAGCCTCATTGTAAGCACAACCCATTCAAGTGTCAACGCATATGGCGGACTGGCATTCTCGCCTTTCAACGCCGTTTTGGACAACGACATCCGCCTTTGCGGCGCGAATATGCGCGCAAATCTACGAATCCATTAGCCCCACGGAAGCCAAATGACCGCTTTCATAGCAGAGCATTCCCATGGCGGCTTCAAGTTGACAAGCCGTATGCGGGTTGATAAAGTTGATGCCGATATGTTGGAATATGTTCTCGTTGGTGCCTGCGCCTGTATGAGCCGCCACCGCTAGGGAGTGGGCAGCCAGGCTTTGCCAAATATAAGCGCAACCAAAACCCCGCTCAACACAAACCGAATGAGCGGGGTTTTTTGTTTGCGTAAAGCGGTTGGTAGAATGCCGCCGACGCTAACCCCGTCAAGGCGCTGTTTAGTCGTATCGGATATTCGGATGCGCAGGCGTAGGGCGAGGAAGTAAAATCGGATTTCAGGCAATCTGTGAAAAGATGCGCCCGCGCAAGCGCAGAGCGAGAGAGCGAGTAAGGGAGAGAGATCGGAATGACGCAAACGGAGTGGAAGCCCCGCGCACAAGGGATAATAGATATACTGCCGGAAGAGATAGACGATTTTGAAACGCAGGTGGCGCGCTTTCAGGCGGGCGATTGGGAGCCCAACGACTTTATGGCGTTTCGGCTGCGGCAAGGCGTGTACGGACAGCGCCAGCCGGACTCGCAGATGTTTCGGATAAAGTGTCCCTTCGGTGGCGTCAACGCCGATCAGCTTGACGCGCTCGGCGAGCTCGCCGCCAAGTACGCCCCGCTCAACAAGGGGCATGTCACCACGCGCGAAAATTTCCAGTTTCACCACATAAGCCTTGACGACGGGCCCGCGATTATGCGGCTTATCGGCGATGTGGGACTGAGCACCCGCGAGGCGTGCGGCAACACCGTGCGCAATGTGACCGGCTGCGCCGTAGCGGGCGTGTGCGCCAACGAACCCTTCGACGTCACGCCGTATGCCGCCGCCTATGCGCGCTACTTCGTGCGCCATCCATTCAGCCAGTCATTGCCGCGCAAAATCAAGAGCGCCTTCTCCGGCTGCGACAACGATTGCGCCATCACGCCGATTCACGATGTAGGCTTTCTGCCGCGCGTCCAAGACGGCAAGAAGGGCTTCAAGATGGTGGTGGGCGGCGGCACTTCCATTATGCCGCGCATCGCGCCCACGCTCTACGATTTCGTGCCTGCCGACGAATACCTCAAGGTTACTGAAGCGGTATTGCGCATCTTCCACCGCACAAACGAACTGCGCCGCAACCGAATGAAGGCGCGCATCAAGTTCTACATCGCGCGCGTCGGCATAGACGAATTCCGCAAAGAGGTCGAGGAAGAGGTTCAACAGTCTTGGGCGCAGCGCTCGTTTGACCCCGCTGACCTGCTGTTCGTGGAAGACGAATCGCAGGACGCGCCGCCACTGAACGGGAATTACGCCGCATTCGGCAGCGAGCCGGAGTTTGAGCGCTGGCTCGACAGCAATGCGCAGGCGCAACGTCAGCAGGGCTACAACGCCGTAACCGCGCGGCTGCCGTTGGGGGACATAGACGCGCGGCAGTTCCATCAGCTCGCCGATCTGGCGCGCAAGTACGCCGGCGGCCGCGCGCGCATCACGCATCAGCAGAACATCGCATTCCGCTGGGTTCCTGAGGGCGCGCTGTATGAGGTATGGCAGCGCCTCTGCGAAATCGGCTTCGGCGGCGCGGGCGCGCACGAAATCACGGACATCGTGTCCTGCCCCGGCACCGATAGCTGCAAGCTCGGCATAACCTCATCGATGGGGCTCGGCAGGGCGCTGACGGATGCCGTGGAGGAAGTGGACAAGTCAGATCCGCTGGTGCGCGGGATGCGCATCAAGATGAGCGGCTGTCCAAACGGCTGCGGTCAGCATCACATCGCCGACATAGGCTTTCACGGCGCGGCGGCGAAGGGGCCGGGCGGACAAGTGCCGGCATACGAACTCTTCCTAGGCGGAAGCTACGCTCAGGACGACGCCCGCTTTGGGCAGCGCGTCCGGACGAAAATCCCCGCCAAGCGCGCCCCCGATGCGCTCAAGAGCGTTATCGCCGACTACCGCGAAGGGCGCAACGACGGCGAGCTGTTCAAGGACTATGTGCTGCGCGTCGGCACCGGACACTTCGAAGAGATGCTCTCCGAATACAAAGACCTGCCCGACCTGAACCGCGATACGCTGGAGCAGTACATCGACTGGGACAAGACGGTCAAGTATGTGCTGGAGCGCGGCGAAGGCGAGTGCGCCGTGTAGCCATCCGCCAATCCGCCAAACTACGCCGTTATTCGGCGATACCTACGGCAAACAAGCGCGCCTCCGAACTTTTATAGTTTCGGGGGCGTTCTATCTGCGCTTGGGGACTAGGGATCGCAAGATGATGCGCCGTACTAATCCTACGGGCGTTTCGTATTCGCTTGGGGATTGAGGTTGTATTTCAGCGCAATGCTTTTGCCGCGGGCGTTGCGTCTGCGATTGGAATTCGGCGCTTGCGTTGCGTTACGGCGTAGCGGGTATGTTAGCGGCGGAATATGCGGCGCACTTTGTCTTTCAACGAATCCGCGGCGCTTTCGGGTTCGTCGTCGATGTAGTTGCCGCGCCACATCTTGCGGGTACTGCGCGCGCCGCCGGATGCGCGCTTGGACGGCTTGATGAAGAACATAGCGTAGGCGATGATGAACACCACCAGCGCCGCCCACGCCAGCGGACCGAACACCATCGGCAGCATAGCGCGCAGAACGGCGGCGACCAGCAACAGCGCCACCGCTGTGAGCATAAGCTTGCCCGGCGATATGGGCCAATCGCTGCTGGACATGGACTGCCGCGCGTACCGCCACACAAGGCTGCGCAGGCTTTGGCGCGACGACTGCGGCTTGGGCAGCGGCGCCTGCGCCTCCGCCTTCTTCAAAATATCCTCGATTTCTCTCTGATATTGGTCAGGCATCCTTGTTACCTCTGCTGCGGGAAAGAGTGAAATTACGGATTGACTAAATCCTAAACAAGATTTGGGAAGCTGTCAACAGCGCGCGGATTGCGGGTATTCTCAAATTGCGGCGCCTATCAATTTGAAGCCTTCTGGGAATCCCTGTATTAGCGGATGCTTCGCGAATTGCGCAATTCAATAGCGCTCGATTTTGAGAATGCCGCAAGAGGCCGCGTTCAGTCGCACACATCTTGGTTCGCCTTCAGCCATTCCAGAACGGCTTCCGCCGCCCATTGGTGGCCGGTGGCGTTCCAATGAATGTCGAACCGAAAGCGGCTCTCCTCGGCGGCGTATCCTTGCATGAGGATGTAGTCGTAATCGCTGATTATGGGAATGCCGAGCGGCTCGGCGATGGCGTTTAGGCGGTCGAACTGCGGATCGCCGCGCGTTCCCATATACGACGTGGCTGCCAGGATTGCCAGTTTTGCGCCGTCGCGGTCTGCGCGCCGCTTGAACTGCTCTATGCCGAAAGCGGTGTATTCCAGCGTTTCATCTAAGATAGGCGGCAGATGTTCTTTCGTGAACGGGCGTCCCAAGGACAGATCATTGCCGCCGCGAGGCCGCCATCCGTCCAACGCGCAACAAGGTCGATCGGCTATCATATTCGCCCACTCATTAGTCGGAGGGGCTGGGTCACCTACCCATAAGACTTTTGTATCCAGCCATTTCGTGAAGCGCGAAACCTCAGTAAGCCGCTCACCAAGGCGCTCATACCAGAGTATCGGCGGCGTTGGCAGCAGAAAGCGTTCGAATTCCGGATCCGGCGGGCGCAGTTTCATAGTTCCATGAGCGTCTTTTTGAGCGGACATAAACGGCAGGCAGTCAGGATCTACGCCAAACCTTAGCGAATACATCGCAGGCGAGTTGTTCATGAAATCATTGATAAAGAATACCGGAACCACCAGATTCGGGTTCAGACGCCGGGCGTACTCGTCGTAGAACGGAAGCTGATTGATTTGGCCGGTTCCTCTTATTCCGTAGGCCTGCGTGGTGATTGACAGGCGCGGCAGTTCGCGCGCCGCCATATCTTCCAGCTGCGCATGAAATTTATCGGCGATGGGAACCTCTATTGCTTCCACAAAGGAATCGCCGATGAAGGCTATATGGCAGCCCGCGGCGGCGCGCTCAGGGCTAACGGGCTCGCGGTCGAGAAAACCCAGGCTGTTGGTATGCGAAATGACAAAGTTGTCGTCGTCCCAGTTAGCATGGCGCGCCTCTGCGTTGGGCTTGCGGATTGCTCCAACGCCGTCCACAAACAGATAGGGTATGCTGTTCTCTATAAACGGCCTTGTCAGGCGAAAGTACGCCTCCCCCGCAAGCGCAACCAGGAGTAGGGGCGAGATAATGAACAGGGCGTTCCAAGCCGCCATTCGCAGCATTGTGCGAGTTGCCGCTTGCAGCGTGCGAACATATTTTCGGGGGGGGGGGGGGGGGGTAGAATTATTTAGCGCATTAGTTTGAATAGAGCGGAGTCCCATAGTTTTCGCTTTTGAACAACATCAACATAAGGCGTCTTCGAATGGCATATGCGATAAAACATTATGCGCGGATAATTATACGATAGGCTCTTATGCGCGGGCAATCACATAGGGCTGCGCTGAGCCGCGCACTTGTTGGTTTTCTTTAAGCCATTCCAGAACGGCTTCCGCCGCCCATTGGTGTCCGGTGGCGTTCCAGTGGCGGTCGTTGCGGATGGCATTGAGTTGGGTGAGGCTTGCTACCGCTATGTAGCCGTCATCGTTGGTGTCGTAGTCAACGACGGCTGTTTGGGCGGCAACGGTTGCGCTGAGGGATAGCAGAGCGGCTAACGCGATTAGGATGCTGAGAGCAAGTAGCGTCGAAGCTCGGCGTGTAGTTCTTGGGCTTGACTTTTTTAGATTTTTATGGGGGGGGGGGGGGAGGGGGTGAATAAAAACTAAAACGTATTAGCGGCATTTGACTCACCTATCCTATTACTGGCATGAGTGTAGGGGATGCTGTCCCCAATCCTAACTTTTCCCTTGATGGGGAAGGGTTCTCAATTGGCTGAATGTCTCAGACTGGGATTATTTTAACTTAAAGGCGTTGGGAACGCAAAGTGGTTTTGGCTGGCATTATACTGGCGCTGTTTGGGGATAGGGCGTTCAGGTTGTCGGTCAGTTCTGGTCGGCGCTGGGTCTTAGGGCGTCGAGTTGTGCGCGTAGGCGGCGGTTTTCGGCTTCGGCTTGTTGGGCGCGGGCTTCGGCTTGTTGGCGGGCGCGGGCTTCTTGTTGGCGCGCAAAGGACTCTTCGTCGGCGCGCGCGGTTTCCTGCAACCGCATATTGCGCTCATCGAAAAATGTCGGCAGGTATTCGCCGGCGTTGTGGTCATACCAGCGCAGGTTGCCGTACTCCCAGCACACATACAGATCCAATACCGCGCTGTAACCGCGGCAGCGATCAGCGTCTAGCCAATCTATGTCGATCGGCTTGTACTCGCCGTCCACCAGGCGATCCCCCGCAAGCGCCTCTTTGTGGTAATCGCCGCCCGTCTGGTCGTACCGCCAGTATTCGCGTATCCCGTAAGCGGCGTAGTCTATGCGCTTTTCGGTTTCGTCGATTATGCCGGTCGTCTTAGACGCCACTTCTAGCGCGAAATCGGGCGGCTTGCCCTGAAGGTCTATCGCGTACCCGTCTTGCCGAATGGCGAGCTCAGGATCGCAGTTGAACGACACTATCAGGTCGGGACGTCGATGCTCTTGGGACGTCGCGGCGGACGGCGCTACGGATACTTCGCCCAGCACAAGGGTGGTATCAGGGTTGCCGAGGTGAACCTCAAGCGCGGTTACATGGGCGAAGCGGTTTAGGTAAAGCGCGTTTTGCATATCGTCCCTTGGGGGATACTCAGGGAATACGGCAAGATATTCGTCGACTTCGACTTTCTGATGAACGTCTTGCTTGGGAGCGGCGATTAGTTTAGTAACCATTGGCTGCCTCCGCTTGCCAAGCCGCCGGGGATTGGCGGCGCGCCTGTGAGGGTGATAGGGGCATTTTACCGCAAAGCCCGCAATGGCGCAAAGGGGGAAACGGGTTTTGAGAGGCGAAGCGCAATTAGTTTGTTTTCTATCAAGCGCGCTGCGTGTTATAATCAGTTTAGCGAGCCAATTGTTTTTCAGGGAGCTGTCCGTGCGAATTACTCAAGGGGAAACCGTTGACCTGCAGACGGTTCTTCACATAGAACTGGAAGACGCCGATACCGAGCCATATCTGGATATGGGCTACCGCAAGGTGCGCCCGTATGTTACATATCCCGGCTTTCGCAAGGGCAGGGCGCCGCGCCATATCGTAATGCAGATGGTAGGGCGCGAGGCGATCCTCAATGAGGCGCTGGATTCGATGCTGCCGGAGATAGCGGGCAAAGCCATCCAAGAGCAGCAGATCGAGATGGGCGGCGTGCCTAGCATGGAGGTGCTCGACCTCGATCCGGTAACCTTCAGGGCGACGGTGCCGCTGAGGCCGCAGGTGGACATCGGGGCGTACCGCGATATTCGCATCGAGGCGGAAGAGATCGAGGTTAGCCAAGATGATGTCCAAGAAAGGCTAGAACAACTTCGGCGCAGCATGTCATCATGGGAGCCGGTGGAGCGTCCCGCGCGGCTGGGCGATATGGTTACGATGACCGCCACCGCCACGGTGGAAGGCGAAGCCGTCTTGGACGAAACCGATACGGTGTACTTCTTGGACGCGGACGCGGCGCATCCCTTCCCCGGCTTCGCCGAGGCGCTGGCGGGCGCTGAGCTGGATGCGACGCGCGAATTCGATCTGGATGTGCCGGACGATTTCGAGAACAGCGAAGTCGCCGGCAAGCGTGCGCATGTTCAGGTTACGGTGAGCGACGCCAAAGAGCAGATACTGCCCGAACTCGACGAAGAGTTCGCGCAAGGCGTGGGCGAGGGATACGATTCGCTGGATGCGCTGCGCGAGCAGATCGAGAGCGAACTCAAGGCGGAGGCAGAGAGCGCATCACGGCAGCGGCTGAGCGAAGCCGCGATGCAAAGCCTTATGGACGGGGCGTCGGCCGAGATAGCGCCGATGATTATCGACAACGAAGTCAACTATATGATGAACGAACAGGCGCAGATGCTCGCCGGAATGAACATACGGATGGACGACTACATCCGCGCAACGGGCGCTACCGAATCGGAGGTGCGCGAAAGTCTGCGCGAAGAAGCCGCGAACCGCATCAAGCGCAGCCTGGCGCTCTCCAAACTCAGCGAACTCGAGGGCATCGATGTGTCCGACGATGATGTTGAAGAGCGGATCGAGTTCATATTAGAGCGCCAAGCGCAAACCGCCGAGAACGCCGACGCCGAGCCGCCTGAGATAACGGACGATGTGCGCGCGGGCGTGCGGCAGGCGCTGCGCACCGAAAAGACGTTGGAGCGGCTGGTGGCCATCGCCAAGGGCGAAGCGCCCGCGCGGGCGGCCGCGGACGACGACGGCGCTACGGATGACGCTGATGCCGCAGACGAAACCGACGACGGTGCCGTTGCCGTCGCTGAAGCCGACGCCCCGGCGCAAAACCACTCTTAACGAAATCACTAAGGAGAATGAACAGATGCTATACAGGCCTGATGAGTTGAGTTCGATTGCGTGGCGGCAGGGCGCCGGGCCTGAGAATGTCATTCCGATGGTGGTGGAGTCGGGGCCGCGCGGCGAGCGCGCCTATGACATCTACTCTATGCTGCTGAAAGAGCGCATCGTCTATCTGGGAACGCCCATCAACGACCAGGTCGCCAACGCCATCATAGCGCAGCTGCTGTTCCTGGACAGGGAAGATCCGGATAGGGATGTTAGCCTCTACATCAATTCGCCGGGCGGCGTGATATACGCCGGGCTCGCGATATACGATACGATGCGGCTGATACGCCCCGATGTGTCCACGATTTGCGTGGGGCTTGCGGCGAGCATGGGCACCGTGCTGCTGTGCGCCGGCGCGACGGGCAAGCGGTTCGCGCTGCCGGATTCCACGATACATATGCACCAAGCGATGGGCGGCGCGCAGGGGCAGGCGACGGATGTCGAGATAGCGGCGCGCGAAATTCTGCGGCTGCAGGACAAGATCCGCACGATACTCGCGGACAACACCGGGCAGCCGTATGAGCAGATAGCGCAGGACACCGACCGCGACCATTACATGAGCGCGGAACAGGCGCAGGAATACGGGCTGATCGACGAAGTGCTGGAGTCGTCGGCCGGGGCGTAACGCGCGCTCAATGCTACATTGCGCGGCGGTTGCGATGCGCCGCGCGCGCAACCACAAACTTGACTGATAAGCGGGGTACTCGGCGATATGACAAGCCGCAGCGATTATACATGCTCTTTCTGTGGCAAGCCGCAGGCGCAGGTCAAGCGTCTGATTAAGGGACACGACCGCGTGTTCATCTGCGACGAGTGCGTGCTGCTCTGCGATCAGATCATATCTGAGGAAAGCCCCGCGCGTCCGCCAAGCGAGGCGGCAAGCCCGAATATGACGGGGCTCAGTCCTAAACTCATCTACCAGCATCTTGAAGAGTATGTGGTGGGGCAGGAATGGGCGAAAAAGGTGCTCTGCGTGGCGGTGTACAACCACTACAAGCGCGTCAGCTCGCAGTATGACCAGGACAATGTTGAGATACAGAAGGCGAACATTCTGACGCTCGGCCCGTCCGGTTCGGGCAAGACGCACATAGCGCAGACCTTGGCGCGCATCCTGGATGTGCCGTTCGCCATCGCGGACGCAACCTCGCTGACCGAAGCGGGCTATGTGGGCGAGGATGTTGAGAACATACTGCTGCGCCTGATACAAGCCGCCGATTACGATGTGGCGCGCGCCGAGCAGGGCATAATCTACATAGACGAAATAGACAAGATAGCGCGCAAAAGCTCCAACCCGTCCATAACGCGCGATGTGTCCGGCGAAGGCGTGCAGCAGGCGCTGCTGAAGATCATCGAGGGCTGCACCGCCAACGTGCCGCCGCAGGGCGGGCGCAAGCATCCCCATCAAGACTTCCTGCAAATCAAGACCGACAATGTGTTGTTCATATGCGGCGGCGCTTTCGAGGGAATGGACAAGATAATCAGCAAGCGCGTCTTCAAAGACAAGAACGCCATCGGCTTCAAGGGCAGCGCCGCCAACAAGCGCAGCGCCGAACAGGAAGACAACCTGCTTCACTATGTCAATCCCGACGACCTGATGGAGTACGGCTTCATTCCCGAATTCGTGGGACGGCTGCCGGTGGTGGCAAGCCTGGATGCGCTGGACAAGCCGGCGCTCATCAAGGTGCTGACCGAGCCCAAGAACGCGCTTGTTCGGCAGTATAAGTCGCTCTTTAGTATGGACGACGTGGAGCTTGTCTTTACCGAAGAAGCGCTTGAGGCGGCGGCGGAACAGGCGCTCAATCACAAGACGGGCGCGCGCGGTCTGCGAACCATCCTAGAGCAGACGCTGCTCAATGTGATGTACGAACTCCCTAGTATGAGCGATGTGTATGAGTGCGTGGTCGACGCCGACGCCATCCGCGGCGACGCGCCCGCCACGCTCAGGATGAACGGCGGCGACGAGATCCTCATCCCCGCCATAGAACACAAGAAGTCCGCATAGCCCGCGTCATCCCCCCTACGCCGTCTGCCCGCGCGCTTATTGGCATTGTCCCCAGGTTAGCGATAGCGGCGGCTATTGACAGTCGTCTCCTTGTTGTTGTGTTGTCCCCCCTAATTCGCGCTCTGTCTTGCGCCGCATATCGGTTGCCACTGTATCACCGCTGTCCGCTTGTCGACATCTGGGCCGCCAAAACTTACACAAAAAAGCGCGCGCTTGTATTGAACTTTGTTTGTTTTGCGTTTAAGATTTGTCCAAAATACTCCGCTGACATATGCGGGAAGGGACAAATCCCATATGCGCTATGCAACCCCCGTGCCGGGCGCCTTGGACAAGCCGTTGGACGAATTCGTGAGCGCGCACATGCCGCCGTCGTCCAGCCGCGTGCCGCCCATCTACCGCGAAGCCACCACCTGCTACGCCTACATGTGTCCATACGCCTACGGTTGCTTGGAGAAGACAGCGCGTCCGGCGCAGGTGCTTATGCGCCGCTGCATGCGCTACAAGCCGGAGGATCTTCGCATCCGGCCGGGCATATCCGATTACGCGCTCGATCTGCTGGCGAAGCGGCGCAAGTCCGGCGAGCGCCTCGCGGCCGAAACCACCGCGATACTCGACGAGTTGCGCCCGGACGGGCCTATAGGCAAGCGGGTTTAGGGGCGGGCGGCGGCATTCGAGCGGGTTCGGATATTGGGCTTATCTGTTGATTTGCCTTACCGCCAAACCGATGGCGTTTTATAGCGCTTGCCCTTCCTATCCGCTCATATTGCGTCTTTTCGCTGTGTGCCTTGGCTACGCGCGCCTGTAACGGCGGTATGCGGCGGCAAGCAAACCCGCTGCGGCGAAAGTTCAATAATGCGCGCCGCAAGCCTATGGTACAATTTCATCTACGATTTAGGCGTTGGGCGGCGCTTGGCGCAAATTGAGCGCGAAACGGAGATTGGGCTATGTTGCTGACGGAAGCGAAGGAAAATGAACTCAGGGAATTCGTGCTGAAGCTCTTGTACGATAGGTTCGGGGACGAGTTCGTGTTCGATCCGATCTTGATACAGCCCAAAACGGACTACATCCATGGCGACGAATACCTGCTCATCACCATCGTTTTGGATGGGGACGGCAGCAAATTGGATGCCGGCTGGACAATGCGGATGACAGGTATCTTGCGCCCTAAACTTGCGGAATTGGGGCTTCCCGAAATTGCGCCCCATCTGTTCGTGTTGAAATCCGAATGGGAAGAGCTGAAATCCGAATGGGAAGATGTGAGGGCCTGATTAGGCATTATGGATCCTTACGATCTGCTACGAATTGCGAGGCAACTCGCAAGCGGCGAACTCGGGAGCGGCCGGGGACGTCCGCGCCAAGCCGAACTTAGGCGCGCCGTCAGCACGGCGTACTATGCTATGTTTCACGCGCTCGCGCGCTGCGCCGCCGATATGCTTGTGGGGGCTACGCCCTCTCGCCGAAGTCAAGCGGCGTGGCGTCAAGCGTATCGAGCGCTGGAACACGGGCATGCTAGAAATCAGTGCAACAATGCAACTATGATGAGCGAATTTCCCAATGGGATACAGCGGTTTGGGGAGTTGTTTATAAGCAATCAAATGCTTCGACATAACGCCGATTACGATCCCTACGCGACTTATAGCCGTTTTGCGGTTCTGCAAGTCATCGATGGAATTGAGCGGGTTATACCTGAATTCGACGCTGTTCCCGCGATAGACCGCCGCGCATTCGCGGTATATGCGCTGTTCAGAACCAGAAGCGCCTAACTCGACCCTAAATGAAAGGCTCATATGACCATCCACGAACAAGAGCGGTACGATGTTGTGATAGCGGGCGCCGGCAACGCAGCGCTGTGCGCGGCTATGGCGGTCGCCGAACAAGGCGTATCGGCGCTGGTGTTGGAGCGCGCGCCTGAGTATCTGCGCGGCGGCAACTCGTTCTTCACCGGCGGGCTGTTTCGTTTCGCATACGACGGCATAGACCAGATTGTGGACATCATCCCCGAGATTGGCGAAGAGGAACGGCGCAGCATCGACGTGGGGCGCTACACCCAAGCGCAGTTCTACGACGACCTGATGCGCGTTACCGAAGGGCTGTCCGACCCCGAACTGGCGCAGACTTTGGTATCGCAATCCTACCCCACGATGCAGTGGCTGCAGCGGCAGGGCGTGCGCTGGATACTCGCATACGGGCGGCAGGCGTTCCGCCATGAAGGGACATTGCGCTTCTGGGGCGGGCTGATTGTGGAAGCGGTGGGCGCGGGCAAAGGGCTTGTCGACCAGCAGTTCGACATCCTGCAGCGTAAAGGCGTCCCAGTGCTTTATCAGACGAAAGCGGATAGTCTTATCACGGACAACCGGGGACGCATTACCGGGTTGCGGGTGCGCGGCGTTGAGGGTTACCGCGACATCAAGACGAAAGCGGTGGTTTTGGCGTGCGGCGGCTTCGAATCCAACGCTGAGATGCGGACGCGCTACTTGGGCCCCGGCTGGGAGCTGGCGAAGGTGCGCGGCACGCAGTTCAACACCGGGGACGGCATACGGATGGCGCTGGACATCGGGGCACAGTCATACGGGCATTGGAGCGGCTGCCACGCCGTCGCTTGGGATATGAACGCCCCGCCGTTCGGCGACCGCAATATCGCGGATCTCTTTCAGAAGCATTCCTACCCATTCGGGCTAATCGTGAATGTGGAAGGCAAGCGCTTCGTCGATGAGGGCGCTGATCTGCGCAACTACACCTACGCCAAATACGGCAAAGAGATACTCGCGCAGCCGCAGCGCGTCGCGTTTCAACTCTTCGATCAGAAGACAAAGCATCTGCTGCGCGACGAATACTTCATACCGCAGGCGTCCGTGGTGGAGGCGAACAGCGTTGAGGCGCTGGCGGACGGGCTTGGCATCGATGCGGCGGCGCTGGCGCTGACGGTCAGCGAATACAACGCCGCCGTGCAGCCGGGGGAGTACAACCCCACCGCATTGGACGGCAAGCGCACCGAAGGCATCGAGCCGCCCAAGTCCAACTGGGCGCTGACGCTGGATGAGCCGCCGTATATGGGCTATGCGGTAACCTGCGGGCTGACCTTCACATTCGGCGGGCTGAAGATAAACGCATCGGCGCAGGTGATAGACGGCGAGGACGCGCCCATCCCCGGCTTGTACGCCGCGGGCGAGCTGACGGGCGGGCTGTTCTACAACAACTATCCGGGCGGCTCAGGGCTGATGTCGGGCGCTGTGTTCGGCAAGATAGCGGGCGAAGCCGCCGCAAAGCAAGCGCTGGGGGGATAGCGGGCGCATTTCGCGGGCTATTGCCTGGGATTGGATGCGTATCATCACAAGAAACGCCCGGGATTTCGCGCATTCGCCCATACCCGCAATCAGCCCGCAGGATGCGCTCAACACGCTGTTCTAGGGGTACTCACGCCGCTGAGTGTGCGTCTCGTTAGGTTGCGGTAAGAAATAGAGGCGATGGTGGGGAAGGGGAGACTCGAACTCCCACGCCTTGCGGCACATGATCCTAAGTCATGCTCGTCTGCCAATTCCGACACTTCCCCATTGCTGCGACGCGCGAACCGCCGATTAGCCGATGCAGTCTATACTATCGTTGCCTTGGCGGCGGTGGTGGCGGTGGCGGAGCGGGCGGCCTCTGGGTGGGCAGGGGCTTTATGTTTTTATGGCCGGCCTTGATAAGCTCCGCCCTTTTCCTTGGTGATAGGTTGGGTTCGCTAGCCATATCTTTACTCCATAGTCTCATTAAGGTTTTTCGTATCTATGAACTCTACCATTTTTACATCTTCCGCAGGCACCATGATAGCAAAAATTTCGCGCTCATTGTTGTCCTGAGAATCGTTCTGAGTGGCGCACGCGTCGGCGTTCAGCCATTCGGCTTCAACAATCCTGAAATGTCCTTGCCCTGGAAGTTTTGGCCAATCCTCCGGCCAACCGTAAAGTCTTCGCTCGTCTTTCAAGTGTAACACGACGTAGCAATCAGCGTTGCGGACAAACGAATAATACCATTCCGTCGCGTATGAATTCTCCCTGGTCAATCGGGTGAGTCTGAGCAACCTATGCGGTATATCGTTGTTGGAAGCATAGACGACGATTAGCGCAAAGGCTACGGCACTTAGGGTCGGAACGATAATCTCCAAGGTCGTTGGCCAGGGTCGACTCATCCCAAGCAAGATTGTCAGTTGTTGGACGCTCAATGCGATGATTTGCCCAACCATCGTGAAGACTAGCGCCTGGACTACCTGCCCGAATTCGTTGGGCTTGGGGTATGAACTGAGCGAGTAGAATACCGCCGCCGCCACGAATCCGGGCAGCAGGAACACAAAGACGCCAACGATTTCGCTGCTTGCCCAACTCATAGCATAGCCTTAGTCTATATCCGCTTTGCGCGCTGCGTCCGATGCGATTATAGCGATGCGCGCTCACTGCGCCAACCGCTTGCGCCGCATCACCGCGCTACATCGCCGCCAGCAGTTTGCGGCGCAGGCCGCGAGGCTTGCTGTGTTCCACCACCAAGTCCGTGGCGTCGTGGAACGACATGAAGGCGCGCATCGCCGCCGCAATATCGCTCACAAGGGCGTCGTCCGGCTGTACGCCCGGTTCTAGGTAGAGCCGCTTGAGGCGCAATGTCGATGCGCGCCGCTCAAGCTTGGGGTCGAAGCGCCCAACTAGGCGGTCGTGGCGCAGGATGGGCAGGCAGAAGTAGCCCCATATGCGCTGCGGTTGCGGCTTGTATGCCTCTAGTATTTGCCGAAATCCCCAAAACTGCGTATCCCTGTCCCGCGCCCAAAAGAGGTTGTCGAAGGGCGTCAGGAATGTGGTGTGGCGCGGCGTCATCTCGCCGGCGGCGGCGCGCTCAAGCAACGGCAGGTTGTCTCTGTGAACCACTTGCTCGTCGACTCTGCCATCGAGCATTTCGACGTTGACCGATAGCAGTACGCCATCGTCTATTAGGCGCTGAACCAGTGGCTTGGCGGGCGTGCGCTTCATATGGAAGTAGTCCGCCACTTGCGCCGCCGAACAGACGCCCAATGCGCGCGCCGACTGCTCTAACAGCGCCAGCTGCGCCTCTTCTTCGGATGGCGGCGTTCTGTCCACCCAATCGGGCAGCGTTTCGTCGGTCAAGCCGTAGATGCGCTGAAAGTTGACGCGGTTGGCGATTGTGAGATCGCCGGTGTTGTACAGATGCTCCAGCGCCACTTTGGCGGGCTTCCAGTCCCACCATGCGCCGCCCTTGCCTTCGGGGCGCTCAAAATCGGCGGAGCGCGCCCCGCCGTTGACGCGCGCACACTCCAACACCTCTTGCAGCAACTTGATATTCGCCTCATCTTCAAGCCATTGGCGGCGGCGCTTGTGCGTGGGGTTGCGGTGGCGCTGCATCGCGGGCATCACGCAGCGATACAGCGTCAGCGGGATGATGCAGGCGGCGTGCATCCAGTATTCGAATAGCCGTCGGCGGTTGCCCCCGCCAAGTTTGCCGTCGTCGAATGTTAGCCGGTCTAAGTCGGCCGTATCGTATGCGCCCAGCCTGCTCCACAGCGCGATGTACTGGCTGCGGCGCACAACCTGCAGCGTGTCCAACTGCACCCAGCCGATGCGCCGCACTACTTCGTAGATGGCGTCGGCGTCGGGGACGGCGTCGGGCGCGGGCGGCGCATCCAGCGCTTGGGCATGCAGCGCAAGCGCACGGGCGGCGCTCAACGGATATGCGGCGGCGGCGTTCGGCATACGGCGGGACGGTAAGCGGTGATTAGGGTAAGTATCGGCGATGCGATTAGCTTGATTAGCCTTTTGATGGTAAGGCGTTGGCGGGCGGGTTTCAAGGCTTTTTGACTTGACGGCATTCTCACTATGCGGCGCTTATCAATTTGGCTTGTCGGCTTGTCGAGCGCTCGCAATGCGCGCGGGGATAATGGGAACGGCGGGGATGAACGGGACGGCGAGATTAACAAGATTTGCGGGATGGCGTACACTAGCGGATGTGTCGAGCGCGCTGACTGATATACTGCAGCTGACGGCTAACGGCTTATCCTTATTGCTATCGCTATTCCCTACATTATACTTACTGCCCACGAATGCCACCACAAAGGCGGGTTTTCTTTGCAAGCGGTTGTTCTGTGTCCCACATGCAGGCATTTCAACGCCCCGGATGACGGGTTTTGCGGCAACTGCTGGCGGCGTCTTGACGGCAGCGCGGCGGTCAGCAGGGCGGACGCCGATGCGCTGATAGGGCGCTGGCATGCGCGCCGCCGCCTTATGCGCCGTCTGAAGTGGGGCGCTGTCGTGCTGCTGCTCATAGCCGCCGCCGCAGGTTTGGCGTACATGTACGGGGCGTTCGATAGGCCGCTGCCGCCGCCCGCATCCGATATAAGCGCGGTTGCGGCGCGCGGCGATTGGCCTATGTATCTGCGCGACGTCACGCACTCGGCGACGGCGTCGGACGCATCCGCGGGCAACGGCCGGCTCAAGTGGCGCTTCGACACGGACGCCCCGCTCGTCTCAACGCCGGCGGTGGTGGACGGACGGCTGTATCTGGGGGCGGGGGACAATCGCATCATCGCGCTGAACGCCGATAATGGCGCGCTCATATGGGAACGCGCCTCGACGGGTCCGGTGGATTCGTCGCCGGCGGTTGCGGGGGACAGCGTGTTCATCGGGCAGCGGGACGGGCGCGTTCTTGCGCTGGACGTCCGCGATGGGGCGTTGCGCTGGGAGTTTCAGACGGGCGGCATATTCGCGACAGCGCCGGTGGTCTTGGACGGCATCGCCTATATCGGCAGCGGCGACGGCGCTCTCTACACTTTGGACGCTCAGACGGGGCAGCGGCGTTGGACATATCGCACCAACGGACACATCGCCGCCGATCCCGTCGTCAACGATGAGATTGTCGCCGCGCTGTCGCAGGACGGCTACCTGCACATCGTAGATAAGCGCACGGGGCGGAAGCGGTTGGACTATCACGCCAAGTTCGCGCGCGGCTCGCCGGCGCTGAGCGGGGATTGGGTGTATATCGCCGACGAGCGCGGGTTGGCAACCGCGATAGACTGGCATGCGCGCGAAGTTCCGCTTGAAAAGCAGATGCGCTGGCTGCGAACTCAGCTTTGGGCGTGGGGATTTCTGGGCGAACTGCCGCCGCTCAAAGGGCTTGCGTGGGCGGCGGTGCTGCCCGGCAGCAGGTTCGTCGCCGCGCCAATCATTGCCGACGACCGGTTGTATGTGGCGGAAGCGGAGCGCCGATTGCATGCGCTCGACCGCGATACGGGCGCTGTGATATGGACATTCGAGACGGATGGACGGCTCTCCACAGCGCCCACGCTGACGGCGGACGCCGCGCTGATTGGCGATAAGAGCGGCGCTCTCTACGCCGTGGACGCAGACACCGGGGCGCAGATATGGCGCTTCGATGCGGACGCGCCGCTAACCACAAGCGCGGTTGCCGCCAACGGGATGATCTACATCGCATCGCAGAACGGCAGTCTGTATGCGCTGGAGTAGCGCGCACGGGCGTGAATCTTAGCGCAATGGCGTAGAGGCGCAAAGGGTTTTGTTTTATATCGCCAAGCAGCGCCGCAAGTTGCCCATAAACGCTTGATAGGGTATGCTTGCTTACACATTCAAACTCGAAAGCAGCGGAGGATTTTACCCTATGAACACGATGGAAGCGATTGCGCGGATACTGAAAGAGGAGGGCGTGGAGTGGATAGCCTGCTTCCCTTCCAACAACCTCATCGAAGAGGTGGCGAAGGTCGGCATTCGCACGATAATGTTTCGGCAGGAACGCGGCGCGCTGATGGCGGCGGACGGCTACAGCCGAATGAACGACCGCAAGAAGTTCGGCGTGGTCATCACTCAGGGCGGCCCCGGCTCCGAAAACAGCATGGGCGGCCTCGCGCAGGCATTCGCGGACAACATTCCCATCCTGTACCTGCCCGGCGGCTCGGCGGTGGCGCAGACGCAGGTGCGCCCCAACTTCTCGCCCGCGCGCACCTACGCCACGGTGTCCAAGCACAGCGAAGTCGTCTATCAGCCGGATATGGTCAGCAGCGTGATGCGCCGCGCATTCCATAATCTACGCAACGGCCGCCCCGGCCCCGTGGTGGTGGAACTGCCCGGCGATGTCAGCACAATGGAAGTGTCCGAGGGCGCGCTCAACTATCAGCCGCCGAAGCGCCATCCGCAGCTTCCGTCGTCGGGCGATGTGAGCGACGCGGTCAAGGCGCTGCTGTCCGCGCGCAAGCCGATGATATGGTCCGGAATGGGCGTGCTTATGGCGGGGGCGTCCGCCGAGCTTCAGGAATTCGCAGAGCTGACCGAAATACCCGTCTATTGCACAATGCCCGGCAAGTCCGGCTTCAACGAGCGGCATCCGCTTGCGTTAGGCTCCGGCAGCGGCGCAACCACCGAGCAGGCGCGCCACTGGCTACGCGAATCCGACGTGCTGTTCGGCATTGGCTCAAGCCTCAGCATCACTAGCTACGGGCAGCCCATTCCGCCGGGCAAGGTGATGATTCACAACACCGAAAGCATCGAAGACATCAACAAAGACTTCAGCGTGGACATCGGCGTGCCGGGCGACACCAAGCTCACGCTGCGCGCGCTCATAGACGAAGTGAAAGCGCAGCTAGGCGATAGCGGCAGGATGGGCAAGAGCGGCGTCGCCGCCGAAATATCGGACATACGCCGCAAGTGGATGGCGGACTGGACGGGGCTGCTCAACTCCGACGAAACGCCCATCAGCACATACCGCGTCATAGGCGAACTTGAGCGCGTTCTCGACCACGACAACAGCATTGTAACGCACGACGCCGGAGCGCCGCGCGACTCCATCATGCCCTTCTACACCGCCACCACGCCGCATAGCTACATCGGCTGGGGCAAGACCACGCACTTGGGCTACGGCATTCCGCTGATGATTGGCGCAAAGCTCGCCGAACCGGACAAGTTCTGCCTCAACTTCATGGGCGACGGCGCTTTCGGGATGTCCGGGTTGGACATCGAAACGGCGGTGCGCGCGGGCGCTCCGATAACCACCGTGGTGCTGAACAACGGCGGGATGGCTACCTACCCCGGCGGCTATCCCACGGCGCGCGAGCTTTTCGGCGCAACCGAAATGACCGGCGATTACGCCAAGATAGCCGAAGGAATGGGCGCGGTGGGCATCACCGTAACCGACCCCAAAGAAGTGGCGGACGCCATACGCCAAGCGCAAAACCACAACGCCGACGGCCGCGCCGTGCTGCTGGACGTCCACAGCAATATGGAGCCGCGCAAGTCAAGGTAGCCGCGCGGCGCTGACCGCCGTCCATCTGCATCAGAACCGGCAAGCCCTGCGTTAGGCATTAGCGTTAGCGCGGGGCTTGTCTTTTTGCTACGATGTATGGACACACCATAACGATTAAGCGCGCGGAGGATATTCGGATATGGCTAAAGTTGGCGTATTCCTAAGCTTCGAGTTCTACCAGGACAAGAATCTTCACCGAAGCTTCTATGCTCAGGCAAAGCAGTGCTCAAAGCATAGCATTCGGGACGAATCGCTCAATGAGCGCCGCCCCGACGCTGAATGGCTTAAGTTCGCTAGAAAGCAAATTGCCAAGTCCGACATCGTGATAATTGTCGTTGGCAAGGATACTCACAACGCGCCCGGAGTTGAAAAAGAGGTTACGATAGCCAACCAATTGAAAAAGCCGATGTTCCAAATTCGTCCGAAGAAACGGACTGCGGGCAAGGTCAAGGGCGCTAGGGAAATGATCAGTTGGAAGTGGGATCTGATAGACGCCAAGATAGACGAATTGCTTAAACTTAAGTAAGCGGCGCAGCAAATTCACGATGAAGTTGCAATCGCAAAGGGAGACACACGCCAATGAACCTGCCGCCAATACCCTATGCCGATATTGTGCGCCTGCTGGAGCCGCCTAGCGGCGCTTGCGACGTCGTCATCGACACCGATACATACAACGAAATCGACGACCAGTTCGCCATCATCCATGCGCTGCTGTCCGATACGCTGAACATCGAGGCGATCCAGGCGGCGCCCTTCCATGCGGCGGTTCGCAAGACGCAAAGCTTCGAGCACGGCATGGAGTTGAGCTACGACGAGATTGGGCGCATCCTGGAGTTGTCCCCGGTGCGCTACGACGGCCCTGTGCTGAGAGGCTCGCGCCAATCGCTGACGGATACGGACGGCAAGCCGGTGAGCAGCGCCGCGGCGGACAACATCGTGAACCTGGCGATGCGGCCGCGCGACGAGCCGCTGTACGTGCTGGCGCTGGGCGCGCTGACCAATGTGGCGTCCGCGATGCTGCTTGAGCCGCGGATACGAGAGCGCATAACGATTGTGGCGCTGGGCGGCTGGCCGCATCACGCCGCCGGCTTTCCGGACTTCAACTTCAGGCAGGATATTCGCGCGGCGCAGGTAGCATTCGACAGCGGCGGCGCTATGGTACAGGTAACCGGCTTCGGCGTATCGGAGCTTCTGCGAACTACGCGCTGGGAACTGCTGCAGCATCTCAAAGGGCGCGGCGGGATAGGGGACTTCCTATTTGAGCGATACGAAGAGTTCGTGCGGGACTATCCGGGGCGCAGCAAGCCTATCTGGGATCTTGCGCCGGGCGCTTGGCTGCTGAACCCCGATTGGCTGAAGACGCGCATCGAAGCCGCTCCCATCCTCAACGCCCATTTGGGATACAGCCGCGACGCAAGCCGCCATCCGATGCGCATCGTGGATTGGCTTGACCGCGACGCGGTGTTCGGCGATTTCTTCGCCAAGCTTCACGCGGCTACGGCAAACGGCTAGTTCTGCGTATCGCTGACCTTGCCGGTAACCATATAGATTACGCGCTCGGCGATGTTGGTTGTGCGGTCGGCGATGCGCTCGATGTTGTGCGCCGCCCATAGCAGGTAGGTTGCGCGGCGTATGACGGACGGATCGCCCAGCATATATGTCAGCAGCTCGCGATAGACCTGTTCGTAGAGAGCGTCTATTTCGTCGTCGTCGCTCTGCACCGCCATAGAAGAGACCACATCGCGGTTGATGAATGCGTCGAGGCTGCGGCGCACCATATCGGACGCTTTGTGCGCCATACGGGGGATGTCTATGAGCGGCTTGAGCGGCGGCTCGTCGCCCATCATCACGCTGATTTTGGCGATGCCCTCGGCGTAGTCGCCCATGCGCTCAAGCTCTACGCACAGATGCAGCACGGTTATGAGTATGCGCAGGTCGCCCGCAAGCGGCTGCTGCGTGGCTATCAGATCGATGCAGCGCTCTTCGATTTCGTTCTGCTTGCGGTCGATGATGTCGTCTTCGCGAATGACTTCGTTAGCCATAGCGAGGTCGCGGTTTCGCAGCGCGTCCAGCGAGCGCGCAATCGCCTTTTCCACCATATTGCCCATCAACAGCAGTTCGTCCTGAAGCATTCGCAGGTCGCGGTCGTAGTCCGTTCTGGGCATAGTGGCGCTCCTTGGGCAGATGGGCGGTTTGTCAGTAAGCGATGGTTACCGCATTCTAACTGAAGCGCCCCGTTATGTACGCTTCCGTGCGCTCGTCGGATGGGTTGGTGAATATCTGCTGCGTGGCGTCGAATTCCACAAGGTAGCCTGCGCGGTTTTCGTCCACCATCAGAAAGGCGGTTTCGTCTGATACGCGCGCCGCCTGCTGCATATTATGCGTAACGATGATGATGGTGTAATGCTCTTTGAGTTCGCGGATGAGTTCCTCTACGGCAAGCGTGGCGATGGGATCGAGCGCGGACGCCGGCTCGTCCATAAGCACGATTTCGGGCTGCACCGCGATGGCGCGCGCGATGCAAAGGCGCTGCTGCTGGCCGCCGGACAGGTCCAGCGCGCTGCTGCTCAGGCGGTCTTTGACCTCATCCCAGAGCGCCGCTTGGCGCAGGGACTTTTCCACCGCCTCCGCCATATCGCCGGTGTAGCCGTTTATTCGCAGCCCGAAAGCCACATTGTCGTAGATGGACTTGGGGAACGGGTTGGGGCGCTGAAACACCATTCCGATGCGCGAGCGTATTTCGGTGGGGTCGACGTTGGCGGCGTAGAGGTCGTAGCCGTCGAACATAATGCGGCCGCTGATGCGCGCGCCGGGGATAAGGTCGTTCATTCGGTTGAAGCAGCGCAGCAGCGTGCTTTTGCCGCAGCCGGACGGGCCTATCAGCGCGGTAACTTCTTTGCGCTTGATGTCCATATGGATGCCGCGCACCGCTTGGAACGCGCCGTAATGCACGCCCAGTTCGTCGGTTCGCAGCACGAATTCGGGGTTATTGTCCATCCGATTTCACCTGATGGCGGTCTCTCAAAATTATGGCAACCGCGTTCATGGACAGCAGCACAACCAGCAGCACGATGATGCCGGCGGCGGCTAGTCCCTGGAACTCTTCCTGCGGGCGCGACGTCCAGTTGAATATCTGTATGGGCAGCACGGTGAACTGCTCCAGCGGATGCGCCGGCACGAATGTCAGATACACAAGCGCGCTGATTGCGATGACCGGCGCCGCTTCGCCCAGCGCGCGGGACATCGCCAGGATTGTGCCGGTCAGGATGCCGGGCAGCGCCTGCGGCAGCACCACGCCTTTGATGACCTGCCACTTGTCCGCGCCCAGTCCGTACGCCGCTTGGCGGTAGGTGTCCGGCACGGCGCGTATCGCCTCGCGGGACGCCAGTATCACGATGGGCATTACCAGCAGCGCCATAGTCATTGCGCCCGCAAGCAGCACGCGCTCGCCCTGGAATACCCGCTGCACGAACAGCGAAAGCCCAAGCAAGCCGTACACGATCGAGGGGACGCCCGCCAGGTTGGACAGGTTTATCTCAATGAAGCTTGTGAGGCGGCTTTTTGGGGCGTACTCTTCCAGGTAGATGGCGGCGCCCACGCCGATGGGTATGGCGAACAGCGCGGTCAAGCCCATAAGCCAGACGCTGCCCCACAACGCCGACTTCAGCCCCGCTTCTTCGGGATGGCGCGAAGGATACGATGTGATGAAGTTCCAGTTCAGCCAATCGCTGCCCTCAAGCGCAATGCGCGCCAGCAGCGCTATAAGCCCCACGATGCCGACCATCACCGCCAGCAGGAATATGCTGTAGAACACTGCGCCGATGCCCTTGCGCGCGGACAGGCGTGGGTTGAATAAGGCGTTCTGCCGCATGCTAATACTTCTCCCGCCAGCGTCTCACGATGAAGTAGCCTAACAGGTTCATTGCCAGCGTCATCAGGAAGAGCAGCAAGCCAACGGCGAATATGGTGTTGTACTCCAATGAGCCGTGCGGGGTTTCGCCTAGGCTGAGCTGAACGATGAAGGCGGTCATCGTTTGGATGCTCTCAAGCGGGTTGAGCGTGAGATTGGGGGTTGCGCCGGCGGCGATGGTAACCAGCATAGTTTCGCCGACGGCGCGCGATATGGCGATGATGAAAGACGCCACGATGCCGGACAGCGCGGCGGGCGCCACCACGCGCAGGCTCACCTCAAGGCGGGTCGCGCCAAGCGCGTATGCGCCGTTTCGCAGCGAATTGGGCACCGACGCCATGGCGTCTTCACTCAGCGAGGACACCATCGGGATAATCATCACGCCCATCACGACGCCGGCGCTCAGCGCGTTGAACACCAGCATTTCCGGGAATATGTTCTGAAGCAGCGGCGTTACGAATGTGAGCGCAAAGTAGCCGTACACCACGGTTGGGATGCCCGCCAGGATTTCGAGCAGCGGCTTGACCGCGCGGCGCATCTTGTCGGGGGCGTATTCGGATAGGAATATCGCGGTAGCCAAGCCCACCGGCAGCGCCACCGCGGCGGCGATTGCGGCGATTAGCAGCGTGCCGCCGACCAGGGGCAATACCCCATAGGCGCGCGGCTTGAGGATGGGCGTCCAGCGCGTTCCCGTCAGAAATTCCCACAGCGATACTTCAAAGAAGAAGCCTATCGCTTGGGATAGCAGCGTGAAGATTATGCCGATGGTGGTGAATATGGAAATCAGCGCGCACGCAAAGAAAAGCCAGCGCACTATCCTGCCTTCGATGGATGCGCCGCGCCGCCGCTTGAAGGGCAGCGCATCGCGGCCGGGTTCGGCGGCGATTTCCCTCTGCCGACGCTGCGGCCGGAGATGCGGTATCGTTCTTTGCATAGCGCAGTAAAGGTTACTCCCCGATGTTTAAGCAGCCTTGAACGAATTATTAACAATCCGTTAATGGCATTCGGCAAAATCCGACGCGCGGGATTATCGCGCAGTTCGGGGCGTATCCGTCGATAGACTGCGTGTTGGCGTATAGGCGGGGCGGGCGTGGAACTACGCAGTCTAGCGGCGTAAGGCTATGAGATGCGCGGGACGCTGAAGGTGAATACGCTGCCTGCGCCCTCTTCGCTCTCTACACTCACTTCGCCGCCGTGCATTTGGATGATGTGCCGCACGATGGCAAGGCCCAAGCCGCTGCCGCCGTCCCGCCGCGCGCGGTCGACCTTGTAGAAGCGCTCGAACACATGCGGCAGATGCTCGCGCGGTATGCCCACGCCGCTATCGCTGACGCGCACGCGGCAGTGGCTATCGCAATGCTCGACGGACACGGTTATGATGCCCGACGGCGTGTTCTTCAGGGCGTTTTCGAGCAGGTTGACTAGCGCTTGTCGAAGCTTGGCGCTTTCGCCCAGCGCCAGCGCCGCGTCGGCCGGCAGCTGAGCGCGCACATCCAAGCCGCGCGCGCGGTCGGCGTACTCGGCCACCACCTCGGCGACGAGCTCCGATAGATCCAGGGGCGCAAGGCTGGGTTGCTGCCGGCCGCTCTCAAGGCGCGAAAGCTCAAGCAGGTCTTCCACCATATCGTTCATTCGGTCGACATCGCGGTTGATGCGGTCGAGAAAATTGCGCGCGGTTGACGGATGCTCAAGCGCGCCCTCTTGCAGCGTTTCCACCATCGCCTTGACGGACGCCAGCGGGCTGCGAAGTTCGTGCGATATATTGGTTACGAACTCGCGCAGGGTGGTCTCTACTTGGCGCACGCCGCTCAAGTCGTGCAGCGTCAGCAGGATGCCGGCCGAACCTGCGCCGCCCGCGCCGCTCAAGGGCGTTGCAATCGCCTTCAGGAAGCGGCGCTGGGGCAGTATCTCGACCTCTGTCTGCTGAATGCGCCCTGATGAGAGCGCAAGGGACGCCGTTTGCTGGATTTCGTGATCGCGCAGAACCTCCACTAGGCGGGCTCCCACGGCGTCCATTGCGCCGATGTCCAGCAGCAGTTCGGCGGCGCTGTTCATCAGCGTTATGACACCGTCGGCTTCGATGACTACCACGCCGTCTTCCATCGTGTCCAGCATCGCGGTAAGCTTGCCGCTTTCGTCGGACATATCGCGCAGCATTCGGCGTATCGTGTTCGCCATAGTGTTGAACGCTTCCGCCAGTTCCTGCGTCTCGTCGGATGCGGTGGGCGCTACGCGATGCTCCAAATCGCCCTGCGCTAGGCGGCGCGCGCCGTCCGCCACATCCCGCACGGAGCGCGACGTTCTGCGAAACAGGATGTAGCCGATGCCCACGGACAGCATAGCCACGATGAGGGCGGACAGCGCGATAGCCGCCACAAGGCGGTTGATGTTGGGCTGCACCTGAGCGGCGGGCGCCGATACGCGCGCAACGCCAATGACAACGCCGTCGCTGACGATGGGCGCGGCGGCGTGTATCATGGACACGGGGCCGGCGGCATTCGGCGCTGCGGCGTCGTACACGGCGTAGGCGGCGCTGCCGTCGAGCGCGCTGCGAACTTCGGGGCGGCTTAGCTGAGATGGCATCCGCGCGGGGGATTGGACGCTGTCGGCTATGACTGCGCCGTCCACGCCAATAAGGGTTGCGCGCGCGCCCACGCTTTCGCCCAAGCGCGCGGTGAGCGCCTGCAGATCGAATCTATCCGTAGCGTCGGAAGAGGCGGCGGCAGTGAGATAGGGCGCTGTGGTTTCGCTGACTAGGCGGGCTTGCTGCAGCAGTGCGGCTTGCAGATTGGCGATGTAGGTGTTTCGCACAAAGCCCACAAGGTAGATGCTGACCACGCCCATAGTAACGAATATGAGCGCGGTGTAGGCGAGCGCGATGCGCCAGTGCAGCGAGCGGGGCAGCCTCATCCGTCGAAGCGGTATCCCACGCCGCGTATGGTAACGATTCTGACGGGCTTGCTGGGCTGCGGCTCGATCTTTTCGCGCAGCCAGCGAATATGCACGTCCACGGTGCGGCTGTCGCCGTAGTAGTCGTGTCCCCAAAGGCGTTCCAAGATTTGGTCGCGGGTGAAGGCGCGTGCCTTATTCTTGGCGAGCAGCGCCAGCAGGTCGAACTCGCGCGGCTTCAGCTCGAGCAGCTCGCCGTTGAGCCTTACGATATGGCTTACGCTGTCGATTTCCAGATCGCCGCTGCGCAGGATGTCGGCCGGGGCCGCGTCGGCCGCCGCCGAGGGAGCGCGGTGGGAGCGGCGCAGCAGGTTGCGCACGCGCGCCATCAGCTCGCGTATGCTGAAGGGCTTGGTTACATAGTCATCAGCGCCTAGCTCCAAGCCTACCACGCGGTCGATCTCTTCGCCGCGGGCGGTGAGCATCAGGATGGGGACGTCGCTGCGGCGGCGCAGGATGCGGCATATCTCAAAGCCGTCTAATCGCGGCAGCATCACATCCAGGATAACAAGGTCGGGCGCAGAATCGCGCGCTGAAAGCAGCGCTTGTTCGCCGTCAATCGCGGTGTTCACGGCGTAGCCTTCGCGCTCTAGGTTGTAGCGCAGCGCTTCCAGCAGATTTTCTTCGTCCTCAACAACCAGCACGGTGTTCATTTTGTCAACCTGTCAGCGTTGTCAGCCTTGTTATAGGGTTGTAGCGCGGCGGCGGGTTGGCGGGATGCGATTAGGCGGCGGGCTAGGCGCTCTTCCAGGGATAGGGCGGCGGCGAGCGGCATATCAGCGCCGTCGACCACCGCTTGCTTGGCGAGCGCAACGGCGTTTGGGTCGAGCGCGGCCAGCGCATCGGCGACTGCTTGCGCCTCTGCCATAAGCGCATCGGGCGGCGTTACGATGTGCGCCAAGCCGATGCGCTGCGCCTCAGCGGCGTTGATGCGCCTGTTCGTCAGTATCATCTCGAGCGCGCGGTTTGCGCCTATCGCGCGGCGCAGGGTTTGCGTTCCGCCGGCGGCGGGAATCATCCCAAGCGCCACTTCCGGCATAGCGAATTGCGCGTCATCGGCGGCGATGCGAATATCGCATAGGCAAGCGATTTCCACGCCGGAGCCGATGACATAGCCGCGCATAGCCGCAATCAGGGGCTTTCGCAAGTTGGCGAACAGTCCCCAAATGTCGCGTTCCCAACGGGCTTGGCGGGCGATAGCCTGCGATGGTGCGCTGCCGAATTCGGTCAGATCGGCGCCGGCGCAGAAGGCGCGCTCGCCGGAGCCGCTAATCAGCGCCGCGCGCACGTCGGGGTCGTCGCGCACCGCCTCCAGCGCCACGAAAAGCTCATCGCGCATCCGCACATTGTAGGCGTTCAGCACGGCGGGGCGGTTCAGCGCAATTTGCGCCACCGCGCCGCGCTTGCCGTACAGAACCGTGGGTTCGCTCATCATCACCTGCCGTATTGAACATAGAAAACCCCGCCGAATATGTCAATACTTATGGCGGCGGCGGCGATAAGCGGGCTTGGCGGTGTTGCAAACGGCGCGCTTGGATGTATCATAGCGGGCATCGGATACAGTCGGAAAACGCAGACCGCAATCCGATTGCGGCATTGCAACGGAGGGGGATATGAAAATCGGATTTATCGGGCTTGGCACTATGGGCGGCGGAATGGCGGCGAATGTTCTCAAGGCGGGATATGAACTTGTGGCGCATGACATTCGGCGGGAGGCCGCAACGCCGTTGCTGGAGAACGGCGCTAGTTGGGCGGACACGCCGGCCGAGCTCGCCGCCGAATGCGACGTGGTACTGACATCGCTGCCGGGGCCGCGCGAGGTGGAGGCGGTGGCGCTGGGCGATGGCGGCGTGCTGGATGGCATACGCGCGGGCGGCGTGTATATCGATATGAGCACCAGTTCGCCCACGCTGATACGCAGCATCGCGGAGCGCTTCGCGGACAAGGGCGCAAGCGTGTTGGACGCGCCGGTGAGCGGCGGGCCGGTCGGCGCGCGCACGGGGCGGCTGGCGGTGATGGTGGGCGGCGATAGGGATGTGTATGAGCGCGTCAAGCCGGCGCTGGACGCCATCGGGGACAGGGTTGGCTACATAGGCGGCGTGGGCAGCGGCTCCATCGCCAAGCTTATGCACAACTGCATCGGCTACGGCTTGCAGACGATTGTGGCGGAATGCCTGACGCTGGGCGTGAAGGCGGGCGTTGACGCCGCGCCGCTGTTTGAGGCGATATGCAACGGCTCCGTGGGGCGGGGCAGCACATTCGCGAATACCTACCCGAACACCTACTTGGCGGGCAACTTCGATCCGCCGAGTTTCGCGCTGCGGCTGGCGCACAAGGATGTGGGGCTTGCGCTGGAGCTTGCGCGCGAATACGGCGTGCCGATGAGCGTGGGCAGCATCGCCTATCAAGAGATGACGGCGGCGCTGAATCGCGGCTGGGCGGACAAGGATTCGCGCATCGCAATGCTGCTGCAGGAGGAGCGCGCGGGTGGGGTGGAGGTTCGGGTTGACGGGGGCTAGGCGGTGTACGCGCCCTTTTGGTTTTCCAAGCCGTCCAAGGCGGCGGGGAATTCGGCTTCGCTGAATATCAGCCGAAATGTGCCTTTAGCGGGGCCGTCTCGCACGGTCATTGCGCCGTAGTTGCGGTTGTAGGCGTTTTCCAGCGCATCAAATACCTGCTCTTTGTAGTCGGTGTCGGGGTTGCCGCGCAGATGCTCGCCTTTGGTCTCGAACACAAGCACATGCGGCTTGCCGTCCGATTCGCCGCCCATCGCCACGAAGTCGGGCCAGATGCGCTCCTGCTTCCAGCCGCGCAGGTAGTATTCCCCGCGCTGGCGCACGGCGACGCGATGCCACCACTTGAGCGCCCGCCGCTCGTCTAGGTAGCGCGCGAATTTGCGCTCAAGCTCGGAGTCGAACTGTTGCGTGAACACGGGTTCGAACAGGCTGAGCTGCACCATTTGGCCGTCGTTGCGCGGCATAATCCCGGCATCGGCAATCACAGGCATTTCGTAGCACGCCGCCATACGAAAGTTGGGCTTGCCGGCTTCCAAGTCAAAGCGGATTTCGCCTTGCTTGAGCTTGTTCTCAAAGATATTCTTCGACTGCTTTTCCAATTCGTCGGCTACATAATCGCGCAGAATGCTCGATAGGTATGAGCGCTTGTCGTAGATGTCTTCGTCGGCGTCGCCTTCGCCGTGAAGTAGAGCCACTAGATCGCGCGTTATGCGCGCCGCCTGCCATGGGTTGGGCACGACGTCGGATAGGCGGCGGGCGAACCATTCGGCGCGTATCGTCTTGTCGATGTAAAGCTCGCGGTCGGCTTGGAACACGGGCAGCGCATCGCCCACATCCACGCTTGCAGTCTGGCGCTTGGCGCGGTCGGGGAAGGCGCTTTGCGTGTCCGGCGCTTGGATTGCGTCCCAATCGACGGCGGGCAGTATGTGCTGCGCGTAGTCCAACTCAGTCCATCCGTCGCCGTGTTTATGCAGCACTTTGGGCAGGAATATGTCGGCGTTCATAAACCTATCGCGGCGCTTAACCGTGATGCGCTTAAAATCGTCCGAGTTGCCGGTTACGGCGTCGCCCAACCCGGTCAAGCCTTCCTGCTCAAGCCCTAGTTTGACCTGCTTAACCGCGTTATGCACATCGGTGTTGAGGCAGTACACGTAGCACTTGTCGAGCGCTTCGCGGTTGGCGCGGCAGGCGTGCGGCTGGCGCATAACGCGCCCTACGAGCTGCGTGATTGCGCGCTGCGCCTGCGTGTTGTCCAGCATCACCAGCAGGTAGGCGAATGGGCAATCCCAGCCTTCCATCAGCGCCGATTTGGTGATTATCCAGCGCACTTGCGAGAATTCGGACAGCAGGTTTTCGCCGCGCAGTTGGTCCATTTCGGATGATTTGACGGCGACCGCCTCGGCGGGAACGCCTAGGTTTGTGACCAGATATTCGCGCACGTCCTCGGCGTGGATGCGCTCGCCGTCGCGTTGGTCTTTGCCGGTGCGCTCCACGCGCACGACGGCTATCGGGCGAATGTAGCGCCCTTCGTTTTGCTGAAGAGCCACCGCTTCGTTGTGGATGCGCTCCAGTTCGTCGTGCGCCTGCGCCAGCGTGTAATGCCAATCGGCGTTGGTGAACGATGTTACCTCGATGGGGAGCTTTATCATTTCTTCGTTCTTGAGCTCAACGCCGGTGATGTCCACAAGCAAGTTGCTGATGTTTTTATTCGGCGTGGCGGACAACTCTATGACCAGGCTGGGGTCAAAGCGGTTGATGACTCGAACGAATTCGTTTTGCTTCTTATCGGTTTTGCCATAAGCCTTGTGCGCTTCGTCAAGCACCACTACGGGGCGCAGCATCTTGAACACATTGAACAGGCTGTGCTTGACGGGGCCGCCTTCGAACGCGCGCTCCAAATCCGGGTATTCGCTGAGAAGCTTTCCGTCGCCCATCGCGTCGTCGCTGTCCGGGAACAGCGTGGGATAGCGTCCGGAGTCGCGGAACATTCGCAGGAAATTTTTGTTGTTCGTGTTGTTGGCGGCTTGCAGGGAAAGCAGCATTACGCACAGATAGTTGGCGGCGTCGGCGCGGGTGAACCGGTCGTCCTTTTCCAGCAGTTTGACGCGGCCGCCGCTGGCGCGCTCCAGCATTTGGCGGTAGGGATGCTCGCGGTTTCGCAGCGCCGCTCTGGTCTGTTCGTAGATGGCGCGCGTTGGCGTAACCCAGAGCGTCAGCCCGGTTTGGCGGTTGAGGCGCTCCAGCGCGGCGGCGGCGAGCAGCGTTTTTCCCCCGCCGGTGGGGATTTTGAAGCAGATGTGCGGGATGGGACGGCCGGCGTCGTCGGTGCGGCTCACATACTCGCCGGCGTTGTCCGCCACGCCGCCCCTTTGATTCAGGTTGTCCCAAGCCGTCTTGGGATAGTTGCGGATAGATTCTCTAGCGTCTTCGGGAATGTCCGCGCCTTGCAACGCGGCAATCTGCTCTTCGGATTTCAGGCGCGCCGATTCAAGTTCATCGCGCCAGCGCGCGAAAGCCTGCAGGGTGGCGGCTTGATACTCTTTTAGTTCCATTGCTACCCTCCGCGCGCGGCGTATATCGCTTATAATGTTATAATATAATATATGATACTATAACATTGCTTATGTTTCAGATAACTTATTCCCCGCAACTTGGGCGGGCGCAGTTGGAGATGATGCGATGAAACCTAAGAAAGCGCGATGGATGCTGAGTTTCTGGCATTCCGAGGGCGATTGGCGAGGCGAAGACGGCTTCCCCGATGTTGAGTTTTGGCAGCCCGATAACAAGACGGCTAGGACAGAGGCGGCGCGCGTACTTGCGGAGCTGCGCGATAGCGGCGATATGCGCGATTGGGTCGCCGCCGGGCATCCCGACCCGCGGGAGGTTGCGGCAGGCAACCATATCGGCGGGCAATGGGCTTTGCGGTACGACGACTTGGAATGCGCCACCGGGGCGGCGGGCAAGCGCATCGTCGGCATAAGGAGCGCCGCGGGCGGTTGGCGCGGCATAGTGGACGGCGAAAAGATGAAGAGGGAGCTCTACGAAGCGCGCCATGCCGGGGCGCGAAGGTAGCGGGGCGCGCGGGCGATGCGGTATCTTGTGGATACGGACTGGGCGATTGATTACATGAACGGGCATCAACCTATAGTGGAGCGCTTGGATGAGTTGATGCCGCAGGGCATCGGCATGAGCGTCGTGTCGCTTGCCGAAATCTATGACGGGGTGCTTGGCAATGCGAACCGGCAACGCGCAGAGCGGGTCCTGCTGGATTTTCTGTCCCACATTGAAGAGGTAGCGCCGCTTGACGATACGATTTGCCGCATATTCGCCGCGGAGCGCATCAGGCTCAGAGCAGCCGGAAACATAATCGCCAACCTTGACCTTCTGATTGGGGCGACGGCGATACGGCGCAATCTCACGCTGCTCACCAACAACCGCAGGGACTTTGAGCGAATGCGGGGGTTGGACATTATATCGGCGTAAGCCGCAAGTTCTGCCGCCGATAAGCGTCGAATCACACCTTACACTCACACCGCTGCGCCCCGGTGCATCTCATACGGGATCTGGCAGAAGGTTATGCGCTGCGCGGTGAGTTCGCGCTGTCCGATGTATTTGCCGGGGGCGAACACGATTGCGCGCTTGGCGTGGGCGCTTGCGCTTACGGCGGCACCGATGCGCTTGGCGCGCTCCGCGGTCAGCATGCCGGCGTTGCTGCAGAGATACTCCAAGTTGGGTTCGTATAGCAGATAGTACGCCGTTTCGTCGATTGTGTGAAAATACCCGTCGGGGTTCTGCGGCGCAAGTTCGGATTGGCCGACGGATGCGCCGGTTGCGGTGTGCAGCAGATAGGCGGCAAGCGCCGAATAGGATGGCAGCGCCTCGCCGGTCAGCATGCTTTCGGCTTCGATGGGCTCGCCGAGTTCGCAATAGGTGAAAGAGCCGCCAAGCCCTTGCTGCAGCGCCTTATCGCGCGCCGTGGGAACGCCGCCGATGACGCGGCGCACGCGCTCGGCGGTGATGTTATCGGCGTAGTCTTCGCACTCTACGAGTATGAACTTGCGGTTGCCGCCGTCTTCGTTGTTCAGCGCGAGTACGGCGTGCGCCGTGGTGCCGCTGCCAGCGAATGAGTCGAGGATGATGGCGTCTTTGTCTGTTGCCATCTCCAAGATTTGCTTGATGAGACCTACGGGCTTTGGAGTATCGAATTCATTGACATTACCGAAAATCTCTTGAATTTCTCGTGTCCCTCTGTTTCCCATAGGAACATCGTCCCATATTGTTCCATAAGGAATTCCTTCTTTAACTTCGGAGAGAAATCTCTTCAATTTGGGACGTCCTTTGCCATTCTTCCCGAAGTAAATCTCTTTGTTATCCATTAACCTCTGAACGGTGCTCTGGCTAAAACGCCAGTTACCGTTTGATGAAGGGTAATGAACCTGTCCTGTATCTGGGTTCGTGATGGGGAAGTTAAGTGATTCAACGTATCTTCCGCCTTTCACATTAGCCATTAGATTATCAGGAGCCCAAACTCCCTTTGGGTGGTTATCTGGATTTTTGTATCGCTTAAGGTCAGCACTACTTCGTTGTCTGCGCTTCAGATTTTTGTCTTGTTGTCCATTAGCGCCATAAACAATAACGAATTCATGGGTTGCGCCAAGACGCTTATCATTTGGCGCGCCACTTCGCTTTCTCCATACTATAGGCGTGATGAAATTTTCCATCCCAAAGACTTCGTCCATCAGCATGCGTAGGTGATGCTGTTCGTTGTCGTCTATTGAGACGAATATGATGCCGTCGTCGGCAAGCAACTCGCGCAATAGATGCAGGCGGGGCCACATCATGCAGAGCCACTTGTCGTGGCGTTCAAGGTCTTCGCCGTCGACTGCGCTGTTGTCTTTGAGCCATTGGCGCATAAGCGGGCTGTTGACCTTATCGTTATAGACCCAGCCTTCGTTGCCGGTGTTGTAGGGCGGGTCGATGTAGATGCACTTGACGCGGTTGGCGTATCGGGGGAGCAGCGCTTTGAGGGCGTGCAGGTTGTCGCCGTGGATGATGAGGTTGTCGTCGTGCGCGGCGGCGGGAGCGCCGTTGCCCATGTCCCGCTTGACGGATTTGTCTGCGTCGGGGATTAGCGGCCGATATGGAACCGCGAGGTGGTGGGCGTAGATGTGCTGCTTGCCTTTGAAGTCTAGGGTGGGCATTGTTTCGTCCGTGCGTCCGTGTGTCCGCATTCGGGTTAGGGTTGGCGGTTCGGTTGGGGCCGCATTGCGCTATCGGTCGGGCTCAGCGCAATCGTCGGGGCTATCGTATCAGACGGAGGCGGGTTTGCGCTAGACGGGGTTGGGGGCGTGTTCGGGTGGTTCGGGTTAGGTTTTGGCGCAAAGGCGCGGGGGCGCAGAGGGGGAGTAGGTTGGGGCGCTACGCTATTTTTTGGGGTTGGCGGGCGTTTCGTCTAGCGCCTTTATGAGTTCTGCGGTGGGTATGCCTTTCGCTTTGGTAATCGGCTCGATCCGCTCGATGAATTCGCGCTTTGCCTGCTCTATCATGACGCGTTGGGCTTGCGCGAGCAGGTCTTGCTTCACTTCGTCGCCGATTTCGCGCTTTACTCGCGCGACCATCGCGGCGTGCATAGCCTCTTTGCGCTCTTGTCGCTGTTCTGCGCGCTTTTGCTCCTCTGCGCGCATAGCCGCCATCCGCTTTTGCCGCTGTTCTAGCGCCCAAAACATAAGCGTCGCTCCTGTGGGTTCAGTGGGTTTAGTTGTGGCGCCGCGGGGACGCTTTACTTGTTCTTGTTGTCCCGCTCTTTGGACTTGGCGTTGGAACGCACTTCGCTGAACGCCTGCCGCAGTTCGTCCTCAGAGATGCCCTTATCTTTGGCAATCGGCCCTAGCCGCGCGAAGATTTCGCGCTCCGCCTGCGCGACTACGTCTTGCCTTATCTCTGATGCTATCTCATCGCGGAACGCCTTTTGCCGCTTTTGCCGCTGTTCTAGCGCCCAAAACATAAGCGTTATTCCTTTCTCTATCACTACCGCTACCATGCCGTATAGCACGGCGCCTAGGTCCACGAATCCGGCGGCGGTTTGCGTGAGTTCGCGGGGCTGCGCCTGTCCCTGCGTGTACAGGTATGTCAGCAGCGCGGTTGCCGCGAATACGCCGAAGGGCGCTGCCAATGCGTGGCGGCGCAGCCATCTCTCACTCCACCATTCGTTCATGGCTATACTATACCACTTATCGGCGCGCGCGGGGATTGGCAAGCGCGGGTTGGAGATGAAGTTGCTTGCGCCGGCCTTTTGCCATGGGATCTAACCCAATGCGGCGGCAGAGGGAGAATAAGCGGCAGCATTATTCCCTTTGCGTCTTCGCCGCTTTGCGTTTAGAATTACTCCAAACGCCGCCGAAGCAAGGACAACCTCGTTTTGACTGAACGCGCTGACCCGAACAATCTGACCATCGGCGTAATCGGCCTCGGCCATGTGGGGCTGCCGACCGCGCTGGGGCTCGCCGACCTCGGCTGGCAGACGCTCGGCGCCGACGACGACCGCGCAAAGGCGCAGCGCATCGCGGCCGGCGATCCTACCTTCTTCGAGCCGGGACTGGGCGAACTTCTGCGAAAGCATCTCGACACCGGCCAATTCAAAGCGCTGCCCGACAGCGCGTCCGTGGTCCGCAAGGCGTCCGTGCTGATGATATGCGTAGGCACGCCGCAGCAGGAAGACGGCAGCGCCAACCTGTCTTACATTGAGCGCGCCGGCAGAACTATCGCCGCCAATCTCAACGGCTATAAGCTCATCGTGGAGAAAAGCACCACGCCCGTGCAGACCGCCGAGCGTCTGCGCCAAAGCATCCGCCGCTACTCCGCCACGCTTGCGCCCGATGCCGACGACCCCGCCGCGGCGTCGCCCGACTTCGACATCGCCGTCAACCCCGAATTCCTGCGCGAAGGCACCGCCCTCTACGATTTCTTCAACCCCGACAGAATAGTCATCGGCATCGGCAGCCAACGCGCCGCCGATCTGCTGTCCAAGATATACCGCCCGCTCTTCGAGAGAGCCGCCAAATCGCCGCAAGATGCGATGGTAATCACCGACATCAACACCGCCGAAATCATCAAGCACGCCTCAAACGCCTTTCTCGCCACCAAGGTGTCCTTCATCAATATGGTAGCCGATCTGTGCGAAGCCACCGGCGCGGACATCACCGACGTGGCGCACGGCCTCGGGCTGGATCCGCGCATTGCGCCCTACTTCCTGCAGGCGGGCATTGGCTTCGGCGGCTACTGCCTGCCCAAAGACATCAAGGCGTTTGAGAGAGCGGCCGCCGAAAACGGCGTGGACTTTTCGCTGCTGAATGAAGTCAATCTCATAAACCGCCGCCGCATAGACGCATTCATCAAGAAAGTGCGGCAGGCGCTCTGGGTCATTCGCGGCAAAACCGTCGCCGTATGGGGATTGTCATTCAAGCCCGGCACCGACGACATCCGCGACGCCCCAAGCCTATCCGTCGTGGAGCGCCTCGCGGACGAAGGCGCGCTGCTGCGCCTGCACGATCCCTACGCTATGAGCGCCTTCCAAGCCCGCTTCCCGCAAAATCCGCCGCAAATCGCCTACACCGATTCCCCCGAAGACGCCGCCGCCGGCGCTGACGCCATCCTTGTGCTGACCGAATGGCGGCGCTATCGCAAGGTGGATATGCGCGCCGTGCGCGGCAAAATGTCCATGCCCATCATTGTAGATGGCCGCAACCTTATGGATCCCGCCGCCATCCGAAAACTAGGCTTCGAATACTACAGCATGGGCAGACCCTAGCCTTGCCGCCCCGCTTTGCGCGCTTGCGTCTCTGCGTTCACATCCCCATCTTTGCGCTGCTATGCCTAGCCGCCGCCGCGCTCCAAGCCTGCCACCGCGCCGCTATGCCCGCGCCCGAACCAGCGCCGCCGTCCACAGCGCCCGCCGACATCGCCGCCTACTGCCCCGCGCTGCGCCAAAGCTCAGATCCGTTCTTTGGAACGCAGCAGCGCCAACGCCTGCTCGCCGAAGTCAGCGCCCCCTCATACGATACCCATTCGTGGCGCATATCCATTGCGCGCGAACTTGCGCGCGACCACCTGCGCTTTGGCGAAACCGCCGACGCAATCCGCATTCTATCCGACGCGCTCGACGCCGAACTGAGCGCGCAATCCGACGGCAGCCGCGAAGCGGATCTGCTGCAAGACCTGGCGGTGGCGCATCTCAAAGACGGCGAACTCCGCAACTGCGTCAGTCCCGAAGGCCGCCTCATATGCGCGCTGCCGCTCGATCCGTCCCTAGCGCACGCCGATAAGCGCGGCTCCGCAAGCGCAGTCCGCCGTCTCGCGCGACTGCTGGAGCTCGAGCCGCAAAACCTGCGCGCCCAATGGCTGCTCAACATCGCTCATATGACGCTCGGCGCATACCCGCACGCCGTACCGCCGCGCTTTCGCGTCCCGCAAGCCGCGCTGCAGTCCCCCCAATACCGAATGCGCCGCTTCGACGAAATAGCGCCCTACGCCGGCCTATACGCCGTCAATACCGCCGGCGGCAGCATTATCGAGGACTTCGACAACGACGGCTTGCTCGACATAATGACATCCACCTGGGACCCCTGCCGCCCAATCGCCTACTACCGCAATCAAGGCAACGGCAGGTTCGCCGACTACACGCAGCGCGCCGGACTCGACGGGCAGCTGGGCGGGCTTAACATCGTCCAAACCGATTACAACAACGACGGCTTTGCGGATGTTCTGATTATGCGCGGCGGTTGGATGCGCGCGCGCGGGCAGATGCGAATGTCCCTGCTGCGAAACGATGGCGACGGCGCATTCACCGACGTCACGCGCGCTGCCGGCCTAGCGCTGCCCGCATATCCAAGCCAGAGCGCCGCCTGGGCCGACTACGATGGCGATGGCGATCTCGACCTGTTCTCTTGCAGCGAAACCGCCACCGAAGCCGGCGTAGAGGCGGGCGCGCTCATATTCCCAAGCCGCCTGTTTCGCAATCACAACGGCGCATTCACCGACGTGACGGCGGGCGCCGGCGTCGCCAATATGCGCTTCTGCAAGGGCAGCGCTTGGGGGGATTACGATAACGATGGCGATCCGGATCTCTACATATCCAACTTCGGCGAACCCAACCGCTTATACCGCAATGATGGCGGCGCATTCACCGATGTAGCGCCCCAACTAGGCGTCGAGCACCCGATAGGCAGCTTCGCCGTCTGGTTCTGGGACTATGACAACGATGGCTGGCTTGACATATTCGCCGCCGGCTACGGCGATAACATCGCGGACGTCGCCGCCGACTACCTAGGCTTGCCAAACAACGGCGCCCGCCCACGCCTATACCGCAACACCGGCGGCGGCTTTCAGGACGTCACGCAAGCCGTCGGGTTGGACGGAGTACATCTTGCGATGGGCGCGAACTTCGGCGATCTGGACAACGACGGCTATCCCGACTTCTACTTAGGCACGGGCTATCCCGCATATGACGCGCTTGCGCCCAACATTATGTACCGCAACGATAGCGGCATCCGCTTCCAAGATGTTACCTTTGCGGGCGGTTTCGGGCATCTGCAAAAGGGACACGGCGTATCATTCGGGGACTTGGACAATGACGGCGACCAAGACATATTCGCGCAGATAGGCGGCTTCTACCCCGGCGACGGCTTCGTGAACGCGCTGTACCGCAACCCCGGCGGCCCCAACCGCTGGCTGTCGGTCAAACTGGTTGGCGCGCAGTCCAACCGAGCGGCGATAGGCGCGCGCCTCAAGCTCACGCTTGCAGAGCCCGACGGCGGCGAGCGCAGCGTTCACGCGCTTGTGGGCAGCGGCGGCAGTTTCGGCGCATCCACGCTTATGCAGGAAATCGGGCTTGGGCAGGCGCGGCGCATCATCTCGCTGGAGGTTCACTGGCCCGCCACGGACATCCGCCAAACATTCGCCGACGTGCCGATGAACTCCCACATCCGCATCCGCGAAGACTCCGCCGCCTACGAAATCCTGCATCGTCCCCCAACACCGCTTGGCGTTGCGCCGTCCAACTAACTATCTTTGCGCCGTTGCGTCTTTGCGTTTAGCGCCGCGTCAAGCGCGCCCCTCGGCTGCCGGCGGCTTGCCGCGCGCGCTGCGCCCCTGCCATATCTGTACCGCCAGAAATATCACCGCCCCGATTGCGATGACGCTCACAAAAGTTATCGATCGGTCAACCAGCGCCACAGACACCGCGTCCTGCCGCCCCATGCTCAGCAGCAGCAACCCCACTATGCCCGGCTCCACAAATCCCACGCCGCCCGGTATCGGCACCGTGCTCAATATGGCGGCGCACAACGCCGTAATCGCTATCAGCGACAGCGGCGCGCTCAATCCAAGCGCCTCTATCACTAGATACATCCGCGCTATCTCAAGCAGCCAACCCACAACGCCCGCCAATGTCAGCGCGGGGAGTTGCTTCATGCTGCCCAATGTGCCGCTTGCGAACCGATGGTATTCCGCCTCGATGCGGGACGGCAGAAACCGCGCGGCGCGCTCACCCCATACGCGCATCAGCAGTAGCGCGCATATCATCGCCGCCACCACGCCCGCCGTTATCAGCGCCACAAGCAGCGCCGTTTCGGCAGCGCCGCTCGCAGTCGCCGCCAACAGCGCAGCGCCCGCCGCAAGCAGCAGCAGTATCGCCATCGCCGCTATGTCAAGCGCGCGCTCCGCCACCACCACGCCCAAACTCCAAGAGAAGCTCCCACCGCTATGGCGCGCGAAAAGCCACGCGCGGTAGCCGTCCCCCAGCCGCAGCCAAGTTACCGAGTTCACGAACCAGCCGATGATTATGTACGCCGCCGAACTCGCCATTGAGGGAAGGCGGCTCTGCGCCAATCCGTCCAGTTCGCCCGTGTTGCGCGCAAGCATCCGCCAACGCTGACCGCGCACGCTGAAAGACAGGTAGTACGCCGCGAAACCCAGCGCGTACAGCCACGGGTTGATATGGCGGATGTTGTCGAAAGTGGCGCGCCAATCCATATCGAAGCGCGTCGCCAGGAAGTATGCGAAAGCCGCCAGTATCGCGAACAGCAGCAGCGTGGGAAGCGAAAATACGCCCCGCCTAGTCAGCGCCGGCTCGCCCTCATTCGCGGCGTCCCGCGTCTTGTTCAACCGCGGCAATAATCGCTTCATATACGGCAGCGCTCACTTGATAGGCAAACTGAGTTCCGTTGATGAATCACCGCAGCAATATGAGAGGATCCACAATCTGAAAAACCGGCTAACCTAGGCGCGACAGAATCCGGGGATTCGCTTGAAAAGTGGCGCATCATGCGCTCCACGCTATCGGCTATGGAGAAACGCGGGATGAGAACCGATTTAGCGAAAGGGGTGGCGGCAGAATGTATAGCGGATTGAATGCTTTGCAAATCGCGCAACGGCATTCGGTTGGCGGCCATATTCGGTAGGTTCATAATGGCGGCAATCTTATTACAGCGACGCGGTTGCGTAAAGGGTTAGGGTATGCAGGTGAAACGCATTTTGTAAGCAGCGATAGCGGCGGCGATGCCGGAATGGTCAACGTCGCATTCGTGTCGCCGCGGCGTCGCCGGGGAGCGTCTAGCTACGGGCAGGTATTATCCAATTGCGATAGAACCGCTTGACGAAATGAATTGCCGCGGCTACGGCGCAGTTTTGGATGCGTATCTATGCTGGGAATATCGTCAGTTGCGCCTGCACAATCCGAAAATGGGTGAATGGCTATACACTCACGCAGGACGTCGAACGCGCTGACAAAGTCCGTGCGCCGCCGCCCGCGCAGACGGCTCACCCGCGCACGCTTTTTATGAAGCAGAAGTGGAAGTCGGCGCCGATGCAGCGGGCGCCGTTGCGCTTGCGCTCGCCGATGTTGTCCACGCCGATAAGCCGGCCGTCGTCCACTTTGCCGCCCCAGGTGGGGTCGGCATTGACCGCGGCTTCTATGCTGCGCGCGCCGGTCGGTTCTAAGAACGCGTCCAGCGCCGCCGATGTTTGCGCGGCGTGGGCGCCTTCCACCAGCATTTCTACGGTGATGCAGCCGCGAACTGCGCCGCCGCTGAGGGTTTCCAGCGCTTCGCGGGACTCCGGGCGCACTATCGCCGCGGGGAACTGATTCACCGCTTGCGCGGTGTAGTCTAGCACGCGCAGTCCGTCTATGCGGCGCAGCATCGCCATTAGTCCATCTTTGGCTCCACCGAATTCGTTTGCCATATCTCTGTCTTCCTTTCTTGATGTTTTGATGGGTTTCACGATGCGTTGATGCGCCGCTGCGCGCGGTTGGGCGGTTCGCTAGTGGGCAAGGCACTGTTAGGGGACGCCTAGGGCGGGCTTGCGGTAGGGGCCGATTAGCAGCTCTATGGCGGCGTCTAGTTGGGCGCAGGTGGGGTCGGCGAGCGCGCCCTGCCATAGGCGCATCGCAAGCAGGCGGGCGGCCTCTACGATTGGGGGCGGGTACTCGTCTATGTCGATGGCGCTGTTGGCGGAGTGCGCCGCCGCCATAGATCCGTTTATGCCGCGCGCTACGATTAGGGCGTCATCGGCGCGCTTGCGTACATATACTTGCTCATCGTCGATCAGCAGCGTATTGCCGGCCGAAATCTTTGCTAAGCCGGATGCCGTGCCGGATAGCGCAATGGTGTCGGCGGCGGCGGCGGTTTCGGCGCTGACTTGCTCGGTCGATCGCCGCAGATGCTGGTGCCATCCCCATACGCCGGATACCTGAGTACGCGCGCTGCCTGCGGGGAAGCGCATGCCGTTCAGCGCCTCTATCTGCGTGTAGGGATGAGATGCGGGGGCGCCGGCCGATGCGGGGTCGGCGTTGAGCGGCAGCAGGCGGTAGTCGGCGCTGTCCCATGCGGCTGAGAATGCGCCGCCGATCGATTCTGTGTGTATGCCTTGGGTGTCGACGCTAATCAGATCCGGCACAAGCAGCCGCGTTGCGCCGTTGCCGTAGAATTGCAATGCGGCGTTGCGCGCGAAGAAGTGGCGGTTGCAGCGGCGGTCGATTACGCGGCTCGCCGCCTCTGCCAGGGATAGCAGGCGGTCGTCGTAGTCCGTTCCCGCGATGTTGAGCGCCGATGCGTCTTTGAGTATGTCAAGCGATACATATGCGTTGGTCATTGGTTTGTCCTTTATAAGCGCTTGCGTGGCTGCGGTTAGGCGGTTAATCGTCTCTTCGAAAATGCGCGGTTATAGGAATGATGCGGGATTGTTTGGGATAGATAAGGGAGCGTAGGCGGGCGTCAAATGTGTTCAATTGAGCGCTTTTAAGGCGGGCGCTATCGGGGCTATTAGCGCTATCGCTGTTCGGTATATTCGATACAAGGAAAGCGTAGGCGCTACGAAACGGATAGCCTGCGCTTTCCTTATTGTTATTGCCGCTTCCCAATCCGTTAGCGCGGTGTGGCAGCGCGGCGGCGTTTAGCGAAACCGCGCGCAATCGCCGCCGCGCGTGTTGCGGAGGTTTAGGTTAGGGTGATGTTGTACTGAAGTCCGGTGTGGGTTGCGTTTGCGCGGGCGCCGCTGCGTTCCGCAAGGGCGTGGCGGAAGCTGACGGTGATGACGGTTTGGCGCTTTTGCGTGTCGCGGTGGACGTCGAGCATGAGTTCGCGGCGGAAGCCTTGCGCCCACTGAGTTCGGTTGACCAGCAGCGCGCGTCCCTTGGTGTTGGTGGCGCCGCCGTCGGTAATCTTGCCGTCGGCGTCCGCAAGGCGCATCTGTTCGGACACGATGACGGGGATGCCTTCAATCGCGCCCAGCATGCCGGTCAGCAGGGTGGCGTTCGGGCCGAGCTTATCCATCGTGCGGAACTGCTCGATGGACTGCGCGCGGATGAATGTGTTGACATCCATAATCCACGCCAGTTGCGAGGGGCGCGCGCCGTACTTGCCCAGCATAGCGCGCAGTTCGTTGAACATATCGTCGGACACGGCGGCGTTGTGATTGTTCGCCTGCGCCGTGTTGTCCACAAGCGGCAGATGCAGGATGCCGTCGTAGCCCAGCAGCCATTGCGCCTTTCCCGCCGTAGAAGCCGCTATGGTTGCGCCGTCGGCGTTGATGTTGTTCGTAGTGGTGGCGTCGGCGTTCAGGATGATGTCGTCCAGCACTTCCGCCACATTGCGGATAAGCCCGGCGCGTATTTCGGGCAGCATGGCGATAACGCCGTCTTCTTCCAGCGTGAAGATGTACGGCACCTGCCCCACGAGTTCGTATGCCGTCAGCGTGGTCTTGCCGGTGGTCAGCGCGGTGTCCGACGCGGCGGTGTTTTCGGCGCCGGGGTAGAAGCTCACATCGCCGAGTTGGCGCGGCACGTCGAACGGGTTTGAGGGCATGGGGAATGTGGGAATGATGGGCGCAACCAGCGTTTGCAGGTTGACGTCGTGCCAGAGTTCGCGCGCCTCAAGCGTGGCGACGAGTTCGTCGCCGGATCCCGCCGTAACGCTGTCCATAGCGGCGCGGGTCATAGAGCCTAGCAGCGCGCGGCGAAGGCTTGGAACTGTCCGGTGTCGGCGCTACCAACGCGGAACCAGTTCGCAAGCCGACGTTCCGCCGTGGCGTGGGACGCCTGGACGTCGGCGTGCGAGATGCTTGCGGCGAGCAGCCGTCGCGCCTGCTCTGCGCGCTCTATCCAGGCGGGGCCGAAGCTTTCGCGGCGTTGGGAGTGGGCGAAGCCGCGTATCAATGCGATGTCTAGGATGTCCATTCCGGCGTATGCGCCGGACGGGACGCCGGGCAGCGCGGTCTCTTCGGCATAGGCGGTCAGGGCGCTGCGGCGCAGGTTGCGCTCGCGCTGGGCTACGCCGTTCAGGTCCTGCTTGATGCGGTCGGTCTCTTCGCGCAGCAGTCCGACTTCGCGGTTGACCGGCTCAAAGCGCTCGCGCACAAAGGCGTTGATGTCCACCAGATCCTTGCGGATCGCTTCCATATCGGTTGTAGTCATTGGTCTTTCTCCTTATGTAATAGGATGTATTGGATATTTGGCATTAAGGGATATTGGGCGTTGAGATGGGTTTTTCGGCAGGCGGTTGACGCTCGACGACTGATTGGGCGCAATTACCCGCCTGCCGCAAGCCGCTTGGTGTCTGCGGCAAGCGCGCCTATCGCCGCAAGCGTCTCAGCGTCGGCGTCGACGGCGGCAGTGTGGGCCGGTGCGCCTATGCCTTCGACTGCTCTATTCAGCGCCGTTAGGGCGGCGGTGAGTCCGTGGTAGGCGCTGGGCGAAATCGCGAGCGCGTTGCCGTCGGGGGACGATAGCGGCGGCGCATCGGTTGCGCGGGCGTGGTCGTTCAGCAGCGAGTTCAGCATGCGGCGGTGGGATTCGCGCAGGGCGTCAGGGTCTGCGGGAATTGATACGATAGACCACTCCAGCAGTTCGGACCGGATGTCGCGCAGTCCGCCGTTTGCCGCCGGGCGGCTTTCAAGCGGCAGCCAGCTTATGGACGCCGCCTGCAGAAAGCCCTTGTCCCATGCGTTGCGGATGCGCTGCGCGAAAGGGTCGTCGTCCAGGAACTCGAACTCCGCCACGATGCCGCCGTCCGGCGCGCGGGCGATGCTCAGCGTGCGGCCGATGGGCAGACCGCCGGATGGGGAGCGTCCGACGGCGTCGTGCGCCCACATGACGACGGGGTTGCGGCGGTAGTTGTCGAAGCGCAAGCCTGCGAGGTCGAGGTCAGGCGTGGCGCGCGCGCGGTTGTTGGCGGCAATCGTAACGCTGCGCCGATTCGCGCCCGCCGCGCTGCGCTGCACAATGTCCATACTCATCGAGCGTATTTGTGGCTCCATCGTGTCCCCCTTTATTATGTTGCTACTGTGGGCGGGTTTTCCTGAAACGCAAAACGCCCCCGATCGGGATCCGTCTTCGGATCGCAATCCGGGGCGTCTTCGCCCGCTGTTGTGTGTGGCGGCTCTTTCGCGGAGCGGCTATTCGGTTGTGTGAACTAAGTTAGCGCCGATGCCGTTGTGGGCGCATTCGGTTAGCGAAAGGCGCTTATAAGCGCCCATATGAACGCAAGCGCAACCACCAGCCCAAGCCCGATGAGGGCAATCAGCCCCCACAGCGCGATAATCGCCAGCAAGCCGTCGAACGCCAGCGATAGCGCTGACCTAATGCGCTTCACGAATGCGGCCTCCTTCGGGCGCGGCCATTCGGCTATGCGATTAAGTTAGCGCTTATGTTTTGATTTGTCAAGGGGGATTTTTTTGCCCGCCGTCAATCTGTTGGATAGGCATCATAATCGTTCACCTCAATAGGGATGCTACTCGGTTGTTACAACCTGAGTGTTGTGACGCACCAAAATGAAGGGATCGCCTTCGGGCGTGTAGGCGGGGTTACCGTTGGCGTCCAGCACTCTGAACATTCTCAGGACGGATGTCTTGAGGCGAACTCGTCCGCCGTCCAAGAGTTTATACTCGTCCCACTGCTCGTTCTGGATTTCAAAATCCAGTTCGATTGCGTCGCATTCCTCGCCGTTTGCAAGCTGCACTTTGGTTACGCGCGCCACTATGCACCTCTGTCAAGCTCAATGAAAATCGGTTTAACAATAAGCGTTGTTGGAAATTCCGTCAAGCCAAGCGGACGCATATGAGGCGGCAAGCGGGCAAGCGCCGTGCCGCGCCTTTCTTTCTTTTGCGTAACAACGCCTAATGAATGTAAAATGCCCAATTGAGCATCTTGAATATCTTACGAATATCGCAACCCGCCCGGCTGACGGCGCAGCGCCGATTGCAAGCCCGTATCGCCGCCTTTACCATTCCGATTATTCGCAGGAGTTTGGCAATGAACATAAGCGAACTCATCCGCACGGCGCAGGCGTTGGTTGCGCCCGGCAAGGGCATTCTCGCCGCTGACGAGAGCGCCGGCACTATCAAGCGGCGCTTCGATTCCATCAACGTGGAGTCCACCGAGCAGTCCCGCCGCGACTACCGCGAGACGCTCTTTCGCACGGCGGGGGTCAGCGAATTCATCAGCGGCGTCATCCTGTTCGACGAGACGCTGCGGCAGCGCGGCGCAGACGGCGAGCCGCTCATAGATGTGCTGACGCGGCAGGGCATCATCCCCGGCATCAAGGTGGACAAAAGCACAAATCCGCTTGCCAACTTCGAGGGCGAGCTGATTACGGACGGCATAGACGGGTTGCGCGAAAGGCTTGCCGAATACCGCGAACTTGGGGCGCGCTTTTCCAAGTGGCGCGCGGTCATCACCATCGGCGAGGGAATGCCAAGCCAATACTGCATTGACGCCAACGCGCACCTGCTTGGGCGCTTCGCCGCGCTCAGCCAAGAGGCGGGGCTTGTGCCTATCGTGGAGCCGGAGACGCTTATGGACGGCGCGCACAGCATCGAGCGCTGCGGCGATGTCACGCTGAACGCGCTGCGTCGAACCTATGCAGAGCTCGCCCGTCAGCGCGTCGATCTGCGCGGGACGTTGCTCAAGCCGAATATGGTCATATCCGGCAAGGACGCATCCAACCGCGCGCCCGCCGATGAGGTGGCGCGGCGCACGCTGGACTGCCTTATGAGCGCCGTCCCCGCCGCCGTGCCGGGCATCGTGTTCCTGTCCGGCGGGCAGACCGACGATGAGGCTACGCTGAACCTGCACGCCATCAACCGCGCCGCCGCCGATATGAAAACGCCTTGGGATCTGAGCTTCTCATACGGGCGCGGGTTGCAGGCTGCGCCACTGCAGGCATGGGCGGGCCGCGCGGCCAACGCCGAATTGGCTCAGCGCGAATACTACCGCCGCGCCAAACTCACATCGGCCGCCCGCCGCGGCGAATACGCGCCCGCGTCGACGGGCTGAGCCTATGCGCGCCGCCGCCCCGTGATTATATAGCGCAGAGTCGATGTCAGTGGGCGTTGTACGAACTTATCGTGCAGCGCCCACTTTGCCATTCGTAAATTCCTAGCAGACCACGATGCGCAACTCGCCGCGCGCGTCAAGCGCGAAGTCAACCATAAACTCGCCACAGGGTTGAAAAGCCCGCGCCGCCCTCCAATCCGTATGCCTAATGCCTAATAAAGGAAAGTGAATATGAACGCCAACGCCCCCATCCCCTTGCGCGCTTGCGCCGGCACGATTGATGCGCCGCCCAACGCGTTGCTGATAGCCACCCACAACGCCGGCAAACTCGTCGAACTACGCAGCCTGCTCGGCGCTGTCCCGTATGCGCTGGTATCGCTCTCCGATGTCGGCATCCAAGTCGATGTTGAAGAGACGGGGGCGACGTTGGAAGAGAACGCCGCGTTCAAGGCGACCGCATACGCGCGGCTTGCCGGGCTGCCTACGCTTGCGGACGACTCCGGCCTTGAGGTGGACGCGCTGAACGGGGCGCCGGGCGTGCGGTCGGCGCGCTACGCCGGCAGCGGCGCAACGGATGCCGACCGCATCGCGAAGCTGCTCGCCAACCTTGCGGCGCATCAACCGCCGTGGACGGCGCGCTTCCGCTGCGTCATCGCCATAGCGCTATCGGACGGCGGCGTGGAACTGCACGACGGCGCATGCGAGGGCGTCATCACGGCGCAACCGCGCGGGGACAACGGCTTCGGCTACGATCCGGTGTTCCTGCTGCCCGAATGCGGCAAGACGATGGCGGAGCTATCCGACGCCGCCAAGAACCGCATCAGCCATCGCGCAATCGCAGCGCAAAAGGCGGCGCAGGCGCTCATACGCCGCGGTGTATCGCAACGTCCGACGTAGCGCATATACCGCGCAATTATGCCAGCGGGGGATAGCGCGCTGCAAATTGGCGGCTAATTGCGTCAGTTCGCGGCGGGCGTTACTGCGCCGTTGCGTATGCTGAAGCGGGCGATATGGGGCAGGAAGCGGGAGTCAATGGCGTGCGCGTCGGCAGTGGTGATTAGCGCTTGGTGGTATCGGCTTGCGCGCTCCAACGTTTGCAGGCGGCGGGCGGCGTCCAGTTCGGACAGCACGTCGTCCATCAGGATGACGGGTTGATGCGCGCGGCGGGCGGCGAGATATTCGGCTTCCGCCAGTTTCAGCGCCAGCGCCAGGGTGCGCGTCTGCCCGCGCGATGCGAATGCGGCGGCGTCCATATCGTCCAGCGTCAGGCGCAGGTCGTCGCGGTGGGGGCCGACGAGCGTAACGCCGCGCGCAAGCTCGGCCGCGCGCCGTTCCGCCAGCCGTTGGCGCATTAGATCGGCGATCGCGTCATCGGACGCGTCCGGCGGCAGCGGCACATTGGGGCTGTACGCCGCCGCCATAGTTTCGCTTGCGCCGCTCATTTCGGCGTATATGGGCTTGGCGCTTTGGGACAGCGTTTGCGCGCTTGCCCGCCGCCGCGCTATGACGAGTTTGCCATCGTTCACCAGCGCATCGTCCCAAAAGCCGAGTTCATCGGGGCGCGCGCCGCCGTCCCTGATTTGGCGCAGCAGGTGGTTGCGCTGCCGCACGATGCGCTCATAGCGCCGCAGCGCGCGCAGATATTCGCGGTCTGCCTGCGCGATAAGTATGTTGAGATAGCGCCGCCGCGCGCTCGGCGAGCCATACACGATGTCTAGGTCGTCGGCGCTGAACATCACGGCGTTGAGCTGCCCAACAAAGGCGGCGGCTCTGCGGGGCGCGCCGTTGACGCGAAAGCGCTTTTGGATGGCGGATGCGTCGCGCGGAGGCTTGCCGTCGGCCGCGGCGGCTGCGTCGGCGTTAGCGCTGACAAGGTCGATCTGCAGGCGCAGCGGATCGTCGTCGCGTTCTATATTGGCGGCGATGCGCGCGTAGGATTCGCTGCCGGCCGGGGCGCGGCGCATCAGGTCGCGGTCGTTCGCGGTTCTGGGCGAGCGCGCGATGGCGAGCATATAGATAGCCTCGATGAGATTGCTCTTGCCCTCGCCGTTGCCGCCGTGGAACAGCGTCATGCCGGGCTGCAGGTCAAGCTCCAGCCGCTCATAGTTGCGAAAGTTCGCTAGGCTAATGCGCGTGATGTGAATGATGCGCCTCGCAAGTTCGTAGAGTGTAGAATTAAGATATATGGATGCAATGGCGGCAAGCGGATTTTATCACAGCGCGTTTGCGGCGCGGACAAGCGCGCGAAAAAACCCCCCGCGCGCTATCGCGGCATTCTCAAAATTGAGCGCAACTGAGCGCGCAACCCGCGAAGTATCCGCTAATGCAAATGTCCATTAGAAGATTCCGGATTTATGGGCGCTGCAGTGCGCGAATGCAGGGACGCCGCTTGCGGATTATTTGACACTCAAAGTTCAGACTAATAACATTTGTGTTGGCGGGGGTTGGTTTGGGGGATGCCGTTCGAGCGCGCAGCCGATCTATATGGGAGGGAGTGAATTATGAACATAATTTGGATTACCGCCGATACTTTTCGTCAAGACCATATGGGGGCGTATGGGCATAAGACGATTCGCACTCCCGCGCTGGACGCTTTGGCGGCTAAGGCGACGCGGTTCAATAGCCACTACGCCGGGGGCTTTCCCACGATGCCCACGCGCGCGGATCACGCTACGGGGCGTTGGACGATGTCGTTTATGGGGTGGGAGCCGCTGCCGGAGGATGAGGTTACGCTGGCGCAGATTTTGGCGGAGAACGGCTATCATACTGCCGCCGCGGTCGACACGCCGTTCTACATTCGCGGCGGGATGAACTATGACCGGGGCTACCAGACCTTCTTTATGCACCCCGGACAGGAAGGTTCGCCTACGCGCGTGCAGCAGGTCGGCAACCACGAATCGCGCGATATACGGGAGTCTTGGCGCAGCGAATCCGATCATAACGCGCCGCAAACCTTCACGAATGCGATGCGCTGGCTGGAGCGCCACTACAAAGAGGATTTCTTCCTGTACATCGATACATGGGATCCGCATGAGCCTTGGGAAGCGCCGCCGTACTATTCGGAGCTGTACTGGCCGGGGTATGACGGCGAGATAATTCAGCCGATCTATGGGCATTGGCAGGATGAGCCGGGCTTTTCGGCGGACACGGTGCGAAAAGCCAACGCTACCTACTGCGGCGAAATCACGATGGTGGACACATGGATCGGCTACCTGCTGCGGCGGGTTGAGAATATGGGGCTTATGGACAACACCGCCATCGTGTTCACATCGGATCACGGCTTCTATTTCGGGGAACACGGCGGGCTGTTCGGCAAGATGACCTTCGACAAGCGGCCTGAGGGCGGGCTGTATAGGCACGGCGATTCGGACGCGCGCTGGGCGCATTCGCCGCTGTATGAGGAACTGGTGCGAATACCGCTGCTGGTGTACGTGCCGGGCGTTGCGCCGGGCGTGTATGACGGGCTGACTTCGGTGGTGGATGTGATGCCCACAGTATTGGACATAGCGGGGCAGGGCGTACCGGATCGCGTGCAGGGGCGCTCGCTGCTGCCTAGCATGCGCGAGGGATCGGCGGCGGGACGGGACTTTGTGGTCAGCACAATACCATTCGCCAATCCGGGCGACCCCGTGCGCTCGGTGGACAACATACGGCGCAACCTGCGGTCGTCGCCGGTGACCACGGTTACGGCGGGGGACTGGTCGTTCCTGTACAGCATGGACGAAGGGATGTCGGAGTTGTACAACATCGCGGACGATCCCAAGCAGCAGCGCAACGTCATATCGGAAAATCAGGATACGACGAGAGAGATACATCAGTATCTCATCAAGTTTATGCGCGATACGAATGTGAGCGATCATCTGCTAGCGCCGCGCTTGGAGTTCAGGCTGTAGCGCCTAAAAGCAAGGCAACGCTTGCCGCCGTTTGGACGGGGGACAGCGTGAATACGCTCCAATCGTAATGCAATGCGGGGACACTGAGAGGAAAGTATGCCGATAAACATAATCGTGTGCGTGAAGCAGGTGATGGATCCTGAGACGCCGGCTTCCGCGTTCAAGATCGCCGACGATGCCAAGAGCGTCGCGCCCGCGCCGGGGATACCGCCGGTGGTGAACGGCTTCGACGAGAACGCCGTGGAGGCGGCGCTGCGTCTGAAAGACAACGGCGACGTGGGCAAGATAACGGTCATATCCATTGGCAGCGGGTTTGTGATGGATGTGATGAAAAAGCCGTTGTCTATGGGCGCCGACGAACTTGTGCTGATCGACGACGAGGCGCTGCAGGGACTTGACGCATACGCCACCGCTACGGCGTTGAGCGAGGCTATCAAGAAGGTCGGCGATTACGATCTTGTGCTGTGCGGGCGGCAGGCGTCGGACTGGGACCAGGCGCATGTGCCGCTGGGCGTGGCCGAGATGCTTGGGCTGCCGTGCGTGACGTTGGCGCAGAAGATCGAGGTAGCGGGCGAGGGGCTTATCGTGCAGCGCGCGCTGACGGACGGCTATCAGGTGGTAGAAGCGCCACTGCCCGCGCTTGTTACGGTTACCAACGAACTGGGCGAGCCGCGCTATCCAACGCTGCGGGGGATTATGACCGCCGGCAGAAAGCAGCCGACGCGCTGGTCGACGGCGGATGTGGGCATAGACGACGTGGCGCTTGCGCCTAAGCTGACGCTGACCGAACTATTCATACCGGTAACCGAAAGCCAGGTGGAAATCGTGGATGGCGAGGATGACGCAGACGCCGGCAGAAACCTGGCGCTGCGGCTGCGGGAAGAGAAGCTGATATAACCGATGCAAACGGAGAATGACTTATGTCCGGAGTTCTTGTTATAGGCGAGCTGCAGGGCGATGCGCTGCAAAGCATCACGGGCGAGTTGCTCGCGGCTGGACGAAAACTGGGAGATGCGCTTGGCGAAGAAGTTGGGGTTGCGCTGCTGAACGGCGGCGACGCGGCGGCGCGGGACGCCATAGCGCTGGGCGCTGACAAGGCGTATCTTGTGCGGGACGCGGCGCTCGATGATATGCAGCTAGACGCTCAGGTGGCGGCGCTCGAAAAGGCGTGCGCCGAAACGCAGCCAAGCGTCGTGCTGATTGGGCGCACGCTTGCGGGCAGAGATGTGGGGCCGCGGCTGGCGTTTCGCTTGGGCGTGGGGTTGGCGCAAGATTGCCTGGAAGTGAGCGCGGATGCGGGCGGCAGAGTTTCGGCGGTGCGGCCGGTGTACGGCGGCAATGCGTTGGCTAGGGTGACGTTTCCCGACGCCAATCCGCAGATGGTGGTGCTGCGCGCCAAGGCGTATGAGCCGCTTGAGGCGGACGCAGCGCGCAGCGGCGAATTGGTGGAGCTGCAGCCCAACCTTGACCCGTCGGTGGTGAAGGCGCGGCTGGTGGAAACGGTTACGCAGGAAGCGGAAGGCGTGCGGCTGGAGGATGCCGGCATCGTGGTGGGCGGCGGCAGAGGGCTGGGGGGGCCGGAGCCGTTCGATATGCTGGAGGATCTCGCCAAACTGCTGGGGGGCGCTGTAGGGGCGTCGCGCGCGGTGTGCGATGCGGGGTGGCTCGACCATAGCTACCAGGTGGGATTGACGGGCAAGACTATTACGCCGGATCTGTACATCACGGTGGGCATATCGGGCGCAAGCCAGCATATGGCAGGCTGCTCGGCATCCAAGTATATCGTCGCCATCAACCGCGACGCTGACGCCAACATATTCAAGAGCTCGAGTTTCGGCGTGGTTGGGGATTGGAAGAGCGTGCTGCCGTCCTTCATAGAGACGGTGCGCGAACTGGTGGATTCGTAGGCGGGCGTTCACGATAGGGCGTCGGCGCTAGTCGATTCCCGCAAACGGACGGCGGACGGAGTTGAGGAGTGAGAGAATGAACAGCGACTTTATGTTCGACATAGAGGGGATGCTGAAGTCGATAGACGATGCGGATGCGATTTCGGTGTTCTTCCCGTCGTTTCGGAAGGCGCTGGTGGTGGATCCGCGCAGTAATTCGCGGGACGGGGCTATGGTGCGAATAATGCCGATGGCGGCCTCGCCGCAGGAACGGCTGCGGATGATACGGCGTCAGCGGCCGGGCTTTCCGCGCATACGCAATCTGGCGGTGATTCCGTGGACGCGGTATGTTGACAGCCTCATTCGGCTGGGCGTGTGGGACAGGCTGATTAGCCGCTTGGAGCGCGCGGGGGAGTATGATGCGGTGGATGAGTGCGAAAAGGCGCTTGATGAGCTGCGCGGGCTTGAGCGCGCTGAGCATATGAACGCGGTAAGCGGCAAGAACTATCGCACGCTTTGGGCGGCGCGGGAGTGAGGGTTCTGTGTTCGCAACGCAATCCGTGTCGGCGTATCCATAGGCGGGTTGCATAGCGCGCGACGGATGCGAATGCGAATGGACGCAAAACGGGGACGGCTTGCTTGTAAGTGAGCCGTCCCCGTTGGGTTTGGGGGTTGTGCGCGCGTCTGCTGGTTAGGCGCGCGCTTCTTCGCGCTCTTTGATTTGCTGGATGATGCGCTCTACTAGGTGCTGCGGGACTTCTTCGTAGTGGTCGAACTCGATGGTGAATGCGCCGCGTCCCTGGGTCATTGAGCGCAGGTCGGTGGCGTAGCGCAGCATTTCGGATTGCGGGGTTTCGCCCTCTATGAGCGTCATGTTGTTGCCCTGCGGGATCATGCCTTGGATGCGGCCGCGCTTGGAGTTCATATCGCCGATGATGTCGCCGGTGAAGTCGTCGGGGACGGTGATTTGGACGCGCATTATGGGCTCGAGCAGCGTGGGGGACGCCTGCTGCACGCCTTTGGTGAGCGCCTGGCTGCCGGCTATCTCAAAGCAGATGCCAGACGAGTCGACGGTGTGGTAGCTTCCGTCGAACAAGGTTGCCTTGACGTCCACGATGGGATAGCCGGCGATAGCGCCGTCGCTCATCGCCTTGGCGACTCCTTTTTCTACGGATGGGATGTATTCGCGGGGGACGTTGCCGCCCACAACGGTTTCGGCGAACTCGAAGCCGGCGCCCCGGGGCAGCGGCTCGAGCTCTAGCCATACATGGCCGAACTGGCCGTGTCCGCCGCTCTGCTTCTTGTGGCGGTATTCAACTCTGGTTCTGCCGGCGATTGTCTCTTTGTATGCCACTTTGGGGATTTGCAGCGCCATCTCCGCGCCGAACTTGTTCTTCATCTTTTCAACGGCGATGTCCACATGGGTATCGCCCAAGCCGCCGAGCAGCACCTCTAGGGTGTCCGGCTGGCGGGTTACCATAAGGCTGGGGTCTTCCTCAACGATGCGGGCGAGCGAGCTGGTCATCTTGTCAACATCGGCTTGGGACTTGGGGAATACCGCCATCTGATAGACGGGATTGGGGAACTCCATGCCGTCAAGCATAAGGCGGTTGTCGCGCGCGCAGATGGTATGCCCGGTGAGCGCGGATGTGAGTTTGGGTGTGGCGCCGATGTCGCCGCAGGCGAGTTCGGGGACGGCGGTCTGCTCTTTGCCGCGCGCAATGAACACCTGCCCGATGCGCTCGGCTTGGGCGGCGTTGGCGTTCCAAAGTTGGCTGTCGCTCTTGAAAGCGCCGCTGTACACGCGGAAGTATGAGAGCTTGCCTACGAACGGGTCGGCGGATGTCTTGAAGATTAGCGCGGCAAGCGGGCCGTCGCTGTCGGGTTCCAACGATACATCGCCGCCGTCGACCTGCTCGGCGGATGCCGCGCCGACGTCGGCGGGCGATGGCAGGAAGTCCACAATGGCGTCAAGCATTTCGGGCGTGCCTATCTGCGATGTAGATGCGCCTACTAGCACGGGGATTATCACTCCGTCGGCGATGCCCTGCTTGAGGCCGGCGATGAGTTCGGCTTGGGTTATCTCTTCGCCTTCGAGATATTTGGTTGCGAGGTCGTCGTCGGCTTCGGCGACGGCTTCTATGAGGCGCTCGCGCGCCTGCTCCGCGTCGGCGGCTAGGTGGGCGGGAATGTCTGCGTTGGGGTCGAGCAGGTTCACCACGCCTGAGAAGTCGGATTCCGCGCCGATGGGTAGTTGAACGGCTACGCATTCTCTACCGAAACGGTCGGTAACGGCGTCCATGGCGCGCTGGAAGTCGGCGTTTTCGCGGTCTATCTTGCTGATGTAGATGATGCGGGGCAGGCTGCGCTCGTTGGCGAGATCCCACATTTGGACGGTGCCGACTTCGACGTCGGCGACGCATGAAATCACGACGACGGCGGCGTCGGCGACGCGCGCGGCCGAGATGACTTCGCCGCGAAAGTCGGCGTAGCCGGGGGTGTCGATGATATTGATTTTGTGGTCGCGCCACGGGCAGGCGAGGATAGCGGTCTGCGCGCTGGACTGGCGGCGTATCTCTTCGGGCTCGAAGTCGGATACGGTTGTGCCGTCCTCGACTCTGCCGAACCGCGTGGTAAGCCCGGCGCTGTGGAGCATCGCCTCTGCGAGTATAGTCTTGCCTGCGCCTCCGTGCGAAAGCAGAACTACGTTACGCAACTTGTCGGTTGAAAAGGTGGGCATTAGGTTTCTCCTCCTGCGCAGATTAAGGGCTTGCCCTATTTTAGACAAAGGCGCATAATCGCGCAACATATGGGTTTGGAATTCGGGCGGCGGCAGTCGGGCGTATGTAGGCATTGGGCGGCTTGGGTTGCCCTTATGCGCCGCCGTTGCATATAATTCGCTAGGTTAGGAATTAACCGAAACAATCAGAAAACATACATAGGATACGGATACACACAGGGAGGATTTAATGGCAGCCAATATAGCATATCTCGCCCCAAACGCCGATCTGCTGGAGTCGTTTGCGGGCAACGCCCCGGAGGGGGCGGAGATAAAGTGGGTGGATTCCACGCAGTCGGTAGAGCGGCAGGCGGAGGATCTGCGGGATGTGGCGGCGGTGATAGTGGCGCCGAGCCAGTATTCGGTGGAGCTTGCGCGGCTTACGCCGAGCGTGCGGCTTGTGCAGACAACAAGCGCGGGCACCGATATGATCGACAAGCAGACGCTAGGCGAGCTCGGCATACGGGTCGCCAACAACGGCGGCGGGAACGCCATATCGGTGGCGGAACACACGATTACGCTGCTGGTGAGCGTGTTTCGCAAGATGCAGCTTCAGTTCAACGCGGTGCAGGCGGGCGAATGGATGGGGGACATCCGCGGCAACTGGTTTTCGCAGGCGCACGAAATCGCAGGCAAGACGGTGGGCGTCGTGGGGCTTGGGCGCATCGGATCGCGGGTCGCGCGGCGACTGCAGGGTTGGGAATGCGACATCATCTACTACGATGTGGTCAATGTGCCGGAAGAGCTGGAGCGCGAGCTGAACGCCACGCGCGTATCGCTGGACGAACTGCTGCAGACGTCGGACATCGTAACGCTGCATGTGCCGCTGAACGGCCGCACAACTAAGCTGATAAGCGACCGCGAATTCGACCTGATGAAGCCCACGGCGGTGCTAATCAACGCCTGCCGCGGTCCGGTGGTGGATGAGGCGGCGCTGGTTCGGGCAATCCAAGAGAAGAAGATAATGGCGGCGGGGCTTGATGTGCTTGAGGAAGAGCCTACGCCCACGGACAACCCGCTGTTTGGGTATGACAATGTGCTGATTACGCCGCACTTGGCGTCTTTCACGCAGGAATCGGGGGAGCGCAGCCGCGCATTTGCGATGTACAACACCGCGAAGGTTGCGCGCGGCGAAGATCCGGAGTCCATAGTGCTGCCGGACTAGCGCGCGGTTTCTGATAATACGCATACGCCGTAATACGGCATAATGCGCCATTCGCCGTTTAGCCCGCCGCATCGTTTATCCGCGATGCGGCGGCGGCGTATATGCTACGCCTACCTTTTTCAGTAGATCTAGGGGGGCGGCTTCGAGTAGCCGGTTGGCGGCGTCTGCGTCTAACCCCGCGCCCCTGGCGACCTTCATCGCAAAGTCTCTTGTGAGCAGATCGCCGGGGGCGTGCGCGTCGGAGTCCAGGATGATGCGGGCGCCGGCGGCGTGGGCTGCGCGCACAACGTGGCCGTTGGCGAAGCCATGGCCTCTGCGCGCCGATATTTCCAGGAATGTGCCGCGCTCCGCCGCTATGCGCGCCTCGTCGGGCGTGATTAGGCCGGGGTGGGCGAGCACGTCGACGTTCGGCGATCTGAGGGCGGCGAGGTTGGTGCCGGGCTGCACAGGCTCTACGACGGTTTCGCCGTGAACATTGACCATCTTTGCGCCAAGCGCGCGCGCGTCCCGCGCAACGGCGTCGATGTCCTCAAGGGGGACGTAGGTTATCTCAACGCCGGGGAGCGCAAGGATGTCCCAGCGCTTGGATGCGGCGGCGCAGTCTTTGACAAGCGTCTTGACTACATACTCTACATTGCCGATGCCGACGTGGTCGGTTACCGCAATGACGCGATAGCCGTTGTGTATGGCGCGGCGAATTAGTTCGGTGGGGGCAAGTTCGCCGTCGCTTAGGAATGTGTGCGTGTGAAAGTCGTACATCGGGCGTTTCCTTGACGGGGTAGGTGTGGCATAAGTCAGTATGAAAGTTAAGCGCTTCTTTCACAACGCTTAAAGCGGCGCGTTACTGCGAATTGGCAGGGCCTTGGTAGCGCATGGACGGCGGCAGGGCGTCGATAACGCCTAGGCTTGCCAGGGCGCGCGATACGATGAAGTCCACAACATCGTCGAGCGATTGGGGCTTGAGGTAGAAGGGCGGTTCGGGGGGCAGGATGGTTGCGCCAAGCCGCGCTAGGGACGCCATGTTGTCTAGGTGAATGGCGTTGAGCGGTGTTTCGCGCGTGATGAGGGTGAGCGGGCGGCGCTCTTTGAGGCAGACGTCGGCGGCGCGTCGGATAAGGTTGTCGGACAAGCCGTGCGCTATGGCGGCTACGGTGGACATGCTGCAGGGGGCTATCGCCATGCCTTGCGCGGCGAATGTGCCGCTTGCGATTGGCGCGCGCAGATCGCCGGGCGGGTAGTAGGTGAAATCGCCTGCGCTCTGCCAGCGTTCCAGCGCTTCGCCGAAAGAGTCGTCCATCTCTTCCTGCCATACCATACGCGCCGCGGATGAGGCGGTGGCTATGACGGGCGTTTGCATTCGGAGCAGTTCGTCTATGAGGCGGGATGCGATGCTTGCGCCGCTTGCGCCGCTTATGCCTACGATTACGGGGCGCCGCATATTAGCCTCCGTTTGCGCGCGTCAGCAGCGCTATGAGGGTTGCCGCAAGCATCGTGGTTGACACATAGGCGTTGATGCGAAAGAACGCCATGCCGAGTTTGGAAAGGTCGTCGGGGGATACTAGCCAATGCTTGTAGATGAGAAAGCCTGCCGCAAGCGCAAGCCCGATGTAGTAGGGCCAGTTCAGCGCCATCCAAAGCCCAAGCGCAAGCAGCGCTATGAGCGCCAAGCCATCCATTATTCGCGCAAAGCGGAATGCGCCGATGATGCCGAAGCGGGTTGCGACGGAGTGCAGTCCTTCGCGCTTTTGGAAATCGTAGTCTTGCGTGTGGTATAGGATGTCGAAGCTGCCGGCCCAGAGCGCTACGCCGATGGACAGCAGCACGGGCTGCCACGCGAGGCTGCCGGTTACGCCTACCCACGCCGCGGTTGGCGCAATGGCGAGCGCCCAGCCGAGCAGCAGGTTGGATGCCCAGGTGAAGCGCTTGGTGTAAGGGTAGAATATGAGATAGGCAACTGCGACGGGCGATAGTGCCAGCGCCAAGGGGTTCAGCATAGCGGCGGCGAACACAAACACCGCAAGCGCGACGAGGGTGAGCAGCGTCATATCGCGGACGCTGAGCTTGCCGGTGGGCAGATGGCGGCTTGCGTTGCGGGGATTACGGGCGTCGATGTAGCGGTCGATGATGCGGTTGGCGGCCATGCCCACGGTGCGCGCGCCTACCATAGCGACGCTTATCCATACGAACTTGTCAAGCGCGGTCAGTCCGTCGGCGGCGAGTATCATGCCGGTGTAGGCGAATGGCAGCGCGAAAATGCTTTCGTGGAACTTGATGGCGTCGACGAATAGCGCGAGCTTGCGCCCGGCGGACGCGGGCATTGATGCGGCGTTCATATGCCGTACTCCGTCCACTTGCGGTCGACGAGCGCCTTGATTTCGGGGCTCATAACGATGTCGGGGGGCCAGTCGCGGGCGCGGCCGTCGAGGCGGCCTTTGGCGGTGGCGTCGATGCCCATCTTGACGCCGTATCGCGGGGTGGCGCTTGCGTGGTCGAGATCGTCGAGTGGACCTTCGGAGAACACGATGTCTGCGCCGGGGTCTAGGTTGGCGGTAACGCGCCACGCCACTTCGGACGGGTTTTGCACATCGACATAATGGTCGACCACTATGATGGTTTTGGTGAGCATCATCAAGCCCAATCCCCAGAGAGCGTTCATGACCTTGCGGGCGTGTCCGGGGTACTCTTTCTTGATGGATACCAGCAACAGGTTGTGAAAGATGCCTTCGGCGGGCATATTTATGTCCACCACTTCGGGCAGAGTGGCTTGCAGCGCGGGCAGCATGATGCGCTCGCTCGCCTTGCCCATAAAGAAGTCCTCTTTTGGGGGGACGCCCACGAAAGTTGTGGGATAGATGGGATTGCGGCGGCGGGTTAGGGCGGTGAGATGGAATACGGGATATTCATCTTGCATGGAGTAGTAGCCGGTGTGGTCGCCGAATGGGCCTTCGGGGCGGAGTTCGCCGGGGACGACGTAGCCTTCAAGCACGATTTCGGCGTGTGCGGGGACTTCCAGGTCGACGGTTTTGCACTTGACGGTTTCCAATGCCTTGCCGCGAATGACGCCTGCGATGGCGAATTCGTCCATATCGGGGGGGAGCGGCATTGAGCCTGTCCATATGGTCGTGGGGTCTGCGCCTAGCGCTACGGCGACTTCGAGGCGTTCAAGGCGGCGCTCTTCGCCTGTGCGATAGTGGCGCGCGCCAACTTTGTGGGACTGCCAGTGCATGCCCATCGTCTTGCCGTCGAAGACCTGCATTCGGTAGGTGCCGACGTTGCGCCGCCCGGATACGGGGTCGCGCGATATGACCAGGGGCAGGGTGATGTAGCGGCCGGCGTCCAGGGGCCAGCATTTGAGGATAGGCAACCCGCCGACGTCGGCGTCGGCGCCCGTCAGAACGATTTCTTGGCAGGGGGCGTTTCTAACGATTTTGGGTTGGCTGCGAGCCAGTCCGGCTAGATCGCCTAGGGTTCTGAGTTTGTTGACGATGCCGCTGGGCGGGCCTTGGGTCAAGCCTAGGATCTTGCGGACGCGCTCAGTGATTTCGTCGACGTGATCCACGCCCAGCGCCCAAGCAACCCGTTGGTGCGTCCCGAATATGTTGATTAGAACGGGGATGTCGCCGCCGTTCACGTTCTCGAATAGCAGCGCGGGGCCGCCTTTGTCTATGACGCGGCTGGCGATTTCGGTAATCTCCAGATCGCTGTCGACGGGGGCGTTGATGCGGCGCAGATCGCCTTTGTCTTCCAGGAAGGCGATGAATTCGCGCAGGTCTCTGTAGCTGCTCATAGGCTCACCGCGCTGCTTGCCTGACGGATTTGGGTTGAGGATATGTCACTGCGGAACGCCGCTTCCGGTATGGCGGCGAACATCGGCTCAAAGCCGTCGGGGATTGGCACGTCGGACAGGGTGCGAAACGCCGTTCCGTCGGCGCGCCCGGCGACGAGAAAGCGGCAGTGGTTTTGGCGCATGCGATCGAGCGCAATCAGCATTTGGGAACGGCTGCCTTCGTAGTAGCGCGGCTCCACTAGGCGGACGGCGGTGTCTGCGCCGATGATGAAGGCGCAACCGGGCAGCAGGCGGGACTTCTTCCAAAAGACGGGTTCGCGCGTCAGCGCCAGGGGGGCTTTGCCTTCGAATTGGGCGACGCGGCGGCGCACTTCGGGTTCGGACAGCTGCGGCTTATCGACGTTGGCGACGGATAGTTCGTATGCGACGGGGGCGTCTAGGATGCGCGCCGCGGTCTGCGCCAGCGCTTGGTGTCCGCGGTGCAGCGGGTTGAATGATCCGGATAGGATGCCGCCCCGCAGGGATTGGTCGGCGGCGATGCGCCCGTCGGGGTGAACTATCACTAGGTCTATGTGCGCCGCCATAAGCGCCTCAATCGGGTCGGCGTAGGATACGCGGCTTGTATGGACTTGCTCGGCGGCGGCTAGTTCCAAGTCTAGGTTGGACTCGACGCCGGCGCTTTCTGCTAATGCGCGCAGTATTAGCTTGCTGACGAGCTCGTCTTCGGCTGAGCGCCCGCGCAGTCCTTTGGTAAGAGTTAGACTTTGGGTGAACGCGCCCTCTGCGCTCCATGCGGCGATGAAGCAACGGTGTTCGCCGCGCTTGGCTCGGGCGGTGGCGATGGTGGCACTGCAGCCGATGCCCACGACGGGTTCGCAGTTCGCGCGCAGATAGATGGCGCGCCTGTACGCCGAATGCGCCATTGCGGTTGCGGTCTCTTCGGATACGAATTGAGACGGCTCATAGCCCACAAACTCGGTTAGGGCGGGCGATGCGTAGGGGACGCCGATTTCCAGCACGGTGCGGGATGCGCCGGCGACGCCGAGCAGCCACGATATTGCGGCGGTACCTGCGCCCGCAACGGATATGACCGCCATAGTCGGGCGGGCGTGAATGCGGCGTACGAGGTCGGTGGGCGGCTGATGTTTGGCACTCATAGTTTAGGTTCTGTTTTCAAATCGTCCGCGGGCTTGGGGCAGCAAAGTGCATCACGGCGGTTTGTCTCAGTTCTCTTCGTTGGATTGCATGCTGCGCCTTATCGCTTCAAGTTCAGCGCGCAGTCGACGGTTTTCGGCTTCGGCTTGTTCGGCGCGCGCCTCGGCTTGTTGCCGCGTATATGCTTCAAACTCAGCGCGCGTTTCCGCTTGGTCAGCGCGCGTAGTCTCTTGCAGCCTCATATTGCGCTCTTCAAAAAAGGTCAGCAGATACTTGTCCGTGTTCGGGTCAAACCAGCGCAGTCGGCCGTATTCCCAGCAGACATACAGATCCAATACCTCGCTGTATCCGCTGCAGCGCATATTGTCATGCCACTTCACGTCAAGCTTCTCATACTTGCCGTCCACCAGGCGATCCCCCGCAAGCGCCACGTCGTGGTAGTCGCCGCCCGTCTGGTCGTATCGCCAGTACTCGCGTATGCCGTAAGCGGCGTAGTCTATGCGCTTGTCCGTGAAGTCGATTATGCCCGTGGTCGAGGACGCCACCTCCAACACGAAATCGGGCGGCTTGCCCTGCGTTTCTATGGCATAGCCGTTTTGCCGAATGACTAGATCTCGGTCGCAGTTGAACGCCACCATAAGGTCGGGGCGTCTATGCTCTTTGGAAAAGTCTGCGGTGGGCGCTACCGATACTTCGCCCAGCACAAGCGTGGTATCCGGATTGCCGAGATGAACCTCGAGCGCGGTTACATGGGCGTATCGGTTTAGGTAGAGCGCGTTCTGCATATCGTCTCTTCGGGGATACTCAGGGAATACGGCAAGATGTTCGTCGTGTTCTAATTCGACTTGCTGCTGAACGTCTTGCTTTGGAGCGGCGATTAGTTTTGTGACCATTGGCTGCCTCCGCTTGCCAAGCCGCCTGGGTTTAGCGGCGCGCCTGTGGGGTGATGAAGGGTATTCTAACGCAAGGGCGCAAGGGGCGCAAAGGGGGTTTGCGGCGCTGGTTGTGGTTAGATAGCGCGTTGGGCGTTATAATTATGGCAATGGCAATGCGTCGGAGCGTTTTGGCGCATTGACGCAGCAGCGGAGGGGTGGCCGAGCGGCCGAAGGCGCCTGTCTTGAAAACAGGAGTGGCGAAAGCCACCGCAGGTTCGAATCCTGTCCCCTCCGCCAAACAAATCGCCGAGCTCATCACGCAACAAATCAGGGAGCGGCGGCAATGTGAAATCACGGAAAACGCGGCACCCATTGCCTACAAGACGATGCGGGTTGCCGCGCAAGGGCGCATAATGCGAATGACGCAGGGAGCGGATGACATATGAAGATTCATGAGTATCAGGCGAAGCGGATTTTGGCGCAGTACGGCGTTCCCGTGCCTAACGGGGGCGTGGCGGCGACGGCGCAAGAGGCGGCCGATCTTGTGCGCGAGCTAGGCGGGCGCGGCGTGGTCAAGGCGCAGGTGCATGCCGGCGGACGCGGCAAGGCGGGCGGCGTGAAGCTGGTTGCATCGTCCGAAGAAGCGGCGGCTTTCGCCGAATCCATTCTTGGCGGCAATCTGGTTACATTCCAAACGGGCGCCGAGGGCGTTCCCGTACGCCGGCTGCTGGTGGAAGAGATAATCGACGTCGCCAAAGAGCTGTATATGGGGATGGTGATTGACGGCGCTGCTGAAGGCGTGGTGGCAATCGCAAGCGAAGCGGGCGGTATGGAAATCGAAGAGGTTGCCGAAGCCAACCCGGAGCAGATCCTGCGCGCCGCGGTTGACCCCGTATTGGGCTTGCAGCCGTTCCAAGCGCGCAATCTGGCGTATGCGCTGAATGTGGACGCGGCGCTTGTCCGCCGGGTGGGGGCGCTCATCGAGAACCTGTACCGCGCGTTCAAAGAGAACGAATGCTCGCTGGCGGAAATCAACCCGCTTGTCATCACAACCGACGGACGGGCGCTCGCGGTGGACGCCAAGCTCGATTTCGACGACGACGCTATGTTCCGCCACGCCGCGCTCAACGAACTGCACGACCCCGAACAGGAAGACCCCGGCGAAGTGGAAGCGCGCAAGTATGACATCAACTATGTGAAGCTGGACGGCTCCGTGGGCTGCATCGTCAACGGCGCAGGGCTTGCGATGGCGACGATGGACGTCGTTCTGTCGGGCGGCGCAAAGCCCGCCAACTTCCTGGACATTGGCGGCGGCGCCGACGAAGAGAAGGTGGCGCAGGCGCTCAACATAGTGCTGTCGGACAGCTCGGTCGATCTCGTGCTGGTCAACATATTCGGGGGGATACTGCGCTGCGATGTTGCGGCGCGCGGCTTGCTGCTTGCGGCGGAGGCCGCGCCCGACGCGATGCGCCCGATGGTGGCGCGCATGCTGGGTACGAATGCGGACGAAGGCAGGCGCATCCTGTCGGAGTCGAGCCTCGACGTGACGCTGGTGGATGATCTGGGCGGCGCGGCGGCGGCGGTGGGCGCGGCGCTGAGCGCATAGCGGCGGGCATACGGCGACGGCGGGGGCGCTATGATAGAATCCGACCAAGACGCTGCGAATGAACGCGAGGATATACTCAGTATATTGCGCGAGCATCGCCCATACTACTTTTGGGCGCTGGTTACGCAGATACTCGCGTCGGGCGCGGCGATAACGTGGTGGGAAGTGGCATGGGGCGGCCACGCCAACGCGCTGGGCTGCGGCATAGCGGTCGCGCTAAAGATGAGCGCGCTAATACCGCTATGGCTTGTTACGACGATACTTATTGTAGATGCAGGGAGGCGTATTGTGGTTTTGTTGCCGGACGGACGAAAGAAGCTTAGGGCGGCGGCGAAGGCTGAGGGCAGGTCTGAAGGCAGATCTGAGGGTCTGGCGGAGGGTGTGGCCATAGGCCGCGCTGAGGGCGTGGAGGAAGGCGTGGCCATAGGACGTGCTGAAGGCATGGCTGAGGGTCGCGCTGATGGCGTGTCCTTGGGTACAAGAAGGACGAATTCGGCTTGGCGGCGCTGGAACGCCCGCCGCATGGAGTTCGAAGCCAGGGGCGAACCCTTCGACGAGCCGCCACCCGGCGATGACTCTTTCGACGACGAACTCAACGGCAAGGATTAGCGCGAGGCGGCATAGCCAACATACTCGGTTGCAGCATAGCGGTAGCGCTAAATATGAGCGCGCTAATGCCGCTATGGATTGCTACGACGATATTTATCGTAGATGCAGAGAGGCGCATTGTGGTTCTCTTACCCGATGGCAGGCAAAAGATCAGAGCCAAGGCTAGAGCTGAAGGTTATGCAGAGGGATTTGCGCAAGGTTGGGCTATCGGCTTCGCCCAAGGCCTGGCTGAAGGCAGAGCGAAAGCGAAAGCTTTCAGTGCGGCAAAAGAGCTTGCGGCGTGGCGGCAATGGAACGCCCGCCGCATGGATTTCGCGGCTAGGGGCGAACCCTTCGACGAGCCGCCGCCCGACTATGCGGACTATCTCAGCGGCGACGAACCCAAGCGCGGCGATTAGCGCTCTGCGCGCATCCGCCAAGCGCCGCTAATCGGCTTGGCATATCGGATACGTCATACCGCAAGACAATACGGCGTCGGACACGGCATGGCGCAAGGCAATATCGCTACACGGATAGCAGTAGCAACGGATAGCTGCAGCATAGGAGGATACAAGATGCACCTACTTGAAGTGTTAAACCCGATAGCCCAGCAGCGGGGCGTGCTGACAGCTATGTCCATCAACGCCCGCCCCGCATCGCTGGATGACAAGATAGTGGGACTGCTGTGGTCCGGCACGCACGGCGGCGATGTGGCGCTACGACGCGCAGGCGAAATGCTGCAAGAGCGCTTCAGCAACGTCACCGTCAACTTCTACACCGGCGGCAACTATCCCGCGCCGCCGCATATCGTCAGACAGGCGGGCGAAGAGTGCGACGTGGTCATCGGCGCAACCGCCGATTGAGGGACGTGCGCGTCGTGGATGGTCCACGACATGATTGAAATCGAGAAGATGGGCAAGCCCGCCGTGCCTATCGTATCCGGGCGCTTCGAACTGGACGCCATCGCAAGCTCGCGCGCCTTCGCTATGCCGGACATCAAGTTCGTCATCGTGCCGCGCATATACCGCAACCTCGCCATCCCGGAGTGCATACGCCAAACCGAACTCGCCATAGACGACCTTGTGGACTGCCTCACATCCAGCGAAGCCGAAGCGCGCGCCGCCGCCGATACTACGGGGACGCGCCGCTTCGAAGGCGACGACCGCTATGACGCCGTGCTGCGAATGAACCAGGACTTCCTGCAGCGCGATTGGGGCGACGCAATGCCGCTCTATCCGGCGACGCGCGCGGCGGTGGACGAGCTGCTGAACGGCACAAGCCTGCCGCCCGACTACCTGGTGTGCGACATGCCGCCGGGCTTCGGGCTCGCCACCGTGGAGAAGATCGCCGTCAACGCCGCTATGGCGGGCGCAAAGCCGGAGCATATGCCGGTCATCATCGCCGCCGTCAAGACGCTTTCGGAGATGGGCGAACACGGCGGCAAATCGCTGCTGATGTCCACCAGCCCGCATGCGCCCATACTGGTGGTGAACGGCCCCATCGCCAAAGAACTTGGCATCAACCCGCGATCCGCGCTTGGGCCGGGACGCGACAACGAAATCAACATCACCATCGGGCGCGCCTTTTCGCTGTGCCTGCGAAACATCGGCTACTGGTATCCGGGACAGATGGATATGGACACCATCGGCACTACCCGCAAGTTCGTTCACTGCGTCGCCGAAAACGAGGATATGTCCCCGTGGGAGCCGTATCATGTCAACAAGGGCTTCAGGCGGGACGAAAGCGCCGTCAGCATATTCATCACCGACGGCGAGCTGGATGTGCAAGACCAGGGCAACACCGGCGCAGAGGGGCTGCTCAAGACGATTGCATACGGCGTAACATTCGGCACGCGCGGGCTTGGCGACCGCAACGGCGGCGAGCGCCTCATATTCATGCCGCCCGACGTTGCGCGGCCGGTGGGCGGCGAAGGCTTCACCAAGCAGGGCGTCAAAGAGTTCATACACACGCACGCCAACGCAAGCCTCGGCAAGCTCATCCAATATATGCCGCTGGACGACGCCAGGGTTGGCGCGCACTGGCGCTGGCTGCGCGATCTCTCCGAACAGGAACTGCTCAATATGAGCGTCCCGCTGCTTGAGAGCGCGGACAAGTACGACGTGCTGGTCATCGGCGCGGACAGGGCAAAGACGCTGGTTATGCCCAGCGGCCCCAGCGCCGCCACCGTGGGGATAGACCAATACAGATAGCCAAATACAACGGCTGTGGGCGCGCCCGCCTCGCAAAGACAAGCGCGGCGCGCCCACAGCGATAACATCCGTTCACAAACACAACCCATAAACCCAACATTCACCTAATCAGGGGGCGCAATGAACCTGGACATCTACCTGCACTTTGACGGCAACTGCCGCGAGGCGTTCGATTTCTACCGATCAGTATTCGGCGGCGAGTTCGAAATCATCCAAACATTCGCCGACGGCCCCGCCGATATGGGCATCCCTGAGGCGGAGCGGGACAACATCATGCACGTGTCCCTCCCCATCGGCGGCAGCGTGCTGATGGGCAGCGATGCCCCGTCCACATTCGGCCCGCCGCCCGTGTTCGGCAGCAACTTCTCGGTAACCGTCAGCGCCGACAGCCGCGCAGAAGCCGATGCGCTGTTCGCCAGCCTATCCGACGGCGGCGCAGTCTCTATGCCCATGGCGGACATGTTCTGGGGCTCATACTTCGGCGCTTGCGCGGACAAGTTCGGCGTCAACTGGCAGATAAGCTACGATTTGCCACAGGGATAATGCGCCCGCAAACGCGTATGAAAGCAAGCGGAGGCAATGCTATGGACAACTATCTCAAGCCGCCCGGCGTACTCACCCACGCCCTTGCCGAATACCTCGAAAAGCGGTACGGCTTCAAACGCGCGCTACAAGAAGACGGCATGCTAATCGGCGCGCCCGACCTTTCGCGCAAGGCGCTCATCCCGCGCGGCCGCCTGCTGCTGAACGACGACGAGGTCTGCCAAGCGCTCACATCCCTCGTATTCAATCCACTAGAGATAAACGAGATAAGGGCTGACCTAGTTCACTACAACCCCGAACCCGTCAGAGATTGGGAATACGGAACGTGGCTGCTGGATTCTGTGGCTGGTAAAAAGCGCGATATGAGTGAAGAATCTGCGTTGTGGATGAAAGACTTCTTCGCGAAACTGGATGCTGAGGATGCGCCAAGCGAACATCCCGCTAACTTGCGCTACCAGAGCACCCAAATCATCCGCAAGGAAACGCCGCTTATTCCCAAAGACGCCAAACCCGAATACACCGAAACCTACACGCTGGTCGAGTACCTAGAGAAGCGCTATGACTTCGAGAATGAGCGGCACGAAAGCGGCGGGCTTGTGCTGAGCGCGCCCAATGTCCAAATGAAGGCGCTCATTCAGCGCGGGCATAAGCTCCTAAACCAGCAAGAGGTTTGCGAAATTCTTGAGGCATTCGGCTTCAGCGCCGCGCAAGTGGAAGCGATAAGGACAGACCTAATCGAATACAAGCCGGGGCTTTTCAAAAAGTCGGAAATCGCCATAAAGATATTGGAAACCGCGCCTCACGAAAGACACCCGATTAGCGAAGAAGCCAAGCGGTGGGAGGAGGATTTCTTCAGGAAACTGGATGAAGAATATGAAAAGAACGCCGTGAAAACCACGCCACCCGGCGGCATAATCTACAACTACCAAAACATCGAAAGGCTTTTCTAGTGGCGGCCGAAGTGTTCGTTGACGCCAGTTTTTGGATTGCGCTCATGGATACACGCGACCAAAATTTTGGAAACGCGCATGCCCGCTGGCGACGCACTTCAGGCGTGGAATGGCGGCGCATAACTACCAACTGGACGCTTTACGAAGCGCTGACATTTCTGAACAGCCGCGCAAAGGCGCGGCACGATCTAGCGCTTGGACTGCTAAACCTGATTGATACATCTGACACGCTCATCGTCGATGCCGCCGCGTTCGAGAATGCGGCGCTTGACATATTCAGAACGCATTCGGACAAGCGCTGGAGCGTGGTGGATTGCGCCAGCTTTGTCTGCATCCAAGAAAGGCAGAGTGGGTTTGCGCTGTCGTACGACGAAAGGGATTTTCAACAGGCGCAAACCGAGTTCGGCTTTCTGCTTTTGGGCGAAACGATACTATAAAGAAAAGGCGCATTCATTGCGGACGTCGATTATCAAATTCGGCATGGCTTTCACGCGCGCTCCGATTTCTGATTAAGGGCTTATGGCATTTATGTCAGGCGCAAACCGAATTCGGCTTTACCTCCATACACGCTTGACACGCCTGAGCAATAAGCGAAAGGACACAACTACAACTATGGGCATTCTTGTTGATGAGAACACGCGGCTGCTGGTGCAGGGCATTACCGGCCGCGAGGGCAGCTTCCATGCGCTGCGCTGCCGCGAATACGGCGCAAACCTAGTCGCGGGCGTTACCCCCGGCCGCGGCGGGCGGATTTTCGACGGCGATGTGCCGGTGTTCAACACCGTGGAGCAAGCCGTAACGCAGACGCAGGCGAACTGCGCTCTCATATTCGTGCCGCCGCCATTCGCCGCCGACGCCATCATCGAAGCCGTCTATGCCGGCATCCCCACTATCGCCTGCATCACCGAAGGCATCCCGATTATGGACACCATCGCGGTGAAGCGCTTCATCAGGGACAAGCCCGTTACGCTGATAGGCCCCAACTGCCCGGGCATGATTACGCCCGGCGCCAATGTGAAGGTCGGCATTATGCCCGGCGCCATCCATACGCCCGGCAGGGTGGGCGTGGTGTCCCGCAGCGGCACGCTCACCTATGAGGCGGTCAGCCAGCTCACGGCGCTCGGCATCGGGCAGTCAAGCTGCGTTGGCATCGGCGGCGACCCCGTCAACGGATCGTCTTTTGTGGACATCCTGAAGATGTTCAACGCCGACGACGAAACCGACGGCGTGGTGATGATAGGCGAGATTGGCGGGACGCGCGAGCAGGAAGCGGCGGAGTACATCGGCAGCGAGTTCAATAAGCCGATGGCGGCGTTCATTGCCGGACGCAGCGCGCCGCCGGGCAAGCGGATGGGACACGCCGGCGCAGTCATTACCGGCAACGCCGCGCGCGCCGAAGAGAAAGAGCGCGCCCTTGCGGCGGCAGGCGTCGCCATCGCGCCCGCGCCCGGCGCAATAGGCGACGCCTTCAATGAACTAATCGGCAACCGAACCCGCTAGTTGGAGCTCGGCTGTAGATTGTTCGGGTGGCACTCGTTGGGATTAGGCCCTTCCACGTCGTCGCTGTTTGTGCCGTCGGGACACTCGGTATTGTCCCACTTGGCGTTGCGGATGTCCTCCGCGTTCTCCATATTCTTGGCGTCGGTAAGATCGGCGTCCTTGAAGTCGGTGTCGTCCAGCTTCGCGCCGTCGAAGTCCGCGCTGTCCAGGTCGGCGTTGGAGAAATCGGTGTCCTCCAAATCGGCGTCGGAGAAGTTCACATCGTTGAAACTGCCGCGCTCAAACTCGGCGTTGGTGAGATTGGCGCCGCTCATATCCGCCTCATCGAAGTTGGCGTTTGACCACACCACGTCGGTCAGGTTCGCCTTCGCTAAATCCGCCTTCTCAAAGGTCGTCTTGTTGTCGGCTTTCATATTGCGCAGGTCGGCGCTGCCCAAGTCCGCGCTCTCAAAGTTCGCGCCGGTAAGATCCGCCCGCCTGAGAGTTGCGTTGCGAAAGTCCGCATCCTCTAGATTGGCGTTCACCAGCGACGAGTTGGACAGATCGGCGTTGATGAAGCCCACGCCGGACAGGTTGACGCCGCTTGTGAATGTGATGTTGGTGAGCGTTGCGCCTCTGAACTTCTGGGTGTTGTGCGCCCGCCTGCTCGCGCGAATGGTTGCGCCGGTCAGTATAGCGCCGTCCAAGTTGGCGTCCCTAAACTGGGCTTCGGTTACATTCGTGCGGCTCAGGTCTGCGCCCTGCATCTGAGCGCCGTTGAACCGGGCGGCCTTGATGTCAGCGCCCTTGAAGTTTGCGTTAGTCAGCGTCGCCTTGCTGAAGTTTGCGTTGGTCAGGATTGCGCCCTCAAAACTGGCGCCGGCCAGGTCGTTCTCGGTGAAGTCTTTCTCTCTCAGGTCGCAGCCGCTCAGATTGGCGCCCGGCCCGAATGTGGAGCAGGGCGGTATGGCGGTAGGTTCGGGCGTGTTCGTGGCAGTAGGCGGCACGGACGTCGCCGTGGGTTCGGGCGTTGCGGTCGGCTCCGGCGTATAGGTTGCCGTGGGTATGAGCGTTGCCGTAGGCGTATGCGTGGGCGTAGGCCATGGCGTAAATGTAGGCCGCGGCGTCTGCGTAGGTATCGGCGTTCTGGTCGGCCGCTTGGTGGCGGTAGGCGCGGGCGTGTCAGTCGGCGCCGGCGTGGCGGTAGGTTCGGGCGTTTCGGTTGGTCTCTTGGTAGCCGTGGGTTCCGGCGTGCTAGTCGGCGGCGCAACGGTTGCGGTGGGCGGCCTCGGCGTGGCGGTAGGCGGCGCAGACGTGGCTGTAGGCGGCGCAACCGCCGCCACCGGCGAAGTCTCTCCCAATGCCACCAAATCCGGCTCATTGTCTTGCGAACAAGCGGCAAGCGCCACGCTCATACACGCCGCAGCCGCTAATGCTGCCAATGTTTTGAATTTCATTGCTGCTCCTGAGATGGTATTGTTGTCAGCGCTTGAATGGGGGGCTTGCGTCTGCGCTAGATGGCAATGCCGTAAGCGAAAAGCGCAGTTTCGCCAAAGTATTGGAACTTGTTTAGATTATGTATAAATTATGATTAGCATACGCTTTGAAGGTCAATGTATTTTGGGGTTTTATTGATATGCAATGCGCCGCCGATGCTTAGGGACAAACCGCGTTTCAACGCAAAGGCGTTAGCGCGCAAAGTGGGTAAGCGATGCCGTCAATGACATGCTTGGGATTTTCAAGTATGATATAGGCAGAGGACGTCCATACTTAGGAAGCGCGGCACGGCGTCAGGATTGATTGGAGGCAAGGGTTTTGCAGCAGATTGAGTCGGCGCGGGGCATCGCTCAGCTTATCGTGGACAATGTGAAGCGCGTTATCATCGGGAAGGATCAGGCAATCGAACTCGGCGTGATTGCGCTGATGTGCGAGGGGCATGCGCTGATCGAGGATGTGCCGGGCGTGGGCAAGACGATGCTTGCGCGCAGCATCGCGCGCTCCGCCGGCTGCAGCTTCAAGCGCATTCAGTTCACGCCCGATCTGCTGCCAACCGACGTCACCGGCGTGTCCATATTCAACCAAAAGAGCGGCGAGTTCGAGTTCCGCCAAGGCCCGATAATCGCGCAGATTGTGCTTGCCGACGAAGTGAACCGCGCTACGCCCAAGACGCAGTCCGCCACGCTTGAGGCGATGGAAGAGCGGCAGGTAACCGTAGAGGGCGTAACGCACGCCGTCCCAGCGCCGTTTATGGTGATGGCGACGCAGAACCCGATCGAGTACGAAGGCACATTCCCACTGCCGGAAGCGCAACTTGACCGCTTTTTCGTGATGATTTCGCTGGGCTATCCGTCCGCCGAAGAAGAGATAGCGGTGATAGACGGGCAGCAGCTCGGACATCCGATAGAGACGCTGCAGCCGGTGGCAACCGCCGCTGAGATCGAAGAGATGCAGCGCGCTACCCGCGATGTGTATGTTGACGACCTGATTAAGCAGTACATCGTTGCCATCGTGAGCGCCACGCGCGAGCATGAGGACATAGCGCTGGGCGCATCGCCGCGCGGCTCGCTGTTCCTGTTCAGGGCGGCGCAGGCGTTGGCGCTGCTGCGCGGCCGCGAGTATGCGCTGCCCGACGATGTGAAAGAGCTGATAGTGCCGATAATGCGCCATCGTATCATCATATCGGCGGCGGCGCGAATGCGCGGCGTCGACCCCGCGGCGGTGATGAACGCCATAGCCGACGACATCCCCGTGCCGGGCGCAAGGGCGCGCGGCTGGTTTGGGAGGTAGCGCCATCTTCGAGTCGACGGGCTTCCTGCTGCGGCGCTTCTATTTCGTGATTGCGCTGGCGCTGGTAACGGCGCTGACGGGCGCCGCCACGGGCTTCGGCTTGTTCTATCGGTTGTGCTACATACTGGGACTTACGCTCATCCTAGGGTTCATATGGAACCTGATTAGTCTGAGATCCCTGGAAGTGAGCGTAGAGCGGCGATCGAGGCGCGTGCGCGTGGGCGATAATGTTGAGGAACGCATCACCATTCGCAACCTGGGCGCTATCCCCAAGCCCACGCTTGAGGTGGAAGACCTGACGGATTTGCCGGGCTACTCAAGCGGAATGGCGGTGAGCTTGGACTCGAAGGGCTTTCGCTCTTGGCGCACTCAGACGCCCGCGCGTCGGCGGGGCGTCTATACGATGGGGCCGGTGCGCGTGTCCAACACCGACGCATTCGGCATATTCAGGCGCGAGCGCGAATTCGGGGATACGGCGCAGCTCATCGTGTATCCGCGCACGCAGCCGTTGCCTGAGTTCGCCATACCGGCCGCCGATCTGTCCGGCGAAAGCTCCACCCGCCGCCGCTCCCACGACCTTACGCCGCATGCCGCAAGCGTGCGCGAATACGCCTTTGGCGACAGCATTAGCCGCGTGCATTGGGGCAGCACCGCCAAGCTCGGACGGCTTATGTCCAAAGAGTTCGATCTTGGGCAGTCAAGCGATGTATGGGTTCTAGTCGATCTGCATAGGGATGTGCAGGCGGGCGAACTGGACGAAAGCACGGACGAATACGCCGTGTCCATCGGCGCATCGCTTGTTCGCAAGTACATTGAGGCGGGACTGCCCGTCGGCTTGATAGCGCAGGGCGATAGGCGCTATTTTCTGCCGGCGGACACCGGCATGGGGCAGTTTGACCGCGCGCTGGAGTTTCTGGCGCTGAGCAAGGCGGACGGCAGCGTCCCGCTTGAGGCGCTGCTGCCGCGCGAAGAGAAGCTTTGGGGCTATCACAGCTCGCTGATAGTGATAACGCCGTCCAACCGCCCGGAGTGGGTAACGGCGCTGCGCGAACTGACGCGGCGGCGCGTGCGAGTCGCGGTGGCGCTGCTCGACGGCGCATCGTTCGACGGCTTCTTCAACACCGTCGATCTGATACCGCAGCTCTACACTTCCGGCATCCCGCCCTATCTGGTGCGCAAAGGCGACGACATTCCGGTGGCGCTGAGCCGCGTCTATACAAGCGCTGAAACGGACGCGGCGGGGCGGTTAAGCGAAACGGAGGCGCTTCTGTGAGCGCGAACCAAGCGGCGTTTCGGATACTGCGGCAGCGCGGCGCAACTGCGCGCGGCGATACCGATAGGCATTTCCTGCTGCGCCTCAACGATAGGCTAAGCCCCGTTCAGGGTTGGAGCAGCCTGCTGATCCTGCTGGGCGCGCTGCTGATGCTGAGCATGTCCGTGTCCGACGGAAGCTGGGTGCCCACGCCGGGGCTTACCACGCTGCTGTTCTGGTCGGCGATTGCGGGGCTTGCGCTGGCGAGAGCGCCCATACACGCAATCGTTCTGTATCCGATTGGCATAGCGGTGGGCGCTGCGCTGGTGGTATGGCGCGCGCTGTCGCAGACGGACGCCGACGCCCTGACCGCCGCGCTGCCGGAGATTTGGAATAGGCTTAGCGTCTGGTATGAAGCGGCCACGTCGGACGGCATATCCACGGACTTGCTGCCGTTCACGGTCGGCATCTTGGCGCTGGCTTGGGTTGTGGGATACACAAGCGCCTTCTTCCTGTTCCGCAGCAGCAACGCGTGGGTCGCCGTGGTGCTGGGCGGCACGGCCATCCTGACCAACCTGAGTTTCCTGCCGCCCACGCTGAACTTTTCGTCCAAATTCTTCCTGTTCACGCTGCTATCGATGCTGCTCATAGTGCGCGTCAACGAAGTGCAGAAGCAGACGGACTGGCGTCGGCGCGGAGTTCGCTTCGAGATGGTGAGCAGCTGGCTAACGCTGCATTCGATTTTGTGGTTCGGGATTGCGGTGATGCTGGTGGCGTCGATGCTGCCGCTGCGCGTGTATGTATCGCCGCAGCTGGCGTATCTGTGGAACACCGCGCGCACGCCGATAGCCAACCTTGAAGAGGAGTTTGAGCGTCTGCTTGCGGGCATACCTTCGCGCAAGGATGCGCCGGGGCGCTTCTTCGGCAAGACGCTGCCGTTCATCGGCGCAATCTCGTTTGGCGGCGAAGCGGTGTTCTGGGCAACAACCGAGTATCCCTCATACTGGCTTTCCAACACATACAGCGAATACACATCGCAGGGTTGGAAATCGGGCGAAACTACCGAGCTTGAGGTGGGGCCGAACACCATCCCGCCGCCGCGCCCTGAGTGGCGCGATACGGTGTCCGTAGAGCAGGTTGTTCAGCTCAACTTCGCCAGCGATAGCTTCCTAGCGGGCGGCAACCTTGACTGGCTAAGCCACGATGCGGTTGTGGAAACGCTGCGCCCGAAAGAGTTTGAGATACGGATGCGGGACACCGAATCGGACAAGGTTTTGCCGCCCGATATACAGCAGATAGCGGCGGCGCTGAGAGAGGCGGGCGATCCGCCGCAGCGTTTCGCCGAATCGTACATATCGCGCGCGCTGCCAAGCGATATTGTGCTGAATTCGGTCAGATTCGAGACGGATGAGCAGACCGGCATTGTGGAGTTGGACGGCGTAACGCTGGAGCGCAAGAGCGCCGCTGCGCCCGAAATAGCGTCGTGGCAGTTCGCGCGGCGCTTGCCCGAAAATCATCCGTATGCGATGGTGTCCTATGTATCCGTTGCAACGGACGACGACCTGCGGCAGGCGGGCGCCGACTACAGCGCATTCATCACCGATCACTACCTGCAGCTGCCGACCACGCTGCCCCAACGCGTGCGCGACAAGGCGGCCGAACTGACCGCGAATGCGCCCACGCCCTTGGACAAGGCGAATGCCATAGCCGATTATCTGCGAAGCGACGAGTTCACCTATTCGCAGGATATAGAAGCGCCGCCGCGCGACGCCGACGGGGTTGACCACTTCCTGTTCGAGACCAAGACGGGCTACAGCGACTACTTCGCGTCCACGATGGTGGTGCTGATGCGCGCGGTGGGCGTGCCAACGCGCTTGGCGGCGGGCTATGCGCCGGGCGAATATGACGCCGAAAACGATGTGCGCGTGGTGCGCGATTTCGACAGCCACGGCTGGGTGCAGGTGTTCTTCCCTGAGTACGGCTGGATCGACTTTGAGCCCACGCCGCAGTGGCCGGCGCATGTAAGGCGAATGACCACGGGGCCGGGCGCCGATTTGCTGCCCACCGGCGGCAGCGGCGGGATGTCCGGGGACACATCGGAGTTCCTAGATCCGTTCAATGAGATTGGGCTTCCGGGCGCGGGCGGTCTAGCAAGCGATAGCAGCTTCGATGGGACTTTCTCGCTGGATGCCTTGCTGTCGATTGCGGCTCGCGGCGGCATAGCCTTGGGCGCAATCGGCGGCGTGTGGCTGCTGCTGTACTGGATATGGAACGCCGGACTGCGCGGGCTTTCGCCGGTGGAACGGGCGTATGCCAAGATGAACCGCATGGGGACGCTTGCGGGAATGCGGCGCGGCGCTTATCAGACGCCGAATGAGTACGCCGCGATGCTTGCGGGCGCGCTGGACGACGCCGGCGTATCGGCGCAGCGCATCGGCGCGGCATTCGGGGCTCTGCGCTACACCGGGGCGGGCGCTGCATCCGATACGGATAACGGCGCAGACGATAGCGCGCAGGCGCAGATTGTGGACGATATGGAACAGGCTTGGCGCAGCATACGGGGCGCGTTGCTGACGCGGGCGTTCAGGCGGTTGCTGCCGGGAGGGAATTAGCAGTGAGCGAACTCTATTACGATGTGTTTGAGACGCCCGCCGGTTGGATGGGCGCGGTTGCGTCCGATAAGGGCTTGCGGCGCACAACGCTGCCGCAGGCGTATGCCGAGGATTGCGTCGAGCAGCTCGGAGATGCGCTTGAGCGCGCGATGCCATCGCCGGATCGCTTTGAGGGGCTGCGGGACAAACTGACGCGCTACTTCGACGGCGAGGATGTGAGTTTCGCGGATGAAGCGCTTGATGTAGAGGACGCATCGGCGTTCCATCGGGCGGCGTGGGACGCCTGCCGCTCGATCCCCAAGGGCGAAACGCGCACCTACAAATGGCTTGCCGAACAGGCGGGCAATCCGCTTGCGCCGCGCGCCGCCGGGCAGGCGATGGCAAAGAACCGCCTGGCGATAGTAATCCCCTGCCATAGGGTAATCGCCAGCGACGGCAGTCTGCGCGGCTACGGCAAGGGCGCTACGCGCCTCGATCTCAAGCAACGGCTGCTAGACCTGGAACACGGCGACGGTTCGTAGCCCGATATAAGCGCCAAGCCCTAATCGCGCGCAAAACCGCTTGTAACCAGGGCTTTGCGCGGAGTTGCTTGACTGCGCTATTCGGCGTGGATGCGCGCTTCGCCGGATGCGCCTATCAGGCGCTGCAATTGCTCCACTAGATTGGGGCCGGCATCCACCTTCACCATAGGCCACTCCATCTCCACTATGTGGCCGGCGGTGGCTATCTCAAGCGTAACTTCGCATTCGCCTGAGTAGTCCATCAGCAGGTTCTTGACGTCGAACAGCAGCCGCCTGTCCCTGTCCGGCGATGTTTCGCGCAGCCGCAGGGTGAGGCGCTCGGTGGGTCCGTTGGCATGCGCGCTGCCGTTGCCGTTGACTTCGCTGGAGGGCAAGACTGCGCCGTTAGCGCCGTTTCCATTGGCGGCGGCGGGCGCGCTTACGCCGGCTTGGGGCAGCGCTGACTTGGCGGGTTCGGCGGCGGGCAGCGGCTCATCGTCGGCATCGACGGCGGCTTGGCTTGGCTCGGACGGGGGATGCGCCGCGCTGCCATTCGTGTGCGGCGGCTCGGCGGCGGGCGCTGCAGTCTCAGGCGCGTAAGCCGCGGCGGATGCGTCGGCGACTTTGGGCAAGTCTGCCGTATCGGACGCAGACGGGTATTCGGGCGCGGGTTCGGCGGGCGTTGCTCCGTTGCCGTTTGCGGACGGCGTCGCAACGGGTTCGGCGGCGGCCGGGGCGCTAGGCGTCGACTGCGCGGCGCTTTCGGCAGCGGCGGGCTTGGCAATCGGCGCGGCGGCGGTTTGGGCGGCGGTTGTCGCCGGGATTTCTATCTCTTGGGCGTCGATGCAGCTGAGGCTGACTTGGTCGTCGCGCACGCGGACGCTGGCGGTAACGGCGACGAGTTTGCCGTCCTGCCATACGCCTTCGGTCTGCTGCACCTTGTCATCCCACACGAACACCTCTATCGCGCCGTCCATAAGCGTCAGCGAGGCTATGGCGAATGGGCGCTGGTCGCGGGTGTAGCGGCGGGACACATCGGACACTACACCGGTTACCTTGACGCGCCTGCCCGCCATATCGGGGTCAATGTCCTTCATTGCGATGATTTCGTTGGATTTTGCGCCGCGCCGCGCAAGCAGATCCAGCATCGCATTGCTTGAGGTTGACACGCCCAGCAGATCTTGCTCCCACTGGCGCTTTTCGACGTCTGTCGTGGATTCGTCGGGAATGTCGATGTTGGGCATGACTTCGGGCATTGCCTCGCTCATCATATCGAACATGGAGGTCTGCTGTGAGCTTTGGCGGTCGGATTCGCTCTGCGCCAGCGCTAGGATGCGGTCAATGACTTGCAGCATGCCGTTTCTGTCGCCGAACCGGTCGAATGCGCCGGCTTTGATTAGGCTTTCCATCGCCTTTTTGCCCACGCCCGCAAGTTCGGGGGACTGGCACATCTGCTCCATTGACTCGAAAGCGCCCTCTTTCTTGCGCGCCTTGACCAGGGGGGCAACCGCCGCCGCGCCCACGTTTTTGATAGTGGACAGCCCGAAACGGATGGATGCGCCGCCTTCGGGGTTGCCCTCGATGGAGTATTCGACTTCGCTGTGATTGACGCTTGGGGGCAGAACGGGGATGTCCAAGCGGCGGCATTCCGCGATTGCGCCCGCCACCTTGTCGGTGTTGTCCTTGTAGGCGTTGAGCAGCGCCACCATATATTCGGCGGTGAAATTGGCTTTCAGATACGCGGTCCAGTATGAGATAAGCCCGTAACTGACGCTGTGCGCCTTGTTGAAGGCGTAGCCGGCGAAGGGTTCTATGAGCGCGAATATCTGCTCCGCCATATCGTTGGTGTAGCCTTGGTCGAGCGCGCCTTTGATGAATTTCTGCTTTTCCTGCGCCATAATTTCGGGGATTTTCTTGCCCATCGCCTTGCGGACGATGTCGGCTTCGCCTAGGGAGTAGCCGGCGAAGGTTCGCACGATTTGCAGCACTTGGTCTTGATAGACGATGACGCCGTAGGTCTCTTCCAGGATGTCTTTGAGCGCGGGATGGGGGTAGTGCGGGACGGCGCGCCCGTGCTTGGAGTCGATAAAAGCGCCGATGTGTTCCATCGGGCCGGGGCGGTAGAGCGCTATCATAGCGGCGACGTCGCTGAGTGAAGTGGGCTTGAGTTCTTTGATGTAGCGCGTCATTCCGCCGCCCTCAAGCTGGAACACGCCCACGGTATCGCCGCGCGAGAGCATATCGAAGGCTTTGCCGTCTTGCAGCGGGATTTCGGTGAGATCGAACTTGATGCCGCGCGTTTCGGCAATGAGGTTGCGCGCTTTGGCGAGGATGGCGAGGTTGGACAGCCCTAGGAAGTCCATCTTGAGCAGCCCAAGTTCGGCGCAGGGATCCATTGCGTACTGGGTCATTGCGACGGCGGAGTCGTCGGCGCTGCCGCGCGTGGGGCGCTGGAGCGGCACGATGTCATCAAGCGGCTCTTGGGATATGACCACGGCGGCGGCGTGCGTGCTGGTGTGGCGGGTTAGCCCTTCCATCCCCTTGGCGGTGTCCATCAGTTTGCGGACGGTTTCGTCTTCGTCGTACGCCTCTTTGAGTTCGGGGTTCTGCTCAAGCGCGTCGTCAAGGGTGATGTTCAGGCGGGTGGGGACAAGGCGCGCCACGCGGTCGACGTCGCCGTATGGCATTGCCAGGGCGCGCCCGACGTCGCGGATGGCGGCTTTCGCTCCGAATGTGCCGAATGTGATTATCTGCGCTACATGCTGTCTGCCGTACTTGTCCACCACATAGTTGATGACCTCTTCGCGGCGGTCGTCTTGGAAGTCCATATCGATGTCGGGCATCTCTTTGCGCTCAACATTGAGGAAGCGCTCAAAGACCAGCGTGTAGGGCAAAGGGTTGACATTGGTAACGCCTAGGCAGTAGAGGACGAGGCTTGCGGCGGCGCTGCCGCGCACGGCGAAGAATATGTCCCGCTGGCGCACGAACTTGGCGATGTCCCAAACGACTAGGAAGTAGTCGGCGAACTGGGTTTGGCGAATGACTTCGAGTTCGTAGTTGAGGCGCTCCATTTCGGCGTCGCCGGCGTCGGGGATGCGGCGGATGAGCGCTTCGCGGCAGATGTTGGCGAGGTATTCGTCGGCGGTGATGCCGCCGGGGACGGGGTATTGCGGCAGGCGCATGCGCGAAAAGTCGAGTTCTAGGTTGCACATTTCGGCGATGCGCTGCGTGTTGGATATGGCGTCGGGGACTTCGAGCCAGAGCGCCGCCATCTCTTGCGGGCTTCGCAGATAGTAGGAGTCTTCCTCCATACGCAAGCGCCGCTCATCCTGGATATTGGTGTTGGTTTGGATGCAAATCAGGATGTCCTGCAGCGGGGCGTCGTGCTTGTGCGTATAGTGGGAATCGTTGGTGGCTACAACGGGGATGTCCAACTCTTTGTGAAGCTGCATCAGTCCTTGGTTGATTTTGGGCAGTTCGGGGACGTCGCCGTGGCTCATAATCTCCAGGAAGTAGCGTCCGCCGAGCAGTTCTTTGTACCAGGATGCGGCGGCGCGCGCGCCGTCCATATCGCCGCGGGTGATAGCCTTGGGCAGCTCGCCGCTGGGGCAGCCGGTCATCACGATTAAGCCTTCGTTGTGCTGCGCCAGGATTTCGCGGTCGATGCGCGGCTTGTAGTAGAAGCCTTCAAGGTTGGCTTTGGTAACAAGCTTGACAAGGTTGTCGTAGCCGCGCTCGTTTTGGGCGAGTACGGTCATGTGATAGGGAGATTTGTTGTTGGCGCCGCGGTCGTGGCGGCTGCCGGGGGCGACGTACATTTCGCAGCCGATGATGGGCTTGACGCCGGCTTTTGTGGCTATCTGATAGAAGTCGATAGCGCCGTACATGCCGCCGTGGTCGGTGATGGCGAGGCTGTCCATGCCGAGCTCTTTGGCGCGGTGGACAAGCGCGTCTAGGCGGCTGAGGCCGTCGAGCATGCTATATTCGGTGTGGACGTGGAGATGGGTGAACAAGCGGTATATCCTCCAGAATGTAAAGCGATATGCTTAATGACGCTATACTAACGATGATATTGTCCCGATTTCAAGGTAGGCAATAGACTTTCTGAGTTGACAAAAGTCTCAAATATGTTCAAGATAAATGGGTAGTCTTGTCCATCATAGCGAGGGAGCATTAAACAATGTCCATTACAGATTATAGTCCTGACAATGGCGATTCTTGGAACTGCTTTGTGGCAAAGCAGTTGATGCCTTCATTTGTAACATTTGTGTGGGGGCTATCAGGCAAGGTTAAGTTTAGTCGACGCTTTTCGGCTATTAGCCGCTTTGAGGAGTTCGTCAAAACCCATGACCATATTTCTGATTGGAGTTGGGAATTGGATGGATTCTCATTTCTTAACCCAGTGAAGTCAGCGGCGGATGGCGTAATGAATGAGCATGAGTGGAATTACATGGTGCCGGGATGGCCGGCAGAAATTGGCGCTGCCGATAAAATAGATGATTATATGCAAATGGCTTCATCTTATTTCCTATACGAAAATGCGCTAAACGCTATCGAACAAGGGTTCAAACTTCTCTATAAGGTATGCGTTTTGGCAAATCGCGACGGCTTTGAGTGCGAAAATCCTAAATGCAAGAACAAGCATAAGGATATTGTTGACTGTCTGTCTGAACGATGCAGAAGGTCATTCCGACACGACTTGTCCAAAGTCTATTATGAGCTGACACACCGGATTCATTCTGTAGATGGACACCCGGTAGATTGCACAGTTAAGGATTTCCTGGCGTATAGGTGGCATGAAATGTTGCGTAGCAATGCCCTTGGGCCTCCACGCGATCACGAATGCGCCTATTATGAAGGCCCCGATTCTGACGTTAGACTTGTCAAAATCGACTCGGAAACCGAATGTTTGCAAAGGTGGCTTAAAGACAAGATAGATGGGAAGTTCGTGAACCGATACTTTTTTGAACCTCCAAGTCATAAAGACCCGGTATCGAATCGGCTCCCAGTTCAATTTAACCTGCCGATAGACGACATCCTGATACTGCTTTACACTCTGTCCGCGTTGAATCAGAGCATTGCATTGCCAGTCTTTGAGAAGCGTGTGACGCATATAACGGGCGAATGGTTCTGTTCAGAGCGCGACAACTTGATAAAGTCGTCGAATGAAACAGACGGCGGCAGGATTTTGAACGAACTCCAGATGGATGACATTCTCAGGATGTTTGACTTTAATGACATCTGTTATAGTTGCTACTCTAGGTGGGCGGCCCCTCAGATAACAGTCAAAACAGAGATCATTTATCCATAGATACAAAGATACGGAAAGCCCCCGACGAATCAATCGTCGGGGGCTTTCGTTTATCCCGTTTTAGCCGCTATGCCGATGCCGCGCTGTGGTGGCGGTTGACGGTCTAGTAGTCCATCGGGGGCATTGCGGGGGCGGCGGGCTGCTCTTCCTTGACGTCGGTTATGAGGGACTCGGTGGTGAGCACCATGGAGGCGACGCTTGCGGCGTTCTCTATGGCGGCGCGGGTTACCTTTGCGGGGTCCATAATGCCGCGCTCAAGCAAGTGTCCGAACTCGCCGACTTCGGCGTCGTAGCCCCAGTCGCCTTCGGCTTTGATGCTTTCGGAGAGAATGACTTCGCCGGATACGCCGGTGTTTTCGGAGATGAGCTTAAGGGGCTGCTCCAGCGCCTTGCGGAGAATGCCTACGCCGGTGGCTTCGTCGCCGCTGAGGGATACGCCTTCCAGTGCGTCGCGCGCGCGGATGAGCGCCAGGCCGCCGCCGGGGACGATGCCCTCTTCCACTGCGGCGCGGGTGGCGGACAGGGCGTCCTCAACGCGCTGCTTCTTTTCGCGCAGTTCCACTTCGGTAGCCGCGCCAACCTTGATGATAGCGACGCCACCGCTGAGCTTGGCGAGGCGCTCTTGGAGCTTCTCGCGATCGAAGTCGGATGTGGTTTCGTCGATCTGCGCCTTTATCTGGTTGATTCGGCCGGTGATGGCGGGGTCTGCGCCGGAGCCGTCCACGAAGATGGTCTCTTCCTTGGACGCCACCACACGGCGCGCCCTGCCGAGGTCTTCCACAACCACGGAGTCGAGCTTGCGGCCGACCTCTTCGCTGATGACCTGGCCGCCGGTGAGGATGGCGATGTCTTCCAGCATAGCCTTGCGGCGGTCGCCGAAGCCGGGCGCTTTGACGGCGAGGCAGTTGAGCGTGCCGCGCAGTCGGTTGACCACCAGCGTGGCGAGCGCTTCGCCTTCGATGTCTTCGGATACGATGACCAGGTTCTTGCTGACCTGCAGGATTTTTTCCAGCGCGGGCAGCACATCGGATACGGCGGACACCTTCTTGTCGGTGATGAGAATGTAGGGGTCGTCAATGGACGATTCCATCTTGTCTTGGTCGGTGATGAAGTAGGGGGATATGTAGCCCCTATCTATCTGCATCCCTTCGACGAATTCCTGCTCGAAGCTGAGCCCCTTGGACTCGTCAACGGTGATGACGCCGTCCTTGCCGACGCGCTCCATTACGTCGGCGATAAGGCCGCCCATTTCGTCGTCGTGCGCTGACAGGGACGCCACTTGCGCTATCTGCGTCTTGCCTTCGACGGATGTGGACATGCTGCCGACCTGGTCGCGGAGCGCGGCTACGCCCTTTTCGATGCCGCGCTTGAGCGCCATGGGGTTTGCGCCGGCGGCGATGTTCTTAAAGCCTTCGTGGATGATTGCCTGGGCGAGGACGGTGGCGGTGGTGGTGCCGTCGCCGGCGACGTCGTTGGTCTTGCTGGCGGCTTCTTTGAGGAGCTGGGCGCCCATATTCTCGAAGGGGTCTTCCAGCTCAATCTCTTTGGCGATGGTAACGCCGTCGCTGCAGACCTGCGGGGGGCCGAACTTCTTATCGAGCACCACGTTGCGGCCTTTGGGGCCGAGGGTAACGCCGACGGTGCTTGCCATAGTGTCAATGCCGCGCTTCATGGCTGCGCGGGCGTCCTCACTGAAAGTGAGTTGCTTGGGCATCGTTTTCCTCCTGTGAAATTATGCTGATGCGGTATATGGGGTAGGTTTGCGCGCCGCCTACTTCTTGAACAGGATGTCGTCTTCGCGCAGGACGAGGTATTCGGCGTCGCCTTCTTTGTACTCGGTGCCGGCGTACTTGGAATAGACGACGGCGTCGCCTACGGCGAGTTCCATAGGAACGCGCTTGCCGTCGTCGGTGAGTCGGCCGGGGCCGACTGCCACGACTTCGCCTTCCTGCGGCTTCTCTTTGGCGGTGTCGGGGATGTAAATGCCGCCTGCGCTCATCTGCTCCTCAGCGTCAGACGGCTTCACAACCACCCGATTGCCGAGCGGCTTGAAAGTGGTTTGGGTTGCTGTCGCCATTATCTTTTAGACCTCCAATAATGAACTCTGTAACCGTTCGAGTTTGATGTCCCGCAATTGCGCCGAAAGCGTCCGTTTGGGCACCGACGATGCGGGCGAATTAGCAGACAAGCGGTTCGTCTGCTAATTTCAAATATAACGAAAATGTTACAGCGTTGTCAACAAATTGTTACAAAAGTCAATGGGATTGGGGGGTAGGTTGTTGGGATTTGTGAACGCAGCGGCGCAAGGGGTAATCCAATCAAGGCGGCGGTTGCCGCGCGCAATTCGTTTTGCTATCTACCCATTCTGCGCGGTATGGTTTATCCTGTTTGTTGGCGCAATTGAGCCTATCTCATATGGGAAGCAGACGCATATGACGACTCCTGAGTTTGATGTACGCCCGTCGGCGCTGGTGGGCGACCGAAGCGATGTGCAGGCGCAACGCATACTGACGATTCTTCGCAACGACAGCTTTAGCCCCAATGTTACGATGCAGTTCACGGCGGCGCGGGATGGCGTGTTGTGCGGGATGAGCGAGGTTCGGGCGCTGCTGCTGAAGGTGCTGCCCGAAACGGGCGCTGAAGCGTGGGCGCTTGCGGACGGCGATAATATCGCGGCGCGCGAAGTGGCGCTGCGGGTGAGAGCGCCGTACAGCGCATTCGGGCTGTATGAGGGGACGATTTGCGGGATACTGGCGTCTTGCAGCGGCTGGGCAACGGCGGCGCGCGAGTGCGTGGACGCGGCGGCGGGCATTCCGGTGGTAGCCAATTCGTCGCAGAGCGCGCATCCGAACGTCGTGCCGCTGATTGACTATTCGGCGGTGGTGGGCGGTTGCGCGGCGGTGTCCACGGCGCTGGGCGCGCGGCTGGCGAGCGTAACGCCCACGGGGTATATGTCGCACACGCTGCCGCTGCTGATGGGCGATACGGTGCGCGCGATGCAGTCCTTTGACCGCCATATGCCGCAGGAAATCCCGCGCATCGGCATAGTGGACACATTCAAGGATGAGGCAGAGGAGGCGGTGGCATTGGCGCGCGCGTTCAGGGATACGCTGCGCGGCGTCAACATCAGCACGCCGCCGGAGCGGGGCGGGATAACGCCTGATCTGGTGAAAGAGGTGCGCGCGCGTCTGAATGGGAGCGGTTTCAGCCATGTTGACATCTTCATTACGCACGGCGTTACGCAGGATAAGATACGGCAGTTCGTAGAGGCGGGCGCGCCGGTGAGCGGCTTCAGCGTGAGCGATGCTATCGCGAATGCGCCGCCAATCGGGTTTGGCGCAGACATTCACGAGGTCGACGATAAACCGGTGGCGCGGCGGGGCAGAACGCCGGGCGTAACGCCCAGTCCTCGCCTCGACCGCATCATCTAGCCGTCGACGGATGGCTTTGGGCTATCGTCGCGACGAAATCTCAGATGCAAACGGCGCTTGGTTGCATGCGTGACGCGCGCCCAGTGCGCTATGCGCCAGCCGACGACGCAGGCGATGCCGTTTCGCGATACAAGCAACGGGACGCCGTCGCGCCATCGGCGGGGAATGCGCTCATCCACCATAAAGTCCTGAAGTTTCTTTGACTGCGCCATACCCAGCGGCTGAAACCTGTCGCCGGGGCGGCGTCCGCGCAGATACAGTGCCGCGCCTACGCTGTCTAGGTCGAGCGTTTCGCTAAGTCCGTCTGTGTCCGCGATTGCGTTGCAAGCGGCGGCACATACGGATGCGCTTATGCGCCAGCCGGGGATGCGGGTTTCGCCGGGGACGACAAGCGGATGTTCGCCGCAGATTGGGGGTAGCGGCGAAAGCGCATCCGTTACCGATGCGCCGATGCCGATATGCGCTTCATCGTAGCCCACTGCGAATAGGATGCCGTCGGGCAGATGCAGCGTCCTGCCGGCGGGGCCGGCGATAAGCCGCCGCATATCTAGTATGTGGCGGCGGGTGATGTCATCGGCGCTGCCCTTGACGGCTTGAACGGCGCGGCGCAGTATGCGGCTCTGAACGGCGGGATGCTGCCGCGCAAGCGCTTGCGTATTCAGCGCAATCACGGCTTCGTCTGCGTCCGATTGACGCGCTATGTCCTGCCATACGGCGTTGGTCTGCGCCCGGATGTAGTCGGCATCCTCGGCGGAGTTGCGCGCAAGCCGCAGCAGCGCATCGCGGACGGCGGGGTTGAAGCGCTCCAACATCGGCATAAGCTCAAGCCGAATGCGGTTGCGGGTGTGTTCGAGCGATAGGTTGGATACGTCTTGACGGGGCTGCAAGCCGAGCGCGGCGCAGTAGGCGTAGGTTTGCGCGCGGGTTACGCCGAGCAGCGGCCGAAACAGCATTAGATTTGCTGCGTCTGTGGCAAGGCGATCGAGCAGTTGCATGCCGCGCAGTCCGTCGAGTCCGCTGCCGCGGATGATGTTCATAAGCAGCGTTTCGGCTTGGTCGTCGGCGGTGTGCGCTACGGCGACGGCGTGGGCGGCGTGATGGGCGGCAGCGTCAGCTAGGAATGCGTAGCGCACGCGGCGGGCGGCGTCTTCCAGCGATAGCCTATGCGCGCGGCGGTAGGCGGCGACGTCGGCGCGCTGCAGGGTATAGGGTATGTCGAGCCGCCGAAACGCCGCGGCGACGAATGCGGCGTCGGCGTCGGATTCGTCGCCGCGCAGGGCGTGGTTCAGGTGCGCGCCGCATAAGCGCAGGTCGAATTCGGCTTGCGCCTGATGCAGCGCGTAGAGCAGCGCTAGGGAATCGCCGCCGCCGGAGACTGCCACAAGCAACGTCTTGCCGCGCATATCGCAATCTGTCAGCGCAACGGCGAGCGCTTGGCGCAAGGGCGCAAGGGCGGCGCTATCGGGCGAGCGCATCCGCATCGACTTTGGGTTCGGCCTCTTCGCTCTCTTCAGCGGGATATGAGCGCGTAATCTTGACCGTCTCTATTTTGAACGCCTTCATCTCGATGACTTCGATTTTGAGATTATCGTACTCCAAGGTTTCGCCCGCTTTGGGGAAGTAGCCCAGCCTGTCAAGCACGAATCCGGCTAGGGTGTCGAAGTCGCCGTGCGGCAGGTTGATGTGGAGCTCTTCGTTTGCTTCGTCGATGCTAATTGCGCCCTCAACCTGATAGGTGTTGTCGTCGATGCTTTCGTACTCGTCTGCGGGCGCAGCGCCCTCTTCGCCGTGCGCGCCCACCACCTCTTCGGATAGGCGCTTGAGGGTAACGATGCCGGCAAGCCCGCCGTATTCGTCCACAATCAGCGCCATTTGGTTGCCGGAGCCGCGCATTTCGCCGAATAGTTCGGCGGTGCGCTTGGTTTCAGGGACGAAAAGCCCTTCGCGCACAACGGCGGTTACGCTGTCCGTGTACGCCATGCCGTGGAGCGCCATCGTTTTCAGCACATCCTTCGAGGATAGGATGCCGATGATGTTCTCGATCGAGTCCTCATACACGGGAAAGCGCGTGTGCGAATGCCGGCAGTAGATTTCTAAGAAGTCGCTGAGGGTTGCGCCGCTGGGAATGCCCACGATTTCGGGGCGCGGCGTCATCACTTCGCGGACTTGGCGGTCGCCGAAGCGAAACACATTTTGGAGCAGTTCGGCTTCGGACGGCTCCAATGTGCCTTCGGCTTCGCCGATGTCTATGAGAGTGAGCAGTTCGCTTTCGGTGATGGAGTCGCGCTTCTGCGGCTCGGCGCCGAGCAGCCTTGTGGTGCGATTGGCGACCGCCTGCAGCACGAACACCACGGGCCACAGCGCCGTCTCTACGAGCGTGAGCGGGCGGGCGTACCGGAGCGATACGCTCTCGGCTTTGTGGACGGCGATGGTTTTGGGGATGATTTCGCCGAATAGCAGCAGCAGCAGCGTGCCTACCACGGTGGTTATGATTGTTGCCAGCGCTTCCCTATCCGGGCCGAGTATGTTGAGTACTACTAGGGTTATGAGCGCGGTCAGCGCGACGTTGACAAGATTGTTGCCCAGTAGGATGGTGGATAGCAAGCGTTCCGGCTTTTCGAGCATTGCGGCGACGCGCCGGGCGCCGGGCGTGTCCACGCTGACCAGGTGCGCGAGCCGTACGCGTTCCAGCGCGAGGAACGCCGCCTCTGACGACGAAAAGAACGCCGATAGTAGGATGCACACCCCGATGAGAAGCAGGCTTAATAACTGTCCGTCCGCCATTGGGTCAACCTCCGTGGCTAGGGTTATGAGCGGGCGCAATGATGCGCGCGGCAGGCATGCGGTTCGTCGCCAAACGGGCGAAGGCCGGGCGCAGGCTTGGGGCTCGCATCGGATTGGAACTGAGAAGCATAGTTATGACTCCGCGCCGTCGATGTCGTCTTGGGAACGATCAAGCCAGAGGCGCGATACAACGCGGCGGCTGACGGATGCGCTAAAGCCGCGCCGCGCAAGGTAGCCGTAGAGCCTGCGATGAAAGGCGTCATAATCGGCGTTTCTGAGGCGCGGGGCGTATGCTGAAGCGGCGCGATAGGCGGCGTCTGCGTCGTCAACTCCGCTGACGGCGTTGTCTGCGATTTCGGCGTCGATGCCCTTGCCGAGCAGTTCGCGCTTGACCATATATGCGCTGCGGGGTTTGTTACGCAGACGGCTGTCTGTCCAGTTGCGCGCGAAGGCGTGGTCGTCGATGAGAGATTGGGCGCAGAGGGTTTGAATGACCTGATCCACGATTTCGGGGGGGTAGGCGCGGCGCAAGTGCGCTCTGACCTCTGCTTCGCTTCTAGGTCTGCGGGATAGGTGGCGTATTGCGGAGGCGCTTGCGCGCCTGGTCTGCTCGCTGTCTTCGTTCATCTCAGGCCGGGGGACCTTAATCGCTCCCGTCTCAGCCCTGCGCGGGCTTTTGTAGAATGCGCGTTAGCCGCCAATCTGGTTTTAACACAAGTTTAACAGGCGATTGGGAATGCGTAAAGCGTCCGCAGGGCGCGCTTGCCGCCGATAGCGAATGTGGATGCGCGGGATTGGCGATATTGGAACGCCCTGTTGCCCGCGCAACCGCATAATATCGAGGTTAGTCGGCGTTTGCCGCGCCGCCGATGAAGGTTATGTTGGAATCTTCGTCGTCCGACTGCTCTTCGGCTTCGGGCATGACGATTTGGGGGGAAAGCTTATTGCGGACTATCTCTTCGATTTCGGCGGCGAGCAGGGGGTTGTCTATCAGGAAGTTCTTGGAGTTTTCGCGCCCCTGCCCAAGGCGAATGTCGCCGTATGAGTAGAAAGAGCCGCTCTTCTTGACGACGTCTTCGTTGACGCCGATGTCCAGAATTTCGCCGTGCTTGCTGATGCCTTCGCTGTACATGATGTCGAACTCGGACACGCGGAAGGGGGGCGCGACCTTGTTCTTGACGATGCGCGCGCGCACGCGGTTGCCCAGCACGTCGGTGCCCTGCTTGATGGATTCTAGGCGGCGCAGGTCTATGCGGACTGAGCTGTAGAACTTGAGCGCCCGACCGCCGGGCGTAACTTCGGGGTTGCCGAAAAAGACGCCCACCTTTTCGCGGAGCTGATTGATGAATATAACGCAGGTGTTGGAGCGGCTAATGGCGGATGTGAGCTTGCGGAGCGCCTGCGACATAAGGCGGGCCTGCAGTCCGACGTGCGTATCGCCCATATCGCCTTCAAGTTCGGCGCGGGGGACTAGCGCCGCCACGCTGTCCACCACCACAATGTCCACTGCGTTGCTGCGAACTAGGTATTCGCATATCTCCAAGCCCTGCTCTGCAGTGTCCGGCTGCGACACCAGCAGTTCTTCGATATCCACGCCGCACTTGGCGGCATAGGCGGGGTCTAGGGCGTGTTCGGCGTCGATGTAGGCTGCGGTGCCGCCGCCCGCCTGCGCGTTAGCCATCACATGGTAGGCGAGCGTGGTCTTGCCGGACGACTCTGCGCCGTACACCTCAACCACGCGCCCGCGCGGAACGCCGCCCACGCCGAGCGCGGTGTCCAGGGATATGGAGCCGGTTGAGATAGCGCCGCCGATATCGTCTTGGATGGCGTCGCCGAGCCGCATGACCGCGCCCTGCCCGAAGTGGCGGTCTATCTGTCCGATGGCGAGCTCAAGCGCCTTTGCCTTGTCGTTCTGAGGGTTCTGGTTCTTCGCCGCGCTGGTTCCGCTGCTTCGTCGAGCCATATCAGTTGCCTCCCGTGTGGTGTATCGGTTGGTTAGCCGCATCGGTTTGTAGGTTATACGGGGGACGCTTTTCGGGATTTATTCCCCCCTAACAGTATCTCGCAGTGTCCCGCAAATCAAATCTAACAGGGTTTGCGGGCGTTGTCAATACATTCGTTCTATAAAATTAGAATAAAGCAATATATGAGTATGGGGCGCAATTGGCGAAAGACGGCCGATCATTCGCTCCGATGCGCCAATCGATGCTGTCGATGTATGTTAGTATAGCGCCTGTTTGTGGGAATGCGAATGCGGCATAGGCTTTGACATCCTAATAAGCATAAGCGCAAGCAAGCATAAGCCGCATCCAAGCGCAGGCAAGCACAACATTTAGGCAAGCGGCAACCGCTAGATAATCGCGCCGCGCTAGACGGCGCTAGGAGGCAACGGAATGCAGGCAGAACCTACGGCGTATCGGGTGGGCGATCCGGGCGTGCGCGCGCTGTTCGGGGAGGCGTCGCGCATTCAGGCGTGGCTGGACGTGGAAGTGGCGCTGGCGCAGACGCAAGCCGAACTGGGCGTCATACCGACGCACGCCGCCGATGAGATTGCGGCAAAGGTGAAGTTCGATAACCTGAATATGGACAACATCCGCGAAGGATTGGCGCGCACGGGGCATCCGCTTGTGCCGATGGTGTGGGAGCTTGACCGCATCTGCGAGGGGGACGCCGGTGGCTATATCCACTGGGGCGCTACCACGCAGAACATCACGCAGACGGGCAAACTGCTCAACCTGCGCCGCGTACACCGCATATTCCTGACGCAGATCGCCGATCTGCTGGCGCTGCTTGCGGACCTCGCCGAATCCACCAAGGATGCCGCGCTGCCGGGGCGCACGCACGGTCAGCACGCCGTCCCCGCCACCTACGGATACAAGGTTTCGGTTTGGATTGACGAACTCTGCCGCCATGTGGAGAGGTTGCGCGGCTGCGAAAAGCGCGTGTTCGTTGCGATGCTGGGCGGCGGCGCAGGCACGCTGGCATCGCTGGGCGAAATCGGGCTTGCGATACAAGACGGAATAGCGCGGCGGCTTGGAATGGGTTCTATGGCAAACCCCAGCCGCACAATCGGCGATCATCTGGCGGAGTACATAACCGTGCTTGCGCTGCTTGCGGCGAGTTGCAGCAAAATCGGGCGCGAAGTCTATACACAGATGAAGCAGGAATTCGGCGAAGTGGAAGAGCCGGTGCCGCCCGGCACGGTGGGCAGCAGCACGATGCCGCAGAAGCGCAACCCCAAGCTGGCGCAGGACATCGTGGCGGGCGCGGCGCAGGTTCGGGCGCTCGTGCCGCTTGCGCTTGAGGCGATGCAAACCGAACACGAAGCCGACCGCACTACCAGCGTTATGATGGACAAGGCGCTGAACGAAGCCTGCATCTTGACGGGGGACATCCTGCAGCGCATGGTCAACCTGTTCGCGGGCATTCGGGTATTCCCTGATAGGATGCGCCGCAACCTGGATCTGTCCGGCGGGCTGATTATGTCGGAGGCGATTATGCTGGAGCTGGGCAGGCAGATAGGGCGTCAGCAGGCGCACGACGCGGTGTATGAGGCGGCGCAGGCGGCGTTCCTGGAAGACAAGCCTTTCGCGGACGCGCTGGCGGCGGAGCCGGATGTGAGCGCCCGCCTAACGCCTGAGCAGATCGAGTCTATGCTCGACCCGGCGGGATACACCGGCGTATGCAGCCTATTCTCCGAAAGAGGCGCAGCGCAAGCCCGCGCGGTTGCGGCAAGCCTGCGGTGATTTGGTGGCCGTCGGTTCGCATTCGAGCGCTATGGACGCTGTGGATATGAGCTACGCAGTTGGCATAGAAAGGCATTACGCCCTTTGCGATTAGTTGCCCTTAGTGCGTCCTCCAGCTGCGTAACTCAAACCCCGGTCATTCAACCTGTGGGTTGCGGCCGTTTCGTAGCGCTAATAGCATCAGAACGATGCAGGCGGCTACTATCAGTATCGCCAAGTAGTACGCTAACGCGAATAGCGAGGTTGTATCAACAACCACGGTGAGTATAAGCGCAAGCATTGACGCTACGAATAACCCCAATGATGTCTTGTGCGCGGATTTTGCCAACCCCGCCGCGATGCACAGAATCACGGCGGTAACGACAGCGAATACCCCGCCGACGCTCACATCTTCCGAAGTGGATGTAGCGCCTTCAGCGGTTTCTTCGATGTCAAAGGATTCTTCGAACGCCGCCGCGCAGGATCCGAAAACGGTTCCCGTGCATCCCGCAAAGAAAAGCATTGCGGCGGCGATAAAGCCCAATACCAACGATGTAGTACGCATCTGTCCTCCTCTATTATGTGTATGCGCAAAGTTTGCGTATGGAACTACCGATGCGTCCGCTACGGCTTTTCGATCGACAAATAGCGCGAACCCCGAAATGCGGGGGCGTAAATCAGAGTCAGATCGGCGTCATCCCGATGTACCTGCTGAACGATGTTGCCCTCCACCTCGCCGCCGCCAAAGAACTCGCCCGAACCCAGATTTGAGCCTGTGTTGGGTGTTATGAACCAATCATCGTAGATAATGCCTCGGCTCCCCACTATGCGAAAATCGGATGTATGGTAGCGTTTCGTCTTATTGGGATCGCCTTGGTTTCTTAACCGCAGATTAACCACAACCCATTCGTTCCCTTCGTCAAGCGGCGTGAATATGTCGGGCAGATCAATCCCGCGTGTAACATCCAGAACCGTTACCTCTATTCCTGAATGTACGACGGGGTATCCGTAAGGCGCAGGTTCGGAGCGGGATTCCCCGGAAGGGATGGACGTCGGAGTAGGCGGCGCTTGAGTGGGCGGCGATGATGCAACTGATGGCACATCGGTTTGGGCGGCGCTTGAAGAAGCAGGGGATGATTCATTGGAAGCATCGTCGGATCCAAGCGATGCTTGCGCGATGATTACAATAATAAAAACTACTACGCCCGCTAGAACGGTTACGGAAGGATTTCTGACAGACCGCCGTCTGATTAAGGCTACGATGAGCCAGACAAGACCGCCAAAGAAGGCGATAACGCTGCCAAGACCGGCGAGTGAAAAGAACGCATACATAAAACGGCGTATAATCCTTTAATTTCATATAGACTTATAGTCTATGGACTCATAGTCTAACTACTAATAGCGTTCCTGTCAAATGGACGCTTATCAGCTCGCATTTGGCAGACACATACGCTCGCTGCGGACGCTTGACAGCCTTACGCAGGAGGAAGTGGCGTACCGCGCAGGCATCCATGTAACCTACCTCTCCGGCGTGGAACGCGGCGTGCGCAACCCATCTCTAAAGAGCATCCGCGCCATTGCAAGCGCGCTCGGCGTCCGTGTGGGCGATCTGTTCGCGTTTGAAGCAAGCCTTGAAGCCGCAGGCGTCGATCGGCGCGCCGGTCAATGCGATTGCCCGAATTAGCGGGTAGGCTTGTTGCGGCATTCTCAGCTTGCAACGCTTATCAATTTGAAACTTGTTACATTTTAAGAAATCCTGCATCAGCGGACACTTCGCGGGTTGCATACACTCAGTTGCGCTTAATTTTGAGATACCCTCACCTTGCCTATTTTGCATCCATCGAAGTGGGACTTGGGGAACGCTTGCTAGATGAAACTGCTTGCGGCGGCGATAGCGTTTGTGGGCGGGACGCTGCTGGGGTTCGGGCTTGGCGATGCGGCGACGCTTGCCGTGCCGGCGTTGTTCGCGGCCGCGGCACTGCTTGGGGCGCTGCTGCTGGCGAGTCTGCGCCTATCGCCGTGGATTGCGCTTACGGCGCTTGCGTTTGCGCTAGGAATGGCGCGCGTTATGATTGGCGGCGGCGATGCGGATGAGCGCTCTCTCATAAGCAGTCGGCCGCAAGAGGTGGAAGGCGTGGTTGTGCGCGGCGATGAGGCGGCGGGCGCTTTTGCGCGCTTTCGGCTGCAGGCAGAGCGCATCCGTCCGATTAACGGCGAATGGACGGCGGCGGACGCGCTAATCCTGGTTACGGCGCGCGCCGACGCCGATATAGCGCAGCGCCGTCAAGCGCCTTACTTCCGATACGGCGACCGCCTGCTGCTGACCGGGCGCATTCAAGAGCCGCCCACGCTTGAGGCTTTCGACTATCCCGCATATCTTGCGCGGCAAGGCGTGTTCGCGGTGATGTACGCCCGTAGCGCAGCGCTGGTAAGCGCCGGCAACGGCAACGGCTTCTATCGCTGGCTGTACGGCTTGCGGCGCAGCGCGGCGGCGTCCATAGCGGCGGTTGTGCCGGAGCCGCAGGCGGCGTTGGCGCAGGCGATGGTTCTGGGACTGCGCGGCGGCATCCCCGACGATGTAACGACGGCGTTTCGGCGCAGCGGCGCGGCGCATCTGCTGGCAATATCGGGCTTGCACGTCGGCATCCTGCTGACCGCAAGCCTATCGGCGAGCGCGGCGCTGCTTGGCAGAAAGCGCTACCTGCATCTGCTTGCGCCGCTTGCGCTAATCTGGCTATATGCGCTGCTGTCCGGGATGTCGCCGTCGGCGGCGCGCGCCTGCATAATGGGCAGCGTGTATCTGGCGGCGCTGGCGGCGGGCAGACAGCGCGGCGCGCTTGCGGCGTTGGGATGCGCCGCCGCTGTGATGGTTGGCATATCGCCCAACATCATATTCAGCATATCGTTTCAGCTCAGTTTCGCGGCGCTGGCGGGCATTGTGGCGCTTGGGGACGGCTTCGGCGGACTGCTGCGCGGACTTGCGGCGGATCGCTTGGGTTGGCGCTCGCCGCTGCGTCCGGTTCTAACAACCGCCGCCGATATGATTGGCGTAACGGTCGCCGCCACCGCCGCAACGCTGCCGTTGATTGCCTACCACTTCGAGCAGGTGTCCACGCTGGGCATACCCGCTACGCTGCTAACGCTGCCCGCCGTGCCGCCGTTCATAATCGGCAGCGGCGCTGCGGGACTGCTTGGGATGGTGAGCGAAACTTTGGCGCTGCCGTTTGGTTGGATAGCGTGGGGGGCGGGCGCTTATGCAACAGGCGTGGTTACGGCGCTGTCCGATCTGCCAAGCGCGGCGGTGGACACGGGCAGACTGCCGTTGGCGGCGGTCGTGGGCTGCTATCTGATTTTGGTGGCGCTGTGCTTGCCCATAGTCGCATTCCCGAACAGACTACGCGCGCTGTGGCGGCGCTCCGGGCTGCCGTCCGTCAACTCCGCATCCGTACTGCCGCAGTCGGCGGGCTTGGGCGCATGGCTGATTGTGCCTGCCGCATTCGCCGCCGCGCTGGTGTGGTCGGATGCGCTGCTTGCGCGGGATGACCGCCTGCATATCCACTTCGTTGATGTCGGGCAAGGGGACGGCGTATTCATAGAGACGCCGGGCGGCGTTCAGGTTGTAGTTGACGGCGGGGCGGATCCGCTGCGAATGACGCAGTTTCTCGCAGAGCGAATGCGCTTCAACGATACGCAGATCGACCTTGTCGTGGCTACGCACGCGCACAGCGACCATGTAGGCGGGTTGGCGCAGATATTGGCGCGCTATGAGGTTGTGGGCATCGTGGAGCGGCGCATCGCCTATGACAGCGCGCCCTATGCGGAGTGGCGGCGCGCTGTGGACGGCGAGGGCGCAGCGCTCATAGAGGCGCATCAGTCGCAGGCGATTGCGCTGGACAACGACATACTGCTTGAGGTTCTGTGGCCGCCGCAGACATTGTTGAGCGGCAGCCAATCGGACGTCGACAACGCATCCGTTGTGCTGCGACTGGTGTACGGCGATGTGAGCGTACTGCTGACGGGGGACATATACGGCGATGCGGAGCGCGCGCTGCTGGCGAGCGGCGTATCGCTGGACAGCGATGCGCTGAAAGTGGCGCATCACGGCAGCAGCGGCGGCACTACGGAAGCGTTTCTGCGCGCCGCAAGCCCGTCGGCGGCGGTCATATCCGTGGGCGCCGACAACCGATTCGGCCACCCTGACGCCGAGGTAATGGAGCGGCTGGAGCGGTTCGTGCCGCCGGAGATGCTGTTCACGACTGCGGAGCGCGGCACGGTGGAGTTCATCACGGACGGCAAGCGGCTATGGGCGAGGGCGGAGCGGTGAGGGGAGTATAGGATAATCGTTTCCGCATTTGAAGCGCCGCGCAATTTCTGCTACCATACGCGCGCAGCCAATCCTGAACGGAACGGTGAGCGTGAACTAGGGACAATCGGATTAGATGCGGCCGTCGGCACAGACGGCGGCGTTGCCGTTTGCGCTCAAAAGCCTTTCCGTCAAGCGCGGGAAGGCTTTTGCCATCTTTGAGGGGCTTGATGTGAAAATCGGCGCTATCACCGATGTTCCCGGCATCAGCGTAGGCCACTATACCAACGCAGCGGCGGCTACCGGCTGCACCGTGGTGCTGTGCGAAGACGGCGCGGTTGGCGGCGTGGATGTACGCGGCTCCGCCCCCGGCACACGCGAAACCGATCTGCTGCGCCCCACCGCGCTTGTGAACCAAGTTCACGCCGTACTTCTCAGCGGCGGCAGCGCATTCGGCTTGGACGCGGCGGCGGGCGTAGTGCGCCGTCTCGAAGAGCGCGGCGTCGGTCTGCAGTTCGGCGCCGCCGTCATCCCCATCGTGCCGGCGGCAATCCTGTTCGACCTAAGCGTCATACGCGGCGATATACGTCCCACCGCCGACGACGGATACGCCGCTTGCCGCAGCGCATCGTCCGACGGCGTGGCAGAGGGCAGTGTGGGCGCAGGAACGGGCGCAACCGTCGCCAAACTGCTTGGAATGCCGCGCGCCGTAAAAGGCGGCATCGGTTCGGCGGCGCTGGATCTAGGCGGCGGCGTAATCGTGGGCGCAATAGCGGCGGTCAACGCCGTGGGCGGCGTCTATGAGCATAGCGCTGGGCGCATCGTCGCCGGCCCCCGCAGCGAGCGCAACGGCGCAATGCTGGACGCGCTAGAGCTGATTGCGTCCCCTGATTACGCCGCTTCTGCCGCGTCCCGCCGCGTCCCGCCGTCCAACACCACCATCGGCGTTGTGGCGACAAACGCCCGCCTGACCAAAGCGCAGGCGAATAAGCTGGCGTCTGCGGCGCAAGACGGGGTGGCGCTTGCGGTGCGTCCGTCGCACCTGATGTCCGACGGCGATACGATGTTCGCGCTCGCAACCGGCAAGTCAGACGCCGCCGAACCCGATATGAACCGCCTCATCGCCGCCGCCGCAATCTGCGTCAGCCACGCCATCGCGCGCGGCGTTGAGACGGCCGAAGCGCTAGGCGGCATCCCATCCGCAAACGATATTCGGCAAACCGCATCAACCGCGTCAGAAGAATCGAGCGCGCAATGACAACGCTTGATCGATCGGCAAGTATCGGCTTCATCGGCGCCGGCAAGGTCGGAGGTTCGCTTGCGGGCGCAATGGCGGCGGCGGGCTATCGCATAACCGCCGTGGCAAGCCGCACAACCGCATCAGCGCAGCGCTTCGCCGCGCGCATAGACGGTTGCGTCCCTTATACGCGCTTGCAGGATGCCGCCGACGCCGCGGATATGCTGTTCATCACCGCATCCGACGACGCCATAGCGTCCATAGCGGACGCCGTGGAGTGGCGCGCCGGACAGGGCGTAGCGCACTGCTCAGGCGCGGCGTCCCTGGATGCGCTCGCCAAACCCGCGCGGCAGGGCGCAGTTCCGGGCGCGCTGCATCCCATGCAGGCGTTCTCGTCCGTGGAAAACGGCGTTCAAAGCATCCCCGGCATCACATTCGGCATAGAGGGCGGCGAAGCTATGCGCCAGTATCTGGCGACGATAGCGCAAGACGTCGGCGGCAGCGCCGTGTTTCTCAGCGCGCAAGACAAGGCGCTCTACCACATAAGCGGCGTGCTGATGGGCAACCTGCTTACCTGTCTTGTGGGCATATCCGCCGAAGTGTGGGAGCATATCGGCTATACGCGCGCAGACGGCGTGAACGCGCTTGCGCCGATGATGTATGCCGTCGCGCGCAACATCGAGACCGCCGGCATTCCCGCCGCCGTAGCCGGCCCATACCCCAGAGGCGATATTGGCACGGTTCGCAAGCACATAGACGCCCTGGCGTCCCGCCATCCCGCGCTGCTGCCGCTGTACCGCGAACTGGCGCTCGCCGGCCTGCCGCTCGCCATAGAACAGGGCTTGCCCCCCGAAAAGGCAGCCGAAATGCGCCAAATGCTCACCGCAACGCGCACCGATTAGCGCCAACTATCGACAGCGCGCAATACGCTGTGATTTGGATACAGGGATACGGAAATAGTTCGGAAGGAGGCAAACCGATGCGTACAACCATTCGCGATTTGCAAATGATGAAGCGGCGCGGTGATAAGATCGCAATGCTAACCGCCTACGACTACACTTCCGCCCGAATCGTGGAAGAGGCGGGCGTTCCCATCATCCTTGTGGGCGACAGCCTCGGGCAAGTGGTGCTTGGCTACGACTCCACCGTCCCCGTTACGATGGACGATATGCTGCATCACATTCGGGCGGTTGCGCGCGCCACCCGCAAATGCCACATAGTCGGCGATCTGCCTTTCCTGAGCTACCAAGCCGACCCTGCCGAAGCTGTCCGCAACGCCGGCCGGCTGCTCAAAGAGGGCGGCGCGCAGTCCGTCAAGCTGGAGGGCGGCAGCCACATCGCCGAGGCGCTGCGCCGCATCGTGAACGCCGGCATTCCCGTTATGGGACACCTTGGGCTAACCCCGCAAGCCGTCAATCAGCTCGGCGGCTATCGCGTGCAGGGCAAAACCACCAAGGCGGCGGTGCGCCTCATCGAAGATGCCAAAGCGCTTGAAGACGCCGGCGCATACGCGCTTGTGCTGGAAGGCGTCCCCTCCCAACTCGCGCGCATCATCACGCAGCGCCTCGCCATCCCAACAATCGGCATCGGCGCAGGCGTCCACTGCGATGGGCAGGTGCAAGTGTTCCACGACATGCTGGGCTTGTTCAACGACTTCACGCCCAAGCACGCCCGCAAGTACGCCAACCTATCCCATGACATCGCCGCCGCCGTAGCCGACTACATCGGCGACGTGCGCGCAGAGGCGTTCCCGTCCGAAGACGAGAGCTTCACCCTATCCGACGACGTGCTTGCCGAGCTGACCGGCGCGCAGCCCGCCGCGGCCGCAGACCGCGCGGCCGCCGAGCTGTGACGCAAATGCAGGTCATAGACTCCATTGAGGCGTTTCGGCGGGCGCATGCCGATGCCCCCAAACCGCTTGGGCTTGTTCCCACGATGGGCTTTCTGCATGAAGGCCATATGTCCCTTGTGCGCCGCGCGCGCGCCGAAAACGCCACCGTCGCCGTCAGCATTTTCGTCAACCCCACTCAGTTCGGCCCAAACGAAGACTTCGAATCCTACCCTAGGGATATGGACGCAGACCTAGCGCTGCTGCAGAGCGCCGACGTCGACCTTGTGTTCACGCCGTCCGTGGAAGAGATGTACGCCCCCGGCTTCGACACCACGATCGACGTGGGCAGCATCGGCCGCCGCTTGGAGGGCGAACATCGCGCGGGACACTTCGACGGCGTGGCGACGGTGGTATGCAAGCTGCTGACGATTGCGTGCCCCGACAGAGCGTACTTCGGGCAGAAAGACGCGCAGCAATGCCTTGTGGTGAAGCGCCTGAACGCCGACCTCAACCTAGGCGCTGACATAGTGGTATGCCCCACCGTGCGCGATCCCGACGGACTGGCGCTCAGCAGCCGCAACGTGTATCTCAGCGCCGCCGAGCGCAAAGCCGCCTTGTCCTTGAACGCCGCGCTCACGCTTGCCGCCGATATGCGCCGCGACGGCGTATCCGACGCCGCGCTCATACGCGCGCGAATGCGCCAACTCATCGAGCGCCAGCCGCTTGCGTCCATCGACTATATCAGCATCGCCCACGCGCAAGACTTGACCGAACTTGAGCGAATTGACGATGCCGCGCTTGTTTCGCTTGCCGTCCGCATCGGCAAAACCCGCCTCATAGACAATATGATACTATGAACTCCGAACAATTCCGTTTGGAGCGATGACTTGAAAATTCTCATAACCAACGATGACGGCATAAACGCCCCCGGCCTATGGAAGCTCACTGAAGCGCTGAAAGAGCTGGGCGAAATCGTAGTATCCGCCCCGGACCGCGACCAAAGCGGCATAGGCACATCAATGACGCTGCTTGATGTAGTCAAGGCGCGAGAACTCCTCAACCCGCCCGTTGACGGCGTCCGCGCATTCGCGATCGAAGGCACCCCCGCCGACTGCGTCATACTAGCAACCGAAACCCTTTCGCCCGGCAAATTCGACATCGTCATTTCAGGCATAAACGAAGGCTCCAATCTGGGCTTGGACATCCTAACGTCCGGCACCGTGGGCGCGGCGTTTCAGGGCTACTTTCGCGGCATACACTCCGTCGCAATGTCCGTGGCGTCGCTGACCAACGTGCAGTTCGACGCCGCCGCAGGCAGCGCGCGCGCCATCGCAGAGGCAATATCCGCAAACGGCTTTGAAGCGCCGCTGTTCCTGAATGTCAATCTGCCCAACACAGAGCCAGCGCTGATAAAAGGCGCGGCGATTGCGCGGCTTGGGCATAGGCTCTACTTGGAGAATGTAGAGCGCGGCAACAACGGCCGCCGCACACACTACTGGATCAAGCACAACCGCCTTGTCAGCCGCCCCGTCCCCGAGGACACCGACATATGGGCAGTCCGCAACAACCGTATCGCCATCACGCCCCTAAACGCCGTACTGGATCCCGACTGGCGCTCCCCGGATTTGCAGCCGATAGCTGGTGGGGTAGAGCACGCGCTGAGTTGCTGCGAAAGCGCGATGGGCTGAGTGGGCAAAGCCGGCGCATCTTAGTTATGGGGGAGATCCGATAAATTCACGCTGCCAGTTATGCTATGCGCTGGCGAGATTAAGTTGGCGGGTTGATGAGTCCCTTTCTAACGCAAGCCTTTGCCGGCACCATGCGCCTGTAACTTGCAGGTTTATCGGGTGGTTTCGGGTTGAAAGATAGCCGCTTTTGAAATTATCGCTGCGAAGTTTGGTCATTGTTTGGCGATTGGACTTCAGCCCGTTGCAAGGACGGCATAGCAATGCGCGGTTATCCAGGTCATTGGAGCCGCCGTCCGACTTTGGCGTTACATGGTCAAGTTCTAGGTAGCGCTCGTCGGGCGCTTCAAAGTCGCAACCCCAACACTGCAGCCCGAACTGCTCTATCAGGATGCCGCGCATCTCTTTGTGGGTCATCTTTGGACGTTCGTTTATCGTGAATACCGGCGCAAGCGCGGGAGCGGCGGTTTCACCCGCGTCGTTTCTCTTAGGCGCATTAACGCTGTAGTGGGCGTCGTATTTGGCAAGTTGATTGTTAAGCCAATCGTTAAGGTCAGGGCGCTCATCGCGAATCTTGGCGGCGTCTTTGGCGCTGATGCCCATCAGGCGGCAAACCACATGGAAGCGCGCATCGAGGCGGCGGTCTATGCCCACCCAGCGGCGCTTATGCTTGTGCGCGGCTATGATGGTGGTGGCGCAACCTGCGAAAGGATCCAACACAAGATCGCCTTCGTTGGAACTGGCGAGAATGATGCGCTCATAGAGGGCTAACGGCTTTTGGTCGGGAGAGCCGGTGCGCTCGCTTCTTTTCGCGTAGCTAATGTTGGTTATCACATCGCCCGACAGCTTGCCTTTTGTGGTGCCTAGGTATTTTTTGTAGCGCGGCTTCCCGTTCTTGGTCCAGAATATCAGCCCTGCGTCGTCCAATGCGTAGCATTTGGCTAACACATCCAACTGCTCGTAGTCTGACGGCAGTTTGCTCTGCAGCGCTTCGGGGAATTTGTCCCTTGTTGGCGGCGCCCATCCTCGGCCTTGTGGCGGGAGTTTTCCTCGGAACGGCTTGTAAGCGGCCGGGCCGCCCTTCTTACCGCCGGACAAATCGGTTGTGTTGTACCTGCCGTATTCGTCTTCCTTTGTGTATGTGCTCAGGTATTGTTCAGTAGGCTCTTCCAATGGCGGATTCCACGCCCATTTCTTCCCCAGGCTATACCAAAATATGGTGTCGTGAGTTCGTGGAAATTGTTTAGCGCCCAGTATCTTGCCTGTGGTTTGCCACACAATTTCGTTTCTGAAATTCTTCGGACCAAAGATGGCGTCCATGCACATCCGAATATAGGCGTTAGCCGTATGGTCGCAGTGCAAGTAGATGCTGCCCGTCGGCTTCAGTATCCGATGGCATTCCAGCAGGCGCACACTCAGAAAGCACAGAAACGCGGCGATGTCGTCGCCGTGCGCGTGTCCGGCAGCCTCTATCACCTCAAACAGCGCCCTGTTGTCATCCTTAATCTGGTCAAGCCAGATGGGATGCACTTCGTTCCACTTCCACTGATCGGGCAGTATGCCGGTGTCCCCCCAGCGCCAGTTATCCACATAAAGCCCCGCAGCGCCGGATCTGTTGCGCCCGGTATTGAACGGCGGATCGGTGGCGATAAGGTCAACGGTCGCGCTATTCATTCCGCGCAATACTTCGAGATTGTCCATCTCATACAAGATATTGTCAGGAAAGTTCTGCTCTGCCATTGCTTCCCCCAGCCGTTATTGCGAGTGGCTCGATAGTAGCATAATGACAGCGTATTTGGGTTGCCGCATGCGGGGAATCAGAACGATGTATTGGAACGCTAGTCAAGCCGGAGCTGTTCAAGGATAGATGCGTTGAGCGCGCTTTTCGTTGATAGCCATAAGAGCGCCGTCTATAAGATCGCTTTTATGAGAACTTCCTGCATAGGCGTTCGGATTTGGCATACATATAAGGGGCGCTCTTTGGGGGGAGCGCATATATCTTTGACCACCGGCGTTGTGTTAGCATTCGTTGCGCCATAACGGTGGTTTAACTCGTTTGCCAACATAACCTAGTCCGTATCGGCATAGCGTCGGGTTGCGCCGATATTGTGGAGATAGCGTATGCAAAAGTCCGAAAGAAAACTCCCGCTGCAAGGGATAAGGGTAATAGACTTCAGCCAAATCTTGGCGGGGCCGTTCTGTACGATGCTGCTGGCCGATATGGGCGCCGACGTCGTCAAAGTTGAGAAGCCCAACGGCGGCGACGACACCCGCCGCTACGGCCCCCCGTTCATCGAGGGCGAATCGGCGGCGTTCCTGACGCTCAACCGCAACAAGCGCAGCATCGTGCTGGATCTCAAGAGCGAGCAGGGCTTGGGCGTTGTGCGCCGAATGCTGGCGGACGCCGATGTGATGCTCCACAACTTTCGACCCGGCGTAGTGGAGCGAATGGGGCTTGGCTACGCCGATGTGTCCGCGCTGAACCCCGCCATCGTCTATTGCGCGGTGTCGGGCTTTGGCGCAACCGGCCCGTACAGTCAGAGGGCGGGCTTCGACCTTGTGGCGCAAGGCATGAGCGGGCTTATGAGCATCAACGGCTTCCCCGACGCGCCGCCCGCCAAGGTGGGCGTGCCTATGGCGGATCTGAACACCGGCATGTTCTGCGCCTACGGCGTGCTGACGGCGTACATCAACCGCCTTGCTACCGGCAGGGGGCAGCATGTTGACGCTTCGCTGCTGGAGTCTGGGATGGCGTACACCCTCTACGAATCCGCAACCTACTTCGCGACCGGCGAAGTGGCGGGCCCGCTGGGTTCGGCGCATCGGATGATTGCGCCCTATCAGGCATTCGCCACGCAAGACGGCTACATCAACATCGGCGCCGCCAACCAGAACAACTGGGAGCGCATGTGCCGCGCGGTGGGACGCGACGACCTGCTGGACGACGCGCGCTTCGCGTCCAACCCCGAGCGTATGGTCAACATCCAAAGCCTCACGCCGATTATGGAAGAGACATTCCGCACGCAGACAACCGCCCACTGGGTAGAGATTTTGGAGCGCGCGGGCGTCCCCTGCGGCCCCATCTACAACATTGAGCAGGTCTATGCCGATCCGCATGTGCAGTCGCGCGATATGGCGGTGGAACTGCAGCATCCCAAGGCGGGCGGCATCCGCAACATCGGCGTGGCGGTCAAGCTCTCGGACACGCCCGGCTCCGTGCGGACGCCCGCGCCGCTGCTGGGACAGCACACCGACGATGTCTTGGCAGAGTTCGGCTACGCGGACGCAGACATAGCCGGGCTGCGCCAAAGCGGGGCGCTGGGGGCGGGTTAGCGCAGCAATCGGCGGCTTGCCCAATACGCCAATCGCTTGGCGCGCATAAGAGACTTGGAAAGACAAAGGCTAAGGACAGAGGACGAAAAATGCCGTTTGTGAGTACGGACAACGCAGAGATCTACTACGAAGCGCACGGCGAGGGTGCGCCCGTGATACTGGCGCACGGCGCAGGCGGCAACACGCTGGTGTGGTATCGGCAGGTGGCGCATTTTGCGCGCTGGCACAGAGTAATCGCCTTCGACCATCGCGGTTGGGGGCAGATCGCGCTGCCAGCCTCAGCATAAGCATGCGCGCTATTTCGCCGACGATATGCGCGCCGTTATGGACGCTGCCGGCGCAGCGCGCGCCGCAATCGTATGCCAGTCTATGGGCGGTTGGACGGGCATGCAATTCACGCTGGCGCATCCTGAGCGCGTATCCTGCCTTGCGCTGTCCGCCACTCCCGGCGGCGTGCAGACGCCCGGCGTCATTCAAGCGCGCGACGCCCGCGCCCGCAGCCGCGCCTTCGACCTTGACCGCCCCATCGCTTGGAACGAACCGCACCTCGCGCTTGCGCCCGACGCCTTTGAGCGCGATCCCGCTATGGCGCTGCTGTATCGCCAACTATCGGCGCTGAACCCGCCCATCGGCGACACCGGCACGGGCGAACTCGGCGTATCGCCCGATGCGCTGGCGGGCTACGATACGCCCACGCTGATGGTGGCGGGCGCGCAAGACCGCATATTCCCGCTCGCCGTGCTGCAAGAGGTTTCGCAAGTCATACCCGGCGCCAAGATCCACATCATAGAGCAGGCGGGACACTCGCCCTACTTCGAAGCGCCCTCCGAGTTCAACCGCGTGGTGGGCGAGTTCATCGCCGCGCGCAACGGCTGATTCGCGCTAACCGCCGCCTGGTTTTGCATTTAATTCCTATTATGGTATAGTATGCGAAATTCCAAGGCGGACGATTCGGCGGCATCGCGGATACGGAGAGCCGGGCATATGTTGTCTTTGAAAGACCTGCAAGACCTAGCGCAACAAGCCACAGAACACAGGGATCTGTTCGCCAACAACGAACAAAGCGTCAAGACTTCCCTAGTGTTGCCCTTCATCGGCGGCTTGGGCTACGACTATCTCTCCCCAACCGAAGTTATTGCGGAATATACCGCGGATGTGGGCATAAAAAGGGGCGAAAAGGTTGACTACGCCGTTATGCGGGACGGCGAACCGATAATCCTGTTTGAGTGCAAAGCGCTTTCAAATGCGCTGGGCGTCTCCGAAATATCGCAACTCTTTCGCTACTTCCAAAGCACGAATGCCGCTATTGGCGTTCTGACAAACGGCGTCATCTACAAGTTCTTCAGCGATCTGATCGACGCCGGCAGAATGGATGATACGCCCTTCCTAGAAGTGGACATCCGCTGCGCCACCGAAGCCGACATCAGCGAGTTGGGGCGCTTTTCCAAAGACATCTTCGACGCCGACGGCATCAAGTCCGCCGTAATCAATGCGAAGCGAGTGAGTGTCTTAAAGGAATACTTGGGAAGCGTGTATGAGCGCCCCGACGACGAATTCGCCAGACTGCTTCTCCGCAAACTGATTTCGGGCAGGGTGTCCAAAGGGCGCGTAGAAGAGCATAGAGGCTTGGTGAAACGGGCTTTTCACGAGTTCGTGCGCGAGAATGGCGTATCAGCAAACAGCGCCGATACTCCGCAAGCCGCAAGTGCTAACGAACTCGATTCCATACTTGAACAAATGCAAGCGTCGCCGGCGCAACTGCCGACCCCGATAGCCACCCCCGTACAAGCGCCGCCGCTAATCGCTCCCAACCCCGGCGGCGAATGGCAACCGCTGTCCGACCTTAAACCTCAAGCAGGCGGGCGACCGGCAGAGATAATGTTCCCTGACAACCTTTCCGTCGCAATTCGCTACTGGAGTGAAGTGGTAGTTGAAAGCGTCCGTTGGCTTACTGATAACGGGTACTTGAACGCAACCCACTGCCCCGTTCAACATGGCAACAGATACATTATCGCCACTCAACCCGTACACTCTAACGGCAACGCTTTCATTAATTATAAAGAAGTGAATGCTCTCTTTGTCCATACCAACTACAGCGCTAGCGAATCCGCAAGAAACGCTCGCCTAATCATAGAGCGCGCCGGCTTGGACGCATCCCAATTCAAGGTGCGCTGATAGACGGCGGCTTTGCATAGCGTCGGCGCAAACGTGTTTTGAAATCAACGGCGTATGCTGCGGGCTTGCCGCGTATCGCCCGATTTTGCGCTTGATAAGCAAACTAATGTATGCAACGCCGGCAGTTGTGAGGTGAAATGTGAACGCCGACAGCGCCGCCAAGATACGCTTGCAACCGGAAGACGTCTTTGTGCCGCCGGAGCCGAAAGACGACCCGTTTGCCAACGACGCTATCGGGCGGCGGACGCAAGCGGAGCGGCTAACCCGACTTGTTGAGCGCGTAGAAGGCCCGTGCGTCATCGCGCTGGACGCGCCCTACGGCGCCGGCAAAACCACATTCCTGCGAATGTGGGCGCAGAAGCTCCGAAATGAAGGCTTTCGGGTAGCCGAGTTCAACGCTTGGACGTCGGACTTCGACGGCAAGCCTTTCAACGCATTGGCGGCGCAGATTGTTGACGCTATCGACGCCGATGGTTCAGATAACGCCGCAAAAGTCAAAGCCGCGCTTATTAGATATATGGAGTATGCGCCGCAGATAGCCATTTCGCTCGCTTCTTTTATGGGCGTAGGCATAGACGACGGAGGCGTTGGATTTAACGCTGGCGTGAATGCGGGGGATTTCCTGAAATCTCTGTTGGATAAGCACCAAGAGAAAGAGGCGTCCATCCAAGATTTACGCAAAGCCTTGGCCAAGTACACCGATGGGACTGAGAAGGGCCGCCTAGTGGTGTTGATAGACGAGCTTGACCGCTGCCGCCCGCCATACGCAATTGAGACGCTTGAAGTCGCAAAGCACATCTTCAACGCCGACGGCGTGGTGTTCGCGCTAGGGCTGCATCGGCAGCAGCTGACGGCTTCCATCAAAGCCGTCTATGGGCAGGACTTCGACGCCGTCGGCTACTTGGAACGCTTCTTCGACCTTAGCGCATCCCTGCCCGTTGTGCGCGGGCGTGAGGGCTACATCAAAACCAAGTTGGGCGCTCAACAATTGCGTTCCGAAATAGTGAAGCTGACAGGAAACCGACAGTTGCCCGACCTTGGGTTCGCAGAGGAATTAGCCGTGAGCGTCGAAGGAATGACCGCGCGGCTAATTGATCGCTTCGCGCAAAGCCTCAAAATAGTTTGGGTTGCAATGCCAAGTAATCTACGCCGCTATAGGATTTTCGAGTACATATGCGTTGGTTTGGCACTCAAGTTGCTAGACCCTGAGATGTACGCCCGATTCAATCAAGGCGCTGCCAGCGATAAGGATGTTTTCGAGCGCCTTATCGAAAACCAGGAACCAACAAAAGGGGTGCATCAGACACTTGCGGGGCTGCTGGTATGCGCGCATATAGATATAAGCCTGCGGCTAAGAAACAACAGCATCCCGAGACGCGATTTGAGTGAATCTATTCGCGCTATAAGACAAGAAGAAGTGTCTGAGTTTCCTAAGCCTCTCAAAGAAATTTCGCCATTCTGCGCAGATAGCGATCCCAAATTTCTTTCGGGCGTGGGGTGGCTACTTAGACTTGGCCGGGATTCGGATAGTCTGAGCTACTGGAACGAAGCCGTTGGCGTCATAGAGATATTCGGCGAGTAACGAAACGCACACCGCGTCCAATACGGCGCAGGCCTAGAGCGCTACACCACCAACCCCGCCCCCGCCGGCCGCCGTTTGCCCCCGTGAACCGACGGTTCGGCGCACCACTTGGCGGCAAGCATCCGCACGCCCTCATACACAGCATCGTCGAAGCCCAGCATATCGCGCGGACTTATGCGCGGGTTAAATCTGGCGCAGGCGCGGATCGAAATAGTCGCGCAGCCAGTCGCCGAGGAAGTTGAGGGACACCACCACCAGCGCAATCGCGATGCCGGGAATGACCGCTATCCACCACGCGGAGTCGATGTAGTTTCTGCCGAATGAGACCATACTGCCCCACGCCGGCCGGGGAGGCGGAATGCCTACGCCTAGGAAGCTCAGCGTGGCTTCGGTGAGGATTATCTGTCCCGTTCCCAAAGTGGCTACCACGATTAGAGTGTTGGTAACGCCCGGCAGCAGGTGTTGAAAGATTATGCGCGGCGATGACGCTCCCGCCACCCGCGCGAGCGCCACATAGTCCATCTGCTTCAGCTGCAGCACTTCGCCGCGAATTTGGCGCGCGGTAGTCCCCCACGAAAACAGCGCGATGATTATCAAAAGCGTGGTGAAGCTCGCGCCGAACACACCCACCACCACAAGCGCCGCTAATATGAATGGCAGGGCGTTCTGCAAGTCGACAAGGCGCATCATCATTTCGTCTATGTGTCCGCCGAAATAGCCGGATATTGCGCCGATGAGCGCGCCCAAGGCAACGCTGAGCAGCATCGTTATCGCCGCGAAGCTGATGGACACGCGCGCGCCGTGTATTATGCGGCTGAATATGTCCCGCCCCTGATTATCCGTCCCGAATATATGCTCCGTGGTGCCGCCAAAACCCAATGGCGGCTTGCTGCGCGCGCGCAAATCGCCCTTCACCGGGTCATAGGGCGATATGATGGGCGCGGTAATCGCCGCGAATACCAGCGCGAACAGTATCAGCGCGGGGATGTACGGCCATCTGCGAAACTTGGTATAGATCCGCGATATGCGCGATGGCTGGGCGGCTTGCAGCAGCGCTTCGGTTTGTTGGAGTTCCATATCGTTGGCTCTATGTGTATCTTATGCGCGGGTCGACTATGGCGTAGAGCATATCCAAGATGAAGGCGAACACCACATACATGAACGCGAATATCAGCACCGAACCCTGCAGTATGGGGAAATCGTTGGCATAGACGGCTTGCAGCGCTAGCCGCCCAAGTCCGGGCAGCGCGTAGATGGTTTCGGTCAGCACGGTGCCGGTGGCGAATCCCGCAAGCAGCAAACCGCCGTATGTGAGCGGCGCTATCAGCGCGTTGCGGAAGGCGTGCTTCCATACCAGAGTGAACTTGTTCACGCCCTTGGCGCGCGCAAGCTTCACATACTCCGAGTCCATCACATCCAGCATCGCGGAGCGCGTCAGACGCAGAAAGCCCGCCGATCCGAACCAGCCGAGTATGACGCTGGGCATTATGTAGTGCGAAAAGCCGCCCTGTCCCGCGGCGGGCAGCCACCCCAGTCTGACGGAGAATATCAGGATAAGCACGATTGCCAGCCAGAACGCCGGCACCGATTGCCCAAGCACCGCCATTGTTCTGCCTAGGTAGTCCCAGCCGGTGCTTCTGTACACGCCGGACAGCACGCCCAGCGGGATGCCCAGCAGCACAGCGAACAGAAAGCCGCCGCCGGTCAACTTCAGCGTAAGCGGCAGTCTGTCCGCAACCGCCGTCAGCACCGGTATGCCGGTGTCGATGGACTCGCCCCAATCGCCAATCGCCGCATCGCGCAGCCAGTAGAGGTACTGAAGCGGCAAGGGCTTGTCCAAGCCTAGCTTGCGCCCCCAAGCCTCCCATACTTCAGGGCCGACGTGCGAGAAGGCGTTCAAGTACAGAAGGCGCGGATCGCCCGACATTCGCGAAAGCGCGAACACGATGACCGTGGCGAGAATGATGGTTACTAGCGAATAGCCGACTCTTCGCAGCAAAAATCGCGTCATAGTTTCTTGTAATTCAGGATGGGTTTTAGGCGGTCAGTTTCGCAGTTTCGTTCATTCCCCTCAAGGCGCATTGGCGGCGTTGCGGCGGTGCTATGCGTTACAGAGAGAGCGGGTTGTGATTCGTTGGAGCGGCGGGGCGGACGCCGTCAATGCAACGCCCGCCCCGGCAGCGCTTGTTACTGCTTGAGGGTTATGGTCTCGAGGTTGTTGAACAACCCGGTGATTTCCATCTGCCAGTCTTCCACGAACTTGGGGTTGACCCAGACGGGATTGTCTGCGTGAACCACGCCGGTGGATAGCATCCAGTGGTAGAGGAACTCGCCCTCTTTGAGGTTTGCGGCTACGCGCGCTTCCTTGTCTAGCGGGTTGGCTTCCACTTCGTTGACATAGGTCATCACTTCCAGCGCCTCGAATCCGGGGTTCCAGTCGCCCTCTCCGATTGTGGAGCCTTCGCGCGCCGCAAGCCTAGGCTGGTCCATCAGCAGCAACGGGCCGCCGCATCCGGGCCAAGCGCAGCACGATGTAAGCCCGTTCCACTCCCTGTCCACCAAGCGCGGCCTGAACGCCTGATACGCCGTGCTGTCCACGGTTACATCCAAGCCGAGGTTGATCCACATCGTGGCTACGGCGTCGAACACCTCGAAGTTCACATTCGGAAGTTGCTGCACATAGATTTGGAACGATGGGAAGTCGTCCACCGGATAGCCCGCTTCCGCAAGCATCGCGGCTGCGCCGTCCGGGTCGTAGGGTATGACCCAGTGGTCGGGGTGTTCGGGCAGCGAGCTGGAGTAGAAGTTCACATATTCGGGGAAGCCGTTGCCTAGCAGCACTTCTTCCACAATCAGATCGCGGTCTATCGCCATAGAGAGCGCATGCCGCACCAGCCGCGCCGATTCCATTCGCGCCGGATCGTTGGGATCGCCGATCCACGGGTGCTCGTCGTCCGGCTCGAAGCCGGGCCGCGGGGTTACCGGCTGCCCGTCGCGTCCCTTGTTGTCGCCTTCGGGATACTCGAACATCCAGAAGTTGCCGCTGTAGGTGATCGCCTGCGTAGCGCCGCCCTGGTTGTCGCTGTTGGCTTCCATTCCGGATTCCAGCAGATCGGGCAGGAAGCTGAACGGCACGGGGTCTATGATGTGAACGGCGTCCGTCTTAATGAGTGCCACGCGGGTGGAGTCTTCGGGTATCTCTTTGACGCTGATGCCGTCAAACGACGCCGGCGTGTCCCAGTAGTCCATAAACGTGCTGCCTACGAACTCGTCGTTGGCGGTCCAGCTTTCCATCTGAAACGGGCCGGTGCCGATGGGGTTTTGGAACGCCCAATCGCGCCCCATATCGTCGATGGACTTCTTGCTGTACACGAAGACAAGCCCGATTATCGCGCCCTCATACTCCGAAGTGAAGCTCCTAAGCGGGAACTCGACGGTGTGGGAGTCCACGACCACATGCGGATCTTGGTATTCGTGCAGATAGCCAACATTGCCGAACACCGACTCTTCGTTCTCAACGCCGGCGTCGCCGAAGCTCCACTTGACGTCATCGGCGGTCATTTCGCCCCAATCGTGGTGGAACTGAACGCCCTGCCGCAGGTTGACGGTTATCTTGGACAGATCCGTCGCCACATCATAGGATTCGGCGAGATGCGGATAGAACAGCAGGTCTTGCGCCTTGCGCTCGGTGAGGCTTTCCATAAGCCCGATGAGTCCGGGGATGGTGTCCCCCGTGCCGCCGGACGCTTGGCTTGGCAGTCCTTGCGCGTTGCCGAGCGTTCTCATAGCCACTTTGAGCGTGCCGCCGCCTGATGGCGCGGCTTGCGCGGCAGGCGGCGTTGTCGGGGCGGGCGCGGCGGTGGGAGCAGCGGCGGCCGGAGCAGGCACCTGAGTCGCGGGCGCGGCGGCGGGCGCTTGGGACGCCGGCGCTTCTTCGGGCGCAGACGCGCATGCCGCCGCCAGCAAAGCGGCTATCGCTATGACACCGATTAGCATTAAAGGTTTCATTCTCATTCCCTCACCTTCCTTTCAGGGCTTAGGTCGGGCAACCTTGCTTGACTAATTCACGGCGGCATTGCCGGCGGCGTTGCTACTATGAAGCATTAAGTTTTCAACACGCATAAGGCGCTCACAGCGCGCAGGGGCTATTGAAACATCAGTTGAATAAATAGTCAATATCTAGTTTTATAATTCGCAAAACCCGTCTATGTTCGCCGTCCGTCTATGCTGCAGATACGCTATGAGCTTGCTTGCGGACGCCGTTCACGATTGCGGCTCGATGACCTCCAAAACCTGATCCGCGGGCGTGTCTTGGATTATCTGCGTAACGCCGCTGGGCCAGATGATCTCGATCTTATCCACAACGCGCGCATCGCCCAGCCCGAATTCCAGATCCACGCTGTCCATAGAGAGGTAGCTGGAGCCGGCGCGCGCTTCCTGCACCTGCACATGGGGCGCGGCTTGGCGGGCGCGCTGCGTAGATACATAGACGCGCGCGCCGATGCCGTCGGCGTTGCTGCCCGTGCCGTCAATCGCCATCCGCCCTTTGAGGCGCAGCGTAAGCCAGTGATTGCCGCCGCCGCCGTTGAGCCACACGAACACGGGGCCCGGCACCGGCGCGGTGTAACTCGATCTGCCCTGCCGATCGAACGGGCCCACGAACAGATCGCCGCTGCTGTTGGTGCCGATGAGGTCGACGAAGCCGTCGGCGTTCAAATCGCCGTGCGCCAAGCCCTTGCCGTTTTCGTGATTCATTCGGTCTATGCCGCGCACCTGCAGTCCCACCGCGGGGTTTGCGCGCACCAGCGGATCCTTTTCTATGCCCTCATAGTTCACCATCGCGATGTCGAGCAGACGGGCGCGCACGGTGACGTCCTCGAATTCGCCGCCGCCGTGGTTGAGCATCATTCGGCCGGCGGCGGGGAAGATATGCCCGCCCGGGCCGCCGCCGCGTCCCATCGTGGAGCCAAGCCAGTAGAGATCTTGATCGCCGTCATTTTCGTAGTCAAAGAAGGTTGCGCCGAAACCGAAATCGTAGGCGGCGATGCCGGTGGGGATTTGGTGACCAGGATCGATGGTTTCGGGGTTCAGCGATATGGGCGGGAACCATGGGCTTGGCGCAACCGCCGTGGCGTGCGCGACGTCCACGAAGCCGCCCCTGCCGTCGTTGCGCAATAGGAAGTGCGAGCATGTGCCCGACGCAAACCTGCCGAAGTATTCGCATGTGCCGCGCGGCACCTCCCTAGGCGGCTGTATGAGCGTGTGAAAGCCTACATTGGGGACGAACACATCCAGGTCTATGTCCCCGTCATAGTCCCCAACCGCAAAGCCCATCCAAGCGCCCGCCTTGTCGATGCCCATACTGCGCGCCACCGGCGTGAAGCGCACGCCCGAATCGTCCGAATCGTTGCGATACAGATGCAGCCTATCGGCATCGTTTGCCACCCAAAGATCCGGATCGCGGTCGTTGTCATAGTCAAAGAACAAGACTGCGTGCGTCTGCCCGGTGGGTTCACCCACGCGGTTGCCTTGCTCGTCGGCGGTGTGCGGGTTGTATCCCTCATATGTCTTATCGGTTTGCGGATCCTGGTAGATGACCGGAGTGTTGTCAGGGTAGCGCATAAGTATCTGCGGGCCTTGAACGCCCGCTTCGTGCGCCGCTTCGGTGAAGGTGAGATTGCGGTTGTTGATGTACAGCGCGTTGTAGTGTCCGGGATGATTCAGATCCTCGAAGTGGCGAAAATCCTGGTCCATCAGATTGCCCACGAACAGATCCAGCCAGCCGTCGCCGTTCACATCAGCGCAGGCGACGCTTGCCGCTGAGCGCGCGTTCACGCCGCTGCCGAATGCCGATGCGGTGATGTCCGCGAATGTGCCGTCGCCGCGGTTCCACAGCAGCGAGTCGATGTTGCCTTCTTGCGGCGAGCGAAAGCCAAGCCCGTCGGCCGGATCGCCCCAAGCGCCCACATACAGATCTTGAAAGCCGTCGTTGTCTATATCGCAGGCTACGGCGCCGGTGCTGTGCGAATCCGTCAGCGCCGCGCCCGCCGCCGCGCCCACATCGCTGAATGTGAGATCGGCGTTATTGCGATACAGCATATTCGGGCTGCCCGCCTCAGCGGTGATATAGAAGTCCAGATCGCCGTCGCGGTCGTAGTCGAATATCGCCACGCCGGGGCGGTCGTTCCACACCCCGAAGCCGTCTTGGAGCGCCGCCGCAGCTATGTTGGTGAACGGCGCAATGCCTGAAGCGTCGCGCGTCGGGGGCGCATCTGCGGGCGGCGGGTCGTCGGGCGCGCCGCCAATGACGCCGCAGCCCACAAGCAGGGCGAGCAGCGCCGGCGCCGCGAAAGCGAGTATGGTTCGTGTGCGCATAGGTTGACGGGGATAATCCAAGCGGGAATTGTGAGCGTCTCAGCGCGGGATAGACCAGCGCCCCGCGTAGTTGCAATAGTGGCTTATGGGCTTATCGATGTCAAGTTGAGGCGGCTGTCTAGGCTTTTCAACGCAAAGGCGCAGAGGCGCAAAGGGCGCAAGATTTCACGGCGGCAGGGCGTTTTGAAACTCGTTCTTGACTATATCGCTAAATAATGATTAGATAGCGCCAACACAAGCGGTATTATGTCAACAGCGAATTCTGCAAGGGCGAGTTGAACCGAATTGAGGAGGTTAAGATGCTAGGTTTGAAGGCATCAAAGTTGGCGTTGTGGCTGCTTGCAGCCGCTGCGGCGGCGCTGTTCGCCGCCGCGTGCGGCGCCGCTGAGCAGCCCGCCGCCGAGCCGCAAGTGATTACCGTGGTGGAAACCGTGGTAGTCACAGAAGAAGTCGTCAAGGAAGTCGAGGTGGTCAAGGAGGTCGAAGTAGAAAAGCAGGTGGAGGTGGTCAAAGAGGTCATCAAAGAGGTTCCCATAGAGAAGGTGGTGATTGCCACGCCCACCGCTGCGGAAGAGATATTCTATGTGCGTCCGCTCGACCCGTTCCCCAAGAGCGGCGGCATATTCCGCGCCGGCGCGCACGGCCCGCCCGCGCACTTCGACTGGTACGCATCCGGCACTATCGCCAATCACGGCGTTCAGTCCCCGATGTACGATGCGCTGCTGCGCCGCGATCCGCGCACATCCGACGTGCCGGTTATCCCCGACCTGGCGTATCGCTGGGATGTGTCCGACGATCAGCTCACCTTCACATTCGACATACGCGAAGGCGTCAAGTTCCACGACGGAAGCGATCTCACATCCGCCGACATCAAGGCTACATACGATAGGATAATCTTCCCGCGCGAAGGGCTTGTCAGCCTGCGTAAGGGACTATTCCCCAATGTGTCCGAAGTGAACGCTCCCGACGACTACACAATCGAGTTCAAACTCAGCGAAGCGCGCGCGCTTGCCAATATGATGGTGGCGTTCTCTACGGAGTGGAACCTCATAAGCAAGAAAGAGACGCTTGAGCAGTACGACGGCAACCTGCGCGATGTGGACGACCATCCCGGCACGGGCCCGTTCAAGTATGTGGAGCGCAACGACGACCATTGGGTAATGGAAAAGAATGTGGACTACTGGAGCCCGGACGCGCCGTACATAGACGGCATCGAGCATATCTGGCTCAAGGCGTGGACGCCCGAAAACACGGCGGCGCTGCTGGGCGGACAGACCGACTGGGCTATGTGGCTGGCGCCCAAGGACGGCAAGGACATCGGCAATCGGCAGGGGCTGAACAGCATCCGCCAGCATCTGCTCATATGGCACGGCGTCCCGCTCAACAACCTGCGAAAGCCGTTTGACGATAAGCGCGTGCGGCAGGCGGTCGCGCTGGTGCTTGACCAGCAGGCGCTGCTGGACACCACCGCCGACGTCAAGGCAACCCTGTTCGGCGGCGGCTGGTTCACCGACGGCACGCCCTACGGACTGCCGCTAGAGGAACTGAAGCAGAAGAAGTACTTCCGCCATCCCACGCCTGAGGACATCGCGGAAGCGCAGGCGCTGCTTGTGGAAGCGGGCTACCCCGACGGGCAGGGCATACCCACGCTCGACCTGGTAACGCGCGAAACTATCAATCAGCGCATTCGCGCGCCCGCCATCCAAGCGATGCTCAAAGAAAACCTGAACATCGAGACCGAAATCCGCGTGGTCGACGTATCGGCGCACGGCGAAGAGATCAAGGCGGGCAACTACGATATATCCGTCGAGGGCGGCGCATGGGCGTTCATTCCCGACCCCGCCTTCTACATCAAAGAGCTCTTCGGGCGCTGCGGCGACAGGCTTTGCGACAACAACACCGCCTTCTACGACAACCCTGCGCTGGACGAGATGATAAGGGCGATGGAGCTGGAGCTCGACCAAGCCAAGAAGATCGAGATGTCCAGGGAGTTGTCCGACTTCCTGGATCAAGAGATGCCGTGGGTGCCGCTCGACACCACTGAAATCACCTACTGGGGCTACTGGGACCATGTGAAGGGACTGATGCCCGCCAACAGCGACTTCTACGCCAACTACGAACTCCACAAGTGGGACTACGTCTGGTTGGACAGATAGGCGCACCGGCGTAGAGCGGCGGCGCAAGCGCCCAGCGCGAAACGCCGCTTAACCGCCTTAATCGTCAAGAAGCACAAATCACAAGCGAAACTAATCACAGTGGGAGGCGCAGCGCCGGCAGCGTCGGCGTTGCGTCCCCATTCGGGGGAGTGGACGATTGCGAACCTACATCTTGAAACGCTTGCTGTATGCAATCCCCACCATATTCGGCATTACCGTTCTCATATTCGCCATTATGCGCATCCTGCCGGGCGATCCGCTGGGCGCGTACTACGGCATAGAGACGATAATCAACTGGACGCCCGAACAGAAGGCGGAGATACTGCGCGACCTCGGACTAGACAAGCCGATAGTGGTGCAGTACGCGCTATGGATGCGCGATATTGCGTCCGGCAGGCTGGGCGAATCCTTCTTTCGCGGCGATCCGATAATCGAAATACTGGTTCAGCGCGGCCCCATCAGCGCCGAAATCGGGCTCATATCCGTGGCAATATCCTGGCTCATAGGCTTGCCCGTAGGCATCATAAGCGCCGTGCGCCCCAACTCCGTTTGGGATATGTTCTCCAGCTTCTTCACCGTGCTGTTCCTGGCAATCCCCGGCTTCTGGCTGGGCTTGCTTATGGTAGTGGCGATGATTACCTGGTTTCAGTACAAAGCGCCAATTGTGTCCGTGCAGCTCTGGGAGGATCCGTGGAAGAACCTTCAGATAATCGCAGGCCCCGCCGTTGTGCTGGGACTGGGGCAGGCGGCGTTCATAGCGCGAATGGCGCGCTCATCGCTGTTCGAGGTGCTGCGCGAGGACTATGTGCGGACATCGCGCGCCAAGGGCTTGGTGGAGCGGCTGGTGATGGCGCGCCACGCCCTGCCCAATGCGCTGCTGCCCGTGCTGACGCTCAGCGGCGTGCTGCTCGGCTTCGTGATAGGCGGCTCCGTCGCCGTGGAGCAGGCGTTCACCGTGCCCGGGCTCGGCAAAGCGCTTGTGGTGGCGGCGATCGACCGCGATTTCAACGTGGTGCAGAACATCGTGCTGCTCTACGCCGTCATATTCGTGCTGGTCAACCTGTTCATCGATCTGCTGTACGGATGGCTCGACCCCAGAATCCGCCTGAATTAGAACCCCGGCCGTTAGGTCGGACGAAAGCGCCCGCGCTCGATGCTCGATGCAAGACGGCGGCGGCGCTAAGCGAGTGTGCCGATGGAATCAGTGGCCGTGCGCGAAAGCGTGAACGCTAACAGAAACAAGTACGTCGACGCCGTTCGAATGTTCATCAAGCGCAGTCCGTTTGCGGCCGTGTGGGGCGTCATCGGTCTTGCGCTCATCCTGCTTGCGGTCGGCGCCCCCGTGGTGGCCGCCAAAGATCCGCTCAAAACCGATTTCACGCGCATGAGCGTCCCCCCCGATTCGCAAAGCCTGTTCGGCACGGACCAGATAGGCAGAGATCTGCTCAGTCGGATATTCTACGGCGCGCGAATATCGCTGTTCGTGGCGCTTGCGTCGGTGTTGCTCGGCACCACCATCGGCGGCGTATGGGGGCTTGTGAGCGGCTACTTGGGCGGCATGACCGATATGATAAGCCAGCGCTTCGTTGAGATAATAATGGCGCTGCCCGGTCTGATACTGGCGTTTGCGCTGGTGCTGGTGATGGGCGCCGGGATGTGGACGATAATCGTAGCGATTGCGGTAACGCGTGTGCCGTTTGGCGCAAGGGTGATACGCTCCGTGGCTCTGTCCATCAAGCAGACCGCCTATGTCGAGGCGGCGCGCGGCATCGGCGCGTCCCAAATGCGGATTATGACGCGGCACATAGCGCCGCAGTGCATAGCGCCCTTCCTAATCCTGTTCACCGTGCATCTGGGAACGGTGATAGTCATAGAGGCGTCGCTGAGCTTCTTGGGGCTTGGCGTAAGCCCGCCCACGCCCACTTGGGGCGGCATGCTGGGCGAAGCGTCCGCGCTGCTATACCCGTTCTGGTGGCATGTGTTCTTCCCCGGCCTGTTCATCACCATCACGGTGCTGGCGTTCAACCTGTTCGGCGACGGACTGCGCGACGCGCTCGACCCGCGGCTGCGCGGCACGCTGTAGCGGCAATGATATAGCCCCATGCCGCGGTGAATGCGCCTAACGCAATCACCGCAACGCATACGCTTAACGCACACGCCCTAACCATACGCAACAAGCCGCCGATTAGCGCCGAAAGTGCGGGATGACCTGTTCGCCCAAGACGCGGAGAGTTTGCGCCGCCGGCTCCGGCTCGTCCATAGCGCAGCGGAACAGCACATGCGTTACGCCCATTCGCTCAAACCGCTCCAGCGTGGTTATGCACTCCTCCGGTCCGCCCACTATCAGCGATTCACGCATCTCCCATTCGCCGAAGCCGCGATAGCCCTCTCTAAACAGCCGATCCGCCTCTTTGCGCGCCGCCGCCTCGCTGTCGGACAGATGCAGATCGCGCCGCAGTATCACCTCGCTCACATCATCGCTGCGCCCAAGCCTGTCCAGCGCCGCGCGGTAGAACGCCAGCCGCTCTTCCACATACGGCGGTATCCAGCTCGGGTTGATTACCCAGGCGTCCGCGATGCGGGCGGTGCGCCGTATGGCGGGATCGGCGTTTGCGCCTATCCACATCGGCAGCGGCCCGTTTATCGGCTTGGGGTTGATGGACACGCCGTCGAAGGCGTAGTGCTTGCCCGCATAGGTTGCGTCATCCTGCGACCACAGCAGGCGCATTATCTCGAAGGTTTCGACGAAGCGCGATACTCTGACGCGCTGCGACGTCTGAAACGCCGCATGCGCTTCCGGCTGGTGTCCAAGCGCGCATATCACCGTAGTTCTGCCGCCGCTAATCACATCCAGCGTCGCCAATTGCTCCGCAAGCAGAATGGGGTTGTAGAACGGCAGCAGAAACAGCGGAATGAGGCGCATATCGCCGCTGTGCGCCGACAGATGCGACATCGTGGGCAGCGCCTGGAAGTAGTGGTTCGGCGTTACATGGTGATCGCCCAGCGACAGCGAAGCGAACCCCAGCTCCGCCATAGACTTGACCTGCGCGATAAGCCCGTCCATCAGCGCCTTGGCGTCAAGGCTGCGCGGATATGCGGTAGTCAACGACATTCCGATTTGCATTGAGATGCGCTCCTGCGATTGAAATTAGGCTTTGCTTTACTCGCAAAACCTGTCGATCTTGCCCATATAGTAAATATACCATACCCTTGCGCCGCATATACCAAACCCCAAACGCCCGCCAAATCGCGCGCAATCGCATCCAATCGTCTATCACGCCCGCTATCCATTCACTTCTTTCAAGCAAGATTTCGGGTAAGCGCGGCAAAGCGGCTAGTCCATTCCCCCACAAAGGGAAGGCTAGGATGGGGGGAAATCCCGTAGCGCCGATAAGATGCGATTATGCCAACCCTATCAAACTTGAACGGGTTGGGTATAATTGGGTTAGATATGCTGATACGGATTGCGCCCAACGATTGCGGCGAATATGAGAATGACTACCACTACAACGGACACCGAGATACTGCAGCGCGCGCTGCGGGAACGATTGCCGCCGTATGCGGTTGTGCTGTACAACGACGACCACCACTCGCAGCAGTTCGTGGTGGAGGCGCTGCTAGAGTGCGTGCCAAGCCTAGTTGTAGAGGAAGCGATGGGCATTATGCTGGAGGCGCACAACACCGGCAGCGCGGTGGTGATAGTGTGCGGGCTAGAGGAAGCCGAACTCTATTACGACCGCATCCAGGCATATGGGCTGGCGGCGGAAATCCGAAAGGCGTAGCCGTCCCCCTTAATATCTCTACATCTCTGCTTTCCCTTTGCGCCCTTGCGCCTTTGCGTTGAAACGCCTGCCCGCTAACAAGCAACCTTGTATGTATGCGTCTCGCGCAAGCCGGTTACCACGCCGATGTAGCCGCTCAGCGCATCGTCCAGCGCGCCGTCGCCGGTGTCGACCCGCAGCGGCTTGCCGCCCAGCGCCAGGAGCTTGCGCCGCGTCGCCGCCACGATGATATTGCGCGCGCCCACCCGCCGTATCAGCCGCGCGCTCAGCTGCTGATTGCCGCGCCCGAATATGTACCCTTGCCCGCCGATGACGCCCACCACGATTTTCGCCGGCGTGTCTTGCGTCAAGCGCAGCAGTTCGGCTTCGTTTGCGTCCGCCGCCGCAAGCCGCCCGTTCAGCGCCACATCCACGCCCAGCAGCGTCTTGTCCATTCCCAGCGCGTCCGCTATCGCGCGCGTGGTTGTGCCGGGCCCAATGATGTACAAAACGCCGTCTTGCATATCGCCGACTATCTGCGCCGCGATAGATTGCATCGCATCCCGCTCATCGTCGTCTGCGCCGCCCGCCTTGGTGGACTGAACGGCATCTCCGTCCTGCGGCGCTATTAGGTAGCCGTACAGCGCCGCCGATACTGCGCCCTGACGGAATGCGTCTTCGTCGATGTCCATCACCTCGCGCTCTGCAGTAGCGCGCGCATCGCCGCTGATGAAACGCAACGCCATTTCGCCCGCGCGTCGCGGCGTGAGCGCAAACACGGCGGAGTGCATCTTGACGCCGGCGGGTATGCCGAGCACTGGGATGGGCTGCGCCGCCGCCATAGCCTTGCAGACGTCGCGCGCCGTGCCGTCCCCGCCGGCGAACAGCAGCAGATCCACGCCCAAGCGCGCCATTTCGCGGACTGCGCGGCGGGTGTGTTCGGCGGCGGTGGCGCTTGCGTCCGATACGCCGATGTCCACAATCGACGGCTCGAAGCCGGCGGCGCGCGCCGCGTCAGCGCCCATTGCGCCCGGCGCCGCGACGATATGCGCCGTCGGCATTGCGGCCGCGATAACCGCCAGCGCATCGCCCGCGCGCCGCTGAGCCGTCGGCAATGCGCCAAGCGCCCTCGCGCGCAGCAATGCGTCAGCGCCGTCCGTGCCCTTCAGTCCCACGCTGCCGCCCATTCCCGCAATCGGATTTATGACCAGCCCTAGTTTGAACATATGACAATCTATGTGCTGCTGCTGCGCATCTCATAAAGCCCAAAGTGTTTGACGATATGAAACCATTCTAGCGCAATTCCCATCGGATTGCCCTCACGCCGCTTAACCTACCCTTGCGCCTTTGCGCCGCTGCGTTTAGAGTATCCCCCAACTGCGTATCTCTTGCATCTTATAGAGGAAAAGCCCAATGCCCATTCGCGCATTCGCCATATCCGCGCTGATGATAGCCGTTCTGCTGACGGCGGCGTCCGCGGCATACGCATTCGATCGCGCGCATAGCGGCGATGCTGCGGATCAGCGCAATCAGAGCGGCGCTCCCACGCCCACGCCGCAAGCGCCGGTTGTGGGCGAAGGCGCGGCGGCGCACGGAGCGCCCGCTTGGAACGCCGCCGGCTTTCGCGGGCAGGGCGTAAAGGTGGGCATCATAGACTTTGGTGGCAGCGGCTTCAGCGGCTATGCCGAACTTATGGGCAGCGAACTGCCGCCAACCGTGAAGGCGCGCTGCTACATCGACGGCGACGAAGGCGCTTACACATCCGATCTCGCGGACTGCGCCACCGGCAGCGGCACGCACGGAACGCGCATGACCGAAGCCATCGCCGACATAGCGCCCGAAATCGTCCCGTATGTGGCGCGCCCATACCTGCCCAGCGAACTGCTCGACACCGTCCGTTGGATGGTTGCCGAAGATGTGGATGTCATCGTCTATCCAATATCGTGGATATGGGACGGCCCCGGCGACGGCTCTTCCCCGTCTGATACAAGTCCGCTCAAGGCGGTGGATTTGGCGGCGGCCGGCGGCGCTTTGTGGGTCAACAGCGTGGGCAATTGGGCGCAAGATACCTGGTTCGGCGCATTCGCCGACGCAGACGCCGACGGACGCCACGAATTCGCGCCTGCCGTCGAATGCAATACGCTGCTCAAAACCGAACCGGGCAGAATTATCATAGCGCAACTGCGTTGGCAAGACGCTTGGTGCAGCGCAACGCGCGATATTGATCTGCTTATCTACGAAACGCGCGACGGCGAACTCATAGAGCGCGCGGCCGCCGACGCGGCGCAGAGCGGCGCGCCCGAACACAACCCGTATGAGATACTGCGCTACACGCCCGAAGACGATGCCGAACTCTGCCTAGCCGTTCACCAAAAGAGCGGCGCGGCGCCCGATTGGCTGCAGCTTATGACGCTGCGCCACGAACAGCCGCGCCACTACACGCTGAGCGGCAGCATCCGCGCGCCCGGCGAAAGCGCCAACCCCGCCATGCTCACCGTGGGCGCGGCGCTCTGGCAGACACCCGACGAAATCGATCCCACCAGCGGGCGCGGCCCAACTCCGGACGGGCGCATTAAGCCGGACGTGGTGGGCGTTCACGGCGCGAACTCGGCAACCGCCGGCCCGTGGTTCGGCACGGGACAGGCGGCGGCGCACGTCGCCGGCATCGCCGCGTTGGTACGCCAGCGCTTCCCCGATTACACGCCGCGCCAAGTAGCCGAATACCTCAAAGCGCACGCCCAACCGCGCGGCGAAGCCGTCCCCAACAACACTTGGGGCTACGGCTTGGCGCAGCTCCCGCCGATCGACAACGCTCAGGCCGCCCCTATCGACGACGCATCAGCGCATCCGCCGTCCACCGGCGACGCATCCGTCCCCGCGCTTGCGTTTATGGCAGCGGCGGCCGGCATTGCGCTCATCGTGGGCGGCGCGGCATTGGCGGCGCGCTCATCACGCCGTCGGGCAGGCTAAGATTGGCGATCGACACATACACGACGGCGTGATGCCTGCGAATGGCGGCGTGGCTTGGATATGCGAACCTTTGGATACACGGGGATGCACGGAGAAGGCGCTATGAACTACTACCCTTTGACGAAAAGCCAATTGGAATGGAAAGAGCGCGTTGCCGAAGTAGCCGACCGCGTGATTGCGCAGCGCGCCGCCGAGTGCGACCGCAAGGCGCAGTTTCCCAAAGAGTCCCTAGCCGCGCTGGGCGATATGGGTTTGTGGGCGCTGCGCGTGGACAAGCGGCACGGCGGGCTTGGCGGCGATATGGTCACCACCTGCCTCATCGTTGAAGAGATCTCCAAGCGATGCCCGTCAACCGCAATGTGCTACAAGATGCACCTGGAGTCCGTGGAAGCCGTCAGCCGCATACCCACCGCGCTGCAGCTGGAGCGCTTCGTGGAGCCGCTGGCGCGCGGCGAAGTGTTCGCGGCGGCCGCCGGCGGCGAATCGCGCGGGCAATCCGGCGCTGACTGGCGTCCCGTATCCGCGCCGGATACGCCGCTGCCAAGCGTCGAGGGCGGTCTGCTGCTGGACAATGTGCGAAAATCCTATGTTACATCCGCCGGCCACGCCTCTCACTATGTAATGTTCTGCCGCGTCGAAGGCGGGCGTATGGACGGCCCGCCTGATCTGCTTATGATTGAAGCCGATAAGGTGGACTGGCAGACGCTCGGCGAGTGGGACGGGCTTGGCATGCGCGGCAACTGCAGCGCGCCGATGCTGTTCAACGGCGTTGTGCCTGAGGAAAATCTGCTCGGCATCGAGTTGGAGGGCGAAAAAGAGCCGGTGATGCAGAAGTACATGATGCCCGTGCTAATCCTGACCTACGGCGCGGCGTATCTGGGCATAGCGTCGGGCGCATTCGAGTTGGCGGGCGTAGAGGGAAATCGTCGGTTTGCCAGCGGCGCGCGGCGGCTGGACAACCCCATCAATAAGCGGCGCATCGCAGAGATGAGCGCGCAGATAGAGGCGGCGCGCGCCTTCCTGCACACAACCGCGGCAATGGCGGACGCCGACAGAGCGCCATCGCTGCTGCCGTACATTCAAGCGAAAGTGGTCTGCTCCGAATTGGCGGTGCGCGTTACACAGGACTTGATGACGATGTTCGGCGGCACGGCGTTTGCGCGGCAGCTGCCGTTCGAGCGCTACTTCCGCGACGCGCGCGCCGGCGTGGTGATGGGCTTGGCGAACGATCAGGCATACGAAACTATCGCCGATCTGCTATTCCCCGAAGAGAACGCCAAATAGCCCCCGCAGGTTGCGGACGGCGCGGCGGTTCGGCGCATCGCCGCCTACCCTGTTAGCCCACCTTGGTCAACACAAAGCCCTTTTCGCCGGTAACCCGCAGGGCGTTGGGGCGCGCTATCACCACACCCGCCAGCGAATCGTCGAGCAGGCTGCTGTTGAACTTCCAAGTGATCTGCACCGTCTCTTTGGGCAGCCCGGTTGTGTAAAACACCACTTCGTTATACTTCAGCCGATTGGCTACCGTTAAGCCTTCCGCTTGCCAATCGGCGCTGCCTTCTATCGGCTCGTCGAAGCGTATGCTCACCGACGACGACGCCGCATCCAGCGACAGCCACACGCCGCGCTCTTCCTGCTCGCCGGGCAGCGTCATCATGCCGCGATATTCCTGAACTTGTTCATTGCTCATATCTATCCGTCGCATCTCCCTTTCTGAAACCGAACTGCGGCAGTACAGCCGCCCTTTGCGCGCTTGCGCTAAGCAAAATCATCGCGGACGCTTGCGGCAAAGACGCCGTCCGCAGCGCCTAACCCTTCTGCTCAAAGAAGTCGAGGTCTATCGCAAACGCCGCCGCCAGCATCAGCAGCCGAAAATCCTGCCCCAACGCGCTCTGATTGAACTCTACGCGAAATGTGTCTGCGTCCGTGAACATCTCCCGCCCTATGCCGCCCCACTGCTTGGTTATCCGCCCCATCTCATTCCCCTGCGCCCCGAGCGCCACGAATGTGTACGGCCGAAACACGCTGCCCTCCAGCGACGCCAGCGCGCGGTCATTGGCGTCGTTCACCGTGAACTTGCGCTTTACCACGCTAAGTTGGCGATTGAGCGTTCCAACCCGCCGGCCGCCCTCGCTCACCCGCAGATGCGACTTGAGCCAATAGAAGTCGCGGCTCGCCTCGATGACAGGACTTCCCCCGCCGTCAACCACATGTATGGACAGCGGCCGATGCGTCCCCATAAACTGCCGCCGAATTGTCCCCGACTCTTCATAGGCATACAGCAGCTGCGCCCCATCCGGCGTTTGGACGCTGTACTTGTTCTCCGTCTCAAACGAAGTGAACACCTCCACCATTTCCCGTTCCTGCCGAACCACAAGCTCCGAATGCTGCGTCAAGTCAACCATAGCAATGTCCTTAATTAGGCACGCTACTGGCGGCGTGCGTATTCATATTACGATAGGCGCTGTGGCGTTGCGCGCATTCGCTATAGCCCCGCCAAGAACTCCGTAACCGCGCGCTGGAATCCGGCCGGGCTGTCGCCCATAACCAGATGCCCAGCGCCATCGATAGTCGCCAGTTGGCTGTTGGGAATGACAGCGTGCATTTTATCCGCGGTGTCCATCGCGATTATGTCGCTTGCGCCGCCGCGCACAAGCAGCGTGGGGCATTGCAGCGCCTCCAGATACCCCCACAGGCGCTTCTCAGTTTCGGGATCGCTGCCCATTCGCCTGCCCGGCCTTCTTAGGCGCTTGTCATACTTCCATGTCCATTTGCCGTTTGGAAGCTGCTTGAGGTTGTGCATTATGCTGCCGCGGATCTGCTCCGGCGCACGGCGCGGGTTGTACTTCAGGACGCGCTCCACGAAAGCGTCCACGGAGTCCAGCTCATCGTCCTGCTGCACGAAGTTGCGGATGTTCTGCGTCCCCTGCTGCATATTCTGCGGGCCGGCGTCCACTATGACCAGCGCGCGTACCCTGTCCGGGTTGTTGGCGGCGTATGTGAACGAATTCCGGCCGCCCATCGAAAGCCCCATCAGCGTGAAGTCTTCCAATCCGATTTCGCGGACTATCGCGGATATGTCGTTCTGCTGCGTTTCCGGCGAATAATCGCCGTCGGCCGCCCAATCGCTGTCGCCGTGGCCGCGCTGGTCAAGCACGATGACGCGGTAGTCGTCGCTGAATCCCAGCGCCACGAAGTCCCACGAATGGCAGGTCTGCGCGAAGCCGTGCAGCAGCAGCATCGGCGGATTGGCTGCGCTGCCCCATTCTAGGTAGTGAAAGCGCATTCCGTTTGCCGTAACGAACTTGTCTTGCGGCGCATTATCGTTGGCGAACCGCACGCCCATAGCGCGCGCCGCATCGTGTAGTGAAAGCCCTTGATTGGCAGCCTGAGTAGTCAAAAGTCTATTGCCCTCGTTTCTTGGTATAGCGCCGCTCTATCGCCGAACCTCGTCATATTCGCAGCATCGAGGCAGGCGGAGTCTTGCGCTGAAAATCATACACTAAACGAGCAAGCCATATCCACCCGCGCCAATTCCCAAGCTCTGACTGCTATCACTCATTCGCAAACTACCCAAGTGCCTTAATTCGCGCGCTTTCGGCTTGCGCTGCGTGAATTGTGAAATATAACTGCTGCGCTCATCCGAAGAAGCGCGCCAGTTCGTCGCGCTCGAATGTGGGCAGCGCGCGTTCAGCGCCGTTCGATATGAGCCGCAAACCCTCCGACGCGGGCGTTACGCGCCCAATCTCCACGGCGGGAATGCCCGCGCGTCGCAGCGCATCCGTAAGCCGACGCGCGTCCGCGGGCGGCAGCGTGGCAAGCAGCGCGCCCGATGCGATTAAGCCCATCGGATCCAGCGACAGCGCATCGCACACCGCGCGGCACTCCGGCAGCACGGGGATCCGTTCAGCATCTACCGCGACGCCCACACCGGCAGCGGTGGCAATCTCAAGCAGTCCCGTGGCAAGCCCGCCCTCAGTGGGGTCGTGCATGGAGTTCACGCCGACGTCGCAGGCTATCGCGGCGGCTTTGGCGACGCTTATGCCGGGCGTGAACAGCAGCTCCTGCGCCCGCCGTATGACATCCTGCGATACGCCCTTGGCGGCCAGCGCGTCTGCCGCTTCGCGCGCCAAAATCGCCGTGCCTTCTATCGCGACGCCCTGCGTAAGCGCTATGCTATCGCCCACTTGCGCCCCCGATGTCAGCACAACCTTGTCTTTTGCCACTTCGCCCAGCATTGCGCCTATCGCAATCGGGCGCGGCAAATCGTATGTAATCTCGGTATGGCCGCCGATGAGCGTTACGCCCAGCGCATCGCACGCATCCAGCAGCTGGGCGAATATCGCCCGCACATCGTCGGCGCTTGTGGCTTCGGGCAGCAGCAGCGTCGCCATCAACCAGCGCGGCGTTGCGCCCATAACGGCGAGGTCGTTGGCGTTCACCTGTACCGCATACCAGCCGATCAGGTCGGTTGCGAAGGTGATGGGGTCGGTCTTTGCCGCAAGATAGCGATCGCCCATATCGATGAGCGCCGCGTCTTCGCCGGCGCGCGCGCCCAGCGCAACGCGCGGATCCCGCGCGTCTATCTTGTCTAGCAGATCCGAAAGCAGTTCCAGCGGAAGCTTGCCGGGCAGCATTTGCAGCCTTTCAGCGCCTCAAGCGAAATTCGCAACGCCGCACGATTAGTGGGCGGGTTGCGCGAACATCTTGCCCTTAGAATTAGGCAGGATTAGCAAGATGACGCGGGTTAGAGTAGAATAAGCGGCGTCTCTATTCTATGTATTCTACTGCTTGACTACGTCCGACTGCCAATGATAACCACGGTATTCTTTGACCTGTACAACACGCTGGCGGGATTTCGCCCGTCGCGCTACGAAATTCAGTCCGAGGCGCTCGCCGATTTCGGCATAAGCGTAACGCCGCAGGGCATCGTCAGCGGCTACCATCTGGCGGACGCCTTTATGGCGGAGCAGAACGCCGCCAAGCCCGTCCGACGCCTTGAGCGCGAGCAGCGCAACGCATTCTTCGCCGAGTATGAGCGGCGCGTGCTGCGGGGCGCAGGCGTGGAAGTGTCATTGGAGCAAGCGGCGCAAATATGGCGGCGCGTCCGTCAGGTGGACTACGCGCTTGCGCCGTACGACGACGCCGTGCCGGCGCTGCGGGAATGCCGTCGGCAGGGGCTGACGGTGGCGCTGATAAGCAACCTAAATCAGGACGGCGACGAGCTGGCGGCAAGCCTTGGACTGTTGCAACATCTCGATTTCACGATAACATCACACGACGTCGGCGCTGAAAAGCCCGCGCCGCGCATATTTCGCTATGCGCTGACACGCGCGCAGACGCAACCCGAATGCGCCGTGCATGTAGGCGATCAACTCGCATCCGACGTGGCGGGCGCGGTGAATGTGGGCATCAACGCCGTGCTGCTGGACAGGGACGGCAATCACAAGGACTACCTCGAGCATGCGCGCATTGAGAGCCTGGCCGAACTCCCGGCCGCGCTTGCCCGCATCAGCACGGACGCGTCCCCAATGCGCTCATAGACATGGGGAAGTATGCCGCCGGACGCGGGACTTCATCGAGCTTACCGGCGGGCTAGAAATCCTCATCGTTCTTGCGTTTGCGGCGCTTGCCCGTAACCTCTACGCCCTCGGAAGTGGCTATTGGCGCTGAAACCACAACCTTCTTCTGATCAACCTTTTTGGGCTTTTTCGCCTCGCGTTTAGGGACACTTCCTCTTGGCATGACCCTTCACCTCCCTAAATTGGCATTGGATTTCTCAGCTCCGCCCAATTAGAGTTTAGAGCAGATTGCGCCGTATGTAAAGCGTCCGAACCGCCTTGCCGCTCTGCGATGCCGGACTTTACCCGCTAGCGCCAATCCCCTAAACGCTTGAGCCGACGCAATATCTCTTGCCCCTCTAGAGGAAAGGCAAGGATAGAGGCTTTGCGTTAATATCCATCGCAAAGGCGCAGTTCCATCCCCCTTTTGCATCTCTTTGCATCTGTGCGCTTTTGCATTTAGAATACGCCCAAACCCATTACACGCTTGGAGGGCGGCGCTATGGCAACTTTCATGCTGGTTCACGGCTCGTTTCAAGGCGGTTGGATATGGAAGCCCACCGCTGATACGCTGCGGCGGCAGGGCCACGCCGTCTATGCGCCCACGCTTGACGGCTGCGGCGAGCGGCGGCATCTCATACGCCCCGGCATCACAATCGCGGCGCAGGCGCGCGAACTGGCGGATATGATGTTTTATGAAGATCTGCGTCAAGTCGTTCTAGTCGGCACAAGCACGGGCGGGCTGGTGGCGTGCAAGACCGCTGAGCTTGCGCGCGAGCGCATAAGCCGGCTGGTATTCGTGGACGCGCTGGCGCCGCAGCCGGGCGAGCGCGTGGTCGACATCGTGCAGCGCAGTCCGGATACGCCGCCTATGCCCACCACAGACCTCACCCGCGGCCCCACGCGCGCCGAGCTGGAAACTCGCCTGTTCGCCGACCTTGAGCCCAATCTGCGCGCATGGGCGGTGGATCGCTGTACGCCGCATCCGATCGAGGCGTCCGACGCGCCCGGCGAACTCGACGGCTTTTGGGCGCAGGATTGGCCCAACGCGCGCGTGATACGCTGCCGTCTCAGCGCCAACCCGCCCGAAGCGCATCAGCGCCGCACAGCGCAAAAGCTCAACGCCGAATGGCATGAACTCGACGCGGGCCACTATCCGATGCTCAGCCATCCCGCCGAACTCGCCGCGCTGCTCGCATAACGCCGCCGCGCGCTAATCCCTTTTGCGCCCCTGCGCCTTTGCGTTAAAATACTCTCTAGCTACACACACGCTTGAGAGAGGCGCGCACGCATATGATTGAGAGACCCGAAAGGGCAATGGTTATCATCCCGCATCCGGACGACGGCGAAGGCGGCGTAGGCGGGACTGCCGCAAAGTGGATCGGCGAAGGCACGGAGTTCGTGTTTGTGCTTTGCACCAACGGCGACAAAGGCACCGGCGATCCGGCTATGACGATGGCGAAACTAGCCGCCATTCGCGAACAAGAACAAGATCAAGCCGCCGCCGCGCTGGGCGTCAAAGAGGTGATATACCTGCGATACGGCGACGGCGAACTGGAAGACACGCGCAAGTTTAGGGGCGAGCTCGTCAAGGCGATACGGGCGCACAAGCCCGATGTGGTGTTCTGCACCGATCCGTTTCGCCAAACATTCTACCTGCACCGCGATCACCGCATATCCGGACAGGTTACGCTGGACGCCGTATTTCCGTATGCGCGCGATTTTCTGCACTACAACGAACACATTCAAGCGGGCTTGGAGACTCACAAGGTCGGCGATGTGCTTATGTGGGGAACGGAAGTCCCCGATACTTTCATAGACATCACCGATACGATCGAGCAGAAAATAGAGGCGCTCAAAAAGCACGCCAGCCAAGTGTCCGGGGGAGGCCGGAACGTCGACCATTTCGTCAAAGAGAACGCCCAGCGTCAGGGGCAGATGGCGAATATGGTGTATGCCGAAGGCTTTCGGCGCATCCAGTTCCGCCGCTAAGCGCATCGCCCGCCGATGTACTACGACATGCATTCCCACATCCTGCCCGGCGTGGACGACGGCCCTGCCCATATCGCGGATGCCGTCGCCATTGCGCGCATCGCCGCCGCCAACGGCACGAGGATGATGCTTGCAACGCCCCACCGCAAGGACATCACGGAGAACTGGAGCGTGCCGCACATACAACGCGTTGCCGCCGAGCTGCAGCGGCGCATCGACGCTGAGGGCATTCCCATTACCCTAGCGCTGGGTATGGAAAACCATATCGACGAAACGCTGCCGCGCGATGCCGCCGACGGGCGCGCGCTGACGATGAACGGATCGCGCTACATCCTAGTTGAGATGCCGTTCTTTGGGCAGCGCGATTTCGTGGAAGGCGCGCTGACGGCGCTGCAGGCGCGGGGGTTGACGCCGGTGTTCGCGCATCCGGAGCGCATAGAGGCGTTTCAGCGCTGCCCCGCGCTGCTCAAGCGCTATATCGCTATGGGGATGCTGAGTCAGATTACGCGCGGCAGTCTGCTAGGACACTGGGGCGAACCCATCCGCCAATTCACGCTGGATCTGCTGGAGCAAGGCTTGGCGCATATGCTTGCGTCGGATACGCACGCCCCCAAGCCGCCGCGCACGCCCGAACTAGGGGACGCAATTCGCATAGCCGCCGAAGTGGTGGGCGAGGATGCGGCGCTGCGTATGGCGATCGAAACGCCGCGCGCTATCGTCCAGGATATGCCGATGCCTTCGGCAAGCCTGGGCGCAGCGCCGTTTGAGCGCCAAGCCGCCGCCGCTATTCTTCCAGCCAGCCGATTATCTTAGTGGGCGTGATGGTGATGAGGCAGAAGGTAATTTCGGCGAGCGCCTGCCGAATGTAGGCTTCGCCTTCCGCAGCGCCCTTGTAGTGGATCGCCATAGCGCGCACTTCGTCGGGAATGCCGTCGTCGGAAATCGCCGCCTTGCCGTTCACGATGACATAGCCGTAGGGCGCTTCCTGCGCCGCCACCGATAGCGCAACGCGCGGATCGCGCCGTATGTTGCGCACCTTGACCGCCGTGGTCTGCGTGAATACCTTGACCACTTCCCCATCGTAGCGATACCAGACCGGCGCTATGTGCGGCGATCCGTCGGCGTTCAGCGTGGCGAGGTCCGCAATGCGCGGCTCTCTCAAGTAGGCGTCGATCTGCTCAGGCGTCATCGGTTTTCACTCCTATTAGTTTGCATTAGTTCGCTTGGGTTGATTTGTTGGCGGCTTAATCGGCTTGTTCGGCTTGCGCCGCCACTTCGGGGAATTCGTTGCATACCGCATCCCAAATCAGCGCGCTCAATCGCTCACGCGGCAGCGCGGCGTCCAGGATGCGCCACCTGTGCGGCTCCGCGGCCGCCAGCGCAAGGTAGCAGTCCCGCACGCGCTTGTGAAACCCCATCGGTTCGTCTTCGAAACGGCCGCCTTCCATATGGCGCTCTGCCTCGCCGCCGGTGTTGGCGTTTTCAAGCGGCAAGCCGTACTGGAGCGATCCCATCCTGTCCAAGCCCGCGCGCGGGTCTATGTCCAGCAGAAATGTCAGGTTGGGCATAACGCCCTGGGTGGCAAGCGCGTTCACCACTTCGATATGTTCGCGCGCTATGCCGCGTCCGCCGCCTTGGTACGCCGTTGTGGAGTCGACATAGCGGTCTGCCACTACCACGCCGTTGGGCAGCGCAAGATGTGGCTTCAGCGTCTTGCATACAAGTTCGGCGCGCGCCGCCGAGAACAGCAGCAGTTCGGCGTTATCGGATACGGCGTCGCCGCCGGGCAGACCGCGCTTCAGCCACTCGCGCACATAGCCGCCCAGTTCGGTGCTGCCGGGTTCGTGAACGAAACACACATCGAATCCGACGCGCGCCATCCGCTCGGCAAGCGTCTTTGCCTGAGTGGATTTGCCGCTGCCTTCGCCGCCCTCAAACGAAATGAACAGCGCCATATCGCTCACCGCCTATACATGACAACATGGCGGTTGGGCTCGCGCCCTTCGCTGCTTGACGATACGCCGTATCGGTTGGCTACCTTGTGCTGCAAGTGCCGAATGTACGCCGCCTGCGGGTTCAGGTTGACCTGGACTTCGCCGCCTTCGCCCAAGCGCGTGGCCGCCTCTTCGGCTTCCTGCACGGCGTCGGAGTGTTCGTCTTCCATTCGCGCGTCCTGGGACTGCTTGCGCATAAGTGCCTGAACGAACTGCTGCATCTGCGCCAATGTGTTCTTTCGCAGCACATAGACCGGCTTGCCGCGCCGTTCCGCCATCTGCAGCGCCTGCGTGCTGCGCCGATAGTAGTTCTTGGTGGTCAGCAGCATATCGGCGCGGTTGAGGTCGCCCACCACATCTATGGCGGCGTTGACGCCGCGCACGGCTTGCAGCAGTTTGCCCTTGTTCACGCCGTAGGGCAGGATGCTGACGGTCTTGTGCGGCGCATCGTAGGCGGGATCTTCGGGAACGGGGGTTGGCATTGAGCGCAGTGGCGTTTCACGGCTGCTGAACACCGCCGGTATCTTGGCTTCGGCGCGGCCGCGCTGCAACCGTCCCATATCGTCCATCGCGCGAAGCTGCGGCGATATGGGGTTGCCGCGCAGCATCCTATCCACAACATCGGACACATCTTCGTGAACGATGACTTCGTTCCAACCTTGTATTTCAACCAGAATGTCGAATGTGGGCGGAGCGCGCCGCTCGCGCACGGTCTTTTGGGTGCCGCGCCGCCGCGCTTCGATGTCCCCAAGCGTAACCGCCTCCACGCCGCCCACAAGGTCGGACAGCGTGGGGTTCATAATCAGGTTGTCCAGGGTGTTGCCGTGCGCCGTCGCCACAAGTTGGACGCCGCGCTCTGCGATTGTGCGCGCTGCGTCTGCGTCCGCTTCGGTGCCGATTTCGTCGATGACGATGACTTCGGGCATATGATTTTCCACGGCTTCGATCATAACGGCGTGCTGCAGCGCCGGGGAGCGCACCTGCATTCGGCGCGCTCTGCCGATGCCCGGATGCGGTATATCGCCGTCGCCCGCAATTTCGTTGGAGGTGTCAACGATGATAACGCGCTTGAGAGCGTCGTCCGCCAGCACGCGCGCTATTTCGCGCAGCATAGTGGTTTTGCCCACGCCCGGCTTGCCCAGCAGCAGCACGCTTTTGCCGCTGAGAACAAGGTCTTCGATGATGCGTATCGTGCCGTACACCGCCCTGCCGACCCGCAGGGTGAGCCCGATTATCTTGCCGGCGCGGTTTCGCAGCGCGGATATGCGATGCAGCGTGCGTTCAATGCCGGCGCGGTTGTCCTCGCCGAATGCGCTTACGCTCTGAATCACATGCCCGATGTGCGCTTCGGTTATCTCTTCATCGTCAATCACGACGCTTTCGCCCACGAAGCGCGCTTCAGGCTGCCGCCCCAAATCCAGCACTACTTCCAGAAGCTCGAGTATGTCATCGCGCTCAAGCAGCGGTTCGCGGATGTGATTCGGAAGCGTGTCAATCAGGGATTGAAGATCGGTGTCCAATGGTGTTGCTGTCAACAATGAGCTCAATCCACCTCCTTGCATCAGCCGTTGCCTGCCACTTTACCACAGCGCCGCAGATTTCTGCCCCAGCGATGCAGGCGTTGATATGCCGATTATACACTATGCGCGCCAACCCTCACCCGCACGCCATCCCTTACGCTTAGCGGCATAACCTTGATTACGGATATGAACTCGCCGAGATTAGTGAAACCCCGCTCGATTAGCGCAACCGCAAGCGCTGCTTGATGCGCCGCCGCCAAGCATATCACGGGCGCATTCGTACTGACCTGCGCCAAGCCGAAGTCCAGCAGCGCTGCCGCAATACCCTCGTAATCGGGATGCGCCTCGACTTCCAGCGCCCAGACGCCGTTTATGCGAAACAGGCGCACGCTGCCGATAGCGCCGCCGTCGCGCTCGCGCACGAACTCGGCGCAAGATCGCCCCGCGCGCTCACGCCACGCAAGCCATTGGTCTATGCTCATCCCGATGTGCGTGCGTATATGCAGCGGCGTTGCGGCGTTGTAAAGCCGAAACAGCGCGTAGTCGTCGGAGCGCGCGCGCTTTCGCATCAATGCGCCGTCGGCGATACACGGCGGCGGCTTGCGTTCTAGCGCGCTTTCACTCCGAAACAAGGTCTGCGATATGCGGGGGAAGTAGCCGCCGCGCCGCGCGACGTCCACCAGCGGGTCGTCGTAGCGCAGCCGCAGTGCGATGCGCTCGCAGCCGCGTTTGGCGGCGAACGTCGCCGCGCCCTCAAGCAGATCGGGCAGCAGCGCATCTACGCCGTCGCGCGTGAACAAGCGCGTTATTTCCCAACACTTGGCGGCAGAGCGCCGTCTTGCGGATGCGATTGCAAGCGTACTGCCGTCCATCACAAGCGTTAGCGCAACATCGTCAAGCGCCGCACTCAGCATTGTAATGCCAAATGGCTTTTCGGACGCCAGCGCCGTCAGCGCGCATGCGCGGTTTGCGGCGCGCGGCTGACCGGCGGCGCAGCGCAGTCCGTCCAGCAGCGATAGGCGGCGCACCGATGCGCGCCCGCCGTTTCCAAAAGAGGACCCTGCATTGCTCATAGCAGCCCTCCCGCGATTAGCCGATCGACGGCCGGTCAGTTCTCTGTCGATGCCTGCGTCGCCATTCGCGCGAAGAGTTCGTGGATGCGCGAATCGCCGGTCAATTCGGGATGAAACGCCGTCGCCAAAAGTTTGCCTTGCCGCACCGCGACCGGACGCCCATCGTCCAGCGCCGCAAGCGTCCGCACGGATGCCCCCACGCGGTTGACTACCGGCGCGCGTATGAAAACGCAGTGGAACGGCGCGCCCTCAATGTCTTGGAACTCTATGTCCGCCTCGAAGCTATCGACTTGCCGCCCAAAGGCGTTGCGGCTGACTTCGATGTCCATAAGGCGCAGCGGTTCGGGGCGGGCGTCGGTTAGCCGATCGGCTATCACAATCATGCCGGCGCAAGTCCCCCAAACCGCCATTCCCTGCCGCGCCCGCTCGCGCAGCGGCTCGCGAAAGCCGTAGATGTCGATGAGTTGCGCTATCGTTGTGCTTTCGCCGCCGGGGATAATCAGTCCGTCGATATCCTCAAGCTGATGCGGCAGGCGTATTTCGGGCGCTTCCACGCCGAGCCGCGCGAGCGCCTGCCGATGCTCTAGGAAATCGCCCTGTATCGCAAGCACGCCTATCTTCGGCAACCTACCAGCCTCTCACCGCGAGCTGCTCTTCCTCCGGCATCGTCCGCACATCGAGTCCGGGCATCGCATCGCCCAAGCCTTTGGATATGTCCGCCAAAATCTTGGCATCGTTGTAGTGCGTGGTAGCCTTGACGATGGCTTCCGCCATAATCTGCGGGCGCTCGGACTTGAATATGCCGGAGCCCACGAACACGCCGTCAACGCCGAGCTGCATCATCAGCGCGGCGTCTGCGGGAGAGGCTATGCCGCCCGCCGCAAAGTTGACCACCGGCAGTTTGCCCGTATCGTGGATTTCGCGCACGAGTTCATACGGAGCGCGCAGATCCCGCGCCGTCGACATAAGCTCGTCGTCGGTCATATTTTGGATGCGGCGCATTTCGCCAAGCACCTTTCGGGCGTGCCGAACCGCCTCTACGATGTTGCCGGTGCCCGCTTCGCCCTTAGTGCGAATCATAGCGGCGCCTTCGCCGATGCGGCGCAGCGCCTCGCCCAGGTCGCGGCAGCCGCACACAAACGGCACTTTGAAATCGTGCTTGTTGATGTGATTGTTCTCGTCGGCGGGCGTTAGCACTTCGGACTCGTCGATATAGTCCACGCCCAGCGCTTCCAATATCTGCGCCTCGACGAAATGCCCGATGCGCGCTTTCGCCATTACGGGAATGGTAACGCTGTCTATGATGTCCTCTATCATAGACGGATCGGACATGCGCGCCACGCCGCCCGCCTTGCGAATATCGGACGGCACGCGCTCTAGCGCCATCACCGCCACGGCGCCGGCGTCTTCTGCGGTTTTGGCGTGTTCGGCGGTAACAACATCCATTATCACGCCGCCCTTGAGCATCTGCGCCAAGCCGCTTTTCACCAGAAAAGTGCCAGTCTCCGCAACCATCTCGATAGTCATATTCGTCTCCTTAATTCATCCGTCATTCGCTATCCGAACCGCATTCGGACGCTGCATTGCCAACAATCGCATTGTAGTTCGCTGTTGCCGATTTATCAATGAAAAATTTTCGCCTGCCCATAATCAGCGTTGACACATCCGCCGCCTCATAGTAGTCTTAGCGGCGAACGACGGATAGCAACGCCGCCGCCGTTTCAACCACCACGCCTACAGGAGTCTAGCCTATGTGTACCTATGTCATTCAGAAATCGCAGATACGCGGAAGCGGCAAGGGAACGCCCGGCTGGATCCCGATTACCGAAGCGCGCGTGTACTACGACCATCCCTTCCATATGACCACCGACCATACCCTCAACATAGACTTCGTGAATGAAGATCAGGGCATCGGCGCGCGCGTCGCCGTCGAGCTCACCGCAGAATCGGCGCGCGCCCTCGTCGACGACATCCTCGCCGCGCTGGAAGAGGGCGGCGCAGCCCACGCCTCCGACTGAACCAGCGCAACCGTCCCCCCGTAACGCAACCATATTCTTAGCAGCGCTCGCCTTCAATTTCATAGGCGACAACCCCGCGCGTCGCATTCTGATCCGCCCACACACCTCTGCGCCCTCTCGCCTCTGCGTTAAATCCATCGACATCCCCCCTGTCCCACCGGCGTCATCCCAAAATGCGATTGCCCCGCCATCCCACTAGACCGCTAACGCATTTCTGATATAATCCCCGAAAATCGGCGGGCAGGCGGTCAAGCGCGCTCTAAACTTAAACTAAATTTTCGCGAAAGGGAGGCTAACGATGGCTTTGCGATCTGAGCTCAACAAGGATTCGCTGCTGTGGATGTATGAGACGATGGTAACGATACGCCGCTTTGAGGAGCAGTCGCGGCGTGAGGCGGACGCCGGCAAGCTTCGCGGCATGCACTCGTCCATCGGGCAAGAGGCGGTGCCGACCGGCATATGCGCCCATCTGCGGGACGACGACTATGTGCTGGGGACGCACCGCAGCCACCATCACTGCATCGCCAAGGGCGTCGACCTCAAAGAGATGATGGCGGAGCTTTTGGGCAAGTCCACCGGCACGAACAAGGGCAAGGGCGGCACGATGCACATCGCGGACATCAACAAGGGCATGCTGGGCGCAAACGGCGTGGTGGGCTCCAACATTCCGGTAGCCACCGGCGTGGCGCTGAGCGCCAAGGTGCGCGGCAGCGATCAGGTAAGCGTGGTGTTCTTCGGGGACGGCGCTTCAAGCCAAGGCAGCCTGCACGAAGCGATGAACATCGCAAGCATTTGGAAACTGCCCGTGCTGTTCGTGTGCGAAAACAACCGCTACGCCGAATCCACGCCGTTTGAGTACGCCGTAGCGGGCGGCTCGGTGGCGAACCGCGCGGCGGGCTACGATATGCCCGGCGTGCTGGTGGACGGACAATCGGCGCTGGATATGTTCGAGGTGGGACGCGAAGCGGTGGCGCGCGCAAGGGCGGGCGAAGGGCCGACGCTCATAGAGGCGCAGACATACCGCTATCAGGGACACTTCGGCGCGGACGATCCGCTGGGCTACCGCACGCAGGAAGAAGAGGACTACTACGAAGCGCGCGACTGCATCGCATCGCTGCGGGCGCACATCACGGACGGCGGCTATGCAACCGAAGGGGAGATCGAGGCGCTTGAGGCGCGCGCGCTGCAGGCCGTAGTCGCCGCCACCGCATTCGCCGACGAAAGCCCCTTCCCCGATGCGTCTGAGCTTACCACTGATGTGTATGTGAGCTACTAGGCGCAGTAATCGCCGAGTGAATTCGGCGGCAACGCTTAGGCGCTTAACCGCTTATCAAAGGGGATAGGCAAAACTGCTTAGCCTTGCGCCTTGGCGGTATGGAAGAGACGGCGTGATTACGCTCAACACAAAGTACAAAACCGAAGCGTGGGACTTCCGCAATGCCGATACCAAGCAGTACACCCATTGCTTTCACAACTACCCTGCGATGATGATACCGCAGGTTGCGCGGCGGCTCTTGGCGCGCTATGGAACGCCGGGCGGGTGGCTGCTGGATCCGTATTGCGGCACGGGGACTTCGCTTGTGGAGGCGTCGCTGTTCGGGATGAACGCCGTGGGGTGCGACATCAACCCGCTTGCGCGGCTGATAGCGCGCGCCAAGACTGCGCCGCTGCGGTTGGACGCGCTCGACGAACAGGCGGCGCTTTTGAGGGACGTCTTGTTCCGCTACGGCGCCGACGGACCGCCCACGGACGCCGCCGCGCCGTATGTGCTGAACAAAGACTACTGGTTCTCAACTCAGGTTTCGCAGTGGCTTGCGGTTCTGCGCCGCGAGATTGCCGCCGTGCGGGATGATGCGGTTCGCAGCTTCTTTTGGGTTGCGTTCTCTGAGACGGTCAGAGATTGTTCGTACACCAAGAACGGCGAGTTCAAGCTTGTGCGAATGGCTGCCGATAAGATGGCGCGCTTCAAGCCGGATGCGGTGTCCATATTCCTGCTGAAGCTTGCCAGAAATCGGGCGGGCTTGGCGGACTACATTGAGCGCCGCCAGGATGTGGATGCGCTTGTGTCCTGCGCCAATACCGCGAATGGCGAGCGTCCGCCGCATCCGCGCAAGTTCGACCTTGTGATAACCTCGCCGCCGTACGGCGATTCTGCCACAACCGTAGCATACGGGCAGTTTTCGCGGCTTTCGGCGCAGTGGATCGGGCTACCCGCCGAAAAGGTCGACCGCCTGTCTATGGGCGGCGTAGTGAACGGCGCTGCGCTGCAAGACTGCCCCGCAACCGATGCAATCGAACGCATACGCGCAATCGACGACAAGCGGGCGCGGCAGGTCGAGGCGTTCTACATAGACCTTGAGCGCAGCGTCCGAACCGTGGCTGCGGCGATGTCCGACGGCGCGGCGGTGTGCTATGTTGTGGGCAACCGCACGGTGAAGGGCGTAACGCTGCCCACCGACGAGTTCGTGGCGCGCGCCTTTGAGCGGCAGGGCTTTCGTCATGCCGAAACGATAGTGAGAAACATACCCAACAAGCGAATGCCCGCGCGCAACAGCCCGTCCAATGTGGCGGGTAGAACCGCCGCCACGATGCGCGAAGAGTGCGTGGTGGTGTGCCAACGCGCGGCATAACATCATCATCAGATAGGAGCGGGACGATGACAACGCAAGCCACACGGCAAATCTCATACATACAATCGGTGAACGAAGCGCTGCGACAGGAGCTTGAGCGCGATCCGGCGGTAATCATCATGGGCGAAGACATCGCCGGCGGCGGCGAGCGCGAGCAGTTCCAAGACGCTTGGGGCGGCCCTATGCGCCTGACTAAGGGACTGATCGGCGATTTCGGGCCGACGCGCATACGCGATACGCCCATAGCGGAATCGGGCTTCGTGGGCGCAGGCGTGGGCGCGGCGGCGACGGGACTGCGGCCGGTAGTCGACCTGATGTATGTGGGCTTCCTCGGCGTGTGCGGCGACCAGATTTTGAACAACGCCGCCAAGATTCACTACATGTTCGGCGGCAAAGTCAAAGTGCCGCTGACCATCATGACGGGCATCGGCGCCGGCACCAACTCGGCGGCGCAGCACTCCGAAACCGTCTATTCGGTGTTCACGCACTATCCGGGGCTGAAGGTGGTTGCGCCATCCAACCCCTACAACGCCAAGGGGCTGTTCGCCGCCGCCATACGGGACGACGACCCCGTTATCGTGTGCAACAACCGCCAGCTCATGGGCATACGCTTCGACGTAGATGTGCCGCAGGAATCCTACACCGTGCCGCTGGGCAAGGCGGATGTGGCGCGCGAGGGGGCGGACGTTACGCTGCTGGGCATAAGCTACATGACGCAGATCTGCCTGCAAGCCGCCGACGACCTGGCGGCGCAAGGCTACTCCGCCGAAGTGGTGGATCTGCTTTCGCTGTCCCCGATGGACGATGAGGCGATACTGGAGTCGGTTCGCAAGACGCGCCGCATCGTCATAGTCGACGAAGACTATCCGCGCTGCAGCATGGCGGCGGACATTGCGGCGCTGGTGGCGGAAGAGGCGTTTGACTACCTAGACGCGCCGCCCAAGCGCGTTACGCCGCCGCACACATCCGTGCCGTACAGCCGCCCGCTAGAGGCGCTGTTCGTCCCCACAAAAGAGCAGGTGGTAGCGGCGGCGCTGGAAACGCTGGAGTAACCGTCAATGGGCGATGATTTGCTCTTTGCCTACTCGCTTGAGATTGGCAAAGAGCAAACGGACAACCGAACAAAGTTAGCCGTCGGCAACCGCCGATTAGCGGTCTGGCGGGAAAGCGCATAGCAGCAGGGAGTTACGGAAGATGGCTGTCCAAATCGTGATGCCGCGCCTGGGCGATTTTATGACCGAGGGGATTGTCGCCAAGTGGACGAAATCGCAGGGCGATGCGGTGGCTCAAGGCGATATGCTCGCCGAAATCGAGTCGGAGAAGCTGAACTACGAATTGGAAGCCACCTCCGACGGCGTGTTCCACCCCGTCGTGGAAGAGGGCGCAACCGTGCCGGTGGACGGCGTAATCGGCTATCTGCTGGCAGCAGGCGAAGCGCCGCCATCGCCGCCCGAACCCGCCGCCGCCTCTGCCGCGCCCGCCGCGCCGTCAGCGTCTCAGCGTCGCCGCCCAGCCGCGCCTGTTGCGCGTCGCGGCGGCGATATGGTGCCATCGACGCCCGGAGCGCGCCGCCTCGCCGCAAGCCTTGGCGTAGATATATCGCAGGTTGCGCCCACCGGCCCGCGCGGCCGCGTGGTTGACGCCGATGTGCGCGCCTATCACGCGGCCCAGCAAGCGGCGCAAGTCCCGCAGACGCCGCCCGGCCTGCCCACGCCCTCGCGCATCGAGCCGCTGCGCGGAATGCGGCGCAGCATCGCCCAGAACATGCGCGACAGCCTCAGCGGCACGGCACAGCTTTCGTACTTCTTGGACGTGGACGTCACGGAAGCGCAGCGATTGCGCCGCGAGGCAAGCCGCGCCGGCGACGCCAACATCACGATGGCGAGCGCGCTTATCAAGGCGTGCGCCGGTGCGCTGGAGCGCGTTCCCGCCCTCAATTCGGTGCTGGTGGACGGCAATGTGATGTATTTCGACGAAGTGAACATGGGCGTTGCGGTGGCGCTGGACGATGGGCTAATCGTGCCGGTTCTCAAGGGCGTACAGGATTTGAGCGTATCGCAGATTGCGACGGGCGTTCAGCGGCTTTCGGAGCGGGCGCGCGCCGGCAGGCTTTCGGCGTCGGACATAAGCGGCGGCACATTCACCATCAGCGTGCTGGGCGTAGTGGACGGCTTCACGCCCATACTGAACCCGCCGCAGAACGCGCTGCTGGGCGTGGGACGCAGCGCGCAAAAACCCGTAGTGCGCGGCGGCGAAATAGTGGCGCGCGAGATGATGACGCTCAGTCTCACCGGCGATCATCAGGTCATAGACGGCGCAATCGCCGCAAGCTTCTTCCGCCGCCTGCAGCAGCTCATAGAACGCCCGTCAGCGCTGTTCAGATAGCGGCGGGCGCAAGTATGAACGGACGCGAATTCATCAGGCGCACGAGACGTTATGCTAGATGGACGGGGCTCGTATATTTCGATGCTAAAAGACCTGCGCATCGACAGAAGGGGGGTTTTGATATATGCGATATGCGTATCCGTGTGTCCTAAATCCAGAGGAAGGCGGCGGGTTCTATGTGGTATTTCCCGATGTTCGCGGGGCGTTGACAAGTGGCGCGGACGAAGCCGAGGCGTTGGAAATGGCAGAGGACGCTCTAATCGCCGCCATGGGCGGATATGTCTATAAGCGACGGGACATACCGATTCCAAGCCCCGCCGCCGATGGACAGTACCTTGTAGCGCTGCCGCCGATCCCGGCCGCCAAACTCGCGCTCTACACCGCTATGCGCGCGCAGGGCATCGACGAAGCGGCGCTCGGCGAGCGGCTTGGCATAGACGTCGACGCCGTCCGCAAGCTCATAAACCCGGACAGATACACCCACATCACCCGCGTTATGGAAGCGCTACGCGTCGTGGGACGCAGCCTGATAATCGAAGATGCTGACATTGACGTCGTCAGCGCGGCGGCGCAGCCTGAGCGCAAGGCAGCGCAAGCAGAGCGCGAACATGAGCGCGCGGCGGCGCTGGTTGGATAGTGGCGTCTCAAGTATGAACGGACGCGAATTCGTCAGGCGCGCAAGGCGCTACGCTAGGCGGACGGGACAAGACTTTCGCTTCAACTCTAGCCGCGGCAAAGGCAGCCACGGAGCGCTCTACATAGGCAGACAGCGCACGATAGTTAAGCGCGGTGAGATTTCCAAAGGCATGTTGAGCGCGATGCTCAGACAACTGGGTATAGACAGCAGGGAGTTCTAACATATGCAGTATGCGTATCCGTGCAGCCTTGTTCCGGACTATGAGGAAGGCGAAGGCTTTGTGGTTGCATTCACGGACGTGCCTGAGGCGATAACCGGCGCAAAGAGCGCCGCGGAATCGCTCATCCTCGCCGAAGACGCATTGATTGCCGCGCTCTCAATGTATGTTCAGAGCGGCGAAGACATTCCTATCCCAAGCCCCGCCGCCGATGGACACTATCTAGTGGCAGTTCCGCCGATCCCTGCCGCCAAGCTCGCGCTCTACACCGCAATGCGCGCGCAGGGCATCGACGAAGCGGCGCTCGGAGAGCGGCTTGGCATAGACGTCGACGCCGTCCGCAAGCTCATAGATCCGGACAGATACACACACATCACCCGCATTATGGAGGCGCTGCGCGTCGTGGGGCGCAGTCTGATAATCGAAGACATTGACATTGACGCCGGCAGCGCGGCGGCGCAGACTGAGCACGCGGCAGAGCAAGCAGAGCTCGAACCTGAGCGCGCGGCGGCGTTGGTTGGGTAGTGGCGCCGCTTGCGCCAAACGAACCGCGCGGAATTCCGAAAGGCAGGGGTTGTATGCGTAACCGACTTATTTTCGTCCGCAACACAAACGCGCCCGAACTGATAGAGATGTTCCTGGTGGCGAGCGCCGCATCCGTGCTGGGCATTCGCGGATTTCTGGCGGCGGCCGGCTATCCGCAAATTGGCGGCGGCGGACTGCACATCGCGCATATGCTTTGGGGCGGGCTGTTTATGCTGCTTGCGCTGCTGCTGCTATTCTCCAGCCTTGGGCAGATTTCGCTGCGCCTTTCGGCGATACTGGGCGGCATCGGCTTCGGCACATTCATAGACGAACTCGGCAAGTTCATCACCAGCGACCACAACTACTTCTTTTCGCCCACCATAGGGCTAATATACATCATATTCATCGCCATATTCCTGGTGATGCGAGCGCTTGTGCGGCGGCGGGCGGTCAGCCACAACGCGGCGCTGGCGAATGCGCTCAACCGCTTGGAACTCATAGGAAGCCGCCCAATCGGCCGCTCCAAACGCAACGAAATCCTTGCGCTGCTCCGAAACGCCCACGCCGACGACCCGCTGGCGCGGACGCTGCGCGAATACATCGACTCCGCCGACGCATCCCATTCGGACGACCCCGGCATCTACATGCGCTCGCGCGAAAGGCTGCTGAGAGCCTACGAGCGAATTGCGCTCAACCGCTACTTTATTGGCGGGATAGTGGCGCTGCTGATAGCGCTGTCCGTCGCGCAGATAAGCCAATTCTTGTTCACGCTGTTGCAGCAGCAGGACGTGGACGTCGGCTTCACCGGCGGCGCGCGGCTTGCGTCGGCGGCGGTTGCGTCGCTGCTGACCCTGTTCGGCGCTTGGCGGCTGCGCGTATCGCGCCTCAGCGCCTACCTATGGTTCCAGCGCGGCGCATTGGTGGGCATCTTCATCACGCAGATGTTCGCCTTCTTCGAGATGCAGCTCGTCGCCATATCCGGGCTGTTCATCGAAATCCTAATCTACATCGCCCTCAGCTTCATGATAGAGTTCGAGCAGCGGTCGCAATCGGATGCGGGGGACGATTAGCGGGGCGGCGGGTTGGCGGCGATGGTTGTATAATCAACTATGAGTTTGGCGTACACACAACGCCGCCGCATACAGGAATGCAAGCAAGAGAATTCAAAGCGATAAGGAGTTTCGCATTGGGCGCTGAAATAAAGCTATGGCATATAGCGGATGACACCCTCAATCCGATAGATTCGTCCAGCCTTGACCTTGAAAGCCGACTCGAAGAGTGGCTGCGTAAAGACGTCGGCTTGGTCAACGACGACCTGCTTGTGATAGGTCAGCAGGTTCCAACCGCTCACACCGGCAGCATCGACCTGCTGGCGCTGGACGCCGACGGCAATCTGGTGATTCTGGAGCTCAAGAAGAACAAGACGCCGCGCGATGTGGTGGCGCAGACGCTAGATTACGCCTCATGGGTCAAGACTTTGGGACACGAAGAAGTGGAACGGATTGCCGACAAAATTTTAGGCGGCGACGTCACGCTAAACCAGGCTTTCAGAGAGAAATTCGACGCAGACCTGCCCGAAGTGGTGAACAAAAAGCACAGGATGTACATCGTGGCGTCCGCTCTTGATCCGTCAACTGAGCGGATATTGGAATACCTCTCGGAAACCTACGGCGTTGACATCAACTTTGCGTCGTTCAACTACTTCAAAACCTCCGACGGAGTTGAGATAGTCGGGCGTTCCATGCTCATAGATGAGGAAGTCGCCCAAGCGCGGACTGCAACCAGAAGCAGCAGGCGGCGAAAAGCTACGGAAGAAGAGCTGCGTGAGACTGCGCGCAACAACGGCGTAGGCGCGCTTTATGATAAGGCGTTCAATGAGCTCCGTCCGTTGGTCAATACAACTGACACTTCTCAGACCACCTTAACTTTGAAGGCTAGATTGGCGCATAGCGGACAATCGCGTGTGGCCTTTTCGCTGATGCCGACATGGAGTTCCCCAGAGACTGGTCTTGTCATCAGGATGCGCGAAGACACTATATCGGAGTATTTCGGCGTTTCCAGGGACAAAATAGTGAGCGAATTCGGACCTGCCGTTGAGAACATCCCAGGCGTGGATAAAACGGCGTTGTGGAATGAGGAACGATTCTTTGACGCCAATCGTATCGACAACCTAATCGAGTTCCTCACCACTGCCAAAGACGCCAAAGACCGCGCAAGCTAGATGCAAAGGAACGCACGCACATCACGATGACCACCACCGAATCCACCAACTTCATCTATCAGGCAATCACCGACGACAACGCAAGCGGCAGGTTCGACAAGCGTGTGCATACGCGCTTCCCGCCGGAACCAAACGGCTACCTGCACATCGGACACGCCAAGTCCATATGCCTCAATTTCGGCATCGCCAAAGACTTCGGCGGGCTATGCAACCTGCGCTTCGACGACACCAATCCCACCAAAGAGAGCGTGGAATATGTGGAATCGCAGAAGCGCGATGTGCGCTGGCTAGGCTTCGATTGGAATGACCGCGAACTCTACGCATCCGACTACTTCGCCGAACTCTACGAATTCGCCAAACAACTTGTGCTGGCGGGCAAGGCGTATGTGGACAGCCTGAGCCAAGCCGAAATCCGCGAACACAGAGGGACGCTCACGCAGCCGGGCAAAGAGAGCCCCTATCGCAATCGCTCCGTTGAAGAGAACCTCGACCTGCTGGAGCGAATGAAGGCGGGCGAGTTCGCGGACGGCGAGCATGTGTTGCGCGCCAAGATCGATATGGCGTCCCCCAACCTGAACATGCGCGACCCCGTGATGTACCGCATCCTGCATAGCGAACACCACCGCACCGGCGGCGATTGGCGCATCTACCCGATGTACGATTTCGCGCACGGGCAGTCCGACTCCATAGAGGGCATCACCCACTCCATTTGCACGATGGAATACGAAGACCACCGCCCGCTCTACGACTGGTTCTTGGAAGCGCTGGGGATGTATCGCCCGCGCCAAATTGAGTTCGCGCGTCTTAACATCAGCAACACAGTGCTGAGCAAGCGGCGTCTGCTGCGCCTTGTGGAAGACGGCTATGTGAGCGGTTGGACGGATCCGCGCATGCCCACCCTGGCGGGACTGCGGCGGCGCGGCTACACGCCGGAAGCGATCCGCGATTTCTGCGACCGAATTGGCGTCGCCAAAAACGACGCCATCATAGACATTGCCCTATTGGAGCATAGCCTGCGCGATCACCTGAACAAGACGGCGCAGCGCGCAATGGCGGTTCTGCGCCCGCTCAAAGTGGTGATAACCAACTATCCCGAAGGCAAAACCGAATGGCTTGACGCCGTGAACAACCCCGAAGACGCATCGGCGGGAGTGCGCCAAGTCCCCTTCTCGCGCTCTCTCTACATCGAGCGCGACGACTTTATGGAAAACCCGCCGCGCCGCTTCTATCGGCTTGCGCCCGGCCGCGAAGTGCGCCTGCGCTACGGCTACTTTATCCGATGCGAAGAAATAATACGGGACGCAGACGGCAACATCGCCGAACTACATTGCTCATACGACCCGCAGACGCGCGGCGGCAGCTCCCCCGACGGCCGCAAAGTGCGCGCAACCCTGCACTGGGTATCGGCGGCGCACGCCTTGAACGCTGAGCTGCGCCTCTACGACCACCTGTTCACGCGTTGGAACCCCGACGAAGACGCGGACGGCGCCGACTGGCTGGACTTCCTAAACCCCGAATCGCTGGTAGTTATCGCCGACGCCAAACTGGAGCCTAGCCTAAAAGACGCAGCGCCAGGCAGCCGATACCAGTTCGAGCGGCAAGGCTACTTCTGCGTGGACACCGAAGACTCCACGCCCGATAGGCTCGTCTTCAACCGCACCGCCACGCTGCGGGATAGCTGGGCGCGGGCGCAGCGCTCGCAGCGCTGACGGGGATACACAGGAATACACGCCGATCGATATGCGGCGGACTTGCGGTTTGAGTCGACGGCGCATGCCTTTCGCGCGCTACAACTGCAGCCCAATATGCGCTTGCGATATGCGCCTTGCGCCGCTGCCGTGAGATTTGCCGCCAAATTGTTGACAAAAGTTTGTGAAGAGATGTACAATGTCTGCAATGTGTAACTCAACCGCTTCGCAGACCTACGCTTATTATTTTACCGGCGCGCATACTGCCGGCGGAGGCTTGGCGTCTTTATTGAACTGACACAGCGCAGTTACACCATCACAAGACACTCAAACCCCAGCCGACGCAGGACTGGGGTTTTCGCTTATTCGGCAGAAACGCGCAGCGCAAGCGATACGCATCGGATTTAGACAAGCACGCTGAACCGCCGAACAACTAAGGCTATTCGGGTTTAGCCATACGGCATAGACATACAACAAGTCAGAAAGGCAAGAAAGGAAGGATTCCAAATGCAACCATCACCGGCGAGGGATGTCAATGTGATAAGCACAGAGCCGCTGATAAGCCCCGTGGGGCTTGTCAACGAACTCCCGCTGACTCCCGATGTTGAGGCAACCGTTCTGGAAGGCAGGCGGCAGATTCAGGCAATCCTGCGGGGCGACGACCCGCGCTTCATGGTCATAACCGGCCCCTGCTCCGTGCATGACGCAGAGGCGTGCGTAGAGTACGCCCAGCGCATCAAGCGCCTTCAGGATGAGGTAGTCGACCGAATGCTCATCGTTATGCGCGTGTACTTCGAGAAGCCGCGCACCACCGTCGGGTGGAAGGGCATGATATACGACCCGTACCTGGACGACACCTTCGACATCGGCGAAGGCTTGCGCCGCGCCCGATCGCTGCTGCTGCGAATCGGCGAAATGGGCATCTACACCGCCACCGAGTTCCTAGATCCCATCGTGCCGCAGTATCTCGCCGGACTGGTGTCTTGGGCGGCAATCGGCGCGCGCACCACCGAAAGCCAAACGCACCGCCAGATGGCAAGCGGCCTCAGCATGCCCGTAGGCTTCAAGAACGGCACCGACGGCGACGCCCAAATAGCCGTGGACGCAATGATAGCGGCGCGCTCCGAACACGCCTTCCTCGGCATAGACCACTTCGGCCAGACCTGCGTAGTTCACACCAGGGGCAACCCGTATGGGCATCTGGTGCTGCGCGGCGGCAAAGACGGCCCCAACTTCGGCGAAGAGGCGATTGCGGCGGCGCAGGAACTGCTGCGAAAATCCGACGTTTCCTCTCGCCTGCTGGTGGACTGCAGTCACGGCAACTCCAACAAAGACCACACGCGCCAGAACATCGCGCTGCACTCCATCGTAGAGCAGCGGCTCGCCGGCAACGCTGACATAATCGGCTGCATGCTGGAAAGCAACCTCAACTCCGGCAGCCAAAGCATCAACGGCTCCGTAGCCGACCTGCAATACGGCGTATCCGTAACCGACTCCTGCATCGGCTGGGACGAAACGGAGGAGCTGCTGCGCGAAGCGCACGAAGTGCTGGCGGAAGTGGAGCGACAACCTGTAGCGGTAGGGTAGCGGCGGCAATGCAATGACACGGGTGGGCAATTGCGCCCGCCCGCGCAGCCGCATCGGCGATAGCAAACAGACAAGCCCATCTTGCTTTGTTAGGCAAGTTCGGGCTTGTTGCATTGCGAAAGGGGATACTTGTGAAACAGACGGAACGCACCAGAATTCGCAATCACCCGGAGCGCGCCGCGCCGCAGAACGCCGCCGATATTCTGGCGCAGGGACTCGTGGCGCATGTGGGGTTCGTTGAAGACGATACGCCGTATGTCATCCCAATGTCCTATCACTATGACCGCAGCGCGCCCGAACTGCTCTACTTGCACGGATCCGTACGCAGCCGCGCTATGAAGCTGCTTGCCGGCGGCGCTGATGTGTGCGTAACGGTAACCATTGCGGACGGCCTGGTGTACTCCCGCAAGGCGATGAACCACTCCATGAACTACCGCAGCGTCATTCTGTTCGGGCATTCGCGCGAAGTATCGGACGAAGCGGAGAAGTTCAGGCTGTTTGATGCGATGGTGCGCCGCTACTTCCCCGGCCGCGCGCACGGCAAAGATTACAACGCCCCGCCGTCCGCGGACTTAGGCGTTACCAGGCTGGCGGCGGTAACAATCGACGAATGGAACGGCAAAGAGCGAATGGGCGGGCCGACGGGCCCGGACGACGACAACCCCAATGCGCCGGGATCGGCGGGCGTGGTGGATCTGTGAGGAGACGGATTGAGACAGCGCGGCTGATGGAAAGGTTTCGCTGCAAGAGTTAGGGAGTCCGCATTTTACGGCCGGCAATACTACTGCGCAGAGTTCGCAAAGAGCGTTGATATGCCGGTGAATCCGCTTGCGCCGCTCTTCTGCCATAAACCCAATCGCAACTCCACCTTGCAAGAATAAGAACATCCACCATCCCCCCAAAAGTTGACAACCCCGCTTTCAGTCTTGTAACATTATCGGCGTTCAACAACTGAATACACTCTCTTATCAAGAGCGGCTGAGGGACCGGCCCTGTGAAGCCCGGCAACCTTTCCGCATCCATATGGTGCGTGAAGCGGTGCTAATTCCGGAGAGCCTTTACGGCTCGCAGATGAGAGCGGCATATGCGCATCTGACTTCTCTCATCACAAGGGAAGTCTTTTTTTGCCCATCTCATAATTCACAAGATGGCGCGCAAGCCGTCGCATCGCAACAGCATTCACGCCAAGCAACTCAAGCAAAACGGAGGAACCATAATGCCAACCAAAGTGCAGGGCGAACCGTACTATCGCCTCAGCATCGATGAAGCCGCCGAAATGTACTCCCAAGACGACGCCATCGTGGTGGATGTGCGCCGCCTAGACGAGTACGCCGAAGGCCATGTGAAGAATGCGCTGTTCATCACGGTCGACGACCTGCTTGGGCGCATCGACGAGCTCCCCACCGACAAGAAGTTGCTGTTCATCTGCGCCCAAGGCGTCCGCAGCGGCCTGGCCGCTGAGATGGCGGCGGCAATGGGCTATGACACCGAAAACCTCTACAACATCGAAGCCGGCACCGCCGCCTGGATCGAGCAAGGCAAGCCCACTAGCTACGGCGCCGACGATTAGCGCAATCTAGCCCTTGGGCGCTCCCCGTCCGTCTGAGGCGCAATCGGTTGCCCGCGCATAACGCCTGCCGCGCGATACGCCTATCCCGTCGGCCAGAGTATCGCCCTCAGCCTAAACCGCGCCCAACGCCCGCCGTTGCCGCCCATCGCCGCATATCGTTTGCCGCCGCCAACTCGCCGTTGCGCCGCTATCGTTGTTACGCCAGCATAGCGTCAGCATTCAGCAGCAGCAGCATTATCAGCATAAGAATATTATAAGGGGAAAATCCGTATGTCCGTGCTTGTCGTCGGTTCAGTCGCCTACGACTCCGTAACCACCCCGTCCGCAAGCCGCCGCGACGCGCTCGGCGGATCCGCGATGTACTTCGCCATCGCCGCAAGCCGCTTTACCCCGGTCAGCCTGCTTGCGGTGGTGGGCGACGACTTCGACGAGCGCCATATAGCGCTGCTGCAGGCGCGCGGCGTGGATGTGAGCGGACTGCAGCGCGCAAGCGGCGGCACATTCCGCTGGGCAGGCGAATACCACCCCGATATGAACACGCGCGACACCCTGGACACCCAACTCAATGTGTTCGCCGACTTCGCGCCCCAACTCACCACCGAACAGCGCCGCAATCCCTACCTGTTCCTCGCCAACATAGACCCCGAACTGCAGCTGAGCGTCATCCGCCAAATGGAGCGCCGCCCCAAGCTAATCGCCCTGGATTCAATGAACTTTTGGATAGAAAGCAAACCCGACGCCTTAGCCGAAGCTATTGCCAGCGTTGATGCGCTGTTTATGGAAGAGAGCGAAGTTCGCGATTTCTCAGGCGAAGGCAACCTGGTGAAGGCGGCGCGGCGCATCCTGAGCATGGGCCCGTCCGTGGTGGTGGTGAAGCAGGGCGCGCACGGAGCGCTGCTGTTCGCAGGCGATTCGGTATTCGCCGCCCCGGCGTATCCCCTAGAGCGCGTCGTCGACCCCACCGGCGCCGGCGACTGCTTCGCCGCCGGCTTCATGGGCTACATCGCCGCCACCGATGACACCACGCCGGCCGGCTATCGCAGGGCTACCGTGCTGGGTTCCACGCTGGGTTCGTTCTGCGTAGAGGACTTCAGCGTGGACAGACTGCTCGCGCTGACCGACGCCGATATCGACGCCCGCTTTCGCGCTTTCACCGCACTATCAGCCTTCGATCCCCTCGCCGACGGCGAAACCCTGCCCAAGCGAAATACTTAAGAAGTTTGAATCTTAAGTCAAGAATTTTGAGTTGCCGCGCATACGCAATTCACGGATATAACTAGCGAAGCGGCATATACAGCATACACACAGATACGAACAACAACATTGCGGGACGCCGTTGGGCGGTCCCTGCTTACCCTTACCGAGGAGGACAATTTGACGACAAGAACGGATAGCGGGCATATCAGAGACGCCTCGCTGGCGTCCGAGGGCATCCGCCGCATACATTGGGCGGAGCGCGAAATGCCGGTGCTGCGCCAAATACGCGAGCGCTTCGCCAAGGACAAGCCTCTCGCCGGCCTTCGCATCGCCGCATGCCTGCATGTTACCACCGAAACCGCCAACCTGCTGCTCGCGCTGCAAGACGGCGGCGCTCAAACCGCCATCTGCGCCAGCAACCCACTCAGCACGCAAGACGACGTGGCGGCGGCGCTGGTCAGCGAATACGGCATCCCCACTTTCGCCGTCAAGGGCGAAGACAACGCCACCTACTACGCGCACATCAACTCAACTCTCGACCTCAGCCCCAACATCACGATGGACGACGGCGCTGACCTAGTGGCAACGCTGCACTCCGAGCGCGCCGACGCTCTCGAGTCCGTCATCGGCGGCACTGAAGAGACCACCACCGGCGTCATTCGTCTGCGAAGCCTCGCCGAAGCCGGCAGACTGCGCTATCCCATCATCGCCGTCAACGACGCCGACACCAAGCACTTCTTCGACAACCGCTACGGCACCGGGCAAAGCACGCTAGACGGCATCACCCGCGCCACCAACATACTTTGGGCGGGCAAAAAAGTCGTGGTGGCTGGCTACGGCTGGTGCGGCCGCGGCGTAGCCCTGCGCGCGCGCGGCATGGGCGCGCACGTCATCGTTACCGAAGTCAATCACACCCGCGCACTGGAAGCCGCTATGGACGGACACCAAGTTATGAGCATGGACGAAGCCGCCCGCGTGGGCGATATATTCATCACGCTCACCGGCGGCATGAAAGCGGTGGCGGCGCAGCACATAGCGGTTATGAAAGACGGCGCATTGCTCGCCAACAGCGGCCACTTCAATGTGGAAATAGACATAGAGGCGCTGGACGATATGGCGGACAGCAAGCAGGAAGCCCGCCCATTCGTGGAAGAATACCTGATGGCGGACGGCAGGCGTCTATATCTGCTGGCGGAAGGACGGCTAATCAACCTATCCGCCGCCGAAGGACATCCCTCCGCCGTGATGGATATGAGCTTCGCCGACCAAGCGCTCGCCGTGGAGCATCTGGCGCAAACCGCGCACGCGCTCAAGCCCCAAGTGTACGACGTGCCGCGCGATATCGACGAGGAGGTCGGCCGCCTCAAGCTGCTCTCTATGGGCATTACCATCGACACGCTGACCGACGAACAAGCCAAGTACCTCGCCAGCTGGGACGTCGGCACATAACCCCAAGCGAATTAGTGTATGGCATAAGGCAACCCCAAAAGCGCCATCGGCAGCGAACAAAATGGTTTCAACCGAATCACGCCCACTCAAAACATACCCGAACTGCTTCGGCTGCGGCGACGCCAACCCAATCGGCTTGCGCCTGGCGTATCGCAGCGAAGGCAACCGCCTGGTAACCCACTTCACGCCGGCGGAAGCGCATCAAGGCTGGCCCGGCATCGTTCACGGCGGCATCATAACTACGCTGCTATACGAAGTTATGGAAAACCTGCCCTACGCCGCCGGCAAAACCGCGATGATGCGCCGTATGCAGACGCGCTTTCGCAAGCCGGCGCGCATAGGCGAGCGCATCACCGCGGCGGCGTGGTTCACCAGCGAAAACGGACGCGATATGACCGCCGCCGCAACCCTCGCCGACGAACGCGGCGAAATCATCGCCGAGGGCAGCGCCGATCTCGTGGCGCTGCGCCAAGAGCATATCGATCGGCTTGGCATCGCATAGCCCATCCTGCGCATACAAACTTATTCGGCAGCATCAAACAACGCCCGCCGCCGCATATACAAAATCAATCGGCGGGCTTTCAGGAGAAGATACATTGAGCCATACCTTTACCGAAGCGAAATCATACCTGTTCACATCCGAATCGGTTACCGAGGGACATCCCGATAAGCTCTGCGACCAGATTTCGGATGCCGTCTTGGACGCCATAATCGCCGACGACCCCAAGGCGCGCGTCGCATGCGAAGTCTGCACCACCACCGGCTTGGTTGTGGTCATGGGCGAAATCTCCACGGACACCTATGTGGACATAGCCAGCATCGTCCGCCGAACTATACGCGACGCCGGCTACATAGACTCATCTTACGGCTTCGACTACCAGTCCTGCGGCATCGCTATATCCGTTCACGAGCAGTCCGCCGACATCGACGGAGGCGTAAGCCGCGCCCTTGAGGTGCGCCACCAAGCCGACGACTCCGACGACGACCTAGCGTCCGTGGGCGCCGGCGACCAAGGCATGATGGTAGGCTTCGCCTGCAACGAAACACCCGAACTCATGCCCCTGCCCATTGCGCTGTCCCACAAACTCTGCCGCCAAATGGCGCTGCTCCGCACCCAAAACACCCTGCCCTACCTGCGTCCCGACGGCAAATCGCAGGTAACCATAGAGTACGAATACGGCGTCCCCAAGCGCGTCCACACCGTAGTTATGAGCACGCAGCACAACGAAGACGTCGAGCGGGAAACCATCAAGAAAGACCTGATAGAACACGCCGCCCGCGTTATCATCCCGCCTGAGCTGCTGGACGATGAGACCATATACGAAGTGAACCCGTCCGGGCGCTTCGTAATCGGCGGCCCCGTGGGCGACACAGGGCTTACCGGCCGCAAAATCCTGGTGGACACCTACGGCGGCTTTGCGCGGCACGGCGGCGGCGCTTTCTCCGGCAAAGATCCCACTAAAGTCGACCGCTCCGCCGCATACGCCGCCCGCTATGTGGCGAAAAACATAGTTGCCGCCGGCATTGCGGACAGAATGGAAATCCAAGTCTCATACGCCATCGCGATGCTCAAGCCCATATCCGTGTCCATCGAAACATTCGGCAGCGGCAAAATCCCCGACGAGCGGATAGCCGCGCTCATCGACGAACACTTCGACCTCACGCCCGGCGCAATCATCCGCGACCTTGGACTCCGCAAGCCCATCTACAAGCAGACCGCCGCATACGGACACTTCGGCCGCGACGACCTCGACCTGCCCTGGGAGCGCACCGACAAGGCCGACGCCCTAAGGCGCGCCGCCGGCCTCTAACGCTAGGCAGGCGCATACACATACATAACGGATGGCGGCGGCGCAATATCGCGCGCACGGACACGCGCATACCGGCGTACACACGCGAGCGCACAAGGCGTAAGCGAACCGCCGCGCTTAGACTTTACCACGCAAGCCGCACACAAATGGGCGCACAAGCCGCGCGCATACGGATGTATAGGGGACAGATATGGCAATCAAGTTCGGGACGGACGGCTGGCGCGCCATCATCGGCGAAGACTTCACCTTCGACAATGTGCGCCTATGCGCTCAGGGCGCCGCCGATCTACTGAAGTCCCACAACCTCGCCCAGCGCGGCTTTGTGGTGGGCTATGATACCCGCTTCGCATCCGCGCAGTTCGCCGCCGCCGTAGCAGAGGTGATGACCGCAAACGGCGTCCCCACGCTGCTGTGCGACCGAACAGCGCCCACGCCCACCGTGGCGTACAACCTGGTGGCGAAAGACGCCGGCGCCGGCTGCGTCATCACCGCCAGCCACAACCCCGCGGCGTACAACGGCTTCAAGTACAAGCCCGACTACGGCGGCAGCGCGCTGCCCGAAATCGTCGCCGAACTGGAAGAGCGCATCAACGGCGCCGCGTCGAGAGGCGCGCTGCGAATGCCGCTCGCCGACGCAGAGGCGCGCGGACTGCTGGAATACTTCAACCCGTTGCCCGACTACCTAGCGCACATCGCATCATTCGTTGATGTAGCCGCTATACGCAACGCCGGGCTTGACATCATCGTGGACGCAATGCACGGCGCGGGCGCGGGCTACTTCGCCGAACTGCTCGACGGCGGCTCCACGCGCGTATCCGAAATCCGCGCCGAACCCAACCCCGCCTTCCCCGCAATGGCGCAGCCCGAACCCCTAGCGCACAACCTAGAGCCGCTTATGAACGAAGTCGCCGACAGAACGGCGGATGTAGGCTTGGCAAACGACGGCGACGCCGACCGCCTGGGCGTCATAGACGACGACGGACGCTTCATAACAACGCTGCAGACATACGCCCTGCTCTGCATGCACCAGTTGGACACGCTGGGCAGGCGCGGCCCAATCGTGCGCTCCATCACCATGACCGGCATGGTCGACAAACTGGGCGCAATCTACGATGTCCCGGTCCACGAAACGCCCGTAGGCTTCAAGTATCTCGGCCCCGTAATGATGAGCGAGGATGCGCTGCTTGCGGGCGAAGAGAGCGGCGGCTACGCCTTTCGCGGCAACGTGCCGGAGCGCGACGGCATCCTAAGCGGCCTAATGCTGCTGGATATGATGGTCAAGACCGACATGGGCGTCGCCGACCTGCTTGCCGAACTTGAAGACAAGGTAGGCCCCCACCACTACGACCGCCTCGACCTGCAGTTCGACGAAAGCCAACGGTCTGCCATACTAGCGCGGCTTCAGCATGGCGCGCCCGCATCGCTCGGCGGCAAGCGCGTAGAGCGCGTCGACACGATCGACGGCTTCCGCTACCTGCTCAGCGGCGGCTACTGGACGCTAGTGCGCTTCAGCGGCACCGAACCCCTGCTGCGCATCTACGCCGAAGCCGAATCCCCCGCCGCTGTCCGCCTGCTGCTAGACGAAGCCCGCGCGCTTGCCGGCGTGTGAGGGGGAAGAAACAATGAAAGATGTGTTCATCCTGGGATCTGGATTTTCAAAAGTAATCAAACCCGAAATTATTCGCTAACAGAACTCCTAGAACCGAATTCATTCCCAACCCCTCGCGCATACGGATTGTTTGATTGATTGCCGCCTATCGCGCTATAATCATTAGCGCATTTTAGACATTTGATAGCCTCAAGCATATCCGATACATAATTTGAGTTTGAGACCGAGTGCATCATCGGACGACGGCATAGGCGCGCAGGCGTCTATTTGGATATGCGGCTTCTCCGAAAATCTCGTCGGCGCGCGCGTGAAGGCGCAGCCGATTGGCGTTTCTATGATATGAGCGATCCCGAATGAAAATCTCCATCGTGGTGCCCGTGTTCAACGATGTCAGAGTGAAACGCGCTCTGGAGTCCATTCTTGCCCAACAGCACGATCATGAACTTGAAATCATCGTGGTGGATGCGGGATCCACGGACGGCACTTTCGACATTTTGAAAGCGTATAAGGAACGGTTGAGCGTTCTGATTAGCGAGCCGGACGAGGGCGTGTATGATGGAATGAACAAGGGCATTCAGCGCGCCACCGGCGATATAGTGGGCATTCTGAACGCCGACGACCAGTACAACGACTCGCTGGTAATCCGCGATGTGGCGGCCGTTTTCTGCAGCGAAGCGATTGATGTTTGCTACGGCAATCAGATATTCACCACCCGCGCCGGCAGAGTAATCCGATACTGGAAGGCGGGGCGCTTCCGCAGAGCCAAGTGGTATTTCGGATGGATGCCCCCGCATCCCACCTTCTTTGTGCGGCGGCGAGTGTATGAACGCTACGGCGCTTTCGACCTGCAATATCCCATTGCCGCGGACTATGAGTTGATGCTGCGCTTTCTGTTCAAGCACAGAACATCGGTGAAGTATCTCAATCGAGTGATGGTGAATATGGCGCCCGGCGGCCTCAGCAACAGGTCGGTTTCAGCCATAGTTAAAGCGAATATCGAGGTAGCGCGCGCATGGAAGAATAACAACCTGCAGGGCGGGTTGTTCGTTCCGCTTCTGAAGCCTGCCTCAAAGGTATTCCAATACATGCGCCGCCCGTGAATAGGATGCGCCGATTTGGCATAGCGCCGCCCGCTCAAAGGCGCTCACAAGGGGAGAATTCAATGAACATCGTTGTTGCCGGGGCCGGCGGCTTTATCGGCCATCACCTCGTTAAGAGGCTGAAGGCGGAGGGCAACTGGGTAAGGGGCGTGGACGTCAAGCGGCCTGAGTTCGAGGATAGCGACGCCGACGAGTTCGTGATTGCGGATCTGCGCCATTTCGAGGGCTGCCTGCAAGCCACAAGCGGCATGGACGACGTCTATCAGCTGGCGGCGGATATGGGCGGCATCGGCTATATCACCGCCAATCACGCCTTTTTGACGCGCAACAACACGCTCATCAACAGCAATATGCTTGAGGCGGCGCGAATGTCCGGGGCGAAGCGCTATCTGTACACAAGCTCAGCGTGCGTCTATCCCAGTTTCCTGCAGGGCAATGAGGATGTCGTAGCGCTGAGGGAATCGGACGCCGTTCCCGCCGATCCGGAGAAGGGCTATGGCTGGGAAAAGCTTTTCGCTGAGCAGATGACTTCGTATTACCGCGAAGAGCGCCATTTGGACGCGCGAATTGTGCGCCTCCACAATGTCTATGGGCCGCTTGGCACATATGAGGGCGGCAAAGAGAAAGCGCCCGCCGCCATATGCCGCAAGGTGGCTTTGGCAGAAGACGGCGCGGGAATCGAGGTTTGGGGCGACGGCGAACAGACGCGAAGCTTCTGCTATATCGACGACTGCATAGAAGGGCTGCGGCGCATAATGGAATCGGGCTATCACAAGCCGCTAAACCTGGGCACTGAGGAGCTGATTACGGTCAATCAGCTGGTTGACGCGGTGTGCGCCGCCGCCGGCAAGCGTCTGCGCCGCGACTATGATTTGACCAAGCCGCAAGGCGTGCGCGGGCGCAACAGCGACAACACCCTTTTGAACGAGGTTATCGGCTGGCAGCCGCAAACGCCCGTGCGCGAAGGCATCAAGCATACCTATCGCTGGATAGCCGCCGAGTTAGCCAAGCGCAACGGCGCATCGTGATGAAGCGCCGCGCCGCCGCCCCCGACGGGATGTACGGCGCAAGTTCGGCGGCGGCCTTGCCGCTTCAAGCGCGTGGCAGCGCAGCAAGACATATACGTATCGCAATCAAACTGAAGGACGGGGAAGGCAGGCGGGAGAAATTACGATGACGAAATCGGATGAATTTACCCCCCCCCCCCCCCCCGCGAATATGAATAAAGTATCAGTAATAATACCCACGCGAAACTCGGAAAACGATCTGTCCACTGCCATTGATTCGGCGCTGGCGCAGGACTACCCCGGCGCTATTGAGGTGATAGTGGCGGACGGGTCGGACAACGCCGCCACGGCGGATATGCTGCGCCGGCACTATCCGCAGGTGCGGGTGGTTCCCAACCCGGAGCATACCATTCCCGCGGGGCTGAACCGCGCGCTTGCGGCGGCCACGGGCGATATTGTGGTGCGCTGCGATACGCATTCGGTACTGCCGCCGGGCTATGTGGAGCGCGCAGTAGAGGCGCTGGCAAGAACGGGCGCGGCGAACGTGGGCGGCAGGCAGCACGCCGTCGGAACTACGCTGTTTGAGCGCGCGGTGGCTATGGCTACAACCACTTTCCTGGGCGTGGGCAACGCGCGCCACCGCTTGGGCGGACCCGAAGGCCCCACGGACACGGTGTATTTGGGCGCTTGGTATAGGAACACGCTGGAGTCGGTGGACGGCTTCGATCTGTCACTGCTCGCCAACGAAGACTATGAGCTCAACTGGCGGCTGCGTCAGAACGGGGGCGTGGTCTGGTTCGATCCGGCGCTGGTGGTGGACTATCAGCCGCGCAAGAACCTTTGGGGATTGGCGCGGCAGTACTTCGGCTACGGGCGCTGGAAGTCGGTGGTGCTGCGGGCGCATCCGGCGTCGCTGAAGGCGCGTCAGCTTGCGCCGCCGCTGCTGGCGCTGGGCTTAATAGCGTCGGCGGGCGCTACGCTGGCGGGGGTGTCGTGGGCGGCGCTGCTGCCGATAGTGTATCTGCTGACGCTGCTCGGCGGGGCGCTGGCGATAGGCATTCGCCGTCGGGACATCGCATTCGCGCTGGTGCCGCTGGTCTTAGCTACGATTCACCTGAGCTGGGGGATAGGCATCTTTCTGCCGCCGCGCCGAAAGAAACGGGCGGACTGACGGGATTAGGGCTTGGTTCGCATTGCCAAGCCTTTCCCTTACTATGTCAGCGCCTTGCGCCTCTATCGCCGAGTTTTAGGTTGCGGCGGGCAATCCGATAGCCGTTTCAGCGCCTTCATGGGTCAAGCGGACTTGGCGGTTGATCTCATCCCGCAGATTGAGCGCAGCTTCCCGAACTCTCAGATGCGCCGCTTCGTCAAACGCAATATCGCCGTTGGCGTCTTTGGCCGAATACATTATCTGGCGCGAGGCGTTTATCGTAAAGCCGCCGCCGCTGGAGTTGACGGCGCTGGCCACCGTCCGCGCAAGGTGGCCGCCCTGCGCTCCCACGCCGGGTATGAGGAATGTCATCTCCGGGCATATATCCCTTACGCGCCGAATGTCTTCGGGGTAGGTTGCGCCCACCACCAAGCCGACGTTGTTGTTTTCGTTCCACGCGCACTCGGCGAGTTCGGCAACCTTTTCGTAGAGAAATTTGCCTGATTCCAGCCTTAGGTCTTGCAGATCGCCGCTGTTGGGGTTGGATGTGCGGCATAGGATAAAGACGCCGCGCTCGGCGCGTTCCAAGAACGGCTCCAAAGCGTCTTTGCCCATATAGGGATAGGCGGTTACCGCATCGACGTCATACACATCAAACAGCGTTCTGGCGTATGACTCGCCGCATAGGGCAATATCGCCCCTCTTGGCGTCCCCGATAATCGGAACATCGGGGCATTCTTGCCTTATGTAGTCCAAGGTTTTGAGCAGGGTGTTGTGCGCGTCATTGCCCAGCGATTCGTAGATGGCGAGGTTGGGCTTATAGGCGCAAGCCAAATCCGCCGTCGCATCCACCAGCATTTTGTTGAGACGGACGACTTGATCGGGGGAAATCAGGCTTAGGTCAGGATCCAGCCCCACGCACAGGAAACTATCGTTCCGTATGCGCGCATCCTCTAACTTTGCGTCAAAGTTAGTTCGAGTTGCCACTGCCATTTTGTTAAACCTTACTCAGACTATTGGTTTGTTACGCCTAATTTTCTGATGAAAGCGTAATTTATCATAGGCGTTTGCAGGTTTATTTTCAAATAAACCAGATTGGAACCTAGCGTGAACCTAGACTGACTGAAGTCAACAGAAAGAACGGCAACCGAACCCGCCGCCGATGCGCTGATTGACTTATCGGATAAAGCGTTCACTACTGCCGCTATATGCCCTTGAACCAATCGGTGAACTGCGCCGCCAAGGTTTCGTCGCCGGCGAGCGCGATGCGGCCGCGGCGCACGGATCGGCGCAGCGGCAGGCGTCCCATGCAGAACAGGATGTAGGTATCGGTATCGCAACTGAAGACAACGTCGGCGGGCGCATCGTCGGCGGGGGCAAGCCTGAAGTTGTCGCCGGCAACACGCACGTCGTAGCCGCCGTCCGCGTCGGTGAGATCGAAGCGGTAGCGTATGGGCGTAGCAAGCGCGGCGCGCTTTTGGAAGCCGGTGCGAAGCCAGCGCCATACGAACTCCAGCATGAACGGCTTTGCGCGCGCGCTCAAGCCGGCGGCGCGGTCCAGGGGATAGCGGATGTCCCACGAATGAACCGCCAGCTCGGACGCCCGAATGTCTATCAGCCTATCTACGCTGATGACGAAGTAGGGATGCCATGTTGGCAGCGAATACGCCGATTCGTCCAGCGATAGCAGCAACGTGTTGAACCGTTTGCAGCTTGCGTTGAAGTCGTAAAACAGGTCTTCGTGGATGGCGTTGCGCGTGTCCACCAGGCGCGCCAATCCCTCTTCGGGCGTGGCGGCGCGGCTGAATCCCATCGGCGGCGCGGTTACGCCCTTGACCGCGTTGGTTATGCTCAAGCCGAACACATTCGCGCCCAAAATCAGATGCGTAATCACATCCGCGATTTTCCAACCCTCGCAGGCGCTGGCATAGACATCGGGTTCGCGCCATATGTTGTCGGGCAGCGTATGCAGATACGCCGCAAGTTCGTTTGACAGATCGCGCACAAGTTGAATGCGTCCCCTGACCTGCGCTGCGTTGCTCATAGTTTCGCCCTTATCTGCGCCGCTATTTGGCGCTCGCGCTCGATGCCGACCATCGCTTTGGACGCCGCATCGCGCGACGGCGATTCCAGCGCTGCATCGCTCATCGACGCAGCGCTCATAGCCCTTTGCCGGCGAGATACGACGCTAGGTCGGCGGTTCGGCAGCTGTAGCCCCATTCGTTGTCGTACCAGCCCACCACTTTCACCATATTTTCGCCGATGGTCATTGTGGAAAGCGAGTCGAGTATGCAGCTTCGCGAGTTTTTGATTATGTCGCTGCTGACAAGCGGATCTTCGCTGTACTCTATCACGCCCGACATCGCGCCGAGCGATGCTTCGAGATACGCCTCGTTCACATCGGCGGCGGATGCGCCTTTCTTCAGCGTCGCCACGAAATCGGTAACGGAGCCTGTGGGCGTGGGGACGCGCAGCGCCATGCCGTTGAGTTTGCCGTTCAGTTCGGGCAGCACCAAGCCCACCGCCTTGGCCGCGCCGGTGGATGTGGGGATGATGTTGACGGCGGCGGAGCGCGCGCGCCGCAAATCCGAATGCCCCTGATCCAGAATGCTCTGGTCGTTGGTGTATGCGTGGACGGTGGTCATAAGCCCCTGCTCTACGCCGAATTTGTCGTTCAGCACCTTCGCCATAGGCGCAATGCAGTTCGTTGTGCAAGAGGCGTTGGAGACGATGTGATGTTTCTGCGGGTCGTAGCGCCTTTCGTTCACGCCCAGCACTATGGTTATGTCTTCGTTGGTGGCGGGCGCCGATATGATGACCTTCTTTGCGCCGTTCTTGATGTGCTTGCCGGCTTGCGCCGCGTCGGTGAATATGCCGGAGCATTCCAGCACGATGTCAACGCCTAGTTCGCCCCAACGCAGGTCGTCGATGTTGCGCTCCGTCAGCGCCCTGATGGGACGCTCGTTAATCACAATCAATTGGTCTGTCACTTCCACGCCGCCCGGAAAGACGCCGTATGTGGAGTCGTACTTGAACAGGTGGGCATTCGTTTTCGTATCGACCGGATCGTTGATAGCCGCCACCTCAAGTATATTGGCGTGGCGCTCCATAGTGGCGCGCAACACCTGCCTGCCGATGCGCCCGAATCCGTTAATTCCTATGCGAGTTGCCATAGCGTTGCGAAATTCCTTTCCTGCTGTCTATTGCCATCTACGCTTTTCGGCTTATGCTGCGCCGAGCGGGATGCCGCGAATTAGGTTGCCACTTAGACTTGGCTTTAATTATATCGCTTAATGCGCCGCTATCACAAACGGGCGCCGCTATGCGCTGCGCGCTTATCTACCAGGCGTGGGCGCGCCCTTGTACTGCCGTCCGCGATTGGCGATGCCGCGCTCGCTGACGAAAGCCATCACGGGAACGCCGTAGCCGCAGCTTGTGGCGGTCTTTTCGATACACACATCGATCACCTGGCGCATCGGCAGGCGCATATCGTCCGCCGGGCTTTCAAGCAGCAAGTCGGCTATGGGCGAATCGGCTATGGGGGTTGAGCGCGCATACCCGTACAAGCGCACTATGGCGGCGTTGTCCGCCTCGAACGAACACACCATCAGCGTTGCCGGACTGCCGGCGTGTGAGTGGCGCGCGGTTTCGTTGCCGCTGCCGGTGTAGTCCAGGTAGGCGACGCGGTTCGGGCTGATGATATGCAGCGGCGTTCCGCCCTTGGGGGACAGGTTCACGGCGTCCGCATCCGCCGACGCGGCGTCCGCCGTGGCTATGAAGAATACGGGAGCGCTGCGAATTAGCGCCGCCTGCTCGTCCGTTATGCAAGAATACGAAGTAGCCATATTGATATGCCTTTCGCTTGACCGCTTGATTGCGCCTATGCGCGGTTGCTCAGCAGGCGCTCATAGGCGCTGGGGCCGGCGAATCGCGCGCTGTTGCCCAGTTCCTCTTCGATGCGCAGCAGGCGGTTGTATTTCGCTGTGCGCTCGCCGCGCGCCGGAGCGCCCGCCTTTATCTGCCCCGCGCTTGTGCCGACCGCCAAGTCCGCTATCGTGGTGTCTTCGGTTTCGCCGGAGCGGTGGCTTATCACCACGCCCCAGCCGGCGTTCTGCGTCATCCTGATTGCGTTCAGCGTTTCGGTAACCGTGCCAATCTGATTGAGTTTGATAAGCACGGCGTTGGCGGCATTCGTGTCTATGCCCTCGCGGATGCGCTGCGTGTTGGTGGTATAGAGGTCGTCGCCGACTATCTGCACGCTGTCGCCGATGCTCGCCGTCATCGCGCTCCAGCTCTGCCAATCGTCCTCCGCAATGCCGTCCTCGATGCTGATAATCGGGTAGTCCTGAATCCAGTTCTTGTAAATGTCGATGAGCATATCGGCGGAGTAGTTGATCTCTTCGCGGCGCAGATTGTAGCGGCGGGGATTGTTTCGCAGACGCAGTTCGGTCGCCGCCACATCCAGCGCGATGAAGCACTCCACGCCCGGGCGATAGCCGGCGCGCTCGATCGCTTCCATCACCAGGTCGAGCGCTTGGCGGTTGGTCTGCAGCGGCGGCGCGAACCCGCCTTCGTCGCCCACCGCGGTGCCGAGCGCGCGGTCGCGCAGCGCGTCGGACAGCGCTTGATATATCTCTGCGCCCGCCTGCAGCGCCCGCTTGAATGTGTCAAAGCCAAGCGGAACTACCATAAACTCTTGGAAGTCGGTGGAGTTTTCGGCGTGCCGGCCGCCGTTGATGATGTTGAGCATAGGCACGGGCAGCGTGAATTCGGCGCTGCCGCCGATATGCTCATACAGCGGCTTGCCCTTGCTTTGGGCGGCGGCGCGCGCCACCGCCATGGACACGCCCAGAACGGCGTTTGCGCCCAGCTTGGTTTTCAGCGCCGTGCCGTCCAGATCGAGCAGCAGATTGTCCAGCGCCTCTTGATCCAGCGCCGAATGTCCCAGGATAGCGGGCTTGATGCGATTGTGGATATTGGCTATGGCATCGCTCACGCCGCGCCCGCGAAAGCGCGCCGCGTCGCCGTCGCGCAGCTCCAGCGCCTCGAATGTGCCGGTGCTTGCGCCCGACGGCACCAGCGCCCGCCCAAGTGTCCCGTCGGACAGCGCCACGTCCACCTCGACCGTGGGATTGCCCCGCGAATCAAGAACCTCTCTCGCCCTCACATCGGAAATAGTCGTCATCTCAACCTCTGTTTGTCCGTTTGCGGTCAGCGAACCTTATTATAATACATATAATACGCGGGCATATCGTTGGCGCATCCAATAGCCGCGCGCTCAAATCCAATTCGCGGTTCGCGCGCAATTCTTATTTGAGTTTTGAGCAATGATAGCGGCATCGTCTTGCGCGGCTTGCGTATCATACTAATCAACGGCTGATAAGTTAGCGCCGCCCTATGCGCCGAAATGCTGCTTGCTACTATTGAAAATGCGTCAACCGAATTGGCATAATATAGGGGTTGGCGCGCGTCCGATGGGAACGCCGCCGATACGCAAGCGATACATATACTCAAAAGGAGAATGAGATGTCAAACAGACGCATACTTGCGGTTGGGCTTGTGATGCTGACGGGCTTAGCGGCGCTGTTCGCCGCCGCCTGCAGCCAGCCTGCGCCGGCGGGTCCGTCCGCGGATGAGATTCGCGCTATCGTGCAGCAGGAAGTGCAGAACGTACCGCAGCCCGCTCCGGCTCCCGCGCCCGCCCCGGCGCCTGCCGGCCCGTCCGCCGACGAAATCGCCGCTATGGTGCAGCAGGCGGTAGCGGCGTCCGCGCCCGACGTGCCGTCGACGGCCGACATTCAGGGCATCGTTATGGCCGCGGTGGAATCCGCGGTGGACGCAACCTCAGAGCCGGCTATGACAGCTGACGACGTGGAATCTATCGTGCAAAAGGCGGTTATGGAAGCCGCCGATTCGCAGGCGGAGCCGCTCAGCGCCGCTGAGGTGGAGGCGATAGTAGCCGCCGCGATAGACGCCATTCCCACGCCCGAACCGGCTATGATGATGATGGAAGTTCCTACGGGCGATCCGGTGAAAATCGGCACGCTGTTGGACTACACCGGCGCGCTCGCCACCTATGGCCCGCCCATACGCAACGGCGCGGACCTCGCCGCCGAACTGCTCAACGATGCGGGCGGCGTGCTTGGCAGGCCGGTTGAGGCGACGCACAAGGACAGCGGCACCAGCGCGCAGATAGCCACGGACGGCGCGCGCGCATTGGTCAACACCGAAGGCGTGCAGGCTATCGTGGGATCGCTCGCCAGCGGCATCACCATCGCGGTGGCGAACTCGGTAACCATTCCCAACGAAATCGTGATGGTGTCCCCCGCAAGTACATCGCCCGCAATCAGCGTGCTGGAAGACGGCGATTATCTGTTCCGCACAGCGCCCTCGGACGCCGCTCAGGGCGTAGTGCTGGCAAGACTGGCGCGCGAACTCGGCTACGATAGCGCCGCCACTTTGTACATCAACAACCAGTACGGCGAAGGGCTTTCCAGGGTGTTCTCCGAAAGCTTCGAGGCGGCGGGCGGCACGGTTACCGCGCAGGTTCCCCACGAAGAGGGGCAGTCCACATACCTATCCGAACTTGGCAACGCCACCGAAGACAGCCCCGACGTCCTCATATCCATGAGCTACCCCGTCAGCGCAGAGGTGTATCTGCGCGAAGCGATCGAGGGCGGCATCATAGACACCTTCATGTTCGTGGACGGCACGAAGAGCCAAGAGATGTTTGACAACCTCGATCAGGCGGGACTGGAAGGCTCATACGGCACTGCGCCGGGCGCCGAAGAGAGCGACGCAAAGGCGCTGTTCAACTTCCTGTACGAAGAGCGCTACGGGCAGCTTCCGTCCAACCCGTTCATCGGCGAGGGCTTCGACGCATTCGCCATAATCGCGCTCGCCATAGAGAAGGCGGGCGAATACGACTCCACCGCAATCCGCGACGCTATGCGCGAAGTGGCTGCGCCGCCGGGCATCAAGGTTGGGCCTGAAGACTTCGATCACGCCATCGAACTAATCCAAAGCGGCAGAGACATCAACTACGAAGGCGTATCCGGTTCGCACGACTTCGACGACAAGGGCGACGTGGTCAACACCATCGAGATATGGATGATCGACGAAGGTCAGATAACATCCACCGGCCGCTTCGAACTTCCCTAGCGCGACCACGCCATACCCAACAACCCCGAACATTCCGCCGCTGTCCCTTTGGCGCATAGCCAGGGTTCGGCGGCGTTCTTATTCCCATAATTCGCATTCACGCCGAATTCGCGCTTTCGCTATTGAAAATAGGCGCGCGCTATTGGCAAAATATAGAGTAGCGATGCGGTGAGATTAGGCGGGGCGTCATCACGAAAGCGCAGTTAAATCACGCCCAAGCGCAAGCCGCGTCATTCGCTATTCAAGATCTGTCCAAACAACAAGGAGGATGGAATGTCCGTCAATCGCATATCCCTGGCAAGGCTGATAATGCTGCTCGGCGCGGTGGCGCTATTCGCCGGCGCATGCAGCCAACCAGCGCCGGCGCCCGCTCCGGCCGGCCCGTCCGCCGACGAAATCCGCGCCATCGTGCAGGAAGCCGTCGAGAGCGCGCCTGCTCCGGCCCCTGCGCCTGCCCCCGCCGGCCCGTCGGCGGACGAAATCGCCGCTATGGTGCAGCAGGCGGTAGCGGCTTCCGCGCCCGATGTGCCGTCGACGTCCGATATTCAAGGCATCGTTATGGCTGCGGTGGAATCCGCCGTTGACGCAAGCGCAGAGCCGGCTATGACAACCGCCGACGTGGAATCCATCGTCCAAAAGGCGGTTATGGAAGCCGCCGATTCGCAGGCGGAGCCGCTCAGTGCCGCCGAAGTCGAGGCAATCGTCGCCGCCGCAATCGACGCCATTCCCACGCCCGAACCGGCTATGATGATGATGGAAGGCCCAAGCGGCGAGCCGATAAAGATAGGCACGGTTATGGACTACACCGGCGATCTGGGCCCATACGGGCGCGATATGCAGCGCGGCATTGACCTTGCTGTCAAGCTCATCAACGAAGGCGGCGGCGTTCTCGGCAGGCCGGTTGAAGCGGTGCATAAGGACGGCGGCTCCAGCGCGCAGGTGTCCACAGACGCCGCAAATGCGCTGGTCAAGACCGACGGCGTTCAGGCTATCGTGGGCGGCATCGGCAGCGGCTTTACGCTGGCAATCGCCAACGCCGTTACCATTCCGTCGGGCATACTCCAAATATCGCCGTCCGCCACATCGCCCGCGCTCACCGTGCTTGACGATAACGACCTGCTGTTCCGCGCCGCCGTATCGGACGCATCGCAGGGCGTCGTGCTGGCGCGGCTGGCGCGCGAACTTGGCTACGACAGCGCCGCCGCCATCTATGTCAACAACGCCTACGGCGAAGGGCTCGCCAATGTGTTTGACCGCAGTTTCACTGAACTCGGCGGCACGGTGACCGCGCTTGTGCCGCAGGAACCCAATCAGCCCACCTACCTATCTGAGCTGGAAAACGCCACCAAAGACAACCCCGATGTGCTTATCACCATGAGCTACCCCGTCAGCGCGGGCGTGTATCTGCGCGAAGCCATTGAGGGGGACTACATCGACACCTTCCTGTTCGTTGACGCCACCAAGAACCAGGATCTGTTCGACGGTATTGGCGCTGACAACTTTGAGGGGATGATGGGGACGGCGCCCGGCACGCCCTTCACCGACGACACGCGCATATTCCAAATCGAGTACGAAAAAGCATACGGCTTCTACACCGCGCAGCCTTTCGTGGGCGAATCGTTTGACGCCTTCACCATCGTGGCGCTGGCGACTGAGAAAGCGGGCGTGTATGAGAGCGAAGCAATCCGCGACGCGATGCGCGAGGTAGCCAATCCGCCCGGCATTAAGGTCGGCCCCGGCGATTTCGCCAAGGCGATTGAGCTCATCGGGCGCGGCGAAGACATCGACTATGAAGGCGTAGGCGGTTCGCAGAACTTCGACGAAAACGGCGATGTGCTTAACTCCATAGAGATATGGACAATCAAGGACGGCGAAATAGCCTCCACCGGCCGCTACGAAACGCCGTAACGCATTAGGCGTTGATAACCGTCTCAGTAGTCAACATACCCGAACTATGCGCCGCCGTTCTATTGGCTTATCGCCGAGGATGGCGGCGTTCTCATTCGCGCGCCTTGACTGCTAATCCGTCTGCATATACCCTAACCCGCATAGCCTATACGCCCGATTTCGATCGATTTGACGGACGCTATTAGCAATTTCCAACTATGTATGAGAGAGGCGACGCAATGACACTAACCGCCCTGCCCGAAACCCCGTCTGAGCTGCGCGCGCTGATGCGCGGCGGCGATCTTGTACAGCCCACAAGCGGCATGGCGCCCGGCTATGTGCAGGCGAACCTTGCCATACTGCCGCGCGATCTCGCCTTCGACTTCCTGCTGTTCTGTCAGCGCAACCCCAAGCCCTGCCCGCTGCTGGAAGTTGTGGAAGCGGGCGACGCCGAGCCGCGCGAGTTCGCGCCCGGCGCCGATCTGTCGACCGATTTGCCGCTATACCGCCTCTATGAGCGCGGCGAAATGATTGCCGAAGTCGCGGACTTGTCCGAATTCTGGCGCGACGACCTCGTATCGTTTCTGCTAGGCTGCAGCTTCTCATTTGAGACGGCGCTAATGCGCGCGGGCATCCAAATGCGCCATATAGAGAACGATACGAATGTGCCGATGTTCATCACGAACATTCCCGCGGCGTCGGCGGGCGCTTTCTCCGGCCCGATGGTGGTATCTATGCGCCCCATCCCGCAGGAACAAGTTGTGCGCGCCGTGCAGGTAACCTCGCGCTTCCCCTCGGTTCACGGCTCGCCCGTACACATCGGCGATCCGGACGCCATCGGTATAGACGACGTCCACGCCCCGGACTTTGGCGATCCGGTGGAGTTTCGCGATGGCGAGGTTCCCGTATTCTGGGCGTGCGGCGTAACGCCCCAAGCGGTGGCGATGAGTGTCAAGCCGCCGCTGATGATAACGCACTCGCCGGGTCATATGTTCATCACCGACAAACGGGATGAAGATTTGGCGGTGTTTTAGGATCTAGGGTTATGCGCGCGGCCGTGATTGCAACTAACGCAAGGGCGCAGAGGCGTAAAGGGATGGGTTAGGCTAAGTTCGGATGGGGGCGCAAATCCCGCCGCAATGTATCGCGCAACCTGAATAGAGGAGTAGTGTTATGCGTCAGCGCAACCGCCCAACAACTCCAACGCGCAACCGGCGATATACAAGCGCGCAAACCCGACGACGGCAGCGGCGCAGCCACAAAATCGTTCTGTTCGCAAAGCGCGCAGCCAAACTGATATGGGCTTCCGCACGTTTCGCGTTCAAGGCGCTGATGATGGTACTGCTTCCCAGTCCTGTAGAGCGTAAGACGGACAAGATATATCACGACACCACCCGTTGGACGCCGCGCAATGCCGGTATGAAATAGCCTTGCCGCCCCGCCGCTGTTTGCGCGATAGGCAACTCTTTTGATATTGCGACTATCCAAACCCGCTATGATAATTAAGGGGGCACCGCTATGCGTCAACGCAACCGCCCAACAACTCCGTCGCGCTACAGGTCGACCGGCAGCACGCGCAACTTGCCGCTGAAGTACGCCAAGCGCAAGGACGGACCTTACAAAGCGGCGGTGAAAGCGCCCAAATCGCCTGAGCCTACACGCCTGCGAAACGCTGTGTCTGCGTTGTGGCGTTTCACGCGCAAAGCCTTTCAATCGATAACGCGGCTGGTCATCAGCTCCCCGCTCGACAAGAAAATACAAAACAGAATTCATCAGGGCAACCGCTGGTCCGATGAGTTCTAGGCGCAGCAAGCCGCTGTGAACTCGCAGCCGTAAAGAGAATGCAGAATGAACAAGCAAGAAAAGCTGTCTAAGCTCCCGTCGTACAGACTGGCTTGGCGCGCGACAAGCCCAAGCGGGCGCAGGTTTAGGTTGCGCGCGAGCGGGCGGGGCGTAAAAGCATTCGCGCTGTTCGCGATTAGAGGGCTATGGAAAATCCTGCGGTTTGCGCTCACGGAGTTGTACATCATCCTCTTCAAGAGCAATGCCCATTTGAAGTGCTCTAACGGCAAGTTCGGATCATCCCCAAGGCGCAACTCCGGCGGTGGTGGCGGCTACCACGCGAACAGCGGACACGGCGAAGTGGATCTGCCTTGGGTGAAGCGCGACAGGAAGTAGCGCCGCCCCTGCCCCCGCTTGCGCGCTTGTGTTATCCTGTTCCACGATACAACACAAACGCCTACCTAGTTCATGCGAGGGGCTGCTATGACCATCGAAGACATCATCCTTGACAGAGACCGGCGCGGCATATCCCAGCTGCGGCAGTATCTGCCCGCCGATTTCTGCGACCGCGCGGCGCGGCTGATTTTGGACAACCCCGGCGTTGCGCTAATCGCAACCGGCTTCTACATCCTGGACGCCGGCTTGGTGGAAACGGACGGCCCGCCTGGCGCAATCGCCATCGGCGGCGCGCTGGAAAAGCTGAGCTACGATGTGGTCTATGTAACCGATGCGCACGGCTTGGCGGTGATGGAAGGCACAAAGAGCGCATCGGCGCGCGTGGTGGAATTTCCAATCGCCGCCGACGCAGAAAGCGAACAATTCGCCAAGCGCCTCATCGCCGACCTGAACCCGTCCGTTGTCATAGCGATCGAGCGCTGCGGCTTCACCGATGAGCGCAAGTTTCGCAATATGCGTGGCAGGGACATCACGCCGTACAACGCCCGCATAGACTACCTGTTCACCAACCACCCGCGCAGCGTAGGCATCGGCGACGGCGGCAACGAAATCGGCATGGGCAACCTCGCGCAAGAAGTAACCACGGTGGAATCGCTGGTCAAAATCCCCTGCGTAACCCAAGTGTCCGAACTCGTACTCGCCAGCGTGTCCAACTGGGGCGGCTACGGCCTGGCGGCGTCGCTGTCCAAGCTCAGCGGCAAGAACCTGCTGCCGTCCGTGGATGAGGATATGGCGGTCATTCGCAAGACGGTCGACATCGGCGCGGTGGACGGGATGAGCGCCAAGCAGGAATACAAGGCGGATGGCTTTACGCTCGAAGAGAACGCCCAAACCATCCGCCAACTGCAAGCGCTGCTCGCCGCCGAAGGCATATCCGCGTAACGCATACATAGCGCTCGATAGCGCCCGCAATCCCGCGCATATCTGCCGCATTCCTGTTCGCACGCTTGACGGATAAGCGCCGCGACGGCATTTCGCCGTTAGCCCGCGCTTCCCGCAATGTGCTAAAATGCGCGCAGCAAACTACACAGGGAGGGCGCGCTTGAAAATAGAGGGCGATTTCGTATTCGACGCCACACGCCAAAAGGTGTGGGATATGCTGCAGTCCCCGGAGACGCTCGCCGACTGCATCCCCGGCTGCCAGGAATTCGAGCCGACGGGCGATGACGCTTACAAGGTTGTGATGCGCGTGGGCGTGGCGGCGGTGCGCGGCAACTACAGCGGCAGCGTTTCCATCGCGGACAAGCGCCATCTGCAATCGTACAGGATGATTGTGCAGGGCAGAGGCTCCGGCGGCAGCGTGCGCGGCGAAGGCATGCTCACATTCGCGGACGACGGCGGCGCAACCCGCGTCAGCGTAACCGGCGACGCCCAAGTAACCGGCGTTGTGGCGCGCGTGGGACAGCGCCTTATGGGAAATGCCTCGCGCATGCTGATGAACCAGTTCTTCAACTGCCTCAAATCCAAAGTGGAAGCGCCGCAGCCCTAAACCGCGCTAAACCTAATGGCGCGAAGTCCCTTGCGCTCATCACAAGTACGGTGGCGCTAATATCCGCCAACCGATAACCCCACCATCCGCAGCGGAGGCGATATGCCATACGACTACATAGACACGCAGGAAGTAGGCGGCGCGCTGGTCATCACGATGGATGACGCGCCCACCCGCAACGCCATAGGCGACGAGATGGCGGCGGAAATCAACGCCGAAATCGAGCGACTTGAGGCGTCCCCCGACCTGCGCGCGCTGGTGCTGACCGGGCGCGATCCGTCCTTCTGCTCCGGCGCGAATGTGAAGCGCATGAATGAAGCAAACGAAACCCGCCAAGCGGCGCCCATTCCCGCCGACCTGACGCCGTGGGAGTATCTCGATCAGCAGTGGCAAGCGGAAGCGCCGGGCGCAAGCTACATGGACGGCGTGCGCTTTCTGCCGCTCACGCTGCACAATTTGCAGAAGCCCACAATCGCCGCCGTCAACGGCTACGCTATGGGCTTGGGGATGGGAATCGCGCTGTCCTGCGATATTCGCATCGCATCGGATAAGGCGCGCTTCTCCGAAACCTTCATTCGGCGCGGGCTTATTCCGGCCGACGGATCGTGCTGGCAGCTACCGCGGATGATTGGGCTAAGTAGCACCTTCATCCTGCAGTATACCGGCGATGCTGTGGACGCGCAGGAAGCCTATCGGCTGGGGATGGTCAGCAAGGTAGCGCCGCACTCCGAACTTATGGACACTACGCTGGAGCTTGCCACCCGCATAGCGCAGGGACCAACCTACTCTATGGCGATGATAAAGCGGCTTGTCCACAAATCGCTGCATACCGATCTTGCCGAAAGCCTGCGGCTCGCCGGGCCGGCGCAGAACATAGCGCGCCGCACCGCCGACCACCAAGAGGGCGTGCGCGCCTTCGTTGAAAAGCGCCAACCCCGCTATGTGGGCAGATAGGCTTAACGCAGAGGCGCAAAGACGCAACCGAAAGCGGATTGATATGAACAACGATACCCCGGTTCCGCTTGCCACCTATCCCAACGAAATCGAGGCGCATCTGGCGGCGCAGCTTCTGGAAGAGAACGGCGTTGCGGCGTTTGTGCAGCCGTTGGGGTTCGGCTACGGCGGCGTGGGCGCAACGCAGTTCATACACCACCGCGTAGTTGTGCCGCAGCATAGCCTTGAGCGCGCCCAAGAGATTATCGGAGCGCCGCCGCACACGGACGATTAGCCCGCCGGCGTGTCCAGGGTATCCAGGAACCAGCGCGCCGTCGCCTCGAATGCGGCGGGCGATTCCTGATAGAACCAGTGGCCGCCGCCCTCAAGCTCTGCGAGCCGCGTATGCGGGTTCGTCTGTTGCAGCGTTTCGCGCATGCGGACGGCTACTTCGTGCGTCAGCAGCCCGCTTTGGCGGCCGCGCACAATCAGCGTGGGGACGGCGATGCGCCGCCATTGCGCCCACAAATCCGGCCGCTCATACGCCGCAAGCAGCCGGCGGTCGCGTTTCCACGCGCGGCGTCCGTCCGCGAGCGCGTATGTCATATGCGCCGCTTGATGCCGCAGCATAGCGTCCGTGGACTGCGGCTGCCGCCGGCGCAATCGCTCAACCACGGCGTCGATGGACGCCCACTCGTCCGGCTCGGCGTTGTAGCGCGCGAACATGCCGGCGGAATCGGCGTTCACGGCGTCGGGGTCGATGTCCACCACCAGCAGAGCGCGCGCAAGTTCGGGATGCGCCGCCGCGAATGTGAAGGCGTAGCGCCCGCCCGCCGAATGCCCTACAAGCGTGAAATCGTTCAGCCGCAAATGCGCCGCGAGTGCCTCTACGTCGGCGATATAGTCGCGGAAGCCGTATGAGGCGTTGGGCGAATGGGCGCTGTCGCCGTGGCCTCGGCTGTCGAGCGCAATGACGCGAAAGCGGGAGCGCATCGCCGCCGCAAAGAAGTCCCAGCTTCGGGCGCAGTCCTGCAAGCCGTGCAGCAGCAGCATAACGGGCGCGTCAGGCGCGGGCGCGCCCCAATCGAGGTAGTGCAGGCGCAAGCCGTTGGCGTGGAAGTAGTTTTGCGTGGGCATCGGAGTTGCGCATTATGCGACGGGCGCAGGCAGCTCGCGGCTCTCCCAATCTTCGCCGTGTATTTGCTCTAGCAACGCCTCGATCTCTTCGTCGGTCAGGATTGCGCCGCCCAAGTGGGCGATGAACTGAGTAGCGCGGTTGACGGTGTTCTTGCCCGACATAACGCGCCCGTTGGGGTTCATCAGAACGCCGTGCCACATCGGGTTGCCGACATCCCAGTCTATAGCGTTTAAGCGCGCGCAGAGTTCTTCCACGGGAACGCCTTCGCATCTTTCGCGCATAAGCATAAATGCGCGCACTAGGGACAATTGGCCGATGGGTTTGCCCAACAGCGTTTCATCGCGAATGTCGGCTCTTACCTGATCGCCGCCGCCTTCGGATGTGTCCTCAAGCGCTTTGCGCCATAGGTCGATGCCGGACAGCAGCATTTCCCATATGGGTTCGACCTCTTCTTTGACTAACTCGCGCTTATCATCTTCCATCTGACTTGGAGAGCCTTTTCCCCCCAAGCCCAAGCCTTCCACGATGGCGGTTGTGGCGTCATAGAATGTGGCTAGCGTTGTGAACTCAGGCGCTTTCTTGTTGAGCGTGTTGGCGCCTATCCTGACCATACGGGACGAAATCACGCCGTTTTCGCTTAGCAGCGACCTTGTGATGACCGCCATAGCGTCATCGTCGTCGGTGATAAGGTTGTCCGCTTTGCTGGTGGGTTTGGCGTAGCGGTTTATCTTGTTGAATATGCGTCTGGCGCGTGTAGGTTCGAAGCGCACTAAGATGACGCTAACCTGGTCATTTGACAGATCGGGGTTGCTCTTCATTCCCAGAATTGGGCGATTGTTGTCGTCTAGGCCGTCTATCGCGAATTTGAACGCCTTGGCGCGGTGCTGTCCATCCAATGGAACCAGGGTTTCGCCGCCCTGCAGGGTTAGGAATCCCATATCCCCGGAGGCGGTCTGATATAGCGCGGGCACGTTTGAACGCCCGCCGAAGTTGGCCAGCGGCTCAAACACCATGTTCTCATGGTTTATCACCGCCAGTACCAAAGCCCCGGAGAAGCGGTATTCGTCCATCGCAAAGTATGGGGCTATAGACTTGCGGACATTGGCAAGATTGATGTCCTTATGGTATCGCTCCTCTATAGAGAGGTCTTCCCAATCCGAAATTTCTTTTGGGAATTGGGCAAGTTTGAGAAATTCGCCCACGCGCATACTCGAGAAAAAATACTCGGTTTCGCCAAACTTGCCGCGCAATGCGGGAACCATCGTTACCATTGCTGATTTCCCCTTTCGCTCTGCGCTAATTATACACAACGCAGATGGGAATGGGTTTGATTTCACTCACTTTATATCATAGACTTGGGGCGAATGCCGCATATATCGTGCAACAAGGATGGGCGTTGAATAGAATGAACGCTGAAAATATCTTGGAGCGATTTAGCCGGTTCAGGGTTTGGACCAATCGCGGCTGGCGCTCGCCGTACAAGCCTTTGTTGGTGATATGGGCGATTGGGCGCTGCCTCAATGGCGAACCGCGTTTGGCTTCCTTCGAACTTGTCGATCGCGAACTCGCCCGACTGATACGGCGATTTGGGCCGCATCGGCGAAACATAAACACGCATCATCCATTTTGGCGATTGCAAAACGATGGCGTTTGGGAAATTGACAGACCTCACCTTGTTAATGTTACGGCAAGCGGCGACGCATTCAGGACTGACCTGTTTCGCGAAAATATACACGGCGGGTTGATTGAAGAGCATTACAACGAACTTCAAGGCAACCCTAATCTAGCGTTGACTATCGTGGACGCCCTGCTTGCCTCACACTTTCCGTATTCACTGCACGATGACATTCTGCGCGAATTAGGGTTGAGTGAAGAGGAAAGGGAGCAGTCCACCGATTTGGAAGCCTACAGATATGCGCGCTATCGGCAACGGGACAGCGGTTTTCGTGAAATGGCGTTAGCGGCATACGGCAGCCGATGCGCCGTATGTGAATTCGCTGTTCGCGTTAAGGACTCCCTCGTCGCCATTGAAGCCGCACACATTCGCTGGCACGCCGCCAATGGGCCTACGGATGTACGAAACGGGCTTGTTCTCTGCTCCCTTCACCATAAACTTTTCGACTACGGCGCTTTTACGCTTCTGCCCGACTTGAAAGTGTTCGTATCCGGCGCAGCGGGCGGGCGTGGCTTTGAAGAGACGCTAGGGAAGTATCACGGCGAAGCGTTGCGTGTTCTGCCTGACGCCGCTCAATCCCGTCCCGCGCTTCAGTTCATAAATTGGCATATTCGGCAGGTATTTCGGACGCCCTATGAAATTACGCGCTTGTAACCCGGCCGTTTCACCATATTAGCACTGCGTTCTTGATTGGCGGCATTGGCGGCGAGCATATCATCGGCAAAGCACAACTTCCAGAGCGGCGCATTTATGCCCCATACACCGCCGCCAAACACGGGTTAGCGTTGCGTTGAGCAGTCTTGAGCGCCCTACGCCCCCACAACCTCTTCGTCGATCAGCGCCTGCACTTGGTCGTCGGAGTAGTTCAGCAGGCCGGTGAGCAGATCGCGGGTGTGTTCGCCTACGGTGGGGGCGGAGCCTACCACCATCGGCGTGCGGCTGAACTTTATCATCTTGCCGGTTACCCACATGCTGCCGGCTACGGGATCGGGGACTTCCATCATGATTTCGCGCTCGTGGAGCTGCGGTTCGTTTGCCGCCTGCTCGGTGGTGTTGACGGGCGCGCAGGGTATGCTGAATGCGGACAGCGCGTCGTTTGCCTCGGCGGTTGTGCGCCGCTTGAGCCAGGCGCTGATGGCGTCTTCGAGCGCCGCGCCGTTTTGGGTTCGCAGCTCGCGGTTGGCGAAGCGCGGGTCTTCCAACCACTCCGGCTTTTCAAGCGCTTCGCAGATGCGCAGCCACATATTGTCGTTGCCCGCGGCTAGGATGATGTAGCCGTCGGCGGTTTCGTACATGCCGCCGAATGGCGTGCCGCCGCCGCCTACCGCCGTATCGGGGCGCTCCGTCTCTACGCCGCCGCCGAGATACGCCGATATGGGGATTTCGTTCACGGTGAAGCCGGTGTCCGCGAGGCAGACCTCAAGCGCCTGTCCCTCGCCCGATATTTCGCGCTCTCGCAGCGCCGCAAGCGCGCCGATGCAGGCGTGCAGCGCGGTTATGCGGTCTATGAGCGGGAAGTATGTCTTGATTGGCGGCAAATCGCCGTAGCCGGTCAGCGACATCAGCCCGCCCATCGCCTGCCCGATGGGGTCAAAGCCCACCTTTTCGCGGTTGGGGCCGTACTGCCCGTAGGCGGACACGTTTATCATAATGATTTTGGGGTTCAGCTTCTTGAGCGTCTCATAGCCGAAGCCCATTATGTCGATTGTGCCGGGGCGGAAGTTTTGCAAGAGGATGTCGGACACCTTGACCAGGTCGCGCAGCACCTCTTTGCCCTTATCGGTGCGCAGGTTGATGGCGAGGCTTTTCTTGCCGCTGTTGTACTGCACCCAGTAGGCGGACTGCCCGCGCACGCGCGGCCCGTTGGCGCGGCTTTCGTCGCCGCGCACCGATTCCACCTTGATGACCTCAGCGCCCATTCGCGCGAACATCAGGGCGCAGCGCGGCCCCGCCTGATAGCGCCCCAAGTCTAGCACGCGGATGCCCTCAAGCGGCGAGTTCAGCTTCCCGTTGTTGTCAGCCATATTGAATACTTCCTTTTCACGAGGATTGTTCACGCGGGTTGATGTTATGCGTCTTTGCGCCCTTTGCGCGCGATGAAGTCGGCGAAGCCTTCCTCAACCGGCGTTGGGCTGAGCTTGCCCTTTTGCGCCTGCGCTTCGTTGTCGTACATCCGGCGCCAGCCTTCACCCACATCGTCCATCATCAGCTCTTTGATGCCCTGCACCATGCGCGCGTCGTTGGCGGCGATGAGGCGCGCGATTTCCAGCGCCTTGGGCATGAGCTCGTCGGCGCTTACCAGGTGATTGAGCAGTCCGATTTGGAACGCTTCCTCGGCCTCCACCACGCGCGCGCTGAACAGAAGCTCTTTCGCCTTGGGCCAGCCCACTTGCATGGGCAGGCTCCAGGTGGAGTTGACGCGGCCGTATGACGCCGCTAGAAAGCGAAAGCGCGTGCGGTCGCAACCGATGCGTATGTCGAAGCTGGACGCCATAACCGCGCCGCCGCCGTATGCAAGCCCGTTGAGCGCGCCGATGGTGGGCTTGGCGCACGCCGCGATGTGCCACGCCTGCTCCGGGCGGTTCGGATCGGGCGGCTGCGGATTTTCGGCGTCCCGAAGCTGCTCGTGGATGTCCGCGCCCGCCGAGAACGCGCGCCCGCCCGTGCCGGTGAATATGACCGCCCGGACGTCGGCGTCCGCCTCCATATCGCTGACGGCGGCGTCCACCTCGCGATACAGGTTCTTGCTCAGCGCGTTCAGCACCTTGGGGCGGTTCAAGCGAATCACGCCCACGCCCTCATCCTTTGTAACAACGATGTCCTGATAGCTCACGATTGAAACTCCAAGCGCTATTGATGATGCGGTTATGTAGTGATGCGGTTATGCGGTTATACAAAAATCTTTCGGCGGCAGACACGCCGCTACTCGACGCAATGCGCGTCGCGCGGACTTGCGCCGCCGCTAAGTATAGTTCAGCGCAAGGGATGCGTCAAAAGGGGCGGCTGTCCCTGCGCTAGTCCAGCGTCAGCGCCACGGACACGCGCGTTTCGTCGCCCACGGCGCGGGTGGTGTGTCCCTGACCGGTGGTGTCTTCGGCGAGCATCATATCGCCTGCGCCCAGCGTGTACACCGCGCCGTCGCCCAAGCCGATTTCCACCTGCCCGGACAGCGTGATGATGTACTGGCGGCGCGGCGCGGGATGCCAATCGATGAAATAGCCCGGCGGCTGCCTGCGAACCACAATGCCGGTGGCGTCCTGCGTATCGGGCGGTTCGTAGCCTTCGTCCATATGCGACTGCCCGTCGTCCCCTGTGTAGAGCCTGTAAAACATATGCGCCTCATGCTTGGTTAGGGTTGCGCGTCGTATGGGGCGGGGCGTTGTCCCGCGGATGGCGCAATTTTACGCTGATGGGGGAGTGGTGTCAAAAGTGGAAGTGTTTGGAACGGAACGGACTTGTGGTATAGTAATATGTGTAGTGTTGCGCATCGGGGACTATTCGCGCATAAGGAGCGATCTCATGGCGATATGGAATAAATTTACGGCTTCGGGCAGAGCGCGGGCCGCTTACGAGCAGGGCAGAGCATATCTCGACAAAGAGGATTATGACAGTGCAATTGCGGCATTCAGCAGAGCCATTCAAATTTACCCGAACTATGCAGAGGCTCACTACAACCTAGGCGCGGCTTATGGGAGCAAAGAGGATCATGACAGTGCGATTGAGGCTTACAACCGGGCTATCCAAATCAACCCGAACTATGCCGATGCTCACAGCGGCTTGGGAATAGCTTATCTCGACAAAGAGGACTTGGACAGCGCGATTGAGGCTTGCAGCAGGGCTATACAAATCAACCCGAACCTTGCGATTGCACACAACAACCTAGGCTTGACCTATAGTTGGAAAGGCGATTACGACCGCGCGATTGAAGCCTGCAGCAGGGCTATCCAAATCGACCCGAACTATGCGGCTGTTCACAGCAACCTAGGCGTGGCTTATCAGCGCAAAGGTGATTACGACAGCGCGGTTGAAGCTTGCAATAAGGCTATCCAAATCGACCCGAACAATGCGATTGCTCACAACAACCTAGGTGCGGCTTATCAGCGCAAAGGTGATTACGACAGCGCGGTTGAAGCTTGTAACAAGGCTATCCAGATCGACCCGAACTATGCGAATGCTCATGCTAATCTAGGCGCAGGTTATCTAGGCAAAGGTGATTACGACAGGTCGATTGCGGCTTACGGCAGGGCTATCCAAATCAACCCGAACTTTGCAGGTGCTTACAACGACCTAGGTGCGGCTTATCAGAACAAAGGTGATTATGGTAGCGCGATCGAGGCTTGCAACAGGTCTATCCAAATTGACCCGAACAATGCGTTTGCCCATACTATCCTAGGTATGGCTTATCGCGGTAAAGGTGATTGCGACGGCGCGATCGTGGCTTTCGGCCGGGCTGTCCAAATAGACCCGAACAATGCAGATGCCCACATCGGTCTAGGTAGGGCTTATTTCGGGAGGGGTGATTACGATAACGCAATTGAGGATTTCGGCAGGGCTGCCCAAATAGACCCGAACAATGCAGATGCCCACATCGGTCTAGGTGCGGCTTATGAGATCAAAGGGGATTACGGCAACGCGGTGGAGGCGTACTTCAATCTAGGCGCGGCTTATCTCGGCAAAGATGATTATGACAGCGCGATTGATGCTTACAACAGGGCTATCCAAATCGCCCCAAACTATGCGGCTGCCCACAACAACCTAGGCGTGGCTTACAACGACAAAGGTGATTACGACAGCGCGATTGATGCTTGCAACCGGGCTATCCAAATCGACCCAAACTATGCGTTTGCTCACTACAACCTAGGACGGGCTTATGCGTACAAAGTTGATTATGATAGAGCGTTTGAAGCCTGTAGCAAGGCTATCCAAATCGACCAGAACAATGCGGCTGCTCACATCATCTTAGGCAATGCTCACAACAGCAAGGGTGATTGGGACAGCGCGATTGCGGCTTGCAACAGGGCTATCCAAATCAACCCGAATTACGCAGAGGCTCACTACAACCTAGGCGTGGCTTATGGAAGCAAAGGCGATTACGACAGCGCGGTTGAGGCTTTCAAAAGGGCTATCCAAATCAACCCGAACTTCGCGGATGCCCACAACGACCTGGGCTTGACCTATAGTAGGAAAGGCGATTACGACAGCGCAATTGAGGCTTACGGCAGAGCTATCCAAATCGACCCGAACTATGCAGAAGCTCACGACAACCTAGGCAATGCTCACAACAGCAAAGGCGATTACGACAGCGCGGTTGAGGCATTCAGTAGGGCTATCCAAATCAACCCGAACTTCGCGGATGCACACAACAATCTGGGCGCGGCTTATTACAACAAAGGGGATTACGACAGCGCGATTGAGAGGTTCAGCATGGCCATACAAATCAACCCAAATCATGCGAAGGCTCGCGACAACCTACGCTTGGCTTACCAGCTCAAAGGCGGTTCATAAAAGGCGTCTCACATCACCGGCGCTTCAAGCGGGATTAGCCTTTGTTCTACGGGGTCGACGCCCATGTACACCGCTTCTAGCGTGAATGCGCCCAGCAGCGGCGTTGTACCCTCTTCGTTGAACAACACTTGCGTTATCGCCTCGCGCCCCTCTACGCGAACCCAGGTCTGCCCGACGTTCATTCGCCGCACTTCGCCTTGACCGAATCGGAAATCCTGCCGGATGGTGGGCGTTACGCCTAGCGAGCGCAGCATAGACGCCGGTAGCGCGCTGACGAATGCGCCCGTGTCCACCAGCGCCTCCACCCTGGTCCAGTTGCGGCGGCGCTCGTCTCCAATGTAGATTGGAACGCTGAAAGTTCCCATCGGGATACTCCGTCGACGGATTGGGATTTTGGGCTATGCGAACTAGATGGGCGCGTTGGCTATATGGGCGCACCGGCTTGAAGGCGCGCGGCTGTTAGGCTACTCCGGCTCCAGCGCCGCCGTCGCCTTGGCGGCTATGCCGGCGTATTCGCCTAGCACGGCGTTGCTGAGCAGCGCGGTGGGCTTGGATGTGTCGCGGTAGTCGGGGCGCAGCTCCAGCCTGCCTAGGAAGTCCAAGCCTAGTTCGCCCGCAAGTTCCTCGCCGGCGCCGCTGCCGAATATGTCGCCGGAGAAGTTTTCCACCACGCCAAGCACCTTGACCTGAAGCTTGCGTATCATGTTGATGGAGCGCTTGGCGTCTATCTTGGCGAGCTCCTGCGGCGTGGTTACCACGATGAAGCCGTCCAAGTCCAAGGTCTGCATCACCGTCAGCGGGGCGTCGGATGTGCCGGGCGGCAGGTCTATCACCAGATAGTCCAGCGTCCCCCAATCGGTGGTCTGCAACAGTTGGTTGATGGCGTTATGCACCATCGGCCCGCGCCAGATAATCGCCTCTTCTTCGTTCTGCTGAAAGAAGCCCATGGACATTATCTTGACGCCGAAGCGCTCCGACGGCAGCATGCGGTTGCCTTCGCCGACTTGCGGGCGCTCGGCGACCTTCATCGCGCGCACCACGTTGGGGCAGTCGATGTCCACGTCCAGGATGCCCACGCTTGCGCCTTGGTGGGCAAGGGTTGCGGCGAGGTTGACGGCGACTGTGGTTTTGCCGACGCCGCCCTTGCCGCTGTACACGCCAATCTTGTATCTGATTTGCGACAGGGCGGCGGCTACCTGGCGCTTCTGCTCGAACTGGCGCTTCATCGCCTCGATGCGCGCGCGCGCCTGCGCAGTCTGCTGGGGGTTCATTGTCATCGGGGCGAACTCCATTCGCTGGCGTAGGATTTGCGTCGGTTATGCGGCGGGGCGGGTCTGCCGATGGGCTAGTCCAGTCCCAGAAGCTTCTTGCCTTCGTCGGTGATCTCGTCAGGCGTCCACGGCGGGTCGAACACTAGGTCGACCTTGATGTCATCCACGCCTTCCAGTTCGGCAAGTCGCCACTCCGCCTGCTGCGCTATGTACGGGCCCATGCCGCAGCCGGCGAATGTGAGCGTCATTTCCATCGCGATGTTGCCGTCCACCAGGGACACATCGCGCACCAGCCCAAGGTCGACGATGTTCACCGGAATTTCGGGGTCATAGACGTCTCTGAGCGCCTCATACACATCGTCCAGCGTAACGGTTGCGGTGTTGGTCATAGCGTCCCTCCATATCTTGGGCGTATTAGGTTGTGGGCGTAGTATCGGATTTTGGGGCAATCTCGGGCGTATGTCGGCGTAATGTTCGCGTATCGCCTCGCCGCGCGTCCGTCGTAGATGCGGCGCAGCATCGGCATACGTTTGCATTGTATCACGCCCGAATTGCATTTCATAGGAACTTTCGGAACGGCGGCGCATATGCAGTTATATGGGGCATGCAATCCGGGCGTTGCGCGGGCGGCGGCGCATCACGGCGCATCCCCCTTGCGTCCCTTAGGGCGCGCAATCGGCTTGCAGGGCGTATCGGGCAAGCGCATAATATAGGCGGTGAGCGCGCGCAAGGCGGCGGCGTTCAGTGGCGTTGTTGCGCTATCGCGGCGGCGCGGCGCAATCGCAGGTTGGCGCAAAGCGGATCGCGAGGCAAGCGGGAATGAAAGACGCGGACAGGCGCAAGCTAGGTTCGGTGGAATACCATGTGGCGGGCGAGGACTACTTCGCGCGGCGGGGGTTGCGGCGCTACGCCGGCGTGTGGTCGCTCTGGGCGCTGGGCGTGGGCGCAGTCATATCGGGCGACTTTTTCGGCTGGAACTTCGGGCTTGGCGTGGGCGGCTTCGGCGGGCTTGCGATTGCCACCATCATCGTGGCGCTGATGTATCTGGGCATATGCTACTCCATCGCAGAAATGTCGCCCGCGCTGCCGCACACCGGCGGGGCGTACTCATTCGGGCGCACCGCGATGGGGCCTTGGGGCGGCTTCATCACCGGGCTTGCGGAGAACATCGAGTACATACTCACGCCCGCCGTCATAGTGGTTGGGATTGGCGGCTATGTGGGCGCCGTGTTCAACAGCATATTCGGCATTGATGTCCCCGCGCCCGCGTGGTGGCTGATTTTCTACGCGCTGTTCGTGGGACTGAACATCGTGGGCGTTGAGGTTACATTCAAGTTTTCGGTGGTGATAACCTTCGTGGCGCTGGCGATTTTGCTGGTGTTTTGGATAGGCGCAATACCGCACTTCAGCTGGGATATGGCGCTGAACATCCAGCCGCAGGGGGACAATTCGCGCTTTCTGCCATTCGGCTGGCTTGGCGTGGCGCAGGCGCTGCCGTTTGCGATATGGTTCTATCTTGCCATAGAGCAGCTTCCGTTGGCGTCGGAGGAGTCGCGCAACCCGCAGCGGGATATGCCCAAGGCGCTGCTGTGGGGCATCCTGACGCTGATAGCGGCGTCGGCGCTGACGTTGCTATTGAACGCCGGCATAGCGCCCGGCGCGGCGGCAGTGGGGCAGTCGGACGAGCCGCTGTTCCTTGCGTTCACCACGATATTCGGCAGCGGCGTGGGGGCGTCGTTCTTGGCGCTGGTAGCGGTCGCCGGATTGGTGGCGAGCTTCCACACCATCATATACGCATACGGGCGCAACATATACTCGCTGTCGCGCTCCGGCTACTTTCCGCAGTGGCTGTCGGTAACGCTGCCGCGCCGCAAGACGCCGTATGTGGCGCTGATAGCGGGCGCTGTCATAGGCTACTGCGTGGCGCTGCTGATAGAGTTCGGCGAGACGTGGTTCGGCGCGGACGCCCCTGTGGGCGCTGTGCTGCTGAATATGGCGGTGTTCGGCGCGGTAATCGCCTACATAATGCAGATGATAGCGTTTGTGCGGCTGCGGCTGCGCTTCCCGCTGATAGAGCGCCCGTATGTCAGTCCGCTGGGCAACGCGGGCGCGGCATTCGCGGGCGTCATAGCGCTTGCGACGCTCTGCTTCCTATTCCTGAACGCCGACTACCGCTTCGGGGTGTACGGCTGCGCCGTATGGTTCGGCGCCGGGCTGCTGTACTTCGCACTAGTGGGGCGCAAGCGGCTGGTGTATTCGCCGGAGGAGGATTTTGCGGTGCGGCATTCGTAGTAGGAGGCGATTAGTTGCGCATAGCGACGCTTGAAAACCACCACTATTGCAGGCGGAACAAATGCTAGTTCAGCGCTTTCGTTCTTAGGAATGCGCGAAAGCCCAATGCCTACGCGCATTCCTAAAACCTTAAACGCTCTACCTCTAGGAGGCTTCGGTGGTAGGCGATAATTTGCTCGTAGTTCCTGATTTCAAACCTTCTGCTGTGAATGGAATAAGGCTCCTGCCTGAGCTTTCGGGCTATCCTGTTCACAAACTTATGTGGAGAGACTATCAAGAAATCCGTTTGGAACTCCTTAATTTGGTACATGCGGTTCAGCGCTTGCTCCAAAGTCCCGATGCTGTTCACCACTTCGATGGCTTTTCTAGGAAACTTATAGCCATCTTTGTTGAGCCAAACGACGTCGATTCGCTTGGTTATTTGTATTATCTCCGGATAAGTGAAGTCGGGGATGTCGTCTATGGATGACAATTGACCGATAGGCACGTTCCCTTGAAATACGGCGGTCTTGTCGGAACAGTAGGTATCGTAGTTCTCATGATTGCCGGTCTCTACAAGCAACCCTTCTATGTATGAGTGCATCCGAACTTCGTCCGTCATGATGCGCTCAACGACTTCTTGTTCTTGATATTCCATAAGGGCATAGACGCCGAGTCCGATGCGCTTGAAGTGGCGTCCGTTCTGCCATTCGCGATACAACACGCCTCTGAGGGCGGCGTCCCAGCTCTTTGCGGCTTTGGCGTTTGGATAGTACCGCTCTATGTTTTCATAGATGTATTGCCAGCTTGCCGCGCCGCCGTTATCGTCAAGCAGGTTTATGAGCGCTTTGACCTTAGTTATCTTAGCCATATTTCATAGTTCCGTGCGTGTCTGACTGCTCGCGCCTTTTGTGGGTTGCGCTCTACGCTAATCTTGATGTGAAGGCAAAACGGGTTAGGCGGCGGCAAATACGCTTGTAGCCAAGCCATAGGGCATTGTCTCGAATATAGGTATATGGCAAGTCGGTTGGGCGCATTATAACATACCAAACCTATCGTATGTGTACATATGTTTGATTGAAGTTGACGATAATCGCGAACTTAGGGCAGGAATTTCTTGGATGCGCCTATGCCGCCTACCGCTTGCGCCGCCCCTACCCCTCCATCGCCTTGCGCAGATCCACTATCTGGTCGCGTAGCAGCGCCGCCTTTTCGAACTCCAGTGAACGCGAGGCGCTTTTCATCTGCGATTCCAAGTCTTTGATGAGGCGCATGATGTCGTCTTTGGGCAAATCGCCATGCGTAACATAGGGGGCGCTCTCTTCGGCTACCGCCTTGACGCGCTCGGTGATGTCGCGCACCGACTTTTGGATGCCTTGCGGCGTGATGCCGCGCTCGCGGTTGTAGGCTTCTTGGATGCGGCGGCGGCGCTCCGTCTCTTCTATGGCGTTCTTCATTGAATCGGTAACGCGGTCGGCGTACATAATGACGCTGCCTTCAATATGGCGCGCCGCCCTGCCGATGGTCTGCACAAGCGCGGTGAGCGAGCGCAGGTAGCCTTCCTTGTCGGCGTCCAAGATGGCGACGAGGCTGACTTCGGGCAGGTCTATGCCCTCGCGCAGCAGGTTGATGCCCACTACCACATCATATACTCCAAGCCGCAAATCGCGCAGGATTTCGCTGCGCTCCAGCGTGTCAATCTCCGAATGCAGGTAATGCACCTTCACGCCCATTTCGCGCAGATAGTCTGAGAGCTCTTCCGCCATTCGCTTGGTCAGCGTGGTGATGACGCAGCGCTGTCCTTTGGCGATGCGCCCGCGTATCTGATACAGCAGGTCGTCGATCTGCCCCTCGGTGGGCTTGACCTCTACCAGTGGGTCGAGCAACCCGGTTGGGCGTATGACCTGCTCTATGACCTGCTGGCTGTGTTCGTGTTCATACGGGCCGGGCGTGGCGGACACATAGACGGCTTGGTTCACATGGTTTTCGAACTCGCCGAAGTTGAGCGGGCGGTTGTCCAGCGCCGACGGTAGCCGAAAGCCGAACTCCACAAGCGTCTCTTTGCGGGACTGGTCGCCGCGGTACATCCCTCGGATCTGCGGCAGCGTCATATGCGATTCGTCAACGAACAGCAGGTAGTCTTGCGGGAAGTAGTCCATCAGCGTGTAGGGCTTGCTGCCGGCGGCGCGGCGCGCCAGGTGGCGGGAGTAGTTCTCAACGCCGGCGCAGTAGCCCGTCTCTTGCATCATCTCGAGGTCGTAGCGCGTGCGCGACTCCAGCCGTTCCGCCTCTAGAAGCTTGCCCTGCGTCTTGAAATCCGCGACGCACTGCGCCAGTTCCATCTCTATGTCCTTGACGGCGAGGTTCATTTTTTCCTGCGATGTAACGAAGTGCTTGGCGGGGTAAATTTCGATGTCTTCGCGCTCGCCCAGCAGCTCGCCGGTGAGCGGATCCACCACCATGATGCGCTCCACTTCGTCGCCCCAGAACTCGATGCGAATGCCTAGCTCTTCGTATGCGGGCAGGACTTCCATCGTATCGCCGCGGATGCGAAACTTGCCGCGCGCAAAGTCCATATCGTTGCGCTCATACTGCATATCCACCAGCTGGCGTATCAGGTGTGCGCGGCTGCGCTCTTCCCCGCGCCGCACATACGCCACGAAGCTCTGATACTCTTCGGGCGAGCCCAAGCCGAATATGCAGGATACGGACGCCACTATGAGCGTATCGCGGCGGGTGAGCAGCGCCCTTGTGGCGGCGTGGCGGAGCTTGTCCAGCTCTTCGTTGATGTCGGAGTCCTTTTCTATGTAGGTATCGGTGCGCGGCACATAGGCTTCGGGCTGGTAGTAGTCGTAGTAGCTTACGAAATACTCCACGGCGTTGTTGGGGAAGAATTCTTTGAACTCGGTGGCGAGCTGAGCCGCGAGCGTTTTGTTGTGGGCGATAACCAGCGTTGGGCGCTGCGCCTTCTCGATGATGCACGCCATCGTGAAGGTCTTGCCGCTGCCCGTAACGCCCAGCAGCGTTTGGTGGCGCAAGCCTTCGTCGAGGCCGGCGGCGGCCTTGTCAATCGCATGAGGCTGATCGCCCGTCGGCGCAAAATCGGAAACAATCTGAAAATCGGGCATATATTCACCCCGCCGTGTTGGTATATCTTACAATTGTACACCAAGAGACGGCGGGGACTAACGGGTTTTGCACGCGTGCGGCGCCAATGTGCAACGGCGCAAGGCGGGGGGGGGGAGGCATATCACTGGATAGGATGGTGGGGTTGCGGGGACGACGGCAAAGTCAACGACGGCAATTCTTTGCGCATCAGTCGTCGCGCGAACCCATCTGCCGTCGCAAACGATCGAGTTCCTCTGCCAACGCGCGAGCTTGCGCTTCGGCATCTAGGCGGGCTTGCAGTTCGGTTTGCGCTTGCGCTTCGGCCGCTCGACGCGCTGCTCTTTCCCGTTGACGCGCATCACGCTCTGCATCCGCGCGCGCTTCGGCCGCGAGCCACGCCGCCCTATCCATTTCACGCGCATCGCGCTCTTCGCTGAATGTGTTTATGTCTTCGCCGGTTAGCGGATCGCGCGCGCGAAACATTTCGCCGTCCCAGCGAAAGTCGAGGTTCAGCAGTTCACTATGCGCCCAGATTGCGCCGTCAGCTTCGGTGTGAAGTTCATATGGATGATACTCTTCGCCCACAAGCCGCTCGCCCACAAGCGGGCTGCCGTACAGACTGCCGCCCGTGGCGTCGAAGCGCCAGTATTCCGACACGCCAATCCGAGCGTACAACTCGCGCTTTCTGCCAAGATCGTTGGACGCAGTGCTTGCAGACGCCACCTCTGCCACAAAGTCCGGCGCCTTGCCCACTTCCCATATGAGATATGCGTTGCGCTCACGGATTGCGGCCGCGGCAACCCCGAATGCCACCAGGCAATCCGGCACAACCCGCGCGGTGAGCGTCCTACGGTCGTAGCAGAGGTAGCCGGCCGCGCCTGATACAAGCACATCGTCAAGACCGCGGTAGTGGCTACGGAGCGCGCCCACTATGTACTCTATCGCCAGCTCCTGCTGCATAGCGTCCTCCACCGGCTCCGGGTCTTCAATGAAGCTCCAGTCGGGATATGCAAGCGTGGTTGTTGCAGCAGTGGTAGTGTCAGTTGCCGCCATATTCAACCCCTTCCGATAGTATGCGCGCTGAAATCGAAGAGTTATGCACCTGCTCACGGAACGCTTGAATGTCAAACGGGGCGTGTCCGGGACGGAGTTTGCCGCGCAATGGCGCTAGACGCTCCCTAACAACCCGCCTTGGACGCAAAATGACCCCATCAGCGCACTCTTCGACCGCAAGATGATCGCCGGGCGCTAATCCCAAAGCGTCCAACGCTTGCGCCGGAAATGTAATCTGACGGTTAGATGTTACTTTGGCTATCATCGCGTCCCCCTTAACTACACCATAGACGGACAAGTATGGATTTGCAAGCCCGCCCATGGCGCTGTGAAGGCGCAGAATTCCTCATCCGTAATCCTACTTGCCGCCATTCATCCGCGCTTTATCGCAGTAATTCCGGCAGCAGCCGACCATACGTCCGCCTCACCTCATCAGCCCCGGCAGCCGTCTCAAGCTCTCTATATCGCGCGCCGATGCGTGGCAGTCGATATGCGGCATTGCGGCTTGCAGGCTGCGCGTGCGCGGCTCGTAGTCGGCGCTGCCCAGCAACGGGTTTAGCCACACGAAGCGATGCGCGCGCCGCCGCATACGCTGCGTTTCAAGCGCCAGACGCTGCGGATCGCCGGTGTCCCAGCCGTCGCTCATCAGGAACACGGTGGTATGGCGGTTCAAGATGTGTTCGTGTTGAGTATTGACATATGCCAGCGAATCGCCGATGCGCGTGCCGCCGGACCAGTCGGCCGCCACCAGCTCTATGCGCCGAAGCGCCTCGCCGAAAGACGCCGCGCCGATTTCGCGCGTTACGCGCGCCGCCGATGTGCTGAACACGAATGTCTCCACTCGCTTGGTGTGATGCGATACCGCGAATACCAGCTGAAGCAGAAGCTGCGTATGGCGCTCCATTGAGCCGCTCACATCCAGCATCACCAGCAGGCGCGGCGTTCTGGGAATCCGACGTCTGCGTGGAATTCGCACAATATCGCCGCCGCTACTCATATTCAGCCGAAACGCGCCACGCAGGTCGGGACTGCCCTTGCGCGGATGCCGCCTGCGCCGTCTGCCGGGACGCGACGCCATCGCCCGAACCATCTGCGCCGCTATCCGCGAAATCTCGGAGAGTTCGTCGGCGCGAATGACGGACAGATCTTTGCGGGATTGGGAGCGGCGCGCGCTTGCGCCGGTGCGGAGCATCTGCACCAGCGTATTCTCTGAGGATGCGTCCTCTTCGGGCATCATCGCTATGCTTGGGCTGCGGCGAAACTCCCTTGCGCCGCCCACAAGGTCGTCGTCCGATGCGATATGCGGGCGCATCGGCAGCGACTCGAAGTTCCAGAACCGTTCGAACAGCGCATCGTATATCGGGATTTCGTCGCGCCGCGACAGCAGCAACGCCCGCAGCGCCCAGTACACGCGCCCCTTGTCCATCATATCCACGGCGTTCAGCGCGCGCGCCACATCGGCCGTCTCCGACGGCGCTATAAGCAGCCCGTGCGAGCGCAGAGCGCGGCAGAAGTGCGTCAGATGCGCCGTGAAATCGTAGTCCTCGGGCGCTATTCTGTCAGCGCTGATAGTCAATTGATATTCCTGTTTAGCCGATTACCCGTCAAACCGCCGCTTCAGTTCGGCGGGCGTGATAATCGGGATGGGGAATATGGGCGCTAACTCCAGCAGATCGCCGTCCCCCGTTACAAGAGCGTCCGCCTGTCCCGCCAGCGCCAGTTCTAGGAAAGGCTTGTCCGACGGATCGCGGCAATCGGGGACTACAGGCGGCGGATCCGGCATGACGATTGCCTCACACCAGGGCAGATAACCTTCCAACAACTCTTCGCGTTCATCAGTAGTTAGACGAAATTTAGAATAGGAAAGCACTCGCACAAGTTCTGCAACCGTGGCGCGGCTGACAAGCGGGATGATAGCGCCCGTCCGCCACGCTTCGCTTATCCAAGCCAAAGAAGCGGTTGGAAACAGCATAACCGAAATCAGCACATTGGTATCGATAACCGTACGCAAGGGAGCGATTAACTCTTCTGTTGGCGCGCCCACTTCACCGCATCGGCTACATCCGCTTCGGTTATGCCAATCTCTTTAAGTTTCCGCTGCACTTCGCCGATTCGCGCGAGGCGCACCGGCGTCAGCACAATGCGCCCGTCTTCGCTGCTGATCTCGAAATACTCCGTGCCGGGGAAGTCCGCCATCACCGATTTGGGAAGCGTTACGCGGTTTTGGGATGTCAGTTTCGCAAGCATAAGACGGTTCCTTAACAAGTGAGTTGGTACAAGATAAAAGTATCATATCTTGCTTGAAAGGTCGATACAATGTCAGACGCTCAATGTGAGCATTGTCCTCAAAGTGGCAGGGCATACGCTCCGTATGTTTTGGCTGCGCTAGAGCTATACTCTGCAATATAGAGTGTTCTTGTTGCCGCATTCGGAAGGGAGCAGTCGAGATTGAGCGCATGAGCGCGCTGTCCATAAGGTCACTTCTATGAACTTTCTACATTTGTATTCGGATTTAGTGTATATACAGGGTTGTTCTTTGGGAAACGCGTATATTTGCATATTGATGTGGATCCAGCATTTGCTGTGTCAAACGGTAGTTTAACCTATTTGATAACGAACTCCAGTGTACAATAGCGTATAATCGCAAGTCAGCGGCGCGATTTTGCAAGCAATCAAGGCTTGGAGTGAAACTATGGTTACTACGGCTAACCCGCGCATAAAGTTCACCTACGCAGACTACCGCAATACCCCCGAAGACGAGCGGTATGAACTTATAGACGGAGAGTTGATTATGGCTTCCACCCCGCGCATAATACACCAGCGAACTGAGCGGAAATTGGTAACGCTGCTTGACACATTCGTTGAGCAGAACGGGCTGGGCGAGATTTTCTACGCCCCAACCGATGTTGTGCTGTCCGATACGGATGTTGTGCAGCCGGACATCTTGTTCGTATCCAATGAGCGCGCTCACATCATCACCGAAGACAATATCCGCGGCTCGCCCAACTTGGTGATCGAAGTCCTGTCCCCATCTACGGCGGCGCGCGACCGCACACTGAAGCGCGCGCTGTACGCCAAGCACGGCGTACAAGAATACTGGCAGGTGGACACCGACGCCCGCACGATTGCCGTGCTGACGCTTGCCGATAACGGCTTTGAGCTTGCCGCCGTCTATGGCGAAGGACAGACGCTCGCATCGCCGTTGCTGCCGGGCTTTGCGCTAGACTTGGACTTGGTGTTTTAATATGCCAGGCGCGCTAGACGGCTTTCGCGTCTTATAATGCAAGGGTGGCATTGCGTCCCAAACATCTTGCCAACCAAAGCGCTAACGCAATCGCTGACGCAAGCAAAACTTGGAGCAAAACTATGGTTACTACGGCTAACCCGCGCATAAAGTTCACCTACGCAGACTACCGCAATACGCCCGACGACAAGCGCTATGAACTCATAGACGGAGAATTGATTATGGCCGCTACGCCGCCCATAGCGCACCAAAGGTCGTCGTTAGAAATAGTTACATCGCTTTACCCATTCGTCCTGGAACGCGCGTTGGGCAAGATTTTCTACGCCCCAACCGATGTTGTGCTGTCCGATACGGATGTAGTTCAGCCGGACATCCTGTTCGTCTCTAACGCGCGAGCTCACATCATCACCGAAGACAACATCCGCGGCGCGCCCAATTTGGTTATAGAGATCCTGTCCCCATCCACGGCGCAACGCGACCGCACGCTCAAGCGCGCGCTGTACGCCAAGCACGGCGTACAAGAATACTGGCAGGTGGACACCGACGCCCGCACAATCGCCGTGCTGACGCTCGCCGATCACGGCTTTGAGCTTGCCTCCGTCTATGGCGAAGGACAGACGCTCGCATCGCCGCTGCTGCCGGGCTTTGCGCTAGACCTGGACTTGGTGTTTTAAGATGCCAGGCGCGCTAGACGGCTTTCGCGTCTTGGAGTTCGGCGGCTATACCGCATCGCAGGTATTGGGCATGCTGCTTGCCGACCAAGGCGCTGAGGTTATCAAGGTCGAGCCGCCCGACGGCGAGCGGCAGCGCGGCAGCGTCCCGTTTGCCGTCTGGAACCGCGGCAAGAAATCCGTCGTGGTGGACGTCGCCGTCGCCGATTACGGCGCAATCATACGCCGCCTTGCCGCTGCCGCCGATGTGCTGATAACCGACTTTGACGAAACGGCCGGCGGCATCCCCATTCAGCGCCTTATGGACGCCAACCCCCGCCTTGTCTGCGCGAGCCTGCCCGCATTCGGCGCAAGCCATCCCCACGCCGATGCGCCCCCGCTGGAGCCGCTTGTTGCCGCCGCCACGGGCGTCTATATCGACAGAGGCGGCGGCGGGCCCAGCCTAATCGCCGTGCCGCACGCCGGCATATTCGGCGCAATCACCGCCGCCCCCGCCGTCGCCGCCGCGCTGCTCTACCGCGAAGCCGCCGGCGAAGGGCAGCATATCAGCGTCCCCTTGTACGACGCTATGTTCGGCGCAATGGGCGCGCATCTGGTAAGGCTGCCCGGCGAAACATCCCCGTATGTACAGCAGAGCCACCCCGTCATTGCGCGTTTCTACGAATGCGCCGACGGACGCTGGCTCAACATCAACGCCGGCTACCCCCGCGCGCTCAAGCCTATGGTAGAGGCATTCGGCTACCCCGAATGGGCGCAGCCGTTGCTCGACGTCGAAAGCCTGCGCGCTCACCCGGAGGACAGGCAGCTCTGGATCGATCGGATAGCCCGCATTTGGAAGAGCCGTTCCGCCTTGGAGTGGGAGCGCATTATGGACGAAGCCGGCGTCCCCTGTACGATGTGCCGCACAATCGAAGAGTGGATCGAGTGCGACCAAGCGGCGGCGATGGGCGCGGTGATCGAAGTAGATGACCCGGTGTATGGGCGAATGCGGCAGGTGGGCGTGCAGGCGCATATGAGCGAAACCGAAGGCGGCGTTCAGCGCCACGCCCCCGCGCTCGGCGAACACACCCGCGACATACTGCGCGCCCTCTAGCGCCCCAATAATCCCCTTGCGCCCCTGCGTTAAAAACCATCCCGCGCGTCCATCGGCCAATCTACAAAATATCGCCGCGCGTTCCCCCCAGCATACGCTCGCGCGCAAGCGGAATGGGCGGCGCGCCAAACGACAGCAACCCATCGTGAAACCGCCGCAGCGTGTAGCCGTCCCCCTGCGCCCGCCGATAGTCTTCGCGCAATTTCAGTATCATTAGTTTGCCCAGCGTATAGTTCAGATACATCGGGTCGAATGCGCCGCGCTGCGCCTCTTTGCGCGCGGGCAGCTCTTCCATAAAGGCGTTGTCCATAAAGAAGCGCGTCGCCTCATCGACCGTCATCCCCGCCGTGTGCATCCGAATGGCGCAGATGTAGCGGCAGTCGCGAAGCAGCGCCTCCATCAGCATCCCAAGCCTGTTGCGCGCGTCCCCACCCCCGTAGCCCGCCTCGATCATCATCTGCTCGGCGTAATGCGCCCAACCTTCCCAAAACGAATACGCCCCGAATGCGCGGCTTATCATCGAATCGCAGTCGCGCGTATGCAAGTAGTGAACATAATGCCCCGGATACGCCTCATGCACGGACACCACCCGCAGCGTGGCGTAGTTGAACGCCGTAAGCCACTGCTCCTTTTCGGCATCGCTCCAGCGCTCTTCCACCGGCGTAACATAGTAGTACGCTTCCGTAGCGTGCCGCTCATACGGCCCCGGGAAGTCCAGCGCCGCAAACGCCCAGCGCATAAACGAAGGCGTCTCTACCGTCATGCAACGCACTTCCGACGGCACGCTCACAATTTCGTTGTCTATGAGATACTGCCGAATGTCTTCCAGCATATCGCGCGTCTCAGGTATAAGCGCATCGGCGGCGGGATGATCGGCCGCGATCCGCGCCATCACATCGCGCGCAGACCTGCTCGGATCTATCGCCGCCGCCGTTTCGTTGAACAGCGCTAGGTTGCGCCGCAAGTCCGCCTCGCCCACATCCAACAGGCGCTCAAGCGGCAAGTCCACCATTTCGCCGTGCTTCAGCAGCGCCGCGAACTTGCTCGATCCGATGGCGAAGTCAGCGTCCGCATACGGCTGCAGCGCCCTCAGATGCGCCGCGAATGCGCGCACGGCGTCCGACGCATCCGTCCGCGCCGAATCGAAGCGCCGCCGCAGATCCGCGTCCGAAAGCGCGCTCGCCGCCGCCGCAAGATCGTCGTCATAGAACGCCGCCACGCCCTCATACGCTTCTACCGCGGCTTCCAATATCGGAGCGGCGAGCCGCCCGCTCATCACGCCACGCAGGTTGGCGAGATAAGCCGGAACGCCCGCAAGCGCCTGCGTCAGCGCCTCAACGCGCTGCGGCAGCGGCGCATAGTCCCGCTGAATGTAGCCGCTCATATCGATGTGCCACACCGCCTCCATAGGGTTGGTTTCGTGCCAGCGAAGCTCCCGTATCTCAAGCATTTCTTTGCGCAGCGCCGCCGCCAAGATGCGGTGGTCATAGTAGTTCGCCGCGCTCAGCGCCACGGCGTCTATGCGCTCCATCGACTCCAGCCCGCGCTCCAGCTCGCGCATCCTGCGCCCCAGCGACGGCTTGGACACATCCGGCAGCCGCCCATCGTAGGCGTGCAGCCCCATACCCGACGCCATGCTCGGATACTGCTCCCAAGTCGCCGCCAATATCTGCCCTGCGGCATCCTCAAAGAGGCGGTTTGCGCTGTTCGTCATACAGCCCCCTCATAACAATCCCGAATCGCCCTACCCTCGCCGCAGCCGCTCCAACTCCGCCTGCAGATCCGCAATTCGCGCTTCCGCATCCATCAGATCCCTCAGATACTCGCCCGTCAGCGGATCCTGAATGTCAAACCGCATGCCGTCCCAGCAGATATTGAGGTCTAGCAGCTCGCTATGCCCGCATACGCCCCCGTCGGCGGCCGCGCTCAGTTCGTACCGCCGATACTCACCGGCAAGCAGATACTCGCCTACCAGCGCCTCGCCGTACAGCTCGCCCCCCGTGGCGTCCAAGCGCCAGTACTCGCCTATGCCCATCGCGGCGTACAGAACGCGCTTGCGCCCAATATCGTTTGGCGCTGTGCTTTCGGACGCTACTTCCATCACAAGATCGGGCGGCTTGCCCACTTCCCATATGAGATAGCCGTTTCGCCGCCGTATCGCGTCCGGATCCACGCCGAAAGCCACCATGCAATCCGGCGCAAGCCGCGCGTTCAGATTGGAGCGGTCATAGCACAGAAACCCTGCGCCCGCCACAAGCGCATCCGCCCGGTCGTGAAAGTGCGCCTTCAGCATAGGCAAAATGCGAAGCAGAGTCGGTTCCTGCTGCATGCCATCCTCCACAGGTTCGGGATCCGGGATAAAGCTCCAGTCCGGATACTCTGCCTCGACCGGCGTAACTGCGGCGGCAAGACTCGCCGAGCCGGATGCGCTGCCAACCATATGCGCCTCCTATTCTCTTGCTGCGCCCGATATTGCGCCCTGATTGTATCATCACTTTGCGCCCCTGCGTCTTTGCGTTAAAACCCCCGCCGCAGCCGATCTAACTCCGCCTGCAGTGCAGCGTTTCGCGCTTCAGCGTCCAAGCGCGCTTGCCTGTCTTCGAGATAGTCTTTGTGATACTCGCCCGTCAGCGGATCCTGAATGTCAAACCGAATGCCGTCCCAGCAGATATTGAGGTCTAGCAGCTCGCTATGCCCGCATATGCGCCCGTCTGCGTCCGCGCTCAATTCGTATCGCCGATACTCGCCGTCAAGCAGATACTCGCCTGCCAGCGGCTCGCCGTACAGATCGCCCCCGGTGGCGTCCAAGCGCCAATACTCGCCTATCCCCATTGCGGCGTACAGAACGCGCTTGCGCCCAATATCATTTGGCGCGGTGCTTTCGGACGCTACCTCCATCACAAGATCCGGCGGCTTGCCCACTTCCCATATGAGATAGCCGTTTCGCCGCCGTATCGCGTCCGGATCCACGCCGAAAGCCACCATGCAATCCGGCGCAAGCCGCGCGTTCAGATTGGAGCGGTCATAGCACAGAAACCCTGCGCCCGCCACAAGCGCATCCGCCCGGTCGTGAAAGTGCGCCTTCAGCATAGGCAAAATGCGAAACAGAGTCGGTTCCTGCTGCATGCCATCCTCCACAGGTTCGGGATCCGGAACAAAGCTCCAGTCAGGATACTCTGCCTCGACCGCCGTAACTGCGGCGGCAAGACTCGCCGAGCCGGATGTGCTGCCAACCATCTGCGCCTCCCATAGCCTCGAACGATGCGCCCAATAGCGCGCTTATTGTATCATCGTATCATCGCTTTGCGCCCCTGCATCTCCAAACCGCGATAGGATGTCAACAAAATCCTCTTTGCGTTCTCTGCGCCCTTGTATTAAAATAACCCCAGTCTGAGATATTCAGGACATCCAGCCAATTGAGAACCCTTCCCCATTTAGGGAGAATGTTAGGATAGGGGACAGCGCCCCCTACACTCATACAGCAACAGGATAGGTGAGCCAAATGGCGCTTATACGTTTTAGTTTTTATTCACCCCCCCCCCCCCCCCCCATAAAAATCTTAAAAAGTCAAGCGCAAGAACAGCACGCCGAACCGCAGGCGTAACTGCCCTCAGCGTCTTGCTAACGCTCGCAACCCTGCTATCCCTCAGCGCAACCGCCGCCGCCCAATCCACCACTGATTACGACAGCGATAACGACGGCTACATCGACGTCGCTAACCACGCTCAGCTCAACGCCATCCGCCACGATCTAGACGGCAACGGCGACGCTACCCACGCCGATTACGTCGCCGCTTTCCCCAACCGCGTTACCACTTCATCGGGCCGAATGGGTTGCCCATCCGGGGCATGCACGGGCTACGAACTCACCGCCAACATCGACCTAGACACCGACGGTGACGGCTCTGCGGACTCCGACGACACTTACTGGAACAGCGGCGCAGGCTGGAATCCTATTGGCAATTTCAACAACCAGTTCTCCGCCAATTTCAAAGGCAACGGACATATAATCAATAACCTGTTTATCAGCCGAAGCGGCACCTCCTACCAAGCGTTGTTCGGCGTAAATACCACCACTAGCCGCATCGAAACACTAGGCGTAACCAATGCCAATGTTACGGGAAGCAGCTTTAGCAGCATTCTGATAGGAACTAATCAAGGCACAATTGTAGCCTGTTACACTACCGGCAGGATTCAGGGCGGCGATCGTGTAGGCGCGTTGGCCGCCTACAACGTGCGAGGAACTATTTCAAGTAGCTACTCCACTGCATACGTCAGCGGCATTGCCAATGTTGGCGGACTGGTGGGGCTGCAACTGCTCAGCAGTAGCAGCGTAACAAATTCCTATTCTACCGGCCGGGTTAGCAGGTCTAGCGGATCGGCAACAACCATCGGCGGGCTAATGGGACGGGTAGGGGCGGGCAGCGTAACCGCCAGCTACTGGGACACCTCCACCAGCGGCCAAACCACCAGCGCAGGCGGCAGCGGCGTGGTGGGCAAAACCACCCGCCAGCTCCAAACCCCCACCGACTACACCGGCATCTACGCCAATTGGAATACCGACCTAGACAATGCCGACAGCGATAACGACGCAACAACCGGCAACGACGATCCCTGGACTTTCGGCAACAAGATGCAATACCCCATGCTCGACTACAAGAGCATGAGCACAAACCCGCAAGGCGGCCAAGCGATGGGCATCCCCGACAACTGGAACGCCCCCATCGTGGGCGAGCGCGTCGCCGTCTGCGTTACTAGCGCAACGCGATCCAGCCGCAGCGGCGGCTGGCAGTGGGAAAAGTCCACCAACGGCGATACATGGACTCCCCTCACGCGCAACAGCGGCGCCACCTACGAATACTATCCCGTATCAGCCGACGTCGGAAGCTACCTACGCGCCAAAGCGCCATTATCCGGCGGCGGATTCGCCTACACCCGCGCATTAGGCGGCCGCGTCAAGCAGACCAGCGCCGCAACCGCCGGGTCAGCCATCAGCTTCGTCAGCGGCAATACAAGCCCGCGCGTTGGGCAGAAAATCCAGGCGTCCGACCCTGCCCCCACTGGCGCGGTGGATCGCCGTTACTCGTGGCAGCGCTGCGACAACGCCGATACAACCTATACCGATTGTAGCTACATCTACGGCGTCTGGTGGACCAACTACACGCCCGTGGCGGCTGATGCGAACAAATACCTGAGAATGGTTGTGTACTACGCCACAAACGCCGGCGTATGGACGCGCCACGCCACCGCCTTCACGGGGCAAGTGGCCGCCGCATCGCAGTAAATCTAATCCCAAACCCCCATATGCGTGTTGACAGCGCCCAAAATCCTATGATAAAGTCAATGCAATCCAATGAAACGGGCATTATAAATACGGCTTTATTAAGAACCGTATATGCGGGCGTTAAATCCCGCGCGATAATGCCGCAACCCTACAGGAGGTTTGCTATGGCTGGCGAAGGCAAAATGGACATCGAGATCATCTACTGCGTGCCTTGACAGTACCACGGAGTAGCGGCCTGGATGGTCAACGAATTCGTGGAAGTAGGCGGAAACGCGCTATCCATTGAGGTTAAGCCCGGCGTGTCCGGCGTCTTGCAGGTCTATGTCGACGGCGACAAGATCTACGACAAGGCGGAAGAGGGCAACGAAACCCCGCACCTTAACCGCGTCAAAGAGCTGAAGGCAATCATCAAGGATAGGCTGGACAACATACTGGCGGCGGCGGCAGACTAGCCCAACCCCCGCCGGCTTGCGCTAAGCCTAAGCATAGCGGCCCTGCGTTCCATTCGAGCGCGGGGCCGTTGCCGTTTGTCTGCGAAAACCCCGTCATCCAAATTGCCAAAATTGCCCAAACGCAGCGCCAAGCGCGCTAAGCCCATCGGCGGCGTTTCGGTGTATAATGCGCCTTGATTAGCGAGTCCATATAGTCCATACACGGATACGGCTCGCGCATATCAAGCGAACCCGAAAGCAGAGCGCAGAAGTGGATGGCGGCGCATTATGGAACTCTCCGACGCTTGGAGCCGGTTTGACGATATAGTCGGCGCGCCCGAAGACGACGGGATAGACCTGGCGCGCGCCGCGCTGCTCATCGCCGCCGCCGAGTATCCCGACCTCAGCATCGAGCGCGAGCTGCAGCATCTCGACGCAATCGCCGCCGGCGTCGCCCACCGCCTAAACGACGACAGCCCTCTGTTTCAGGTCAACACTCTCAGCGAATACCTCTTCGACGACCTCAAGTTCGCCGGCAATCACACCAACTACTACGATCCGCGCAACAGCTTCCTGAACGATGTGCTTGAGCGACGCATCGGCATCCCCATCACGCTGTCGCTGCTCTATATGGAAGTGGGCAAGCGGCTTGGCATCCCCCTGCTCGGCATAGGAATGCCCGCCCATTTCATCGTGCGCCACAGAGACGAAAGCGATGTGTTCATAGATCCGTATCACGGCGGCATACTGCTATCGGAAGCGGAGTGCGCCCAACGCCTGAAGCAGGCGACGCAAGGCGCTATGGAGTGGCGCCCAAGCTACCTTCAGCCCATCAGTGACCGCGCATTCATCACGCGGATGCTGCGCAACCTCAAGGCGGTGTATCTGCAAAGGCGCAACTATGAGCGCGTGCTGTTCACCATAGACCGCCTGATAGCGCTTCAGCCGCAGGCGCCGGAGGAACGCCGCGACCGGGGCGTCATCAACTATCGGCTCGGCAACTACGCCGACGCGCTCGCCGACCTGCGTCTATATGTGGTCTCCGGCACAACCGCCCCCGACCGCGCAACCGTGTACAAACTCATAGCGCAGATTCAAGATATGCTGGATCGCCGCCGTTAACCTAAACCGCCGTCTATGTGATACTATGCAATGCTGCAACGAAACACGATACGGCATTGAAATACGATACGGTAGCGAAACGCAGACACAGAACAGATAGAAAGGAACGCGGCTATGCCCCGAACCATCCCGTCCGACTACCGCTGCAGCGTGCGAAAGCCCGACGACTTCGACGAGTTCTGGGGCGAGGCGCTGGACGCGGCGGCGCAAATCCCGCTTAACGCGGAAACGCAGCCGGACCCATTGCGTACATCCGACGAGTTGGAGACATTTCAGGTCTTCTACGATAGCCTAGACGGTGTGCGCGTGGCAGCGTGGTACTGCGTCCCGCGGCGGCGCGAGGGCAGGCTGCCCGCCGTGCTGTTTCTGCCGGGCTATCAGAGCGATCCCGCCGTTCCCAAAGACTGGGCGCGGCGCGGATACGCCGCAATCGCCGCCGCCCCAAGAGGCAAGCTTCGCAGCAACGCTCAGTTCAACCCCGGCTATCCCAACCTGCTCACGCACAACATCGTTGACCGCAACACCTACTCATATCGCGGCTTCTATGTGGATGCGTGGCGCTGCGTGGACTATCTGCTCACGCGCGATGAGGTTGACCCCGACCGCATCGGCGTGGCGGGCAGCAGTCAGGGCGGCGGCTTGAGCGTAACCACCGCCGCTATGCGCCCCGAAGTGAAGGCGGCGTCCATCGGCGCGCCCTACCTGTGCGGCTATATGGACGCCATCGCGCTTACCCGCACCTACCCGTATCAGGAAATCAACGACTACCTGCGCCTCAATCCGGGCAGCCGCGCCGATGTCGAGAACGCGCTGGCGTACTTTGACGGCATCAGCTTCGCCGACCGCATAACCTGCCCCGCCATCGTCAACATCGGGTTGCAAGACAATGTCTGCCCGCCCGAAACCGGCTACGCCCTATACAACGCCATCGGCAGCGCGGACAAGCGGCTGTATGCCTACGATGGGCATGGGCATGAAGCCGGCCGCTACAAGCATAACGCCGTCATAACCGAATTCTTTCGCAAGCATCTGCAGGATGCGCCCGCTTGACCAACCCGCAACCTACAGCGATAACCGATAGACCGAAAAGGCAGCGCCGATGACCGACACATCGCTATCCGATTTCCAAACATATTGGCGGCAGACGCTCGACGACCTGGCGCGCGCCCCCGCCGCCCCTGAGATCGAGCCGCTTCCTATGCGCTCCACGGACTACGCCGAAATGTACGCCGTCAAGCTGACAAGCGTAGGCCCGTACAGGTTGTACGCCTATCTCAGCGTCCCAAACGGCGACGGCCCGTTCCCCGCGATCTACTACACGCCCAAATATCAGAGCGTCCTTGAGCCCATCCCGCAGGGTTCGCCCAATCAGCTCCGCAGCCGGTTCGTAACATTCGCGCTTGCGGCGCGCGGACAGCGCAACTCCGATAAGCCGTTTGCGGCGCAGTTCCCCGGCCTGCTGACGGAGCGCATTCACGATGCGGCGGCGTACATATTCCGCGGCATAGCCGCCGATAGCGCGCGCGGCTTGGAATACCTGCTGACGCGCCCCGAAGTTGACGCCGAGCGCGTGGCGGCGGTGGGCAACGATACGGCGCTCATAACCGCCGCGCTGCGCCCAGGCATAACGCATATCGTCTGTACGCCGGCGCTGTTCGTGGACACCGCCGAACTTGCGCCGCGCGCCGCCGACTATCCGTTGGAAGAGATAAACGACTACCTCAACCTCTATCCGCAGCGCAAAGACGCCGTGCATAATACGCTGAGCTACTTCCAACTCAGCCGCCACGCCCCCGCTGTTTCGGCGCGAACGTTGCTGATGGCGGGCGCGGCCGGCAGCCTGCTCGACGCAAATGCGCTGTCATCGGTATCGTCAGCGCTTGGCGGCGCGGTTGAGGTCTTCGAATCCCAAAGCTCAAGCTACAAAGATGGGATGCACTCCGAGCGCTGGCTTGCGGATCGGTTCGGTTTCGACGCCCCCATCCTGCCGGAGCATTGGCAATAGCCGCGCATTCGGCGGCCGCAGGGCAACGCCGCCGCATTTACCACAAGGCAGCGCCAAGAAATTCGCATTGCGCTTGATGGGCAAAGGCAAGGGTTAGGGCGAAACCTACGGATGCGCCGCTGTCCGTCCGATTGAAACGCCGCCCTAAAATGAACGGGGTTTGCGCTATGAGAAGCAGTCCGCCCAACGGCATATGCGGCAAGACTTATGTGGGCGTCCGCAAAGAGGACGGCGTGGATGTGCTTGTGATGGAAGACGGCATAGCGCATCCGCTGCCGGAGCGCCTTGACCTGCGCGAACACTCCGTCAACCTAGAGTGGGCTTACGGCATCGGCGGGCCGGCTCAGCTTGCGCTGGCTATCCTCGCCGACGCCACCGGCAGCGACGTCTACGCAGAGCGCCATTACCATTGGTTCAAGACCGATGTAGTGGCGCGGCTGGCTTGGCATCGCTGGGAGCTGCCCGAAAGCCGCGTATGGGACTGGATAGCGCAACATCACCCGCTTACCCGCTAAAAGCCCATAGCGCCGCTGAGCATATCACGCGCGGATTTACATTGCGCTCGTCGCAGAAATACGCTTGGCGCGGCAAGCGATGCCATCAACTACCCAATCAGACAAGGTATATCCATACCCGATTCTTCTTCGAGCCGCTCGATAAGTTCGCCTATCGATCTTATATCGCTTATCGCATACCCCACATCCAACATCGCCTTTCCTGGACACTTCGACTTGGATATGGCGACATCCAAGATACGGCTGGATTCCTTTAGACTGCGAACCGTATCGCCATCGCCGGCAAGCAGACGCTTCAGTTCATCGCGATTAGGCCAATCATCGCAAGGCGTAAAGAGCGCATGGCAGTCAACGTCGTGCAATGTCTTTGCGCTGACGCCTTGCTTAATCACTACAACCCATTCAATTTGCTGCGGACTTAGGACGTTGTTAATCAGATACAACCCTAGCAGGACGCCCCATATCGCCGCCCAAAGCGTCAGCGCGCCCGCAAGCACCAGGCAACCCACGCCTGCCAGCAGGATGCGGACGAATAGGCGAGCTTCTCTAAGTATGGATTGGGAACGCATATGTTATCCGCATTGCTCTAGTATCGCGGCAGTATATTTGAACAAGTTGCGATTATCAAACGCCAATCGCGCGCCAAATCTCAAGCCGCCGCAATCCCAAAATCGCTGTCTGTTATGATTGGCGGGCACTGGCGTATATCGCCCCCGTTATCGTTATCAACAAGCGCATGCAAAGGGCAAAGGACGGACAATGCGACTTCAGAACAAGGCTGCCATCGTTACGGGCGGCGCATCCGGCATAGGGCGCGCCATATGCGAGCTTTTCGCGGCGGAGGGCGCGCGGCTCACTATCGCCGATATAGACGCGGAGGGCGGCGATCAGACCTTGTCGAGCGTCCGCGTGGCGGGCGGCGATGCGCAGTTCGTCGCCACGGATGTCTCCAAAGAATCGGATGTGGAGCGCATGGTCGCCGCCGCCGCAGACGCCCACGGCGCAGTCGACATTCTGGTGAATGACGCCGCTGCATTCGTGTTCGGCGAGGTGGAGCATATCAGCGACGCCGATTGGCAGCGCGTATTCGGCGTGAATGTGATAGGGCAGGCGTACTGCGTCAAACACGCATTGCCGCATATGAAGGCGGCGGGCGGCGGCGCTATCGTCAACATCGCGTCCGTCAGCGGCTTTATCGCGCAGCCCGGCTTCATTCCCTACAACGCATCCAAGGGCGCGGTTATGCAGCTGACGCGCTGTCTTGCGCTGGATCTTGCGCCGCACAACATCCGAGTCAACTGCGTCTGCCCCGGCGCGGTTCTCACGCCGGCCACGGAGCGCCATCGCCGCTTTGTGGGCGCTGACAGGGAAGAGTTTCTCGCAGAGGCGGGGGCGTCCAACTTTATGAAGCGCATAGCCGATCCGCGCGAAATAGCCTACGGCGCGCTGTTTCTCGCATCCGACGAGGCGTCTTTCGTTACCGGCGCGCCGCTGATTATGGACGGTGGACAGACGGCGCAATAGGGGCGCATTCCAAGCGCATGCCGACGGCTGTGGACTACAAATAGGCGCTTGACGGGTTGGCGGTTTATTGACGATAGATAGGGCGTATGCTATTCTGCATTGTGAAATGTTGCGCAATCGGATGCGTCGTTGAATTAGGCTGCAGTGCCCGTTTCGCTCGCCGCGTTGAGCGTCTAGCGGGGCAGCCAAGTAGAGCGATTTGTGTCAGTGATGCAGACTCCAACGCCCGATTACAAGCCCCGCCTCATATTCCGCGCGCTGGCGGTCGCCGCTCTCATATCGGCGTTTGCGCAGGTAACTTTGGGCGGCGTAGTGCGGGTTACGGGTTCGGGGCTTGGATGCCCGGATTGGCCGCTCTGCCACGGCGAGCTTATACCGCCGTTCGAGTTCGCAACGCTGATTGAGTACACTCACCGGCTTTCGGCGGCGGTGCTTGGCGTTCTGGTATTGGCGGCGCTGATTACGGTTTTCGTCCGCTATCGTAGCAACAAGTGGGCGCTGAACTCCGTTGCGGCGGCGCTGGCGCTTGTGATTGCCGCCGCGCTTTTGGGCGGCGCAACCGTGCTGACTGAGCTTATCTGGTGGATACGCCTGGTTCACCTTGCCATCGCTGAAGGCGTGGTTGCGGCGCTAGTGATTTCGGTCGTGGTAGCCTGGCGCATAGGCGGGGACGCGTCCCCGTCGGTTTCCTCGAATGGCGATGCGCGCTTCAACAGGCTTATGATAGCCGCGCTCGTGGGCGTGTTTCTGCTCATCCTGTCGGGTTCATACATCGTGGGCGCTGGATACGGCTCGTCTTGCGGCACATGGCCCCTGTGCCGCGGCAGCCTGTTCCCGGAAGGCAGACCCTACCTTGAGCATATGGGGCATCGCTACTTTGCGGCGCTGGTGGGCGCGCTGATAGCGGTTGTGGCATACGGCGCTTGGCGGCAGCGGCTTCGCGCTCCAAGCGTGGGATGGGCGGGACTGCTGCTCGCGCTGGCGTTTGCGCTGCAAATCCTGGTGGGCGCGCTGACCGTTTGGATGGGCTTCACGCCGGAGATTAAGGCGATACATCTGAGTATGGCGACGCTGGTATGGATTGCGCTGGCATTCGTGGCGGCGCTGGCGTATGCGCCCCGCGGCTTTGAGCAGCCGAGCGCCGCCGCCGAACTGCCGCCCGATGTATCCGCAGCGGAGGGTTTGAGGACTTGACCGGTCAGCAGATAGCGGCGCCTCATAGCGTCTTCAGGGCGTATGTCGCGCTAACTAAGCCGCGCATCATACTGATGCTGCTGTTCACGGCGCTGGGCGGGCTGTTCCTCGCCTCAGGCGGGACGCCCGACGCGCTCATAACGCTGGTTGTGCTGACAGCGGGCGCGCTGGCGTCGGCAGGCGCAAACGCGCTCAATCAGTGGCTCGACAGCGATATAGACGAAGCGATGCGGCGCACGCGCAGCCGCCCTGTGGTCGTGGGCGCAATCCCGCGCAGCCACGCAATCGCATTCGGCGTCGCCACCAACATAATCGCCTTTGCGATGCTGACCACGCTGGTGAACTGGCAGAGCGCGGTTCTGACTTTGAGCGCCACGCTTATCTATGTGTTCGTCTATACGATAGGCTTGAAGCGCACATCCACGCAGAACATCGTGATTGGCGGCGCGGCGGGCGCAATCCCTCCCGCGGTCGGCTGGGTGGCGGTAACCGGCTCCCTCGACCTGCCGGCGATATACCTGTTCGCGATTGTGTTCTTTTGGACGCCGCCCCACTTTTGGGCGCTTTCGCTGCTGCTCAAGGACGACTACGCCAAGGCGAATGTGCCGATGCTGCCCGTGGTGGCGGGCGTTGACGCCACAAAAAAGACCATCCTGCTGTACACCGTGTTGATGCTCGCGCTCACCACTATGTTCGCGGCGACGGGCGCGGTGGGACTGGTCTATCTGGCGAGCGCCGTAGTTCTGGGGGCGCTGTTCATCTACTACGCCTGGCGGCTCAACCGCCGCCCTGAGATAGAAGGCGCGAAACCGCTCTACCTGTATTCGCTGCTGTATCTTGCGGCGCTCTTTCTGGCTATCATCGTAGACAGCCTGTATAAGATCAATTGGCTGCTGTGGATATAGCGGACGGATGCGGCGCGATAGCATAAGCGATAACCTAAGTGGGCGTCTATTATCTTGACTGAGATTAAACGCTCTGATAGATTTTTAACTCGGCGCACAGAGCGATTTATGCGTCCGGCATATGCGCCCCGAATACGCAAAACCGGACATGCTGACCAACGAGAGGGTAGTAAGTAGAATATGCTCAGAAGCATCGCAAGCATGAAGAGATCCGTCGGCATAATTCTATTGGGCGCGCTCATAGCCCTGCTGACGGGTTGCACGCCGTCGCACGCGCAATCCACCTTCGATACCCTCGGGCCGGTTGCCGAAAATCAGGCGACTATCTTCTACATCATATTCTGGGCGGGCCTAGTAGTCTTCATTGCGGTTCAAGGCGCGCTGCTGTATATGATATTCCGCTTCAGGCGGCGTCCGGGGCAGGGCGATCCTGAGCAGACGCACGGCAACAACCGCTTGGAGATTATATGGACGGTACTGCCCGTGCTTGTGCTGGTAGTGGCGGCAGTCCCCACCATACAAGGCATATTCTACGCCGCCAATCCGCCATCCGACGGAGTAACGCCCGTGATGGAGGTGGACGTCATCGGCCATCAGTGGTGGTTCGAGTTCCGATACGCCAACCCGAACAACCCGCAAGAGCAAATCGCGGTAGCTAATGAGCTCTACATACCCGTGGGCGAACCCGTCAAGTTTCTGCTGGACTCTGTGGATGTGATTCACAGCTTCTGGGTGCCCAAGCTCGCCGGCAAGGTGGATATGATCCCTAACAACGACAACACGATGTGGTTTGAGGCGTATCAGCCGGGCGAGTTCTTTGGGCAGTGCGCCGAGTTCTGCGGCGTATCGCACGCCAATATGCGCTTCAAGGTGATAGCGGTGCCGCGGCCGGAGTTCGACGTGTGGCTGCAGCATCAGGCGACGGGCGCGCCCGAACCCTCCGATCCGCTTGCGGCCGAAGGCAAGACGCTCTTTCGCAGCGCCGGCTGTTCGGGCTGCCACGCCGATAGCAGCATCATCAAGCTTCGCCCGGACGGCGGACGCATCCCCGGCAGAACCGGCCCTAATCTGGCGCATGTGGCGAGCCGGGTCAGTCACCTAGGAATGTTCCGCAACGCCGATACGGAGTTTGACGACGGCAACGGAACCCGCCACTTGTTCGTGAATGAAGCGGGAATGCCGGTGAAAGTCGGCGGACAGCCGTTTGTCAGCGATTCTATGCTTCAGCATAACCTGAAGACTTGGATAACCGACCCTGACGCGCTCAAGCCGGGCAACCTAATGTCGCGCGACGGCGTGCCGTACATCGACCCGGACAAGGCGCTGTCCGAAAGGGATATAGACGCCCTAGTAGCGTATCTTTTGACACTCAAGTAGCGGCGGTTGACCACTCTAGCGGGCGGCGGCGCTTTAGCGCTACTTAACGGAGCATCACTGAGAGGCGAGGGATGACTACACTAGCGTTCCCCATACCAAGGCCGACTCACCCCAGCGGTGTCTGGGACTGGCTTACCACGATCGACCACAAAAAGATAGGCGTGCTGTACGGCGTTACGGCGTTCATCCTGTTCCTGAGCGGCGGGATCGAGGCGCTGCTGATGCGTATCCAGCTGGCGGGGCCCGGCCAGGACATCATCAGCGCCGAAGTGTTCAATCAGCTCTTCACGATGCACGGCACCACGATGATATTCCTCGCCATTATGCCGTTGAGCGCCGCCTTCTTTAACTTCGTAGTGCCGCTTCAAATCGGCGCGCGCGATGTGGCGTTCCCTAGACTGAACGCCTTCAGTTACTGGACGTTCTTGGCGGGCGCAATCATCCTGAAGATAAGTTGGTTCACCGGCGGCGCAACAAACGCCGGCTGGTTCGGCTATGCCCCGCTCACCAGCGTGCAGCAGAACCCCGGCACCGGCATCGACTTCTGGATCATCAGCCTGCAGGTACTGGGCGTAGCGTCGCTTGCGGCGTCCTTCAACTTCATCGTCACCATCATCAATATGCGCGCGCCGGGCATGAGCTTCATGCGTCTGCCGCTGTTCACCTGGATGACCTTTATCACCGCCATACTGGTTGTGCTGGCGTTTCCCGTCATCACCGTGGCGCTAATCGAACTCTACTTCGACCGCGGCTTCGGGATGAACTTCTTCAATGTAGCCAAAGGCGGCGATCCGGTGCTGTGGCAGCATCTGTTCTGGGTGTTCGGCCATCCTGAGGTGTACATACTCATACTACCCGCTATGGGCATCGTGTCCGAAATAATCCCCACCTTCTCCAAGAAGCCGCTGTTCGGCTACCCCGCCATCGTGCTTGCGGGCGCAGTCATCGCCTTTATGGGTTGGATGGTGTGGAGCCACCATATGTTCACCGTGGGCTTGGGCCCCATCCCCGTAACGGTGTTCACCATCACAACGATGGCAATCGCCGTTCCCACCGGCGTCAAGATATTCAACTGGATGGGGACTATGTGGGGCGGCGCTATGGACTTCAAAACGCCGATGCTGTTCGCCATAGGCTTCGTGGCGATGTTCACCATCGGCGGCATCAGCGGCGTCATGCACTCTATGGCGTCCTCCGACGCGCAGCAGCAGGACACCTACTTCATTGTGGCGCATATCCACTATGTGCTGTTCGGCGGCGCGATATTCGCCATATTCGCCGGCATCTACTACTGGTTCCCCAAAATCACCGGCAGAATGTACGCTGAGAAGCTGGGCAAGATAACCTTCTGGGTCATATTCGTCGGCTTCAACATAGCGTTCTTCCCGATGCACTTCTTGGGGCTTGACGGCATGCCGCGCCGCGTCTATACCTACGATACCGCGATGGGCTGGGACTTGTGGAACGGCGTATCCACGCTGGGAGCGCTTGTGCTTGCGGTGGGAATACTGATGTTTATGCACAACATAGCGCGCAGCTGGCGCAAGGGCGAAGCCGCCGGGGCGGATCCGTGGGACGGGCGCACGCTGGAATGGTCTATCCCGTCGCCGCCGCCGGAATACAACTTCGCCGAAATCCCCGACGTGCACGACCGCGACGACTGGTGGGCGCGCAAACGCCGCGAAGTGCGCCGCGCCGTTCCCGTAGGCGGCGGATCAGGCGACGAAGAAGGGCATGACATTCATATGCCGCAGCCCTCATACTGGCCCCTTGTGGTGTCGATCGGCATTCTCATAGGCGGCTTTGGGCTGGTGTATCCGGTCGGGTATTACGCTATCGCCGCAGTGGGCGTGTTCATCGGCATGGTTGCCGTCTATGCGTGGTCATTCGAGCCGGTCAACGATCCCGACGACGACCACTCGGCTCACTAACCCCGGAGGCTATATTAAATGGCGCAAGCAACCGCGCATCACGGCGAACACGAGCCGACCACAACCGGCCTAAATCACAGGAAAATGCTCATGTGGGCGTTCCTGGGGTCGGACTGCATGTTCTTCGGCACCCTAATCGCCACCTACCTGGTGTACAAGAACCGCAGCATCGCCGGCCCGCTGCCGGAGGATCTGTTCAGCATCCCCATTACCACCGTAAGCACCTTCGTGTTGCTTATGAGCAGTATGAGCATGGTGCTGGCGTATTCGGCGCTCACCCGCAACAGCATCAAGGCGTTTCGCATCTGGCTGGCGTCCACCGCCATTATGGGAATGACATTCATCGCCTTTCAGGTGTTCGAGTTCCGCACATTCGCCAACTACGAATTCACGGTGGAATGCGCCAATGTGAACATAGAGGAACTCACGCCCGTCAAGCAACAACTCGCCGAAAAGTGCGGCACGCCCGCCGAACACGACGGCAAGGTGGAAGAGGTTGTCGGGCTAACGCCGCGCACCAACCTGTTCGGCTCCACATTCTTCACGCTGACGGGCTTTCACGGCGCGCACGTCACGCTGGGCATCGTGTGGCTGCTATCGCTGTTCTTCCTGTCATTCAAGAAGGGAATGGTTACGCCGGAACGCAATCTGGATGTCGACCTCGCGGCGCTCTACTGGCACTTTGTGGACGTCGTCTGGATCGTCATATTCACCGTGGTCTATCTATTCGGGGTATTCCCCGGCTTCTAGCCCGCCGATAGCAAGCGCGGACAGCGCGCAAGATACTGCATCAGATTGATTCAAAACTGACCCAAACCCAAAGAGGAAAGAAGTATGAGCCAGGAACACAACACGGCGGCGGAAGAGGACGCGGGAGCCGTTCATACCGGACATCCCACGCCGCTAACATACTTCAAAGTCGCCATAACGCTCTCCGTAATCACGGCGGCGGAGTTCGGCATATTCTACGTGGAGTGGATAGGCTACGGCATCATCCCCATCCTGACGCTGATGTCCGCCGCGAAATTCATACTCGTGGCGATGTTCTACATGCACTTGCGCTACGATAAGCTCGGCATCAACTTCGCCGGCAGGGAAGTCCCCGTATTCTCCGTGATGTTCGTAGCCGGACTCGTAGTAGCCTCAGGCGTGGTGTTCGCGCTTATGGGCTTGTTCGAATTCTTCACGCCTTAGCGCGCCGAAACCGACGCCCGCCGCCGATGACTCGCATCGAGCGCGCATAGACGGCGGCTTGCCCGGGAGCGTATCTTGAACGAACTAACCGCCGGCCTCTGGCTGCAATGGGAAGGCCACTGGGACGCGTTGCTGGGAATGGCGCTTGTGCTGGGCGCATACCTGCTGGGCGTAGGCCCGTTGCGCGAGCGCCACAATCTCGCCGACTCCGTGGACTCGCGCCAAGTGGCGACCTTCACCGCCGGCATGATGGTGGTGTTCGTCGCGCTAACATCCCCGCTGCACATCCTGAGCGAGCGCTTTCTGTTCAGCATGCACATGGTACAGCATGTATTGCTCACGCTGATTGCGCCGCCGCTGCTTGTGCTTGGAACGCCCGCTTGGCTGATACGCCCTATGCTGCGCCCCAACTGGGCGTTTCGCGCGGCGCGCCTGCTCACCCACCCGATAACGGCGATTGCGCTGTTCAACATCATATTCTCGATATGGCACATACCCGCGCTCTACAACTCGTCGCTCACCAGCGAAGCCTTTCACGCGCTCGAACATATAATGATGGTGGCGACCGCTATGCTGATGTGGTGGCCGCTCGCCAGCAATATGCCCGAACTGCCTCGCCTGAACTACCCGCTGCAGCTGGGCTACCTGTTCGCGCTATCCGTGGCGCAGATAATCGTGTTCGCCATCATAACCTTCGCCGAAGAGCCGATCTACGACTTCTATGTTCACGCCCCGCGCATCTGGGGACTAACCCCTTTGCTTGACCAGCAGTTAGGCGGTATCATAATGAAGGTCGGCAGCGGCATCTACTTCCTGACGCTGCTGATTATCATATTCTTCAAGTGGTTCAATCAAGAAGAGGCGGAGCGCAAGCAGGAATCCGCCGAATACTACGGCAACGACGACAACGACCGGGACGACGATCCCGGACTGGAGGAAATCTACCGATGATGCAACGCTTCTTGCTTGCAATCCTAATTCCCGTGCTGTCCATTGTGGTCATTGCGGTGTTCGCGGGCGGGCTGGGCGTAGTGTTCATGTATCTGGAACACGCCATGCACAGCGAACTCGGCGTCATCATACTTGGGATGGCATTCGTCGTCTTGGTTCCCGCAATCGCGTATATGGCGCAAAGGGCGGTAGAGAAGTAGCCGCCGCCCGTATCGTTGTTCCCTTCACTGCGCCTGCGGTTAGCATCCCTCGCGCCGCTTCCGATAGCGCTGCTCTTAGCGTGCGCGCCATCCGCGCCCCCCGATTCGTTTGAAGGCACCGTGTTGACCGCGAATGCGCCGGCGGCGGACTTTCGCCTAACCGACCAGTTCGGCGAATCCGTGGCGCTGAGCGACTTCAAGGGCAAAGTGACGCTGCTCACATTCCTCTACACAAGCTGCCCCGACGTGTGTCTCATCGCCGCCAATCACCTGCGCCAGGCATCGCGGCTGCTGTCCAAAGACGGGCAAGACATTGCGATTGTGGTGGTCAGCGTGGATCCGGAAGGCGATAGCGTGGATGCGGCGCGCGCCTATTCGGAGCGCTGGGAAATGGCGGAGCGCTGGGCGTATCTGGTCGGCAGCGAAGAGGCGCTGCGCCCAATATGGGCCGCCTACTACATAGATCCCTACTTGCATGGGCCGGGCAGAAACGGCGCATCATCAGAGAGCGCATCGGCGCAACCGCAAACGGCGTCCGGCGGAGGCGTGGGCGCGCTTGCGGCGCAGAGTGGGCGCATCATCCATTCGGCGCCGATATACCTTATCGACGCAGACGGCGTTATGCGCGTGGTGTTCACGATGCCGTTCGAGACCGAAGACTTGGTGAACGATGTGCGGCTGCTGGGCGGCTAACAGGCGATATGCGCCCGATTGCCTTTGTCCTGTCGAGTGAATGTTGGCAAGGGTTGCACGCTCTTAAAGCAGTCGATAGACGTGAATGCGCCGCCCTGAGAATTGGCGGCGCGGTAATGGTGGGGACTAGCGCGGTTACGCCGGCTCTAGCTGCGCCTTGGCTTGGGCGGCGATTTGCGCGAATGCTTGCGGGTCGCGTATGGCGAGGTCGGCGAGCATCTTGCGGTTGATGTCCACGCCGGCGAGCTTTAGCCCGTGTATCAGACGGCTGTAGGTGGTGCCGTTGGCGCGCGCGGCGGCGTTGATGCGGATGTTCCACAGACGGCGCATATCGCCCTTCTTCTCTTTGCGATGCGCGTATGAGTAGGCAAGCGCGTGTATCAGCGATTCATGCGCGCGCCGATAGAGCGTATGGCGCACGCCCTGGTGTCCCTTAGTAGCATTCAGAACTTTCTTGTGGCGGCGGCGCTTATTCGTGCCGCGCTTTATTCTGGTCACGGATTGCTCCCTTTTTAGGTATTAGACACTGCTAGACCATACGCCTAATCAAGCGTATGGTCTGACAATTATATCTTGTATAGCAGAGTGCGTATAGGTTTTGTTAGTCAAGCGTTCTCACATCCCATTCGGCTTTGTTAGCCATCAATGCTGAGAATGCCCGCATCGGCATCGCCTATCTACGGCACGCCGTAAGGCAGAAGCTTCTTGATGCGCGGGGCGTCCGCCGGGCTGACGTCGATCCTGCCGGTGTATTGGCGCTTAACCTTGTTGGACTTCTTGCGGCGCAGATGGCTGCGGTGTCCCTTCATCCGCACCAGTTTGCCGGTGGCGGTTACGCGAAACCGCGCGCGCGCGCCCTTGTGTGTCTTAAGTTTGGGCAACTTCTTTCTCCTGTTTGGGCTGAGATGAGTCCGCCTTGACGTTCGGCACAAGCGTCATCGCGAGGAAGCGCCCCTCGAATGCGGGCGGCCGCTCCAGCAGCGCCTCATCCACAAGATCGTTGGCGACGGTGCGCAACAACTCCATTCCCAGCTCAGGATGGGCGATCTCGCGCCCTCTGAACATAACGGACACCTTGACTTTGGCGCCGTTGCTGAGCAGGCGCTTGACAAGCCGCGTCTTTGCCGAAAGGTCGTGCTGGCCTATACGGGTTTTCATACGCACTTCCCGCAGTTCCTGCATAGCGCGCGCTTTTCGCGCCTTGCGCGCTTCGCGCTCTTTGCGGGTGTTGTCGTACTTGAACTTGCCGTAGTCCATTATGCGGCACACGGGCGGCTTGGCGGTGGGCGCAACCTCCACGAGGTCAAGCCCCCGCTCTTCGGCGATTGCGGCCGCCTCGCGCGTCTGCATAACGCCTAGCTGCTCGCCCTTGTCATCCACAAGGCGCACTTCCGGCACACGAATGCGATGGTTAACGCGATACTCTCTCGGAGGGATTCCTCTCACCTCAACAATGTAAAATTAGCCTAATTTGGCATACGCACAAAATATAGCACAAGGTTATTGGCAAGGCAATAGCCATATTTCAATTCTTATTCTCAAATATATCCGATTTATACGGGACAACTCAGTTTCGATTTCTGCGATTTCTTACGATAGGGAATATACGGACATCCGAAAGACATCCGCAGCCGTCTTTGCCAGCGCATTGCCGCTTGACGGCTTGACGGGGCGCTATCAATTCGGTTAGTGATATACTACGATGTACATTGCATTATGGCATCAGACGCAGCAGGAGACATTCATATGGACGATCCCCTGATTATCGCAGGCAAAAAGTTCAAGTCGCGGCTGATGGTAGGCACCGGGCGGCACAGAAGCATGGAAGAGATGGTGTCTTCCATTCAAGCGTCCGGCGCAGAAATCATCACCGTCGCCATTCGCCGCCTTGACCTTGACAATCCCGCCGAAAAGAACATCCTCGACTACTTCGACTGGAACGACTACACCATCCTGCCCAACACCGCCGGCTGCAAGACCGCCGAAGAAGCGCTCTTCACCGCGCGGCTTGCGCGCGAAGTTACGGGATCCACTTGGATTAAACTTGAAGTCATACCTGAGCCGAAGCACCTGCTGCCCGACCCCATCGGCACATTCGAAGCCGCCCGCCAACTGGTGGATGAAGGCTTTACCGTGCTGCCCTACATCCACGCCGATCCCGTGCTGGCGAAGCGCCTTGAAGACTTGGGATGCGCCACCGTTATGCCGCTTGGATCGCCCATCGGCTCCGGGCAGGGCATTCTGACGCTGGACGAAATTCGCCTCATAATCGCCGACGCCAATGTACCGGTTGTGGTGGATGCCGGCCTAGCCGTGCCGTCCGAAGCGTCTCAAGCGCTGGAAGTGGGCGCTGACTGCGTGCTTGTGAACACCGCGATAGCGCAAGCCGAAGACGCCGCGCAGATGGGCGAAGCTTTCAAACTGGGCGTGCAAGCCGGGCGCAAGGCGTATCTAGCCGGCCGCATTCAGCGCAAGCAGTCCGCCACCGCCAGCAGTCCAACCGAAGGCGTGGCGGCGGCAGCAGCCTCGAGCTAGAGGCGCAAACCGATGCGCTTGTCTTTCCCGTGTCTATGCTTGGTAACCGACAGGCGGCAATGCGGCGGCAGACCGCTTGAGTCCGTAGTTGTAGATGCGGTTGAAGGCGGCGTAGGCATCGTTCAGTTGCGCGAAAAAGACTTGCCGCCAAGCCAACTATACGCGCTGGCGCTGCGCCTCAAAGACGCTATCGCGGGCAGGGCGCTGCTGTTCGTCAACGATAGGGTCGATGTGGCGCTGGCGTGCGGCGCCGACGGCGTTCAACTCGGCGAAGACGCGCTGCCTCTGAACGCGGCGAGAGCGGCGGCACACGGTAGCCGTCTCATACTAAGCCGATCCGTTCACAGCGCAGATGGCGCAATAGCCGCTCAAGCGCAGGGCGCCGATCTGTTGACGCTGGGGACTATATTCCCCACCGGTTCGCATCCCGGCGTACAAACGGGCGGCTTGGAACTTGTGAGAGAAGTAGTGGCGGCGGTGAGCATGCCGTTTCTCGCCATCGGTGGCGTCAAGCCTGACAACGCGGCGTCCCTCATAGCGGCGGGCGCATCAGGCGCGGCGGTCATAAGCGCAATCACCGCAAGCCCCGATCCGCGCGCCGCGGCGTCCGCGCTGATGCGAAATATGAAGGCGGGCTGGGCAGCGCGCCCACAACCCGAATTGGCGAGGCAGCCATGATAAACCTCATCGTCAACGGCAAAGACATCCAACTGGATGCGCCCACCAACTTGGTGGAATACCTGAAATCGCTTGAAGTCAATCCGTCCTCAATCGCGGTGGCTATCGACGGAACGGTGCTGCGGCGGGAAGAGTGGGAAGCCGTTACGCTATCCGACGGCGCTCATATAGAGATAGTGCGCGCCGTGGGCGGCGGATAGGCTTGTGAAGTTAGCCGAAAGTTAGCCGCGTTCGGGTTTGCGCGCCTTGTACACGATGGCAAACGGAATGCGCGATAGCCGCTCATACTGGCTTTCCCAATACGCCCCGCCGTATGGGATGGCGCGCTTCTCATCATCCGTCATATCGGGTATCGGATATGGAAACGGCTCGACCACCCGCTCCACCCGAAAGCCGGCTGCAGTAAGCAATCCAAACATCTCTTCGAATGTGCGAAAGAAGGTCAATCCCCGTTGTTCGGCATCCATAGAAGGCTCTTCCCATACCTCAACGGGCGGGTTGAAGTAGTCCGCAACCCACAGCGCCTTCTCATCGGCGTCCCACTCGAAGGCGGTCAACGGATGTGCCGTTCCCACGATAAGCAGCCCGCCGCGCTTCAGAACGCGATTGCATTCGGCGAAGCACGCCGCCAGATCGGGCGCAAACTCCCAGCCAAAGCACGATAGCGCTATGTCGAATGCGCCGCTGCGAAACATCCCCAGCCGCTCCATATCGCCGCGCAGCAGGTTGACGGGCGCCGCTTCCTGGTCGGCAAGCGCTTTCGCCGCGCCGAGTTGTACGGGCGATATGTCCAGCGCCGTTGCGCGCGCGCCCCACTTGGCGAGCGCTATGGAGTTCTGCGCCGCGCCGCACGCCAGCTCCAGCGTCCGCTTGCCCGCGACATCGCCGATTAGCGCAAGCTCGCGCTCGCCCGGACAGAGCGGCGCGTAGTGTACGTCGTCCGTTGAGATGCGCGTTTCGGCTTGGTATGCGGGGGACATTTCGTCCCAGCCCAGTTGGATTGCGCGCTTAATGCGGTCATTGGACAAGGCGCAGATGCCTTAGATGCCCTAGATAGAAGTGGGCGTGTCTTGGGGAATGAATGACAGAGGGAAAGAGTGGTGGCCCCAACGGAATTCGAATCCGTGTTTGCGGCTTGAAAGGCCGCTGTCCTAGTCCCCTAGACGATGGGGCCACGAAACGGGCGCATACGGCAGCGTGAGCGCCTATACCTATTGTAGTGTGTTGAGCCGCAACCTGCAATGATAAGAGCGCCGATTAAGCGCCATATCCCGCCAACGCCGTCTGCCTGGCGATACGGGTTCCCGCCGAAGCGCGCGCCCTACGGATACAGTGCCAGTTGAGTTATGCCTTCGTCTTCGGGCAAGCCGAACATCAGGTTCATGTTCTGGATTGCCTGCCCCGCCGCTCCCTTGACGAGGTTGTCTATGCAGCTGAACACCACAAGCCGATTTGTGCGCGCGTCCACCGTGGGGTAGATGACGCAATCGTTGTTGCCAAGCGTGTGCTTGGTCATAGGCGGGGCGTTCACCACTTTGGCGAAGGTTTCACCGGTGTAGAAGCTTTCGTAGAGATCGCGCACTTCGCCCTTTGCCGCATCGCCCGCTGCGACAGCGCCCGGCTTCAGCGGGGCGTAGCAGCTCGCCAGTATGCCGCGCGTCATAGGTATAAGATGCGTCATAAAGGTTATGTTCAACCCGCCATTAGCGTCCAGCAGATCGAGTTCTTGCTGAATTTCCGGCAGATGGCGGTGTCCGTCCACGGAGTACGCCGTTAGGTTTTCGTTGACTTCGGAGTAGTGCGTCTTGAGGGACAGTCCGCGCCCTGCGCCTGATACGCCCGATTTGGCGTCGACGATAATCTCCGGCTCGATGATGCCCGCCTTGACCGCCGGCGCCAGCGCCAGTATGGACGCCGTGGGATAGCAGCCGGGGTTGGCTACCAGATTGCAGCCCGCCACATCGTCGCGGTGAAGTTCGGTCAAGCCATAGACGGCGTCTTCCATATGCTCAGGGCAGGGATGCTGAACGGCGTACCAGTCTTCATACGCTTGGAGGTCTTTCAGGCGAAAGTCGGCGCTGATGTCGACCGCCTTCACGCCGTCGTTCAGCGCGCGCCCGATGCGCTCGGCGCTTGCGGCGTGCGGCAGCGCCGAAAACACCACATCCACGCTTTCGGTTACCTCTTCGGTGATGGTCAGGTCAATCTCAGACAGGTGCGGGAAAACGTCGCCGAGTTTCTGCCCGGCGGCGCTGCGCCCGGTAACGGATGTGATTTGCGCGTCGGGATGTCGGGCGAGGATGCGCGCCAGCTCCACGCCCGCATAGCCCGTAACATTGATGATGCCTACTTTCACCGAACACGCCTCCCGAATGTGAAATGTGAAGTAATAAGCGTAAATGCAATTTTAGCGCCTGTGAGGTTGTTGTTCCCAAGGCGGCGGCTCGTCGAAGGGTTCGCCTTTCTCTTGCGCCGCTTTCATACGCGCATACCATGAGGCGCAGCGCTCATTAGATGCTGCTTCTGCCGCTGCTTTCGCCGTTGATATAGCTTCGCGATGCCGCCTCTCTGCCTCGATGCGCCGCTTTTCTTCTTCACGACGTATTTCGCAGAGTACCTCACGACGCACTTTGCGACGGAACCTCTCTTCTCTTGTTTCGGGAAGGTTTAGGAAAACCAATTGAAACTTCCTGACCAGCCATACTTCCATATCGGCGAGCGCCACCGTCAGCGGCAGGATGAACGGCATTGCGCCGCTTGCGAGCCTACTGTTCCCAAGGCGGCGGCTCGTCGAAGGGTTCGTCTTTGTCTTGCGCTTCTTTCATACGCGCATACCACGCGGCGTATCGTGCATTTGCTGCCGCCGTATCTTCGCGATGCCGCTTTTCTGCCTCGATGCGCCGCTTTTCTTCTTCTTGGCGTGCCTCGATAAGCGTTTCATCGCGCACCTCGCGCCGCAATCGCTCTTCTCTTGTTTCGGGAAGGTTTAGGAAGACCAATTGAAACCTCCTTACAAGCCATACTTCCATATCGGCGAGCGCCACCGTCAGCGGCAGGATGAACGGCATTGCGCCGCTTGCCGCCGGCATCACTCCGTCGACGCAATGCGCCCAGTGCATTCGCAGACAGCCTTGTTCCACCTGCCACCATCCCGCGAATGCTATCCACGCCAGCGTTAGCGCGACGAATGTCCAGAAGTAGTAAGCCCTGTGGCGGCGCAGTATGCTTAATAGGCTTTCGCGCTCCCCGCCGTTGCTGTCTTCGGGCATATTGTACAACACCTTTCGGGTTAAGGTGAAATAGGCTATTTGCGCTTTGCGGCGCTTTTCGGCTGTGCCGCCTTGGCGATCTGCGGGCGGGCGGGGCAGCCCCACGATAGGGCGCAGTCGTCGCAGCGGGGGCGCTGCGCCTTGCACACCTGCCGCCCGTGCTGTATGAGATACATATGAAAGGCGAACACATCCGTCGGCGCAACCATCGGCTCTAATATGTCGTGCGCCTTGTCTGCGTTGACCTTGGCGCCTATCAGCCCCAAGCGCTTGGACACGCGGAATATGTGGGTATCCACGGGCATTGCGGGCATTCCCAGCGAAAAGCACAGGATTATGGCGGCGGTTTTTGGCCCGATGCCGTTGAGACGCTTTAGCCACGCCTTCGCTTCGTCCAATCGCATCTCTGCGAGGAAGGACAAGTCGAACGATCCGATTTCGTCGCGTATTTGGCGCAGCACGTTGCGAATGCGCGGCGCTTTCTGCTTCGCCAAGCCGCCCCTGCGTATCGCCGCTTCTATGGCGTCCACCGACGCATCGGCGACGGCGTCCAGCGTCTCGAAGGTAGCCATCAGGTTGGTGAAGGCGCGCTCCGAATTCAGGTCTGAGGTGTGCTGCGACAGGATGGTATAGACGAGCTCCTCCGCGGGCGAGTAGCGTATGAACCACTGCATAGGGCCGTACTCCGGCCCAAGATAGTCCATAACATCCTGCGCGGTGAGTTTGCGCTTGCGGCGCGGCGGCGCGGGCTTGGCGGTTGGAGTCATCGGTGCCTTACTCCTTGCCCAGCGCGTTGATAACCGCATCGCCCACCTGCGCCGTGCTTGAGCTGCCGCCAAGGTCGGGCGTGAGGATTTCGCTCTGCTCTATGATATGCAGCACCGCCTTATCCACCACGTCGGCGGCGTCTTCATGCCCAAGGTGGCGCAGCATCATTGCGGCGGATAGTATCGCCGCCATAGGATTGGCGATGCCCTTGCCGGTGATGTCCGGCGCGCTGCCGTGCACCGGCTCGAACATAGACGGGAAGCGGCGTTCCGGGTCTATGTTGCCGCTTGGCGCAAGCCCCATGCTGCCGGTTATGATTGCGCCGATGTCCGTCAGAATATCGCCGAACAGGTTGCTGCCCACCACCACGTCGAAGGTTTCGGGGCGGCGCACGAAGTCCATGCAGGCGGCGTCTATCAGCAGCGAATCGGTTTGAACATCCGGGTAGCGCGCCGCCACGGTCTCAAACGCTCTGTCCCACACAAGCATCCCGTAGCCCAGCGCGTTTGACTTGGTGATGGATGTAACATGCCTTGCCTTGCCGCGCTTGCGGGCTTGCTCGAAGGCGTATGCGATGACGCGCTCGCAGCCGCGCCGCGTGAACACGCCCGCCTGAATGCCGATCTCTTCGTCGAAGCCCCTGTACTGAAAGCCGCCCACTTCGGCGTACTCGCCCTCGGTGTTTTCGCGTATGACCAGCATATCGATGTCATACGGCTGACGATTGCGGAGCGGCGATGTGATGCCGGGATACAGCACGCTGGGACGTTCGCAAACATACTGGTCGAAGGTGCGCCGTATGGGAAGCAGAAGTCCGTTCAGCGTGAGATGGTCTTGGATGTCGGGATGCCCCACTGCCCCGAAATAGATGGCGTGGGACTGCGCCATTTGGTCAAGCCCGTCGGACGCCATCATTGCGCCGTGCTTGAAGTAGTAGTCCGAGCCCCACGGATGTTCCACGAAATCCCAGCCAACGCCGTACTGCGCGCCTACGGCGTTCAACACGCGGATGCCCTCTTCAATCACTTCGCCGCCGATGCCGTCGCCGCGAATCACGGATATTCTGTACTCTGCCATAATGTCCCCCGCTTTCCTGCACTTTCATCCAAGTAGCAATATCAACGGCGGCGAATTGTCTATTCGGTGTGATAGCGCCGCCGCAAGGCTATCATACTACATCCCGCATATTCGGCGTATCGTCAGCGTAGCCTTAGACGCCCTTATATGGCATACGACTGTGGGCCGATGATTTCCATATGCGGCGTGGATTTCCAAAGCCGCCAAGTCTCACCTTGTCGATTGGCAACGGCTGCAGGCGCCGATGGCATTATCAAAGCCGAGCTCAACCGAGTGTACAATATGATACAATTGCCCGTTGCATAATATCCTATTCGATGCGCCCCGATTGCGCCGTATGCCGTTCAAAAGCGAAAGCCATGAAGCCCGTTCCATTCAGTCTGATGCGCTAGTTAGTTCTACCCCCCCCCCCCCCGAAAATATGTTCGCGCGCTGCAGGCGGCAACTCGGACGGCGCTGCGAATGGCGGCTTGGAACGCCGCGTTCATTATCGCGGGGCTGCTTCTAATTGCGCTTGTCGGAGAGGCGTACTTTCGGCTTACAAGGCCGTTTATAGAGACTCGCATCCCTATTCAGTTCGTTGAAGGGGTTGGGCTTATCCGCGAACCCAACGCAGAGGTGCGCTATGCAGAGTGGAACGACGACAACTTCGTGGTTTCGCGCGCCAACAGCCTGGGCTTTCTGGACCGCGAACCAGTCAGCGCTGAACGCGCCGCAGCGGACTGCCACATAGCCTTCATTGGCGATTCCTATGTGGAGGCAAGGGAAGTTCCTATCGCCGATAAGTTCCATGCGCGCCTGGAAGAAACGGCGGCGCGCGAACTGCCGCATCTGCGCATCACCACGCAGGCTTACGGAATAAGAAACACCGGACAAATCAGTCAGCTTCCGTTTTACGACGAATACGCGCGGCGTTTGAACCCGAAGTTGGTGATGCTGGTCTTCTTCCTCAATGATTTCCTGAACAACTCGCCTGCGCTGCACGCGCTATCTTCCGGCGCGGATCCTGACCGAATGCCGTATATGACCGCTCAAAGAGACGCTAACGGGGATATGGCGCTGCGGCCGCCCGATGCGGACTATGAGCGGTTTCTGCTGCCAAGGCTGCCGAAGCGCTGGCATGAAAGCGCGCTGGATCGGCTGGCTAGGGTTTCGCGCTTCGCGAAATGGATGGATGCAAAGAATATATGGCCTTATAATAACTACTCGTTTCAGATTGCGGCGTGGGCGAATATGATAGCCGAGCTCCCCTGCTGTTCAGCGCTGACGGACGGTTGGCAACCTAGTTGGTATCGTATGGCCATCGGCGCTCCGTTCAGGGAAAAGCAACTGCCGCCATTCTTAGAAGAAGCGCTGGAATACACCGCTTTCGGCATAGATCAATTCAAGCGGCGCACGGACCGCGACGGCGCGAAGCTGGCGATATTGGCGGCGACGCGGTATATGGGAAGGCAGGGCGATCCGCAGTTCGACCGCTTGAGCGCAATCGCGGAGGCGCGCGATATTCCCGTAATCAGCCATTACGACTACATGGTTAGCCAGGGCTACAACCCGTCGGATGGCAGATGGCGCGCCGATCCCCATTGGAACGCCACCGGCCACCAATGGGCGGCGGAAGCCGTCCTAGAATGGCTTAAAGAAAACCAAGAGGTGTGCGACTGACTGCAGCCACCTCTTTGCGCCTCTGCGCCTTTGCGTTAATGCGCGGCTTCTCTAGCGAATTTCAAACCGATAAGCGCAGCGCCGCAATGCGAGAACGCCGCCCCCCAACTATTCCTTGACGGCGTTGTTAGCCTATGTTAGCGTATTTTTATATCGCATATCATAATGCGCTGATGGGAAGTAGTAGCAGGCAAATCGGCGATAGAGAGCCGGGGACGCTGGAAGCCCGACGCCCGAAATCCTGCGAACTCGTCCCGGAGCATCCCGCCTGAACTTTCGCTAGGGCGGGACGGCAAAGCGCCGTTATCGCTTCCGAGTGTCCCGATTGCGCCGTCAAATTGCGCCGTCAATCGGGGAACAAAGGGTGGTACCGCGGGTATCTTCGAAAACCGAAAGCCCGTCCCTTATCAGCGTTACGCTAAGGGGCGGGCTTTTCATATTCCCATAAATGCCACAAGGCATAGCATAGGGATTGCAAGGCATAAGGTCTAGGGCAGAACCGCACGGGAGGGAGTCGAATGTTGGTTGCAAGAACGACGGAGCAGCGCTTTGACCATAGGGCGATAGACGCCAAGTGGCAGCGGCGCTGGGAAGAACAGGGCGCGCACAAGGTAGATGACGACGACCCGCGCCCCAAATGGTATGAGCTCACGATGTATCCGTATCCCTCCGGCGACCTCCATATCGGACACTGGTACGCTATGGGGCCGTCGGACGCCCACGCGCGCCTGCGCCGAATGCAGGGCTACAATGTGCTGCATCCGATGGGCTTCGACGCATTCGGACTGCCGGCCGAGAACGCCGCCATTCGCAACGGCATCCATCCGTACAAGTGGACTATCGAGAATATGGAGAATATGCGCCGCCAGCTGCGAAGCTTGGGCGCTATCTACGATTGGGATAGGGAAGTCGTTACCTGCGATCCCGAATACTACAAGTGGAATCAGTGGTTCTTCCTGCGAATGTACGAATCGGGGTTGGCGTACCGCGCATTCGCGCCCGCCAACTGGTGCCCGTCTTGCAACACCACGCTCGCCAACGAACAAGTGCTGTCCAACGGAACTTGCGAGCGCTGCAACGCCACGGTTACGCACAAAGACTTGAATCAGTGGTTCTTCCGCATCACCAAGTACGCCGATGAACTGCTGGATCACTCCAAGAAGGAATGGCCCGCCGATATCGACACTATGCAGACCAATTGGATTGGGCGCAGCGAAGGCGTGGACATCACATTCGACATATCCGAATACGGGTTGGACGCGCACGAAATCACCACCTACACCACGCGCATAGACACCATCTACGGCGTAACCTTTGTTGTGCTTGCGCCCGAACATCCGCTTGTGGACGCGCTGACTGCTCCGGAGCATAAGGCGGCGGTGGGCGACTATGTGCGCCAAGCGCGCTTGCAGAACGAAATTGAGCGCCTGTCCACAGAGAAAGAGAAGACGGGCGTGTTCACCGGGGCGTACTGCGTCAACAGGCTCAACGGCGAGCGTGTGCCGATTTTCGTGGGCGATTATGTGCTGCTGACCTACGGCACTGGCATCGTGATGGGCGTGCCGGCGCACGATGAGCGCGATTTTGTGTTCGCCAAGAAGTACGGCTTGCCCATTCGCGTAGTGGTAGCGCCCGACGGCTGGGACGGCGAGGATCTGGCAGAGGCGTATCTGGCCGAAGGCGCTCAAGTGAACTCAGACCGCTTCGACGGACTGCCCAGCGCCGAAGGCTGGCAGCGCATCGCGGACTACATCGAGGCAAACGATTGGGGCAAGCGCACCGTGCAGTATCGGATGCGCGATTGGCTCATTTCGCGCCAGCGCTACTGGGGAACGCCCATACCCATACTCTACTGCGATGACTGCGGCGATGTGCCGGTGCCGTATGAGGATCTGCCGGTGCTGCTGCCTGAGGACGCAGAATTCCGTCCCACGGGGGAATCGCCGCTGGGACTGAGCGAAGACTTCCTGAATGTGGACTGCCCCAAGTGCGATGGGCCCGCTCAGCGCGAGCCGGACACTATGGACACATTCGTGGACTCGTCGTGGTACTTCCTGCGCTTCACCAACGCGCGCTACGCCGACGGGGCGTTTGACCCGGACAGCGTCAAGCGCTGGGGCGCGGTTGACCAGTACACCGGCGGCAGAGAACACGCCGTAATGCACCTGCTGTACGCCCGCTTCTTCGTGAAGGCGCTGCGCGATATGGGAATGTTGGACTATGACGAACCCTTTGAGCGGTTGTTCAATCAGGGCGTAATCTTGGGCGCCGACCACGAAAAGATGAGCAAGTCGCGCGGCAACGTGATAGCGCCCGACGAGTATGTGGACGCATTCGGGGCGGACGCCGTGCGCTGCTTCCTGATGTTCCTGGGCCCGTGGGACCAGGGCGGCAGCTGGAGCGATTCGGGCATCAACGGGATGGCGCGCTGGATGAACCGCGTCTGGGATGTCGCCACGCGCGACGCCCCGGCGGACGATTCCCCGACGGACGCGGATGCCGTGCGCGAGCTGCAGCGCCTGATGCACAAGACGATACACCGCGTCGGCGACGACTTGGAGCGCTTCAAGTTCAACACCGCGCTGGCGGCGCTGATGGAGTACACCAACGGGCTGAATCACCACTGGGAAGACGGCGGCATCCCCGCGGATCTGTGGCGTGAAGCGATACGGACGCTGCTGCTGCTGACGGCGCCCATGGCGCCGCACATATCGGCCGAACTATGGGAGCGCGCGGGCAACGCCGGCAGCGCGCATAGCGAGCCGTGGCCGGAGTGGGACGCTGCGCTCGCCGCCGATGAGTCGATTACGCTGGTGGTGCAGGTCAACGGGCGCGTGCGGGACAAGATAGACGCCCCGGCGTCCATAACCGAAGCGGACGCGCGCGCCGCGGCGCTGGGCAGCGGCCGTGTCGCGCCGCACATAGACGGCAAGCGCATCGCGCGGGTGATCTATGTGCCGGGCAAGCTAGTGAACATAGTGGCGCGGTGATGCCGCGTGTGCGCAAGGCAACGTCATGATGCGAAGAGCGGCGCTGATCCTGATTAAGAGGAATGGCGCTGCTCTTCGATTATCTCAATGGCGGATACAACATCGTCATACCAACTCTGCAGTTGCTCTAAACTAATGACGGCGGATTCCCCGTGCGCTATTTGGTTTCGGTTGGAATTGACGCTGGTGATGGCATCGATCATTCTATCTGTGAGTTTCGAACGGACTCGAATCTCCCAATCTCTGTCGAAAGACCTTATCAATACTCGGATGTTGCGTATGTTGGGATTCTGGAAATCCCTAATTCTGGGTTTGGTGAATTCCCCTTTCTCCCAATGCAAAAACTCGTCTGATCCGTCTAATCCTTCGGCGTATTCGCTTACGATTTCGCAGATTGATTGCTGGATAAACCCGGATACTCGCACACACGAGTAAGATACAAGGTGCGCTTTGAGTTCGTCGTCTTCGTTAATATCATTGATTTTCGCAAATAGAAGGTCAAGTCTTTCTTTGTCCTCAATGACTTTAGGATTTTTCACGGCACTTCCGAAAATGCGTCAATCGCCAATCCAAGCCGTGTTTGAACTTGGTTAGCCCTAGCGGTTCCCTCATATGCGGCCTGGCGATAGTCCGGGTTATTTATGAGGGCGTTGTACTTTGCAAGCATAGTTTGAGTGTCTTGAATATCCCCTCGTTCCAACCTAGTAGCCACGCCCACGGCTACCGAGTCGAAAACCGCTGCAGTGAATCTTCCCCGGGATTGCGGAGGCTTGAACGCCGTTGTCCCTAAGTGATCGTGGATAGTTCGCATCGTGTTTTCAAAGACGCGCCTAGTCTCTTCTTCCGACTGCATCGTCAGCCGTCTGTTTTTGCTCATGTATTCGTTCAGAAACCTTTTCAGCGGTCCCCTGTAATTCTCCGGCTTGGTGAAATACATCGCTAGAAATCTCAGAATGAGTTCTTGGTCTTTCATTCTGTTGTGGACTTTGCCAAACATATCACGCCAGCAGGGGTCTTGGTTAAGGCAGCCGATTAGATTGTTGAATTCGCCATGGAACATAGCAACGCGGATTTCTTGCGGCTGCAATTGCACGCCGTCGGTGTTCAACCGCTCAAAGAGCATATAAATGCTGCTATTGTCATCAGAAGGTTTATCTTGCCTGACGATGGTGGCGTGGATGATGGAATCGTCAAGTTTAAGTTGATGCGCGATGTCCAGGGAAGCATACGTCTTGCCCTCGAACTCAGAGGCAATTCCAGTCAGGGTGAATTCTGCTTCGCCGAATTTTCCGTTGTAGAAAGAGCGCAGAGACTCCAGACGCTGTTGGCCATCTACAATCATAGATCTGTTTGTAGATTCCTCTCTTGACAGAAAAATGCCGGGGACGGGCAATCCAAGCAACAGTGATTCCACAAACTTGGACGCTCTTTTCTTGTCCCAAACGTACCCACGCTGGAATAGCGGAACGAATATGCTGCCTTGCTCAACACGCTTAACCAAGCTATCGACCGTGTAATCAGCGCCGTAGCTAGTTATGGAGTATTCAAAAGGAATCTCCTCATCTGAGTCAAAGTCATCATCAACCTTGACGTCTCCCGCTTCATCGACTTCTTCCTCAAGCGTGGGGTTGGCGGTTTCGACTGCGACCATCTGATGCCTCCCTATAATCTCTGTGGAACTGATTATAGCACGGATTGCGTATGACGAAAACGCGCCGCCTCAAGGTTTTGCGTCTTGACGGCTGTTCAAGCACTCTCTCTTAATGCGCGAACCGCCCGGACTTACCTGCTGGGAAGCGCTATGTACTCGGCGAAAGACTCGGGTTCGGGAACGGGTTCGCCATCCTCTATGAGCCCTTCCACGTGCATAAGCATCGCTTCGCGCATATTGCGCTCGGCGTCTTCGCGCGTTTTGCCGGTTGCTACGCATCCGGGCAAGTCGGGCGAGTATGCGGAGTAGTTGCCGTTTGCCTTTTCGATGACTGCCAGAAATCTGTACATATGGCGCTGTCCCTAATCTCCATTTCCGTCGCGAAGGCGGGTTACTCGAAGCGCCCAAGGCCGAACATCCCGATGGCGTGGGACGTAGCGCCGTTTAGGGCTAGGTCGGCTAGGATTTCGCCTATGACGCTGCTGAACTTGAAGCCGTGGCCGGAGAAGCCGGCGGCTATGACTGTCTGCGGGGCGTCGGGCAGGCGGTCTATGATGAAGTGCTCGTCGGGGCTGTTGGTGAACATGCAGACTTTCATCGAGGATGTGGCGCCTGCGCCGTGGGGGAAGTACTTTTCGGCGAATTGACGCAGCGCCGCTTCGTCGCGCGCGTTTGGGGCGCGGTCGATTTCGTCAGGGTCGACGACTTCCTCAAAGTGGTGGTACTTGCCTATCTTGAAGCCGGGGATGCCGTGAACGGGCAGTCCGTAGTATTTGCCTTCATCCACGATTAGGTTGAATACGGGGAAGCGCTGCGGCGCGAAGAGTTCGGGGCGCAGCGGCTCCAGCCACGCCAGCACCTGCCTTTCGGGGACGGCGGTCTGTTTTAGGCGGGGCAGCAGCGATGCTGCCCAAGCGCCCGCCGCGATAATCAGCGTTTCGGCTTCGTACTGCGCTTGCGTCGTGCGGACGCGGACGCCGTTGGGCGTGGGCTGCCATTCCAATACGCGCTCGTTGGTTAGCGCGGTTGCGCCCAGCCGCTGCGCCTGCTCTATGAACAGCGCGATGCAGCGCTCCGGCAGCAGGAAGCCGCCGTCTTGCTGGAAGACCGCCATCGTTTCGGGGGGCAAGCGGTAGCCGGGGAAGCGCTTCGCAATCTCTGCGCTGGTCAAGACTTCGTGGGGGATAGCGTGTTGGGCGCAAGAGAGCAGCGAGCCTTCGTAGTTGGGACTGCCGGGCGGGCCGGCGTCAAGCGAGCCGGTGATGTGGAGTATTCGCTCGGCGCATGCGCGCTCTAGGTCGCGCCAGAGTTCGTAGGCGCGGCGCATAAGCGGGACATACGCCGGGTCTTCGTAGTAGGCGAGGCGTATGATGCGGGTCGCGCCGTGCGACGAGCCTAGGTCGTGGGCTATGCCGAACTGCTCGATGCCCAGCGCGCGCTTGCCTCTCAGGGCTAACTGATATAGCGCGGCGCTGCCCATTCCGCCGAGCCCGATTACGATGGCGTCGTATCGCTGTGTGGTTGTCATTGCGTTGTCTCCTAACATACTTGTAGCGCAGCGCGGCGGTGTTGTGGGCGCATTGTATCGGTTGCGGCGGATGCGCGAAAGCATCGGCGGCGGTTTTGGCATATAATAGGTTGCGCGCCTGAAGGCGAATATACCATAGCGATGGGGAGTGAGTAATGAGGTTTTCAATCACGGTTTTGCCGGGGGACGGCATAGGGCCGGAGGTGATAGCGGAGGCGGTCAAGGTGATGAACGCGGTGGGGGAGCGGTTTGGGCATGCCTTCGATGCCGAGTACGGCAGGGTTGGCGGGAACGCGATCGATGATTTCGGGACGCCGCTGCCGCAAGATACGATCGAGATGTGCGGGGATACGGACGCTGTGCTGTTCGGCGCTGTGGGCGGGCCGAAGTGGGACGACCCTAGGGCGGCGACGCGTCCGGAGGACGGCATACTCGCGATACGCAAGAGCCTTGGGCTGTTCGCCAACATACGCCCGGTGAAGGTGTATCCGCAGCTTATCAACGCAAGCCCGGTGAAGGCGCATCTGCTTGAGGGGGTGGATATGATAATCGTGCGGGAGCTGACGGGGGGGCTGTATTTCGCCAAGCCCAAGCGGCGCTATGACACGAAGGGCGGGCGCAAGGGGGTGGACACGCTGCGCTACACGGAGCAGGAGATTGAGCGGATAGTGCGGGTGGGGTTTGAGTTGGCGCAGGGGCGGCGCAAGCGGCTGACATCGGTGGACAAGGCGAATGTGCTGGAGACGGGGCGGCTTTGGCGGGAGATCGCGACGGAGTTGGCGGCGGAGTATCCGGATGTGGAGCTGGAGCATGCGCTGGTGGACTCGGCGTCGATGCAGCTGATAAGCAATCCGTCTCACTACGATGTGATAGTGGCGGAGAACACCTTCGGGGACATACTGACGGATGAGGCGGCGGCGCTTGCGGGGTCGATGGGGATGCTGCCGTCGGCGAGCTTGTCGGGGCTGCCTGAGCCGGGGGCGAGCGGGCATCCGCCGGTGAGCCTGTATGAGCCGATACACGGCAGCGCGCCGGACATAGCGGGGCAAGGCATCGCAAACCCGATAGGCACGATCTTGAGTATGGCGTCGATGCTGCGGTATTCGCTGAAGCTCGAGGATGAGGCGCAAGCGGTGGAGCAGTCGGTCGAGGCGGTTCTGGCAGAGGGGTACCGCACGCCGGACATCGCGGGGGATGGGGGCGATGTGGCGTCGACTGCCGAGATGGGGGATGTCATCGCGGGCAGGGTATCTGCGTAGGGTTTTAACGCAGAGGCGGGAAAGCGCAAAGGGTCTGCGCCTAAGGTTTTTAACGCAAAGGCGCAAGGGGCGCAAAGGGTCTGCCTAAGGTCTTAACGCGGAGGCGCCAAGGCGCAAAGGGATTAGGGGCTTCGGGCGTTTGCGGGGATGTTGTCGGGGCGGGCGAGGGTTTTTCGCAAGCGCTTCCACTCTTCGATGGATAGGGGTTCGCTATGGAGGATTATGGCGGCGGCGCCGGCGGGCGTCTTGCCGTTGGTGGCGTGGATGGCTTGCGGCTTTCCGTTCTTTTCGTTGGAGGTGGGCGTGTTGGCGCTGCCGTTGTTGTTGGCGGCTGCTGCTTTGCGCTTTTGGGCTTTGCGTGCGGCGCGCTGTTCGCGTCGGAGGGCGGCTCTGCCCGGGTTGCCGGAGTTGGCTGACGGCGTGTTGTCGGCGGCGGGCTTGTCGGCGGGCATCTTGTCGCCGTCACGCTTTTCGGTGGCGGCGATATTCGCGGCAGCGGCGGGTTGCTCACTGACGGCGCGCTTTTGGGCTTTGCGAGCGTCGCGCTTTTGGCGGCGGCGAGTGGCACGGTCGGGGATGTTTGACGGCGTGTTGGCGTTGGCGGGATTTTTGTCGTCGCGTTGCTTGTCGTCGTCGGGCTTTTCGGCGGCGGCGTTGCGCTTTTTGGCGTCGACGACGGGTTGCTTGGCGTTATCACGCTGTTCGTCGGCGCTCTTTTCTGAGACTGCGATATTTTCGGCGGCGGCAAATTGCTCACCGTCGGCGGGCTTTTCGGCGACGGCGCTCTTTTCTGTGGCGGCGGCGGGCTGCTTGACGGCGTCGCGTTGTTCGTTGGCGCTCTTTTGTGAGACTGCGATATTTTGGGCGGCGGCGGCTTTGCGCTTTTCGGATTGGCGGCGTTGGAATTCGAAGGCTGCGGGGCGCCTGGATTCCAGTTCGGCTTTGAAGGCTAACATTTCCGCTACATCTTCGCGGGTGCGGCGGCGATTGGGGAAGAGGGGGATGCGCTTTAGGGTTTTGCGCTCAGCGCGCTGTTCGCGGCGGCGGGCGGCGCGGCTAAGGGTGTCTGACGGCGTGTTGGCGTCGGCGGGCTTTTCGGCGGCGTCGGCGGGTTGCTCACCGGCGGCGAGTCCGGGGTTACCGACGGGCTGCTTGTCGGCATCGCGCTTTTGCTTGGCGTGGGCGTCGATGTCCGCGTCGGCGGCGGGTTGCTCGTCGGCGGCGTCGCGCATCTTGGCTGCTTGGAGTTCTAGGTATTCGGGGGTGAAACCCTTGAGGCTGGCCGCAGGACTGCCGGGGTCGTCTTTGCGGGCGTCGGCGGGCGTGCGGGCGCTCCAATACGCCTGGATGTCTTCGTAGGTGATGTGGTCGGTCTTGATGTCGTAGGCGCGGCGCAAGAGTTCGCAGGCGGCCCAGACGCGGTGGGATGCGGTGAAGCCTTCGGCGGGCTTGGTTCTGGGGCGCATGCGCATGAGCTTGATAAAGCTTGCGGCGCCTCGGGATTCGGCCTCGGGGTCTTTGTTTTCCATCGTTTCTACTAGGAAGCGTATGGAGTCCGCGCCGTAGTTGGTGTATTCGCGCACTATTTTGGAGAGATATGAGTCGAGGTCTTCGGTCTTGCCGGACAGGATGCGGCGGACGCCGGGGATTGTGCCGCCGAAACCTCTGATTAGGAGTTCGCGGGCGGCGCGCATACGGACGGCGGGGGTGAAGTTTTCGCCTGTTTCCTCAATCTTGGAGATTACCCTGATTAGGAATTCGATGATGGTTTCGCCGTCGTTGGTCTCTTGCTTGATTAGACGGGCGATGTCGAAGTGGAGGATTTGCTTTTCGGTAACCTTCGGCTTCTTACCCGCCTTATCCGGCTTGGGTTCGGATTTGGGTCGTGGGCGGATGGTTGCTGATTTGGGGATGGCGGATTCGGGGATGAGTCGGCCAAAGGCGGTAAGCCACTCGGCCGACTTGAGGCGGTGGCTGACGGTGGCGTCGTGGGTGTAGCCTTGTAGGGTATCTACAAGGAATTGGGCGATGATTTCGCCGTCTCCGGTGAGTCGTTGTATGGTGGCGTCGATGGTCATAGCGATTGCGCGGGGGTTGTCCCCGTATTAGCCTTCCGCTGAGTGGGAAGGGATTGTATGTATGATTATGCGCTCTATTATAATAAACAGAACGGGTGTGTCAAGGGGTAATTTGGGGAAATGGGGGGAAATCTGCGGGGATTTTTGGCGCAGGGGCGTGTTTGGGGGGAATTTAATGCAAAGGCGCAGGGGCGCAAAGTTGTTGGGGCGCTTTATGCGGGGTTGGATGGGCGCAGGGGGACGAATAGCAGGGTTATTGCGCCTAGCGCGAATAGGGCGGCGACGTAGATGAAGGTGGTGTCTGCGCCGCCGTAGTCGTCGTAGAGTTTGCCGGCGATTAGCGGGGATGCGGCGCTGAGCAGGAAGCGCTCGAACGAAAGTATGCCCAGCACGGTGGTCGGGACGCGGCCGCCGGCTACATCCAAGGCGAGCGCGGTTAGGATGGGCTGATCGCCGAATAGGAAAGTTCCCATAAGCGCGATGATTATGACCAGCAGTATGCCTACGCCGGCGCCGCTGAGCAGGAATGACAGCGCGGCGAGCAGCAGTAGGCCGGGGATAAGCACCATCTTTCTGCCGAATCGGTCGGATAGGTAGCCGACTACGGGCGTTGAGACGATGCCGACCGCCATAAGCAAGCCCAAATGCAGGTTTCGCACAAGCGCGGACATTCCCAGGTCGTTTAGGAATATGGGCAGGAATGTGATTAGCGCGATGAACGCCATTCCGCGTATGCCGCCTATGAACGCCACTATCCATAGGATAGGGTTGCGCAGGACTTGGCTTGTGGCTCTGAACTGGCTGCCGCTGCCGTCTGCATCGGCGGCGTCGGCGTCTTGGGTTCTGCCGATGTTTCTGAATGCCCAAAAGACTAGGAAGGCTAGGAATATGGGCAGCGCGGCGTAGATGCTGATGATTTCGCGCCACGCTAGAAAGCCTAGCAGGACGCCGGTGGCGGGCGGCGCGAGCGCATCGCCTATCTGTCCGCCGACGCCGTGAAATGAGAGGGCGGTTCCCTTGCGGCGGGCGAAGTGGTGGGATAGGGACGCCATCGCGGGCAGGTGCCATATGGACGCCGCAAGCGCCACAACCGCCATTCCGAACAGCAGCAGGTAGTAATGCTGCGAAAAGCCGATGATTAGCCAGCCGATGCCGAACAGCGCCATGCAGACGGCAAGCACAAGGCCCCAGTGCTTTCGGAGGGCGTCGATGATTACGCCGCCGGGCAGGGTTACCAGTCCGGACACCACTTCGCGGGTGGCGGTGATGCCGCCAACGCCTACGCCGCCCAGCCCGAATGCGGCTTGGACTTCGGGCAGCATGGCGATTAGGCTTTGGGTGAACCAGTGGAATACGCCGTGTCCGCTGGTGAGGCCGGATATGATGAAGCCGCCGCGCTGACGGATGTCGCGGGGATGCTCATGGTGGTGGTGGGCGTGCGCCATAATTTTGTCGGTCGTCCTATGGCTATTGGCTTTGCGGTGGCTTTCGGGATTTTCGAGATGCGCGTACTGTCGATGGGCTTACTATTGAACTTGGGGGCGTGGGTTGTCAAGGGTTGCGCGCGCGGGGCGGTCAGTTGGTCATGCCAAGCTTCACTACGATGTCCCACTCTTCGGGGGATACGGGCTGCACGGATAGGCGGGAGTTTTTGACCAGCGCCATATTTTCCAAGCCGGGGGTTGACTTGATTTCGCGCAGCGGCACAATGCGCTTGAACTCGGCGACGGCTTTGATGTCCACCATATACCAGATGGGGTTGTCGGGGGCGCTTTTGGGGTCGGGGTGTTCGGACGCGGGATCCCAGGCGGTGTGGTCGGGGTAGCCTTCGCGGGCGATGACGGCGGTTCCGACGACGGCGCTGGGCTTGGCGTTGGAGTGGTAGAACAGCACGCCGTCGCCGATTTTCATATCGTCGCGCATTGTGTTGCGCGCCTGGTAGTTACGCACGCCGTCCCACTCGGCGGTGGCGTCGTCTTCGTTCATCAGGTCGGCGAAAGAGTATGCGCCGGGTTCGGATTTCATAAGCCAGTAGCGTTTTTGCGCCATAATTCACTCCGATTTGATGATATGCTATGCAGCGCTGAACTTTTGCCGATAAGCCGATATGCGCAGTGTATCGCAGTCGGCGCAGAAATGGGATTGCTTGTATGACCTTTGGCGGGAATAGTTCGCTGCCTACGCCGGCGCAGCATCTTGGGTTTGAGGTTGGCGCAGACCGCAGGCTGGCGGGCTGGGGGCAGATAGTCGACTACTTGGAGCGCCTTGACCGCGCGTCGGAGCGCGTGAAGACATTGGAGATTGGCAGAAGCACGGAGGGCAATCCGTTTCTGCTGACAATCATATCATCGGCGAGCAACATCGCAAACTTGGACAAGCATAAGCGGATACAGCGGCGACTGGCGGATCCGCGCGGGATCGCGGATGAGGCGGAGGCGGAGCGGCTGATAGCGCAGAGCCGGGTGGTGGTGGCGGTGATGTGCAGCATACACGCGACGGAGGTGGGGGCTACGCAGATGTCGCTGCCGCTGGCGCATCATCTGGCGAGCGCTGACACGGACGAAGTGAATCGCGTTTTGGACAACGCAATCCTGCTGCTGATTCCCTGTATGAACCCGGACGGGCTGATTAAGGTCAAGCGGTGGTATGAGAGCACGCTGGGGGCGGAGTATGAGGGCGCGATGCCGCCGTTCTTGTATCACAAGTACACGGGACACGATAACAATCGGGACTGGTTTATGTTCACGCAGCGGGAGACGCGGCTTGCGGTAAAGCATTGCTTGAATGCGTGGCATCCGCATGTGTTGTTGGATATGCACCAGACGCGGCATAACGGCTCGAGGATGATATTGCCGCCGTTTGTGGATCCGGTTGGGCCGAATGTGAACGCAATCATACAGGCTGAGATAGCGATGCTGGGGACGGCTATCGCGGCGGATATGACGGCGCAGGGCAAGGCGGGCGTGGCGGTGAACGCGGTGTATGACGCATACAGCCCCAACCGCACATATCAGCACTATCACGGCGGGCTGCGGCTGCTGAGCGAGGCGGCGGGGGCGCGGATCGCTACGCCGGTCGAGATAGCTGAGCGGGATTTGCAGTCGGACCGGGGGGAAACGCCTACGCGACGGACTTGGAATCATCCGCTGCCGTGGCGTGGGGGCGTGTGGCGGCTGCGGGACATCGTGGAGTATGACTTTGCGGCGGCGTATGCGTGCTTGCGGCATGCGGGGCGGCTGCGGGAAACGCTTGCGCGCAACTTCTATCGGGTGGGGGTGAACGCCGTGAAGGCGGACGATGCGCCGTACGCGTTTGTGGTTCCGCCTCAGCAGCATGACGCGCATGCGGCGGCCGAACTGCTGGGGGTTTTGAGAACCGGGCTTGTGGAGATACACGAAGCGGTGGAGGCGTTCAGGGCGGACGGCGAGTTGTTTGCGGCGGGTTCGCGGGTGATACTGCGGGGGCAGCCGTACTGGGCATACGCCAAGACGCTGATGGAGCAGCGCAAGTATCCCGAACTGCGAACATATGAGGGCGGGCCGCCTAAGAAGCCGTATGATGTAACTTCGCACTGCTTGCCTATTCAGATGGGGGTGAACGCGTACACGATTGGGGGGCGGTTCGCGGCGAAGCTGCGGCCGCTGGGCGACGCAGAGGCGGGGTCGGCGGCATTCGCGATTCACGCAAGGCGAACTAAGGGGGCGGCTGCGCGCAAGGCGAATGCGTATGTTATTGCGCCGGAGTCGAATGCGGCGGCGAGGGTGGTGAACCGGCTGCTTGCGGCGGGGGCGGCGGTATATCGCAGCGCGGAGCCGCTTGAGGTGAACGGCATAGCGTATCGGCGGGGGGCTTTCGTGGTGGGGGACGCAGACGGGCTTGGCGATGCGGTTGCGGGGGATGATGCGCTGCTGCTGAACGCAATCGAATCGCCGCCGCCGATAGCGCGCTATGCGCTGGGCAAGCCGCGCATTGGGGTCTATAAGAGTTATGTGCCTGCGATCGAAGAGGGTTGGACGCGGTTTGTGCTGGAAGAGTACGGCTTCGAATATACATCGCTGACGGACGGCGATATGCGCGAGGGGGATTTGGGGGAGCGCTTGGATGCGATAGTCTTGCCGCATCAGCGGGCGCATCATATTCACAGGGGACACGGGGCGTATTATCACCCGGACTATGCGGGGGGGCTTGGCGCGGCAGGCTTGGGACGGCTGCGCGAGTTTGTGGAGCGGGGCGGGACGCTGATTGCGTGGGACGGGGCGGCGCGCTATGCAATACGGCGGTTGGAGCTGCCGGTTCGGGATGTGGTGGCGGATCTGCCGCGCTCCGGCTTTTATGCGCCGGGCAGTCTGCTGGGGGTATTGCTGGACACCACGCATCCGCTTGCCTACGGGATGCCAAGCCTTGCGGCGGTGATGTTTTATGACAGTCCGGCGTTTGACATACGGCGGGGGCGTGTAGTGGGCAAGTATCCGCTACGCAATCCGCTGTTTAGCGGGCTGCTGATTGGGCCGGAGAAGCTGTACAACCGCGCGGCGCTCGCCAGTGTGCCGCTGGGCGAGGGCGAGGTTGTGTTGATGGGATTTCGGCCGCACTTTCGGGCGCAAGCGAGGGGCGCTTACAAGCTTCTGTTCAATGCGCTGTACGGCAGCGCGCAGACGGATTGCAAGCGCGATTAGGCTACGCGATTAGGCTAGTTGTCTAGTTGTCCAACTTCAGGGCGTCGGTCAAGCCGTATTCGTCCGCCAAGCGCTTGAGGGCGTCCCATGTGGCGTCTTCGACTGAGATGCCGTCTTGGAGCAGTTGGCGCTCTTTGAGATGCTCGAGTTCGCCGGGGTAGAACACTTCCGAAAAGCCGGCGGCGGTGGGCGTACTCTTGAGGTATTGGGCGAATTCGGTTACCTCTTGCTTGAACTGATCGATGGGGCGGAATGCGTCCACGTTGAACGCCGCCATAAAGCAGCCGTCGTTGTGGCGTCCGGACGGGTCGTGTCCGAAACCCAAGCCGGTGAGTATGCCGGATAGTATCTCTACCATCACGGACAAGCCGTAGCCTTTGTGGCCTTCGGGGCCGCCTAGGGGCAGCACAGCGCCGCCGTTTCGCAGGTCGGCGGGGTCGGTCGAAGGATTGCCGTCTTTGTCTATAATCCAACCCTCGGGGACGGATGCGCCGCGCGCCACGGCGACGCCAAGTTTGCCGGCGGCGACGGCGCTGGTAGCCATATCGATGAACATCGGGCCGTCAAGGTCGCTCGGCATAGCGATGCAGATAGGGTTTGTGCCGAGCCGCGGCTCTCGCCCGCCGAAAGGCACAACGCCCTTGGCGGAGCGGCCGGAGTCGGCGGTCATAACGCCAATCATATCGGCGCTCGCCGCCATAAGGGGATAGTCGGCGACGCGGCCGACGTGGCTTTGGCGAAACACGGTCGCGGCGGCGACGCCGTGTTCTTTCGCCTTGTCGATGGTGATGTTCATTGCGCGCTCTGACACCACATAACCGAAACCCCAGTTGCCGTCGATGACGGTGGTTGTTGAGGTTTCGCGGATGATGTCGAAGGGGGCGCCGGGCGCAATGTGGCCGCGCTTGACGCGGTCGATGTAGGTTGGGATTTGGATTATGCCGTGCGAGTCGTGTCCCGCGAGGTTTGCGCCAACCGAATGCTGGGATACGATGGCGGCTTCGTGTTCGCTTGCGCCTGCGCCAATGAGCAGTTGGGCGGCTATGTTTCGCAATCTGTCGGCTTGAACGATGGGCATTGCTTTCTCCTGAAGTTGAGTTTTTTCGATAGCGCCGCCGCTATGCAGCAGTGTTATGGGATTGTATCGGATGTATCAGCAGCGTTATGGGATGTATGGGTATTGGATGTATCAGCAGCGCTATGGAATGTATCGCGAATATATCAAGATGTATCGGCAAAGACGCATTAGTCGTCGGTTGCCCAGTTCTTGGAGCGCTCCACGGCGCGCAGCCAGTCGGCATAGAGCGCTTCGGCGTCGGGTTGGGGCATTGTTGGGGCAAAGCGTCTGTCGCATTTCCACTGCGCCGCTATTTCGGCGGCGTCCTGCCAAAAGCCTATCGCAAGTCCGGCGAGGTAGGCTGCGCCGAGCGCGGTGGTTTCGGCTATGACGGGGCGCTCAACTGGCATGCCCAGCATATCGGCTTGGAACTGCATCATAAGGTTGTTGGCGCCGCCGCCGCCGTCCACGCGCATCACGGACGGCATTAGTTCGGTGTCTTTTACCATCGCATACACGACGTCGGCGGTTTGGTATGCGGTGGATTCGAGGGCGGCGCGGGCAATGTGGGCGGCGGTGGCGCCGCGGGTGATGCCCACGATAGCGCCGCGCGCGTACATATCCCAGTGGGGAGCGCCCAAGCCGGTGAAAGCGGGCGCAAGATAGACGCCGCCGTGGTTCGGGACGGATGCCGCAAGCGCCTCTACCTGCGCCGAGTCTTGGATGATGCCAAGCCCGTCGCGCAGCCACTGCACGGTTGCGCCGGTTGAGAATATGCTGCCTTCCAGGGCGTAGGTTATCTCATCGCCGATGCCCCAGGCTATCGTTGAGATTAGGTTGTGGGCGGACGATATGCGGCGATTGCCGGTGTTCATCAGCACGAAACTGCCTGTGCCGTAGGTGTTTTTGGTCATTCCCGGCGCAAAGCACGCCTGCCCGAAAAGCGCCGCCTGCTGGTCGCCCGCCACGCCCGCGATGGGGATCGCCTGCCCGCCAAAGAAGTTGCCGCCGGTGTAGCCGAATACGCCGCTTGAGGGCAGCGCTTGGGGCATAAGGCTTGCGGGGATGTTGAGTTCGGCGAGCAGTTCGGCATCCCAGTCTAGCGCATTGATGTTGTAGAGCATTGTGCGGGATGCGTTGGTGACGTCGGTGGCGTGCAGCGTGCCGTTTGTGAGGTTCCACAGCAGCCAACTATCAACCGTGCCGAATGCCAATTCGCCGGCGTCGGCTCTGCGCTGGCCGTCGGGGATGGCGTCGAGCAGCCATCGGATCTTGGTTGCCGAGAAGTAGGCGTCGATCGGCAAGCCGGTCTTTTCTCTGACGGCGGCCTCGAGTCCGTGGGCTTTCATTTGCTCGCACAAGGTGGCTGTGCGGCGGCATTGCCAAACGATTGCGTTGTGAACGGGCTTGCCAGTGGCGCGCTCCCATACGAGCGCGGTTTCGCGCTGATTGGCGATGCCGAGCGCGGCTATCTGACGGGGGCTTATTTCGGTCTCTTCGAGCAGTTCGTCCACGGCGGCTATGCAGGAGTCGAAGAGTTCGTTGGGGTCGTGCTCGACCCAGCCGGGCTGCGGGTATATCTGCGTGATTTCGTTGGAGACCTGCCAGACCACGCCGCCGTCCTGGTCAATCAGCATTGCGGCGGTTCCGGTGGTGCCTTGGTCGATGGCGAGTATGTAGCCTTGCGCGCTCATAGCGTAACCTCTGCCCCAAACTTAACTAGCGTGGGGTTGGGTGTCAAGTGTCAAGGTTCTTGGGGGGCGTGGGGTTTAACGCAAGGGGTTTGCAATAGGATTTTTAACGCAGAGGCGCAGGGGCGCAAAGGTGAGTAAGGGATATTGGCTGAATAATGATGTTTAGTACATTATAATGTTGGGGCGCAGGCGTTGTTTTGGCGAATGCGAATTAGGAAATGGGAGGCGCTTATGGAAGGGCGACGGATTAGGATTACGGCGGGGGATGTTCAGGTTACGGCGGCGCTGAACGGCAGCGATACGGCGGCGCAGGTGTGGGATGCGCTGCCGATCGAGGCGTCGGGCAGCGTTTGGGGCGACGAGATATATTTTCGCATTCCGGAGCTGGAGCCTGAGGGCGGCGCTGTGGAGGTAGTGGATATGGGCGCTGTGGCGTACTGGCCGCCGGGGTCTGCGCTGTGCCTGTTCTTTGGGCGGACGCCGGCGAGCGTGGGGGATGAGATACGCCCGGCGAGCGCGGTGAATGCGCTGGGCGCGATAGAGGGGGACGCCACGGTATTGAAGGCGGCGCGTCCCGGCGCAAGGGTGTTGGTGGAACGGGTGGAGTAGCGGCGGCAACGGCGGCAGGCGCTGTTTCGCGGCGGGGGAAACTAGGCGGGCGCTATGTATGGCTTGCGCGCGCTTCGATGCTTGCGGTTTATGCTAACGCGTGGGGCGTTGCGGCGTTGTAGTTCGGCGATGGCATCGCAGCGAAATCGCCGATGCCGCGCGGCTTTTCGCAATGGGCGGGAATGCGCTATCTGCAGCGAATTAGGGGTTATTGCGCATGAAGTACGCAACTATCGGACTTATGATTTTGGCTGCCGTTGTGATTGGCGCATGCGCGCGGGGCGGCTATGAGGCGTCGGATGAACGCAGCGAGCGCGGCGCATCGGCGGCGGGCGGCGAACACGGCGGCGGCGAAGAGTTCGCCAATCAGTTAGACAAATTTGATACATACGACGAACTGCGCGCCGGCTCGCGCCTTGTTCTGAGCTACGACGCAGCGTCCAACGCCTTTACCGGCACGGTTGCGAACATCACGGAAGCGTCGCTGAGCCGGGTGCGCGTAGAGGTACATCTGTCCAACGGCGTGGAGTTGGGGCCGACGCCGGCGGTTGACCTTGCGCCGGGCGCATCTGCGGCGGTGTCTTTGGCGGCGCCGGATCGGCCGTTTGACACATGGAGCGCGCACGCCGAGGTTGGCGGCGGCGGGCGGTGAACACGGCGGCAGTAGGGAAGGCGCAAGCGGCGAACATAGCGGCGGCAGGGAAAACTAGGCGGGCGCAATCGAGTATAATCGAGCGGCGCTATCTATAACCCCGATGACTTACGGCGGAGGGCTAGGCTGTATGGGCTTTTCAGACGATTTGCGGCGCAAGGGCGCTCACATCTGGGACAAGGAACGCAATCATCCGTTTGTCAGCGGCATCGGGGACGGCGCTTTGGAGTTGGACAAGTTCCGCTACTATATGCGCCAAGACTATGTGTTTCTGATCGACTTCTGCCGCGTCCTATCGCTTGCGGTAGCCAAAGCGCCGCGCGTGGAGGATATGGGTTGGTTTGCGATGCTGCTGCACGAAACGCTTAACACCGAAATGGCGCTGCACATCGGCTTCTGCGAGGATTTCGGCATCACAAAGGCGCAGATTGAAAGCGCTCAACCATCGCCCACCACAATCGCCTACACGCGGCATATGCTGCAGACGGCGTTTGCGGGCGGCATCGGCGAGATTGCGGCGGCGCTGCTGCCCTGTTCGTGGGGATACAGCGAAATCGGGCAGACGCTTCAGAACAGAGGCGTCCCCGCCAATCAGCCGTTGTACGCGCGCTGGATAGAGATGTATAGCTCAGCGGAGTTCGCCGAACTCGCCGCCTGGCTGCGCTCTTTCATCGACCGCATTGCGCTTGAGTGCGGCGCAGACGAACTCCAACGGATGGAGCAGGCGTTTCTGGTCAGCAGCCGATATGAGTATATGTTTTGGGACGCGGCTTGGCGGCAGGAAGGCTGGCCGGTCTAGCGGCGGGGGCGCTGTCCGACGGCTATCTGAACAGATCGCGCGCCCTATCGCGTATGAGCGGCGCTACGCTGGCGTCGTCCGACTTGGCGTATTCGTAGCCGCGTATCATGGCGACGGGGACTTGTATCGCCTTTGCGGTAACCAGTTCGGCGGCGGCGGCTAGTTCGTCGGCGGCGGCGATGGTGGTAACCTTCAGCTCCATTCCGTTCACATCGAGCGTCCCGCGATAGTCCATCATAGGGTCCATGCCGGCGATGCCGATGGCGATATTGGCGTGGCCTTCCCGCCAAGCGCGCCCGAAAGTGTCCGATATTACAACGGCGACATCAACGCCTGCGATGCGCGCTATTCGGTTGCGTATCCTGCGCGCGGATGCGTCGGGGTCTTCGGGCAGCAGGCATACCACGTCGTCGCCGGGCACGTTGGACGAATCTATGCCGGCGTTGGCGCAGACGAAGCCGTGCCGCGTCTCTGCGATGATGATGCCGCGTTCTGCGTCCATCCGCACCACAGAGCGGCTTTCGCGCAGCACAAGCTCCACTAGGCGGGCGTCTTTGCGCGTCAGCTCAGCGAAGTTAAGGGCGATTGCGGACGGGCGCACGGCGTTGAGATCGACCAGCCTGAACTCCGCCTTGGACACGATTTTCTGCGTAACCACAAGCGCGTCGCCATCCTGCAGCGGCGTCCCTTGCGCCTGCGCCGCGTCCGCTATCAGCGCGCCTAGATCCTCGCCGCCCGCGATTTCGGGCATGCCGGTTATGCCGATGGTCTCTATGCGCGGTATGTGCTTCATTCTGCCAATGCTTCCTTTCGGTCGGCTCGACGGCTCGGCTTGCGCGCGGGGTTTGGCGGCTAATCGCGCTGACTGCTTACATAGTATAAAGGCTTGCCGCCGCGGGCGCACACAACGCCGTTTGGCAGCTGAGCCTGCGGATGCCAAAACGCTTGCCATTTCGGGGCGCGCGCAACCCGCATCGTGCTATACTCTTCGGGCGAACTGCGCCGCGAATTCCGACGCCAAGCGCCTATGCGAAACCCGTCTGTATAAAGCGGCGAGGCGTCCGTTATCCGTTAGGAGAGATATATGAGCGTTCTGAGGAGCCTGCTATTCGTGCCCGGCAATCAGCCGCGAATGCTGGAGCGGGCGGCGAGGCTGAAGCCGGACGCCTTCATTCCGGATATGGAAGACTCGGTGCCTATAGCAGAGAAGGCGAATGCGCGCGCGGTTACGGCGGCGCATCTGGCGCAGTTGGCGGCGGGCGGCGTTGCCGTGATACCGCGCCTGAATTCGCTGGACACCGGCTTGCTGGACGACGACCTTGCGGCGGTGGTGGGCGCGCATGTATTCGGCGTTTCGGTGGGCAAGATAGATTCGGCGCAAGACATAGCCGTCATATCGGGCAAATTGGATGCGCTGGAGCGAAAGGCGGGCTTGGACGCGGGACGGATTAGGCTTGTGCCGTGGATAGAAACGGCGCTGGCGATAGTGAATGCGTATGAGATATGCAGGGCATCGCCGCGCATCGTGGGCGTGGCGTTCGGGGCGGAGGATTTCACGAATGATATGGGAATTGAGCGCGGCGGGGACGAATCCGAGACATTCTTTGCGCGCAACGCCATAAGCGTAGCGGCGCGCGCCGCCGATGTTCTTGCGCTGGACACGCCGTACTTCAGCTTCCGCGATCCGGACGGGCTGCGGCAGAATGCGCTGACGGCGCGGCGGTACGGCTTCAAGGGCAAGTTCGCCATTCATCCGGCGCAGATCGACATCATCAACGAAACATTTTCGCCCTCTGCGGCAGAGATAACGCAGGCGAGGCGTGTGGTCGAGGCGTTCGAAGAGGCGGCGCGCGTCGGGCGCGGCTCCACATCGTTGGACGGCAAGGTTGTGGATGTGCCGGTGGTCAAGCGAGCGCAGGCGCTGCTGGAGCTTGCGGACTCGCTGGCGGCGGGGGGCGATGCGCGGGGAACGGGCGATGATTAGCGCGCGCCGGGACAAGATACTGCTGCAGGGCATGATCTTCTACGGCTATCACGGCGTCAACTCGGCGGAGAAGGCGCAGGGGCAGCGCTTCGTGGTCGACCTGGAACTGGAGCGCGACCATCGGGCGGCGGGCGCATCCGACGACATTGCGGACACGGTGAACTACGCCGCCGTCTATGCGGTTGTGCGCGATATTATGGAAGGCAAAAGCCACAACCTGCTTGAGCATATCGCCGAAACCATCGCCGCGCGCGCGCTGGACGAATTCGATGTACGGGCGGTTGGCGTAAGGGTAAAGAAGCCGGAAGTGGCGATTAAGGGCAGCATCCTGTCTTACGCGGGGGTGGAGATTTATAGGGAGCGGCAGGATTGTGGCAGGTTTTAACACAAAGGCGCGATGGCGCAAAGGGTTAGGATTAGATTTACGGCGCATCATTCGTAGTACGCATACATTCGCGGATGTTTGTCCTACCCCCGCCCGCCGCAACGCCCAACCATGCGCCGCGTTTGGGCGAACACAATCGGCGCATATTCGGCGAGCTGCTTGCTATGGCCGCCGCCGTCGCCGCCCTGGAAGCGGACGCCGTGAGCGGCAACGCGCCTGATGCTTGATGCGCCAAAGTCCCGCCGCTAACGGAGTATTATAAGCGAATTCGTAGCAGCCCCCCAGCATATTAAAACGTCCGTGCGCAACCCGCAAGTACGCCCTGAGCCGGCGCTTATGGACGCAAAGGTTTCTCCCTCCGGCGACAATATCCTGCTATTGCTATATATGCTATCGCCCCAGCACACCGCCGCGCCGTCCTCGCGTAGCCCGCAGGTATGTCCCGATCCGGCGCTTATGGACACGAAGGTTTCGCCATCAGGCGGCGTTAACAGACCATCGTCGTTACGGCCCCAGCACCTCACAGTGCCATCCTCGCGTAGCCCGCATGTATGACTCGATCCGGCGCTTATGGACGCGAAGGTTTCGCCCTCCAGCGGCGTTGACTGACCATATTCGTTATTGCCCCAACACACCGCCGCGCCATCTTCGCGAAGACCGCAAGTATGCCGCCCGCCGGCGCTTATGGACGCAAAGGTTTCGACATCAGGCGGCGTTGACTGTCCATATTCGTTATCGCCCCAGCACACTGCTATGCCATCTTTGCGAAGCCCGCAGGTATGTTCCCAGCCAATCGATCTGCCAACACTTATGGACACGAAAGTTTCGACATCAGGCGGCGTTGACTGTCCATATTCGTTATCGCCCCAGCACACCGCCGCGCCATCCGCGCGTAGCCCGCAAGTATGCCTTGGGCCGGCGCTTATGGACACAAAGGTTTCTCCCTCCGGCGGCGCTGACTGACCATATTCGTTATTGCCCCAGCACACCGCTGCGCCGTCCTCACGCAGTCCGCAGGTATGCCACCCGCCAGCGCTTATAGACGCAAAGGTTTCTCCCTCCGACAGCGGTGAATGACCTGACTGTCCATATTCGTTATCGCCCCAACACACCGCCGCGCCATCTTCGCGAAGACCGCAAGTATGCCGCCCGCCGGCGCTTATGGACGCAAAGGTTTCGCCAGCCGGCGGCGTTGATTGTCCATCTTCGTCCCATCCCCAGCACACCGCCGCGCCGTCCTCGCGCAACCCGCAAGTATGCCGCCCGCCTGCGCTTATAGACGCAAAGGTTTCGTCCGGCGGCGTTGATGCACCATCTTCGTTACTGCCCCAGCACACCGCCGCGCCATCCTTACGTAGTCCGCAGATATGCATTTTATTTACAACGATCTCCCCGCCGGCGCTTATAGACGTAAAGGTTTCTCCATCCGGCGGCGTTAATACACCATGCCCCCAGCCCCAGCACACCGTTGTGCCGTCATAGCGCAGTCCACAGGTATAACCCCCATTGAAGCCCCCTCCACCAGCGCTTATGGACACAAAGATTTCGCCATACGGCGGCGTTGACTGACCAAAGCGGTTATCGCCCCAACACACCGCTGATCCATCCTCGCGCAACCCGCAGGTATGAAACCCGCCAGCGCTTATGGACGCGAAAGTGTAGCGCGCGGATCTGTCTGTCGCGGGGGTGATGGAAGCAAGCAGGGATGGGGGTGGCGGCGTCTCAGTGGCTGTTGGCTGTGTAGCGGCCGGCGTCGCCTCAGGCGTTGCATCACCCGGCTGTGTAGCGGCCGGCGCAGAAGACGCCGGCGTTTCGCCAACGCTGAAGTTCACGCTTGCAATGTCTTGCGTACCCTCGTTAAGCGCGTCTATCCATTCGCGCTGAACTTCCACAATGGGCGTGCGTCTAACCGCCTCTACCATCTCAACTATCCGAAATCCTACCCCCGGTTTCGGCTCCGGAAAATCAAACTTGGAACCAATCAGTACGCAGTGAAGCTCATATTCGCCCGGAGCGTCGGGCACAAAGGCGGCGCTCAAATCGCCGCCCAGCCGATTTATGCGCTGCGCCGTTGGATTTATGGACACCGTGCGGCTTACGCTTTCATAAACCTCTTCCCCGCCCCGATAGACTGCGAAGGCTATTTTGAGGTTCGGAATTCTTATAGAAGCCTTGAATCTATCCACAAGCTCAGGGGTGGCTTTCAGCGACACTTCGCGTCCCACGCTTGGGTTGTCGGGATCCGCGGCGCACTCCGTAAGTTCCGCAAGTTTCTCCAAAGTTATCTGTTGTCCGTTTTCGCGCTGCTGCGGCGGTTCTTCCTGCGCGGGCTGCTCCGGCATGCTTTCAAGCGCGCATGCGCCCGTCGCCAAAATCAGCGCGAATGCCGCCGCCGCTAGAAGTACGGTTGCAAAATGCTTCAATGCTCGCCTCCACGATATTGCCACAGCGCTACAGGTCAACGGATAGTAGCATAGCATATCACATCGGCTTGTTGGCGTTGGGGAGGCATTCTCGGCGGCGGACTATCCCCGCTTTGCGCCGAAAAAAGCGCGCGCATCTTAGGGTATGCCGCCCCTATGCGCTTAGTTTGCCTCCCCTACGCTTGCGCCAAGGCGCTTGTGGCAAAACCTTGCTGTTGCCGCAACCCCCCGCCTTGTGGCAAGCCTTGCGCTGCGTCTGGTATGATTGGCTTACCGACGCTAACAGAAGTCTGCCAGTTTAGGAGAATGCTATGCCCGGCAAGCCGAATACCTTGGGCGAGTTGCGCGACAGCGGCTATAAGGCGCTCACCATACGCGAAGAGATACGCAATAACCTCATCGCAAAGATAGAGAGCGGCGCCGAACTTTTCCCCGGCATTATCGGCTTTGGCGATTCGGTCATTCCGCAGCTGGAAAACGCCGTTCTCGCAGGGCAAGACATCATCCTGCTCGGCGAGCGCGGGCAGGCGAAGTCCCGCCTCATTCGGCATATGGCGTCGCTGCTGAACGCCGAAGTCCCCGTGATGAGCGGCTGCGAGCTTAACTGCGATCCGCTGGCGCCTATCTGCGAGCCGTGCAAGCGCGCGATTGCGGCGGACGGCGGCGACGCCCCGATAGCGTGGCTGGCGCGCGACGCACGCTACAGCGAAAAGCTCGCCACCCCGGACATAACCGTCGCTGACCTAATCGGCGAAGTCGACCCCATCAAGGTGGCGGAAGGGCGCTACCTGTCCGACGAACTCACCATCCACTACGGCTTGATTCCGCGCACCAACAGGGGCATATTCTGCATCAACGAACTGCCCGACCTATCGGAGCGCATCCAAGTCAGCCTGTTCAACCTGATGCAGGAGCGCGATATACAAATCAAGGGCTATCGCATAATGCTGCCGCTGGACATATTCCTGGTGTCCACCGCCAACCCGGAGGACTACACCAACCGCGGGCGCATCATCACGCCGCTCAAAGACCGCTACGGCGCGCAAATCCGCACCCACTATCCGCGCTCTCTTGACGAAGAGATAGGCATTATGGAGCAGGAATACAACCGCTTCGACGATACGCAGCGCAGCGTCAAAACGCCGCGGTACATGAAAGAGATAATCGCGGAGTTCACGGCGTTGGCGCGGCGCAGTCCCGATGTCAATCAGCGCTCCGGCGTCAGCCTGCGCGTGTCCATATCAAACTACGAGACCATCCTGAGCGCGGCGTTCAAGCGCAGCCTGCGCCACAAAGAGGCGGCGTCCCCGCGCATAAGCGACTTGAGCGCTATCGTGGCGTCCACCACCGGCAAGATCGAGTTGGAAAGCGTGGAAGAAGGGCGCGAGTTCAGGGTCATCGAAGACTTGGTCAAGAAATCCGTCCTCAACATATTCGGGCGCTACTACCAAGCGCGGCAGTTCAGCGACTTGACGGAGCGCTTCGAAGACGGCCTAGTTGTGGAAACCGGCAGCGACATCCCATCGGCGCAATACGCCCACGCCTACGCCAACATAGGCGAAGCGGCGGCGCTCATCAAGGCTATCGAGCAGTCCGAAGAGCCCGCCGCCGTGGCGTCCGCAATCGAGTTCGTGCTGGAGGGGCTGCACCTCAACCGCCGCCTCAACTGCGACCGCGAGGGCGGGCAGTACATATACAGCGCTAGATGAACCGGCGAAGGCTTCTGAGACGCTTGGCGCAAGGCAGACTGCGCAATGTAGCGTTTAGTGATATGGTTAATCTTGCGCAGGGCTTTGGGTTTCGGCTTGCGCGCGTAACGGGAAGCCACCATATATTTGCGCATCCCGATATACCTGAACAGATAAATTTGCAGTCTGTTCAAGGGGAAGCCAAGCCCTACCAAATCAGACAATTCTTGCGCTTGGTTGAACTCTACAACCTAGAATTGGACGATTGAATGAACGACTATCACATCAACATATTTTACAGTGAGGAAGACGAAGGGTATATCGCGGACATGCCCGATCTTGCTTTTTGCTCCGCTTTCGGCGCAACCCCGGAGGATGCGCTCCGTGAGCTGAATATCGCCAAGGACGCATGGCTGAAGGCGGCGGCCGAAGCCGGCAAGCCGATCCCTCGCCCTAGGTACAGGCCGGCGATATACCAAGCGTCGTGATGCGGGCGAGACATTCTGCCCAATTAAACGCAACTGCGAATTCCAAGTAGGCGCTAATCAGTCCGAATATCCGTGTGTGATGTATGCGAAACGATGCCGCTTTGGAAGACGATAGGTTCCAGGAAATCATTCGGCGGGTGGTCGCCGTGGCGCGGCCGGAGCGGGTAATCCTGTTCGGTTCGGCGGCGCGCGGCGAAATGACCGCGAACAGCGATGTCGACCTGCTTGTAGTTATGAACCGCGAGTTTGACTACGGCAAGGTTTCGGGCGATATTTACATGAACCTAATGGGCGTCGGGCAAGCGGTGGACGTGGTCTTGGCAACCGCCGAACAGGTGGACAAGTACCGCGATGTCGACTGCTTGGTAATCGACCCGGCGCTGCGCGAAGGCAGAGAAGTCTATGTATCCCACGAACCCATCTCAGCGTCCATTCGACATAACTAGGTTGCAAATCCAAATCCCCTATCTACTCAGTTCGGCAGACTTCACCAGTTCAGTTTAGGATTGAATCACATGCCACAAACCAAATCCCTAGCCGACATCCCCCGCGCTTACGAACCCCAGGCGGTCGAGCGGCGCATCTACGATTTCTGGCTCGAGGGCGGCTACTTCACGCCGCAGATCGACCGCGCCAAGCAGCCTTTCACCGTCATTATGCCGCCGCCCAACGTGACGGGCGAACTCCATATGGGACACGCGCTCACTATCGCGATCGAAGACCTGATTGTGCGCTGGCATCGCATGCGCGGCGAACCTACCCTGTATCTGCCCGGCTCCGACCACGCCGGCATCGCCACCCAAGTCGTCGTCGAGCGCACGCTTGCCGCCGACGGCATCACGCGCCACGACCTCGGCCGCGATAAGTTCATTGAGCGCGTCTGGCAGTGGGTCGATCAGTACGGCAGCCGCATCTACGAACAGATTAAGCGCATCGGCGCATCCTGCGACTGGTCCCGCACGGCGTTCACGCTCGACGACGGACCCAGCAGCGCAGTGCGCGCGACTTTCGTCAATCTCTACAAGAAAGGGCTTATCTATCGCGGCGAGCGCATCACCAATTGGTGCCCGCGCTGCCATACCGCGCTGTCCGACCTCGAGGTGAAGTACGGCGAAGAGAGCGGCAATCTCTATCACATTCGCTATCCGTTTGCGGACGGCGAAGGCGCGCTCACCGTCGCCACCACCCGCCCCGAAACGCTGCTCGGCGATACCGCCGTGGCGGTCAACCCCCAAGATGAGCGCTACGCCGCCCGCATCGGCAAATCCGTAACGCTGCCCGTGCTGGCGCGCGCGCTGCCGGTGATAGGCGATGACGCCGTTGAGCTGGAGTTCGGCACCGGCGCGCTCAAGGTTACGCCCGGCCACGACCCCACGGACTTCGAGATAGGCCAGCGCCACAACCTGCCGACCGTCAGCGTGATGAACCTCGACGGAACGCTGAACGCCAACGCCGGCCCGTATGAGGGGCAGCGTATGCTCGAAGCGCGCAAGAACATCGTGCGCCAACTCGAAGACGAAGGCTTGCTTGAGGGGACGCAGCCGTACACACACTCCGTCGGTCACTGCGATAGGTGCGACGACATCGTTGAGCCTATCGTTACCAAGCAATGGTATGTGCGAATGGAGCCGCTCGCCAAGCCCGCAAGGGATGCCGTCGCAAACGGCGATACGCAGATAATCCCGGAGCGCTTCGCCAAAGTCTATTTCAACTGGATGGACAACATCCGCGACTGGTGCATCAGCCGCCAACTCTGGTGGGGACACCGCGTCCCCGTATGGTACTGCGAAAGCTGCCCCGAAGTCATCGTAGAGCGCGAAGACCCGGCGGCGTGTCCCGCATGCGATTCGCGCAGCCTTGTACGCGATCCGGATGTGCTGGACACCTGGTTCAGTTCGGCGCTTTGGACGCACTCCACGCTTGGCTGGCCCGACAATACTGAGGATTTGGACTACTTCTATCCCACAAGCGTAATGGAAACCGGCTACGACATCCTGTTCTTTTGGGTTGCGCGAATGATGATGATGGGCATAGAGAATATGGACGCGGCGCCCTTCCACACGGTCTATCTGCACGGGCTTGTGCTTGACCCCGAAGGCGTGAAGATGAGCAAGACGCGCGGCAATGTGCTGGATCCGCTGGAGCTCATCGACCTGTACGGCGCCGACGCGCTGCGCTTTGCGCTCACCATCGGCACATCGGCGGGCAACAATCAGCGCCTCAACGAACAGAAGCTAGAGGCGAGCCGCAATTTCGCCAACAAACTTTGGAACGCCGCCCGCTTTGTGATGAGCAACCTGCAGAACGCAAGCGCGCTCGACGACTGGCACACGCCGCCCGCCCCCGTTCATCGGCAAGACCGCTGGCTGCTGAGCCGCCTTAACCGCGTCGCGGCGTCGGTCGAGCGCCTAATGCAAGACTACCAGTTCGGGGAAGCGCAGCGCCTAATCCACGACTTCTTCTGGCACGAATACGCCGACTGGTATATCGAGATGGCGAAGATACGCCTGCGCTCCGACGACGCCACGCCGCTGCCGTACTTGGCGTATGCGCTTGAGCGCTCCCTGCGAATGCTGCATCCGTTCATGCCGTTTGTCACCGAAGAGATATGGCAGACGCTCGCCGACTACGCCCCGCCGCCGCCCGACGCGCCCGAATCGCTGATGATAGCCGACTATCCGCAGCCGAATGCCGCCCTATTCGACGACGAAGCCGAAGCCGAAATGGACACGGTTATGGAAATCGTGCGCGCCGTCCGCAACCTGCGCGCCGAGTTTCGCATACAGCAGCATCAGCGCCTAGAAGCGATAGTGGAATCGCCGCAGATAGGCGTCATAGCCGGCGCTGAAGCCGACGCCATCAAGATGCTTGCGCGCATCGATCCGCTGACCCTGCCCGTCAACGGATCGCAGGCGGCGCCCGACGACAGCGTATCGCTTGTGCTATCCGGCGGCACCCTAACCGTGCCGCTTGCGGGGCTAGTCGATCTAGCCAAAGAGCGGCAACGCTTGAGCGCCGAAATCGACGGCATAGACGCCAACCGCCAGCGCCTCGCCAAGCGCCTGAGCGACGCCAACTTCCTATCCAAAGCGCCCGAAGAGGTCATAGAGCGCGAGCGTCAGCGCCTTGCGGACATCGAGGCTCGCCGCGGCCGCGTGGAAGAGATACTGGCAAGGCTGGGCGGCTAGGCGCGCGTTGCCGCTTAGCGGCGGCTTGACTATGCTCTCCCGCATTGCGCCGCGCATCGGGCGCGACGGCAACATCATCATCGCCGCCGCCGCGCTCCGCACGCTCGACTACGGCTTTATCAGCGTGTTCCTGGGCGTGTATCTGACGCTGCTGGAGTTCACGGCGCTACAAGCGGGCATCGTGTTCAGCGGCATTATGCTGGGCAGCGCGCTGTCCAATCTGCTGGCGACGCTGTGGGGCGATAGGATAGGCCGCCGCCGTCTGCTTGTGGCGATGTCCGCGCTGATGGTGGCGGGCGGCGTAGCGTTCCCCGCAACCTCCGATGTGCTGCTGCTCTGTTTGATTGGCGTATTCGCGGTTACCACATCCGGCGGCGGCGACCGCACGGCGTTCATCTCAATGGACACTGCTATGCTGGCGCAAACCAGCGCCCCCTCTCAGCGCACAATCGCCTTCAGTTGGTACAACCTGATTACCATCCTGACGCGCGCGATAGGGGCGCTGCTGATAGCGCTGCCCGAACTCTTTCAGCGCGGCGCGGGCGTTGGCGAAATAGACTCGTTTCGGCTAATGTTCGCGATATACGCCGCGATAGCGTGTTCGGGAATGCTGCTCTATTCGCGCATATCGCCGCGCGTTGAGGCTCGACCTGCAAGCGGCGCAATCGGGGCGGCGGCGCGCGCTTCGAGCCGTCCCGACGCGCTCATATGGAAGATGACCGGCGTATCGGCGCTAGACGCTTTGGGCGGCGGCTTCATCGTGCGCGGCTACATATCGTTCTGGTTCGTCAACAACTTCGGCGTCGACCTATTCTCCATATCCGGCATATTCTTCGCCGCGCAATTGCTGAATGTGGCATCGGTTGCGCTGGCGGCTCCGGTGGCGGCGCGCATAGGCTTGGTCAACACGATGGCGTTCACGCAGGTAGCCGCCAACCTGATGTTCATCGGCATGGCGTTTTCGTTCAACATTTGGCTTGCGGTGGCGTTCTTTCTGCTGCACGAAATCTGCAACGATATGGACGTCCCCACCCGCCAATCCTACACGATGGCGATAGTCCCGCCCGAATCCAGGACGGCTATGGCGAGCCTGAACAACCTGGGACGAAACGCGGCGCAGACGATAAGCCCGGTGATGGCCGGTTTCATAGCGCAGGCGGCGTTTCTTGGAGCGCCGTTCCTGCTTGGCGCGGCGACGAAACTTGTCTATAACCTGATGCTGTATCAGATGTTCAAGGGCATAAAGCCGCCGGAAGAGCAATAGCCGAAAGCGGGGAGTTAGGCGGCGCTAACGGGGAAGCGTTCTTAACGCAAGGGCGCAGAGGCGTAAAGACGGATATTAGGGGGTTAGGATTATTCCATTATGGGGGACTGGTTGCGGGCGGCGGCGAGCGCTTGGAGCTGCGCCAAGCCTTTGCGCGTATCGCTTGCCACGCGCGCCTTGTCCGATGTGCGCACGCGATACTTGAATAGCCAATATGTGAACTCTTTGGACTGCGTTAGCGTGAGCGCATCGCTTTCGGGATAGCCCATATCGCCGCGAAACGCCGCCAGCAGATCGGCAAACGGTTTGTGGTAGATGCGCGCAAACGCCTCTTCGGTGAAATCGCTCTGATAGCGGTTGCCGTTGCTGATATGGCGCTTGTGGACTTCGCCTTCCACCGCCAACTGCAGCGCCTCTTCCACCACCACGCCGTAGAAGTAGTTCAGGTAGCCGCTGTGCTTGTGAGCGCCCAGCAACTCTTTGAAGCGGGCGGCGTCGAATGTATCCGGAAAGCGCCCGTCAAACAGCAGCGCCTCTTGTTCGGCGGCCGGTATCAGATCGCCCGCCGCTTCGCAGAGGCGCTCCGCCATAAGCAGCCAGTCGAAGGCTTCGCCGCCGATGAAGTAGTTGCGACGATTGCCGTCTATCGTTTCCTGCGGCGCGCGCCAGTACGCCATCGCCTGCAGCATAGCGGTGGGCCAGTCCACGCCGCCGCGCAGCGCGCTGAGCATATGCTCAATCGGGTTCACATCGTCCGTATCGTCAGCGCGGGCTTCGTCGGATACGTCGGCGTTAGCGGCGGCATCGTTGACTGCATCGGCGTTAGGATTTCGCAAAGCGCTCCATCCTTTCGCTTTTTGGCAGACGCAGGAAACGCAGAAACTCGTCGGCGGGCAGCGTGTTCAAGATATGACGCGGTTCGCACCAAGCGCGGCGGGCAAGCGCAGCGCCGTAGCGGGTGTTGTCCAGCGCTTCGGTGGCGTGCGCGTCCGTGCTTATGACCAGCATAACGCCTAGCTGACGCGCGCGCGCCGCGTGGCTGTCTTTCAGATCAAGCCGCTCCGGCGATGCGTTGATTTCAAGCGCCGTGCCGGTGTCCGCCGCCGCCTTGAATATCGCTTCGTAATCGGCATCGACGGCTTGGCGCTCACCCACAAGCCGCGTGCTGAGATGCCCGATGACATCCACATGCGGGTTGCGCATCGCCGCGATGATGCGCGCGGTCATTGTGGCGCTGTCCTGGCTCATAGCGGAGTGAACCGACGCCACAACCCAATCCAAGCGTTCCAACACATCATCAGCATAGTCCAGGCTGCCGTCGGCGCGTATGTCCATTTCGGTGCCGCAAAGCAGTTTGACGCCGCCGATAGCCCGCTCGACGCGGCGCACTTCCGCCATATGCGCCTCAAGCCGTTCCACGCTAAGCCCGTTTGCGATGCCCCTGCCGACGGAGTGGTCGGTGATAGCGAAGTATTCCAAGCCGCGCCGCTTGGCGGCGAGAACCATCGCATCCATAGCATCGCGCCCATCGCTCCAATCCGTATGATCGTGCAGATCGCCGCGCAGATCTTCGGCTTGCACAAGGCGCGGTATAGCGCCCTTGAGCGCCTCGCTCACTTCCGACGTCCCCTGCCGCAGTTCGGGCGGGATGTACTGCATTCCAAGATGCGCGTACAGCGATTCTTCGTCTGCGAACTCGGTGATTTCGCCACTCGCCCTATCCGTAACCCCGTATTCGTTCAGCGAAAGATTGAGCGCGTTTGCCCTATCGCGCAACAGAATGTTGTGCTGCAAATTGCCGCTGAAGTACTGAAGCAGCGCCCCGAAATGGCGCTCTGCCACCACGCGCAGGTCGATCTGAATGCCGTCGGTGAGATAGACGGACGCCTTGGTATCGCCGTGTCCCAGTACATCGGCGACATTGGGCATTGCCACAAGCGCGTTCAACACATCGGCGGGATCGTCGGCCGTGCATACCAGGTCGATGTCCCCAATCGTCTCTTCGAACCTACGCAAGCTGCCGCCCGGCAGGATGCGCCGAATGCCCGGACACTGCGCCTTGAGCGCCGCGATGAGCCTATCGCAGATGGGCATAGCGCTTGCGATGGGCATGCGCTTGCTCTTTGTGCGCTGAAATTGGATTTGGCGCGCGATGTTGTCCGCCGTCTTCTTGCCCAGCCGCGGCAGCGCCGCCAGCCGGCCGTCGTCTATCGCGGCCTCTAGCTCAGACACGCTTGTAACATCCAATTCCTGCCAAAGCCGCTTGACCGTCTTGGGCCCAAGTCCGGGGATTTCCAGCACATCCATTATGCCGTCCGGGAATTCGGCTTTGAGGCGGTCATAGTACGCAAGCGATTCGGTATTGACGAGTTCGGCTATCTTGTCCGAAATCGCCTTGCCGATGCCGGGGATTTTCTGCAGGTTCTGCTCTTCGCGAAGCATTGCGTCGAGTTCCATCGGCAGGCGCTCGATCGTGCGCGCGGCGCGCTGATAGGCGCGAATGGTGAACACCTTCTCGCCCTTCATCTCAAGCAAGTTGGCGATGTTCGCAAAGACTTCGGATATTTGGGCGTTGTTCATAGTTCTTGTCCAAGCGCCGTTCAGCGTTTTGCTTACGGATTTAGGGTTGTGATGCGCCGCGATTGCGATATGCGGGCTTGCCATCGGCGTTGCGTTCATAGCCAATCGGGCCGCCGCGTGCAAGGCTATAAGCGCAGTGCGATATTACGCCGCCCCGCAGCAGCGCTTGTACTTCTTGCCGCTGCCGCACGGACACTGGGCGTTTCTGCCGATTTTGCGCGCGCCCGCCGGAACCGCCTCCCGCCTGTTGGGGACGACGTTGGTCATAACGCTGGCGCCGTTCTGGACGTTGACGCGCGGCCTTGCGGCGACGGCAGCGCCGTTTGCGCGCTGCCCGGCGGCGGCCGATCCGTTTGAGCCGTTCGCGCGCTGCTGCTGCGTCGGCGGCGCTATGCTGCCGTTTGCGCGCGCGTGCTGCTGCGCAAGATCGCCGATGTTGTAGATGCTATGCACGATGTCGCGCTGTATGCGGGACTGCAAATCTTGGAACTTTTCGTGTCCCTCTTTCTTGTACATAACCAGCGGATCGCGCTGCCCGAATGCGTGCAACCCGATGCCCTGCCGCAGGTTTTCCATCGCGGTGAGATGCTGCACCCAGTTGGTGTCTATGATGCGCAGCATCACCTGGCGTTCCAAGACGCGCATATCGTCAGCGCCAAGTTCGGCTTCGATCGTCTGATAGAGCGACTCTGCGTGTTCCAACACGGCGCTCTCGATCTCTTCGGAGGCGTAATCGCGCAGCGCCTCTGCGTCGCGCAAGTGCGGCGGCAGCGGCATAATCCCGCCGAGTTCGCGCACAAGCGCTTCGGTCTGCCAGTTTTCGGGCGAATTGCCCTGCAGCGCGCCCTGCGCCAGCCCCGATAGATCGGCTTGCACCATCGCCTGCACATTCGCCTTCAGATCCGCCCCGCTCAATACCTTTTCGCGCTCCCCGTAGATAACATCGCGGTGAGTGTTGACCACATCGTCATACTCGACAAGATGCTTGCGTATGTCGAAGTGGTACGCCTCTGTTTTGACCTGCGAACTCTCGATCGACTTGCTGACCGCTTTGCTTTCGATCGGCGCGTCGTCTTCCATAGCCCAGTTCATGAAGCGCTTGATGGAATCGCCGCCGAAACGCCGCAGCAGGTCGTCGTCCAGCGCCACATAGAAGCGCGATTCGCCCGGATCGCCCTGCCGTCCCGACCTGCCGCGAAGCTGATTGTCGATGCGCCGCGCTTCGTGCCGCTCCGTGCCGATGATGAACAACCCGCCCTGCTGCAGCACCCTATCGTGTTCGGACTGCCATTCCCGCTCCGATATGCCCAGCATAGCGGGGTTGCCGCCCAAGATAATGTCCGTGCCGCGCCCCGCCATATTAGTTGCGACGGTTACGGCGCCCGGTCTGCCCGCCTGCGCTACGATGTGCGCCTCGCGCTCATGCTGCTTGGCGTTCAATACTTCGTGGTGAATGCCCGACTTGCGCAACAGCCCGCTGAGCATTTCGGACTTGTCGATATCCGTTGTGCCGACAAGCACCGGCTGCCCGTTGCGGCTGCGTTCCCGTATTGCGCTCACCACCGCGCGGTACTTGGCGTTCTGGTCGGCGTATATCAGATCGCGCTGGTCGTCCCGCACCATCGGCATATTAGTGGGGATTTCCACCACCTCGAGCTTGTATATCTTCCAAAACTCTTCGCCTTCGGTTGACGCCGTGCCGGTCATTCCTGAGAGCTTCTTGTAGAGACGGAAGTAGTTTTGCAGCGTGATAGTGGCGTAGGTGATGGATTCGCGCTGCACGCGGACGCCCTCTTTGGCTTCGATCGCCTGATGCAGCCCGTCGGAATAGCGCCGCCCGTTCATCAGCCGTCCCGTGAATTCGTCCACGATAACCACTTCGCCGTCCTGCACCACATAATCGCGGTCGCGCTCGAAGATGGCGTGCGCCTTGAGCGCGTTCTCGGCGAAATGCACAAGCTCAAAGTTCTCAGCGCCGTAGATGTTGCTGACATTCAGCATCCCTTCCAACTTGGTTATGCCTTCGTTTGTGAGCGCGGCGGTGCGGTGCTTTTCGTCTATCGTGTAGTCATCCTCGCGGCGCAGCGTGAGCGCCAGGCGCGCGAAGCGCTGGTACTCTTTGGGGGACTGCTGCGCCGGCCCGCTGATGATAAGCGGCGTGCGCGCTTCGTCTATCAGGATGTTGTCAACCTCGTCAACGATGGCGAAACTGCGCCCGCTTTGGACTCGCAGGGACACATCCACCACCATATTATCGCGCAGATAGTCGAAGCCGAACTCGTTGTTCGTGCCGTAGGTGACGTCGGCGGCGTAAGCATCTCGGCGTTCCACGCGGCGCATGTTCTCCATCCCGCGCTCCGCCGTTTCGGCATCCGGGTCGAAGATGTACGCCGATTCGTGCTGCAGAACGCCCACGGATATGCCGAGGAAGTGAAAGATTTCGCCCATCCATTGGGCGTCCCGCCTTGCCAGGTAATCGTTGACCGTAACGATATGGACGCCTTCGCCGCCGATGGCGTTGAGATACGCCGGCAGCGTCGCCACCAGCGTCTTGCCTTCGCCGGTTCGCATTTCGGCTATCTTGCCCTGATGCAGCGTAATCCCGCCTATGAGCTGAACATCGAAGTGGCGCATGCCCAGCGTGCGCTTGGACGCCTCGCGCACCGCCGCGAATGCTTCGGGCAGGACGTCGTCCAACGCAGCGCCGCCGTCGAGCCGCGCTTTGAGCTTGGCGCGCAAAGCGCAGAGTTCGGCGTCGGGCAGGCGCTCGAAATCCGGCTCCAGATCGTTGATTTTGGAAACCACGCGGCGGAGTTTCTTGATTGCGCCTTCATTAGAGCCGCCGATAAGTTTCGTAAGCGATTTCAGCATTGGCGTTACCCCCTGTAAAGCCTTGCGATGCGGCGTGAGCATCGCAAGCCGTAGGTGTCATACGCCTATTATAGCCTATTGCGGGCGTACGCGCTTTGCGGGGGGATGCGCTGGTTAAAGGCGTTTTGTTCGGTTGGTGTGATAGACTTGAACTCGAATCAACCCGCCGACGGGCTATGATGGGCGCAATTGTCAAGCGGACGGCGAAAAGGACGCGGCAATGCTTACGAAAATCGTTATTCGCAATTTCAAGCGCTTTGAGGAAGTAACCGTTGAGTTGGGCAATCCGGTGGCGTTCATCGGCCCGAACAATTCGGGCAAAACTTCGGCGATGCAGGCACTGGCGCTATGGGACGCCGGGGTGAAGCGCTGGCATGAAAGGCGGTCGGGACGCAGCGCTTCGGGCAGGCGCAGGGGCGTAGCGGTCAACCGACGCGACCTTGTGGCGATCCCGGTTCCCAACGCGCGGCTGTTGTGGCGTGATCGGCATGTGCGGGATGTGCTGCGCGAAAACGGCGAGCAGCGCACCCAAAACGTTCGCATAGATGTGATAGTGGAAGGGGTATCGGCCGGGAAAAGTTGGAGTTGCGGACTAGAGTTTGATTACGCTAACGAAGAGTCTTTCTACTGCCGCCCGTTGCGAATTGACGACGATGGGCAATCGCGTATGGAAATCCCCCCGGAGGCGGGAAAAGAGAACATAGCGTTTCTGCCGCCGATGTCCGGCATAGCGGCGACCGAAACGCGGCTGGACTACGGCGCAATGAATGTGCGGCTCGGCGAGGGGCGCACCGCCGAAGTGTTGCGAAATCTGTGCTATCTGATACACGAACACTATCCCGAACATTGGGAATCGTTTGTGGAACACGTCCGCAGCCTGTTCGGCGTGGAATTGCAGCCGCCGCACTATGTTCAAGAACGCGGCGAAATCACGATGAACTACAAAGACCGCGATGTGCTGCTGGATCTATCCTCCGGCGGACGCGGCCTCCAGCAAACTATGCTCATCTTGGCGTATATGTACGCCAATCGGGGCGCTACCCTGCTTTTGGACGAACCGGACGCGCACCTCGAGATACTGCGTCAGCGCCAAATATACCGGCTCATCACCGAAGTGGCGGCAGAGAGCGGCAGCCAAATCATAGCGGCGAGCCACTCCGAAGTGATTTTGAATGAGGCGTCCAACAAAGATGTGGTGGTAGCGTTCTTGGGACACAACCCGCATCGCATAGACGACCGCGGCAGCCAGCTTCTGAAGGCGCTTAGGGAAATCGGCTTTGACCAGTATTATCAGGCTGAGCAGCGGGGTTGGGTTCTGTATCTGGAGGGATCTACGGATCTAGCCATATTGCAGGCTGTCGCTAGAAAGCTGGGGAATGCGTCGGCGATAAAGGCGTTGGAGCGCCCATTCGCGCACTATGTAGGCAATCAACTCGCTGCGGCTAGACGGCATTACTATGGACTGAAGGAAGCGCTGCCCAATTTGCTGGGCGTGGCGATCCTTGACCGCGACGCCGGCGGTTCCGCCAATTCACCACTCGACGGGTTTCAAAGCCTGACCTGGAAGCGCCGCGAAATAGAAAACTATCTCTGCTCACGCCGGACGCTTGAGAACTACATCCGCGCAACCGCCGTCGCCGATTTCCCTGAGCCGCTGCTTGCTATGGCAGAAACGAATAGACGGCTTGAGGCTATGGCGGACGCCATAACCGAAGTGGAATCCGCTATGCGGACTTTGGGCAGAGGTTCGCCTTGGAGCGCGGACGCCAAGGTTAGCGACGATTTCCTGACGCCGCTGTTTCAAACCTATTTCAACAAGTTGGAACTGCCCAACTTGATGAACAAGAAGAACTTTCACGCGCTCGCCGAGCATGCGCAGGAAGACGAAATCGACGCTGAGGTATCGGATAAGCTTGACGCCGTTGCGCGGATTGCCGCCGCCGCCACGCCGGTCGAGTAGCTTCGCCGCCGCCCTACTGCGCCGTATAGCCCCCGTCCACTATTAGCGGCGCGCCCGTGACGAATGCCGATTCGTCGGACGCCAGGAACAGCGCGGCGTTGGCTATGTCTTGCGGCTGCCCCAATCGCCCCATCGGATGGCGCTGCTTGAGCGCGGCGTAGGACTCCGGGTCGGAGGTCAGCGCGCTGGTCATATCCGTCTCTACATAGCCGGGGCAGATGCAGTTGACGCGAATGCGCTTGCGCGCGAGGTCTATCGCCAGCGTGCGCGTGAACTGCAGCACGCCGCCCTTGGACGGGTTGTACGGATTGAAACCGCCGCCCATTCCCGCAGGGTAGCCCACCAGCGCCATTATGGACGCCAAGTTGATGATGGAGCCGCCGCCCGCCCGATCCATCTCAGGGACGCTGTGCCACGATACCAGATATGTCCCCTTCAAGTTCACATTCATAACCTTGTCCCACACCGCTTCGGGGGACGCCCCCTCCGGCAGGGCGTTGCGCGCGGTTATGCCGGCGCTGTTCACCAGCGTATCCAATTTGCCGTACGCTTCCACCGAGGCGCGCGCCATTCGCTCGGCGTCCGCATTACTGGCCACATCGCCCGCCACCGCAGTCGCGTCGCCGCCCGCCTCGCGTATTGCCGCCGCCGTCGACACCGCCGCCGCTTCGCTTATGTCGGACACGGTTACGCGCGCGCCTTCCCGCGCGAACAGCATCGCCGCCGCCCGACCGATGCCGGCTCCCCCGCCCGTAATCAACGCCGATTTGCCTTCTAATCGCATAGCATTTCTCCCGCAAGTATTTTGAGTTTTGGGGATACAGGATTGTCCGTTAGTATCTCCATGAGTATCAAGGTTGTACTTGGAGTTTTGGGAATATGGATTGTCCGTGAGTATCAGGTTTGCGCTTGGAATTTCTCGGATGGGTTGGCGCGGCAAAGATTGTTTAGGATTGAATACAAAAACTTTCGCCCGCCTCAAAGTGCCGCCAGCCGCGCTTGTCATAGACCGTAACTGCGCCGCCGCCCAATACACGCCAGCCGTCGGCGCCGCCGATGCAGCCGCTTGCGCCGTCGATGCCCAGCGCCGTTGCGCCGTCGGGCAGTTGGCCGCTCATCTCTGCAAGCGTTTCGTCCGGATCGCTGCGTTCATGGTGCGGCAGAACAACCACTTTCGGGACAACCCCAAGCGCCGCGCTCCACCGCCCCCGAAAGCGCATCCACCGCCCCATTACCATTGCCCCGGCGCTGGATCCCGCCAGAATAACGCCGCGCTCAAGCGCGCTCAGCATCCTGTCCAGCAGCAGCGAGCCGCGCAGCGCATCCAACAGATACGCGGGATTGCCGCCCGTCAGATAGACGATATGCGCGTTATCTACCGCCGCCGTCAACGCCTCATCGTTGGCGTCCCGCGCGTTGAGCGCCATAAGCGGCGCTGCGTCCGCCCCCAGCGCGTTGAAGTGGCGCGCGCCGTTTGCCGCCGCAAGTTCGGGGCGTTCCAGCGCCGCCGCCGTGGGGATGATGAGCGTCTTGGGGCGTTCAACGCCGCTCGCCGCTATCAGCTCAGCGTCCATATCGACGCAAGACGCCCGAAACTCGTCGCCGCCCACAAGCGCTATCTTGCCGCTCATCTATGCCGCCTCCAAGGGCGCGGCGAATGCCGGCGCATCGCGCAGGTTCGCCGCCCGGTATGTTGTGTATGGTAGATGCCGAAAAGCCGCGCGCGCTTGCGGTTGCCGCCCACGGCGCTTGCCTAATAGCGCGGATCGCGCCACTCGAACGCAAGCGTGGCATAGCGCACGAATACGGCGCCGCCCGGCGCGGCAAGCGGCCCGTTCACCGCCAGCAGCGCTATGGTGTGCGTATCGCCGGGCTTGGGCGCGGCGCTCACCACTACGCGCTGCGGGACGTTGAAGCCCTGAACCGCCCCCTTCGCCGTATCGCACTTGCCGTCGATCCACACTTCGCCGTAGTCGTCGATGCAGGTCTCGAGCAAGCACTGCGTCCCTGCCACATCGCGGCCGCCCACGCTTTGCGGCACCGTAATGCTGATGCGATACCATATGAACGACAACCCGTGTGAGCGCCATTCGGCGAGGTCGTCGCAGTATTCCCAAGCGGAGTCGTCGTATTCGGCAAGGCGCGCGGGACTGCCCTCGCTCAGTGCCGCAAGCCCCTGATTGGGCTCGCCCGGCGTCAACCCCACGGCGAACTTCCATCTGCCCCCAAGCGCCGCAAGCGCATCGGGGTTCTGCAAATCCAAAGATATACGCGGCATAAGAGCGCCTCCTTATCAGTTCTTGGCAAGGCTTAGTTGTAAGAGTAAGCGTCGCGCGCATCGGCATTCCACTTACGCCGCTGATTATAGCGCCCGCGCGCGCCGGTTTGTGTGCGCATCGGCGGCTTTGATGCTAAACTTAGGCGGCTTGGCAATGCGCGCGGCGAATGTCCGATAACCGCCGCGATAACGATAATGTTGACGGGTAACTATGAGGTGTGTCCGATGGCTGACAGCGCAGATGCGGTGATTATAGGCGGCGGCGTTATGGGATGCAGCATCCTGTACAACCTAGCCGAGCGCGGCGTTGCGAATACGCTGCTGCTTGAGCGCGCGGCGCTTGCGTCCGGCTCCACAAGCAAGTCCCAAGCGATACTGCGAATGCACTACTCCAACGAAGTTACCGCGCGGCTTGCATGGGACAGCCTTGAGATTTTCAAGAACTTCGAGGAACTCACCGGCACTCCGTCGGGATACACGCGCGCCGGCTACTTCCTAATCGTTGGCGACGACGACAAGCAGGCGATGACTGAGAACGTCGCGATGCAGCAACGGCTAGGCATCGCAACCGAAGTGGTGTCCCCGGAGGATGTGCGCCTGATTGCGCCGATGATTGCGGTCGACGACGGCGAAGCATTCGCCTACGAAGCCGAATCCGGCTACGCAGACCCGTATTCGGTAACGCTGGGCTTCGCCAACCGCGCGCGCGACCTGGGCGCCCGCATCCGCGACGGCATAGCGGCGACGCAAGTCGAGGTCAGCGGCGGCAAAGTCAGCGCCGTGCTGACGGCGGACGGGCGCATCGAGACGGAATGCGCCGTGATTGCGGCCGGCCCGTGGAGCGCGCCGCTGCTGCAAGGCGTGGGCGTGGACGCGCCGCTAAGCCCACTGCGCCATCAAGTTGTGTTGCTGCGCCGCCCGCTTGGCGCCGACACGGAGCATCCGATTATCGGCGATGTGGTGAACGATTTCTCGGCGCGCCCGGACATCGGCGGGCTTACGATGATAGGCGTGGGCGAAGACGAATTCGTGGATGCCGATACTTTCAATCAAGGCGTGGATATGGCGATGGTTGAGACGGCGTTTGCGGGCATCGTCAGGCGCATGCCCGCAATGTCGCGCGCGGTGTTTCGCGGCGGCTGGTCGGGCGCATTCACCGTAACCCCGGACTGGCATCCGATTTTGGACAGAGTCGAAGGCGTTGACGGGCTGTATTGCGCGGTGGGATTTAGCGGACACGGCTTCAAAGAATCGCCGATGATAGGCAAGGCGATGGCCGAGCTCATCACCGCCGGCAGCGCCGAATGCGTGGACATATCCGCGCTGAACATGCGCCGCTTCGCAGCCGGCGATCTGCTGCGCTCGCGCTATGCGATGCAGGTGCTGGCGTAAGACCTGGGACGCTGCCGGCGAGTCGGCAACCGGCCGCTGCGCTATGCAGGCGCCGACGCAAGCCTACTCCGACGGCGACGCTTCCCCCTCGATCGCGGCTATCTGCTGTTCCACGCTGCCCAGCGCCAGATACTCTTCGTGGATTATGTGATAGCAGCGCTGAAGGTAAAGTATCGTGAGCCTCTGCGCGTCTTCGTCCCCTTCGCCGAGTTTGATGCTCTGCACGATGCGGTTCGTCTTGTGGTCGAACTCGAAGTGCTGAGAAAGCAAGCCGATGTCGGCTTCGGCTTCCTTCACAAGCGCGTCTTCGTTGTTGTCCACCGCAAAGCGCAGTTTGCCCACAAGCGTGGTCAGCTCGTTCAGCTTATCCGTATCGCTCATCAAACCGTACATAACGTCGTTGACGCCGAAGCCGCCGCCCGATTCTTCGGCTATCGCGTCGTCATCCGCCGGCGGCGCGTCGGCGAGCCCGCGCCGATCCACCAGCGCCTTGTACAGCGCGTTGTAGAGCTGAACCGCGTCCCCCACCGCAAGCATCATCGACGGCACGTCGGATGTGTTGAGCGCCCCGCCGAACAGGATGTCGTCGCCGCGCATATCCGCCAGCGCCTCCATCTGCTCCCTGCCGCCCGTCTTTTCGGGCGCGGGCGGGAACGCGAACGCGGACATATCTTGAATGCTCGCGTCCCCCATCTGGTTCATCAGAAACGGCGGCATATATTTCGCTAAGTCCACCGTTATGGGCAGCATAACAAGGTAGCTCGCCCAAACCTCGTCGGGATAGTCCGAACTTGTGAAGTACACGAATGCGTGTCCCTTTGGGGAATCTTGGCTGCCTCTCTCAAAGATGATGTCCATAATCTTATCCGACTCCCGCTAAAATCCAATTCCCGCCGGCTGCGCGCTGCGCCTAGTATGCCCCCGCCGTTTGCGCCTGCCCATCATACGCTTACGCTACATTATACGCTACTTGGCGGGCAAGCGCATTGGGCAAACCGCGGGATAGGGCTTGCCATGGCTCCCCCAAACCGATAGTATCACCGCGAGCATTCGAATTTATCGGCGATACGCGCCCTCGCCTGGACGCTCCACTGGAGTTTCACGCATTGAAACGCCAACCCCATACAACAAACGCATTGCGGACGCTGCTTTGGGCGGCAGGCGCAATCGCGCTCTTTGCGCTATGCTACGCGCTAATTTCCCCTAACTACGCCGCCCAGGCGCAGCAAGCCCCCACGGCCACGCCTACCACTGTCGCGCCCCAAGACAACGACGAAGATAGCGCAGGCGGCGCAACCGCGCAGACCGACCCCGAAAGCACGCCCACGCCGTCAGCGCTTGACAGCGGCGTATCGGGGCAGACCACCTTGGCAAAACCCACCGGACTCACAGGCTCTGGCGCCAACGGAAGCATACGGCTTGACTGGAACGACGTTACAGGCGCAGCCGAATACGAAGTGATGCAGTGGGACGGGCATGTCAATCCGGGAAGATGGCGCAAACTGCCCTTCACCAGCAACCGCGCTTTCACTATCACCTTCAGCGGCTCAAGCGCCGTAATCGGCGGACTCTTAAACGGCTCAGGCTACGGTCACGTCGTTAGAAGCAAAAACGGCGGCAACTACTCTGCATGGACTAACTATCACACTACAATTGCCGGGGTTCCTCCGGATCCCCCGACCAACATCCGGAGCGCCGGCTTCAACGAAAGCGTCTGGATTTACTGGGATGCCGTCGCAGGCGCCACCGGCTACGAAGTGCAACAATTGGACGGGCGGCGCTGGCGCACCCTGCCGTTCACTAGCAACCGCGCTTTCACTGTCAGCTTCTTCAGCACATTCGCCTTTGTCGACGGGGTTATAAACGGCACAACCTACACCCATAGAGTTAGAAGCAAGGGGGTAGGCGCTCTCCGATCTTCGTGGAGCGCTTCAGTCACTACTAGACCGTGGTCATATGGCGCTACCGCCACGCCCACGGCGACGAGTACGGCTACGCCCACTCCGACGGCTACACCCACACGCACAGCTACGCGCACCCCGACGGCTACTTCCCGCCCGGCGGCGACATCCACGCCAACACGCACGGCAACGCCTACTCATACCGCGACGCGCACTTCAACCGCAACCCCGACTTCGACAAGCGCAGCCGGCTGCACCGTAACATCGCTGGGGACAATCTCAGGAACGGTTTCGCGCAACGGCGCCTGGGGCACGAACTGCGATTCGCCTAATTACGAGGGCAGTTACGCGCGATTCTACAGCTTTAGCGTAGCAAGCGGCGGTTCGACTCGGATAGACCTGACTTCATCGCAAGACACATATCTGCTTCTGCTGTCAGGAAACGGAACAGACGGTTCGGTGATTGCATCAGATGACAACGGAGGCCAAGGACTCAATTCTCGTATAACACGCTCATTATCAGCAGGCGCATACACCGCAGAAGTCGCCACAAGGTTCGCGTGGCGGACGGGAAATTTCAACCTGCGAATACAATGGACTTCGGACGCGGTTGCGAATACCCCAACGCCTACGCCCACAGCCACGGCGACGGGGACGGCAACCCCCACGCGCACGTCTACTCCAACCGCAACTCATACTTCCGTGTCGGATTCGACGTCCACGCCAACGCGCACGCCTACCCTAACGCCTACATCAACCAATACTTCTCGAGCATCCGCCTACCTGTCGCCCGACCCGTCCACCGTGAACTTCCAGCCAAACGGTCAGTGGCGCAAGTTCACGCTGACCCATAGTTCTAGTGAACGCGTTAAGGTGCGAGTGAATCCTCGCGGAAGTCCGATAAACACCGAAATAACCATTCTAAGCGGCGTTGGCAACTTCTGCCCCGCCGAGTCAAACGACACTTTCGCGCCCGGCAACGGAGGGAGCGTCTATCTGGCAGGCTGCGTCGCCGGAACCGGAACGGTTCAGCTTCTTCGGCCTAACGACACGCTGATACACGCATACACCATCAACATCGGCGCAACGCCCACCCCAACGCGGACATACACCGCAACCGCAACGCCAACACCAACAAATACTTCCGTATCCCGCGCAACCTCAACGCCTACGGCGACGGGGACGCCTACCGCAACGGGAACCCCCACGCTGACGCCCACCCCTACGCGCGTACAGAACGAGACAAACCCGTGGACTACAACCCTGCGCTCCCGAAAGCAGTCTCGCGACGACGAATACGGATACTCCCGTAGCGGCGGCGAGCACTTCGGAAATATCGACGATGCCGATTTTCGATACGGCGGAAGAACGTACACCATAAGATACCTCAAGTGGGACGAATCCCGTAGCGCGATAGAGTTCCGGCTAGACGGCTGCCTGAAGCGCTCCGAGTTCACAAGTTTGGAGCTGAAGCGGGGAAGTTCGTCATGGAGCTCATCCAGTCCCAGCGCCCGTTACAGCGATTCACAATGCGCGAATCGCAGGACTCGAAACCAATACTTCGAATTCAGCGGCGTTTCCAACAATCCGCTGCTCCACCGCGCAAATGTGGAAGTGAAGCTCACATTTAGCCGAGGCTCGTCGTCCACCGCCACGCCTACGCCCACGCAGACAAACACGCCCACACCAACGCCTACACTTACGCCTACCCCGACTCATACCAGCAAATACCACCAAGCAGACCATACCGTTATATACAGAATCGGAACGCTACCCACTGCTTTGGTGCCGACACCGGACACCTCTTTGAGAATATATTCTACGGATACGGCCACGCCTGCGCCCGCAAGTTTTCAAGATGCGATTCCCACGGCAGTTTCTGCCTGGAATAAGCTGGTAGCCACTCCGGCGCCGCGTGTGCTGTTCTGCGAAGAGGGAACGACTAATTCGGATTGCAATGAGAGAAACGAAGACGACTATGTCATTACCTTCAAAGTCGTAGCGGGTGACAAAACTAACAATGGAGGGGTGGATCAATTCGGGTATTACCATGACTGCGGTAAATCCGTAGCTTGTGTCAGGACAACTAACCCTGATACATACGGCGGTCGCGATGAGGACGACGACGACTCTATTCATAATATATTCGCCGCCGATGCGCCTACACACCTGGAGGATTTGGTAATAGTCATCGAAGACCCTGCTTGGGAATACGACGTTCGTGAATTGCGGACAACTCGGTTCTACTGGTCTAACGACAAGAAGGTAATAAGTTCGAACCGGGGAGAACCGGTAGGAAATAGACTTTACCTGCCTTCGCTCATGATGCACGAGTTCGGACATACTGCGGGGCTGATGCACCCAACCGGCAATTACAGAGACTACGACGGTCTGATGGGATTCCACTACTCATATGCTGTGCCTAGTCTGTTGGATGTCCAAAAGATGATAGACACATACTTAGGACATACTTCGCACGAATAGCTGATGGGAAGATTCGCTTACCTTGAAAGGAGCATTCAAAATGATGCGCTGCAGGCTTTTGGGGGCGCTAATTCTAACTGCGCTATGTGCAACCCTTCTTGCAGGGTGCGTATTTGATGAACAAGCGCCGCCGGACGGAAACGCGATAGACATAAATCTAACCAATACAGCCGTTGTTGATACAGCGCCAACAGCGTCTAGCGGCGTTGCGTCGCCGGAAATCAAAGTTGCTGCGTCAGAACCGGCGGAAACCCACGCGCCCAGCCCAACCACAATAGCCAGCCAGGCTCCAGCGTCCAGCCGCGCCGCTGACGCAATGAACACATCTACACCTACGGCAACCCATACGCCCAACCCGACCATAATACCCATCCCAACCCCAGCGTTCAGCCGCGCCGCCGCCACGATTAACACATATACGCCTACATCCATACCCATCACAACGCCGCCTGCCCAATCCGATGGGTCGTCAGCGTCTCCCTCAGTAGGAACGAGCCGGCGTTTTTCCTTGGAAAGGAATATAGAGTGGAGAGACATTATAGCCAGGGTCAGGCTTCTCTCGACTGCTACGCGCGTAGAGAATGTGATAACAAGATATAAAGGACTTGAATACGGCAGCTTCTTTGTCGTGTTCTTAGAGTTTGAGTTTGAAGTCTTGGAATATCTAATGGGCGATGGCAACAGCATCGTCTGGGGCGTCTTGTACGACCTTGGCGGAGCCCATGAGACCGAGCAAGAAGCGCTAGACAGCGCGCCCGCTGTCAGATCCACCCATAACAGCCTATACAGCCAGTGGAATGACAGGGAATACATAGTGTTTATGAAAGACATTGCCGCCAAGCCAGAGTCCGAAGTAAAAGGTTCTATGGACATGTTAGCCATCAAGGGAGGCAACCGCTACGCTATTGGAGCATGGGTTCCGCACAGGGGGGTTGATTACTACTCAATCAAAGATATCGATGGAAAGTTTTGGCTGCCGGCTGCTGCGTCTGCAAGCGGCGCATCTGGCGCGTCCGCCGGAGAGCAGAGTTTCCTGCTAGATGTGCCTGCCGTAAGCGGCGCAAGCGGCGAGGCGGCGGTTCGGCAGGTTTCAATCAGCGAACTGAAGCGCCTAATCGCCAAGCATGTAGCGGAGACTCAGGACGGCGCCGCCACTGCAACCCCAACTCAGGCGGTTGCCACGTCCACGCCCACCGCATCCCCCACGCCGCAGCAGTCGACCGCAACCGTCGTCCCCACAGCCACGCCCACGAACACACCCGCGACGGCGCCAACCGCCACGCCCACGCCCGCGCCAACCCTAACGCCCACGCCACCCGCCGGCGGCGTCAGCGGCGCAATCGACACCCCAACGCCAACTCCCACATCCACCCCAACCGCCACCACCACGCACACCCCAACCATCGCGCCCACCGCGACCGCCACGCCCGACGGATCGGGCAACGTCGTCAGCGGGCAGTAGTCGATAAAACCAGATGAACTTCAACAACCCTAAAGTCCATCGAAATCAGACCCAACGACATAGTCTATGGCGGTCTGCTGGGCTTTGAAACCTTCCTTGGCAACCACTTCCTGGACGACTACTTCGCCGGCGCATACTACCCCAAGCAAGTCGTGGATGAGACCATAAATCGATAGATCGCTCTCAATCCCGAGGTAATCAGAAATGCTAGAGATCCTCAGAGTAGTAGCGGTGAGCCTCATGTTAACAATAATTGTGATGCTCTTTCTCCCGATTCTGCTGACAATCGTGGGCATTCTATGGTCGCCTTTCGCGGCGCTGATATGTGGACTTGCGGCGCGACGCAAAGGGCTCCCCGCCGGCAAATACGCCAGAACGGGATGGTCATATTCAGTCCAGATGATCCTACCTTGGATATATCTAGCGGCGCTGCAGTTCGGCAAACCGCCATCCGCAAAAATCGTCCGCATCGGCTACAGAGCGCTTTACTCGCTGTGGGCGTTTCTCATAATCTTGAGCGTAATCGCGTTCATTGGGGCGCTTCTGAGTAGAGACGGAGTTTTCGGCGACGCAAACCCTGATACTTACAGATCTTTCGGAATGTACATCCCCTCGATGCTAATCGCAATCGCCGGGTCTGTGGTGAACTATTTGCTGCTAAGGGAATCGCTGAGAGATTTGCGGCGCAGATGGCGCGAGGACAGCGAAAACCCCAAACCGGATGAGCGCCGCTACGCCCCGCCGCATGAAGCGTACACTCGCCCTTTCAAACTGATGCCGTTGGGAGTAGCGCTAGGCTGGCTAGCGTGGGGCGCTGTGGTGATGATATATCTAGCGGGAGGCCCCTAACCCGCATCAGCGCGCGCCGCCCGACGCGCTTCACACCCGAACCGATAGAAATCAGACCCAACGACGTCGTCTATGGCGGTCAGTTCGGTTTTGAAACCTTTCTGAGCAACCGCTTCCTGGACGATTACTTCGCCGGCGCATACTACCCCAAACAAGTCGTGAACCTAACACTGCGGAAGCAATAGAGGTGATCCAAAATGTTTATGCTTTTGCTATATGCGATTCTTCTGTTAGGCGTACTGCTCCTCGTTTTGCCGGTTGCGCTGACAATCGTAGGCGTTGCGTGGTCGCCTTTCGCCGCCCTGATATGCGGACTGAGGGCTCGTCGCAGGGGGCTCCCGGCCGGGCAATACGCCAGAGCGGGGTGGTCATATTCGGCGCAGATGCTCTTGCCGGGGATATACCTAGCGGCGTTGCTGGCCGGCAAACCCTTTACAGCGCGGGTAGTCCGAACAGGCTACATTCTGACATACGCCATGTGGACGATCATTATACTATCGGGCTTTTACTTCTTCACCGAACAATTTCTGATTAGCAGCGATAGCCAGTACGGGCCTCTATACGGACCTTTTGGCGCATTCGCTAGAAATGAAGGCCTATTCTCTCCGGCAACGCACATTTTGGCGCTGGTGTTCGCGCTTGCCCCGCTGCTGTTCAACTTGGTGATGTATCCCAAATCATTGCGCGATTTGCGGCGCAAACGGCGCGAAGACAGCGCCAAACCCAAAAGCGCCGAAGGCCGCTACGCCCTGCCCGACAAGGCGTACACTCGCCCTTTCAGCCTAACGCTATTCGGGTTCATGCTAGGCTTCTTCGCCTGGATTATCCTGATATTCGGCATCTACGGGAAATGCGCCTTTCGGGACGCTTGCGTAGCCGGTCTGTAGATTGCACTTCCTCAACTGTTACTTCGCCGGCGCATACTACCCCAAGCAGAACCTGAATATCCGATTGACCCCGACCCCGGCTCCGGGAGGCTAAAACTCAACATGCCCCTATTCCTAGAGTTAATCCTAGCTGCCGTAATGTTGATTTCAATACTGCTCGTAGCGCTGCTCGTTCTGCTGACAATCGCGGGCGTTCTGTGGGCGCCCGCCGCGGACTTTAAGTGCAACCGCGCTGCCCGGCGCAGAGGCCTTCCCGCCGACCTATACCACCTCGCAGGCTTTCGGCATTCGCTGCAAATGCTGCTGCCGGGGATATACCTAACAAGGCTGCTGTCCACATCCAAGAAACCGCTGTCCACGACCGCGATACGCATCGGCATCATCCTGATATATGTCATATGGGCTAACGCCATACTCTTCGGATTCGGATTCTTCTTCGGAGGCTTCCTGCACCCCGACGCCGTCTTCGGCCCCTTGGGCAGATACGATGAAACGGGACGGTTCGGCTTAATATCGCACACCGGCGCGATACTCATCACCCTAGGGCTGCCGGTTTTGAACCTGCTGTTGATGATAAGATGCTTGCGCGATTTGCGGAGCAAACGGCGCGAAGACGCCGAAAAGCCCAAGAGCGCCGAAGACCGCTACGCCCTGCCAGACAAGGCATACACAAGACCCTTCGCAATAGTTCCTTGGATGTTCATACTAGGTATCGTAGCCTGGCTTTACATGACATTCGGCATCTACGGGGATTGTACCTTTGGGTGCTAATCTAGGGCAGCGCCGCCTGGGTTCTCGTCCCATACACCACCCCTTAGCAATAACCCCAGCGCGCAAGCAGAAAGTATTCAGGACGATGTTTTTTATAGCATTATTTCTCTTAGTCCACCTCATCAAAGCCTGTTTCTTCATACAGGCTTTGTGCATCGCGTTTGCGCCCTTCGCCGCGTTTATATCCGCCTGCATCGCATGGCGGCGAAACCTGCCCATAGTCCGCTACGCCCTGCTCGGAGCGCTAGGCGCGGCATGCTTCATTATGCCGTGGATATATCTGATTCAACGAATGCGAAACAAGCCAATCTCGCTTGGAACCGCCAATGCCGCATACACAACCCTATACGCGCTTTAGTTCTTCGTTCTGCTGGGGGACTTTACTGGTGCGATTTATTTTGACGCCTACTCAATTCCTTGGTGGATTCCGGATATAGAACTCTACATCCCAATGTTGGTTGGGTTGGCAATGTGGGCGGCGACTTGGGTACTGTTAGCGCGGCGCGGCGTCTTTTCACGGGACACGAATACACTGCCCCCCAGTGAAATCGCTCACTGGTCCAGAATAGCGCCGTTTGCAGGCGCGTCCGCCACCATCGCCGTCATCACATACGCCCGGCCGACCGTATACATTTGGCCCGACTTTATTATGCAGTGGCTACGGTCATTGCAAGGCTACTAGATGCAAAAAGCATCGGCGAGGTTGATTGTACGCAGGCATTCTACCGCACCAGGGCGGCGTCAGCGGCCAGTAGGTGATATAATATCCGAGTTTCAGTAACCCTAAAGTCCATCGAAATCAGACCCAACGACATAGTCTATAGCGGTCTGCTGGGCTTTGAAACTGCCCTTGGCAACCACTTCCTGGACGATTACTTCGCCGGCGCATACTACCCCAAACAAGTCGTGAACCTAACACTGCGGAAGCAATAGAGGTGATCCCAAATGTTTATGCTTTTGCTATATGCGGTTCTTCTGTTAGGCGTACTGCTCCTCGTTTTGCCGGTCGCGCTGACAATCGTAGGGATTGCATGGTCGCCCTTCGCCGCCCTGATATGCGGACTGAGGGCTCGTCGCAGGGGGCTCCCGGCCGGGCAATACGCCAGAGCGGGGTGGTCATATTCGGCGCAGATGCTCTTGCCGGGGATATACCTAGCGGCGTTGCTGGCCGGCAAACCCTTTACAGCGCGGGTAGTCCGAACAGGCTACATTCTGACATACGCCATGTGGACGATCATTATACTATCGGGCTTTTACTTCTTCACCGAACAATTTCTGATTAGCAGCGATAGCCAGTACGGGCCTCTATACGGACCTTTTGGCGCATTCGCCAGAAATGAAGGGTTGTTCTCTCCGGCAACGCACATTTTGGCATTGGTGTTCGCGCTTGCCCCGCTGCTGTTCAACTTGGTGATGTATCCCAAATCATTGCGCGATTTGGCGAGTTCGCGGAGTTCGGCGCATATTCCCATCGCATATGAAAGGCATAAGCAATCCGCCGCCGCTCTGCGATTAGATTAGACTAACGCCTAATTGTAATAAGCGCTAATCAACGCAAAACGCATTGATGCGCGCGCCAAGATTGTAGGATTGATAATTATCATATGTATAATATAATCCAAATAATTCTTTATGCTTGACTTTCAAAATTAGTATGTACATAATTCATACTGCCTTTATGCTGAATGCTTGTGTGAACATAGGCTTGGGGCGCATTAAAGGGCAGGTCAAGGTCTTTGAGTTATGGAACAAGGAGAATGTATAGATGAGAATGATGCGGACAATAGCCATACTTGCGGCGCTGACGCTGCTGCCGTTGGCGCTTGCGTGCGCCTCGGAGCCGCCGCCGCCAACGCCTACCCCGGTTCCGCCGCCTACGCCCGCTCCGCCGCCCACCCCGGAGCCGCAGGTCGACGTCGCCGCGCTCAAGGGCGATGTGGTGGCCAACTACGCCGCGGGCGTTCACGCGCTCTACGCCGCCAGCCTTACTTCGGCGCAGGCGATGGACGCCGCGATCGACGGCTTCATCGCCGATCCCACGCCCGCCACGCTGGAAGCGGCGAAGCGCGCCTGGCTGCGCGCACGCGACGACTACGGCCCCACCGAAGCGTTCCGCTTCTACGGCGGCCCTATCGACAATGAGGAAGACGGCCCCGAAGGGCTTATCAACGCCTGGCCCCTGGACGAGTCCTATATTGACTATGTTGAGGGCAGCCCCAACGCCGGCATCATCAATATGCCGGACGAATACCCCACCATCGACTCCGACCTGATAGTTTCGTTGAACGAAGAGGGCGGCGAAGAGAATGTGTCAACCGGCTGGCACGCGATCGAGTTCCTGCTGTGGGGGCAGGATATGAACGCCGGCGGCCCCGGCGCCCGTCCGGTAGAGGACTACACCACCAACGCCAACGCAGACCGCCGCGCTACCTACCTTGCGGTTGCGTCCGATACGCTGCTGGGACACCTGCAGGATATGGTTGACGCATGGGCGCCCGGGCAGGCGGGCAACTATCGCGCGCAGTTCATGGCGATGAGCGCCGATGACGCGCTGGTCAACATCATCACCGGCATCGGCGAACTGAGCCGCGGCGAACTCGCGGGCGAGCGCATGACCGTAGCATATGAAGAGCGCTCGCAGGAAGACGAACACTCCTGCTTCTCGGACAACACCACCGCCGATATAGTGGGCAACGCGCTTGGCATTCAGATAGTTCTGACGGGCGATTACGGCTCGGTTTCGGGCCCGGGCGTGCTTGACCTGGTGGCGGCGCTGGACGAATCGCTTGCGGCGCAGCTTGAGTCGCAGGTGGCCGCGAGCGTGAACCTCGCAAAGCAAATACCGGCGCCGTTCGACAATCATCTGACCAGCGATACGCCGGACAGCGCGCCCGGCCGCTCTATGGTGCTGCGAACTATCGAGGCGCTGGAACGGCAGACGGACACCATCGTTTCGGCGGCGACCACAATCGGCGTTACCATCAGCGTGAGCTAACGCCGCCGCGCGACGGGATTTGATATGCAGCGAAGTCGTATCGCAAAAGCCGCCAAGGATGCGCGCCTGCGTTACGGCTTCGCCGCGTTCATAGCGATAGCGGCGCTGCTGATTGCGGCGGCGGTGTGGCGGCTGGAGCGCGAGCGCTGGCCCACCGATGCGGACGCCGACGCAATCCTGGTAGCGAAGCTGGGCGGCGAAACCACCGCCTTCACCGCTAACCGCAACGCCTTCAGCCTGTCGGCGCGCAACCTGACGAATGCGGAGCGGCGCACATTCGAGGTTGGGGACAGCTTCTTCAATCAGAACTGGGTAACAGCGCCCGCATCCACGGAGGCGCGCGACGGGCTTGGGCCCACATTCAACGCGCAGTCCTGTTCGTCGTGCCACACATTGGACGGGCGTGCGCAGCCGCCGCAGAGCGCCGACGACCCGGAGCGCGGGCTGCTGTTTCGACTTAGTATTCCTGGCGCTGACGCAAACGGCGGGCCGCTGCCCGATCCCGCATACGGCGGGCAGCTTCAGGATAGGGCGGTTCTGGGCGTGTCGGAGGAAGGGCGGGTTATCGCCGAGTGGCGCGAGATACATGGCGAATACGCCGACGGCGAACCGTACACGCTGATTGCGCCGCGGTACACGCTTGCGGACGCGGCGTTTGGCGAACCCAATGCCGAATATATGATGTCGCCGCGCATTGCGCCGGTGGCGTTTGGCGTGGGCTTGCTTGAGGCTATCCCAGAAGCCGATATACTGGCGCGCGCCGATCCGGCCGACGCCGACGGGGACGGCATATCGGGGCGAGCGAATATGGTGTGGGATGTTCGCAAGGGGGCGCTTTCGCTGGGGCGATTCGGATGGAAGGCGAATGTTCCAAGCGTGGAGCAGCAGGTTGCGGGGGCGTTTCACGGCGATATAGGCATCACCTCATCGATGTTCCCGGACGAAAACTGCCCCGCGGTTCAAACGGACTGCGCCGCCGCGCTCAACGGCGGCATGCCCGAACTGCCGGACGATAGGCTCGGCAAGGTGGTGTTTTACAACCGCACGCTGGCGGTTCCCGCAATGCGCGATACGGACGATCCGCAGGTGCGGCTTGGGGCGAAGGCGTTTCTGCATATCGGCTGCGCTATGTGCCATACGCCGAGCCACACAACCGGCGCAACCGATACGGCGGCGCTGAGCGGGCAGCGCATCTTCCCGTACACCGATTTGCTGCTGCACGATTTGGGCGCAGGCTTGGCGGACGGCAGGCCGGACTTCCTAGCGGACGGGCGTGAATGGCGCACGCCGCCGCTGTGGGGGATAGGCTTGGTTGATGCGGTGAACGGGCATACGCGCTTTCTGCACGATGGGCGGGCGCGCAATCTTGCGGAGGCTATCCTGTGGCACGGCGGCGAGGCGGCGGCGGCGCGCGACGGCTTCATCGGCTTGACGCGCGAGCAGCGGGAAGCCTTGCTGCGTTTCTTGGAGGCGTTGTGATGCGAATATGGAATGCGCTGATATTGGTGGTCGGGGCGCTTGCGCTGCCGATTGCGGCGGGATGCGCTTCGGCGTCGCCGGCGGCTTCAGCTCCAACAGCGTTGGCTCCGACGGTGTCCGCGCCGACGGCTTCGGCCGATACGCCGGCTTCGCGGCAGGATGTACTGGTGAGTCTGACGGCGGATGTGATAGCGCCGCGCTTTGAGACGGCGGCGGCTGAGATGAATGCGCTGCGCGATTCGCTGCATACGCTTTGCGGCAGTCCGACGGCGGCGAATTTGCAGAGCGCGCAAGACGCTTGGCGCAATGCGCGGGAGTCGTGGATGCGGTCGCAGGCGATGTGGTTCGGTCCGGTGATGGATAGACGCTCGCGCTCGCTGGTGGACTGGGCGCCCGTGGATCCGGAGCGCATCGAGGATCTGCTGGCGACGCGGGACGATATTACGGCGGAGTATGCGCGCGAATTCCTGGCGTCCACTCAGCGCGGGTTGGGCGCCGTGGAGTACATCATATTCGGCGATGAGGCGGCGGCGCTTGAGGCGCTATCGGCGGACGGCGGCGGGCGCTGCCGCTATCTGACGGCGCTGGGGGATGTTGCGGCGGCCGAGTTGGACGGCGTGGTCGCGGATTGGACGGTTGGGAACGCCGAAAGCGGGGCGTATGCGGGCTACTTCGACGGCACGGCGGAGAGCGCGCTGCTGGGCAGGGCTGCGGTGGCGGAAGTGGTGCGGACGTCGGTGTTTCTGGCGCGCAGCATAACGGATATGCGGCTTGGCAAAGCGCTGGGCATAGGGGACGATGTGATAGCGGATCCGTCCGCGATACCGATGGGGGCGGCGCACAATGCGGTTGCCGATATGCGAAATCAGGTTTTGGGTATGCAGGATTTGTATGTTGGCGCTGACGGCGGTTTGGGGCTTGGGGCGCTGATTGCGGGGCTTTCGGCGGCGGCGGATGAACGGATGCGCGCCGCGTTTGAGAATGCGCTTGAGGCAATCGGGCAGCTGGAAGAGCCGCTGCATGCGAATATGGCGCAGAATCCGGCGGCGGCGCAAACGGCGCATGCGCGTCTCACCGAACTCAAGCGGGCGCTTAACACCGAAGTGGTGAGTCTGCTTGATGTGTCGGTTGGGTTCGCGGACACGGACGGGGATGGCGGTTAGGCGCTACTTTCGGCGGCGTCTGCGGCGGCGCTGGGGCAGTATCCACCACTTGGGGGCTATGCCGGGGCTGATGGCGGCGAGGTCTGCGTCGGGGTGTATGAGGCGGGCGTTGGGGCGGCCGTTGAATGCCACAAAGGCGTCTGCTCTGACTTGCGCGTCGCAGCCGCGCGCGCGAAAGTCGGCGGCGATGATGCGCGCGCCCTGCAGTATCATATCGGGCTGGATCGCCATGCGCTCGGTTTGCAGCGGCGTGAAGTATTCCTCCGGGGCAACCAATCGGCCGAGTTCGCTTTCGGGACAGCGCACGCGGTATTGCGTGTAGCCGACCTTTTCGGTGAGCATCACGCGCCAGGCGAAGCGGTAGCCTTCATCGTTCCAGCGCACATTGCCAGGGTAGGCGAAGTGGCGCAGCGGCAGGATGATTTGGGTTAGCGCGAATAGGGATGCGCCGGCTATCGCTGCGCGCGCCGTCCAGGATATGCGCCGCGCGGTTGGGCTTGCTGCGGGTTGCGTCGGCGCTTGGGGCTTGCGGTTGAATAGCCGTCGCGGCCAGTTGGGGGGGAAGAATATGAGCGCGCCGCCTATCATCAGCAAGGGGAACATTCCTAGCCGCGGGAATAGCAGCCAGGTTATGAGGTGGAAGGCGATTAGCGCGAGGTACGCCCACGGGCGGGAGCGCCGCCAGAGCAGCCAGGCTACGATGGTGAGGTCGAAGAGCGCGCCCGTCCAACTCATAGCGTATGCGGTCCAATGCTCTTGCAGCAGCGCGCCGATGATGGGCATATCGCCGCGCTGGTAGAGCCAGATGCGGAGGGGCAGGGCGTTGAGCAGCCAGTCGGGGTTGAGCTTGGCGATGCCCGCGAATAGATAGACTGCGCCGATTTGCGCGCGCAGCGTCCATAGCGTCCAGGCGGGTATGGTTGCGGGCGGGTTGCCGTCGGATGGCGGGCGTCGGCGGGCGTCTAGGGATGCCGCGCGGTTTAGGGGCAGGAACGCCATCAGCAGGGTTATGAGTATCATAAGGTAGTGATGGTTGAGGTAGGTTGCGCGGTCAATCAGCTCAATGTAGGCGAAGCCGATGCAGAACAGGGCGGCGCAGATGCGGTAATAGAAGCCCAGCGCTATGCCGGCGGCGAACAGCGCCAGCGCGGTGAATAGGGCGTACATGCCCCAATCGGGGAGCGGCTGGAGCAAAGCCAAGTCCCAGTGGGGGAAGTGGTGCGCGGGCTCGATGTAGAGGCGGGCGATCCAGTCGTTGCGGAAGTAGCGCGCGACGGCGATGAACGCTAGTATGCCGAAAGCGATGCGAAAGGCGGCGGCGGACGCTGCGTCCGTTTGGGCGGTCAGGGCTTGGGTGATGCGCTTGAGCATTGGGCGTCAAGCGTATCATATGGGGCGCTGACCGGGGTTTTGGGCGCAAGGGCGCAAGGCGCCGGTTTGCGTAGGGTTTTTGACGCGAAGGCGCAGTGGCGCAAAGGGTCGGCCTAAGGGTTTTCAACGCAAAGGCGGGAAGGCGCAAAGGAGTTTAGATTTGCAACTGCGCCGGCGTGGATTTCGCGCGCTTGCCGCAATACGCTTGTGAGGCGCGGCGACGGCGCTACGCGGTTCGGCTGCCGTCAGCGCGTATATCGTGGAAAAAGGGTAGGCATCCCTTCCCCCGGCAGTTCGCTGTTGGGAGAAGGGATGCGTATTAGGCGATACGCTTGGCGCAGAGACGCCTAGCGTATGCGCGAAAGCCCGGCGACGCCGAAGGTCAGCGTGAAGTTGCCGCTCGTTTCCAGGTCGTAGGTGGTAACCTCGATGGTGTATGTGCCAGGCTGCAGGCGCTCGTCTATTCGCGTGTCGCCCCGGTTCACTATGGAGCCGTCCCTGCCTCTGCCGTTGAGCAGGTAGAGATAGGCGTTATCTACATCGTTGGATGTGATGTTAACGGTTACGCTTGAGGGCGCGTTCAGCGTGAAGGTGTAGAAGCGCGCATAGCGGGTTCCGTTCTTTGCGGTGGGCGGCGTCTTGTTGGACAGGCAGTCGGCGTTCCAGGTACCGGTGAGCCAACCCAGGCTGATGCTGCGAATGCAGCCGGGCGCCAGCGCCGATACCGACGTCGCGGTGGGCGTCAGCGTTGCGGCCGTGGTGGGCGTAGGCGTGGGATCCAGCGAGGTCACCGGCGTATTCGTCGCCGTGGGCGTATGCGTATTCGTCGCCGTGGGCGTGTGCGTTGGCGTTGGCGCCGCGGATCCGCCGTCAAGCGCGTCCAATCTGCCGGTCAGCGCTCTAATAAGCGATCGCAGCGATTCTATAACCGAATTCAGCGCGCCCATCTCGGTTTTCAGCGTTCTCACTTCGCCTTCAAGTTCGGCTACCCTGCCGGGAACATTTCCTGAATCTGCGGTCACGTTGGTTGCGGTCGGCGTGAGCGTGGGTTCTGCCGCGCCGGACACACGGGTTGCCGTGCGCGTCGGCGTAGGTTCGTCGGTTGCCGAAACATTCGTGGCAGTCGGCGTAAGCGTGGGCGTATCCGTTGGCGTGGGCGTGGCGGTAGGCGGCGTGCCGGTCACCGTGGGCGTAGCGGTGGGCGGCGTGCCGGTCACCGTAGGCGTATTCGTGGGTGTAGGTGTGTCCGTCGGCGTGGGCGTTCCCGTGGGCGTGGCAGTGCCGGTCGCGGTGGGCGTGCCGGTGGGCGTTCCCGTCGCGGTGGGCGTGCCGGTGGGCGTTCCCGTCGCGGTGGGCGTGCCGGTGGGCGTTCCCGTCGCGGTGGGCGTGCCGGTGGCCGTTCCCGTCGCCGTGGGCGTGCCGGTGGCCGTTCCCGTCGCCGTGGGCGTGCCAGTAGGCGTGGCAGGAACCGACAGCGTGGGCAGGCGGGCGAAGCCGTAGCCCCAAGTGTTGTTGGGGACGGCGCCGCGCGCCGATGCGTTGGATTTGAGGTAGGACGCAAGCTGCGTGGGCGTGTAGGTGGAGAAGCGCTGCTTGACCAGCGCCGCAAGTCCCGCTACATGCGCCGACGCGATGCTGGTGCCGCAGCCGGCCGCATAGGCGACCGAGCTGGTGCAGTCGGCGCCTACGATGTCAGGCTTGACTCTGCCGCTGGGCATAGGGCCGCGGCTGCTTTTGGGCTGAATGGCGTTTGTGGTATTCCAACGCGCGGCGCCCACGGCGAGCATGCCCGAATTCGCGCTCTCGCCCGGGTTTTGAATGCTGCCTCTTGATGTGTAGATGTCCAGCGATTCGCCAGTGAACGCCTGAAGCTGCACCCAGCTCGGATGGCTGGCCTGTCCTATTTGCCACACGACAAGATTGTAATATCCGCTTGTGGTAGGCGTGTACACTATCTTTTCATATGGTATATTGCCGGTTCTTCCCCGTTGCCAGCCGCGGCTGGATGCGACTTCGCTGCCGCGATAGTACAAGATCAACTCGAGGTCTTTGTCTGCCGAACCCCAAGTCCCTTCCCAGCGAAGCTGCGCTATAAACCGCTGTCCCGCAGTAAGGGAAACGCCGTTGGATTCGCTATCGGCGTCGAAGTTCAGCGTTCTGTCAGAGTCGTTGTCCGTAAATGACCCGAACCATGTGGATCGGGCGTGGTTGCCCGCGGAATTCGTCCACATAGCGCCGCCGGTAACCGCTGCGTTCACGCTCCTGATAGGGTCGTTGGAATAGTACGACCTGCCGTCGCCGGGGCCGCCCCACGTCCAACTTAGCGAGTGGTTGATGACGTCTACGCCCTGCGCCACCATCCAATCAACCGTGGATTTCAGATCGCCGTTCGATATTGGATTCGCGATGTAGAGCGTTACATCCGGCGCTATGTCAAGAACCGTTTCGGCTACGCTCAGTCCGTGGACGCCGTCGCTTTCGCAGTCCGAAACGAGCGAGCTGTATGTGCCGATGGCGGCGTAGCAGCGCGCCGTTACGCCTGCGGGCAGTTCATTGCCCATTTGCGCGCGGAACCCCTCGAAGCCGCGGTCTATCACGCCCACCTTGACGCCTGATCCGGTGTAGTTGTTGGCGTGCCAAGTGCTTACGAAATGCGCGTCGACGCCCTGGCTGGTGATGTAGCCCTTGTTCGGCTTGGGCGGCGCTATCGCATGCACGCTCGCCACATTCGGCCGCTCCGACGCATCCACCAGCAGATCTACGGGGACGTACGCCTCCACATAGTCGTCGCCGATGTTGCGCGGATCGCCGCCGTTGGCGCGCAGGAACGCCAGCAGCGGCGCGGTATCGCCGTTGAGATAGAAGGTAACCGCGATCGAGTCGGCGGCGTATATCGGCGCTTGGGACGCCGCGGCGTGCGCCGTGGAGTAGCCGCCTTGCACGCTCGAGGCTAGCTGCGAAAGCGTATAGTCCAGGTTGCCCAGCGTGGGCGCGCGCTCCGATGGGACGGACGGGACGAAGTCCGGCGGTTGCGTGGGAATTAGCGCGGCGTTATCGCCGTCCGACTGCTGCGCGCTTGCGTTATCGGCGGTAGTCAGCATTGCGAACAGCAGCGCCGCCGCGATGAGCGCTGTGAGGAAGTAGAGCGCGGATTTGGAAGGCGTATGCCGGGAGCGGGTAAATCGCATATCGTTTCTCCGGATGGCGCAAAGCGCATTTTGGTGTATAAAGTTCGGCTAATTTTACATTCGTTATAGATAATACGCAACACATTTTCATAGTTCTAGCGCTTGACCAAAATAGGCTACGCTTGACGATTTTGAGAAATGGCGGCGGCAATGCGTGGTTAGTTTGCCGTCAGCGCAAGGTTCGGGGATGCGCCGCGCGATTGCGGATGCAAATGCGATAGGTATGCGAAAAGAGAGGATGCCCCGCAAACTCAGCGGGACATCCTCAATACTGCGCGCTAGGTTGGCGATTGGCGGCGTTAGGCGTCGTCGCCGTCGTCGCTGTGGTAACGCTCGCCGTCGCGACGGTCGTCGTCCCTGCCGAACCTGTGCCACTTGCGCTTGGCGCCGTCGTCGAAAAAGTCGAAGCGCGGGAAGTCGAAGTCCCGTTCGCCGAACATGAACGGATGCGTGAAGCCGAAGCCGCGCGCTCCAAAGTCCTTATCGCGCAACCCCTGCATGCCGAAGTTCATATCGCCCTGCGCCACCATCTCGACGTTGCGCGCGCCCTCGGCGTCGATCTCTTCCACCACCAGCGTTGTTTCGGTGGCGCTCAACCCGCCGAGGCTGCCGCTGCGGTTGATTAGCACTTTGGTGTCTTCGTTTATGGTGAAGGACAGCGTCTCGGATTCGTCCGCCAGCAGCAGGTTGAGAACGCCGCGCGCCACATCTACGCTCTGCACCGTGCCGACGGCTTTGCGCACGGTCATCACGCCCTCATCGGTTTGGCGGCGCGTCTCGGATAGTATAAGTCCGTCGAGTCCGTCATCATCGTAATCGTGTTCGTCGAAGTAGCCGCGCTTGGCTATCGCGAAATCGGCCGCCGCGCGCTGGCCCACGGTGACGCTGACATCCATATCGGCATCGCCGCGCCTGACGCTGAACACAATCGTATCGCCCGGCTCAGCGTCGCGCACAATCGCCACAACATCGCGCGGGCCGTCTATGGCGTCGCCGTCCAATGCGGTGATGACGTCGTCCACTTGCAGGTTGCCATCCGCCGGGCTGCCCGCCATCACCTTCACGATGAGCGCGCCGTCGCCGTTCTCAGCGGCGTCATCATCGCCGGCGGCTGCTGCGTCATCGTCTTCGGGGACGCGCGCAATCGCAATGCCGATGTAGGGTATGCGCCCATTGCGGGCGTCGGAGATCTCTGCCGCGTCGGGCTGCGGGTTGGCGGCGCTGTTCGCCGGCATAGCGCGCCGCTCTGCGTTGGGGGCACCGCCGGCTTCGGATATGTTCGCTCTTATCCCGGCGATTACGCCGGCGCTAACCAGAACGGCCGCCACAATCGCCGCCACTATCAGTTTAGTCTTCAAGACTGCCTCTCCCTTTCTTCAAACTGCCTTAACCGCTTTGGGATACGGGCGGCAGACGCAACATCCGCCGTCCCGTTCCAAGCTTGGGCGCGGCGCGGCACGCTTGGGATTGGGATTGCGCCGCGCGCGCTTTCGGTTTGAGCGCTCGCAATATGAAACGCCCACAGCGGCAGAAAGGTTAGCGGCGGGATTGGCGGCGGGGGTGGCAGGCAGAGGTTTGTGCGGGCAAGGCGGGGCAGATTAAGCGGTTCTCAGATATGAGCGCCGCCGGCGATGGGCATTTAGCGTCCTCAATCGCCGGCGGCGTTGATTAACCCGTGTTCGTTATCGCGCTCTCGCGTATCCCGCAGATGTGAAAACCGGCAGGGATTAACGCGAGATATTGCCTTCCTATGGCGGTGTTGACTGGCCGTGTTCGTTATCGCCCCAGCACACCGCCAAGCCGTTTGCGCGCAGTCCGCAGGTGTGATTCCGGCCGGCGGTTAGGGATGCGAAAATGCCCGACGGCGGCGTTGACTGACCATGTTGGTCTGCGCCCCAGCACACGGCGGAGCCGTCCCGGCGCAGTCCGCAGGTGTGATAGCCGCCGGGACTTAGTTCAGAGAATTCCCCCGACGGCGGCGCGCTCGCTTGACTGAAAGAGTTATCGCCCCAGCATATCGCCAAGCCGTCCGCGCGCAGCCCGCAGGTGTGAAACTCGCCGGCGTATATGGACGCGAAGTTTTGAGACGGCTGCACCGGCTGCGATTGACCGAATTCGTTATCGCCCCAGTACACCACTGAGCCGTTGTCGCGCAGTCCGCAGGTGTGATAGCCGCCGGCGCTTACCGCCGTGAAGTCTTGATTGAACGTCGGCGTGGTGGATTCGCCGTATCGGTCGCTGCCCCAGCACTCCACCGTCCCATCATCCCCATCATCGCGCAAGCCGCAGGTGTGCGATCTACCGGCGCTCAGCGACGCGAAGGTTTCGCCGGATGGCGGCGTCGACTGGCCGGATAGGTTTGCGCCCCAGCACGCCGTCGAGCCGTCCGCGCTCAGTCCGCAGGTGTGATCCCAGCCGGCGGCCAGCGAAGCGAAGGTTTCACCCTCGGGCGGCGTCGATTGACCATACTCGTTGTTGCCCCAGCACAGCGCGGAGCCGTCCTTGCGCAGTCCGCAGGTATGCTGCTCGCCGGCGATTATGGAAGTGAACGGCACAGGGGTTGGCGTAGGAGTGGGCGTTGCGGTGGCGGTTGGCGTGGGAGTCGACTCGGGCGGCGCTTCGCCGTCCAGCTCCTCCAGCCTGCTCTCTATGCGCGCGAACCTGCTCTCAAACGTCGCCACAAGCGCCCGCAGCTGACTAACGAGCACCTCTAGCGAGGTCAGCCTGGGACCAGGATCCTCGCCGGACTGCGCGGGCGCGGCGATTTCGGCCGGCGCGGAAGTGGGCGTAGCCGTGCCGGCGATGGGCTGCTGCGCGCTTGCGTTATCGGCGTTTGTCAGCAGTATGAACAGCAGCAGCGCCGCCGCGCCGCCAACTGCGAGGATGTGAAGCGGGCGCTTGGGATTTATAGCGGGAAGCGTAAATCGCATATCGTTTCCTCCTCAATGACATAAAAATGACATAACGCCAAAGGCGCAGAACATTCTCACTGACGACCGATGCGATAAATTTCGGTTAGGCTATGCCATAGCGGTTGGATGAGAACGACGACGGCTCGTGAAAAGGCTATGCGCCGTGGGTGAACGGCTGCTCTTGAATGTCCCCGTTTGGCTGAATGCGAAAGGCGCGGATATGCGGATTAGCCTTGTCTTCCAGCGACACCAGAATGTAGTACACATCCTCGCCCAGCCAGCCGCTCTGCTGCGCCATGCGCACATCCGTGGGCGAGGGATACGCCGCGCTGTGCGTGTGCGAATGGTAGAACGCCATCACATCCCAATCGTTGTGCTCTGCGTCCAGCATCGCGTTGAGCTGCTCCTGCGGATCCATCAGATAGCGCACCGGGCTCGCCACCGTATTCGTGATGCGATACTGCTTGCAGACCACGTCGGCGCTGCCTGCCAGGATGCCGCAGCACTCGTTGGGATCATCCTGCCGCGCGTGCGCGATAATATCGTCCGCGAACTTCTTGGCAATGGTAAGCAAGGGGGAATGCCTCCGTGGGTAGGTTGCGAAAGCGGACATTGTCCAAGCCAATGTCCACTTTTCGCATTGCGCGCCCATCGCTTGATAGACGCATAAACAGGCTTGATTTCGTTGGACATTATTATGGACATTGTCCGCCAAAATGTCCATATTTGCGGTTGTGCGCCCTTGCGTCAATTCCCGACGCAAGGGCGCATCAACCCACATGTCGACTATCCGAAGCTGAAAGGCGGCGGTTGCGTTCCGTCGATGTCGGTGAAGCCGTATTCGCGCGCAAGATCGCCAGTCTTGTAGGCGCCGCCAGTGCGCTCCATAACGCGCGGGTCGGAGGCGAGCGCTGCTACGGCGCGGCCGGCGTAGCGCGGCGATTCGGCGCGCGCCAGCTCAGCGGCGTCGGCGAATCGTTCCACGCGCTCGGTGCGCGTAAGTCCGGGGTATAGCGCGAGCGCCGTTACGCCGTATTGCCGAAGCTCCAGCGCCATCCCAAACGCCATTCGGTCGACTGCGGTCTTTGCCATGTCGTACAGAAGCTGCCCGCGATACTTGCCTTCGTCGCCGGACGATATGTTCACGATAAGCCCGCTGCGCTGCGAAATCATAAGGGGCGCGGCGGCTATGCTTGCGGTGAGGTGAGCGCGCGCGCCCGCTTCGAACATGAGCCGCCAGCGCCACATGGGTTGCTTCCAGAACGGCGCGGTGAAGTCGGCGTCGGCGAAGCGCTCATAGCCGCCCCACACATTGTTCACCAGAATGTCCAAGCGGCCGCGCTCGCGGCGTATGCGCGCGAACAGCGCCGCGACGGCAGCGTCGTCGGTATGGTCGCAGCGGGCGGCGATGCCCACGCCGCCCGAACTGCTGACCAGCGCCGCAGTAGCGTCCACATCGCCGCCGAGCGCTTCGGTGGTGGGCATGCCGGCGGCGCTGCGTCCGGTGATGTACACCGTTGCGCCCGCAATGCCGAGTTCGTGCGCTATGCCGCGTCCAATGCCGCGGCTGCCGCCCGTAACCAGGGCTATCTTGCCCCGCAAGTCAGCCATATCGCCGCCGCCTTCATCCATTGTTGCGCCCTTGCGTTAATCCCCGACGCAAGGGCGCATCAACTTATGCTCAGCGTGTCGGTCAACCGATGGGTTTGCGCCGCATGCCGCTATCCGCTGACCATCGGATACACATGGTAGCCGCGCTTCAGGTCGAGCGGGATCTTATGGTTCGTCCAGGTTGCGCCGCCGTCTGCGCTGGCGAAGAAGTGGCCGTAGTTGGTGCAGCAATATACCCTGTTCGGGGCGGCGGGATCGATCGCCACTTGGAACATGCGCCCCGGCGGGGTATAGCCGATGTCTAGGCGCTGCCAGGTTTCGCCCGTATCGTTGCTGCGAAACAGCGCGCCCGCCTCTTGCGTGCCGTGAGGCGCGCCGCCGCCGCCTGCGCCCGCCGCGAGGTACAGCGCGCGAGGGTCGTCGGGGGCTACCAGTAGATCGCGGCAGTAGGCGCCGCCGGGGAACATTTCGCCGAATCGGATATGCTCCCAGTTGCGCCCCTTGTTGCGGCTGCGAAACATCGCCACCTGCGCGATGATGAACACGGTTCCCGGCGCGGCGGCGCTCACCTGAACGCCGTGCAGGTCGACCGTGTGATTATCGCGATACAGTCCGTCGGTGAGCGAATGCCAGGTTTCGCCGCCGTCCCTGCTGCCGATAAGCCCGCCCACCTCTATCGCGCCATACACATCGGCGGGTTCGGACGGATCGGCGCAGATGCCGATGACGCGCTTGGCGAGCGGCGGCATATAGGTAGTAACATCGGGATAGCGCACGGCGGAGGTATCCATCTGCCGCCAGGTAGCGCCGCAGTCGGTGGAGCGCGCTATGCCGCAGGGCTCATAGCCGGCGAACAGCGTATTGGGGTCGGCGGGCGAGAACGCAAGGGACCAGACATCGCCTTTTGGAGCGTCGAGGCGCTCCCAATGCGCGCCGCGGTCGTCGCTGCGAAACGGGCCGTCTTGCGTTCCTGCGAATATGACGGCGGGGTTATCGGGATGGATCGCAAGCGCGCGAACTTGGGGGTTATCCGGTAGCCCGTCCGCGATGCTCTGCCACTCCGAATCGCCTTCGGCGCGGCGCAGCATGCCGCCCGGCCCGATAGCGTCGCCTTCGCCGGCGAGGCCGATGTAGATGTGGGTTTGGTGTGTGGTGGTGGTGGCGGTCATTCTTTCACCTCCTCAGCGAAACGCTTGTCCGCTTGACGGGAAGCGGAGTTTGTATTATTTATAAAGGTAATATACAATATATGCGGCGACTAGGTTCACCTTGAGGCGGCTATATGAGCCAAGAAGAAGAATTGCGATTTACCCAACTTGTTGCCCGTCAGCTGCCGTCTGACGATGAGGCTGTGCGTTCTTTGTGGTTGCGGCTCGCAGAAGTGTTTGATAGAGACGGACCCGAAGACGCTGGTACATATCTCGACGCTCAGCGGCAACAACTTCAAGACCGTGTACAGAGTCTACTCAATGATTTTGAAGGGATGTAACGGCACATGATAGATGGATTCCGCATCAACTCGGTTGAAATTGAAGGTTTCAAGGGCTTCACTACGCCCCAAGAAATTGACATTAGAAGCCGCCACGTCTTCTTGCTAGGTCGCAACGGAAACGGCAAGTCCAGCGTTATTGAATCTATTCGCTGGGGATTGTTCGGTTCTACGAATCGCCCTAATGAAGTTATCGCGAATAGCGGCTACTTGGGAGAGTGTCGTGTCGTCATCACGCTAATGCGTGGCGGAGAAGAGTTGACACTTCGGCGAAGATTGATACAGGGAGTTAGTGGCGGAAGTGACGCTACTCTCACCGACGAGTTGGGAGAAGAAAAGCGGATTAGAGACGTTATACCTCAGCTGGATTCCGTAAATGCCGGTGAGGGTATGCACATCATTTTTTCTTCCCAATCTGCTCCAATGCGTCGACAGCCGGCAGACATAAGCCCATTCGATCGTCCAATTCTGAACTATGTAGGGCTCCTTCATCCACGAGCGCTATTAAGCCAAATAGACGATTTTCTGGCTAGACAAGAAGATGTCGAATACGACGTAAGTAATCGACTTACAAGTACTCGCCAAAATTTAGACGAAAGAATTTCTACCCGCGAACTGCGTAGAAGAAACATCCTCCGTTCAGCGCCTTGGGGCAATGAACCGGTGCCAACCGTTGGGCAGTCTGAAAACAAGGCGCGTGATTTAATCCAAGAGATCACTGGCAAATCGATTGACGGGGCTTTGACAAGCGCGTCGCTTGCCGCTCTGATCGAGCACGCGTCCATCTCTTTGCAAAAGAGACGCGAACAAACTCAAAGCGAACTTCAAAAGGAATCCGCGAATCTTGCCAATCGCATACAAAAAGTGGATGTGTTTCGCAGCAACCTGATTAGCGCTGATGCGCAAAAAGCTATCCTCGACTCTATTGCTTCAGCGCTCAATTCCGAGCTGAAGGGCATATCCATAGACGAACTCCGTGGAAAAGTCGATGAAACACGCGCAAATTTGGATACGGCAAGATTAAAGCGTAGGATCATTGAAGATTCGATTTCTCTGTTAAATCGAGTTGATTCCAACTCCACGCTTTGCCCTGTTTGCGATACAGAGCATGCGCGACATGCTTTGCAATCCTTGTTGCGACAGAACTCGGGGGAATTGTCTGAGGATGCGACTTCAAATCTGCTGAATATCCTATCTGCTCGCCTTAAACAAGCCAAAACCCTAAAGGACTCGCTTGAAAAACAAGCAGCCAAACTCGCCCGCCTAGATGAGACCGTAGATAAAACTTACAAGTCCATCTATATGGAGGACAAAGAGGAACTCACAGAACCCATAACCCAGAATCAAATAGACACAGCGCTAGAGCGGCTTGTGATCAGGAAGGCTGAAATAGAGAGCCAGATCACAAATAATAACGCTTGGTTGAATAAGTTTGATGCACGTCTGTCTAAATTAAGGGAAGAAGACGATTACCATCAGACCCAAAGGGATCTACACAACCTTGGCGTCTCTAAGACAAACCTTAGTGTAATCGTCAATGCCTACAATGACCTTGTGGCATTCGGCGCCTCTGTGCGAAAAATAAAGCAGGTGGCAGAGTCTTGCTACAACGAACGACTTAAGAAAGAAATCCCAAACCTATCTGAGAGCCTTACAAAGGTATTCTCTGCCCTAACCCAACACCCGTATTACGATAGGCTGATTATTTCAGACGATCTCCTGCCTAAACTTGAACTGCGAGTAGCAAGCACTCAGGATCCATTGGGGCTTGAAGATCAGATTGGAGTATTAAACGGACAAGCTGAGAGCGCATTGAGGCTTGTGCCTTACATTGTGTTCAGCCAAGCGGATGACACGCCTACCGAAGTCTATCTAGTAATGCTAGACGACCCTACGCAAGCGTCGGACGAAGAGCATACTGAAATACTGGTTAAGAACTTGGCCGATATAGGACATCGCGTTCAGATTATGGTCGCCTCTCATGAGACTGATAGGTTTCGGAGGTTTCTGCCGAAGTATTTTGACCCGGGAAGTTATGTCATCATCGAACCTACCAATCTGTCACGCCAAGGCGGCCCCACGCTGAACATTGAGTATCAATAGTTGCGCGAGCCGCAAAGCGATTGATTGCATCAACCGCATACTAAACAGCACCAATGCGGCGGATTTCGGCTTCAAAACCCAGGCTGTTGCCGCCCATGTGTTGTTGCGGCTTGGCTATCGGATAGAAGCGGTCAACCAAACCGGGCATCCGGACATCGTCGCAGTCAAAGAGGACAGGGAGTTTCGGTTCGAGGTAGAAGCGCAAGTGGGCGCCCCCCATCCGCGCCAATTAACGAAAGCCGACTTCGATTCATTGCTGAAAGTCCCCGACGGTTTCGGTTACTACGCGCTTGCAATCCACTTCCCAACGCCCTACTGGGTACTGGTGAGCGCATCGAAACTCGCCAGCAGGAAACGCCCTTGTCCCAACATCCTACTAGAAGCCCTTAGCGACAAGGAATACTCCGCAGAGTGGACATCCGAATACTTGCAATTGCTTAGTTCTGCGTGCCGTCAAATCAGACTTGCGTCATTCAACAGATTGTCCGAACTAGCGCTGGAAGGGCACAGTTTGTAAAGCGAAATAGCAGAGCGTTGCTTACTACGCCCCCAAGTTGCCCACTCCCCCGCTTGATGCTATAATTTACTATCACTACCCAACCATTACGCGCGAATCGTCGACACTAAGCATTAGACGCCTTGGACTTTAGCGCCGCCCAAACCATCCCAGGTTCCCGGTTGCCATCACTAGCGCCGCCCCAACCAATAAGCGCTACGATTGCCATCCCAGTGGCGCATAAACCAGCCGCGCAAACAACCCAACAATTCGCGCGCACAATCCCACATAACGGAGGATTACCCGCAATGACGCAGACCCAAGCGCCGCCCCAAACGCTCACGCCCTATCAGGTGCAGCGCTACAGCAGGCACATCATCATGCCCCAAGTCGGCAGCGTTGGGCAGCGCAAACTGCTGGCGTCCAAAGTTCTCATCGTGGGCGCCGGCGGGCTAGGCTCGCCCATCGCCATATACCTCACGCTCGCAGGCGTAGGCACAATCGGCATCGTGGACTTCGACACCGTGGACGTCACCAACCTCCAGCGCCAAATCCTCCACCAGAACGACGACATCGGCCGCCCCAAGGCGCTCTCAGCATACGAAACGCTCAAGGCGTACAACCCCGATGTGAATGTGCAAATCCACGAAGAGCCGATAACATCGGACAACGCCTTCGACATCATCCCCGAATACGACATCATCATCAACGGCGCGGACAACTTCCCCGCGCGCTACCTCGTCAACGACGCGGCGTATCTCAGCGGCAAGCCGCTTGTAGATGGCAGCATCCTGCTGTTCGACGGGCAGGCGACCGTCTATCTGCCGGGGCAGGGTTGCTACCGCTGCCTGTTCCCCACGCCGCCGCCGCCGGGCGAAGTCCCTAGCTGCGCCGAAGCCGGCGTGCTTGGCATGTTGCCGGGCTTGGTGGGCAGCATCCAGGCGACCGAAACCGTCAAGCAGATCCTCGACGTGGGCGAATCGCTATCCGGCCGACTGCTGCTCATAGACGCGCTGGATATGGACTTCCGCGCCGTCAAGATTAGGCGCAACCCCGACTGCCCCCTCTGCGGCGACGATCCCACCATCACCGACCTGATCGACTACGAAGCCTTCTGCGGCGTTCCCGTGCTGACCGCCGGATAAAGCCGAGCGCGTTGCGCCCAACCGCGTTGCGCCACCTTTGCGTCTCTGCGCCTTTGCGTTAAATCCTACGCAAGCATATGCCGCGCGCCCATCTCCCTACGGCGCGCGCTTGCCGTTCTCTATGCGCAGCCGTCGGAATTCAGTCAGCAGCGCCCGCTCATCGTCGCTCAGATTGGCGGGCAGTTCGGGCTTGACGCTGATGTACAGATCGCCGTATTCGTCCGCTGCGCCGCCGCGCGCGGGCATGCCGTGTCCCGCGATGCGAATGCGCCGCCCCGATGCGCTGTTCGGCGGTATCGCAACCACGATGCGCCCCTTCAGCGAGCGAAACTCCGCCTCGCCGCCCAGCGCTGCATCCTCAAACGGCAGGCTCAGTTCGGCGAACAGGTTGTCCCCCTCGCGGGTGAAGCGCGGGTGCGGCAAAACGCTGATGTTGAAGAACACCTGCGTCCCATCGTCAAGCGATATATGCACGCGCGAGCCGCTGTCCACCGCGCGCGGGATTGTAACCTCGATGCGCTTGCTTTCGCCGTTTGCGGCGGCGACCGTCGCCGTGCGCGCCGCCCCGCTGAACGCCTCTTCAAGGCTGATGCTCACCGCCACATCCGTATGCTGAGCGCGCATCCTGGCGCGAGTGCGGGCGCGGCGTCTGCTTGCGCTGAACAGGTCGTCCAGGTCGCCGCCTAGCAGGTCGCCCAGATTGCCCAAGTCGAAGTCAAAGGTAGTCTCGTAGGATGCGTAGCCGCCGCCCGCGCTTGCGCCGCCGCGCTCCCGCATGCGGTCGGCGTGCATCCAGTTATCGCCGTAGCGGTCGTACTTGGCGCGCTTATCGGCGTCCGAAAGCACCTCATTCGCTTCGTTAATCTCTTTGAACTTGCGCTCCGCCTCTTTGTCATCGGGGTTCAAGTCCGGATGATACTCGCGCGCAAGCCGCCGAAACGCGCTCCGAACCGCTTTCTCATCGGCGTTTCGCGATACGCCCAATACCTCATAGTAGTCTTTTGCCATCTCAGCGCCCTTAACTGAAGTTGCGTCTTTTCGTTGAGCCGTATGGATTTATTCTATCACATATACAGAGATTTCATAATGAAACTTGACACAACTTATATCATATAGTTATAATGCAATTAAGCAATTCATATGAGCAGATGCGGAGCGTAGCAGAAAGCGCTGCCGCCTGCCGCAAATGCGCTTAACGCGCGCAATCAATGCGCAACAAGGAGGCGTAAATATGGTTATTCAGAGGCTAGACCCTATCCGCGAGTTTCGCAAGATGGATGAGGCGCTCAATCAGGTATGGCGCGGCTTCGACGACGGCCGCTTCCGCTACGCCGACGGCGAGCAGTTCGAGCAGCGCCGCCGCATCCCCGTGGATGTGATGCGCGCCAACGACGACATCGTGCTGCAGGCGGCGCTGCCCGGCATCGCGCCCGAAGACATCAGCGTTACCATCGACCAGGGCATGCTGACCATCAGCGCGGAGAACGCCGCCGAGCCCAACGCCGAGAGCGATTACATCATCCGCGAGCGGCGCTTCGGCAAGTTCCACCGCGTCATGCAGCTCCCCAAGTGGGTTGACGCAGACAACATAGAGACGCAGTACCGATACGGCGTGCTTACCGTAACGCTGCCCAAGTTGGAAGCCACCAAGCCGCGCCGCCTGCAAATCAACGCTGGCTAACCCGCCAAACGGAATACCCTACCAACCCAATCCAAGCCTCGACGCTAATCCGTCGGGGCTTGCGCTTTATCCCACAAATCCTATCCCACTTTTGCGCCTCTGCGCCTTTGCGTTAAATCCCCCGCGCAAACCTGCGCCGCCGCCAAGTTGCTGGTATAATGCGCCTATGACGATGAAGATATACACCAAATCGGGCGATGCGGGCGAAACCGGCTTGCTGTTCGGCGGGCGCGTCCCCAAGAACGACCCGCGCTGCGAAGCGTACGGCGAAGCCGATTTCGCCACCTCCGCTATGGGGCTTGCGCGCGCGCTATCGCAAGATGAGCGCGTCAAAGAGATACTGCTGCAAGTTCAGCGCGATATGTTCACGCTCAGCGGCGAACTCGCCACCGACGCCGCCAACTACGCCCAATACGCCGCCAACTTTCACGCCATAACCGCCGCCGATGTAGATGGCTTGGAGGCGCTGATAGACGAACTAGGCGCGCAAGTGCAGCTGCCGCCCAAGTTCATCATACCCGGCGCATCCGCCGCATCCGGGGCGCTCGACCTTGCGCGCAGCGCCTTGCGCGCCGCGGAACGCCGCATCGTAGGCTTACATCAGCAGGACATGCTGCCCAACCCTGAGCTGCTGCGCTATGTCAACCGCCTCGCCGATCTACTGTTCATGCTCGCCCGCTTCGAAGACAGAGCGCTGCCGATGAACATCGTTACCGGCACCCGCCTAGACGAATCCGACGAACCCGCCGTCCAATCCGCCGAAGGGTCCGAATGATGCGCGCTGCCGCCCCCCCCAACATCGCCGTCATAGACTACAAGGCGGGCAACCTGCGCAGCGTGCAAAAGGCGCTCGAAGAGTGCGGGGCGTCCGCGCTGATTACATCCGACCCCAGCGATATAGCGCGCGCCCACGGCGTTGTGTTCCCCGGCCAGGGCGCCTGCGACGCGTCTATGCGCAACATCCACGAGCGCGGGCTTTTCAATGTCATCAAAGATACTATCGCCGACGGCAAGCCATTCCTTGGCGTCTGCCTTGGGCTGCAGCTGCTGCTGGAAAGCTCCGAAGAGGGCGAACAGCCCTGCCTAGCCGTACTCAATGGACGAACCCGCCGTTTGCCCCCCGAAAAGACCGACCGCGTCGGGCTGAAAATCCCGCATATGGGTTGGAACAGCGTTGACTTTCGCATACAGCATCCCATCTTTGAGGGCATCCCAAATCACTCATACTTCTACTTTGTGCATAGTTACTACGCCGATCCTGCGGACGCTGCGGTCGTCGCCGGCGCAACCGAGTACGGCATCGAGTTTTGCAGCGCCGTCGCATGGGACAACGCCGCCGCCGTGCAGTTCCATCCCGAAAAGAGCGGCGCAGTCGGCTTGCGAATATATCGCAACTTCATCAATATGGTGAACGCGAATCGGACGGACGGCGCATGCAGGTAATACCCGCCATAGACCTGCGCGGCGGCAGGTGCGTTCGGCTCTATCAAGGCGATTACGCCCAAGAGACCGTCTATTCGGACGACCCCACGCACACGGCGCTCCGATGGGTTGATATGGGCGCTGAACGGCTGCACATCGTCGACCTCGACGGCGCAAAAGACGGCAGCCCCGCCAACCTCGCCGCCGTCAAGCGCATCGCCGCCGCAACCGCCGGCCCGCTGCATCTGGGCGGCGGCATACGCGACCTGGACACGGCGCGCGCCGCCATTGACGCCGGCGTCAGCCGCATCATGCTCGGCACCGCCGCTGTTGAAGACGCCGCGCTCATACGCGCGCTTGTAGCCGAACTTGGCGCGGACGCCGTAATCGTCAGCGTGGACGCCAAGGACGGCAGAGTGGCGTTGCGCGGTTGGACGCAGAGCAGCGGCGCGCTCGCCGCGGATCTCGTCGCCGATATGACGAACTTAGGCGTAACCCGCTTTCTGTACACCGATATATCGCGCGACGGCACGCTCACCGAACCCAACTTCGATGCAATCGGCGCGCTCGCCCGTATGCCCAACGTTCGCTTGCTTGCGGCGGGCGGCATCGCGCGCGTGGCGCACCTGGAACGGCTTGCGGCGCTGGGCGTAGAGGGCGCAATCGTGGGCAGAGCGATCTACACCGGGGACATCGATCTGCGCCAGGCAATAAGCGCCATTCGCGCACAACAAGCGCAAGGCGGCAACACAACGCCGGATTAGCGCAGCGATCGATTAGTAGCAAAGACGATGTGCGCCCTAGATAGCGCCGCAAACCGATATGCGCCCCAAATACTCCAAACACGATACGCCCTAGATAGGCTCTATATCGCCTATATCAAGATCCCCTATATCAAGGAAAAGTATGCTCACCAAACGCATAATTCCATGCCTGGACATTGACAGGGGGCGGGTAGTCAAGGGCGTCAGCTTCGTGAACATACGGGACGCCGGCGATCCCGCCGAACTAGCGCGCTTCTACGACAGCCAAGGCGCCGATGAGCTGGTGTTCCTGGACATCACAGCAAGCTCAGACGCGCGGGACATCATCATCGACGTGGTGCGGCTAGTATCGGAGCAGGTGTTCATACCGCTGACCGTGGGCGGCGGACTGCGAACCGTGGCCGATGTGCGCCGCATGCTGGAGGCCGGCGCGGACAAGGCATCGCTCAACACCGCCGCCGTCGCCAATCCCGCGCTCATAGCCGAAGCGTCCGCATTCTTCGGCGCGCAGTGCATCGTAGTCGCCATAGACGCCAAGCGCGTCGACGACACGCAGCGCGCGGACGTCGGCGAACAGAGCGCCGCCCCGTTCAACAGCGCAGCATCCCCCGACATCGCCGCCGATATTGCGCTTGACGCGCATTCGCGCTGGCAGGTGTATGTCCACGGCGGACGCACGCCCACCGGCATAGACGCCGTGAAGTGGGCGCAGAAAGCCGCCCAACTCGGCGCGGGCGAACTGCTGGTTACCAGCATGGACACCGACGGGCAGCAGACCGGCTACGACCTGCAACTGCTGCGCGCCATATCCGAAACCGCAACGATACCGCTAATCGCAAGCGGCGGCGCAGGCAACCCGCAGCACCTGCACGACGCCTTGGTGAAAGGCAAAGCCGACGCCGTTCTAGCCGCAAGCATCTTCCACTACGGAACGCACCCCATCCCCGAAGTCAAGCGCTACCTCGCCGCAAAGGGAACGCCGATACGCCCAACCGCGGCGTCCATCCCATAGCGCCCATCCAAAGATTAGGCTTATATTCGTATCGCTCAAATCATTAACGCCCATTGCTACCCATATACCGCAAAGCGCAGGTGAATCGCATGCCCGAAGTGAAACTAGACGCCAACGGACTTGTCCCCGCAATCGCTCAGAATGTCAACACCGGCGAAGTGCTGATGCTGGGCTATATGAACCCCGGCTCCCTCAAGCGCACATTGGACGGCGGCGAAGTGTGGTTCTTCAGCCGCAGCCGCTCCGATCTGTGGCACAAGGGCGAAGTGTCCGGCAACTATATGCGCGTCAAGTCCGCCGCCGTAGATTGCGACGGCGACGCGCTCATTCTGCAAGTCGAGCCCGACGGCCCAATCTGCCACACCGGAAAACCCAACTGCTTCTTCACGCCCATAGACGAACTGCCCGGCTTCTATCGCGAGCAGAAAGGCCCGGGCGTGCTGGAAGACCTGTTCGCAGTCATACAAGACCGCAAGCGCGAAATGCCGCAAGGCAGTTACACCGCCCAACTGCTCGAAGGCGGCAGCGCCCGCATAGCGCAGAAGGTCATCGAAGAGGCGGGCGAAGCCGCCATAGCCGCCGTCAAGGGCGAGGGCGCGCAACTCGTGGAAGAGACGGCCGACCTGCTGTATCACACGCTAGTTCTGCTGGCGGCGTCCGGCGCAAGACCCGAGGATGTGTGGCAAACGCTTCGCGCGCGGCACGGCGAATAGCGGGCGATACATCGCAAAACGCTGACGGCGTCGGCGGGTCTATAGGCTATCGCGCAAGGTAAGCGGAAGCCGCAGCATCCAGCATCCCACGCCCGTTACCCATCGGCGGCAAGCGTCCCCGTCGATTCAGCGGCCTCAGCGCACTCAGCGTCTGCCGCCTGCGCCTGCTGCATGGCGGCTATGGCGATCTCGATCTGGTCGTCGTCCGGCTGGCGCGTGGTGAGCGATTGCAGCGCTAGGCTGGGCGCGGTGATGAGCGCCACCAGCGGGTTGGCGGCGTGGCGTCCGCTGAATCGGATCACTTCGTAACTCACCGCCGCAATCAGCGGCACCAGTACGATGCGCGATGCTATCAGCCACCAGAACGGCTCTCTACCCACGAATATGAACGCCAGTATCGCAACCACCATCACCACCAGCAAAAACGCCGTGCCGCAGCGCGGATGCGCCGTAGGATAGAGGCGGATATGCGCTATGTTCAGCGGATCCCCCCGCTCTTGCGCGTGAACCGTCATATGCTCCGCCCCGTGATACATGAACACGCGGCGAATATCGTTCATCCTGCCTATCAGCAATATGTAGCCCAGAAACAGCCCCAGCCGTATGACGCCCTCCGCGATGTTCGCCATAAGGCTTGAGCCCAGCAGACCCTCAAGCCTATCGCTCGCCAGCACCGGCACAAGAAAGAACAGCCCGATGGCGATGGTGAGCGAAACCGCCATCATTCCCGCCATAGAGCGGGCGCTAATCTCTTCGCCTTCCGCCTCCGCCGCCACATTGGCGGAGTAGGTCAGCGCGCGCATGCCCAGCGTCAGCGTTTCCGCCATTGCGATTACGCCGCGTACAAGCGGGATGCGGCGCAGTCTGCCGGTGAATATGGGCGTCAGCGGCTGGCGCTTCAGCGCTATGCTGCCGTCCGGGCGGCGCACCGCTATCGCGATATTGCGCTGCCCTCGAATCATCACGCCCTCTATGACGGCTTGACCGCCGTATGTGTGCGGCTGATTTGCGCTCATTCGCCCTCGCAGCCCATTAAAAAGCAGGGGCGGCGCGCGCTAATGCGGCCCGTCCCCCTGCGAATGAAGTGTTCATGAAGGTAAAAAGGCATCGCCCGGATATATCGTTATGGTTTGATATATCGGACGACGGCGGCGCAGCGCTATCGCAGGTTGAAGCGCCGCTTGAGGCGTTCCACGCGCCCTTCGGTGTCTATGATGCGCTGCTCGCCCGTGAAGAACGGGTGGCACTGATTGCAGATTTCCACGCGCAGTTCGGGCTTGGTGGAGCCGGTGGTGTAGGTTGCCCCGCAAGAGCATATAGCCACCGCTTCGGGGTAGTATCGCGGATGTATTTCGGGTTTCAATTTCGCTTTCCTTATTGAGTGGGGTTCAATGGGCAACGGGGTTAGCGTATAGACAGAAGGCCTATCGGTTAGCCGTCGGCGCAATCCGCGCGCTTATCGCAGCGGCGCTGTGGCACGCTGACGCGCGAATACGCAATGCGCTAAACCGCTGGTTAAACGGATTTGCCGCCGCTCTCGGAATTCGCCGAATTCTGAGGCATTAGCATGCCTATTAGTCGACTGCGGGATACACGCTCGCGCGCTTCTTGGAGCGCGTCTTATGCTCGAACTTCACCTTGCCGTCGATCAGCGCGTAAAGCGTATGGTCTTTGCCAAGCCCGACGTTATTGCCCGGATGGATGCGCGTGCCGCGCTGCCGCACGATGATGGATCCCGCCGATACCAGTTGCGTATCGTAGCATTTGACGCCCAGCCGCTTTGAGTTGCTGTCGCGTCCGTTGCGCGTGCTGCCGCCGCCCTTCTTGTGCGCCATTCCTGCCCCCTTTGGCTTGCCTGCCTCGCTTGGTATTTACTTGCCGTATGAGATGTCCGTTACCCGAAGTTCGGTGAAGTTCTGCCGATGTCCGTTCTTGCGGCGGTAGCGCGTCTTAGCCTTGTACTTGAACACGATGACCTTCTTGCCGCGCCCCTGCGCCAGCACCTCCGCGGTGACCTTAGCGCCGTCGATAGAAGGCGCGCCCATAGTCACCGCGCCGCCGTCGTCGGACAGCATCCGAACATCCTCAAGCTCCACAAGGTCGCCCTCGTCCGCAGGCAGATACTCCACCCGCAGCGTATCGCCGGGCGCCACCCTGTACTGCTTACCGCCTGTATTCACAATTGCGTACATTAGTCATCCTGCCGCTGATTTCGTAGTGGGCGTTAGCGCGCGCAATGCACCCAACCGCATTGCCGCATCAATTGCATTGCCGTTCCAGATAACCATTGTAGGCGTGAAGCGCCCGCGCGGTCAAGTGAAATGCGACGGCGTCGCCCCGCTTTGCGCGCGTCCTTTATGGGCAAGAAAAGGCTAAAGCGCCCTGGACTCCAGCCAATCGGTGGTGATTTCCAAGCCGAAGCCGGGGGCGTCGCTCGGCGCAAGGTAGCCGTCCTTGATGACCGGGGTTCCGGGCAGCGCCACCGTCTCTTCAAGCGGCACGCCCGGCGGGGACACGCCCTCGGAGCGCTCGCCCCAAGCGATTGCGGGCATTGCGTAGGCTAGATGCTGTCCGTACGGGTAGTTCATCCCGCCGTGTCCGATGACGGTTGCGCCGTGCGCCTCCGCGATATGGCAGATGCGCACAACGGCGGTTACGCCGCCAACCCACGCCACGTCGGGCTGCATTATGTCCACAAGCCCCTGTCCCGCCGCAAGCGCAAACGGATGGATGGTATGCCAGTGTTCGCCGGTGGCGAGCGTCTGCGATGGGACGCGCCGCCGCACTTTGATGTAGCTATCGGTATCGTAGGGCGGCAGGTAGTCTTCAAGCCACTTGAGGCGGTAGGGCTTGAGCGCCTCGACCAGGCGCACGACGTACTCGGTGTTGAGGGACATCCAGGCATCCAGCATAAGCTCAACATCGTCGCCTATCTGCTCGCGCGTGCGCGCCACAAGCTCCACGTTCTTGCTCAGACCTTCTATGCCTTCCTGCGGGCCGTGCGGCACGAAGAGCTTGACCGCCTTGAATCCCAACTCAAGGAACCAGTCGATGCTGTTCGCGACGCCGTATGAGGTATCGGTGTTGCTGGCGTAGCAGAATATCTTGTCCTTCTGCGGGCCGCCGAGCAGTTCATACACGGGGACGCCCAGAAGCTTGCCCTTCAAGTCCCACAGCGCGTTGTCAACGGCGCTTATGGCGTAACTCGCAAGCCCGACATTGCCGTAGTGCGTGGAGATGCGCTGCATCATATCCCAGATCTTTTCGGTAGCCATGCAGTTCTGCCCGGCGAGCACGGGGGCGAAGTGGTCGTTGATGATGCTGTTGACGGGCGCGCTGTTGATGGTAACGCCAAGCCCCCAAGCGCCGTTTTCGGCGGTGACCACGCAGGCGGTTCTGCCCCAAGGCGCGCTCCAATCCGCCTTGCCGAACTCGCCGTAGCCCATCATCGGGCTTACCCAGTCGGGCGTCTGCAGCTTTGGGACGCGCGGCGTTGTCTTGATGTTGGGGGAAAGGTCTATGCTGACGGCTCTGATCGACTTGATTTTCAATGCGAAACTCCTGCGCCCGCGGGTTGCGCGGGCTGTGCGAATGCGCGTTAGATGCCGAACTGGTGCAGGCGCTCATCGTCTATGCCGAAGTGGTGCGCTACTTCGTGGACGACGGTGTCCTGCACTTCGCGCATCACATCCTCATCGGTACGGCATATGGACTCGATGGGCGTCTTGAAGATGGTTATCTTGTCCGGCAGCGCCATGCCGTAATCGTAGCGCTCGGTGAGCGGCAAGCCTTCGTACAAGCCCAGCAGCAAGCCGTCATCGCCGATGTCCGCGCCCACCAGCTGCGCCCGGGAAGGTTCGTCTTCCACCACTATGTCCACATTGTCCAGGCGCGCTAGGATGTCTTCGGGAATGCGATCCAGCGCCTGCCTGACCAATCGCTCGAATTGCGTTCTTGTCATAATAGCCGAAAGTGTATCAGAGAAAGCGCGAATTGGGAAATGGGATTTGGCGGCGGCAAGTGATAAGCGCTTATGCAGGGGACGTGTTTGCGCCCCTGCGTCGGGCTTAACGCAAGGGCGCATAAGGGTTGGCTTTGGGTTTGGGGTTACGGCACCGCCGACACTGCGCCGATGGTGAGCGGCGTTACGCGGCGAGTCCAGGTTCCGCCGATTTCGTAGTACACATACATCCGCAGGTAGCTCCCTATGTCGTCGGCTGTGGGCGCGTAGGGGATCCACCAGACGTCGGGGATATAGACGCAATCGGTGTGCGGCGCGCTGTTGTTCGGGCAACGCTGCCAACCAACACGCGCGTCCGTCGCTCCCTCAGGGATGGGATTGGACACCGCGATTTCGAAGCCCACCAGCGGGGCGACGTAGTTTCTGACGAATGGGATTGTCCCCCCGTCTGTCGCGCCGCTGTTCGCGGGCAAGGCAACGCGGCCGCCCAGATTACGGGTGTACGCAGTGCTGCCGTCCGATAGTTCCATCCTGGCGCGCAGGTAGCTCCCCACGTCGTCGGTGGTGGGACTGTATTCGTAGGTTGGCGGATCGTTGTACGCCGGCGGATCGCCGCTTGGCATCCCCATGTTGTCCAAGGGAACGGCGTCGCTCCAGTCCACGCCGTCGGCGGAGCGTTCCCAGACCCAGCCTACATAGTAGGTTTCGCCGTCCACTCTGGCGCGGTTGGGGAAGTCGTCGGGGGTTAGGCAGACGCCCACGCGCTCGCCTACGACGGGAATGCTGCCGTTGTCGGACATGCCCATCGCTTGGCCGCCCTGCGGATCCGTGTTCATGCCCTGGTAGGTCAGCATTGGGTATTGCATGTTGTTGCCGAATGTCCAGGCGTTGCCGGGCTGGGTGTTCCAGTTGGCGTAGATGCCGGTGAAGTCGGTAACGGTCTGCAGCTCGCGCGTGGTTTTGCCCGTCCCGCCGAAGCTTCTTGTACAGCCGTCGCTGCCGCCGGCTACGCAGCCGCTTGTTGAGGTGTCCCAGTAGCTATTGACCGTGTTGGCTGCGCTGGCGCTGCCGCCTAGGGCTCCTACCAGCCCGCCGATGGCCGTCGATGTTCCGGAGGTGCGGACGACTCTTCCGGTGGAGTAGGAGTTGTATATTCTGGGACTGGCTAGATTTATATGACCCACCAAGCCGCCGACCTTATCCGTTCCGGAGACTTGCGCAGTGGAGTAGGACGACTGGACGACGCGCTCGAGACGGGCGACTAGACTGCCCACATATTCGCCCCCCGTAACCTTGCCGGTGACGTAGCAGCCGACGATTGTGCCGTTGTTGGTTCTTACCAGGATGGCGGTGCGGTCGCCTCCGGTGACGTCGGCGTTGGTTATTCCGAGCGATTCGACGCGGCCTTCGGTCCAAAGATGGGCGAACATCGCTTGGTTTAGGGTGCTGGGGCGGTTGATGTATAGGTTGTTGATGGTGTGGCCGTTGCCCCTGAATGTGGTTCTCCATGCCGTAGTGCTGCCGATGGCGCCGATGGGATTCCAACCCTCGCCGCTGTCCCAGAATACGCCGCCGTGGTCGTTGGCGTCCACATCGCCGTCTCCGTCGCTGTCGAAGTCCAGGTCGGCGACGAGTTCGTAGCCGCCGCAAGTGGCGGGGCAGCCCATGCCGGCGACGCGGCGGGGAAAGGCGGAGGTGTGGTTTGCCCAATCGGAGACGGAATCGCGTGCGCCGTTGCCGTTGAGGTCGTGGCGGATGGCGTCGAGTTGGGCGAGGTTGGATATGTCGATCAGGTTGTCGTTGTCTGCGTCGTAGTCGATGTCGTCGATGTGATACACCAGCGTGGGATAGTCCGACGATGTGCCGAAGTCCCACGGGAGGTCGTCGTCCACGCCGTTCTTGTAGCCGGTCCAAGTGGAATATATGCCTGTGTAGGCGGTGGGGGTTTTGAGCTCGGCGGTGGTTTTGCCTATGGCGCCGGCTACGGGGAGTCCGGCGGAGGTGGGGCCTTGCATGACGCCGCACCTGGATTCGCCGCCGGTATCGGTGTCGCAGTAGCTAGTGGTTACGGAGCCAAGATTAAGCCATCCTATTAGCCCGCCGAAGCCTATCGGACCGCTGCTGGAGCGGGTAATAGCGCCGGTGGCGTAAGAGTTTGTTACATTGACGTTCCACCCATACCCTACAAGCCCTCCGACTCCGGTGTATCCGGTGACGGAAGCGTGGGAGTAGCTAGAGCTGACAGTCGCAGCGCGGTTCGTGTGGCCCGCATATCCTGTTAACGCGCCAACAAGCCCGCGGTCTGTATTCGGGTTTGTGCCGCGGCCGGTGCCGGTTACCGCGCCGGTGGCGTAACAGGCGACGATGTCGCCGTAAAGGGAGCCTACCAGAATTGCGACATAGTTTTGCGCGCGGACATTGGCGTTGGTTACGCCGAGTGATTCGATGCGGGAGGTGTTGTGAGTAGAGCCGAACATCCCGACGTCACTGCTGCTGCCGCGGTTGATGAACAGGTTGTTGATGGTGTAGCCGTTGCCGTTGAAATCGGCTTGGTATCTAGCGGATATGCCGGAGTCGGAGCCGATTGGCGCCCAGCCTGCGCCGCCGTTCCAATAGGTGGAGTCGTCCGCGGTGATTTGTCCATCGCCGTTTTCGTCGAAGTCGAGGTTTGCGGTGAGTTCGTAGCCCGTGCAGGTGCCCGGGCAGCCCATGCGCTTTGTGGTGGAAGTGATGCGGTTGGGAAATGCGGCGATGTAGGCGGCGTTGGTGGAACTGCCGACGCCGGTTAGGTCGTGTCGGATTGCGTCGAATTGGGCGAGGGTGGATACTTCGATGTAGTTGTCTTCGTCGCTATCGTAGTCGGTGAGGTGGTATATCAGTACGGGGTATGCGGATGAGCCGGCGAAGTCCCACGGGTCGTCGCCGCCGGTTACGCCGTCGAGGTTGGCGTTCCAGGCGGCGTAGATGCCGGTGTAGCCTGTGGGGGATTGGAGCGCGCTGGTGGTTCGGGCGGTGACGCCGCTGCCGCCGGCGCTGGTGGTGCAGCCGTTGCTGCCGCCGGTTACGCAGCCGCTGGTCGTGGAGTCGAAGTAGCTTGCGGATGCGGTGAAGCCCATTTCCACCGCTCCGATTAGTCCGCCGATGGTGGTCAATGTCCCGCTGGAGCGGCTAACCTGGCCGGTGGAGTAGGAGTTCGTTATGGAAGCGCCTGTTCCCGCGGATGCGTAGCCTACCAGTCCGCCGACGTTCGCCTGGCCCGTAACGGATGCGGTGGAGTAACTCGAATGGATAGATCCGGCGGCGGTTTGGTTGGCGGCTATACCGCCGGCATATGATCCCGAGCTGGCGGTTACGCTGCCTGCGGTATGGACCGCGACGACTTCGCCTATGTTGTAGCTTGCCAGAACGCCGACATAGTTGTTGCCGGTGATGTTGGCGGCGGTTATGCCAAGCGATTCTACGCGCGCGCCTATGCCTAGCAGCGCGAACAGCCCTATGTAGGATGTGGTGGCGCGGCTGATGTACAGGTTGGTGATGGTGAAGCCGTTGCCGTTGAATACGCCTGTGTATCTGTTGTTGAAGTCGCCAATGGGCAGCCATCCTGCGCCGGCGTTGTTGTAGGCGTCGCCGGTGTCGGAGCCGATATTGCCGTCGCCGTCGGTGTCGAGGTCGATGTTTGCGGTAAGTTCGTAGCCTATGCAGGTTGAGGGGCAGCCCATGCCGGATGTGGCGTTGGGGAACGCGGTGGCGTATGCGGTAGCGCCGCCGCTTGCGGGGGAACCGTCGCCGTCAAGGTCGTGGCGAACGACGTTGAGTTGGGCGTGTCCGGAGATCTCGATTAGGTTATCGTTATCCGAGTCGTAGTCCACCGTGGCTTGCGCCGGGACTGCGGCGGATACGGCTGCGGGCGCTGCGTTTGGGACTGCGCCGATGAGGGACAGCGTGATTGCAAGCGCCGTCAGGACGATGATGGCGAATAGCGTAGATGCGCGGCGGGTTGTTATGGTTATGTTTCTCATATTCGGTTACTCTCACCTTGCAACGTTTATGAGTGTGGAAGTTTGTAGAAAGCAAGGGATATTTTAATACAAAGGCGTGGTAGGATGCAAAGCGGTTTTGGCGCTAATTCGGGGTTTGGGGGGAAATTTGCTCCCTAATCCTAACCTCCCCCCAACTAGGGAAGGGAGCTTGTGTCAGCGCGATGGCAAGGGATTGCAGGCAGAATGCAACATCTTCGCGTATTAAGAATGCCGGCGCAGATTTCGCATTGATACGCCCGTTGCGCTGCGCTACAATGGTCGACACAAGGCTATCGCGCAATCCGCGCTCGCGCTGGGAGGCGCGCGACAAGTTCGCCTAACCCTGATATTCCGCTATGCTGCAAGGCCGGCGCATGCTGCGCCCGCTTACCTCGCTCTTATCTCACGCATTGAATAAGGAGGGGCGCAATGAAAATCTTTCGTATCGGGATGTTCGCGCTGGCGGCGGTGTACGCAGTCTTTGCGGCGCTGCTGGCGCTGGTGGGCAGCTTCGCCGACGGGGGCGAATGGTGGGAGTACATCACGCTGATTGCGGTTCAGCCTATCGCGGCGGCGGCGCTTATCGTGTTGGTCGCCGTGTCGCGCCCGTCCCTACCCGACGGCGCGCTGTGGCTGATTGCGGCGGCGCTGGCGGCTGCGGTCTGCCTCAATGCGTTCTCGGCGGCGGCAATCGCGCAGGGGATAACGCGCGGCCAATGGTGGCTGCCGCTCGCGTTTGGCGCAATACCGGCGCTGGGGCTGGTGTACGCGGCGGCGCTGATGCGGACAGGGCGGCGCGCAGGCGCCTAAGCGGCTTTGCGCTCAGCATCGAGCGAAGCCGCGTCAGATGCCCAAGTCCATCCCCATATCGACGACGGTGGACTGGTTCTGCATGATGCGTTCCAGACGCTCGCGGTACTCGCGCCAAAGCCGATCTTTCTCAGCATCGTCCAGGGCATCCTCAAGCTTGTCTTGGAACTCTGCCATAAGGCGGTCTTCGGCGCGTCCCATAGGCATAGCGAAGAACTCGGTGCTGAAGCGCGGCAGCTTGCCCACGGCGAAATAGCCCTTGTCCGGCAGTTCGTAGCCTTCTAGGTTTTCGCTGCCTTTGCCCAGCACATCGCCGGTCTCGACATAGTGTTCCATCACGGGCTTCATCCCGTACTTTTGGATGGGGCAGACCTTCATGCACACGCCGCAGCCGGAGTAGCGCGCCATCACGGGGCGGCAGCGCTTGTAGATGAGCTTTGCCTTGTCAACGCCGCGAAACCATACCCGCTGCCCCTGCAATGCGCGGCCGGGGCAGCGCATAAAGCAGACTTGGCATATTTCGCAGAACTTGGGTATGCCGTAGTCCACCGGCCTATCGTACAGCAGGCGGGCGTTGGTGATGATGATTTGCAGGCGGGCGCGCGAGCCGAAGTGCGGCGACAGCAATTGCCCGTTGACGCCGAGCTGCCCCAAGCCCGCCTCGACGAACATCGGTATCATCGGGCCGAAGTGCCATGTGGGGCCGGACACCTGAGCGCGGTAGCCGAGCGCGCGTATGTGGTCGACCAGTTTCATAGCGAGTTCGGCTTGGCGCTTGTACGCCTCGCCTTGCGCCTTTTCGGCCTCAAGGCTGGGCATGGTCTGCGTGGCGGCGTGATCCTGCTCCAGCGCGAGGCAGATGGCGTGCGGCAGATCGGCGCGGACGCCCTGCCGTCGAATTTGGTAGAGATAGCGGCGGTCGAAGCGGGTAAAGCCGACCTCGCCGTAACCCAATTCGCGCGCCTTGTCTCGGACGGAGTCGGTTACATCAGCGCCCGACGGCTCCGCGGTGGGATCCAGATCGCCGCTTGAGCGTATCCATTCCAAGACGGGCTGCATATCGTCCTGAAATTCGTCGTATAGCTCAGCGGTTTCGGGCGAAAAGTCGCGCCGAACAGCGTCCGCCCATTCGGCGGATGCGCTCTGCTCCAGCGCGAAGCTTTCAAGCGGGTATTCGCGCGCATAGAAGGACACTTCGATATCGCGCTGCAGCGAAGACGGCGGCTTTTGCAGATCTTTTGCGACCGGAAAAGTGATGTCGTCATCGCCGCGCTCTTTGCCCGGCCGGGTTACATAATGCCCAACGCGTCTTCTTGCCATAACTCTCCTGCCTAGACTATGTGAGAACCGATTGCGAACCGCCCGGCCGCTAGTTGCAGACGAATATCACGCAAACGAGCGCTATGAGCAGAACGGCGAACAGCGCCGCCTGTCCCGCGCAACCGCCCCACGGGCCGCGATTTCTGCGAAAGCGCCCCTCGCGGGTGTCCGATACGACGGGCGGTATATGCGGGAACCGATCCATATTGAGGCACTCCAATCCGTGACTGCGATTACTGCGCGCCGCCGTTTTGCGCCGTCGCTAATCCACCTGCAAGTCTTCGGGGATCATTTCGTACCACAGCGCTAAAAGTCGCCATATTAGCCTCCGTTACGGGCTATTATACCTTATATTAAGATAAAAGAAAGAACGCTTCGGCGCATTCCGCTTGCCAATCGCTTTAACGCAAGCGCCTTATGCCTCATACGGGCGTAGGGCGTAGCGTGAGCGCGGCGCATCGGCGGCTATATCTGCGGGCGCTCGCCTAGGATGCCTTGCAGTATGAGCGCCGCCACCTGCTTGTCGAGCGGTTCGTTGTTGTTGCCGCACTTGGGGGACTGAATGCAGCCGGGGCAACCGCTTTCGCAGGGGCATTCGGTTATGACGCGCAGGGTGGCGCTCCAAAGATCCTCTATGATTTCGTAGCCGTGTTCGGTGATGCCCACGCCGCCGGGCGCTCCGTCGTGAATGAACACCTGCGGTCTGCCGGTGTCCGGATGCAGCGGCGTGGATATGCCGCCGATGTCGTTGCGGTCGCACATCGCGAACAGCGGCAGCACGCCTATCGCGGCGTGTTCTACGGCGTGGAGGCCGCCCATCAGATCGAGCCGCCGCCGCCGAATGTAGTCCAATGTATCGGGCGGCACGTCGAACCAGATGCCTATCGTTTGGTAGCTTTGCGGCGGCAGGTCGACATACTCTTCGCTCAGCGTCTCTTCGGTGATGTGCGCCTTGCGCTTAAAGCCCACAACGCTGGTGGTTACGCTCACTTCGCCCAAATAGACTTGCGTATAGGCGGCTTGCTTCGCCTTGAACTGACGCAGTATGCGCGTATCGGTGTAATCGCTCGCCTGCGTGTAGAACGGGACGTCGGTTTGCGCGGCGTAGGCGGTCGCCGATTCCATATCCAAGTCGGTGATGAGATACTGCTCGCCCTGATGCAAGTATATGCCGCCCGGATGGAGTTGCATGAACGCCGACATCTCTTCCACGCTTTCCAAAATCACGCCGCTGTCCCGCTCAACAAGCGTGTAGTCGCGCGCGGATGCGGATCGGATGTTGACATCGGCCGCCGGATAGTCCAACTCAGCGGCGATATGCCAGCGGTTGCCCTGCGTATGCAGCAAGCCGTCTTGCGCAAGTTCGGGGGCGCTCCAGAGCAGGTCGGGGCCGAAATACTCGGTGTCGTCCATAAGCAGCGGCGCTTCGTATGCGGCGCAGAGCAGATGCGGCTTCAGGATGTACGGGTTGGCGGGCGATACGCGCGCGCTTTCGTGCGGCTTGCCGAAGAACGCTTCCGGATGGCGCATCAGGTATTGGTCGAGCGGGTTGTCTTGCGCCACAAGCACGCTCAGCGAGCGCTCGCCGCTGCGTCCGCTGCGCCCCGCCTGCTGCCAAGCGCTCGCGATGCTGCCCGGATAGCCCGTCAACAGCGTGGCGTCAAGATCGCCGATGTCTATGCCGAGTTCCATAGCGTTGGTGGTTGTTACGCCGAGCAGTCTGCCTTCGGCGAGATCGCGCTCTATGGCGCGCCTGTCTTCGGGCAGGTAGCTGGCGCGGTAGGGCATAATGCGCTTTGCCAAGTCGGGATGCGATAGGCGCAGGTTGTCCCGCGCATAGACATACAGCAGTTCGGCGGCGCGGCGGCTGCGCACGAATGTCAGCGTCCGCACATAGCGCCGCAGCAGTTCGGCGAATATCTGCGCCGTCTCGGTGTTCGTACTGCGACGGCTGCCTTTCGCTAAGTCAATCATCGGCGGATTCCAGAACAAGAAATCCTTGCCGCCGTAGGGGGAGCCGTCCTGTTCCACGACCTCAAACGGCAGACCGACGAGGCGCTCTGCGTGTTCGCCGGGGTTGGCGATAGTTGCCGAACAAAGAATGAACTGCGGATCGCCGCCAAAGCGACGGCACAAACGCCGCAGCCGTCGGATGATGTTCGCCACATGCGAACCGAACACGCCGCGGTAGATGTGCGCTTCGTCTATGACCACATAGCGCAGGCTGCGAAGCCGCCGATGCCAGAGGCGATGATGCGGCAGAATGCCGATGTGCAGCATATCGGGGTTGGTAATCAGCAGGCGTGAGTTGCGCCGCACATCCGCGCGTTCCCGCGAGGGCGTGTCCCCGTCGAATATATCGCAACGCAACCGAAAGCCGTGGGGCATAAGCCTCGTCAGCGCCTTTCGCTGATCCTGCGCCAGCGCCTTTGTGGGGAAGATGTACATTGCGCTTGCGCCGCGATCCTGCAGCAGCGTCTCGATCACGGGCAGGTTGTAGCAGAGGCTCTTGCCGCTTGCCGTGGGCGTGGACACGATGACGTTCTTGCCGCGCCTAACGGCGTTGACGGCGTCCGTTTGGTGCGTGTACAAGTCCCGAATGCCGGCGTCGGCGAGCGCCGCCTGCAGGCGGGCATACAGCGGCCGATCCAGCGCTCCGTAGCGCGCCTCACGCGACGGCACATCTTCGCTGTGAACTATCTGTTCGGCGTACCACGGCGCGCGCCGGACGGCGTTCAGAAATGCCGCAATGTCCATGCAAACGCCTCATATTCGCTATCTGCCGCTAACCTAAACGCCGGTGATTATCTGTTGCTCTACATCCAACACCACTACATCATCGCGGCTGGATTCAATGTAGTCTATGACGGATTGCAGCGTCTCTTCGGCGTGGCGCGCGCTGCCGCTTACGCAGGATACGCCCAGCGTGGCTATCTGCCATACATCGTTGTTGTCCACTTCGGCGGCGGCGACGCGAAAGTTGTTGCGGATGCGCTGGCACAGGGACGCAATCACCCTGCGCTTGCCCTTGAGCGTCTGATTTTCGGGGATTTGCAGCGTTACCTTGCATACGCCAACATTCATTGTTCGGTTCCTATTTGGACTTGGGGCTTGGCGGTTTTCGGCATTCGGGGCGGCTATTCGCGCTGGAATTATAGCATCGGCGGTATGATATAATCGCCGAAATCTCACAATCGCATAGCATAAACCGCACTTGCCGTTCATATGGACACAGACTATCCTAGCAACATCCCCGCGCTGCTAACCGCCGAACAACTTGAGCGGCGCGTCGCCGAGCTTGGCGAGCAGATAGCGGCCGACTATCGCGGGCGCAACCCCATATTGGTGGGCATCCTGTACAGCGCGATGGTGTTTATGGCGGATCTGATGCGCCGAATAGACCTGCCGCTTGAGGCATACGCCGTAACATCGTCGAGTTACAACGGCACGGAAAGCACGGGTATAGTGCGCATCACCAAGCCGCTCGACATAGACATCGCGGGACACGACGTCATCGTGGTGGAGGACATCATCGACACCGGCTTGACGCTAAGCCGCGTGCTGGAGGAGCTGCAGGCGGAGGGTCCGTCAAGCCTGGAGGTGTGCGCGCTGCTGTCCAAGCGCTCGCGGCGGGTTGTGGATGTGCCGGCGCGCTATGTGGGCTTTGAGATACCCGACGAGTTCGTGGTGGGCTACGGGTTGGACTACAATCAGCAGTATCGCAATCTGCCGTTTGTGGGGATGCTGCCCCAAAATCCTGAGTAGGCAAGCCGATTAAGCCCGCCTCTGCCGCAGACTACACCGCGCGGCCGGCTACCTTGCCAGCGCGCCCGTCAGAACCGGCCGCAGCGCGGTTTCGCCCATCAGATACTCGTCGACGCCGCGCGCCGCTTCGCGGCCCTCCGCAAGCGCCCATACCACCAGGGACTGCCCGCGCGCCATATCGCCCGCGGCGAACACGCCCGCAACGCTGGTCATCTTGTTGGCGTCCGTGCGCACATTGCCGCGCCCGTCCAGTTCCACGCCCAGATCGTCGAGCAAGCCCGCCTTCTGCGGATGCGTAAAGCCCATCGCAAGCAGCACAAGGTCGACTTCGATCTCGAACTCGCTGCCCTCTATCTGCTGCATAACGGGGCGGCCGGATGCGTCTGGAGCGCCCCAGTCGACGCGTACGGCGTGGAGCTTCCGCACATTGCCGCCGTCGCCGGAGAAGCGCGTTGTGAGAATATCATAGTCGCGGATGCCGCCCTCTTCCTGCGACGACGATGTGCGCAGAATTAGGGGCCAAAGCGGCCACGGATTGCTATCGGAGCGCGTTTCGGGCGGCTCCGACAGCAGTTCGTACTGATACACCACTTCGGCGCCCTGCCGATGGGAAGTGCCTAGACAGTCGGAGCCGGTGTCGCCGCCGCCTAGTATGACCACGCGCTTGCCTTCGGCGCTGATGCGTTCCGACGGCGGGATGCGCTGGCCGGCGTTAAGGCGGTTCTGTTGCGTCAGGAACTCCATCGCGAAATGAACGCCGCCGAGTTCGCGGCCCGGCACGGGCAGATCGCGCGGGATTGTGCAGCCGCCGGTCAGTACTACTGCGTCGAATTCGTTCATAAGGTCGGCGGTGGCGTAGTCCACGCCCACATTGACGCCGGTCTTGAAGCTCACGCCTTCTTCGCGCATCTGATCCACGCGCCGCTGCACCACGGACTTTTCCATCTTGAAATCGGGGATGCCCAGGGTCAGCAGTCCGCCGATGCGCTCATCGCGCTCAAAGAGGGTAACCCAGTGGCCGCAGCGGTTGAGCTGCTGCGCCGCCGCCATACCAGCGGGGCCGGAACCCACTACGGCGACTTTTTTGCCGGTGCGCTGCGTGGGCGGTTCGGGCGCAATCCAACCCTCGCTCCAGCCACGGTCCGCAATCGCCTTCTCGATGTACTCGATTGTAACCGGATCCTGGTTGATGTTCAGCACGCAGGCGGCTTCGCAGGGGGCGGGGCAGACGCGGCCGGTGAACTCCGGGAAGTTGTTGGTGGCGTGAAGTTCGATTAGGGCGTCGCGCCACTTGCCGCGATACACCAGATCGTTGAAATCGGGTATCAGGTTGCCCAGCGGACAGCCGGTATGGCAGAACGGCACGGCGCAGTTCATGCAGCGCGCGCCCTGATCTCGCGCCTGCGACTCGTCCCAGTTCTCATAGAATTCGTTGTAGTGCCGCACGCGCAGCGCAACCGGTTGCTGCGTGGGCGTTTGGCGCTCATATTCTTTGAATCCGGTGGGTTTTCCCATCTATATCGCTTCGCCTATCTTAATTTCGCCGCTAGTCGGCTGCCATCGCCGCGGCGCGCTGCTGCAGGATGCGCTTGTAGTCGTAAGGCATCACCTTCACGAACATTGGCAGCATATCATCCCAGTTGTCCAAAACGCGGCGTGCGTTGGCGCTGCCGGTGTAGTCAAGATGCCGCTCTATGAGTTGGCGCAAAGCCTGCTCGTCGTCGGGGTCTTCCACCGACTCCAAGCCCACCATTTCGCGGTTGCAGAGGTTCGCGAAAGCGCCGTGTTCGTCCAGCACATAGGCTTCGCCGCCGCTCATACCCGCCGCGAAATTGCGCCCTGTGGGGCCCAGCACAACCACCTTGCCGCGCGTCATATATTCGCAGCCGTGGTCGCCCACGCCTTCCACCACGGCTTCCGCGCCGCTGTTGCGGACGGCGAAGCGCTCGCCTGCCACGCCGCGTATGAACGCCTTGCCGCCCGTAGCGCCGTATAGTACCACATTGCCCACGATGATGTTGTCTTCGGGCGCGAATGTGGCTTCGGGCGGCGGCGTGATTATCACCTTGCCGCCGGACAGCCCCTTGCCGAAATAGTCGTTGGCGTCGCCGCGCACGTTCATCGTTACGCCCTTGGCGAGGAACGCCCCGAAGCTTTGCCCCACCGAACCGCTGAAGTTCGCATTGATGGTGTCTTCCGGCAAGCCGTCTTCGCCGTAGCGCCGCGCTATTTGGTAGCTCAGCGTTGCGCCCACGGTGCGGTTGGCGTTGCTTATGGGCATATCCAGCGCAATCGGCTGCGCGCTCTCTATGGCGTCTTTGCAGAGGTCTATGAGCGTGTTGTCCAGCGCGCGCTCAAGCCCGTGGTCTTGCGTTTCGCGGCAGTAGGTTGCCACCGAATCGGGGACGTCGGGCATATGCAGCAGGTTGGAGAAGTCCAATCCCTTCGCCTTCCAATGCGCTATCGCTTGGCGCGCGTCAAGCCTGTCCATCCTGCCGACCATTTCGTTTATTGTTCGGAAGCCCATATCCGCCATAATTTGGCGCAGTTCTTCCGCTACAAAGAAGAAGTAGTTGATGACATATTCGGGCTTGCCCGCGAACATCTTGCGGAGTTCGGGGTCTTGCGTGGCGATGCCAACGGAGCAGGTGTTCAGGTGGCACTTGCGCAGCATGATGCAGCCCATAGTGATGAGCGGCGCGGTAGCCATCCCGAACTCTTCGGCGCCCAGTAGGCAGGCGATTGCCACGTCACGCCCCGTCTTGAGCTGCCCGTCCGTCTGCACTACGATGCGCCCGCGCAGATCGTTGAGCACTAATACCTGCTGCGTTTCGGCGAGTCCGAGCTCCCAGGGCAGGCCGGCGTGCTTGATGGACGATTCGGGGGATGCGCCCGTGCCGCCGCTATCGCCGCTTATCAGCACAACATCGCCGTGTCCCTTGGATACGCCTGCCGCAATCGTGCCGACGCCCGCTTCCGCCACCAGCTTCACATGCACGCGCGCGGCGGGGTTGGAGTTCTTGAGGTCGTGTATGAGCTGCGCCAGGTCTTCGATGGAATAGATGTCGTGATGCGGCGGCGGCGATATGAGTTCTACGCCGGGCGTTGAGTTGCGCACCCAGCCGATGTACTCGTCGATCTTGTGTCCCGGAAGCTGGCCGCCTTCGCCGGGCTTGGAACCCTGCGCCATCTTGATCTGCAGATCGCGCGCGCTTGCGAGGTAGTTGATGGTAACGCCGAAGCGTCCGGACGCAACCTGCTTCATGGCGCTGTTGCGCGAATCGCCGTTGGGGTCGGGCGTGTAGCGATGCCAGTCTTCGCCGCCTTCGCCGGTGTTGCTGCGCGCCCCGATGCGGTTCATCGCAATCGCCATCGTTTCGTGCGCCTCGCGGCTTATGGAACCCAGCGATATTGCGCCTGTGGCGAAGCGCTTCACGATTTCGCTCGCAGGCTCTACCTCATCCAACGCAAGGGGCGTGTCCGCCGGCTTGAACTCAAGCAAGCCCCTGATTGCGCAGAGCTCGCGGCTGAAATCGTTGGCGTAGTCGGCGAACTTTTGGTAGGTGTCGAAACTATTGGATCGGGCGGCGTGCTGAAGCCCGGCGATAGTGTCCGGGTTCCACATATGGTATTCGCCGTCGCGCCGCCACTGATAGAAGCCGCCCGCCTCAAGGTCGAGACTGCCCGCCGGCGCAAGTTCGTGGTAGGCGGCGGTGTGGCGCTTTCTGCTTTCCTGCTCGATTTCGTCTATGCCGATGCCGCCTATGCGCGATGGCGTCCAGGTGAAGTAGGCGTCAACGAACTCGGCGTTCAACCCTACCGCCTCGAATATCTGAGCGCCGCGGTAGCTGCTGATGGTGGATATGCCCATCTTGGACATAACCTTGAGGATGCCCTTGTCCGCCGCCTTTACATAGTTCTGTTCGGCGGTTTCGTAATCCACGGCGGAAGCCAGCGCGCCGCCGTCGGAGACCATATCCGCGATAGTATCGAATGCAAGATACGGATTGACCGCGCCCGCGCCGTAGCCCAGCAGCAGCGCCATATGCGCCACTTCGCGCGGTTCGCCCGATTCCACCACAAGCCCCACTTTGGTGCGTATGCCCTGCCTTATGAGGTGGTGATGCACGCCCGCCACCGCAAGCAGGCTTGGGATGGGGACGTCGTGGGCGCCCACGCCCCTGTCAGACAGGATGATGATTGTGTTGCCGTCTTCCACGGCGCGCGTCGCCTCTTCGCACACGGCTTGCAGCGCGCGCTTGAGGGCGCTGTTGTTCTCGTCGCGCGTGAAGAGCGTGCGTATCGTCTTCGCCTTCAGGCGCGGCATATCGATGGCGCGGATCTTTTCCAACTCGGCGTTGGTCAACACCGGACGCTTAACCCGCAGCATGCCGCAGTGTTCGGGCGTTTCGGTGAACAGGTTCACCTCGGAACCGATTGTGGCTTCCAACGATGTAACCAGTTCTTCGCGGATAGCGTCCAGCGGCGGGTTGCTGACCTGCGCGAAGAGCTGCTTGAAGTAGTTGAACAGCAGCGGGCTCTGTTCGGACAGCACCGCAAGCGGCGCGTCGTTGCCCATAGAACCTATAGGTTCGCTGCCGGTCTGCGCCATCGGCTCCATAATCAGGCGCAAGTCTTCGCGCGTGTAGCCGAACGCGACCTGCTGCGCCGTCAAATCGCCCGAATAGAACGGCGGCGCATCGGCGGACAGCGGCAGATCGTCAAGCGCTACGCGGTTCTCAGAGAGCCACTCGCCGTAGGGCTGCCTTGCCGCCAAATCGCGCTTCAGCTCGGCGTCATCCACAAGCCGCCCCTGCTCGGTGTCCAGCAGGAACATCCGCCCCGGATGAATGCGCTCTTTGAACAGCACCTTGTCCGGCGGAATGTCCAGCACGCCGGTTTCGGACGCCATCACCAGCATATCATCGGTTGTTACCAGATAGCGGCAGGGGCGCAAGCCGTTCCTGTCCAGCACGGCGCACACCTTCTTGCCGTCGGTGCCCACGATTAGCGCCGGTCCGTCCCACGGCTCCATCATGCAAGAGTGGTATTCGTAGAAATCCTGCTTTGCCTGCTCCATAGGCAGATGATCGCCCCACGCCTCCGGTATCATCATCATCATCGCATGCGGCAGCGAGCGCCCGGTGGCGAGCAGCAACTCAAGCGCGTTGTCGAAGCTCGCGGTATCGCTCTGAGCGTCCTTGCCGATGACGGGCAGAAGTTTGCCGACGTCGTCCCCCAGCGCATCGGACGCGAACATCCCCTCGCGCGCCGTCATCCAATTGATATTGCCGCGCAGCGTATTGATTTCGCCGTTGTGAATCACAAAGCGATACGGATGCGCCAGCCGCCATGTGCCGAGCGTGTTCGTGCCGAAGCGCGAATGCACCAGCGCAAACGCGGTTGTCACGCGCTCATCCGACAAATCGTGATAGAAGCGCTCAAGCTGCGTGGCGAGGATAAGCCCCTTATACACAATCTTGTTGGATGACAGACTGCACACATAGAAGTCGTCGGCGTTTTGCAGCCCCGAATTCGCCACGGCGTCTTCGATCTGACGGCGTATTACATAGAGCCTCAGCTCAAACTCCGCTTCATCCTGGGCGTTGACGCCGCGCCCTACGAAGAATTGGCGGATAGCGGGCATAACTGAGCTTGCGAACTCGCCTATCCGATCCGGGGATACCGGCACATCCCGCCAGCCGAGCAGCGTCTGCCCTTCTCGCTCTACGAAGTCGCGAACTATCGCCTCGATCGCCTGCTGCTGCGCCCTATCGTGCGGCGCAAACGCCATCCCCACGGCGTAATCGCCGCGACGCCGGTGCCCAAACCCAAGCCGTTCCATCTCAGCGCTAAAGAATTCGTGCGGCATCTGAATCAGCACGCCCGCGCCGTCGCCCGTCTCAGGGTCGGCGCCCTTTGCGCCGCGATGCTCCAAGCTGCAGAGCGCCTCAATGCCGCGCTGCAGTACCGAATGCGATCGCGCCCCCTTGATATTGGCGACAAGCCCCACCCCGCAGGCATCGTGTTCAAAGCGCGGGTCATATAGCCCCTGCTTGGTCAGATTGGGAATGTATCTTTCAGACATATCTGTGTCTCGCTGTTAAGGCTTGCGATAGGCGCAAATGCTGATTTAAGACGGCGATTGTTCGGCGAATAGCGCGCGCTTGACGGCGCTAGAGATTGTTGCATAGACGTTGTTACAGAAGCGGCAGGTAATGCTCCATTTCGTAGTCCGCAACATGCGTGTGGTAGTTTTCCCACTCGAGCTTTTTGTTCTCCACGAAGCTCTTAAAGACCTGTTCGCCCAGCGCCTCATACACAAGTTCGCTGCGCTCCGCGACCTGAATCGCCTCCCACATATTGGCGGGCAGCGCCTCGATGCCCAAGTCTTTGCGCTCTGCGTCGCTCATATAGAATATGTTGGACTGCGCCGCCGCCGGGAACTCATACTGATTTTCTATGCCCTTCAAGCCCGCCGCCAGCATCACGCTGAACGCCAAATATGGATTGCATGCGGGATCCGGCGCGCGATACTCTATGCGGCGCGACTCTTCGCGTCCCGACTTGAAATCCGGCACCCGTATCAGATCCGCGCGGTTGATTGTGGACCACGATACGAACATCGGCGCTTCAAAGCGCGGCACAAGGCGCTTGTAAGAGTTTATCCACTGATTGGTAACGATGGTAATCTCGCGGGCGTGGCGCATCAGCCCCGCAACGAACCATTTCGCGGTGTCCGACAGATGAAGGTCGTCGTCGTCGTCATAGAAGGCGTTGCGGTCGCCCTGAAACAGCGATTGGTGCATGTGCATCCCGCTGCCGTTGATGCCGCCCACTGGCTTGGGCATAAAGGTTGCGTAGTAGCCGTTCTGCCGCGCTATCTCTTTCACCACCAGACGGTAGGTCATCACCGTGTCCGCCATCGTCAGCGCGTCGGTATGGCGCAGATCGATCTCATGCTGGCTCGGCGACGCTTCGTGATGGCTCGACTCCACCGGAATGCCCAGTTCTTCGAGCGTCAGCACGGTTTCGCGGCGCAGATCCGTCGCCAAGTCCGTGGCGTCCTGGTCGAAGTAGCTCCCGCGATCGAGCGGCTGCGGCGTTTCAGAGTCCTTGAAGTAGAAATACTCGATCTCCGGCCCAACATAGTAGGTATAGCCCAGCCCTGACGCCTTGGCGAGGTTGCGCCGAAGCACGGCGCGCGGATCGCTCTCATACGGCTGGTCGTCGGGCGTGATGATGTCGCAAAACATTCGCGCCACCGCATTCGTGCGCGGCCGCCACGGCAGTATGCTGAATGTGTTGGGATCCGGCAGCGCGTACAGATCGCGCTCGTCGGAGCGCACAAACCCCTCTATGGAAGAACCGTCGAACCCCATCCCGCGCGTGAGGGCGTGTTCAAGTTCCTCGACGGTGATTGCAAAGCCCTTCAGATTGCCCAGAATATCCGCAAACCAGAGGCGTATGAACTTCACATCGTACTCGCGCGCTTCGCGCAGAACGAACTCGGTCGCTTCCGGGTCTCTGGCTAACATAACATCCTCATCCGAACGAGCGTATGAACGGGCGGCGCGCCTATCGGGAATGCCGCGATAAGGCGCACAATTCCTATACCAAAACGCCCATATCGCACTGCGAAACTATTGAGAGAATATACCAGTTTGTGAAAATCGTGTCAAACAATCGCGCAACCGCCGCAATCGCATCCAATCGCGCATTCCCGCCCCCTATATGAGATATATGAGAGCGCCGTTAGCGCGAACAATCCCTTCTCTATTATAGGAAAGGCGCAACGCATACACATATGCGTCGACAGCGAATCCTAACCTTCCCCCGATGTATTGAAAGGTTAGGATGGGGGACAGCGCTTTCTCAAACGAATTCACTACGCCTAACCCGCCGCCATCCGCGCTGCTGCTGCCCCGCTTGTGAAAGCAAAAGCCTGCGCCGCTTGCCGATAGCCCCGCGGCGCAGACTTCGCTTAATCGGTTGCCTAATCTACTTGCCGGACGCCGCCGAGCAAACCGTGTTCAGGATGAGCCCCGTAACCGTGTAGGGGTCGCAGTTGGCGTTGGGACGCCTGTCCTCGATGTAGCCCTTCCGGTCGCGCGCCACCTGCCAAGGTATTCGCACCGACGCCCCCCTGTCCGACACGCCGTAGCGGAACTCGCGGTAAGAGCAGGTCTCATGCCGCCCGGTCAGCCGCTCTTCAATGCGAAAGCCGTAGTTGGCGATATGCTGTTCGTGGTTGCCCTTCAGCGCCTCCGCCGCCTCAACGCACGGGTCATACGCCGCGCGCATCTGCTTGGTAGAGAAGTTGGTGTGCGCCCCTGCGCCGTTCCAATCGCCGCGCATAGGCTTGGGATCGAGCGTCGCGCTGTAGCCGTAATTCTCGGCGATGCGATAGAGCAGCCAGCGCGCAACCCACAGATGGTCGCCCACCTCAGGCGCGCCCACCGGCCCAATCTGGAACTCCCACTGCGCCGGCATAACCTCGGCGTTGATGCCCGAAATCGCAAGCCCGGCGGTGAGGCACGCCTTCAGATGCTCTTCCACCGTGTCCCGCCCGAATATCTCATCGTAGCCAACGCCGCAGTAGTAGCCGCCCTGAGGCGCGGGGAAGCCGTTGTCCGGCCAACCCAGCGGATGCGTCCCCTGCATGAAGGTGTACTCTTGCTCTATGCCGAACCATGTGTCGAAGTCGGCGTACTTCTCCGCCGCCTCAGCGCACATCGCCCGCGTGTTGGACGGATGCGGCCGCATCTCATCCTCGCCGTCCCGCGGCGGCAGCATCACCTCGCACATCACAAGCTTATGGTTCTCGCCGCGAATCGGATCCGGGCAGACGAACACCGGCTTCAGCACGCAGTCCGAATCCTCGCCCTCCGCCTGATTGGTGCTGGAGCCGTCAAAGCCCCACAGATCGGGTTCCTCGCCTACCGGGATGACCTTAGTCTTGGAGCGCACATGCGGCGTGGGGTCGTCGTTCTTAACCAGATTCCCCCCATCTACCCAAATGTATTCCGCCTTGTAGAAACTCATCGTATCCTCCTCCATCGGATTTAGCCCTTGAAATCCTGTCTTGGGCTTCGCTGATATGCGGATGAGCAGGCTTCCCGCCCGCTCCATCGAATTAGCGCCTATATTATACAACAACCAGCGAGACTTATACAAAGCCTCGCTGGAATGGCGTATTTTCAAAATTGAGTGGCATTAGATACAATGGCGCTCAAACCACTATTTTGGAAGCGTTCTATGGCGCGCGCAAAGGTAGTATCGGCACGATGTCAGATGCCGATACCGCAGCACCTCAAGGTTGACTGAGCGCAAGGGCGGTGTTAGTGTTTGCGTATCTCTACTCTTACTAATAGGAAGGCGGGGGATATGCGGCTTGAGGGCAAGGTTGCGCTTATTAGCGGCGGCGCAAGGGGCATGGGCGCAGCGGAGGCGCGGCTGTTCGCGCGCGAGGGCGCAAAGGTGGTTATCGGCGATCTGCTGGAGTCGGATGGCAAGCAGGTTGCGGCCGATATTAACGCCGACGGCGGCGAGGCGCTGTTCGTGAAGCTAGACGTCACCGACGAGTCGAGCTGGCAGCGCGCGGTTAACGGCGCCTTGGAGCGCTTCGGCAGACTGAACGTGCTGGTGAACAACGCCGCCGTTCTGCGCGTTCAAGGGCTGTTGGACACCACCCAAGAGATTTGGGATGAGGTTATGGATGTGAACGCCAAGGGAACCTTCCTTGGAACAAAGACGGTCATTGCGGCGATGCGAAATGCGGGCGGCGGCTCTATCATCAACATATCGTCGGGCGCGGGCATCACGGGCAGCGCGCGCAACACCGCCTATCACGCGTCCAAGGGCGCAGTGCGCATATTCACAAAGGCGGCGGCGATTCAGCACGCCGCTGAGAACATTCGCGTGAACTCGGTGCATCCGGGCCCAATCGCAACCGATATGCTGGCGTTTTCCAGGACGGCGCCGGGCGCGCGCAGACCGGAGGATGTGCCGCTGGGACGCCACGGCAGACCGGAGGAAGTGGCATACGGCGTTCTTTTCTTAGCGTCCGACGAGTCGTCGTTTATCACCGGCAGCGAGGTTGTGATAGACGGCGGGCGCACCGCCGAGTAGCCAAGCGCTGCGGACACGGACATAAACGCAAAGGCGCAAGGGCGCAAAGCGGGTTAAGACTATCAGACTGATTAGGGAATTGGCGATAATCGCGAATGCGCCGCCCGCGCAAAAACGCCGTTTGACCAAAGACACGCTCATATACCCAAGACATTCAGGAGAGATGCGATGCAAGATGCGGTAATCGTTAGCGGCGCGCGCACGCCGGTGGGCAGGTTCGGGGGCGCGTTCAAGGATGTGGCGGCGCCGGACTTGGGCGCGGAAGCTATCAAGGCGGCGCTTGAGCGCGCGGGCATTCGTCCGGATCAGGTGGAGGAGGTTGTGTTGGGCAACGCGCTGCAGGCGGCGGAAGCGGGCTATGCCGCAAGGCTCGCCACGCTGAAGGCGGGCATTCCCCAAGAGACGCCCACTATCGCGGTGAACCGTCAGTGTTCGTCCGGATTGGAAGCCATCAATATGGCGGCGCAGCTTGTGCGCACGGGTGAAGTGGACATCGCGGTGGCCGGCGGCGCTGAGAATATGAGCCAGGCGCCCTATATGCTGGACTACCGCGCGCGCTTCGACGGGCTGCGAATGGGCGACGCCACGATGCGCGACGGGCTGATCGAGGGGCTTGGCTGCCCGGTCAACCGCTACCATATGGGCGTGACCGCCGAAAATGTGGCAGAGCGCTTTGAGGTCAGCCGCGAAGACCAAGACGAACTGGCGCTGATGAGCCACCAACGCGCCGTGGCCGCCATCCAAAACGGGCGCTTCAGCGAGCAGATAGTTGAGGTCAGCGTGCCGCAGCGCCGCGGCGATCCGGTCGTTGTATCGCAAGACGAAGGTCCACGCGCAGACACCACGCTCGAGCGGCTCGCATCGCTGCGCCCCGTGTTCAAGCCCGACGGCAGCGTAACGGCGGGCAACGCATCCAGCATCAACGACGGCGCGGCGGCAGTGGTGATTATGTCGGCAGAAAAGGCGGCCGAGCTGGACTTGCGGCCCAAACTGCGCTGGCATACGCGCGGCGTGGCCGGCGTGGAGCCTGCCATAATGGGAACCGGCCCCGTTCCCGCCGTCCGCAAGGCGCTGTCCAAGTCAGGGATGAACATCGGCGACATTGACCTGATCGAGCTCAACGAAGCGTTTGCGGCGCAGGCGCTCTACTGCATGCGCGAGCTGGATATGGATATGGACAAGACCAATGTGAACGGCAGCGGCATAAGCCTTGGGCATCCGGTAGGCGCTACGGGCGCGATAATGACCGTGAAGCTTATGGAAGAGATAGGCTTGCGCGACGATGAGCTGGGGCTGGTAACGATGTGCGTCGGCGGCGGTCAGGGGGTTGCGACGATATTCGAGCGGGTGGGGTAAGGGCAGCAGGCTACTCCATTGGCTCTATCAGCCCACCGAACTGGGCAATGTAATGCCTCGCGCCACCTGTCAGCGTGAACCGCAACGGCTTTACCCAACGGAGTCCACGCTAATGCGCGCTTGGATCGTGAAGTTGCCCCTGATTCTGCTTAGTGGCTGCGATGTCTCATCCGCTTACCGCGCGCTACGGCTGCATCCTAACCTCGCCCTACGGATGCGGTTGACAATGATTGCCGCATTGCGTACCTTGTCCCCAACACCCGCAACCCGATTGGAGACGCCGTTATGACCGCTCAAACCGACTCCCGCCCCAATATCATCATTTGCCTTGTGGATGACTTGGGCTTTTCAGACCTGGGTTCGTATGGCTCAAGTCTGCTCACGCGCAACATTGACGGGCTTGCCCAAAACGGCTTGCGCTGCACGCAGATGTACAACTCGGCGCGCTGCTGTCCGTCCCGCGCCGCGCTGCTGACGGGCTTGTATCCGCACCAAGCGGGCGTCGGGCATATGACGCAGGACTACGGCATCGATAGCTACCAAGGCTACCTAAACGATAAGTGCGTTACCATCGCCGAAGTGTTGCGTACTGCCGGCTATCGCACTCTGATGTCCGGCAAGTGGCACGTCGGCGGCAACTACCATCCGCCCGCCCCGGAGTACGGCTGGCCCACCGGCGAAAATGGCTACCCCACGCCCCGGCAGCGCGGCTTCGACCGCTTCTACGGCATTTGGGGCGGCTACACTTCGTTCTTCAATCCCGACTCGCTTGGGCTTGACGATACGCCCATCAAGGCGGAAACGACCGACTACTACCTGACCGACGAGATTACCAACCACGCCTTGCAGATGATTGATGAGAGCGCGGCGTCTGACAACCCGTTCTTCCTATATCTGGCATACACCGCGCCGCACTGGCCGCTACACGCGCTTGAAGAGGACGTCGCCAAGTATGAGGGCGCATTCCGCAAAGGGTGGGACGCCGAGCGCACCGCGCGCCACGAATCCCAAAAGGCGCTGGGATTGCTCGACTCCAAGTGGGCGATAGCGTCGCGCGACGAAGACGCCCCGGCGTGGCACGACGCGCCCAACCACGATTGGGAAGATCTGCGCATGGCGGTGTACGCGGCGCAGGTCGACCGCGTCGATCAGGGCATCGGCAGGGTTATGGACAAGCTTCGCGAGTTGGGCGAATACGACAACACGCTGTTTATGTTCCTGTCCGATAACGGCGGATGCTCCGAACTATTCATGGAAGACGGCGATCTGCCGCAGCCCAGCGTCTATTCGGTGAAGACTGTGGACGGCAGGCAGGTAACCACCGGCAACAACCCCCGCGTCAGGCCCGGCCCCGACGACACCTTTATGAGCTACGACCTGCCTTGGGCGAATGTGAGCAACACGCCATTTCGCCTTTTCAAGAGTTGGATACACGAAGGCGGCATATCGACGCCCTTCATCGTCCATTGGCCCAATATGATTGCGCAGCCCGCCGTCAACCATAGCCCGATGTACATTACGGACATCACCGCTACCTGCATAGACGCCGCCGGCGCAGCCTATCCCGCCGAATATGAGGGCAGGCGGATTACGCCGCTTGAGGGCGAAAGCTTCATGCCCATCATTCGGGGCGGCGAGTGGACGCGCCAGAAGCCTATCTTTTGGGAACACGAAGGCAACCGCGCCGTGCGTATGGGCGAATGGAAGCTCGTCGCCGAACACAACGCCCCGTGGGAGCTCTTCAATATGACCGAAGATCGCACTGAGCTGAACGATCTTGTGGCGGGCGAGCGCGATCGCGCGCTGCGAATGACGCGCCTGTACGAAGAGTGGGCGGAGCGTTGCCAAGTGGCGCCGTGGCCCGCCAACCCGCGCGTGAACATTCGGCACAGACTGACGCGCGGCAAGCACGACTACATCGCATAGCATAGCGGCGGCGCGCGCAATCGGCGGCTTGCCTAGCCGTCGACTATGCGAACCTCATCGCCGATCTCGATTCGCATCAAGTCGCGCCCTATCGCAACGTCGCCGCCGTAGGTTGCGCGCGTGCCTTCAAGTATCTCGGCGTCGGCTTCCGGCCCGCCGATTACATGCGAATAGACTGCCAGCGCGGGGTTTATGCGGCCGAAGATTTCGCCCGCCTGTTGCGGCGTGGTGTGATGCGCTACCACCTGCTGCCGATGATGATCGGTCATATGCGTGCGGCGCGCCATAAACCACTGCGGCGCGATTACTTCGTGGATAAGCAGATCCGCGCCCTGCGAATGCTTCACAAGGTTATCGCTTGGGCGGGTATCGCCGGACAGCACAACAACCCTGCCCCCGTACTCGATGCGGTAGCCGAAGGCGGGCGTTACCGGGCGATGATCGACGTCGAATGCGCTGACCGCAACGCCGTTTTCGCGATACTCGAACCCTTCCGCAATGTCCTGCGCCACAACATCGATGCCCGACTGAGGCAGCAGCTCGTCCAGGTCGCGCCGAATGTGTATGTCCGCCGCAAACGCCCGCTGCAGGTGCGCCATCATATCCACGCTGCCGCTTGGACCCCAAACCCTAAACGGCGTATTGCGTCCCATAATCCAACCCGTCAGCCACAGATCCGGTATGCCTACTAGATGGTCGGAGTGCAGATGCGTCAGAAATAGCCTATCCACGCGCGGATAGTCCGGCCCGAGCTGAAACAGGCGCTGAATTGCGCCGCGCCCGCAGTCAAAGAGCAGCCTTGCGCCGCCCGCCTCTATAAGCGTACTCATCCCAAAGCGTTCAATCTGCGGCGTAGGCGAGCTTGTGCCAAGCAGGGTTGCGCGGAATGCGGTGGTCATGCGGCTAATTCCTCCCGAAACGCCTCGCGCTCGCTCCATAAAACCGGATGCACCTCATAATTTCGGATTGCGTTCAGAACATTCTCCGCAACAGAATTATCCGAGTCGTTTAAGAGCGCATACGCGCGTGATGCCGCTGAGCGGGTTTCTCTGGTATCGATCCAAGAAAACGCCATCGCTTGCGCTTTCTCTCTCGTTGGGCGGTTTATCGCTCGCAGGAAGCGTTCAGGATGCTGGCGCGACTTAGGAATGACGAACTCGAACCTGTGGTCATATCCGCTTTTGCCCGTGAATTTGATATTGGGTATGTGCCGAATATCAGCGCGGTCAAGCCAAGTCGAGACTTCCTCATAGAATAGAGACTTGACTATGGGCGAAGTCAGATAGAAGAGGTCGTTCACCGCTAACATTGCTTGAACTAGGTTGTGCTTTCGGAGCGAGAAGTTTTGAGTTGACGCCTGCACCTCGATCGCATCCCGATTAAGATACGCACCGAAGCCGTTGAGGGTCATTTTGAGCAGTTCTTGTCGACGTGGAGTGTCAATCTTGCAACCACACATCTCTAAGTCGTTGAGTATGTAGCCGTCGTCGGATAGCACAAATCCGTCGTCGTCGCGCGCGGCGTAGATTTGCAAATAGTCGTTGTGGCGATCAAGATACGGCGTCGTAATCTCGACCCAATCCTGCGTTTGGCGAAGCTTAGTCTTGCTGCGCAGCCAACTCTGATACTCATCAAGGAGGCTTTGTATTTCGTCAAGCATTTTACAGAACCATTCGTATATTGGGCGGCTGCGCTATGTTGCAGCGCCGCATAAAATCGTAAAACATTCGCCCCGTATCCGTTGTATCCGTATCGAAGTGAGTGGATGGTATGGGTACAGCCCATCTATCGCCGTATCCCTCGCGATAGATATGAAGGTGCGGCGATCCTATCTCTTCGCCGTCGGGATTGCGATGCGGCGTGTCTCTTATGCACAACCGAAACAGTATCTCGCTAGTGCGCGCTCGGTTCTGGTAAGTCACCTTTAACTCATCACGGTTTCTTCTGTTTATGTCAAGGAAGAATCTCTCTTGCTCGTCGGCGGACTTCAGCGGGATTAAAACTTTACTGCCATGTGGTGGATAGTTCCAAAATTTATTGTCCACACGATACTTATCCATTGCGATAAGCACGTCCGCTTCGGATTGAGTTAGATAAGGCATAGAATAAGCCCAATTCCTATTTTTAAGTATTCCTGCGGCATCATAACGCATTGAACTCATAGACGCCAAACGGGTTATCATCCCATATTGTAGATGATACGGCTTGATGGATGTCATAAATGATTTGGCAGAGCATCGTTTGCCTACCCAAGTAAAGCGCCGCGCCGTTTGACATACGCCCACTCACTTTATAAACTCACCCATACAAAATAACCCAACAGCATCTTGGCGAAACAATATCGCCTTGAATCCGCGAACAACGCGGCGTTCCCATTGTGGAAGATGCAGTGAAGAGAGGTAAAGCATGGCTGATAGGCCGAATATCGTGTTCATTATGAGCGACCAGCAGCGCTATGATACGCTTGCCTGCTATGGCGCAGACTACATGAACGTCCCCAATCTCAATGCGCTGGCGGAGCGCAGTTTCGTGTTCCGCAACGCTTATGTGGCGCAGCCCGTTTGCACGCCGGCGCGCGCCACCATTATGACGGGGCTTTATCCCCACGCCGCCGGCCCCATCGTCAATAAGATCCATCTGCCGGCGGATACGCCCGTCATCGCGGAGATGATCGACGACGAGTATTTCAAGGGCTACATGGGCAAGTGGCACCTAGGCAACGATGTCGCGGTTCAGCACGGCTTCGACGTGTGGAAGCCTACCGAAGACGGCCACCGCGAGGCTTACACACGCCCCGAACTGCGCTATGAGATGACGCCGTATCATCAGCATCTAGTCGAGAACGGCTATGAGCCGGACGGACAGCACTCCGACGGCATGGGCGTGTTCTCGGCGGACGCGCGCCAGGATCTGCCCGAAGAGTTTCAGATGGCGTCCTACCTAGGCGACCAAGCCGCCGCCTTCATCGAGCAGAACAAAGACCGCCCGTTTGCGCTGTATGTCAGCACCTTCGAGCCGCATTCGCCCTATCACGGCCCGTTTATGGACATGTACGACCCGGCGAGCCTGCCGGTGGGCGACGCCTTCCTGAAGCTGCCCGACGGCGCCTCTATGGTGAACCGCGTGCGCGCCCGCTACTTCATGCAGTTCATGCTGGAAGGCAAAAGCCACGCGGACGACGACTATATGACGCGCTACGCCGCCGCCCGCGAGGATGTTACCACCGAACAGGGCTGGCGCACGCTGCGCGCCCACTACCTAGCGAACATCACGCTGGTCGACAATATGGTGGGCAAAATCACGGACGCGCTAGAGAACGCCGGCGTCGCCGACAACACCGTGGTGGTGTTCACCAGCGAACACGGCGATATGATGGGCGACCACGGCATGCTGGAAAAGCGCTCTTTCTTCGAGGAATCGGCGCGCGTGCCGCTGCTGATGCGCGTCCCATGGCTCTCAAAAGAGCAGACAATCATAGAGGGCAGCGTGGGACACATCGACCTTGTGCCGACGCTGTTGGACTTGAGCGGCAATGCGCTGCCGGACACGCTGCAGGGCAAAAGCCTAGTCCCCGTGATGAAGGGCGAGCAGGCGCTTGACCGCGATGTGTTCGTGCAGTGGAACGGCACAAGCGACGAACTGCCGGACAGGTTCTTGGGCAGCCGCGACATCAATCGGATGCTGACGCTGCCGTGGCGCTCCGTGATTACGCCCGACCGCTGGAAGCTCAACTTGTGCGCCGGCGACCAGTCCGAACTCTACGACCTGAACAACGATCCGTATGAGATGAACAACCTGTACAACGACCCTGCTCAGCGGGACAGGATTATCGATATGGCGGCGCGCATCCGCATCTGGCAGCACGAAACCGGCGATACTGCGCCGCTGCCAAGCGTCTGACTGCGCGCCCGAATGCGGGAGGCAAAACAATGAATCCCAAGACGATTGTCCATGCGCTAATCTTCCTACTTGCGGTCATCGTTTTCTGGGTCGGACTTGGAGCCGGCTTGCAGTTCAACCCGACCGTGGGATCGGCGTTGTGGATCGCAGCGGCGGTAATCGTCGTACTTAACCTGCTGTGGATGCGCCGCACGCGCAAACGATAATACGCGATAACGAAGAGAGCGGCATATATGGGCTACGAATTCATCAAACTGGACAAGTCCGAGCGCATAGCCACGCTCACGCTGAACCGCCCCGCCAAAATGAACGCCTTGAGCACCGGGCTGCTAACGGAGTTCAGCGATGCGCTGGACGATGTTCACAACGACCACGATGTCAACGTCCTTGTGCTGACGGGCGCGGGCAAGGCGTTTTCGGCGGGCTACGACATATCGCCGGGACAGGCGCAAACGGATGCGCCCGCAACGGCGTTCTGGGACGCCAAGCATCTGCCGGCGCGCACGCTGATGAAGCTCTGGCATCTGCGCCAACCCACCATCGCCGCCGTCAACGGCTATGCGCTTGCGGCGGGCAATGTGCTGGCGATGACCGCCGACATCGTGATTGCGTCCGAAGACGCCGTGTTCGGCGAACCTGAGATACGTTTTGTGGCGCACTCGCCCGCGATTATGCTGCCGTTCATGATCCCGTTGCGCCACCTGCACTGGCTCTACTACACCGGCGATACGATAGACGCGCATACCGCCGAAAAGTGGAATATGGTGAACCGCGTGGTCGCCGCCGATGCGCTGATGGACGAGGCGCGCAAGGCGGCGGCGCGTATCGCCAATGTGCCGCCTTATGCCGTGCAAATGATGAAGCGCAGCATCAAAGCCACCTATGAAAAGATGGGCTTTTCGGAAGCGTTTGAGCATCACTTGTTGCTGCGAATGATAGAGGCTATGGCGCCCAATGTGCCGGAGAAAGAGGCGCTGGAGGCTATCAAGCAGGAACAAGGCATGCGCGCTTTCCTAGAAGCGCGGGACGCCCCGTTTCGCGATTAGCATCCGCCATCCCCGTTCCAACGATACGCAACTTGCCGTATCGGAGCGAGTTAGACGCAGTTCCCACGTCGCGCGAACTGCAGACGCAAGCCGCCGCGGATGCCCACTAGATTGGCTCTATGGCGTCGGCCGCATCCTCGGCGGTGATGCTGATGTGGAGTTCGTCGAGATGGTTTTGCTCCACGATGTTGGGCGCTTCGAACAGCGGGTCGAAGCCGCTCTGCGTCTTGGGGAATGCGATGACGTCGCGGATATTGTCCCGCCCGATCAGCACCATAAGCAGGCGGTCTATGCCGGGCGCAATGCCTCCGTGCGGCGGCGCGCCGTACTCGAACGCCGTCAGAAGCTGCTCGAAGCGCTCCGCCACCTGCTCTTTGGTGTAGCCAAGAACGCCGAATACCCGCTCCTGCAGTTCGCGGTTGTGGATGCGAATGCTGCCGCTGGCGAGCTCTTCGCCGTTGGCTACCAGGTCGTAGAGCCGCCCGATTGCCTTGCCCGGATCGCTCTCTAAGAACGCTTCGTGGCCGTCTTTCGGCATAGAAAAGGCATGGTGCATTGCGTCCCAGCGCGCTTCGTCTTCGTTCCACTCGAACAGCGGGAAGTCGGTTACGAATGCGAAAGCGATAAGGTTGGGATCGGCAAGCCCAAGCCGCTGTCCCATTTCGCTGCGCAGGGCGCTCAACGCCTGGTTTGTGGTTTTGGGATGCCCGGCCACTATGAGTATCATATCGCCCGGATGAGCCTCTGTGCGGTGCGCGATTGCCTTTATATGGTCAACCGTCAGGAAGCGCGCCGCCGCAGAGCGAATGCCCTCCGGCGCGATGTCGTCGATATCGCCTTCGCCGGTCAGCGCAATGGTAACCAGCCCCTGCGCGCCGCGCGCCTTGGCGAACTCTATGAGCGCGTCGGTCTGGCGGCGGGTGTATGAGGCGCAGCCCGGCGCCGCAAAGCCCTTGACGATGCCGCCGCCCGCCACAACCGAAGTGAACACGCGGAAATCCGTCTGCGCCGCTATGTCAGAGATATCCGCCATATCCAAGTCGAAGCGCAGATCGGGCTTGTCCGTGCCGTATGCCGCCATCGCCTCCGCATAGGTCATCCGCGGGAAGGGGCGCATAATCCACTTATCGGGGAAGTGCGCCTCTATCAGTTTGGTGTAGAGTTCTTCTATGAGATTGAGAACATCGTCCTCTTCAACGAAACTCATTTCCAAGTCGAGCTGAGTGTGTTCGGGCTGGCGGTCAGCGCGCGGATCTTCGTCGCGGAAGCAGCGCGCTATCTGAAAATACTTCTCCACGCCCGCCGCCATAAGGAGCTGCTTGAGCTGCTGGGGCGATTGCGGCAGCGCGTAAAAGCGGCCCGGATACAAGCGGCTGGGGACAAGGTAGTCGCGCGCGCCTTCGGGCGTGCTTTTGATGAGGATGGGCGTTTCCACTTCTAGGAAGCCGCGCTCGCTGAGAAAATCGCGTATGAAGCGCACAACCTTATGGCGCATAATCAGCGTATCCCTCATAGATTGGCGGCGCAGATCCAGGAAGCGGTACTTCATCCGCAGAAGTTCATCCACTTCGTTCTCTTCGTTGATGTAGAAGGGCGGCGTCTTGGATTCGTTGAGAACCCTGAGTTGCTCTGCGGCTACCTCGATTTCGCCGCTGGCGATGTTGGGGTTGTGAGTGCCTTCGGGTCTTGGAGTTACGCTGCCGCTGACCTGCACAACCCATTCGTTGCGCAGCGCTTGCGCTAGTTCGTGGGCGCTTGGCGCGTTATCCGGGTTGAACACCACTTGGACTAAGCCTTCGCGGTCGCGCAGGTCTATGAATATCAAGCCCCCATGGTCGCGGCGGCGGTGAACCCAACCCGCGAGCGTAATCGTCTTGCCAATGTGTTCGGCGCGCACATCGCCGCAGTTGATTGTTTTAAGCAAATCTGCCCCCTTTGGAATTGGCGGTGTATAGAGATTATACAGCGTTGGCGGGCAGATTTCAGGGCAGGACTGACAAGCGATATTCTTAGTGGTGAGTGATATTGAGTTTGAGTTTGGCGCAGAAGACTAGCGCAAGCAGACTAGCCAGCATCTCAATACTCTTTGCGCAGCCCTTTGTCCGACTCGCTAACCGATTCAACTTCCCGCGTAGCATAGAATGCAACCCTTCGTTCCAGTTCACTGCCCATACTTCCCAACCACATGCTTGTTGACCGGCAGCGCCCCGTACACTCCGTAAGCGTCGGTCTCGTAGCGCTCCGCATCCGGCAGACGCTCCGGCAAGCGCAAGAAAGCGGATTCGTCCATGCCACCCACTTCAAAGTCTATCCATCTGCTGCCGTCGCGCTCTTCCACCACCGCAGTCCACACCCATAGGGCGTTGCGCTTTTCTGCTTTTCTAGCCCCCAAATATGTACACATTTCGTCAAACGCTATCTTTGACGTAGCGATTGTAGCCGCACGCCCGATTGTGCGCCACGCGCTCATTGCGCGCATCCGTTCAAGCGCTATCGCCCCCTTTTTTGACCCAACCGCTCACTGATGGAACGCTTGCGCCCACTACGCGCGCCGCAGATATGCTGCCGCCCTCTATGCGCATCTGAACCGCTTGCCGCTTGACTTGTTCCTGGAAGCGCGGCCGCTCGGCGTCCGCCGTGCGCTTCCGCTTGCAATCGCCGCATTTGTGAACTTGCCGCCCGCGCGTGTGTCCGTCTTTGGGCATCCAGTTGGAGCCGCAGCGCCAGCATCTGATGGCGTGTCTATATGCCCTTTCGCGCGCCATAATTCGCCTCCTAGATAATGGGTCTGGACACCATTATATCTACACTCACGACTAAGAATACCGCCTACGCCGCCGGCGAAACCGGCCGCTGGTGGACTTACCTAGACGGCTACTATTGGCCCGAAAGCGCCCGCCGCGGCGCGCTAGTCCAAAGCCTAATCCAAGCCTTCAGCGAACTCGGCTACGAACTTTGCCCCAACGCCCACGAAGAGCCGGGCTATGAGAAAGTCGCGCTATACGCCGACAGCGCCGGCGAATGGACGCACGCCGCCATCCAACTGCCCGGCGGCGCATGGAGCAGCAAGCTGGGCGAAGACGAAGACATCAGCCACCAAACCCCCGAATCCCTAGCCGGCGCCCTGTACGGCAATGTTCATTGCATAATGCGCCGCCGCAAGCGCGGGTAAAACCGCCCGCATCCGTTAAAGCTAAGCAGTTTATACGGAGCGCAAAATTAGACACTCAACAAGCCCCTAACCCTAACCCCTTGCCGCCCCCGAGTGAGCGCGTGGGCACCCACAGGCAACGCAATCGCTATGACCATGCAGTAACGGAAGGGAGTTTAGTGAACGAAAGCGGGTTTCTTATCCTTGCGCCATCCCCCTTAGCGCGGCAGGCGGTAGATCGCGGTGTCCCCGTTGGCGAATACACGCTGCAGGCGGCCGCCTAGTTCGCCGTCGAACTTGTCCATACCATCGGGGAAGTAGAGACGCTCTAGCTGTCCGACGTACACATACTCGACGCCGTACTTTCGCAGCAGATCCAGCGCCGGTTCGGGGTCGCGCGTGTTGTATATGGTCTCTACGTCGGCTATGCGGCGCGGCACTTCTTCGCGGTAGGCGAAGCGCTGCTGCTCTTGGTGCCACTGCCAGCCGATGACGGTGGGCAGTCCGGTGTATATGGACACGCGCCCGCCCCAGCGGTAGGTTGGCGTTACCGCTTCCAGAATTATCGGCGATCCCTCTACATTCGCCTTGAGCCATTGGATGCCTTCATAGTCCGACGCAAGGTCGATCATATCGCCGTAATGTTCTCTGTATTGGGATTTTTCTATGAACGCCGCGCCGTTCAGCGTGAGCGGCGTAACATTGCCCTCAAAGCGGTCGCGCAGCCGGTCGCGCGTCCCCATCACAGGATAGATCGAGGCGCAGAGTATCAGCGCCGCCAACGCCGCCAGCCACGCTTTCTTGACGGATGTAATTTTGGCAAGCGCGCTGCGCCCCGAATGAAGCAGACGCCATAGCATATACGCCGCCGCAATTCCAAGCAGCGCCCATACCTGCAGGTAGAACTTGAATACGCTGTTCAGCCTGTCTATATCGCCCTCAACGCGCCAGAAGTCCAACCCGATGACTAGCGCCAAGCCTATGAGCGCCAGCGCCGCCGCAAAGCCGATCTGAGCGGCGTCCGGCTCGTCGGCGAACAGCGCGCGCGCCGCCGCCACGCCAAGCAGCAGGAAGAGCGCCGCCACAAACGGCACGGTGCTGCCAACTACGCCGGTGAACGCCGCCGTCAGCGCAAAGCCAAGCAGCAATGCGCCAAGCAGCAGCGCCATAACACGGCCGACGTCGATGTTGACGCCCTGGCTGCCGCTCAGCGCGTCCTGTATATTGTCGAACCAGCGGCGGAGCGTCCGTCCGCCGCTGCGCGCGCCGTCTGCGATCGAATCTATCGCAAACGAGCCTATGATGAACACCGATACGCCGGATATGGCGAGGAACTGCCACAATACGGTTGTGTTGGTGGTGGGCTCTATGCTGTTGTAGAAGGTTTCGTATGCCATATGATAGGGCAGGAACGCCGCATAGCCCACCGCCGCCGCGAATAGCGTCTTGACGCCCGCCTTGAATATCGGCGCAAGCCCTAGGCCGCCGTGCGCTATGTACTCCGCAAGCAGCAGCGCCGCCGCGCCCACTATCAGGTAGGTGGGCAGATCCCAGGTGTTCAGCGCGCTCATTGAGACGATGGCTATGCCCAGCGCCGCAAGCCGAAGTATGTCGACGCTCCGCCGCCTCAGCATGACATAGCGGTTTGCGCCGACGTCGGGTATGCGCCGTTGCGCCGCCGCAAGCACAATCGCGAGTCCTAACCCGACCACAAGCAGCGTGAAGGGCAGCGCCATCAGATGGGCGTGCAGATCGGCGAACAGGAATGTGAAGAACGGGAACTCGGTAATCTCATGCCCCGGCGGATCGGGCGGCATCATTCGGGTGCTGCGCCAGAAGTCGAACTCGCTTGCGGGTTGCCCGGTCAGCGCATCCCATATACTGCCGCCGACCTGTATTGCGCCGTCGAGATTGCCCAGCAGCGTTACGAATGCGGCGCCCGCTATGCCCGCAGTCACGGGGGACAGCAGGATGCGTTTTGCGCGCGTCAGACGGGTGGGCGGCGATTCGAGGGGCTCGACGGGATTGCCGATTGCTCGGGCGGCGGTTGCTTGGCGGGCGCTTGCGGTCAGGTTGTACACGATGGTGTATGCCCCGCCAAGCGTGAGCGCGAAGAATGTGGGCACCGCTAGGTTGAACGCAATCGTGGGGTCGATGGCGGTTGCGCGGATTAGCAGCGCCGTCAGGAACTGCCCCCAGTAGTAGTAGTTGATGTAGCCGCCGCCGAACCATGGATCGTATGGCGGCATGATGGCGGAGCGCAGCACGGCGTTGAGATAGGCGAAGTCCATCGGCTTTTCGCCGCCGCGGAACGGATGCCACAGGTCGGGGTTCGCCATTCGCACCAGCGTAAACGCAAAGAACGCCGCTAGGAATATCAGCTCAGCGGCAAGCAGCAACGTCCAGCGTCGGCGTATGAACCCCACAATGTCCCGCGCGTTGGCGGCGAATATGCCCAGCGCAATCAGCGCCACCAAGCCCAGCGCAAGCCCGATGGACGCGCGCGAAAACGGCATCCACTGCAGGCTTGCCAGCAGCCACACAACAAGCCCAATCAGCAGAATGCCAAGCGGCTTGGCGAACAGATAGCCCCTATCCGGCAGCGCGCGGAATATCACGAATGTCAGCGGCAGCGCCAGCAGTCCGATGAGTTCGATGATGCCGAGCCATCCCAACACCGGTATTCGGTTCGTCCAATCGGGGTATATGATTTCGCGCCAATCGTCGCCGTTGCGCTGCGTTTCGGCGTCTTGCGGCGAATACACAAGCCCGATTTCAGGCGCGCCGTCGGGGGACGGATAGGGTTCGCCCGCCCCGTCGCCCGACGACGCGCCTAGTTCGCCTATCTGCGCGGCGCGCTCGATTCGGCTGCGTATCTCGGCTGCGTCCAGGCGCTGCGTGTTCCGAAAGATCATCACCTTGGGATGGTCATAGACGGAGAAGCTCTCGTCGGAGAAGCCTAGGTTTAGCGTTAGCGGCGCGGGACTGCCGTTTGGCGGCAACAGCGGTTCGGGCAGGTTCGGGCGCGCGAATGTGTCATCCACAAGGCGCACGCCTAGAAGCTGGGGATAGGCGGTTTCGGCGTTCTCAAGCGTGTAGCCGAGTTCGCCGGCGAACAGCAGGCGGTAATACTGCGTGGTAACGGGGTAGCGCTGCGGCAGGCGCGGTATTGTGCCGTACAAGCGGTTGCTGAAGAACACAAGGTAGTCGGCGCGCGAAAGCGTTTGCGCCACCAGCGCCGTCTTGCTGAGGTTATCGTCTTCGTAGAGCGGCAGGTCGAAGTGGCTGAAGCCGCCTTTCAGATTGGGCAGTCCCTCTTCCCAGTGTTCTTTGAGAATGAATGCGTCGTCTTGGGCGCTGCGGTTGAGCCATTCGGCGGCGCGCACGGCGGTATGCGTACTGCCGTATATGCCTCCAAGATAGGCGAGTGAATAGAGCGCCGCGCCGCCAATCACAAGCGCAATTAGCGCGCCCGCCACGGGCCGCAGCGTCCAGCGGCGAGCCGCGGCGGCGTCCCAGAGCGCGAACAGCATCCGCGCGCCGAACAGCGTCAGCAGCGGCGCTATCGGCAGCAGGTAGCGCATGAACTTCACATGGAACGCCCCGGTTATCAGGAAGTACGGCACAACCCAGCACAGCAGCAGCGCATCTAGCCGCGTCTTTTCGGAGCGCAGCGGCAGCGTGGCAATCAGCGCAAGCAACGATATGCCGGCCGCCAACGCCAGCATGATGAAGTTTTGCGAAAGCAGCAGCAGCGCTATCGGCAGTCCCCAGCCAATCGCTAGGTATGCCAGTCCCGCGCGCAGCGGCATGCCGCGCAGCGATACATACAGCAGTCCGCCCCATGCCACGATGCCCAGCGGAACGCCGTAGCCCCAAACCGCAAGCTGGCGTATGTGATACAGGTAGGGCGCGGTGTCTGCGTACTGGCGAGTATATGGATAGTCGCGGATGCCGCGCACCATCTCGGACTGCTCGCTCACATGGCGGTAGTATGTTTCCCAATCCAAGAATGTGTACGGCTGCGCCACGATGAACACCGCAACCGCAGCGCCGCCGCCTATCGCAAGCGCTCGGATAGTGGTTCGCAACCGCTCTTGATAGGATGCGCCCGACGGGTTGCCCACGAATGCGAATAGATATATCAGATGCGCGACGATGAACGGCGCTACTATCGGAAGCTGGCTCGCCTTGGTGGCAAGCCCAAGCGCCACAAGCGCGCCCGCTATCGCCGAGTCCTGCGGCCTGCCGCCGCGCGCGACCCTGAGCATAAAGAACAGCGCGGCAATCGCAAGCAACGCCTGCAGCGTGTCCACCGCAAAGAAGTGGCTGAGCTGAATGTGGATGACCGCCAGCGCCGTCAGCGCCGCCGCAAGCAGGCCTGTGCGGCGGTCGAACGCCAGCGCTCCCACGCCGAACACGGCAAGCACGGTCGCAATATCGGCGGCGGCGGACAGCGCGCGCGCCAACGGACGAATGTCGCCGCCACTGCCGAGCAGCGTATCATCAACCGCATGAATGATACGCAGCAAGTACAGGGGGAAGCTTCCGTAGTTGAACCAGCGCGGGTTCCAGCCGCTGCGCTCGGCGTCGAATAGCATCCCAAAATCGCCAAGCGATGGCGGCGAAAGCTCCAGCGTCTTGCCCAGTATTGCGCGCTCGTCGGGGTGCGGCGTATGCCCGAAGCCGGCGTCCCAGCTCAAGCCGAACAGACGCAAGCCGATTGCAAGCGCAAGTATCAGGGCGAGCAGGATATGCCAAGCCGACGGGCGGCGAAGCTTATCCATAACGGACTTAGACGGCGGCGTATCGGATGCGGGGGCGGCGTTGTGAGGAGCGTCCATATGTACGGTGTATGGCGGTGGGATGGGCGTAACGGATGCGGTTTATCGGATGCGCGCTATGTGCGCTTGCTACGCTATTTTAACACACTTCGCCACGCCGTTAGCCGTTAGTGGTATAATGGCGCGCAAGATGATAACGAAACGGGTTAGAACGCTTGCAAGCGCGCTGCTGACGATATTCGGAGCGGCGGCGTTGCTTGCGCCGCTTATGGGCGCTGCGCTGGACCACCATTTCGCAGAGCGTCAGCCCGGCCACCTGCACATAGGCGCGCCGCGCGAACACACCCATACGCACGCCTTTGAGCATGCGCATCACCTGCACCACGCCCACGCCGCCAACCGCTATGCGCGCGCCGCATCCGACGGCGCCGATGCGCCGATTGCGCTATACAAGAGCGAGGGCAGCGCCGCGGCAACGCTTGCCGTATCGCCGTCGAATTTGGACGACGAAGCGCTGCGCCAATTTCGCCCTACATCGGTATTCACGCTGCCGTCTCTCATCGACGGCGCTATGCGGCAATGCGCGCTGCCTCCCCCGGACAAGCCGCCTGAGCATACGCTCTGACATCCTGCGGTTTCCTTCTATCCCGATATTCCCGAATTGCGCGAAAGTTCGAGCGCGGGCGCTTAGGCGTTTACGCTTAGACGGCGCTTGCGAGGTTGTCCGTGTTGGCGTGTTATTGGCGCGGCATTGCGCTTATGAGCGTTTCGTTGTTGGCGGCGGCGCTGGCGGTCTGGTCTCAGATTGCGCCGTCCGCCGCATACGCCAACGGGCGCGTGGTGGAGTTCGACCGCCGCGCCGCCGGCCCGTATGAGATAGCATTCGGCAAGATACCCGGCTCGCCCAGGGTGGGGGCGCTGTATCTGTCGATCATCGTTACGGACAGCGCGTCAAACACGCCGTCGATTGGCGCGAATGTGGTGGTAACCGCCATTGGGCCGGACGCCGCCGACGTTGAGATAGGCCCCATCACGGTTGCGCCCGACCCCGATGCGGCGAACTATCCGGGCTACTATGACACCACGGAGGCTATCATACTGGACAGGGTCGGCCTATGGCGCTTCAGCGTAACGGTGGACAGCGAAACGGGCGGCAAGGGTGTAGCGGAGTTCCCGGTCGAGGTAACCACGCCCAACCCGATTACCGGCATTCTGACGCTGGTGGCGCTAGTGGCGTTTGTGGGCGTGGTGGCTATGGCAATCCGAATGTATCTGAGGGAAAGACGCAGGAGCAGACCGGCCGGTTAGCCAAATCGCTTGACGGATATTCCGTCCGGCTTGCCCGAAAGGGGGGACGCTCTTGATTAAGAATATCGCTATCTTTGCGGCGGCGCTAGTGCCGCTGCTGCTTGCGGCGGGGACGGCGCTGGCGCACGAACCGCGCGACATCCAAGACTACAACCTGGTGGTGGGCTTTCTGCATGAGCCCGCCTTCGAAGGGCTGCTGAACGGCGTATCGCTGCGCGTTACCAAGCCGGTGCCCGCCGACGCGCACGCGCATGGGCAGGATACGCACGGCAGCAGCGCGCACGCCGCTATGAGCCACGAACCGCTGGAGTCCGAAATACCGGTCATCTTCGCCATAGCCGCGGAGGTAGAGGACGGCGGCGGAGTCAATGTCCGCATTGGGACGCGGCGCTGGAACTGGGCGCCCCAAAATGTGAATGCGGCGCACGTCCCCGGCGAGGGACACGCGCATATCTATGTCAACGGCGAAAAACTGAACCGGGTATATGGGCCGTACTATCACATACCGAAACTATCGCCCGGCGATCACGAAATTCGCGTCACGTTGAACGCTAATTCGCACAACGACTTGACGCTGAACGGCGAACCGCTAGAAGCCACAACTACGGTAACGACGTCGGCTGCCGCGCATGAACACGCATCGCACGCCCACGACGCCGTAGAGGCGGACGCCGCAATGTCGATCAATGTTGCGGCGCATCCCGATCCGCTGGGCGGCTACAACCTGCATGCAACGCTGTCCGGATTCGCCTTTCCGTACTGGAATGCGCACGGGGAATTTATCCCCGGCGATGGCTACGGACAGATTAGCGTCGACGGCGAACCGCTCAATCGCACTTACGGGGAGTGGTTCAAGCTTCCGGCGCTGCAGCCTGGGATACGCACTATAGAGGTTGCGCTCTTCACCAATGACCATTCGCCTTACACTTGGCGGGGCGCTCCGGTGAAAGGCTCGGTTGTGGTTCATGTGGCGGAAGACGGCAGCGATCACGGCGGGCATACGCACGAATCCGAACAGACCGCCAATATGTCCGCGCAATCGCGCGGCGCTGCGGCGACGATAGGCGTAGAGGGGCTTGAGAATACGCTCATAGTAGAGGTTACGCATGCGCCGTCGGGCGTGGCGCGGACGATGACGCTGTACGCCGACGCGGATGACGCCGGCCACTACAAAGCCGATTTTATTCCCACGGCGTCGGGGCAGTATGTCTTTCACTTCACGGGCAGCATAGAGGGCGTTGCGGTTGACGAAAGATTCGAGTCGGGCGTTGGCACATTCGACGATGTTCAGCCGGCGGTTGCGATTCAGTTCCCTGAGAGCGCGGCGTCTGTGCGCGAAATAGAGGCGGCGGTTCGGGGCGCGCAAGGTGCGGCGCAGCAGGCGCAGTCCGCGGCGCTGACCGCTGAAGCGTCGGCGGCGCGCGCGCGCATGCTGGGCATCGGCGGCATTGCGCTGGGCGCTGTGGGCATCGTGTTCGGGGCAGTGGCGGCGGCGATTGCGCTGCGCCGCCGCTCAAGCGCGAACTAGCGAATGCGAACTGCGGCGGCTAGGCGGGCGTTAGGTTTTCATGGAAGTTCCGCTGCCGCCGCGAATGGTTGACCGACTGCGTTCACTATGAAATTGCGCGACGGCTTGGGCAAGGCAAGACTGATGGCGTTGGCGGCGTTGGTTGCGGCGCTGATTGCGCTTGCGCCGCCGTTTCAGGGCGCTGCGTCGGCGCACGCCAATCTTGTGCGCTCGCAGCCCGCCGCCAACTCGGTCTTGGACGCATCCCCCAAGCGCGTCGCCATATGGTTCAGCGAAACGCTGGAAGCGCGCTTCAGCGAAATACAGGTGCTGGACGGAACGGGCGCGAGGGTTGACACAGGGGACAGCAGCGTTGACGCCAATGACGCTACGCTTATGTCCGTGGGACTGCCGCCGCTGCCCAACGGCGCCTACACCGTGGCGTGGCGCAACCTGTCCACGGTGGACGGGCATCGGCTGCGCGGCGTGTTCGTCTTTTCGGTGGGCGAACCCATATCGGCGGCCGCCACTGCATTGCCCGATGCCGAACCGCCGTTGCTGCAATCGCCTGAGGATCCCGCAATTCGCTGGCTTGCGCTGCTGGGCGCGCTTGCGCTGACGGGCAAATTGGCGTTCGAACTACTGGTATCCAACGGCGTGTATGCCGCCGCGGGAACGCGCTCGCCGCTAGGCAGACTGCGCGCCCGCATTGACGCGCGCTCGCGGCGTCTGCTATGGCTGGTTGCTACAACATTGGCGGCGGCGTCCATAGCGCAGGTATTGACGCAGGCGGCGGCGCTGTTTGAGACAACGCTCGCGGGGGCGTTGGGCGCGCCCGTGATGGAGTTGCTGCTGCTGACGGACTGGGGTGCGCTGTGGCTATGGCGCATGGGACTGCTGGCGTTTGCGCTTGGGGCGCTTGTCTTGCCCGCGGTGGTTCGCTTTCGGCGGATACGCCATCAACGTCGCTTTGAGACCGCGCTGAACTGGGTTGCGCTCGCCGCATCGCTGGGCATACTGCTGACGCTGAGTCTCACAAGCCACGCCGCCGCTACGCCGCAGATAGCGCGCTTTGCGCTGCTCAACGATATGCTGCATCTGACCGCCGCCGCCGTATGGGTGGGCGGTCTGTTCCAACTCGTAGCGGGGACGCCGCTGTTCGTAAGGGGAATGCCCGAATCGGCGCGCCGCCTTGCGCTGTCCCATCTAGTCAAGCGCTTCTCCGTATTGGCGGCGCTGAGCGTGGGGACGCTGATAGTAACGGGGGCGTACAGCGCTTGGGCGCAGGTAACGCTGCCCGCCGCGCTGGTTACGCCGTATGGCGCTGCGCTGCTGGCGAAACTGGCGCTCATAGCGCCGCTGCTGCTGCTTGGCGCTGTGAACCTGATATGGGTGCGGCCGCGCCTCAGAGGCAGCGGCAGGGCGGCGCGTTGGCTACGGCGCATCGTAGTGGGCGAGGCGGCGCTGGCGGCGCTGGTGATACTCGCCGTGGGATTTCTCACAAGCCTTGAGCCGGCGCGTCAGGCGGCGGCGCGGATGGGCATCGGTCAACCGAATGCGGCGGTGTTTTCGGACACGCTGGAAGGCGCTGAAGTTACGCTCACGATTGAGCCGGCGCGCGTAGGCGTGAACACTATCGCCGTAAGGCTTGCGGATGGACTGGGCGAACCGATTGCGAACGCCGCCGATGTGCGTGTGCGGTTGTCGTATCTGGATGCGGACTTCGGCGAAGAGGCGGTGTCTGCGGCGAATGCGGGCGGCGGCGAGTACGTGCTTGCGGACAGCCTGATTAGCATTGCGGGAGGGTGGCAAGCCGAACTGCTTGTGCAGCGCAACGATGCCTTTGACGGACGCGCCGCATTCAGGTTCGAGGCGCTGCCGGCCGGCGTGGGCGGCGCATTGATTGCGCCCAACGCCGCCGATGCCGCGCTGTATATGGGCATTGGGCTTGCGCTTGTGGGCTTTCTGTTCTTGGCGACCGGCATCCCGATGGGCGGCTGGTACAATCGCGGCGGCGTGGCGGTTATGGCGTGCGGCGCCGCGATATTCATAGCGGGCGCGGCGCTGGCGGTAGGCGCTACGGGCGGCGATGCTGCGCAGACAGCGCCGCGCAATCCCATACTGCCAACATCGGATTCGGTAGCGGCGGGCAAAGTGGTGTATGAGCGCTACTGCCTGAGCTGCCACGGCGAAGCGGGGCGCGGCGACGGTCCCGGCGGCGCAGGGCTTGAGCCGCCGCCCGCCGACCTAGTCCTGCATGTGCCGCTGCACCCCGACGCCGACCTGTTCGGCTTCATCTACGAGGGCATAGACGGCACCGCGATGGCGGCGCTGGGCGAGCGCCTCACGGATCAAGAGATATGGCACGCGGTCAACTACATACGGACGCTGGCAGAGGAATAGGAATTGCGGACTTGCGCGTTTGCGTTAAAGGCGCACTACTGAGATGAGAGCGGCGGGTTTGCCCGTTGCCTTTCGACTCCGCGGCGATACGACCGGCTTGCGCTTGGCAATTGCGGTTGGCGTGGGGTATGCTTTATGGCAAATCTTGAAAATACCCTCTTGCGCTATTGCATTGTCCGCATACATACGCATACATATAAGAACTTGCTGTATGATTCTGCGCATAACCTCTCATCCCGCCACGTGAAAGCGCAAAACTATGCCCCATATGCCCCGCCGTTCCATTCAGCTGAATAAACTAATTAGTTCTACCCCCCCCCCCCCCGAATTATGTTCTAATACTGCGAGTGGCGTGGTGGAACGCCTTGATTGTTATCTCAGGTCTGCTTCTGATTGCGCTTGTCGGAGAGGCGTACTTTCGGCTTACAAAGCCGTTTATAGAAAGTAGCGTCCCTAGTCGGTTCGTCGATGGTGTTGGGCGCATTCGGAAGCCCAACACAGAAGTGCGATATGCGAGCCACTACGACGACAACTTTGTCGTTTCGCGCACCAATAGCCAGGGATTTCTCGACCGCGAGCCTATCAGTTCTGAGTACGCCGCTGCCGGATGCCATATAGCATTTATCGGCGATTCTTTCGTGGAGGCAATGGAAGTCCCCATCGCCGATAAGTTTCATGTGCGCCTGGAAGAGATGGCGGCGCGCGAACTGCCGCGCTTGGACATTGCCACGCAGGCTTACGGAATAAGAAACACAGGCCAAATCAATCAGATTCCGTTTTATGAAGAGTACGCCCGGCATCTGAACCCGAAGTTGGTGGCGCTGGTCTTCACTCATAACGACTTCAGCGATAATTCAACTGCGCTGCTGGCGCTAAAGTATGGCGCGGATCCCGACCGATTGCCCCACATGTCCGCTCAAAGAGACTATGGCGGGGCGCTGAAACTGGTCCCGCCTGATCCGGAATACGCGCAGTTCTTGTTTCCAAAGAATCCAGCGCGCTGGTATGCAGGGCACTGGATTCGCTTGAAACGGATTTCGTACTTTGCGTCATGGCTGGAATACAAAAATCTTATACCGTTGGTGTATGAGTCTCGGACCTTGAATGCAAAGTGGGCGAATATGATAGCCCAGCGTCCCTGCTGCAAATGGGTGCTGGACGCCTATCAGCCTGTTGATAGGTGGTATAGGATTTATTTCAGATTCTTGGAAGAGTCCCTCCCACCCGTCTATAGAGACGAGTTGGAATACACCGTTTTCGGCATAGAGCAGTTCAAGCGGCTGTCCGACCGCGATGGCGCGACGCTGGCAATCGTGGTAGCGACCGATAGCATGGGAACGCGAGGGGATCCGCAGTTCGATCGCCTGAACGACATCGCCGAACTGCGCGGCATTCCCGTGATCAGCCAGTACCACTACATCGCCAGTCAGGGACATGACTACAAGAACGGCCGGTGGCGTTTCGACCCACATTGGAATGACACGGGGCACCAATGGACAGCGGAAGCCGTTCTGGAATGGCTGAAAGAGAACCAAGAGGTATGCGACTGACATGCAACCCCGATATTCTCTTAAATTGAGCGCTTTGAGTGTACAATCTGCGAAGCATCCGCCATTACAGGCTTCCTTTAATATCTCAAATTGATATGATATGCGTTGCAATGCGAGAATGCTCACAGAGCCAATCGGATATAGATCGTGGGAACACAACGAAGAGTATAGGCTCAACAAGGTAGCGGTCTCCAATTGCATAGCGATGGGCTTCCTGAACGAGTTTTGCCATCCTTCAGGGGCGATTGATTGGGATAAGTTGGTCGAAGCAACCTGCGGCAACTATGATCTCGACAAGTTTGAGTTGTAACATCCGTTGGTTTTCGAAGCGCATCGCAAACGATGAGTGAAGTCTTGGCATTGCTGAAACGGACGCTGCGTTCCCAGTTGCGGACATTCGGAGCGGCGGCGCTGATTGCCGTTGCCGCGTTTGCGCTGCTTGGCGGGACGGCGCAGGCGCACGCATTCGGGCAGCGCTACGATTTGCCGATACCGCTGAGCTACTTCCTCGCTGGCGCGGCGGCGGCGGTGGCGCTGTCTTTCGTCGTAATGGGAATGTTCATCAAGGGCGGCGAAAGCGCATTCCGCTATCCGCGCCTAAACCTGCTTGCAGCGCCGGCGCTTGGGCGCATTCTCACAAGCCGCATCCTGTTGGGGACGCTGCGCACCGCGTCCGTAGCGCTGCTGCTGCTGGTCATCGCCGCTGCGCTGTTCGGTAGCGACAACCCGCTTGCGAACCTTTCGCCAACCTTCATATGGATAATCTGGTGGGTTGGAATGGGCTATATCGCGGCATTGTTTGGCAACTTCTGGATGCTCATCAACCCGTGGAAGACGTTGTTCGAATGGGGGGAATGGCTCGCGCGCCGCATTCGGGGCGGGCAGTCAGACGGACGCGGCGGCGGGCTTATCGCATACCCGCGCGGCTGGGATGTGATGCCGGCGCTGCTGGGCTTCTTCGCCTTCGTGTGGCTGGAAAATGTGTATCCGGGTTCGGTTGTCCCGCGCTACCTCGCCGCGCTTGCGCTTGTCTATTCGCTGATAACGCTGGGGGGAATGGCGCTGTTCGGCAAGCATACTTGGCTGCGATACTGCGATTGCTTCTCAGTTCTGTTCGGCATATTCGCGCGCTTTTCGCCGACGGAGGTTCGCGTAGTCGGCGGGAATTGCGACGACTGCGATTTCTGCGCGGGCGAGCGCGGCGCCGACGATGCCGACGATTGCGTGGACTGCTACGCCTGCTTTGAGGCGGCGGGCGACGGCGATACGGGCGCGCGCAGAGAGTTCAATCTTAGGCCGTGGGCGGTCGGGCTGATGCCCTCGCGCCGCGTATCGCTGATAACGACCGCATTCGTAGCGCTGACGCTTGCGGCGGTAACCTTCGACGGCTTGCAAGAGACTGCGAGCTGGGTGGCGGTACAGAAACTAGGCTTGCGACTGTTCGGCGCGGGCGGCGTGAGCGTGGCGGACACGCTGGGCGTGGCGCTGACGCCGGCGCTGTTCTTTACGGCATACCTAGCGTTCTGCGTGGGGGTGAAGGCGCTGTCCGTCGAACAAGCGCCGCTTATGGAAGTGGCGCAGGCGTATGTGTTTTCGCTGGTTCCCATAGCCTTGGCGTACAATATGGCGCACTTTCTGTCGCTGCTGCTGGTTCAGGGGCAGCTCATAATCCCGCTTGCGTCGGATCCGTTCGGATTCGGCTGGGACATATTCGGGACGGCGGGCTATCGCATAGATCCGACGGTGATAAGCGCAAAGGCGGCGTGGTTTCTGTCTGTGGGCGCAATCGTGGCGGGGCATATCGTATCGGTGTACATAGCGCACGCGATTTCGCTGCGGCGGGCGGCGAACCGCGCGCTGGCGCTGCGGGGGCAGTATCCGATGCTGGCGCTGATGGTATTCTATACCGCCGTAAGCCTGTGGATTATCGCGCAGCCCATCGTGAACTCATAGCGCGCGCCCGTATGCTCGTATCCCGTATAGTGTATGATGATGCCTGCGGGCGGGCTATCGCATCCGCGGGCTTGTGAACGCATCCGCATTCGGCCGCTCGCCGCGTGTGGCATAATGGCATAATAGCGACGCCCGCGGGCGCTCTTATCTCGGTATTCTTAGTTGTGAGTGGCATTAGATATAATGGCTCTCAAACCACTATCTAGTAGGCGATCTATGGCGCGCGAAAGGGCATATCGGCACCACATCAGATGCCGACACTGCGGCTCCAATTGGATGCCCAAAGACGGACATACACGCGGCAGGCAAGTTCACAAGCGCGGCGACTGCAAGCGGAAGTGCACGGCGGACACCGAGCGGCCGCGCTTCCCGGAGCAGACCAAGCGGCAGGCGTCACAGATGCGCGTAGCGGGCGCAAGCGCTCCATCGATGAGTGGTTGGGTCAAAAAGGGGGGCGATTGCGTTTGAACGGATACGAGTAATGAGCGCGTGGCGCGCAAGCGGACGGGCTGAGATGATCACTGCATCGACGATTGCGCTTGACGAAATGTGGACATGCTTGGGCGCTAGAAAAGCAGAAAAGCGCAATGACTTGTTAAGGTGGACTGCGGTGGTGGAAGAGCGCGATGGGAGGGGTGGATAGACTTTGAAGTAGGCGGCAGGGACGAAGTCACATTCTTGCGCTTGCCGGAGCGTCTGCCGGATGCGGAGCGCTACGAGACCGACGCTTACGGAGTGTATGGGGCACTGCCGGTCAACAAGCCTGTGGTTGGGAAGTACGGACCGGTGAACTGGAACGAAGGAGTGCATTCTATACTACGCGGCAAGTTGAACTGGTTAGCGCGTCCGGACGAAGGGCTACACAAAGAGCGTGGATATGCTGGTGAATCTGCTTGCTTTGGTCTTTTGCGCCAAGCTCAAACTCAATGCCACTTAAGAGTGAGAGTACTCAAAACTATGTGAAACTTGACACAAACTCGCTTTTGCCTCTATAATCATTCCTTAACGTTGCCAATGTTGCGCGCAATACTGCAAATGCCCGTTCCTGCGGGCTATCTTTGGGTATAGTAGCGATGTACTTCAATGTGGCGCAGCTGCTGAAAGAGGCATGCGGCGCTTCCCGCGCCTATGAAATCAACGATTTCGCGCGCGTCCAACAGGACGCCCCCCTCGTCGCCGTATCCGGCGCGCTCACGATGATGCGCACCGACGCCGGCGTCTGGGTCAGTGCCCGCCTATCGTCATACCTCGACTGCGTTTGCAGCCGCTGCCTCGCCGATATGGAGCAGCCCGTCACCGTAACCATCGAGGAAGAGTATCTGCCCGAAGTGGATGTCCAAACCGGCGCAAGGCTGCATACCCCCGACGATATGTCCGAGCAGTTCTACATTGACCACGCCCATATGCTTGACCTGAGCGAAGCCGTCAGGCAGTACTTCGACCTCAACGCGCCGCTCAAACCCGTGTGCAGCGCCGACTGCAAGGGCTTGTGCTTCACCTGCGGCGTCGATCTCAACGAAACCCGCTGCGACTGCGATAACGCAGTCAGAGACCCGCGATGGGGCGCATTGCTCCAACTCGCGGCAGTACAGGAACGAAACTACAACTAGCGAATTTACCCAACATCGCCGAACATTCACGACTTGCGCGCTCGCGGATTCCGCATATTCGCGCAGAACGCGCGAGGCTAATTTAAGGACAAAGCATATGCCGCCGCTGCCAAAGAAAAAGCATTCCAAGAAACGCCAAGGAGGGCGCTCGGCGCACTTCGGGATGAAGCCGATGACGCTGACGCAATGCTCGCAATGCCCCACCCTACGCCTGCCGCACCGAGCCTGCCCCGCCTGCGGCTACTACAACGGCCGCTCCATCGTCAGCAGCGATAGGCAGGATTAGCGCCCCGCTTGCGCCTATTTCGGGCGCTCTTGCCGCCGCGCATCCGGGCCGTAAATATGATGACCGCATAGTTCACAAACACACAGGAGTTTTGCTAGATGACCCTCAGATTTATGCCGCAAACGCAAGGCGCAAAGGTGGGCTTCCTCTTTCCCGGACAGGGCGCGCAAGCCGTCGGGATGGGACGGGAACTCTACGATGAGTCGCCGGCGGCGCGCGAAGTGTTCCACCAAGTCGATATGGCGCTGGAACGCCCGCTGTCCAACATCATGTTCAACGGCCCCGACGACGACCTGCGCCAGACCGTCAACGCGCAGCCCGGCATAATGACCGTCAGCCTCGCCTGCATCAAGGCGATGGAAGAGCGCCTCGGCGACGCTATGCCGCAGCCCGTGGTCACCGCCGGCCACAGCCTCGGCGAATACACCGCGCTCGCCGTCGCAGGCGCCCTGGATGTGGGCGACGCCGCTAAGCTTGTGCAGCGGCGCGGCGAACTTATGCAGGTTGCATGCGACCAAAACCCCGGCACTATGGCGGCGATTATCGGGCTGGACGAAATGACGCTGGAGCAGATAGCGCAAGAGACGGACACCTATGTGTCCAATGTCAACACTGCGGAGCAGATTGTCATCAGCGGCGACAAGATGGGCGTTGCGCGCGCCTGCGACCTCGCCACCGCGCGCGGCGCAAAAAAGGCTATCCCCCTCCGCGTTGGCGGCGCATTCCACTCCGGACTTATGGAGCCGGCGCGCGCCGGGCTTATCGAAGCCATCAACTCCGTAACATTCCACGATCCGCAAATCCCCATCGTAGCGAACTGCACCGGCGAGCCGCTCACCACCGCCGAAGACATCCGCCGCGAATTGGTGTCGCAGGTGTGCGGATGCGTGCAGTGGAAGCGCTGCGTGGACTATATGGTGTCCGCCGGCGTCGACGAATTCATCGAAATCGGCCCCGGCAGAGCGCTGTCCGGAATGATTAAGCGCATATCCCGCAAATCGCAGATAACCAATGTGGGCGATATGGAGTCCATCATCAGCCTGAGCAGGAACTAGGCGTTGACAAGCGCCGCCGCCGTCCGTCCCGACGCCGCGCCGTCGGGACGCGCGCGCGAGCGCAAGGGCATCGCCGCCCGCCGCAGAACGCGCGCCGCCGTGATGCAGTCCCTCTACGAAGCCGACATCGTAGCGCACAGCGCCGCCGAGGCGCTGACAAGCCGCATATCCGAAACCGAATTGCCGCGCAGAGCCGAACTCTTCGCCCGCAGCCTTGTGGAAGGCGTGCTTGCGAACTCCGCCGAAATCGACCGCATAATCACCGATTTCGCGCCCAACTGGCCGGTAAGTCAGATGGCGGTCATTGACAGAAACATCCTCAGAATGGCCGTCTATGAGATAGCGCTCGCGCGCGAAACGCCGCCCAAAGTCGCCATCAACGAAGCGGTGGAGCTTGCCAAAGCATTCGGCGCGGACAGCGCCCCCCGCTTCATCAACGGCGTGCTAGGCTCCGTGCTTGCCGCCGCATCCACGGACTTGGGGTGAGCGCAGGCGCGCGCCGACTTCCGCAGCGCCGTCAGCAACAGATACAAGGGATACCTCAACTAACAACCGCATGAGGGGGCAGCCTTCAGGTTTGCCCCCGCCGCTTTTCCCGCACACCGCCCTATCCGATACCCTCTACTCCACTTGCCCGCGCTTTCCCACGCCCTCAATCGCCCAACCGCCGCCGCACGCCGCCTCGACTTGCCTTGTTACGGATAACCCAATGGTGTTACTCTCTAGTAAGCAATCGCGCACTAAGCGATCGCAACAAAGCGGATAAGCGCGCAAGCCAATTTCGGCAAGCCCCGCAAGCCCGCTTACGCATCTCACACTGGGAGGCAATTCCTATGGGCAAACTAAGCGCAGACGCTCTCAGACTGCTCGGCGAAGGCAAGAACATGGCGACCATCGCCACCATCATGCCGGACGGCTCCCCGCAGGCAACCGTCGTCTGGATCGACACCGACGGCGAGCATGTCATATTCAACACCGCCGAAGGGCGCGTCAAAACCAACAACCTGCGCCGCAACCCCCGCGTAGCCGTCGCCGTGCTGAACGCCGACAACCCCTATGAGCAGGTAACCATCCGCGGCCGCGTGGTCGAGATGACGCGCGAAGGCGCAGAACAACACATCGACGCCCTCGCCCAAAAGTACCTCGGCCTAGACCGCTATCCCCACCGCCAGCCCGACGAGCGCCGCGTCATCGTCAAAATCGCCCCCGACTAAAACCCGCCGCAACCCTGACGGACTAGCCCAATATGCTCAGATTATTCCGCCGCTCCAACCCGCAAGACGAAGCCAAAACCGCGCAAGCCGCCGCCAAATCCCGCCAAACCTTCTTTGGGCGCATGTCAGGCATCTTTCGCCGCGCCCGCATCGACGACGCCCTCTGGGACGAACTCGAAGAACTGCTCATATCCGCCGACGTAGGCGTAGAGACCACCTTCAAGCTCATGGACATCCTGCGCGAAGGCGTGCGCCAGCAGCGCATATCCGACCCGCAGCAAGCGCTGGATCTGCTCAAAGATGAGATGACCAACCTCATCGACTTCGACGCTGTGGAAGACGCGCTCCAAGTCCCCCAAAAGCCTCTGATTATCCTGATGGTGGGCGTCAACGGCGCAGGCAAAACCACCAGCATCGCCAAGCTCGCCAAACTCTACGCCGACGCCGGCCAAACCGTGCTTGTGGGCGCCGCCGACACCTTTCGCGCCGCCGCCATCGAGCAGATCCAAGTCTGGGGCGAGCGCCTCGACATAGATGTAATCGCCCACCGCCAGGGCGCAGACCCCGGCGCCGTCGCCTTCGACGCGCTCCAAGCGGCGCGCTCCCGCAAATCCGACGTGGTCATCATCGACACCGCCGGACGCCTGCACACCAAGTTCAACCTGATGGAAGAGCTCAAGAAAATACAGCGCATCCTAGCGCGGCAGGGCGCCGACTCCCAACGCGTTCTGCTCACCATAGACGCCACCACCGGGCAGAACGGGCTATTCCAGGCGCGCGCCTTCGCCGAAGCCGTTGAGTGCGAAGGCGTATTCCTCGCCAAACTCGACAGCTCATCCAAAGGCGGCATCGTATTCGCAATCGCCGACGAACTAGACATCCCCGTCCTATTCATAGGCACCGGCGAACAGCCCCAAGACATAGCCCATTTCCAACCGCGCCAATTCGTCCAAAGCCTATTCGCCGACGCCGAGCGCCAACCCTAAACCCGCGCATCCCAAGCCGCCCGCATACCGCGGCAACCATAGCCTTTGACACCACCGCCGCATACCATTATCATCTATCATCAATCGTAGCGATCGATTTAGAGATATGAGCGGCTCTTTAACAATACGAACTGCCGCTAACGGGGCAACAAATGGTTAATGTTAAATTCATCCATCCGGGCGAACACATGGAAGAATTTCTGGAAGACGTTGACATCAGCCGCCGTCAATTCGCCAAGGCTATCGGCGTATCCCCGGCGCGCGTCAACCGCATCCTCAGCCGCCGTAGCCCTATCACCGCGGACATTGCGCTGAGAATAGCGCGCGCATTCTATTCGGGCGCAGAGTTTTGGATGAACCTGCAGCAAATGTACGCCCTTGAAGTTGCGCGCGCCGAAACCGACGTCACCAGCATCCAACCAGTAGCGCCGCAGCCCCGAAAGAGAACCCCAATGACCGTTTTAGACCCCATCCATCCGGGCGAAGACCTAGCGGAATATCTCGAAGAGTACGGCATAAGCCGCCATCAATTCGCCAAGGCTATCGGCGTATCCCCGGCGCGCATCAATCGCATCCTAAACCGCCGCATCCCCATCACCGCGGACATTGCGCTGAGAATTGCGCGCGCCTTTCATACAACCGCAGAGTTTTGGATGAACCTGCAGCAACGATACGATATTGAGATTGCGCGCGCCGAAACCGACGTTAGTAGCATCCAACCGCTAGTCCCCAACCCAAAAGACGATCCCGAATTCGTGGCGCTATTAGCCGCCGCCGATAACGCTGCCGCATCCGACGCTATATCGCCGCCGATAGCCGCGCAAAGCCTAGAGCCTGCGGCCGCTGTTAGCCCATAAACGCCCCGCAATCATACTGAACGCATACCCACCATACGCCTTGCACCGCAAACCCATCCCACCCACGGAGGACAAACTATGACCACCGCCACCGCCACAATCCGAGACCGATACGGATTGCCGCTCACCACCGCATCGCCCAAAGCCGCCGAGCATTATGTCGAGGGCGTGGATCTGCTGCTCGAGCAGTGCTACGGCCCCGAAGAGCGGTTTCAGCAGGCAATCGACGCAGACGAAGGCTTCGCCCTAGCGCACGCCGGCTTGGCGCTTATGCAGATGTTCCGATCCGCCGCGGACGACGCCAAGGCGAGCGCAGCCCGCGCCCAAACGCTTGCCAAATACGCATCCCGCCGCGAGCGCCAGCACGCCGAAGCCATAGCGTTGTTCATCGGCGGCCAAGGCCCGCAATCCCTCGCCGTCATACTGGATCACCTTGACGAATTCCCGCGCGACGCCCTGATGATGCGCGTATCCAACCGCCTCTATATGCTCGGCTGCAGCGGCGCCGGCGTCAAGAACTTCCCCGACGAACTCTACGCTATGCTCCACAAACTCGAGCCAAGCTACGGCGACGACTGGGCGTTCCTTGGGCAATACGCCTTCGCGCATCACGAAATCGGACGGCTCGACGAATCGCTTTCGCTTGCGGAACGTTCCCTTGCGGCGCGTCCCACCAGCGCCCACGCCTCACACTCCGTCGCCCATGTGTACTTCGAGAAAGGCAACGCAGTCGACGGCGGCGATTTCCTAGGCAATTGGCTCAAAGGCTACGACAGCCGCGCGCCGTTCCATGTGCATCTGTCTTGGCATCAGGCGCTCTTTGAGTTGGCGCAGGGACGCTACGCCGATGCCGTGGGGCTATATGAAGACACCATACGCCCGTCCGTAGTCAAAAAGAGCGCCGCATCGCTTGCCGACAGCGCCTCTCTTATGTGGCGGCTGCGAATGTACGGCAACTGCAACCCGCCCTATCCGATAGACGAGATAGGCGATCAAGCAGCCCCCGCCGCCAGCGCGCCCGGCCCCGCGTTCCGCGACGCCCACGCCGCGCTCGCATTCGCGGCCGGCGGCGATACCGACCGCCTTCACAACCTCAAGCAACGCCTGCGCCAACGCGCCGCGGACGGCGACGCCCTAGCCGGCGAAGTTACGCTGCCCCTGGTGAAAGGCATCGCCGCATTCGCGGCCGACGACTACGCCGCCGCCGTGCAGCGCCTAGAGCCCGTCTTCCCGCAGCTTGCGCGCATCGGCGGCAGCCACGCCCAGCGCGAAGTCTTCGAAGACACGCTACTCGAAGCCTACCTGCGCGCAGAGCGGTTCGACAGGGCAGAGGATATGCTGCGCGAGCGCCTCAACCGCCGGTCGTCCGTGCGCGACAGCTTCTGGCTCGGCAGAGCGCAGGCGCGCGAAGGCAGCGATAACGCCCGCAACACGCTCCAAATGGTGGCGCAGGACTGGCAGAGCGCCGATCCCGCATCGCCCGAAATCGCCGCGCTCAACAACCTGCTCGCCGCAACCCCTAACAACTAGCCGCAGCGCAAAACCCCTTTCCCCTTGCCTAAATGGACGGGGAAAGGGGGACGGATTGCCCGCTGCCAATGACTGCCTGCTAACGAATGCTTGACGCTTTTCGGTGGCTGCTCGCCGTAGAAATCATAGGGCTTGCAGCCTTCCCACTAATCTATTACCTGCTCCCCCGCCTTGCAGATAGAGGCTACGCCTTCAGCAAACCCTTTGGCATCTTGCTGACGGCATACCTCTTTTGGGCGCTTGGCATAGCGCAAATCCCCACCATTCGCGCTACCGCCATTGCGCTCGTGGTCGTGATGGCGGCGGCGGCGGCGTTCTACGTCTATCGCAATCTCGACGAATTCAAGCGCTTCCTGCAGCGCGAATGGCGTACCATAGCTATAGCGGAAGCGCTATTCGTGGCGTTCTTCGTGGGATGGGCGCTCTTTCGCGCGTCCGACCCGTTCATCAATCACACCGAACAGCCCATGGATCTAGCGCTGCTCAGCGCGTCCGTCAACTCGCAGTTCGGCCATCCCGAAGACCCCTGGCTGCGCGGCGAACCCATCAGTTACTACTACTTCGGCTACTGGATGATGGGAATGCTGAGCCGTCTCGCCGACGTCCCCACCAACATATCCTACAACCTGTCGATGGCGCTCATACCCGCAATGGCGGCGGCCGGCGCTTTCGGCGTTGTGCTGAATATGGCGCGCGCCGAATGCGCTCGGCGGCGCAGCGCAATTATCGCGGGCATCGCCGCCGCTATGCTGCTGGGCGTGGTCTCCAACCTTGAAGGCGTGCTGGAGTTCATGCGCCTCAACGGAATGGGTTCGCAGGGCTTCTGGGACTGGATCCGCATAGAGGGACTGACCGGCGCAAACGAAATGCCGCCGCAAAGCTGGGCGCCCTCCGAACACTGGTGGTGGTTCCGCGCCTCCCGCGTCATCAACACATTCGACGGAAGCTACTTCATCGACAACACCATCCAAGAGTTCCCGTTCTTCAGCTTCATCTTGGGCGATATGCACCCGCATGTGATGTCCATACCCTTCGTGGCGCTGTTCATAGGCATCGTCTTGAACCTATCCCGTCTGCCGTCGGACTTCTGGCGCTCATACCGCAATCCCTACACTTATGCCGTTATCGGCGCTGCGGCGCTTGCGCTTGGCGGGCTTGGCTTCAACAACCTGTGGGATATGCCCACATTCGCGGCGCTGCTCATAGGCGCGCTTGCGCTGAAGGCGTACCGCGACGGCGCAGACCTGGGCGCGGCCGCCGCAAGAGCGCTCTTCCCCGTGGGCGTCATAGCAATCGCGCTGGCGCTGCTGCTGTACTCGCCGTATCTGCTGAACATCAACGCCGGCGTAGAAGGCATCGGCGTGGTAATCACGCCCACTCGCCCCGTCCATATGTTCATCGTTTGGGGGCTGTTCCTGACCGCGATAGTCCCCTTCCTGCTGATAACCTTCTGGCGCACCACCGTGCAGCGCGATTGGAAGGCGAGAGCCGCCGCCGCGCTGTCGCTGGGATTCGCCCCTTGGGCGCTCTGGACGCTGGCGTATCTGCCCAACGAAGGCAGCGCCGGCGAAGTGGCGTCCCGCCTGTTCGCCATACTGCCGCTTGGCATATACGCCGCGCTCGCCGCCTACAACGCCATATGGCTGGCGCGCCGCCCGGACTCCGCCGGCAAACTCTACGCCACCCTGCTTATCCTGCTTGGACTAGGGCTTATCATCGGCTCCGAGTTCCTGTTCATACGCGATTTCTTCAACAACCGCGGCAACACGGTGTTCAAGCTCTACTATCAGGCGTGGATCCTGTTAGCCGCTGCGTCCGCTTTCGTTATCTACTACTGGCTGACCACAATCAAGAACCTTTCGGGTTGGCGCTCGACGCTCTCTATTCTGTGGGTGGCGGCATTCGTGGCGCTGCTGACCGGATCGCTCTACTACACAATCGCCGCGCCCAAGACCAAGCCCGACAGCCCGCCCTACGGCAGCACGCTCGACGGCTTGTCTTACCTGCGGATAAGCACCCCCGCCGAATATGAGGCAATCGCATACCTCAAGCAGCAGGCGCCCAAGGACGCCGCCATCGTGGAAGCGGTGGGCGAATGGCACGACTGGGCGATGATTTCGCGCGCCACCGGCTTGCCCACAATCGTCAACTGGCTCGGCCACCAAAAGCAGTGGCGCGGCGGCTGGAGCCTATTCGACGCCCCAACCCCGGACGAATCGCGCCAACTCCGCGACCAATACTTCAACGACAGAGCGGCCGAAGTGGCGCTTATCTACACCACAACCGACGCGGCGCAAGCGCAAGAGATACTACGCAAGTACGATATCGACTATGTGTACATCGGACGCCGCGAGCGCGAAAGCTACGGCAGCGAAGGCTTGGCGAAGTTCAACGCTTTCGCCGACGTGGTGTTCAGCAGCGGCGAAGGCGCAAACGAAGCCGTCATCTACCGCATCCGCTAACGCCGTTCACAAAAGCGCTTGCGCGGCGTGAAGCGGCAAGCGGCATCACAAGTGCTTAACGCCCGCCGATCCGAAAACCTGAATGCAATACGGTAATAGAGACAATAGAGGCAATAGAGAGGGTGATGCGAAACGCCGCCGTCGCGTCTAGCCGGCCGACGGCGCTCTATACTGATTGACCGCATCCCACAGCCGACGGAGCAGCCACGCGGCAATCACCGCCCCAACCAGACCCAGCGCCGCCCCCAGCGTGTCCAGCGCCAGGTCGCCCAGCGTGGCGCTGCGCCCCGGCACGAACATCTGATGGAACTCGTCCGTTACGCCGTAGCCTACCGCGAAAAGCAGCGCGCCGCCCAGCGTCCACCTTCGCGGCAAGGTCTGATAGGACGCCAGCAACCTATACGCCAGCGCCGCCAGCACGCCGAACTGCGCCATATGCGCGAACTCCGGCGACAGCAGAAACGCAATCGGGATGAACTGCGCGGTTTCATCCACCGTGGTGTCCAACGTCTCGCCGCTGGTGTGGGACAGCGCGAATATCACGCCCGCCCACGCAATCACCGGCAGCCAGTAGTACGCAAACCGCCACATCCTACTCGGATTATTCACTGCCAGGCGCTCCATATGCCGCCAAACCTTTGCGTTATCCCGACGGGGGACATAACCCGCTTGCCTACTGACCCGCTACTCCACTCGCGCGAACTTCTGCACGCGCGCGCCGTCCAGCGTCTCGCCCACATACAGATCGCCCTTGGAGTCCATCGCGACGGCGTGGCCGGCGATAATATCGCCCGGCGTATCGCTGCTCATCCCCCAGCCGCCGAGCCACTGCCCCGTAGGCGTCAGTATCTTCACGCCCGCCGGGTGAGACAGCGCATTCGGCGAAGGCGCATCCGACCCAAGCCCTTGGTGAAAGCCCAGTTCGGTTACGAACATATTGCCGTCCGGCCCCTGAACGATATGATCCGGCCTATGCACGCCGCCCCATTCGCTCATATATTGCCCGTCCGGGGTGAATATCTGAATGCGGCTGTTCTCGCGGTCTGCGATATAGACGCTGCCCGCATTGTCCAGGCAGACGGCGTGCGGTATGCGGAACTGCCCCGGCCCGTCGCCCGGCTCGCCCCAAGAGCGGATGAGCTGCCCCGTTGCGGTGAAGTGATGCACGCGCGCGTTGCCGTATCCGTCCGCGATGTACAGGCTGCCGTCCGCCGCAACCGCAATGTCCGTCGGGCGGTTGAACGGCTCCCCGCTGAACGCCTCAGGCGGATCATTCGGCGTCCCCAGCGTCATCAGCAATTCGCCGTCCGCCGTCCACTTGCGAACCGTATGGTCGCCGATGTCCGTGGTGTACAGACTGCTGTCCGGCCCCGCCTCGATATGGTGCGCCGATCCGAACTGCCCCTCGCCCCAGTGGCTCAGCACATTCCCATCGGCGTCAAGCACGATTATGGGATGCGCGCTGCGGTTGTACACAAACACCCTGTCCTGCCCGTCCACCGCCACGCCAACCGCGTGATTCCACTCCCAGCCGTCCGGCAGCTTGCCCCATCCCGGCACATGCTCATACACATACCTGCCGTAGCTTACCCGCAATGCCTTTGTATCCGTCCCCATCCTTGCATAGCCTCCTAAGTCTAATCCTATCGCAGCCTTATTGTGATGCAACGCGCCATCAGCGCCGCCAACGCAAGCATACCCGCCGCCGTGTACAATATCGAATGCGGCGCTTGCGCCCCCGAACCGCCTATAATCGCCCCAACCTTGCCCGATGCGCCACAACTAGGCGGCATTATAACACGCTTTCGTGATAATATGGTGATGCAATGCAGCGCCTAAGCGTCTAATTGGCGCAAAACCGCCGTTGCCCTTGCCGTTGGGAAATGTTCACGGCGTTCACGGTGGCATTCACGGCGTTCACATTTCACATAAGGGCAGTTCGCAATAGACAATCAACGCAGGGACGGCATATAGCGCCGTTCCCTATCGGCAGGCAAAAGAGAGGTTGAGTATGCTTGAACGATTCAAAGTGCCGAAGCAAGACGAAGTGCGTGTTCCGATCGAATCGCTGCAAGAGGTGATTCGCGGGATATTCGAGAAGATGGGCGTATCCGAATCCGATGCCATAGAAGCGTCCGAAGTGCTGTCTATGACCGACCTGCGCGGTGTGGAAACGCACGGCGTATCCAATATGCTACGCGCCTATGTGAATCAGTACACCAGCGGCCAAGTCAACCCCGCGCCCGATTGGCGCATCGAGCGCGAAACGCCCGGAACCGCCGTCATCAACGCCGACAAGGGGCTTGGCGTGGTGCTTGGCAAGCGCGCTATGAACATCGCCATAGAGAAGGCGCGCAATGTCGGCATGGGCGTGGTTACGATGAACAACGGCGCGCACCTAGGCGCAGTCGGCCACTTCTCGATGCTTGCGGCGCAGCAGGATATGGTGGGAATGTGCGCCACATCCGCCGGCAGAGGCGTGCTGCCCACTTTCGGCGCGGAAGGGCGCTTCGGCACAAACCCCATATCCATCGCGGCGCCCGCCAACACGGAAGCGCCTCTGCTCTTCGACGCCGCCACATCGCAGATTGCCGGCAACAAGTTCTCGCTCGCGAGGCGCGTTGGCTCCAACCTGCTGCCCGGCTGGGTAACCGACGCCGAGGGCAATCCCATCATGGAAGAAGTCCCCGTCCCCGAAGGCGAGAATGTGAGCTACGGCAGCCTGCTGCCTATGGGCGGCACGCGCGAAAATGGCTCCCACAAGGGCTACGGCTTCCTGATGATTGTGGACATCCTCTGCGCCTTCCTGTCCGGCTCCGTCCCCGGCGTGTTCGACTCCGAATACTTCGAGACCGGCTACAAGCACTACTTCGCCGCCTACAACATAGCGTCCTTCACCGACGTCGACACATTCAAAGACAATATGGACCAAATGCTGCGAACCCTGCGCGAAACTCCCCCCGAACCCGGCAGCGAGCGCGTGCTGTATCCGGGCTTGTCCGAATACGAAGAAGAGCAGGATAGGCGCGCCAACGGAACGCCGCTGCACACCGAAGTCATCGGCTGGTTCACCGACATATGCAACGAACTGGACATACCGCATCTGCGAACCTACTAGCCCCGCGCGCAACGCCCCCCCGTCCCGCTTGCGCCTTGCGTAAGTACGGGATGGGGGGAGCGCAAACAACACGCTAACCGATCTCTAATCGCAATCGCGCTGAATCACCCTGCAGGTATGAAATCTGCAGGGATAAACAGAGGTGAACTTATGGGCAAGCTTGACGGCAAGGTAGCGCTCATCAGTGGCGGCGCGCGCGGGCAGGGCGCCGCCGAAGCCCGCCTGTTCGCGCAGGAAGGCGGCAAGGTCGTGTTAGCCGATATACTCGACGAACAGGGGCAGCAGGTAGAGGCCGAAATCAACGAACTCGGCGGCGACGCGCTCTATATCCATCTGGACGTCACCAGCGAATCGGATTGGCAGAACGCCGTTCAAGCAACCGTCGCCAAGTACGGCAAACTGGACATTCTGGTCAACAACGCCGCCATCATCATTGAGAAAGCCGCCATCGAAGACCGCGCGGCATCCGAATGGGATCGCGTGTTCGAGGTGAACGCCAAGGGCGTGTTCTTGGGAACCAAGCATGCCATCCCCGAAATGCGAAAGGCGGGCGGCGGCTCCATCGTGAACATATCGTCCGTGGCAGGCATAGGCCAAAGCCTCCACCAAGAGCCCGCATACGCCGCAAGCAAGGGCGCTGTCCGCATATTCAGCAAGGTAACCGCATCCCAGCACGCCGCCGACAGCATCCGCTGCAACTCCGTTCACCCCGGCCCGATTGACACCGATATGCTCGCCGGCGCTATGGGCGATGAGGCGCGCTTGCAGGATAGGCTGGCGCGCGTCCCGATGCGGCGTATGGGCAGCGTGGACGAAATCGCCAAGGGCGTGCTGTACCTCGCATCCGACGACTCGTCTTATGTAACCGGCTCCGAACTGGTCATAGACGGCGGCGCAATCTCTATGTAGCGATGCACGCGCAATCCCAAATTCGGCAAACCATTGGCAATACCCAACATCTAGGAAGGCTTTATGAGCGCCAAAAACCTGTCCCTGACAATATCCATCCTTGCATTGCTTCTGGTAATAGCGTCCGGCGCAGTCTATATTATGACGACCGCCGCCGACCGCAAAGCGCACAAAGCGCACGAACTCCGCTACCGCTCATACCTGCTGGCGGACGAACTGCGCCAAACCTCCGACGACCTAACTCGAATGGCGCGCACCTACGTGGTAACCGGCGACGACCGCTTTGCCGAACACTTCCAACAGATACTAGACATCCGAAACGGCGCAGCCCCCCGCCCGATAGACTACAACGGCATCTACTGGGACTTGATAACCGGCTCCGGCCAGCCCCCGCGCGGCAACGCTGAACCGGCGGCGCTTCGCGCGCTGATGCAGCAAGCGGGCTTTACCGCCGAAGAAATCGCTTGGCTGCAGCGCTCCGAAGACGAATCCAACATCCTTGTGGAACTGGAAACCCGCGCTATGAACGCAATGGTGGGCTTGTACCAAGACACCGCCGGCGCCTACTCGGTGCGCGACGACCCCGACCAGCAGACGGCGATTGATCTGCTGCACGGCAGCGAATACCACAGGGAAAAAGCGCTCATTATGTCCCCGCTCAACGAACTATTCGTCGAGTTGGACGCGCGCACCGCCGCCGCAATCGAGAAGCAGCGCTACCGATCCGCAATGCTCCGGGGCGTTATGGCAATCACGCTGGGACTCGCCGCCCTGCTGCTGATAGTCTCAGTAGCGCTCGCCGTCCGCGACAGACGCGCGTCGTAGATGCGCCGACTTGCGACTCATGAGCGTTTGGCATTCCAACCCGTGAGATGCAAGCCGAAATTTCCCGCGCATCTGCCGATACGCAGAATCAAGCCGCGCTACTCACTTCCACTCTTGAACTAAGTGAACTAAGGACTTTCGCATGACCACCGCCGCCCCATACCCGCCGCGGCCGCAGCGCCCAACCTATCCCGATACGCTGGACGCTCAGCTAGAGGCGCTGGAATCGGACGCCGCGCTGCAGGCTTTCACGGACGCGCGCAATCAGCGGTCGATAGATCCGTACCGCCCGCTGTATCACTTTTCGCCGCCGCAAAATGTGATGAACGACCCCAACGGCTTGTGCTTTTGGCAAGGGCGCTGGCATCTGTTCTACCAGTTCCGGCCGAGCGGCAGACACGACCGCGTTCACTGGGGACACACTGTCAGCGACGACCTCGTTCACTGGCGCGATCTGCCGCTTGCGCTCTACCCCTATGCGGAGAGAGACTGCTACAGCGGGCAGACGCTGGTCGAGGATGACCGCGTTATCGCCATCTATCACGGCACGCAATCGGGCAACGCCATCGCCACGGCGTCCGATCCGCTCTTGCTGAACTGGCGCAAGCATCCCAACAACCCCGTCATTCCCATCGTCCCGATTGATGATGACGGCGCGCCCTACCGCGTCTTCGATCCGTGCATTTGGCGGCAGGACGACGGCTACTACTATTCGCTGTCCGGCACATACAAAGACGGCGCGCGCGGCGTGGACTGCCAAGGCATTGCTCAACTTTTCAGATCCGCCGACCTAGCGCAGTGGGAACACATCGGGGCGCTGCTTGAAGACAAGACATTCGCGGAGCGGGGCGAAGACGCCGCCGTGCCTAGCTTTTGGCCGCTGAGCGACGCAAGCGGCGCGCCAAGCGGCAAGCATATGCTGCTGCTGTTCAGCCACAAGCGCGCCGGCCGCTGCTACATCGGCGACTACGATGCCGATACACAGCGCTTCACGCCCGACGCCCACTATCGGATGAACTACGGCGCTTGGATGATGGGCAGCCTGCATGCGCCATCCGCCACTATCGGCCCCGACGGACGCTTCATCGGCATATTCAATGTCAAAGAGTGCCGAACCGCCTACAAATGGGACAACATAATGACGCTTGCCCGCCAATACTGGCTTACGGACGACGGCGAGCTGGGAATGGCGGTTGCGGGGGACGTCGAATCGCTGCGCTTCGATCATCGGCAGCTTGATGCGCCCCTGCGAATACCCGCAAACGACGAATTGGTTCTGGACGGCGCATACGGCAAAGCGGTGGAAATCGAGGCGGTCATCGAGCCGGGCGAGGCGCGCGAGGTCGGACTGAATGTGCTGCGTTCCCGCGACGGCGCTGAGCAGACGCGCATATCGCTGTATCCCCAAGCGCATCGCAGTTTCGGCATAAGCGAATTGCAGATCGACGTATCGGAAGCCTCGCTGGGCAGAGACATATTCGCGCGCTCGCCCGAAATCGGGCCGCTGCGCCTAGCTGAAGGCGAACCGCTGCGCCTGCGCGTGTTCATTGACCGCAGCATCGTTGAGGTGTTCGCCAACGACCGCCAATGCCTAACCCTGCGAACCTACCCCCGCCGCACAGACAGCGCAGGCGTATCCGTGTTCGCGCGCGGCAATTCGGCGCTCCTAGCGTCCTTCGACATGTGGCAGATGCGAAGCATATGGCCCGAAATGGCGCGGATGGAAGGCAAGTAGAAAGCTATGGCGCAATAACCGCAAGCGCGCAAAGCCGCAACTCGTTAGGTATAAGCGCTACGATTTTGGCGGCATATTCTCGAGCGGCGTCAACGGCTATTGGCTTATCTGCCATCCGCCGCAAGCTCATACAGCAGCCGCAGCGCAACCGTCATATGCGTCCCCATTATGGACGGCTCGACGAACTCCAGCGTATCGTCCGGCGAGTTTATGCGCGAAAAATCGTCGCCGAAAAAGAACAACACCGGAACGCCCGCATCCCGAAACGGCGCATGATCGCTGCCGCCCCCGCGCATCCCCTCGGATTCGCCCACGCTCAGCCCGTTCTCAGCGGCGATACCAAGCGCGGCGTTCACCAACGCCCCATCCCCTAGTATAGACGCCTTGCCCGCCCCCATTGCGTCGAAGTTCAGCATCGCGGCGATGTCCCGCAGTTCGGCATCGGTCAGGCCATCTACATAGTGGCGGCTTCCGCGCAAGCCGATCTCTTCCACGCCGAAGAATATGAAGCGCAGCGTGAAGGAAAACTCCGCATCCGCGAGTTCCTGCGCCATCAAGATAAGCGCCGCGACCCCGGTTCCGTTGTCCCCCGCCCCCTGCGATTTCGGCACGCTATCGTAGTGCGCCCCCATCACAACGCCGCCGCCGTCCGGCGCCGTCCCGCGCTTTTCGGCGATGATGTTTTGGCTGCTGCGCCGCTCCACCTCGACCCTGATGCGCGCTTCTATCCGCGCGCCGCTTTCAAGCGCTTCGAGTATCTGCAAGCCGTCTTCGCGCGATATGGACGCCGCCGGTATGGACGCTTGGCGCATCAGCGTCCCGCCGAATTCGCCGTCCGCATTGTTGTAGATGATTGCGCCCAACGCCCCCGCATCGGCTGCGCGCATTGCCTTTTCCTCGAATGTGATGCCGCCCCGTTCTATCAGCGCTATCCTGCCCGCCAATCCGTCGGCGGGTATGTCCGATTCGAGCGCCTTGCCCGCATACGCAAGCGGCGCAGTAACATCGCCCGATCCGCTCATCCCAAGCGGGCGTGAACGCAGCGCGCGCGGTTCGGGCGCTACGATAGAGACCGGCTCTATATCCCAATCTATAAGCGCAACGGTGAGCGGCTGTTCTGCCACCTCATACCCAAGTCGTCGCATTTCGGCCGCCAGAAACTCGGCGGCGGCGCGCTCCTCGTCCGTGCCGCTTTCGCGCGGACTGAACCGCTCCGTGAACGCCGTCAGATACGCCAATCCCGCCTCGGATAGGCGCGCGCTTGTTGCTACGGCGTCCGCATCCCACACATTGGGCGGCGCAATCGCGGGCGCTGCTATCGCGGCGGATGCGGTTGGCGTTGGGGATGCTATCGGCGCAGGCGCAATCGACGGCGCAACCGTCGTAGAGGCGGCTATCGGCGCAGATGCGATAGGCGTGGGCGCAATCGCAGTCGTCGATGCTGCTATCGCGGCAGATGCGCTTGGCGCAGCGATAGGCGTGGGCGTGAACTCGACGAAATTCGGCGGAGGCAAATCGCACGCCGTCAGCGCAAGCGCCGCCAGCGCGCACGCCAGCAGCCGACGGCGCAACGCCCCCTTCAGCGCAACCATCCCGCAGCCCATGCCGCTTGATGCCGTTTGCGCCCGCACGCTGTCCCCCATTCGCGCGCTATCGCCTGCGCTGCCCCGCATGCCCAGGTTCGGCAAGCGCCACAATCAGCGTGTCCAGCGCCGTCTGTTCGTCCGCCGCCCCCGTCTTGATGGACAGATCGGCTTCCAGCAATCGGCGGTGCATCCCAACTAGCTGCTGCGCGCTGAAGCGTCCTTCTTGTTGCAGCGTCTTGGTCAGCGGATAGCCGCGCAGCGACATCCTTTCGCCAATCTCATCCTGCCGCAATCCCCTGGACTTCAGGTCTTTGGCGAGTATCAGAAAGCGCACTTGGCGCGCTATCATCGTGATGAGATATATCGGCGAACTGCCCGCCTCCATAAGTTGGTGTTTCATACGCAGCGCCGCGCCCGCGCGCCCCTCCAGCGCCGCGTCCACCGCCGCGAATATGTTGGCTTCCTTCGCATACGAAACCAGCGCCTCCACATCCTGCCGCCGTATGCGCTGCCCGGAGCGGTATAGCGCCAGTTTCTGCAGTTCCATATCCACTAGGCGGGTATCGTTGCCGATTGCCTCCGTCAGCGCCGCGATTGCGCGCGGCTCTATGGCGGCGCCCATCTTGTCGGCGCGCTCCCGAACCCACTGCGGCATCTCGCGCGCCGACGGCAGCGCGAACCGATGCACCTCGGCAACCTTGCTAATCGCCCTGAACAGCGTATTGTTGCGCGCAACGCTGCCCTCGACGAATATGAGCTCAGTCGACGGCGGCGTATGGGCGAGCCTATCCCCCAATCCGTCCCATTCGGCGGCCGCCTTTGAGCGCCCCCGCGATGATGCGCCGCGCGCGCGGCCCCGCCGCGGCTCAAAGCGCGCAAGCAAGCCCCGCACAACCACTATGCGCTTGTCCGCCAAGAACGGCGCCGCGCTCCAAGCCATCTCGAGCTCGATCAGGCTTGCGGACGCCCCGTCAATCGTAGTGGAGTTCACATCGTAGAGGTCGTCGGCCGCATTGATTGCGCGCAGCGCCGCCAACTTTTCGTCCAACGATAGCGTGTCTTCGCCGTAAAGCAGATGTATCAAACCGATTTGCCTCGAATGAACCGCCGCAAGCGGTTATGCGTTATAATGAATGTCAACTAATCGTATAGAGCGATGGAGCGCGCGCTATGTTAAGACCGTCTATGCTAATGATGCTGGCGCGCTCCGGCATCGGTCGGCTAATCCTGCGCCTGATGCTGGACCGCCGCGTGTCTATCTGGTCCAAACTCATAATTCCGGGCGGCATCGTCTATATGGTGTCCCCGATAGATGTGCTGCCTGACATCATACCAATTATGGGTTGGATAGACGATATGCTTGCGATAGTTCTTGCGGTGACTTTGTTCCTGTTGTCCATCCCGCGCGACATCCTGAGAGAGCATACCGGCGGCGGCAAGGCAGCGCCCCGCGACGGCAATGTGATAGACGGCTCGGCGCGCGTTGTAGATGAAAACGACGACAAAGACAAGTAGCGCCCGCTATAACCTGAACAACGGACGATTGACGAATAAGTTATGGAAATCGGAATAATCGGGCTGCGTCAAAGCGGCAAGACCACTATATTCAACGCCGCGACCAGGGGCATAGCCCAAGTCAACGCCTTCAACAACAGACCCAACCTTGGCGCCGCAAAAGTGCCGGATGAGCGCTTGGATGTGCTGAACGGCATATTCAAGCCGCGCCGCAAGGTGAACGCCGAGGTTACATACGTCGACCCGCCGGCCGCGCCCGAAGGCTTGGGCAAGGCGCAGAGCATCGCCGGCGAATATCTCAACCTGCTGCAGCGCGCCGACGCCCTGCTCATCGTGGCGCGCGCCTTCGAGAACGCCGCCGTGCCGCGCAGCGCGGACAGCATTGACGCTCACCGCGATATCGACACGATGCTGTTCGAACTCACATTCGCCGACCTCGACATACTGGAACGGCGGCTTATGCGCCTCGCCGAAGGCTTTAAGTCCGCCAAAGCGGCCCAGCGCGCTACGCTCAATGCCGAGCGCGATACGCTGTCCCGCGTGAAAGATGGCCTTGAGGCGGGCGTTCACATCAGAGACCAAGCGCTGTCCGCCGACGAACTGCGGCTGCTGTCCGGCTTTCAACTTCTCACCGCCAAGCCGCTTGTGGTGGTGGTGAATGTGGGGGAAGACCAACTCGACCAAATCCCCGCCGTAGAAGAGCGCCTCGCCGCCGAAGTGCAGACCGCGCGGGTTCGCACCGCCGCGCTCTGCGGCAGCCTAGAGATGGAGCTGGCGCAGATGGACGCCGCCGAAGAGCAAGACTTCAGGGCATCGCTGGGCGTTGTGGGCGAAACCGGCCTAAGCCGCATGATACGCCTCTGCTACGAAGCGCTCGACCTCATATCGTTTCTGACCGTGGGCGATGACGAAGTGCGCGCCTGGCCCATAGCCAGCGGCACATCCGCGATAAAGGCGGCGGGCAAGATACACACCGACCTCGAGCGCGGCTTCATTCGCGGCGAAGTGGTCGCATACGAAGATATGGCGCGCTGCCGCACGCTCGCCGAAGCGCGCAGAAACGGCGTGCTGCGTCAAGAAGGCAAGAACTACATCGTCCAAGACGGCGATATAATGCACGTCCTGTTCAATGTGTAAAGGCGCAAACGGCATATGTCCAACCCGTCATCCATCGCGCTATATGTACACATCCCGTTCTGCGAAACCAAGTGTCCCTACTGCGATTTCAACACCTACGCCGCGATAGAGCCGCTAATGCCCGCATACGGCAAGGCGCTGCAATCCGAAATCGCGCTGTGGGGGGCGCTGCTGGATAACCCCGAAGTTCACAGCGTATTCTTCGGCGGCGGCACGCCGTCATACCTGCCCGCCGAGCGCATCCAAAGCGCGATGCAGACGATACGCAGCGCCTTTCGCCTGCAGCCCAACGCAGAAGTAACGCTCGAAGCCAACCCCGGCGATTTCACCGCGCGCAAGCTCGATGCCTACCTAGCGTGCGGTGTCAACCGCCTCAGCATCGGCGTTCAGAGCTTCGACGACGATCTGCTGAAAATCCTAGGTCGACGGCACACCGCTTCCGATGCTACGGACGCTTACCGAATGGCCGCAAGCGCCGGCTTTCGCAACATCAGCATCGACCTTATGTACGGCTTGCCCCATCAGCGCCTTGAGCAGTGGCGATGCACCCTTAGCAAGGCGCTTGAACTTGCGCCGCCGCACATATCTATGTACTGCCTCACGCTAGAGGGCAACACGCCTATGGAACAATGGACGGCGCAGGGCAAGCTGCCCGAACCCGACGCAGATCTTGCGGCCGATATGTACACTATGGCGCAGTCCGATATGGCGCGCGACGGCTACCGCCACTACGAAATCTCCAACTGGGCGCAGCCGAACATGCTGAGCCGCCACAACCTGACATACTGGCGCAACGAACCCTATCTAGGCGTAGGCCCGGGCGCGCACTCCTACCTATGCAAGCGCCGCTTCTTCAACATCAAGTCCCCGCGCGAATACATCCGCCGAATGCAATCCGCGCCCATCCCCCCGCGCGCTGCGCCGCCTCAAGAGGCGATTAGCGCCGTCCCCGTCGTAGAGGACGTCGAGCGCATCGACGCCCCGCTCGAGATGGCCGAAACGCTGATGATGGGTCTGCGCCTCGACGTCGGCGTAAGCATCGACGGCTTCACAAAGCGATTCGGCGCGCCGCCCTCGCGCTACTACGCCGCTACGCTTGCCGAACTGACGGCGCTGGGCTTGCTGCATACGCAAGGCGGGGCGCTGCGCCTAACGCAACGCGGCAGGATGATGGGCAACGAAGTGTTCAGCCGCTTCTTCTGACGCCCCAACAAGCCGATGCGCCCGCTAATCCACATACTACCGCCGCTATTGTGCTAAAATGCCTAGAAGAATGCGCAAAGTGGACAATACACTATTCAATGAGGTTGATTTGCGATGAGAGTTGTATTTCTGGAAGACGTCGCCGGCGTAGCGCAAGGCGGCGATGTCAAAGAAGTCAAGAACGGGTTTGCGCGCAACTATCTGATACCCAAAAACTACGCTGTTCCCGCCACGCACAACGCCCTGCAGCGCGTCAAGCAGTACGCCGAGCAGGCCGAAAAGACGCGCCTCAAGCTGCTCCAAGATATGCGCGAGCTTTCCGAAACGCTCAACGGCAAGCGGGTAAGCGTGGAAATGCGCGCCGGCGCAAGCGGCCAACTCTACGGCTCGGTCACCAACGCGATCATCGCCGACAAGCTCGGCGCGATGTCAGACCGCGAAATCGACCGCCGCTCCATCGAAATCGCCGCCCCTATCCGTCAGCTGGGAAGCTTCGACGTAACCGTGCGCCTGCACCCCGAAGTCCAGGCGCATATCGATGTGCTTGTGCATCCCACCGGAATGGATCCGGACGAATGGCTGAAGTCCCTTGAGCCGGACGCCGGCGACGATGAGTCTGCCGCCGAAGAGGGCGCCGCCGAAGGCGAAGCCGCAGTTGCCGCCGCCGAAGAGAGCGCCGCTGAAGCCGAAGCCGCAGTTGCCGCCGCCGAAAACTCCGCCGAAGGCGAACCCGAACCCGCCGCCGCCGAATAAGCGCGCGCGGCAGCCGGCAACTGGCGGCCGGCGCTTATCGGCGGATCCGCAGCAGTCTTTTAGTCGGCATTGCCGCCGTTGAACATCGGCTAAACATCGGAGGAAACGATGGTGTACGCAGAGCGCTTGCCGCCGCACGACACCCAAGCCGAAGAGTCCGTCATTGGCTCCATCCTCATTGACGGCGATGCCCTCTCGCGCATAACGCAGTTTCTGCGCCCCAACGACTTCTACGGCGAAAAGAACCGCTGGTGCTTCGAAGCGTTCATCGCGCTCTACGACCGCAGCGAAGCCATCAACCAAGTCACCGTGGCGCACGAACTATCCCTTCAAGACCGACTCGAAGGCATCGGCGGCAGCGCCTACCTGTCGCACCTAGTCCTGGTTGTGCCGACGTCCGTCCATATCGAATACTACGCCCGCATCGTGCAGCGCACATCCATCATGCGCCAGCTCATAGATGTGGGCGAGCGCATATCGGTCATCGGCTACGACGGCGCCGCCGATTCGGACGAAGCGCTATCCCGCGCCGAAGACCTGCTCTTTCGCATACGCGCCGGGCGCGGCTCCGGGGACTTCATCCATATCCGCGATGTGCTGGACACCTATATGGAAGAGAGCGTGGCGCTGCACGGCCCCGACTCTTCCCACATATCGCCGGTGGCGTCCGGCTTTCAAGGCATAGACAACCTGCTCGGCAACGGCATGCAGCGCTCCGATATGATTGTGCTTGCGGCCCGCCCAAGCCTCGGCAAAAGCACCCTCGCCTTCAACATAGCGCGCGCCGCCGCCATCAACGGCAACTCCGTGGGCATATTTAGCCTAGAAATGAGCCGCGACCAAATCGGCATGCGCCTATTAGCCGGCGAAGCCGACGTCGATAGTTACCGCATACGCATCGGCTTGCTCAACAGCGACGAAGAGTCGCGCCTGTTGGACGCCATCGGCACATTGTCCGACCTGCCGCTGTTCATAGACGACACGCCCATACAGACCATCTCGGATATGCGCGGCAAGGCGCGCCGCCTCCAATCGGAACGCGGGCTCGACCTGCTTGTAATCGACTACCTCCAGCTCATCGGCGGCGGCGGGCGCATAGACAACCGCGCGCAAGAGATGGGCGAAATATCGCGATCCATAAAGGCGATGGCGCGTGACTTGGATGTCCCCGTAATCGCCTGCTCTCAGCTCAGCCGCGCCATTGAGCAGCGCCCCAACCATCGCCCGCTGCTATCAGACCTGCGCGAAAGCGGCAGCATCGAGCAGGACGCCGACGTGGTAGCCTTCATTCACCGCGAGGACGTCTATGTAACCCGCGAGGACTGGGAAAAGCGCAACCCGACCGAACCCTATCCGCAGAACATCGCGGAGATCATATTCGCCAAGCACCGCAACGGCCCCGTGGGAACGGTGCCGCTCTACTTCCGCAGCGACCTTGTGCGCTTTGAAAGCCTTGAAACCACGCCTGCGCCGGAGTACGCCTACAATGAAGTTTAGCGGCTTTCCAAGGCGGGTTCGCAGCATCCCTGCGCCTGCGCCGCTGTTCGGAGCGCTGCTTGAGCAGATTGACGACCTCGCCGAACTCAAATGCACGCTGCGCATCCTATGGCTGTTGCAGCAAAAGAAGGGCTTCCCGCGTTTCGTTACGCTCAAAGAGGCGCGCGCAGACCGCACCCTCGCCAACGCGCTGCCGCCCGAACCGGACGCCATACCCAAAGCGCTTGACGCATGCGTCCGTCGCGGCACGCTGACGATGGCGGTATCCGGAAGCGGCGCCGACGAAGAACGGCTATACGCGCTCAACACCGAAACCGACCGGCTCGCCCTATCGCGCGCCGCCGCCGATGCGGTAGTCGTCGGACATTCGCAGAGTCGCCACGTCCCGGAGCCGTGGGACGCAAGCGTCGAGTGCCCCAACATCTACGCCCTCTACGAAGCCAACATCGGAATGCTAAGCCCAATCATCGCCGAAGAACTCAAAGAGGCGGAAGCGCTCTATCCTATGGAATGGATAGAAAAAGCTTTCCGTGAAGCAGCCAACAATAATGTGCATAATTGGCGCTACATCAAACGCATCTTGGAAAGCTGGGAACGCGAAGGCAGCCCTGACGGTGTAACTTATGGAAAGTCTGGAAGACACTCTAAAGAGAATAGTTTCTACTAGACGCGCGTCTAACGGCATGGCAGACGAACCGCCCCCGCCAAGCGACGATCGGGGCGACGACGCCTGCGAAATATGCGGCGGGCGCGGCTGGTACACGCCCGAAGTTCCGGTCGGCCATCCCGATTTCGGGCAAGCGCTAACCTGCCGATGTCAGCAGCAGCGCTTCTCTATGGAGCGGCTCGACCGCTTGCTGCAATACAGCAACCTAGGCCATCTCACGCGCTTCACATTCGCCGCGCTGAACCCCGACGGCATAGCCGCCGACGCCGACAGCCGCAGTATGTTCGCGCGCGCCTGCCGCATTGCCGCGGAGTACGCCGAAAACCCCGACGGTTGGCTTGTCCTCGCCGGGCCCAACGGCAGCGGCAAGACGCACTTAGCCGCCGCAATCGCCAATCACCGCATCAAGGCGGGACAGGTCGTGTTCTTTATGCACGTGCCGGATCTGCTCGACCACTTGCGCGCTACCTATTCCCCCACAAGCGAACTCACATACAGCGACCTGTACGCTCAGGTTGTGGATGCGCCGCTGCTCATTCTTGACGGCATAGGCGCGCACAGCTCCACGCCTTGGGCGCAAGAGAAGCTTCAGCAGATCGTCAATCACCGCTTCAACGCCGAACTGCCCACCATCGTTACCACCGCAAGCGATCTGGCAGATCTGGATCCGTACATCAGCAGCCGACTTGAATCGGCCGGCCGAGTTGCGCATACGCGCAAGCGGCAGCCAACGCGGACACACGGCTTAGGGCGCATTCCAACGGCTATGCAGCAACGAATGTCTTTTGAGACTTTCGACGCGCGCGGCAATAACCCAACAGCGGGGCAGCGCAATAGCCTTGAGTTCGCGTTGGGCGCGGCGCGCAACTTTGCGTCGGATCCCGACGGATGGCTCACGCTATTCGGCAAAACGGGCGTGGGCAAAACTCACCTTGCCGTAGCCATTGGAAACGAATGCTTGAGCAATGGGCGGCAGATGTTCTTTGCCATTGTGCCGGATCTGCTGGATTACCTCAGATCCGCTTACGCGCCGAATAGCGCTACAAGGTACGACACTATCTTCGAAGAGATTACAAACACCCCTCTTCTAATCTTGGATGACCTAGGGCGGGAAAATAGTAGTCCTTGGGCGCAAGAGAAGCTCTACCAAATCATCGTTCACCGCCACAACAGCCGCCTGCCAACCGTGATAACCAGTATGCTGGACTTCACCGAACAGAGCGGCCCAATAGGTTCCCGAATCCGAGACGCTTCTCTGGTCCAACTTATTCGCATCGACGCTCCGGATTGGCGCATACGCGTCCCGCGCTAACCCGCCCAACTCCGGTTGACGGCGTATCCGCGCATTTGCAAGAATGCGGATATGGACTTGGTCATAGACACATCCGCCATCATTGCCGTTCTAATGGACGAACCTGAGAAAGCGGCTATCGTTGAACGCATTAAAGGCGCTGAACTTGTTGCGCCTCGATCCGTTCATTGGGAAATTGGCAACGCCTTTTCCCTAATGTTCAAACGCCGCCGCATTGCCTTGCCTGAAGCGAAAGAAGCGTTTGCCGAATATGAACGAATGCCGATTCGGTTAGTTGATGTTAGCATGGTTCAAGCGCTGGAGTTGGCGGAACGCCTGAACATTTACGCATACGACGCCTATATGCTGGCGTGCGCGCTGGATTTGGATGCGCCGCTGCTTACGCTGGACAATGGACTTGCGAATGCGGCAAGCCGGCTTGGAGTTCAAGTTGTGGAGGTCAACCGATGAAAACGCTTACCTGTTTGGAAGCAAGCCAAGACCTTGAAGCCGTTTTGGATATTGTCGAGAAAGACGGCGTGGTCAAAATTCGGCGCAAGGACGGCACGGAGTTTATACTGCAGCCCGCCAGGTTCCGTAGTGAACTGCTTAAGTCTAAGCCCGCATCGTCGAAAGGTTCGCCGCTTGACGCCGACGCTAAGCCTATACGTCCCAAAATCACCACGGATGAGATTGTGGAAATAGTGCGGCAGAGCAGGGGCGGGCCGATATGATCGAGGGCGCTTGCGTTCCCGCTATCGCGGTGTGTGGCGTAAGTTGACCTGCGTGTTCTGCGATATTGTGGCGGGGCGCGAACCTGCCGTCGTGCGCTATGAAGACGAGCGGGTTATCGCGTTCGACAACCTGCTTGACTGGGTTGCGGTTATGTTGCTGCTCATCCCCAAGGCGCATATGACGCAGGCGGAGTTGTGGCGCAGCGGGGAGCTGCTGGCGCATATGGGCGCGGTGGCGGCGGAGCTGGGCGCGCGGCATTGTCCCGACGGCTACCGCATCCTGTCCAACTTCGGGCGGGACGGGATGCAGAGCCAGCCGCATGGACACCTGCATATCATCGGGGGCGAACCGCTGGGGTTGTATGTACGGCGGCGCAGATAGATAGCGCGCGGCTAGAGCGCCATAGCGTAGCCGATTGTGTTCTTGGCGGACGCGGCGGCGCTCATAACGCCGGAGTTGGCGTCGCGGCGTATCGCCATCACCTTGCCGTTTGACCAGCCGCTCACCCGCTCTATGTCGTGGCCGCGCCGTCGGAGTTCGTCCAGCGCTAATGCGCCTATGCGCGATTCGGCTACCACGCGCGCCGGGAACGCCTCGCGCGGGTAGAACGATGAGGGGAAGTGAACGGAGTGCAGCGTGGGGGCGTCAAGCGCCGCTTGCAGGTTCATGCCGAAATGGACGCAGTTTAGGAAGAACTGCGATGTCCACTGCTCTTGGGAATCGCCGCCGGGCGTGCCGAATGCCATATGCGGTTCGCCGTTGCGGGTTACAAGCGTGGGTGTGAGCGTGGCGCGCGGGCGCTTGCGCGGCTGCAGGGCGTTGGGGCGGTTGGGGTTTAGGTAAAACATCTGACCGCGCGTGCCGAGCGGGAAGCCAAGCCCTTTGATGACGGGCGATGTGCCGAGCCATCCGCCGCTGGGGGTTGCGGCTACCAGATTGCCTTCTGCGTCCATTGCGTCCAGGTGGGTGGTGTCCCCGATGTGGGCGTGTCCGATGCCTAGGTCGCGCACTTCGCGGGCCTCTATGCCGAGCGCATTGCGGTTGTCCTCCGCGACGGATGTCTGCGTGTATGATGGGATGCCGCCGCCCAAATCGCCGGGGCGCAGTTCGCGGGACGCCGTAGCGCCTATCTGCGCGGCGCGCGCTTGGGCGTATTCGGCGGACAGCAGTCTATCAAGCGGCACGTCGTCGAATGTGGGATCGCCGTAGTAGGCTTCGCGGTCGGCGAATGCGAGCTTGGCGGACTCGATCCAGGCGTGCAGGTAGTCGGCGGTGTTGTGTCCAAGCGCGGGCAGGTCGAGCGTTTGCAGGATGGCGAGCTGCTGCAGGAATAGCGGGCCTTGCGTCCACGTGGAGCATTTGTGAACATCCAAGCCTTCGTAGTTGATGGATACGGGCTGCTCCACTTGGGCATGCCATTCGGCGAAGTCTTCGTATGAGAGCAAGCCTTTGTGGGCGATGCCGCTGGCGTCTTCCACGGGGTTGTCGGTGATGAATCGGACTATCTTTTCGGCGATTTCGCCCTTGTAGAAAGCGTCGCGGGCGGCTTCTATGCCGGCGATGCGGCTTTTGCCCTGCGAGCGCTTTTCGGCATCGGCAAGGGAGCGCAGCATGGCGGCGAAGTCGGGGTTGCGCACGAGTTCGCCGACGCGGGGGACGCGGCCGTTTCGGTAGTAGATTTCGCCGGTGGTGGGGTATAGCTCAGTGAACTTGTGGCGGTCATCTTCGAGGCGACGGCGCAGGCTATCGTAGAGGGGGAAGCCGTTTTCAGCTAAGTCGATTGTGGGTTGGAGGATTTGGGCGAAGCTCATAGTGCCGAAGCGGGCAAGCGCGGTTGCCCAGGTGTCCACCACGGCGGGGACGCAAGCGGGCAGGTAGCCGTCGCCGGGGATGAGGTCAATGCCGTTTTCGCGGCACCAGTCGGTGGTGAAGGCTTGGGGAGACCATCCCATGCCGGATATGGCGAATGTTTTGCGCTGCTTGGCGGAGTAGATGAGTGTGGGGACTTCGCCGCCGATGCCGCAGCTTTGGGGTTCGAGCAGTGTTTCGCAGATGCCCATAGCGGCGGCGGCGTCAACGGCGTTGCCGCCCTGCATAAGGGTTTGCAAGCCTGTGGACGAAACTAGATAGTGTCCGGATGTGACTACGCCGCGCGCGCTCATAACGACTGGGCGGGTGGTGAATGCGGGCATTGGGGCGCCTCCTGTTCGCGAATTTGAGTAAGTTTAACGCAAAGCGCGTCAGGGGGCAAAGATCTTTGGCGCAAGGGCGTGGGGGCGCAAGGGGTTGGTATTAAGATTTAGGGCGCATCATTCGTAGCGCGCATACATTCGTAGATGTTCGTCCTATCCCCGCACGCCGCAGCGCGTCTGAGGCTTGATGCGCCTAAGTGTCGCCGCTGACGGATGGCTGAGGCTTGATTGGCGCTCAATAACTGCGTAACATAGGCGCAAGCAATCACACAAGGGGCGCGGCTTGATGGCAGACGATTGGCAGAACAAACTTTACTTCGGGGACAACCTAGAAATCCTGCGCCAACACATTGCGGACGAATCCGTCGACCTCATCTATCTTGACCCGCCGTTCAACTCCAACACCACCTACAATGTGCTGTTTCGCGAGCGCAGCGGCGAGGATTCGGCGGCGCAAATCACGGCGTTCGACGACACCTGGCGTTGGAGCATAGAGTCCGAGTTCGCCTATCGGGATGTGGTGTCCAACGGGCCGCAGAAGCTGGGCAGCCTGCTGACCGCAATGCGCGAGTTTCTTGGGCAGAACGATATGATGGCGTATCTGACGATGATGGCGCAGCGCCTAGCCGAACTTCACCGCGTCCTCAAGCCCACCGGCAGCATCTACCTGCACTGCGATCCCACCGCAAGCCACTACCTCAAGCTGATGATGGATGCCGTATTCGGCTACAACAATTTCTGCAACGAGATAGTCTGGAGTTATAGAAAGTGGTCAACGGGGAAATACACATTCCAAAGAAATCATGACATCATCCTGTTTTATTCGCGCTCGGCGGATAGAAACAGAACCTTTAACCAACTCTACATGGAACGCTCCCCTTCGACATTGAAGAGGTTCGGCAATTCACGGATCCTATCGGGGCGTGATGACAGCGGGCGGCGCATCCCGTCTCAGACTGAAGAACAGGAATCTCAGGGCGTCAGACAAGATGATGTGTGGCGCATTTCACGGGTAGCGCCAATCAAGCAGTTGTTTCCGACCGAAAAGCCCGCCGCTTTGTTGGAACGCATCATCAGCGCAAGCAGCAACGAAGGCGATGTCGTGCTGGATCCGTTCTGCGGCTGCGGCACTGCTATCGTTGAGGCAGAGCGTCTTAATCGCCGCTGGATCGGCATAGACATAACGCACCTCGCCATATCGCTGATTCGGCATCGTTTGCAGGACACATTCGGCGCAGACCTTTCGCGCTACGAAGTGGTGGGAGCGCCGCAGGATGTACAAAGCGCGGCGGCGCTGGCGGTGGACAGCGAAAACGATGGGCGCTATCAGTTCGAGTGGTGGGCGCTGGGACTGGTGGACGCCCGCCCGGCGCAGGACAAGAAGCGCGGCGCGGACTCCGGCGTTGACGGCTACATCAACTTCTTCGACGACAACAGCGGCAAGCCCAAGCGCATCATCGTTCAGGTCAAGAGCGGCGGCGTAAAGCGCGGCGACATAGCCACCTTGAAGGGCGATATGGAGCGTGAACAGGCGGCGCTGGGCTTGTTCATAACGCTGAGGCCGCCCACGCGCCCGATGCTGCAAGAGGCGGCGTCCGCGGGCGTATATGTGCCTGAACATTACCCCGACCACCAATTCGCGCGCCTGCAGATCCTCACCATAGACGCCCTGCTATCGGGCGCGACAGCGGACTATCCCCGCTTTGCGCCGAATGCCACGTTCAGGCGCGCGCCGCGGCGAGGGCGCAACCGGGGGGCGCAGGGGGAGTTGGGGTAGGTAGGATGATTGGTTTCGGCTAACGCGCGGATGCCCAGCGGCTCGATCATCGCTTCGCCGCCAACCGCCGCGTCAGCGATTAGGCGGCTGCCCCACAGCAGATTCATTCCAATCAAGCGTTCCGACGGCATTTCAACTACGGCTACGATTCGATCTTGACCATGCCAAGAAATTGACGCCATATAAAAATCAAATATCTGTTCTTCGCCATCCGCAAGCGTAAGAGGCATTTCCCCTTGTGGAGTTAACCCTAGCGTTGAGACAATATCAGGCGTTAAAACCAGTTCTTCGGAAAAGCCCGTGTCCAGAACGACTTCGACGGGTACTGACAGCGCGCTGTTAGCGATATTTGAGACTTGTACGATGAAGGCTATCTCTCTATGCTCATTGACCCAACCCGAAATCATTCTGAGCTACGAATCCCCAACTTTCGCGGAGTTCGCATTTTTCCCACTGTCCGAAATCCCACGCGCTCAACCCAAATCTTGGCGTCGGGCAATCGCTCCGTTAGCGCGACGCATGCGGCCGCGACGCCGTCGGCTATCTCATAATCCCCGCTCTTGACGTCGATGGCTACGATGCGCCCTTTCTGCGTTTCGTCCGGTTCCACCAGCGGGCGTATCTTTCGGTTGTATATGGCGCGTCCGGCGGCGCCGAATTCGGTGAGTTCAAAGGCAAGTTCTGCCCCGCCTTGAACCGTCCAATCATCTGCCAAGTGTTTCAAGTCGGTGATGGCGGCTTCTTCATCTACGCTGACTATCGGCGAAGATGTATCGCCCGGATTGGAAAATGAAAAGGGCCCGCCCGGGGTTCGGACGAAGCCTTTTGTATCAAGGAACTCGAGGACTTTCGCAGTCTCAACGGACGGATACAGCAGCATTTTAGGCAGCTACCCCTATCGGGATCGGGAAAGCATTTTCCCAATTCGTAGATGACGGCTTGGCGCTAGGCGCTGCGGCTTGACGCTGTTGGACGGTTGCATGCACCTCTTCCACTTTGATGGCGCCGCTGTATTCGTCAAGCCAATGCCATTCGACGCTTGACGAATTGAGCCACTCTTCGACGTCGCCCTTTGCGCGATGGGCGTTCACCATCGACGCGAACATTCTTTTGACTTTAGCGGCCGCCGCATCGAGAGTGTACCCGTAGGCGGTCAAGCCGAGCGGCCTGATGCGGGCTGCATAAGCGCCGGTGGCTTCGTTGTGCAGGAAGTCGGGAGACACCACCACAACCACTTTTCGCATCGTCTCTAACCTCCTTTCATTTATCGGCACAAAACAAGGCATGCCGCCTAACATTGAGCGCGCCTTGAATGTGTGTACGAAAAGTGTAGGCTACCCGTACAGGAATGTCAATATATGGACGTCACTGCTTTTGTTACGGGGTAGGATGCGCCCCCGATATGCAGCAACAGAAGCAGCTGCCGTCAATCCGATGAACGCTCAGCCGCCGCCACATACAGCCGCTGCCCCATTGCGCCCATAGCCGCGTCTATCCTATCCAACGGCGTCTTGCGCTGAATGTCCAATACGCTGTCCACTTGCGGCAAACGCCAGCCCAGCCGCCGCGCCAACTCCGCCTTGCCAAGCCCCTGCGCGCGCATCTCTTGATACAGTATAACCTTGATTGCGGTGAGCGTGGGGAGCGCGGCATAGGTTGCGCCTGCGTGTTGAGACGGCGACGGAATGTCATCGCCGTAATGGATGCGCGCGGCTATCGCCTCTTCCAGCGCGTCGGCGGCGCGCGCTATCGCTTCTTCGCGGTCGTCCCCAAATGTGGTTAGCTCGGGAAAATCCGGGGAAGTCGCCAACATCGTGTCGTCGTCATCTTCGAGATATATCGGATATGCGAGCATCAGTCCAACCCCAAGTCTTTCTTAATTTTCGCGACGAGTCCCCTGCCCAACTCTCTGCGGTTGCCGTGCATCGGAAGCTGCGTCGTCCTATCGCCAAGTCGAACCGTGACATGGCCGCTGCCGCCTTTATGAGTGTGAAAGGTACAGCCCCGCCTTCTAAGCCAACGCCGAAGTTCGTTAGCGTTCATGGGATTATATGATACACAAATGGCGCATAAATGATACACAGCAAGTATGCCCCTGTGAACATACTTTGCTACACTGCCCCCCGCCACTATCCCCATTCGCGCCGCTGATAACGCAATGCAAACTCCAAACCGCGCCCATTCCCCCAGCATCAAGGTTTGTCAGAACCCCAATTGTTGAAATATAATCAATGTCTGATATACTTATGCCGCTTGTGGGAACATTTTGGGAAACAAGCGCAATGTACAGCGTGTTTTAGACACGAATTTGGGAGAAACAGAGAAAGGAGGTGGGCAATTGCACTGGATAGACTATGCCAGTCCCAACTCGGTGAGCGAGGCGGTTGACCTACTAAACGAAGCGGGCGATAGCGCCCGAATTATGGCAGGCGGCACGGACCTGCTGGTTCAGCTCAGAGGCGGACGGTTCGACAATGTGAACCTCATCGTCGACGGCAAGAACATCCCTGAGCTGAATGAGCTTTCCTATGACGCCGACAGCGGCCTGACGCTCGGCGCGGCAGTGCCCTGCTACAAGGTGTACGGCGACGCTGAGATTTCCGCCGCATACCCCGGCCTAATCGACGCGGCGTCCCTAATCGGCGGCACGCAGATCCAGGGCAGGGCGTCTTTCGGCGGCAACCTGTGCAACTCCACGCCCAGCGGCGACTCCATTCCCGCGATGATAGCGCACAGCGCCGTAGCGAACGTTGCAGGCCCCAACGGTCAGCGCCAAATAGCGGTGGAAGACTTCTGCACAGGACCCGGACGCAATGCGCTTGGACGCGGCGAAATGCTGGTGTCCATCAGCTTCCCCGCCCCGTCTAGCGGCTTCGGCGCAAACTATATGCGCTTCATCCCGCGCAACGAAATGGACATCGCGGTAGCGGGCGCAGGCACTTCGGTCGTGCTGGACAACGGCAATATCGCATCCGCTCGGGTCGCGCTCGCCGCGGTTGCGCCCACGCCGCTGTTCGTTACCGCCATAAACGACGCCGTCGCCGGCAAGCCCGCCAACGACGATACGCTCGCCGAAGCGGGGCAGATAGCCCGGGACGCCGCCAGCCCCATCACCGATATGCGCGGCACAATCGAGTATCGCAAGCATCTGTGCGACGTACTGACTCGGCGCTCGCTCAGAATCGCAATCGACCGAGCTAAGGAGAGTGCATAAATGCCCCGAAAGACCTATATTCAGACGACGCTTAACGGCGAAAGCGTGGACTTCCTCGCCGAGCCGCGCCAGAGCCTGCTGGAATGCCTGCGCGATGTGGTCGGGCTGACCGGCACCAAGGAAGGCTGCAACGACGGCAACTGCGGCGCTTGCACCGTCGAGATGGACGGCCGCATCGTTACCTCCTGCCTCGTGCTAGGCGTCGAAGCGGAAGGCGCGCAGATTACCACCATCGAAGGCGTAGCCGAAGGCAGCCAGCTCCATCCCGTACAGCAGGCGTTCCTCGAAAACGCCGCCCTCCAGTGCGGCATCTGCACGCCCGGCTTCATCGTCGCCACCAAAGCGCTGCTGGATCATAACCCCGACCCCACCGAATACGAAATTCGCTTCTGGCTGGCGAACAACCTCTGCCGCTGCACCGGCTACGATAAGATTGTGCGCGCGGTGCAGGATGCCGCCGCCCGAATGCAGGAGGCTACCGCATGACGACAACCGAATACGAACACAATGTGATCCTGTCTAGCGTGGACTACAATGTGGTCGGCACCCGCCCCGTCCGCCACGACGGCGCTGACAAGGTAACCGGCCGCGCGCTCTACGGCGCAGACTTCGACACCGCCGGACTGCTTCACGGCAAGGTGCTGCGCAGCCCGCACGCCCACGCTCACATCCGATCCATCGACACATCCGCCGCCGAAGCGCTCGACGGCGTGTTCGCGGTGGTGACGTTCAACGACTTCCCCAACGTCGCGGACGCCACCTTGGATTTGGGCGAAGAGGTTACCACGCTGCACGACCTGCAAGCCAACATCCTCGCCCGCCATAAGGCGCTCTACAAGGGACACGCCATAGCCGCCGTCGCGGCGAACAACCCCCACACCGCCGAAGAAGCGGTCAAGCGCATCAAGGTGGACTACGAAGTCCTGCCGCCCGTGATGACCGCCCCGGAGGGTATGGCGGCCGACGCCCCTATCCTCCATGAAAGCCTTCGCACTAGCGAACTGGGAACCACAATCGCCGACAAAAAGACGAACGTCGCAGACCACTTCCAGCATGTCAAAGGCGACATCGCGCAGGGCTTCGCCGACGCCGACGTCGTGGTTGAGCGCGAGTTCAACACCGTAACCGTGCATCAGGGCTACATCGAGCCGCACGCCGCGTCCGCGCTGTGGAACAACGACGGCCGTCTGCATATCTGGTGCAGCACGCAGGGCGCTTTCCCCGCGCGCGACGCCACCGCAGAGGCGCTGCGAATGCCGGTGTCCCAAGTCCGCGTTACGCCTATGGAAATCGGCGGCGGCTTCGGCGGCAAAATTCCGGTGTACCTAGAGCCGGTGGCGGCTATGCTCTCCAAAAAGAGCGGCCGTCCCGTCAAGGTTGTTATGAGCCGCGCCGACGTCTTTGAGGCGTCCGGCCCAACCTGCGGCTCCAATATGAAGATAAAAGTCGGCGCAAAGAACGACGGCAGCATCACCGCGATGCAGGCGTATCTAGCATACGAAGCCGGCGCGTTCAAAGGCTCGCCGGTGGGTGCGGGCGCTATGTGCGTATTCGCCGCCTACGACGTAGAGAACGCCACCATCGACGGCTACGACGTGGTGGTGAACAAGCCCAAGACCGCCGCATACCGCGCGCCCGGCGCCCCCAACGCCGCATTCGCCGCAGAGCAGGTGGTCGACGAAGTGGCGCTCAAGCTGGGCATGGATCCGCTTGATCTGCGCCTCAAGAACGCATCCACCGAAGGCACCCGCCGCCCCGACGGCACCGTGTTCCCGCGCATCGGCTGCGTGGAAGTGCTGGAAGCGATGAAGAACCACCCGCACTACAGCGCGCCGCTCGGCGAAAACCAGGGACGCGGCGTAGCCGTGGGCTACTGGTTCAACGTCGGATTCGAGTCCAGCGTCAACATCGCCGTCAACGCCGACGGCACGATTACCCTTGTGGAAGGCTCCACCGACATCGGCGGCAGCCGCGCATCCATCGCGATGCAGGCGGCAGAAGTGCTTGGCATTCCCGCCGAAAGCGTCCGCCCCTCCGTCGTGGACACCGACTCCGTGGGCTTCACCGCCGTAACCGGCGGCAGCCGCACAACCTACGCCACCGGCTGGGCAGCCTATGACGCCGCCCTAGACGTCAAGAGCCAGATGATTGCGCGCGCCGCGACTATCTGGGATGTGGACGCCGACTCCATCGAACTCAAGGACGGCGTGTTCCAGTCCACCGCCGACCCCGAACTCAATATGAGCTTCAAAGACCTCGCCGGTCAGCTCGGCGGCACGGGCGGCCCCGTCATCGGCAGGGCAAGCCGCAACGCCGGCGGCATGGGCGTAGGCGGCGGCTCTTTCGCGGGCAATATCGTGGATGTGGAAGTCGACCCCGATACCGGCAAGACCGCCGTTCTGCGCTTTACCGTAGTCCAGGACGCCGGCAAGGCGATCCACCCAAGCTACGTCGAAGGACAGATGCAGGGCGGCAGCGTGCAGGGCATCGGCTGGGCGCTCAACGAAGAGTATTACATGACCGAAGACGGCGCTATGGCGAACTCCACGCTGCTGGACTACCGCATGCCCACCAGCCTCGACCTGCCGATGATCGACACCGTCATCGTGGAAGTGCCGAGCGACCATCCCTTCGGCGTGCGCGGCGTAGGCGAGGCAAACATCGTGCCGCCCACGCCCGCTATCGCCAACGCCATCCACGACGCTATCGGCCTCCGAATGGACCGCCTGCCCATGAGCCCGGTGGCGATTATGGAAGAAACCTGGAAGCAAAAGTAATCCGATGGCAACCGTTTTCATACCCTCTCTGATGCAGAGCCTGACCGAGGGCAAAAGTCAGGTGCAGGTGGAAGGCTCCACCGTGCGCCAGATTATCAACAACCTCGACAGCGAATACCCGGGCGTAAAGGCGCGCCTGGTGGAAGACGACCGCGTCAAGCCGAATATATCGGTCGCGGTCGACGGCGAAGTAACGCCGCTTGGGATGCTGCAAAGGGTGGGCGAGAACAGCGAGGTGCATTTCCTGCCCGCGCTGGGCGGCGGCGCTCCAACCGCGCTGCCGCCGACGAAAGGCGCTTCCCCGCGATAGCGCGCATCGGATTGGCGCAGAAACACAGACCGGCTTGACGCCGCCGAACTCCAACCGGTGGCGTCAAGCCGTTTGTTCAAGACATATCGTTCAACACAGAGCGAAAGGCGGGCGCGTGAAGAACATCATCCTGAAACCCGGCGCAAGCTTCGCCGTCAACGCAATTCGGATATTCGTCGCCGTGATTGTGTTCGCATGCCTGCTGTGGGTGGTGATTGGGCTAATCTCGCTGCGCTTCGACATCGCCACCCTGCCCACGCTGATTAACCTGCTCTGGAGCCAGCTCATCATCTTCGGCATAATGGCGGCGATTTTCACCAACGCCTACATAATGCGAACTCATGAAGAGCGGGGAACGGGCGGACATCCCCTGCTGCGCTACCTGCCCACAATTTGGGCGACGCTGATGAGCGTAGGAATGGCGATGCTTATCGTGCAGATATGGACGGACTACAAGACCGGCCCGAACTTTGTACTGAAAATTATGTACTCGCTGATATGCGTAGGAAGCTGCGGCACATACGGCGGGCTTGTATCGCTTGTTCGCATCGAGCCCAACCCCGTCTATGCCACCCTGCGATACGTCATGTACGCCCTCGCATTCCTGGTAGGCGTGGAAACGCTGGACGCGCTGTGGACGGTGGCTTACCTATCCAGCGACGACACCGGCGCGCGCTTCGGTTGGATTGCGCTCACCGTAGGCATCGTGGCCGGCGTGTTCGGGATTATCGGGCTGGTGGTGTACGAAACATCGCACAAGACCGAAAAGGGGCGCATAATAGGAATGATTGCGTATGCCGCGCTTGGGATGGTAGGTTTCAGCGTAGCCGTATTCGCCCTGTGGGGCGCGCTTGACGCAGGCGCAATGCGCTTCGTGCTGGGCGCCGCCACCGTGCTGACCATCGCCACAATAGCGCTATGGATGCTGCGAAACTTCTACATCAACCCGCTCGACGCGGACGATCCGAAAGATGCGCCCCCTTCCAATAGCAATGCCGACGATGAGAACAGCGATAGCGCGGACGCGGCGCAGATTAGGGAAACCACGCAAGGCTCGCTTCCTACAGGGTAATCGCCATAATGCGCTATCTCAATGAGCTGCATATATTGCATACAAAATAGAGTCGAAAATCCCTACGGACTGCCAATCAACAAGGAGTTCCATCAATGACGGACAAGCAAATCAAAGGCGTCATAGTCCCCATACTCACGCCGCTCAACCCCGACGAAAGCGTGGATGTGCCGTCGCTGCGGCGGCTGGTCAACTATCTCATAGACAACGGCGTACACGGCATCTGGGTGTCCGGCACCACGGGCGAATTCGCCAACCTGTCCGACAAAGAGCGCCTGATAAGCATGGATGTCGTAGTGGACGAAGTGAGCGGACGCGTGCCGATTATCGGCAATGTATCCGGCGCAAGCACGCAGCTCTCCGTCAACATGGCGCTTGAGGCGCAAGAGATGGGCATGGACGGCATAGCCGTAACGCCGCCCTACTACTACCCCAACGCCCAAGACGAGCTGCTTGACCACTATCGCCACATCCGCGCCCGCGTGGGCTTGCCGCTGTGGGTGTACAACATCCCCCAGACCGTCAAGACCGCGGTTGCGCCCGGCACAATCGCCACGCTCGCGGGCGAAGGCGCCGTCGTGGGCGTGAAGGATAGCTCCGGCGCCGGCGAACTGCTCGCCGAACTGAACGTGCTATGCCAGCAGGGCGGCATATCGCTGCGGCGCTTTCTAGGCACCGCCTTCCGCATCACCACTGCCGGTTCCGTAGGCGTGCAGGGCGTCATCCCCGGCATAGCCAACCTGATACCGGCGGCGTGCGCGTCCGGCTGGGAAGCCGGCGAATCGGGCGACGATGAAGGCATCCGAAAGAGCAACGCCGCCATAATCGCATCGCAAAAGATAGCCCGCCTAGCCCAGGGCGGCGGCCCCAACGCCGCAAGCTTCGCCGGAATGAAGTCCGCCCTCAAGCATATGGGCGTCATAGACCACGCCACCGTATCCCGCCCCCTGCGCCCCTTCACCGACGCTGAGAAAGCGGCCATCCCGCCCATCCTGAAAGAGCTGGAACTAGCGTAGGCGCACATCACACAGCGCAAGGCATCGGTTAACCGCCTGACGCCTTGCGCCAACATCCCCGATTAGCGCCGCGAAAACGCCATTCCCTCCGCCAACCAAATCCTGCTAGGATACGCATACGAACAATCGCCGCAACTTGCCAAACACCGCAGAGGGTTGAAAATGCCCAAATCCGAAAAGACGCCCAAGCCGGACGCATCCAAACCAAACGCGCTTATAGAGCGCCGCCGCCCAAACACGCCGGCGCAGAGCCGAAACGGAAAGAAGCCGCCGCCCGCGAAGCCGTATGTCATCAGAAAAGGCTGGCTGTAGAGATTCTACTTTAATAGCATCTAGGCTATGGCCACACTACTATCAGAATAAGCAACCCAAGTGCTATGCCTTCTAATAAGTGTAACGCATCAACTCCCGCCGCAACTTGCCGAACACTCCAGCCAGGAGGTTTGAAATGCCCAAATCCGAAAAGACGCCCAAGCCGGACGCATCCAAACCAAACGCGCTTATAGAGCGCAGACGCCCAAGCGCGCCGGCACAAAGCCGAAACGAAAAGAAGCCGCCGCCCGCAAAGACGCATACTATCAAAAGACGATTCTCATAGATCACAGATAGGCGGGTATATGCGTATTCGTTAGCCTAAACTGCCTACCTAGTAAGCGCATCCCAAAGATTAACATTGACCATAAGTATCATCAGAAAAGCGACGGTGAACCAAAAACCTGTCATAGCCTTTGTCAAATACCTACCCTCTTCATCAAGTATCTCGGCGTTTAGGCGATAGGCTTCCGCCATACCCTCTACAGTCCATTCCACGAGTTGCTCAGTGGTGTGTTCCATATTTTGGATGTTCCGTTGAAGGTCATCCAAACTGGGGCTTATGTGCCATCTACTCAGGTACAAAGTCTTCAACGAGTAGAAGATTGACACGACGGACGCCACAACTATTACCATCGCGCTTGACAATGATAGTATTTGCGGAAAACTCAGCCCAAAAGTTATGTTGGGCAGTATCAATCCGAACACGCCTAACAACGCTACATTCAGCGCCATTAAATTCATCACCCGCGCCTGGATCGCCTTAATGCGCTCATTCTGCTCCCGAATCTGCGAATGTGCATAATTGTAATAAAGTTCGTATCTGTCCATGCCCGTCTCCAACGCCGTTTCGCCGCCCGCCCGCTACAGAATACACCACGACAGCCCGTCGCGGTCAACCGGACATAGCCCGCTATGACGGATGACCCGCGCCAAGCGCCGCAGCCCGCATCCCACGCCGTCGCCGTGAACGGCATACGCCTGCGCTACGCCGACTGGGGCGGCGACGGCGCTCCGATGCTGCTGCTGCACGGCGATATGCGCACCGGCCGAAGCTGGGACGCCGTAGCCCGCCGCCTCTCCGACCGCTTTCGCGTCATAGCCCCCGACGCCCGCGGCCACGGCGACAGCGACTGGACGCCGCGCGGCTACCGCTTCGCCGAGCGCGCGCAAGACCTCGCCGCTTTCTGCGACTCGCTCGGACTGCGCGACGCCATCGGCGTGGGACACTCCACCGGCGGCGTGGTAATGACCCTGTGCGCCCAACGCCGCCCGCGCATATTCGGCAAACTGGCGCTGCTTGAGCCCATGGTGGTGGTCGACGAGCGCTTTCACCGAATGGTTGCGGGCAGAGAGCATGCCCCGCGCGCTACTTGGCAGAGCCGCGAAGCGCTGTACGAATACCTGCGCGCGCATCCATCGGCGTCAAGCTGGACGGACGAAGTTACGCGCGATGTCACGGCGCATGAAGCGTATCGGCGCAGCGACGGCCTATACGATATGAAGTGGTCCCCGCGCACTTTCAATATGGCGGATCGCGAAGGGGACAACATAGACCTCAAGCCCATATTCGCCGCGCTTGGCATGCCCATCCTGTTCATCCGCAGCGCCAATCACCGCACGCGCATATCCGACCTCAATGAAGTCCCCGACGCCATCCCTGACTTCCACCGCCTCACCATCGCCAATACCGGCCACAACATGTACATGGAACGCCCCGACGCCATAGCGCAGGCAATAGCCGATTTCGCTGCCGGCCGCGCCCCCAACGGCATAATATAGCCCGATACGCCCAAAGCGCCGCGCCCAACGCCAACACGCCGTCCGAATATGTAGCCTACCGCCCGATTGTGCTATGATGGCATCGGTCAAGCAACCCATCCGCGGCGTTTGGGCAATGATAGAGCGGCGCTATCGTGAAGGACTACGAGTATGACAATCCTAAGCCTGCGCGCGCTGGAACTGCTGGCGGCGCTGCTGCTCATATGCGTTTCGCTTATGATAGCGGGCTACTCGCAGTCGCCCGAAAAGTTCTTCATAAAGCGATTTAGACCAAAGAGCGATGCCGTGATTACGCACACGCAGCTCATCCTGCGGGCGTTTGTAGGGGGCGGGTTGCTCAGCGTAGGCGGAATAATGCTTGCCATGAGCATCCTATTCACCAACTTAACCTTAGCGTCAACCTATGGAATAGGGATACTAGTGGCCATGGCAGTGGCCGGCGCAAGCGGATACGCCAATTTCAGGACTTGGCGATACCGCCGCGCGGCGGACGGATACACATTTGAGCGCCGCCCCAAAGCGATCGGACTCAGAAAGCGCATACAAATCGCTTTGTTTGCAGTCGTGGTAGCGCTGATAGTGTGGTCGGCGTTGACCATCGTCTTGACTAGACTAGGCTACTAGGCTGCATATGACGCCCGAACAGAACGGCGTCCGATTTTACTGACCCCGATTTATTCACGATACATTCACCATTCACAAGGAGAAAACGCATTGAAAGTTACCGCTATCGAGACCTTCGCCGTGAAGTCGCTGTCCCGCCCCTGGCTGTACTGCGCCATACGCACCGACGAAGGCATAACCGGCTACTCCGAGTTCGGCGTGGGCGACCTCGCCAAGGGCATGCAGGGGCTTGCGCAAGACCTCTCGCGCCACATCATCGGCAACGACCCGCGCTGCGTAGAGCAGCATTACACGAACATGGTTCGCTCATCGCGCTCGGCGTACAGCGGCGCGACCTGGATGGCGATTGCCGGCATAGAGCTCGCGCTATGGGACATCAAAGGCAAGGCGCTCGGCGTCCCCGTGCATGAGCTCGTAGGCGGCCCCACGCGCTCCGAACAAAAGGTGTACTGGTCTCACCTAGTATCCTACCAGTCCAGCAACTATGAAACGCTGGGCAGACAGCCCGTCCGCGGCTACGACGACATCAAGGCAATAATGCGCGAAGCGCTGGACGCCGGCTACGACACCGTCAAGACCAACATCCAAATCCCGGGCGATCCGTACCGCACCATAAGCCAGGGCACGGCCGGCCCGCACGACCAAACCCTGCCGCGCGAGCTGCGAAACGCCGCCGTGAAGCAGATAGCCGCTATGCGCGAAGAAGCCGGGCCCGACGCCAACATCTGCCTTGATGTCAATGTGAACTTCAAGGCGGAAGCGCAGATACGCCTAGCGCAGGCGCTTGAGCCCTACGACTTGATGTGGATGGAAATCGACAACTTGGACGCCCAAAGCCTGCGCATGGTCAAAGACGCCACGCGCACCCCGATATGTTCGGGCGAACAGCGCCTTGGGCCGCTCAACTACCTGGATCTGCTGCAGAACCGCGCGATGGACTTCATGAAGCTGGACGTCCAGTGGCAGGGCTTCATACCCGCCCGCCGCGCCGCCAATATGGCGGAGGTATTCGACATCAACGTAGCGCCGCACAACTACAACAGCCACCTGTCCAACTTCCAAACGATGAACCTATGCGCCTCAATCAACAATGTGCGGATAAGCGAAAGCGACCCCGTGCAAGCGCCCTGGCGCGACGAACTCTTCACCGCGCTCCCCGAAATCAACAACGGAATGATGAAAATCCCCACAGCGCCCGGCTGGGGAACCGACCTGCGCGAGGATATAGCGAAGAAGTACGCCTGGACGGGTTAGGCGCAGCGGCAGCGCGCAAGAGCGCCTATCAGCGCAAATCCGAGTAAGCGCCGCCAAAAGCCAATTGCTCAAACAAGGCGGGTTCACAAGATAGTTTCGCAATGAACGCCGTGGCGTCTGCAATTATACGCCACGGCGTTACAACTTAAGCGTTCATGCAGGCTGAGAATTGTAGCATGTTTCGGTGCGTTGCCCAACGAGTATTATGGCGCATCGCATTCCGGCTAGAATAGACTTAGACACCATGCCTGTTGCGTGAGAAGTTGAACGCGCTTGCGCCGAGCGCGAAAGGGCTGCTCTAAGACGGATGATATGCTGACCTTGTCGATTGCATTGGCATTGCCGAAGTTGGTGGATTTAACACATCCGCGCGGGGTGAGAATGCCCATTTGTCAGTTGGGCATTCCTACGGGTATAATTCGGGCGTATCGGCAAACTAACGCAGTCTAAGCGGCGCTGACGCATAGTGCATAACAAGCAGAATTAAGACATAGACATAGCGGAAAGGAAGCGGCAATGGCGAGCCCTGAGTTTCAAGAGATACTGGATATGCTGGCGGAGCGCGCCGCCGCCAACGCAGGCAAGACGCCCACGCTGGCGGAACGGCGCGAAGGCAGCGTCAAGACGGGCGCGCGCTTTGAGAACTTGGACGGCATCGACACGCAAGCGGTTGATGCCGACGGCGTTCCCGCCGAATGGGTAACCGCGCCCAATGCGGACGCGGACAAGGCGCTGCTGTATCTGCACGGCGGCGGCTATGTAACCGGCTCCATCGCAAGCCACCGCGGCATGGCGGCAAACCTATCGCGCTCGACCGGTTGCCGCGCGCTCATCATCGACTACCGCCTTGCGCCGGAGCATCCCTATCCGGCGCAGCTCGAGGACGCCTACACGGCGTATCGCTGGCTGCTCGACAGCGGCTTCGACCCATCCTCGATAATCGTCGCGGGCGATTCCGCGGGCGGCGGCTTGACCGTCGCCACGCTGGTTGCGGCGCGCGACTCCCACGATCCGTTGCCCGCCGCCGGCGTGTGCATATCGCCTTGGGTGGATATGGAAGGCATCGGCGATTCTATGACCACCAAAGCGGGCGAAGACCCGATGGTAACGCGCGCCGGCCTGCTCGAAATGGCGTCGCTCTTCCTAAGCGGCTCAAACCCGCGCTACCCATTGGCGGCGCCCCTGTACGCAGAACTCGCCGGCCTGCCCCCGCTGCTCATCATCGTCGGCACAGCAGAGGTGCTGCTTGACGACGCCGTCAGACTGCACGAAAAGGCGCTTGCCGCCGGCGTGGACAGCGCCCTAGAAAAGTGGGATGAGATGGTTCACATCTGGCCGTGGTTCGCGCCTTTCCTGCCGGAGGGACAAGCCGCGATTGAGCGCATCGGCGAATTCGCGCAAAGCAAGCTGCGCGCGCCGGCGCTCCAAGCGTAGCCGCGCCGCAACCGCTATGACTACTTTAGGAGACACGCCCCGTATGACAAGCCTGACGTCCGCGCGAATAAGCCACGCCGACTACGCCGCCGCGCAGGAATACTATATGTCCGAAGGCATCGGCGACGGCTTGCCCGTAGCGCCGCCCACCGAAGACAAGGTGCGCGCTATGCTGGACTACGTCACGCTTGCGCCATCCGACGTAATCGCAGAAGAGGGCGTGCGCGGCGTGGCGTTCACCGCCGAAAAGGTTGCCATCAACGCCGTGATGGCCGGCTGCAAGCCCGAATATATGCCGGTGGTTATTGCGGCGGTCAAGGCGGTCAGCGAACCGGCGTTCAACTTTCACGCCAACAGCACATCCACCAACGGCGTGGGCGTACTCATAGTTGTGAGCGGCGGCATCGCGGATCGCATCGGCATAAATTCGTCCACCGTCGCGATGGGACACGGCTTCAGGGCGAATGCCACTATCGGGCGCGCGCTGGGGCTAATCAAAATCAACCTCTACGGCTCCGTGCCGCACAGAATGGACAAAAGCACTTTCGGACATCCGGGCAAGTATTCGTTCTGCTTCGCTGAAAACGACGCCGTCATACCCTGGGAACCGCTGCGCGTCGAGAAGGGCTACGCCGAATCGGATGACACCGTAACCGTGTTCGCCGCCAACTCCCCGGTGCAGGTCAACACGCAGAACGAAAGCGTCCCCGAAGACTTTCTCAGCATCGTTGCCGACGCCTCCGTTGTGCTGGGCGAGCGCCACTCCGAGTTCCTGGTGGCGCTCAGCCCTGAGCTTATGGGCTACATCCGAGGCGCAGGCTGGAGCAAGCGGCGCATCAAAGAGTTCGTATTCGAGCGCGGCAAGCGCACCGGCCGCGAACTCAACGAAAAGCACCGCCGCATCCATCTGTACAAAGGCGCTGACTTGGAAAGACAAATACCGGTGGTGGAAGGCATAGAGCAGATAACCGTAGTAGGCGCGGGCGGCGACGCCGGACCATTCGCATCGCTGGTAGGCGCTTGGGGCGACGTCATATCAATCACGAAACCGATTCATACCCCGGAGGCAAGCCGATAATGACTCAGCAGAGCGAACTTGTAACGCTAGACCCGCGCGGCGGCGCGACGCATCAAAATCAGGGCATAGCGCCCCGTCCCGACACGCTCGACGGCAAGGTCATCGGGCTGCTGTCCAACAACAAGCCCAACTCCGAACTGCTGCTGCGCGATGTGGCGGGCTTGATAGAGGCGCAGTACGCCGTCAAGCGCATCGTTGAGGCGAACAAAGGCACCCACCGCATCCCGGCGCCGCCGCAGATTATCGCCGACCTTGCCGCCGAATGCGATGTGGTCATCACCGCAACCGCGGAGTGAGGCAGCTGCACATCCTGCTGTATGCAGGACGCAGCCGCATTTGAGAAGCTGGGATTGCCCTGCTCTGTGCTGGTGACAAAGCCGTTCAACACGCAGGCGCGCGCAATGGCGAACCTGCTCGCGCTGCCCGGCTACGAATACGCCGTAATCGGACATCCCATGGGCAGCCTCAACGCCGACCAGGTGATGGCAAGGGCGCAGGAAGCGCTGCCCCAAACGCTAAGGCAGCTCGTCAAGTAGGCACGCCATCAGCGCCGCAGTATGGCCGGCGCGCCGCCCCGCGTCGCCGATTGCGGCCGCGCTACCCTAGCGCTTGCCATCCCTAGCGCGGCCGCTTGACACGCGCGGCCGCTTGGCTTGGCGTTCCCTAATCCGATAAAGCCCCAAAACCCAATCCGTCAGCGCGCCGCCCGATATACGGAACGCTATGAACAATCGCCTGAAAAGCGGCGTACAGCGCCTCGACCCCGCCGCCATAGCCTTTGCCGCCGTCCCCGTTCTGCTGTACATCCCGGCGCTGTACTACTCCCTAACCACGCCGTTCTCGCTGGTGGACGACTATGTGCTATGGAAGTATCTGCACATATTTGACGGACTGCATACGCTATCGGACGCCTTGGGCGCAAAGGGCTATGAGGTCTGGGGGGATGTAAGATACAAGCCCGCCTGGGACTTCTACATCGGCGCTACCTGGAAGATTTTCGGCCCCACGCCTTGGCTGCATCACCTAGCGCGCTGGGCAATGAATTTCGGCGCCGTAGCCGCATTCGCCGCCGCCCTGCTCTGCTTTCAACGGCGCAACGGCCTCAACGGAAACGGCGACAGCATTGCGCCCAACCGCATCATTCGGCTGCTGCCCCTGGCCGCGCTGGTGTATCTCTGGATATTCTTCCCCAACCAGCCGGCCGCCACGCTGGGCCCGCAGGAAGTTCAAACCGTATTCTTCCTAGCCATATGCGTCTGGATGACGGCGCTAACGCTTACGCGGCAAGACAAGCCGCAAAGCCGCCGCGATGCGCTGCTGATATACGCCGCATTCTGCGTAGGTTTCTGCGGACTCGCATGGAGCAAGGAAACCAACCTCATCGCCGAACTTTGGCTGCTGCTCACATACTACGCGCTGCCGATTATAGCGGCACTGCGCCGGCAGAACGGCACGCGCATAAACGCCGTCCGCGCGCTGAAAAGCGTCGGCGTATGGCGGGCGCTCGGCGGCTTGCCGCTAATTGCGGTATTCCTGCATACGCTTGTCATCGTGTATCTCATAGCGCCGGTAGAAGGCTACGGCCGCGCGCCGCTAACCATCGAACTGTTCATAAGCAACGCCGCATGGCTTGCCGAAACGCTGTTTCAGCTTAAAACATCGCTGATTATCGCCGCCGGCCTGGCGCTGCTCTCCGCCGCCCTGCTGCTATTCGTCGCCGTGAACATCGCCAAGCGGCGCTTCAGCGATGAGCTCATTTTCACGCTGTTCCTGCTAGGCATATTCGCGAGTCTGTACCTCGCCCTCTGTACATCGTGGACGCAGGCGCTCCGCTATTCATACATTCTCATACCCGCGTTCACTGCGCTGCTTGCTTTCTCCGTCAAGTTCATACTAGAGTTCGCCGTTGATCGGCATCGGTCGAAGCGCGCTACTGCCGCCCGTCGCCAAATCGAAGTCGACTCGAGCAATTCGACCGCCCATCCGAAAAGCGCCGCACGCATCTACTTTGCGCGCATATTCGCGCACCCGCCCAAATTGGCGGCACTCACGCTAACCGCCTTCATCGCATTCTTCGTTTGTTGCAACTACTACAACTTTCTGTATCAAACCGTGGTGCAGCGCATAGCCCGCCACAACGACGCAAGCGTCCTCGCCGAAATCACGCGGTTTCTCGATCAGGGACAGTATGTCCAAGTATCAGACGCCCGCTATGTACACGCCAAAGAACTCATCACCTACTTCCGCGAGTTTCTGCCCCTGTTTTACGGCAGAAAACACGATATACATACACAGCCGCCGCGAGAATCCGGACGCCCGTATTACATCGTCAGACACGCCGCGATACACAGATACAAAGCGGTGAGCCGCCTGACGGACATCGAAGAAAGCTACCGCCCCTTAGCGTATGCCTACCGCGTGGCGGCCTTGTTGCAGACTCACGGCGCATATCGCATATGGGATCAAGGCGTCAAAATATCGCTATGGCAAATCTACGACAACGCAGGCAATCGGATCTGGTTGAACGGCGACACGCTGGATATTCGGCAGATAGTCGCGGATGCCGACAACCCGCTAATCCGCTCCGACTTCGACGTCTATCTCAGCAACCGACGGCTGATATACATAAACGAGCGCTGCAGCGCATCCGACCTCGACAATTCTTTCTTCTTAGCGGTGTTCCCGCTTGACGCCGCCGACCTTCCCCAAGCGCGAAAACCGCACGGCTTCGACAACCTGGACTTCGAGTTTGTGGATTACGGGTTTGGCAGCGCCGAAAGGTGTATCGCCGTGCGCGATCTCCCCGAATATCCCATCGAACGGATTCACACGGGTCAGCTCATAGCCGTGGAAGACGGCTTCCATCACACTTGGGAGGGCGAAGCCGCCTTATCCGACGAATAGCCGAATGCGCGCAAACAACCCGCCGATGAACGCATCGCCCGCGCCCGCCGGGTTCGCCGCATCCATACACACACCCATCTATGCGAAACGCTATGAACAACCGCCTAAAAGCCTGCGTACAGTGCCTTGACCCCGCAGCGATAGCCTTTGCCGCTATTCCCGCTCTGCTATACCTGCCGGTATTCTACTACTCCCTAGACACGCCCTTTGCCCTAGTGGATCACTATGTCGAATGGGTATTTCTACGCATATTCGACCACTTCAATCACTGGCTCTATGTCGAATTCGTCATACTCGGACGCTCCCAACACTGGCTAGACGTCGAGTATCTTGGGCGTCATTGGGAAAACTTCAGATACCGCCCGTTCTGGGAGTTCTACATCGGCGCTACCTGGAAGGTTTTCGGGACTGCCGCTTGGCTGCATCATCTAGCGCGCTGGGTAGAGCATTTTGCCGCCGTAGCCGCATTCGCCGCCGCCTACCTCTGCTTTCAGCGGCGCAATGGGAACGGCGACGGCGCAATCCCTAGCCGCCTCATTCGACTGCTGCCATTGGCGGCGCTGGTCTATCTATGGCTATTCTTCCCCAATCAGCCGGCGGCGCGCCTGCAGCCAAACGAAGTTCACACCGTATTCTTCCTGGGACTATGCGCTTGGATGACCGCGCTGACGCTTTCTCGGCAAGGCAAGCCGCAAAGCCGCCGCGCGGCGCTGCTGACATACGCCGCATTCTGCGTAGGCTTTTGCGGTCTAGCGTGGACTAAGGAAGTCAACATCGCCGCCGCGCTATGGCTGCTGCTCGCATACTACGCGCTGCCCGTGATAGCGGCGCTGCGGCGGCAGGCCGGCCCGCGCGCAAGCGTCGTCCGCGCGCTGAAAGGCATAGGCGTATGGACGGCGCTCGGCGGTCTGCCCCTGATTGCGGTGTTCGCGCACACGCTCGCCAAGGTGTACGCCGTATCCCAAGCGGGCAACTACGGCGTGGAGCCGGTAACGCTAAATCTGCTCGCGCGCAACGCCGCTTGGCTTGCCGCTGAGCTGTTTCAGATTCACACATCCCCGATTATCGCCGTCGGTTTGGCGCTGCTCTCAGCCTCGCTGCTGCTATCCGTCGCCGTCAATATCGCCAAGAGACGCTTCGGCGATGAGTTGGTTTTCACGCTGTTTCTGCTTGGTATATTCGCAAGCCTATACCTTGCGCTCTGCGCATCTTGGGCGCAGGCGCTCCGCTACTGGTACATCCTCATACCCGCATTCACCACGCTGATGGCGTTCTCTGCCAAGTTCATCCTGGAGTTCGCCGCAGCGCGATTCAATTCTGCGCGCAACTCGCCCGCGCCGCCAAACCTAGCCGCGTATGCGCTAACCGCCTTCATCGCCTTCTTCGTCTGCTGCAACTACTACAACTTCCTGTATCAAACCGCCGTGCAGCATATAGCCCGCCACAACGACCAAACCGTTCTCGCTGAAATCACGCGGCTTCTCGATCAAGGCAATTATGTCCAAGTATCAGACGCGCGCTATGTGTACGGCTACGAACTTGTCGACTACTACCGCGAGTTCCTGCCCCGCTTTTACGGCAAAAAGTACGCTATACACAGCGCGCCGCCCCAAGAAACGGCCGAGCCGTATTACACCGTCAGGCTCTTCAGAAAGGCGAGCCGCCTGCCCGAAGTCGAACAAAACTACCGCCCCCTGGCATACGCCTACCGCATAGCGGATCTCTTGCAGGCAGGCGCCCCGTACCACAAGACAGACGTCGGCTCCAACATATTGCTATGGCATATCTACGACAACAACGGCAACCGAATTTGGTGGAACGGCGAAACGCTGGATGTTCAACAGATAGTCGCGGATGCGGACAGCCCGCTAATCCGCTCCGACTTCGACGTCTATCTCAACAACCGCCGGCTGATATACATAAAAGAGCGCTGCGACGCATCCGACCTCGACAACACCTTCTTTCTGGCGGCGTTCCCTGTCGACAACGCCGACCTTCCCGAATCGCGCAGACCGCACGGCTTCGCCAACCTGGACTTCGATTTCGCGGATTACGGATTCGGCGGCGGCGAAAGATGTGTCGCCGTGCGCGATCTGCCCGCCTACCCCATCAAACGCATTCACACCGGACAGTTTATAATTGCGGAAGACGGCTACCGCAACGCTTGGGAAGGCGAAGCCGTCTTGTCCGACGAATAGCCGACGAAAAGCAATGAACAATCGCTTGAAAAACCGCGCGCAGCGCCTCGACCCCGCAGCGATAGCCTTTGTCGCTATCCCCGTTCTGCTGTACATTCCGGTTCTGTACTACTCCCTAAACACGCCGTTTGCCTTGGTGGACGATTACATAGTATGGCGAGGCATCAAGATATTCGACTGGTTTGATGTATGGATCAATATGGAATTCTTTGGGTACGATTGGGGAGATTTGAGGTATCGCCCATTCTGGGAGCTCTACAGCGGGACTACATGGAAGGTTTTCGGCCCTACCCCCTGGCTGCATCACATAGCGCGCTGGGCAATGCACTTAGGCGCAGTCGCCGCCTTTGCCGCCGCATTCCTCTGCTTTCAGCGCCGCAATCCGCGCAACAGAGACAGCGATAGCGCATCATCCAACCGCGTCATTCGGCTGCTGCCGTTGACCACGCTCGGCTATCTCTGGCTATTCTTCCCCAATCAGCCGGCCGCCAAACTAAGCCCGCAAGAAGTTCAAACCGTCTTCTTCCTCGGCATATGCGTTTGGATGGCGGCGCTAACGCTTTTGCTGCAAGACAAGCCGCAAAGCCGCCGCTCGGCGCTGCTGATATACGCCGCATTCTGCGTAGGCTTCTGCGGTCTAATATGGACTAAGGAAACCAACATCGCCGCCGCGCTATGGCTGCTAGTATCGTACTATGCGCTGCCGATGACAGCGGCGCTGCGGCGGCAAGACGGCGCGCGCATAAGCGCCGCCCGCGCGCTCAAAGACATAGGCGTATGGAAGGCGCTGGGCGGGCTGCCCCTGCTTGCGGTATTCCTGCATACGCTGGTCAAAGTGTATGTCATATCGCAGGTGGACGACTACGGCAGAACGCCGCTGACGCCCGAACTGCTCGCAAGCAACGCCGCATGGATTGCCGAGGGACTGTTTCAAGTTCACACTTCCCTGATTATTGCCGCCGGCCTAGCGCTGCTCTCCGCCGCGCTGCTGCTGTTCGTCGCCGTCAATATCGCCAAGAGGCGCTTCAGCGATGAGATCGTCTTCACGCTGTTCCTGCTGGGCTTGTTCGCGAGTCTGTACCTTATCCTCTGCGCATCGCCGTATAAAGAACTCCGCTACTGGTATATCCTCATACCCGTATTCACCGCGCTGCTTGCCTTCTCCGCCAATTTCATTCTAGAGTCCGCCGTCGGATTCCATAGCGCGCGGGCATTTACCCACCCGCGAAACCTAGCGGCGTATGCGCTAACAGGCTTCATCGCATTCTTCGTTTGCTGCAACTACTACAACTTCCTGTATCAAACCGCCGTGCAGCACATATCCCGCCACAATGAGGCGAACCTTATCGCCGAAATGACGCGGCTTCTCGACCAAGAACGGCATGTCCAAATCTTGCGCATAAGCCCCGGATACACATATGAACTCACCATCTACTTCCATCAATTTCTGTCTTGGTTTTATGGCGAAAAGTACGCCGTACGCAACGATCCGCCCCATGAAGCGGGACAGCCGTATTACATCGTCAGACACTTCGATGCGGTGAGCCGTCTGCCGAAAGTCGAGCAAAATTATCGCCCTTTGGCATACGCCCATCGCATAGCGAATTTGCTGCAGTTCGGCGGCGCATACCACGCGATAGACGGCGGGGCCGGCATCGCGCTGTGGCAGATCTATGACAACGAGCTCAACCGAATTTGGTGGAACGGCTATACGCTGGATATTCGGCGGATGATAGCGGATGCGGGCAATCCCATAATCCGATCCGACTTCGACGTCTATCTCAACGCCGGCCGGCTGATATACATAACCGAGCGCTGCGGCGCATCCAATCTTGACGCCCCTTTCTTTCTAGGGGTTTTCCCGGTCGACAGCTACGCCCTTCCCGAAGCGCGCAGACCGCACGGCTTTGAGAACTTCGGATTCGACTTCGCCAATCACGGATTTATCGACGGCGAAAGATGCTTCGCCGTGCAATATCTCCCCGAATACCCCATCAAACGAATTCACACGGGGCAGTTCATAGCCGCGGAAGACGGATTCCATAACACTTGGGAGGGCGACGTCGTCTTGCCCGACGAATAGCGGCGCACGCGTCCGTTAAAGCGCGCAGAGATGTTTTGCAGACAGGGGACGGCGCTCCACAACGCTTGCCAAATACATACTCACCGCAAAACGGGCGTTGTGATGATTTTCAGAAGTGATTCAATTGAGCAGTCCATACTCACCTCAAAGCGGGCGTTGCATTGCCATCATCGTTTCCCCAAGCGCAACTACATTAGTCATCAACCGCTCTCAATTGTCTTGTGAAAATCCATTCGTGGCTTCATCATATAAACGGATAATCGCAATCCGAAACCGCGCGCCCAGCTATACGAAACTATGCGAAACCTATGAACGATCGCTTGAAAAGCTTCATACAGCGCCTCGACCCCGCAGCGATAGCCTTCGCCGCTATCGCCGTTTCGCTGTACATCCCGGTTCTGTACTACTCCCTGAACACGCCGTTTAGCCTGATAGACGACTACGCATCATGGCGGTTTATAAATGTATTCAACCGATTCTACCAATGGCTCGGCAGCGTATTTCTTGGATACGATTGGGGATATGACTGGTACGCCCCTTGGAGACACCGCCCATTCTGGGAGTTCTACAATGCGGTTGTGTGGAAAGCCTTCGGCCCCGTCCCTTGGCTGCATCATCTAGCGCGCTGGGCAACGCATTTTGGCGCAGTAGCCGCTTTCGCCGCCGCCTTCCTCTGCTTTCAGCGCCGCAACGGGGGCGGGAACGTCGACAGCGCCGCAACCGGCCGCTTCATTCGGTTGCTGCCCCTAACGGCGCTGGCATATATCTGGATATTCTTTCCCAATCAGCCGGCCGCGCGGCTGGCGCCCCAGGAAGTTCACACCGTCTTCTTCCTCGGCATATGCGCTTGGATGTTGGCGCTAATGCTTTTGCGGCAGGGCAAGCCGCAAACCCGCCGCGCGGCGCTGCTGATATACGCCGTATTCTGCGTAGGCTTCTGCGGCGTCGCATGGAGCAAAGAAGCCAACATCGCCGCCGCGCTATGGCTTCTGATAGCCTACTTTGCGCTGCCCGCGATAGAGGCGCTGCGGCGGCAAAACGCCTCGCGAATAAGCGCCGCCCGCGCCCTCAAAGGCATAAGCCTATGGAAGGCGCTGGGCGGACTGCCCCTGATTGCCATTGCCTTGCACTCCCTGGTCGAAGTGTATTTCGCATCGCAAGTTGGCGGCTACGGCGCCGGAGCGGTAACGCCCGAACTGCTCGCGAACAACGCCGCCTGGATTGCCTCCGAGCTTTTTCAGATTCATACTTCCCCCATTATCGCCGTCGGCCTGGCGCTGCTCTCATCCGCTCTGCTCCTATTCGTAGCCGTGAACATCGCCAAGAAGCGCATCAGCGACGACCTCATTTTCATCCTGTTTTTGCTGGGGCTGTTCGCAAGTCTGTATCTCATCCTATGCGCCCCGCCGCACCAAGCGCTCCGCTACTGGCACATACTCATACCCTTGTTCACCACGCTGCTCGCCTTCTCAATCAAGTTCACGCTGGCATTCGCCGCCCGTTTCAATTTCGCGCGCATGCCTATCCGCCCGCAAAACCTAGCGGCATATGCGCTAACCGCCTTCATCGCATTCTTCGTCTGCTGCAACTACTACAACTTTCTGAACCAGACGGTTGTCCAGCACATAGCCCGCCATAGCGAAGCGAACCTTATCGCCGAAATCACGCGGCTTCTTGACCGCGAAGAGTATGTCCATATCTCAAACGCGCGCCCCCATGAGCATGACGAATACCTGATTTTGCTCCTTCTGTACTATCAAGAGTTTCTGCCTCAGTTTTACGGCAAAGAGTACAATGTGAGCGCCGAGCCGCCCCAAGAAGCGGGACGGCCGCATCACATTGTCAGACACTTCGCCACGGTAGCCCCGCCGCCGCGCATCCAAGAAAGTTACCGCCCCCTGGCATACGCCTACCGCGTGGCGGATTTCCTGCAGACCGGCAGCCCATACGACAAGCGGGACGCCGCCACAGGCATCGCGCTATGGCATATCTACGACAACGAACTTAACCGAATCTGGTGGAACGGCGATGCGCTGGACGTTCGGCAACTCATCGCGGATGCCGGCAGCCCGATAATCCGCTCCGACTTCGACGTCTATCTCAACGACCGACGGCTGATATACGCAACCGATCAATGCAGCGCCGCCAACCTTGACAACGCCTTCTTTCTAGGAGTATTTCCGGTTGACAACGACGTTCTTCCCGAAGCGCTAAAACCGCACGGCTTTGATAATTTCGGCTTCGATTTCGCGGATTACGGATTTAGAAGCGGCGAAATATGCCTCGCCGTGCGCCAACTTCCCGAATACCCCATCCAACGGATCCACACAGGCCAGTTCGTAGCCACGGAAGGCAACTACCATAACACTTGGGAAGCCGATGCCGCCTTGCCGTCGAGGCGAATCGGCAATGCGGCGGATATTCAGCGCCTCTTAGCCGGGGCGGGCAGCCCGATAATCCGCTCCGACTTCGACGTCTATCTCAACGACGGATGGCTGATATACACAACCGATCAATGCAGCGCCGCCAACCTTGACGACACCTTTTTCCTGGGAGTTTTCCCCGTTGACAACAACGACCTTCCCGATGCGCGAAAACCGCTCGGCTTTGAGAGCATCGGCTTCGATTTCGCATATTACGGATTCAGAAGCGGCGAAAGATGCTTCGCCGCGCACGATCTCCCCGAATACCCTATCCAGCGAATTCACACAGGTCAGTACGTAGCCGCGGAAGACGGCTGGCGTAACACTTGGGAAGGCGACGTCGTCTTATCGGGTCAATAGCCGCCCGCACCCGTTGAGCCCGAGCCGCCTGCGGAGTTCGGCGAGTTTGCCGCGAACAGCCGCGCGCGCATCCGTTGAGCGTTCAATGCTGTTTAGCGAACAGCGCCCCAACCCCCGCCAACAACACACCGCGAACCACAGCGCAGCCCCCGCCGCTACCCGCCCGCCGCCGCGATAAACCGCCGCGCCTCGTCCCGCGACGGCATCGCCGCCGTATCCCCGTGCCGCGTGCAGGTCAGCGCCCCGCAGGCGTTGCCTAACCGCAGCGCCGCCGCCAGCGTCTCGGCGCGCTCGCCCGCATCCGCCGCCAGGAACGCCCGCAAGTCGCCGCGCTCCAGTATCCCCGCAAGCAGCCCCGCCACGAATGCGTCCCCCGCGCCTACCGGATCCACCGCATCAACGCGGTAGCCGGGATGCTCCACAAAATTCGCGCCGTCAAACGCAACCGCCCCGTTCTGCCCGCGCGTTACAACAGCAACGCCGCCGTTCAACCTCTGAAAGCGGCGCGCGTACTCTGCCGCGCTCCAAGCCTTGCCCCAAACCGCTTGCGCCTCATCGTGTCCCAATTTGAATACCGACGCATATGCCGCCATCCGTTCAAACACATCCCTTGCATCAGCCGCCGACCGCCAAAGCTGCTCGCGATAGTTCAAGTCGAAGCTGACGGGTATATCATTGTCGGCGGCGCATTCCAGCGCGGCGAAAGTGGTATCGCGGCACACGGCGCTCAGCGCGGGCGTGATGCCGGTCACATGCAGCGCGTCCGCGCAGCGCAGATGCGGCTCCACCTCTGCGAATGTGAGACGGCTTGCGGCGCTGCCCTTGCGAAAGTAGGTCTTGATATGGCTGCCGTCGGCGTGATGGTTCAGATACGATATGCCCGTCTTTTCACCCGCAATCGCCGCCGCCGCCACGCCAACCCGCCCCTCCAGCTCCGCCAGCGCGAACCTGCCGGCGTCATCGTCCCCCATCCTGCTCACCCACACAACATCGACGCCCGCAACGCCCAGCCGCGCAAGGTTCACTGCCATATTGGATTCGGCGCCCGCGCAGTCCGCCATATACTCCCCGCGCTGGCCGTACTCCCCCGTAAAGCGGGCGTTGTACTGCACCATCGTCTCGCCGAATGTAACAACCTTTGTCATTCGAGCGCCCCTAATCGGCTTGTGAAAATCCGCCCGCCGCTTCATCATACTAACGGATACTTGTAATCCGATTATATTGCTTGCAACCGATTTGCCGCAATCTTATACTTCGCAATACTGCATAACAATACCTGAAACATTTTGCATATTTAACGGCAAGGGCGTAGCCTGCATAAGCGCGCAATCTAGCCCATCCCGCGCCGCCTAGCGCCTATCCCGCAAGGAACCCCGCTTTGGCACAAAACATCGGCAGAGCGCCCACCGTCGCCGCGCCGCCGCCGTCCACCGCAACGCGCGCCCGTCCGCGGCCGTCGCATTCCCCCGTCCAATCACTGCTGGCGTCCCCCATCTTCGAGACGCTGCAAATTCGCGACTTTCGCTGGATATGGATAGGTTCGTTCATATCGTTTATGGCGATGAATATGCAGATGATAACGCGCGGCTGGCTTGTGCTGCGCTTGGAAAACGACTCCCCGCTGGCGCTTGTGCTGGTGATGGTGTCATTCGCCGCCCCCATGACCATCGTATCGCTTGTTGGCGGCGCGCTGGCAGACCGCTTCTCCAAGAAATACCTGATTATCATCAGCCAAACCGCCAACGCCGTGATGACTTTCGTACTCGCGATGATGGACGCAAGCGGCGCTATCTGGTTCGGCGCGGTGCTGATAATCGGCGTGGTCAACGGCGCTATGATGGCGATAAATATGCCCAGCAGACAGGCGATAATCTCCGACATCGTCCCCGAAAGCCGCCTTATGAACGCCGTGGCGCTCAACAACTCCGCCATGAACCTGACCCGCATAATCGGCCCCGCTATGGCGGGCTTCCTGATTATCTTCATCCAAACTTCAGGCGTCTTCTACCTCATCTCGATAATCTATGTCTTCTCAGCGCTTTCGCTGCTGATGGTGCGCGTCGACACCGCGCAATCCAAGTCCGCCAAAAAGAGCGTGGGCAAGGACATCGTAGAGGGCTTGCGCTATGTATGGAACGACGTCAACCTGCGCGGACTGATACTAATGGCGTTCATACCCTCGCTGTTCGGCTTCACGCTGTTCGCGCTGCTGCCCGTATGGGCGCGCGAGGCGCTCAATGTCAACTCGTCCGACCTCGGCATACTAATGACGATGATGGGCGTAGGCGCGCTCATAGGCACGCTTGGGCTTGCCGCGATACGCCGATTCAGCCATCGCGGCCTACTGCTGCTAGGCTGCGGCATAGTTTGGGGCATAATGCTGGTGGGGCTTGCCAACTCGCAGATATACCCCGTGGCGATGCCCTTCCTGCTGATAATCGGGCTCATAAGCTCAGTCTATATGTCCCTCAATATGACGCTGACCCAGCTCTCCGCCGCCCCCGAAATGCGCGGCCGCGTGATGAGCATAATGATGATGACATTCGGGCTAATGCCCATAGGCGCGCTGCCCTTCGGCACAATCGCAGAATACATCGGCACCGCCAACGCGCTCACCATCAGCGGCGCGCTGCTCGCGCTGCTCATACTCGCATTCGGCTTGGCGTACCCGGCGTTTCGCCGCATAGCCTAGCCCGCCGTGTACGGAACGCCGCTTGCGTCGCATCCATTGCCAACCTAACCCCCCCTTTGCGCCCCCGCCGCCTTTGCGTTAAAATGCGCCAAAACAAGCCGTAGGAGACGCAACTATGCCATCCCCGCAAACCGGCCTAATCCAAACCGTGCTTGGCGCAATCACGCCGCCCGAACTAGGCCCCGCCACCACGCACGAACACCTGATTATCGACTTTTCGTTCATGTTCCGCCCGCCCGACGCCCAAGCGCACATGGCGGACGCCCCCCTCGCGCTTGAAAACCTAGGTTGGATACGCCACAACCACTACAGCAACCGCCCCAACCTGGAACTGCTGGACATAGAAACCGCCGTAGCGGAAGCGGCGCGCTACAAGAGCGCTGGCGGCGGCGCTATCGTGGACGCCACCACCATCGGCATCGGGCGCAATCCCCAAGCGCTTGCCCACATAGCGCGCCAAACCGGCGTCAACATCATCATGGGCGCAGGCTTCTATGTGGACGCCGTGCATCCCCCCGATATGGACGCCCGAACCGAAGACGACCTAGCGCTCCAAATCATCGCCGACATCACTGAAGGCGTGGACGGCAGCGGCATAAAGGCCGGCGTAATCGGCGAAATCGGCTGCACCTGGCCCCTGACCGCCAACGAGCGCAAATCCCTGCGCGCATCCGCCATAGCCCAGCGCGAAACCGGCGCGGCGATACTCATACACCCCGGCCGCCATCCCGACGCCCCGTTAGAAATACTGCAAACCCTATCCGACTCCGGCGCCGACATCACGCGCGTCATTATGGGACATCTCGACCGCACCGTATTCGACTTCGAGTCGGTTCGGCGCATAGCGCAAAGCGGCTGCTATCTCGAATGGGACTTGTTCGGCAGCGAATCCTCATACTACCCGCTCGCCGACATCGATATGCCCAGCGACGCACAGCGCCTAGATTTCGTCAAGCGCGCCGTAGAAGACGGCTACGCCGACAAGATAGTCATAGCGCAAGACATCTGTACAAACCACCGCCTAGCGCGCTACGGCGGCCACGGCTACGCCCACATCCTAGAAAACATCGTCCCCCGAATGCGGCGCAAAGGTTTCTCCGAGGACGAGATCCAGGCAATCATCACCCACAACCCCGCTCGCATCCTAGCATTCGCATAACCCAAGCGCATCGGCGCAGATACGCATATTCCCACTTTGCGCCCCTGCGCCTTTCGCGCCTTTGCGTTAAAACCGTTCCCGCCCCATTGCCGACGCAAATACGCGCACCACTTCGGATTTCACAGCGTCTATGCGGCATATACAAAATTTTGCCCTTGACAAGCGCCCAAATGCTTGCAACACTGGATACAAGTTTCCTGTGGGTCTCGTGACTGAACAAGCTGCTACGCAGGGCTAAGGTGACGGCGTCCCCGGCGATGAGTCGGGCGTCCACGGGGCATCCAGAAAGCCCAAATACTGGACGTGAGGCGGGCCGATACGGCTGGCGTCGGGCTTCGGAGCCATTCCTTGGGCAGGTACAACAGCGGGTTCGATTCCCGCGCTACTGCGGAGGCTCCATAAATTGGGCGAGAAGTTTCGCCGGCGGGGGGAAGCCCTCAAAGGTAGGAAGATTCGCCCCGAGGTCCCCCGGGAAACTTACCCGAACACCCCAAGGCGGGCATACAAGATAAGCCCGCCTCTTTTCTTACCATCCCCGCCCAGCCTTTGCGCCCTCGCGTTAAACCCGTCCCCCCCGCGCATCGGAAGCCAAGCGCCCCTACACCAGCACCCCAAACCCCGACTTAGTGCAAATCTCGATGCGGTTGCCCTCCGTATCGGATATGAAGAACACCCGCTGCCCATCGTTGCGCGTCCCAATCTCAGCGCTCTCGATCTTGACGCCCTTCCCCTTAAGCAGCTCATACGCCGCCTCGATATCCTCGACCTCGAACGCCCCGTGATGCGATGGCTCCGATATGCCGTCAGCGTTCTCGATCAGATGCACCATCGTGCCGCTCGGCAGCTGCAGCCAGATGATATGCTCCCCGTCCACCGCCTTCGGTATCTCTTTCACGCCCAGCACATCCACCCAAAAGCGGGTAGCCCGCTCCTTGTCTATCACATTGTAAGTCAGGTGATTCACCGCCGTAAGCCTAACCGCCGCGTCCGTCAGCGCCATATCCGCATCCCTCCTTTGTCATAGCATTCTGCGCCCCGCAATGAACTGCGTGCGCCCGCTTTGTGTTATGTATTGCAACTTTACACCGGGGACTATGATAGGGACAACCGCACTTATGCCTAATAGACCGTGCGCGATAGTTGCCCGCCGTTCTGCGATTGCCACGCGATTATCCCGAAACGATATGAAGCCCGCTAATGCGCCCGAAGTGATTGCCGTTATTCGTCAAAAGCGTGAGATTATGGCGTAGCGCCGTAGCGCCAATTAGCAAATCAAAGTCTTTGATGAGCATTCCCGCCGCCCTTAGCCGCCCACGCTCCAGCGCGAATATGCGGCATATCTCAAGGTCAATCTCGACTATTTCAAAACCCAACAGGAATTCGCGCAATTCCTGACCGCCTTCACGCGGGTTTCGTCCATACGCCACGCCTTCATACAGCTCTGCAAAGGTTACAATGCTTATGCCTAGCCCCGCTGGACGCAACCCATCCAATCGGCGTACTATGCGCCTCACGCCGTTCAAGTAGTGAATCGCCCAATCCGTATCGACTAAGTATCGCACGGATACGGATCGCCCGCCGGATCATCGCCCTCAACGTCGAATTCACGCCGTTCATGCCACCGTTGGCGCTGATACTCCAGCCAATACTCTCTGTCCTTCCATGCGCCCGCCGCCGCCATTGAGCGCTTCACCCGTTCATCCGCCGACGGCTTAGGCAGAATGTCCAGCGTCGCCAGCGCCTCCGTCCCCTCTTCCATATCCAGCGCCTCCATCGGCATAAGAGCCCCGTCGGTATATTTCACTCTGATAGTCTTAACCATCTGCCGCACCCTAAATCGCTAACCGTTGCCTCATTCCGCTCAAGCGCAACGCCGTCGCCACGCCCGCCCCCGTTCTAGTACCGCCCGCCGCCAACCCTATCGCCGCCTATCGCTACATCTACCCCCCCCCATCTTACCACGAAGCGCAAGCATAGTCCCGTTTAGCCCCCAACGCTGGTAATTGCGCCCGCATATCCCGTAAAATGCGAAAGGCAAATCCTAATCGCCCAACGGAGGCTTACTCACTATGGCAATCGTAGAAAAGCGCATCCAAGAACTCGGCATCACCCTGCCCGAAAGCCCGCAGCCCATCGCCAACTATGTCCCAACCGTCCGAACCGGCAACCTGCTGTTCGTCGCCGGCATAGGCCCCGCCGCCCGCCCCGACGGCACTACCCCCAACGGCAAAGTAGGCAAAGACCTAACCCAAGAGGAAGGCTACGAAGCCGCCCGCCTAGTGGGCGTCAACCTGCTCGCCCGCCTCAAGAGCTCCCTCGGCGACCTCGACCGCGTCAGCCGCATCGTCAAGCTCCTATCTATGGTCAACTGCGCCCCCGAATTCACCCAGCAGCCCGCCGTCGCCAACGGCTGCTCCGACCTGCTAGTCGAAGTATTCGGCGAGCGCGGCCGGCACGCCCGCTCAGCCGTAGGCATGTCCTCCCTACCCAACGACATCCCCGTCGAAATCGAGATGATAGTAGAGGTCAGAGACTAGCCGCGCGCATCCAACCCGCGCAGCATATCGCGCACGGACAGGGGCGTTCGACTAGCCGCGCGCGCATCCAACCACCGCAGCCGTCAGCCCCCGCGCTCATTCAGCGCCGTCAGCAGTATGTAAATCACAATCGGCAGGATTATCAGCCACACCACAAGGCGCGGCGGAACGCGCTTCAGCCAACTCATACGCCAAACCCTCTACTCTCGCAGCAATCGCAAATCCCACAACCGAAACTGCGCCAATTCTATCACGGCGCGCAGGCAACCCGGACAACCCGGACAACAAGATGAGCTACAAACTTATCGCGCTCGACATAGACGGAACCATCCGCACCATCGACACCCCCATATCCGACCGCACCCGCAGCGCCGTCGCCGCGGTTCGCGATGCCGGCGCTATCGTAACCCTCGCCACCGGCCGCATATTCGGCTCCGCCGCCCGCAACGGCGCCGAGCTCGCCATTGACACCCCCATCGCATCCGCGCAAGGCGCATACATAGCCAACCCCGTCAGCGGCGAAATCCTGCGCCACCGCCCGCTCGCCCAACCGATGATGCGCCAAGCCCTAGACGCCTTAGACAGGCAGCCAATCGCCCGCGATATGCTGTTCGTGGCATATCACACCCACGCTATCTATGTGAACCGCATCGACGACTGGGCCACCGCATACGGCAAGCGCAACAACATCGCCGTCCACGCCGTCCCCGACCTGCGCCAAGTGTCCCACCTTGGTATTACCCGCCTAGTAGTGGTAGGCGAAGACGCCCCCATACAATCGCTCGAATCCAACCTCAACGCCCGCCTAAATTCGCGGCTTCTGGTAACCCGCTCCCTGCCCCACTTCTGCGAAATACTGCACCCCGAAGGCGGCAAAGACAGCGCCCTCGCCTGGATGTGCGCCCATTTCGGCATCCAACAATCCCAAACCATCGCTTTCGGCAACGGCTACAACGACGTGCAGATGCTCGCCTGGGCAGGCCTAGGCGTCGCCGTAGGAGACGCCGTCCCCGAAGCGCTCGCCGCCGCCGACCGCATTGCGCCGCCCCTCGAACAGCACGGCGTCGCCCGCATCCTGGAAGATCTGCTCCACAAAGGCTTGATAGGATAGCGCTATGCCGTCCAACCCCAAAACGCCCACAATCGTAGCGCTCGGCAGCGTCAACATGGATCTCGTCGCCACTATGCAGCGCATCCCCCAACGGGGCGAAACCCTGATGGGCGACGCATTCTTCACCGCCCCCGGCGGCAAGGGCGCGAATCAAGCCGTCGCCGCCGCCAAACTAGGCGCCCAAGTCCGTATGGTCGGCAGAGTAGGCGCCGACGCTTTCGGCAAAACCCTGCTCGACGGCCTAACCGCCAACGGCATCGACACCCGGCACATCGGCATCGACCCGGACAACCCCACCGGCATCGCTATGATCCTGATCGACGCCGCCGGCGACAACCGCATCGTAGCAATGTACGGCGCGAATATGGCTTGCGGAGCGCCCGAACTCGACGCCGCCAAGCGCGCTATGGCAGGCGCCCACGCCCTTATGCTCCAGTTGGAAACGCCCCCCGACATATCGCTCGCCGCCGCCCGATACGCCCGCACCCATGGCTTGCGCGTCATATGGGATCCCGCCCCCGCCGCGCTGCTGCCGCCCGACGCATTCGCCGCCGCCCATATCCTAACCCCCAACCAGTCCGAAGCCGAAGCGCTCACCGGCATCCCCGTAACCGACGCCCACTCAGCAAGCGCCGCCGCCGATGCGCTGCTCGCCAAAGGCGTGGACATCGCCGTAATCAAGCTCGGCGAACAAGGCGCATTCGCCGCAACCCCAACCCAGCGCCATTATGCGCCGCCCTTTCCCGTGAACGCAATCGACACCGTAGCCGCCGGCGACGCTTTCGGCGCAGCCCTCGCCGTAGCCCTATCGGAAGGCAAGCCCCTAGCCGCCGCCCTAACATTCGCATCAGCCGCCGGCGCGTTAGCCACAACCAAGCCCGGCGCCCAAGACGCCATGCCCGCACGCCAAGAAGTGGACGCGCTAATCAGCCTTTCCCGCTAACGAATTTCCCGCACAGCGTGCAAACCACAACCGCAGTTTTCCGGCATAGCGCCGCCGCAATCCCTACCCCACACTCAGCGCCGCTATATGCTCGGCGTCCATCAGCGATAGCGTCTGCTCCTTGATGCGCCGCGCGATGCCCGGCCCCCTGTATATCAGGCTTGTGAGCAGTTGAACCGTTGTTGCCCCCGCCCGTATCGCCGCCAGCGCGTCTTCCCCGCTGAACACGCCCCCGCAGGCGTTAATCGCCATTCGCCCGCCTACCTCCGCCCGTATGTCCGCAACCATCCGCGCCATATCCGCGAACACCGGCTTGCCGCTCAGCCCGCCAGCGCCCACTGCCAAACGGCTGTCCCGTATCGGCCATGTATTGGCGGCGGTTACCGCATCCACCCCGTATTCGGCGCACGCCCGCGCAAGCCCCAAAACCATATCTTTCTGTTCGCCGCCCGTTGACGGCAAATCCAAGTACGGCGGAAGCTTCACGAACAACGGCTTGCGCCTGCCCTCGTTCAGCAGCGCCAGCAATCGCCCCAGCGCGTCCGGCTGCTGAAAGACCCGCAGCCCAAGCGTATTGGGCGAGCTTATGTTAATCTCAACCGCCGCCGCCAGCGGCTCAAGACGCCTATGGCAGCGCGCGATTTCGTCCGCCGTTACGCCCGACACGCTCACCACTATCGGCGTATCCCCAAGCAGCGGTTGCGCCCGCTCAAGCTGCGCCGCCGCATACTCCAAACCCTTGCTTGGAAAGCCCAGCGAATTGACGATTGCCTCATCGTTAGGATAGCGAATAACCCGCGGCGACGGATTGCCCGCGCGCGGCGCTTCCGTAACCGTCCCGCAAGTCAGATAGCCGAACCCCAGCGCCTCAAGCGCCGGCAGATATTCGCAATCCTTGTCATAGCCCGCCGCAAGCCCAATCGGATTACGCAGCTTCAGCCCCGCCAAATCCACCTCAAGCCGCGCATTCTCCAATTTCAGCAACGGCCCCGCCGCCCGCCAAATATGCCGCTGCTTCAACGCAAACTGCGCCGCCGACTGCGCCCCCTCCGGCGACAGCCGAAACAGCAGCGGCTTCACAAACATCCTGTAAGTATCCGGGTTAATTATCAGCAATGCGCCTTGACCCCTGTCTTTGACCCATACAATCTTTCCCCCAAATTATACCATCCCCCTTGCGCCTTTGCGCCCTTGCGCCAAAAATCCCCGCAGATTTCCCCCCAATTCCCCAAATTACCCCTTGACACACCCGTTCTGTTTATTATAATAGAGCGTATAATCATACAAACAATCCCTTCCCACTCAGGGAAAGGCTAGAATGCGGACAACCCCCGCACATCAATCGCTATGACCATCGACGCCACCATACAACGCCTCACCGGAGACGGCGAAATCATCGCCCAGTTCCTTGTAGATACACTACAAGGCTACACCCACGACGCCACCGTCAGCCACCGCCTCAAGTCGGCCGAATGGCTTACCGCGTTCGGCCGCCTAATCCCCGAATCAGCCATCCCCAAATCCGCAACCATTCGCCCACGACCCAAATCCGAACCCAAGCCGGATAAGGCGGATAAGCTCGACAAAAAGCCCAAGGTCACCGAAAAGCAAATCCTGCACTTCGACATCGCCCGCCTCATCAAGCAAGAGACCAACGACGGCGAAACCATCATCGAATTCCTAATCAGGGTGATCTCCAAGATCGAGGAAACAGGCGAGAATTTCACCCCCGCCGTAAGAATGCGCGCCGCCCGCGAACTCCTAATCCGAGGATTCGGCGGCACAATCCCCGGCGTCCGCCGCATCCTATCCGGCAAAACCGAAGACCTCGACTCATATCTCTCCAAGATTGTGCGCGAATACACCAACTACGGCGCAGACTCCATACGCTTCCTAGTAGAGACGATGGAAAACAAAGACCCCGAGGGCGATTCCAGAGGCGCCGCAAGCTTTATCAAGCTCATGCGCATGCGCCCCAGAACCAAGCCCGCCGAAGGCTTCACCGCATCCCACCGCGTCTGGGCAGCATGCGAACTCTTGCGCCGCGCATACGACATCAAGACCGACCACATCACCTACGACGACATCCAGGCGTATTGGAGCGCCCGCACGCCCGCCGACGCCCGCAAAGACGACCCCGGCAGCCCCGCCGCCAGCCTCACGGGTTTCACCCCCGAATACCTCGAACTCCAAGTAGCCAAAATGCGCGACGCCGCCGAGCAACCCGCCGCCGCCGCGGACATCGACGCCCACGCCAAGCAAAAGCGCGATGCCGACAAGCAGCCCGCCAACGCAGAAAAGCGCGCTGCCGACGCAGAAAATATCGACGCAGACGCCGCCGAAAATCCCGCCGACGCCAACACGCCGTCAGACACCCCTAGCCGCGCCGCCCGCCGACGCGAACAGCGCGCCGAGCGCAAAACCCTAAAGCGTATCCCCCTCTTCCCCAATCGCCGCCGCACCCGCGAAGATGTAGCGGAAATGTTAGCCTTCAAAGCCGAACTGGAATCCAGGCGCCCCGCAGCCTTCGAATTCCAACGCCGCCAATCCGAAAAGCGCAAAGCCGCCGCCGCCCAAAATATCGCAGTCTCAGAAAAGAGCGCCACCACCGAACAGCGCGACGCCGCCAAACAGCCCGCCGCCGCCGAACAGCGCGTCCACGACCGACAGCCCGCCGCCAACTCCGAATACGCTCCGGCCGCTGAAACCCGCGCATCCCGCCGCCGCCAAAAGCGCGCCGCTCGCAAATCCCAAAAGCGCGCCGTCAGCGAGCAACCCGCCGTTGCCGCGAATATCGCCGCCGTCAAAGAAAAGCCCAAGGCCGCCACCGAGCAGCCCGCTGCCGCCGACAAAAATCCCACCGACGCCAACACGCCGTCAGCCAACTCCGGCAACCCGGGCAGAGCCGCCCGCCGACGCCAAAAGCGCGCAGCCCGCAAAGCCCAAAAGCGCAATGCCGCCGCCGCCAACAACCACGCCAACGGCAAACCGCACGGCAACGGCAACGCCAACACGCCCGCCGCCAACGAAAAGAACGGAAAGCCGCAAGCCATCCACGCCACCAACGGCAAGACGCCCGACGGCGCCGCCGCCATAATCCTCCATAGCGAACCCCTATCCATCGAAGAGTGGAAGCGCTTGCGAAAAACCCTCGCCCGCCCCGACAACATCCCCGCAAACGCCCGCAGCCCCTAAGCCCCTCTGCGCCCTTACACCCTTGCGCCCAAAAATCCTACCCCCAATCCCTTTGCGCCTTCCCGCCTTTGCGTTAAAACCTTAGGAAAGAGCCCTTGCGCCAAAATCGTCCCGCGCATTGATTGACACGCACGCCCATTTCCCCTAACATAATCCCACGGTCGTGCTAAGCGGGGAGATAGCGGTGCCCTGTACTCGCAATCCGCTCTAGCGAGGCTGAACTCCTCCCGGAGGTTTTTTCATCCGGGGCCTCTGTTCGCAGTTGGCCGGCGCCGACGGTTGGGTCCTGCGCGGCGGAATGCCGTGAACCCCGTCAGGTCCGGAAGGAAGCAGCGGTAAGCGGTCAACTCCGGGCGCCGCAGGGTCGCCTGACCCGAGCCGCCGCTGCGATTACGCCTTTGGGTGTGAATCGAATCGGAGGTGCACGACCAATCCCGTCCATACGCGCGCATGCCCGCCGCGCTAATCGACGTCCGCCCGGAGCGCATCCCATCAACCTCGCCGATGTTCCCGCCAAACCCCGCCGCTATGCGCCCGCCAAAAAATCGCTGGCGCAAAACTTCCTAGTCGACCGCCGCATCGCCGCACGCATCATCGCCGCCGCCGATGTATCCCCACACGACCGCATACTAGAAATCGGCCCCGGCCGCGGCATTCTCACCCGCCCCCTAGCAAGCGCCGCCGCAAGCCTAACCGCCGTCGAACTTGACGCCGCCCTAGCAGCCGCCCTCGCCGCCGAGTTCGCCGCCAACCCCGCCGTCCGCGTCATTCACGCAGACGCCCGCTGCATCGACCCCGCCGCCCTATACCCGCCCGACGCCCCCTATAAGCTCATCGCCAACCTGCCCTACTACGCCGCCCAGCCAATCATTCGCCGCTTCCTAGAATCCGACCGAAAGCCCACCCTAATGGCAGTGATGACGCAGCGCGAAGTCGCCCGCAATATGGCGGCGCAGCCGGGCGATATGTCCCTGCTATCCGTAGCCGTTCAGCTCTACAGCAAGCCCCGCATCATCGCCAGCGTCCCGCCGCGCGCCTTTCGTCCCGCCCCAAAAGTTACATCCGCCATCGTCCGCCTTGATGTGCTGCCCCGTCCCGCGCTCGCCCTAGACTCCATAGACGCCTTCTTCACCCTTGCGCGCGCCGGCTTCTCTGCCCCCCGCAAGCAGATACACAACTGCCTGCAGCGCGGCTTGTCCATCACGCGCGCCGCCGCCGAAGCGATGCTGGCCGACGCCGATATCGACCCTCGCCGCCGTCCCCAAACCCTCAGTATCCCCGACTGGGGACGCCTTTACGCCGCCTACCGCCTGCGCTATCCTGAACCCTAACAAACCCTAACGCCCACCGCGCGCGCGCCAACCCTGCCCGATATAGACGCCCGCCTATGATTGCGCTCAAAGCCTACGCCAAGATAAACCTGACGCTTGAGGTCATCGATCGGCGCCCCGACGGCTACCATGAAATCGCCTCCATCATGCAGACGATCGACCTGTGCGATACCGTGAGCCTTACGCCCGCCGCCGACCTAACCCTATCCTGCGACAACCCCGCGCTTGATACGCCCGACAACCTCGCGCTCCAAGCCGCCCGCTTGCTGCGCGCCGAAAGCGGCTACACCGGCGGCGCGCATATCGCCATCCGCAAGGCGATACCCGTATCGGCGGGACTAGGCGGCGGCAGCAGCGACGCCGCCGCGACCCTTACGGGATTGAACGCCCTCTGGCATCTCGATATGCCCACGCCGAAACTGGAAGCCATAGCCGCCAAGATAGGTTCCGATGTGCCGTTCCTATTGGAAGGCGGCACCGCCATTGCGCTTGGCAGAGGCGAGCGCATCCGCCGCCTGCCGCCCGCCAAAGTGGACTGGCTAGTTGCGCTGACGCCCGATACGCCGCATATCGGCGGCCGCGCAAGCAAGACCGCCGCCCTCTACGATGCGCTTACTCCCGCCAACTACACCGGCGGCATGCTCACCCGCAAGCTTGAGGCGCGCATCCGCGGCGGCGGCGATGTCCCCCCTCAATTCCTATTCAACGCCTTCGACGCCGTAGCCCCCGCCGCCTACCCCGGCATAGAGCGCTATCGCAGCGCATTCGCCCAACTTGGCGCGCGCGAGATACACCTCACCGGCAGCGGCCCATCCATGTACGCCCTAATGCCCAAGCGCGAAGTGGGAACCGCAATCCAACTGCTGCTCAAGCACAAGCGCGGCTGGAACGCGCATCTAGCCTCCGCCGTAACGCCGCCCCCGCTCGACGCGCAGATCAGCGGCGGCGTCTAGCCCACGCCAACCCAACCGAAGGTGAAACCGCCATTCTGGACGCATTCATAGACGGCGCAATGTTAGGCATGCTCATGGCATCCGTGTTCGTTACCGTGGGCATGATAAGCCTCTTCACGCTGCTCAAAAACCGCCGCGCGCAAACCCTGCCGATGCTCGAAAAGTACACGCCCATGACGCTTGCGATGATAATCGTAGCCGCGTCCCATCCCACATGGGCCACGATTGGCGGCGCATTGGCGCTGGTGTACCGCGTAAGCGTAGAGCAGGCGCCCGGCGGCGGCATCGGCAGCCCCAACATAGCGTTCACGCTGGCAATCGCGATTGGCGCATTGCTGCTCGCCGCCCCCATAGCGCTGCTGCTGCGCCCCATACTGGCAGGCGTACTCGCGCTCACGCTGACCTTCATCCTGCTATTCGGCTGGTTCCTACCCTACTTCGTCGGCGCATAACCCCCGCCCGAATTGACCGATACTCCATTCAAGGCTAAAATCGCTTTGAGCGCCGCAACGCGCATATCCGTTGCCCATCCCATATACTACAGATGCGAATAGGCTTACAAAGTCGAGGTGAAAGAATGGCTACCGAAACCGAAACAACCCACCGGCAAGCAACCGCTGACCGCGCAACCGACGAAGACCTGATAGCCCGCGCCCCCGCGCACGACGGCGTAGCCACCCAGCGCGATCTGCGCGAAACCGAGCGCTATCTCCAAAGCGAAATCCGCGCAAGCGAAGGCAGACTCAGTGCTGACTTCAACGCCAAGTTCGACGATGTAGATTCCAAGTTCGACAAGGTGGATGCCAGGTTCGACAAAATGGACAGCGCGCTGGAGCGAATGGATGCTAAGTTCGAGGCTAAGTTCAATAGGGCGATTTGGCTTATAGCCATCCTGCTAATCGCTATAATTGGCGGCTTGGCCGGGATATTGGGGACGATGATTGCCCTTCTAGTGAGGATGTAGATTCGAGCGCAGCGCCTCCCGTCGGACGATGCGGCGCTCCGCTTGCGTAATATCCGTTGCCCATCCCATATACTACGATGCGAATAGGCTTACAAAGTAGAGGTGAAAGAATGGCTACCGAAACCGAAACAACCCAGCGCCAAACAACCACTGAACGCACTGCCGACGAGGATCTGATAGCCCGCGCCCCCGCCCACGACGGCGTAGCCACCCAACGCGATCTGCGCGAAACCGAGCGCTATCTCCAAAGCGAAATCCGCGCAAGCGAAGGCAGACTTAGATCTGACTTCAATGCCAAGTTCGACAAGGTAGATGCCAGGTTCGACAAAATGGACAGCGCGATGGAGCGAATGGACGCTAAGTTCGAGGCTAAGTTCAACAGGGCGATTTGGCTTATAGCCATCCTGCTAATCGCTATAATCGGCGGCTTGGCCGGGATATTGGGGACGATGATTGCCCTTCTAGTGAGGATGTAGATTCGAGCGCAGCGCCGCCCGTCTAACGATGCGGCGCAGCGCTTGCGTAATATCCGTTGCCCATCCCATATACTACGGATGCGAATAGGCTTACAAAGTCGAGGTGAAAGAATGGCTACCGAAACCGAAACAACACAGCGCCAAACAACTGCTGACCGCGCAACCGACGAAGACCTGATAGCCCGCGCCCCCGCGCACGACGGCGTAGCCACCCAACGCGATCTGCGCGAAACCGAGCGCTATCTCCAAAACGAAATCCGCGCAAGCGAAACCAGACTAGGCAGCAAGATCGACAGGCAGACTTGGCTCATAATCGGCCTGCTAATCGCTGTAATTGGCTGCTTGGCCGGGATATTGGGGACGATAATCGCCGGGCTAGTGCAGATGTAGCTCCGCGCGCAGCGCCGCCCGTCGGACGATGCGGCGCTGCGCTTGCATAACGCGCTTGTTGCCCTGTTACACAATCGCGCAATCAACACGCCAACCCCTAACGAAAGAGTAACGATACTTGGCTATATTCGATATGCATCTGCATACGGTTCGCGGCAGCAGCGATAGCGGCCTCGCCACCGACCAACTCATCCAAGAAGCGCAGCGCATCGGGCTTGACGGCGTATGCCTCACCGAACACTCAGGCGGATGGGAAGCCGCCGAGCTGGCAAGCGCCTTCAAAGGCTCCGGACTGACCGCCATCAGAGCGCTGGAAGTGAACACCGATATGGGACACATCCTCGCCTTCGGACTGCATCGCTATGTGAGCGGCATGCACACCGCCGCCGGCTTGCGCAAAGTGGTCGACCGCGCCGGCGGCGTGATGATTTCGGCGCACCCGTTCCGCAACCTCTTCAACCGCCCGCCCTACAATGTCAACCTGCTCTTCAAAAGCGCCAACGGCGTCAGACCCACAACCGCAATCGAGGCGTCCAAGCATCCCCTATTCGAACTGGTCGACGATGTCGAGGTAGCCAACGGCGCAAACACCGACCGCGAAAACCTGTTCACGCTGGACGTGGCGCGGCACCTAGGCTTCACCGGCAGCGGCGGCAGCGACGCCCATTCCAAGCACGGCATCGGCAAGTGCGTAACCCTGTTCGACGACGACATTCGCAGCGAATCAGACCTCATAGAGGCGCTCAAAGCCAAAGCATTCGCCCCCGCCGAAGGCTTGCACATCGGCAATCTCAGACCATTCGCGAATACCGAAGCGCCCATAAGCGAACTGCTAGTTGGGGATTAGCGCCCCCCGATACGCAAATTGCCCTTAACTACTTGACTACAAGATATATCGGCTAAACATCAACGACTACAAGCGCTATCGGCTAACCATCATCAGCCGCCAACAACCGCCAAAGCGCATATCGCGCATATCACACACGGGAGGCAAGCCCTATGCAGACAATCAACCCTATCGTCAACCGATGGCGCAGCGAAGCCGCCGCATCCCCCAACGAATTTTGGGCGCGCGCCGCCGATGCGCTGCCGTGGTTTCGCAAGTGGGACGATGTGTTCCAATGGGATTTCCCCGCCTTTCGCTGGTTCAGCGGCGCCACCACCAACATCTCATACAACTGCATCGACCGCCACGTCGAGCGCGGCTGGGGCGGACACGCCGCCATCGCATACGCCAACGAGCGCGGCGAGCGCAGCGTACTCACCTACTCGCAGCTCAAGCACGAAGTAGAACGCGTGGCGGCGGCGCTGCGCGGCATGGGCATCCGCAAGGGCGACCGCATCACAATCTATATGCCCGTATCCGTGGAAGCGATATTGCTTATGCTCGCCGCCGTCCGCATCGGCGCTATCCACTCCGTAGTGTTCGCCGGCTTCGGCGCAGGCGCGCTCGGCGATCGCATCCAGGCAAGCGGCTCCCGCCTTGTGTTCACCACCGACATCACCTATCGCAAAGGGCGCGACATCCCGCTCAAAGGCATTGTGGACGCCTCGCTCGAAATCGGCGGCGACGCCGTGGAGCATGTCGTCGTGCTCAGCCGTACAGCCGACGCCCCAATGACGCCCGGCCGCGACATCGGCTGGGACGACTTCCTGGCGCGCGGCGCTGGACACGACGGCGGCTATGTGGAGATGGAATCCAACGAACCCGCCTACATCCTGGCTACATCCGGCACAACCGCCAAGCCCAAGCTCGCGGTGCATACGCACGGCGGCTATCAAGTGGGCGTCAATAGCATGGGCAAGTGGTGTTTCGGCTTGCGCGATACCGACGTCTGGTGGGCAACATCGGACATCGGCTGGATTGTGGGACACTCCTATATCGTCTATGCGCCGCTGCTCGCCGGCAGCACAACAATCGCTTTTGAGGGCGCGATCGACCATCCGAACCCCGACGAAATATGGCGGCTCTGCGATGAATTCGGCGTAACCGGCATGTTCACATCGCCGACCGCCGTGCGCCTGCTTATGCGCTACGGCGACGAAGGCAAGCCCAAGTCCGCCCTGCCCACGCTGGAGCGCATCGTTTGCGCCGGCGAAGTGCTAAACCCGCCCGCGTGGGAATGGCTGCAACAAGATGTGCTGCAAAACCGAATACCGGTCATAGACCACTACTGGCAGACCGAAACCGGCGGCCCGCTTGTGGGCAACCCATACGGCTTGGCGATGCTGCCCATCAAGCCCGGCTCCAGCGGCGTGCCGATGCCCGGCATAGAAGCCGCCGTGATGACGCCCGAAGGCGAACCCTGCGCCACCGGCGAAAAGGGCATACTCGTGGTCAAGCGCCCCTTCCCAAGCCTAACGCCGATGCTTTGGGGCGAGCCGGAGCGCTACGGGACGGACTACTGGGAACGCATACCCGACGAGCGGGTCTATTTCACCGGCGATTCGGCGCACATCGACGAAGACGGCTATGTCTGGTTCGCCGGACGCGCCGACGAAGTCATCAAGATAGCGGCGCACCGCATCGGCACGATAGAAGTGGAATCGGCGTTTCTGACGCATCCCGCCGTAGCCGAAGCCGGCGTTACCGGCCGCCCCGACGAACTGCGCGGCGAAGTCATATCCGCCTTCGTTGTGCTGCGAAACGACTACGCCCCGTCAGACGAACTCAAGCGCGAACTGCTGCTTGCGGTGCGGCGCGAACTCGGCCCCGTCGCCGTCATCAGCGAACTGAACTTCGTGGATATGCTGCCCAAGACGCGCAGCGGCAAGATAATGCGCCGCGTGTTCAAGGCGGTTGTGCTTGACCAAGACCCCGGCGACATCACCACCATCGAAGACGAAGGCTCCGTGGAAGAGGCGCGCCAAGCGTGGGAGCGAATGCGCGCAAGCATTAGGGGCGAATAGCGCGCAAGCGGCGGCATCGCGATACATTCACAACGATAGCGATGCTTCTTCATCAGCGCGCTCCCAAATTTGCGCCCCAAACAACCCGCAAATGGTGTATGATACATACAATCCATAATCACCGGAGGCTGCAATGGTTACGCAGACACCACCGCAGGCGGAGGGCTCCGATGCGAGTTTCAAGACCGCGATAAAGCAGTCCGAGCAACGCATCATCATTGACATCACGACTGCGATAAAGCAGTCCGAGCAACGCACCATCGCCGACATCACGGGCGCGCTAAAGCAGTCCGAACAGCGCATTATGATCGCGATCGAGGATGCGAAGGTCTCTACGATTCGCTGGATAGTTGGCAGCACGGTAGCGATTTCGTTTGTTATGATAGGTTGCATCAGCGGCGCTGTCATATGGGTTGCGCCGTAGCGTAGCCCATCGGTTCAACGAAGCCAATCTCTTGCAGATATGGCAACCCCGGGCTTGTCCCCTAACCCATCGCCTCAATCGCCACCAACCCACTAACGAACCTCGCCCTGAGGCTCTGACGCCTGTTCGGAGCCTCAGTTCATTTATGCAAATGCGCAACCTATTGCACTCCATCGGCGGCAAGCGCGATCGCCATCCCGAACCGCCGGCGCTTGCGGTCGTCGGCTTGGGCAACCCCGGCGCAGAGTACGCCGCCACGCGCCACAACGCCGGCTTTTGGTGCATTGACACGCTGGCGCGAAAGCATGCCATTCGCCTTGATCGGCGGCGCAGCTCGGCGATAATTGGCGAAGGCGTTATCGCAGACTACGCCGTGGCGCTGGTCAAGCCGCGCACCTATGTCAACCGCAGCGGCGCGGCGATCCGCTACCTGCAGGCGCGCTACGGGTTGCCGGCGGACAGGCTGCTTATCGTGTGCGACGACATCAACCTGCCGCCGGGCAAGATTCGACTGCGATCCAAAGGCAGCGCGGGCGGCCATAACGGGCTAAAGTCCATCATCGAGGCGGCCGGCTCCCAAGCCTTCCCCCGCCTGCGCATAGGCGTAGGGATGCCCGCGGACGGCGCCGGGCAGATCGAGCATGTCATAGGCCCAATGCCGCCCGCCGAGCGCGAGATCCTGGACGCCGCCGTTGAGCGCGCCGCCGATGCGATTGCCTGCCTGCTTGCGGAAGGCATCCAAGAGACGATGAGCCGCTTTAACTGACAAGCGCCGCCGTCCCCCAACCTGCAACTATTACGGATACGGACAACAAGAACAGCAAAGGAAGTTTTGAATGCAATTCGGCTTGTTTCTAGAGTGGCCCAACCCCACTTTGCGCAATTGGAAAACGCTCTTTGAAGAGGGCGTGGAGCAGGTGCAATACTCCGAAGAATTGGGGTTTGACTACTGCCTAATCGCCGAGCACCACTTCACCAACTACGGCAATTCGCCCGCGCCGCTGATGCAGGCGCTCTACATCGGGCAGCGCACGCGGCGCATTCGCATCGGCACGGCATCGGTCATACTCCCCGTATGGCAGCCGCTGCGCCTCGCCGAAGAGATAGCCGTGCTGGATAACCTCATCGACGGCAGGCTAATGTGCGGCGTGGGCAGGGGTTACCAAGGCTATGAGATGGCGGGCTTCGGCAGCGATTTGGGCGAATCGCGCGGCAAGTTCGAAGAGACGCTGGATGTGCTGCTGAAGGCGTGGACTTCCCACGAATCGTTCACCTACGAAGGCGATTATGTGCGCATCGAGAACCCCGTAACCGTCTTCCCCAAGCCCAAGCAGCAGCCGCACCCGCCGCTTTGGGTTACCGGAACCAGCGTAGAGTCCATGCGCTTGGCGGCGCGCTTGGATATGCTGCCGCTGTCCTCCAGCATGATGGGTATGGACGGCGTCCGCAAGCAGATGGCATCGCTTGTCCACGCCCGCGCCGAGTTCGGCAAGCCAACCGCCGGCTTGTCGCTAGGCTTGCAGTGCATGACGCACGTAGCGCCCACCGACGCAGAGGCGCGCGACGCATTGCGCTATGTGCGCTGGCAGAACCGCGCTCAGCGCGGCCTCAACCGCCACGACGTCGTGAACGGCGCAGTCGACGCAAGCCCCTACGACGGCGAACTGGACGACGACGCGTTCCTCGACAGGCTATTCTTCGGCAGCCCCGAAACGGTCATCGAGAAGTTCAAGCGCGCGGCGGCCGTAGGCGCGACGCACATTAGCAATTGGATGATGTTCGGCGGAATGGAACACGAAAAGTTGATGCGCTCAGTTCGGCTTATGGGCGAAGAGGTCATACCGGCGCTGCGCGATGTTATGCCGCCGCCCGCGCTGTACGCTGAGCTGGCGCAAGAGCCGCAGGTCACCACCGCCGAACTCCAATCGGCGCGCTTCGCCCGCGCCCCGCGCGATATGGCTACATAAGCGCGCGCGGTTCCCAATCCCGAATTGCCGAACTAGGGATTGCCGGGGCGAATTGCAATATCGGTTTGATACGCCGTTCCCGCTGCCCAATGCGGCGCTATCGGTTCGTCTCATAGCGCTTGCGATGAGTCAGAGTTCTTGCGCCGATTGCCCATACGCCCGCCCGCAAGTATAATCCTACTTGCCCAATCAAGCGCCGATTCGACCCGCTATCCCAACCTATCGCTTGCCATCCCAACCCTAATGCCACTAAGGAGCGCACAATGCCTGCTGCATCCCAACTACGCCGCGAAACCGACCGCTTCATCGCCGCCACGCCCAAATCGGAGGCGCTTCAGGCGGAAGCCGCGCGCTACCTGCCCGGCGGAAGCTCGCGCGGCACGGCGTACTTTGCGCCCTATCCCACTTTCGTCGACCGCGCCGCCGGCCACTATGTCTATGATGTGGACGGCAACCGCTACCTAGACTTTATGATTAACGCCACCACGCACATCTTGGGACACGCCCACCCCGACATCGTGGCGGCGCTCCAAGCGCAGGCGGCGCGCGGCAACTCGTTCAGCGGCCCCACAGAAGCGCAAGTTCGGCTGGCGAAGACGCTGTGCGAGCGCGTGCCGTCCGTAGATACGATACGCTTCACCAACTCCGGCACCGAAGGCACGATGATGGCTATCCGCGGCGCGCGCGCCTTCACCGGCAGGCACAAGATAGCCAAGTTCGAAGGCGGCTATCACGGCTCGCACGAATATGTATCCGTCAGCGTGCGCCCGCCCGCAAGCGCGCTCGACCCCGACGGCACAACGCCCGTCCCGGAGCATCCGGGGCAGCCGCCCAGCGTCGCGGACGACGTCATCACGCTGCCCTACAACGACTTGGAAACCTGCGAGCGCCTAATCCGCCGCCACAAAAACGACCTCGCCTGCGTGATAATGGAAGTGGTGTCGTCCAGTTTCGGCTATCTGCCCGCCGACGCCGATTTCCTGCGCGGCATGCGCGCCATCACCGAGGATCTGGACATCCTGCTCATATTCGACGAAGTGCAAAGCTTCCGCGTATCGTCGGGCGGCGCGCAGCAGTTGTTCGGCGTGATACCCGATATGACCACATTCGGCAAGATAATCGGCGGCGGCATGCCTGTTGGCGCATGGGGCGGGCGGCGCGATGTGATGGCGCTATTCGACCCCACGCGCGATACGCCGCTGGCGCACGCCGGCACATTCAACGCCAACCCGATGACGATGGCGGCGGGCGAAGTGGTGATGAACCGCCTCACGCCGCAAGTGTATGAGCGAATGAACGCGCTGGGCGAAAACTTGCGCGCCAAGCTCCGCGCCGTATTCGACGAACTTGACATAGCGGCGCAAGTTACCGGCGTGGCGTCCCTGTTCGGCATACACTTCACCGATGAAGCCATCACCGACTACCGCTCCGCGCTGAGCGGCGACGGCGCAATGACCAAAGCGCTATTCACCGGCTTGCTAAACGAAGGCATACTGCTCCAAACCGGCGGCGCCGGCGCGCTCAACGCGCTCACCACCGAAGCCGAAGTGGACGCGCTAGTGGACGCCGTGCGCCGCGTAGCGCAACGCGCGCGGTGATGGATTGGGCGCAAAGTGAACGCCACAGCCGTTGCGCCATAGAACAAGCGCCCATACAATAGCCTACATCTGAACTGAACAAACACGACTTCTGCGAATGCGCTACGAATAATGCGCTGCGAATTAAGGACACTCGATGACGACCACCTCGCGCCAAGCCGAATCCAGCGCCAACACCGTGCTGGGCATGCTGCTGCAAGATATGATGCGCGGCGCTAACGTGCGCTATGAAAATACGCAGGTCATCGAAGGACATCCGGGACTGCGTCCCGACATCATCATCACGGATAGCCAGCGCGCGCCCGTGGTGGTGGAAGCCGAGTATATGCCCGCGCGCGCGGTGGAACGCGAAGCCGTGGATCGCTTGGGTTTGGCGGTGGTGGGTGATACGCGCGTCATAGAAGCCGCAATCGCGCTGCGCTATCCCGCGGATATTGCGGACGCTTCCGACTTAGACGGCGCAATTCGCTCGGCGCGTTTGGAATACGCCGTATTCTACAAAGACAAGCCGCGCTTTCCCACATCTGGTTGGATAAGCGGCGCGCCATCCGACCTCTCAGACCTAATTCGGCTAGTGTCCATGTCTGAAAGCGCGGTTGAAGCCGCTGTCAAGACGTTGGAGAAGGGCATTGACCGCGCTGTCGCCGTTATGGACGAAATGGACAAACTGCGCCCCACAATTACCCCCGTAATCGCGCGCCTTCTGGGTATGACCGACCCTGCCGCAACCCGCCGAATGGCGTGCGCCATCATCGCCAACGCCCTCATCTTCCACGAGCGTATCGTGGGCATGCACCCCGACTCCGATGTTCAGCCGCTCAACCTGCTATGGGGCAGCGCCGCCGACAATCCGAGATCCAAGATAAGCGCGGCGTGGGACGACATCCTTGAAAACATCAACTACTGGGCTATATTCGCTATCGCGCGCGACATCGTGAACCAACTCCCGGCGCATGACGCGGCGCAAATCCTCGAACGGCTTCGCGACACCGCGGAGAGCGTCAACGCAGGCGGCGCTATTTTCGCGCACAACCTCACAGGGCGCATATTCCAACGGCTCATCTCAGACCGCGAGTATCTTGCTACTTACTATACATCGCCCGAATCCGCTGCGTTGCTTGCGCGCATTGCGGTTTCCAAGCTTGAGGGCGTGGATTGGGCGGATGCCAAAGCCATCAGCAAGCTGCGCGTGGCGGACTTCGCATGCGGCACGGGCGCGCTGCTGTCCGCCGTATATGAGCAGTTCGCAAACCGCCATGAGCGCGCCGGGGGCAACGCCGCAGCACTGCACAAGCCGATGATAGAGGATGTTCTATATGGCTGCGATGTAATGCCATCCGCCATTCACATCACCGGCGCCACGCTGTCCGGCATACAACCGAATGTCGGCTACGAAAACTCCCGCTTGTACACAATGCCTTATGGGCGGCAACGCGACGGCATTGTGAAAATCGGTTCGCTTGAACTTATGCAGTCTTCCTCCGCGATGGCGCTGTTCAACACCAACGAACCCGCGCGGCGAACCGGCAGCAGGGGCGAAGAGACCGCCTCTCACCTCATCATAGACATACCCGACGCGGGCTTTGACATCGTGATAATGAACCCGCCCTTTACCAGAAATACAACTAATGAGGGTGAACATTCCGGTGAATTCAACTCTGCCTTTGCCGCCTTCAATACCAATGACGAAGCGCAAAGGGCGATGAGTAGAAGAATGGCTAATTTAAGAGAAGGGACTTGCTACCACGGCAATGCAGGCATAGCGTCGGCATTTGCGGCAATAGGCGATAGAAAACTGAAGCCGGGCGGCGTCTTTGCATTTGTGCTGCCGCTATCCGCAGCTACCGGAATTTCGTGGCAAAAATTCAGAGATATGCTTTCTGAAGGATACACCGATTTTAGCATCCTAAGCATCGCCGCCAACGGCACGGATATGGCGTTTTCGTCGGATACGGGAATCGCGGAATGCCTCTTTGTGGCGCGCAAGCGTAGAGACGGCGAAGCCAAAGAGCGCAAAGGGAGCTTCATATCACTGCGTCAACGGCCAGGGGGATTTGCTCAATCTTACGTCATTGCTAACAGCATCGTCGAACAAGACGACGTCCGAGGAATCGAACAAGGGGCATATGGCGGCGGTTCCATATTCGTCGGCGATGAAGTTTCAGGACAAATTTCGTCCGCTACTTTCCCTTATGGAAAATCGCAGACGAAATTTAATCTTGTCAGGATTCTCGACAACACTGTCGCGCAAACCGCGTTTGCGCTATCCCAATCAAAACTATCCTTGCCCGGAAAGCCTGCGTTCTCAGAAATTAGGATGGCTGCATTGGGCGATATAGGCAAACTCGGACTACACCACCGTGACATAGAGGGTCCGCCGCCACGCGGCCCATTCACGATTTCTAAAACGCTCACTACTCCACAACCGACCTATCCCGCTCTGTGGAATCACAACGCCAAGAAAGAAACTCGAATGCTTTGCGAATACGATGCTGAGCTAATCGTAAGGGATGGCATGGAAGAAAAAGCCGGCGCAGTCTGGGCTACGGCTAGTCGCGCGCATCTGAATGCAGAGTTCACCTGCAGTTCTCAGGCTTTGGCGATTGCGTTCACCGAAAGGGAAACGATAGGCGGGAGTTCCTGGCCGAATGTGATATTCAGCAAAAGCGAGTACGATTACGCATTCTCAGTATGGTGTAATAGTACGCTTGGCTTGGTTTCGCACTGGTGGCATTCAAGCCGTCAACAATCATCCAAGATAAGAATGACCATACGCTCAGCCGAATCGCTTCCCATCCTCGACCTGCGCGCCCTCACCGACGAGCAGCTTGCGACGGCGCAGGAAATCTTCGACGAGTTCCGCGAACTTGAGCTGCAGCCGGCGTATCTTGCGGACGCCGACGCCAACCGCGCGCTGCTGGATCGGCGCGTGGTCTGCGATATGCTGGGCTTCGACGACGCTGTGTACGAAGGCGTGCGGATGCTTGCCGCCAAGTGGTGCGCGGAGCCGTCGGTTCACGGGGGCAAGCGGCGGCCGGCGGGGGCGCGGTTGGTGGTGTAGTTTCGGTTATGAAATGACCGCCATACAAGCCGGCATCGCCGCCGACCCCGAATGGGGCCCGGATGAGCTGGATATGTCAAACGCGCGCCCTGCGACGGATCTGCTGCCCGACTTGGTGGAGTTCGCGGAGCGCGGCGAGGCGCAGCGCGCGCTGATGTATTGGGCGCAAAGTGAACACCGTTGCCGCTTGCGCCATAGAACAAGCGCAATATAATAAACACAGCGCCTAATCGCAACCGCATACGCCGCAACGGAGACACCGCCGATGACCACCTCGCGCCAAGCCGAATCCGGCGCAAACGCCGCGCTGGCAGCGCTGCTGCAAGGGATGATGCGCGGCGCATCCGTGCGCGCCGAACATACGCAGGTCGTCGAAGGACAGCCGGCGCTGCGCCCCGACATCATCATCACGGACAGCCGACGCGCGCCCGTTGTGGTGGAAGCCGAGTATATGCCCGCATACACCGCCGAGGATGAGGCGAAGGCGCGGCTTGGATTGCCCGTAGTAGGCGATACGCGCGTCGTAGAAGCCGCAATCGCGCTGCGCTATCCGGAGGATTTGGAGAGCGCCCCCGACATTGCCGATGCGCTGAAAGCCGCGCGCTCCGAGTACTGCGTTCACTACAAGGACGGCGGCCGTTTCCCCGCATCGGGTTGGATTAGCGGCGGCGCATCCGATCTTGCCGACCTCATACGCCTGGTGTCCGTGCCGCAGAGCGAAGTGGATGCCGCCGCCGATACCCTAGAGCAGGGCATAGAGCGCGTCGCGAACGTCTTTGACGAAATGGCGGCGACGCAGCCCGGCGCAATAGAGAACATCGCGCGCCTGCTGGGTATGGCGAATGTATCCCAAACCCGCCGAATGGCGTGCGCCATACTCGCCAACGCGCTGGTGTTTCACGAACATATCGCGGGCATACACGCCGGCATAAAGCGCCCGCGCCATGTGGCGGGACGCGGCGTGTCCAATCCGCAGGCTGAAACGCTAGACGCTTGGGCAGACATCCTGAGAGTCAACTATTGGCCCATATTCGCCATAGGAATGGACATCCTAGAGCAGATTGGGGCGGGCGATGCTAGACGCATCCTGCACAGCCTTGAGCTCACCGCCGGCGAAGTGAACGCCTTGGGCGTAGCCAACTCGCACGATCTCACCGGGCGCATATTCCAGCGCCTCATAGCCGACCGCAAGTATCTCGCCACATTCTACACGCTGCCGGCGTCATCGGCGCTGCTCGCGCGCATAGCCGTCGCCAAACTGAAGGACGTGGACTGGGCGGACGCTCACGCCATCGGCAAGCTGCGCGTGGGCGATTTCGCTTGCGGCACCGGGGCGCTGCTGTCCGCGGTGTATGAGCAGTTCTCCATACGCCACGAACACGCAGGCGGCAGCGCCTCATCGTTGCACAAGGCGATGATGGAGGATGCGCTCTACGGCTGCGATGTGATGCCATCCGCCGTTCACATCACGGGCGCCACGCTCTCCGGCATACAACCCAACATCGGCTACGAAAATTCACGCTTGTACACAATGCCTTATGGACGGCAAGCGGACGGCAGCGTGAAAATCGGCTCGCTGGATCTGCTGCAAACCTCAAGCGTGATGACGCTGTTCAACACCAGCGATCCGGCGCTGCGAACCGGCAGCATCGGCGAAGAGACCGCCGCCCAGATTGCGGTCGACATACCGGACGACGGCTTCGACATCGTGATAATGAACCCGCCGTTCACAAGCAACACCAAGCATCGGGACGCTGACGGCAACATACTGAACGCCGCATTCGCCGCATTCGGCGCTGACATATCAGACCAAGACGATATGGCGACGTTGCTGATTCAATCGGCAAGGGGCTCTCACTATCATGGACATGCGGGCTTGGGTTCGGCGTTTGCGTCCATCGCTGACAAAAAGGTTCGACCGGGCGGCGTAGTGGCGCTGGTATTGCCATTCACCGCTATCAACGGCTCGGCGTGGGCGAAGTTCAGGGAACTCATCGCTACGCAGTACGCCGATGCCACGATTGTGAGCATTGCGTCCATCGGCAGAGATATGGCGTTTTCGTCGGATACGGGAATAGCGGAATGTCTGGTAATCGCGCGCAAACTGGAGCCTGAAGAGGAGCCGCGTCAGCGCGCCGAGTTCGTATCGCTGACGCATAGGCCGGGGGGATTTGTGGAGTCGAGAGAGTTCGCGCGCGGCATTGCCGCTAATGTAGAACTGAATCGGCTTGAAGACGGCCCATACGGCGGCGTCCCGATATACTGCGGCGAGGATCTTGTAGGCGAGGCGTTGGACGCGCCGATAGACTGCGGCGAGGATCTTGTAGGCGAGGCGTTGGACGCGCCGATAGACGGCTACGCAACCGGCTGGGGCGCGGCGCGCATGAGCGACGCATCGCTGGCGCAGGTGGCGCATTCGCTATCCGAGGGCAAGCTTTGGCTTCCCGCAACTTCCGGAACGTTGGATCTGCCCATCGCGCGGTTAAGCGAAGTCGGACAGCGCGGGCATGATCATCAACTATTCATTAGCGACGCTCACAATGGGCCTTTCACCAAACATCCGCCGTCTCTAACTGCCACCTATCCCGCGCTATGGAACCACAACGCCCGAAACGAAACCCGAATGGTCTGCGCCCCCGATATTCAATTGCGCGTGAAATTGGAACGGCGCGAGCGCGCTCATGAACTTTGGGAAACTGCAAGCCGCGCTCACATAAGCCTTGATTTTGGGTTCGCCGCGCAACCGCTATCGGTAGCCTTCACCGAAAGAGAAAGCATCGGCGGCACTGCGTGGCCGAATGTGATTTTCACAGAACCCCGATTTGACTACGCATTTAGTTTGTGGGGTAACTCTACGCTAGGCTTGCTACTGTACTGGTGGCGATCCAGTCGTCAGCAAGGCGGGCGTGGGCGCATAACTATGCGGACAATGGAATCGCTCCCCACCCTAGACCTACGCGCACTCACCGACGCCCAGCTTGCGGCGGCGCAAGAAATCTTCGACGAGTTTCGCGAGCTGGAGCTGCAGCCGGCGTATCTTGCGGACGCCGACGCCAACCGCGCGCTGCTGGATCGGCGCGTGGTCTGCGATATGCTGGGCTTCGACGACGCTGTGTACGAAGGCGTGCGGATGCTTGCCGCCAAGTGGTGTGCTGATCCGTCGGTGCATGGGGGCAAGCGGCGGCCGGTGGGGGCGGGGCTTGTGGTGTAGCCTCAAGCGTAGCGGCATTCTCGCTTTTCAGTGGTGGGGCTATAATGGCGTTCAAACTGCCGTTTAGGAGGCGAACTATGGCGCGCGAGGGGTATATGACACGACGTCAGATACCGACACTGCGGCTCCAATTGGATGCTCACCGGAGCAAGTCAAGCACCAAGCGGTTCAGATGCGCATAGAGGGCGCGAGCATATCTGCGGCGGTGCGCGTAGTGGGCGCAAGCGTTCCATCGGTGAGCGGTTGGGTCAAAAGGGGGCGGTAGCGCTTGAACGGATGCGCGCAATGAGCGCGTGGCGCACAAGCGGGCGGGCGGCTACAATCGCTGCGTCAACGATAGCGCTTGACGAAATGTGGACATACTTAGGCGCTAGAAAAGCAGAAAAGCGCAACGCTCTATGGGTGTGGACGGCGGTGGTGGAAGAGCGCGATGGGAGGGATGGATAGACTTTGAAGTGGGCGACAGGGACGAAGCCACTTTCTTGCGGTTGCCGGAGCGTCTGCCGGATGCGGAGCGCTACGAGACATACGCCTACGGAGTGTAAGCGGGACGCTGCCGGTCAATAAGCATGTGGTAGGAAAGTGCGGCGCAGTGAACTGGAACGAAGGGTTGCATTCGATGCTGCTCGGGAAGTTGAATCGGTTAGCGCGTCGGACGAAGGGGTGCGCAAAGAGCATTGAGATGCTGGTGAGTCTGCTTGCGCTAGTCTTCTGCGCCAAACTCAAACTCAATACCACTCACCACTAAGAATGCCCTGCGCCCGCCAAGCCTTGCCAAGCGCCCGTAAATCGCGCACAATGTATCTGACGACGCTGAAGCCATCGGTGGAGGGACGCCGTGAATTACGCCCATCACAACTACGGTCGCGCAGACCTCAAGCGCTTTCACAAAGAGGCGAAGTGGGTGGACGACCACTTTGACGAACTGCACGCCAAGTATTCCGACCACTATATCGGCATATACAAGGGCGAGGTAATCGCCGCTTCGCAAGATCTGTTCGAGTTTGCGGACGCCATAGCCGCCAAGTCCCTGAAGGTGACCGATGTATTCATCAACTTCATTCCCTACGAGCAGTCGGCATGGATTGGGGCCCCGTTCAGCACATCATGACAACAGGATATTTTCAAACGGACAGCGCTTACCGGAAGCCTTACGTAGATATAGAAGTGAGTTTCCCCGATGCGGGAAACCGCTCCCTTGTAACCGCATTTCTGATTGATACCGGGGCGGACTCCACAATGTTGTCCTTCGATATATTGGTTTATATCAGGAATGAACTAGGAATCGACTTTTTCGACCTGCCCGTAAGTGAAAAGCCAATTAGCGGCGTGGGCGGCTATGTGAGAACTAGAACTATCAGAGCGACGCTGACTATCGGCAATTACAGCACAACCATGCCCGTGCCTATCATGGAACCGCCGTCGAGTACCCCTGTGGCTATGCCTTCCCTGCTTGGAATGGACATACTCCAGGACTTCGCGCTCTTTGTCGAATCCCGCAACGACAGAGTGATGCTTTTGGATGCGGCGCAGACGGAAGGCATTGCCTTTCCCGCGCAATAAGTATCGTCCCATATCTACGCTTTACGCCGTTAAATCGCCCGCACTGAGAAACATCGCAAGTCTTATTGACACGAAACTTGACTTGATTCATATCAACTCTATTGCTATAATCATACTTTACGCAATCCAATCCGCACACACGGGCATACACGGATTGTATGCGGATCATATGTATGAGAGGTAGCGACGATGGTTCTCAGACCCGACGAATTCACGGACGCAGCAAGGGAAGCGCTGCACGAATCTCAGCAGATAGTTCAGCGCTACCGCCATATTCAGTGGGACTCCGAGTATGTGCTGATGGCGCTGTTGGAGCGGCAAGAGGGCGTTGCGGCGGACGTCCTGCGCGAAATCGGCGCGGACGCCACGCAGATGCGCCGCCGCCTTCACGATGCGCTGGAGCGGCTGCCCAAGACGGACGGCAAGGCGGCGCAGATATACCAGACGCCGCGCGTCAGCCGCCTGCTGTACGCCGCAAAGGCGGAATCCGAGCGCCTGCAAGACGACTACATCAGCGCCGAGCATCTGTTGATTGCGCTGACGCAAGACGCGCAAGACCCCGCCGCTCGCTTTCTAGCCGAGTTCGGCGTAACGCAGGAAGCGGTATATCAGGCGCTCCAAAAAGTGCGCGGCGCCCACCGCGTCGCCGACCCGCGCGCCGAAAGCCACTACCGCTCGCTTGAGCGCTACAGCGTCGACCTGACGCAGCTCGCTAAGGACGGCAAACTCGATCCCATCGTAGGACGGGACGGCGAAGTGGCGCGCGTGATGCAGACGCTCATACGCCGCACAAAGAACAACCCGGCGCTAATCGGCGGCGCAGGCGTGGGCAAAACCGCCATCGCCGAAGGACTGGCGCAGCGCATCGTGGCGGGCGACGTCCCCGCCGAACTCAAAGAGCGCCGCGTGCTTGCCCTGGATATGGGCGCGCTTGTGGCGGGAACCTCAATGCGCGGCGAGTTCGAAGAGCGTCTGAAGGCGGTTATGGACGAAGTGAAGCAGGCGCAGGGCGAAATCATCCTGTTCATAGACGAAATCCATACCGTCGTGGGCGCAGGCTCGGCGTCCGGCTCGATTGACGCCAGCAATATGATGAAGCCCGCCCTCGCGCGCGGCGAACTGCAGGCGCTCGGCGCTACCACCGAAGAAGAGTATCGCAAGCACATAGAGCGCGATGCCGCCTTGGAACGCCGCTTTCAGCCGATTATCGTGGAAGAGCCGGATGAAGCCACCGCCGTTGAGATGCTCACCGCATTGCGCCCGCGCTACGAAGCGCACCACAAGATACGCATAGACGACGATGCGCTGACAGCGGCGGTGCGGTTGAGCGCCCGCTACATATCCGATAGACTGCTGCCCGACAAGGCGGTGGATCTTATAGACGAAGCGGCGAGCAAACTTCGCATCGACGCGCAGATGCTGCCCGCGCATCTCAAAGACGCCGAACACCGCTTGCGCCACCTTGAGAGCGAGGAAGAGGCGGCCGCGGAGATGGCGGACTATGAGCGCGCCGCGCAGTTGCGCTCCGAGCGGTTGCGCCTGCAGTCCGACTTCGACGCGGAGCGTGCTGAGCTAGGGCAAACGGCGGGCGCGCAAAACCACGATGCGGTTACCGCGCAAGACATCGGCCGGCTCATAGCGGTATGGACGGGCATACCCGTCGACCGCCTGCTTGAAAGCGAAGCCGATAAGCTTCTGCATATGGAAGACCGCCTGCATCAGCGCGTCATCGGGCAGGAAGACGCCATCGCCGCCGTGTCCGACGCGGTGCGCCGCGCGCGCGCCAGACTCAAAGACCCCAACCGCCCTATCGGAAGCTTCGTCTTCCTAGGCCCCACCGGCGTAGGCAAGACCGAACTGGCGCGCGCGCTTGCGGACTACCTGTTTGACGATGAGCGAAACATCGTGCGCTTGGACATGTCCGAGTACATGGAAAAACACGCCGTATCCCGCCTCATCGGAGCGCCGCCGGGCTATGTGGGCTACGACGAAGGCGGGCAGCTCACCGAAGCCGTGCGCCGCCGCCCGTTCCGCGTCATCCTTTTCGACGAAATCGAAAAGGCGCACCCCGATGTGTTCAACGCCCTGCTCCAGATCCTAGAGGACGGCCGCTTGACGGACGGACACGGCAGAACGGTCGACTTTCGCAACACGCTAGTCATTATGACCAGCAACCTAGGCACAGCAGAGGCAAGCCGCACATCCTTCGGGTTCGGCGCGCGCGCGGCGCAGCAGGACGGCAGCGCGCGCTTGAGGGCGTCGGTGGAAGACGCGCTGCGCCGCGCATTTCGGCCGGAGTTTCTCAACCGCTTGGATGACACAATCGTCTTCGAGCCGCTGACGCCGGAGCAGATAGCGCGCATAGTGGATCTGATGCTGCGCGATGTGCAAGAGCGCCTATCCGAACACGGCGTATCCATCACGCTGACCGCCGCCGCCAAGCGCTGGCTTGCGGACGCCGGCTTCGACAGCAAGTACGGCGCCCGCCCGCTTCGCCGCGCCATAGAGCGCCACATAGACAACCCGCTCGCGCGGCGCATCATAGCCGGGGATTTTGTCGAGGGCGACGAAGTGAGCGTGGATGTCGACGGCGACGGGCTGGCGTTCAGCAAGATGCCGGCCGCAGATGAGGGTGATGATGCGGCCGATGGTGCGCATGCCGCAGATGCAGATGCCGCCGATACCGATAGCAAGATGGGGACGGCGGCGTAGGGGCAGCGAAAACGCCGTCGACGCCGATACAACTAGCGTCGCGCGGGCTATTCTTGCCGACTCCAACCCGCGCGACGCTTACATCATCTTGGCGTGTAGGTGTCCGGCGCCGTTATTCCATAGAATATCGAGTATTGGGATATAACGGCGCGTTCATCATCGCCAATCGGACCCAATACCAATATCGTGTACACGCCCTCGCTATGTTCCTGCAGCGTTTCCCGAATATCGACGGTTACGCTGAACGCCATATCCGATACTTCCCATCTCGACGCTGTTAGCCACCGCCCAGTAATGGTCTGCGTTACTTCATATCTGCTTGCGGCATTTTCCCCCAAACCGCCATGCCCTTCAGGCAAAGGCGGCGCAGGCACGTTAGCGGGAATATGATACGGATCAAGAGAAGTATCGGTGTGAGAAAATTCATCATCACCTACCCAAAACGAACCATCCGTCAGCGGCCACCTGATAGACGCTATCAAATGATCATAGCCATAAGCGTATGTCCGCGCAAGCTGCCCTCTGGTGAGTTCATGCGGCGGCGGATGGTAGTGGATATGAACGCCCAAATCTTCTACGCTTGCGAATTCCACGCCGTTCTTGGTTGTTCCCGACAGCGATAGAATTCCGTCCGTGCCAATGGACGGCAAGCCGTCGTAGTGAACATAATCGCCCTCAAAGTGCTGATAAGCCATGGCGTTATGCTTATCCCAAGCCAGTCCGATGTTCACTTTTTTGTGATGCTTATGCAAAAGGTTATCGCGATGGCCGGGACTGCCCATCCAACTCTCCATCGTATATCTGATTTCGTCTTTGATGGATTCAATCGGCGCATACTCATTTCCGAAACAGTAATTTGCGCCTGATCCGTTTTCTCCATTGCTTTGGTAGCCGCCCGCAAGCGAATAGCGCATGTACGGCTTCAGCCCGTCTATGCCCCAGTGCGAAGCGAAGCAGTTCGCCAGCGCGGATTCTGCATGCAGCTGCGCGGCATCGTTTTCGCCCAATGCCACCGGCGGAACGCCCGCATCCTCGCGCGCGATGTTGATGAGATCTAGCATGTAGAGTTTCTCGTCGATGTGACGCAGATGCGGGGATGGAATGGGCGTTGCCGTGGGCGTGAATGTTGCCGTGGACGAGGGCGTTGCTGTGGGCGAGGATGTTGCCGTGGGTGCGGGCGTTGCTGTGGGCGAGGATGTTGGCGTGGACGATGGCGTTGCCGTGGGCAAGGGTGTTGGCGTGGACGAGGGCGTTGGGATGACTTTCACGACGGCGGTTGCTACCCTGTCCAAAACGGCGATCGGCGCGGCGGTTGGCATAGGCGTTGATATGGACGGAATGGGCGTTGCCGTGGGCGCGGGCGTTGGGATGACGTTCACGACGGCGGTTACCACGCGATCCAAAACTGCGATAGGCGCGGTGGTTGGCATAGGCGTTGATTCGGACGGAAGTGCCAAGTTCGGATCGCTATCCCCCGCATCCGTTGATACGGCATCCCAAATCTCTGCAGTCGACTGCGCCAACCGTTGCCACAGCACAGCCGATCTGTCCGGCTGCGCGTATATGAACCAGAGCGCCGCAATCGCAATCGCCAGCGCCAACAGGACAACAACGCCGCGCATAGAGCCGAAAGTTCTGTGGCAACGGCGGCAGCGCCATTTCTTGTACAGATGAAACTCAGATCGCCTACGCGTATTCCTGCTGTCGCAACTCGGACACTTTCGCATCGCTTGGCATTCTCACTTCATTTGTGAAACCGACGACCGCGCGTGTCCGTCTTTAGGCTTCTAATTGGAACCACGGCGTCGGAAGCTGATATTGTGACGATATACCCGATCGCGTTCCATATATCGCATCCTAAACAGCAATTTGAATGCCATTATATCCCATACCGCTTAAAGGGTGAAAATTCCTGAGAATGCCCAACATTGACTAGCGCATTCGCGAAGTGTTAGCATCCCAACGCTTGGGCAGCGCCTTGAAGCGCCACTCCCCGCTTTGGCGAATTAGGAACCGCAGTTGCAGCAACGACTAGCAGATCGCACGCCCTTCTACTACGGCTGGGTTGTGCTGGGCGCGGCGGGCAGCGCGCTGTTCGTCCGCAACGCCGCCGCAAGCCTGACAATCGCGGTGTTCGTGTATCCGCTGTCGGCCGAACTAGGCTTGAGCCGCACGATAATAGCCGGATCGGCGGCGGTTGGCGGGCTTGCCGCTACCTTCACATCGCCGCTCGTGGGCTGGCTGATCGACCGCTACGGCGCGCGCGCAGTGCTGACCGTCAGCGTCATCATTCTGGGCATAGCCACGCTGACGCTCAATTGGGCGGACGCCAGCGTTACCGTCTTGGGCGCAACTATCCCGTGGGTGCTGTACATCGCATACGGCACGGGGCGGGTGATATTCTCCAGCCCGCTGCAAATCGGCGCTTCGGTGGTGGTATCGCGCTGGTTCATACGGTTGCGCGGCAGAACAAACGGCATCCTGAATATGTCGCACTCCGTAGGGATGGTGCTGTTCCCGCTGATTGCGTCGCTGGTAATCGCGCAAAGCGGCTGGCGGGATGCCTGGCTTGTGCTGGGGACGCTGGTGTTCGTGGTAGCGCTGCTGCCGGTGGCGCTGCTGATAGCGCAGCGCCCTGAGGATGTGGGACTTCACCCGGACGGCGACGAGCGGGACGTCTCATACGCCGCGAATGCGTCGAACGGCGCATCCGCCGATGCGACGGAAGAGCCGGACTGGACGCTGAAGCAGGCGATGCGGACGCCTACGCTCTGGCTTATCGCGATTGGCACGGGCTTGCTCTTCCTGATGCAGGCGGGAACCAACACCCACTCGGCGGCGTTCTTTCGCGACCAGGGCTTGAATGCGGTAACGGCGGGCTTGGGCATCAGCTTCAACGCAATCTTTCTTGGCGTCGGCAGCGTGGCATGGGGTTGGATTGTGGAAAAGGCGCCCGTGCGCTATGCGCTGGCGGCGGTGGCGCTGGTGATGGCGGCGGCGTCATACTTGTTCACATTCACCAATACCGGCGTTGAGGCGCTGGCGTTTTCGGCGCTGTTCGGCTTCGGGCTTGGCGGGATGCTGACCGTGCCGCCGGTGGCATACGCCGACTACTTCGGCAGGCGATCGCTGGGCGCAATTCGCGGCGTAACCGAGCCGTTCACAACGCTGGGACAGGCGATAGGGGCGCTGATACCGGGCGTGGTGTTCGACTACTTCAGCGCAGGCAACTACGGCCCAGTATTCTACGGCTTCGCGGCGCTTGGGATACTCACCGCGATTGTGGCGCTGTTCGCCGTGCAGCCGCGCCATCGAGTAGATAACCTTAATAGCGTGAATTGACGCCATTTTCGGCGCTCTGCTACACTTTTGCGCGATGGACACGGGCTAGTTTCCCGTTGCGGGGATGCGCCAAACGCCGATTGCGATAAGCGTCGGGCGGCGCTGACCGCATACGGGCATTGTGGAACAAGCGCAATGTCTGACGCAGCATTTAGCGCAGTGTTGGGCATATTTTGATTTTATGGAGATGTAATATGACGAATTACGCTGCGGTTATCCTGGCGGCGGGTTTGGGAACTCGGATGCGCTCTCGAATGCCGAAAGCGCTGCATCGCGTCTGCGGGCGCGAGATGGTCAGCCTAGCGCTGAGCGCAGCGCGCGAAGCGGGGCTTGAGCAAGCCGTCGTGGTAACGCCGCCGGATGATGATCGCTTCAGAGCCGCACTCGGCGACGCCGCGCTGTACGCCGCGCAGCCGCAGCCGCTCGGCACCGGCAACGCATTGCTGCAAGCCCGCAGCGCGCTCAACGGCGTCGACAACATTGTGGTGTTGTACGGCGATACGCCGCTAATCAGGCCGCGCACGCTCGCCGATATGATGCGGCGGCACGACGAATCCGAAGCGTGCATAACCCTTCTGACTTCAAGCGCGGTCAATCCGGACGGCATGGGACGCATAGCGCGCGACGCCGACGGCGGCATAACCGCCATCGTGGAGCATGAGTACGCCGACGATAAGACGCTCGCAATTCGCGAGGTGAACAGCGGCTTCTACTGCTTCCGCGCCGCTTGGCTTTGGCAGAACTTGGAACGCCTGCCCCCGTCGCCGAAGGGCGAGACGCTTCTGACGGATCTGATACAGGCTGCCGCAGCGCAGGGCGCGGGCGTGGCGTCGGTATCGTCCGACGACCCGCATGAGGCGCTGGGCGTCAATAACCGCATTCAGCTGGCAGAAGCGGAAGCGGCGTTGCGGCGGCGCATTCGCGAGCGCTGGATGCTGGCGGGCGTTGCGATGCCGGATCCGTCCAGCGTGTACATAGACTTCGACGTGACGCTGGGGCAGGATACGATAGTTATGCCTAACACGCACATTCGCGGCCGAACTCGGATTGGCGACGGATGCGAAATCGGCCCCAACGCGATTATAAACAACGCCGTCATCGGCGACGGCTGCGCGGTGGTGTCATCCGTGATAGGCGATTCCACATTGGAAGACGGCGTGGATGTGGGCCCGTTCAGCAACATTCGCGGCGTATCGCACATAGAGAGCGGCGTTCATATCGGCACATGCGCCGAGGTCAAGAACAGCCGATTGGGGCGGGAACTGAAGATGGGGCATTTCAGCTACGTCGGGGAAGCTACCATAGGCGCGCGCGTGAACATCGGCGCGGGCGCGGTAATCGTTACCTACGACGGCGTCAACAAGTACCAAACCACGATAGAGCGGGACGCCGCTATCGGCAGCGGCACGATGCTGGTAGCGCCGCTGACGGTTGGCGCGGGCGCGGTTACGGGCGCGGGCGCGGTTGTTACGCGCGATGTAGCGGACGGGGCGCTTGTGGTGGGCGTGCCGGCAAGGGAAATGCCCAACCGCAAGCCGTCTCATAAACCTTCGACGGATAAATCGTTGGCGAAAGCGGCAGAGTAGGCAAGCGCAAAGCATCAGCGCATTCGCTTGCGTCAAGCGCGCGCCGACGATGCGCCATTGTCCGCAACACGCCAAGCGCAGCAAGCCATCCGCATAAGCATTAACAACAAGGCGAAAGAACAACCCCTCCGACGGCAGTCCGTCAGAGGGGTTGTTTGACTCTGCCTAATCAGAGGGGGTAGTAGCGGAAACTACTTCTCCGATTCCATTACGGCGAGCGGGGCGGTTACCATGGCTTGCATACCGCCGATGGGCTGTCCCGTTGCGCTGATGGTGTACACATCGGGATCTAGGGTTATGGTGGCGGTCAGGGACACCGCGCCGTAGTTATTGGCGGGGCCGCCTACCAGCACTCTGTCGTCGCCGCCGGATGCGCCAACCGCCACAACGGTGATGAACTCGCCGGGCATAAAGCCCGCCGCCATGATGGTAACATCGCCGTCAACGGCTACGGAGTTGCTGCTCAGCGCGATGCTGGGCGCCGGCGCAATGCCGCCGTCGGAGATTACGCGGATGGGCGTGCTTGCCTTGCTGCCGTCTGCGCCGCTGGCATAGACCGCGAGGCTGTTCACGCCGCCGTTGGATGCGTCCAACAGCCTGGCAGTGGTGTTGCCCTTGAACTCTGCGCCGACGGAGTCCACTGAGAATGTGAAGTTGCCGCCGGAGTTGGCCGCGGTCTGGGCGCGCCGTCCGCCGCCGATGAACGGCTGCAGGTTCTGGTCGACTATCAGAAGCAGGGCGACCGGCTCGTTGGGCTGGAAGCCCGAACCGCTTATGGTCAGTCCGTCGTTGACTGCTATGACGCCGGAGCTAACCTCTATCGCCGCCTGCGGGGATACGCCGTCTATGCCTGCGGGACCCGGAGGACCGGGAGGGCCTGCGCGGCCGGGAGGACCGGGGTTGCCAGGATTGCCCGGATTTCCGGGAAGTCCGGGTTCGCCGGGGAAGCCGGGCAGGCCTTGCGCGCCGGGATTGCCCGGGTTGCCCGGCAAGCCGGGAGCGCCAGGCGCGCCGGCGGGGCCCGCGCACGCCGCTAATATAAGAACCACCAGAATTGAAAACAGCAGAGTAGCAATCTTACCCCGCGAAGGGAAACGCTTCGTCATTTGACCCCCTCTTCTTAAAATGTCCAATCTTTAAGGAACTTGTTCAGCTACTGCATGAACTTGCGGCGTAACCCTCAAATTGCAAGGGCTGCCCCTGATATGCAAGCGCCGAAAGCAATGATAGTCCCGTAGCGCAAGCCTTGTCAATACCCTTAACGAATGGCAATCAGGATTTGATTTGCGGCAATTATGAACAATCGCAACGGACTGCTCAACCGCTGACATAATCTTATTCTAATTCTAATCAAAAGTTCAATAGTTTTCTGTATGTATAAGCGGGCTTATTCGGCAATCGCAGGCGCGCTTCGGAGTTCACGCGCGCGCAGAAGCGGCTCCGGCGGCGCAGCGCAGCGCTCAAGCGCGCCCGAAACATATCGCGGACGCAGGCGCTTATCGTGGATATAGAGATATAGAAAAGATACATAGAGAGCGCTTCCAAGCGGCAGCCAACAAGTCCGTTGCAAAGCGTTTCCTAATTCGAGGTTCATAATTGCGCCTATGCGTCTAACTCTGATAGCATCTATTTATCAAACCTATAAATGATACTAGGCAACGATACCTTGGGTATTGGATGAAGTGAGATATGGGAGGTGAGATATGCCTCAGGCGATAAATCTGCAGATGGTAACGCGGGACGATGTGGCGCGCATTCGGCGCTGGCTTGCGGACGAAGAGGTTTCGGAGTCGTGGTTCGGGCGCTACGCATACGGCGATCCGGCGCACCTCGGTTATCATCCCAACGAAGTGGACGACATATCGGACGAAGAGTGGGCGCATGTGTTCGACAACCCGGAGCACCGAATCCTGTCAATATACTGCCCGGAAGCGGGACACATAGGCGAGATCCACATCGCGATTGAGGAATCGCTGGGCGACGGGCAGCTCTCCGTGCTGATTGGGCGCAAGGACTTGTGGCATCACGGCTACGGCTCCGCCGCCGCCCGCCGCGCGCTGGAAACCGCCTTCGACGAATACGGATTGTACCGCGTATGGGTGGACATTCCCGAATACAATATGCCGGCGCGCAATATGTTCGCGCACCTCGGCTTTCAGCATGAAGGCACGCTGCGCAAGAGCCGCCCGCATGAAGGCGCGCGCTTCGACTCGGTGGTGATGGGCATACTCGCCAACGAATACGTCCCGCTGGAAGACCACGCAATCAAGGCAATCCCGCGCGTATAGCCTAACCAACGCTATATGCGCCGTCCCGTCCCCGCGTGTTTCGCTTGCCCCATTGCTTTGCGCCAACGCCGTAGGGTATGCGGCAGGCGTCCCTATTATAGGATTATGGGATAGCGGTTAAAACCGCCCTATGTCCGAATTAAGGTAGCCGTTACAACCGCTCTGCATCGCATCCTATTAAAGAGATGTTCGGCTGAATTGGGGCAGGGCAAATTGGGATACTCTAGGGATACTGAGGGGCGGCTCAAGTAGCGCGCTGACTAACGGACGCGCCGATCTAACGGGGGGCAACGCTTGTTGTACGAAGCGCAAGCCGGCAATCTGACGCTTGTAGCCGGCGGCGATACGATGATAACCCGACGGCTGTCGGTCTTTCGCGAAGACGGCTTTGCGCAGCTCGCCACGCTCTTCCGCGACGCCGATGTGGGCTTCGCCAACCTCGAGATGCTGATGCACGACTATGAGCATTCGCCGGGGATGGCGGGCGGCACATTCACGGCATCCGACCCCAAGAACTTGCGCGAGCTGGAGTGGCTGGGCGTCAATCTGGTGTCCTGCGCCAACAACCATAGCTACGATTACGGCGAAGGCGGCGTACTCACCCACTTGGCGCATCTCCGCAAATCCGAGTTGGCGTATGCCGGCACGGGGCGCAACCTCAGCGAGGCGCGCGCGCCGGCGTACTTGGACACCGCCAACGGGCGCGTGGCGCTCATATCGGCGTCATCCACATTCGCAGAGGCGGGACGCGCGTTAGACCAGCGCCCCGACGTCAATGGACGCCCCGGCCTCAACCCGCTACGCTTCAGCCTCACGCACACGATCGACCGTCCCGCATTCGACGCGTTGCGCCGCATCAGAAGCAAGCTCGGCTTGGAAGCGCAGCAGAACGCAGAGCGCAACTTTCGGCATCGCGGCGCTATCCCGGAAGACACCGATGAGCGCTTCCTGTTTATGGACAAGCGGTTCGCGCTGGGCGAAGAGTTCAAAATCACATCGAAGCTGAACGCGCGCGATCTTGAGGGCAATCTGCGCTGGCTGCGGGACGCCCGCCGAATGGCGGACTGGGCGCTTGTATCCGTTCACTGCCACGAAAGCGGCGCAAACCGCGATCTGCCGCCCGATTTTCTGGTGGACTTCGCGCGCGCCTGCATCGACGAGGGCGCAGACGCCTTCATCGGACACGGGCCGCACATCACGCGCGGCGTAGAGGTCTATAAGGGCAGACCGATAATGTACAGCCTCGGCAACTTCATCTTTCAGAACGACACCGTGCGCTGGCAGCCTTCGTACAACTACGATAGCGTGAAGCTAGGGGCGGACGCCACGCCCGCCGACTTCTACGACGCCCGCAGCGAACACGACCAACGCGGCTTTCCGGGCGATCCGATATATTGGGAAAGCGTGGTGGCGCGCTGCGAATTCAAGGGCGGCGACCTGCGCGCGCTGACGCTGCATCCGATAGATATGGGATACGGCAAGCGGCGCTCGCAGCGCGGCCGTCCGCTGCTGGCAGGCGCAGATGTGAGCCGCCGCGCGCTGGAACGCGTCAAGCGGCTGTCCAAGCCCTTCGATACGGATGTGCGTATCGAAGGGGGTATGGGCGTGGTGCGGGTTTAGGGGCATCTTAATCGGAGGCTAGATGATGACGCAGCAACAGCGCGACAGCAAGCCCGAACCGGCGCAAGAGCGCCAAGTTCAGCATTCGATCGGGCCGGAAGCGGCGTTGGCGGCGCTGCGTAGGGCGTCGGACATAGCGCGGCGCAGGGCGCTTGAGACTACGGGAGCGGTAGCCATATTCAGGGACGGCGAGATAGTGTATGAGACCGACCCGAATGTACTTTTCAGCGAACCGCAGGAATGGCTCAACGCCTCGTGCTGCCACACACACCGGCCGAATGCGGCGCATCGCGACGGCGAATCGGATGGCGGCGGCAACGGCAATCCGTCATAACAGCGGTGCCACTAACCCGCATCACGCGCAGGATTGGCGTTCATATAACGCCCGGTGTTGCGCCCGCCTACGCCGGCAACGGCGTTCCGATGCCGCGCTCCAATGCGATTTTGTACACGCGGATGCCGGTGGTGATGTCTTGTACCGCAAGCCCTTGCGATTCGAACAGCGTTATATCCGCGGGGGATGTCCTGCCCGCCGCGCTGCCGCCCACCACATCGGCTAGGCTGCGAACCTGCTCCCAGCGGATTGCGCCGAACTCGGCGGGATATATCAGATCGCCGCACTCCAGCTTCGCCTGCTCGATATCGTCTGCCACGATGATATTAGCGCGGCTCACCGCATCGCCGTCTAGTTCGCGGCGCATCCAGTGGTTGGCGCCGGCGGCGTTGATGTGAGCGCCCTCGGCTAGCCATTCGCCTTGCAGTACGGGGCGGGATGCGCTGGTCATCGTGATTACCACGTCGGCGTTGCGCGCGCACTCTTCGGCGCTTTCCACCGGCGCAACCTCTATGCCAAGTTTCGCCGTCATCTCGTCGGCAAACGCCTGCATGTTCTCATGCCTGCGGCTGAACACCCGCGCCATCTTAATCGGGCGCACTTTGCAGACCGCCTCCAACTGAGTGCGCGCCTGATAGCCGGAGCCGATGACGCCCACGCTTGCGGCGTCCGCGCGCGCCATATACTTGGTGGCGACGCCGCTCGCCGCGCCCGTGCGTATCTGCCCAAGGTCGGACGCCTCGATCAGCGCCAGCAGTTCGCCCGTGTCAGAGCTGAATATCTGGACATAGAACTTGACGGGGCCGTTTGCCACGCCGTAAGCCTTCAAGCCCATCACGCCGGCGCCGGGCGCGGCGGCGGACATAAAGTTGAACACGCCGCGCGGCAACCTAATGCGCGAGCGCGGGCTGTTGGTGGCGCCGCCGTCCGCAAGCAGCCGAAACGCCTCTTCCACCGTATCCAGCGCAATGTCCATAGTCAGTATGCGGTTCACATCCGCTTCGGTGAGGTATAGCGCCATGTTTGGGACCTTCTTTCGGGGTGTGATTATTGATGTGCGGGGGATTTTCAACGCAAAGGCGCAGGGGCGCAAAGGGATTATACACGCCGGCGCAACAGCCGCGACAATTCAACCATAGCGGGATGGCGCGCGGATGCGGCGGACTGCATTCTTTCATACCGCTAGACTAAGCAAGCCCATAGAGCCTCCATCCGGAACAACCTGAATGATTCACCGCTGCCGCCTTGCCAAGACGCGGCGGCGCTATTCCTGGACAGGGGTTGTTTGCGTTAGGGTTGCCATTTAGCGGAGTTCACCTTTTATTTAGTAGATTAGCGGATTTCTCAATGGACTTTGCGCCCCCGCGTCTTTGCGTTAATCACTCTCGCTAGGAAGGCGCAACCCCGCCCCTACGCATCCAAAAAATCCCGCAGCTTCTTAGACCGCGTCGGCTGCCTCAGCTTTCGCAGCGCCTTCGCCTCGATCTGGCGGATGCGCTCGCGCGTTACCCCGAAGTCGCGCCCCACCTCTTCCAGCGTGCGGCTGCGGCCGTCTTCAAGCCCGAAGCGCAGCTGAAGCACCCGCGCCTCGCGCTCGTTCAGCGTGTTCAGCACATCCTCCACCTGCTCTTTGAGAAGCTGATAGGACGCCGCCTCCGCAGGCGCAAGCGCGCTCCTATCCTCTATGAAGTCCCCCAAGTGGCTGTCCTCCTCCTCCCCTATCGGCGTCTCCAAAGACACCGGCTCCTGCGAAATCTTCAGGATTTCGCGCACCCGCTCCGGCGTAATCGTAACTTCGCCGGTACTCATCCCCGCGCCTATCTCTTCGCTGGTAGGCTCCCGCCCGTTTTCCTGCACAAGGCGGCGGCTCACCCGCAGAAGCTTGTTGATAGTCTCTACCATATGCACCGGAATGCGTATCGTGCGCGCCTGGTCGGCGATTGCGCGCGTGATTGCCTGCCGAATCCACCAGGTCGCATAGGTGCTGAACTTGTAGCCCTTGCGATAGTCGAACTTTTCCACCGCCCGTATCAACCCGATGTTGCCTTCCTGTATCAGGTCAAGCAGCGACATCCCCCGCCCGATGTACTTCTTGGCGACGCTCACCACCAGCCGCAGGTTGGCTTCCGCCAGATGCCGCTGAGCCCGCCTGCCCGCCGTCTTGACGCGCCCAAAGCGGCGGCCGTAGCTCAGCTCATACGACTCGATCGCTTTGATGAAGTCCGGCTTGTCTTTCAGCGTGTTGAGTTCGCTGAGAGCGGGCGGGACCTTGAAAAGCTCCATCGTCTCTTTGGGAAGCAGCCGCCGGTTGAGCGAAAGTTCCTGAATATCCGCCTTCACCAAGTCCGGCTCGGTGTTCAGCAGTTCGGCGACGAAGTTGAGCATCTCTTCGGGCAGTTCGCCGTCCAGCAGTTCGGCGAGCGCATCATCGGATAGGAAGTCGGCGAGGGTTTCGGGCTTGGGAACGGCGTGGTAGCGGCAGAAGGCGTCGATGAGGGGGGCGTGGGCGTGGATTCCAACGAGGAAGTGGTGAACGCATTCCCATGCGCGGACATTGACATCGCGCGGAATCGTCAAGTCTTTGAATTTGGCGTTCCAGTTGGCGTTCTTCTGAATCTCTTCCAGCAGATCGTCAACGGATTCGATTTTGGATTTGGCTTTTTCTTGCACCCGCGCGCGGACGTCTTTCAGATGGGGACGCTTGGCTAGGATTCGGTTGAACTCGATGGATTTCTCCACGCGCTCGATGTGCTTCCACTCTTCCATTTCGCGCGCCAGCTTGCGCTCATCCGCCGCCTTCAGCAGCCCGACCCTGCCGATTTCGCGCAGATACATACGCACAGGGTCGTCGATGATGTCCACATTCTCCAGCTTCTTGACCCATTCGCTGTCTATGTCCGGCTCTTCCGATTCCTGCTCTTCGTCGTCTTCCTCATCCTCATCGTAGTGGCCGTTCGCGCGGTAGTCCGAATCCCCGTTGCGTCCCGGCACCATCACCTCAGGCTCGCCGAGGCTGTAGCCGTCTTCCTTGGATTTGCGGGTAAGTATCAGATCGCCCACGGGCGCGCCGTGCGATATATCGGTTATCGCCAAATTGTCCGTGCCGTCCCCGTTCATATATGTGTCCATCCGCTTAACCCCCGTCCGACTTGTGTATAGATAAGCAATAAGCCCGTTTCGTATATTCGCGCGCGCTTGCCGTATGCGCGAATGCGTATGCGCGCTTGCCGTATGCGATGCGTGCGCCGCCGCGCCTACTACGCCGTTTCCGTCGTCTTTATGTCTGCGTTGAGATTGGCGATTTGCGCCGTCAGCTCGCGCGATGGCGGCGTGGCGTTGTCCGCCGTCTCAAGCAGCTCTTCCTGCAGCTCCAGCAGATGGCGGCGCTTCAGCCGTTGGATGCACTGATCCAGCGCCCGCTCGCTCTCGACGCTATCCGTGGGCGCTATGTCCGCCTGCGTCAGCGACTGCATATGCGCCAGCAGCGGCTCGTCGAGCAGCGCCTCAAGTTCATCCGTCGCCGCGCAGCCCATCCAGCGCTTGAACACCTCCCTGTCCGCGCTCTTGCGAAAGTATTCGGGCGATAGTTCGTGAACGCGCTCGCGCAACTGCGGGCGGCTCAGCAGCAGCGATAGCGTAAAATCTTCCAACACATCCTCGCGGCTCGCCGTCAGCGCCGACGCGGCGACCTGTTCCCTGCTGTTCGGCTGCGGCTGCGATTGCCGTGGCGCGCGCCGCCGCGAAGTATATGCCGGGCGGCGCGGCAACCCCGCTTTGAGCGCATCCATCGTAATGCCCAGCGCGTCCGCCAGGTTCTGCAGATAGCGCTGCTGATCGAAGATGTTGTGAGTCGCCGCTATCAGCGGAAATACGGCTTCGACCACCTGCGATTTGCCGTGTCCGCTGCTGATGTCGAAGCGCGATGTGATTGCCGGTATAAGGTAACTCATAAGCGGCAGCGCGTTCTGCGTCAACCGCTCCCACTCTGCCGCATCGTGGCGTATAAGTTCGTCCGGATCTTTGCCGTCGGGCAGCGCCGCGATGTTCAAAGTTATCGGATCGCGCCGCTGCAGGACGCCCTGCGATACCCCGCGCGCCGCCGACTGCTCCCCGATTATCTTCCAAGACGCCTCTAGGCTGCGAAGCGTCGCCTCTTGTCCCGCCGCGTCCGGATCCAGCGCAAGCACGAACTTGTTCGCCAGCGATTTCAGCTGCGCCACCTGATTTTCGGTGAGCGCCGTCCCCATAGACGCAACCACATTGCGATAGCCGCGCTGATGCGCCGCGATGACATCCATATAGCCCTCGACGACAATGCCCGTGTTGGCGCTGCGAATGTGGGAGTGGGCGAGGTGGAGTCCGTAGAGGGTGTTGCGCTTATCGAAAATGGGGGTGCTTGCGGTGTTGATGTACTTAGGGTTGTAGCCTTGCGATGCAGGCGCGGCGCTGCTCATATCGCGCCCGCCGAAGCCTATCGCATCGCCCTGCCTGTTGTGTATGGGAAACATCAGCCTGCCGCGGAAGAAGTCCCATGTTCTGCCGGCATCATTGCGATAGATTAGCCCGCTTGCCACCGCTTCATCTTCGTTCACGCCCATATTGGACAGATAAGTCTTCAGCCCGTCCCAGCCGTCGGGCGCTACGCCGAGTTGGAATGCGTCGATAGCCTCGCCGTTGACGCCGCGCCGCCCTAGATACTGCATCGCCGCCGCGCCCTGCGCCGATTTCAGCCTATCCTGATAGAAGGTTGCGGCAAGGCGGTTGACGGCGTGCAACCGACTGCGCTTATCGCTGTCCTGCTTGGCCGTCGGCGATAGCGGAACGCCCGCCTTCTGCGCCAGCAATCGCAGCGCATCCCCGAACTCCAAGTTCTGATGGCGCATAACGAAAGAGAAGGCGTCCCCCCCGGTGGAGCATGCGCCGAAGCAGCGCCAGCTCTGACGCTCCGGGTTCACGATGAACGAAGGCGTCTTTTCGGTATGAAAAGGACAAGGCGCCTTGAAGCTGCGCCCCGCTTTCTGCAGCGGAACATAGCCCGACACCACATCCACGATGTCAAGACGCGCTCTTATGTCGTCAGCAACGCTCATTGTTCTATCGGTTGTCCGTCCGAATGCTTATCGGCAGCAATCGTCGATCGCGGAATTTCGGGCGCGCATAGGCGGCGCGCCGTCTTGCGCTTGGGCGTAGGCGTACTCCGCAATCCTAGTCAGCGGCTCGCGCACGCTCTCCAAGTGCCAAGCGATATGATCTATGGACGCGCGCATATCCACCAGCGAATCGCCTATGGCGTCCCAGTCTCCCGACGTCTTGAGCATATTGTTCAAACGATCCGTGAACTCTTTCTGAGCCCCCCACAAATCGCCCAAGTCCGTGCCTACGCTTGCCAGTTCGGCGTCAAGCGTAGCCGGCAGCCCCATCTCGCGCAACAGCACAACGACGCTGTGCGCCATAACCGCCGTGCGCCGCGCATGATTAAGATCGGCTTCCATCTCTACGACCGCTGTCTGTTCGCTGTTCGCTGTCAACGCCGATCCTTTCCGCCGCTCGCATACTCTACGGACTGATTGCTGAATTGCTCTGAACCGCTAGTAGAGAGAGGGAACATTCCCTATTTTGGAAACGCCTTAGCGCCGCCTACTGCCTTCCCAGAACCGCATAATGCGACAAATACATCATCCACGGCTCGCGTATCATCTCAAGCGCGGACTGCTGCGGCTCGGGGCTCATATCGTTTATCTGCTCGAAGGTAGTCTTCCAAATATGGTCGACTTCGCTCTTCCACGGCTCATACTCAAGCCCGTGAGCGTCCCGCTGCATCGCCTCCAGATGCTCGCGCACCCGCTTAATCTGATGCGAAACGCTGCGCATCAGTATCCTATCGTTGGGCGTCATACCAGCCATTATAGCAGTCTTTCTATGAAAATCTTAGCGATCCCCGGCTGAATTCTCTCAGCCACGCGCATCGCATACCAATCCGTCATACCCGACACATAGTCCACCACCGCATCCGATTCGCTTCGGCTGCGACGGGCATAGTCCGACGGGATTTCGTCCCGATGTTCGTTGAAATGGCGATACAGCAGCCGCACAATGCGCCGCGCCGCCTCGCCCTCGGCGCGCGCGTCCTGCGGCAGATACACATTCCTGAACATATACTCCCGCAGCTCCATAAACGCCTGCCGCACCGCATCGCCCATCCCGATTGCGGGCAAAGCGTCGGGATGCGCCCCGTTCAACCCGCTCGCCGCATACGAATTCTCTATGATGTCGCACACGATAGTGTCAATGCGCTCGGCATGCCGCCCGCCCAGCGCATTCAGCGTCCCCGACGGCAGATCCGCGGGCGAAAGAACGCCGGCGCGAAACGCGTCGGCAAGGTCGTGGTTAATGTAGGCTACCGCGTCCGATACGCGCACCACTTGCGCTTCGAGCGAAAGGCCGTCGTTGTCGACCCCGGCTAGGAAATCGCCGCGCGGCTTGGAGTGCCGCAGTATCCCCTGCCGCACCTCCCAAGTGAGGTTAAGCCCCCTGCCGTCCTTCTCCACGCGCTCCACGATACGCAGGCTTTGGCGGCTGTGCCGAAACCCGTCCGGATGAAGCTTGTCCAGCTCATCCTCGCCGATATGCCCGAAAGGCGTATGCCCCAAATCGTGCGCCATAGCGATGGCTTCCGCGAGATCTTCGTTCAAGTTCAGCGCCCGCGCGATAGTGCGCGCTATCTGCGCCACCTCAAGCGTATGCGTAAGGCGCGTAACATAATGATCGCCAAGCGGCGCGATAAACACCTGCGTCTTATGCTTCAGCCGCCGAAACGCCTTGCTGTGGATAACGCGGTCGCGGTCGCGCTGATACTCCGTGCGCACATCGGACGGCCGCTCCGGAACTGCGCGCCCGACGCTGCGCCCCGACCTAGCGGCATACGGCGAGAGACATTCCTCGCGCTCTTCAAGTCGCCGGCGTATAACCGCCCGCTGTGCCGTCGCATTCAACGAAATAACGCCTGCCTCCGCTTGCCCTTGCCTGCCATCGCCATATCAGTGCCCGCCAGCGCCCGCCGCGCGCCGCAACATCTAACCGCCGCATCCAGTATAACACACAAATTCGCTCTATCGGCAGGGCAAACCCGCAATTCGAGGCGCAATAAGTTCACACCCGCCCCGCAATCTATGATAACATCCAAGCCAAGGAGCGCTTGATTATTATGGCTTGGGAAATAGGCAGCCTGTTTCTGATAATAGCCGCCGTAGCGGCAATGATCTACGGCGGCATGACGCTGACGCTAAATCAGATGAACAAGCGCTTCGACGAACTGAAAAGCGAAAACGAAGCGTTGGAAACCCGTCTCAGATCTGAAATCCAGGCATCGGAAACCCGTCTCAGATCTGAAATCCAGGCATCGGAAACCCGTCTCAGAAATGAGATGAAGGCATCGGAAACCCGTCTCAGAAATGAGATGAAGGCGCAAAAAACCGAACTCAAAGCCGACATCCAAGCCGTCGACGCCAAAGTCACGGAATTGCGAAGCGATGTTCAAGCGCTCAACGCCAAAATTGAATCGGTGCGAATCGAACTCAAGGGCGACATTGACGCTCTCGACGCCAAAATTGAATCGGTACGCGTTGAACTCAAAGGCGATATAGACACCCTAAACGCCAAAATTGAATCGGTGCGAATCGAACTCAAGGGCGACATTGACGCCGCTAACCTCAAAATCGAATCAGTGCGAATCGAACTCAGCGACGCCATAAAATCATCCGAAGTCCGCATCAGAGGCGAAATCAACGGAGTGCGAACTGAGATAAAGGGCGACATCAAGACCGTTGAAACCCAACTCAAAGACGTAAGCGAATACGTCCTAGACGTCCACCTCAAAGTGTCCTACCTAGAAGGCTTCGCGCAAGTCCCGCGCATTGAGCGCATCAGAGAGCCTCGCCAAGATCAGCCCGAATAACCCACACCCGCGCCGCTAACACAAAACAAGCCCTCCGCCGATGCCGTCAGCCGGAGGGCTTTCGCTTGCCGCTATGCAATATGACTGCGCGAGCTACGCCGCCCGTCGCCTACACCCGCTCCCCAACCCCGGCCGTCTCCCCCACCATGCTCCGCAGCATCATCTCCATCGCCATCGTATGGCTGCATGTGCCATACTTCGCAAAGTAATGACAGTTGCAACTCCACTTGCCCCCCTCATAGGAAATCTCGTGATCGGAATTATCCCCCCGAAAAGTAGCCTGACACTGCATCAGGACAACCCGCCCCTCTTGCACCGAGTAGTCCTTCGCCTTCTCTATCTTCCTAAAGAAGCTTGAGTCCATTCACTCCCCTCCTTGAAACGGCGTCCGATTAGCGGATATTCAATGATATGTGGCAACGCTGCTTTCGGCGAACCGCCCCGTATGCCTAGCCCGCCGCAGCCTTCATATGCGCCCCACAATTTTACCCTTATCGCCCTGCCAGGTCAATCAAAAGACGCGCTAATCATCCCCACCACGCAGCGCCCATCAATCCGAAACCATCACGAACCCCTTGCGCCGACGGTCACTTAACGGGTTGTGCGCCCAATACAACTACTCAGCGTGTCATGCGCCCAATTTTGAGACCGCCCCACGCCGCGCATCCTAACCTTGCGCCCAACACGGATACTCAGCGGATTATGCGCCCAATTTTGAGAATGCGCCGTGTTGCTATCAGAATGCCCCGGAGAAAGCCCCGCGCTACTATCAGAATGCCCCGCGCTGCGTCAAAAATACCGCGGAGAATACCCCAAGCTGCCATCAGGACACCCCGCGCCACCTCGCGAATCCCCACGCCGTCCCTACCCTCCCCCGCCTGCGTCAGCGTCAGCGCAGCCGTGTAAAACAGCGCCGCCACCGCCACGAAAGCGATGCGGTAGCTCCCCGTCAAGTCAAACGACAACCCCGCCAGCAACGGCCCGCCAAAAAACGAAACCGCCGTCGCCATATTCACCACCCCCATTATGCTGCCGTACCGCCGTATCCCGAAAGCATCCTGCACCATCAGCGGAAACAGCGCCCCGAATGCCCCCAAAAAGAAGCCGAACAGCGGCACGAACAACCACAAAAAGAACGCCGACGACCCCGCGAAATGCGTCAGCAGCAACAAAAACGTCGCCTGCCCCGCCAAGTCGATCATCAACGCATAACGCGCCGTTATCCGCTCCGCCAGCAGCCCCATCACGAACTTGCCGCTCATCCCGCATATCGCCACCGAACTCAGCGCATACCCCGCCGTGGCGACCGACACCCCCTCCGCGTCCAAATGGTTGAATATCTGCGGCAGCACCGCGCTGTATGTGAATGTCCCCATCACCACCGCCGCCGTAGTCGCGTAAAACGCCTTAGCCCGCAGCGCCTCCCCCAGCGACCACCCCGTCAGCGCCGGCCCCCGCGCGTCCGCCGATCCGCCCCCGCCCTGAGCCGTCGGAAACTCGCGCACCACCGCCAGCGTGTACACCGTCAGCGCAAGCCCTATCGCCCCGAATATCAGATAGCCGCCCGCCCACGGCGCAAGACTAGCGCCGCCCCAATTCCATGCTGCCCCAAGCGCCGCCGTTGTCAGTATCGGAAAAGCGAACCCGCCGGCGTTGTTCCCCATCAGCGTTATCCCCATCACCCGCCCGCGCTTTTCCTGAAACCATATCCCCACCAGCCGACCCGCCGGCAATATCGACGCCCCCGCATAACCGGCATACTGAAGCAAACTCAGCGCATACCAATGCCAAAGCTCGCTCATAAGCGGACGCAGCAGATAACTCACCGCAATCAGCAGCATCGACGCCGTCATTATCCCGCGCACGCCCCGCCTATCCATTATCCACCCAAGCAGCGGCGCGATCATGCTCCCCACCGCCGTGAACGACAGCGACAAATTTATCTGCGTCCTACTCCAACCGAATGAATCCTCCAACGGCGCTACAAACTGCCCAAAAGCGTACTGCCCCGCCCCCACCGTCAGCATCGCCGCCAAAAACGGCGCAGAAATAACCCACCAGCCCGCATATATGCGCGGACGCGGAAAACGGCGCGGTGGGCGTAAAGACTTGACCATCGCCATTGAGTATAACCCATTATTCGCCCCCTCTGCGCCCCTGCGCCAAAAATTGCCCCCAAATTCCCCAATTCACCCCTTGATACATTCGTTCTATTTATTATAATAGACCGCATAATCACAACACACACAATCCCTTCCCACTCAGGAAAAGGCTAGGATACGGATAACCCCCGCGCAACCGCTATGAGCATCGACGCCACCATACAACGACTCACCCTCGAAGATATAGCTGAACTCCAAGCCTACAAAGCCGAACTAGAATCCAGGCGCGTCGACGACATCGAACCCCCACGCCGCAAAGCCCAAAAGCGCAAAGCCGCTGCCAACGAAAAGAACGGAAAGGCGCAAGACAACCACGCCAACGGCAAGCCGCCCGACGGCGCCGCCGCCATAATCCTCTATAACGAACCCCTATCCATCGAAGAGTGGAAGCGCTCGCGAAAAACCCTAGCCCACCCCGAAAACATCCCCGCAAACGCCCGCAGCCCCTAACCCCCTCTGCGCCCTTACACCCTTGCGCCAAAAAATCCTACCCAACCCCTTTGCGCCCCTGCGCCTCTGCGTTAAAAACCTTAGGCCAGACCCTTTGCGCCCCCTGCGCTAAAACCCGCGCGTAGAATGCGCCTTAAGACGCCGCGTCCGGCAGCCATCCCCACGGACGCGGCCCCCAATCCGGCGAGTACACTTCGCCGCCCTTGACCGTCGCAATCGGCACAAGCGCCTTGTCCCCCCGCAGCGTATCGCCCTCCGTGTCGCGGAACAGCCAATCGCCCGTCTCTTCTTTAAGCACGCTAATGTCCGCCGCTCTGCCCACCGCAAGCGAACCCAGCGCATCCCGCATCCCCAGCGCGCTTGCGGGGTTCGCCGTCGCCATCCGTATCACATCCTCCAGCGAAAACCCCAGCGCCATAAACCGCGCCAGCATCTCCGTCAAGCTATGCACCGTGTTCCGCCGCCCCGGCGGCGTCATATCCGTGCTTATGCTCAGCGGACGCACTCCCTGATCCAGCGCCTGCCTTGCCACGCGAAAGCTGAAGTTCTGCCTGCCGTGCGCCGTATCCAAGAACACGCCGCGCTCCTGCGCCTCCAAAACCTCAGGGATGACCCTGCCGCCGCCGTCAATAATGCGCCCCGGATTGCCGCTGAACAGATGCGTTACGATGTCCCCGCGCTCCAGCAGCGGCAGCAGTTGGCGCGTCAGCGTCGGCCCGTCTTCGTCCACCCCCGCGATGGATCGATCGCCGATATGAACCATCAGCCGCACGCCGCCCTCGACTGCGGCGCGCTTCGCCAGCTTCACCATCTCTATGCCCATTCGCCGTACGCCCGGCCCAACCGCCCGAATCTTGACGCCCTGAATCAGCGGCTTGTTGGCGTTGATGACGCTGATAGTTTCGTCAAGGTCGATATCCTCGCGCCGCGCTGTATCCGGCTGGTAGCTCAGCCCAACGCGCGATATGTGCAGCATGCAGAAGATACGCGTCGCCGCCTGCGGCACAACATAGCGCGGGAAGCCGCCGAATGTGTACGCCCCCGCGCTGCCGGCATCGACTAGCGTTGTTACGCCGGAGCGCACGCCCGCAATATCGGGGTTGATGCCGTTCTGATTCACCCCCTCATACACATGCGTATGCAGGTCAATCATGCCCGGCGCCACGATGCAGCCGCTAACATCGATAACCCGCCGCGCCGTATCCGCCCCGATGTTGGGCGCAACCGCCGATATGACGCCGCCCGTTGCCGCGACATCCAGCTTCGCCCTGACATTCTGCGCCGGGTCTATAACCTCGCCGCCCTTGAGCAACAGATCCGCCATAGCGAAACCTCCAAGTTGTGAATGCTGTGTATCGTATGGGAACGCCCGCCATTAGCGTTATCCCAGGATTTCGCTAACATCCAACGCCGCATCCGGCAGCAGCGCCGGCGCTATGCGATCGCCGCGCGCATACCGCCGCACAGCGCCATAGCCCGCCCCGACGGGATCGGACAGCCCGTCTATGTAATCCTCATCCAAGTTCACCAACCATAGTTCGGGAATGCCCGCCTCGGCGTACATCGGAGTCTTCACATCCCTATCGTACTCGACCGTGCTGTGCGAAACCTCTACTATCAGCAGCGCAATATCCGGCTCCGGCTCGGAGCGCTCGCTCAGACGGACGGGGTTCTGTACTCGGACGATTACGCGCCGCCCAAGCGTCTCCCTGAACAGCCTGTTTAGGGTATTCACACAACCCGCATGGTAGCTTCCGATAGGCGCCATCTGAACAATCTCCCCGTCTATGAGCTCCACGCGGTCACGCGGGCTCAGAATGCCCGCCTCCGCCATAAGATATTATTCCTTGACGCTGAACCGCCGCTTTGTGATTGCCGGCGCCGGCATCGTTGTCAGTGTTGCCATATCATCCCCCTTTTGTTCTTGTTCCAACCCTGCGTTGGCTATGTCTCGAAACGGTTCTGTTACATTTGATGGGTAGTTAGACGCCCAATGCGAGTTCGGGCTGCGGCGGCGTTAGGGTGCGCTCGATCGCAACCTTTCGTTCCCTCTCTATTGGCAACCCGCGAACTAGCCCAATCAGCGCTTCGCTTTCTTTCGCGCTGGCAGTCTCACCGACTAGCAGCGCTTGGGTGCGCGTGATACGCCGCCGCGGCTCATCATCGAGCCATCCGTCCCGCCGATTGGCGCACGAGTCCGCTGATGGTGAGCGTAGCGCCCTTAGCGCCGTTGCAAGGCGAGCAGAGTATAACGCGGTTATCAATCGTGTTGGCTCCGCCGTCAGCGCGCGGCTGCATATGGTCTAGTTGCATAAATCGGATGTGAAGCTCACGCCCGCATCCCGCGCATACGCCGCCCTGCGCGGCATAGAGTATATCGCGCATATCGGCGTGGGATAGGCGCATACAGGGTTCGGATTTGCGCTGCCGCCAGTTGATGCTCGGCAGGCTAGCGCCCACATCGGCTTCGTCGTCGGTTCGCTAGGGGGGTACGGCGTGCGTGTACTGGGAACCAGAGTCGCCGCTGCAGTGTGGTGGCAGCGCCTTCCCACAAGTCGATGCCTATCCATTGGCGTTTTAGCGCTTCGGCGGCAACCAGGGTCGTGGCGCAGCCGCAGAATGGGTCAAGCACAATATCGCCTTCGTTGCTGCTTGCCTTGATGATGCGCTTGTACAAGGCAATCGGCTTTTGGGTCGGATAGCCGACTTTCTCATTTTCATTTGTCAGCGCCGATATATCGCTGAAGACATTCGTCAGCGCCACGCCTTTCGCATCGGATAGGTAGTTCTTGCGGCGGGGGATGCCATTATCATTGAAGTCAAGTAGCCCTTCCCGCTCATACCGCTCCATCGTTTCGCGCAGGAAGCGCCATTGGCGCGTGATGCCGTGAAACTCATAGACCATATTCGGGCAGTCGGCGTTGTTTTGGCGCGATGTCAGCATATAGCGCCCGCGCTCGTCTTCGTGGCGATATTGCGCGAGTTGAGCGTCCGTGATGGGCGCGTGAAGCCGATTGAAAGTCCAGTCTTTGCCTTTGGAGTACTGCAGGATGTTTTCGTAAGCCCGCCGCCACTTTCGGCGGGACAGGTTCTCAGCGGCGCGATGCCAGATGATTTCATTCTGGAAATTCGCCGCCCCGAACACGCTATCAAGCAGCGCCTTGATGTAGTGGGATGCCGTAGGGTCGCAATGCAGATACAGCGAACCCGTCGGTTTCAAAACCCGCCGCATCTCTATCACCCGCACGCCCAACCAGCACAGAAAAGCCGCCAAGTCGTCGCGCTTCTGCGTCCGCACCAGGTCGATCAACTCATAGAGCGCGGGCTGGTCGTCCTTAATGCTGTCAACCCAATCGGGATGGACGTCCTTTTCCCAACTCCAGCGGCGCCCCTGCCGCAAGGTTATCGGGCGTGGCGTGAAAGTCCCGCCCCTTGTTGAACGGCGGGTCGGTGGCGATGAGGTCAACGCTTTCGGAGTTCATCCCGCGCAGTACGTCTAGGTTATCGTGTATGTACAGGGTTCGGTTATCCATTATTGCGCCCTTCCCATTTGTCGGATTACAGCGCTGCTACATCTTCCCAACTTGTGAATGGCCGCTCTACGCCCGCGGCTTCAGCCGGCCGCTTACCCTTCAGGCTTTCGTGGGGTCGGAAATAGTTGTAGTGCGTAACTAACCGGGCAACATAGGCTTGCCCGGTCTCCCGCGATTTTAAGCCTCTCAGCGTTTTATCCCTGTCCCGTATCGTTCCCTGAAGCCGCTCGCTCAGGTTGTTGTTGATTTCTGCCCGAATGCCTTTGCTGACGACGTGTTCAACCTTGTGAGTTGGAAACGCCTGCGGCATTGCGCGGCGGTAGGAAGGCAACCTGTCGGTTTTGATTTGTTCGGGCAGGCTTTGCGCCCGTTCACGCGCAAGCGCCAACGCCGTCGCCGCGGCGCGCGTTGTGCGCTCAGGGGACAGGTATGCCGCCAGTAGGAAACGGCTATCGGAGTCCATCACATTGAAAAGCCAATAGTTCGTTCCTCCGACATTAACCACTACTTCATCGGCAACCCAACGTCGCCTGTGGCAACCTTCATCGGCTTGAGCGCCGAGTCCGCCTTTGCGGTCAACTCGCGAACCCATTGGTAAATGCTGACTTGCGTAGTTTCCCGCCCAAAATACTGCTTCATATTTTGCGCCGCCTTGCGATAGGACACGCCGTCAAAGTACATATCCACCGCGGCGCCCTTTTCGTGGGGAGTGGCATGTCGGCGTTGTCCGTCCGTCGGCTTTATGGGCTTGCCGCGGTCGTCAAGTTGGACAAACCGAACCGTGCCAGATGAACGGCAGGTTTGGCAAGATTGCCCAGTTTTGCGCTTGCAGTTCGCCCCGCATAGATGCCCCATTGCGGTATTATATGCTAAACTACCCAGCAAATGTAACAGAGCCCTCGAAACGGTATTCTTAGTGGTGAGTGGTATTGAGTTTGAGCTTGGCGCAGAAGACTAGCGCAAGCAGACTCACCAGCATCTCCACGCTCTTTGCGCAGCCTTTGTCCGACGAACTAACCGATTCAACTTCCCGCGCAGCATCGAATGCAATCCTTCATTCCAGTTCACCGTCCCGTACCTCCCAACCACATGCTTGTTGACCGGCAGCGCCCCGTACATTCCGTATGCGTCGGTCTCGTAGCGCTCCGCATCCGGCAGACGCTCCAGCAACCGCAAGAAAGTGGCTTCGTCCCTGCCCCCCACCTCAAAGTCTATCCACCTGCTCACGTCGCGCTCTTCCACCACCGCTGTCCACACCCACAGATCGTTGCGCTTTTCTTCTCTTCTAGCGCCCAAGTATGTCCACATTTCGTCAAGCGCTATCGTCAACGCAGCGATTGTCGCAGCCCGCCCGCTTGCGCGCCACGCGCTTATTGCGCGCATCCGTTCAAGCGCTATCGCCCCCCTTTTTTGACCCAGCCACTCACCGATGCAGCGCTTGCGCCCACTACGCGCGCCGCCGCCGATATGCTCGCGCCCTCTATGCGCATCTGAACCGCCTGCCGCCTGGTCTGCTCCGGGAAGCGCGGCCGCGCTGCGTCCGCCGTGTACTTCCGCTTGCAATCCCCGCACTTGTACACTTGCCTGCCGCGTGTGTGTCCGTCTTTGGGCATCCAATTGGAGCCGCAGTGGCGGCATCTAACATCGTGTCGATATGACCGCTCGCGCGCCATTAGATCGCATCCTAGATAGTAGTGGTCTGAGTGCCATTATATCTAATGCCACTCGATTTTGTGAATACCGTATTATCAGCACGTACAGGTGTGATAGATAGGGCAGTACGATAATTCGGACGCATCCAAGCGCGGCGGGAACGGCGCATAAAAAGGGGCAAAACGCATAGGCAGCTTCACAACCAAAGTGCGTATAAGCGTGGAGTTGAGAAATCCGTTGCTATTCACGCTGACAGACGGCGCGAAGCATGACGACTCACAGGCGTGAGTAGATGGAGAGTCTCATAAGCAAGATGAAGCGTCGTTACGCGATACGATGAATTGGCGCAACGCTATCCGGCTTTATCCAGATTGTGAGCTCACTTATATGGCTACGATGATTTGCCAACACAACTCGGAATTCCTCTGTTCTTATGATTTGAGCGCTCTTCTCTGGATTTTCGCTCAACAGCTTCGTTTGCTGCAAAAATCAATTTGGCCCCCCCCCCGTAAAGAGAAGCGCAAGCGCAACGTTGGTTGACGCGCCGCAGAGCTACGCATCGCCTCTATCGTCTTCGTCGCTCAGTATGCGCGCAAGCTCAGGGGTAAGGTTGCCGCTCTGCTCGAGTTGCGCGCGTATGCGCATGCGCTCTTCAGCGCGCCCTTTGGCTTGACCCTCTTCGATGCCCTGTGCGCGTCCCTTTTGCTCTGCCTTCTTTTCAACGGCTTCTTTTGCTGCGAAAATCAATTTTGCGCCTCCGTAAAGCACGGTTGTTGTGGGGAATAGCAGCAACGTCGCCAGTATAATGACGCCGGCTTCCTGTTCTGTCAAACTCTTGAGCAGACGAATGCACCACAGATCAGCACAGACGTTGCCGCATCCGTTTATCAGCACTGCTACCAGCATACTGGCGCTGATTGCCGATGAGCCGTCAAAGAAGCGCCACAAGGTTCGGTTGTCTCCCATAGCAACGCCACCGTAGGTTTCGCTTGCCATGGGAAACTGCGGAAACTGCGGAACATGCTGTCAGTCCGCCCCGGAAGCGAGCGCGCCGATTGCCGCAGGCTTACAGGTTGAACTGGGGCTCCATGTAGTCGTTCACCTTGTTGTATATCTGCAAGCGCCCGCGCTGCGTGTCTGCGACCAATAGGCGAGACTTGGCGGCGTCGAAGGTTACGGCTGTGGGCATTGCGAAGCGCCATTCGGGTTCGAGCGTGTACACGCGGCGGCGCGCCTTAATTACATCCACGTTGGCGTCCACCTGCTCTTGGTGCCACTTGGCGAGCTGCTGCGCGTCCCCGACGAGGCTGGCGAGGAATCTGCCGTCTGCAGCGAATACCTGCACGCGGTCGTTGCCCCAATCGCATACATACACATCGCCGTCCGGGTCGACCGCGACGTCGCTGGGGCGGTTGAGTTGTCCCCTGCCTTTGCCGTATTTGCCGAATGCCGCGACGAAATCGCCGTCTGCGTCAAATTTCTGGACGCGGTGATTCTTGTGGTCGGCGACATATACGCAGTCGTCGGCGTCGCAGGCGATGCCCCACGGGGCGTTGAATTCGCCTTCGTCCGATCCGAATCCTCCGAACTGCGATATGTACTCGCCGTCCCTGTTGAACTTCTGGACGCGGTGGTTCAGGCTGTCCACAACATAGACGTCGTCGTTGGAGTCGAGCGCGATGCCAGAAGGGCGGTTCAGCTCGCCATCGCCGTCGCCGGCTGTGCCCCATACGCCAAGCAGTTCGCCGTCCTTGTCGAATACGCTGACGCGGTTCATCCACTCGTCGGTGATGTACAGGTTTTCGTCGGAGTCGAGCGCAAGCCCGGCGGGCCATATGAGCTCGCCCTCTGCGTCGCCGTACTTGCTTATGCGGCCGAGGAACTCTTCGTCGTACGGCGCGGTTGGCACGGTGAACTTGTTGAGCTGGGCTGCGGTGGCGGTCTTGTTCCAGGGGACATCCAGTATCTGTTCGTACTGGCGGCTCAGCACATAGACCATATCGCCTTCGCCCACGGCGACATTTATCGGCTGGGGCATGTACAGCCCCCCGACGGCGTGGCTGAAATCAAAGGTGCGGCCTGCCGCTACGGTGGTCAGCATAGTTTTGCCTCTCTCTGTGCATGATTGGGTATGTATAGGCGGCGGGTTCGGCAATTCTGTCGAACGCCAGCGCTGCCCCCGCCGAGATTGTCGGAAGCGGCGGGGACAGAAAGGCTTTCGGTTAGTTTGCGATGAAGCCAACCTTCTCGAAGTCGCCGCCCACGATGGGCTTTGCGTCCATCTTCATCCAGTCTTCCACGATGGTGGAATAGACGCTGCGAAAGTCTAGGGAAGGCACAACATCGCCCTGCTCTAGGTCTTCAGCGCGCAGGGACGGGTAGTCGTTGTACTGCCCGCCGTTGACCTGGTCGCCTATGACAAGCACAGCCCCCGCCGCGCCGTGGTCGGTGCCGGAGCCGTTGTCGTGCGTGCGCCTGCCGAACTCGGAGAACAGCAGCATTATGACGTTGTCGGAGGCGTCGTGCGCGCGCAGGTCGTCGAAGAAGTCGTTGACGGCGGTGGAGAGGTCGTCCCACAGCGCCGAAAGCATATTGGGCTGGCCGGCGTGCGAGTCGAAGCTTCCGTGGTCGCAGTAGAACACGCGCGTTCCCAAATCCGCCATATGCACCTGCGCTATGCCCTTGAGCTTCTTGGCGAGCGTGGTGTCGGCGTACTCCACATCGGAGGAGTAGCGTTCCGGCGCAACCTTCAGGATGTCCGCGCCCTGCAGGGCGTCCAAACCCGTCTGTCCGAGAAATTCCATCACCGGGCCTCTGCCGATTGCCTGTCCGTATAGGCGCGAGAAGCGGTTCAGTATCTTTTGGCGCTGCTCTTCGGCGCTGATGCCGGGCATCAAGCCGTAGTTGTTCAGGTCTTCCACGCACGCCACCGGCACGCCCGGCACCGCCATAGCGCGGAACATGCTGGGGCCGAAGCTTACGCCGGTTACCACATTCTCTTTGCGCGGGTCGATCTCTTGGATGACCTTGCCGAGCCAGCCCTCTGTGCCTACGTCGTCCGGCTCGCAGGTGTGCCAGATGTCCATAGAGCGAAAGTGAGAGCGCGGCGAGTTTTCGTAGCCCACGCCGTTGATGATGGCGACGTTGCCCTGATTGTACATATCGCGGATTGCGCCCATCTGCGGATGCAGCCCTATCTTGTCGTCAAGGTGAAGCACCTGCTCTTGGGGAATGCCGACCGTGGGGCGGTTGTCGTAGTAGAGTTCGTCGTTGTACGGGATGACGGTGTTGAGATAGTCGTTGCCGCCCGAAAGCTGAACAACAACCACAACCGGATCTTTCTGCGCGGTGGTCATTTTGCTGCTCCTTCCCAGTTTTAATTTTTGGTGTATCTATCGGATGTAGAAATCGGATTGGCGTTTGATTGATTGCGTTGAAAGCGCGGCTTAATCGTCCATGGATGGCTGATAGCCGCGTCGAAACAGGTAGTCCATATGAAAGCGATGCGCTCGGTCTTCCATCTCCGCCAAATCAACAAGCGCGCCCATCGTGTCGACCAGCATTTCGCCGGCGTCCGCTATCTGAACGCGGTAGTCGGCGAGGTGGATGCGCTGATTGCCTTTGCGGATGTTGTGCGTGGGGCAGAGCGGCGCGCGGTTCCATATCTGATTGGAGCCGCGCTTGGACTTAGGATCCACATGGTCAAGATGGAAGTTGTTGGTAGTTTCCACAATGCTGCCGTCCGGGCGGCGGTTGGCGAAGCCGCAGCACCACGCCATATAGCCCGACCACTCCAACAGCGTTTCAAGCATTGCCGCATTTGGAATATCGCTTGCCGGCACTTTGAACTCGCGCTCCGGCAATGCGAACTCTTTCGGGGCGGCGTCGACGATGGGCGTTGCGCGGACGGGCAATTCGTCGGGGCCGTGAACGGTTACCGTCTTGTCTTTGGTGAGCGCCGCCTGTCCGGTAACTTCGTCTTCGCAGTCGAGAACGATGAGCCGGGGCTTGTTGAACTGGCGCTTGAACACCGTCCACGCGCGCGGGTTGAAGTCGCACGCCACCCAGCGGCGGTTGAGGCGCTCGGCGGCGACGCCAGCGTATGCGCAGCCCGCAAAGCAGTCTAGCACTACATCGCCTTCATTCGTGCTTGCCTGGATGATGCGTTCCGCAAGCGCAACAGGCTTTTGCGTGGGGTAGCCGGTGCGCTCTATCGCGCGCGAACCAACCGGCTTTATATCGTCCCACAGGTTGCCCGGAACCTGCCCAAGGTTTGCGTCCAAGTAGCGCTTTAAGCCGGGCACGCCCCCCTCTTCCGGATGATGAATCAATCCCGCCGCATCCAGTGCGTCAAGTCTCGCTATTACCCCTTGGATGCTCTTGTATCCCGGGATTACATTAGCCTCTATCCAATCGGCGTAGTTCCCGGTTAGAGGGATTGCCCAGTGGCGTCCACTTCGCGCCGGAATATGACCTTTCCACGGCTGCCCGCTTTCACCTCGCGACGTCTCTGCGCCGGTTAAATCGCCTACTCGATACCTGCCGCGCTCATCTTGGTAGCGATAGAACCTTCTGACATATTCCTCGCTCAGCGGCACCCTAACTGCGTCCGTGTTTATATTATCCTTGCCGCTGTAGAATTGTATGAAGTCTATGACGTTGCCAAATCGCCGCGCGTCGTTGTGGGCGGATGTGCGCCGCCACACGATTTTGTCGCGAGATTTGTCCTCGCCAAAGATAGCGTCCAGCAGCAAATGCAGATATGAGTCCGCGGTATGATCGCAGTGCAGATACAGGCTGCCGGTCGGCTTCAGAACCCTGTGAATTTCAATCAGCCGAATAGCCATGTAGCACAAGTACGCCGCCATGCCGTCGCTGTGGACAATCCGAGTTGCGTCTATCAGGCTGTATATGGCGGGATAGTCCGTTTCTAGGCTTTCGACCCAGTCTTCGTGAATGTCCGCTTCCCAGGACCATATATCGGTGTAGCCGCCGCGCGTTATGCCTTCCGGCCAAGTTAGCCCCTTGGCGTCGGCTTCTTGGGCGGTGTTTATGCCCCAGCTTGAGAGCAGACGCCGCTCTATCGCCAGCTCCGAATCGGTGAGCGGGGGCCTTATCCTATCACCAGTGAAAGTTTCGTTCTTGGCAAACGGCGGGTCGATGCACACAAGGTCGATGCACTCGTCGTTGAGCGCGCGCAGAAACGCTAGGTTGTCTGCGATATAGACGCCTCTGTTGACTGCATTGAAAGCGTTGGGCATTGCCGTTGTCTCTGTAAGATAAGTTGGCTTGCAGGGAAGTTCTTGCGCTATCCAATCATAGGAATAGCCGAGAACTCCCCCGCAAGTGTCCGTCTAGTGCGCCGCGGCGCTATGCGTACTGATAGTCCCGGAGCGATACGATGAGCTGCAGCATTTCGCTGATCCGCATCGCGGCGAAGTCGGCATCGCCCCAAGTCAGGCTGCAGTCTATGGCGGCGTGGTCTATAAGTTCCTGGCGCGTCTTGGGGTCGAGGTCGAGGGGACCCATCAGGTCGAGGCAGGTGTCCACGAACTCGTCGGGCGCAAGCTCGCCGGCGTCCTGGACTTTGCCCACGATTGTCTGCACGCCCGGCAGCGAGGTGTCGCCCACCAGGTCGGCCACGAAGTTGATGCGGCGCATAAGCGAGCCGCTGTTGATCCACTCGCGCCCGGTGTGCCAGCCCTCTACACTGGGCGGGTTCAGCACTTCCTGCCCCATGTATCCCATCTGCCTGCCGAGGTTGCCGATGCCGGGCGCGGGGAATTCGTGTCCGCCCACGAAGCGCAGCGTGTTGACCACAACCTCGACCGGGCTCTTGATGCGGGTGAAGCGCGCCTCTTTGAAGAAGTCGGAGTTGAACAGCACGCGCAGCACGGAGCGCATATCGTATTCGGACTCCACGAAGGCGTCCGCGAGCGTCTGAATGGCGTCGGGATCGCCGGGCGCGACGCGCTGCCATGCGGGCACCTGCGCTTCGTCCGCTACGAAGAAGTTGTACAGGTGGCGCGCCACGAAGCGCGATGTGGCGGGCTGACTGCAGATGATGTCTATGATGTCTTCGCCGTTGAAGTTGCCCGTGTAGCCGAGGAACGACTTTTCGCCTTCGTCGTGGTCGTCGTCGCGGTACTCGAACGACCAGTCGAAGCGTCCCATCGGAAAGCGCGGGAGCTTAGGCGTAATCGTCCAGCCGGTAAAGGCGCGCGAACACTCGAACACATCGGTTTCGGTGTAGTTGCCCACGCCCATGCTGAACAGCTCCAGCAGTTCGCGGCCCCAGTTTTCGTTGGGCGCGTCGGCGTGATTTTCGTTGTTGTCGAGCCAGTAGATCATCGCGGGGTTTTGGGCGACTTCCATCAGTATTCGCTTGTAGCTGCCCATGCCCTTTTCGCGCAGCATGTCCACCATATCCAGGATTTCGTCCCAGTGGTCGACCTTGGATACGCCGGTGGCGAATATGCCGTGCCAGAAGATAGCCATCTTTTCTTGGAGCGGCGCTTTGGTGTTGACCATATGGTAAAGCCAAGTGGCGTGGCCGGTGCCTTGTATGGTGCCGGGCTTCCACGACCACGGGTGATAGCGCAGAAGCTCATACCTGTCGACCGGGGGCTGCGCTTCGGGGTTCAGCAGTTCCTCTACGGTGGCTTCGTAGCCATTGGCGACGTACGCCTCCAGTTCGTCGTGCGTCGCTCCGAATCCGGCGCGGCGCATCAGGTGCGCCATCAGCGCAATGTCATCTCGGTGGGACATCAATCTGCCTCCTATCTCTATCGTTCACGCCCAATCCAGGGCAGCCTCAGTAGCATATACCACCTAGCGATATGCCCGATATAATCAGCAAATCGCCGGCACAGAATTAGCCGAATCGTATTTTGTCAAGTATATGAACCAGCGGCGTCTATGTCAAACGCCTCAGCGGGCGCAAAGCGGGGCGGTTTTCGGCGAACCAAACGGCGGGCCGCTGTCTCAATTATGGCAGATTAGCGGCGCAGATCGACGCAGTTAGTAAGCGCGCGGAAGCGGCGTCCGTTAGAGGGGATGAACGCAAACGGCGTTTCCTTATTGGGAAACGCCGTCAAGCGCAGTAATAGGTGTAGGCGCTGCCCTTCCTCCGCAAAGAACTGCAGGGGGAAGAGCAGCGTTCATTAGTTAGAGACGCTTGTCGTAGAGATGTCTAGCGTCAGCATGAAATTGCCGACGGTTTCGATGTGGTAGGTGGTAGCCTCTATGGTGTAGCTGCCCGCCTGCAGTTGCTCGGTTATTCGAGAGTCGCCCCGGTTGACGATGGAGCCGGAGTTGCCTACGCCCTCTAGCAGGTAGAGGTAGGTGTCCGCCACATCGTCGGACGAGATGCTGACGGTTACGCTTGACGCGGCCTCAAGCGTGAATGTGTAGAAGCGCGCATAGCGGGTTCCCGCTTTTGCGGTTGCGGGCGTCTTATCCGATAGGCAATCGGCGTTCCATGTGCCGGTTAGCCAACCCAATCCGGTCTTGCGAATGCAGCCGGGCGCCAATGTCGACGCTGATGCGCGCGTGGGAGTTGCCGTAGGAATGGTCGTAGACGTCGCCGTGGGCGTGGTTTCCAGCACGGTTACCGGCGTATTCGTCGGCGTGGGCGTATGGGTTGGCGTTGCCGTCGGGATGGTTCCTCCAAGTTCCGCCACTCTATCGGTCAGTGCATCGACGAGCCCGCGCAACGATTCGATAAGCCTATTCAGCGTTCCCATATCTTGGAACGTTCCCGCCCGGTCGCGCAACGCCCCGACTTGCTCTTCAAACTCGTCTAGCCCACCGCCTATGGGCGTGGACACGCCGGTTGCGGTTGGCGTGAGCGTAGGGGCGAGTTCGTCCGTGATGACCGTGCTCGTAGGCGTTGGGATAGATTCGCTTGTGGACGAAACGCTTGTGGACGTGGGCGTATGAGTTGCCGTTGCTGTGGGCGCAGGTTCGTCTGTTGCCGAAACACTCGTGGAAGTCGGCGTAAGCGTGGGTTCGCCTGTGGCTGAAACGCTCGTTGCCGTGGGCGTGTGAGTCGGTGTTGAAGTTGTTGTGGGAGCAGGCGTTGACGATCCGCTCACACCGAATAGGTGTACCGTTACATAGATTACGTCCGTACCCAATTGGTCATCTGCATCGTTGGTTACTCGGACTTCCACCCTATGGAAGGGTCTCGACCATGTATTCAGCCTGGCATCTACGGACAGAACGCCCGAAGAAGAAATGGCGAACACGCGCGGCTCGCCTATAGCGGCGCGGAGCCTAAACTTAATGGCGTCTCCGTCCGGATCGCAGGCATCGAAATCCTCCAACACCGTGCGCGTTAGCGAATCTCCGTCTATCCAATAAACCGGATCTCTTCCTCTAGAGAAGGTAGTGCGTGGTCGGGCTGTGGCGCAGTCTGTGTCATCATAGACGAAGTAAGGCGGACTGTTGACAAGCGTGGGCGTATGAGTAGGCTCAGGCGTAGGCGTAAGAGTTGGGATTGGCGTTTCTATGGGCGCAGATGTGGCCGGCGGCGTTGACTCGCCAAATTGGTTTTTGCCCCAGCATACTACAGCGCCATCCGCGCGAAGACCGCACTTATGGCTCCCGCCACCGCTTATGGATGCGAAGGTTTCACCCGCAGGCGGCGTTGTTTGACCATAATCGTTAAGCCCCCAGCATACTGCGACTCCGTCATTTCGCAATCCGCAAGTATGCCGAGCGCCGGCGCTTATAGACGCGAAGGTTTCACCCGCAGGCGGCGTTGACTGACCGAATCCGTCATAACCCCAACATACCGCAGCGCCATCCGCGCGAAGACCGCAGGCATGACGATGTCCGGCGCTTATGGATGCGAAGGTTTCATCCGCAGGAGGCGTTGACTGACCGAACCTGTTATCGCCCCAGCATACTGCGGCGCCGTCATTTCGCAGTCCGCAGGTATAAGACGTATTAGCGCTTATAGACGCGAATGCGCCCGCAGGAGGCGTTGCCTCGCCATGTATGTTACGCCCTCCCCAGCATACTGCCGCGCCATCCGCGCGAAGACCGCAAGTATGAGAGTAACCGACACTTGCAACGCTTGCAACGCTTATAGACGCGAATGCGCCCGTAGGGGACGTTGGAGGCGCTGACCTATTGTACTTGGCATCACCCCAGCACACTGCCGCACCATCCGCGCGAATACCGCAGGCGTGGCGGAATCCAGTGCTAATAGATGTGAAGACACCTGACGGCGGAGAAATCTGATCATGCGCGTTAAGTCCCCAGCATACTGCAGCGCCATCCGTGCGAATACCGCAGGTGAGACCGTCTCCGGCGCTTACGGCGCTGAATGTCATTGCGCGCGGTGTGCTTGTGGATGTGGGCGTGTTGTCGACGCCCTGCTGCGCGCTTGCGTCGTCCGCATTTGCGAGCAGGGTGAACAGCAGCAACGCCACCACTGTGAGGGCGGTGAGGAAGTAGAGCGCGGATTTAGAACCTATGAACGGGGGGGGGGGGGGGGTAAATCGTATGTTCGGCATGCTACTACTCCATTCACTAAGGTTGAGGGCTTATGAATAATGATACGCCGCTAATTTACGGAAGTCAAATGGGGATTGGCAGAAATTGACGGGGATGGCAAATCTTAGCTGATATTTCAAATCTATAAGCGTTGCAATTTGAGAATACCTACTGGGAATGCCAATTGACGCCTAGATTAGGGCGGACATATAATCCGACGGGCAGTTACCCGACGGGGCGCTGTCAACGTTCGCCTTGCGCCCGTTCTGCGCGACGAAGCGAACAACCTAGCTAGATGGAATGCAATGGGAAGGATGACAATATGACGGAAACGGCATCCCGTCTAGCGGGCAAAGTGGCCGTAGTAACCGGCGCGGGCAGGGGCATCGGCAGGGCGATCGCGGTGGGGTTTGCGGCCGAAGGCGCATCGGTGTGTTGCGCCGCGCGCACTAAATCCGAAATCGATGAGGTGGCGCGGCTGATAGAGATCGACGGCGGCAGCGCGCTTGCCGTGCAAGCGGATGTAACGCAACTGGCGGATGTGGATGCGATGCACAGGGCGGCGGCGGAGCGGTTCGGCGGCATAGACATCGTGGTTGTGAATGCCGGCGGCAACCTAGAACGCGGCCGCATAGAAGACGGCGACTCCGAGGCATGGACGGCTACCATCGACCTGAATCTCAAGGGCGCATACTACACCGCAAAGAGCGCGCTGCCCTATCTGAAGCGGCGCGGCGGCAAAATCATCACCATAGGATCCGGCATTGGACACAACGGGCAGATCGGATCGTCCGCCTACGCCTGCGCCAAGGCGGGCTTGTGGATGCTCACGCGCGTTTTGGCGCAAGAGGTATGGCAGCATAACATCAGCGTCAACGAACTTGTTCCAGGCCCCGTAGCAACGCCGGGCGCAACCGCGGCGTGGGCGCAGGAAGAGCGCAGCGTGAACGCCATCGACAGCGAATGGGTGAAGGAAGCCGATGATGTGCTGCCGCTCGCCATATTCCTCGCCACGCAACCAGTGAAGGGGCCGACGGCGCAGAGCTTCAGCCTGATGCGGCGGGATACTTAGACGGGATGCGAGGGCATCGCCTAGAAATTGCATTATCTACATGACGCAGAATTGGCGGCGCAATTAGACGATATGCGGCGCGCCGACGGCATCAAGCAACGCGTCTGCGCCTACGCATTCCGTTAGCACGCCGAACTCGCTGCCAAACGCCTGCGTTACCGCGCGCATCGCGTCCGATACGCCGACGTCGCGCCCAAGTTCGCGCGCCACTGAGGTAACGCGTCCGTCCGGGATGCCGCACGGCACGATGTAATCGAACAAGCGCAAGTCCGGGCATACATTCAGCGCGAAGCCGTGCAGCGTAACGCCGCGGCTCACGCGCACGCCTATCGCCGCTATCTTGGCGTCGCCCACCCATACGCCGATGGGCTTGCCCGCGCACTCGCCGCGTATGCCGAAATCCGCAAGCGCGCGTATAAGCGTCTGCTGCAATTGGCGCACATACCCGCGCACGCCGCCGCTCCGCCCGCGCAACCCGATTATGGGATAGCCAACTAGTTGCCCGGGTCCGTGATAGGTGGTTTCGCCGCCCCTGTCCGTGAATTCCACTTGGACGCCAAGCGCGTCGAGCGTGGATTGTGGCGCAAGAATATCGGACTGCCGCCCGCGACGCCCCAGCGTATAGACATTGGGATGCTCCAACAGCAGCAACAGATTGGGCAGCGCGCCGGCGATAACTTGGCTATGCAATCGTCGTTGCAAGCGGTATGCGGCGCTGTACTCCATAAGTCCAAGCGAGGCTACCCAACAAGTGTTCATAGACAGGCGCTCATAGATATGCCGATATGCCGCGATGTGCCTTTGCGCGAAATCGGCTAACGGGGCAGTACGGGGAAGGATTGCTTGGCGAAGCCGCTATCGAAGGTGAATATATGAGCATCCAAATTTCTGGATACCAACGCCACCGTCCAGTCCACGAAACTCAGCCCGGCGCCCTGATTTTCCATCAAGAGATTCCACGCGCGGTTATGAAATGCGCTTTCAATCCAGAAGGCGCTTACTACCCCGTCTATCCCGCTTATGAAGTCTGAAACGGCACTGAACCCCAAGCGGTTCTGAATCAAGGCTATCGTTTCCACAAGGACGTATGAGGTAGTCCATAGCTCCCGTTCATGGTCTATCAGGTGTCCGTATGTATCTCGCGCACTCTCGTGAAAAGCATCCTTACCGGAGACAAGCGCATAGAAAGCGGAGGTGTCTATAACCACTCTTTCGTTAAGCGCCATGAGGATCTATCTCCGCCAGATATTCGTCGTGGCGCAGGGCGACGTCCGTCTTTGTATCCTGACCTATGCCGACAAAGGCGAGCATCTTACGGCGCTGCTTGACTTTGTGAGGCGAAACGCTAATGGATATGAGGCGCATATCTCTATCTAACCCAAGCAAGACGCCTTTTACCAATGAAACTTCGCTTATGACTTCGCGCGGCGGATGCTCATCGGAAATCACGATTTTCTCCGATTTCTTGAAAGAAGCGGGGCGTTTGCCTACGACTGCCTTGAGCAGATTGGACAAGGTTTCGTAGTTCGCTTCCGACGGCAGGCTATCATCCCTAATGAGAAACGCGCAACGCTCCAGGCCTTTTACGGCTTCATCCACCGTCGCATCCCCGGATGCTGCCTTTGCCAGCGTTTCGGTTAGCGCGTCTTGGTGACGCTTCACTTCCCGCTCGGTCAAGCCAAAGGTTGACTTATGCAGGCGTCGCGGCGAGTTCATAGCGTCAAGCATCTGAGCGACGTCAGGCATATCGGAGCGAAACTTTTGGGGATTGGCGGCGTACTTGGAGTACAGCAGCTTCGCCAATGCGTGGGCATCGGGCTCGGGCGTTTGTGTCGTATTCATAATAGCGTCTTTTCCCTGCGCTAGGGCGGTATCCATTTTAGCGCGCGCCGTTAGTATATCCCCGTATCGTCCGCAATCGCCTCTATGCGGTGCTTGACGGCGTTGGTGAAGGCGGACGCTTCCGCGCCGTCCATGATGCGATGGTCGAATGTTAGGCATATGTTCATCATAGATCGGATGGCGATTGCGTCGCCCACCACCATGGGGCGTTTGACTATCGACTCTGTGGTCAGGATTGCCGCCTGCGGATGGTTTATGATGGGTTGCGACGCCACGGATCCCAGCGCGCCGGTGTTGTTCAGCGTGAATGTGCCGAATTGAACATCATCTACGCTAAGCCTGCCTTGCCGCGCTCGCTGCGTCAAGTCCGCCACGCGCTTTGCTATGCCCGCAACGCTCAGCGTATCGGCGTCCCGAATGACCGGCACAACCAGCCCATCGGGGGCGGCGACCGCTATGCCGATGTTGACGCGCTTTTTGAGCAGTATGGCGTCGCCGTCCCACGATGAGTTGAGCAGCGGGTTCTCTTTCAGCGATTGCGCGACGGCTTTCACCACAAAGGCAAGGTAGGTTATGTTGACGCCCTCGCGCTGCCGAAAGGCGTCCTTGACGGCTTCGCGCTGCCGCACAAGCCCGCTCACATCAACTTCGGTTATGCTCCACGCCGCCGGTATTTCGGATGCGCTCCGCGCCATATTGGCGGCAATCATACGGCGCACGGCGGACAGCGGCACGTGCTCTTCGTCCGCGCTGCCGGCGGGCGTTGCTTGTGTTTGCGCGGCGGCGGGCGATACCGCGGTTGAATCGGCAACGGCGGGCGGCGCTGTGGGCGTATCGGCGGCGGGCGCTACTTGCGCTTGCGCGGCGGTCTCTATGAACGCAAGCACATCTTTGCGCGTGATGCGCCCGTTTATGCCACTGCCGCTTACCTGCGTTAGGTCGACGCCATTCTGTTCGGCAAGGCGCGTTACGGCGGGCGAATAGCGGCGGCGTTTGCCGGCGGGCGGCGGTGGTTCGACGGCTTGCGATGCGGCGGCGCTTTCGATTGCGCCCGAACCGGTGGGTCCGACAGGCGCGACGTCTTTCAGCAATACGCCGGTGCGGTCGATGTTCTCAGACGGCGGCGGTTGGTCGGACGCAACGGTGGGTTGCCGCTCGACGGGATGCGAATCGGTTTCGGATTCGCTCTCAGTTCGTATCGCGGCTATGGGAGCGCCCATCGGGACGGTCTGTCCCTCATCGACGAGAATTTCGGTCAGCACGCCCGCCGTGGGCGCGGGCAGTTCCATGCTGACCTTATCGGTGAGGATTTCGGCTATCACGTCGTACTTCTCTACGCGGTCGCCCACCTGCTTCAGCCACTGAGTTATTGTGCCCTCAGTTACGGACTCGCCAACCTGTGGAAGCTCAATTATCATCGCCTCACCCTGCGAACCGAATATGTGAATAGCCGATTGTCAGTAATCGGTTCGCGCTTAAAATTCGCCTATCGCCAACCGACGATTGAACGCCCAAACCTAGTACGCCGCAAGATTGCGAACAGCGTCGGCGATTTTCTGTGAATCCAGCATATAGAGCGCTTCGAGCGGCGGGCTGTACGGCATTGCCGGCACTTCGGGGCCGGCGAGCCGCCGCACGGGAGCGTCCAGATACTCAAACGCCTCTTCCGCAATAATCGCCGCCACTTCGCCGCCGATGCCGCCAATCTTGTTGTCTTCGTGAACCACCAGCGCCTTGCCCGTCTTCCTGACGGATGCCAGCACGGCGTCCGCGTCCAATGGGCGCAGCGTCCGCAAGTCCACCACCTCTACGCTAATGCCCTCATCCGCAAGCGTCTGCGCCGCCTCAAGGCAGTGATGCGCCATCAGTCCGTAGGTTATGACCGATACATCATCGCCCGCGCGCTTCACATCCGCCTTGCCGATTGGCAGGGTATATTCGGCATCGGGGACTTCGCCGCGCACAAGCCGATATGTGCGCTTGTGTTCCAAGAATATGACGGGGTCGTCGTCCCGTATCGCGCTCTTGAGCAGCCCCTTGGCGTCATAGGGCGTTGCGGGCGCGATTACCTTCAAGCCGGGCGTGTGGCAGAAGTACGCTTCCGCGCTCTGCGAGTGGTAGAGAGCGCCGCGCACGCCGCCGCCCTCAGGCGTGCGCACCACCAGCGGAACGCCGAGTTTGCCATTTGTGCCGTAGCGCACGCGCGCCGCTTCGCCTACAATCTGATTGAACACGGGCCAGATGAAGTCCGCGAACTGAATCTCGGCAATCGGACGCATGCCGCTGATAGCCGCGCCTAGCGCTATGCCCGCAATAGACGATTCCGCGAGCGGCGTGTCTATGACGCGCGCATCGCCGAATTCGTCCGCAAAGCCGTCGGTGGCAAGGAACACGCCTCCGCGCGCGCCCACATCTTCGCCCAGCACAAAGACGCGCTCATCGCGCCGCATCTCTTCGCGCATAGCGTCGCGCACAGCCTCAAGCACATTCTTCACAGCCATCGCATCCGCTCCAATCCGGTTGCATTCACCGCTATTCTATCCAACCCGCCGCCAGTTATTCGGCGTACACATACCGCATAAAGTCGTGGGTTTGGGGATACGCCGCGGTTTCCACAAAATCGGTTGCGGCGTTCACTTCGGCGAGCGCATCCCCGCGCATGCGGGCGGCCGCGGCATCGTCCAATATGCCCAGCTCAGACAGGCGCGCGCCGAACAGCGCAAGCGGATCGCGTTTGCGCGCCTCTTCTATCTCAGCGCGCGGGCGATAGCGCGTGTCGTCGTCGTCGCTGGTGTGCGGCAGGTAGCGTTCCACCTGCGCCTCTATCAGCGTGGGTCCGTCGCCGCTGCGCGCGCGGTTCGCCGCCTCTATCGTGGTCTCATATACCGCAACTACATCGCAGCCGTCCACGGACACGCCCGGCATTCCGTAGCCTTCAGCGCGGCTTGCCAGGCTTTCGACCGCCATCTGCCGATGCAGCGGCACGCTGGTGGCGTACTTGTTGTTTTCGCAGAAGAATATGACCGGCAGTTTATGGATCGCGGCGAAGTTCATCGCTTCGTGCGTATCGCCGACGCTGGATGCGCCGTCGCCGAAGTACACGATTGCCAGCGCATCCTCGCGGCGCATACGCAGCGCCAGCGCGGCGCCCACGGCTTGCGGAAGCTGCGTCGCCACCACATTGGACAGGTTCACAAGCCCAAGTTCGGGATACGCCCCGTGCGTGGGAAACTGGCGCGCGCCGCTCAGCGGTTCGCCGTCCTTGGCGGTAAAGCCCAGCATAATTTCGCGCGGCGTCATACCAAGCGTCAGCATTACCGCAAGATCGCGATAGTAGATGTAGAACAGATCCGTCCCGCGGCGGAGGGCGTATGCGCTGCCAATCTGCGCCGCTTCGTGTCCCTGAGACGATGCTACGATTGCCGCCTTGCCCTGACGGTTCAGCATCCAGATGCGCTCGTCCAAAGCGCGGGACAGCGTCATCTTGGCGTACATTTCCAGCAGCGTATCGTTGCTCAGGCCGCTGCCGTTTGCCCCATCAGCCATAGTATCGCACCCAAAGCGTTCCTTGCGCTTGCCTTCCCTATCTCTATTGCTTCCACATTCGTCTTTATTATATCCAACCGCGCCGTTTCGTCAAAAGCGGCGTTGTCCTTGCGCCGTCCATTCGCGATACTGCGCGCTGCCGCCGTTTCCACTATCGCTTGCATAGCACGCAACACTACGATAGCGGCGACGGTTGCCGTACGTCGGCCGCCGTTCACGCATTAGACCCGCAAGCGGCGCGGGCGTGTCAGGACTTTCGCAGGCGCAGGGCGACGGCGGTCACGATTGTGGATGTTATCAGGCTCAGCAGTCCGCCGATGATGATGTCTATGGGGACAAGCGCCCCCGGCCAGTCGCGTATAATCAGGAAGACCGGCACGATGTAAGTGGCGTACGCCGCGCATCCCAACACGGCGCTGTTGACCATCGCGAGGCGGATGCTGCGCTCTCTGATGGCGGGCTCGATTGCGAAGCGACTGTTCGCGTAGGCAATCAGCGCGAAGAATATGATCCCCGCGAAGATAAACCCTATGCCGTTCAAATTATCGCGCTGAATATCCGACAGGGGGCTGCCGCTGGCTTCGTGAAACCGCGCGTACATGCCCACCGCGATGGGCGAAAAGTTCCACGCTATATCAATCACGGCGTATATTATGAACGCCGCTATGAACCTGACGAATTGAATCATCTTATCCTCACTTGAAATAAGCCTTGCGTTTGAGCGGTTCGGCTAACAGGTTATAATATCCGTTGCGCGATGTAAATCAACTTCCCGCCGAAAAACCGCCGCAGCGAAAGTCGATGTTTGCCCCACGCCGGCGTCGAAGATGGCGCAATCGTCCCCACGCCGCCAACGCCGTTGGTTTATAATAAGGCGCATCGCAACCCAAAAGCCTGCGTTGTTAGTTGTTAACAAAGAACGAAAGAGCGCCGCTATGAAATTCGCCCTGATTACCCATTTGCCCTGGCCGGAAGGCGTCGACGTCCGCAGCATCGCCGAACAGACCATAGCTGAAGTAGCGCACGGCGAGGCGCTGGGCTTTCACAGCGCTTGGTTCGCGGAGCATCACTTTTCGCGCTACGGCATCGGTTCGTCGGCGCTGGTGTTCGCAAGCGCAATCGCGGCGCGCACCCACAAGATACGGCTGGGCACCGCCGTGCTTGTGCCGCCGCTGCACAACCCCATACGCCTAGCAGAGGACACCGCCACGCTTGACCTGATGAGCAACGGCAGGCTGGATGTGGGCTTTGGACGCGGCGCGGCAAGGTATGAGTTCACGCCCTACGGCGTCGATCATTCTGATACGCAGGCGCGCTTTCAAGAATCCGTCAATATGATACAAGGGATGTGGACAACGCCCGATTATACACATAAGGGGCGATACTACAGCGCGCATCAGGCGAACCTTGTGCCGCCGGTGATGCAGCGGCCGCACCCGCCCATCTACATCGCCGCCACGCGCACGCAAGCCACGCTGGAATACGCCGTGGAGCGCGGCTTTCCCACGATGATAGGGCTGACGGTCGACACCGAACCGGCGCTTGAGCTCTGCCGCCGCTACGAAGCGATGTCCGCCAAGACGCCGCATCGGGTTGCAGTGGCGGATATACCCTTCTTTCGATACTGCTATGTTGCGGAGAGCGAGCGGCAAGCGCTGGACGACGTGCGCCAATCGCTGAGCTGGGTCATAGATATGCTGCAGTGGCGCGGCGCGTTCAGCGAGGGCAGCGAGCTGACGCACAGCCTAGACGAATGGCGCAAAACGCGCGGCGAGCCGACGCTCAAGTTCGAGGATGTCTTCGAGAAGCGCTCCGTCATTGGGACGCCGCAACAGTGCGTCGCCAAAATCAAGGCGCTGCAGGCGCAGGGCATAGAGTACTTCGGCTGCAACTTCGCCTTCGGCGGCATGCCCCACCGCAAAGTGATGGACGCAATGACGCTATTCGCCGAAGAGGTGATGCCGCATTTTGCAGAGTGAGCCTATTCGGGGGCGACATGGAACACCCAATTAGCGAGTGCCTGACCATCCGGGTCATCGTCCGGGAATATGCTCCACTTTGCGAATACTAACAGGTAGGGATTATCCAATATATCAGTCGGTATTCGGTGAATCTCCACAAAGCCGTCCGCGCTTTCTCGCATACAAGGGTCTATCTGACCCAACGCGCACTCATACTCTACATAATGTCCGCTGCGGTCAATATCCGCGCCGATGGGAATGCCGCTGCCGTCGGGGTTCAACCCGGGGTATCCTTCAACAAATACCAGTCCAGGCTTCACATCGGTTAGGAAACGCACGACAGAGTTTGAGCTATCTATAACGGTTGCCTCCGGCCAGATAAAAGGGGGGTCGCGTCCTTCCACCAGTGTTGGGGTAGCTGATATGAAATCCCACTCTGCGCTCAAGAGATCGCCGTCAACTATGGCGCTAACGGAACCGCCGCTGACTATCTGCGCTTTAGGGAGATCGCGCGGCGGCGGATAGTATCTCACCAGCAACACTTCCTCTTCTTCTTCGTATGCTTCTTGCGCCGCTTCGCCTATCGTCTCTTGCGCATATTCCGATTGTGATTCCGTCGCAGTATACGTGACTGGCTGCTCACCCGCATCGGGCGGCGATTGCGCGCACCCCAAGCCGGCAAGCAGCCAAATCGTCAAGAGCGCCGTCAGGGTTGTCCGCCAACTCACCCACAGGGCGGGCGAGAAGCGTTTCCCTTGTAGTATCAGATATGACATCCCTAACCCTTTGCGTCATTTGCGCCATTGCGCCCTTGCGTTAAGAGCATCCTCCAATCGCGCAACTCATACTCATAGAGGGACAAGGGAATTGTAATGCAGTCATAAGCGTTGTCAACATAGTTCCAAATATCACATAGCTTAGGCATAAATGCGCCAAACCCTCCGCACTCAGGTTGCCCCCTACCCGCTTGGCGTCTATAATGCGCCCTATGCTACCGTTGCTACCCGCCCGCCTAATGCCACCGCCGCCTACACCGCTTGCGAACTTGCGAATATGAACGAAAGGACAATGATATGGCGCTGCCCGATAGGATGAAGTTCGGCATCTTTCTAGGCCCATTCCACCGCGTCGGCGAGAACCCTACCCTTGCCATCGACCGCGATATGGAACTAATCCAATGGCTCGACTACCTAGGCTACGACGAGGCGTGGATTGGCGAACACCATAGCTCAGGCTGGGAAATCATATCCTCGCCTGAGATCTTTATAGCGGTTGCCGCCGACCGCACGCGCCATATCAAGCTCGGCACGGGCGTGGTCAGCCTGCCCTACCACCATCCGTTTATGGTAGCCAACCGAATGGCGCAGATTGACCATATGAGCCACGGGCGCGTGATGTTCGGCGTTGGGCCCGGCGCATTGCCCGGCGACGCCTATATGATGGGCATCGAGCCGACCACGCAGCGCGAAAAGATGGACGAAGCATTCGGCATCGTGCTGCGCCTGTTCACCGAAACCGAACCCATCACCTACAAGAGCGACTGGTTCCAACTCAACGAAGCGATGCTGCAGATACGCCCGTATCAGCGCCCGCATATGCCCATAGCGGTGGCGTCCATTCAATCGCCTTCGGGCGTGGCGCTCGCCGGCAAGTACGGCGCGGCGGTGCTTACCATCACCGTGCCGCGCGATCCGTCCTCAAACGCGCAGTCCAACCTCGGCGAACTCTGGGCAATCGCCGAAGAGTCGGCGGCCGAACACAACCAAACCGTCGACCGCAACGATTGGCGGCTTGTGCTGCCCGTCCATCTCGCAGAAACCCGCAAGCAGGCGCGCGACGAAGCGCGGATGGGCGCCGGCTATTTTCTGCGCGAATACACCGAAGAGACCAACGGGCGCAAGTCCGGATTCGACGGACCTATAGAGAAGATCATAGACCATATGGCGGACAGCGGCGCATGGGTGGTCGGCACGCCCGACGACTGCATAGAGGCGATCCACCGCCTAGACGAACAGAGCGGCGGCTTTGGCGGCTTTATGGTGCAAACGGTCGACTGGGCGCCCCGCGAGGCTATGCTGCGAAGCTACGAACTGCTGGCGCGCTATGTGATGCCGCACTTCCAAGGCAGCGCCGCAGCCACCAAAGCGTCCCAAGACTGGGCAAGGGCGCGGCAGGATACGCTTGTGAGCGGCAGAATGCGCGCCATCGATCGCGCCAAGCAGGCATACGCGCAGCGCGGCGCCTGACTCCGCCGCATCGCAAATCGCGATAGCCGCCGTCTATCAGCATCGGCGCGCGGACGAATTGCGGTATAGACGGATGCGGCGCACAGCATACGGGACAGCATACGGACAAGGCGATATTGGCAGACCTAATCAGCTTCGACATAGACGGCACGCTTGAGGTGGGCGAGCCGCGCGGCAGCATTACCATCGAGTTCGTGCGAACCGCGCGGCGCAACGGCAGCATCATCGGGAGCTGCTCGGACAGACCGCTAAGCCACCAGCGGCGCATATGGGAGCGCCTCAATGTGGATGTGGACTTCACGGCGCTGAAAGACCGCCTAGACGAAGTTAAGGCGCGCTTTGACGCCGATTCCTATACCCACGTGGGCGATACCGATGTTGATGAACACTTCGCCAACAAAGCGGGCTTCGAGTTCGTCCGCGTGGATACCGCCGCCTACCGCGCTTGGCACGCGCGCATCCTAAATCAAGGCGCAGGGACGGAGGGCTAGTATGGGAACTTTTCATATCGCGATGGAAGTGGGGGACGCGCAGGGCTTGCGCTACGAACCCGTGCAAGCGCTGGCGGATTCGGGCGCAACCTACAACATTCTGCCTGCGCCGCTGCTGAGGGATTTGGGCGTCGCCCCGAAAATAAACAGGGGTTTCACGCTTGCGGACGGCAGACGGATAGAACTCCCAATGGGCGAAACTTGGATACGGCTTGAGGGGGAAGAGCATATGGCGCCCGTGGTGTTCGGCGGCGGCGATACGCTGCCAATCGTGGGGGCGGTTACGCTAGAGATATTCGGGCTTGGCATAGATCCGGTGAAAGAACGGCTAGTATCCGTTGACGGCTATATGCTGCCAATCGATCCCAACGGACAGACTGAGGGCTAGTATGGGAAATTTTCATATCGCGATGGAAGTGGGCGATACGCAGGGCTTGCGCTACGAACCGGTGCAAGCCCTGGTGGATTTGGGCGCAACCTACAACATCCTGCCTGCGTCATTGCTGAGTCGACTGGGCGTGCGCCCAACCGAAAGCGGCAGTTTCATACTTGCCGACGGCAGACGGATACAGCGCGATATGGGGCAGACTTGGGTTCGGCTTGAGGGAAGAGAATACATTGCGCCCGTGGTATTCGGCGGCGCTGACACTCAGCCCATATTGGGCGCGGTTACATTAGAGATATTCGGGCTTGGAATAGACCCGGTGGCAGAACGGCTCATACCGGTTGACGGGTATATGCTGCCGATAGATCCGGACGGGCAGGTTGATTAGCGATGTCCCTTGTAATACGCCGCGCCGACGGCAGAGCTGCCGATGAACTGCGCCCCACGCGCATAACGCTGGGCGCGCAGGCTTTCGCCGAGGGTTCGGCGCTCATAGAGGCTGGCATGACGCGCGTTCTGTGCGCCGTCAGCGTGGAGGACAAAGTCCCCCGCTTTCTGCGCGGCACAGGGCGCGGCTGGGTTACCGCCGAATACGCGATGCTGCCGCGCTCAACGCACACCCGAGTGCCGCGAGAGCGCACTCCGCGCGGACGCTCCCAAGAGATACAGCGGCTTATCGGCAGATCGCTGCGCGCCGCGGTGGATATGGACAAGCTGGGTGAGCGCACCTTCACCGTGGACTGCGACGTGCTTCAGGCGGACGGCGGCACGCGAACCGCCGCCATCACCGGCGCATATGTGGCGCTGCGTCAGGCATTCGCGGCGCTGGCGGCCGACGGCAATCTCGCCGAAATGCCGTTGCGAACAGCCGTCGCCGCAACAAGCGTGGGCATCGTGGATGGCGCGGTTATACTGGATCTCTGCTACGACGAGGATTCGCGCGCCGACGCCGATTTCAATGTGGTTATGACCGCCGCGGGCGAGTTCGTGGAGCTGCAGGGCAGCGCAGAGCGCGCTCCGTTTTCTAGGAATGCGCTCGACCAGGCGCTTGCGACGGCGGAGCGCGGCATTCGGCGGCTCATCCGCATTCAGCGGGACGCCATAGACGCTATATGAGCGGACGCGCGAAACGCCGCCGAAATATCCTGTTGGCTTGGTCGTGCCGTTGCCGCAAAACACAAGATCGGCGGCGTTTCGCCAAGCGCGCTACTCTTAGAAATCGTCGGCCGTCATATCGTCGCCGGTGGCGCTGATGATGCGGTGAATTACGGGCGCAAAAGCGCTGTCGTCGCCGGGCTCGGTGTCGTCGTCCGACCAGTCTTTGAAGAGATGGCCGGGCAGCGATACGGCGCGCGGTTCGTCTTCATCGTAGTTAAGCGCCGCTACCGGCATATAGGCGCGGTAATCGGATGTCCCGCGCGATGGAAAGGACACAGCGCCCGCCTGCGAGGGATGCTTGAAGGTTTCGCGGATGATAATCGTCAGTTCCTGGAAGCCTGAGCCTGTGACGGTGGCTTCGTAGCGATTGCCGCCGCGCATCATTCGCGCAAGCCGCGCCGCCAACTTCGGCTCCACGCTGCCGATGTAGTTGCCCTCAGGGTCCACAACCTTGACGCGGCCGTTTTCCATCGCAAGGCTGACCACATGCCCCGGCGCAAGCTTCAGCAGCGTCTGCGGCACGGCAAGGTTTATCAGCGAGGTGGTGGTGGACTTGCCGCTGTCCTCTATGAACACTCTCGCGGCCGCCTTCACGGTGCCGACCGGGCGCGGCGCATCGTGGTCGCTGAGGCTCATAAGCCGGTCGAGGTTCTTGCGCGCGATGCCGTTGTGCGGCTCGATCTCAAGCGCCCGTTGGAACGCCAGCTTCGCTTCGCGGACGTGTCCGAGTTCGCTGAGCGCTTTGCCCAGCCTGTTCTGCGCCTCCATATCGTCGGGGAAGTCGCGCAGGATGGCGCGGTTGGTCATCGCGGCTTCCTGCCATCGGCTTCTCATCGCAAGCGCAACCGCCTTTCGCGCGCGCTCCCGCCTGACATCTTCGGTCTGTCTGTCAATGAGTTTTTGCATATCGTCTGTCCTGTCTTGCTCCAGTGTAATTAGGCGCTCAGTGTATTCAGAATGTGAAAAGTATCACATACGGCGGTTGCCGCAAAGGGTTTTCTCTTGTAAAAGTATTAGATTGGGTATATCCGAATAGTTAAAGGCTTCTGTGCGCCTTTTTCCTGAAAGGCAGCGTCATAAGCCACCAAAGCACTTCCACGATTATGCCCAGCGAAAGCTTGGATTCGCCGCGCGCGCGGTCGTAAAAGGTAATCGGATATTCCACGACGCGATAGCCGCGGCGCTGGCATGCGTAGGCGACTTCCACCTGGAAGCCGTAGCCTTTGCAGCGAAACTGCTCCAAGTCGAGCGCGCGCAGCGCATCGGAGCGAAACGCCTTGAAGCCGGTTGTGCAGTCCTTCACCTTTACGCCGGCGACGATGCGTATGACGATGTTGGCGAATGCGCTGAGCAGCTGCCGACTGCGCCGCCAATCCTTCGCCACTGCGCCGCCCTGCGTATAGCGCGAGCCTATCACGACGTCGGCATCCCGCAGCGCGTCCAAGAATGCGGGGATGTACTCCGGGGCGTGCGACAGATCGGCGTCCATCTGCAGCACATAGTCCGCGCCCTGCGCTATCGCATACGCAAAGCCGTCCAGATACGCCGTTCCCAAGCCGTTCTTGGCTTCGCGCTCTATCAGATGCAAGCGGTTGCCGAACTGACCGCTGATGCCGCGCGCCACTTCGCCCGTGCCGTCCGGCGAATTATCGTCCACGATGATAAGTCTGATGTCGGGAATGTCAAGCGCGAATATGCGCTGCGCCAGCGCGGGCAGATTATCCGCTTCGTTGTAGGTCGGCGTTACAATCGCAACTGCGACATGCCTATCGATTGCCGCGTCCGTCCGACGGGCGGAGGCGCTTGGGCGGCGGGCGACGGCGTATTCGCCGCGCATATCGCGCCAGCGCAGCGCCAGCACATCGCGCATCATCGTCAGCGGCGCCGTGGGGTTCACTTTGCCGTCGTCGGCGCGGTACCAGTCAATCGGCATTTCCAAGATACGCATCCCGCGCTTGGACGCCAGATACAAGACTTCTACATCGAAGCCCCAGCCGCTTGTGCGCTGAAGCGCGAATAGTTGGGCGGCGTGGGCGCTGAAGCACTTGAAGCCGCACTGCGTATCTTGGAAGCCGCGCAGCGCCAAAGACTGAACCCATAGGTTGAACACGCGCGCGCGCAGATGTCCGATTGCGGATTCGTCGTAGCGGTTAGCGCCGGCCGCGCGCCGCGATCCGATAACGATGTCATAGCCCTGCGCCATATGCGCCAGAAAGTCGGCTATATGCTCCACGGGCATAGCGAGATCTGCATCGCACATAAGGCGGTTTTCGCCGGCGGCGGCCAGCATGCCGCGCCGCACCGCCGCGCCCTTGCCGCCGTGCGGGATGCGCTCCAGCCGAAAGCCGTCGCGCCGCGCCATCCAGTCGGCCACAACCGACGCCGTGGCGTCGACGCTGCCGTCATCTACTACGATTACCTCCCAGGCGTAGGATTGCGCGGCTAGATAGCGCGACACCGCCTCTAATGTGGGGATAATGCGCGACGCCTCGTTGTACGCCGGAATGATTACTGAAAGATGGGGTACTGCCATAGCGCAAGTCAGCGCCTCATTCGTCCGGTCTTGAAAGCCGACGCAACGGCGGCGATAATCGGATAAATCGGCGGTTACTCTTGGGGTATGTCTAGGCGAAAGGCGTCGTGAAGCGCGCTTGCCGCCTCGCCCGCCTGCGATTCTTTCACGATGCAGGTGATGCGTATTTCCGATGTGGTAATCATATCGATGTTGATGCGCTTGTCCGCCAGCGCGCGAAACATTCGCGAGGCGTAGCCGGGCGCGTCCTGCATGCCGGAGCCCACGATGCTGAGTTTGGCGAGCGTATCGTCGCTTATCGTGCCACGGCTACCAAGTTCGCGCGCGACCGAGTCCACCACTTCGAGCGAGCGCGCCAAGTCGGTGCGCGCCACGGTGAAGGTGAGATCGGTTGTGCCGTCCACGCCGGCGTTCTGCACTATAACATCGACGCTTATGTCGGCGGCGGCGAGCGGCTCAAAGAGGCTTGCGGCGATGCCGGGGCGGTCTTTCACGCCAAGCACGGTTATCTTTGCCACATTAGCGTCGGTGGCAATGCCTCTGACGCGGTTGCGAAGCTCGCCCACATTGGTATTCATATCCGTATCTCCGTGAATAAGCGTGCCCGGGGTGTCGGCGAAGCTGGACGCTACCAGTATAGGCACATTGTAGTGCATCCCCATCTCAATGGAGCGCGGGTTCATTTTAGCGCCGTAACTGGCGAGCTCCAGCATCTCTTCAAAGCCGATTTCGTCCAGTTTGCGCGCTTTAGGCACAAGACGGGGATCTGCGGTATAGATGCCGTCGACGTCGGTATAGACTTCGCAGCGATCGGCGCTCACGCCCGCGGCTATCGCAACCGCTGTGGTGTCGGAGCCGCCGCGCCCAAGCGTGGTGATGTCCATATCCTCCGTGATGCCCTGAAAGCCCGCCACGATGACGATGTTGCCGGCGTCAAGCTCAGCGATGATGCGCGAGGGGTTCACGCCCGAAATGCGCGCTCTGCCGTATGAGGTATCGGTGCGAATGCCCGCCTGCGCGCCGCTGAGGCTTATGGACGGGTAGCCCATCGTGCGGAGCGCCATAGCCATCAGCGTGCAAGAGACCAGCTCGCCGGTGGAGAGCAGCACATCCATTTCGCGGGCGTCCGGGCGATCCGCGATGCGGTTGGCGAGGTCGATGAGCTCATCCGTAGTATCGCCCATAGCGGACAGCACCGCCACCACGCGATTGCCACCGTCGTGAGCGCGCGCGATGCGATGCGCCACATTGCGTATCTTGTCCGCATCGGCAAGGGAGCTGCCGCCGTATTTCTGTACAATTAGCATAGCAAAGCGCCGGTTGCAAGTTGTAAGGGTTGGTTATCCATGTGTTAGTGAAGCGATTGCGCCGTCGCGGGAAAGTTCGGCTATTCGCCAAAAACATAACCCAGGTCAATCGTCAGTCCCGCAAGCGTGGGCGAAATCAGCGTTTGTCCGTCTTTGTACACGCCCGCAATCGCATATTCGCCGTCGGTTAGCGCCATAACCCATACAAGCTTTGCATCGGGCGCCACAAGCCACAACTCGCGCACGCCGTACTTGGCGTACAGATCGCGCTTCTGCGTCCAATCGCGCTGAGCTGTAGAAGGCGATAGGACTTCCACCACCAAATTGGGCGCGCCCTGCACATTGGCGGGCGTGATGATGTCGGCGCGCTCTTTGGATATGAACATCAGGTCCGGCTGTACAACATCCGTATCTGACAGTATCACGTCGAAGGGAGCGTCATAGACCCACCCTAATCCGCTTTCCTCTACATCCCGAAACAGCCACAGCAATCTCTTGCTGACTCTTTGGTGCATTTCGTTAGGTGAAGAGACCAAAATCAACTCCCCGTCAATAAGTTCGTATCGCTCATCGCCCGGAATGTTCGCATAGTCTTCGTATGTGAGCTTGACTACGGCTTCCGTATAGACCATATTCGCCCTCCCGTTGCGCGTGGGATGGTCAACTTGCGCCTTCCCTTTCGTAGGGGGAAAGCTTGGACGGGGGCAACGCTTCCCAAACGGCGGTTCGATAGCCGATTAGCGCGCTGCCAAAGATTCGAAATCTCTATGCCATTCCGTCAAACATAGGCAACGCCATTATTGCATATAGCGGCGGCGCTAATATACGCCCGCAACCAAGACGCGATTGCGCTGACCGAACCGCGGCCTACCCCGCCACATGCGCGCCCAACGGCGTGGGCTGCGTAACCTTTATTGCGCCGTCCACGCCCGATTTCATAGCGGCGTCCGCCATCTCATAGCCTATAGTGTATTCGCGGTCGCGCGCCAGCGCCAGTACGGCGGATCCTGCGCCCGACAGGAACACGCCCAGCGCGCCGGCCGCCATCGCAGCGCGAAAGATGTTCTTCATCGGATAAAAGATAGCCTCGCGCGCCGGCTGATGCAGTCTATCCTGCGTGGCGGTCGACAGGTGCGTTAGGTCGCCGCTCGCGAATGCGTTCACCAAAAGCGCCGCTCTTCCTATGTTAAACACGGCGTCTCGTCTGTCAACCATTTGCGGCAGTATTCCCCTAGCCTGCTCCGTGGGCATCGGGACTTCCGGCACGAACAGCACCACTTTTAGATCGGCGGGAATGGGCACGGCCGCCGTGATGAGCGCATCGCCGTCGCTGACCACGACGCGACAACCGCCCATTATAGCGGCGGCGGCGTTGTCTGGATGTCCCTCGATGTCCGCCGCAAGCGCCAGCAGTCGATTTGCGGGAATGTTCGCGCCGCTGAGTTCGCTTGCCGCAAGCAGACCGCTCGCCACGGCGGCGGCGCTGCTGCCAAGTCCGCGCCCCAGCGGAATTTCGTTGCGGCAGCGAATCCGCACCGACGGAACGGGCTTGCCGATGCCCTCATACACCCGCACGAAACTTCCGTACAGTAGGTTGGTAGCGTCTTTGGGCAGGTTGTCTTTGCCTTCGCCGCTAATCTCGAAACTCGAAGCACCCGTCTCTACGCTGACGGTGTTCCATATATCCAGCGCCATGCCGAGGCAGTCGAAGCCGGGGCCCATATTCGCGGTGGTTGCGGGCGCTTTCACCACAACGGAGTGTTTCATACGCAAGCCTGTTTTCCCTGATGCACACCATACGCCGCCGACGGATGACGCCGCGCGATAAGCCTAGCAGATGCGCGGGCGGCGATAAAGGGGATTGCGCCCGATAAACCCGTTCCGACGCTATGCGTAGCGGGGACGGGCGCAGGCGCGCATATGCCTTGCGATGTATAAGCGTCGGCATACGTCCCGCGCTGCGTCAGGAAAATGGGTTGGAATCGAACTGAGAATCGGCAAGTGTGGGGATATGCCGTATGCGCTGCCGCGGGCATACGGCGAACTATGTGTGGGAATGATGCGGCTAAGCGGCTGCCTTCGTCTTCCGCCTGCGTCCGGGCTTGCCTCGCGTCTTCGCCCAGTCGAAGTCCTTCTTAGGCTCGGGCAGGATGTCCTTGGTGTAGCCGCACTGGAGGCACTCGGCGTAATTGCCGTACATGTCCCGCGTCAGCTTCAGATCGCCGGTGCATCGGGGACATGCCTTGAACTGTACCATTTTGCTTGTTCCATCCTTTCTTTAAGTCGAATCGCCGACTTTCGGCGAGCGCATCGCCCGCCCGCTGTTTAGATTTTCACATAACCTTGGATAAGATAATACAAAAAAATTCCGTTATCTATATTATAAATGCAATAGATAGTATCAATTTTCACAATATAGCGTCGAATGCGAATGCCGTATAGACGGGATGCGGGAATATCTCAATCATATGCCGCGAAAGCAAGCCCATCGGCGGCGGCGGGAAACTATCCGCCGCGAGCGCGTTCCTGGAGTTCGTAAAGCTTATTGATCGCCTCTAGGGGCGTCATAGCGGCTACTTCGAGGTTCAGAATATCGTCCACCACGGGCGGGGTGAAGTCTATTAGGGGCATCTGCTGCGCCGGCTTGGCGGATCGTCTGCCGCGCCGCGCCGCGCCGTTTGCGCGATTGCGGCTGCCCTCGAGTTCGCCTAGAAACTCCCATGCGCGGTTGACCACGCCGCTCGGCATTCCCGCAAGCCGCGCTACATGCACGCCGTAGCTCTTGTCCGCGCCGCCCGGCACGATGCGCCGCAGGAAGGCGACCCTGCCCTTGTTCTCCGAAACCGCAACATTGTAGTTGCAGGCGCGCGGCAGCGTGTCCGAAAGCTGCGTGAGTTCGTGGTAGTGCGTGGCGAACAACGTCTTGCAGCCCAAGCGCGGATGATTATGCACATACTCCGCCACGGCGCGCGCAATCGCAAGCCCGTCGTAGGTGCTTGTGCCGCGCCCAATCTCATCAAGCACAATCAGCGAGCGCGGCGTGGCGTGGTTCAGGATGGACGCCGTTTCCACCATCTCAACCATAAAAGTGGACTGCCCCATAGCCAGGTCATCCTGCAAGCCCACGCGCGTGAAGATGCGATCGCATAGCCCAATCGTCGCCGAATCGGCCGGCACGAAGCTTCCAATCTGCGCCATCAGCGTTATCACCGCAACTTGACGGATATAGGTTGACTTGCCCGCCATATTGGGGCCGGTCAGCACCACAAGCTGCTCATCGCTGCAAGAGAGCGTAGTATCGTTGGCGACGAAATCGCCCTCCGGCAGCATCCGCTCCACAACCGGATGCCGCCCCTGCCGAATGTCTATTGCGCCGCCTTCGTTCAGCGCGGGGCGGGCATAGCCGTAGCGCGAGGCTACCTCCGCCAGCGCCGCGAACACATCCACGCCGGCGATGGCGCTTGCGGTCTGCATTATGGGATCCGCGGCGGCGGCAACCTGCTGGCACACCTGCCGAAACAGCGCATTCTCAAGCTCGCTTACGCGGTCTTGCGCGTTCAGAATCAGCGATTCGTACTCTTTCATCTCAGGCGTGATGAAGCGCTCGCCGCCGACGAGCGTCTGCCGCCGCACATAGTCTTTGGGCGCCTGCGATAGGTTGGGGTTGCTAATCTCTATGTAATAGCCGAATACCTTGTTGTAGCCGACCTTGAGCGATTTGATGCCGGTGCGCCGGCGCTCGCGCTGCTCTAGGCTTGCGATATAGTCTTGCGCGCTGCGGGTTGCGTTGCGAACTTCGTCCAAGTCCGGCGAAAAGCCTTCGCGGATAACCCTGCCTTCGCCCACAATCAGCGGCGGATCGTCGCTTATGGCGCGCTTGATGAGCGCCGAAGTTTCGTCGTTGTCCCCGATGCGCGCCGCAATTCGGCTCACCTGCGGGGCGTCATCGTCTTCGCGCAGGATGTCGCGGATTTTGGGCGCGGCGTCGATGCTGTTGGCGAGGCTAACAAGGTCGCGCGGCGTGGCGCTGAAACCGCGCACTTTGTTCACCAATCGTTCCATATCGGCGACGGCGTCCAGCAGCATAATCACACGCTCGCGCCTCAGCGCGCTGCGGTGAAACCACTCCACGGCGTCTTGACGCAGAACCAGTCTATCTACATCGAGCAGCGGCTGCCCCAGCCAGCGCCGCAGCCGCCGCCCGCCCATGGATGTCTTGGTCAGATCCAGCACCGAAAACAGCGATGTGTTGACTGCGCCCCAGCGCCCGCCCTCATAGAGTTCAAGATTGCGGCGCGTCTGTTGATCAAGCACCATATATTCGGATGTGGAGTAGGTGTGCAGCGCGGCTATCTGTCCGACTGCGCTGCGCTGCGTTTGGGTGAGGTAGTCTATGACTGCGCCCGCGGCGCGCGCCGCAAGCGGCAGGTTTTCGCAGCCAAAGCCTTCCAGCGATGCCACGCCGAAATGATTCAGCAGCGTTTCGCGCGCCCAGTCCGGGTGAAAGGCGTCGTCCGCAGCCTGCGTCAGCATAACGCCTTCCTCAAGCGCCATATCGGCGTGCGATTCGGGGACGAGCAGTTCGGAGGGCATAAGGCGCGCAAGCTCAACGGGGAGCTGCGATAGCGCGAATTGGCTGGTGGCGAACTCGCTGGTGGTGATGTCCACATACGCAAGGCCCGCAGCATCGCCTTCCGAAATCAGCGCCGCCAAGTAGTTGTTCGCCTTCTGCTCCAGCAGCGAATCTTCGACGATAGTGCCGGGCGTAACCACGCGCACCACTTCGCGATCAACGATGCCCCTAGACTTGGCGGGATCGCTGGTCTGTTCGCAGATGGCTACCTTGTAGCCTTTCTTGATGAGGCGCGCCAAGTACGATTCCAGCGCATGGTAGGGTATGCCTGCAAGCGGGACGCGCTGACCTCTGCCGAATTCGCGCGATGTGAGCGCAATCTCGAGTTCGCGCGAAATGGTACGGGCGTCGTCGTCAAACGTCTCATAGAAATCACCCATTCGGAATAGCAGAATTGCGTTTGGGTGTTGGCGCTTGACGCCCAGATATTGCCGTCGTACGGGAGTAGTCATCGCACTTTGCCTGCGCCGCCGAATCCGCATAACGGCAGCGCCGATGCAACCCGACGCTCAGCGCTATCGCTGACTGCGCCGCCGCATCACATAACCGCACTCACTCTATATTTTAGCGTATTGTATCGCCTCTATGCGGATATGTTAAAGCGGCGGCGGGGTTATGTTTTGGGGCGGGGGAATGCAGAAAGCGCGCCTGTATGTGATGGCAATGGGATGAGGAGGCATAAGCGCTACATAGCATTGCGGCGCAGCGGCAGGGGAAAACTATCAGCGCCGTAGCATGCAGTCAAAACGGATGCGGCAGGTTCGGGCGCGACGCATCGCAACCCGTCTGCCGCAATCGCGTTTCTTAGCACTCGTCGGTTATGCCTATTGATCGCGTTTTCACAGACTGCGACGCATCCGTTAGGCAAGCGTATAGCGGCGCAGGACGCTTGCGATGGATCAGGTTACTTCAAGCGTAACGTTTCGCAGCGGCTCTGCGTACTGCGTGCGGTCGAGCGGGATGGCTTCTTTTTGGTATATCTGCACGCGGTAGGACTCGTAGTCGGGGATGAACAGGCGGAATTCGCTGTCTATCCTGACGGAGCGCGGGCGGCGCAGGCGCTTTTCCTGCTCCAAATCGCCCATCTCGCGCAGGCGGTTGGGGACGGCGTTGGTGAGCATGTATGTGCGCGCCACGCGGGACAGGGTGGCGTCGCCGCTGAAGCTCCAGATGTACTGCCCTTCGGCGTTGAACATCTGCACGCGGTTGTTGCCCCAATCGGCTACATAGATGTCCCCGTGCGCGTCCACCGCAACCCCGGTCGGGCGGTCGAACTGGCCGGGGCCGCTGCCCGGTTCGCCTATGACGCGCTTCACTTCGCCGTCGGGCGAGAATATCTGCACGCGGTTGTTGCCCCAATCGGCTACATAGACATCGCCCAGCTCATCTACATGGACGCCCCAGGGCAGGTTGAACTGCCCCGCGGCATTGCCGTGCGCGCCGAATCCGCCTAGGTATTCGCCGTCGGCGGTGTAGCGCTGGACCCTGTGATTGCGCGAGTCCACCACCATTAGGTTGCCGTCAGCATCGAACGCAATGCCGTTGGGGGCGTCGAACTCGCCGTCGCCGTCGCCGTGTGTCCCCCATTTGGATACGAATTCGCCGTCGGGACTGAAGCGCGTTATTCTGTGCGTGGCTTCGTCGCTGACGAAAATGCTGCCTTCGGCGTCGGTGATTATCTGCACGGGCCAGACGAACTGTCCGTCGCCGGCGCCGTTGCCGCCGATGCTCTTGAGGTCGTCGGTCAGCGCGTCGGCGTCGTTCACGGGCCAGACGCGTATGCCGGAGGCGCCTTCGGCGCGCATAAGTATGAGCGCATCGCCGTTGTTGGAGAAGGCGATGTCCGCCGGGAAGTTGGAAACGCGCCGCATTCCCAGCGTCCGCAGGTAGGGATAGCCCGCCCTCAGCAGTCCGTATGGCCTACTCATAGTCTTTCTCCTGTGGTCTGATTTTGTCCCGTCCGCCCGTCTATTCGGCTAGTTGACGAAGGGCTGAATTTGCTCATACTCGCCCTTGACGATGGGCTTGGCGTCCACATCCAGAACCTGCTCCAGCAGCGTGCCGTATATGCACCTGAAGTCTATGGTGTGCTTCAGGTCTTCGCCGTGTTCCCAATCGGCGGGATTGAGCGATGGGTATTCGCTGTACAGGCCGCCGTTGATGTTCTTGCCGAATATGTACGCCCCGCCGCCGGAACCGTGGTCAGTGCCGCTGCCGTTGTCGCGCATGCGCCGCCCGAACTCGGTGAACACGAACACGGTTACATCTTCGGCGGCGTCATGCTCTTCCATATCGTCTAGGAAGTCGGATATTGCGCCGGAGAGTTCGTTCATCAGTTTGGGGTGCGAGGGCATTTCGTTGGCGTGCGTATCGTAGCCGCCGTGGCTTGTGTAAAAGATGCGCGTGCCGAGGTCGGCGAGGTGAATGCGCGCCACATCGCGCATATTCTTGGCTATCTGATTGTCGGCGTACTCTACCTGCGATTGGTAGTTGTCGGCGACGTCGGCGAGCATATCAGCGCCTTTCAGCACATCCAAGCCCGTCTGACCGATGTATTCGGCGACGGGGCCTGCGCCAATCGCTTGAGCGTACAGTCCCTTGAACGCCGCAAGCGATCTGTCGCGCAGATTTTCCTGCTCCATGCGCGTCATTACACCGTAGCCTTCCAGGTCGCCAACGGAGGTTACCGGCACGCCGGCGACCGCCATTGCGCGAGGCAGTCCCATGCCGATGTTGACGCCGGTAAGCACATTCTCGGAGTTGGGGTCAAGTTCGCGAACCGCCTGTCCCAGCCAGCCTTCGTTGCCCACGCGGTCGGGTTCGGCGGTGTGCCAGATGTCCATTCCGCGGAAGTGGGAGCGGTTGGAGTTGGGATAGCCGATGCCCTGCACAATCGCCATCCTGCCTTCGTCGTAGAGGCGCTTGAAGGGCGCTGCGTTGCCGTTAATCGCCAGGTCGTCGTTGATGGGCAGCACATCCTCTTGGCGCAGCACGACCTTCTTGCGCGCGTCGTAGTAGTGCGGGTTGTTGTACGGCACGATGGTGTTCATAAAGTCGTTGCCGCCGGTGAGCTGCACGACTACCAGAGTCTTCCGCTTGCTTTTGGCACTCATAGTATCCCCCATCTTGTCTTTCGGGTTTCGGAGTAGGTTAGGCGAACTGATAGTCAACGGTGGATGCGGTCATTTGCAGCAAGTTATGGACGCCCACCGATGCGCCTTCGTCTTTGATGGCTCTGAGTTCACGGGCATAGTCCACCAGGGAGGCGTAGGTCTGTTCGCTGACCTTGATGCCGCCCAGAATGTCGAGGCAGCGATCCACCAGCGCCGCCGGTTCGGCGTCCAGATCGCCGGCGCGCTGCACCATATCGCGCACGCCGGGCTTGGTGACGTCCTCGAACTGACTCTCTACGAAGCCGATGCGCTCGCTGAGGGTGCCGGAGTCTATCCATTCGTGGCCGGTGTGCCAGCCTTCCACGGTGGGCGGGTTCATTAGGCGCTGCCCCATTATCGCGAGCGGGCCTTCGGTCAGGGAGCCGTTGAGCGTGGTTACGGCGAACTGCGCTATGCCCGGCGTGGGCTTGCTGAACTCGCCCGTCTGCCTCAGCACGCCCGCTACTAGCTCAGTGGGGCTTTTCACCTTCTTGAACTCCGTCGCCTGCTTGAAGAAGTCGGAGTTGAAGAGTTCGCTGAGCACGGCGCGCATATCGCCTTCAGTGTCCATAAACGCCCTGCTGAGCTGCTGAATGGCGGCTTCGTTCTTGGGCGGTTCGGTAGCCCAAGAGGGCACCTGCACCTCATCCTCGACGAAGAAGTTGTACAGGTGGCGCGAGATGAAGCGCGCGGTTGCGGGCTGCTTGACGATGATGTCTATGATGTCTTCGCCGTCGAATGCGCCGGTTTCGCCTAGGAAGGTTTTCTCAGCGTAGTCGTGGTCGTCGGCGACGAAAGTGAACTTGGCGGGATAGTGTCCGTTGGGATACAGCGAAAGCGGCTGCCTGAAAGTCCAACCGGTGAAGGCGCGCGACGCCGCTTTGATGTCGTCTTCGGTGTAGTTGCCTACGCCCATTGAGAACAGCTCTAGCAGTTCACGGCCGTAGTTTTCGTTGATTTCGTCTTTGTGATTTTCGTTGTTGTCGAGCCAAAACAGCATCGCGGGATCGCGCGAAAGCTCAAGTAGGATGGTCTTCATATCCTGCAGCCCCACGCGGCGGAACATCGCTATTTCGGTGTAGAGCGAGGGGCCGTGTTCGCTCTTGCCCCACGCCACGGGGAATATGTGATGCAGGAACAGCGCCATCTTTTCTTCGAGCGGGCGCGGCGTGTTTATCATCCGGTAGAGCCATTTGCCCACATGCACCGCCACGAGCTCGCCGCCGTAGTAGCGCTCGATGAACGAGTCGTCCATCTGCGGGAAGCGGTCAGGGTTGACCAGGTCATCCACAATCTCTTCGTAAGTCTTGTCAGCGGTCAGCGCGTCGAGTTCAGCGGGCGTAGCCCCGAAGCCGGCGCGCCGCATCAGATGCGCCACAAGCGCCCTGTCCGATTTCATATCGCATTCCTCCCTAATGTAACGCCGTGTAACGGATTAACGGATTTGGCCATATGCGCGGGGATTATGTTACCCAAGCATCCCCATTATAACCACAAAGTCAAGCCAAGCGTGAACGCCTATTTGCGCGAAATCATTTGCCGCCGCCGATAACGCTGTCCCTACTGTCCCTAAGCATAGGAAGCGCAAGCAAATGTGATGTACGGACGAAAGAATGGAGTAGCGCATCGCGCGCGATTGCCCGGCCGGCGGCGCTGCTAATCTATGACGATTTCGCCGACCCTGTACTTCTCGATTCCCGCCCAATCGTACTCCACGCCCAAGCCGGGACCTTGCGGTACGGATACGCAGCCGTCGGCGTCAATCGCATCGAGTCCGTCGGCGTAGCCGTCCTTGTACACCGGCATGCGCGCGTTGCCCGCCAAGCGCGGATGCACCAAGCCCATCTCATAGAAGTTGGAGTTTCGCATCGCCGCCATGCAGTGGCGCTGCGCGGGGCCGGCTATGTGAAGCTCGACATCCATCCCGAAGCCTTCGGCGGCGTGCGCTATCTTCATTACGCCGGTTACGCCGCCGTCGTATTCCGGATCGGCGCGCCAAAAGTCGGTGGCTTCGGCCGCCGCCATATCGGTATGCGCCTCTACCATATGAACATGCTCGCCCTGCAACAACGGCGTCTTGATGGACTGGCGCAGGCGCTTGTATGCCTGCAGCGATACGCCGCCGTCGTTCAGTGGATCCTCATACCAGAAGAAATTCTGTTCGTCGCACGCCAAGCCCACGCGCAACGCATCGCCGTAGGTGTCATAGACGCAGCACGGATCCGTCATAAGCGCCATCTTGTCGCCCACGCGCTTGCCGACGGCGTGAATCGTCTCTATTTCGCGCTCTATGGGCGCGGCCGCCCAGCCGTGTATCTTGAAGCCCTTGTATCCGAGCTCAAGGCACTGCTCCGCGAAATCGGCGTAGGCTTCGGGGGAACTGAGCCCGTCAGGGGCGCGGTCGGCGTGGTAGGTGCTGGCGTAGCATGGGAATTTCTGCCGATAGCCGCCCAGCAGTTGGTATATCGGCGCGTCGAAGAGTTTGCCCGCCAAGTCCCACAGCGTGATGTCGATGGGGCCGATGCCCATTCGGTCGTGCTTGCGCAGAATCATCTTCGCCTGCCGATAGAAGAGCTCGCGGTCAAGCGCGTTTCTGCCGATGAGGAAGGGCGAGAACATCTGCATCTGCTCAAGCGTGGCGGGCGTGCCGCTGATGTATTCGCCGCTGACGCCGGCGTCGGTGTCTATGCGTATAGCGGTACAAGCGCGCTGCGACTTGCTGCCGGGCGAATAGAACGGGCCGGCGGCGAATGCGAGATCGGCGGTTACATCCTGCAGCGGAAAGCGGTATTGTGTGAGCGTTATCTTGCGAATGATAGGCGGGTTGGGCATTGCTAGTCCTCTTTCCAAAAGCGCTCTTCGTCAACCGAATAGCCGCGCGGGATCATGCGCGCCTTCACATCCTCGATCATTCCCGGATGGCCGCAGGCGTATATCAGCGTGTCTTCCCGCTTCAAGCCAAGCCGTTCGACTTGCGCCTCAACGATGGTGTTGACGCGCCCGGCTTCGCCCTGCCATGCGGCGTTGCGCGCATCCTGCGGGCGGCTGACGGTGGGAATGAATGTCAGCAGATCGGGGCGTTGCGCCGCCAAGCGAATGAACTCGTCGTCGTAGCCGAATTCGTCCATGTAGCTTGCGCCCTCAAGCACATAGAAGCGATGCCCGTTTTCGCCGCGATGCAGGTAGTCGCGCAGGTAGCTCACATACGGCACAACGCCGGTAACCGTGGCTACCAGCACATGGTTCTTGAAATTGGGATTGAATGTGAATATGCCCTTAGCCCTGGGGCGTATCGTTACCCTATCGCCATGCTGCAACGCATACAGCAGCGGGGTGAGATGCCCGCCCTCTTCGTATGGCACAAGCTCAATGAAAAGCTCCAAGTCTTCTTCGTGCGGAGCGGATGCGATGGAGTAGGCGCGCTCAATGCCGTCGACGCCGATGGTGCAATACTGGCCCGGCTTGAAGGCGAAGCCTTCGGGCTTTTGCAGCCACATAAGCCAAAGATCCGATGTAAGTTCCTCGCGCCTCAAAATCGTGGTTTCGGCTAGTTTCGGAGCGAGCCGCCGCCCCCTCATCGTGGTCAATTGCGTAACACTCTCCATTCGTTCATTTTCATTTCCATCGGCGTTTATATCCGCTATTAAGGCGCGCTTTCGAAGTAAGCGGTCGGCCATTTCGGTTATGCTCGGGCAATGCAATGCGCGGCGTCTAGTCGGCGGCCGCCATTGCCGCCTCGGCTTTGACGATGCTTGCGGGCAGCAGCGGCAGCGCGGGGACTTTCAGCATCGGATCCGGCGCGCGCGACCGCTCTATGCCGGTTATCATCTGCCCGAACAGCGTGGTAACCGAAAGCAGTCCCGGCTGCGCGCCGATCAAGGCGGCCGTACCGCGCGCGACGCCGTCTGCGGTGTGAACCTCAACGCTATCGCCCTCTGCGATGCCAAGCGCCGCGGCGTCTTGCGGATGAACCTCTATCACATCATCGCGGCTGATGTAGTTGCGCCCCTTATCCTGATGTATCGCAATCGGGCGCTCCGGCTGATTGAGCACGCGTCCCCTCGCCAGCAGAAACGGACGCTCTTCGTCGGCGTGCGACGGCGGCTCCGCGAACTTAAGCGGCGTCAGCGCCACGCTGCGATTGCGAAAGCCCTCTGCGTACAGACGCGGCGTGTCGACCATATCGATCGCCGGGCAGGGCCACAGCAGGCTTTCGGAGCGCAGGCGCTCATAGGTAATCCCGCCGTAGGGCTGCCATAGGTTGTTGAATTCGTCGAATACGTCCTCAGCGTCGGCGAACTCAAACCCGTCGGCGCCCATTCGGCGGGCGATCTGACAAAGTATGCGCCAATCGGCGTCGGCATCGTTGCGCGCGCCTATCGCCGGTTTCAGCAGCTGCACGCGGCGTTCTATGTTGGTGTAGCTTCCCGCCTTCTCAGCGAAGGTCATTGAAGGCAGAACAACATCCGCGATTTCGGTCAGTTCGTTGGGGAAGGTATCTTGTACCAGCAGAAAGTCCAACTTCTTGGCGGCGGCTACAAAAGCACCCAGTTCGCCGTTGGTGAAGTTCGGGCTGTCCCCGATGATGTGCAGCGCCTTGATTGCGCCGTTGTTGATTGCGTCCGCGTACTCGCGTATGCCAACGCCCGGCCGCGAGGGTAGTTCGGTGTCCCACGCCTGCTCGAAGCGGCGGCGCGCCGCATCGTCCGCAACATCGCGATAGCCCGGCAGATGGTCGGGCGCACATCCCACATCCTTGGAACCCTGTTCGTTTGCGCCTAAGAATAGCGGATACAGCCCGGATGAAGGCTTGCCCAAGCTTCCGCTCACCAGCGCGAGGTTCACCAATGCGCGCACGCAGTCTTCGCGCAGAGCGGGCGCAAGCGTCTCAAGCGCGTATAGGATAGCGCCCGGCTTTGCGGCGGCGAACTCCCTGGCGGCGGCGCGAATGTCCGCCTGCGGCAAGCCGGTGAGCCGTTCCACTCTCAGCAGGTCAAACGCCCAAAGGCTGTTCTTGAATTCGTCCAAATTGTCGCATTCGTTGGCGATGAATTCGTGGTCGTCGAGCGATTCTTCCATTATGACGCGCAACATGCCGCCGATGAGCAGCGTTTCGCTGCCGGGGCGCGGGCGCAGCCATATCTTGGCGACGCGCGCAAGCTCAGTTTCGCGCTGATCTATCACGATAAGCGCCGCCCCCGCGCTGACCGCTTTCTTGATTGGCACCGCCATCACATTCTGCTCTTCGGTCATATTGGAGGACACCACCAGAATCGCGCTCGCGCGCTCAAGCTCCCAAATAGTGTTCGTGGCGGCGGGACGTCCCAGCAGTTCGCCCAGCGGCTTGGTCAGTTCGGGGCGCAGGTTGGACGATATGTCAATCGTATTGCTGCCCATCACGGCGCGCGCGAACTTCTGCGCGATGTAGTTGTCTTCATTCGTGCCGCGCGGCGAAACCACAAGCGCATAGCCGTCGCCTCTGAAATCATCGAGCCGTTGTGCTACTGTGTCGAGCGCATCCGGCCAAGACGCTTCGATCAGCGCGCCGTTGCGCCTCACAAGCGGCTTGCCGATGCGCTGCCGCGCGTTGTTCACAAAGTCTAGCCCAAACTTGCCCTTAAAGCACATCTGCCCCTGATTGGCGGGGGCGTGAATATCGGTTGTGGGACGGATAAGCCGATTGCGCTTGTCCACTTCCATATTCATTTGGCAGCCCACCGGGCAGTGAGGGCAGACGCTCTTGACGGTGTCGACCGCCTTGTCCCACTTGTACTTGCGCTCCACCAGCGCGCCCGTGGGACACACGTCGATGCAAGCGCCGCAGAACTCGCACCCCGACTCCAGCAGCGACGTCCCCTGCGATGTGCCAATCAGCACGCGGTCGGAGCGCTGCAGCAGCGTCAGCGCGCTGTCCCCGCGAACTTCGTCGCACACCCGCACGCAGCGCGCGCAAACGATGCAAAGGTTCATATCCATATCCCAGTACGGATCGCTGACCGCAAGCGGCATATTGCGGTTGTTGTAACTCAGCGGCGATTCCATATCCATTTCTAGGAACCGCACGGTGTCTTTGAGTTCGCAGCGCTCGTTCTTGGGGCAGGTTACGCACCTATCGTTGACCGATACATGACGCAGGCAGATGTCTGAGGGTCCGCAAAGTTCGATGCGGTGGCAGGTGAGGCAGCCGTGCGGATGCTCCGATATGAGAAGATCCATAATCCCGCGACGAAGCTCTACGATGTCGTCGGAGTTGGTGGTAACGCGCATGCCTTCCATAACGGGCGTGGTGCAGGAAGCCGGACTGCCCGGCAGCGGGCGATATTCGCCGTCGCGTCCGGGCGCTTCCGCCTTCACCACGCACATGCGGCAGGCGCCGAAAGGCTTCATCCCCGGATAGTAGCACAGATACGGAATGTACATCCCGGCGTCCATCGCCGCCTGGATTACCATCTTGCCCGGATCCGTCTTTACCTCAACGCCGTCTATCATCAGGCTGATCTGGTCTGCCATACTCATCTCCGTTTAGCGGGGATGCCCGTCGGCGCATATGCGCATCACAGGCTTTGGCGGCTTATGCGCTTTCTACAATCGGCTGCGGCATCGGGGCGCTGACAGCGTCCATAGCGTAGGGGCGGGTGTTCTTGGGATAGACCGCGGGGCGAAGGCAGCTCCCCGTGGGGCAGCGCTTCTGCTGAATATGCGCCATAAAGTCCGCCTCAAAATGCTGCAATGCTGAGCGTATAGGCCCAAAGCCTAGCTGCCCATGCCCGCACAGCGAGCTCGACTCCATCGTCCTGCCTATGTTTCGCATAAGGTCAAGATCCGACGGGCGGCTCTCGAAGCGCGCCACGCGGTTGACCACCTCTAGAAGCTGCTCCATGCCCAGGCGGCAGGGGAAGCACTTGCCGCACGATTCGTACTGCGTGAACGCCACAAGATTGCGCGTAATGTCCACGGCGCAGGTGTCTTCGTCTATGACGATGACGCCGCCGGAGCCAAATATGGCGCCCGCCTCGCGCATCTCATCGAAGTCGATGTGAACGCCTAGGCTGTCAGCGCCCAGCACGCCGCCGAGCGGCCCGCCCGTCTGCAACATCTTCAGGCGCTTGCCGTCCGGAACGCCGCCGCCGATGTCGTTGATGACCTGCCCAAGCGTCAGCCCCATCGGCACTTCGTACAAGCCCGGATACTTCACTTTGCCGTTGAGGCACACTATCGCGGTGCCGGCGCTTCGGCTGACGCCTATGGACGAAAACCATTCGGCGCCCTTGGCTATGATTTCGGGCGCATACGATAGGCTTTTCACATTGTTGATTGTGCTGGGCATTCCCCATACGCCAAACGCCGCTGGGAACGGCGGCCGATAGCGCGGCTGCGAGCGATGCCCTTCGATCGCCTCCATCAGCGCCGTCTCTTCGCCCGCCACATACGATTCGCCCGTCAGCGCCACCTCTATATCGAAGTTGAATGTGGAGTTCAGGATGTTCTGCCCAAGCAGTCCGTACTCATACGCCTGCTCTATGGCGCGCTCCGTGCGGCTTATCGGCCCCTCATGCCCGTGCCTAATGAACACGAAGCCGTTTGTGGCGCCGGTGGCATAGCCCGCGATGCACATACCCTCAAGCAGCGTGTACGGATCGCTTTCCAGAATGCCCTTATCGTTGTAAGCGCCCGGATCGCCCTCTTCGCAGTTGCACAGGATATACTTGGGCGGATCGGAGCGCACCATAAAGCTCCACTTCACGCCGGTGGGAAACGCCGCGCCGCCCCTGCCGCGCAGCCCTGAGTCGGTAACCTCTTTGATTACCTCTTCCGGCTGCATCTCAAACAGCGCCCTATGCAGCCCAGCATAGCCGCCGTTGGCGATGTACTGCATAATGTCCGAGGGCGCGGCAACGCCGGCGTTTCGCAATGCAATCCGCTGCTGCATCTTGATGCCCGGCAGTTCCGCGAGGTTCGGCGCGCCGTCTATCGGCGTATCGCCCAGATACCCCAGCAACTTGGCGCTCGGCAGCCTATCGTCCACCAACACATCCCGGACAATGCCAGGCACGTCGTCCGGCGCGACATTGCCGAAGAACAGGCGCGAACCGCCCGGCTTCTGTATATCCACCAGCGGTTCGGCGTAGCAGAGGCCCAGACAGCCCACTTCGTCGATGTTGGCGTCGACGCCCTGCCTATCCAGCTCTGCAATAAGCGCGTCGCGGACTTCGAATGCGCCCGCGGCGTGGCCGCACATCGCCGTGCCGATACGCGCCCACGGCTTGTTGCCCGCCGTCAGCTCCCGCCAGCGGCTGTCCGCCTGCGCCTTCAATTCCTCATATTGAGGCATAGCCTATCCTATGTATTCGTTACGCCTATACCCGCCGAAACACCGCCCTGTTCAATCAGAGCGCGGCAGGCGCAGGGAAAACCTAATGACCGCCGCCGTTTCGCGCAACATCTCGAATCTCAGTAACGCGACGCAATGCTGATTCGACGTTGATGCGCCCGGCGAGCCGATGATTCACCATCATCACCGGCGCCTGAGAGCACGCCCCCAAGCAGGTGTTGTACTTAAGGCTAACGCCGTTGTCCGCCGTTTCGCCTTCATCCGCAAGCCCAAGCTCCGCCATCACCGCGCTCAAGATTTCGGGCGCGCCAAGCAGGTGGCAGGTAGGCCCCCAGCATATCTCGACCACATTATCGCCCGGCGGCGTGAACCTAAAGTTGGTGTAGAACGACGCCACGCCCCAAACTTCGTTTATCGTGGTCTGCGTGTAATCGGCTACCTCTTCTATCGCCATATCCGGAATGTAGCCCAAATCGTCAAGCACCGCATGCAGCGAAGACAGCACATTGACGTTCGTCTTCGTCTGCGATGCTATCGCAAGTTTCACGCGCTCCCTAAGGGCATCGTTCTGCGCACTCAACGGGCAAGCTCCTTACGCCTGGCTTGACTATCCCACGCCCGATATTCACCGCCTAATAGGATACTTGCCAAGCCCCGCAAACGCAACCTTCTAGCGGCTCGGCATTCTCGCTTTTCAGTGGCGCAGGGTACAATGGCGTCCAAATCGCTGTTACGACGGAAAAATCGCTTATGAATATGAAAACGAAAACCGATAGTCCCAAGTATATCCCCCAAACAATATGCTAAACTCTCTCAGGTATGCTATCTTTTATGTTAGCCGGCGCCGCGCTGCGGCAACAACTACAAAAACCGCTTTTGTTTTGCACATGGAGGTAACCAGTGGCAAGCCTTATGGAACGCGTTCAAGAGATTGTCGCCGACAAACTCAGCGTGGATGAATCCGAAGTGGTCGCGGATGCGTCCTTTATGGAAGACCTCAACGCCGATTCGCTCGACCTCGTCGAGCTCATAATGGCGTTTGAGGAAGAGTTCAGCTCCGACGACAACACCATCGAAATCTCCGACGAAGACGCCGAGGGCATCACCACCGTCCAGCAGGCGATAGACTACCTCAAAGAAAAGGGCGTCGCCGACGACTAGCCGCCCGCCCGTTCCCCAAACTGCCCCGCCCGCGATAGGGGCGAGCCCGCGATAGGCTCGCCCCCAATTTGCGTTGTCCCCTCAAACCGCGATACTACGCTAACAATCACCTTTGCGCTATTGCGCCTTTACGTTAAACATCCCCATAAGCAATCGATACTAGCGCCAAAACCACTTTGCGCTTTCTGCGCCTTTGCATTAAAATATCCCCTAACCTAAAAAAAGCCTATAGAGGACGGACGCCGCATATGAAGCCCACGCGAACAGCCGGCATATTTTCTACCCCCCCCCCCCCCCCCGCAATACCACTGCATTGCAAAGACGCGCGCGCCAAAACTGCTGTCGAGTTTCATCTTGGAATCGCGCGCAACGAATACGCGCGCGCGCCCAAACCGATATTCTTATTATGCGCTTGATCGCGTAACCCGCGAACTATACCCTGATACAGGGTTTTCGTAGCAAGATCCGAACTCATAGTAGCCGTAAGGTGAGAGTAACCGAATATGAAAACTGCCACATCCGCCAGCCGCCGCATCCCCGCGCTAATCGCCCTAGGCATCCTGCTGTCCCTGGCGGCAGCGCTGTCCCTCATCGGCGCAGTGCCAGCCGCAGCGCCCGCAGCCGTATCCGCCGCCGTTCCGGCGCAAGCCACGGTGGACTACGATTCGGATAACGACAACCTAATCGAGATCTCGGGCCACGCCCAACTCCACGCCGTCAACTACGACCTTGACGGCAACGGCTCCCCCGTCGCCGGCGCCGGCGCAACCGCGTACAACACCGCCTTCCCCAACGCCGCATCCAATATGGGTTGCGCCTCAACCTGCATTGGCTACGAACTCACCGCCGACATCGACCTGGACACCGACGGCGACGGCAACATCGGCTCCGACACCGACGACGCCTACAACAACGCCGGCGCAGGCTGGGATCCCATCGGCGACTTCAACAACAGATATACGGGCGTTTTCCACGGCAACGGCTTCACCATCACCAACCTGTACATCAATCGCGCCACCGTCTCCTACCAGGGGCTGTTCTCATTGATAGGCATAGGCGCGCGCGTAGAAGCGCTGAACATAACCGCCGCCAACATCACCGGCAACAACTATGTCGGCGTTCTGGCAAGCTACAACATAGGCGAAGTCATCGCCGTCTATACCGCAGGCAGCGTAACCGCCAGCTCGGGATCATACGCCGGCGGAATAGTCGCCAACCAAACCGCCTCCGGATCTATCCATTCAAGCCACTCCAGCGCATCCGTTACCGGACAGGCGAACGTGGGCGGACTGGTAGGCTACGCATCCGCCGGAACAAGCGCTGACATAATAAACTCCTACTCCACCGGCGTGGTTAGCCGCTCCAGCGGCACGGCTACCACCATCGGCGGGCTAATCGGAGCGGTGGCGACCGGCTTCGCCGCATCCGCAAGCTACTACGACTCCACAACCAGCGGCTGCGTATCCGGCGGAACCGCTGGCTGCACAACCAGCGCCGGCGGCATGGGCGTCAGCGCCCGAACCACCAGCGCGCTCCAAACTCCCGTCGGCTACACCGGCATATACGCCGCCTGGAACGCCAACCTTGACGGCGTAACCGGCGCCGACGACCCGTGGTACTTCGGCACAACATCGCAGTATCCCGTCCTGAAATACGGCAAGACCGACTACGACATCGACAACGACCGCTATATCGAAGTATCCAACCTCGCCCAACTCGACGCCATCCGCCACGACCGAACCGGCGACGGCAATCCCGCAAGCGGCGGCGCGGCCGCCTACAACGCCGCCTTCCCCCTGCGCTTCGCCGGCGCGGGCGGACGCATGGGCTGCCCCAACAGCGGCTGCGCAGGCTACGAACTCACCCAAAGCCTCGACTTCGACGAAAACGGCGACGGGCAAATCACCGCAACCGGCGACCCAACCTATTGGAACAGCAACGCAGGCTGGCTGCCCCTCGGCGCATACACAAGCAACTTCAAGGGCAACGGCCATACCATCAACCTGCTGACTATCGCGCGCACCGGCACGAACGACGTTCGGGCTGTTCAGCTCTTTTAGCAGCAACTCCCGCATAGAAACCGTGGGCATAACCAACGCCACCGTCACCGGATCCATCTACACCGGCATCCTAGCCGGCACCAACGGCGGCTCCGTCATCGCCTCATACACCACCGGATCGGTTAGCGGCACAACCAGGGTCGGCGGCATAATCGGCTACCAAGGCCTGAACGCAGCGTCCATCCATTCCAGCTACAGTACCGCATCCGTCAGCGGCACTCAGTATGTCGGCGGCGTGCTGGGGCAAAAGTTCGGCAGTGTAACCAACTCATACGCCACCGGCCTGGTTAGCCGCGCCAGCGGCGGCGCTTCGGAAATCGGCGGGCTAATAGGCTCTTCTTCGCAAGGCGCCACAACCGCAAGCTACTATGACACCACAACCAGCGGCTGCAGAACCGGCGGCAGCAACGGCTGCACGGGCAGTCCGGGCGGCGGCACGGGACACGCCACCGCCGCGCTCAAAACCCCCACCGGCTACACCGGCATATACTCCACTTGGAGCGCCAACCTAGACGGCGTAGCGGGCAACGACGCCCCATGGGCTTTCGGCACATCATCGGACTATCCCACGCTGGAGTATCACCTAGAAGTCGACTACGACTTGGACAACGACAACCTGATCGACGTAGCGAACCTCGCTCAGCTCAACGGCATGCGCTACGACCGCAACGGCAACGGCGCGAATGAAGCGTCAGGGCGTTACGCCGAAACCACAACCAATTTCGCAGTCCACAGCTCCGCCTTCCCCCGCCGCAAAGCCCGCATGGGCTGCCCCGGCAGTTGCCGCGGCTACGAACTCGTCGCCGACCTGGACTTCGACAGCGATGGCGACGGCGATGTGGACGCCAACGACCACGGCGGCGCGTACTGGAACGGCGGCGACGGCTGGACGCCCATTGGCGACATCGGCAGCACCACAGCATGGAGAACCACCTTTAGGGGCAACGGCCACACCATCAACAACCTGTTCATCAACACCCCATCCGACGGCGATAAAGGGCTATTCGCTCAGACTTGGACCGAAGGCCGCATCGAGTCGGTCGGCGTAACCAACGCCAACATCACCGCAACCACCTGGAGCGCCATTCTGTTAAGCACCAACAACGGCAACGTGGTCGGCTGCTGGACCAGCGGCAAGATTGTGGGGACCGACCGTGTGGGCGGTCTAGTCGCCTTTAACTCGCGCAACGTCCTGTCATCCTACTCCACCGCGCACGTCACCGGAACGAATAGGGTCGGCGGCTTGGTGGGACATATAGCGAACAGCGGCCCCCGCGTGTTCAACTCCTACTCTACGGGAAGGGTTGTCCGCACCGGCACCGGAAACACGTCGACTAACTTCGGCGGGCTGATAGGACACATAAGCGGCAGCGCAACCGCAGGCAACACGGTCAATAGCTACTACGACACCTCAACAAGCGGCTGCGTAGCCGGCGGCAGCGACGGCTGCACTCGCAGCTTCGGCGGCACGGGCAAGACCACCCGCGAGCTGCAGACCGTCACCGACTTCACCGGCATCTACGCCAACTGGAACACCCAGCCCGGCAACGCCTGGACATTCGGCAACAACATGCAATACCCGATGCTGACCTACCAGAGCATGAACACGGCTCCGCAGGGCGGCCAAGCGATGGGCATGTCCGACAACGGCAGCATCCCCGTGGTGGGCGAGCGCGTGGGCGTCTGCCTAACCCCCGACGACTTCCCCAACCGCGCCGTCGTGGACGGCGAAACCTACTATGTGGGCTGGGTCTGGGAACGCTCTACAGACGGCGTGGACTGGACCGCCGCCGTCCCCTTGAACAGCATGGGAGCTCCAAGCGGCGATCCGCCGGCGTACAACAATCCGCCAACCTACGAATACAGTCCCACCACCGACGATGTGGGGAGCTATCTGCGCGCCAGGATGGAGCTGTCAGACGGCAGCACTGCGTACACGCGCAATCTGGGCGGCCGCGTGGCTGCGCCCACTGCCAGCGGCGCGACAGACGGGGGGACAATCCCATTCGTCAGAAACTACGTCGCCCCGCTAGTGGGCTTCGAAATCGCGGTGTCCGAGCCCATCCCTGAGGGAGCGGTGGACGCGCGTGTTGGCTGGCAGCGCTGCCCGAACAACAGCGCGCCGCACACCGATTGCGTCTATATCCCCGACGTCTGGTGGATCCGATACACGCCCACAACCGCCGATATAGGCTCTTACCTGCGGATGTATGTGTATTACGAAACAAGCGGCGGAACCTGGACTCGCCGCGTAACGCCGCTCACCACCAGCGTAGTGGCGCGCCCGTAGTCCAAACCCAAGCCCAAACATCTCTGCGCCCTTGCGTTAAAGCCCGACGCAGGGGCGCAATGGCGCAGGGACGCCTATCACGCCCCTTGCGCCAAAATCCCGGCCCAAACACGCCCCGCCGCAATCTGATACACTTGCCCTCCATACTATCCAATACGCAGGAGGCAAGATTATGGTTAATCAGGTCAAAGGCGTTATCTCGGCGGGCAAAGGCGAACCCGTCTCTGTCGAAACCGTCATCGTCCCCGATCCCGGCCCCGGCGAAGCGCTCATCCGAGTGCAGGCGTGCGGCGTCTGCCACACCGACCTCCACTACCGCGAAGGCGCTATCAACGACGACTTCCCCTTCCTGCTCGGACACGAAGCGTCCGGCACGGTGGAAGCCGTGGGCGACGGCGTAACCGCCATAGCCCCCGGCGACTTCGTCATAATCGCCTGGCGCGCCCCCTGCAGTAACTGCCGCTCATGCTTGCGCGGCCGCCCCTGGTACTGCTTCGACAGCCGCAACGCCGCCCAACCCATGACCCGCGCCGACGGCAGCCCGCTATCCCCCGCGCTAGGCATCGGCGCTTTCGCCGAACTCACCCTCGTGGACGCCGGCCAGGCCGTCAAAATCGACCCCAACGCTTCGCCCGCCGCCGCCGGACTCGTCGGCTGCGGCGTAATGGCCGGGCTAGGCGCTGCCGTCAACACCGGCGGCGTATCCCGCGGCGACTCCGTTGCCGTATTCGGATGCGGCGGCGTAGGCGATGCCGCCATCGCAGGCGCAAGCCTCGCAGGCGCGCGCGCCATCATCGCGGTAGATATCGACGCCCGCAAGCTTGAATGGGCAACCGAGTTCGGCGCTACCCACACCATCGACGCCAGCCAAACCGACCCCATAGAGCGAATACGCAATCTCACCGACGGCAACGGCGTGGACGTCGCCATAGAAGCCGTCGGCAACCCCATCACCTACGAGCAGGCATTCTACGCCCGCGACCTTGCCGGCACCGTGGTGCTTGTCGGCGTCCCCGACCCGCGAATGAAAATCGAGCTGCCCCTAATCGAAATCTTCGGCAGAGGCGGCGCGCTCAAATCATCCTGGTACGGCGACTGCCTGCCCACCCGCGACTTCCCGATGTTCATCGACCTATACATGCAAGGCCGCCTCGACCTCGACCGCTTCGTATCCGAAACCATCGCGCTCGACGAAGTAGAGGAAGCCTTCCACAAGATGGAACGCGGCGAAGTGCTGCGCTCAGTAGTCATGCTCTAGCGCCACGCCCGCCCAACGCCAACAGAAAGCCCCCGCATATGCAATACCGCACGCTAGGTAAAACCGGCATAAAAGTATCGCTCGCCGCATTCGGCACCGGCGGCCCCAGCCAATTCGGACAGCATAAAGGCTTGCCCCAGCGCGAGCAGACCGCCCTTGCGCGCCGCTGCCTGGAACTCGGCGTCAACCTGTTCGACACCCACGAAGCCTACGGCGACAGCGAGCGCATCCTAGGCTTTGCCCTGAGCGGCGTCCCCAGAGACGCCTACCATCTTGTAACCAAATGGGCATACCACCGCGGCGGCGCAGACGGCGCAATCCCGGACGCCGCCGCGCTCCAAGCGTCCGTGGAGCGCAGCCTAGCACGACTGCGAACCGACCATATCGACGTGATGATGATCCACGGCATCCTAGCGCCCGACTACGCCGCCGTCGTCGAGCGCTTCATCCCGGCTATGGAGCGGCTGCAGCAACAAGGCAAAATCCGATTCAAGGGCTTCAGTACGCGCTACATAGCCGACCCCGCCCAAGAAATCCTGCCCCTAGCGCTGGGCGCTCACCCCGATATGTGGGATGTGGTGATGCTCAAATACGGCATCCTCAATCAGCATGCCGCCAAAGAGGCGCTGCCCCTAGCGCTGCGCCATCAAATCGGAGTTCTCAATATGGCGTCCGTGCGCGTCAAGCTTCCCAATCCCGCGCTGCTGGAGGAACTCATAGCCGACTGGAAGCGCAAAGGCTATATCAGCGCCGACAGCCTGCCGCCGCGCGATCCGCTGGGTTGGCTTGTTCGCGGCGAAGTGGACTCCGTGATAAGCGCCGCCTACAAGTTCGCCGCCGACCATCCCGCCGTTGCAAGCGTAATTACCGGCACATCAAGCGCCGCCCACCTGGAAGCGAATATCGCCGCGCTGCGAAATCCGCGTCTGCCCGCCGCCCACGCCGCCCGCCTCAAGCGCCTTTTCGGACACATCGTCGAGTACGCCTAACGCCCGTCGATTTACGCCTGGGTTTCACGCCGCCGCTATGCGTCCAACTCATGAAGCTGGCGCGCCATAAACCAGAACGCAAGCCCAAGCGCCGCCCCCAAAACGCCCATCGCCGCCAGCGCTATGGACACCGACGTTAGCTGCGCGAACCATCCGATAACGAAGCTGGACACGATAACGCCGCCCATGCTGTAACGCTGCAGGCTTGTAACCCGGCTACGCATATCGTCCGAAACCAGCAGCTGCATCAGCGTGCCGTTGGTAGTCCTGAACGCCGATTGGCTGGACGCGAACAGCATTATCAGCGCAAACGCCAGCGGCAGTATGAACGCATGCGAAAACAGCAGGATTATCACCGAGCTCGCGATCGCGGTTACCAGCACTATCATCCCCTTGCGGAACACGAAGCCGAAGGACGCTATGAACAGCGCCATCAGCAGCCCGCCCAAGCCGTTTATCGCCAAAAAATACCCGCCCACATCGGCGCCGCGCCGCAGTATCTCATCCGTGAACACCGGCAGCAGGAACATCACCGGTTGCAGTATCGTGTTCGGGATGAAACCCAGCAGCGTCAGGTAGAGCAGAACCCGCTTGTCCCGCCAAATGTAGGTGAAGCCCGCCAGCAGATCGCTCATAAACGATTCGTTTGCCGCCGCCCGCCGCCGCTGCTGATAGGGCGTCTTCATCGGCAGAAAGGTCAGGATTGTCCCCAGATACAGCAGCGCCTCCAGCGTGAAGTTCCAAAAGAAGCCCAGCGTGGTTATCAGAATGCCGCCTATGAACGGGCCTATCATCCGCGTGCCGGGGATGGTCAGCACATTCGTGGCGAAGGCGTGCGCCAGCGCCTCCCGCGGCACCGTGTTCGCCACCAGCGCCATACGGCTGTTCTGGCTGATGGACACGCACACGCCGCTCACGAACACATAGATGTAGGCGTGCCAAGTGGTAACTAGCTGCTGCCCCACCATCACCGCGAACAAGAACGAAAACGCCGCCATAAACGCCTGTATGCCGATGACCAGTTTGCGCCTATCAAGCCTATCGCCCAGCGTCCCCGCGATTGGCGCCATTAGCAGCCCCGGCAGCAGGCTCATCCCTCCCACGGTTATCACGAACAGCGTGGATGAGGCAGATCCCGCCGTCAGCCCGCGCATCAGCCAGCCCACCGTGAGCAGCTGCAGCCACTGCGCGCTGTTGGAAAAGAAGTTGCCCATCCACAGCAGCCGATAATCGGGATATGCGAATGAGTCGAAAGTCCGCAGGCGCGGCAGCCGCATCCTGCCGCCCGACGACCGGCGGGGGATTGCGCGCGGTCTGCTTGAGCGCCCCTTTGCGGCGTCCGATCTCTCCATTGCCTATGCGTCCAGCTCGCGTATCTGCCGCCCGAATATGTAGAAGAGCGCGCCCAGCGCCGCGCCTATCACGCCGATAGCCGCAAGCGCTATGGACACCGACGTGAAGCCCGCGAACCAGCCCACCACAAGCGTGAACAGCACCACGCCGCCCATGCTGTAGCGCTGCATGCTCATCACGCGCCCGCGCATCTCATCCGGCGCTATCAGCGTCATAAGCGTTACCGTGGCGGTTCTGAACGCCGTTTGGCTTGGCGCGAACACCATTATCAGCACAAACGCAAGCGGCAGTATGAACGCCTGCGAGAACAGCAGAATGACCACTGAACTGACTATGGCGCACACCAGCACAATCATTCCCTTTCGGAATATGAAACCGAAAGACGCGATGAACAGCGCCATCATAAGCCCGCCGAAGCCGTTTATGGCAACCAGATAGCCGCCCACATCGGCGCCCTGCTTCAGCACCTCGTCGGTGAACACCGGCAGCAGAAACATCGCCGGCTCCAATATCGTGTTGGGGATGAAGCCCAGCAGCGTTATGTACAGCAGCACGCGCTTGTCCCGCCATACATACGCGAAGCCCGCCACAAGGTCGGACAGGAACGATTCGTTTGCCGCCGCCGTCCGCCGCTGCGTGTAGGGCGTGTTCATCGGCAGATACGCCAGCACGGTGCCTAGATACAGCAGCGCCTCAAGCGTGAAGTTCCAAAAGAAGCCCAGCGTCGTTATCAGAATGCCGCCCACGAACGGGCCTATCATCCGCGTGCCGGGGATGGTCAGCACATTCGTGGCGAAGGCGTTGCTCATAGCCTCGCGCGGCACGGTGTTGGCTATCAGCGCCATTCGGTTGGTCTGCGTAATCGCCAAGCATATGCCGCTTATGAACACATAGGCGTACACATGGACAAACGACGCCATCCGCATCCCCACCATCACCGCGAACAGGAAGGCGAACACCGCCATAAAGCTTTGTATGCCGATGACCAGTTTGCGCCTATCCACCCTATCGCCCAGCGTCCCCGCTATGGGCGCCATCGCAAGCCCCGGCAGCATCGCCATACCGCCCACGGTTACCACAAAGAAGGTAGAGTACGGCGAGTTTTCGGTCAGGCTTCGCATAAGCCAGCCGGCGGTGAGCATCTGCAGCCACAGCGCGTTGTTGGAGCAGAAGTTGCCCACCCACAGCAGTCGAAAATCGGGATAGGCGCGCAGCGAATCGAAGGTCTGCAGGCGCGGTATGCGGAAGCTTCGCGCGGCCGAGGATTGCCCCGCTATCGGTTCGGAGCGGTTCATGCGGCGCGCTGACCCACGGCAGACGGCGCGCGAAAGAGGCGGGCGGCGGCGCTGGCGGCGAGCTTCATATGGCGCATATGGCGGCGAGTCTCCGTGATATAAGCCGTTTGGCGGATGCTCCGGGCAAGGCTGGCAACCCCAAATCGTTTGGGCATTAAGTTGCCAGCGTCGGCGCTAATGCCCCTGGCGGGAACGCACGGCAAAGTATATCACTATTGCGCGGCGGCCGTGCGTAAGCGGCTATATGGGCGGGATGCGCGCGCTATGCTCACGCCGCCCGGCCGCGCCTATGGCGTTGGGTTGGCGGCGCAAGCGAGCGTGGGCGCGCGATAACGCGATAGGGGCAATGGGGGGGCGTGGTGCCGAAGGTCGGATTCGAACCGACACGGGATTTCTCCCAACGGTTTTTGAGACCGTCGCGTCTTCCATTCCGCCACTTCGGCGCCGCTGATACATCTATTATTATTGAGCATTAGGGCGGCGGTCAATAGTATGGCGCAAATGGGATTGCCCTATCCCTTGTGAGAAGCTTGAAAGCCTCTCTTTTTGTTTAGAGAAATTTCTATAAGCGCCTAATTCGCTTCTTGTGATAATCTGTGTATAGACATATCTTAAATCAGACGCATTTCTTCGGCGCTGCATCCATAACAATAACAAACAATCAGGGAGTCTTTGCGATAATGACCGATATTCTTTGCTATGCGGATAGCTACATGCGCGAGTTCGAGGCGACGGTTACGGCGGTTACGGCTAAGGGCGTGGCGCTTGACCGCACGGCGTTCTATCCGGGCGGCGGCGGGCAGCCGTCGGATAGCGGCGCGCTTGTGGTGGGCGATGCGGAGTATAGGGTGAAGAAGCTTTCGCGGCAGGGCGGGACGCTGGTGCATGAGCTGGACGCGGCGCCGGATGAGATGCCGCCGGCGGGCGCGGCGGCGCTGGGCGCGCTGGACTGGGATCGGCGCTATCTGCTTATGCGGACGCATACGGCGCTGCATATCCTCTGCGGCGTGGTGTGGCGCGATTACGGCGCGCAGGTTACGGGCGGCAATATGCAGCCGGGCAGCGCGCGTATGGACTTCGAGCTCGCCAATATGTCCGCCGATTTCGCGGAGCGTATGGGCGAACTGGTGAACCTAGAGGTGCAAGCGGCGCGCGATATCGAGGTAAAGACGCTGCCTAGGGAAGAGGCGTTCAAAATCCCGGATCTTATCCGCACGAAAATCAACCTGCTGCCGCCCGCCATCAAAGAGGTTCGCACGGTGAACATCTGCGGGCTGGATTTGCAGGCGGACGGCGGGACGCATGTCCACAATACGCGCGAGGTGGGCATGATTCACATCGCGGGACACGAAAGCAAGGGGCGCATCAACAAGCGCCTGCGCATTCGGCTTGACGCGTGATAGCGCGGGGGCAGGGTTTTAACGCAAAGGCGCAGCGCCGCAAAGCGATTTTGGTCCGGCTTTACTGCGATGCGGCGGCTACTTGGCCGGTGAAGGCGGTGGCGTGGCGCGTCCATACGCCGGCGCTGGTTTCGTAGTACACGACCATTCGTAGGTATTTGTTCAGGTCTGCAGATGTGGGCGTGTAGTTGGTCCACCATACGCCGTAGATGTAGCTACAATCGGTGTAGGTGCTATCGGCGTTGTCGCAGCGCTGCCAAGAGAAGCGCGCGTCAACCGCGCCGCTGGGTCTGGGATCGGACGCTTGGATCTTCTGCCCCACGCGCGGGCTGGCGTTGCCGCTGACGAAGCTTATGGCTGACCCTGCGGTTGCGGCGCTGGTCTGCTTGACGCGGCCGCCTAATGCGCGGGTGTAGGCGAAGCCGCCGCCGGATAACGGCGCTTTGGCGCGCAGGTAGCTTCCGACGTCGGCTGATACGGGATAGTATTCGTAGGTGGCGCCGCTGTTGCGCGATAGGGCGGTCCATGTATCGCCGTTGGTGGACTTTTCCCACTGCCAGCCGCCACTGCGACTGGAGCGTGTTGCGCCGGTTACGCAGACGGCGACGCGCTCGCCCACGATAGGGGCGTTCCAGTTGTCGGCTATGCCCATCGCCTGGCTGTTTTGCGGGGTTGTGGACATGCCGTCGTAGTCGAGCATGGGATATTGCATCTTGTTGCCGAAAGTCCAGGGATCGTCGTTGCCGGTAACGCCGTCGAGGTTGGTGTTCCAGTTGGCGTAGATGCCGTTGTAGTCGGTAGGGGTTTGGAGCTGGCGGGTGGTCTTGCCCACTGCGCCGCTGCCGCCGGCGCTTGTGGATTGGCCGCTGGTGGAGGTGTCCCAGTAGCTATTGGACACGCTGCCTGATGCCGCGGCGCGGCTTACCCCTATCAAGCCGCCGATGTTCGTTGCTGATCCGCTAACCCGGCCGGTAGCATAGGAGTTCGTTACGCTGCCGTTATATCTATAGCCCACAAGACCGCCTATGCGTATAAGTGAACCACTTCCACTAACATAGGCAGTTGAGTAACTGCTGGCGATGCTTCCTCCGTTGAGAGAGCCGACTAATCCGCCAAGACGTTGTTCGCCACTACTTGCAACCTTGCCGGTGGCGTAACAAGCAACAATTTCGCCTTGATGCAAAGACGCCAAAATGCCGATGTAGCTATCCCCTGTAACATTGGCATTGGTTACGCCTAGGGTTTCTATGCGCGCATTTGCGTGAACGACGCCGAACAGACTTTGGTCCCAGGTGGAGCTGCGATTGATGAACAGGTTGTTGATGGTGTTGCCGTTGCCTTTGAAATCGGCGGCGAACTGATTGGTGCCAGTGCCAAAAGGAACCCAGCCCGCGCCGCTGTTCCAGTAGGTGTCGCCGGATGTGGTTACAGAGCCGTCGCCATTGGTATCGAAGTCTAGGCTTGCGGTGAGTTCGTAGCCGACGCAGCCCGTAGCGGGACATCCCATGCCCGTGGCGGCGTTGGGGAATGCGGATGTGTAGTTTGCCCAATCGGATGCGCTGACGGTATCTTGCGCGCCGTTGCCGTTTAGGTCGTATCGGATGGCGTTGAGTTGGGCGAGATCGGCGACAGCAATATAGCCATCGTTGTCTGAATCGTAGTCGGTGGTGGATTGGGCGGCGGCGGTTGCGCTGAGGGATAGCAGGGCGGCGAGCGTTAGCAAGACGCTGAGAACGGTTACGCCTGCGGTTCGGCGTGTTGTTCTTGGGCTTGACTTTTTTAGATTTTTATGGGGGGGGGGGTGAATAAAAACTAAAACATATATGCGTCATTCGAATCACCTATCCTATTGCTGGTTATGAGTGGGGGAATGTTGAGGCTCCCTTATCTATCCTAATCTCCCTATCTAGAGGGAAAGTATCAGACTAGGATTATTTTATCTTAAAGGCGTGGGGGATGCAAATGCAATACACAAGCCGCAAACCCACTCCCTATTTGTTTGTTTTGCCGTCCCCATCCGCGGCGGCGCGCTCCAGTTCGGCGCGCATCTCTTCGATGCGGGCGCGCTCCGTGGGGCGATGGCCGTAGCACGCCCGCTCGAAGGCGCGCGTCGCCGCACGGGCGAGCCACGCGGGGAATATGCCTTCAAGCGCGCGTTGATATTCCGAGGGCGTTTCGGCGGACGGCTTGGGGGCGCCGCGCTTTTCGGCGAGCGTCAGCATGCCAAAGTAGATGCGAAACACATCCGCGATATTCGGGTCGTCGGACGGCACTCTCAGCGCGCGGCCGCTGCGTCGGCGGCGAAAGCGCGCGGGCAGCAGGTTGAACAGCAGGTTCGCAAGGTCATACGCCGCGTCGGCGTCATCACGCACCGATTCGCGCTCGCCGTCGGCGGCGTCGGCGATGCGTCTGTGCCGCCGCTTGTACGCCAGCGCCATCACCGCCAGCGCCGCCATGACGATTGCCGCGACTAATGACCATTGCAGCACTTGCAGCAGCAACAGCGCCGCCGGCTCGCCTTCGCCGCGCTCAAGCATCTGCAGCCCGCCCGATACATCCGGCGCAAAGGGCGCGGTTTCAGCTTGCGGCTCCACGCGCAGCCATCTGAAGAACGCAATCAAGCCGTTCACAAAGAAGTCTATGAGATACGCCAGCGGGATGATTAGCGCATAGAACACGGCGGTCGCCAGTATGTTCAGCGCCCACAGCAGCGGCGCGGCGATCGCGGCCAGGGCGTCCCGCTGCAGCAGGCTGAACAGCAGTCCCAGCGCCACTATCGCCGCCACAAGCCCGCCTATCACGCGCATCCACGCCCTATCCGCCGCCGCCTTTTGGGACGCCGCCGCCATATGCGCTATGCTCAGTCCGGCGATGCCAGCGGCGAAGAACACGAACATCATCGGGAATATGTTCAGATTGGCGGCGTGGAATATGTCCACCACCGCCGCAATCGCCAGCGCAATGACGCCCACCTTGAAGCTTGCGCCCAGCGTTTCGGCGGGGAACGCCGTAGCGCCGATGTGTCCGCCGCGCCACCATAGCAGCGCGCCGCCGACGCTGCCCAGTATCGCCCTGACCGTGAACGAGCGCGATGCGTCCGACATATCATCGTTGGACAGCATTGCGGGCCAGCCCAGATTTACGCCCTGAAACTCCGGGGACGCCTGCGCCGCCACGCACACATACACCACCGCAGCGCCCGCCGCCATCTGCAAGCCATATGCCGTTAGCGCGGGCATCGCTACTAGCGAAAGCGAGCGCGCCGTCAGCAGCGAAACGCCCATCACGGCGAGCATCGCGAACCACGCAAGCGGGCTGCCCGCCGCGCCCAGCATCAGGCTGCCTACGCCGAATGCGCCGTAGAGCCACGCCGTCTCTTGCAGCAGCATCGCCGCCGTAACCAGATTGTCCCGCGCCGAACTCATCCGTTTCGCCTCATATCAGCGCTGCCCATATCGCCGCCGATAGCGCCGTCGATGTCGCCGCCCGCCATATCAGCGCTTGATTGCCGAAAGTCCGCCGCCGTATCCGTTGGCAAGTCCATCGTCAAGTTCCCTACTATGTCTGCAGCTCCCATGCGCTCACGGAACTCAAGCCCTTCGAATGCGTCCCCAATTTCATACACAAGCGTCCCTTCAGGCAGCGGCGGACACGGTTCGTCGCCCACATACACCACCACGGCGCTGATGCCGCGCGAGCGCATGCTGAGCAGCACGCCCGGCAGTTCGTCGGACACCAGCGATAGCGCCACAACCACGGTTGCGCCCATGGGGAAGCGCCGCCATTCGTCGCTTAGCTGAGCGGCGATCGAGCCCACGGGCAGCGGGCGTATGGACGCAAGCGCTTCCAAGATAACGGTCAGCTGCTCCGGCGCTTGGCTGGGCGCTATCTTGAGCGGTCTGTCCGCCAGTATGGGCGTGCCGTTGGAGAACAGCCCTAGGTTGCAGCGCTGACCCGCGGCGTAGTTCGCGATAGACGCCGCCGCCGTGATTATGCGCTCCAAGTGGATCGGCGAATAGCCTTCCCAGGTGTGCGCCACCGTGTCCACCGCCACCGCGAGTATCACGGTCAGCGATGAGCTGGGCTCGAATGTGCGAACCTGCAGATCCTGCATTCGCGCGGTAGCCTTCCAGTCCACGATTTTGAGCGGATCGCCGGTGCGGTAATCGCGCAGTCCCATCGGGCGGGATGCGTCCTCGAATATGCGAATGCCGCCGCGCGTTTCGCCAAGCGGCCGCGCCGAGGGCATCCCGATTTCGGGCAGCGAAACCACGCGCGGATACACCAGCACATAGTCTTGACTGCGCACAACCTTTTCGCTGCCGAAGAAGCCGAATATGTCCCCGCTCTTCAGTGTGGCCGGCCCCACGCGAAAGTAGCCCCGCCGCCGGCAGGTGAATTCGTATGTCCACCGAATACGCTCATACCAAGACATTGAGGTGGAATGCCGCAGCGTTTTCGCTTCCGGGTTCGGGCTGCCCACAACATCGGCGTCCGCCAGATCCATCGACGCCGGCATTTCGTCTTCGACGAACGCCCGGCTCAGCGGCAGCGGCTTGCGGTTGGTTAGGGTTATTCGCATAGACGCCTTTTCCCCGATGAACACCCGTTGCTGCGTGAACTCGCGCTCATATGAGACGTCCTCAAGCGATATGCGGTTCCATAGCCAGCCGGCGCCGGTTATCAGCAGTCCCATCGCGCCGAAGCCTATCAGCATTCCGGCGCCCGCGAATACGCCCACGCCGATAAGCGCCGCGAATAGTATCAGCCAGAATTCGTGCCACATGCGGCTAAGCATCGGCGCTGCGCCTCTCAATGGGAACGGGGATAGCCGCCAGTATTTCGCGCAAGATGTGCGCCGCCGCGCGTCCGCGAAGGCGGGCGTTGGACGCCACGATGAGGCGGTGCGGCAATGTGTGATGCGCCGATGCCTTGATGTCGTCCGGGGTCGCGAACTCGCGGCCGTCTATGGCGGCGCGCGCCTGCGCCGTCTTGTACAGCGCCAGCGCCGCGCGCGGACTTGCGCCAAGCCGCAGCGCCTGATTCTGCCGCGTCGCCTGTACAATCTCGACTATGTACATCCGCAGCGCGTCATCTACCAGAACGCCCGTAACCTGCCGCTGCATATCCGCGATTTCGGCGGCGTCCGTAACCGCATCGACGTTCGGCGGGGCGCTCTCGCGCTCAAAGCGCAGCAATATGTCCGATTCCTCTTCGGGCGTGGGATAGCCTAGGCGGATGCGCAGCATAAAGCGGTCGAGCTGCGCTTCCGGCAGCGGGAATGTGCCTTCCATCTCGATCGGGTTCTGCGTCGCCATCACCAGGAACGGCTCCGGCAGCGCGCGCGTTTCGCCGTCGATCGTCGCCTGGCGTTCCTGCATCGCTTCCAGCAGCGCCGATTGGGTGCGCGGCGTGGCGCGGTTGATTTCGTCCGCAAGCAGCAGCTGGCTGAATATCGGCCCTTCGCGAAACTCGAAATCGCCCGCGCGCTGATTGTAGAAGTTCACGCCCAGCACATCGGTGGGCATCAAGTCCGGCGTGAACTGAATGCGCTTGAAGCTGCAGCCCAATGACTGCGCCAGCGCCTTTGCCAGCGTGGTCTTGCCGATGCCCGGCGCATCCTCAACGAGCGCATGCCCGCGGCACAGCGCGGCGATAATCGCGAGGTTGATAGCCTCATCCTTGCCCACGATAACGCGCTGCACATTCTGCCGTATCCGCGCCGCAAAGCGCCGGATGTCCGCCGCAAACCCTGCCGTATCAGTCAACAACCGCTCCCATTCGCTTCATATCCGATATTGCGCCCGCCGCCGCATCCCAACCTGCTGCCGCATCTCAGCCGCCAACCTCACAAGTATAATGCGAAATCCAGCCCTTTCAAGCGCTTTACACTGGTTTAAGCCCCGCCAATGCGCTATATTTAATTGTGCAAGCCTACCAAGCCTTACCGAGTTCAGGATGCGCCGAATGCAAGAAGCGCCCTGTTTCCCCACGCTGCCCGGTAGTGTAGTGGTAGCACAAAGGACTTTGGATCCTTTGACCGAGGTTCGAATCCTCGCCGGGCAGCCAACTCTTTTACGCGTCTTTTAATATACTCCCTCTTTGCGCCATCGCGAACTTTGCGTTAAACATCCCCCCAAACAGCGCCGCTAAAATGCCGCCAAACCATTTGCGTTCTCTGCGCCCTAGTGTTAAAATAATCCTAGTCTGAGACATCATTAGGAGGGAGATACTTTCCCCCTAATAGGTAGATTAGGGTAGGGGGAAGTCTCGACATTCCCCCCCTCAAATCAGCGATAAAGCAGGTGATTCGAATGGCGCTTATACGTTTTAGTTTTTGTTCACCCCCCCCCCCCCCCCATAAAAATCTAAAAAAGTCAAGCCCAAGAACAACACGCCGCGCTTCGACACTGCTTGCCCTCAGCGTCCTAATCGCGCTTGCAACCCTGCTATCCCTCACCGCAACCGCCGCCGCCCAATCCACCACTGACTACGACTCAGACAACGATGGCTACATCGATGTCAACAGCCTCGCCCAACTCAACGCCATCCGCCACGACTTAGATGGCAACGGCGATGCTACCCACGCCGATTACGCCGCCGCTTTCCCCAACCGCGTTACCACTTCATCGGGACGAATGGGCTGTCCATCCGGGACATGCACCGGCTACGAACTCACCGCAAGCCTCGACTTCGACAGCGATTCCGACGGCGATGTTGACGCCAACGACCACAGCGGCAACTATTGGGATAGCGGCGCAGGATGGCAGCCCATCGGATCCTCATTTGCAAACAGATACACAAGCAATTTCAAGGGCAACGGCCATACAATCAATAACCTGTTCATCAATCGAACAAGCAGTTCCGACGATTTCATCGGTTTGTTCGGCTACACCGGCTCCGGCGCGCGCATAGAAACAGTGGGCGTAACCAACGCAAATATCACAGGTGACCAGTTCGTCGGCATTCTAGTCGGATCTAATCAAGGCACAGTCATCGCCTGTTACACCACCGGCAAGGTCACGGGAGTCGACGATGTTGGTGGGTTGCTTGGTTACCACTCCACGTCAACGCTCTCCGCTAGCTACTCTATCGCCTATGCCAACGGAAACACCAACGTCGGCGGGCTGGTAGGTCGACATCACTCCGGCAATTTAACAAACTCATACTCCACCGGACGAATCAACCGCGCTAGTGGAACGGCAACAAGCATCGGCGGGCTAATAGGGTTGAAGAGGGCAGTAGCCACCGCATCCAATAGCTACTGGGACACCTCAACCAGCGGCCAAACCACAAGCGCCGGCGGCAGCGGCGTGGTGGGCAAGACCACCCGCCAGCTCCAAACTCCCACAGGTTACACAGGCATCTACGCCAACTGGAACACCAACTTAGACGGCGATACCACCACCGGCGAAGCAACAACCGGCAACGACGATCCCTGGGCTTTCGGCAACAAGATGCAATACCCAATGCTCGACTACAAGAGCATGAGCGTCATCCCACAGAACAGCCAGGCAATGGGCATCCCCGACAACTGGAACGCGCCCATCGTGGGCGAGCGCGTCGCAGTATGCGTTACTAGCGCAACGCGTTCCAGTCGCAGCGGCGGATGGCAGTGGGAAAAGTCCACCAACGGCGATACATGGACTGCCCTATCGCGCAACAGCGGCGCCACCTACGAATACTATCCCGTATCAGCAGACGTCGGGAGCTACCTACGCGCCAAAGCGCCGTTATCCGGCGGTGGATTCGCATACACCCGCGCATTAGGCGGCCGCGTCAAGCAGACCAGCGCCGCAACCGCCGGCTCAGCCATCACATTCGTCAGCGGCAACGCAAGCCCGCGCGTAGGCCAGAAAATCCAAGCGTCCGACCCTGCCCCCACCGGCGCGGTAGATCGCCGTTACTCGTGGCAGCGCTGCGACAACGCCGATACCACCTACACCGATTGCAGCTACATCTACGGCGTCTGGTGGACCGACTACACGCCCACAACCGACGACCTTAACAAATACCTGCGAATGATAGTCTATTACGAAACCAGCGCCGGCGTATGGACACGCCACGCCACCGCCTTCACCGGCCAGGTAGCCGCCGCATCGCAGTAAAGCCTAACCCTACCCAAGCCCCAATCGCTTTGCGCCCCTGCGTCTTTGCGTTAAAAACCTTAGGCCCAGACCCTTTGCGCCTCCGCGTCTTTGCGCTAAAATCCCCCATATCGGTATACCAAGCAATTCGCGAACAGGAGGCGCTGCCCCAATGACCTATCAGTTTGTCCAATACAACCCATCGGACGGCATCGGGCGCGTCGCGCTCAACCGCCCGCAGAAACTCAACGCCCTCAGCCGCGAACTCCAACTGGAGCTTGTGGACTGCCTGCAGCGCGCAGACGACGACCCCGACATTCGCGTCATGACACTCACAGGCAACGGCCGCGCATTCTGCGCCGGCTACGACATCACGCCGCCCCAAACCCCCGACGAAGAGCGCGCCGCACAAGAACGCCGAGACAACATCCGATCCGACATCCACCGCATGAAGCAAACCCCCAACACGATGGCGCAGATTCTCAACCTCAGCAAGCCCGTCATCGCAGGCATTCACGGCTACTGCATCGCCGGCGGCACAGACCTCGCTATGCACTGCGACATATCCATCGCCGCCCACGACGCCCAAATCGGCTTCCCGCCCGTCCGCTCCATGGGAACGCCGCCAACCCATATGTGGACATACATGGTAGGCCCGCAGTGGGCGAAATGGTTCCTGCTCACCGGCGAATCCGTATCCGGCAAGCGCGCTGAGGAAATCGGACTCGTCTGGAAATCCGTGCCGCGCGCCGACTTGGAAGACGCCGTAAAAGACCTGGCGCGCACCATGGCGCGAATACCTTGGGAGCTTCTCGCCGCCAACAAGAGTATCGTCAACCGCGCGCTGGAGCTGATGGGACGCAACACCCTGCAGCACATCGCCGCCGAAACCGACGCCATAGCCCACCAAGCCCCCATCGTCAAAGAGTTCGCGCGCCGCTCCAAAGCAGACGGCCTAAAAGCGGCGCTGGAATGGCGCGACGGCCCCTTCCGCGACTACCGCGGCAGCCCCTAACCCTTTGCGCCTTTGCGTTAAAGCCACTCCCAACCACAACCCATTGCCAAACCCTAGCCCCTAACCAACGGCATCACTTCGGCGGCGAACAGCTCCAGCTGCGCCGCCCTTATCGGTTCGGGAAACAACAGGAAGAACCAGCCTATGCCGTAGTCCACATACTCCCGAATCTGAGCGGCGCACTGCGGCGGCGTCCCCACCACGGCGTTGCCCAGCGACGCCCGGAACTGCGCCGCCGAAACGCCCTGACGCGCCGCCTGTTCGGCAAGCAGCGCATCCACCGCCGCCTCGTCGGCGCCGATGAACACCCGCGCATTATGGCTAGCCGCAATCTCCGTCGGGTTGCGCCCCACCGAGCGGCAGTGCGCCTCCAGCGCCTTGCGCTTGGCGGCGTGTTCGGCAATCCCAATATCGGCGCTCATATTGGTGATGTCCGCATGCGCCGCCGCCGCCCGCAGCAGATAGCGCTCCCCGTGTCCGCCGATGAGTATAGGCGGATGCGGACACTGCGCCGGCCGCGGCTGGCACAGCGCGTTATCCAGCCGATAGTGCGCCCCATCTAAGCTAACCCGCTCGCCCGTCCACAGCGCCTTCATCACGGATACCGCCTCGCCCAGCATAGCGGCGCGCTCCCTCATCGGCGGATACGCAAAGCCGTATGCGCGATGGTCCCGCTCGCCGCCGCCCGCGCCGATGCCGAGTATCAGCCTACCCCCGCTGATAACATCCAGCGTCGCCGCCATCTTAGCCAGCGCCCCCGGATGGCGATACAAGTTCGCCAGTGTCAGCGGAACAAGCCGAATGCGCTCCGTCTCAGCCGCGATAGCCGTCAGCGTAGTCCAGCACTCCAGCGTATTAACGCTAAGTAGGTCATACAGCGACGCCGCGTCATACCCCAACTCATCCGCCCGCGAGCAGACGCCCCGCACATAGGCATAATCATACCCGCCCTGATGTATCCGAACCGCGAACCTTGGGGATGCGTTCATATCCGTACCTGATAGCCCCAATTGCAACCTCAAGCTGCGCCCGACAGCGCCGCAGAAAGCGATGCCGCCGCTTAACTATTGGTGCATATGAGAGACACAATAGTCCCCCCAATGTACCTTAATAGTCCCCTAAATAGCGCCTTTTGGTGACATAAATGTTAGGCGCTGATCATCGCAACAACGGCTTTAGCCCGCATTCCAATCGGTGCGGAAGTCCAACTCGCGTATAAATTCAAATGTGTCATAGCACCGCGCGCCTAGATCCTTGCATACATCCGGGATATGGCGATTAGCGCCCTGTCTGCTAGGTCTTGAAATTTCGGTTGTAACCACGCAGCGATTGTTTATATCTGAAAGCGCATACGCAATCAGGAAAGGGTCTTCGTTTAGCTTCTCAATGTCATCCTCGGTCAGATTGCCCCCATAGCCATGCTCATGCACTAATGCAATCAGTTCCGGTTCGACATTCTCGGAAAGCAACATTGCGTCTTTATTGGCACGCAGCCAGTTAGTAAGGTCGTCGCCTTCCGCATCCGTAATCTTGTCATAGACTTCCTTAGGGACTTTTACTCGCCCTTCAGTTCCCATATGAGCGAGCCAATCCCAAAACTCAGGGACTCTATCGAATTGATAGTAAGCCCGTTTCGCATCTATGAGCATGTTTGCGTCGAGGATGTACAACATCCGTTACATCCTGCCTGGACTGACGGAATCGAAAAGCGCCTGAACTCGCTGCGGCTTAACGCCCAAGACTTTGGCGGCTTTCGTGGTTGACAGCGCGCCGGCGGACATCATCCGATCTGTCAACGAAATTATCCGCTCGCCTATGCGGTGTCTCTGCATAATGTAGTAGTCAGGCCCGCCGCCTTGCCGCCGTTTCCTAGTGGCAAACCATTGTCGCCGAAAATCGCTCGCAAGCCGATCATATGTGTTTCGGTTAAGCGCGCCGTTGAGGTATGCCCTGTACGCAATCATTCTGCGACTCAAGTTATGTTTATTGGCGAACTGACCAATCCGCTTCGATACATCCCCTATATCAGGCGTATCGGGTTTGGCGTCTATGACGAGCGTCAGTAGTTCGTCGTCAGGCAGCAAGAAATCGCTTGCCACATCGTCGCAGAAGCGTTCAGTGGCATTGTCAAAGGAAAGGTTGCCTACGCCGGTTTGCCCAAGTAGAAGATGCGCTAGTTCGTGCAGCAAAGTGAACGACCACTCGGAGCGGTAGTCATTGGGGTTGATAACTATGAAGGGCGCTACTTCGTCCGACAGAGCGAAGCCCCTGAAAGTTTCGAGGGGAATGTCCGTATGGTAGCTTCCCAAATTGCCCTTGAGTATCACAAACACGCCCAGTCGATCGGCGGCAGTTCGCAGCAGATTGAATGCGTCATTGGCATTCCGTTGGGTACGGTAAGCTTTGACGTCCACATTAAGCAGCGCCTTCATGGACGCTTGAACCGCCGCTTTCCCATCGCTCATGCTCATTGAATTGATGAAAGGCAACGGCTCCGCTTCGTCTTCATCCGCAAGCGCGGCGCGCAATATGCTCTGACGCACGCGAACATCCCGCAGCAAAGCGTCTAACGTGGGGTCGTCTTTGGGGGGCGCGGCGGCGCTCAAAGTTCGAAAATCTGCGCCTGCGTCGCCTTTGAGCGGCGGCTTGGGCAGGTAGAATGTCAGAATTGGGCGGCGGTACTTCTCTGCCATTATGCCAAGCACGCTGCGGCTTGGCGGCTCTTGGCCGGATTCGTATGCGCGCAGACGCTCGACCGCCGTCCACTTTCGCGAATCTTTGAAGCCAAGCTTTCCGGCTGCCTCTTCGCTAGTGAGCCCGGCGGTTTCCCTCGCCCAAATCAGTATTTCAGGATTGACATTAGGCATTGATTAGCGCCAAGTTATGAGTATAAGGCATTGAAACATATTTGGCGGCGGATCCCTACCCCATATCCCCCCAGTTCGCGCCGCTCTTTAGCTCCACGTCAAGCGGCACATCAAGCGGCAGCGCCGAGGGCATTATCTCCATTACGATTGCCTTTAGGCGATCCAGTTCGTCCAGCGGCGCTTCGAAGATGAGCTCGTCGTGGACTTGGATTATCATCCGCGAGCGCATTGCAAGCGCATCGAGTTGGCGCTGAATGCCTATCATCGCGATTTTGATGATGTCCGCGGCGGTGCCTTGTATGGGCATGTTGACCGCCATTCGCTCGCCGGACGCGCGCACATTGTAGTTGCGCGATTGCACTTCGTTGATGTAGCGCCGCCGCCCGCTGAGCGTCTCTACATAGCGCCGCTCTTTTACGCCGCGTTTGACCGAGTCTATGTATTCGCGTATGCCGGGATATTTGCTGAAGTAGGTGTCTATGAACTGCTTGCCCTCATCGGCGCTGAAGCCGGTCTGCCGCCGAATGCCAAACGGACTTAGCCCGTACAGCACGCCGAAGTTCATTATCTTGGCGATGCGCCGCATTTCGGCGGTTACGGCATCCATCGGGGCGTCATAGACGGACGCGGCGGTTGCGGCGTGGATGTCTTCGCCGTTGTGGAACGCCGTCAGCAAGCCCTCATCCTGCGATATGTGCGCCAGGATGCGCAGTTCTATCTGCGAATAGTCCGCGCCCAGCAGCGTCCACTGCGGCGCGTCTTCCGCCACGAATGCCTTGCGCACTTGCCGTCCCAGCTCGGTGCGAACCGGGATGTTCTGCACATTCGGGTCGCTGCTGGACACGCGCCCCGTCGCCGAACCCGTTTGATTGTAGTTCGTGTGTATCCTGCCCGTCTCGGCGTTCACCAGCGCGGGCAACGCGTCAACATAGGTGGACTTGATTTTGGAAACCTGCCGAAACTCCAATACCCGATTCAGCACCTCATACGCCTTGGGGTCGACGCCTTCGGCTTCGCCGGCGTCGAGCATCTCTTTGAGGACGTCAAGCGCCGCGGCGTCGGTGGAGTAGCCGCTCTTTGTGCGGCGCGTGGGCGGCAGGCGCAGTTCGTTGAACAGCACATCCCCCAGCTGCCGCGACGAGTTAATGTTGAATTCGTGTCCCACCACTTCGTACATTCCCGCCTGTATGTCGGCGAGTTGCCCGCCCAGTTCGGCGGACATTCGGTTCAGCGCATCCACATCTACGGCGACGCCGTTGCGCTGCATTCGCACAAGCACGGACACCAGCGGCATTTCCACAGCGTCGAACGGCTCGCGCGTGCGGTTTTGTTCAAGCCGATCCGCGAACACATCCACAAGGCGGCGCGTCATATCGGCGTCCGCGGCGGCGTATGGGGCGGCGGCGGCGATATCGACCTTGTCCATCGTGAGCTGCTTCCGTCCCGTGCCGATGAGTTCGCTTATGGGCGTCATATCTTCGCTGAGCTGGGTCTGCGCCAGCTGCTTCAGCCCAATCGCCTTGATGCCGCTGAAGTGCGCCGCAAGCATCGTGTCGAATGCGAGAGCGCCCACCTTGACGCCGTAGTTTTCAAGCACGCTCAAATCGTAGTTGGCGTTATGGGCGGCGAGCGCCGCCTTGCCGTTTTCCAGCAGCGGGCGCAGCCGTTCCAACACATAGCCGCGCTCAAGCTGCCTGCCGTCTTGGTGTCCCACCGGCACATACCACGCCTTGCCGGCGGCGTTGGAGAACGACAGCCCTACAAGTTCGGCGGTCATCGCCGCCTGCGATGTGGTTTCGGTGTCAAACGCCACGATGTCCGATGCGTTCAGCGCCGCAAGCATATCGTCAAGCGCGGATTCGGTGTCGACTATCGTGTAATCGGTATCGTCAGCGGGCGGGGCGGCGTCCATAAGGCTCATCTGCGCGGCGCCGGCGGCGGGCGAGGGGATGCGGTTCACCATGCTGACGAATTCCAGTTCGCGCAGCAGCGCCACCACGTCGGCGCGGTCGAAGCCGCCAAAGCGCGCGGCGTCTAGGTCGAGCGTCGCCGGGGCGTCGCGGCGTATGGTGGTCAGCATCTTGCATTGGAGCGCCAGCGCTTCGTTTTCGCGCAACGACCGCTGTATATGAGGCAGTTTGACCTCGTCCAAGTGTTCGTAGATGCCCTCTATGCTGCCATACGCCGCAAGCAGGTTGACCGCCGTCTTGATGCCCACGCGCGGCACGCCCGGTATGTTGTCCGACGCATCGCCTTGCAGCGCCTTTATTTCCGCCACCGATTCCGGGCCCAACCCGCCGTAGCGCTCGCGCACTTTCGCCGCGTCATACAGCGTTGCATTGCTCGCTCTGGACGCGAGCAGCACGCGCACATGCGGCGATACCAGCTGCAGGATGTCGCTGTCCCCGGTGAGTATGAGCGTCTCGATTTGGCGCTCTTCGGCTTGTCTGCCGAGGCTGCCGAGCAGGTCGTCCGCCTCAAAGCCGGGCGCCTCGAAGATAGGCACGCCAAACGCCTGCATGAGCTGGCGCACGCGTCCGAACTGCCCGCGCAGCTCAGGCGGCGTAGGCGGGCGGTGCGCCTTGTATTCGGCAAACGCTTGGTGCCGAAAGGTGGGGGCGGACACATCGAAGGCGACGATGCAGTGGGACGGCTTCCATTCCTCTATGGTTCGCAGGAATGCGTTGAGATAGCCATAGACGGCGGAGACGTCTTCGCCGCTGCGCTGCACGGTCAATGGTTCGCGGATGGCGTGGAACGCCCGATGCACGAGCGCGTGTCCGTCAATCAGGATAAGCAACGGGCTTGCGGGCGTGTCTAGCAGCGGGGCTGCGCCGGCGGGCGTGGATGTCATAGGCTTCACCTTGCGATACATCGGGATAGCGGGATAGGGCGCAGCCTGATTATACACTTGTGGGGTGAGGGGTTCACAAGGCGGGGGAGGGTTTTGGTAAGGGGGGATGTGGGAGCAGGCTACTCTTCCCCGCGCTCTGCGATGTACTGAAGGGTTCGCTCGTAGCGCGCCTGCGACCTAGTCCACATGTATGCGGGAATGCCAAGCGCCCGCTCCAAATCCGCCGCGATTTCGGCGGTCACGTTTCGCTTGCAATTGAGGATTTCGTCGACTACATGCGTAGGCCTGCCCATTCGATCGGCAAGATCGCGCGGCGTCATTCCGATGAACTCGATTTCGTCTTTCAGAAACTCCCCCGGATGCACGGCGTAGTCGGAGTATGTCTCGACGCTGGTTTCAGTCATCATAGTGGTTAGAAACCTCCAGTATCCGTATGGTTTCCTCATAATCGTCGTATGTGAATATCAACCGCCATCGCGCATTCAACGATATGGCAAATTGTCCCGCGCGCCGCCCGTGTAATCTGTGCAATCTCAGTGAGGGATATGCGCGCAGATCTTGCATGCTAGACACCATCTTCATAAGCTCAATGCTTCGGATATATCTGTCGCCGATGTTGTCGCTCCATTCCCTTGCCGCCGCGCTTCTAGCATGGTAGCAACGATCGAGTCGTCTATTTGCAAATGTTACTCTCATATCTCAGTCCAACAGATGAATGCTATATCAGAGTATCATATGCGTCAATGTATGCGCAGATACTTGCCAACCTACACCAGGCAGGCTATGAAACGGCACATCGCCGCCGACTTGAATCCGCGAAGTCGGCGGCGATGATTTACGCTAAGGTCAAACCGCGAGGATGCCGAAAGATTGGCTTGTCAATCGCATCCTGCGAGGTTCACCATCCAAGGTTAGCGTTGGCCGGTTTTCTGCGACGGTACCCGTTATACCGCCGTTGCATTCTGTTGCGTATTCGGTGTGGTATTCTGACCTGCGGTGAGAGCGGCTTTCGCCCCTCTTTGAGCGTATCGTCTCTCAGATCATCCGCATTGTCATTTCTGCGGTCAATGACGTCCTCCAAGCATGAAGCATATCCCATTGTAGTATCTCCTCAATATCGTTGCTGTCTTTGTTTGTTGCGCTAATTTCAAATCGCCTACTGGTTTGCTTTGGGAACCTTTGCCGTGTCGCTATGTCAAGAATCTCACCCCCCTCATTAAGTTCAGTGTGCGAGTACACACAATAAATATGAGTAAAACTCACGTATATCCAGTATAAATGATAGTGGCGGCATTTGTCAATACCAAATTTTTGATGGCGGAGCCCCCACGCCGCACTCACGGCGCATCTACTCGGCGAAGCAAAACCTATATTGCAGGCGGCGTATTACACCGCGCGCCCCAACCTAATCCGTCGACAAAGGATTGCCCGCCACAATATCCGCCTTCGCCCCGCTGAACCAGCTCAACGCTTTCTCGCATTGCTTGTAGTATTGTTCGTTCTTGTGTTCCTCTTCCCACCAGTAGTCGATACGTCCTTCGAGATATTTCTCCAACTCATCCACTACGCTCTCCACAGCCTCCAGTCTTTTCGCCGTATATGTGCGATCGATCGGCTGCTCCTTGTGCCAATACTTGCGGATATATGAATCCCGCCCTATGCCTATAGTGGTGCGATAATACGGTTCATCAGCGTTTGATGCACAACTATAGCGGCCTGGCCTGATACCGTGGTATATTACACCCCAACCCACAGACATCATTAGGGCGTCGGATAATAGGATGCGGCGACGCAGGTTTTCGGCATCCTGCCACTTTTGACGCGCCTGTTCTTCGGCGTCCACTGTGTCGGCGCTGGCAAAACGCGCGTCCTCGGCGGAGGACAGCGCTTTGTCCCGTGCGTCTTCAGCGGCGCGAATGGCGGCGTGTATCTTGTCCAAAACTCCGTTGAGCGCGGTTTTGAACTTATCAAGGTTGGCTTCTGCGTCGGCGTTGAGCGCGGTGAGCGATATGTTGTAGGTTACGGCGTTTTCGCCGCTGTCGGTGAAGCGGAATATCTGCCCGCCGAGTCCCTCGCTTATGCCGTGCTTGCGATAAGCATCGACCGTTGCCAACCGCGCGTCGCTTATCGCAGCGCCCATCGATGCGGATGCGTCGGCATGTGTGCCGGCGACGCTCTGCGCCTTTTCGTTTGCCGCTGCCGCGCGTACTATCGCCTGATCTGCATCGCTGACCGCTTTCTGCAGGAGCGTCAAATTCACGGGCTTTACCTTGAAATCCCCCTTCTCTTCGGCGACGCCCGATGTCGTGCCTGTCAATAGTTTGTCTAACCCTAGGACTTTGTACCGGTTGCCGTATGATGATAGTGGCGAATGGTAAGCCTCAACAACATCCCAATAATGCGAACCACTCTTGCCGTTAGCAACATAAGAATCCCAGGGTTGCTCACCGTCGGCATCACGCACGGCGGGGTCAGTGGTGTACACTTCGTACACTGCAAGCCAGTTCTTTTCGTATTCGTGAACCTTCTCCAAGAAGCGTTTCACTGCCGCGTCGTACTTTGCCTGCGCTTCATCCCGCGCCTTGTAGAGCGGCGCAAGGTCTATACGCTTGATAGCATGGTTTGACGCCGCCTTGTTCACGGACGCCACGGCATCTATCTGCGATGTGGCGTTCTTTTCGGCGGCGGCAAGCGCGGCGGTATGCGCCAGCCGCGCCTCTTTGTAGCGAATCAACGCTTCGCCGTCGGCTCGCTCTTTGCTGAACGCCAGATGCTCCGTCTCGATCTGTTCGGCAAGCTGAAGCGCCTTGTCTAGCTCAACGCCGATTTTGCGCAGCAGATCGGCGTAGGCTCGCCGCAACCGCTGAAGTTCGCGGAGCTTTTCGTCGAGATACGCCGAGGTAGCTTGCTGGTTGGCGAGCGCCTGCTCTGCTTGCACCACCGCTTCCGCCGCTTGGCTTATCAGGCTTTCAACATAGGTGAGCGCTTGTATGCTCACTTCGCCTTGCGCCTCGACCGCCTCTTCGAGTTCGCTCGTCGCCTCCTCCACATCGTCCACCGGTACGGGCGTGGCGTCGGGTTCGTCGGGCAGTTCTATGTCTTGCGCTTCGCCTTCGGGCGCGCTCTGATTGAGCGCGATATTGCCGCAAACGGCGGCGTCCAACCCCAGCGTTGAACAAAGATCGTTGCGCTTATTCTGCCATCGCGGATTGACGACGGGCGGCGGCGTTGACGGAGACGACGTGACAGCGGGCGCAGTCGGGGCAACAGTTGGCTGAGGCTGTTCGGGTTGCGGCGGAGTTTCGGTTGCGGCAACAGTCGGTTGCGGCGCAGACGGAGCCGACGTGGCAGCGGGCGCAGCCGGGGCAGCGGCAGGCTGAGGTTGAGATTGAGCGGCGGCCGACTGAGACGCTTCGGACTGCTGACGCTGTTCGGGGGACGGCGTTGTTTGCGTACCGTCAGGCTGCACATACACGGCTTCGCCGCCGGCGCCGCATGCCCGCGCGCCTATCAGTACCGACGCTAGTATCACCAACGTCAACAGCAACGCGCCGGACGCCGTCCCAAACGCCATTCGCATGCTCAATTTCGTTCCCGCCTTTCAGAATTGCGTTATGAGTATATGGCAAATCGGTTGGGCGCATTATAACACGCCAACGCCGATGCAAGCGCTGCGGGATGCGCTAAGCAGTCAGCCCCACAAAACCCCCTCCCCCACCCGCTTGTTGGCGGCTTTGGCGGCGCGCTCGGCTATTCTAGGCGGCTATCCCAGCAGCACCAGCGCCCATACAACCACCGCCAGCGCTATCGCTACGAACACCGCCGCCGAGCCCATGTCTTTGGCGCGGCCGGATAGTTCGTGAAACTCGTCGCCCATTCGGTCTATCGCCGCCTCGACCGCCGAGTTCAGCAGCTCAGTTAGAAGCGCTAACAGCAGCGTGCCTATCAGCAGCGCGCGCTCTACGCCGTCGCCGCCCAGCCATACCGCTATCGGCGTCAATATCAGCGCCAGAACTACCTCTAGCCTGAACGCCGGCTCGCCCGTGAAGGCGGCGCGAAATCCCCTGTACGAATACCCCATCGCCCGCACTATTCGCATAATGTCCAGCATATTGCCTAACCCCTGTTTTGCCGATTGCGGTTGATTGCCGCCAACTGCCGCCCGCTGTTCCAGTCACTTATGTATTGCGATGTATCGCGCGCGTCTATGTTATCGCCCGCGCAGCTAAGCCGCTTAGCCTGCGCCGCCGCATTGCTACACTTGCAGGCGTCTCAGCGTGGGTCTGAGCATGCCCAGCCATATCACAAACGCCATCATCGCAAGCGCGCCCATCGCAAGGGACATGGGCCAGCTGTAGTAGTCGGCCACCACGCCGAGCGGCAGCGCGCCGATGTAGTGCATCGCGGCGCCGATAAGCCATAGGCTCATCATACGCCCAAGCAGGCGCGGCGGCGTGGTCAGTTGCAGGATGGAAGTCCCCACCGATATGAAGCCGGTGAAGCCTATGCCCGTCAGAAACAGCATTAGCAGCGATACGCTGTACCACGGCGTCCACGCGAATATGAACAGCGTTATGCCGAACAGCACTATCATTCCTATGAGCAGCAGGCTTTTGTGGCGGGTGTTGCCCAGCGATGCGATGAACATATTGCCCGCAAGCGAGCCTATGCCCGCCGCCGACAGCAGAACGCCGGCGCCGTCCGCTTTTAGGCGCAGCACCTCTTTGCCGAATGCGGGCAGCACCTGCACATACGCCGCCCCGAAGAAGCCGAATGCGAAGCTCAAGCCCACCATCGTGAAGGCTATCGGCGTTATCGCCACATAGCGCAGTCCCTCCGCCATATCGTTCAGAACGCTGCCCGGCCGCCGCTCGCTGCGCGATTCCACGCCGGTCATCAGCAGCAGGAACACGCAGCCCACGCCATAGCACACGGCGTTGAAGTAGAGCGCGTGTCCCATTCCGACGTACTGAATGATCCATCCCGCAAGCGACGGGCCGATAATGCGCCCCGTGTTGAACACCGCCATATTCAACGACGTGGCGTTCATTATGGCGTCCCTGTCCACCAGGTCGCGCACAATCGCCATTCGCGCCGGCATATTGATGCCCTGAATGATGCCCAGTATGAAGGCGATGCCGTACAGGTGCCAGATGGATATGAGCTGATACAAGGTCAGCGTGGCGGATATGGCGATGAGGACGGCGACCACGGCTTGGCTGTAGAACAGCAGCCAGCGCCTATCGACTCTGTCCGCCACGATGCCGCCGAATATGAGCATAAAGAGGTTCGGCATGCCGTAGATGAATATGAGCAGCCCAAGCTGAGACGCCGAGTTGGTGAGCTGCAGTATGAGCCAGCCGAAAATCAGGAACTGCATCCCGATAGCGCCGGCCTGTCCAATGCCGCCGAACCAGTACAGCCGAAAGTTGCGATAGCGCAGCGCGTCGAACGTCTGCGTGAACGCCTGTGCGTTAGAGAGCGCCGCCGTCAGTTGTAGCGCCAAATTTCACCGCCGTATGCCGTATGCGAGCGCGCTAAATATACCCGTTTCGGCGCCGCTTGTCATACCGCCGCCGCCCGTTGCCGCGCGCATCGCCGCCGCTCGCCCAATTCGCAAGCGCTAATTTGCAATGCGAACCGCCCTCATCCCGGTTATCTCGTTCAATACCGCCAATCCGCCGCCTGCCGAATGCGCGCGGGTTGCCAGTTATTTACCCTTGCCAACGCAGCGATGCGGTGTTAATCTCAATTCTACCTCATACAGGAGAACGCATTGCAAAACGCACTGCTCCATAGGCTACTGCGCGAGCCCATCTTTTACGGGAATTTCATCGTCGCGGCGGGCTTTTTCGCGCTGTTCGTGTCTATGGGCGCGCGCAACGGCTTGGGCGTCTTCATCAAAGAGATGGAGGCAGACCGCATATGGGACAACCGCGCCGAAATCTCCGCCGTTATCGCAATCGGCACGATGGTCAACGCGCTCACGCAGCCCTTCTTGGGCAGGCTGTACGACCGCTACGGCGCGCGCATCGTAATCTCCGCAAGCCTGCTTGTGCTTGGCATTGCAACCCTCACCCTCACTTTCGCCGGCCTGGTAATCCCCGATTTCGGCATCGACATCGCATTCCCCGGCTTCAGCGTCGGCATCACGCCGCTCCCCGGACTGCTCGATTTCAATATCGGCATCGGCGGCTTCACCTACACGCTCACCAGCTCGCTGATATATCTGATACTCATATACGGCTTTGTGATGTCCACCGCGTCCAGCGGCGTATCGCTGGTAACGGTGCATTCGGTGCTATCCAAGTGGTTCTACCGCAAGCGCGGCATGATGCTCAGCATAGCCACATCCGGCGCATCGGTGGGCGGCATGCTGCTAACCCCGTTTGCGTCGTTTCTGATAGCCAGCGCGCACTGGCGGATTGCGTGGATAGCGCTTGCGCTGTTCGTGCTGCTGCTTGCGCTGCCGATTGTGCTGATAATCATGCGCGACACCCCAAGCGAGGTTGGCGAAAGGCCCGACGGCGACAAAAGCGATCCCACGCCCGCCGCCAACGGCAGAGCCGCCGATAGCGCCAGAGCCGTGGCAAAAGCGCCGTTGGAGACCGATCGATGGAAGAGCGCGCTTAGGTCGCCGCCCTTCCTGCAACTCTCCGGGGCGTACTTTGTCTGCGGCGTAACAACCATCATCATAAGCGCCCATTATGTCCCCTTCGCGCTGGACTTGGGCATATCGCAGGGCGTCGCCGGCCTTGCATTCGGCTTCATGCAGGGATTGAACGCCGTGGGCGTACTCGTCGTCGGTTTTCTTGCGGACAAATTCAGCCGCAAGAACCTGCTGGGGACAATCTATTTCATCCGCTTCCTCGCCTATGTGATGCTGGTAGCGCCCGGCTTCGCAGGTCAACTTTGGGGCGTGTCCATACCGCCTTCAATCGCCATATGGGGCTTCGCCGTTCTTGCGGGGGTGTCTTGGATAGCCACGCCGCCGCTCACAAGCTCGCTGACCGCCGACATATACGGCGTGCGGCACATCGGCACGCTGAACGGGCTATCTACGATGTCCCACCAAATCGGCGGTTCGATCAGCGTGTTTATGGCGGGCGTGCTGTACGTCGTATATGGCGCATACGAAATCCCGTTTGCGCTAGCCGGGCTTACGCTGCTGGGCGCAACCCTCGCCAGCTACGCCGTGAACGAGCGCAAGTTCTCTATCCGCTACCAGCCTGCGCCCGCCGCCGCAACCGCGGGAAGGGCCGACTAATGCCGCTGCTGTCCATCGCCGCCCACCACTCCGAACCCGGCGATCCGGTGCTGATCGACTGGATAATTCACATCATCCAAAGCATCACCGGCTTGGGTTCGCTGCCTCTGCTCATCATAATAGGGCTAATCGTGGTTGCGATCCCTGTGGGGATACTTGCGGTATTCCTGGCACAGCGCGCCAAATTCGACGCCTAGTTCGTTGGCGCTAGTCAGCGCGTCTGCAGCGGCTTGACGGGCGCTGTGAACCGCGCCTTGCGGGGATAAGGCATAGGGTTCGTTAGCGCGTCTGCAGCGCATTGCCCGAAAGCTCAGTTACGCTGTCCACGCGCAGCAGCGCCGCCACGCCGATGCGCTCAGGGTCCCTGTCCAGCTCAGGCTGCGGCGTTATGCTCATCACGCGGTCGCGCACTTCGCCCTCGCCATGCAGCGTAACCGTGCCGTGAAAGCGCCAATGAATGCGCTCGCGGTTGTTGCGATAGAATATGACCGCCTGCGGGTTTTCGCCGATGTTCTCCACGGCAGAGCGCATAGACCGTTCCCACCAGCACAACGTCTCGGCGTCATACACCGCTACGCTGCCGCGCATGCTTATCTGTGGCTTGCCGTCCGCCGACGCCGTCCCCACGATGCACGGAAAGCCGTCCGCAAGCGCATTCGTTATCAGCTCGCGCATCTCGCCCACAATCGCTATCGCCATAATCAGCGCTCCTTTTCTTTCTTTGGCAATTTGATAACTATAAGGTAGTCTTGCGCCGCTAAGCGCAAAGTGTTTCTGCTATAATATCAAAGACTGCCCGAATAGGCTTGCGATTGCGATTATCAAGGCTAGATTGCCCCGCCGCAATCGGCTTAGGCGCTTGACATATACGGGCGGTATAGACAAGATATTCCGTGTTCTACATACCGCGCATGATCTACGACGATTGCCCATATAATCACCCAGCGCCAACGCCTAATAACGCCCAACGCCTAACTACTAAAGGGGGACATTATGCCCAAGATGAGTGAACGGCAGACGACCGAGTTCTTGACGGAAGGCAGCAATATGATGCGCTTGGCGACGCTGACGGCGGCCGGCTGGCCGTACGTCGCGCCAATCTGGTATCACTACGAAGACGAGGCGTTCTATGTCGCGGGACGGCGCAAGGCGATATGGGTGGCGAACATACGGCGGGACGCGCGCGTATCGTTCTGCATAGACACCTGCGATGCGCCGTACAAGCGAGTTACGGCACAGGGACTGGCTGAGATTGTGGATAGCGCATGGCTGGGCGAATGGCGCGCGTGGGCGGTGCGCTATCGCGGCGAGCAAGAGGGCGGGCAATACTACGAAGAGACCAAGCACACGCCGCGCGCCTACATCCGCATCACGCCGCGCAAGCTGACCACTTGGGCGGGCCCCGGCTGGCATCCGCGCTATGAGGAATAGCGGCGAACAGCGTCAACCCGCGATTCTCTTACCCTAACGATTAGCGCAAACGGAGGCAGCCTATGAGCGCCGTTAGACGAATAGTTGGAGCGCTACTGATTCTGACTGCGGCGGCAGTGGCGTTCTTCGCGATATTCGATCCCCTTATCCAAGATGCCATATTCGTATGGCCATACCTCAACCCGATTATGTTCGTAGCGCTGGCGCTGGGGACAAGCGTCGCCTTTCACATCAAGCGCGATGTTGCGTCGCTCCCCGAATCGAGCGCAACGCGACGCTTGGAAGCTGGGGCGCTGTTCTACGGCTTTCTGTTCGTGGGCATCCTGTTCATGTCCAACTGGCTTAATGCGATATTCGACGATTCGCAACGCGATGCGCGGTTTCTAGTATGGTACTTCATCAACGCCGTATTCCCGGTGATGCTGGGCTACTGCGGCGTCTATCTGCTGCGGCATAGCGACGATTAGCCCGCATAGCGGCGCTGCAGGCGGGACGGGTCCGCCGCAAGCGCTGGGATTTCACGGATTGATAGACCGATAGGTTAGCCGTCGGGTTGCCGCCGATTGCTTACCGCTTATCAGGCGCATAGGCATACGGGGCAGCGAATAGAGAGGCAAGGGCGCATATGCAAACGCTAAACCGCATCGTGGGCGCGGTTCTCATAGGCATCGCCGCCATAATCGCCATTCACACGGTTGTAGAGCCCGCCTACTACACATCTACGGCAGCGGCGGCGTACAGCCCAGTGTGGGCGTACATCAACCCGCTATCGGCGCTGGCAATGGTTTTGGGCGTGATATACGGCTACATCCGCAAGCGTTCATTCGCGCACGAAAGCGGCGCGGCGGCCGCCACTTGGGGGCGCTTGGCGGCTAATACGCTGTTCTACGGCTTTGTGTTCACCGGCATCGTGTTCTTCGCAAGTTGGTTCATGCTACTCAGTCCCGGCCATACTGTACTGGCGGCGGACTCCGCGGGATTTCTGTGGATAATCGTGGACGCGCTTATGCCGGTGCTATCCGGCGCATTGGGGATAACGCTGCTGCGCGGGGAATAAGGCTTGCCGAGCGCGCGGTTAGCGACGTTTCGCGCAGAGTTTGGCCGATCAAGCGGCGCAGCGCGCGCCTTGATTTCGGCGGGATATTCGGGATACACGGGAGATTGCAATGCAAGCGATTGCACGGGTTATCGGGTGGTTTCTCATCGTGGTGGGCGCTGCGGTGGGGATATTCATAATGATAGAGCCGCTGGTGTACACATCAACGGACGCGCAGCCGTACAGCCCGCTATGGGACTACGCGCTCGATCCCGCCATCGTGATAAGCATTCCGTTGGGCATCGCATTCGCGTACATCCACAAGCGCGGCGTGGACAAAGAGGGCGCTGCCGGGGCAATCACCTGGGATAGGCTGGCGGCGAATGCGCTGTTCTACGGCTTTCTGATTTTGGCGATCCTGTACTACTGGGACTTGGTCGCTCAGCTGAACGCGGATACATTCTTCGGCGGCGGCGATGCGGTTTTCGGCGCGATGTGGGTCATCATATACGCGCTGTTTGCGCCGTTAGCCGTAACGCTGGGCGCATCAATGCAGCGCGGCGGACAGGCCGCTTAGGCGCTGCGCCCGCCAATTCTGCGCCAAACGCGAATGCCGCGCATAGACGGATTGACAGAAAATCAAACGGCGTTAGGATCCAACAAGTGAATGCCGCAAGCGGACAAGAACAACGAATAGGAGGACTGCGCATATGGATGTCGCAAGGCGAATCGTCGGGGCGTATCTCATCATAATCGCAGCGGTAGTCGGGGTATTCTCGGTAGTGGAGCCGATGATCCACACATCTACGGCGGCTTATCCGTACAGCCCCATATGGGAGTACATCAACCCGCTCACCGGGCTAGGGTGCGCGCTGGGCGTGATATTCGCGTTCATCCGCAAGCGCGCGGTGGACGCCGCATCGGGCGACGCCGTGACTTGGACGCGGCTGGCGACGAGCGTGCAGTTCTACGGCATACTGGCGGTTGCGCTGCTATACTTCTGGAACTGGTTCTTCCATCTGAACATGGAATACTATGCGCCCGTCGACCTCGGCGTATTCGGGCTGTCGTGGAAGCCGACGGATGTGGCGTTCCCGCTGATAGCCGGCTCGATCGGCATCGGCATGTGGGGCGGCCGCGCCACCGACTAGCGGGCGGCGAATAGGCGGCGCCTGCGTAACGCCGCCTAGCCGGGCTAGGCAGCGGTTACCGCCTACTCGTCGAAGGTCAAAGACACCTTGAGCGCGCCGTCTTCGCGCGATTCGGCGAGGTCAAACGCTTCCTGCACCTGCGATATGGGGAAGCGGTGGGTAACGAAGGGCGCCATATCTATCTCGCCCTTGGTGATGAAGTCCACCGCTAGTTGGAATGCGGGCAGTCCGGGTTCGTCCTGCGCCCCGAATGTGGAGTAGATGTCTAGCCGCTTGCGAAAGAAGGTGTCCCAGTCAAACGGCACGCGCTCCATCGTAGGCGGCAGCCCGAACACCGCGATAGTCCCCAACGGCTTGACCGTCTTGAGCGCCTGATTCAGCGTCTCTACGTTGCCGCACGCCTCTATGACCACATCCGCGCCTTCGCCGTCGGTCAGATCCAGCACGGCGTCGGTGGCGCGGTTGCCGGTTACATCGATCGCGTCGTCGACGCCCATGCGTCTGCCGGCGTCGAGGCGCGCCGTTACCGGCTCCACGGCGATTATGCGGTGCGCGCCAAGCCGTCGCAACATAAAGTCGTGGAACAGCCCAACCGAGCCTTGCCCCAGCACGGCTACCGTCTTGCCCAGCAGCGGCGGAAGCTTGCGCGCGCCGAACACCACGGTGCCGAGCTGCTGCGCCATAAGCAGATGCGCCGGTGGAACGCCGCTTGGCAGTTTCAGCAGGAACTGCTCTTCAATCATCTGGTAGCCGGCGAACACCTTGGACTTCCAGATATTGGGCGCGGTCAGCACAAGATCGCCTTCTTCGAAGGCGGTATCGCCCGGGTCAACGACTACGCCCACGCCTTCGTGTCCGGGGTAGCCGTGCGGCAGCGGGAATTCGTGGGCGTTCCAGCCCATATAGACGATATGCAAATCGCTGCCGCAGATGGACGCAAGGCTGGTGCGAACCAGCGCATGCCCCGGTTGCATAGCGGGGATCGGCACATCGTCGCATCGGAGCCGCCTAAGGTCGGTCGCCACCGCGGCGGGCATCATAGTCATTGCTTGTTCTCCTACGCTTTTTGCTGGCTTGGGCTAGGCGCGCTTGGACTTTGGCTTGCGGAGCTTCGGCAAATCATCTAACGGAATGCCCTTCTCTTTCGCCCAAGCCTCCATATCTTTTGTCCAAGCCTCTATCTCCTCAGTGTGTTCGCGCTGAGTCTGCTCGATGCCTTCCTCTTTACCTTGCTCGAACTGCCTTCGCTTGACGATTTGCGCCAATACCATAGTTGCCTCCACAAAGAGTGCTATCACTAGCGCGTTGACCGCTGCGCCGATTCCGGTGGGGCCGGAGCCTCTGACGATTTCCAGCAATGCAGCGGGTACGGGGGAGTCCGCGCGCTGCTGCAGCTGATAATAGGCGTCGAGTGCGATGCCCGCAACGCACTGAACCCAGAATATAACGAAATACAGGGTGAGCATTGCGGGGGACAGCGACCATATCGCTACCCGCTGCTCCGCCGGGCGTTTCGTTGTATTCATTGCAGGGTTGCGCTCCGCCATCCGTATCCGCTTTCATAGTGTAGCAAAACGGGGCGCGTGTCAACCATGCAGCAACGCCACCACCGCCGCCTCTACCGCTTGTCCCTCAGAGGATGCTTCTAGCCATTTACGCAGTTCGCGGCGCGCAATCCGCACGCTCACATCGCCGCCGCGCTCAGCCTGCAGCTCGCGCAGTGCCGCCTGCGCTCCGAATGCCGCCGCCTCGCCCGCATCCGCTATCGCGCTGTGAGCGGGATTGTCCGCGTCAAACTCCGGGATGGGCAGCTTCCACAAGTGTTTCTGCAAATCGCGCGCGCCGAACTGCCCTTTGGTCATTAGCGGCTCCACTGCTTCGTACAGAGCGGCGCTATTGATTATAGCCGTTAGGTAATGGGCTTCTTGCATCGTCTTGCAAGCGATCCAAAATAGCTTGTAATCCACAATTATATCGTTATCGTGAATCACCGCCGCAGTAGGTATTCCAGCGCTTGCATAAACCACACGAATGGTTTCGGCGTGAGATTGCAGATATGCAAGCTGCGATGACAACTTCGCATAGTAGTCTATCTGCCCCAGCAGGCTTAATTTGTTGTTGGGAGACTTGTTGTCTTCCCACAGGGCGTTGATAGTCCGCCAACGCCCGCGCATACGTCGAGCCAACTTGCCTAGGCTTATGCCGAATACGCCGTCTGCATCGGTGGGCAGCGCAGCATCCCCCTGCTTGAACGGCAGCGCCGCTTTGAGCGGGGCAAGCGTGGCATATGGAACAATGGTCTCGCCCAGATGAACATCGAACACATGGGACGTCTCTATCATTTGGTTGCTGAGGCGCGTCAGATCGATGGACTTCCACGGCGCTTTGTCCTGCGCCCCTCTGCGCGGGATTACCATTATCGCATCGGGCGCTTGGATAAGGACGGGGTTTTCGATTTCGTTAATGAAGAACAGGCATCGGGGAATGAGGACTGCTCCGTTTAACGCTTGTTTCATGTATGGCGAGCCGCTTTCGTCCGATGCGTCGAATATGCGAACTCTTTCACGCCGCACATTGTCCGATCCTGTTGCGCCCAGCCAGCGTTCCACGCTCCCGGCAAGCGGCTTTCCCGTTTCGGCAGCGCCCTTGCGCTCAGCGAATATCACCGACGACGCAATCGGAAAGAATGTGTTGGGCTCCAACTTTTCCAAGTCCCACGCCGTTTTGACGCCAAAGTCCACAGCCAGCGTGTGTCCGTTGGCGGCGGCGTTCCAGCGCCCCATCCGCCACTTGGAATACTGCCCCGCCTGCAGCGCGCTGTGCGGCATCACCATTCCGATTTTGCCCCCTTCGCGCAGGTATAGATCCACGCTGCGCGCAAAGAACAGCCCCGCCACATCCTGCTGCGAGGCATATCTGCCCCCCGTCCATATATCGTAGTTATTCCGGCTCTGCTGTACCAGCACTTCGCGCAGGGCACTGGATGTGTTGCGGTAGTTCAGCCACGGCGGATTGCCCACCACTACATCCACTTTGGAATGAGACAGCGATACGGGGCGAACCATATTGCGAATGTAGTATGTCCATATGTGGTTGCGTCCCTGCGCGTGCAGCTGCCGCAGCGCCGCGATTGTGGCAAGCAGCATCGGGCGCTGCGCTGCGTCGATGCTATGGTCGTCGAGCGCGAATGCAGGGTCATCGCCTCTCTCTATGTATCCGCCAATATCGCTGATAAACCCGTCGAACGCCTGCGCGTCGTCCACGAGTTCGCGCGGGAATTTGAGCTCAAGCGCTTCCGTATCGTCGCCGTTGTTTTCGACCGCGATGGCGACTTCGCGTTCCGCGAACATATCGTCGCTGCGGTAGCGCAGCTGAAGCGCGTCCCCAAGGTATATGGGAGCGTTGACGTCGCTCACGGCGGCGTCCCTGATGGCGGGCATTACGGCAAGCGCCCACGCCGCGCGCGCAAGGTGAACCGCGACTGGATGGACGTCGATTCCCACAACCGAACTATGCAGCCCGCCGAACACCTCATCCGGCGCAATCCCGGCCGCTTTCGCATGCGCGATATAGTGCCGCGCCGCCTCTACGATGAACGTGCCGCTTCCGCAAGACGGGTCCAATACGCGCTGCTCAATCGGATTAGACACAAGCTCCGACACCATAGCGCGCGCCAGCCATTCGGGGGTGTAGTATTCGCCGAGCGAGCGTCTTTCGTCCGCCGGTATGACGCACTGGTACAGTATGGACGCGATGTCGTTGGGGAAGCTGCCCTGCCAGTCAAAGCGGCTAATTCGCTGCGCCAGCGCCTTGACGAATGACTGCCCGCCGACCTCCGTCGGCCAAACGAAAAAGTCCGATTCCACTACGCCCTGCAGTCCCGTCTGGCTGCGAAACTGCTGCCCCGCCAGCAGGTCGTCCGGATCCGAGGCGGCGAGCGCATCCACCTCTACCCCGAATACCGCCTGCACCACTATCCCGATAACCGCCGTGAGATAGGTATGCCGCACAAACAGGTCGTCTTGCTGCGGCAATTCATTCGCCACTTCGCCGAGCGCGGCGCGCAGCAGGTCGTGCCACAGGTTGCGCTTGACCCGAATGGTTTCGGTGTCTTTGAACCTATCGTACAGCCGCGTTAGCGCCTCTATATCCCGCTCATAGTGCGGGCTGCCGGGCCCGAAATGCTCTTGCAGGCTATCTCTGGTAACGCCGATATTTTCGGCGGCGAGCAGCACGCTATCGCGCAGCCACAAGCGCAGTTGCTCCGCGCTGTCAGCGCCCCCTTCCAGCGTGAATGCCCACGGAAACCCCGATCGCACGGGAGCGCCCGCTTTGGAGCGCACTGCCCAGTGCTTGCCGTCGGTCAGCACGCCCAAGCGCACGCCATTGCCCGCATCCTGCGATTCCACAAGATAGTTATCCAGCTGCGCCACATACTCAGCGTTGGGCGTACTGCTATTGCTGCCCCCTGCAATGCGCCGCTTAACCTCAATTAGCGTACCGGCTGTTCGCAGGTCGACCAGATTGCGCGATGCGTCGGATGGATGAGTTTCCTCTTCCATATCATCTGGCTTCGCCAAATCGGCGCTGACCAGAAAATCCCGCACCGCGCTGGTGATATTGGCTTCCGCTTCATAGTTACGCCAGCGCCTCAATATCTGCGCGGCGGCGGACGCGACGGCGTTGGGGAAGTCGACCTCGATTGACTGATGCGCCATAACAGCCTTCCTAATTTCAATATCAGAAAGCATAGCGCAAATATACTATGGATTGCCACCTGCATAATGCTACTATATTGGGGTTTCATATTTCGCTAGATTAGCGCTTGAGCGTCTGCTACTATACACACAACTACGCCGAGCAAGGTTGCGTCTATGCCCCCACAACCTAATCCCCAAACCACTGCTTGGCGCTGGCATAGCGCAGAGCGATAAACGACGGAGGTGCTGCATGGTTCGTAGCGCGATATGGCTTGCAATGGCGGCGCTGATTGTGGGCGCAGCATTTCACGCATTCACTACGAAGGCGAGTGCCTGCTCATGTAAAGCATCAACGCCTGAAGGGGAATTAGAGCAGGCGGATGCGGTATTCTTGGGCGAATTAGTGTCGATAAGGCGTATCGGGCAATTCCCAAGGAATAGTGATGACTATTATACTGCATTCGTGGATGTCCTTGAATTCAAGGCAAGTGAAATCTGGAAAGGGCATCCCTATGAAACAATATATGTACACACGTATCCGAGGACTTGGGACGAAAATGTAACCCCCGGCGGTTGCGCTGGCGGCTATCGGTTCTGGGGAGGGGAAGGAGAACGTTTTGTCGTGTTCGTTTCTGATGGCAGTGTAAGTATAAGCTACTGCGGAAGATCGACACATAAATCCAAAGCGCTGAATTATTTCGCCGTGTATGGCAAGGGAAGACCGCCCGAACCCGGATCAGTCGCCCCTATGCCACCGTTGCCGCCGGACGTCTTCTCGCATCCCGCAGAAAACTCGCCTGAACCCGGATCAGCCGAACCTATGCCATCGCCGCCGGACCTATCCGCGCTGCCCGCAGAAAACTCATCTACAGCACCAACCAAAGAAAACTCGCCCGAACCCGGATCAATCAGCCCTATGCCGTCGCCACTGCCGGACCTCTCCGCGCTGCCCGCAGAAAACTCACCGGCATCAGCAGGCAGATGCGGATTGCCGTTGTATCCCGTTTCAAGTTACGGCGATGTTGCGGCACTGATTATGATGGTAGGATTGCCGGGGCTTGCGCGTTTAATATCAAGGCGAAGAACTCGCAAATCAAGTAGAGACGCATAGAGACTTCGACGGCAACGCGGGTCAATGACGATTCTCACAAGTTGCGTTCAGGACAATAAGCCGCCCATGCCTCCACAACCCAATCCCCCAACCACTCCACCAGCGCCGTCGGCCGACGCCGCCCGCGTATGGCTTGCGGCGGGCGCGCTGTTCGGGCTGCTGGCGGTCGTCGCGGGCGCGGCGGGGACGCATGCGCTGCGGGACGCGCTGGATGCCGATGCGCTGCGCGTGTTCGAGACGGCGGCGCGCTTTCAGATGTATCACGCGCTTGCGCTGCTTGCCGTAGGATTGCTCGCCATTCGCCGCCGATCGCTTGCGCTCAACGTCGCCGGCGCGCTGTTCGCGCTGGGGACGCTGCTGTTTAGCGGCAGCTTGTACGCGCTTGCGCTGAGCGGCGTAGGCGTCTTGGGCGCGGTTGCGCCTGTGGGCGGCGTGTGCCTTATAGCGGGTTGGGCGGCGCTTGCGGTGGCGGCGCTGCGGCGATAATAATTAGGCAAGGGTTTAACGCAAAGACGCAAGCGCGCAAAGCGGGGCTTTCGTATGGCAAATTCTAGGCGGCGATATTCCACCAACACGCCTTGGGAGGCGATAGGCGGCTATAGCAGAGCGGTGCGCGTGGGCGATCGCATCCTGGTTTCGGGCAGCACGGCGAGCGGCGCAGATGGGGCGTTGGGCATCTCCGACGCCGCAGAACAGACGCGCGCGGTTTTGGCAATCATCCAATCCGCCGTGGAATCGCTGGGCGGCCGTCTGTCGGATGTGGTGCGGACGCGCATCTATGTGAAAGACATCGCGCTGTGGGAAAGCGTGGCGCGCGTTCACGGCGAGTTCTTTGCGGACATACGCCCCGCTTGCACGCTGGTAGAGGCGCGGCTGGTGGACGATTCGCTGCTAGTTGAGATCGAGGCGGAAGCGGTTGTGGGAAGCGACGATGCGGTTTAGCCTGCGCCTCAACAACGACCTTACGCTTCCGCAGTATGTCGAACTGGCGCAATTGGCGGAAGCGCAGGGCTTCGATCAGTTCTGGGTAAGCGGCGACCTGTTCTTTCGCAGCGCTCCGGTGATACTCACGGCGATTGCGCTCAATACCAATCGCATCGGCATCGGAAGCTGTGTCCTCAACCCCTACACGATGAACCCGGCGGAAATCGCAATGCTTGCGGCGACGCTGGGCGAAGCGTCGAACGGCAGGTTTCTGCTGGGAATATCGGCGGGCGCGGCGGAGTTTCTGGGCTGGATCGGGCTTCGCCATCACAAGCCGCTTGGCGCATTGCGCGAATCTGTGAGCGCTATAAGACGGCTGTTGAACGGCGAGCGCGCTGCCTGCGACGGCGAGTTTTTGGCTTGGAGCGATGACGCCTATCTGCGCTTTGCGGTCAAGCGAGATATTCCCATATACATCGGCGGGATGGGGCCGAAGATGCTGGCGCTGGCGGGCGAAATCGGCGACGGCGCGCTGCCGCTGCTGTTCCCGCCGGAGCGCTACTATGCGGCGCGCGAACACATCGGCGGCGGACGGGCGTTGCGCGCTGACGGCGGCGGCTTCGACTTGGCGGTATGCGTATGGGTTTCGGCGTCGCGGGACTATCGAGCGGCGCGCAGGGCGCTGGCGCAGAAAGTCGCCTACTACGGCGGCGCTATGAATGCGGCGCTGCTTGCCGATATGGGGCTTGCCAAGTCCGATTTCGCGCCGATAACAAGGGCGCTTATCGCCGAAAGAGACGAAGCGAAGGCGATAGATCTTGTTACGGATGATATGCTGCGAATTGGCGTAGTAGGCGGCGCATCCGCCATCATAGAGCGCCTTGAGCCGCTTGCAGCCGACGGCGCAACGCACTTGAGTTTCGGGCCGCCGCTGGGGCCGGACTTGCGCGAAGCCGTCCGCATTCTGGGCGAAGTGGAGCGGCATTTCAAGCGCGGCAATGAGTGAGGGAGCGCTATGGCTGCGATGGGGGACTACATCCGAGCGCTTGTGGTTGCGCAGAGCGAGCGCAGAGCGGACGAACTCGCGCAAATCTTGGAGCGCAACGGCTGCATGGTCACCACTACCACTAGCGTAACCACTGCGCTTGACCTTGCGGGATATTCGGAGTTCGAGGCGGTGGTGGCGGCTGAAGACATCCCGCCGGCGGATCGAAGCTACCTTCGGACGCAGGTTGCGCTACGCCTGCCGCAAGCGGTGTTCGTTTCCAATCGCAGCTCGCGCTCGGTGATGCTGCAGCTCACGCAGGCGTTCAAAGAAGCCCGCCGCTAGTCGATTGCGATACACCAACCGGCAGGCTTTGGCATGCGCGCTTTGACATAGCCGCGCGCCTTCTTGCGTTTCAACATATGTTCAACGCCGTATAAAGCGGTTTTAATGCGCCGTTAATCTGCCGTTCACATCTGCGCCGTATTGTGTTTGTAGTCGATTTGTGGGCTAATCCCAAACAAGTCGACGGCGATATACGGACATATGACAAGGGAGGCAAAACTCGGAAGGCTATGTCAAAGTCAACAGGTTTTCCCAACATAAGCAGGGCGAGGCGAAGCGGCGCAAAGGGGCTTGTGGGCATCGTGGCGCTGCTTGTCGCGCTTGCGGCGCTTGCATGCTCATCGGCGGAGCCCGCCGCGCAATCTCAGGCGGCGCAATCCGCGCCCGCAATGGCGGCGTCCGCCGACCTTAGCGGCACAATAGAGATAGACGGCTCAAGCACCGTTTTCCCCGTGAGCGAGGCGGTGGCCGAAGAGTTCCATAAGCTTCATCCCGATGTGCGCGTCAATGTGGGCGTGTCCGGCACGGGCGGCGGCTTCAAGCGCTTCACCGCCGGCGAAACAGACATCAGCGACGCTTCACGCCCCATCAAGGACACGGAAGCGCAGGCGGCGGCCGACAACGGCATCGAATACTATCCCCTGCGCGTGGCTATGGACGGACTATCCGTGCTGGTCAGTCCCGATAACGATTTCGTGGAGTGCCTATCAGTGGAGCAGCTCAAGGCTATCTGGGAACCGGGCAGCGCCGTCAGCAACTGGAATGACGTTGATCCGGCGTTCCCGGACAAGAAGATAGTGCTGTACGGCCCGGACACCGACTCCGGCACATTCGACTACTTCACCGAAGAGGTAGTTGGCGAAGTTCAGGCGAGCCGCGCAGACTACACCGCAAGCGCCGATGACAATGTGCTGGTGCAGGGCATAGCGGGCGGCAGGTATTCGCTGGGCTACTTCGGCTACGCCTACTACGCCGAGAACGCGGACAAGCTGAAGCTGGTGGCGGTGGATTCGGGCAACGGCTGCGTAACGCCGACGTCCGAAACAATCGAGAACGGCACATATGCGCCGCTGTCTAGGCCGCTGTTCATCTATGTGAGCAAGCAGAGTTTGGAGCGCCCTGAGGTGAAGGCGTTTGTGGAGTTCTACTTGGACAACGCCGCCGAATTGGCGCAGGAAGTAGGCTACATCCGCTTGGGCGAAGCCGAATACGCCGCCAACCGCGATATGATCAAGTAGCCGATAGCGCTCAAACCTAGTCAAGCCCCCACCCCGACGGCGCGCGCGATTTCCCTCCCGTGTGCGCCGTCAATTCGTTTGGTTCGGATGGGACAATGCGATAAGGTTGTGAGATTGAACGCGCAAGAAACGCAAGGGCGCAAGGTATGAGTAGCTTGCGCGTTTTCGCCCCACGCCTACACGCTTGGGAGCGGCGCGTCGTCGCCCGTCTGCTGTTGCCATATGCGGATGCGCGCCGCCATATCTATGACGCGGTCGCGCTGCGCCGGGTCGTCGAACAGGTTGTTCATCTCATAAGGATCGGCGTTCAGATCGAAGAGTTCGCCCGCGTCGCCGGCGCATAGCGCGAGCTTCCATCTATCGGGCGTGATGATGCAGCGGCGGGGCAGCGCGTTCATCCGATTGATGGCGGTGCTGCCTAGGAAGCGGTCGGGCAGCCGCTCGCTGTTGCCGTTCCACTGGATTATCACTTCGTTTTCGCTGAGATCGCGCTCGCCCGTCAGCGCCGGCGCAAGGCTTTTGCCCTGCAGATGCGTCGGCGGCGTCTGTCCCATCAGGTCAAGCAGCGTCGGCACAAGATCGATGTGGCTTGCGCTGCCCTCCAACATCGTTTGCTCGCGGGACAGCCACGGAACGCGCATCGTCAGCGGGACGCTCGACGCCTCTTCGTAGAAAGAGCGCTTCTCCAGCATGCCGTGATCGCCCGCCATTTCGCCGTGTTCGCTGGTGAACACCACGATTGTGTTATCCGCCACGCCCGCCTTGTCCAGCGCATCGGTGATTTTGGCTACCATTCGGTCAACCAGCGTGATGTTGGCGAGGTAGTGGGCGCGCAGTGTGCGCCAGCCGAGTTCGGTGGTGAGGTCTTGGCCGCTTGCGGGGTTGTGGGACATATACGGGTCTTGCGCCGGATCGCCGCCCTCATACATGTATTGAGTGTAGTAAGCGCCGCGCACCCTGTTGTACATAGAAGCGCCGTCCGGCCGCTGCAGGAACGCCGGGCCGACGGGCAGCGTCGCCGGATCGTACATATCGTTCAGCGGGCCGTTGTAGGGCGGATGCGGCTCGAATGTGCTGACATACAGCGCAAAGGGTTGGTCGGAGTTGCGCTCGATGAAGTCGGCGGCGCGGTCGCCTAGGAATGACGCCATCTGAAACTCTTCGGGCAGGCGGGAGCGCGCGGCGGGCGAAAAGATGAACTTGCCGGGCATGCGCTCCAAGTCCGGCTCAAAGCCGTTGTCGACTAGATGATGCCAGTAACTGCTGAATTCGTTGCGGTATTCGCGGCGGGTGTACTCCGGCAGGTGGCCGTCTTCCGTACTGACCCACTCGTCGAAGCCGTGCTGCCGAATGACGTCGTCGCCAAGATGCCACTTGCCGTAGTAGCCGCAGTGATATTCGGCGGGCAGCATCTCTGCGATGACGGGTATATCGCGCGACATAACAAGCTGATTGACCGGCATATTGGCGGCGTGCGGATACAACCCGGTCATAATGGAGGCGCGCGCCGGCGTGCATACGGGCTGCGTGACATAGGCGTTTTGGAAGACGAAACTTTGCGCCGCCAAGGCGTTCAGGTTGGGGACGTTCAGCCAATCGTTGCCGTAGCACGCCATAGTGTCGGCGCGCTGCTGATCGCTGAATATGAAAACCAGATTGGGCGTGCGTGTCATTGTGATGCGCTCCCTTCAATAGCGTTGTTCGGCGTGTTAGCCGCGCTCCGATGCCTGGGCGGTCTCTATGGCGGCGCAGCAGCCGGGGCAGCCGCATGCTGCCGCTGAGACTGCGATTGCGCCGTTGCGGTTTGCGGCGGTGTCCGCGCGTATGCCGTGAGTAGTTATATTGCGCCCGTTCAAGGGCTGTGTAGGGCGGTTGTTGGCAGCGCCGCCGGTGAGCGCGGCGAGCCGCCGTACCTGCGACGCGGATACCTGCAGCGCGTCCGCCATAACTATCCATTGAACGCCCTCGGTGTAGGGCGGCGTGGTGAGCGAACCGTCGTAGGCGTAGTAGCCGCCGCTTGATGGCAGATAGTCCGTTGCCTGCAGCGGCGCGGGCGGCGCTGCGTCGGCATCCCCTTGAGATGGCGCGGCGTCGATTATCCGCCGCATCACGGGGTTGGGTTCGCCCAAGCGGTATAGTATGCCCACCACCGCGATTTCCCCGGATGCGCGCTTGTGGACAAGGTGCGCCTCCAAAGCGAAGCTTTCGCCATCAATGGCGTGTTCGCTGGGGTTGTGCGTGTGCATCTCTATGAGTTCGTATTCGCGCCCGTCAATCCGAATGCCGCCGCCGTTCGCGTACTTGACCCTGACGAAATCGCCATCGTTGACGATGCTATCGGCGCTGCCGCCGTATGCGAACTCCACGACGGGAGCGCCGCCGACGGCGTATCCTGCGACGTTCACCGGGGATTGTTGTCTCATTGCGTCTTGTTCACACCCTAAAAGCGCAAAGGCAAGCGCCGCCGCCCACGAAAGCCAAAGCGGCCTTGCGCCAGTGCGCCGCAGACTGGGCGTGTATGCGAAAAGCGGTTTGTACATATCAACGGCGTTCTTACCCTTCCATACATCCTATATCTTGCCATACGGCTTGCGCGCGCTACCGCACATTCCGCAGCCTGGGATCCAGCACATCGCGCAGCGAATCGCCGAACAGGTTGACCGCCAGCACCACTATGGATATGGCGAGGCCGGGCGCAACCGCAATGTGCGGCGCAAGGTCGAAGTTCAGCTGAGCGCGCGTCAGCATATTGCCCCAAGACGGGATTGGCGGCTGTATGCCGATGCCCAGGAAACTCAGCGCCGCCTCTGCCGTGATAGCGGCGCCCACGCTGACCGCAATCAGCACCATAGACACGGGCAGCGAATTGGGGACTAGATGGCGAAATATGATGCGGGTGTTGGAGCTTCCGATAGCGCGCGCCGCCTCGACGTACTGCATGCTGCTGAGCGTGAGCGCGCGCGACCGCACCACGCGCACCGAACTTGCGCTGTAGCTGACGGCAAGCGCCATTATGACCACCGGCACGGTGAAGCCGAAAGCCACGGTTATCGTCATCGCCACCACGATGCCGGGCAGGATTAGCACGGTATCGACTATGCGCTGCACCAGCAGATCGAACCATCTGCCGAAGTATGCGCTTGCGATGCCCAGCACGGTGCCTATCGCCACGCCGATGAGCGGGGCCATAATGCCCACGAATATGGACACGCGCCCGCCGTGCAGCAGCCGGCTCACCACATCGCGCCCCAGCTCGTCGCTGCCGAACCAGAGCGTCCCCTCTTGCAGCGTGGCGTCGGCGAAGGGCGGCAGCAGCTGGCGGGCCACTGTGCGGTCGTATCTGAACGGCGAGAGGACGTTCGCCAGCAGCACCATAAGGATGATTACGCCCAGGATAGCGCCGCCGGCCGCGCCGGTGGGATGCGATCGGCCGAAAGCGCCAAGCGCCTTGCCCATCCGCGCAAGTCGCGCCGATACGCTGCGTTCAAGCATTGCTTCCGGGGCAGCGGTTTGCTGCAACTGCTGGCTCCTGTAATCCGATGAATGTTTAGGACTTATGCTTGATTCAGGGTTGTATGCGCTTGGCCGCGCGCGCCTATTCGTAGCGGATGCGCGGGTCTATCCAGGCGTAGAGCAGGTCGATTATCAGTATCCATATCATCATAAAGAGCGCCAAAATCAGCACGATGCCCTGCACCATAACGAAATCGCGCGCGCTTGTGGCGTCGACTATCTGCTGTCCCAAGCCGGGCAGCGTGAAGATGCGCTCTATGATGACCGCGCCGTCCATAAGCGCCGCTACCAGCAGCCCCGCCATAGTCAGCACGGGGATGATGGCGTTGGCGAGCGCGTGGCGCATGGTAACCACATATGGGCCCAGCCCCTTGGCGCGCGCCGTGCGGATGTAGTCGTCGCCGATTACCTCAAGCATCGTAGAGCGCGTCATTCGGCTTATGGTGGATGCCGATCGGAAGCCGATTACCAGCGCGGGGAACAGCAGCCGCTTCAGCGCGGTTATCGGCTCGTCGAAGATGCTGACATGCTGGATCGGCGGGATCCAGTTGAAGAACTTGACCAGGAACAGCAGCAGCAGTATCGCCACCCAGAAGTTGGGCATTGCGATGCCGGCGGCGGTGATGACGCGAATTGTTTGGTCTATCCAGCTTCCGCGCCACAGCGCCGATATTATGCCGAGCGGCAGCGACCACGCCAGCGCCACCACAACCGACAGGAACGCCAGCGATGCGGTTACCTCGATCTTGCTTGCCAGCGCATCCACCACCGGGCGGTCGGCGTAGCGTGAATAGCCTAGATCGCCCCGCAGCGCATCCCTGAGCCAGCGCCAGTACTGCACATACAGCGGATCGTTCAGTCCCCACGCCTCGCGAAGCTTCTCCAAGTCCTCGACCGACGCTACGGACTCTTCGCCCGATGTGATGAAGAGCGCCTCGTCGCCCGGCAGCACGCGCAGCATAAAGAACAGCACCGTCGCGAGCAGGAAGAGCGTGGGTATTATGAGAAGCAGTCGTCGGAGAGTGTATTTCCACACGGCGAACTCACACAGAATAGCGCCCGAAAGCGCGGCAGTCGCATCCTAATTGGCAGGGTTGTTTAGCCGATTGTTGATATATGGCGCAATCGCGCGGCGTATGTTTATGTGGTAGGCAATGCCGGCGTTAGGGCGAGCGTTTAGGCAGTCCGCTAATCGCCGTCAGGGGCATTCCCCCCATCCCAACCTTTCCCATTCTCTATATCTCTATATCTATAGAGGAAAGGGACATACGGATTGCGCCAGCATTAGCGTAGGGCGTTAGCGTATGAATGGATAATCGGATGATATGGCGCAAGCGGCCGGGGCGCGTTGCCGTCGGCCGCTTGCGCCGCCTTGACGCGGTTATCGGGCGGGCGCGCTGTCGTCCAGCCACACGTCGTAGATGCGGGTTTGGATGAACTTCATCGCGGGTATGGGATCCCAGTTATGGACATACGCCCACGCCAGCTTGTACTCGTTGAAACGCAGCGTGGGGACTTTGGGGATCCACTGCTCGCGCAATATCGTGTCCAATTCCTTGAACTGCTTGTTGCGCTCCGGGCCGGGGAATGTGCGCTTAATTTCCGCCACCTTGTCTATGAATTCCTGCGGCGGCTCTGCGTTGTGGTAGAAAGCGCCTGCGCCGGGCAGATAGAACAGGTCGATGAAGTTGACCGGATTTGCCATAGCGACGGCGTGGCTGTCGAACATCACTTCGTAGTTGCCGTCCTGTCCCATTGCGCGCAACGGCGCGGTCTCGAACGTCTCGATGTTCATCTTGATGCCGATGTCTTCCAGCTGCTGCACGACGAGTTGCGCGCTGTCGTTGTTTGCGCCGGAAATGCCGCTGTGCGCCGTGAACTCGGTTACGCCCGCCTCTGCGAACAATCGCTTCGCCTCTTCAAGCGCTTCTTCGCGGGTGCCGGGCTCATAGCCGTAGTAGCCCATAACGTCGCTCAGGTTGGGATCGGCGGTGCCTAGGTAGCTCACCTGCACAAAGTTGGCGGGCAGCTCGGCGATGGGCGTAGAGAGGGTTGCCTGAATGGGCGCGCGGTTGACGGCTAGGTAGAGCGCTTTGCGGGCGCGCAGGTCGTCGAACGGGGGCTTTTCGCCGTTCATAGAGATGTACATAACGCCCGGACTGAATGCGGCCTCAAGCACAACTTGGTCGCCTAGCTGATCCTTGACGCCCCACGCCTTCGCCAGGTTCATCGGCGCTGACAGGTCGATGCGCCCGGTGGCGAGCGCCGCCGCCTGCGTATCCCAATCGGTGAACTGAATGGTGGTTACCTGGTCGAGGTAGGGATACGGCGCGCCGTCGGGGCCGTCGCGGAAGTAGTCGGGGTTGGCTTCGGACAGCACGAAGCTATCGCGCTCGGTATTCTTAACGCGGAATGCGCCGGTGCCTATGAGCCGTTCCGGCGAATTGATGCCGCCTTCCATTTCAAGGATGTGCTTGGGCAGCATGATGTGCCAAGCGTCCGCGAGGTCGAGCAGGAAGTCGGCGCTGGGCTGCTTCAGAGAGACGCTGAAAGTGACGTCGTCGATTTTATCGGTGCCGGCGATGTTCTTGAAGCCGCCCACGCGCGGCTGCGGTATGCCCTCCGGCGGGTTCGCCCAGCGGTTGAGCGTGAACGCGATGTCCTCCACCGTGAGCGGGTTGCCGTCGTGCCACTGAACGCCGTCAACAAGGTTGAGCGTTATCTCGTCCACGGCGTCGGCGAACTCCCAGCTTTCCGCCAAGTCGGGCAGCACATCGATGCCGTTGCGCGGGTTGAACTGCAGGATGCCGCTGTAGTGGCGGTTGAAGTGTTCGGTGAAGTGCCAAACGCCGGCTTGCGTCATATCCCACTTCGGCGGGAATGCGCGCGGGCCTACGCCCCAGATGAGATGACCGCCGCGCTTGAAATCGCCTTCGCTCATAGCGGCGGGCTGCGCCGGAGCGCTTCGTGCCGCGGCTCGCGTGGGCTGCGCGATAGGTTGCGCCGGGGCGGGCAGCGCCTGAGATTGGAACCCCTGCTGAGCGGGCGCGGCCGGCGCAGGCTGAGCAGGCGCCGCCGGCTGCATAGGCGCGGGCGCGGCAGGCGCCATTGCGGGCGCGGGCGCGACGGCGGGCGCTTGCGGCGCTGGCTGAGCGGGCGCGGCCGGCGCAGAACTGCACGCCAACGCGGCGACGGCTATAATGGCGGTTATTGCGACAACGATAGGGGATTTGAACGCTTTCATCGTATTCACCCTCTAATCTGAAGTATGAGCCGCTTGCGACGGCGGCAATGTCGGAACGGCGGCGGCAAACCGCATCGCGCATCTGCGCCGCCGAAAGATTGCGTGAACTTTAAGGCAAGGCTTGGCGTAAAGTCAAGTGGGCAAAAACTAATTCTGGGCTAACTAGGTTCTGTTGGCAAAAATGATAGACTGCTGCTATGACACAATAAATCCTAACTCCGCGCAATGGTCAGAGATATACGCGTTCATTAAAGAACAAACCGATGTCTATGCCAAATCCGAAGACAAATGCTGAGAGTTCATTGCGCAAGAGCACCAAATCATTCTGCGCGCGCCAGTCACAGGTTCGGTTGACTTGTGCGGTATTATTGACATTAGAGACAGATGAGCGGATGGTCGATGCGGTGTCGGCGCGGTTAGGAATACGGAAGCGTGCGGTTATTCGGTCAACAGCGCAACGGGTCAGTTAGTTGGACAAGGCGGTCGCAGTGAAACAAGAACGGATTGCATCGGCAGCGGCGCAGAGCGACGGGACGGCATCGATGGGGATGCCTTTGAGCGGCGTTAGGGTGATAGACTTGTGCATCATTCTTGCGGGGCCTACTTGCGGCAGAACGCTCGCGGAGTACGGCGCTGAGGTCATCAAGGTGGATAGCTGGCGCAGACCGCCTACCGATAAGCAGCTTCACGATGTAGGGCGGGGCAAGCGCAGCGTCTGCTTGGAACTGACCAAGCCGGCGGGAATAGAGGCGTTCTATCGGTTGGTGGATACGGCGGATGTGATTTTGGGCGGATTTCGCAAGGGCGTTGCAGAGCGACTGGGCATCGGCTATGAGCAGCTTCGGCGGCGCAAGCCGGACATCGTGTATCTTGCCATCAACGCATTCGGGCAGGCGGGCGATTGGGCGAACCGTCCCGGCTACGAACAGAACGCGCAGGCGGCGACGGGCGTTCAGGTTCGCAACGGCGGGCGCGGCGCAAAGCCCATCCATTCGCCCTACACCTTCAACGATTACGGCACGGGCTTGATGGGCGCATACGCCGTAATGCTGGCGCTGCTGCATCGGCGGCGCACGGGCAGGGGACAGCTCATACACACATCGCTGGCGCAGACGGGATCCACCTTTTCGTCGCCGTTTCTGGTCGACTACGAAGGCTATGAACGCAATGAAATCGAGGGCTTGGACGCGCGCCGAATAGACGCCTTCAACGGGTTATATGAAGCGGCGGACGGCTGGTTCGCGGTTGCGGCGGCGGACTGGGACGCGCTGGTAGGCATTCCAGGATTAGCGCATCTTGTGGGGCGCGCCGAATTCGCCACGCCTGCAATGCGCGTTGCCAATGATGCGCCGCTCGCCGAAGTGCTGAGCGCGGCGTTCAAGCGGCACTCGACGTCGGACTGGCTTGCGGCACTGAATGCGGCGGGCGTGTACGCGGTAGCCAACGCCGATGTCCCGGCGGCAATGGCGACGGACTATGCGCGCGAGCGGGGGCTTGTCGTGGAAGAGGATATGGGCGCATACGGCCGCGTTACGCACGGGGGCGTTGCGCCGCGCATGAGCAAGACGCCGCCGCAGTTGGGGAGTACGCCGCTGTTTGGCGAAGAGACGGAAGCGGTACTGCTGGAGCTGGGTTACTCGGTGGATGAGCTGGACGCGCTGCGGGCTGATGGGGTTATTCCGCCGCTGGAGTAGGAACGGCAGGGGTTTTGGTGCAAGGGCGGCATCTAAGCGCAAACAAAGGGTTGGGTAGATGGGGTTATCTGTGAGCGGCAAGGCGGTATTCATAATGTTGAGTGGCATTAGATATAATGGTGTCCAAACCGCTATCTATGAAGTGAATGGTGGCGCGCGCAAGGACGTATCGACACGATGTCAGATGCCGATGCTGCGGCTCCTGTTGGATGCCTAAAGATGGACACACACTCGGACGGCAAGTTCACAAAAACGGCGAATGCAAGAAGAAATATAACGCAGACGCCGAGCAGACGCGCTTTCCCTGAGCATGCCGAGCGGCAGGCGGTTCAGATGCGCATAGAGGGCGCGAGCATATCGGCGGCGGCGCGCGTAGTGGGCGCAAGCGCTGCATCGGTGAGCGGTTGGGTCAAAAAAGGGGGGCGATAGCGCTTGAACGGATGCGCGCAATGAGCGCGTGGCGCGCAAGCGGGCGGGTTGCGCCAATCGCTGCGCCAACGATAGCGCTTGACGAAATGTGGACATGCTTGGGCGCTAGAAGAGAAGAAAAGCGCAACGACCTATGGGTATGGACGGCTGTGGTGGAGGAGCGCGACGGCAGCAGATGGATAGACTTTGAGGTGGGAGGCAGGGACGAAGCCACATTCTTGCGGTTGCTGGAGCGGCTGCCGGATGCGGCGCTACGAGACCGACGCATACGGAGTGTACGGGGCGCTGCCGGTCAACAAGCATGTGGTTGGGAAGTACGGGGCGGTGAACTGGAACGAAGGGTTGCATTCGATGCTGCGCGGGAAGTTGAATCGGTTAGTTCGTCGGACAAAGGCTGCGCAAAGAGCGTGGATATGCTGGTGAGTCTGCTTGCGCTAGTCTTCTGCGCCAAGCTCAAACTCAATACCACTCACCACTAAGAATACCGGCGAAAGCGCCGATGTTGCGATTGACGCCGCGAAAGTTCATAATTGGGGACTGACGCCGCTATCGGCAAGCGCGATTCGGCAATGCCGATAGCGCCGATGCGAAAGACGCTGCGATACGCCGTAGCGCGCTATAGCGAATGCGCCGCAATACCCGTATATCCATAATATCCGCAATACCTGTAACAACGAGGATCAGACCGGTGACTACACTTGCCAGCATACTGAACCCGCAGACCGCCGCAGACCGCGCTATCACGATTCCCGACGGCCCCGCCGTGAGCTACGCCGAGTTCGGCGACGAGATAGAGCGCGCCGCCGAGCTGCTTGCGGGCGCGGGCGTTCAGCCGGGCAGAGCGGTGTCCATAGCGCTGCCCAACGGCTTGGACTTTCTGATTGCGTTCCTGGCGGTGGCGCGGGCGGGCGCAATCGCAGCGCCGCTCAACCCCGCTTATACGGCGGACGAGTTCGCGTTCTATATGGAAGACGCAGAGGCGCAGCTCGCCATCCTGCCGCCGGGCGAGCATGCGGCGCGCGATGCTGCGGCTCGGCTTGGCGTTTCCACGATAGAGGCGTCGCTGGATGATGCCGGCAATATCGTTCTCACACGCGGGGGCGATACGCTGACCGCCCGACGGGATGCGCCGCCGCCAGCGCCCGACGATATTGCGCTGTTTCTGCACACATCCGGCACCACAAGCCGCCCCAAGGGCGTGCCGCTGACGCACGGCAACCTTGCGGCGTCCATCGCCAACATCAAGCATACCTATGCGCTGACGCCGGACGATGTGGCGATGGTGGTGATGCCGCTGTTCCATGTGCATGGGCTGATTGGCGTTTCGCTGTCCACGCTGAACAGCGGCGGTTCGCTGGTTGTGCCGCCGCGCTTCAGCGCAAGCCGCTTTTGGGCAGACCGCCAAGCCACCGCCGCAACCTGGTACTCCGCCGTTCCCACGATACACCAGATACTGCTGGCGCGCGCCGATGACGATGACGCGCCGCACAGCAGCTTCCGTTTCATACGCTCTTGCTCATCCGCGCTTGCGCCGGCGGTGTTCGAGCAGTTGGAAGCGCGTTTCGGCGCGCCGGTACTGGAGGCTTACGGGATGACGGAAGCGTCGCATCAGATGTCGTCCAATCTGCTGCCGCCGGGCGCGCGAATGCCCGGCACGGTGGGCAAAGGCACGGGCGTTGAAATCGGCATAATGGACGATGCGGGCAACTTGGCGGATACGGGCGAGCGCGCTGAGGTGGTAATCAAAGGGGACAATGTTACGCGCGGCTACCACAACAACCCGCAGGCGAATGCGGAAGCGTTCACCAACGGCTGGTTCCGCACGGGCGACCAGGGCTTCTTGGACGCCGACGGAACGCTGACGCTGACGGGGCGCATCAAGGAGCTCATCAACCGCGGCGGCGAGAAGATTTCGCCATTGGAGGTGGACGCCGCGCTGCTTCAACATCCTTCGGTGGCGGAAGCGGTGTGCTTCGGCGTGCCGGACGCCAAGTACGGCGAAGCGGTGCAGGCGGCGGTGGTATGCTCAGGCAGCGCCGACGAGGCGGCGATCCGCGCCTACTGCGGCGAGCGGCTGGCGGGCTTCAAGGTGCCCGACCGCGTGTACATCGTAGATACGCTGCCGCGCAACGCCACAGGCAAGATACAGCGGCGGCACATAGCGGCGATGTTTGGGGAGTAGCCGGTATTTCAATAGACCGGTATCCATAGGGGCGTCGGTTTTGGCGGGACGGCGTTAGCGCAAGAAGCGCTCGTCGGCTTCGCGTTGGATTGCGGCATAGACTTGCTGCAGGGGCAAGCGGCGCTCAAGCGCGATGCGGCGGGCGTCTTCATACTCAGGCGCGACGCTCACCACGGCGTCGTTGAGGCGCTTGAGCTTGACGACGGCGCTGCCCAATGATGTGTCCATACGCATCACTTCCCGCCCGGCTTCGATGCGCTCCAAAGGGCGCACTCTTACGCCGAGAGTGGATGTTTCGCGCATAATCAGTTCCACCGCGGCGGTTTCCATATCAGCGGACGCTATGACGCTGAGCATTACGGCGGGGCGGTTCTTCTTCATCTGAATGGGCGTGAACCATACATCGCGCGCGCCGATTGCAAGCAGCCGCTCTTGCACATATCCAAGAAGTTCGCCGTTCATATCGTCTATGTTGGTCTCGATAAGTTTCACGCCGACGGAGTAGGCGGCGGATTTCTCTTCGCCCAGCCATAGCGCTAGGGCGTTGGGATACTGCGCCGAATCGCGCGTGCCGAGCCCATAGCCGATGCGCTTCACGCCGATTTCGGGATGGGTGAAATCTGCGAGCGTTGTTAGGATTGCGGCGCCGGTGGGGGTAACCATTTCGCCGGTGTTGTGGGCGTTGCCGGGCGGCGCGGCGACGGGCGCATTCGCCATAGCGAACAGCGCGGCGGTGGCGGGCGCAGGCACAGGAAGCAAGCCGTGCTGCGATCTGATGACGCCCGAACCGCTGGGAAACGCCGAGCAGTAGATACGCTCCACGCCTAGCATTTCCAAGCCGGCGACGCCGCCTACGACGTCAACCAGCGTGTCAAGCGTGCCGAGTTCGTGCAGATGCGTCTGTTCAGGCGTAGCGCCGTGTACCGCCGCTTCCGCTTCCGCCAAGCGTTGGAATACGGCGCGTGAGTGCTGTACTACGCTATCGGACAACCCGGATGCCTCGACTATGTCGACGAAATCCCGTATTGTGTGGGTCTTGCTGCCGCGCGCGTCTAGGTTCACGACGAGATGCGTTCCGTCGAGTCCGCCGCGCCGCGCTTTGCGGGCTTCAAGCGCGTAGCCGTCCACGCCTAGCTTTGCGAGCGTGTCTTGCAGGTCGTCGAGAGCCAGCCCGGCGTCCAGCAGCGCGCCTAGTATCATATCGCCGCTTGCGCCGCCGATGCACTGAAAATATGCGCTGGTCAAGGCAAAGCCTCCTGTGTGATAGCGTTCCCGTCAGCGCAAGTTTATCACGGACGGGAAAGCGTATCTACGAACAGGAAACTTTATGCCATTGAGCGCTGCCGCGCGCTATCCATCAAGCGGCGGCCCCGTTGAGATGCGGGACTTTGGCGTTTGGCAGGCACGTGGCGATTGCGTGCGACAGGTTGTCGACCCGTTGGAAGTGAAGCGCTTCGGTGTCTGATTCCCACGCCTCGGTGTTCGCCGGCACAAGGCATCTGCTGAAGCCAAGGCGCGCCGATTCTCTCACGCGGCGCTCGGTCTGCGGCGCGCGCCGAATTTCGCCGCTAAGTCCCACTTCGCCCACGGCGGCCAAGTCAGCGCTCAGCGGCAGATTGCGGAAGCTGGACGCGATCGCAAGCGCCACGCCAAGGTCGGCGGCGGGCTCGAGTATTTTCAGACCGCCGGTTACATTCACAATCACATCGTAGTCGAACAGCGGGATGCCGGCGCGGCGCGTAATCACGGAGCAGACCAGCAGCAGCCGATGATTGTCGAAGCCGCTGGATATGCGGCGCGGCGTGGGTATCGTAGATGGCGTGGTGAGCGCTTGGATTTCCACCAGCAGCGCGCGGTTGCCTTCCAATACCGGCACCACCACGGAGCCGACGGCGTCCTGCGGACGGTCAAGCAGGAAGCTATGCGAGGGATCTTCCACATCGCGCAGTCCTGCGCCAGTCATCTCAAACACGCCAACTTCGTTGGTAGAGCCGAAGCGGTTTTTCACGCCGCGCAGTAGCCGCCAAGAGCTGATGGGGTCGCCTTCCATGTAGAGCGCCACATCGACCATATGCTCGAGGATGCGCGGGCCGGCAATATCGCCGCCCTTTGTGGCATGCCCGGTCAGTATGAGCGGCACATTGTGCGCTTTGCCCCATTCCAGAAGCTTGCGCGCGCATTCGCGCACCTGCGCCACGCTGCCGGACTGCGATGACACCGTGGGGTCGTACATCGTTTGGATGGAGTCCACAACGGCGAGCGCGGGCGTGTTCTTGTCGAGATACGCCAGCGTCTCTTCTATGCCGGTTTGGGGCAGGATGTGAATGTTCTGCCCGCCGATGCCAAGCCGATCCGCGCGCATCTTGATTTGGGAAACGGACTCTTCCCCTGCGACGTACAGAACGCCTTCCGGCTGCTGCGCCACCTCTGCGGCGAGTTGCAGCAACAGCGTGGATTTGCCGATGCCCGGATCGCCCGCGAGGAGCGTCAGCGATCCGGGAACAACGCCGCCGCCCAGCACGCGGTTCAGCTCGGCGGATGCGACTGAGATGCGCGGCAGGTCTTGCGTAGAGGCGTCGGCGAGATGCACGGCGTCTTGCGCGCCGCCGCTCACCCAGCCGTAGCGGTTGGCGTCCCGCTTCTCTATGATGGTGTTCCATGCGCTGCAAACGCGGCACTGCCCTTCCCACTTGGGCGTTTCGTTTTCGCAGGATGCGCACACGAACTTGGTTTTGGTCTTTGCGCTTGTCATCGTCCGTATCTCCTGACTTTGCGATTGAACGCCGATTATTTGAGAGATGCGAACACTATATCATATGTTCTTAAAAGAACACAACATCTATTTGCAAGGATTTTCGGCAGCGCGCAATCGAAGCGGTCGACTCAGCGCGAATTCGGCGCAGATAGCCGCGCTGACGATAACGCCAAAAGCCCGACTGAGCAAAGCAGTCGGGCTTTCGCGTATCGGCGGCGCAACCGGTGATGGGCTATGCGACCGGCACCGCTTCCTCTATTATCTCTTCCTTGACTTTGGCCTTGGCGCGGACGGACAGGCCGTCGGCGTCTTCGTTGATGTCGATCAGCACCACGTCGCCTGGCGTAACTTCGCCGGCGAGTATGGCGTCGGACAGCGTGTCTTCCAGGTGGTCTTGGATAAGCCGCCGCATCGGCCTTGCGCCGAACTGCGGGTCGTAGCCCTTTTCGGACAGCCAATCGCGCGCCGCATCGCTGACTTCCATCGTCAAGCCCTGCTCGATGAGCTCCCCGGAGACATCCTGCAGCTGGAGTTTCACGATTTCGCGCATATTCTCGCGGCTTAGCGCGTGGAATACCACGGTGCCGTCGATTCTGTTCAGGAATTCCGGACGGAAGAAGCGCTTGACCTCTTCCAGCACATTGTCCTTCATCCGCGCATACGCCTGCTCTTCGGATGCGCCTCTTGCGCCGCGCGCCGAAAATCCGATCGACCTATCCTGCCGAATCAGGTCTGATCCGATGTTGCTTGTCATAACGATGACGGTATTGCGGAAGTCCACCTTGCGCCCCTTGGCGTCAGTTAGGTGGCCGTCGTCGAATATCTGCAGCAGGATGTTGAACACTTCGGGGTGTGCCTTCTCGATCTCGTCGAGCAGGATGACGCTGTAGGACTTGCGCCTGACCGCTTCGGTGAGCTGACCGCCTTCGCTGTAGCCGACGTAGCCCGGCGGCGCGCCTACCAACCGCGCGACGGTGTGCCTGTCCATAAACTCGGACATATCTATCCGAATCATGGACTCTTCGCTACCGAACAGAAACTCGGCGAGCTTCTGAACAAGGTAGGTTTTGCCAACGCCCGTTGGTCCTAGGAAAAGGAACACGCCGGTGGGGCGCTTGGGGTTCTTGAGTCCCGCCCTAGCCCTTCGCACCGCCTTGGATATGATGGCGATGCCTTCGTCCTGCCCCGATACTTGGTGATGCAGCGTCTCTTCCATATGCACGAGGCGCTCGGATTCGGTGGCGGCGAGGCGGGCTACGGGTATGCCCGTCCACATATTGACCACTTCGGCGATGTCGTCTTCGGTAACTATCGGGGGCTGGTTGCTCTGTTCGTTTTCCCAGTCGGACTGCAGGATTTCCAGCTTCTCTTCGAGGTTCTTTTCGCGCTCGCGCAGTTCGGCGGCTTGTTCGTATTGGCGGGTGGACAGCGCTTCGTCTTTCTCTTTGCGGACGCGCTCAAGCATCTTTCTGACTTCGGTCAGCGAAAGCGGCTGCTCCGTGCTGTTTATCCGCACTCTGGAGGCGGCTTCGTCGATGAGGTCGATGGCTTTGTCCGGCAGTGAGCGGTCGGATATGAAGCGCGCCGCCATATTCGCCGCCGCCGCCAGCGCCTCTTCGGAGATTGTCAGCTTGTGGTGATCCTCATACTCGCCCTTGACGCCTTTGAGTATCTCGACCGACTCATCCACCGTAGGCTCTTCCACGCGAACCGGCTGAAATCTTCTTTCAAGCGCGGTGTCGCGTTCCAGATACTTGCGATACTCGTCCGGAGTGGTTGCGCCGATGGTTTGCAGTTCGCCCCTGGCAAGGGACGGCTTCAGGATGTTGGCGGCGTCAACGGAGCCTTCGGCGGCGCCCGCGCCCACCATAGTATGCACTTCGTCTATGAACAGGATGCAGTTGCCGGACTCCGTTATTTCTTCGACGACCTTCTTCAGGCGTTCCTCGAATTCGCCGCGATACTTTGTGCCGGCGACCAGCGAACCCATATCCAGGGTTACCAGACGCTTGCCGCGCAGTGTCGATGGAACTTCGTCGGCGGCGATCATCTGGGCAAGCCCTTCCACAATCGCCGTCTTGCCGACGCCCGGCTCGCCCACCAAAACCGGGTTGTTCTTGGTGCGGCGGCTGAGTATTTGGGTAACGCGCTGAATTTCGTTGCTTCTGCCCACGGTCGGGTCAAGCTTATCGTCTTTCGCTTCCTTAGTCAGGTCTATGCCGAGCTTGTCCAGCATAGGCGTCTTGCTCTTGTTCTTTTCGCGCCTGCTGCGCTGCGAGCTTTGGGAAGAGCGGGACAGGATGCTGCTGGTTTCGCCTCTGACTTTGTCCAGATTGATGCCCAGGCTTTCCAGCACGCCTGCGGCGACGCCTTCGCCTTCACGCATAAGGCCTATCAGCAGATGTTCGGTGCCGATGTGGTGGTGATTGAGACGCCGCGCCTCATCGACCGCCAGCTCGATCACTTTCTTGGCGCGCGGCGTAAGCCCGATTTCACCCGGCGCGGTGCGCTCGCCCCTGCCGATGATGAACTCGACTGCGGCGCGCACTTTTTGTAGCTCCACGCCAAGGTTTGAGAGCACTCTCGCGGCGACGCCGTCGGTTTCGCGCACAAGCCCCAGCAGGATATGCTCCGTGCCGATGTAGTTGTGGTTGAAGCGCTGGGCTTCCTCCTGCGCCAACGATAGCACCCTGCGCGCTCTTTCGGTGAACTTCTCAAATCTGCTTGCCATTCTCTTCTCCTAAAAGCGGAGTTCTGCGTGAACGAAAGGTTCGGTGTCCCTGCGGCGCTTACTGGAAGTTCATGAACTGTCCCTCCAGCGTCTGCTTTAGGCTCAAGCCCAGCCGCCGCCGCTCCGGCTCTATCCGAAGCACCTTCAGGCGCACGTTGTCGCCCTCTTGCACAACATCGCGCGGATGGCTTATGACGCGGTCGGACAGCTCGGAGATGTGTATCAGCCCCTCTATGTTGCCCTCAACGCGCGCGAAAGCGCCGAAGTTGGTGAGCTTGGTTATCTGCGCGTCCACTATGTCGTCCACATGCAGTCGATCGTGGATGGTTTCCCACGGTTCGGGCTGCAGACGCCTCAGGCTTAGGGCTATCTTGCGGTTTTCCACATCCACCCTGAGCACATACACATCGATCTTGTCGCCGATGGACACCACGTCCTCCGGCTTGGCAACCGGCCCCCATGACATCTCTGAGATGTGTATCAGCCCGTCGGCGCCGCCCAGGTCGACGAAAGCGCCGAAGCTGCTGATGCCGGTGACTTCGCCGTGGCGGGTTTCGCCCACCGCAAGTTCCTGCACAAGGCGCGCCTTCTGCGCGTCCCTCCACTCTTGCACGGCTTGGCGCTCAGAGAAGATGGCGCGGTTGCGGCTTCGGTTTATCTCCAATATCTTCAGCTGCAGAACCTTGCCGCTGTCTTGCGCTTGGAGTTCGGCGCGGCGCGCGTGCGCTTCGGAGCTCTGCTCGCCTTCGGGGATTTCCCTGAATATCTCGCGCGAAACGCTTACCAGCTGGGACATCGGGACGAAGCCTTGAACTTTCTGTACGTCGACTATCGCGCCGCCCTTGTTGAAGCCGAGGATCTGCCCTTCCACGGTATCGTTGGTTTCCAACGACTTCTCGAGCTCGCGCCAGCCGGTTTCGCCCAAGGCGCGGTCTATGGACAGGATAGCGGCGTTGTCGGCCGTCTCCGGCCTTATGACATAGGTGATTATCTGGTCTCCGACGGCGATGCTTGGCACATCGTCCCGGGCGAGCGAGCGCATTTCGCGCTGCTGCACTATGCCTTCGGACTTGTGTCCAATGTTCACCAGCACGCCGTCGCTGTCGATGCGCATCACAACGCCCTCGACTACTTCGCCTCTGCGGAGCGGTTTGATAGGATCCATGGAGTCCAAAAGCTCGCCCATGTCTTGCATCCCTTCGGATTCCTGCATGGGATCGGCTTCATCGTCCAAATCCATCTCATCCATATCCTCATCGTCAAGTTCCTCGATGTCCTGCATGGACATAGGCTCTTCGGTCGACTCGGATACGGGCATTGGCGGGCTATCCTGCGTATCGGGCGCAGGTTCGGCGGGCGCTTCGGCGGCGGCGGGGTCTGCCATAATATCGGGGTCTTCGGCGGGGCTGTTTGATGTCACGGCTCTCACAGGTCTTTCTTATAGTATCGCTTTGCCACTATTATATTCATATTTTAATACAAGTGTAAAGTGGCGCATAGGAATAATATCGCCTCGCAACGAAAGCGAAACGCATTCGGGCATTCGGATTAGAGGCGCTTCCTACCGCCATAAGCATACTAGCATACATATGAGTGTTCAAGCGGTCGGACGGCGTTTGTTCGCAAATGATGCAACCGCGCCGAACATCGCCGCCCGTTTCGCCGCGGCGCGCGCCGCCAGACAGCGCCGCATTCTGTCTTTGCGCGTCGCCGCCTAGAGTATCTGCGACAGGAACATCTTGGTGCGCTCGCTCTTAGGGTTGTCGAAGAATTCGTTGGCGGCATTATCCTCAACAAGGTAGCCTTCGTCAAACATTATGATGCGGTCGGCGACCTCCCTGGCGAAGCCGATTTCGTGCGTTACAATCAGCATCGTCATTCCGGAGTGCGCCAACTCGCGCATAACGTCCAGCACTTCGTTAATCATTTCGGGGTCGAGCGCTGATGTGGGCTCGTCGAACAGCATTATGCGCGGCTGCATCGCGAGCGCCCGCGCTATGGCCACCCGCTGCTGCTGCCCGCCCGAAAGCTCAGCCGGGAACTTGCTCGCCTGCTCAGGTATGCCCACCCGGCTGAGCAGCTCGTTTGCCACATCCTCGGCCTGCTCGCGCGGCCACTTGCGCACCCTTGTAGGCGCAAGCGTGATGTTCTGCATCACGGTTAGATGCGGGAACAGGTTGAATGACTGAAACACCATCCCCACTTCGCTGCGAATGGCGTCTATGTTGCGGACGTCCTCCGTCAGTTCTATGCCGTCCACGATAATGTCCCCGCGCTGATGCTCTTCCAGGCGGTTTATCGTGCGAATGAACGTCGACTTGCCCGAACCCGACGGACCCACAATCACGATCTTCTGCCCCTGCTTCACGGAAGTCGTTATGCCTTTGAGCGCGTGAAACGAGCCGAACCACTTATGCACATCGCGGCAAATGATGATGTCTTCGTCCGACGCGTCAACCGCCGCATCGCCGTTTATAGCCATTTGAACCCTCCAAGCATTTCGCTTGCGCCTTGCCCGACGCATTGACTTTTCCCGACGCGTCAAGCGCGTCAAGGCGTTAGCGCACGCCCACGCCCAGGTACTGCTCGACCCGCCTGCTCACATACGACATCCCGTAGGTGAACACCCAGAATACCAGCGCTATGAAGATGAACACCTCTTTGGTGCTAATCCTGTATTCGGGATTGCCCAGTATGAATGTGCGCCCGACCTCCACCAGATCCACCATCCCGATGATATAGACCAGGCTTGTGTCCTTGAACAGCCCGATGAACTGCCCCACGATAGCGGGTATTACATTGCGTATCGCCTGCGGCAGCGATATGAACAGCGTAGTCTGCCATCCCGCAAGCCCCAGCGCGCGCGCCGCCTCCGCCTGTCCGGGGTTCAGCGCCTGAAGACCGCCGCGCACATTCTCCGCCATATACGCCGCGCTGAACAGCGTTATCACCACGCCCGCGCTGAACAGCGAATTGCGCGGGAACGTCTCAGGAAACGCAAGCGGCACAAGATGCTGCGACATGAACAGCAGCGTTATCAGCGGCACGCCGCGGAATACCTCTATGAATACCACGCACAGCAGCTTCACCACAGGGAGTTGGCTGCGCCGCCCTAGCGCCAGCAGGATGCCGATGGGCAGGCTTAGCGTGATGCCCGCCACCGCCAGTATCAGGTTCAGCGTCAGCCCGCCCCAGTACAGCACCGCCACCGGCTGTAGCCCCGGAACGCCCGGAATTCCCCGCAGCAATACCAGCGTCGCCAGGAACACCGCCACCGCCAATATGATAAGCCGCCGCGCGCTCACCAGCGAAGTGTAGCGCGCCAGCGCCCAACCGGCGCCCAGCGCCGGCAAATTCGCCAGCAGTAGCAACCGCACATCCAAACCCATCCGTTCGAACCCATACGGCAGGAAGGCGCACAACGCCGCCGCCGCCGCGACCACTATCGCGATGCGCGCCGTGATGCTGCCGCCGATAAGCCCCCAAGCCATTCCCAGCAGCGCCGTTATCATCAGCAGCGATACTTGCGGACGCCAGAAGCAGTTGTTGCCAGGACACGCCTGATCCGTGTTGAAGCCGCCTATTATGAACCGCCCGCCTATGACTGCGATAGTCCCCCAGTTGGCGTCAAGGAACACCCACCGCAGCCCGAACCACAGCGCCAGCGCCAGCGCCGCGCCCACCACCACCGTAAGCGCGCCGTTGTGCCAGGTGCTAAACAGGTTGGCGCGCGCCCATCCTAGCGCCCCCATGCTTGCGCGCGGCGGCAGTATCGGCGGTTGCGCCATGCCCGGATTCGCTGCCATCCCTCTAACTCCCCACGAACCGAATATGCCGATTGTACAGGTTGCCGATTAGCGACCAAGTCAGGCTCATCGCCAGATACGCCAGCATAATCATAACGAATATGGAAATCGCGGGCGCCGTCTGCGTCATCGTTATCGCCACATTCGTCAGATCGGTGTAGCCGACCGCCCCGCCCAGGCTGCTGTTCTTCGTCAAGTTCAGGAATTGGCTGATTAGCGGCGGTATTATGACGCGCAGCGCCTGCGGAAAGGTTACATGCCGCAGCGTGTCAATTCCAGACAACCCCAGCGAGCGCGCCGCCTCCCGCTGTCCGCGGCTGACCGATTGTATCCCGGCGCGCACGATTTCCGCTATGAACGCCGATGTGTATATCACCAGCCCAATCAGCAGTATCAGCAGCCCGGCCCGTATCGTAACGCCGCCGCTTAGCCGCCCGAACCGCCCCTGCGGCTCCGGCGACGACAGCGCAAACGGCGCATCGCCCATAACGGCGCTCACCGCAAGCCAAGCCACCGCCCCCACCGCTATCGCCGCGGCGCATCCCGCCAAGAACGGATACGACGCCTGCCCGGTTCGCTCTTCGCGGCGCTCCAGCGCATTATGGACAAATACGCCGATTACGACGCCCACGACCGCCAGCGCCAGCCATATCAGCGCGCCGCCCATGCCAGTGGGCGAGGGCCCGGGGAACGATATGCCGGCGTTGTTTATGTAGAGCTGCCCCGCAATCGCATACCCTTCGAGCACCGGCGGCAGCGTCAGCACTATGAAGAACCAGAACAGCAGCTGCACCAGCAGCGGCACATTGCGGAAGAACTCGATGTACGCCAGCGCTAGCTTGGACACCAGCCAGTTGTCCGAAAGCCGCGCCACGCCGATGAATATGCCTAGCGCCGTGGACAACACAACCCCGATGACCGCCACCAGCGCCGTGTTGCTGATGGCAACCACAAGCGCGTACCGAAAGGTGTCCGACGACTCATACGGGATAAAATGCTCGCCGATGGGCGTCTGATAGGCGCGGTCGAGGAAGCTGAACCCAAACGGAATGTCCCGCTCTTGTATGCTGTTGCCGATGTTGATGAAGAACCATGCGACCAGAAACACCGCCGCAAACGCCGACAATATCTGCAGCGCCCACTGTATAGCGATCACATGCCGCCATATCGGTATCCCTTGGTAGGTCAGAAAGCGAGGTATCGTTTCCATACAGACCTTACGCCCTGCTCCGTCTTATCCGCGAACCGCGCTGATTTTAGCACATCCCGCGCCGATATGTACGCATCTGCGTATCCAAACGCACCCAACCCGCGCATTGCCGCGAAATCGCTTATCTCAGCGGCGCGGCGTAGATCTGCCCGCCCTTGGGGCAGTCTGCGCACGGCGCGGCCGACCACAGCGCATTCCGCGTCCCGTCGGTTCTAGGCAGCCCGATGCCGCCCACGCCAAGATTGCGGTCATAGATTTCGGCATAGTTCCCCACTTGCCGCACGACGTCCTGCGCCACCGTCGCGCTCAACCCCAAAGTTTTCTGCCCGTAAGAGCCCTCCAACCCAAACAAACGGTCAACCTTGGAATTGCCCGTAAGCGCGGTTGGAACATTGCCCGAATGATGCCCGTAGGCTTCGGCGTAGATAAGTATCGACATCGTGAAGTTCACTATGTCGACCCAGTGCTCGTCCCCGTGCGGCACAACCGGCGCAAGCGGCTCCTCCGAGATTGTGTCCGGCAAAACGATGTGATCATCCGGGTTCGGCAGACTGCTCCGATAGGCGTACAGCCCCGAATGATCCGTAGTGAAAGCGTCGCACTGCCCCGTGCGATACGCCTCAACGGCGGCGTCCGTCTTCTCAAAGTTCACGGCGCTTATGCCCAAGTTGTGCAGATTGGAAAAGTCTTGCAAGTTCAACTCGGTGGTTGTCCCCTGCGTTACGCACACCGCCGAACCCGCAAGCTGCTCCGAACTCGTCAAGCCCAAAGCCTTCCGTACTAGAAAGCCCTGCCCGTCATAGTACATCGTGTACGAAAAATTCCCCCACTGAGCGTCCCGCGACGAACTGCGCGTAACCGTGCGAACCAGCATATCCACATCGCCCGATTGGATAGTAGCGCCCATCTCGGTGGCGTTCACCGGCACAATCTCTATCGCGTCGGCATCCCCCAACGTAGCCGCGGCCACCGCGCGGCACAAGTCTATGTCGAACCCCGCGTTGTTGCCGCCTTCATCGATATAGCCGAAACCCGGTATGCTGTTGTTGCTGGCGCAAATCACACGCCCGCGCGCCTTCACCGAATCCAAGCGGCTCACCTGGCTCTCGACCGCCGCATCGCCCCCAGCGCCGGCCGGCTGATCTGCGTCGGGCGCAGGCTGCGAGCAGGCAAGCAGAACCGCCGCCGCCAGCAACAGCCACGCCATAGCGATACACACGACGCGCCTATTCATCTTGTACCCCTCTTGTATGCCTCACTGCGCCGTTCCCGGCATTTGCTATTCAACTCTGATTGCCGCCAATACGCCTTTGCGCTCTGCCGCGCATTGCGCATCACTTTAGCATTGCGCCCAAACAAAATAAAGGGGGGATGGTCCGAAATCCCGAACCATCCCCCTATTGTTATCCTGCTATCGCCGTTTTAGCGGCGTAGCGCGCTTGCGTAGTTAGCGCGGCGGCGCGGCGTAGATCTGTCCGCCCTTCGGGCAGTTCTCGCAGGGAGCGGCCGACCACAGCGCATTGCGGCTGCCTGCGCGCTCCAGTCCCAGCGGCGTCAGGTGGTTGTCGTAAATCTGGCCGTAGTTGCCAACCTGCTGTATAACCGTCTGCGCCACGGTCGTGTTCAGCCCTAGGTCTTCCTGTCCGAAGGAGCCTTCCAAGCCGAACAGCCTGTCGACGCTGGTGTTGCCCGTAGCGGCGGTAGGCACATTGCCGGAGTTTATCTCAAACGCCTCTGCGTAGATGAGAATGGTCATCACCGTAGTTACGATGTCGTACCACTGCTCATCGCCGTGCGGCACAACCGGACCTAGCGGCTCTTCGGAGATAGTCCCCGGCAGAATTGTATGGTCGTCCGGGTTGTCCAGACCAACGCGCGTGCTGACCAGACCGGAGCGGTCGGTTGTAAGCGCCTGGCACTGACCCGCTTCATAAGCGTTATTAGCCGTAGTGTTGTCCGGGAAGGTGGAAACGCCGATGTCCAGCCCAGACTGATTGATGAAGTCCTGCAGGTTCAGCTCAGTAGTCGTGCCTTGCTGCACGCACACCGCGCTGCCTCCGAGCTCATCCATGCTGGACACTCCGAGGCTCTTCGGAACCATAAAGCCCTGTCCGTCATAGAACATCGTGGGCGCGAAGTTGCCCCAGCCGGTATTGCGCGACGTCGTCCAAGTGGTGTTGCGCGACATCATATCCACTTCGCCCGACTGCATCGTAGGCCCGCGCTCGGCAGCGGTGGTCGGACGGAACTCCACTTGGTTGGCGTTGCCCAGAACGGCCGCCGCCACTGCGCGGCAAAGGTCGATGTCAAAACCTACCGTATTGCCCTCGTCGTTCACGAACCCAAAGCCGGCCAGGCTATTGTTGCTGGCGCAAATCAGCTGACCGCGCTCCCTGACCATATCCAAGCGGCTCTGCGTCTCTTCCTGCTGCATCATAGCCGCCGGATCCTCGGCGGGCGCCGGCTCCGCCGGCCGCTGACACGCCGCCAACACCGCCAGCATCGTCGCCAGCGCAGCGACTACCAAAAAAAACTTCCGACTCATCTGGACTCTTACCTCCGTTTCGTTCCTGCTGCCTAACCTACTCACTCAGCATCAATGCCAATTAGATAGGGTATGACTTGCGCCCCCAAAAGTCAATAAATAATTTCGGCGGGTATTCACAAAATCGAGTGGTATTAGATATACAATGGAGATCAGACCACTATCTAGGAGGCGATCTATGGCGCGCGAGCGGTCATATCGGCACGACATCAGATGCCGACACTGCGGCTCCAATTGGATGCCCAAAGACGGACACACACGCGGGCGTCAAGTGTACAAGTGCGGCGATTGCAAGCGGAAGTACACGGCGGACGCAGCGCAGCCGCGCTTCCCGGAGCAGACCAAGCGGCAAGCGGTTCAGATGCGCATAGAGGGCGCGAGCATATCGGCGGCGGCGCGCGTAGTGGGCGCAAGCGCCGCATCGGTGAGCGGTTGGGTCAAAAAAGGGGGGAGATAGCGCTTGAACGGATGCGCGCAATGAGCGCGTGGCGCACAAGCGGCAGAGTAGCGACAATCGTTGCGTCAACGATAGCGCTTGACGAAATGTGGACATGCTTAGGCGCTAGAAAAGCAGAAAAGCGCAACGACCTGTGGGTATGGACGGCGGTGGTGGAAGAGCGCGACGGCAGCAGGTGGATGGACTTTGAGGTGGGCGGCAGGGACGAGTCCACATTCTTGCGCTTGCTGGAGCGGCTGCCGGACGCGGAGCGCTACGAGACAGACGCTTACGGAGTGTATAGGGCGCTGCCGGTCAACAAGCATGTGGTTGGGAGGTACGGGGCGGTGAACTGGAATGAAGGGTTGCATTCGATGCTACGCGGCAAACTGAACAGGCTGGTTCGTCGGACAAAGGCTGCGCAAAGAGCGTGGATATGCTGGTGAATCTGCTTGCGCTAGTCTTCTGCGCCAAGCTCAAACTCAATACCACTCACCACTAAGAATACCGATAATACGCCTTTTCGCCGCGCCAATCGCTCGCATCCCGCCTTATGATATACTACCCGCCGAAGTAGATCATAGAAAACATCGCTAACGGCCGCGCAAGCGCGCTTATAAGCATACACACAGGGGAGAAACGAATGGCAGACGCTAATTTCACGGTGTACTACATAGGACGGTGGCAGGCGGAAGATCTGACCGATACGCGGGCGGCGCTTGCGGAAGTGGGCGCAAGCCTGGAACTGCTGCAGTCGACGGATGATGAAGACGAAATTATCCGCAATGTCCGAAACGCCGACGGCATCATCACATCCGAAACTCCGATGACGCGGCGCGTGCTGGATGCGCTGACGCAGTGCAAGGTTGTGCTGCGAACCGGCGTCGGCTACGACGTCATCGACGTTGAAGCCGCCACGGAGAACGGCATCGCGGTCGTGAACATCCCCGACCTGTGGACGCGCGAAGTCGCCAATCAGGCTATGTCCCTACTGCTGGCGTGCAACCGCAAAGTCATCAACCTGCACGCCGACATCCGCGCCGATACATGGACGCCGCGCCCGCCCTATGCCGTGGGCGCGCTGCACGGCGAAACGATAGGCATTCTAGGGCTTGGGCGCATCGGCAGCGCTATGGCGCAGCGCGCCAAGGGCTTTGAACTCAATGTTATCGCCTACGACCCGTATATCGCGGACGCGGTTTTCAGCGAGCGCGGCGTAACCCGCGTGTCATTCGACGAGTTGATGGCGCAGTCCGACTACCTTTCGCTACACACGCCGCTAACCACTGAGACGCGGCATATCATCAACGAAAGCGCGCTGCGGATGATGAAGCCTAACGCCTATCTGATAAACACATCGCGCGGCCCCGTGGTGGACGAAGCGGAGCTCATCAAGGCGCTACAAGAGGGCTGGATAGCCGGCGCAGGCTTGGATGTGCTGGAAAAGGAGCCGCCCGCAAGCGATAATCCGCTGCTTGCGATGGACAACGTGGCGCTTTCGCCGCATTCGGGGCATACATCGGTGGAATCGCTGCGCCTGCGAACCGGCCGCTACGGCGAAGAGGTGGCAAGCGTTCTGGCAGGCAAGATGCCGCGCAATCTGGTGAACCCGCAGGTGCGCGAACATCTGCATCTAGTCTAGCGGCAGGCAATTCGCTCGACGATCAAACCGCAACGCCGTAATAGCCGTAACGCAGAAACGAAAGCGGGCGCATCAGGCATATAGGAATACATCCAACGAATGCCACGCGCTTGCAGCAATTGATTACAGGGGGCGTACAATGGCGGACATTAGCGCGACGGCGGCAGCGGCGGCCGAGCTTCTGAAGCGAAACGGACACACAATCGCAGTATCGGAATCGTCCTGCGGCGGGTTGCTGTCGGCGGGACTTGTGGCGCTTCCGGGCGCGTCGGCGTACTATGTGGGCGGCGTAGTCTGCTACACGCGCGCGGCGCAGGCGGGACTGCTCGGCGTGCCGGACGCCGCTATGGAAGGGCTGCGCGCCAGCACCGAAGCCTACGCTATGCTGAACGCCCGCTCCGTGCGCGAAAGTCTGGGAACCACATGGGCGCTGAGCGAAACGGGCGCAAGCGGCCCCACCGGCAACCGCTATGGCGACGACGCCGGCCACGCCTGCATAGCCGTATCCGGCCCCGTAGAGCGCAGCATCACCATCGAGACCGGCGCATCAGACCGCCAAGCCAATATGCGGGCATTCGCGCAAGCGGCATACGAACTGGTGGAGCAGTGCATCCGCGAAGCGGTGTGAGGCGCGAGCGAGGGCGCAACGCGCGAACTAGCCCCTGCTACACGCCACCCCGCCGCGGCAGCGCCGGCCGGCGCGCTCCGCCGTTCAGCGCCATCGCAGCGGCGTATGAGACGATGGCTATGGCGAACATCGCGGTGTAGCCGCCCGTCAGGTTGAACAGCAGCGCGCCCATTGCGGGACCCAATCCCATCGCCGCTGTGCGAAACGGGCCCGTCAACCCCGTCAGCGTCCCAAACGATGTTCTGCCGAAGTAGTTGCCTAGCATCATGCTGCCCACTACCGGTATTGCGCCTGACGCTATGCCCCACGCTATCGCTATGTAGAAGCCTACGCTCTGCGCCTCCGTGAGCGCGAATGCCAGCGTTGCGGCGGCGGAGGCTGCAAGCGCCGCGATGGTCAGCCGCTTGATGGTGAACTTGTCCGACAGGTGTCCCCACAGCGGAACGGACAATCCGCCCAGCAGCACGCCCAGCGTCAGCGCGGCGGCGGCGCTTGTCTGCGACAGCCCGGCGTCCGACAGAAACGGCACGATTTGAAAGCCGACCGCCGCCGTGGTCGACACCGCCAGGAATTCGCCCCATACGATAAACCAGAATGCGGGAACGAACATCACTTCGCGCGCGCGCCAGTCAAAGTCCTGCGCTTGCGCCGCTCTGCCTGCCGAATGCGCCCGTTGCGGCGGTTCGGCGGCGTCCCCGTCGGGAAGCAGTCCGATGTCTTCCGGGCGCTTGCGCATCACCAGCGCCAGCGGCACGGCGAGCGGCAGCGCGAGGCATCCCAAGGTTGTGTATGCGGCGCGCCAGCTCAGCATCCCCGCAATCAGCGTGATTATCTGTATGTTGACCGCCTCGCCGCCGATGCGGTTCAGCGCGGTAATGCCCAGCGCGAGGTTGCGTTTGCGCCGAAAGAAGTTCACCGCCACCGTGCGCGGCACAACATTCTGCAGGTTAGGCCCCGCGAATGAGCGCGCTATGATGTAGGCGATGTAGAACTGCCAAACGGAGTGAACGCCCGATAGCGTAAAGAAGGCGGCGGCTACAACCAGCGCGGCGGCGAACATCATATAGCGCGGGCCGTAGCGGTCGACGAGTCTGCCGACGAGGGGCATCGTAAGCCCGGAAATCCAGGTGCCGGCGGTGGCGGCGAAAGCGATGGCGCTTCTATCCCAGCCCATGTCCTGCGCTATCAGGTCTTGAACTGCGCCCAGCACGGTTTGCGCCACGCCCGTGGCTATGAACGCCCCCAGCGCCGCCGTGCCAAGCACAAGCCAGCCGTAGTAGAAGTTCGGGCGGGGATGCCAAGCGGCAACGGCTTTAAGAATCGCTTTCACTAACCGAAGTGTAGCAACCCGCCCAGCGCGCGGTCAATGGGCTACACGCTTTGACGCATATGTGCTCCTGCGCTGTAATAGGATTGTGATACGGACAACCGCCTTGTGTACGGCAAGCAATCGGTGTCGGCAAGCGTCGATTTCGCCTAACCACATCAGTCTTGTGATATGGTTTCACTTAACAATAACTGAGGAGGTTCGTTCAATGGCAGACTCCGATAATGAAACCACCGTGGACGTCGCCCTGCTCAATCGGGCGCAGGGCTGTATGCTGGGACAGCTTGCAGGCGATTCGCTCGGCAGTCTGGTGGAGTTCCAATCGCCGGCGCAGATATTGCGCCAATATCCTGACGGCGTCCGCGAACTTGCGGACGGCGGACATTTCGGCACGATTGCGGGACAGCCCACGGACGATTCCGAGATGGCGCTGATGCTGGCACGCTCGCTGGCAGAACACGGGCGGTTTGACGTCGAGGCAATCCGCAAGGCGTACATATATTGGCTCGACACCGAGCCTTTAGATTACGGCCTTACCGTCCGGTCCGGATTGCGCGGACGGCACAACCCAAATAGCCAAGCCAACGGCGCGCTTATGCGGATTAGTCCGCTCGGCATATTTGGCGTCAACTATGCGCTTGAACAGGTCGCGGACTGGGCGCGCCAAGACGCCGCAATCACGCACATCAATCCCGTCTGCCTGCAGGCAAACGCGCTATTCGCAATGGCGATAACGCACGCCATCCGAAGCGGTTGCTCCGCCGATAGCCTATATGAGCGGATCCTCGCTTGGGCAAACGCAATGGATATTGAACCCACGCTGCTTGCCGCAATTGAGGGCGCCGCTCATTCCCTGCCCGACGACTATATGACACAGATGGGCTGGGTATTGATTGCGATGCGAAACGCGCTGTGGCAGCTCACGCACGCCCCAAACTTGGAAGAGGGGGTGGTGGACACCGTTATGCGCGGCGGCGACACCGATACCAACGCTGCGATATGCGGCGCATTGCTGGGCGCTGTGTATGGCTACGACGCCATCCCAAGCCAATGGCGCGACGCAGTCCTGAGCTGCCGCCCGGAGGCAGGCGGCGCAAATGTGATCAACCCGCGCCCGAAACCATTCTGGCCCATAGACGCCCTAGAACTAACACAACGCCTCATCTCGCGCTAACGCAGCGCCCGCGCGCCTTACGCACTATTCCCAATCCAATCAAACCCATCTCTGCCACAACAATGCTATAATCACACCATAATCACAACCCCAAACCCCGATGTAGATTGCGACGCCGCCTGCATATCCGGAGTGTCCAACTATGACCACCAAAAGCGCACTGCCCCATATCTACGACTACTCCCACTTAGAGCCGCTACCAGACCCACCGCGAAACTACGATATGCAGCAACTAGACAGCCTACTCACCGCCGGCGCAGCATTGCAAGCGCACTTTGCGAACCGCAGCGATGTGCTGATTAGCGGTGAAGGCTATCTCAGGCACGAAGCCGCCAACGAATCCGAGCGTCTTGCGCCCGACTTGGTGGTCGCATTCGGCGTCAACCCCGACGCTATCATAGCGCGCAACGGCTATGTGATAAGCGAAGTTGGCAAGCCGCCCGATTTCGTGCTAGAGGTCGCATCCAAGAGCACAGGCGCGCGCGACTACACGGTCAAGCGCGCGGGGTATGCCGGCTACGGCGTGAGCGAATACTGGCGCTTTGACCGCACGGGCGGCCGGTTTCACGACGCCCCGCTTGCAGGCGATGCGCTGGTGAACGGCGAGTATGCGCCGCTTGCGATAGCGCGCGATCCCGCCGCCCGCCTGTGGGGATACAGCGCGGTTCTGGGGCTGGAGTTGTGGTGGGACGATGGCGAGTTGCGCTTTCGCGACCCGGTGAGCGGCGAATTTCTGCTCAACGCTAGGGAGTTGGATCTAGCGCGCTTGGCGGCCGAAGAGCGCGCCGATGCTGCCGAAGAGGATGCCGAACTGCAACGCAATGCGCGCATAGCCGCCGAAGCCCGCCTCGCCGAAATGGAAGCAGAACTGCGCCGTCTGCGCGGCAATGCTTGAAACCAGATCGTTGAAGTTGCGCTATTGTTATCGCAATCAACGCCTTTTACGCCGGCGTGTCGGGCTTTCGGCATCAGCAATGCGCTGTCCTGCGGCTACGACAATCGCGTCTTCGCCTCATAATAGACATCGGTTGAGCCCCATCGTATCTGATACTGCTCAATTATGAGGACAAATCGAGACGATGCGCTCCGTCCCGCAACATAGACCCAGGTCAGTCCCACTCTTCGACGCGGATTAGGCTGCCGATTTCGTTGACTACGTCCAGTTTGCCGATGGCTTTGAGCGCGGCTTGGACGGACGCTTCGCGGGCGCGATGGGTCATTAGCACTATTTCGGCGCGGCGGGCTGCGTCGTCGGTCTCTTTTTGGATGGCGGACGCTATGCTGATGTCCAGATCGCCCAGCACTTTGAGTATCTGAGCGAATACGCCGGGGCGCTCGGCTACATTGAGGCGCATGTAGTATTTGGTTTCCAGCGCGCTGATGGGGTTGACGCGAACATCATCGGCGAGCGTCAGCGGCGGCGGGGGCAGCACATTGCCGACCACATTGCGCGCTATGTCCACGATGTCGGCGGTTACGGCGCTGGTGGTGGGCATATCGCCTGCTCCCCTGCCGTGGAACAGCACGCGCCCGGCGAGGTCGGCCTGCACCTCAACGGCGTTCAGCACGCCGTCCACTTTGGCGAGCATCACATCCGAATGCACAAGCGCCGGATGCACACGCGCCTGCACCGCGCCGTCGGCTTTGCTTGCGATGGCGAGTAGCTTTATGGCGTAGCCGAGCTCTGCGGCATAACGAAAGTCCTGCGCCGTAAGAGAGGTTATGCCTTCGCGATAAACGTCGGCATCGCTCACGCGCGCCCGAAACGCAAGCGTGGATAGGATGGCAAGCTTATAGGCGGCGTCTATGCCTTCTACATCGTTGGTCGGGTCTGCCTCCGCATAGCCAAGCGCCTGCGCCTCGCCGAGCGCGACGCCGAAATCTTGCCCTTCCTGCGCCATCTTGGTGAGGATGTAGTTGGTGGTGCCGTTGATGATGCCGTTGATGCTGATGACTTCGTTGGCGACCAGATCGCGCAGCAGCGGCGCTATGATGGGCGTGCCGCCGGCGACGCTCGCCTCGAACAAGACCTGCACGTTCTTGCCGCGCGCCGCCGTGAGAATGTCTGCGCCGCGCTTCGCCATAACCTCTTTGTTGGCGGTAACGATGTGCTTGCCGAGCGATACGGCTTTCAGGATGTAGTCAAGCGCGGGCTGTTCGCCGCCCATAACCTCTACGATGATGTCCACATTGGGGTTGTGGAGAATGTCGTCGGGGTTGGCGGTGAGAATGCCGTCGGGCAGCGCGACTGAGCGGCGGCGAGCAGTATCGCGCACCAGTACGCCCTCAAGCGAAAGCGGCGCGCCGATGAGTTGGGCGAACTGCGCGCTCTTGTCCGCGAGGATGCGCGCCACGCCGCCGCCTACCACGCCCATGCCCAGCAGCCCTATTCCTACCGAAGTTTTCATTAGATCTGTTTCCTTGAATTGGCTATTGAACCGATTAGAGATTAGTTATCATCGGTCGGTTATCAGATTTTGGGGACGCCGTCCAGCATATAGAAGTGGTTTAGCGGCCCATGCCCTGCGCCTATGGGGGATGCGGCGCGCATGGCGTTGGTAACATACGCCTTGGAGTTCGCCACGGCGTCGCGCAACCCGACGCCCAGCGCTAGGTTTGCGGCGATAGACGATGCAAGCGTGCAGCCTGTGCCGTGGTTGCTAGTGGTTTGGATGCGGCGCTCGGTGAATTCGGTGAATTCGCCGCCGTCGTACAGCACATCGGTTGCGGGGCCGTCCATGTGGCCGCCCTTGACCAGCGCGGCGCGCGCTCCGGTGGCATCCACTAGATACTTGGCGGCGCGGCGCATATCGGCGAGCGTGTTCACGGGAGCGCCGGTTAGCACGGCGGCTTCGCGCGTGTTGGGCGTTACAAGCAGCGCAAGCGGCATCAGCGTTTCGAACACGGCGTCAACTGCGTCGTCTTCGAGCAGCCTATCGCCGGCGCTGGTAACCATCACGGGATCGACCACCAGCGCGGCGAATCCGTGCTGTCGCGCCTTTTGCGCCACGACGTCGATTATGGCGGCGTTGGGCAGCATGCCGGTTTTGACAGCGTCCGCGCCGATGTCGTCTATGACGGCGTCGATCTGATTCGCCACAAGCGCGGGGGGCAGCGCCAGCGCATCGGCAACGGCGACGGTGTTCTGCGCGGTAACGGCGGTGATGGCGGAAGTGCCGTGAACGCCGTGCGCCGCAAACGCCTTGAGGTCTGCCTGTATGCCCGCCCCGCCGCCCGAATCCGAGCCGGCGATGGTCATCACCCTGGGTATGCGGTTAGTATCCTGCTTCACTGCGGCTGCCTGCCTCCGTGTGCGTCTGCGTATATGCGTATATGTTTGGCTGCGGCGCGCGCTTGGCGCATCGCCGTATCGCCCTTCACAGAATATCACATAACGGCGGTCAGATGGCGTTGGCAGGCGGGCGTTGGCGACAATAATGCGAAAAGCGCTGCGGCAATCGGGTTTGCGCGTCCGATTGCCGCAGGGATAGTTTTCGGTGGTGGGAGTTTTGGCTGGGCGTATGGTAGAGCGGGGGCGGTTTGATGGGCTGGACTCAAGCCGCATGCCGCGTGGTCAAGTTCGTTCCGTTACCCCTACCGCCACGGTCTGGCTCGTTGAACATCAGTCACTTGCTGCGTGACGCCGGGGGATGCGCGTTCCCATACGCCGACGTCCTTGTAGTAGATGTAGGGGCGTATGTAGTGGTATAGATCAGCGCCGCCCGGCGTGTATGAAGCAAGGCTTCCGACTAACTCACAACCCGGATCCGGCGGCGCGGCGTCGACGGTATCGCAACGATACCATAGCCCCACCACAGGGGCGTTACTAGGAGCGTTAGGCAACGCCGCAAACGCTATCGGCGTTCCAATGCGAGGCGGGTTGTGGCCGCTTGCGAAGCTCAGCGCAACAGTGTCGGTGGTACTGGCGGCCTTTATCTTGCCTATCACCCTAGTATAAGCATAGCCGCCCGTCGACAGCGGCACCCTAGTGCGGATGTATTTGCCTACATGCTCCGCCCTAGGGACGAACCGGAAAGTGTTGCGTGCGCCGAATGATGTCCAGAATGGCACACCGCGCATCGGGGCAAGCCCGGACCAAGTGATGCCGTCGGTGGATCCCTCCCATAGCCATGTGAGGGCGTAGCGGGAGTCGCGGGCGCGCAGTCCACTGAAAGCCCCCCCATATGACCCCATATTAGAGTACAAGTCCATTCCTTCGCGGGAATATACTGCGTCCCCGCCGTAGCTGCTGCTGAGGCCGATGTTCACAAAATTTTGATTGCCTGATCGGTCTGTGGCGGTGTGTCCGCCGTATGTCAGCAGTGGATGGAATCGGGCGGAGTTGAAGACCCACGGCGCTGGAACAACTGCGCCGTCGATCATCAGATTTTTCCAACCCGCGTATATGCCGCTGGCGTCTCTGGGCGATATAAGATCGTGCGTAGATTTCCCCTGCGGCATCGTAGTGGGGGAGTTGTCGTCTATGTCGCTCGCTATGTAGTCCCAATAACTAGCGGTTATTGTGTTAGTGGTGGTGGAATCGGCGCAGCAGCCTGTTAGCCCGCCGACCGTGGGCGTGGCGACGGCGGCGGCAGTCATGCCCTCAGCGGTAACGGGCGCGATGGAGTAGCTGGCGATTATCGTCTTTGCGCCGCTTGCTGCGTTTGTCGGCGCCGTGTTGAATCCAACTAGACCGCCGACGTAACTGTTGCCGCCGCCCTTGCCCTTGACCGCGCCCGCTGCGTAGGTGGCGGTTAGCGTACCGGTATTGAGCCCCGCCAGCCCGCCGGCGTGGATGTTCATATTGCCGCTGGTGACACCCGTATCCATCGACATATCGACGGTGGCGCGGGAGAAGCCGGCGGCTATGGTTCCCGTATTGACGCCCACAAGCCCGCCGGCGTCGCTTTCAAAACCTGCGCTGGCGGTTATTGCGCCGGTGGAGTAGCACGCGATTATCTTGCCGGCGTTGCGTCCCACAAGCGCGCCGACGCTTGTATAGTTGGACGAAGTGGTTATGTTCACTTTGGCGTTCACAAGCCCTACGCTTTCAATGCGCGCGGCAGCGCTTGTTGCGCCGAACAGCCCCACTTCCGTTGAGGCGCCACCGCCCCTTATTGAAGTTATCGTAAGGTTGGAGATTTTGGGCATCACGCCATTGATGAGGCTGCCTTTGAAGGTGGCGGCGAACTTATTGGTTGATGCGCCGATGGGCGTCCAGTTGGGATAGGCGTCTGATGAATTCACCTCGCCGTCGCCGTTGGTGTCGAAGTTCAGGTCCATCATCAGTTCGTAGCCGGTGCAGGTGGCTTGCTGTGGCGTGGCGGCGTCGGAGTCGTGGTCGGTGAGCTGGCAGCCCATGTCGGACGCGGCATTGAGGAAAGCGGTTGTGTATGCAGCCCAATCTGAGGCGCTGACGGAACCTCGCTTGCCATCCCCGTCGAGGTCGTATCGGACGGCGTTGAGTTGGGCGAGGGTTCTGATTTCGATAAGGCCGTCGTTATCAACGTCGTAGTCGGCGTTGAGGGGCGGCACGGTAGGCGTGGCTGTGGGCGTAGCGGTTGCCGTGCCAGTAGCGGTTGCGGTAGGCGTGGCCGTCGCATCCGGATCCGGGGTAGCCGTGGCGGTTGCCGTAGCAGTTGCGGTTGCCGTGCCAGTAGCAGTAGCGGTAGGCGTAGCCGTCGCATCCGGATCCGGGGTAGCCGTGGCGGTTGCCGTAGCAGTTGCGGTTGCCGTGCCGGTTGCGGTAGGCGTAGCGGTTGCATCCGCGGGCGAGGTTTGCGTGGCTGCCGGGGCGCTGGCGAACATTACGGCCGCCAATGCGATTATGAGAAGCAACGCTATCAGCGTCGAGACGCGGCGAAAGTCAAAGAATGTACGCAACATTGGGAATACCCCCTCAAGTTTAGGCAGTTTAGGTTTGGGCGCATTTTAGCGCAGAGGCGCAAATATGCAAGTGGCGGCGCAATCTTGTGATGACGCCAAGAGCGATAACGCCTGCGGTTGGATGTTCATTGCGAACATTAGCGCCGTCAACATTTGATTTCGTCTAGCCAAAATGCTAAAATAAACCCAAGAAAACCTTGCCCCAATCCCGCTTTATATTGTCCCATTCAAGTGGGCTTTATTGCGTAAATTTGCGCCTTTTCGACGCAGCGCGCGTCTCTTAATTCGCTACGGCTTTGCGCGCGCTTGCGCCCAGCAGCCAAGCGATTCGATGTTTGGGAAACGGCGCTGAACGCAGCGTTAGGAGAAACATATATGGCAACCGCCAAAGAAGTGGATATGTACACCGCCGGCGATATTCAGGTGCTTGAGGGCATGGAAGCCGTCCGCAAGCGCCCGGGCATGTACATCGGCAGCACCGACCAGCGCGGGCTACATCATCTGATATATGAGATTGTGGACAACAGCGTGGACGAGTTCATGGCGGGATTCGCGTCGCGCGTGCGAATCCATATCCTGCCGGACGGCGCCGTGCGCGTGGAAGACGACGGACGCGGCATTCCGGTGGACGTCCACCCGACCACGGGGATGACCGCGGTCGAGACGGTGATGACCACGCTGCACGCCGGCGGCAAGTTCGGCGGCAAGGCGTACACCGTGTCCGGCGGACTGCACGGCGTAGGCGCGTCCGTGGTCAACGCCCTATCCGACAGCCTTGAGGTTGAGGTGAGCCGCGACGGGCTTATCTATCGGCAGCAGTTTTCGCGCGGCCGCCGCCTGTCCGAGCTGACGGCGGAGCCGCTGCCCAGGGGCGGCCGCCGCCAAACGGGCACCGCCGTTGTCTTTATGCCCGACGTGGACATATTCGAAGACTTGGCGTATGACTTTGGAACGCTGGCGCAGCGCTTCAAAGAGATGGCGTACCTGAACAAGGGCCTAGAGATTTCGTTCCGCAGCGACTGGCGCTCCCACGACAGCCTTTGGCCCAACAACGAAGCCACCTACTACTTCGACGGCGGCATATCCAGCTTCGTGCGAAACCTGAACCGCAAGCGCGCGGTCGTCCACAAAGACCCTATCTATGTGGAAAAGCAAGTGGACAACACCATAGTCGAAGTGGCGATGCAGTACAACGATAGCTTCACCGAGTTCGTTCACTCATTCGCCAACTGCATCAACACCATAGACGGCGGTTCGCACATCACCGGCTTTCGCAGCGCGCTAACCCGCGTGGTCAACGACTACGGGCGCAAGCAAGCCCTCATCAAGGAAAGCGACGCCAACCTTGCGGGCGAGGATGTGCGCGAAGGCTTGGCGGCGGTTATCAGCGTCAAACTCACCGAGCCGCAGTTCGAGGGACAGACCAAGACGCGCTTGGGCAACCCTGAGGTTCGCACGCAGGTAGAGAGCGTAGTCGCGGAAGCGCTTCAGTACTACCTTGAGGACAACCCGCAGGACGCCAAGCGCATCATAGAGAAGTGCCTCACTGCGCAGCGCGCGCGCGACGCCGCCCGCAAAGCGCGCGACCTCATCATCCGCAAGAACGCTATGGACGGCGGCGGACTGCCCGGCAAGCTCGCCGACTGCTCCGAAAAGAACCCCGCGTTCTGCGAAATCTACCTCGTCGAAGGCGACTCCGCCGGCGGCACCGCAAAGATGGGGCGAGACCGCAAGACGCAGGCTATCCTGCCGCTATGGGGCAAGATACTGAACGTCGAAAAGGCGCGCGCCGATAAGATGCTGGCGCACGACGCAATCCGATCCATGATTACCGCCATCGGCGCGGGCTTGGACGACGACATAGACCTCAGCAAACTCCGCTATCACCGCGTCATCATTATGACGGACGCCGACGTGGACGGCTCGCACATTCGCACGCTGATGCTGACATTCTTCTTCCGCCATATGACGCCGCTCATAGAACATGGGCATCTCTACATAGCGCAGCCGCCGCTCTACAAGATAAGCGCGGGCAGGCGCTCATACTACGCCTACAGCGAAGGCGAGCGCGAAGGCATAATGACGCAGTTGGACGGCAGGCGCAACATCAACTTGCAGCGCTACAAGGGCTTGGGCGAAATGAACGCCGAGCAGCTCTGGGAAACCACTATGGACCCTGAGAAGCGCACCCTGCTGCAGGTGTCCATATCCGACGCGGCCGCCGCCGACGATATGTTCTCGGTGCTGATGGGCAATGTAGTCGAGCCGCGCCGCAACTTCATCCAGGCGCACGCCCTCGAAGTCCAAAACCTGGACGTATAGCGCGCATAGCCGCCGCTCCCAATCCCGCGCGCCGCCGTAGTTCGCCATAGTTCGCGCGCCTAAACCCTTGTCGTTTAGCCGTCAGCGTCGAGCGCAACGCAATGGGCTAACGAACTAATCCCTAACGCCAATAAGCGCGCGCAGGATACAGGATATTCGGAATACACGCGCAGGATAACCAAGCGTTTGAGGTACCGCATTGATTAGCATTGATCTTATACGGCATAGCCCGGACGATGTGCGGGACGCCTTGCGCGCGCGCGGCGAAGATGCGCCGATAGACCGCATCGTGGAACTCGACGCAGAACGCCGCGCCGCCATCGTGGAGGCGGACGAACTCAGGGCGCGGCGCAACGAAGCGAGCCGCCGGATGGGACGCGCGAAAGAGCGGCCGCAGGCGCTAATCGACGAAATGCGGCAAGTAGGCGCGCGCGTGCGTGAATTGGAAGATGCCATTCGCGGCCTGGACGCTGACCTAAACGCGCTGCTGCTCAGCCTGCCGAACATACCGGCCGACGATGTGCCGCCGGGCGCCGATGAGCGCGATAACGTGGTTGCGCGCGTGGTGGGCGATGCGCCGCAGTTCGATTTTGCGCCAAAACCGCACTGGGAAATCGGGGAACGGCTGGGCATCATCGACTTTCAGCGCGGCGCGCGTATGGCGGGTTCGCGCTTTTTCGTGCTGAAAGGCAAGGGCGCGCGGCTGCAGCGAGCGCTGATAGACTGGATGCTGGACACACACACGCAAGAACACGGCTATGAAGAACTCTACCTGCCGAATGTAGTCACCACCGAATCGGCGACCGCGAACAGCAACCTGCCGAAGTTCGCCGATACGATGTACCGCGACGACGAAGACGACCTGTGGCTGCTGCCCACCGCTGAGATGGCGATAACGAACATGCACCGCGGCGAAATACTGGCGCCGGGAACGCTGCCGCTGCGCTATGTGGCGCATACGCCCTGCTTTCGGCGCGAAAAGGCGGCGGCGGGCAGAGACACGCGCGGCATAAAGCGCGTTCACCAATTCGAAAAGGTAGAGATGTACAGATTTGTAGAGCCGCATGCGTCCGAAGATGCGCTGCTAGAACTGCTGGGCGAAGCCGAAACGATATGCGCGCGTCTGGGCGTGCAGTACAGAGTGCTGCAGCTCTGCAAAGCCGAGCTTGGGTTTCAATCGGCGAAAAGCTTTGACATAGAGATGTGGGCGCCCGGCTGCGACGAGTGGCTTGAAGTGAGTTCGTGTTCCAACTGCGCCGACTTTCAGGCGCGCCGCGCCGCGATCCGCTACCGCGCTGAGCAGGGCGGCCGCACGCGCTTCCTGCATACGCTCAACGGCTCCGGGCTGGCGCTGCCGCGCGTCATCATCGCCATACTGGAAAACTATCAGCAGGCGGACGGAACGGTTGTAGTGCCTGATGCGCTGCGGGCTTACACCGGCTTCGATGTCATCGATTAGGTTGCGCGCCAACGCTTGGGCATTGCGGGCGTCTAAACGCAAGGGCGCAGGGGACGCAATATGAACTCCGTTGAAATATCCGAATACGCCGATGAGCTCATCAGCGCGCCGCGCGGCAGGCTGCGCCTGACGCTGACGCAGGACGACGAAGGCGTAACGCTGTCATATGAAGAACGCTTGCTAGTGCGCTGCCGCCTAACGCAGGAAGGAATGATGGCAAGCGGGTTTATGGCGCAGGCGCTTGGGCTTCGCGTGCCGCCGCTCGGCGAGTCCGCAGAGGCGCGCGTGTCCAGCGGCGTGCTGTTCAGAGCGCTGGGAATTGCCGGACTGGACTATTCCAACGACGCTTCATTCGCGCTGCTGGAGCGCATGCTTGACGAAGCGCAGATGCAGCGGGGCGAGCCGGCGGACGGCTAAAAGCGCGCCTTTGCGGAGCGCCGATCCATCTATGGGCAAAGACGCCGTTTGAGGCTTCCTTGCTTTCATTCTTCGGATACTATCAGCGCGGGATGCAATCCTTTATCAGATATGCGAAGGCGCAACAAATAGCCAATTCCGAGGGTCTTCCGCCGATGGGAAATGCCAGGAACGCCCGGCGGCAGGCATTCTCAATATCGAGTGTATTGACTGCCAAGCGTCCGATAGTACAGGTCGATTCCTAGTAGGTTTCAGTCTGATAAGCGTTTGCAATTTGAGAATACCCTAAACGGATACGCAAAACTCATATGCGTTTGGTATAATCGGCTAATCGGCGCATCAATAGAGACTTGCGGCGTAGTGCGCTTGGATTACTCACATGCGCCGGGATAAAATATGCGCCAAGATACCGACTACAGATTTACAATCGAGCAGATAGCAAGACTCGAGCGCATCCTGCTGTCAACGCGTCAGTCCGACGTCGGCTCGCCCTATACGCTGGATGTTATTGCGCGGATCCAGTACCAGGAAATCGCTAGGATGAGGGCGGAGCTGGACGCCGCGCTTGGGTTCGACATGAATGCAACCAAGCAGTCAATCCCGAACAACATGCATCCCCGAAAGGACGCCCGCCCCCACATGCCCGCCTCGCACACATCCCACGCCCAGGCAATCCTAGACCTCGCCAAGCAAAGCGGCGCCCTTATGTTCGGCGAGTTCCAGCTTTCGGCGGGCGGCGCAAGCTCATACTACTTTGACGGGCGCATCGTTACCCTAGACCCGCGCGGCGCCTATCTGGTGGCGCAGGCGTTCCTGCCCATCCTGCGCCAATGCGCCGCCCACGCCGTCGCCGGCCCCACGCTGGGCGCAGACCCCATCGTCGCCGCGGTGGCGATGGCGAGCCACATCGACGGCGGCGCGCCTATCCCCGGCCTGATTGTCCGCAAAGAGGCTAAGGAACACGGCGGCAAGCGCGCTATCGAAGGCCCGCTGATGCCCCCCGGCGCGCGCGTCGCCGTGGTGGACGACGCCTGCAGCACCGCCTCAAGCCTGTTCCACGCCATAGAAGCGGTCGAGGCGGCGGGCTGCGAAGTGGTGAAGGTACTTGCCATACTTGACAGGCGCATGGGCGGCAGCGACGAACTCCGACGGCGCGGCTACGATTTCGCGGCGCTGCTTGAGGCGGATGCCGACGGCAACATCGCTCCCGCCAATGCCGACGCGGACGGTAACATAGCCCCCGCCAATGCCCATGCCGACGGCAGCATCACTCCGGCTAACTCCGATGCCTAGCCGATCCGCGGACGCCGCCCCATGCCCCTAAATCCCGCCGCCGCGCGCTGGCTCTTCTTCGACCTAGGCTACACCCTCATCAACGAAGATGCGGCCGCCGCTGAGCGTCTGCGTCAGCTCTCCCACGCGCTCCGAACCCGCGGCATACACGCCCCGCCCGCCGATATTCGCGCAGCGCTAGACGCCGCCGCTGTCCGCTTCGACCCCAACCCCTTCGGCAACGCCATTCGCGCCTTCACGCAGGACGACGAAATCATCCGCTTTGCCCGCAACTCAGGGCGCTACCCCAAAGAGCTTGAGACGCCCTATCCGCAGGCGCGCGCGCTGCTTGAGCGCCTCTCGCAGCGCTACATGCTGGGCGTCATAGCGAACCAACCGCCCGGAACCGCTGAGCGGCTCGCCGCCTACGGACTAGCCGACTACTTCGCCGTATGCGTATCATCCGGCGACGCAGGCGTGAGCAAGCCCGACCCCGCCATATTCCGCCTGGCATTGGACGCCGCCGACTGCGCCCCCGCCGATGCGGTGATGATTGGCGATAGGCTAGACAACGACATCCGTCCCGCCAAAGCGCTGGGCTTCGCCACTGTGCGCGTGCTGCAAGGCCCCGGCCGCCTGCAGCGCCCGCGCAGCGCCGCCGAAACCCCCGACGCCACCGTCGCAGACCTAGACGCGCTATCTGCGCTATTTTAGTGTACAATGCGCCTACGCCTTGCTATGAGCGCCGCCGCGCGATAGCCGATGATGGCATTAGCGGCGCTGCGCTCATAGCCGGCGTTTGGCGCAAACGGCGCAAACGCCTGAGCACAGCGCCCCCGCAGTATGAAAGCGCGAAAGCACAAAACTCGCGAAAGGACAAACCTATGGAAGAGAGACACGGCTGGGAATTGGCAACCTACCCGCAGCGCGTAATCGCGTTCCTGCTGGATATTGTGCTGATCCCTCTGACGCTGGTAATCGGCTACATAATATGGTGGCTGATTGTGCTGGGCAGAGCGCAAACGCCCGGCAAGCAAATCGTTGGCATCCAAGTCGTCAAAGACACCGGCGAACCCGTAGGCTGGGGCTATATGTTCCTGCGCGAGTTCGTAATCAAGGGCTTGCTGGGCGGCTTCCTGTCAAGCTTCGCCGGCATATACTTCGTTGTGGATCACATCTGGCCGCTCTTCGACGACAACAAGCAGACCATCCACGACAAGATGGTCAGCACCCTAGTGGTGAAAAAGCAGTAACCGCCCCCGCGCGGCATATGGCGCAATCGGACGCAGCCCTTTGCGCCTCTGCGCCCTTGCGTTGCCCCACAGAGCCACGGCATACGGCGCATTCACATTCATTCATATAGGAAGCATACATATGGCAACCGAAACCAGACCGCCCAGGCCCGAAACCGACGAAGACCTGCTATCCCGCGCCCCCGCCCACGACGGCGTAGCCACCCAGCGCGATCTGCGCGAAACCGAGCGCTACCTCGCGGATAGGTTCGACACCCGCCTAGACAAGTCCGAAGAGCGCATGAACGCCAATTTTGACCGAATGAATGCCAAGCTCGACCGCATAACCTGGATTATCATCGGCGGGCTTGGCATCGTAGTGGCGTCGCTAATTGCGATTCTAGTTCAGGTCTGAGCGCATAAACGGCACTTGCCGCAATCTGACGCAACTACAACCCCTTTGCGCCCCTGCGCCTTTGCGTTTCCCACATTGCCATACCCAACCTGATATACTAAACCCCCCGACATTCTGAAAATCCTGAAAATCGGAGTTACCCCTTTGGCACGAACCCGCGCCGTCCCCGTGTCCGCCGATGTGCGGCGCGGCAGAAACAGGCTCGCCACAACCGTAGTCCTCGGACACGCCGTCAAGCACATCTACAACTCAGGCTTGCAAAGCATCCTGCTCGCCGTCATCAAAGACGACCTCGGCCTAAGCGGCGCCCAATTCGGCTTGCTGTCCACCTCCGGCCGCGTCACCAGCGGCGCAACCACCATGGTCGCCGGCTACCTAGGCGACCGCTTCGCCAACCGCTCCGGCATCATGCTCATGCTATCTCTCAGCATGATGGGCATATCCTACTTCCTGCTCGGCAGCGCCCCCAACTTCTACCTCATGCTCGCCGCCATGCTGCTCGTAGGCATCGGCCCCTCGCTCTACCACTCCCCCGCCATAGCATCGCTGTCCCGCAAATTCCCCGACAAGCGCAGCTTCGCCATATCATTGCACGGCACCGGCGGCAGCATCGGCGAAGTAGTCGGCCCCGTGCTGACCGGCGGACTCATCACCGGCACATACTTCGTCGCCTTCGAGTGGCGCGAAACCCTGCAAATCAGCGTATTGCCCGCCCTCATATTCGGCTTGCTCATCTACCTGATGATGCGCAACATCCCCACCGTCAGCACAGAAACCGCATCGCTCGGCGACTACTTTTCGTCCCTGCTTGCCTTGCTAAGCCGCCGCGCGATGATAGCGCTAGTGGTGATAACCGCGCTGCGCAGCATGGGGCAGGGCGCGATAATGGCGTTCCTGCCCGTCTATCTGCTGGAAGACCAAGGCATATCCGCCGTAGTAATTGGGCTGTTCATGGCAAGCATCCAATTCGTAGGCATACTGGCGCAGCCCGCGATGGGCTTCCTGGCGGACAACTTCGGCCACAAGATGGTGCTTGTGCCGGCAACCGCCGCGCTCGGCATCCTGATGATAGCCCTCAGATTCGCGCAAGCCGACGACACCCTGACCATCGCGCTTTGGCGGCTGCAAATCACCACGCCCGGCATCCAATTCGGCATCATCGGGCTGTTGATGGGCGCATTCCTCTACGCCCTGCACGCCATCTACATAGCCGCCGCCATAGACGTCGCGCAAGGCGAATCGCAGTCAACCGTAGTATCCCTCATATACGGCGCGTCATTCCTAGGCGCGCTATCGCCCTTCATAGCCGGCGTCATAGTCGACCTCACCGACACCTCCAGCGCCTTCGTCTATGGCGGCGTAATGGCTCTAGCCGCCACCCTAATCCTAGCCTTCACCCGCCTGCCCAAAACCCTCAGCCAACTCAGCCGCGGCTAGCGCGAACAGATTGGGATGGCGCGCCCCCTTGCGCTATGAAACGCCAACCCCCGCCATCCGCCCTTTGCGCACAACTGCCCCACCCCACAATGTTCGCGGCTTGCGAAAATAATACATAACCCAAACAAAGAGAGGAGATGCGCCATGCTGCGATTTGCCCTATCGCCCAAACCCGCCCTCTACGCCCTAACAACCCTCGTTGCGGCTGCGCTCCTGATTGCCGTCATGCTGTCCAGCTCATATGGCGCAAGCGCGCAACAGTCCGCGACCGCTACTCCCACATCCACAAGCGCGCTGACCTTTCAATCCATAAGCGTCGGCTTGGCAAATAGCTGCGGACTTCTGACGGATGGCGCTGCGGTGTGTTGGGGCCGCGACGTACACGGTGAGTCGACGCCGCCGACGGGTACATTCACATCCATAAGCACCGATACCCTCCATACCTGCGGAATACGCACAAACGGCGCTGCGGTGTGTTGGGGCTATAACGAATACGGTGAGTCGACGCCGCCGACGGGTACATTCACATCCATAAGCGCAGGCTGGGGACATACCTGCGGTCTGCGCACAAACGGCGTTGCGGTGTGCTGGGGCTATAACGTATCCGGTCAGTCGACGCCGCCGTCGGGTGAAACCTTCACATCTATAAGCGCCGGTGCCGGCGGGTATCATACCTGCGGTCTGCGCACAAACGGCGCTGCGGTGTGTTGGGGCGATAACTACCACGGTCAGTCGACGCCGCCGTCGGGTGAAACCTTCACATCCATAAGCGCCGGCTGGGGACATACCTGCGGTCTGCGCTCCAATGGCATTGTGGTGTGTTGGGGCAATAACTACCACGGTCAGTCGACGCCGCCGTCGGGCGCATTCTCGTCCATAAGTGCCGGAACTTATCATACCTGCGGACTGCGCTCCAACGGAGCGGCGGTGTGCTGGGGGAGTAACATAGACGGTAGGTCGACACCGCCATCTGGCACATTCACATCCATAAGTAGTGCCAGCGAGTATCATAACTGCGGACTGCGCTCCAACGGCGTTGCGGTATGTTGGGGCAATAACCAATACGGTCAGTCGACGCCGCCGACCACACTCACACCTACACCAACCGCAACCCGCGTGTCCACCCCCGAAGGCGCTGACGGCAGGATGAGCCGGCTTGAACGCAAGGTGGAATCGCAGCAAGAACTCATAGAGGCGCAGCAAGAGCAGATAGAAAGGCTTCAATCGCTTATCGACGCAATGAATGGCAGATTAGCGGCGCTTGAGGGCGCATCCCCGACGGCAACGCCCGCGCCAACCCATACGCCCACCGCGACCAATACCCCGGTAACCGCGATCGAATCAACGCCAACCGCCACGCCGACGTCCACGACCATACCCACGGCGACGCCAACGCGCGCATCAGCGTCGACATTGGCGCCCGGCTGCATTCGCAATATCGGCTTGGGTTGGCTCACCGGCGCATGGAACGCCGGTTGCCTATCCGATAAGACGCCCGCCACCGCAAAGGCGGGAACCCGCTACGCCCGCTTCTACACATTCACTTTGGACACGCCCGCAACCGTAACCATCAGCATCACATCCGATGATGTAACGGATACCTATCTTTACCTGCTTGAAGGCAGAGGCAACGAAGGTTCCATAGTCAACCGCGGCGACGCGCGAATAACCGAGCAGCTGCAGGCGGGAACCTACACCATCGAGGCAACCACCTACGACACCGAAACCGCCGGCGCCTTCACCCTAACAATGGACATCTCCACAACCATCCCCGTCCGCTAACCCGCCAACCCCATCCCCCGCAGCCCAACCCGCTGCGGGGGATGCGCCGCCCGCGCTCCCTACGCCCAGCGCCTAATGCCCGCGCGCGGCCTGCTCTAGCGCGGACGTCGGCGCGCATCGGCGCAATGCGTATGCTACAATGCGCCTATCATTAAACAGAACAAGGGCGGCAGCGTTGGACAACACTTTCTACACGCAAATCGAGATTGGCGATATCGACGGCGCGCGTTTCGAAGAAATGGAAGCGCTTGCGGACACCGGCGCCGTTACCACCGTAGTCCCCGCATCCGTCTTGCATCGTCTCGGCATTGCCCCCACCAAGAGCAAGACATTCGAGTACGCCAACGGCGAGCAAGTCGAGCTCGATATGGCGCCCGCCACCGTCCGCGTCGACGGCGACGCCACGCCCACCTGGGTCATATTCGGCGCAGAGCAAGGCGGCGCAATGCTTGGCGCGCACGCCCTAGAAGGCTTGCTGCTAGGCGTCGACCCCTACGGACAGCGCCTCATCCCCGTACACGGCTTGCTCAAGTAGCGGCGTATCCCCTAACCCGTCATACGGCATACAACGCAGAGCAAGCATACCGCGCATCCGCCGCTTGCCCGCATTCCCCCTAAGCATCGCTCAGCAGTCAATCAAAACCACATCCCGTTGCATCTGCGTTGTAACCCGCGGCCCCTCTTCCCCCATAAACACATCGATCTCCGACCGCACCCCGAACTCCCCCGGCAGATACACCCCCGGCTCGATCGTAACCGCCACGCCCGGTATTAGCGCCCGCGTGTCATGCGTCTCCCATCCGTCCAAGTTGACGGCGTTGCTGTGTACCTCGCGCCCAAGGCTATGCCCTAGCCGATGGTTGAAATACTCCCCAAAGCCCGCCGCCGCGATATGCTCCCGCGCAACTGAGTCAACCTGCCAACCCTGTAGCGTATCGCCCTTGCGATGCGCCCGCTCCAGTGCGTCAACCGCCGCGTCCCGCCCCCCGATGACCGCATCGAACACCTGCCGATGGCGCGGCGGCACGCTATCGCCCACATACGCCGTCCATGTGATGTCCGCGAACATAGCGTCCGGATGCGTCTGCCGCGTCCACAAATCTATCAAAACCCAATCGCCCCGCCGTATGACCGCCGTGTTCGCTTCCGTAGGCTCGAAGTGCGGATCCGCCGCATGCGCGTTGGCGGCTACCACCGGCCCGTCCGTAACCGCCATCCCCTCTTCCGTAAAGCGGCGGCGTATGAACTCCGCTATCTCAAACTCCGTTGGCGCATCGTCAATCGTGTCCCCGATGCGCCGAAACGCCTGCTGCGCAATAACGCCCAGCGCATCCGCCGCCGCGATATGCGATCTCAGCTGCGCCGCATCCCACCGCTGCGTAGCGTACTGAAGCAGATCCGCGGACGAGGCCACCTCAACCCCGAATGAGCGCACAAGCTCCAGCGTCCCGCCGTCTATGCGGGACACGCGCGGCAGCGCCCCCTGCGGCGAATACTCCATCGCGATGCGTTGCGCCCCCGCCAGCATCCCCCCCAGTTTGGCGCTCATATCCGCGCGGCTAACGAACAGCGTGGTGTCTATCCCCAGATGCGCGAACCGCCCTTGGTCAACATAACTCACTAGCAGGCGCGGCGCGCCGTCCGCCGCAATCCAAAGCCAGCACGGCCGCGTCACATGCGCGACATCCCCCACCGTATCCCAAAATATCGGATTCATCCCCCGATAATCGTACAGAAGCCACCCGCACAACCCTTGTTCCCGCAAATAAGCCTGCGCCTGCGCCACCACATCTTGAATCGCCATTGCAGCCCGCCTCCGATGCTGTGTTGGACATTTTCAATACACTATTATAACGCAAGGGGCAGATTTTAACGCAAAGGCGCGGGGGCGCAAAGAGAATCAGCGATTGCCATCGTTTATATAGCTGCTAGGTTGTGTTGGCAAATTATCGCATCCATCTAAGGATGCGGACGGGATTTTGCGTCAGCGCGCGAGAGTTAAGAATATGCCATAGCGTTAAATGACAGAGGCGCATTGTGTCTGATACAATCTTGTGAGTTTTCGCAGGGGCAAGCGTGAGCGGCGTCTGCGGCGGACAGGCGGGAACGGCAATGATAAGGAGCGGGGCTTGAATAGAATAGTTGCGGGAATTGTGGGCGTGTTCGTGGTCGCTGCGATTGTGATTGCGGCAGCGCTGTTCTTCATCCTGCGCGATGACGCCGCCGATGACGGCTTGGCGTCGCAAGCGGCAGTGGTGGCTACGCCCGTGGTGAGGGCGGACGCTGTGGTTATGCCCGTCCGCAGCGCCGATCTGAGTATGCGTAAGGCGGGGGTTGTCAGCGATGTTTTGGTGGATGAGAACGAACTCGTTGGCGCAGGGCAGGTTCTAGTTCGGTTGGACGATGCCGACGCGCTTGCGGCGCTTCAGAAGGCGGAGACGGCGTTGGACGCCGCGCAAGCCGACCTTGATGCGCTTCAGGCGGTAATCGATGAAGAGCGCGAACTTGAGGATGAAACCCGTCCGGGCAAGCTGGAGCAGGCGCGGCTTGCGGCGCAGCGCGCTGAAGAGCGCTACCTGCATCTTTCGGGCGCAAACCGCGCGGCGGGCGCATCGGTGAGCGCGGACGGCGCAGCGCTGGAGGCGGATTTCGCAAAGGCAATTGCGGACGCCGAAACCGCAGTGAAGCAGGCGCAAGACGCGGTTCTCGCCGCAAAGGGCGTGGCAAGCGCGCCCGGCATCCCGCAGACGCCCGAAAGTGTCGCCCGCGTTGCGGATCGCGACGCCAAAATAGCGGCGCTTCGGCTAAATATCTTCGATCTGCAGGCGGCGCTAGACAATGCGGACGATGAAGCCGAACTTCGCAGCGACGCCGAAGAGGCGGTAACGGTGGCTAACGCGCTGCTGCTGAACGCCAAGCGCAAGTTGGATGTAACGCGGCTGCAGATGTCGGAGGATGGGCGCATCGTACAGAACGCCTACGATGACGCCGTAGTGGAATGGCGTATGGTCCACAAGCGCTATCTAGGCATTACGCTGACGGACGATGAGCTTCTGCAAGATCCGGACACGCTGTTCAGTAGTTGGGGCGTGGACTTGGATGAACTCTTCGACCGCGACAATCAGCCGCTTGGGGATTCCGGGTTCATAGACGATCCCGCTACCCGCTGGGACGAGCTCAAGATTTTCGCTTGGCTGCGTCTGCATCCCGGCCCAAGCGCGATATTCAAAACATGCGAGGGCGTGAAACTGCCGCGCGCGATAATGTGCATGGAGCGGGAGTATGACGAGGCGTGGGATGCGCTGTCCTCTGCTAGGGAAGACCTGCTGGCGCATGAGCTGAACGCCGCCAATTCAATCGCCGCCGCCGAGAATGCCGTGGTGGCGTCTGAGAAATCGGTTCGGGACGCGGCGCGCGCGCTGGAACTTGTGCCGGACGGCCGCCGCGAGGTTGACGCCGAGCGCATTCGCTCTGACATAGACGCCGCAAACGCCGCGCTGACCGAGTTGCTGGATTTCGCAGATCCTGTGGAAGTGGCGCAGGCGGAGGCGAACCTTGAGGCGGCGGAAGCGGCGCTTGAGGCGCTGCTGTCGGACGATGCTGAGATTGCGGCGGCGGAGCAGGAACTCGCGGATTTGCGGCTGCGGATAGAGAAGCTGGAGCGCGGCAGGGATCCGCTGGCGGAGGCGCGCAGAGACGCGAGGCTTGAGGCGGCCGAATCGCGGATTGCGCTGGCGGCGACGAATTTGGATGCGGCCGAGCTTGCTCTGCAAGATACCGAACTGCGCGCGCCGTTTAGCGGCACTGTGGTGGCGTTGAGCGCCGAGGCGGGCGAAGAGGTGGGCGCGCGGCAGCCGGTTATGCGCCTTGCGGACATATCGGAGTGGGAGCTTCACACCGCCGACCTGGACGAGCTCAGCGTGGTTAATCTCGCTGAAGGCAGCGGCGTGCAGGTGCGCTTCGACGCGCTGCCCGATCTGGAATTGGCCGGCACGGTTACGCGCATTAGCCGCTTCGGTGAAGAGAAGCAGGGATCGGTAACTTACACTGCTGAGATACGGCTCAGTAGCTCGGATCCGCGGCTGCGCTGGGGCATGACTGCGTCGATACGCAAGTAGCGCGCCGATATGGAATAGAGACGTCGGCCGATGCGCGCTTGCGGCGTTTTTGAAATGCGCGGAAAAGGCGAACCCGCCAGGCTGTTGCGCCCGGCGGGTTCGCGCGGTTAGGGCTTGGTGGAGCCAACGAGTGGACTCGAACCACCGACCTGCTGTTTACGAAACAGCTGCTCTGCCGACTGAGCTACGTTGGCTTGCAATCCATTCTACTACGAAATCGCCGACGTTTCCAGATGTTTCGGCTATATTCCCGTTTTGGTCAGCGCCTAATTTTGGTTTGGCAGTAGCAATAGACAACCTGATAAGATATAGTTTGTCATTGCCGATTGGAAATCCGAATTTTTTGACCAACTCGACCAACTCTGCGAATTCGCTGAAGCGCTTCGGCGCTGATTAAGAGAAACTTGCGTGGAATGGTAAGATGGGCAAACGCCGCGCCGCTGTGATGCGAATGCCGATTTTGTTGGGGGCGCTGCTGCTGTGTCTTGCGGGATGCGCGGGGCAAGCCAATCCCGATGCCTGCGTTAAGGATGGCGAAATGCTCCGCTACGGCTTCTACGCATTCTTTGCGCCGATGAGTTTCAGCGCCGATGAGGATCCTGCATCGGTTGGCTTCAATACTCATATGGGCTATGAGGCGGACATACTGACCGCTTTGGAGGCGATGGACGGGGCAGGGTTGGCGTTTGAGCGCAAGCCTATCGCCGAATGGGACGATATTTGGCTGAAGCCGGCCGGCGCAGAATACGACGTGGTAGGAGGCGGCATCACCATTCTTGAATCGCGCACTTTGGACGCGGCGGGCGAAACGGCGGTGATGTTCACATCAGGGCATGTGAGCTTCCGCCAATCGTTGCTTGCGCGCGCCTCGGACGCGGAACGGCTCGCGACGCATGACGCGCTGAGCGGCGACGTGCGCGTCGGGGTGCTCGCCGGCACTACGGGCGAGGCGCGCCTGCTGGAGCTGACGGGGCTTGTGAACGATGACGGCGTTCTGCTTGCGGGCGTCCGCATTGAGACGCCCAACGGCGTGCTGACCGCCGACGGCAGCGCCGAGTATGTCATTACATCGTCTCACGAGACGCCGAACCTGCAGGGTAGAACGCTGCTTCATCCGCCCGACGATACAAAGCCGCAGGTCGTCTATCTTGGCGACGAACTCGGCGAATCGGAGCTGCTGGAGGCGCTTGCGGACGGCAGCATCGACGCCATTGCGCGGGGCGAGATAGGCAATCAAGACGCTTCGGCGGCAAATGGCGTCGCATTCGTAGTAACGGCGCTGGATCCGCAAGTCGAATACGGCGGCTTTGCGCTTGCGGTAGAGGATGCGGAACTGGCCGCCTGCATCGACGACAAGGTGAACTGGCTGACGGACAACATGCAAATCGGCTACGGGGAGTGGCTGGCGGACGCATCGGTCTTTATGCGGCGCGCGCGGCTTTGGAACGAAACGGAGCGATAAGACGCCGTTCAGGGCTTGCAATCAGCGTTTGCATACGCCAAATTCGCGGCGATTGGCGATACAATAGGGGTTATTAGGGCGATTTTCGCTGATACGGCAGCAAAGCGCTTGGATATGTCTGAGTATATTTGCGGCGTAATGGGCAAACAAGTATAATAGCGAAAAGGCTTCGGCGCATGCCGACTTTCGGGCGTTCCGGCGGCGTGATGAATCAGATTTCACAAGCCGCATTAGACCTGTTTTACATTTAAGGGGTGGAACCAGTGGAAACTACAATTGAGCGGGAAAACGGAATTCTGGTCGCCAAGGCGTCGGGGCGTGTTGACGGCAGCAACGCGCTTGAGTTTCAGGATACTTTGGAGAAATCCATAGGCGCCGAGGACAAGGTGGTGATCCTGAACCTGGGGCAACTCTCATACATCAGCAGCGCGGGGTTGCGGGTCGTCCTGCTGATAGCCAAGTCGCTCCAAAGCCGCAATACCGAGTTCGCGGTGTGCGAGCTTCAGGAGCGCATCTACGAAGTCTTTCAGATGAGCGGCTTCGATCAGATAATCTCAGTTCACAAGACTGAGTCGGACGCGCGCGCTGCGTTCAACGGCTAAAACCGCGCTCGTCGCGGTGGACGGATTCCCGAAGCATGTGAGAATTGGATGTGATGCCAACACCATATAAGATACTTGTAGTTGACGATGAGCCGGACCTGCAGCCGCTGGTGCTGCAGCGCATGAGGCGGTACACCCGCAGGGGCTTGTACGAATTCGTCTTCGCTCACAACGGCGTCGAGGCGCTTGAGGTGCTGAACGACGAGGGCGACATAGATATGGTGCTCTCCGACATCAATATGCCGCGAATGGACGGGCTTACGCTGTTGGAGCAGATCCCCTCGGTCGACCCCAATGTGCGCTCGGTAATCGTGTCGGCTTACGGCGATATGAAGAACATCCGCACAGCGATGAATCGGGGCGCTTTCGACTTCGTTACGAAGCCGATAGACTTCGAGGATCTGAAGATCACCATCGAGCGGACGCTGCGCCATATGGAAGAGTGGCGGGACGCGCTCTCTTCACGGGACAAACTGGTGGCGCTGCAGAACGAACTGGAAGTCGCCAACAAGATCCAGCAGTCGATTCTGCCGACGGAGTTTCCTAAAAGCCCCGACTATGAGATATTCGCCAATATGGAGCCGGCGCGCGATGTAGGGGGGGACTTCTACGATGTGATTCGGCTTGCAAACGGGCGGATTGGGCTTGCTATCGCCGACGTGTCGGACAAGGGCGTGCCATCCGCGCTGTTTATGATGTCCAGCCGCACATTGCTCAAAGGCACGGCGGTCGGCGTGGGCAAACCCGCCGAAGTGCTGTGCGAAGTCAACGATATGCTGTGCGAAGGCAACGAAACCGCCACATTCGTTACCGTGCTGTACGCCGAGTACGATCCAGCGGACGGCAAGTTCACCTACGCCAACGGCGGGCATAACACCCCGGTAGTGGTTCACGCCGACGGGACTTCGACACTGCTGCCGCTGACCGGGGGCGTGGCGCTCGGCGTGCTGCCCGGCATACCCTATCGCCAAAACAGCGTAACGCTCAGCCCCGGAGATACGGTTGTGCTTTACACGGACGGCGTATCAGAGGCGATGAATGTGAATGATGAAGAGTTCGGGCTGGATCGCCTGTGCCAAATCTTTGAGTCGAGTCCCCCCAACGACGCGCAGAAAGCCAACCGTATGGTTTTTGAGGCGGTGAACAATTTCGCAGGCGAGGCGCCGCAGTCCGACGACGTGGCTTGCCTGACGCTTTATCATCGTGGGAGATCCTCTTGAGCGCGCAGATTTCGCTGGAAGTCCAGACCAACCTCGACGAACTTGAGCGCATCACTTCCGCAGTAGAACAGCTGGCAGAGCAAGAAAATTGGCCTCCTCCGCTGGTCTTTCACGTCACGCTTGCGCTTGAAGAGTTGGCCGTCAATGTCATCAACTACGGAAGTCCTGACGGCAATCACAAGATTGAAATCAGGATGGCTTCCGAGGAAGACGCGCTGACCATCGATATTATCGACGACGGCTTGCCCTTTAACCCGCTGACCGAAGGCCCCTCCGTTGATGTGAACGCGCCGATAGAAGAGCGGCGCATCGGCGGGCTTGGCATTCATCTGGTTCGCTCAATGATGGACGACCTGAGCTACCGTCGCGAAAACGGCAAGAATCACCTAACGCTGACCAAACGATTTGAAGAGTAGCGAGGCTAACCTGAGCAAATCCTAGGCGCTGTCAGTATTTGCTGACGCTTACCCTTTGACGCTGCTTGCACGGCTAATGCCCGCCATATAGCGTTCCACGTCAGTAAATTAAGGGACTTTTGAAGGCAGCCAACGCTTGCAAATCGGATATGCTTGTAAGGTTAAGGTTCACTAATCAGGCGAGGATGCCCGCATTTATGGACACCGCTAATTTCCGCGACGGCGCGGGTTCGCAATGCGCCTATATGCGCTTTCGCCAATCCCGAATGTTCGCGCCGCTTGCGTGGCTTGCCGCCCTTCTTGCGCTCGCAGTGATTGCGGGATGCGGCAACGCCGGCGGCTCTGAGATTGCGCCTGCTCCATCCGACGAGCCGCGCGCTCGAACGGCATTAGAAGCGCTGCGTGGGATTGCGCCCGACGCGTCCGACGCGCCTTCACCGATGAACGCTATGGGGGACGAGCAGGCGGCTACGCTCGGCATTTCCGATGACCGTATCCTTTTCGGCCAATCCGCGGCGTTTAGCGGCCCGGCGCAGGAACTGGGGCGCAATATGAGGCGGGGAATAGAGGCGGCGTTCTATGAAAAGAACAGCAAGGGCGGCGTTCACGGCAGAATGCTGGATCTGGTTTCGCGGGACGACGCCTATGAACCCGAAGCGGCTATTGCGAACACGGTTGAGCTTATTGAGATCGAAAGCGTGTTTGCGCTGATTGGCGCCGTCGGCACACCCACATCGCGCTCCGCAACGCCGATAGCCGCCGCCGCCGGCATTCCGTACATAGCCCCGTTCACCGGCGCCGCTTTTCTGCGCGATCCCAAGTGGGACAACATCATCAACCTGCGCGCCTCATACAATCAAGAGACCGAAGAGATGGTGGCGCGCTTGACCGAAGATTTGGGCATAGAGCGCATAGCGGTGATGTATCAGGACGATTCTTTCGGCAAGGCGGGCTACCGCGGCGCAGTGAGCGCTTTGGAACGGCGAGGGATGGAGCCGGTGGCGATCGGCCTCTATACCCGCAACACTACGGCGGTAAAGACGGGGTTGCTCGAGCTGCGGAGGGGCGATCCGGAAGCGGTGATTATCATCGGGGCGTACAAGCCGGTGGCGGAAGTGATAGCCTGGTCGCGTCATATGGGTTTGGACGCGGTCTTTATGACGGTGTCTTTCGTGGGAAGCAACGCCTTGGCCGAAGAGTTGGGCGCCGGGGGCGCCGGTGTGTATGTTACTCAGGTAGTGCCTTTCCCGACGGACAATTCGGCGCCGGCGGTTACCACTTATCTGAATGCGCTAGAGGTGTACGCCAGAGAGAACGGCTTGCCGGAGATAGTTCCGGGCTTTGTCTCTTTTGAGGGCTATCTTGCGGGACGCTTAGCGATTGAGGCGCTGGATAGGTGCGGCCGCAATGTCGACCGCGCTTGCTTCCTGAAAGAGCTTCACAGCGCCGAAAGCATAAGCATCGACGGCTTCCAACTTCGCTATGGGAACGACGACAATCAGGGTTCAGACGAAGTGTTTCTAACGGTGATAGGGGACGACGGCGCATATCATCCAGTAGATACGATGATAGGAAGTGAGAACTGAGAATGTGGAAGCGATTGCTGCGTAGGCGATTTCGCATATCTTCCCAGCTCTACCTTGGCATAGGCGGCGCGGCGGCGCTTACCATTGCGGCAAGTCTCGTCGGCTGGTTTTCGTTCAATCAGGTGGGATCCGCTCAGAGCCGCGTGAACGAAGACAGCATCCCTAGGCTTGTGGCGGCTTTCGGCGTGGCGCAGTACAGCGGCGCTCTGGTGGCGGCCGCGCCCAGCCTAACGGCTGCCTCGCCCGAAGACTTTGAGCAGGTCAGCGCGGATATCGACGGCGCGTACAGAGCCTTCGAGGATCAGCTCGTCGCGCTGGAAACCGGATTGAACGCCACCGCCGAACTGGTCGCTTCGCCGCTCGCGGAAGAGGCGTGGACGCCCTCCGATGAGCGCTTCACCCGCATCAGCTCCAATGCGGACACGCTGATTTCCAACATCGAATCTGTCAAGGGGGATATGTCGGAGCTCTATGAACTGACCGATAGCCGCAGAGCGTTGCAAGCCGAACTCGCTGAGATAATCGGTAGCTTTGACGATATAGTTGTGCCGGCTATAGACGATCAGCTCTTTTATACGCTCACCGGCTACCACGAACTAGGGCAGCCGGCGTCGCCTCGAGCGGAACACTTCTCCGAAGCCGAGTTTGAACGCTATCACCACTTGTCCGAACTCCAGTCTGACATTAGCATCGCGACTCAATTGCTCGCCAGCGCGTTCAATATCCCCGACGCCCCTTCGCTTGAACCGCTTCGCGAGCGCTTCGAGGCGTCGGTCGAGCACATACAGCGCAACCTGGCGGGGCTCGAAGCCAGCTCATCCTCCGCATACATCAACGGCGCGGCGGCAGCGTCGGGCTCATCGGATTTCGCTGACGCCAACGCCGCCGCGATCGCTCCGATATTCAACAGGATTGTGGAGTTGGGAACAGGCGATGACAGCGTATTCAATCTGATTGAGCGCGAGTTGCGGCTTGTGGAAGATCAGCAGGCGCTGCTGGCGCGCAATCGCGCTATCACCATCGCCTTGGTCGCCGATATCGACGCGCTGGTGAATGAGGCGCGCGCCGACGCCCGTGAAGTTACGCAGGCATCCACGCAGGCGATACTGAGGGGACGCACATTGCTGCTGGCAATCAGCGCCCTTAGCATCGGCGGCGCTGTGCTTATCGCATGGCTCTTTGTGGGCAGGGTGCTGCTGCGCCGCCTGCAGATGCTTTCGGACTGGATGCGCCGCATGGCGGGCGGCGATCTCGAAGCGCAAGTTCAGATTGGCGGCCGCGATGAAGTCGCCGATATGGCCGCGGCGCTTGAGGTGTTTCGTCTGCACGCCTTGGAGGTGCAGCGCCTGAACCTGGTGGAAAAACTGGCGGAAGATCTGCAGTCCAAGAACGACCAATTAGAGAGCGTGCTGGCAGACCTGCAGCTGGCGCAAGACCAGATTGTGGCGCGCGAAAAGCTGGCGGCGCTTGGTCAGCTCACCGCCGGAGTGGCGCACGAAATCCGCAATCCGCTGAACTTCGTCAAGAACTTCTCAGAGGCTTCCGAAGAGCTTCTCTCTGAGCTGAAAGAAGTAGTCGAAGAGATAGGCGATGATATAGAGGAAGACCAACTTTCCTACATCGGTGAAATCTCTCAAGATCTATCGGACAATATGGAGCGGATCCGTTCACACGGCAACCGCGCAGACCGCATCGTTCACGATATGCTGATGATGGGCAGGGACTCCGGCGAGTGGCAGGTTACCAACATCAACAACCTTGTGGATGAGCATGCGCGCCTGGCGTTCCACAGCGCGCGCGCCACGGACGCCGATTTCCAGCTCGACCTGAAGTATGATCTCGACCCGGATGTGGGCGAAATCGAGGTCATCCCGCAGGACTTGGGGCGCGTGGTGCTGAATATGGTGAGCAACGCCTGCTACGCCACGGACCATAAGCGGCGCGAAGTGGAATCCTCCGCGACGGACGACGCCCGCTATTGGCCCCAACTGCTGCTGATTACCCAGCGCAAAGACGACAATATCGAGATCCACATCAATGACAACGGCAGCGGAATTCCCGATGAGGTCGTCGACAAGATATTCAATCCGTTCTTCACCACCAAGCCCACAAATGAAGGCACCGGTTTGGGCTTGGCGATGTGCAGCGACATTATCCGACGGCACGGCGGCAGCATCAACGTCAACACCGAGCCGGGCGAGTTCACGGATATGATAATCAGCCTGCCGCTGACGCCGCCCGCCGATGTAATCGAAGAGCGCGAAGAGGCAGAGGCGGACTTCTGCTAAATCGCCGATTGCGCTAAATCGCCTACTAGGATAGTGATGGATAGCAGCAGAGTGTTGGCATCGCGCTTTTCGTTCTTTATGAAAGATCGGATTGTGGCGCAGCCCGGCTTCAACCGCTGGAAGATCCCGCCTATTGCGATAGCCATACACCTGTGCATCGGCTCGCTCTATTCGTGGAGCATCTTCAACCCCGTCCTGGTAAAAGAGCTGGGCGTTGTAGCGAGCGCCGCCGAAGACTGGGGCATAGGCGAAGTGGTCTGGGTGTTCTCCGTCGCCATCCTGTTCTTGGGCTTGTCGGCGGCGTTCACCGGCAGATGGATAGAAGAGGTTGGGCCGCGCTTGGCGGGTGTGGTGGCCGCATGCCTGTGGGGCGGCGGCTTCGTAGTCGGCGGCGTAGGCATATACCTGCATCAGATATGGATAGTCTATCTGGGCTACGGCGTGCTGGGCGGATGCGGGCTTGGCTTGGCGTATGTTTCGCCCGTGGCGACGCTGTTGCGCTGGTTCCCGGACAGGCGCGGCATGGCGGCGGGAATGGCGATAATGGGCTTTGGCGGCGGCGCAATCATCGCGGTGCCGCTGAAAGAGTTCCTGTTAAACATCTTTGACCGCCCGCCGCAATACTTGGGCCCCGTCGGCTCTGTGGAGCTGATTGCCGAACAGGGGCGCAGGTTCGCGGAAGTATCGGGTCAGATGATGGAAGTGGTGGTGGTAAGCGCTTCCGATGCGTCCGCTATATCCACTTTGTTGACGGCCGGCCCCGACGGCGTGTATGTGGTGGGCAGCGGCTCTACCGGCGCGGCGGCTACCTTCATCACGCTTGGGCTAATCTATTTCGCGGTGATGTTCCTCGCTTCGCTCGCCTACCGCATCCCTGCGCCCAATTGGAGGCCGAATAGACAAGTCCAGGCGGAAGATGAAGCCGAAGTGGATGACCACGGCGACGCCGTTCATGTCAGCCAAGCGCCCAAGACGCTGCAGTTCTACCTGCTGTGGATAGTTTTGTGCTTCAATGTTACCGCAGGGATAGGCATTATCGGCGTGGCAAAGACGATGATGACCGAAATCTTCGGCGGCGCGTTGCCGGGCATAGTAACTCCCGCCTTCGCCGCAACCTATGTGTTGATGATAAGCCTGTTCAACCTGCTCGGCAGGTTCGCTTGGGGGTTCGCGTCCGACTACCTTGGCAGAAAGAATACCTACTACTGCTTCACCGGTCTGGGGGCGCTGCTCTACCTGTCGATCCCATTTGCGGCGAGCGCGGTGGGCGCTAATCCAATAGTGGTTTGGCTGGTGATATTTTATGCCGGCACCCTGCTCGCGTTCACTATGTACGGCGGCGGCTTCGCCATCATACCCGCCTATATCGCCGACATGTTCGGGACGTTGCACGTAGGCGGCATTCACGGCAAGCTTCTCACCGCTTGGAGCGCCGCGGGCGTGCTGGGCCCCTTCATCCTGACATCCCTGCGCGAATTCTCCGTCAGACGGGAAATCAACGAATTGGCGTCCAAAGTCAACCCCGCCGATTTTGAGGCAAAGTTCGGCGCGTCCATAAGCAACCTTGGCGAACTGATTGACGCCAATACCGTTACCATCAGCAACCTGATGGAGATAGCGCCCGTCGGCACGGTTGACCCTACGCCCAGCCTTTACAATCTGATGATGTGGGTAATGGCGGGACTGCTTGTGATTGCGTTCTTCGCCAACATGCAGGTTCACCCCGTAGATGAGAGCCATCTCGTCAGAAACACCCACGACTACTACGAAGGCGGATAGACGCCCGCCGACCCGCCGCCAATCTGCGCCGATGCGCGCGCAATCCTAATGCTCCCCGCGCGTCAAATGATATACTCCGCCGCATTCCAAGAACTACGCAGCGGAGGCAATCGCGATGACGCTATCCCACGCCAACCCCAACGCCTACACGCGCGCTCACTGGGCGAAATCCGATAGGCAGAACCCCGGCCGCATCCACCTGCTTGAACACCACCTCGCCGACGTCGGCGCATGTATGGAAGCGCTGCTCAGTCAGCCCACGATCCGCCGCCGCCTCGCGAGCGCGGCCGGCCGCGACGCCATAGACGACTCTACCGTCGCGCGCCTGGCGGTATTCGCCGCGCTGCACGACATCGGCAAGGTGAATGTGGGCTTTCAGACGCAGATATGGCAGCCGGAAGACTGGCAAGGCGCGCGGCGTCCCCTTGGATGGGGACGTGGACATACTCGCGATATTGTGCCTGTGATTATGGGTGAAGATAGGGAAACCGCGGTCTGGTTCTCTGACGCGCTGGGATTCGATGATCTGCTTGAGTGGGACGATGACGATGAGAATGAGACAGCAAGCAGTCTGTTCGTCGCGACGCTGTCGCATCACGGCGAGCCGCTGAACTTAGAGGGCGGACGTCCGCGCAATCCGAGTATGTGGCGGCCATACGGCGGGCTTGACCCCAAGGCGTGCGTGGAGCGCATCGGCAGGCTTGCGCGCGACTGGTTCCCTGCCGCATTCGCGCGTAATGCGCCGCCGCTGCCGTCCGCGCCGGCGTTTCAGCATATGTTCCTGGGGCTTTGCACGCTGGCGGACTGGCTTGGCTCCGACGAAAGATTCTTCCAATTCCGGGGTGTGCCGCAAAGCGATTACATAGCCACCGCGCGTAGTCGAGCGAAAACTGCTGTGCGCGAAGTTGGACTGGACATTGCGAAACAGCGCGCGGGATTTGGCGACGCTCCGTCGTTCCAAAGCCTGTTTGAGTTGAATGCGCCGAACTCCACACAGCAGGCAGCCCCGAACTCCATACAGCAAGCGGCGTATGACGCGCCGTTGGATGAGCGGTTGGTTGTGATCGAGTCAGAAACGGGTTCGGGCAAGACGGAAGCGGCGCTGTGGCGGTTTGCGCGGCTGTACCATGCCAGGCTGGTGGACGGGCTGTACTTTGCGCTGCCAACCCGCGCCGCCGCAAAGCAGATATATGAGCGAGTCAACCTCTTTAGGAAACGCTTGTTCACCGCCGCCGATGCGCCTGAACCCGTGCTGGCGGTGCCCGGCTACATACGCTCCGGCGACCTTAGGGGCAAGCGCGGGCTTCAGCAGTATGAGGTATGGTGGGACGACCACGCAACCGACCGCCGCCGCTGGGCAGCAGAAAGCGCCAAACGGTTCCTCGCCGCCCAAATCGCGGTTGGCACGATTGACCAAGCGATGATGGCGGCGCTCAAGGTCAGGCATTCGCATATGCGCGCTGCGTGCTTGGCGCGCAACCTGCTTGTGGTGGACGAGGTTCACGCCTCCGACGCCTACATGCGGCGAATACTGGAAGCGCTTCTGGACGCTCACATAGGCGCGGGCGGCTATGCGCTGCTGATGTCCGCCACGCTGGGCTCCGACGCGCGCCATCGCCTGCTCACGCGCTCGCGCATATCTGCTATGGATGCGCCGAGTATGGACGATGCCGTTAACGCGGCGTATCCGTCCGTCGCTACCGCCGGCTATGGCATTCGAGCGGCCGGAGAAAATGCCGACCCCAAGCACGTACTGATGGAAGCGCGCCCGGCGATGCAAGACTTTGATCAAACGGCGCAGCTCGCGCTGCAAGCGGCAAGGGCGGGCGCAAAGACGCTGGTAATTCGCAACACGGTACGCAATGCGATAGCCACGCAGCAGGCGATAGAGCGCGCCGCCGGCGACGATGCGGATGCGCTGTTCGCCTGCAATGGAAAGCGCACGTTGCACCACAGCCGCTTTGCGGCGCCCGACCGTCATATGCTAGACAAGGCGGTAGAGGCGCTCCTTGGCAAAGGCGCTCCTAGCAAGGGCTGCGTAGTGGTAGGCACGCAGACGCTTGAGCAGTCTTTGGACATTGACGCCGACCTACTGATTACCGACCTCTGCCCGGCGGATGTGCTGCTTCAGCGCATCGGACGCCTGCACCGCCACTCGACCAAAGACAGACCCGACGACTACCGGCAAGCGCGCTGCATCGTGCTAACGCCCTCGAATGGGGACTTGTCCCCGCTGCTGTCGAGATCCGTGAACGGACTGGGGACGGTGTACAAAGACCTTCGCATCTTGGAGGCGACGCGGCGGCTGATCCATGAAAACCCCGAATGGCATATCCCTGAGATGAACCGCAGCCTAGTTGAGCGCGCCACGCATCCCACCGCGCTAGAGGCTATCACGGCTGAGCTTGGGGGCGATTGGCGCATTCACGCAAACAATGTCGAGGGCGAGTTGATTGCGGACACGATGACTGCCGGCGGCGTAATCGTGCGGCGGGACAAGACATTCTACGAGGACAACAGCGATGTGGTATTCGGCGATATGCAACAGCAGATACGCACGCGATTGGGCGACGAAGGCATTGAGATAGAATTCCGGCCGCCGCCTAAAAGCCCATTCGACTCATCCGCCAGCATAGAGAAGCTGACAATACCCGCGCACCTGCTACGCGGACAGTCCCTAGACACCGCCGTCAGTGAAGAGCCGATTGCGCCTACCACGGACGCCGACGGCTTCTGCTTCAGCGTAAACGGCGCAAACTTCCGCTACGACCGGCTGGGACTACGCCGAATAGGGTAGGGAAGTATGCGCGGCGCAGGGGCGAATGCCATCCGTCCCTGCGCCAAAACCCCGCGTGGGCGGGGGAAACTGCGTATGATGATTCAAATCGTCACGCGAAAAGGTCTATCCCCAATCTGTGGGGGTGAATGTAGCATATGTATAAAATAGTCTTGACAAAAAGTATAATACTATGCCAAGATAAACATCAAACAATTTTCGTGTGACAATTAAGACTTAAATTTAGGATTTCAAAATGACTGAAACCATCCGAACAACCTACATCCGTACCGATTCGGAGAGTATTGAGGAAACGCTTCTGGTCAATGATGGTCAGGCTTCGACTCTGAAATCCCGAATCCATCGCAAGCGCACTCAGTCTTATTCCAAGACTGAGGTGAGGTCAGAAGACACTTTTACTGGATATAAGGTATTGACTTTCTCAAAATAATGCTATACCTTGTTCGGAATTGTTGCGCTATCTTCGCATAGCCAATTATACAGGGAGTTGAGACGATGTTCAACATACTCGAAGAGTCAGTCATCAGGGTACGCACTCGCGCGGGCGAAAGGCGGGCGTCCCTTCCCGAAACCCTTGCGCTGCTAATGCGCGATGAGGTGGAAGCGTTCCCTGCATTGCGCCCGCATCAGCGGCATGCGTGGCACGCCTTCCTTGTGCAGCTCGGCGCTATGGCGTTGCAGCGCGCGGGCGTGAGCGAGCCGCCGACCGACGCCGCCAAGTGGCAGACGCTGATACGCGGACTGACGCCGAACTTCCCCGCCGACGAGCCGTGGCGGCTGGTAGTGGACGACATCACCAAGCCGGCGTTTATGCAGCCGTCCTCAACGGACTGGACAAAATACGACAAACGGGAAGATAAATTGTTCAGAACTCCGGATGCGCTGGATATGCTGGACACGGCAAAGAACCATGATATGAAAACTTCAGTCGCGACGGAATCATCTAGCGAAGACTGGATGTATGCGCTGATTACTATGCAGACCATGAACGGCCAAGTAGGTCGCGGCAATTATCCCATAGCGCGCATGAACAGCGGCGACGGTAGCCGCACTGCTTTCAGCGTTACTCCGTCTATACGCCCTGGGGCTCATATACGGCGCGATATGCTCGCTCTGTTGGAGCAACCGTCGGAACTCATAGGCGAACTGCCATTTCGTTGGGACGGACTAGGGTTGCTGTGGACGGAACGATGGGATGGTGAAAAGGAAGCGTTGCGCCTGCAGGACTTGCATCCGTTTTTCATTGAAATTTGCCGTCTGCGGCGGCTATGCGTTGATGCGGATGAACGGCTGTACGCTATGAAGTCGTCTAGCGCCGGTCGTAGAATTAGCGCCGCCAAAAACCGAGGGGTAATAGGCGATCCTTGGACGCTAACTACGCAAGATAAACAAGGCGTTAAGGCGTTGACAATGCAGCCGTACAGCTTTGACTACCGCAATCTGTCCGAATACTTGACGTCACCGGATTGGCAGCTGCCTTATCTGTCTAAATCCTTTTCCGTCGATCCGGCTCAAGGCGACGCGCAATTAGTGGCTCGCGCGATTCGGCGCAAGAAGGGTGGACAAACCGAACGTTACTACGAGCGGATTATTCCAATCAACAACAAAACCAAAACAGCCATCTTTGGCCGTGGGAGTGAGTTGCGGGAAGAGCTTGGCAGGATTGCCAAATCTCGCATTGAGCAAATCGGCAAAGTGCAAGGGCTTCTTAAAGAGTCCATTGCAACTTTCATTGCCCAAGGGAAAATCCTTCGAGAACTGACTAATAAAGAGCGCCAGCGTGTCAGAAAAAGCGCTGAGGATTGGTCAGATGAACTCGACGCCATAATCGACAACACATTCTTTGAGGATTTGCAGGTCGAGTTCGAGGAAGACGACGCAGACGAGCGCGACCGCATCCGCAACAAATGGCTGTTGAATGATAAGGACGATGACGGTGTGATAAACCATGCTCGCCACATCTTGGCTGACGCCCAAGACGCGCTGCCGTGTAGTACTCTACAACGTTACCGCGCGCGCGTCCGCTCTGACAGGCTATTCAATGGCGGGATACATGGGAGCAACGGACTGCCGTTTCTGTTCGACACCAAGAACGACGAGAACGATAAGAAGGAGGACAACGAATGCCAGAACAGCGACCAGACGCAGGAAACGCAGATGAGCCTCCTATAAGGGAGCGCAGAATATACGAGCGCCATTTTACCCAAGATGTGCTTGATGAGGCGCAGCATCACGGTTGGACTCCCGCCCACTTTGATTTCAGAGAAGGCGGCAAAATGGCTGTCGTCCGGGGCAGAGGGTTCCCTGATTTGGTGATGTACCGAAGAAATGAGGAAACCGGCAAGGCTGAGTTTGTGGTTGCGGAGCTGAAGTCACGTCCTCAAGACAAGCCGCGTCCCGAACAAGAGAAGTGGCTTGAAGCGTTCGACGATGCCCAATTCCCAACCTACCTTTGGCGTCCAGACAACTGGGATGAGATCGAGAGTGTGCTAAAACACGGGCCAGCGGCTTCAGAAACAAGCGACGCAACCTCTCCAAAGTTCGCGCGGCGTCATAGAAGCGACGGGCGGCTACCGGCGAGTTTCGGTGAAGCCATTGATGGCTTGATCGAAGCGATAGAAGACGATAATCTGCGCTCCGGGGATCATGCCGGCTTGCGCCGAATGAATCCCAACAATCCCGACGCGCCCTTTTTCTGGAAGCTCATGTCGAGAGAGGGAATGCCTCGAAATCCAGACATCCGCAAGTGGGGACTGATAATGCACGGGATAGCGTTGATGTCGCACGGCGCAGGTTTGGCGCATAATCCAAGAATACCCGTTGGGCAGGCAGTGTATCAGGTCTATACCGAGCGCAGGTTGGCAACGCTGCTCGAAGCTAGAGGCTCTACGCTGCATAGCTTGCTGACGCGCTTGTTCCGCATGCTCGGAAATCAGAAGTGCGCTTTCAATTGGCGCGCGATGGCCTGGTTCATCCTGAACGAAGGATACAACGAAGAAAGGGCCGAAGCCGCGCGCGTTGAAATCGCCCGCGCGTACTATCAAGCAGAGTATAACGCGCAACAATCCCAAGAATAGCAACCCATAACCACAACAAGGAGGCTTCCACAATGGCAATCCCCCGCTTTCTGCAAATCCACACGCTGCACTCATACCCGGCGGCGCTACTCAACCGCGACGACAGCGGCCTCGCCAAGCGCATGCCCTTCGGCGGCGCGGTTCGCACGCGCATATCCTCGCAGTGCCTCAAGCGGCATTGGCGCACGGCGCAGGACGACTTCGCCATGCACAACATCCCCGGCGCCGAAGCCGCCCTGCGCTCGCGCAACGTCGTAGAGCGCAAGGTGATACAGCCGTTGCGCGATGACGGCGAGATAGCCGTCGATGTGTTGAATGCGGTTGAAACTGCGTTCAATGTGGGCGTATATGGCAGCAGTGGCGGCTCTGAGACCGGACGCCAACCGTTGCTGCTGGGTCTGCCTGAGGTTGAGCATCTGCAGCAGAAAGCCGCCGATATATGCGCCGCGCATCCCGATGACGCCGACGCCGCCAAGAAAGCCGCCGATGATCTTTTTACCACTCGTCGGGGCGAAGGCAGAAACTTTGCCGCATTCCGCGACGCCGCCACGCTGCCCGGCGGTCTGGAAGGCGCGCTGTTCGGGCGTATGGTTACATCCGACCCCGGCGCCAACATTGACGCCGCCGTGCATGTGGCGCACGCCTTTACCGTCCATGCCGAAGAGAGCGAAAGCGATTACTTTTCGGTGGTGGACGACCTGCAGCGCGATGACGAAGACGCCGGCGCGGCGCACATAGGCGATATGGAGCTGACGGCCGGGCTGTTCTACGGCTATGTCGTGGTGAATATGCCGGAGTTGGTGTCCAACATAACGGCGTGCGATGCCGCCGATTGGCAGAACGCCGACCGCGCGCTCGCCGCAAAGGTGGTGGAGCATCTGACGCATCTCATCGCCACGGTGTCGCCGGGCGCCAAGCTCGGTTCTACCGCGCCGTATGCCTGCGCTGATCTTATGCTCATCGAGGCGGGCAGCCGTCAGCCGCGCTCGCTCGCAAACGCCTTCCGCAGCCCGGCCGGCGCGCAGACGGATGCCGCAGTCAAGGCGCTATGCGACTATCTCACCAAGCTGGACGACGCTTACGGCACGCGCGAAAGCCGCCGCTTTATGGCGGTTGAGAGTTGCGAAATCCCCGAAGCCAAGCGCCTCAATATGGACGAACTGGCAGGCTGGGCGGCGGGGATTGTCAGCGGCGGCGCGGAGTAAATTATGCGGCATCTCATACTGAACCTCGAAGCGCCGCTGATGGCATTCGGCGGCGAAACGATAGACAACTACGGCGTGGTGCGCCGCTTCCCGGCGGCGTCTATGCTGACTGGCATGTTCGCCAACGCGCTGGGCTGGCGGCGCATTGAGCGCGAAAGCCATCAGCGATTGCAAGACAGACTCGTCTTTGCGGCGCGCATCGACCGCGAGCCGCACGGTGGGCTGCATATGACGGATTTTCAGTCGGCGGCGATTAACAACAGCGAGAAAGGTTGGACTACGCGCGGTGCTCCGGAAGGCAGGGCAGGGGGGAATTTCCAGAACATTCTGCGCTACCGCGACTACTTCGCCGATATGCGCGTAACCGTGGCGTTGCGTCTGCAGCCCGCCGACGCCGCGCCCACGCTAGACGAGCTGGCGCAGGCGTTGGACACCCCGTCGCGGCCGCTGTTCATAGGCCGCAAGCCTTGTCTGCCATCCGCGCCGCTGGTGGCATCCGAGGAAGCGCGAAGGTTCGCAGAGGGGGATAGCGCGCTCGAAGCGCTGCTCGCCGCGCCGCTCCACGAACCGGAGAATGTGCCGCCGCGCATATCCCTGATGTATCCCGACGGCGAAGGCGCTGACGGGGTTGAACCCAACCGCACCTTTATGCTCACCGACGAGCGCAACTGGATTTCGGGGTTGCATGGCGGCGGACGCTGGGTGTGCGAAGCCTCCGTTGGCGCCGACCGCTTTCGCGCTCCCGATGCCGCCGCCGCATCCGCCTGACGCATAGCATTCGTCGAGCATCCATTGTCAACCCGCCATTCACCGCTGATAACCTATCCGTTGAAAGGACTAGCATATGACCACCGCAACCATTGCGCCGCGCGCATCGGCGGACACGGCGCAGCGTTCCGATACCGCCGATGCGCCTTTGCGGATGATACGCGCAACCGTCGATATTAGAGCGTTCCATGAGTGGGCGGGCAGCCGTCGGATGATGCGCCAAAGCGCCTTCGACCCCGGCTATGCGCTGCACTGCCTCTTGACCGAAACCTTTGGCGATCTTGCGCCCAAACCCTTCCGCCTGATTGTGCCGCGCTCCAAAGGCGTCAGACACGGCACGCTGTACGGCTACTGCAGTGCAGACGCTCACGAACTTCGCCAAGAATCCGACATCTGCGCCTGCCCGTTGCAAGCGCGCATTCTACCCGCCAATCGCATCGACAGCAAGCCGATGCCGACCGGGCGGGTAGGGAAGCGGCTCGGATTTGAGACGCTGATCCGCCCGGTGGCGCGCTGCCGCAATAGCAAGCCGGATTCGGAAAGCAGTCGCAAAGGCGGCAAAGAGCGCGATGTATTCCAATTGCAAGGCGAAGAGGCGCTGCTCAGCCGTGAAGCGGTGTACTCCGATTGGCTGGCGGCGCAGCTTCTGCGGCACGGCGGCGCGCGGCTTGAGGGCAGTGCGGTTATGAAGTCGTTTCAGCGCACGCGCGTCATACGCAATCTCAGCGCGCGGCAATCGATTGAGGGACCGGAGGCAGTGATGCGCGGCGTTCTCACCATAACCGACGCCCACGCGTTTAACGCATTACTGGCGCGCGGCATAGGACGCCACCGCGCATACGGCTACGGAATGCTGTTGCTGCGTCCGGCGCGCGCCTAGCCCTGCGCCGCGGCGATTGGACATGCGCACCTTAACAATCGAATAAAATACGCGCAGCCATACCGCCGTTTTCACGCATTATCGCAACCGAGCCCAACCGAGCGGCGGCGAATGCGCCCAACATAGACAGAACACATTCGCCGCCGCCAAGTCTATTTGTTTATATTCGCCTTATTGTCTTAAATCACCCCAAAGCAAGACACGCTTTGCGCCCAAGGAGAAGGCTATATGCTGCGAGGCAGATTAGGATTAGAAACCGCCCGCATTCCCCACGCCGATAGGCACGGGCTGTTATGGCTGTCGCGCGGCGCTCTCACGGTGCGGGACGGCACATTGCGCTTCGACCGTCAAGCCGACGCATCCGCCGACAGCCCGCTGGACAGCGGCGAATACGGCATACCCTTTCAAACGCTGTCGATGATACTGCTGGGGCCGGGATCCACCGTAAGCCACGACGCGCTGCGGCTGATGGCGCGGCACGGCACCGCGCTTGTGGCAGTCGGATCGGACGGCGTGCGCTGCTACACCGCGCCGCCGCTGACGCCCGACACATCGGAAATTGCGCGGCAGCAGATGCGCGCTTGGGGCGACGCCGAGGGTAGCCGCATCACCGTCGCGCGCAGGATGTACGCCATTCGCTTGGGCGAAGTGCTGCCTCACACCGACATAAACACGCTGCGCGGCATGGAAGGCGCGCGCATGAGGCGCACATATCAGAACCTAGCGCAGCGATACGGCATAACATGGCACGGCCGCCGCTACGACAGAGCCGATCCGATGGCGGCGGACATTCCCAATCAGGCAATCAACCACGCATCCGTAGCCGTAACATCCGCCGCCGTGATAGCCGTCATTGCCACTGGCGCAATCCCGCAGCTTGGCTTCATCCACGAACACAGCGGCGACGCCTTCGCGCTAGACATCGCTGACCTGCACCGCGACAGCGTATTGTTGCCCGCCGCCTTCAAGTCCGCCGCAGACGTGATGAAAAATTCTAGGCTCAACATTGAAAGGCACACTAGGCGAACCACGGGCGAAACGCTTCGCAGAGAGCGCGTCATCCCCAAGATGATAGACCACATCAAGCAGCTCTTTCAGGGCATAGAGGCGGTTGAAAGCGGCGCTGCGTTGACGGACGAAGCCGGAGAGGTGGCGGTCTAATGACAATAGTAGTTACCGTCAATGTAGAGGCGCGCTATCGGGGATTCCTCGCCTCTGCGATGCTGGAAATAGCGCCCGGCGTCTATACTTCGCCGCAAATGACCGCCGGAATACGCGACAGGATATGGGATGTGCTGAAGAAGTGGCACTACGAATTGGGGCAGGGCTCCATAGTAATGACCTGGCGCGACCCAAGCGCGGTAGGCGAGCAGCGGATACGCAACCTTGGCGATGCGCCCAAAAGCATAGTGGACGCAGACGGCGTATATCTGGTAAAACGCCGCTAACAATCATTCCATTGACAGATAGGCCGCACAAGTTATTATTTACCCAACTAGGGTTTCCCCCGCCCACGCGGGGATAGACCCGATCGCGCGCGCGCCATGCCGTGCGCGCCGCGTTTCCCCCGCCCACGCGGGGATAGACCTCCGCTGCATCGGTCGATACACACTCTAACCGGGTTTCCCCCGCCCACGCGGGGATAGACCCGCGAATGCCCGCGCTATCGGGGGGACGAGCGTGTTTCCCCCGCCCACGCGGGGATAGACCCGCAGCAGATACAGACGCTTACAGAAGCGTTGCGTTTCCCCCGCCCACGCGGGGATAGACCTCCAGCGCGGCTTGCGCCACCGCCTTGACCTGCGTTTCCCCCGCCCACGCGGGGATAGACCGCCCGCGCCCTCGAGCGCCCTTATGGTCTCAGCGTTTCCCCCGCCCACGCGGGGATAGACCTATGTTGATTTAGCCGTCAAAGGTATCGTAGCAGTTTCCCCCGCCCACGCGGGGATAGACCTACGCGTGCTGGGCGCAACTTGCGCTTGACCTGGTTTCCCCCGCCCACGCGGGGATAGACCATATCTCAGGCGCTACCTTTTTGACCACATCGAGTTTCCCCCGCCCACGCGGGGATAGACCTCGCCAACGCCGATGACTGGGAGCGCGCCGGAGGTTTCCCCCGCCCACGCGGGGATAGACCGCCCGCGCCCTCGAGCGCCCTTATGGTCTCAGCGTTTCCCCCGCCCACGCGGGGATAGACCCCCGCCGCACGCGTCCGCATCGCTGTTCTACAAGTTTCCCCCGCCCACGCGGGGATAGACCTCGCTGTATATGTATCCGTCGGGATAGCCGCCAGTTTCCCCCGCCCACGCGGGGATAGACCCTGCGAGCCAAAAATCCGCCAGCAGCGCTTCATGTTTCCCCCGCCCACGCGGGGATAGACCCCCATAGCGGGAGGGTCGTCGGCGTATTTATGGGTTTCCCCCGCCCACGCGGGGATAGACCTATAGCCCAGCGATACATAAACGCTGGGCTATAGTTTCCCCCGCCCACGCGGGGATAGACCCTACCGCTGTAACGCCTGCCACCGCAGCGCCGAGTTTCCCCCGCCCACGCGGGGATAGACCCTTTTGGCATCGGCGTTGCGCCGGAGCCGGGCGGTTTCCCCCGCCCACGCGGGGATAGACCTACGCCGCCTATGCGCTGCCCTATGCTTGTTCCGTTTCCCCCGCCCACGCGGGGATAGACCGCCTAACGAGCCGCCGCCCAACGCCGCCAGCGTGTTTCCCCCGCCCACGCGGGGATAGACCGCCGCTCGTTTTCGCGCTGAAGCTCTTGCATAGGTTTCCCCCGCCCACGCGGGGATAGACCTGCGCTGAATGTAGTCCCCATTCGCTCTTTATTGTTTCCCCCGCCCACGCGGGGATAGACCCCCGGCTAGTCGGCTTGGGCTTGAACGCCGGCGGTTTCCCCCGCCCACGCGGGGATAGACCCCCGCATACTCGCCTATCACGGCATCGGATGCGGTTTCCCCCGCCCACGCGGGGATAGACCGCGCGCATAGCGTTGCGCCGCAAGCCTAGCAGTGTTTCCCCCGCCCACGCGGGGATAGACCTTCGTGAACATTAGGCAACGCACTTGCGCCGCCGTTTCCCCCGCCCACGCGGGGATAGACCCCAGACCTGCAGAACGCCGTGCGCTTGCATTGCGTTTCCCCCGCCCACGCGGGGATAGACCTCGGCTGCGTGATATAGCCGATGATACGCGCGTGTTTCCCCCGCCCACGCGGGGATAGACCCCGAGCATCTGACAGAGGCGCAACAGACGGAAGGTTTCCCCCGCCCACGCGGGGATAGACCATCTACCGCCAGCGCATTCGCTTCGGATAGATAGTTTCCCCCGCCCACGCGGGGATAGACCCGATGCCATCGAAACGCTGCGCGCCGCCAACGAGTTTCCCCCGCCCACGCGGGGATAGACCTCGGTAGCGCTGATAGTGCAGGCATTTCGGGATGTTTCCCCCGCCCACGCGGGGATAGACCGTCCCGTCCCCGCTATCCCCCCCAAAGGCAATGGTTTCCCCCGCCCACGCGGGGATAGACCAGCGCGCCAATACCGCCGCCGTATCTTGACGCGGTTTCCCCCGCCCACGCGGGGATAGACCATAGGGGTGAGGCGATGACATACAGATGCGCTGGTTTCCCCCGCCCACGCGGGGATAGACCCCTGTCGCCATCCTTCCTTCTTCGCGCGATATGGTTTCCCCCGCCCACGCGGGGATAGACCTACTCAAAAGACATCCCCAGCGCGCCCTCGATAGTTTCCCCCGCCCACGCGGGGATAGACCGCAGACGCCGTAGCGGTGGCGCACTGGGGCGACGTTTCCCCCGCCCACGCGGGGATAGACCCGGATGAGCGCATTGCGATACGGGACAATGTGCGTTTCCCCCGCCCACGCGGGGATAGACCGGCGATTTGGCGGCGCGCATAAGCGCCGTTGTTGTTTCCCCCGCCCACGCGGGGATAGACCGAGCAGATGGCGTTTTTCGAGCCGAACAACAAGGTTTCCCCCGCCCACGCGGGGATAGACCCTCGATCAGCGCCCCCGACGGAAACCGCATCTGGTTTCCCCCGCCCACGCGGGGATAGACCCTCACACCTGGTTTCAAAGCGCAATGGGATTTCGTTTCCCCCGCCCACGCGGGGATAGACCTGTCGAATCCGCCGGCACGACTAGACGGCTGGAGTTTCCCCCGCCCACGCGGGGATAGACCCGCCCATCGCCAGCTCAGTGGCGAAAACCTCCGGTTTCCCCCGCCCACGCGGGGATAGACCTAGCGCGGCTTTTGTGTCATCGTCATACCAACCGTTTCCCCCGCCCACGCGGGGATAGACCTCGATGCGCATATAGGCGGTGTCGAACGCGAATGTTTCCCCCGCCCACGCGGGGATAGACCTGCGCCGCCAGCTATGCGCGTGCGCCATAGTCCGTTTCCCCCGCCCACGCGGGGATAGACCCCGAAAGCCCTTCGCCGCCGCCGAATCGATCAGGTTTCCCCCGCCCACGCGGGGATAGACCTCGCGATTTTTCGCCGCGACAAGCCCGCATTCCGTTTCCCCCGCCCACGCGGGGATAGACCGTCGAGGCTTTCGACCACAAATACATCGAGACGGTTTCCCCCGCCCACGCGGGGATAGACCTCGGATTGGCGAGCTCCGACAGCGTCTTCTCGAGTTTCCCCCGCCCACGCGGGGATAGACCCCTCGGAGCTCATGGGCGCTGACTATAAGGGCGGTTTCCCCCGCCCACGCGGGGATAGACCCTATCTTTTTTCATATGACGGCTATCTCTACGGGTTTCCCCCGCCCACGCGGGGATAGACCGCCACTCGCATCCGGCTGGATCAGCCGCCCCAAGTTTCCCCCGCCCACGCGGGGATAGACCGCCTCTCTGCTATGACTGCTACAAGGAGAGCCAGTTTCCCCCGCCCACGCGGGGATAGACCGCGCATCTCCGCATCGTCAAACCGAAAGCCCTTGTTTCCCCCGCCCACGCGGGGATAGACCTCGGCGGCGCTGATAGTTGGCTTGCGCCCGTGCGTTTCCCCCGCCCACGCGGGGATAGACCCCGCGCTGCCTTCCGCGTGCGGCGCTACGGCAGGTTTCCCCCGCCCACGCGGGGATAGACCTACGACGGTCACGGCGCTGGCGGCGGCTATATCGTTTCCCCCGCCCACGCGGGGATAGACCGAGTTTCGCCCAGCGCGCTAGGATGACCAGCAGGTTTCCCCCGCCCACGCGGGGATAGACCTACGGCGGCGTGTCGCTGCATGAGGCGGGGCGCGTTTCCCCCGCCCACGCGGGGATAGACCGGCGGCGGCATGAGCGGCGCGCATATCTACTGCGTTTCCCCCGCCCACGCGGGGATAGACCGCGCTATCTCAGCCGCCTCAAGCCGCGCCAGCAGTTTCCCCCGCCCACGCGGGGATAGACCTTCGTGGCGGGCGGAGCGCGTTGACGATTTGTAGTTTCCCCCGCCCACGCGGGGATAGACCGCGCGCGCGCTATGTCTTTGACCTGCTGAGACTGTTTCCCCCGCCCACGCGGGGATAGACCGTCAACAGCGCGCTCTATGGGCGTGCGGTCGTCGTTTCCCCCGCCCACGCGGGGATAGACCGGCGGCGGCATGAGCGGCGCGCATATCTACTGCGTTTCCCCCGCCCACGCGGGGATAGACCTCATCAAGATCTACGCCGCCGGCGGGACTACCTGTTTCCCCCGCCCACGCGGGGATAGACCGCGCAGGGCTTGCCCGGCACCATCAAGTCGTCGGTTTCCCCCGCCCACGCGGGGATAGACCTCGTCTTGCCGCACGCCCTGCAGTCTATATCCCGTTTCCCCCGCCCACGCGGGGATAGACCGTTGGATAGCACATAACACCCAGGCGCGGCGTGGTTTCCCCCGCCCACGCGGGGATAGACCCGACTTGCTCCAAGACCATCGCCTAGACACGCTGTTTCCCCCGCCCACGCGGGGATAGACCCTCGGTATAGCGCGGCTCCGCGCCCGCCAGCATGTTTCCCCCGCCCACGCGGGGATAGACCCGCGACTGGCTGTATATCGGGCGCTATCGCGTCGTTTCCCCCGCCCACGCGGGGATAGACCCGTCCTGGACGGGTGGCATAGCTGCCGCCAGGTGTTTCCCCCGCCCACGCGGGGATAGACCCCACTTCCGCTTGTGCATGGCGCACAGATCGATGTTTCCCCCGCCCACGCGGGGATAGACCGTCCGGGCTCATGGTGTACCCCGAGCGCACCCGGTTTCCCCCGCCCACGCGGGGATAGACCGACATGACGACGAAAAAGTTCCGATGCCGGGAAGTTTCCCCCGCCCACGCGGGGATAGACCCGGCCCAGGCGGCGGCCCAGGCGGCGGCCCAGGGTTTCCCCCGCCCACGCGGGGATAGACCGCGCGTATCGGTGGCGCATAAGCGGGAATACCAGTTTCCCCCGCCCACGCGGGGATAGACCCAGCTACGCCCACGCCCACCGCCACCCCCACCGGTTTCCCCCGCCCACGCGGGGATAGACCCTATGTCGGCGGCGGACAAATCGCCGCCATCCGGTTTCCCCCGCCCACGCGGGGATAGACCCCTCACATCCTTCTGTATGCGGGCGGCGTATCAGTTTCCCCCGCCCACGCGGGGATAGACCTCACTGCCTTAGGTACTGCGACGGCTTTAGCGGGTTTCCCCCGCCCACGCGGGGATAGACCCTCGCCGCTGAGTATGATTTGGGACTATCTACCGTTTCCCCCGCCCACGCGGGGATAGACCCCGCGAGCAGCGCATCCCCGCGTGGGATGACGGGTTTCCCCCGCCCACGCGGGGATAGACCCCGTAGGCACGACACCCTACCAGGACATCGACGGTTTCCCCCGCCCACGCGGGGATAGACCCCTGGGCTATGGCTCGGGCAACGACGCCACCGCGTTTCCCCCGCCCACGCGGGGATAGACCGCGCCTGGGCTACCTCATGGCGGGGCAGGGCGCGTTTCCCCCGCCCACGCGGGGATAGACCCTCGGCGAGGTCGGATTTCGTGATGCGATAGCGGTTTCCCCCGCCCACGCGGGGATAGACCTTATGCAGGAATTTCTGCTGCAATCGGGTTCGCGTTTCCCCCGCCCACGCGGGGATAGACCCGCCGGGTCGCCGACTGCGCTGACTAGATATATGTTTCCCCCGCCCACGCGGGGATAGACCCATCACGCCGTCATTATCTACCTTGAGGCTCATGTTTCCCCCGCCCACGCGGGGATAGACCGTCGGGGTTGTCGTTCTGACGGCGGCTATATTGGTTTCCCCCGCCCACGCGGGGATAGACCCTCACCTTTTCCAGCGTCCCCCGAATGTTAGCAGTTTCCCCCGCCCACGCGGGGATAGACCGTCGTCTTACAGGGTGCAGATAGGCACCGAGGCGTTTCCCCCGCCCACGCGGGGATAGACCTCCGTATGCAGTAATCAACTGCTATGCGATAAAGTTTCCCCCGCCCACGCGGGGATAGACCGTAGTCGTCCAGCATAATTTGTTCTGCGCTCATGTTTCCCCCGCCCACGCGGGGATAGACCCGGATGGCGAGACCCTGATATGCGCCTATGCGCGTTTCCCCCGCCCACGCGGGGATAGACCGTCGCCTAGGGTTAGCCTCAGTGAGCTATTCACGTTTCCCCCGCCCACGCGGGGATAGACCCAGGTTTCGCGGCGGCGGCGTTAGCCTGCCGAAGTTTCCCCCGCCCACGCGGGGATAGACCTCCGTACACGATGGCAGATAGCGCGGCTCATCAGTTTCCCCCGCCCACGCGGGGATAGACCTAATGGCTAACACTTGGCCGTACCAAAACGTCCGTTTCCCCCGCCCACGCGGGGATAGACCTCACACGCAGGCGCAGTTCGTATTCACGATAGCGTTTCCCCCGCCCACGCGGGGATAGACCTCTTGAAAATTGGCTTGAAAAGGACTTGACAAGGTTTCCCCCGCCCACGCGGGGATAGACCTGATTATCTTGCCGCCGCCATCCCCAGTGATTGGTTTCCCCCGCCCACGCGGGGATAGACCTTGGCGGCGGTGAGCTGCTGCAGGTATTCCTGCGTTTCCCCCGCCCACGCGGGGATAGACCTGCAGTGTGGGTTGCCCTGCGCGTCAATCAGCTGTTTCCCCCGCCCACGCGGGGATAGACCTCGATGTTGAGCAGCTTATAGTAGAGCCCTATCGTTTCCCCCGCCCACGCGGGGATAGACCTTTTATTACGGGCGAGGGGTAGATGCTGGATGCGTTTCCCCCGCCCACGCGGGGATAGACCTCAACCAGCATCCAACGCAACCGGTGGTAAATCGTTTCCCCCGCCCACGCGGGGATAGACCGTTGCCGACTACCAAGCCCGCCAACCCAGTTGGGTTTCCCCCGCCCACGCGGGGATAGACCGTTGTTATGGACGCCCGCAAAAAGTTCGATAGGGTTTCCCCCGCCCACGCGGGGATAGACCGTTGCCGTCGTCCCCGAATTGGCGCTCAGTCCAGTTTCCCCCGCCCACGCGGGGATAGACCCAGAGGAACGAAAGGCTAACCGACCTACAAAACGTTTCCCCCGCCCACGCGGGGATAGACCTTGTCGTGGACGACTGCTCTACCGACTACAGCGGTTTCCCCCGCCCACGCGGGGATAGACCTCTGGAGTTAAGTCGTCTAACTACCCTGAAAGTGTTTCCCCCGCCCACGCGGGGATAGACCCGAACGGCAATCCGTCTATCGCCCTTCAGACGGGTTTCCCCCGCCCACGCGGGGATAGACCTGATCTGCTTGGCACGATACAGGACGAGTATCGGTTTCCCCCGCCCACGCGGGGATAGACCCGCTATCCTATCGCACCCTCTCCGGGATACCAGGTTTCCCCCGCCCACGCGGGGATAGACCGGCGTTCTAGTCGCTCGATTTTCTCTTTGAGAAGTTTCCCCCGCCCACGCGGGGATAGACCCACCGCGCGAATATGCGCTGCGCCCCGGTCCATAAGTTTCCCCCGCCCACGCGGGGATAGACCGCCGTCCCCGTCCTGGACTATGAGATGCCATAGGTTTCCCCCGCCCACGCGGGGATAGACCGGGCCCAAATCGGGCGGCATATATCAGAGCCGCGTTTCCCCCGCCCACGCGGGGATAGACCCGCCGAACAGCGCGCGGCGGATTGGTCATACTCGTTTCCCCCGCCCACGCGGGGATAGACCGCCTAGCGCAGGCGAAGGCGCTCGCCCCGGCGAGTTTCCCCCGCCCACGCGGGGATAGACCGGCCCAGGTGTACGCCGCAAGCCACGCCTGCATGTTTCCCCCGCCCACGCGGGGATAGACCCGGCGTTGACATTCGCCGCGGTGTTGCCGGTCAGTTTCCCCCGCCCACGCGGGGATAGACCCTTGCGCCAGCGCCGCTTCCGATAGTCGGCGCAGTTTCCCCCGCCCACGCGGGGATAGACCTGAGTCTTACGCTGGCAAGGGGACGCTGCGGCGGTTTCCCCCGCCCACGTGGGGATAGACCCGCGTGCCTCAGCGCGTCGGTGTCCGTGCGTAGGTTTCCCCCGCCCACGCGGGGATAGACCCAACTATCCCTGCGGCAATCGAGCACATTAACTCGATCGCCGCAGGGCTTTTCGCATTATTGCGGGCGTCTGCGATATGAACGCGGCGATTTGGGCGCGGCAGGCATTCTCATAGGCAAGGCGCATTAGATATAATGGGCGGCAAGTCGCTGCTGGCTGTGAAGCGAGTTGTGGCGCGCGCAGTCCGATTGATGAACATATGATAACCGACGGCTTCGCGGCGTATATCGACGCGCTTGAAAAGTACGGCGGCGATGTGGTCTGCTGGGACGGCATAAACAACACTTTTACGCAATAGCCGATCCGCCGCTCGGATATACGGCTGCGGCAACTAATGCTATCTACAATGCTCAACAGCAGACGCCTAATCCTGCTCATTGCAATGGGCTTGGCGTTGGTTGGCGCATTGGTTGCGGTCGCAATTGCGTCAAGGCAGGCGATCGATACAGATCACGCGCAGGGGACGGCTTTCGGCAAAGCGCGCGTCAGCGCCGATGACGATGTGGTTGTGCGCGTCAACGGCTATCCAATCACCAACGCCGAACTGGTTGAAAGCAGGCTGCGATACTACCGAAACCTTGAGAGCATGCAGCGCGCCGCAGCGCGCGCCGTTCCCGCAGATCAATGGGACGATACCGCCTCCGATGCGGACTTTGCGTCCAACGACCCGCGCAGTCCGATTCACGAATACATGATAACCGACGGTTTCACGGCGTATATCCGCGCGCTTGAAAAGTATGGCGGCGATGTGGTCGGGCTCGCCGCGCTAATCGCGGATTACGCCGAATTCAGCGCTGCGATAGACGCCGGATATAGCGCTTCCGAAGCGGAAGTGGCCGAATACGTCGAGATGGCAAGGGACGCGCTTAACCGGCAATCGGCGTCAGCGGCGTCCGATTGGGGGATGCTGCCCGAAATGCAGGGCTACATAGACGCCGTGGGCGAAAACAGGTTTTGGGCGGAAATCTATCCTGATCAGTTGGCGCGCGATATAGCGATCGGCAAGTGGCATCAGGCGGCTATCAGCGAGTACAACGGCGGCGAAGACACAGCGCTTCACGCTGAAACGGCTGACAAGATACTCCACGAACTCACCCTTTCGGCGCTTGACAATGCGGATATAGAAATCGTTGACGCAGAAAAGGCGCGCGCCAATCCCGATAAGGCGCTGGCATACCTGCGCGAGCTGTACGCCGAAGTGTATCCTTTGGACTGGTCTGCCGACGCCGAAAGCGGAAGCCGATCTGCGGCGCTTCCCGGAGCATCCCAAGCGGCAGGCGGCTCAGATGCGCGTTGAAGGCGCGAGTATGGCGAGCTGCGGCGCTACGCGCTGCTGGGCAGAACTTTTTTCTGCGAAACTTCACGCCGGTTTGTGAGGGGCGAACCGGGGCGGTTAGGATTGGCGTTTAGCCGCCCCCCTACACCACCAACCGCGCCCCCGCCGGCCACCGCTTCCCCCCGTGAACCGACGGCTCGGCGCACCACTTGGCCGCGAGCATCCGCACGCCCTCATATACGGCATCGTCGAAGCCCAGCATATCGCAGACCACGCGGCGATCCAGCAGCGCGCGGTTGGCGTCGGCGTCCGCGAGATACGCAGGCTGCAGCTCCAGTTCGCGAAACTCGTCGAAGATTTCCTGCGCCGTGGCAAGTTGCACGTCGGTGAGGGCGCGCAGGTCTAGGACGGGAAGGGAATCTATTGCGCTGACCGTTATGTTAGCCTTGCTCGACTGCTGACGGCTGGAGTGCCACCAATAACATAGCAAGCCAAGCGTACTATTGCCCCAGATTGTGAAGGCGTAATCAAAGCGCTCATCGCTGAATTGAATGTTTGGCCAAACCCTGCCGCCCATTGATTCAACTTCCGTAAATGCAACCGCAAGAGGTTGCGAACCAAATGTGAAGTCCCGGTTCAAATGGACGCGGGTAGCGTTTGCCCAGACTTCGGTGGCTTTGGATTCCATGCCTAGCCTAGCCAAAAGTTGGGAATCGGGAACGCAGATCATTCGCGTTTCATTCTTGGCGTTATGATTCCAAATGCAGGGGTAGGTCGCTGTTGGCGTTGCGGCGGCTTTCGTGAAAGGCGCAGGGTGAGGCGGCCCAAGTATCAGTCTATCTACCGGTCCGCGCTTGCCTATATCCGCTAGTCTTGTTACCGTCAAGTCAACTGCGTTGGCGCTAGCGGGAAGCCACAGTTGAGATTGCGCCAACGCATAGGCTGTTTGGGCTACCGATATGTCTTTAACGCGCACGGAGCCCCAACCTTCGCCGCGCTTTAGACCTGACACGGCTACTTTAATCAGTTCGCCCAATTGTTCAGTTCCTGCGTTTAAGGGCGCGCCGCCAAAGGGTCCGTCCTCAATTCCGCGCACACCATCCACATCGATGATGTACTTGGCAGCCAGATCGGCTTCTACAAATCCGGCAGGGCGGCGAGCCAACGATGTGAATTTGACATCGCTCATAGGCTTTTCATCCACCCGCCGTTTGCGCGCTATGACGAGGCATTCCGACATTCCGGTGTCGGAAGAGAAGGACATATCCTTGCCGTTTGCGGCGATGCTGCACACTTCCAAATCGGTGTACTCGCGCGCAAGCATCCGTCGGAACTTTTGCCAAGATGTGCCTGAGGCTGCGGATAGCGGCAGCACAAACGCCAGCACGCCGTCCGGCTTGAGTTTGAGATTCGCCAAAGCCAAGAATGCGGATGCGATTCCCGCATTGCCGTGATAGCAAGTCCCTTTGCCATGCGCGTTAATCCTGTTGCCCATATCGGTCTGCGCTTCGTAGCTTGCCTCAAACGCCGCGAATGCGGGATTGACCACATCGCGGTGCGCGCCTTCGTGATTGGTCGCGCGGGTGAAGGGCGGGTTCATTATCACGATGTCGAAGCCGTCAGACGGGAACTCGGTGGTTGTGTACGCCGCCGTCTCTTCCCCCATGCTGCCGGTTCGCAGCGCGGGGTCGTTAGTGTTGCTTGCCAGTTCCAACTGCTCGTTTTGCAAAAGTTCCAACGAACCGATTTGCGCATCGCCGTCGGGTTGGCGTCCATACGGCATTGTGTACAGCCGCGATAGGTTAAAGCCCTCTTGAGGTTGAACGCCCGACAGCGTCGCTCCTGTGATATGGATTGCGCTGGGCATTACATCGCAGCCGTACAGAATATCCTCCATCATCGGCTTGTGCAGCGCGGCGGCATCGCCCCCGGCGCGCTCGTGGCGGTTGGCTATCTGCTCATATACGGCGGACAGCAAGGTGCCGGTGCCGCATGCGAAGTCCGCCACGCGCAGTTTGCCGATAGCGTCCGCGTCCGCCCAGTCCACGCCGCTCAACTTGGCTACGGCGATGCGCGCAAGCAGCGCGGCCGAAGTAGGCAGCGTGTAGAAAGTGGCGAGATATTTGCGGTCGGAGATGAGCCGTTGGAATATCTGCCCCGTGAGGTCGTGGGAGTTGGTTACGCCCAAGGCGTTCACCTCGCCGGCGGTGAACTCCAAGGTGTTCAGGATGCGCGCGGCGTTGTGAGGATCTATCTGCTCCAGTAGATCCATTGCGATGGCGAATATGGGCCAGTAGTTGATTTTCAGGATTTCCGCCCACGCGTCCAAGGTTTCCACTTGGGGATTGGCGACATTGTTGCCGCACACATGGCGCGGGCGTTTGACTTCTTGGTGAATGCTGGCGATGCGCTCTTGGAACACGAGGGCGTTGGCGAGTATGGCGCACGCCATTCGGCGAGTCTGCGGCACATTCACCATACCCAGCCGCTGCGCTATGGCGGCGATTGCGCCGGGCGCGCCGGCGTTCATTTCGTCCATAATAGTGGCGACGCGCTCGATGCCTTCTTGCAACTTGGCAGCGGCGGCGTCCACTTCGCTCTGCGATACGGACACCAGGCGTATGAGGTCGGCGAGGTTAGACACGCCGCTTTCAAGCCAACCCGATGCGGGAAAGCGGCCGCCGTCTTTGTAGTGAACGCAATGCTCGAAGCGCGCGGCTTTCAGCGCCTCGGCTATGTCGGATGCGCTCTCCAAGTCCTCCGGATAGCGCAGCGCGATTGCGGCTTCTATGACGCGCGTATCGCCCACTACGGGCAAGCCCAAGCGATCCATGGCTTCGCGTTCCACCGAGCGCGCCGGCGCGTACTCTGCTTCCACCACCACGGGCGCGCGCTGCGGGCTGTCCGTGATGATGATGTCGGGGCGCAGTCCCGGATGTCCCTCTATGACCTGCGTATTTTCGTAGCGCACGGTAGCGCCGCGCATCATCCCTTGCAGCAGCGCGCCCAGCATGGCGTTGGCGCTGGATTCGGCTTGGCGCGAGGTAGTTGTCATCCAAGTGTCCTTAATTCGCAACGCATTATTCGCAGAGCATTCGCAGACGTCGTGTTTGTATAGTTCCAATGCAGGTATTGTATGGGCGCTTGTTCTATGGCGCAAGCGGTAAAGGTATCCGAATTCGGATGCGTTAGGCGGGGCTAGCAGGCGCGGCGGTTGGCTTTGGGGGCGCTACGCTCTTGCCAAGGTGGTTATCAAATTATACACGAACCAGCCGCCGACCGGGGCGCTTTCTATGGCGCGCGCCAATCCCGATGAAGACGGCGATTGTTGCTTTTGCCAAGCCTAACTCGTAGCGAAAGCGCATTGACCGGCAGCGACGGCGCCAAGACTGCATTGCTACTCGGCGACGCCCGGTTGTGATGCGGCGGCGCTCTCAGCGTCTTGCGGCCGCTCAGCGGCGCTAGGCTGGGATGCGGCGGCATTCTCAGCGTCTTGCGGCTGCTCTGCCGGCGCGTCTTGCGGCGGATGCTTGCCGCGCCATTCGTTTAGGAAGTACATGAATATCTCTTTGCTGGCGGCGGTGAGCGGCGGGCCGAGTATTATTCCCCAAAGTCCCGCAACCTCGCTGCCTATGATTAGCACCATCAGTATCATAACGGGATGGACGTTGAGTGCTTGGCTCTGTATGCGCGGCACTAGCAGCGAGTTTTCCAGAAGCTGAACGCCCAGATATACCAGCGCTACCCATATGAGCTTGTCCGGGGCGGTGGCAAGCACAACCACTATGCCGGGGATTGCGCCGAGCCAAGGGCCGATGATGGGAATGAGCTCGAAGATGCCCGCGACGAGTCCGAGTACGGGCGCGAACGGGACGCGCAGCAGCGTTAGGCAAATGAACACCATAACGCCCACTACTACGCCCAGCAGGAGCTGCGCCCTCACATATGAGCTGAACACGCGGTTGAGGATGTAGATGATGTTGCGGGTATGCAGGCGGGGTTCGGACGGCATCGTATCCAGGATGCCTTCGATGATGCGCTCGCGGTCTTTGAGGATGTAGAACAGGAACAGCGGGACTGCCGCCAAGCCGATTACTACGGATAGCGTGCGGGAAACTACGCCCAGCGTCCGCCCCGCAAAGTCGCGCGCCGCGTTCACCAGAATATCGCCGACGCTTAGCGTGGAATCTTGCACAAACGCCCGCATCTCTACGGGAATGTTTTCGGATATGCGATCGCTCCAGCCCTCCACGGTGGTGCGTGATTGGCGTATCAGGTCGGGCAGCGCGTCAATGAAAAGCCCGATTTCGGTGATTATCGTGGGAATCACCACCAGCAGTATGCCCGCCACCACAAGCGCGCCCACAAGAAACATAATCAGTATTAGGATTATGCGCTTTAGTTCGCGGCGGTCGTTTAGCCAGGGTATGCGGCGATCCAGCCAAGACACCGCGGGATCGAAGATGTACGCCAGCGCGCCGCCGACTATGAAGGGGATTAGCGCGCCTCTGATCTGATACAGCAGCAGCGCCACCACGATTATGCCCAGCAGTAGCCAGACAAAGCGGTTAATCCTGAACGGCGGCGTAGGGGAAGTCATTGCGGCTAAACTCCGATTGCGGCGCGCGGACGGCGGGCGTTGTGGCGCTCATTATGAACGCATAGCCCGCCAACCGCAAGCGAGCGGCCGCATATGCCGTCGATTAGGCGGCATCGGCAAGACGCAACGGATGGGCAAGCGCGTCTTTCGCGCCGTCAAAGCGGCAAGGCGGCATTGCTACGACGTCCGTGTACACAGCGCATCTATCGCGCCGTCGGAGCGGCAAAGCGTTATTGCCAAGCCGCGCGGCCGGGCAATGGCTAATCGGGGTGGATTACCACGCGGCGGTTGTCGCCGTAGCCGTCGCTTTCTGTGAAGACGTCGTCGCGGTCGGCGAGCGCCATATGCACTTGGCGGCGCTCGTCGGGGGGCATGGGCTCCAGCGATATTGCCCTGCCGCTCTGCGCGACGCGCTGCGCCACGCGGCGGGCGAGGTTGGCGACGGAGTTGTAGCGGCGCTGCTGATAGCCCTCTACATCCACGAACATATTGGTGCGGCTGCCGAGCCGGCGGCTCACGATGAAGCTGGCGATGAACTGCAGGGCGCGCAGGGTTTCGCCGCGCGAGCCTATGAGCAGGCCGGAGTCGTCGCCCTCGATCTCAAAGACGGGGCCGCCGCGCTCTTCGTTGTGCGCCTCTTTGAGATACACTTCGGCCGACACTTCCATCTTGTCCAACAGCGTGTTCAGCACGCTATAGGACACTTTGACAACTTCGGGCGCTTCCTCGACTTCTTCGTCGTCTTCATAGGCGGCGTCAAGTTCTTCGTCATCGTCGAACTCGTCGTCGTCGTCGAAGTAGCCGAGATTGGGCGGCGCAAAGTCGGTTAGCCCGGCGGGTTGGGGTTCGTCGTCGACGAAGTCGTCGTCATCGGGCGGCGCTTCGTCGAGCAGGGTAACGCGCACTACGGCGGGTTCGCTGCCGATGCCGAGCAGGCCGCTTCTGCCTTGGTTAACGACGTCTATTCGCACCTCGTCGCGATCGGCGCCTAGTTGATTTAGGGCGGCTTCGATTGCCTCTTCGGGAGTTTTGCCGGTTGTCTCTATCGTCCGCATCGTTAGTAGTCTCCTCGGCGGGAGCGGTTGCCACAGCGGTGGCCGCCGCTGCGCCTGCCACTGCGGGGACAGGCTCCTCGCGCTTAAATTTCAGCATATCTACGAGCGGCCCCCAGCCGGTGACGAAGCCCTGAATTACCATCCCGACGAAGTTGGACACTATCCAGTAGAGCGCCAGTCCGCTGGGGAATGTGGTGGTGAAGAAGCCGAACATAATCGGCATCATCCAGAGCATCATCTTGCTGGTCTGCGCCTGACGGGGATCGGCGGAGGGCATTGTGGTGGTCTTTTGCATCAGGAACATAGACACGCCCACTAGCACGGGCATAACGGGCAGCGTGTCCGGCTTGGCAAGGTCAAGCCATAGGAACGAATTGTTGATGGGTATGACGTCGTTCACGAAGGGCATCCAAGGGTAGAGATGCCCGGACAATCCTACAAGGCGCTCCGGGGTTGACGGCAGCGTTTGGATTACCGCCTGAAACAGCCCTATCCATATGGGGAATTGGATGAAGAGCGGCCCAAGGCAGCCGATAGGGTTGACGCCGTTTGCCTTGTAGATCGCCATCGTTTCGCGCGAAAGCCGCTGACGGTCGTCGGAATGCTTCTCTTGGAGTTCCTTCAGTTTGGGTTGAAGTTCGGTCATCTTCTTCATCTGGCGGCTTTGGCGCACGGTGAGCGGGATTAGCACCGCGCGCACCAGCAGCGTGAATGCGATGATGGCGACGCCGAAGTTTAGGAAGAACACGCTGTACAACAGCACAAGGCTGTTTATCATCGGTTGGATGATGAGCAGGTTCCAGATGTCTATGAATATCTGCATTTGTCTTTCAGTATATCAGTATGCGGGCGGTTTTGGGCGGCGCGGTTCAGCGTATAAGCGCGTTGATGCGTCCAACGAAATGGCGCACTATCGGGCGATCCTCGCTGATTTGGAAGTCTTCCATAAAGCCGTGGTAGAAGTTGGCGTGAAACTTTTCGGCTACCGAAAAGTCTGATACGATTTTAGAGTCATCGCACTCATCGGCAAGGCGTCTCACTGCCATTCTGAGATCGTAGTGGGTGCCGAACTGCCAACCGCGCTGTTGCCCTATCGCCATAACGGAATGTGCGGCGGCGCCCCAAAGCTTCTCTGACGCTTGCAGCGTCTTGCCTTCAGCGAACTCGCGGTCGGCTTCTTGCAGGAAATCCTGCGCGGTGTGTATATGCTCTTGCTGCAGCATTTGCCATTCTCCGCTAGATTTGCCATCCCCCTCATAATTGGGCGGGCGGATGCTTATTTGGGTTGATTGCGCCGAATTCGGGTAACGGCGGTTCAGTAGCGCGGTTGGCGACACTCCATCAGCGCGTCTATGCGCTCGACGAAACGGCGCACCTTTGGGCGATCAGCGTCTATTTGGAAGTCTTCCATAAAGCCGTAGTAGAAGTTTGCGTGGAACATTTCGGCTACCAAAAACCCGCCCGCAATCATAGGATCGTCGTACTCGTCGGCAAGATGTTTCACCGCCATCTTAAGGTCGTAGTGGGTGGCGAACTGCCAGCCGCGCCGCTGCGCCATCGCCATAACGGCGTGCGTTGCCGCGCACCAAAGCTTCGCCGACGCTTGCTGCGTCTTGCCTTCGGCGAATTCGCGGTCGGCTTCTTGCAGGAAATCCTGCGCCGTATGTGTATGCTCTTGCAGCAGCATTAGCCGCCTCCGATTGCCATTTGCCCGTCCGTTAGCAGTCTTCCACGCGCCCTTTGACGACGGGGTTTTCTTCGTCCGGATTATGCACCCACTCTTCGTCGGGGTTGCCGTTAGTCTTGACTTTGAGCGCGCGGATGGTCTTGTCGTGAGTGCTCAGGAACACCACGCCGTCTTTGACCGCCAATGACGAGCGAACCTGCGTGTTCATATTGCAGGCGTCCACCGGGTTGCCGTCGCTCAGGCGGACGATGTGAAGTTTGCCGTCGTCCGAGCCTACGGCTATCATATCAAAAACTACGGCGGGGGAACCCACAATCGGGCCCTCGGTTGCGAGCGTCCAGCGAAGCGCTCCGGTGCGCTTGTCCAGCGCGTAGAGGTTGCCGTCCAGCGATGGGGCGTACACGCTGTCCCCATGCACGAGGGGCGTTCCCCAATACCAGCCGCTTGCGCCGTTGAATGTCCAAGCGCGGCTGCCGTCGGCGGCGTTGACAGCGTAAAACACGCCGTCGAACGATCCCACGTACACCCTGCCGTCGTCGACCACGGGCGTGGACGCTATCGCGCTGCCGGTGGCGAACTGCCAAATCTTGCTGCCATCTTCGAGACTGAGCGCGTAGATATTCTTGTCCAACGAAGTGGCATACACTACGCCGTCGGCCGCGATTGGGGACGACCAGACCTTGTTGCCCGTCTGAAACGCCCAGCGCAGCGACTCTTCTTGATGGTCAAACGCATAGATTTTGTAATCGTCCGATCCCACCAGCACAACGCCGTCCGCGACGGTGGGCGCTCCCACGATGGGGCCGCCTACGGGTTCCTGCCACTGCTCCACTAGGTCCGGCGTGGAGAGGGCGTACAGCATGCTATCGTAGCCGCCCACGTAGAGCGCGCCGTTATGCAGCGCGGGCGTTCCATAGACGCCGCGCAAGCTCTCTTCGCCGCGCAGGATGAAGCGGTCGAGCGTCTCGCCGTTCCGAGTGTCGATAGCGCGCACATCGCCGGCGCGCGTGCCGATATAGAGGGTATCGCCGTCCAGCGCGCCGCCCGACCAGCCTTCCGGGGTGGCGATGCGTCCGGCGCATGCCGCCAGCGTCAGCAGCATTAGCGGAAGCAGCGCAAACAGCGCCGCTTGTCTTGCCGTGATATGTTTTGTGAATGGTCTTATGCGGGCATCTGTAGCGGGTTTAATCAAAACTTTGTCTTTCGGCGCGCTTTGCGGCGGCGCGGCGGTTGCAGGCGTAGATTAGGGGTAGGATAGGCGTGGGTTATGGAACGGGATCGTAGCCGCTGCGTCCGCCGGGCCGGCAGCGCGCGATGCGTCTGACGCCGAGCCAAACGCCACCCGCTATGCCGTATCGGGCGATGGATTCGTAGGCGTATGCCGAGCAGGTGGGATGATAGCGGCACATTCCGGCGGCGATATAGGGGGACAGCGCCTTCTGATAGAAGCGAATGGCTGCCAGGGCAAGCGTTTGCATCATTTATCTCTATCGGCAACGGCGGGCGGCGCATCCAGCACTTTCGCCCGTCTAAAGAGCCTCATCAGCGATCGGCTAAGCCGTCGGCCGTCTGCGTCGGCCGCGTCTTTGCGCGCTATGACCACAAAGTCCCAGCCGCCTTCGATTCGCGCCGCCGCTTCTTGGCGCGCCGTTTCGCGCAGACTGCGCTTCACGCGGTTTCGCGCAACGGCGTTGCCCACGCGCTTGCTGACCGAAAATCCGTAGCGGCAGGTTTCGTTATCGGTGCGCCGCGCGATAAGCACCAGCAACTTGTCCGACCAGCTTCTGCCGCCGCGCCGCGCCGCCGCAAAATCCCTCGATTTCCTGAGGCGCATCTGCTTTCGCATAGCGGTTTCACAACGAAGGTCGACAAAACGCGGATAGACGGGATGCGCGGGTACGCCAAATGCGCCGTCGCCTTGCGGTTGCGGTACACATTTGGGCAAAGCGCTCAAACGGTGAGCTTATGGCGTCCCTTGAACATGCGGCGCTTCAGCACATTGCGCCCGCCCTTGCTGCTCATACGCGCGCGAAAGCCATGCACGCGCATTCGGCGGCGCTTCCTTGGTTGGTAAGTTCGTTTAGGCATTGCTAATCTAGTCCGATTCGCCCGCGCGTCTGCGATTTGGCGCCGATTGCGCCTGAAACGCGGCTGACGGGCGTATAAAAATTGCGAAAGTCTAATAACCGATTATACCGATTTCTAAAAAGCAGGTCAATTCATAGTTGGGATGGGGTATCCTTAGTGATGAGTGGTGTTGAGTTTGAGGTGGCAACACTCGCGCCCACTACTCGTGCCGCCGCAGATATGCTGCCGCCCTCTATGCGCATCTGTACCGCCTGCCGTTTGACATGCTCCGGGAAGCGCGGCTGCTCGGCGTCCGCCACCCGTTTCCTCTTGCAATCGCCGCGCTTGTACATCTGTTGACCGCGTGTGTGTCCGTCTTTGGGTATTCAATTGGAGCCGCAGCGTCGGCATCTGACATCGTGTCGATATGACCGCTCGCGCGCCATAGATCGCCTCCTAGATAGTGGTCTGATCGCCATTATATCTAACACCACTCGATTTTGTGAATACCGCGGGAAGATCTTATTAGAGCGCATCCCGATATGGGTGTGTAAAACTCATTACAATTCATTAGCTCTCTTTGTGATGAGAATACACAGTTGGAGAGTAGGGCGCTACCGTCGGCTAGGCGCAATGCTATGTAGCGGTGAAGCCGCCGTCTATGACAAGCTCGCCGCCGGTCATATATGAGGATTCGTCGGACGCCAGGAACAGTACGCCCTTGGCGACGTCCTCTGCTCTGCCCATGCGCCGCAGCGGTATGTTGAGGGCGCGCGTTTCCCGCATGCCATATTCAGGAAATACTAAGTCCAGCATATCGGTCTCTATCGGGCCGGGATGCACTGAGTTGGCGCGTATGTTTTCGGCGGCGTGCTGAACGGCGGTCGACTTAGTGAGCAGCCGCACCGCGCCCTTGGATGCGTTGTAGGCGGTGGATCCGGCGCTGCCGATGATGCCGGCGACGGACGATATGTTCACGATGGAGCCGCCGCCCGCCGCTCTCATAGCGGGAATGACGGCTTTTGTGCCAATGAACACGCCCCTGCCGTTGATGCTGAGCATCCTATCCCAATCGGCGGCGCTCGTCTCTTCCACATTGGCGCGCTGATATATGCCGGCGTTGTTCACAAGGATGTCCAGCCTGCCGTAGGCGCTCACCGCGGCGTCCACCGCTTCCGCCCACTCGCGCTCGCTGTTGACGTCGAGCCTGACGAACATCGCGTCGCCGCCGGCGTCGGCTATCTCAGTTGCCAGCGCGCGCCCTTGCTCTTCCAGGATGTCCGCTATGCACACCTTTGCGCCCTCTTGCGTGAACAGGCGCGCCTCCACTGCGCCCATTCCGCGCGCGCCGCCGCTGATTAGCGCCACCTTGTTTGCGAGTCTCATATGCTTCTCCATAATGGCGGATAGATAGCGGATAGCAGCCGGTTGATGTGTTGGCGGCCGCCGCGAATTAGCGCGCCGCGGCGTTGACGCTTGCGGCGTCTTCGTTGCCGAATATGCCGAACGGGTTGAGCGATCGCGGCGCGTCGTAGATGTCCATCCGCTCAGTGCGCTTGAGCCAGCCCACGACCACATATGTCAGCGGGGTTGCCGCGATTTCGTAGAGCGTCTTGACTATCCATGCGGTTACCGCGCCGCCGATGGCGACCGACCAGGGCGCCGCGCCGGATACGCCGAATGCGATGGCGTAGAATAGGAACGAGTCCAGCCCCTGCCCGACCACGGTTGAGCTTATGGTTCGCAGCCACAGCATTCGCCCTTCGGTGGTGTTTTTGAGGATTACCATAACCGCGGCGTTGGAGAATTCGCCCACTATGAACGCCACGAAACTGCCCGCCAGCAGCCAGCCCGCCGAACCCAGTATGAGAGCGTATGCCTCTTGATTCCCCCAGAAACCCGCCGGCGGTATGCTTATGGCGATCCAGAATAGAATGACCATCGTGAGGTTGCAGGCGAAGCCCAGCCAGATTACGCCGCGCGCCACGCGGAAGCCGTACACCTCCGTAAGCACGTCGCTGATGATGTAGCCCAGCGGAAAGCAGATGACGGACACGGACACCACTATCTCTGAGCTGCCCAGGAATTGGAAGGGAAGGTTGCCCAGCACCAGAAGTTTGCTTGCGATGATGTTGCTCACCAGCAGCACGGTTATTGAAAGGGCGATGATAATCACCAGTCTTCCGGAGAATTGCACTTTCAGACCTCCCTGGACTTTCGCGGACTTCGCTTTGTTAGGATGGGCGCTATTTTGCCATTGAGCGCGCGGCGGTGTCAATGCCGTTTGGCGTTGCTTGCCGCCGGGGCGCGCGGTTTAACGCAAAGGCGCAGAGGCGCAAAGGGGGCGTAGTCTATGGGCGCTGGCGATAGGGCGCAAAGCGCGGGGCTAAAATTGCGTAAAGGTGCTTTGTTATCGTATCTTTGAGTGTATGGACAATGACTTTTCGCTGCTGCTGCCTGAGTTTATGGTTACGGGGTTGGCGTTTGTAGTTCTGACGCTGGACCTGTTTCTGGCGGAGCGCCGCAAGTGGGCGCTGCCGTATGTGGCGCTGGCGGGACTGGCGGTCGCATTCGCGTTTTCGCTGGCGTTTCTGTGGGACACGGACGCCACGCTGTACGACGGCGTTATACGCATAGACGGGTATGCGCTGTTCTTCAAGGCGTTCTTCATAGCGCTGGGCAGCGCCGTGATACTGGCGTCGGTGGATTTCGTGCGGCGCAACCTGGATCATCCGGGCGAATACTACGGCATCCTGCTGTTCACGGTGGCGGCGATGATGCTGATGGCGGCGGCGGGCGAGCTGCTGACGGCGTACATATCGCTGGAGCTGCTGAGCTTCGGGCTTTATGTGCTGGTGGGATATGACCGCTATAACGCCAAGTCCAATGAGGGCGCTACCAAGTACATCCTGCTGGGGGCGTTCTCTTCGGCGCTGCTTCTGTACGGGATAAGCCAAGTATATGGGCTGCTGGGGACTACGCGCTTCGATGAGATTAACGCGGCGCTGGCGGCCGGGGACGGGCTCAGCGCCGGGCTGATACTGGGCATTGCGCTGATAGTGGCGGGCTTGGGGTTCAAGGTGGCGGCGGTTCCGTTCCATATGTGGGCGCCGGACGCATATGAGGGCGCGCCGATACCGATTACGGCGCATCTTGCGGTGAGTTCCAAGGCGGCGGCGTTTGCGCTTGCGCTGCGGCTGTTCGCAGAGGCGTTTATGCCGATAGCGGAGCAGTGGCAGACGCTGCTGATAGCGCTGGCGGTGATTACGATGCTGCTGGGCAACCTGGTGGCGTTGGCGCAGCGCAACCTAAAGCGGCTGCTGGCGTACTCAAGCGTGGGGCAGGTGGGCTTTCTGCTGATGGGCGTTGCGGCGCTGACGGCGCGCGGCGGCGAATCGGCGGGGCTTTCGCACTTGGCGTCCAACGGCGTGATGCTGCATCTGGTCTCATACGCCGTAACGAATATGGCGGCGTTTCTGTGCATCGCGGCTATCTACAATATGACGGGGCGGGACGATATAGCGGGAATGGCGGGCGTCGCGCGGCGAGCGCCGCTGGTGGGATTGGCATTCGCGGCGGCGCTGTTTTCGCTTGCGGGACTGCCGGTGTTCGCGGGTTTCACCAGCAAATTTTATCTGTTCAACGCGGCGGCGGCGCAAGGCTTTCTGTGGGCTGCGGGCGTCGCGATATTCGCCAGTCTGATTTCGCTGTACTACTATCTTATGGTGGTGCGGCAGCTCTACATAGAGCCGGCGGCGGACGCCGCGCCGATAGCCTCGCCGCGCCTGACGTTGGGGACGCTGGCGGCGCTGCTGGCGGGAATGGTGGCGCTGGGGGTGTATCCCGCGCCGCTGATGTGGGCGATACAGCACGCAAGCGATGCGCTGCTGGCGGGCGTGGGCGGCTAGGGATTGCGCCTAACCACTTTCTAAACGCAAAGGCGCAGGGGCGCAAAGTGGATAGGTAGGATAGCGGCTATCCGCTGCGCGCTGTCAGCGAGTCTAGCAGCAGGCGCGACGCGGCGGCGATGTCATCTACCGCGCGGTTGAACGCCTGCTCGTTGGCGCGCGATGGCTTGCGGTAGCCGCTTATCTTGCGGACATACTGAAGCGCGGCGGCGCGCACATCCTCATCGGCGGCGGATGCGTCGGGCTGCCTCAGCGTTTTGATACTTCTGCACATTTGGGGGCGTCTCCTAGTTGCAATGATTGTTTGACACATTAGACACATTAGCATATTTAGGGCGGCGCGCAGGCGTGGAATGCGCTATAATCACGCCGACGGCAGCGCTGGGCGATTGGGCGGCAGCGCATTGCCCAACCGACGCGCGATATACACAAGCGGCATACAAGCATATGCGGGAGGTTCAGCATTATGACTACTGCCACACGAAGCGTTCCTACGAAATCCGAGGTGCTGGCGTATCTGAGCGAGCGGCGCAATTGGGGGCGCTGGGGGGACAAGGGATCCGCGGGCGCTATGAACCTGATCGACGACGCAAAGCGATTGAGCGCGGTGGGGCTTGTGGAGAAGGGGCGCATGGTTTCGCTGAGCCGTCCGTTTCCGGTTACGCCCACGGCGGAGAACCCGCGCCCGGCGCAGCACTATATGCAGGTGTGGGAACGGCCGGGCAACTCCGGCGCGGCGGTGGACTACTACGGGCTGATATATCACGGCACGGCTACTACGCACATAGACGCGCTGTGCCATGTGTGGGACGAAAACGGGATGTGGGACGGGCGCAAGCCGTCGGATACGCTGACTTTCGCGGGCGCGAACTACGGCAGCGTGGACGCATGGAGCGAGGGCATTCTGACGCGCGGCGTGCTGCTGGATGTGCCGCAGCATAGGGGCAAGCCGTATGTTACGGTGGATGAGCCGGTTCACGGCTGGGAGCTTGAGGATGTAGCGCGGGCGCAGGGCGTAACGCTGGAGCCGGGCGATGCGGTGATGGTGTACAGCGGGCGAGAGGCGTATGCGGCGGAACACGACATCTGGGCGAATTCGGTATCGGGCGAGCCGCGGCCGGGGCTGCACGCATCCTGCCTGCCGTTTGTGCGCGACTGCGATATGGCGATGCTGGGCTGGGATATGATGGACGCATCGCCGAATGAGTACGACATAGGCTGGAGCGTTCACGGCGTCATATTCGCTTACGGCGTGGCGCTGCTGGACAATGCGCTGCTGGAGCCGCTGGCGGCGGCGTGCGCCGAAGAGGGGCGCTACGAATTCATGCTGAGCGTCAACCCGCTGAACGTGATAGGCGGGACGGGCTCGCCGGTGAACCCGATAGCGGTGTTCTGATGCGGGCGGATTGGTAGGCGACGGGTGGTTCCCTTCCTCTCTTATCTTAGCGGGCAGCGCCAAGATCAAGCCGCTTAGACAAAGGCGAACCGAATGGCTGAAATCTCGCGGATTTCGAGCGCTGCGGTTTTGGAACAACCAAGAGTTGGAAGAGATTGAGGCGGTTAAGCAGGTCATACGCGAAAGCCTTGATGACTTAATGGGGATTTTGCTATATCATAGGCGCATCTTTATGGAGCGCGGCTTTCCTCAATGGGGGAAGAGATAATTCACACACCCTCACCCCAAGTTTCACAGGGCTAGGAGGTTCGCTATGACCGAAGAGCAAGGCTATCCGTTGAACATTCGGGGGGATTTCCCGGATGGGGACATAAGCCGCTGGCTGTGGCTGGTGAAGTGGTTTCTCGCGATACCGCACATATTTGCGCTGATATTCCTGGGGATTGCGATGTTCGTGGTGTGGATCATCGCGTTCTGGGCGGTGCTGATTACGGTGCGCTACCCGCGTGGGCTGTTCGACTTCACGGTAGGCGTGATGCGCTGGGGTTGGCGCGTGGGGTTCTACGCATTCGGTCCGCTCGCCACCGACCGCTATCCGCCGTTCAGCCTGCGCTCCAACGACGACTACCCCGCCGACCTGTATGTGGAGTATCCGGAACGCCTGTCGCGGGCGAAGGTTCTGTTCAAGTGGTGGTTGCTGGCAATCCCGCACTACATAATACTCGCGGCGCTGGTAGGAACGAGCGGCGTGCTTGTCCAAAACTCGATAGGAACTCTAACAATCGGGACGGAAGTCATGGAATTTGGCTTAGAAACGGCTGACAGAGGCGCAACCGAGCTCGGCGGCCAGCTGATTTCTATCGGCGGAAGCAGCATCATACCCGCTGTGATTTCGTCATCCGGGTTGGCGGGCGTGATTGTGCTCATCACGATGATAACCCTGCTGTTCAGGGGACGCTATCCGTCGGACAACTTCAATCTGCTGATGGGAATATACCGCTGGTCCAACCGCGTGTTCGGCTATGTACTGCTGCTGTACGATAAGTATCCGCCGTTCCGCTTCAAGCCGTGAAGCGCCTGCGTTTTGAGATAGCGCCCACGCCGCCGTATGACTTTGCGCTTACGGCGGACTGCATGACATACTTCCAAAGCCGCCACGCCGCCGATGTGTTCGAGGACGGCGTTCTGCGCCGCGTTCTGACGCTGAGCAGCGGCAGGCCGGCGCTGGCGTCGGTGCGCTCGATCGGCAGCGTGGACGCGCCGCTGCTCGCCGTGGATGCGGCGGGCGACGACCTGACGCCGCAGGACGCCGCCGAAACGCAGCGGCTAGTGCGCCGAATGCTGAACGCCGATATAGACATCGCGCCGTTCTACGCTATGGCGCTGGCGGACGAACATCTTGCGCCGCTTGCCCGCAACCTATATGGCTTGCGGCTCACGCTGACGCCCACGCCGTATGAAGCGCTGATACTGGCGATTTTGGGTCAGCAGATAAGCAATCAGGTCGCGCGGATGCTGCGCGAGCTGCTGATACAGACCTACGGCGAGAGCTTCACGCTTGCGGGCGAAACGCATTGCGCCTTTCCGCAGCCGCGCGCAATCGCAGAGGCGGGCGTAGATGGACTGCGCGCCATCAAGTTCAGCCGTCGCAAGGCGGAGTACATCACGGACATATCGCGGCTTGCGGCGTCGGGCGAGCTGGCGCTGGACGATCTGCGCGGCTTGGCGGCCGCCGAGGTCGAGCGGCGGCTAACGGCGCTGCGCGGGGTGGGCCCGTGGACGGCGCACTGGATGCTGATGCGCGCGCTTGGGCATACGGACGGCTTCCCCTACGGCGATCTTGCGCTGCAGCGTATGATGGGCGCGCTTGTGGGCGACGGCAGCCCTATGCCGCCCGCCGATGCGCTGGCGTACTCGGAGCGCTGGTCGCCGTGGCGCAGTTATGTAACCACATACCTATTCGCCGCAAACAGAGCGGGGCGCTTCGGCGAGCTGACGGGGCGGGGGACGGATTAGGCGGCGATGGTTCGGGATTGTCGCCTAGCCCGTTATCAACTTATCAACGCAAAGGCGTTAGGGCGCAAAGGTTGTGTGTGAGATGTCAGCGTAGTTGTTGTTATATGGTTGCTATAATGGCGGGGCTATGCAATTATCGTATGAAAATACGAACACGCTCCGTCGCGTATCTATATGGGAGGAATGAACTTGAGCCACAGCGTACACGCGAAATGGAAGGCGCATCGATTGGCGCTACTGAGAAAGTGGCTCAAAGATCCGCGCAACTATCCGGAGGAAATAGAGATACTTGAGCGCCAAATAGAGTGGTGTGTCAATGAAGTCGAGCCTTACGGGGAGTTGGTAGGCTGGATGGGATGTACAGAGGACGCCCCCAACTTTCTGGAAACCCTGCAGCGTAGTCGAGAATCTTGCTCTCAGCGTTTGGAACGGGCGCGGGAATACAACTCTACGTTCATCGAGTCGTTGACAGCCGAGCTTGAAGACATCGATGTGCAGATACACGGCGTATCGCGCGTTGCCGCTATGGTGAAGCGAGGCGGCGCGCAAATGCTATGCGCCCACTCCGACGATTGCGACTAGCGGTGCCGTCCCCCCAAGCCATCCCTGCCCTAGCCTCTAGCCCCCGCGCATCATTCGGCGCTCATATCCCCGCCGTCCTCCGTAGCCGCTCCCGCACGTCGTTCGGTATGCTGCGAATGCTGCGCCGCACGGCCGAATCGTTGCGCTTGGCGACGCTGACCGCCGCCGCCGCTATCAGCGCCACGCCGCCTAGGTAGTCGGATACGCTGATGTACTCCGAATCAACCCCGCCTTCGCGGTCGGGTATGGTTGTGGTGGCGTTGTGCCAGTTGCCTAGCGGGAACGCCAAGCCGGTTACGCTGTATCCGAACACCGCAAACGCCGTAGCCTCGCATCCGCCGCCGCTCATAAGCTGCCGCTGACACCGAAACCCGCCGTCCCGCGCCGCTATGCCATCCCTCGCCGCGATGAGCGCCTGTTCTGCGTCCGCGTCGAATGTGTACACCCTATCCCCCGTGCGTATGACCGGCCCCGCGCCCTGTTCCACGCCGGGTATAAGCGGGCTTGCCTCTATGGATACCACCAGCGCGTTCTTGGGCAGCGCGCCCGCTTCCGCCATAAGCCGCGCGCCGAACAGCCCGCCCTCTTCGGCGCGCGTGAACACGCCGTAGAAATCGGCCGCAGCGCCCGCCGCCGCAAGCCGCTCCAGCGCCGCCAAGATGCTGCCGCAGCCGGCGAGGTCGTCCGCCGCGCGCATTCGTATGGCGTCGCCGTCGATGGTGAAATCCGGCAGGTCGAACACTACCGCCGTCGGCAAATCCAACCGCGCATCGGACTTCAGGCGCACGCGCGCAAGCCGCTTATCTGCGCCGTCGGGCATAGGCAGAAGTTCGGCGGGAATGCGGCTGCCGTCCGCGGTCAGCGCAAACGCCGGCGTGCGCTTTGTCATAGACGCAACGGGAACGCCGCCCAGCGCCTCGGCTATGTAGTATCTTTCGCCGCTATTCCCATCGTTATCGCCCGATTCAGCGCCGCCGTCCGGTGTATCGGCGCGAATGATTTCGTAGCCGGGGTGGTCCATATGCGCCACAAATGCGATTGGCGGCTGCGGCTCTGCGGCGGCATCGGATGCGGCTTGCGGAGCGCCGTAGCGCGCGATGATGTTGCCGAAATCGTCGATGCGCCAGTCCACGCCCTCAATCCGCTCAAGCAGCCCGATGATGTGCCGCGCCACCGCCGCCTCATGAAACGGAACGGCAGGATGCGCCCCCAATCCCGCCAGTATGTCCAGCGCGCGCCGCTCTTGCTCGGTGTATTCGCTCACTCTGCGCCTCCAATGCGTTGCGTATTTGCATTGCGTAGGTTATCAGAGCGCCGAAATATCGGCAATCGACGGCAGCGGCTTGCGGGGAACGGCGCAAAGACGCAAGCGCATAGCGATCCAAAGGCGCTTCCTATAATCAACCCAACTTGGGCAACTTAGGCAAGACGCAGATAGCGCGGTGATATAATCGTTTTCAATGCAGCGCGATTAACGGCGCAATCAGGAGGACTATAAACCTATGACTTCATCCGAACACACACCCGACGCCGTCCGATCCGCGCGCGGGGGACATATCGGGCAGACGGAGCATCGCATTCTGGACGGGTTGAACGCCAATCAGCGCGCGGCGGTTACCGCTATCGACGGGCCGCTGCTCATAATCGCGGGGCCGGGTAGTGGCAAGACGCGCGTCATCACGCACCGCATCGCCTACATCGCGCGCGTGGTGGGCATAACGCCCTATCGCATCGCGGCGGTAACCTTCACCAACAAGGCGGCGCGCGAAATGCGCCAACGGCTTGCGTCGCTGCTTGGGCAGGCGTCGGAGCGGCTCACAACATCCACATTCCACGCATTTTGCGCGGGCGTGCTGCGGCGCGAATTCGAACATATCGGCATAGACCGCGACTTTGCGATATACGATGACGCCGACCAGATGGCGCTGATGAAGCGCGTTCTCACTGAGCTTGAATACGACCCCAAGCGCTTCCCGCCGCGCGCGATACTATCCGCCATATCGGGCGCAAAGAGCCAGCTTTTGGGCATCGAAGGGTTCGCGCAGCGCTCCTCCAGTTACTGGGACGAAATCGTATCGCGCGCCTATGAGCGCTACGACGACCTGCTGCGCCAAAGCTCAGCGGTGGACTTCGACGACCTGCTACTGAAGACATTCCAACTCTTCGAGCGCCAACCCGATGTGGCGAGGAAGTATCAAGACCGCTTCGTCCACTTTATGATCGACGAATTCCAAGATACCAATGTAGCGCAGTACGCCATAGCCAAGCAGCTTGCGGGCGTTCACCTGAACATCTGCGTGGTGGGCGATCCGGACCAGTCCATATACACTTGGCGCAACGCCGATATTCGCAACATCCTGAGCTTTCAGGACGATTATCCGAGCGCCAAACTGATTGCGCTGGAAGAAAACTACCGCTCTACGCAGACCATCTTGGACGCGGCGCGCAGTCTCATCGCATCCAACACGCAGCGGGTTGACAAGGATCTGTGGACGCGCAACGGACGGGGCGTGCCAATCGTCATTGCGGAGGGCTACAACGAAGAAGAAGAAGCGCAGTTCGTAGTCAAGGAAATCCAAAGCCTTACGCGCAGCCCGCGCATCGCGCTTGGGGACATCGCGGTTATGTACCGCGTGAACGCCCAATCGCGCGCGTTAGAAGAGGCTTGCCTGCGCTACGGCATGCCGTATCAGGTGGTTGGCGGGCAGAAGTTCTATCAGCGCCAAGAGGTCAAGGACATCACCGCCTACCTGCGCCTTATCGCCAATCCCAACGATGATGTGAGCCTTAACCGCGTCATCAACGTGCCGTCGCGCGGCATCGGACAGCGCACGCTCGATCACCTGACGCGCACCGCGCGCGTGGCGGGCATATCGCAGTTCGCGGCGATAGAAGCTCTGGCAAACGGCACTGCGTCGTCGCCGCAGTTAGGCGCGGCCGCATCGGGGCCGGGCTTGCTGAACAGCCCGTTCACGGCGCGCGCGCGGTCGGCGCTGACCGCATTCCACGCCCTAATCAAAGGCATAGCGGACGAGCGCCGCAATCTCGATCTGCCGGACATCATCGACCTTGTGCTGGATCGCAGCGGCTACGGGCGCTGGATGAGCGAGCAGTCCGACCGCGGCGAAGAGCGTTTGGATAACATCCACGAATTCCGCGAAGCGGCGCGCGGCTTTCTGCATTTGGGCAGGGATGAGGCGCTGACGGCGTTCCTGGAAAGCGTGAGCCTCGTCGCCGATGTGGACAACTTCGAGCAGAAAACGGACTCCATAACGCTTATCACGCTGCATCAAGCGAAGGGATTGGAGTTTCCCATCGTGTTCATGGTGGGAATGGAAGAGGGCTTGCTGCCGCACACGCGCTCTATGGACGACCCCACGCAGGTTGAGGAAGAGCGCCGCCTGTGCTATGTGGGCGTTACGCGCGCCAAAGAGCGGCTCTATCTGCTGCGCGCCTTTCGGCGTGGCTTTCGCGGCGGCTCGGAGCCGGGAATGCCCTCGCGCTTCTTGCTGGACATCCCGTCTGAGCTGCTAGAAGCGCCGTCGCAACCCAAGCCCGCCACGCCACGCAAATCGGCGGGCGCGGCCGGCTGGACTGGGGGCGCGTCTGCGAGCGGCGGACGTCGCCCCCCGACGCAAGCGTCGCCGCAGAATGACGTGCCAAGGCGCACGCCGCCACAAAGCGATATGGTGAGACGCACGCCGCAGCCGTCGCCCGACGCCGGCATTACGCGGCGACAGCGCCAAGCGCCAATCCGCAGCGGCGGGGATGCGGCGCGAAAGCCGGGCAGCGCATCTATAAGGCGCGGCGCTGACGCAGAGCGCGCTCATTCATCCGCGGTGCCGCTGTCGACTGGCGACAAGGTGCGGCACAAGGCATTCGGCGAAGGCATCGTAACCGAATGCAAGCCGTCGTCCGGCGGCGACTACGAAGTAACCGTTGTCTTCACGGACGGCGCCGGCGTCAAGCGGCTGCTGTTAGGCTTTGCGCCGCTGGAGAAGATTCAATAGAGCGAATAACCAATATCGAAAGCGAAAGGCAGCGCCGATGCAGCGTAATTCGGACAGCGACAACAGAAACCGCCGCGACGATGGGCGTTTGCCCTTCATGCCGCCCAAGGGATGGAGCACGCACTATGTCATAGTGTTTTCGGCGCTTATGCTATTATATGGCATAGTGTTGCTTGTTACCTTGCCTGAGGACTATATCGTCAGCGAGGACGCAAGCGGACTTCGCAATCTGGTCAACGACCTAAGTTCGGCTATGCCCTTTGTGGCATTCCTATCCTATCTGGCAACGGAGGCGATGAGAGCCATGGTGTTTTTCTCCGAAAAGGTCAAAGAAAGCAGAGACAGGGCAAGGGAAGCGATCAAGGCTGAGGGCCGGGTTGAGGGCAGGGCCGAGGGCGAGGCTCGAGGCATAACCCGGGGCAAGGCGGAAAGAGACGCGGCGTGGCGGGAATGGTTCGACGAGTTTGAGAAAGCGCGTCGCGAGAACCGCCCATTCGATACGCCGCCGCCCGATGCCGAAGAGGCCGACGAAGACTAGCGGCGCGCGCATTCACCTCCTTTACCCAATGGCATAACGCGGCTTGTTGCCTTGCCTGATGACTATCTCGTCAGGGAGGATACAAGCGGACTTCGCAACATGGTCAACCCCTGAGTTCGGAACTCTTATGATTTAGTGGCATTAGACGCATTGATACGCCACCCGTCTTGCAATACAATGGCGTGTATGCGAATACTTCGATACGCTGGGGCGACGCTGATCTGCGCGCTGTTGGCGGGATGCGGCGATCCTGCGCCGAACGTGCCTACGCCGACGGCTACGGTTGCGCCCACGCTGACGCCGACGGCTACCGCCGTTCCGCCGCCTACAGCTACGCCCGTCGCGACGGCTACGGCCGCGCCTACATCCACGCCGCTGCCGACGGCTACCGTTGCGCCTACATCCGCGCCGATGCTGACACCGGTTTCTGAGAGCGCCCCCAACGCCGCCCAAAGCGCGCTTGCCGACGATGATAGCGCGCGGGAAATCTTGAGCGCCGCGCTGGAAGCGATGCAGGCGGCGGACGCTTTTCACGCCGATGTTGACGCCTCTTTCAAGATAGTGCAGACGGAGGCGAGCTTCCAAATGGACGAAGAGACTTTCGGGGATGAATTTCCCATCTACTACAAGGGGGATATTCAAGCGCCGGATAGAACGCGGGGCAAGCTTGGGATTTCGCTGGGGTTCTTTCTGTTGGAGATAGACATTATCACGATAGGCGAAGACGCTTATATCACAAATCCCGAAACGGGCGTGTGGGAGCGGGTATTCGCAGCGGATACGGGCTTTCCGTCGCCCTATGAGTTCGCGCTGCCGCCTATGGATCCGGCGCAGTATGAAGACGTCCAAATCGTGGGGGACGATACGGTCGACGGCGTTGCCACGCGGCGTATCAGCGCAATGGTGCGCGGCAACTATTTGGGCAGCGCCTATGACAGCCTGTATGTAGAGATGTGGGTGGGCGTTGAGGATGCGCTTTTGCGCCGTCTGACGATGGCGGGCGAAACATCGGCGGAGGCGCAGGATTCGGCCGGGCTGTCGGGCGATGCGATGCCGCTTGCGCCGGGGGACTTGGGCGGCGCGGCGGAGTTCAACGCCACGATTACATATACCGAATTTGGCGCGGATTTCGATATACAAGCGCCTATACATTAGCGGCTAGTTGGGGCGGTTTAGTCGGAGGCAAAGCGCATGTACGCAGCCGTTCACGGCTATTGGTGCAACACAAAGACATTCCCACTAATTTGCAGGGACTGCGGCGACGGCATTTTCTTCTTTCAATGCGACTGCGGCTGCCGCATCCTGTTCGACGACCTCGGTCCGCCTTGGCCGCAACATCGCTGCGGGGACGATTTGCCTGATCCGACGCATAACTTGACAGACGCAGATATTTACCGAGCGATGCAGGACGTAACCGAAAGCGTTCGATCCAAAGACTACGATCTGCTGCCGGGCATGAAGCGCTTCAGCGGCAGCATCCACGCTTCGCTGGTTGACAGGGTGAGGCGTTCCCAATCCAAAACGCGGGACATAATGCGAATCGATCCGATGGGCGGGGCTGAGAAACATATCGGCGTTGTTATCCAGATGGGCGCGGTGTCCCTCACGGATAGGCACGGCGTAGCGCCTGATTCGCTGGGAGCGCGGCAAGCCGCCGAAATCCTAGGCGGCTTGACCGTTACGCAACTGACCATACATGTGGACGAAATCGCGATTGATCCGGACGCAGAGGATATTCTCAGCTACACGATTTGGTGTAATTCGCAAGGCTTGCCCAAATCGCTGGCGAAAGGCGCAATCGTCAGCGTAGCCATACGCCCGATTACCATATTTGGCATCGGCGATAAGTGGGTTGCCGATAAGTTGGATGTTATCGCATAGGCGCGCGTTCATACCCGCGTCAGTCCCGCAACGCGCGCCTATCGGGGCGATATGGGGCTGCCGGGCGGCGTGAGGCCGCGTCCGCCTGAGTATATGACGCGCGGGCGGAATAGGCGGTTGTCGTCGTGCTGCTCTAGCACATGCGCCACATTGCCGGCGGTGCGCGCCGCCAAGAATATCGGCGTGTATAGCGGTATGGGTATGCCAAGCAGGTAGTAGAGCAGCCCGATGGGGTAGTCGGTGTTGGGATACAATCCCTTTTCGCGATACATCACTTGCTCTACTGTGGAGTAGATGGACGCCAAGTCCTGCCCGTCCGGGATGCGCTCCGCCAAGCGGGGGATGTAGTCCATCAGGAAGCGCGCGCGCGGATCGTACTTGCGCATATAGACGCGATGTCCAAAGCCCATTATGCGCGCCCGCTGCTCTAGCTTCGCCATAGTGTAGGGCTCGGCATGCGGCGGGCCGCCGGCGCCATTGATGTCCATCATGAACTCGATCGCGGCTTCGTTTGCGCCGCCGTGCAGCGGGCCCTTCAGCGACGCCACCGCGCCCACCATAGCGCCGTACATATCGGACAGCGTGGAGGCTATCACGCGCGCGGCGAATGTGGAGTTGGGCATCTCATGCTCGATGTAGCATATGTGGATGCGGTCGAAGGCGTCCAGGGATTCGGCGTCGGGGCGCTCGCCGCGCAACATATACAGGAAATTTTCCATATACGGCAGGTCGGGGTTGGGGCGCACAAACGGCAGTCCATTGAGCGCGCGGTAGGAATTGACCGTCAGCGTGGGCGTCTTCGCCAGCAGCCGAATGCCCTTCTCTAGGTTGGCGGCGTGCGAATTGTCGTGCAGCAGCGCGGGGTCTTCGTATCCCGCCAAGAAGGACAAGCCGGTTCGCAGGGCGTCCATCGCCACGGTGGACTTTGGCATGAGCTCAAACAGGCGATAGAGTTCGTCCGGCACATCGGCTTCGGCCGTGAGTCGATCGCAGAACGCCTTTGCCTGCGCGGGCGTGGGCAGTTCGCCGTGTATGACCAGATAGGCGACATCGGTGTAGCAGAGGTTCTGCGCCAGCTCAATGAGGTCATAGCCGCGAACCAGTATCTGCTCTATGTCCACATCCAAGTAGGATACGGAAGTATCGGCGGCAATCACGCCCTCGAGTCCGGGGCTGTATTCGGGTGAAGTCGAAGTCATCTGCGTTCTCCTAGATATGCGTTAGACGCCGCGCGGGTTGGGGGCGGCGGCAATGTGTAGAGCGTTGGGGGTTAGGAGCGGCAGCAGCGCCTCGGCGGCATGGGACAGCGTAAAGCCTGCGGCGTCGCCGTGGGCGTCGTAGTGCGCCGTGAGCCGCGCGGTGAAGCGCTTGCCATCATATACGCCCACTTCGTCGGAGCGCGCTATATCGGCACTGTGATTTCGCAAGGTCAGCGCGCCGCCCGCTAGAGACAGCGTGTATCCGTAGCCGGCGAACATTCCGTTGACCACAAACGCATCGGAAGCGCCGCCGTGTTTTGCGAGCGGGCGCAGCAGCAGTTCGGCGGCGTGTTCTATGGTGAACCCCACCACCTTGCCGTCGGCGTCATAATCGGCGGTTATGTCCGCCGGGGCATCGCCGCGGGCGTTGGTATCATATATGAGTTCGTCTACGGCGATTAGGTCGCCCGCTTCGCTTGCCGACATGCCGTTCCATAGGGACAGCGTGTCGGTGTCGCTGAAATATCGTATGTCTAGTTGCATAGAGTTCATTTCGATATAGGCGCAGTCGCAAAATCAAGGTAGATGAAATGCCGTCGTTCAGCGACGGCAACCATTCCATCCATCTATCAGATCAGCCGCCAAACCGCCATATCGCCGCAAGCACGATTGCGATAGTGGCGAACCACATGCCGAACTGCCATTTGAGGATGTCGGCCTTTACTTCCGCAATGTATATCTTCAGATCGCCGTTGAGCTTAGCGACGTCCTCTTTCGTCGCCATTTGGCTACGGTCGTCTTCGCGCGCTATCTCTAATCGCGCTATGCGTTCTTTGTCCGTGAGGTTGTCTGTAGTTGCCATATTCCTATCCTTTCGTTCATCTCATAGCGTCTTTCGTTGACGCTTAGGTTGCCTATGTTACGCCCATTATGCCCCGTCAGCGCCGCCTAGCGCAAGCCCGCTGTCGACTTCTGCGTAGGCGTCGTACTCTATCAGGTCGTAGAGTTCGGCGCGCGTTTGCATTCGGGGCAGCCATTCGACTTGCGTGCCTGTGCGCTTGATGTGCGTCAACAGGTCTTCCGTGGTCTTTGCGGCGGCGCGCAGGGTTGTTACGGGGAATATGACGATGTTGTAGCCCAGCGCCGCGAATTCATCTACACTGAGATAGGGCGATTTGCCGAACTCGGTCATATTGGCAAGCAGGTTGCCGCCCACGGCGTTGGCGTACGCACGGAATTCGTCCAATGACTGCATTGCCTCAGGGAATATGATGTCGGCGCCCGCTTGCTTGCACATCTTGCCGCGCTCTATGGCGGCGTCCAAGCCTTCGATGGCGCGCACGTCGGTTCTCGCGATAATCAGCGTCTCATTGCGCGCCTGCGCCGCCGCCGCTATCTTTTCGGCGAATGCGTCGGCGGACACGACTGCCTTGCCGTCAAGATGGCCGCAGCGCTTGGGCAGCACTTGGTCTTCTATCTGTATAGCCGCCGCGCCCGCCGATTCGAGTTCGCGCACGGTGCGTATGACGTTGACGGCTTCGCCGAACCCCGTGTCTGCGTCCACGATGAGCGGCAGGTTGGCGGCGCGCGTCATCCAGCGCACGGCGTCCGTCAGCTCGGCGAGCGTGAACAGCCCGATGTCCGGAATGCCGAGGCTTGCGGAGAACGCCGCGCCGGAGAAGTAGAGCGCATCGAAGCCCACCTTGCGCGCGATAATGGCAGTCAGCGGGTTGAATGCGCCGGGGACGCTGAGCGGCTCGCCGCCGTCTAGCAGCTCGCGCAAGCGCGCGGCGTGGCTGCGTTTCGCATCGCCCTCAAGCATCCAACTCATATTCGCATCGCCTCCATAAGCGCATCTAGGTTGGGCTGTTCGTCTATGCTCCACACCAAGTCTATGACGCGGCGCGCCTGCTCATCCGTCCACACATCCGCGACGTTCAGCATAAACTTTTGCTCAACTTCTGCGTCGGTCATCTTGTTCAGGGCGTGGCCGCGCGGGAAGCTCACTTCGCGGCTGAGAGCGCCGCCGTCTTTGGTCTTGATGGTGATGCGGTTGGGGATGCCCTCAGGGTAGCCCGCGGTGAGCGCGTCGTCTTCCTCAAGCGTGGTCTTGGAGAGCAGCGCCTTGATTTCGGCGCTGTCAAGCATCCGCTGCGAGAACGAATGCTTGGTGACCGTGCCGTCCAGCAACGCCGCCGCCACAATGTACATCAGCGAATGGTCGGCGGTTTCGCGCGTCTTGGGCGCCCATTTCTCCGGATCTTTGGCGATAATCTCATACGATACCTTGAAGGTGTCGAGATGGATGGACTCTATGAGGTTGACATCGCCGCCCAGCTCTTCGCGCAGATCCACGGCGGCATCGACTGCGCTTTGAGCGTGATATTCTACGGGCCACTTCTTGATGTAGGTGTCCTGTATGCGCGTGGACGCTGCGCGCTCTGCGATGGACTCGAGCGCCGCGTCGGCGAATGGCTTGCCGCCCAGAAGCTGCGCGAAGAAGCCCATTTCGCCGGCGAATGGCTGATAGGGGCCGGTCAGTCCGCGCTGCGAAACGAGGCTTGCGAACACGGCGTTTCGCACGGAGTTCGCCGCCGCCGCGCCCTTCCACATGGAGAGTTCGCCGGCGCGCGTTTGGCGCATAGAGGCGTGCGGCACGCTTGCGATGGATATGGTGTGTTCAATCTGATCCGCGGATTGCCCTAGCAGTCTGCCCGCGCCGCACGCCGCGCCGATGCCGGTATAGACGACGTGATCCCACTGATGCGCGCGGATGCTCGCGGCGTCGCAGAGGTTGACCGATACTTCGTAAGCCGCCGCCGCCGCCGTGAAGATGTCCCGCACATCGCGCCCGCTCCATTCGCACAGCGCAATCAGCCCCGGCAGCATATCGCTTGGGTGCAGCGGCTCCAGCGATAGGTATGTATCGTTGAAGTCGAGGTAGCGCGTCATAAGTCCGTTGGCGAATGTAGCGGCTTCGGGGGCGACGCGCGCGGGCGCTCCCCATACCGTCGCGCCGCCTGGCAGCGCAAAATCGTAGGCGTACATGCGCGCCGCCTTGGGCGCGTCCTCGGAGAACGCCGCCATGCTCACGCCCACGCTGTCCAGTATGCGCCGCTTGACTTCGTGGACGGTGTCCGACGGCAAATCCTCATATCGCAGCCCATGCGAATACTCGGCGAACATCCTGCTGTACTTGTCTGACATATCTTTTCCTTTGCATCACATATTCGTATCGCGTAACGGCGTGGGTTTTGCGCGGTAGGTATTGTATATGCCCCTACCGCAAAGTCAAAATCTGCGCCGAATGCGCCGCCCGCTACACCAGTCCGTCCCGCAGGATGCTGCGCGCGATGACTAGGCGCTGCACTTCGGATGTGCCTTCGTATATTTCGGTAACCTTGGCGTCGCGGTAGTAGCGCTCTGCCGGGGTGGGCGCGAAGTAGCCGCTGCCGCCGTGGATCTGCACCGCTTTGTCGGCCGCTTCAACCGCCACGCGCGAGGCGAAGAGCTTCGCCATAGACGCCTCTTTCACAATCGGCGTGTCGGCGTCGCGCAGGGTTGCGGCGCGCATCACCAGCAGGCGCGCGGCGTCTATCTGCGTCGCCATATCCGCAATCATCCATTGGATAGCCTGATGTTCGGCGAGCTGCTTGCCGAAAGTTTCGCGCTGCTTGGCGTGGCTGACCGCCGATTCATACGCCGCCTGCGCTATCCCGACGCACTGCGCCGCAATGGATATGCGGCTGGAATTGAGCACGTGCATCGTTTCGCGAAAGCCTTCGCCTTCGCCGCCCATTCGGTTTTCCTGCGGCACGGGGCAGTTTTCGAACACCACTTCGGCAATGGACGAGGCGCGCATGCCCATCTTGCCATGCAGCGGGTTCACGGTCAGACCGTCAGAATCGCCTTCCACAATCAGCGCGTCGATGCCGCGCGCGCGCAGGCTGCGGTCGTGCGTGGCAAGCGTTACGAAAGTGGCGGCTTCGGGCGCATTCGTGATAAAGGTTTTGCTGCCGTTGAGCAGATATCCGCCGTTGGAGCGCGTGGCGGTGGTCTGCATAGCGGCGGCATCGCTGCCCGAACCCGGCTCCGTGAGCGCGAAAGCGCCGATATGAGCGCCGCTTGCCAGCCCCGGCAGGAACTGGCGCTTCTGCCCTTCAGTCCCCCACATATGGATGAACTGGGCGCACAGCGAAAGGTGAGCAATGTAGGATACGCTGGTTGCGGCGCAGGCGCGCGCCACCTCTTCGACGGCGATGGCAAGCAGCCGAAACGATCCGCCGCTGCCGCCGTACTCTTCGTCAATCGTCAGACCCAGCAGCCCCAAGTCCGCCATTCCCTTGAAGTTGTCGTGCGGGAATTCGCCGCTCTCATCGTAGGCGGCGGCGCGCGGCGCAATCTCATTGTCCACAAAATCCCGCGCCGTGTTCTTCAGCAGAAGTTCGTCTTCGCTCAATATGTAGCCTGACATTGTTTGCACCTCTGTACATATCCGCTTGTTTCAATGACTGATTTCGCTTGATTGACTTGCGCTTTCGGTATTATAAGCCTTTTGACTGGCTAAAAGTTCATTTTCGCTTAACGGGCAAGCCTTGCGCCTTTGCGTCTATGTACGCTAAGGCGCTCATCCCGCATTCGCCGCAAGCGCCGCATCCACCGCCGCAAGCGCGTCGGGCAGGCTCAGCGCGCCGATGCCGCCGCGCGCCTTGTAGCCGCCATAGACGGCGTGGCCGGCTTGCAGCCAAAAGCAGTCGACCGCATCGAAGCCGGCGTCCGATAGCCATTCTAGTTGATGCGACAGCGGAGAGGGCGTTTCGGATGCGTCCGGGTGGCGGTAGTAGTTCCAGCGCTCTGCCACAAGCCTATCGTAGAGCGCCGTATCGCCCGCGCGCGCAATGGACTGCCGCTTGCTGACAGCGTCGTAGGCGTCGGCGTATAACCGCCAGGACTCAGCGCGCTGAGGCAGAACCAGGTCGGCGAGCAGTAGCGCGCCGCGTTCACTCAGTCGATTGCGCGCCTCGCGAAACAGCCGTTGTTTGCTGTCCGCCGTTAGGTGATGGACTACCAGCGAAGACATTACGCAGTCTGCGCCGTCAATGCGGCTGAACCAGTCGCGCGATTCCAGTATGAACGGCTCGACCGATGCGCGCTTCCCAAACGGCGCCAGCAGCGCCGCGGCATGCGCCCGCATCGACTCCGAGCCGTCTAGCGCCAATACGGACGCCTTGGGGAACGCCGTCAGCGCGGCGCGCGCCAAGACGCCTTCGCCGCAGCCCAGTTCCACGATGCGAAACGATTCGTATTCGCCAAACGGCAGCAGGCAGAGCAGCGACGCCAGAAACTCGCGGCGCATCGGTACCGCAATCTCGGCAAGCGCGCGGTATGTCGCCGAATCCTGTTCGCTCCAACCGGTTTGTTCGCACATTTTGATGCTCTTTCTACCTACTATTGCCTATGATTAACCTATCGTGGTATCAGACGAGCCGCCAAGACGGGCGGGATTTCCCTGTACATTTGCCAGCTCAGCGGATCGCCCTGCGGTTCGCTTTCAGGGAACACCGGCTCTTCGAGGGCGTCAAGCGCAAAGCCCGCGGCGAAGAATGCGCCCAGCAGCGCGCTCAACGGGCGGTGGAAGTAGTTCTGCGGCAGGGGCTGTCCCAACATCGCCAAGCCCTTGTGCGCGTGCGGGCGGATGTACTGCGTGATTTTCACCGATAGCCTTTCTGTGCGGACGCCGCCGCGCTCGTCTTGTTCCATAACCTTGGTGAAGCCTTCGGTTGAGTTGAAGCAAGGGTGCATCACGCTGAAAACCATCCGTCCGCGCGGCGTCAGCAGGCGTTTGACGGCGGCGGCGAGCGGCGCAATGGCGGCAATGTCCATCAGCGCCATCGTACAGACAGCGGCGTCGAAACCGCCTTCGCCCAGCGCCAGCATAGCGGCTTGGTCGGCGGCGTCCATCACGCCGTAGGATATGCGCCCGCCGCCGTTGTCCGCCGTAGTTCTGCGGCGCGCATTCGCTATCATCCGATCGGCGGCGTCTATGGCGGTAACATCCGCGCCCAGCGATGCCATCTTGCGCGCGAACTGCCCGTTGCCGCAGCCGATGTCCAGAACGCGCTCGCCCGGCTGCAGGTTCAGCAGCGCAAGCTGAGTGGGCTCAATCAGAAGCTTATGAAATGCGTTGCCTTCGCCCATTCGCGCGTCCCAAAAGTCCGCATTCGCATTCCATATATCCGTCGTCTCCCCGCCCAGCGCCGCAAAATCCGATTCGTAATTCACAATCACTCCATAGCGGTATTCGTTTCATCCGATTATATCGCAGCGCTGTACGCCGTGCGCCGTTGCAATTTGACGAATTAGCGGCAAACATATAATTTCTATCTACAAAGAACTTGCATGAACGGAATGGGTCAGTTATGACACAACGCATCGTATCTGGCGCGCGCCACGAATCGGACCACAACTTGGACACCGGCTTGCGCCCGCGCCGCATCGCCGACTACATCGGGCAGGATGCTGTCAAGGGCTTGCTGCAGATTAGCGTTACGGCGGCGCAGCAGCGCGGCGAACCGCTCGATCATCTGCTGCTCTACGGCCCGCCCGGACTGGGCAAGACCACGCTCGCCAACATAATGGCGGTGGAAATGGGCGTCAACATCAAGACCACATCCGGCCCAGCGATCGAGCGCCCCGGCGATATGGTGGCGACGCTTACGCAGCTCAAGGAAGGCGATATTCTATTTGTGGACGAAATTCACCGCCTCAGCCGCATCGTGGAGGAGGTGCTGTATCCCGCGATGGAAGACTATTTCGTGTCGTGGGTGATAGACAAGGGCTTGAAGGCGCGCAGCATGAATCTCAGGATACAGCCGTTCACGCTGATAGGCGCAACCACGCGCTACGGGATGCTGAGCCCGCCGTTGCGCGACCGCTTCGGCAGCATACACCGCTTGGATTTCTACGACGACGGCGCTATGAACACCATCGTCAGGCGATCCGCGCGCATAATGGAGATTGCCGTCGAGCCGGAGGGCGTATCGGAGATTGCGCGGAGGGCGCGCGGCACGCCCCGCATAGCCAACCGCTTGCTGCGCCGCGTGCGGGACTATGCGCAGGTGGTGGCCGACGGCGTCATCACCGGCGAAGTGGCGGAGCGGGCGCTCGGCCAGCTTGAGGTTGATGAGCAGGGCTTGGACGGCACGGATCGCCGCCTGCTGGAGTCCATAATCCAAAAGTTCGACGGCGGCCCAGTGGGCTTGGACACCATAGCGGCGTCTATCAGCGAGGATCCGGACACGATAGAGGATGTGTATGAGCCGTATCTGCTTCAGCTGGGCTTCCTAGACAGAACGCCGCGCGGCCGCGTGGCAACCCGCCTAGCGCACGAACATTTCGGCATCGACTATGGTAAGGACGATGCCGCCGACCCGCAGGCGCGTCTGCTCTGACTGCTATAACAACGGCGCATCCGCTTTGCGCCAACCCGAAAGCGTGAACCCGTATGAGCAGCGCCAAAGTTCGCATATTCGCGGCGCTATTCGCGCACATATGGGCGTGGGCGGCGACGCTATTCTTTCTGCTTGCGCCCGCCTACAGCAGCGGCGAAACGCTCATCCAAGTCAACGGCGTATGGGCGGCGCTGCTGCTGGTAGTCCCCATAGCGCTGACCGCCGCGGGCATGATAGCGGCGCTGCCCTCAACGCTGCCGCGCGCGCTCACGCTGACGCTGCTATGGGCGTCCGCCGCGCTGCTGCTGCTATTCTGCGCGGCGGGCGTGTGGTCGGTGGGCATCCCATACGCGCCGTGCGCGCTGGCGCTGCTGGCGGCGGCGTGGGCGGGGATGCGGGGGTAGGGGGATAGCCAAATTTGAATTTGGCTATCAATTAGTTTCAGTAAAGATGTATAATGTGTATAATATGGCTGATTCGAGAGATTCCGACACTTGGGAGAAAGTTGCTTAATGACGACACAGCAATTCCAAGCTTTAGAGATTCCAACAAGCCAACTTATAGTGTCCCCCCTAAACGTTCGCAGGAATGTAGGCGACATTTCCGAATTGGCTGATTCCATAAGCGAGCAAGGCATCCTAGAACCGCTCATAGTGCGTCCGGCCTCAAACGGAAACTATGAAGTGATTATAGGCTCACGAAGGTTGGCGGCTGCAACCCAGATAGGTTTGCAAGTCATTCCTGTGGTAGTTCAACACATCTCCGATGCCGACGCCATAGTCCGCTCGCTTATAGAAAATCTACAGCGGGGCGAGCTTTCGCTCGACGAGCGAGTAGAAGCGTACAAACTGATCGAACAGACAGAACCTGATAGGTTTAGCGACAGAGGGGAATTGGCGCGAGTCATAGGAAGGGCGCGTAATAGGGTCATCCAAGACTTTGAAGCCTATGAAGCAGCAACCATACTCCGCCCTAGAGGTGTTGATGTATTAAGCGGGTTGCGTCCTTCAACTCCTCAGCGGCGCAGCGGTGAAGCAATACCGGAGCGCCACGCTACTCTGTTAGAGCAAGCTATGGCCGCTGTTAAAGGGCGATTGTCCGAAGAAAAAGCCGCTGAGACGTACACAGAACTTGCTAAAACAATCGCGCCATTAGAGCAAGACAGGGCGCGACGCCTTCTTGACTACTTCAAAATGTACCCTGAACGCCCAATTTCAGAAGTGGCGGCAATGGCGCTATCTACTGTGCAGCGAGAAATCACTCTTCCTGCCGAAACAGCAAGACAACTCGAAGAGATAACGGCAGGGCAAGGGTCGGGAAACTGGAGTGACACAATTACCCGTCTAGTGGAGGAGGTAGAAACTCAACGCAGAACACCACCTCTAATTCCCGATCATCCTGTATCCGATGAACAAACCACAGCCGAACAGGAACACGCAGAAGTCGATCTGCAGGAAACATTCCCTTTGGATTCGTCGGGCGATAAGGGCGATTCCAACTCTAGGAATGTAGAGAACCCACCCATCTACAGGGGGATAGATTTGCCGCAAGCCCCTGTGGCAGTTCAACAGGTCAATAAGGTTCTATGGAACCTCAAGCATAGCGTAACCGCCGATTTCTATACGATTGGCTATTCTGGGCGTGACATTGAGCAGTTCATCAATGTTATTGAAGCTGCCAGTGTTTCCACCGTGATTGATATACGCAATGCGCCGGTAAGTCAATACAAACCAGACTTCAGCAAAGACAATCTCCGAGCTCATCTTCGGAAGCGCAACATCAACTACAAACATCACCCTGATTTGGGTGTTCCCACTGACGTAAGGCGACAAGCGGCTGACACAAATGACAGAGGAATCATTTGGGAATGGTATCAGCAGAAAATCATCGGAAATCTACCGGATGATATGCTAACCAATGTTGCAAAGTCCAACGGGACAGTTGCCTTCATGTGCATGGAAGTCGATCCTGAGGCATGCCACAGACATCTCGTCTTCATTGAACTCGAGCGCGCAGGGCTAAAGGGCTACGACCTTTAGTTATAGTATTAGGACATTGCCATGGTTGGTTTCAGCACATGGACAACAAAGAAAGTTCTAATCACGGTTCGCACATATCCTACGCCCGCTAGAAGAGGCGTAGAGGTATCCTGTACTGCAGGAATAACTGAAGAAGGTGAATGGATTCGGCTGTTTCCCATTCCATACCGCTTTCTTGACCCTGATAAGCGTTTCAGAAAGTACCAACTAATTGAAGTGTCCGTCAAACGTTCATCAGATCCTCGTCCCGAAAGTTACGAGATAGATAGTGACTCTATCGAGATTCTGGACGAGCCTTTGGCTACGTCTAACCATTGGCAGGCACGAAAAGAGCGTGTGTTTCCACTGAAATCGGCTTCCCTTTGTGAACTGCAACAGCAGAGGCGGGAGAACGATTACCCTACGCTTGGTTTCTTCAAGCCAACGGGTGTGACTCTACATATTGAGCCAGAGGAAAACCGCGAATGGACCCCAGATGAACTTGCAAGGCTCAATCAATACTCACTGTTTCAAAATGCCCCATCTGATGCTTTAGAGAAGATACCCTACAAGTTCCGCTATAAATTTCAATGCGACTTTGCGGAATGTAATGGGCATTCTATGATATGCACCGACTGGGAGTTGGGGGAGTCTTATCGTAGATGGCGTAATGAGTATGGCATATCAAGATGGGCGGCAGCTTTTAGGAAAAAGTATCAGTATGAAATGGCTGAGATGAATGACCTGCACTTCTTTGTAGGAACCGTTCGGCAACATCCCGACAGTTGGATTATTGTAGGGTTATTCTATCCACGAAAAGTGCCGGATATGTTGCCGGGCTTTGAGTAGTCGTCCCCCATATCCCTACCCCTCTTCTTCTTCCATCGACGCGTAGTTCATCTGATACAGGTGCGCGTACAGCCCGTCCCGCTCCATTAGCGCGGCGTGGTTGCCTACCTCTACGATTTCGCCCTGGTTCAGCACAACTATCTTGTCAGCGCCGCGTATGGTGGACAAGCGGTGCGCTATCACGATGGCGGTGCGGTCTTTGAGCAGCTTCTGCAGCGCGCGCTGGATCAGCATTTCGGTGTAGCTATCGATGTTGGCGGTGGCTTCGTCCAGTATCAGGATGCGCGGGTTGGCGACGATTGCGCGCGCGAAACTGAGCAGCTGCCGCTGCCCTAGGCTGAGGTTGACGCCGCGCTCCGCCAGGTAGGTGTCGTAGCCATCGTCCAAGCTCATTATGATGTCGTGCGCGCCCACCGCTTTCGCCGCCTCTATCATGCGCTCATCCGTCGCCCATGGGTGGTTGTACTTGATGTTTTCGCGCACGGTTCCGGAGAACAGGAACGGCTCTTGCAGCACCATGCTCATCTGTCCGGCGAGCGAGCTTCGGGTGACGTCGCGGATGTCGTAGCCGTCCACCAGAATCGCGCCCTTTTCGGGCGGCACATCGTAGAAGCGCGATATGAGCGATACCAGCGTGGTCTTGCCTGCGCCCGTGGGACCCACCACCGCGACCGTTTCACCCGGGTTGATGTGCAGCGATAGATGGCGCAATACATCCGGCATAGCCGCCGCGCTTGCGCCGTTTCTGCCGTTGACGCCGTTTGCCGCGCCCACTTCTTGGTCAAGTCGCGCTATCTCTGCGCTTGCGGCGTAGCTAAAGCTCAGGTCGCGCAGCACAACGTCGCCTTTGAGCTGCGGCAGGCTGCCGGCGTTGGGCCTATCTACCAGATCCGGCTCCACATCAAGCAGCTCGAATATGCGCGCGCCCGACGCCATTGAGCGCTGCAGCTGCGTGTATTGCATCGTAAGGTTGCGGATGGGGTCGAAGAAGCGCTGAATGTACATTATGAAGGCGATAAGCACGCCTATTTGAAGTTCGTTGCCCACTACCATGCGCGAGCCGAAGAATACCGCCAGCACGATTGCCAGCGCGGTCAGAATGTCCACCGCCGGCAGCAGGCTCGCCGAGAGTTTGCCCGCCCACAGGTTGGCGTTCAGATGCTCGGTGTTCTTGCCGTCGAATATCTGCAGGTTGCGCGGCTGGCGGTTGAGCGCCTGCACCACGCGCACGCCGGTGATGTTTTCGTTCAGCGCGCCGTTCACGATGGATATTGCGGTGCGAACCCGCAGAAACGCTTTCACCGCGAAAGGCTGCCATATGCCCATCGTCAAGCCCAGTATGGGCAGCACGGTCAGCGTTATCAGTCCCAACTTCAGGTTCATCACAAGCAACGCCACTATGATGCCGGCGAGGCTCAGCAGGTCGGCAGTGGTCATTATGACAACCGCCATAAGTTCTTGGAGCTGCCACACGTCGCCCTGCACGCGCGACATTATGCGTCCCACTTCGGTCTTGTCGTAGTAGGACAGGGACAGCCGCTGCAGGTGTCCGAACATCGCGCGCCGCAGGTCGTACAGCACGCCTAGCCCCACGCGCGCCATGAACATCTGCTGCAGGTAGTTCGCCGCGAGTCCCGCCGCCGCCGTCGCCACGAATATGCCGAATATCGTCAGCAGTCCTTGGAAGCTTCCGTTCTCTATGTAGCCGTCTATTCCCAGCTTTATCAAGAAGGGAATCGCCACCTGCGAGCCGGTGTACACCAGCATAGCGATGAAGGCGAATAGCGCCAGGCGCTTGTAGGGGCGCACATACGGCAGGATGCGCGCGATGACGCGCTTATCGTATATTCTGCCGAAAGTTTCGCCGTCCGGTTCGGGGCGGCCGCTGCTTCGACCGCTGAAAGCGCTTCCTTGCATCATCGCGGCGCGCCCTCCCCCAAGGCGGCGAATGCCGACTCGGTTACATCTATATCGCGCATAACCTCTTCTTGTGGACGCAGCTGGAGTTCGTAGATTTCGCGGTACTTGCCGCCCAGCGCCAGCAGTTCGGCGTGATCGCCGCGCTCCACGATTTCGCCCCTGTCCAGCACAACGATTTCGTCCGCCCTGTGAACCGTGCTGAGGCGGTGCGCGATTATGAGCGTGGTGCGCCCGCGCATAACCTCTTCCATCGCCCTGCGGATCTGGTCTTCGGTGTTGGCGTCAACGCTGGAGGTGGAATCGTCCAGTATGAGAATGGGCGGGTCGAGCAACACGGCGCGCGCTATGGACATCCGCTGACGCTGCCCGCCGGATAGCGTAACGCCTCTTTCGCCCACGTCGGTGTCATAGCCGTCTTCGAGCGATGATATGAAATCGTGAAGCTGCGCCACCTTTGCCGCGCGCATCACATCATCGAAGGGAGCGTCCTCGCGTCCGTAGGCTATGTTCTCGCGCAGTCCCGCGCCGAACAGGAATACATCCTGCTGCACCATGCCGATGTTGTGGCGCAGCGATCGCAGCGTCGCGTCCCGAATGTCCATTCCGTCGATCGTGATGCGCCCGGAGCCTACCTCATAGAAGCGCGGCAGCAGATTGGCGACGGTGCTTTTGCCGCTGCCGGGAGCGCCAAGCAGCGCCACCACCTTGCCCGCCTCTAGCTCAAGGTCGATGTTTCGCAGCACCGGCTTGCCTTCTTCGTAGCCGAATCTCACATTCTCGAAGCGCACATGCCCCTTGACGCGCGGCATCTCTTTGGCGTTTGGCTTTTCCACAACCTCCGACGGCATATCCAAGATCTCGAACAGCCTCTGACCGCCCGACGCCGCCCTTGCGTATGAGTTCACTATCATTCCGGACATGCGCACGGGCATTGCGAGGATTTGCATATAGAACACAAACGCCGCCAGCTGCCCAATCGTCAGATCGCCGCTAATCACACGCCAGCCGCCGAACAGCAGTATCAGCGCCAGCGCTATTTGGAACGAAAACAGCGTGAACGATGTGTTGGAAATCCGAAGCTTCTCTGCCGCGATGAACGCCTCGGACACCTCCATGCTCTTATCGTTATACTTGCGGTTCTCGAAATCTTCCGACGCAAACGCCTTCACTACGCGCTGTCCCGTCAGGTTCTCTTGCAGCACGGTGTTCAGTTCGGCCATCATATCTTGGATTTTCAGCCACGCCCGCCGCAGCTTGAGGCGGATAACGCCCGAAACCAGAATCACCGGCGGCATAAAACTGATGCCCAGCAATCCGAGCTGCCAGTCCATCCGTATCAGAATTACGGACACCACCACCATCAGGATGGCGAAGTAGGGCGTGCGCACGATGCCCATATTCACGAACATTCGAATGTTCTCGACGTCCGTGATGGCGCGCGACATCAGGTGTCCGGTGTGGTTCTTGTCGTGAAAGCCGAAGCTCAGATGCTGCACATGGTCGTAGAAGCGGTTGCGCAGGTCATACGAAACGAACTGCGACACCGCTTCGCCCAGGTAGGTTTGGAAGTAGGAGAGCGCCCCGCGTATGACGCTAAGCCCGATGATGATGCCGGTGATAACCAGAAGGTTTTGCAGCGGAAATGCGCCGCCCTCTGTCAGCACCTTGACCTGGTCTATGGCTACGCCGAAGTAGTAGGGCAGAAACAGATATGCGGCAGCGGCGCCGAACATTGAGATATACGCCGCAAGCATATGCCATTTGCGCCTGAACGCCATCTTGACGATTCGCCATATAACCGACATACGCGCTCGCAACCCCCTGTGTTAACGGCCGAGTTGCTCATCCCTCCGCCGCCGCCCGCAGGGCAAACGGCTGCAATTCGGCGTTTCGGTCTATTATCATAACACTTTTTGCCTGCGAACTGACAAGGTTTTTTACAATCATAAAAAAAGTCCCGCACGTTTTTCGCACGGGACAACGGGACAAAATCCTAGTTGGGCGCATTCGCGCTATGCGCGGCTTGGGGCGATGCCGCTAGTTTTGCGGCGCAGGCTCCGGCTCGCCGCGCCCGATGCCGAACTGCTTGTACATTCCCGAACACACGAACACCACCACAACCGGGGCGTACACCGCGGTGTTCATAACCGCGTGGAATATCACGCCGTCGAAGTGCGCGCCCAGCAGCCCCGGCGTCCCCTGAAGACCGCTGTTTATGAACTGCACCAGCTTCGCCGAATGCTCTACCATATGGTAGCCCTGCAGCAGCGTCACCATCGCCAGCAGCGCGCCCAGCATCTTTTGGCGGCTGCACACCTGCGCGCCGAAGTTCAGCCAACCCAGCATCACATAGATGAGCGCGCCAAAATACAGCAGGTTGAAGGTGAAATGCACCTGCTCCACATCGAACGAACCGATAATCCCGTGAGCGGACGGCGCGTCCAGCGCAAACTTTTGGATTAGCTGCGAGACATGCTCGATCATATGGAGCGTTTGGACGACCAGCGTCAGCGCAAACATATAGACGAACTGCCTGAACGGCGTCATTCTCGCGCCTAAACTTGACTGCATACTCCCCTGCCTACAACACATCACATTGTAGTTCACGGTAGTTCGTGAAAATGTACACTATATCGAATGTAAATACTACACCATTAGTCAAGCCTTTGGCGGTGCTTGGCGTTCTAACTATAACTATTAAAAGGAGTGAGTGCCTGCCGCGCGCTTTCATTCACCAATCCCATCCCGCTATGGTATAGTCATGTTGTGATAGAGCGAGGGGCTCGTATAGTGGCGGAAGCGGGTGAGAATGCGGAACGTGAAGATCGGCTAGTAGCAGAAGCGCGCGCTAACACGGCTGAAGCGCGGGCTGACGCAGAACGGGAAGCGCGGCTGGCAACCGAAGCGCAATTGCGCGCGCTCCAAGACGAGCTTGAGCGGTTGCGCCGTCAGTAGCCTGGGCAATAGCGGGACAATCGCATTCTGACCACAATCCCGTTTAGACAGCCATATCGGCGTATGCAATCACTGAACCCTTTGCCCCCCTGCGCCTTTGCGTTAAAACGCGCAACAATTCATATCTAGCCCAGGCGCCCGCTAATCGTGGTGGCGCAGGATTTCGCGCTTGCCAATCCCATACCCATAGTAGCCGTCGTGCGCCGCCCCGCTATGCTCTTCTAGCGCCACGATTACCACCCGATACCCAAAGTCGGACTTGCGCATCAGACGCCATACGCGCTTTGCTTCAGGCTCCGGCAGTTGATTCGTCAGCGCGCTCAACTGCCCCTTCACATACGCTTCGTCGTGCGCCAGCATTCGCTTCAGCGCGTTGGCGCTCGGTATGCGCCCCTTGTCGATGGCGCGGCTCGGCATCTCTACCGAATGCGCCGTAAGTACGATGCCCATATGATCCGCCGACTTGGTGAGATGATATTGAAGCCGAATCACCACCCGTTCCGCATCCTGCAGCCGTCCCCTAGCGATAAGCTCGCCCATCTCGCGCCCCCGCTCGCGCGCATGCCGCGCATGCACCTGCGCCTTGCTTTCGGCGGAGCGCGCAATCCGCTCCTCGCACATCTCGCGCGCGCTCTTAACCCAGTACAGCGGCTCCCCCGGAACGCTATCGGATGACGCCATCGTTGTGCCGCCCGCCGCCACGATGGTCAGGAACACCACCGCAAACGCCGCCGCTATCGGCGCGCTTATCGGACGCGGGAGCAGCCGCGCCATATTCGGCAGACGCAACCCGAACCGCCGCGCATGCCGCGGCCGGTTCGCAAGCGCATCGTTCATTCGCGCAAGCCCGCGCGCCTTCGCCTCAGCGCTCGGCGCAATGGAGCGCGACAGCCGCATCGTGGCGCTCGCCACCCGCAGCAGCGGCGCAAGCTCAGACGCATGCTCCGGATACGCCGCCAAACACTGCGAAACATCCTGCCCCGCAGACAGCATCTCCAAGCATTCGTTCAATACATTGTCAAAGTCGGAAGCGCTCATCTCAGCCCTCTGACAATTCCCTCGCCGCTTTGCTTTCGCTTGCTCGAATGAAGTGAATATCCGCCAATGCCGATGCGCATATGCGCTATCGCCGCCAATCGCCTATCTTGTCTATCGCCCATCGTCGCGCGATGTTGCGGTAGTGATAATAGAGATAGGATGCCGCTAATTCGTTATGCCTATGCGCGCCGGTGCGTCCGCGACTTCGGGACACAATATCCGCCGCAGCTTCTTCAGCCCTGCGTGCTGCAGCGCCTTCACCGCGTTGTCTTTGCGCCCCACCGCGCGCGCCGTCTCAGCGACCGACAGCCCCGCGCCGAACCGCAGCATAATCACCTCGCGCTGCAGCGCCGTCAGGCTTTCCATCGCCTTGCCCACTTCGTCCAGCGTCAGTTCCATATCCATATGCGCGTCTGCGTCAAACGCCGCCGCCTTCAGAATGGGGGATGTGTTTTCTAGTGAGACCATCTGCTTCCTGCTCCTTTTGCGATAGTGGTCCACTACAAGGTTGTGCGCGATGCGAAACAGCCACGCAGAGAACGGGTAGCCCTGCCACTTGAAGCGGTTGATGGACTCGATCATCCGCACGAACACTTCCGCCGTTATATCCTCTGCGTCCGCGGGGTTGCCCGTCTTGAAGGACACATAGCGAAAGATGGAATCGTAGAAGTGTTCGTACAGCGCGCCAAAAGCCGAAGCAACCCCGTCTTGGGCTTGCCTCACCAGCGCCGCAACATCTGCCTGACCCTGCTTTTCGGCTTGCATCGCCGCCTTTCTTGCCGCGCGATACGCTCGGCGCGCGCATCGCGAATTCGCCTTGTCCACCATTATAACGCCGCATGCGCCGATTGGTTAGCGCCCGCGGCGCATAATCGCATAATAATTGCGCTCGCCCGCCGTTCATTCATACTAGCCCAAAGCCCTTGATATGCTAGAATACGGGACATCGACACCCACGCCAAGCGCGATGAGCCGCACGATGAGCGCAGTCCACAACCCAACGCCCGCCAAACTGATGCCATATGTATTGCGCCCGATGATCACGCAGGACTTGGCGCAAGCCGCCGAAATCGAGCGCGACGCCTTCCCCACGCTCTTCCCGCCTACATCGTTTCGCCGCGAGCTCAAGAATCGACTGGCGCGCTACATCGTGGCAGTCCGCCGCGCCGACGATCTCTGCCAACCCACTGCGCCGCCGATGGACGCCAAGCCCAAGCCTACGCCCACCGCCCGCGCCACGCGCATCGACCATATCGACCGCATCATCGACGGCGCGCGCAATCTCTGGCAGCGACGCCCCGGCGCTTGGCAGCCCGGACAGCAGTACGTCGCCGGCTTCCTAGGCGCCTGGCATATTCACGATGAAGCGCACATCATCGCCGTGGGCGTCCGCAGTCCGCACCGCAGCCAGGGCATCGGCGAACTGCTGCTCATCGGCGCTATCGAGCAGGCTATCGCCCGCCGCATGCAATCCGTTACCCTAGAAGTGCGCGTCTCAAACTACATCGCGCAGAACCTCTACAAGAAGTACGGCTTCAAAAGGCAGGGCGTCCGCAAGGCGTACTACGTCGATAACCGCGAAGACGCTCTCATAATGACGGCGTCGGGCATCCGCAAACCGCTCTTTTCGCACGACCTGCGCCTGCTAGTCCGCGCGCACCGCCGGCGCTGGGGCGCATCCGATAGAACGCTCTCATAACCGCCCGCAAGCGCCTGCATTCCTATGCCTGCTATTGCCTACTATCTATCATTCATCCCGATAAATACCGCCAAACCCTGATGTACAAATCAAGCGAGTTCAAATGTCAATACTGGTCAAAATCGGCATATTCCTAGTGGTATTGCTGCTCATATTCAGCCTCATAGCGCCGCTGCTGGGCCCGTTCTTTCAGAGGCAGGTCATCCCGCGATTCGGCGGCGGCGCTGCCCCTGAAGCGCCACTGAACGGAGCGGCGGAGCGGATGCGCGAACCCGCCGCGTCGCAAGACTATGAGATAATCACGCTGTTGGGCTTCGACGCCATTCCCGCCATACTGGCGCCCCAATTCGTCGACCCAAGCGAAGCGCGCCAGTGGATGTCCCCCGACGAGCAGGTGATAGGCTTGTCCGTCAACGGCGACCGCCGCGCCTACTCCGTCCCGACGCTCAGCCGCCACGAAATCGTCAACGACACCGTGGGCGGCGAACCGGTTGCCATCACATGGTGACCACTCTGCTACTCGGCTATAGTGTATAGCCGCCAAGTCAACGGCGCGGCGCACACATTCGGCGTATCCGGCAAGCTCATAATGAACGCCCTGGTGATGTACGACCACCAGACCAGGACGCTTTGGGGCCAGTTCCTGAGCAAAGGCGTGGAAGGCGAACTCGCCGGCGTTGAATTGGATATGCTGCCCGCAACCCAAACAACTTGGGCGGCGTGGCTTGAGCTTCACCCCGACACCAAAGTCCTAGACAAGGGCGGCGGCGCGCGCATCGCGGATCCGTATGCGCTGTACTACGAAGACGGCCGCGCCGGCGTGCTGGGCGAAACCAACCCCGACGACCGCCTTCCCGCCAAAGCGCTAGTCGTGGGCGTCAGCATAGACGGCGCTTCCAAGGCATACGCCCTGGACGCACTAAGCGGCGCAAACGCGCTCAACGATACATTCGCAGACCAAGAAGTGCTGGCGTTCTACGACGATGCCACCGCCACCGCGCTCATATTCGACCGCAATGTGAACGGAACGCCGCTCACTTTCAGCGTTCAAGGCATCCCCAACGGCGCACAGACCATTCTCGTCGACGACCAAACCGGCAGCCGCTGGTCCGCCTTCAGCGGCCGGGCGCTCGACGGCGAACTGCAGGGCGCAACCCTCAAGCGCATCCCATCGCACCTATCGTTCTGGTTCGCCTGGTCAGACTGGCATCCCCAAACCCATCTTTACGCCGAATAACCCCGTCCGTTGCGCCCTTGCGTCGGTGGGATTCAACGCAAAGGCGCAGAGGCGCAAAGGGATTGCGGGGCTAGGCTTACTGCGATGCGGCGGCTACTTGGCCGGTGAAGGCGGTTGTGTGGCGCGTCCATACGCCGCCGCTGGTTTCGTAATAGACGACCATTCGCAGGTATTTGTTAAGGTCGGCGGTTGTGGGCGTGTAGTTGGTCCACCATATGCCGTAGATGTAGCTACAATCGGTGTAGGTTGTATCGGAGTTGTCGCAGCGCTGCCAACTGAAGCGCGCGTCAACCGCGCCAGTGGGTCTGGGATCGGACGCTACGATTTGGGTTCCAACGCGCGGGCTTGCGTTGCCGCTGACGAAGCTTATCGCTGAGCCGGCGGTTGCGGCGCTGGTCTGTTTGACGCGGCCGCCTAATGCGCGGGTGTAGGCGAAGCCGCCGCCGGATAACGGCGCTTTGGCGCGTAGGTAGCTCCCGACGTCGGCGGCTACGGGATAGTATTCGTAGGTTGCGCCGCTGTTGCGCGATAGGGCAGTCCAAGTATCGCCGTTGGTGGACTTTTCCCACTGCCATCCGCCGCTGCGGCTGGAGCGCGTTGCGCTAGTAACGCAGACGGCGACGCGCTCGCCCACTATGGGGGCGTTCCAGTTGTCTGGGATGCCCATTGCCTGGCTGTTCTGCGGGGTTGTGGACATCATCTTGTAGTCGAGCATGGGGTATTGCATCTTGTTGCCGAAAGCCCAGGGGTTGTCCTTGCCGGTTGTTGCGTCGTTGTCGCCGTCGGCGTTGTCTAGGTCTATGTTCCAGTTAGCGTAGATGCTGCCAGCCGTGTAGTCGGTAACGGTTTGGAGCTGGCGGGTGGTCTTGCCGGTAACGCCGCTGCCGCCTGCGCTGGTGGATTGGCCGCTGGTGGAGGTGTCCCAGTAGCTATTGGTTGCGGTGCCTGAGGCCGACGCAGTTCCTATCAGGCCACCGATTGTTGTTGCCGTTCCACCGGAGCGGGCAACCCTGCCAGTAGAGTATGAGTTTAGTACCCTGCCATCGGCAAAGTTAGCCACCAGGCCGCCAACACGGGACCGACCGGAGACATAGGCGGTAGAGTAGGTAGCTAAGGCATCATCCGAGGTGTAGCCAAGCAATCCACCAACATAGTCGTTGCCTTGCACCTTGCCGGTGGTGTAGCAGGCGACTATGACGGCTTGATTAACTCCGACTAGAATGGCGACATAATTGTTTCCCGTGACATTCGCGTTGGTTACGCCCAGGGTTTCTATGCGCGTGCTGACGCTGGTGTAGCCGAACAACCCGATGTAATTGTTGGAGCTGCCTGTTCGGTTGATGAACAGGTTGTCGATAGTGAAGCCGTTGCCCTTGAAGTCGCCCGAGAAAGCTGCTGCGCCTGGGCCTGAGCCCAAGGGAGCCCAGCCCGCGCCGTTGTTGTGGTAGGCGTCGCCGGAGTCTGTGCCGATGTTGCCGTCGCCGTCGGTGTCTAGGTCGATATCATTCATAAGTTCGTAACCGACGCAGGTAGGCTGATCGGCGGTTTGGGAGTTGCTGTCGTGGTCGGTGAGCTTGCAGCCCATGCCGGTGGCTGCGTTGGAGAAGGCGGCGGTGTAGTTTGCCCAGTTGGATGCGCTGACGGAATCTTGCGCGCCGTTGCCGTCTAGGTCGTGGCGGATGGCGTTGAGCTGAGCGTGGGTTTTCACGTCGATGTAGCCGTCATCGTCGGAATCGTAGTCGGTGGTGGATTGCGCGGATGCAGTTGCGCTGAGGGATAGCAGGGCGGTTAGCGCGATTAGGATGCTGAGGGCGAGCAGCGTCGATGCGCGGCGTGTTGTTCTTGCGCTTGACTTTTTTAGATTTTTATGGGGGGGGGGGGGGGGTGAATAAAAACTAAAACGTATAAGCGCCACTCGAATCACCTGCTTTCATCGCTGATTTGAGTGAGGGAATGTCGTCCTCAACTCTAATTTTCCCCTGATGGAGAAGGGCTCTCAATTGGCTGAATATCCTGAATATCTCGGACTGGGATTATTTTAACGCAAAGGCGCAGAGAACGCAAAGGGTATTGTGGCATTTTAGCGGCGCCGTTTGGGGATAGGGCGTTCAGGTTGTCGGTCAGTCCTGGCTGTCGTTGCGTCGTCTTAGGGCGTCGAGTTGGGCGCGTAGGCGGCGGTTTTCGGCTTCGGCTAGTTGGCGGGCTTGGGCTTCTTCGTCGGCGCGCGTTTCGGCTAGTTGGCGGGCAAACGCTTCTTCGTCGGCGCGCGCAGTTTCCTGCAACCTCATATTGCGCTCATCGAAAAAGGTCAGCAGGTATTCGCCGGCGTGGTGGTCATACCACCGCAGATTGCCGTACTCCCAGCACACATACAAATCCAAGACCGCGCTGTAACCGCGGCAGCGATTAGCGTCAAGCCAGTCTATGTCGATCGGCTTGTATTCGCCCTCGACTAATCGATCCCCCGCAAGCGCCTCCTTGTGGTAGTCGCCACCCGTCTGGTCATACCGCCAGTACTCGCGTATGCCGTATGCGGCGTAGTCCACGCGCTTTTCGGTTTCGTCGATTATGCCGGTCGTCTTAGACGCCACTTCTAGCGCGAAATCGGGCGGCTTGCCCTGAACGTCTATCGCGTACCCGTCTTGCCGAATGGCGAGATCCGGATCGCAGTTGAACGACACTATCAGGTCGGGACGTCGATGCTCTTTGGATGCGGCGGCGGTGGGCGCAACCGATACTTCGCCTAGCACAAGCGTGGTGTCCGGGTTGCCGAGATGAACCTCAAGCGCGGTTACATGGGCGAAGCGGTTTAGGTAAAGCGCGTTTTGCATATCGTCCCTTGGGGGATATTCAGGGAATACGGCAAGATATTCGTCGTGTTCGTCTTGCTGATGAACGTCTTGCTTGGGAGCGGCGATTAGTTTCGTAACCATTGGCTGCCTCCGCTTGCCAAGCCGCCGGGGATTGGCGGCGCGCTTGTGGGGGTGATGGAAGGCATTCTAACGCAAGGGCGCTGTAGGATGCAAAGGGGATTACTGCTATTCAAATGGCAAGGAGGCAATCAAGAATAAATCGAATACGCACATCAAAGCATATGCGCTTTGATTGTTGTTGCAACTAATTGCAATTGCGGGTTTTGTGTGCTAGATTTGTTGCAGAAAAGTCCATATGGATCCATCGGATTTATATGGATGCGCGACAAGATATGAGATTAGCGGAGGGTCCGGGATGACCTTGAATAATGTGGGGCTGCCGATAGCGGATTGGAGCGGGGCGCTGCCGCTGCATGCGCCGGACGGGTTTTTCAGTCTGCCCGTATCGGCGGCGGGCTATGCGCTGGCGGCGGCGGCTGTCGGATTTGCGATATACCGCGCGAACCGCAGTCTGAACGAGCGCATCGTGCCGATGATGGGCGTTATGGCGGCGTTCATATTCGCGGCGCAGATGCTCAACTTTCCGGTCGCGGGCGGCACATCCGGCCACCTGATAGGCGGGGCGCTTGCGGCAATCATACTCGGTCCGTGGGCGGCGATACTGGTGATGACGGCGGTTGTGGGGCTGCAGGCGCTGCTGTTCCAAGACGGCGGCTTGCTGGTGATGGGCGTCAATCTGCTGAATATGTCCATAGTCAGCGTGCTTGCGGGCTACGGGACGTATTGGGTTTCGCAGCGCTTGGGCGGCGGCGGCTACACTAGCCTAATGGCGGGCGGCTTCGCGGCGGCGTGGGTTTCGGTGGTGGCGTCCTCGGCTACCACGGCGGTTGCGCTTTCGCTGTCCGGCACATCGCCGCTTGCGGTGGCGCTGCCCGCGATACTGGGCTTTCATATGCTCATCGGCATAGGCGAGGGACTGATAACCGTGTTCGCGCTGTCGTTCATCCGCCAAGCGCGGCCGCAGCTGCTGGGCGCGCGTCCGAATGCGGGCGCTGACGCCGTGGCCGTGGTTGCGTCTGCCGACGACGGCGGGCGCGGCAGGACGGCGCTGCGGGGGGCTCGGCTCTGGGCGGCGGGCTATGTGATTGCGATAGCGCTGGTTATGCTTGCGCCGTTTGCGTCCGGATCGCCGGACGGCTTGGAGCGCGTAGCAGAGGATAGCGGCTTTATGAGCGCCGCACTCAGCGCGCCGTACTCCATCATAAGCGATTACCAACTGCCCGGCGTGCAGAACGAAGCGGTCGCCACGGCGCTTGCGGGCGTGGTGGGCGTAACCGTGGTGTATCTGCTGGTGGCGGGTTGCGCCTATCTGCTGCATCGGCGGCGGACGGGCGCGCTGCAAGGGCAGCCGTAGATGTCCACGCCGTCGGGGTTTCTGAACCGCTACCTTGAAGGCGAAAGTTGGCTTCACAAAGCGGACGAGCGCGTGAAACTGATAACGGCGCTGGGCTTCATATTCGCGCTGGCGTCCATACCGCCGGGCAAGTGGCTCGCATTCGGCGCAATGCTGGCGCTGGTCTGGCTTGCGGCGGGCGTCAGCGGCGTGGGTTTGGCGCGCGTGATGCTGCGGTCGCTGGTGGCGCTGCCGTTTGTGGTGATTGCGCTGCCGTCCGTGTTCACGCGCGCGGGCATGCCGCTGTTTGAGATCGACTTGGCGCTGTTCACCGCCACCGCGACGCGCGAAGGCTTGGAGTTCTTCGCAAGCGTGCTACTAAAATCGTGGGGTTCGGTTACGGCGGCGGTGGTATTGACCGCCACAACGCCGGCGCTGCGTCTGCTTGAGGCGCTGCGCGCGCTGCGAATGCCCGCCATTCTGGTTGCCATTGTGATGCTGATGTATCGCTACCTGTTCGTGCTAGTTGACGAAGCGCAACGGATGATGCGCGCGCGGGCGGCTCGCAGCGCGGCGGTGGGGCGCAAGAGCGGCGGAACGCTGATATGGCGCGCAAAATCGGCGGGCGGCATGGCGGGATCGCTGTTCATACGCACGCTTGACCGCAGCGAGCGCATCTATATGGCGATGCTTGCCCGCGGCTACGACGGCAGTCTGCGAATGCGAAGCGCCCCGCCGCTGGGCATGCGCGGGATGGCGCCGCCGGCGTGCGCGCTGTGCGTATTCGCCGCCATAGCGGTTGCCGCGCGGCTGGCGGGCTGAACGACGATGAACGGCGGCGGCATAGACACCGACGCGGCGGCGATAGATGTGCGCTCGCTGGAGTTCGCCTATCCGGATGGCCGCGTTGCGCTGCGCGGCGTGAATATGCGAATCGAGCGCGGCGAAAAGGTAGCCATACTTGGGCCGAACGGCGCCGGCAAGTCGACGCTGCTGCTTCACCTGAACGGACTGCTTCACGGCGGCGCCGGCGAAGTGCGGATTATGGGGCGGCAGGCGCGCGAAGACGACAAGCGCGCGCTGCAGGAGGTGCGCGCCTTAGTGGGCGTGGTGTTCCAAGACCCGGACGATCAGCTCTTCTCGCCAAGCGTGTATGAGGATGTGGCGTTCGGCCCCATCTATATGGGCTTGCCGCAGGATGAGGTTGAACGGCGTGTGAAAGAGGCGCTGGCGCAGGTGGGCTTGGACGATTACGGCGATAGGATGCCGTTTCACCTAAGCGGCGGCGAAAAGAAGCGCGCCGCGATTGCCACGGTGCTGTCAATGCGCCCCGCGGCGCTGGCGCTGGATGAGCCGTCGGCGGGACTGGATCCGCGCGCCCGCCGCGGCCTGATACGGCTGCTGGACGGACTGGATCAGACGATTGTCGCCACCACGCACGATTTGCATATGGTCAGAGAGATATTCCCGCGCTCAATCGTGATGGACGGCGGGCAAGTGGTCGCCGATGCCGCCACGCGCGATATTCTGGCAGACGCCGCACTGCTGGACAAGCACGGGCTTGAGATGCCGTAAGCGAATAGGCGGGCGGCGGCGTGAACGCAAGCGGGCGTTTGGGCAAGCGTAGTCAAGCGAGCGGCTATCTATCGGGATTGCCTAGCGGCGGCCACTGCGCGAATACGGGCATTGCGGCGGCGCTCCGACGATAGCCGCCGCACTCCAAGCCGCGCTACCACTGCACGAACATCGGCATTACCACATGCACATAGTTATCGTCTTCGCTGGGATTCGGCTTGATGACGCCGGGGCTTGAGGGCGATGTAACCTCAAGCGCCACTTCGCCGCCCGCAAGCACATCCAGCACGTCGGTGAGATACTTGGAGTTGAAGGCGATTTTGGCGTCTTCGCCCTCGATGTTGGCGAGAACATCGCCTTGGCTGTCCCCAACCTCTTCGGCGCGCGCCGAGACGTTCATGCGGCTGGGCTTTTTCTCTTCATCTTCGGGGTCGGCGTTGGCGATTTGCAGACGGATGATGCCGCTGCCGTCGCGCGCGAATATGGACGCGCTTCGGGTGGCGCCCATAAAGGCGGACGCGCGAGTAACTGCGCGGGTGGTGTGGCTCTGCGGTATGAGCTGAGCGTAGTCCGGGAAGCTTCCGCTTATGAGCGACGAGAATATCTCCACTTCATCCAGTTTGAAGAGTACTTGGTTGTTGGAAGTGGTAACCGTGAACTCCACGGAAGACTCTTGACTGCCGAGCAGCCTGCTGATTTCGTTGAGCGTGCGCGCCGGTATAAGAAAGTCGACGTCTTCGCTGACTGGTTCGGAGAGCTTGCCCTTGAACACCGCGAGCCGAAAGCCGTCGGCGGCCGCGAATGTGAAGTCGTCGGAGCTGATTTCGGTCTTGACGCCGGTAAGCACCGGACGCGAGTCCTCGACCGCGGCGGCGAAGGCGACGTGCCTTATGGCTTCCCGCAAGACCTCCGGCTCTATCTTGCAGACAACGCCGTCGTCCACGGTGGGAATGGGCGGGAAGTCATCAGCGGCCGCACCGCTGATGTTGGAGTCGAAGGGGGTGCACTTGATATTCACCCCGATGGGCTGCTCCGTGATCGCGAGGTCGACGCGCTCATCGGGCAGCGTGCCGATGAATTCGGACAGCAGCCGCGCCGGGACGGTGATAGCGCCTTCTTCCTGAACCTGCGCGCCTATCCAAGTGGTCATGGCAACTTCCAGGTTCGTTGCCGAAAGCTTGAGCATAGACTGTTCGGTGGTGAGAAGGACATTCTGGGTTATGGGCAGGGTTGTGCGGCTGGGAACGGCTCTCGTTACGATGGAAAGCGCATGCGCGAAGTTTTCTTGTAGGCAGGATAGCCTCATTGCCTCAGTCCTCCAAATATCCGTTGTGTGAATGTGAAAATGTGTATTAGTAGGCAATGTTACGCCGTATGCAACGGCTTTTTCTAGCGAAAATAGGTTGCTTGAAAGCGAAAATATAGCAAAAAAGACGCTCCCGGGACTAAACGGGAGCGTATCGGGGCTTGCGTAGGGGCGGTCCGCTATTGGACGGTGATTGTGCCAACCATCCCCTGTTGTATGTGTGGGACACAGAGAAGCTCGTATGTGCCGGCCTCGTTGAATGTGAATGTGAAGGTATGGATATCACCTGCTTCGACTTCCTCGAAGATGTCGAGATCTTCCACTTCAAAGGTGTGATATTCGGTTTCGGATAGCAAGGTGAAGGTAACGGTTTCGCCCACGCTGAAGGTCATGTCGGTGGGGTCGAATTTGTACTCGCCGCTGCCGCCGATGTCTTCCAGGTTGACCGTGAAGGGCGTTCCGCCGGCCGCTTGGCCGGATGATGAGGCGTCGGGGGTTGGAACGGCGACGGTAGGCGCCGGAGGTGGGGGCGACGGCGACATGCGCGGGGGCGTGGTGGGATAGGGGGCAACCAGGGCGGACGCCGTGGACGTTTCGCCGCCGCAAGCCATTGCCGCAAGCGCCATTATAACGCTCAGTATCGCCAAGGCTAACAGTATTCTCTTCACCGATGCTGCCTCCTAGTGGTTGCCTCGTCGCCTATCCGCATATTGACGATTAGTGAACAATTTCACTTTATCATTAGGCGATTTTGCAAGTCAATAATTTAGGAATGGCGGCGTTCTCAACATGCGCAGGTATGTTAAATCCAGCCCAACTTCATCCGCGCCAACGCAATCGGCAAGACAAACATACCATCCGTCTTGGAGCAGCCTTTCGTACACCGCGCAAGCCTGTTCAACACATCGCAGCATCTTGATTAGCGAAGACTTGCAGATATAAAAACTGCCGCCGCCGGTGGGCTTCGTGTCCATCGGCGGCGTTGACCGCCTAAAATCGCACAGGCGCATCACCGCGCATCCGCGCAGAGATCGGAATGTATGCGCTGCGCCGGCGGCATGCGCGCTCACTCGCTTATCTTGCGCACCGCGTCGCCGGGGCGCACCGTCCCCGGTCGGATAACCCAGGTGTTGATGCCGCGCAGGCAGAGTTCGCGCCCCACCGCGGAGTTCACGAACTTCATCGCGTCCGCGCCGAAGCGATGCACGAACTTGCCGCAGCCGGTGTGCGGCTTGGCGGACACCACCAGCACCGCGTCCCCAATCGCAAGCTGCGTACCGGGCGGCAGGTTTTCGCGGCTTATGTCCATATCCACATAGAGTTGGTCGCCCGCCAGATGCCAGCGCGCCCTGTCCTGCGCCACAAGCTCGGCGACGCGCGAGTTCATAATCGTGATTTGGCATTCGGGATCGGCTGAGCCGTCGGGCATGGCGGCGCTGCCGCGCGCGCGCCAGTTATCGCCTACAAGCCCCTCAGCGGCGTCCAAGCGTCCTTCGGCAAGCGTTTCGCGCTCGCCCGTCGCCGGGCGGCGCACAACCAGCAGCAGCGCGCCCGCATCCTTAGGCGCCTGCCGAACATCGTCAAGCCCGGCCTCGAGTTCCTGCGTAGATAGATGCCTTACTGCGGCGGTAGTGGTCATAATGCGCTCCTTTGCGTGTTGGTTGGATATGTAAAATGGATTAGTGGTTAGATAAGGGCGGCGAAGGGCGGCAACCCGTGAGTTATATGGCAAGTGTACACTACTGCGTGCGGTTTGTGTGTCGATGCGCTGCGTCGTCCGATTGGTTGCGCCGATTGCGCCGCAAATACACGCATAGCGCTATGGCTACGACCGCCATCGTAGAAAGCGCATACGCATTCGCCGCGGTCAACTCAATTGCGCCGCTTATCCACATGAAAAAGGACAGCCCGAACAGCGTCATCATCCCGACGAATCCGCCCAGAATATAGCGAACCTGCGTCTTCGTAGGACGCAAATTCAAAAGCAACATCGTTGCAAACAAAAGAGCGAAGAAACAAGACCCCATTGTGAAACTATTGCTTAGTTCATCATAAGTAGTATCCGCGCTAAATCCATTTAGGGATACCAGCGCCAACAAGAGCGACAGTATAGACAATATCGCGCTGAATATCTTGGTGGAAGTTTTCTTGATCCCGCCGGAAAACAGCATCGCCAACGCCACGAGTGCGCCTGACAGTGCTAGCGCTATAGCCCACAGCGCAGGTTGGTTCAAGCGCTTAATCCTGGCGAGGATCGAAAAGTCTATCGGCTGGAATATGCCCACGCCCTCGCGCGTCCATTTGCCGTTTGCCGCGCCGATCGCCACGCCCTGCAGTCCCATTGCCACCACCACTTCGTCGCTTTTGTGCGAGTAATAGATAGAGTACGGCTTCACCTGCACCTCTCTGTGTGCAATGTGAGTCGTTGCGGTCTCTATGACTATGTAGTCGGCGCGCTCGTTAAACACCGTCGAAGTGAACACAACCTCATCCTGCCCATCCAAGGTGCGCACGATGTTCACGCCTTGTATTTTGAAAGTCCCGCGCGGCGTTTCGAACTGCTGCGCCCCGCACCTTGTAGCCCTTCCGGCCTCACAAGCACATCTGGATCCTCTTCTGATGCCACAAACACATTCGGATCCAATTCCGGCACTGCATAAGAGAGCGCTTCCCAACCCCTAGCGTTGTCACTGACGCATATAGACCTAATTCCATGTATGGGCGGATCGTAGCTCGTAGCAATCGTAGCCAGTGACGCTACAACCGCCGTAAGCGCGCTCAATCGCAGGCGCAGGTTCGGCTTGGGCGCGGCTGCGCTGCGACGCCATACCCATAGCGCAATGCCGACGCCAAACGGAATGACCACCGAATCGGTGGGGTCGAATGGGGATGATCCTGCCGTCCCGCGCGCAAGCGAAAAGGCGCTCATTATGGCGTCGTGCAGCGGCGCTATGCTGTTGTACGCGAGGTAGAGCAGCGGCAGCCCGATATAGGCGATGCGCCAAGTCCAGCGCTGTGCCGCAATACTGCCGCGCGCGGCGAATGAGAGCGCAAACGCAAGCAGCGGCGCGGCGAATACAAGCCATGCAAGATCGCTCAACTTTCCCGTGAGCCATGCGCCCTGCCATATCCACTTCAGCGCCAAATCGTTCAGCAGCAAAGTGGCAAGCGCGACGAACGTCGCCGGATGCGTGAGCGCCGCTTGTGTCCGCTCTCTATATGTCATAATCCGCCCGATATATCATATCCGCCCTTATGCGATACGCCCCCAATCCTAGCATACCGCGGGACCGAAAAGCAGATCGGTTTCGCGCTCCACCTGCGCCCTGAGTTGGGCGGCTTCCACGAAGCCAAGTTCGCGGTACGATTCGGCGCTGCCGTATTCGCGCGTCTGTATGACCACCGGCATGGGCAGGGCGTGTCCGAATGCCAGCGCTTGGCGGTTGGACTCCAGTCGCGCCAGCACGGTGCGAAGCTTTCGGCTGCCCGATACGCCCGAAAGCACGGCGTCGGTGTCCTTTTCGTTGTCCAATAGGCAAGCGATTTTGGTTCCTAGCTGGCTCATAATTTCGTCGTCTATGCCGCTGGGACGCTGGTCGACCACCAGCAGCGTAACATTGTACTTTCGCATTTCGCGCGCAATGTTGCCGAATATGGTGTTGCGCGCGATGGCGGGGCTAAGGAACTTGTGCGCCTCTTCTATTGTGATGACAAGCGGGCGCGGTTCTTGCGTAGCATCGCCGCTTGCCTGCTCGCTCAAGCGCACATACCTATCGTGGATGCGGCGGGTGAGCAGGTTGGCGACCAGCAGATAGGCGTCTATGTTGCTGCCGTATCGCCCGAACTCCAGCACCACATGCGCGCCGCGGTTGAGGTATGCCAGGATTTCGTTGACGGAGTTGCGGCCGCCGCCTTCGGTGATGAAGTCGAAGCGCTGCAGGCGGGATAGGCGGTTTCGCAGCGCGCTCAGCGTGGAGTGCTGCACATTCATTTCGCGCGCAAGATCGCTGAACGGCTCGCCGCCCTCATACGCCAGGAATTCGCTTAACCAGCGCGGGCCCAATCTGCGCTGCAGTGAATAGGCGGTGTCGGCCGCCACATCGGACAACCCCCAACTATCGCGCAGTATCTCAACGTCTTCCGGCTCTATGTCGTCGTAGCCTATGCTGACATCGTAGTCGGGCGTCAATCCGCGACGGCGCGCGCTCTCAGAGTCGAGCGAAAACACCGCTACCTTGGAGCCGAAAAGCTGCTTCAGCCCCTTGACTTCGTTGGTGTGTTCGCTGGAGCCGCGCCAGCCGTATTCGCCGTGCATATCGAATATGAGGTTGCTCGCCGCGCCGTGCTGCAGGATGCCTATCAGCAGCAGCCTGGTCAGGAATGTCTTGCCCGTGCCGCTTTTGCCGAACACGCCGTTGCTGCGCTTCACAAGCTCTTCTATGTTCAGGCACAGGCGCGCTTCCATATCCATCGGATTGCCGATGTAGAAATGCTTGGCGTCTTCGTCCCCGAACACCGCTTGGATGTCTTCTTCGGATGCAAGCGATACGCGCGAGAAGTGCGAGGGTATGGTCTTGGCGGGCTGCGGGCCGTCCGGCATATCCACGCCCATCGCAAGCATCGGCTCTACGGTGATTGCGCCGTATGCGGTTGTGCCGGACATCACCTGTTGCAGCAGCGGGTTGGACATATCGGGCGGCGCGGCGGCTATGCCGTCGTCCGTGGATTCAAGTTCAATTTCGGTCAGCACGCCCAGAAAGCGCTTCTGATTGCCTTGTATGTTGATGAATGTGCCGACCTTGACGTCCTCAATGCTCACGCCGTCGTCCAAGCGAACTTTGACGCCCTCGGCGAGCGAACCGGATACCACCATACCCAGCGGCATGCGTCCGTGCGATGCGTAGCCCAAGCCCTGCTGACTGCCGTTAACGCCGTTCACTGCAACCTCCTCAGTATTTCGCTCAATCGGTGCGTCTGCCCGCCCAGCGCCGTCGCCAAGCTCTTGCCCGCGCTCACAAGATAGGCGTCGCGGTCGGGCTGCGCCGCGCTCGCCTGCCGCAGAAACGCCGCGATAACATCGTCTTGCGCGCTGACGGGGGCGGCAAGCAGCAGGGGCAGGAACTCCGTAGCGCTGCTGAATTCCGCAAGCTCAGCGGTGGCGCTGACGGTCACGAATGCGTACATGCGCGGTGCGTTGGGCGGCAAGTAGCGTTTGAGCGCCCCGTCGGCGCGGTAGCCCACGATTACGGCGCGAAAGCGTGTGTATAGCAATCGCTCGATCTGCGGGTTGTTGCGAAACACGCCCGCTTCGTCGGGTTCGTCAATGCCGCGCGGGATGGTGTAGCGCGCCGGGTCGAGGCTCTGCGTGGCGGATTCGCAGACGATAGCGTAGATGGGGATGTCTTCGCCGCAGCGCACAAGGCTACCCAGCGCGGGCGCTTCGTAGAGCCGATAGCATTGCGCCGTGAACTCGGTGGTGGACGCTTCTATCACTTCGCCGATGCGGGCAACATCGCTTTGCTGATCTGCGTTTAGCGTCATACGCCTACTCCCTCAAGCGCGCCATATGGTAGGCGTCCACATATTCGCCTTCGCGAAACGCCAAGCGCTTGCGCACGCCTTCGCGCACAAATCCGAATTTTTCGTACAGGTGAACCGCCGGCAGGTTATCGGTGTACACATCAAGTTCCACGCGACGGATGTTTAGCCAGTTATCGGTCAGATCCAGCGCCGCCTTCATCAACTCAGTGCCGATGCCTCTGTTTTGATAGTCGTCGTGGACTGCCATACCGATGCTTGCCACATGCGCGAGGCGGTTTCGTTTGCGGCTGATGTCTATGCTGCCAACCACCTTGCCATCCAATTCGGCTACAAGCGCGTAGTTATCAGTACTTAGGCTTTGCAGTTGGGCTTTGCGCTTGTCCAAAGACACATACGGAAGCTGCAAGGTGTTTCTGACCACGCCGGGGCAGGCGAATAGTTCGTAAATATCATGGCAGTCATCCGCCCTGGCGGCGCGGATTTCAACGGCGTTTCGCATAGCGCTATAGCCACCTGAATCGCTTTGAGATGTTCTTTTCGGACGAATAGACGGGCAAGGAATTATCGGTCAGCGCCGCTTCCACAAGCTCAATGAAGTATTGGCGGTCAGCTCCGGTTACGACGGCCTGCTCGTGCGCTTCTTTGAGCGCGACGGGGTAGCCCGGCCCAAGCCTGCACTGCTCAACCACCAGCGAATGCACAAGCGCAAGCAGCGCCTCGTCGGCCGCCACCCAATCGGGGATCTCAACGCGCCCGATTTCCTCTTCAGTTCGCAGGTAGAAGAAGGCTACGCCGTGCCGCCCGTAGTGGTCGCGCACGATGGGGGCGCTGCTGTGGAACACGGGGGAGCGCTCGCCCACGCTTAAGGTAGCGTCAAAAATTTCCCTGTCCATAACGCCGCCAACCTGCAGGTCGCAGGGACGCTCGCCGGCGCGGGTTGTGCCGCACTCGCGGTCGCAGTCGGCGACGGTATAGGGGCAGACGCTGAGGCGCAGGGCGTTGACCAGCTCGGCGCTGCGAGGCAGGCTTATGTAGCTTGCGATAGCCAGCATGCGCTGCTGCGCCATATTCCGAATATCGTCCATAATCTTGACGAAGCCTTCGTCTATCAGTTGGCGCACAACGAAATCGGGGTGGCGGTGCATCCCGAACATAATCAGCGAACCGTCTATAAGCCCAAGCGCCGGGGCGTCGGCGGGCAGTCGACGGAGTTCGTCCGCAAGCCCCTGCAGCTCTTCCACGGCACGCTTGGCGTCCAACAATGCGCCGCTTATCGTCTCTTCGCGGTAGGGCGCAAGCGTATCGCGTACGACGAGTTCGTCGTCGCTTGCGTAGAGGCGGGGGGCGCTGAACGGCGCTGCGGCGTGCGGCGTTCCGTACTGAAGCGCGATGCCGCCGATGTTTATCAGATAGCAACGCGCCGGAAGGTGTCTGCTCACATCGATATGCGAACCGTCGACGCCCACTACGGCGTAGTTGGCGGGCGGCGACGGCGGGGCGTATCGAGCGCAAGGGTTTTCGGGAACGACGGGCAGCGTCCAGTTGGGTTGCGCGCCCGGCTGCGCGCGCTTCGCTTCGTATGCGTCGGGGGCGAACGCATCGGCGGCTACGCGCGCGCTTTCAAGCCGCATACGCTTATCGCCGCGCCGCGCTCTGAGCGCATCCGCCATATCGTCGATCTGAAGCGCCGTGCGCGTTAGGTCAAGAGCCATAGGCTATACTCTCGGCGATGTATTGGCGATACACTAGGGGCGCCGCCGATTGCCGATGATTAGGGCATCCAATTCGTAGGATATGCGATATGCGTGCGGCGGTCTAGCGGCGGCTTGAGCGCATTTGCGGGCGTTGCGAAACTTACGCCAGCGGGCCTAGCGCAGCACGCGCGCATCGCCCACGCGCCGCGTGATGCGCTTGTGGTCTAGGTAGTCCATAAGCGCCAGGGCGTATTTGCGGCTTGTCCCCAGAATATCGCGCACATTCGCCACGGATATTTCGCCGTGCTGCCTGATGTGCGCCGATATGAGTTCCACCATTCGCTCATAGGCGGACACGGAGAATACCACGGATTCGCTGACCTTGACCACCTTGCCTTGTTCGTCAAGCAGGTTCAGCACTTCGGCGTCGGGCGGCGCATCGGTTGGCGGCGAAAACGGGTTGGCTTCCAGCAGCGCCAGGTAGGCGTCGGCTTGCGCTTGCTGCGCTACGTTCAGTGTGGGTTCGTAGCCGGGCAGCCTTGCCAGCGCGCCATCTTCGAGGACTACGCCGTCTTGCTGCAATCGCGGGAACGCTAGGTTGAACACTTGCGGCGTCAAGCCTAGCCTGCTTCGGAGTTCTTCTTTGGGGGCGCCGCGCCGCAGCGGGAACTGCCGATAGAACGCCTCAAGCGATTGGCGCGCCTTTTGCGATAGGGAGTTCCATCCGCCGGCGCTGAATGTGTAACTGCCCGGGCCGATGCCGTCCCCAAGCGGCGTTATGCGTCCGTCCGCCGCCATAGCCTCGAGTTCGGACTTCACGGCGGCGGCGCTCATGTTGGCGCGGTTCACCAGATCCTCGAAGCGGCTTGGTTCGTCGCCCTCGATGGTTTTGAGCAGGATGTCTTGGGCGGATCCCAGTTCCATCACAGCGAGGCGCTCGATGGTGGGGGCGTGCATTCGGCGGTGGCGCTTGGCGTGCGTTTCAACGATGTTGCCGCCGCCTAGCGTGGTTCGGTTGGAGCGAATGACATAGTAATCGCCCTTGACCGCCGCAAGCGGGGCGTCCGTCTTGATTTGCGCCCAAGTGGTTTCGCCGGGTTCGGCGACGTCCTTTTCCAGCAGGCGCAAGCGGCCGATAACTTCGCTGCTGCCGGTGTGCGCGGTGATGTACATGTTGTGGCGCAGCGGATGCGGGGCGTCGGGTATGACGCGCAGGCGCACGTCCACGGCGTCGGTGGGCTTGAGCCAGCCTTCGGTGGTCAGCACTTCGCCGCGGACGACGTCGTCCTGCGAAACGCCGATGAGGTTGGCGGCAACGCGCGTTCCCGGCTGCGCTTCGTGCTGCCCCTTCTTGTGCGTCTGTATGCCGCGTATGCGCGTGGACTTGCCTGAAACCGCGAGCGTCATCTCTTCGCCGACGCGCATGCTGCCGTCGATGAGCGTGCCGGTTACCACGGTGCCGAACCCGGATATGGTGAAGGCGCGGTCTATCGGCAGGCGCGGGCGTCCCACATCACGCTTTGGGGGTGTATCGTTGAGCATAGCGTCAATGGCGGCGCTGAGCTGCGGCAAGCCTTCGCCGCTCAGCGCGGACACGGGGTAGATTTGCGCGCCCTCAAGCGCGGTGCCTTCAAGCGCATCCTCTACATCGGCTATCACGAGATCGAGCCAGTCGTCGTCAACCAAATCGCGCTTGGCAATCGCCACAAGCCCATGCCGAATTTGGAGCAGGTCGAGTATGGCGAGATGTTCCCGCGTTTGCGGCATAACCGATTCGTCGGCGGCAACCACCAGCAGCCCTAGATCGATGCCGCCCACGCCCGCAAGCATATTGTTGACGAAGCGCTCATGCCCCGGCACATCCACGATGCTGACTTCGTTGCCGCTTGGCAAACGCAGCCACGCAAAGCCCAAGTCGATGGTCATGCCGCGCTCTTTCTCTTCGCGCAGCCTATCGGGATCGATGCCCGTCAGCGCCTCCACCAGCGTTGATTTGCCGTGATCAACATGCCCCGCCGTGCCGATGACATACATAGCCAACCTCGCATTTAAGGCGTATAAGCCTACGCAAAGGGTAGCGCAGGGCGGGGTTTGCGTCAATGCCGGGGGCGCTGCATATCCATTGGTATTGTCTAGGGCGTTGACGCATCCGGGTTGACGTCGGCGCTACGGCGTTTTCTTTGGGCGGATGCGTTCCCAGCGCTCTTTTGCCCAGCGCCGCCGCGATGCGAAGGTTTCCTTGATTTCGCGCATTCGGGCGGGCGTCGCGATGCGTCCGGCAGCGTGCGCCGCATGGATCGTCTGCGCGGGCGTGAGCGTGTGCCGCTTGTCGCTGTTGCACGCCACGCACGCCAGCGCGCGGTTCCAGCAGTCGTCGTTTGTGCCGTCGTGGGCGTTGGGCTCGACATGGTCAAGCTGCAGCTCGCGGCGGTCGTTCACTTTTTCCGCGCCACAATACCAGCAGGTTGTGCCGTACTGCTCGACGAATGCGTCCCATATCTGCCTGTCCGTCTCAAATGGGCGCGCCCTGAACTTGGGCCTAGGAAGCGGCATCGCGCGGACGGGCATATCGTCGCGCTCGGCGTCTGCGACGGGCGGGGGCAAATCGTGCGGGCCGCGCACGCGGATGACGCGGTTGGCAGTCTCTAGCTGTGGCTCCGCTTCCAAGCCGTTGGAGTCGGCGGCGATTTCGCCTTCAGTGATTATGCCCAACTGCGGGTGTTTGTGGAACTGACGCCTAACAACCGTCCACGCGCGCGGCGACATATCGCAGGCTATCCAACGGCGTCCAGTTAGCTGAGCGGCGACCGGCACATAGGCGCAGCCGGCAAAGCAGTCCAGCACCAGATCGCCCGCGTTGCTGCTTGCCTCTATGATGCGGCGAGCAAGCGCCTGCGGCTTCTGCGTTGGATAGCCGGTGCGCTCTCTTGCGCGCGCGCCGAGTGGGTTGATGTCCTCCCAGTGGTCTTGCAATTGAACGCCCTGCATTTCGTCAAGATACTGCTTGACGCGCGGCACACTGCCCTGGGGCGGCCAATAGATATAGCCGTGTTCGTCCAACAAGTCCAAGCGCTCGTTGATCGAGAGGCTTTGTCCCTGTTCCCCGGCGATGCGCTCGACGATCCTGCGCGGGACGCTCCAATGTCTTTCGCTGTCCGAGGGGCTATACCCACGCCAACGTCCGCCCGATTCGCCCGCGCTCATGCCGGGCCCGGTCAGGGTTACTAGCCTGAACTTGCCGCGATCGTCCTCATATCTGAAAAAGTCCCTGATGTAACTTTCCGAATAGCCTGCGTACTGAACATTCCAAGTGTAGTTATCACTCTTGGCGTAGAACAGGATTCTGTCCGTAATCCGTCCAAAGCGCTTGGGATCGTTGTGGGCGTAAGTGCGCCGCCAGGTGATTTCGTTCAGATAATTTTCGTGTCCGAACACGACGTCCATCATTTGGCGCAAGTAGGCGTTGGCGGTGTCGTCGCAGTGCATATACACGCTGCCGGTGGGCTTGAGGATGCGGTGTATCTGCAGCATTCGCTCCGCCATAAAGGCGATGTAGGCGGCGCTGGCGTCGCTGTGGCTGTAGCGCGTGGCCTCTATGAGCGTCGCCAGTCCGGGGCTGCGCTCGCCGATGCTGTCCATCCAATCTTCATAGACGTCGCGATCGAAGCGGAATATGTCCCTGAACTTGGCGGTTCTGCCGTCTTGGTCGGGATATTCAATGCCCAAGTTGTAGGCGGACTCTTCGTCGAACACGCCCCATTCCGTCATCATATCGCGCTCGATGCGCCTCTCTTCCTCGTCGAGCGGCGGGCGCAGGTTGCCGGTGAAGGTTTCGTTCTTGGCGAATGGCGGGTCTATGCAGACCAGGTCAACGCTTTCGGTGTCGAGCGATTTGAGAAAGGGCAGGTTGTCGCTGATGAAAATCGTGCCGTCTAGGTCGGCGGCGTTGGAAGTGGTCATTGCTCTATAACCCCTGCGGACTCAAGCGTCGTTTTGATCGTCATATTACACAAAGCATATCACACAAGGCGTTCAATAGCATCGTTGTTCTATACCTTGATATTCTCAGTGTTGAGTGGCATTGAGTTTGGCGCAAAAAACCAAAGCAAGCAGATTCACCAGCATTCCCTCGACCCTTTTGACCCAACCACTCACCGATGGAACGCTTGCGCCCACTACGCGCGCCGCCGCAGATATGCTGCCGCCCTCTATGCGCATCTGAACCGCTTGTTGCTTGACTTGTTCCCGGAAGCGCCGCATTTGTGAACTTGCCGCCCGCGCGTGTGTCCGTCCTTGGGCATCCAATTGGAGCCGCAGCGTCGGCATCTGAGGTCGTGTCTATATGCCCTTTCGCGCGCCATAATTCGCCTCCTAGATAGTGGTCTGGGCATTATTATTCTAATACCACTCAAAATTGAGAATACCCGCGCCTCCGTCCAAATTGACACGCTTTTCAAGCCGATGCTACACTTGCGTTGAGTTGTAGCATTGGCTTTCTGTTTTACGGAGAAACCCGCCTTGCTTGAAGCATACGCCGTCAACTGGACTGCCGCCCTAATCGTAGCCGCCATCGGCGCAGCCGCCGTCATCGCCATGTTCGCGGCGTCGTTCCTGCTCGCCCCCAAGCGCCCATCCGCCGCCAAAGACATCCCCTACGAATGTGGCATCGAGCCCGCCCCCTTTCGCTGGTCTCAAATCCAAATCCGCTACTATGTATTCGCCATCCTATTCCTCATATTCGACGTGGAAGCCGTCTTCCTATTCCCGTGGGCGATAGTCTTTCTGACCGCCATCCCCGCCGTGTTCTACGAAATGCTCATCTTCATCGCCATCCTATTCTTCGGCGTCATATACGGCTGGCGCAAGGGAGCGCTGCATTGGAGATAAAGCCGCTCGGCATAGGTTACCAACCAGGCAGAGGCAACTCCCCGGCCGACAGCGTGCTGCACCGCGCGCTGCCCAACGCACTCGTCGCCAAGTCCGATGAGCTCTTCGCCCTAGCGCGCAAATCATCCATGTGGACGCTATCGTTTGGGCTCGCCTGCTGCGCCATTGAGATGATAAGCGCCCACATGTCCCACCACGACGTCGACCGCTTCGGCATCGTTACCTGGCCCTCGCCCCGCCAAGCCGATGTGATGATTGTCGCCGGCACCGTGGTCAAAAAAATGGCCGACCCAATCAAGCTTCTCTATGAACAGATGCCCGACCCCAAGTGGGTTATCGCGATGGGAAGCTGCGCCACCAACGGCGGCCCCTACTACCGCTCCTACTCCGTCGTAATGGGCGTTGACCACCTAATCCCCGTGGACGTCTACGTCCCCGGCTGTCCGCCCCGCCCCGAAGCGCTGATGTACGGCTTAATGCAGCTCCAAGAAAAGATCCGCCAAGACGCCGGCAACCGCAGCCCCGGCGCCAGCCCCATCATAGCCGTCAGCGCCCCGCTTTCCCCGCCGCAGCGCGATAACGATGCAACGCCGGCCGCCGACGCCCCGGCCGATGCGTCCCCGCCCGCCAACGCAAGCGCATCTGATACGCCGCCGAGCAACAATTCGCCCGCCGACGCCCCGGCCGATGCGCCCCAGCCCGCCGACGCAAGCGCCGCCACGCCTGCAGCAACGCCCGCCGCCGACGCGCGATAACCCCGTCGCAAACCGCGCGCCTTGTCCCTTGCCGCCGGCTATGCGCCGCATCTTGCCATTCGCATCTTGTTCTTGTTGCTAATGACTTGTTATCAACGAAAGAAACGCCAAGCCCTCAACAAAGCCGCCGCATATCTGATAGCCTTAACATCTGAAAACCCTACATCTTGCCAACCCGGTGATACGCCATGACAACCCCGCCCAACCGCCCGCAACGTCCCCAAAGGCAGCGCCGCGAGCCGCAGATACCCACCGCCCCCGTTGCGCTCGACGCCCGCGGCGAAGCGCTGTCCGCCCTGCTAACCCAAGCATACGCCGACTTCGACGCCCAAATCGCCGCCGCCGTTGACGAACCCACCCTCGCCGTCAAACCCCAAGATGTGCCGCTAGTATGCCGCATCGCCCGCCAAACCCCCGCCATCGACTGCGGCTACCTGCGCTGCCTCTCCGTGGTGGACTACGGCGAGCGCCTTGAGGTCAACTATCACCTATTCTCACTGGACAAGCGCCACAAGTTCGTTGTGAAAACAAGCGTATCCCCCGACGCCCCCAATGTGCCGTCCGTAGTATCCGTATGGCGCGGCGCAGACTGGTTCGAGCGCGAAGCCCACGACCTATTCGGCATAGTATTCGACGGACACCCCAACCTATCCCCCCTGCTGCTATACGAAGGCTTCGAAGGCTTCCCCGGCCGCAAAAGCTTCCCCTTCCACGACTACGACGAGTGGTAGATGCTAGAATGGGATAAGTGCCAAACCACGAAATCGCGATTAGACGCGCGCGGCTGACGAACATTCGGATGTATGGGGTGAATTATGCTCAACGCAAAAGATAAGAGTTACACAATACGGACGCCGAAAGGCCACTGTGTACAGGTTATCCGCATATCTAGCGAAGACATAGAGCGCGAGCTCGCCGAGTTCGAAGCAAAGTACGGCATGAGTTCGGAAGAATTCGCCGGCAAATGGAACCGCGGCGAACTGGACTGCGCCGTTATGGACTACTTCGATTGGGCGGGAAACTGCAGTTACATGCACGGAAAGGGCGTTGAGGCGCTGAAAATCATCCATGCCAACATTCAGGAGTTGAAGATAGAGTGAGGTATAGACACTGGATCCACTAATCGAAGATTACTTGGAACGGGCGCTAGACGTCCTTTTGACGGCGGGCAGTGAAGCGTTAGATCGCTTGGTTATCAGAGACGAAGGCGAGAACGGCGTCCGACTGATCGCCGCTATAAAGTTTCAAGACAGCCAATTGGATGTGAGGATGCTGATACGCGTCTCTGATGAGCGTCCACTCATAGAGGAATACTCATTCCATTACATGACCGACAACAACGCCACCATATTCCGCTACGACAATTCGCGGCACCATCTCGACTTTCATACGGCGCCGCACCACAAGCACACCGGCGCGGACGAACAGGTAATCGCCCACCCGCAGCCCAGCGTCAGCGCCATACGCGCCGAAATAGCGGCATACCTAGGGACAGCGTGAACCCATCAGCGAAAACATAGCCCCAAACCGCCGCGAAAGGACAACCGCCATCATGACGAAAGTAACCTACCGCACCGAACTATTCCCCGCCGACGGCCGATATACCGCTCTAACCCCCGATCTGAACATCGTGAGAATAGGGAACACGGCAGAAGACGCCATCGAGCGTCTGCGCGACGGCGTGGACGGCTACCTGCAGGTATGCGAAAGAGACGGCGTCTTGGAAGCCGTTCTCGAAGACGCAGGCTTCGAGAACGCCGGCGACGTCTGGATCCCCGGAAAGCGCACCCTGGGCAAGCAGACCGCGCATGTACGCCCCTACAAGCCCGCCGACCCAAACGCAGCGCCCGCCGAAGATCCCAGAAACTACACCTTCACCCTGAAAGGCGGAGCCACCGCCACAGTGACGCATCTCTCCCACGCGGACATAAAGCGCGAACTCGCCGAGTTCGAAGCAAAGTACGGCATGACTTCCCAGGAATTCCTAGTCAAATACAACACCTACGGATTCAAAGACGAAAGCCATGAGCTGATGCGCTGGTCTTGGCTCTGCTATGTAGCGTACAAAATCGAGATGCGCGAGGCGGAACGCAAAGAACGCAAGGCAGGATAATTCGGTTGGACAATATCTTTCACATAGAGCGCCACGCGCATAGGACGCTAAGCATCCTAGCGTCCGTTGATGCGGGCGCGATTGATAGCCTATATTTTCAAGAGGAAGGCGATGACGAGTTTTCGCTTGTAGCGTCAATCGGATACAATGACGGCAGTCGCTTGGAAATAGACTTGACGTTCGACTGCTCGCAAGACTACCCAAACTGGCATACCTATTCATTCCATTACATGACCGCGCAAGGCGCTGCCATATTCCGCTACGACAATTCGATACACCACCCCGGTCTGCCCACCTTCCCCCACCACAAGCACACTGGCGCAGCCGAACAAGTAACCCCCAGCGATAAGCCCAGCGTCAGAACCATACGCGACGAAATAGCGGCCCACTTAGGAACGGCGTGAACCCGTCAGCGAAAACATAGCCCCAAACCAGCGCGCGAACCACGAACTTACCGCATACGAATACACGGATACGCATACCGCCCAACACATCAAACTTGTACGATACGCATACCATCGCTTGACACGCGCCAAACTTGTACAATACGCAAATCGTCCAACGCACCGCATTTGAACGATACCCACACCGCTCGCCGCCCGCCATACCAATTATCTAAGCCCACGCCAATGCAACTTCACGAACAGCCCGCCCCACAAGCCGACGCCCTAGACCTTATGGTCAACATGGGCCCGCAGCACCCCAGCACCCACGGCGTCTTTCGCATCGTCATCTGGATCGACGGCGAGCGCATCGTCCGCGCCGAACCCCACATCGGCTACCTGCACCGCGGCTCCGAAAAACTCTGCGAAGCCGAACTCTACAGTCAAGTCATCACCCTCTTCGACCGCCTTGACTACGTCGGCAACCTAAACTGCGAGCTTGCATTCGTGCTTGCCGTAGAAAAGCTCATGGGCATAGAACTGCCCCCGCGCGCCCAATACATCCGCGTCATCCTATCCGAACTCAACCGCATCGCAAGCCACATGCTCTTCTACGGCGTCTATGGCTTGGATGTAGGCGCTATGACCCCCGTGCTGTACGGCTTCCGCGAGCGCGAGCGCATCCAAGAACTATTCGAAAGCGTTACCGGCGCCCGCATGATGCACAACTACTTCCGCGTCGGCGGCGTCAAGCAAGACCTGCCCGCCGACTTCACCGCCCGAATGACCCGCCTAACATCTCAGCTGCGGCAGGGCATCCAAGAGTGCGACGAACTCCTATCCCAAAACGAAATGTTCCTAGCGCGCACACGCCACATCGGCGCAATCGACGCAGCCGACGCGCTCGACTTCGGCGTAACCGGCCCCGCCCTGCGCGCAAGCGGCGTCCCCGAAGACGTCCGCATATCCGAACCCTACTCCATATACAACGAATTCGACTTCGGCATCCCCGTCGGCGCATACGGCGACTGCTGGGACAGATACTATGTCCGCGTGGAAGAGATGCGCCAATCCCTCAGCATCATCGAGCAGGCGATGGCGCGCATTGAGCCCGGCCCCATAGCCGCCAACGTCCGCCGCATAGCCCGCCCCCCCAAAGGCGAAGTCTATGTACGCACCGAATCCCCCCGCGGCGATTTCGGCGTATTCTTAGTAAGCGACGGCAGCGACAAACCCTATCGCGTCAAAGTCCGCGCCCCCTCATTCGCCAACCTGCAAGCCCTCCAGCACCTGCTCCGCCACGCCTACGTCGCCGACGCCGTAGTCATCCTAGGCTCCATCGACATCATCCTAGGCGAGGTGGACAGATGAGTTATGCTGAGAGAACGCCCCTAATTCTCAGCGATCGGCTATCAGACGGGAAGTCAATGCCAATGTGGATGGCGCGCTCAAGAGAACTGCCGCCAACTTCCAGCGATAGGCTACTAGAGGTCAGGCGCATATGACCCCCCAATCCCTACTCCAAACCGCCCTCGCCGCCGCCGCACTGCTGGCGTTCCTATCCGTCATGGTGCTGGCGCTCACATGGCTCGAGCGCAAAGCCCTCGCGCGCATACAAATGCGTATGGGCCCCATGCGCGTAGGCTTTCACGGCGCGCTCCAGCCCATCGCCGACGCAATCAAACTCGTCTCCAAAGAAGACATCCTGCCATCCTGGGCAGACAGGCGCATATATTGGCTCGCCCCCCTCGCGGTATTCATCCCCGCATTCCTGCTTTGGGCAGCCATCCCCCTTGCCCGCGATATAGCGCTAAGCAACCTAGAGCTCGGCCTATTCTACATCGTAGCGATTTCCACGCTATCCGTGATGGGACTTGTGATGGCAGGCTGGAGCTCCGCCAACAAGTACGCCATGCTCGGCGGACTGCGCGCCGCCGGTCAGCTCATCAGTTACGAAATCCCCTTCATAATGGCGATACTAGCCGTGGCGATGGCGGCGCAATCCCTAAACCTGCGCCAAATCGTGGACGCCCAAGCCGCCGTCCCCTACGCCCTAATCCTGCCCCTAAGCCTATTCCTATTCCTAACCGCCGGGCTTGCCGAACTCGGACGCACCCCCTTCGACATCCATCACGCCGAATCCGAAGTGGTAGGCGGCCCATTCGTAGAGTACAGCGGCGCGCACTGGGCGGTATTCTTCCTCGCCGAATACATCAACACCTTCACCATCGCCGCCCTCACAGCGCTGCTATTCCTAGGCGGCTGGCGCTTCCCCACAATGCCCTTCGACGGCGCGCTGCACTCCGCCCTCTCCGTACTCTGGTTCATGCTCAAAACCTACGCCGTCATACTAGCGATATTCTGGATACGCGGCACATACCCCCGCCTCCGCATAGACCAACTCATGGCATTCGGCTGGAAACTCCTAGTCCCGCTCTCATTCCTAAACATCACGCTCGTGGGCATCGTCTTATTCTACCGCCTGCCCCTTTGGACGCTAACCCTGCTATCTGTGATAACATTAGCGGGCGCATTCTACATCATCGCCCGAAAAGCCCGCGCAACCACAGAGCGCAGCGCCATAACCGTACACTCAGCCGCCAGCCTCCGCCGCTGACCCGGCGACGCCGGCGATATGGACAATATGATAGGATTGCCGCAATCCACCACAAAACCCAGCGAGCGCAGTCAATATGTTAGGCTTCCTCGAAGGACTCAAAATCACCCTCAAAACCGCCCGGCGCAAGCCGGTCACTGCTCAATACCCCGAATCCGCCAAACGCCTCCAAGTCCAAGACCGCTACATGGGCTTCCCCGCCCTCACCTGGGACGCCCAAGTCAGCGAACCCTTCTGCACCGGCTGCATGGTTTGCATCCGCAACTGCCCTACCCTCTGCATGTCCGCCAACATGAAGGACAACCCTCTACACGCCGAAGGCAAAAGCCGCCGCCGCAAAATCATCGACGAATTCGAAATAAACCTAGGCCGCTGCATCCTTTGCGGCATCTGCGTAGACGTCTGCAACTTCGACGCCATCGAAATGAGCCACGAACACGAACTCAGCAAATACCAACGCAACGACAACCGCGCCGACCTGCCCCTGCTGCTGGATATGGGCAAAGCGTACCAAGCCAAAACCCAATGGCAGCCCAAGCAGCCCCAAAAGAACAGCGGCGTTCCCCTGCCCCCCAAACCCAAACGCGCGCCCGCCGCCAATGCCGACGCCGCCAAGCCCAATGCCAACGCATCAGAACCCGCCGCCGCTACCAAGCCGAATGCCGCCGCCAAGCCCACCGCCGCCGACGCATCCGAATAACCGCCAACACCCCTATCCGGTTCCGTAACATTGCTGGGCAAAGGGTTAAGGGCATGGACAACCGAACTCTGTACATACACGATAATCTCGACATCCTGCGCGGGATGAACAGCGAAAGCATCGACCTCATCGCCACTGATCCGCCGTTCAACAAGGGCAGAGACTTTCACGCCACGCCGGACAGCCTTGCGGCGGGCGCGCGCTTTCAAGACCGCTGGAGCTGGGAGCAGGACGTCCATCCCGACTGGGTTGACAGCATCAAGGACGACCAGCCGGCGTTGTACGAACTGATCGACCTGGTCAAGAACGGGCAGCGCCGCGACGACCTGGCGGCGTTTCTGTGCTGGCTTGGCGTGCGCGTGATCGAGATGCGCCGCGTGCTGAAGCCGACGGGCAGCCTATACCTACATTGCGACCCAACCGCATCGCACTATATCAAGACGCTGCTTGACGGCGTGTTCGGGGCGCAGAACTTCAGGAATGAGATTGTATGGAAGCGCGCTTACGGCGGCAAGATAAGCCAACACAAGCCCAAGCGTTGGGGCGCAACGCACGACACCATTCTGTTCTACGCAAAGAGCGATGCGGTTCGCGTTGCGCCTTACAAGCCCGCCAAAGAGGAATGGCTTGCCAAGCGCTTCGACCTTATTGACGCCGACGGCAAGCGATACCACGATGACGGCGAATTAGAGCGCCGCCTTTCGCAAGGTCCCCGGCCGAACTTGTGCTATGAGTTCAAAGGCTTTACGCCCAAGCACAAAGCGGGTTGGCGTATATCGAGGGAGAATATGCAAGCCGAATGGGACGCCGGGCGGGTGCTGATTAAAGACGGCAAGTTGATACGGCGAGTGTATGAACACGAACATAAGGGTTACCCGGCGGGGACGACTTGGGACGACATCCCCTTTCTCACATCGTCAAACACCGAGAAAGTCGGCTACCCAACTCAAAAGCCCGTAGCCTTGTACAAGCGCATAATCGCCTCCAGCAGCAACGAAGGCGATTTGGTGCTGGATCCGTTTTGCGGCTGCGCTACGACGCTGATTGCCGCCGAAACGCTCAACCGCCATTGGATTGGCATTGACTTGTGGGAACACGCCGCGACTACGCTGCAGCAGCGCATAGGCTTTCCGGTACACGCCCGCCGCGAGCCGCCGGTGCGGACGGACGATGAAGCGGATGCGGGCGTGAGTTTGCCGAGCATCAATCGTAGGCAGCGGCGGGCGGAGCCTTGGATGCGCCTGTCTCACGCCGATATGCGCGATATACTATACGCGGCGCAGGACGGCGTGTGCGCCGGCTGCGGGCGTGAACTTCACATCCGATTTATGCAACTCGACCATATGCAGCCCAGAGCCGAGGGCGGCGCCAACACGATCGACAACCGCGTGATGCTGTGCAGTCCATGCAACGGCGCTAAAGGCGCTATCTTGACCATCAGCGGACTTGTGCGCGTGAACAAGCGGGACGGGTGGCTCGAAGATGAAGGGCGGCGCAAAATCGCATACGCCCGCGCTAGGCTAGTCGGCGAAGCCGCCAGAGAGAACGAAAGTGAAGCGCTGATTAGGCTTGTCGGCGAATTGCCGATCGCTGAAGAGCGAAAGGCGGCGATCGAGCGCACTCTAGCGGCACCGCGCGAACTCGCATTCGGCGTCTAACTGCCCCGCAAATGTTGCCGAACCCCTATCCCCAGCGCCCGCAAACCACGCCTATATTCCGTCCAAATCCCGATTGAAGGACTATTGGATAACCCTTAAAGGACTAACGCACTCTTGATAACCCCAACCCTAATTCTATTCTACGTCGCCGCCGCCCTCACGCTTGCCGGCGCCCTAGTCGTCGTCATAAGCCGCAACATCGTCTATGCCGCATTCGGACTGCTTGCGTCAATGGTAGGCGTAGCCGGCCTATTCCTCATAGCCTTCGCCGAATTCCTAGCGCTCGCCCAGCTCCTCATATACGGCGGCGCAGTCGTCATCGTCATCCTATTCGCGCTCATGCTCACCCGCATAGAAGACTTCGAAAGCCTATCGGACCATCCCCAATGGCCCATCGCCGCCCTCGTCGCCATAGCCGTTTTCGGCGTAATCGCCGCCACCATAGCCGCCACCGCAGCCCCCGCCACCGAGCGCGCAGGCATCAGCTTCGCCGCGCTAGGCAGCAGCCTATTCACCGATTGGGCAGTCGCCTTCGAAGTAGCCTCCCTAATCCTGCTAGTCGCGCTAATCGGCGCCATAGTAATGGTGCGCAGCGCCGGAGGCCGCGATTGAGACCCACAACTCACTACCCATCGTCGGCGCAATCCGTGAAACCGCAATTGAACCGCCCAACTCACTACCGCCCGTCGGCGCAACCCGTGAAGCCCGATTGAACCGCACATCGGCCCAATCAGTGAGACGCAAACGATAGAACTAGCCCAACCATCGACGCCGCAATGTGAGAAGCCCCGCTTGAACCGCCAGTCAACCCAACCCGTGAGGCGCAAATGCTAGAACTAGCCCACTTCCAAGTCATAGGCGCCGCCCTATTCGCCATCGGCATCTACGGCGTACTCGCGCGCCGCAGCGCCGTGCTCATACTCATGTCGATAGAGCTCATGCTCAACGCCGTCAACATCAACCTAATCGGCTTCGCCGCATTCGGCGACTTCACCCAAGACCAGCGCGCCCTCGGACAAGTCCTAATCATCTTCGTCATCACCATCGCCGCCGCCGAACTAGCCCTCGCCATAGCCATCATCCTGCGCCTCTACCGCAACCGCTCATCCGTCAACATCGACCAAATCAACCTAATGAAATGGTAAGCGCCCTTTTTTGAGGGTGGTTGCGTATGCGGTTTGGCAGGATACTCTTGCAATCGTATTTAGCGCTTATTCGCGGCTACCTCTTCATTGCGCGCTTGTGCTATGCTTAAAGTAGCGCGCGGGAGTAACTCAGTGGTAGAGTGCCTGCCTTCCAAGCAGGGTGTCGCGGGTTCGAATCCCGTCTCCCGCTCCAAAAGCGGCGCCGGCCGCGTCAGCGGCGGACAAGCGCCCCGCGAACTCCTCTAACTCCGATGCCTGAAACACGCCGCGCCGCCGTATTCCCCCGCCGCATATGACCAGCATCCCCTCGCCAACCCTTCAACGGATAGCAGGCGCAGTCAGCGTCCGCCGTTGCTGCGCTATCGCCTGCATCTGTCTGTTCATCGCTGCCGCTGCGCTGCGCTTCTACGACCTGTCGAAGAACTCGATGTACCGCGACGAAGCAATATCGGCAGTTACTTCCAGGGGCGCTATTTCGGAAGTCATCGCCAACTCCCGCCATTATCCACACTCATCGCCGATACTCTACCCCCTGGCGCTGTGGGCGATTCAGAAGGCGGCAAGCACAGAGTTCAGCGTGCGGCTTGCGCCGGCGATTTCGAGCGCTCTGACCGTGGCGGCGCTGCTGTTCCTAATGCCGCGCGTGGGCATTCCGCGGCGGGCGGCGTTCTTGGCGGCGCTGCTTGCCGCTTTATCCGCTGCGGCGATAGAACACGCTCAGGACGGGCGCGAATACTCCGTCGACGCGCTAATCGCCGTGCTGATGATTGCGGGGCTGCTGCAATATCTAAGAAACGGCGGGAAAGCGCTGTTGTGCGCATCGCTATTAGTAGCGCCGTTGCTGCAATACGGGTTAGTTCTGTTCGGCGCCGCGGCGCTTGCAACCGCCGCGCTGGCCGCCGCTCAAACGCCGGTTTGCGGCGCGCGGCATTCATATCACAGGCGGGGTTGGAAATGGCTGAAGCGTCGTTTTGATCTGCTATTGCCGATGAGCGCTTTTGCCGCGGGGTGCGTCCTAAGCTGGGAACTTACGGCGCGCTACCACTGGACGGCGGGCGGTTGGGGCAGCGCAGGCTACCTAGCGAACTTCTATTACCAAGGCGGTTACGACGTTGCGGCTATCGCGGAGTTCGCATTAAACCGAACTTGGAGTTTGCTGACCTACCATATGCCGAATGTTATCGCGGCGGCAGCGCTGCTCGCATTCGGGGCGCTGCTTGCGTTGCTGCTGAAGCGGCGGCGTTGCGATGCGATTGCGCTGCTATGTTTGATAGCAATCGGAGCAGCCCTGTGCGCCGCCATAATGAACTTGTATCCTTTCGGCGGCAGCCGGCACAGCCATTATTTGGGTCCGATAGTCTTTCTGGCGGCGGGCGGCGCGTTTCATGCGCTTGCCGACGATGCGGCGGCGATAGCGCGCCGCGCGTGGCTGGCGCCCGTCTTGGCGGCAGCGGCAGCCGTCGCCATAACGATTGCCGGCATCGCCGCAATTCGGCAGGACAATCCATATACGGCATATTCACAAAAAGACGCCAGCATGAAGCAAGCATTAGCGATGCTGGAAGAGCGCGGGCGGGAAGGCGACGCCGTATATGTCTCCCGTTGGGAAGTCCCTGCCGTGGAATTTTACAAAAGGGAAAAACCCGCAAACTACTTCTACAGCGAAATCGTTTGCTGGGGCGCATCCGGAGAAACAACGCCTTGGGCAGAATGCGTTCCCGAAGTGATGGATGAGATGTTCAGAGTATTCAACGACTCGGCAAGGATATGGCTAATCCACAACAAGAGCTCCGTGCCGAAAGAGATGGCGGCGCATTCGCAAGAGATAGATATCGAGGAAGTCTCTGTCGACGGTCTGACTACGCTCCATCTGATTACGGGCTTCGAGGATGTAGCCGCGAACATTCGCAACGAGTGGCTTGCTATGCACAAAGATATAGCATCCGACGCGCCAAGCGCCGTTTCCTTCTACAACCTCTATCTCCAAGGCAACGCGCTGCATTACGCCAAGCAGCCCTGCGCTCCGGCGGACACCGAGGCGCGCTTCTTCCTGCACATCTACCCGGCGGATGCAGCCGACTTGCCCGCTTGGCGGCAGCAAGGCGGCTTCGACAACCTTGACTTTGACTTCCACGAGCACGGCTTGCTTGCCGCCGATAAGTGCCTCATACGCCGCGCGCTGCCCGACTACCCTATCGACCGCATTCACGCCGGCCAATATATTCCAGGCGCGCCACCCGCCTGGGAAGCGGAGTTTCCGTTCAGCCCGTAGGGGGTAACCCAATTCGCAGGATATAAATATACCGTTGCATATGCTCAGCATCCCTTCGCCAGCCCTTCGCCGGATGACATCCGCCGTCAACGCGCGCCGCTACGCTATCGCCTGCGTCTGCTTGCTCAGCGTTGCGGCGGCGCTGCGCTTCTACAATCTGCCAGGCAACTCGCTATGGTACGACGAAGCCATAACATCACTCCATTCCCGCGTCGCGCTTTCGGAACTCATCGACATCAATCGGCACGGAATCGACAACATAACCCGCGACGGAACCAACGGGCCGATACTCTATCCGTTGGCGCTATGGGCGGTTCAGCAAGTAGAGAGTTCCAACTTCAGCGTGCGGCTTGTGCCGGCTACGGCGAGCCTGCTGACCGTGGCGGCGCTGCTGTTCCTGATGCCGCGCGTGGGCGTTCCGCGTATGGCGGCGTTCTTGGCGGCGCTGCTGGCGGCGTTGTCCATCGCGGCAATAGAGCAGGCGCAGGATGCGACGCTGCACTCCGTCGGCGCGCTGGGCTTAGCGCTGGCAGTCGCGGGAACGCTGCAATATCTGCGGGACGGCCGGAAAGCGCTGCTGTGCGCCGCGTTGTGCGCCGCGCCGCTGCTGCATTACGGGCTGGCGCCTTTCGGCGTCGCGGCGCTTGGCGTCGCCGCGCTCGCGCCCAACTCTTCGGCCCAAACGCTTGGCGCGCCGCGCACATACGCCGCAGCGCTTTGGGAACGGCTGAAGCAGCGCCTTGACCTGCTCTTGCCGATAAGCGCTTTTGCGGCGGGGTGCGCCGTAAGCTGGGAACTTACCGCGCGCTATCAGTGGGCGGCGGGTGGCTGGGCAAGCGGCAGCTACCTGGCGGGACACTATTACCAAGGCGGCTACGACGCGGCGGCTATCATCAGGTTCGCGATTAGCCAAATTTGGGATTTGGCGATATTCCATATGCCGCCTATCATCGCGGCGACGGCGCTTGCCGCATTCGGGGCGCAGCTGGCGGCGCTGCTGATAAGGCGGCGCTGCGATGCGGTTGCGCTTATAGCGCTGTTCGGCATCGGCGTGTCTATCTGCGCCGCGCTGATGAGCCTATATCCCTTAGGGGGCAGCCGCCACAACCTCTATTTGGGGCCGCTAATCTTTCTGGCGGCGGGCGGCGCGTTTCACTCGCTCGCCGACGACTTGGCGACGATAGCGCGCCGCGCGTGGCTTGCGCCGGCGTTGGCGGCAGCGGCCGCCGGCGTGATAGCGCTTATCGGCGCAATCGCAATCCGCCAGGATGACTTATACTACACGGACAACAGCATAGAGCGCGTCCTGGACATACTGGATAAGCGCGCGCCGGAAGGCGACGCCGTTTATGTGTCCCGCTGGGCGATTCCACCGGTGGCATTCTACAAAGGCGAAAAGCCCGCCAACTACCACTACGAACAAATCCCTTGCCCCGGCACATACGCATCGCCGCTGGATTGCGTCCCCGAAGCGCTGGACGAGATGTTCAGGGTATTCAACGAATCGCGCAGAATATGGCTTATCCACAACGCGAATGTTTCAGCGCCCAAAGAGATAGCGGCGTATTCGCAAGAAACGGCGCAAGAAGCAGACGTCGAGCAAATCGCCGCCGACGGATGGCATACGCTTTACCTGATTGCGGACATCGACGGATTGACCGCGAACATTCGCAAAGAGTGGCTCGATATGTACGATGCGGTGGCGTCCGAAACCCCAAGCGCCGCTGCCGACTACAACCTGTATCTGCGAGACGATGCGCTTTATTACGCCAAGCGTCCCTGCGCCCCGGCGGACACAGAGGCGCGCTTCTTCCTGCACATCCACCCTGAGGATGCGGCCGACCTGCCCGCTTGGCGACGACAGCACGGCTTCGACAACCTGGATTTTGATTTCTTAGATCACGGCTTTATGATAGACGATAAGTGCATCATACGGCGCGCGCTGCCCGACTACCCCATCGACCGCATTCACGCCGGCCAGTTTATCCATCCGGACGGCCCCGTCGTTTGGGAAGCCGAGCTGCCGTTCAAGCGATAGAGTCTAGTACAATGTGGCAACTGTGACATTCCAATCCAAGGCGCTCGGCAATCTCGCCGCGCGCTTGCGTTACGCTTAATATATGCGAATGAACAGCATCCCATCGCCGGCGCTTCGCCGAATGGCGGCCGCCGTGAACGCGCGCCGCTACGCTATCGCAGGCGTCTGCTTGCTCATAGCGGCGGCAGCGCTGCGCTTCTACGGAATATCGGAGTACGGGTTGCTGTACGATGAAGCGCTGGCGGCGCTCAATTCCAAGGGCGCTTTCGCTGAAGTCCTCGACAACACGCGCGAGAGAAACTCATCGCCGATACTCTATCCGATAGCGCTATGGGCGGTTCAGCAGGCGGCGAGTTCTAACTTCAGCGTGCGGGTTATGCCGGCGGTTGCGAGCGCGCTGACCGTGGGGGCGCTGCTGTTTCTGCTGCCGCGCCTGGGCGTTCCTAGACGGGCAGCGTTCATGGCGGCGCTGCTGGCGGCTTTGTCCGTGGCGGCGATCGAGCACGCTCAGAATTCGCGCGAATACTCGGTGGACGCGCTGTGCGCCGCGCTGATGATAGCGGGGGCGCTGCAATACCTGCGGGGCGGCGGCAAGGCGCTGCTGTGCGCGGCGTTGTTCGTGGGGCCGTTGCTTCAGTACGGGTTGGTTCTGTTCGGCGTTGCCGTGATTGGCGTGGCGGCGATTGCGCCCGCGGCGTCGGCGCCGACGCTTGTCGGCGGCGGGCGGGGGACATACGGCGCGGCGGCGGTTTGGGTATGGCTGAAGGGGCGCATTGGGCTGCTCTTGCCGATGGCGTGTTTTGCGGCGGCGTGCGCCGCGAGCTGGGCGCTTACGCTGCGCTACCAGTGGACGCCGGGCGGCTGGAATAGCTACGACGGCTACTTGACAGCCTACTATCACCAAAGCGGGTTTGAGGCGGCGGCTATAGTGGGGTTCGCAATCGGCCGGACTTGGGATTTGCTGAGCTACCATATGCCGTCGGTCATAGCGGCGGCGGCGCTGCTGGCATTCGGGGCGATTGCGCTGGCGTGGGCGCTGAGGCGGCGGCGCTTGGACGCGATTGCGCTGCTGGCGCTGTTCGCAATCGGCGTATCTCTATGCGCAGCGCTGATGGTCGCATACCCTTTTGGGGGCATACGCCAATGCTTGTACTTGGGTCCGATAGTTTTTCTGGCGGCGGGCGGCGCGTTTCATTCGCTTGCCGACAGCGCGACGGCGGTTATGCGGTGGGCGAGGGTTGGGCCGGCGTTGGGGATAGCGGCGGCGGGAATGATAGCGCTTGTGGGCGCGGCGGCAATTCGGCAGGATGCCCTACTGCAAGATAACTTATACCATAGCGCCAACAACATAAAGCAAGTTTTCGCGGCGCTGGATGAGCGCGAGCGGGAAGGGGACGCCGTGTATGTGTATCGCTGGGCGGTTCCGTCCGTGGAATTTTACAAAGGCGCAAAGCCCGACAACTACTTCTACGAACAAGTTCCTTGTCCTGCAGCCCTTACAAGGAGCTGGACGGTTTGCTTCCCCGAAGCGCTGGCTGAGATGTTTAGAGAGCTCAGCGAAGCGCGCAGGATTTGGTTGATCCACAATACGCACGCTAACGTGCAGCAAGAGATAGCGGCGTATTCGCAGGAAATAACAGTCGAGGAAATCGACGTTGCGGGAATAGCGCCGGTCGGATGGAACGCGCTCTATCTGATTACGGGCTTTGAGGAAGTGGTTGCGGATCTTCGCAAGGAATGGCGCGATATGTACGATGCCGTGGCGTCCGAAGCGCCAAGCGTCGCTGCCGACTACAACCTCTATCTGCGAGACAATGCGCTATACTACGCCAAGCGTCCCTGCGCCCCGGCGGACACCGATGCGAAGTTCTTCCTGCACATCTACCCGACGAATGCGACCGACCTGCCCGCCTACAACGGCGGGTTAGAGAACCTTGACTTTGATTTCATCAATTACGGCTTTCTAACAGACGATAAGTGCATCATACGGCGCGCGCTGCCCGAATACCCCATTAATCGCATTCACACCGGGCAGTTCGTCTATCCGGACGGAGCCGTGGTCTGGGAAGCGTATCTGCCGTTCAACCCGTAGGGGGCTATGGCGTGTCCGCTCGCGGCGTTCCAAACCAATCTACTTGGCAAGATGTTGCGCGCTTGCGTTATGCTTGATATATGCGAATGAACAGCATCCCATCGACGGCGCTGCGCCGAACGTCCGCCGCCCTCAACGCGCGCCGCTACGCAATCGCCGGCGTCTGCCTGCTCGTCGTGGCGATTGCGCTGCGCTTCTACGATATATCCGAGTACGCGCTGCTATACGACGAGGCGCGCGCTGCGCTCAATTCCAGGGGGACGCTCTCCGAAGTCATCGACAACACTCGTCATAGAAACTCATCGCCGATACTCTATCCCGTGGCGCTATGGGCGGTTCAAAAAGTGGCAAGCACAGAGTTCAGTGTGCGGCTTATGCCGGCGGCTTCGAGCGCGCTGACTGTGGCGGCGCTGCTGTTTCTGATGCCGCGACTAGGCGTTCCGCGGCGGGCGGCGTTCTTGGCGGCGCTGCTGGCGACTTTGTCCGCCCCCGCGATAGAACACGCGCGCCTTGCGCGTGAATACTCCGTGGACGCGCTGATAGCGGCGCTGCTGATAGCGGGATTGCTGCAATGCCTGCGGGACGGCAAAAGGACGTTGCTGTGCGCTACGCTGTTCGTTGCGCCGCTGCTGCAGTACGGGCTGATTCTATTCGGCGTTGCCGCGCTTGGCGTCGCCGCGCTGGCGCCTTCCCAAACGCCTGTCTGCGGCGCGCGGCAAACATACGCCGCCGCGATTTGGGGACGGCTGAGGCGGCGCATTGACTTGCTCTTGCCGATGAGCGCTTTTGCGGCGGCGTGCGCCTTAAGCTGGGCGCTTACGGCGCGCCACCAGTGGACGGCAGGCGGTTGGAACAGCGCCGGCTACTTGGCGGACTACTACTACAAGAGCGGCTTTGACGCGGCGGCTATCGTAGAGTTCGCGCTTAGCCGAACTTGGGGTTTGCTAAGCTACCATATGCCGTCGATCATCGCGGTGGCGGCGCTGCTCTCCTTTGGGACGCTGCTGCTGTCGTCGCTGAAGCGGCGGCGCTGCGATGCGCTTGCGCTGCTATGCGTGTTGGCGCTCGGCGTATCGCTGTGCGCCGCGCTGATGAGCTTATACCCCTTTGGGGGGCTACACCAACACCTGTACCTGGGTCCGATAATCTTTCTGGCTGCGGGCGGCGCAGTTCATTCGCTCGCGGACGGCGCAGCGGCGGTTGCGCGACGCGCGTGGCTTGCGCCGGCGTTGGCAGTAGCTGCCATTATCATTATAACGCTTGTCAGCGCAGCCGCAATCCGTCAGGGTAACTCATACTATACGGCAAACAATATAAAGGCGGTCATAGCGGCGCTGGACGAGCGTGAGCGCGAAGACGACGGCGTTTATGTGTACCGTTGGGCAGTTCCTTTCATGGAATTTTACAAAGGCGAAAAGCCCGACAACTACTTCTACGAACAAATGCCTTGTCTGGATCATACAGCAACATCGCTAGATTGTGTTCCCGAAGCGCTGGATAATATGTTTAGAGTGTTATTCAACGGATCGCGCAGGATCTGGCTGATCCACAACGTGAACGTTCCCGTGCAGAAAGAGATAGCGGCGTATTCCCAAGAAATAACCGTTGAGGAGATAGCCATTGAGGAAACAGCCGCCATTGGATGGAACACGCTCCACCTAATTACGGACTTCGAAGAAGTGGTTGCGAGCATTCGCAAAGAAGGGCGCGATATGTACGATGCCGTGGCGTCCGAAGCGCCGAGCGCCGTTGCCGACTACAACCTCTATCTGCAAGATAATGCTCTATACTACGCCAAGCGGCCCTGTGCCCCTACGGACACCGAAGCGAAATTCTTCCTGCACATCTACCCGACGAATGCGGCCGACCTGCCCACATACGGCGGCGCATTGGAAAACCTGGATTTTGGTTTCATCAATTACGGCTTTCTAACAGACGATAAGTGCATCATACGGCGCGCGCTGCCCGAATACCCCATCAATCGCATTCACACCGGCCAGTTCGTCTATCCGGACGGAGCCGTCGTCTGGGAAGCGGAGCTGCCGTTCAACCCCTAGAGGCTATGGCGTGTCCGCGCGCGGCGTTCCGATCTAAAGCGCTCGGAGAGATAGTTGCGCGCTTGCGATATGCTTGATATATGCGAATGAACGGCATCCCATCGCCAACGCTACGCCGAGTGGCGGCCGCCGTCAGCGCGCGCCGCTGGGCTATCGCAAGCGTCTGTCTGCTCATAGCGGCGGTTGCGCTGCGCTTCTACGATTTGTCGGCGGCCTCGCTGTGGCACGATGAAGCGATAGCGGCTATCAATTCCAGGGGGGCGCTCTCGGATGTGGTCGCAAACGCCGCCACGCGCTACGCAAACACATCGCCGATACTTTATCCCTTGGCGCTGTGGGCGGTTCAAAAGGTAGCAAGCACGGAGTTTAGCGTGCGGCTTATGCCGGCGGTTGCGAGCGCGCTGACGGTGGGGGCGCTGCTGTTTTGGATGCCGCGTTTGGGCGTCCCGCGTCGGGCGGCGTTCTTGGCGGCGCTGCTTGCGGCGCTGTCCGTGGCGGCGATAGAACACGCTCAGGACGCGCGGGAATACTCGGTGGACGCGCTGCTTGCCGTACTGCTGATAGCGGGGCTGCTGCAGTATCTGCGGGACGGCCGCAAGGCGCTGCTGTGCGCGGCGCTGTTCGTTGGTCCGCTGCTGCAATACGGGCTGGCGCTGTTCTGCGTTGCCGTGATTGGCGCTGCCGTGATTGCGCCGTCGACAGCTTCACAAACGGGCGTTTGCGGCGCGCGGCGGACACACGCCGTTGCGGTTTGGCGGTATATTAGGCGGCGGCTTGGCTTGCTGCTGCCGATAGCCTGTTTTGCGGCGGGTTTCGCGGCCACTTGGGCGCTTACGGGACGGCATCAGTGGGGGGGCGGCGGTTGGGGCAGCGGCGCATACTTGGCGGATTTCTACTATCAGGGCGGTTATGACGCCGCGGCTATCGCCGAGTTCGCGTTCAGCCGAACTTGGAGTTTGCTAAGCTACCATATGCCGCCAATCATAGCGGCGGCGGCGCTGTTCGCTTTCGGGGCGCTGTTGCTTGCGTGGGCGGCGAGACGGCGGCGCGTAGATGCGGTTGCGCTGCTATGCGCTTTGGCGCTCGGCGTGTCTCTCTGCGCCGCAATCGCCGGCTTGTATCCGTTTGGCGGCAGCCGCCATAACCTATATTTGGGGCCGCTGATATTCTTGGCGGCAGGCGTGGCGTTTCATACGCTCGCGGACGATATGGCGGCGCTTATGCGGCGGGCGTGGGTTGCGCCGGCGCTGGCGGCGGGCATCGCCGCGGCGATAGCGCTTGCGGGTGCGGCGGCAATTCGGCAAGCCGATACATACTACGCGGACACCAGCATAGAGCAAGTTTTGGCGGCGCTGGATGAGCGCATCCAGGAAGGAGACGCCGTCTATGTATCGCGCTGGGAAGTTCCCGCGGTGGAGTTCTACAAAAGGGGGAAGCCCGCCAACTACTTCTACGGCAAAGCGGTTTGCTGGGGGCCGTACGCAGACTGGGCGGCGTGCGTTCCCGAAATGCTGGATGAGATGTTCATATCGCTCAACAACGCGCGGCGGATATGGCTGATTCACAACGCAAGCGTTTCGGCGTCTAAAGAGGTGGCGGCGTATTCGCAAGAGGCGGCGGTGGATGCGGTCGCGCCCGACGGACGGACGGCGCTGCGCGATAGGCGGGTGGATGTATGGACATCGCCGCACGCCACGCTTCACCTGATTACCGGCTACGAGAAGTTGGCGGCGAACATTCGCAACGAATGGCTTTATATCTACGACGACTTAGCCTCCAAAACGCCAATCGCCGCATCCGCCTACAACCTGTATCTGCAGTACGATGCGCTTTACTACGCCAAGCGTCCGTGCGCCCCGGCGGACAAGGATGCGCGCTTCTTTCTGCACATCTACCCGACGAATGCGGTCGACCTGCCTGAGGGTCGGCGGCGGATCGGCTTCGACAATCTTGACTTCGACTTTCACGATTACGGCTTGGCGGTGGACGATAGGTGCATCATACGGCGGGCGCTGCCGGATTATCGGATCGAGCGCATTAGCACCGGGCAGTTCGTTGCGCCGAATGGGCCGCGCGTTTGGGAAACGGAGTTTTCGGTCAAGCCGTAGGGGATAAGCGCTAACAAGATGTGTCCGCACACGGCAGCCCCAATCAATCTATTCCGCAATATCACTGCGCGCTTGTGATATACTTTATGTATCCAAAACTTCCAGCGCCTCAATGGCGAACAGCAGCCCTCTAACCCTAATACCCAAAACACACGCCGCCGCATATGCTCAGCGTCCCCTCATCAACACTTCGCCGCCTGGCAGCCGCCGTCAACGCCCGCCGCTACATCATCGCCTGCGTCTGCCTGCTCATCATTGCGGCCGCGCTGCGCTTCTACAACTTGTCTGATAATTCGCTGTGGTTCGACGAAGCGAGAGCGGCGGTCAACTCAAGAGGCGCTCTTTCGGAAGTAGTGGTCAACACACGCTACGAAAACTCGTCGCCGATACTCTATCCGCTAGCGCTGTGGGCGGTTCAGAAAGTAGCGAGCACGGATTTCAGCGCGCGGCTTATGCCGGCGACGGCGAGCGCGCTGACCGTGGCGGCGCTGCTGTTTCTGATGCCGCGACTAGGCGTTCCCCGTCGGGTGGCGTTCTTGGCGGCGCTGCTCGCCGCGCTGTCCGCCGCCGCAATCGAGCACGCGCAAGACGTGCGCGAATACTCCGTGGACGCGCTGCTCGCCGTGTTGATGATTGCGGGTCTGCTGCAATATCTGCGAAACGGCGGCAAAGCGCTGCTGTGCGCCGCGCTATTCGCCGCGCCGCTACTTCAGTACGGGCTGATTCTGTTCGGCGGGGCCGTTATCGCCGCCGCCGCGCTTGCGCCCGCCGCCTCTTCTCAAACGCCCGACGGCGGCGCGCGGCCTTCATTCGCGGCGGCGATGCGGCGGCGCATAAGGCAGCGCGTCGACCTGCTGCTGCCGATAAGCGCTTTCGGTGCGGCTTGCGTCATAAGCTGGGAACTCACCACGAAATACCAGTGGACGGAAGGCGGCTGGGGCGGCGGCTATTACTTGGCGAAATACTATTACCAAAGCGGCTTTGACATCGCGGCTATCGCAGAGTTCGCAATCGGCAGAACTTGGGATTTGCTGATATACCATATGCCGCAGGCTATCGCGGCGGCGGCGCTGCTCGTCTTCGGAGCGCTGCTGCTGTCATTGCTGATAAGACGGCGCATCGATACGCTTGCGCTGCTATGTCTGTTAGCGCTTGGCATAGCCCTATGCGCCGCGCTTATGAGCGCATATCCCCTAGGGGACGTCCGTCAATGCCTCTATTTAGGTCCGATAATTTTCCTGACTGTGGGCCGCGCGTTTCATTCGCTCATGGACGATGTCGCCGCTTTGGCGCGCCGCGCATGGCCCGCGGCCGCGCTGACGGTCGCGGCATGCGGCGCGATAGCATTCGCCGGCTCCGTCGACATCCAACAACGCGATGTGTACCACTCGGACGACGACATCAAGCAAATATTCTCCATACTGGAAGAACGCGCGCAAGAGGGGGACGCCGTCTATGTATCCCGATGGGAAGTTCCCCTCGTAACCTTCTACAAAAAAGAAAAGCCTAATAACTACTATTACGGCGTAAAAATTTGCTGGGAATCGTCCGGGCGCGGATGCGCTCCTGAAGTGTTCGACGAAATGTTCAGCGCATTCGGCAACTTAAAGCGGATTTGGATGATTCACACCGAGAGCGTCTCCGTGCCGAGAGAAATGACCGCATATGCGCCGGAAATAATGGTCGAGGAAGTAGCCTCCCTTGGAAGAACTACGCTCCACCTGATTACCGGACATGAAGAATTGGCGGCGAACATCCACAAGGAATGGCTCGATCGAAATGCGCCCGCCGAAAATCCCGTTTATCTGAGATCCGACTCAACCTACAAACTTTATATCCAAGACAACGCGCTGTACTACGATAAGCAGCCCTGCGCTCCCAATGACACCGAAGACCACTTCTTCCTACATATCTACCCGGAAGATGCAACCGATCTGCCCGCCGAGCGGCGGCAGCGCGAATACGAAATCCTCGACTTCAATTTCTACGATTACGGCCTGCTCACCGCCGACAAGTGCATCATTCGGCGCGGCCTGCCCGAATACCCCATCAACCAAATTCACACCGGCCAATTCACTTACCCGAACGGCCCCGTCGCTTGGGAAGTAGAAATCCCACTCATAAATGAACGCCTCTATACGCACGAGGCTGAAGCGGCCGGCGCGCTAGTCGCCTCATCCACCTACAACCTCTATCTACAAGACAAAACTCTGCACTACACTAAGCAGCCCTGCGCCCCCGCGGACACCGAAGCGCGTTTCTTCCTGCTCATCTATGCGGAGAACGCGAACGATCTGCCCGCCCTCCATCGGCAGAACGGCTACGACAACATTGGCTTCGATTTCCACGATTACGGCTCGCGGATCGACGACAAGTGCATCATTCGATACGACCTGCCCCAATATCCCATCAACCAGATTCACACCGGACAATACATCCACCCCGACGGCCCAGGCATCTGGGATACGCGATTTCCATTCATCTCGTTCAACTCAAAAGAGTGGCTCGATACGTACGCGGACATAGTGTCCGTCGAGCCTAGAGCCGACTCCACCTACAACGTCTATCTCCAAGACGACGCGCTCTACTATGCCAAGCGACCATGCGCCACCGCGGACACTGAGGCGCACTTTTTCCTGAATGCCTACCCAGAGGATGTGGACGACCTGCCGGCAGATCGACGGCAATATGACCACGGCGTCCTTAACTTCGCCTTTCACGAGTATGGCTTGATCGTCGCCAATAAATGCCTAGTGCGATACCCCTTGCCCGACTACCCCATCAAGCATATTCACACCGGCCAGTTCATCTATCCGGACGGACCCATCGACTGGGAAACCGAGTTTCCGTTCAACCCGTAGGCGCTAACGCGGATGCGCGCGATATTAGGAAGCCCCAACCTGCATTCTCAAACTTGAGCGCATAACCTACGAAATATCCGCTATGCAGAGCTTCCTAGAAGGTTTCAAAACTGAAACGACGGCGGTTGGATGCGCTGGCGCTGTTCGGCGTGGGCGTAGCGATCTGCGCCGCGCGATTGTGATACAATTAACGCACGAAAATGAACAGCATCCCCTCCTCTTCCACAACACTTCGCCGAACGGCGACCGCCCTCAACGCCCGCCGCTGCATTATCGCCTGCGTCTGCCTGCTTATCATTGCGGCGGCGCTGCGCTTCTACAATCTGTCGGACAACTCGCTGTGGTTCGACGAAGCGAAAGCGGCTATCAATTCAAGAGGCGCGCTTTCGGAACTCGTGGTCAATACCCGCCACGAAAACTCGTCGCCAATACTATATCCGCTGGCGCTTTGGGCGATACAGAAGGCGGCGAGCACGGAGTTCAGCGTGCGGCTTATTCCCGCGGCGGCGAGCGCGCTGACTGTGGCGGCGCTGCTGTTTCTGATGCCGCGCCTAGGCGTTCCCCTTAGAGCGGCGTTTATTGCGGCGCTGCTCGCGGCGTTGTCCGCCGCCGCAATCGAGCATGCGCAAGACGTGCGCGAATACTCCGTGGACGCGCTATGCGCCGTGCTGATGATTGCGGGACTGCTGCAATACCTGCGAAACGGCGGCAAAACGCTGCTGTGCGCCACGCTCTTCGCCGCGCCGCTGCTTCAGTATGGGCTGATCCTGTTCGGCGGGGCGGTTATCGGGGCGGCGGCGCTTGCGCCGGCCACCGCGCCGCAAACGCTCGGCTACGGCGCGCAGCGCTCATACGCCGCGGCGGTTTGGCGGCGCATCAGGCAGCGCATCGACCTGCTGCTGCCGATTGCGTGTTTCGGGGCGGCGTGCGCTATAAGCTGGGAACTCACCACGAAATACCAATGGGTGGACGGCGGCTGGGGCGGCGACTATTACTTGGCGAAATACTATTACCAAAGCGGCTTTGACATCGCGGCTATCGCTGATTTCGCAATCGGCCGAACTTGGGATTTGCTGATATACCATATGCCGCCGTCCATCGCAACGGCGGCGCTGATCGTGTTCGGAGCGCTGCTGCTGCTATCGCTGAAACGGCGACGCTTCAATGCGCTTGCGCCGCTGTGTCTGTTGGCGCTTGGCATAGCGCTCTGCGCCGCATTGGCGAGCGCATACCCGTTGGGGGACGTCCGCCAATGCCTCTATTTGGGTCCGATAGTTTTCCTGGGGGTTGGCTGCGCCTTTCATTCGCTCGTCGAAGCCGTACCCGCCTTAGCGCGCAGCGCATCAGCGGCGGCGCTGACGGCCGCGGCATGCGGCGCTATAGCATTCGTCGCCTACGCCGACATCCAACAACGCAATGTCTATCACTCGGACGGCAATATCAAGCGGATATTCGCCATATTGGAAGAGCGCGAGCAGGCAGGGGACGCCGTTTATGTATCCGCATGGGAGTTTCCCCTCGTAACCTTCTACAAAAGGGAAAAGCCCGACAACTATTACTACGGCAGAGAAGTTTGCTGGGAATCGTCCGGGCGCGAGTGCGTGTCCGAAGTGTTCAATGAGATGCTCAGCGCATTCGGCAGCTCAAAGCGGATTTGGATGCTCCACACGGAGGCCGTGTCTGTGCCGAAAGAGATGGCGGAGTATGCGCCGGAAATCGCGGTCGATGAAATTGCATCCTACGGCTGGACTACGCTCCACCTGATTGCGGGGCATGAAAAGTTGGCGGCGAGCATCCACCAGGAATGGCTCGATATGAACGCGCCCGCCGAAAATCCCGTCTATATGAGCTCAGACTCGCCCTACAACCTCTATATCCAAGACAACGCGCTGTACTACGCTAAGCAGCCCTGCGCTCCCAATGACACCGAAGACCGCTTCTTCCTGCATATCTACCCTGAGGATGAAGCCGACCTGCCCGCCGACCGACGGCAGTACGGCTTCGCCCACCTTGACTTTGATTTCCGTGAATACGGCTTGCTTGCCGACGGCAAGTGCGTCGCGCGGCGCGAACTGCCCGAATACCCTATCGACCGCATTCACACCGGCCAGTCCGCATATTCGGACGGCTCCGTCACCTGGAAAGTAAAGTTGCCGTTCATTTATGAACGGACCAATGTGCGCGAGGCGCTCTCGACAAGCGCGCTAATCGCCGCCTCAACCTACGACATCTATACCCAAGACAACGCGCTGTACTACGCTAAGCAGCCCTGCGCTCCTAATGACACCAAGGACCATTTCTTCTTGCATATCTACCCGGAGAATGAAGCCGACCTGCCTGCCCATCGACGGCGGCACGGCTTCGCCCACCTTGACTTTGGCTTCCGCAATTACGGCTTGCTTGCCGAAGGCAAATGCGTCGCGCGTCGCGAACTTCCCGAATACCCTATCGACCACATTCACACCGGCCAGTTCATATATCCGGACGGAGCCGTCACCTGGGATGTAAAGTTGCCGTTCAATCCGTTCAACTCAAAAGAGTGGCTGAATATGTACGATGAGGTAGTATCCGCCGCGCCGAACATCGCAGTCGACTACAACTTGTATGTCCAAGACGATGCCTTCTACTACGCCAAGCAGCCCTGCGCCGCGGCCGATATCGAAAAGCGCTTCTTCCTAAACATCTATCCGAAAGACGTGAACGATATTCAGTTAGACACCCATCGGCAGTACGGATACGAAATCCTTGGCTTCGAATTCCACGATTACGGCTTTCTAGCCTCCGGCAAATGCCTCATACGCCGCGAACTGCCTGACTACCCCATCGACCGCATCCACACCGGACAGTTCATCTATCCGGACGGCGGCATCACCTGGGAGTGGGAGCTTCTGCTCAATCGGTAGCGCGCCAAGGGGGGATGTGCCAAACGCCGATGCGCGGGATAGCGGGATGCGCCTCGGCGGCGGCTCAGCGCCAAGCGGCTTGCGGTAACGCTAACGGGGATGCGAATGCGCGGGCGTCTTGACACTCACGATAGCGCCATATCAGCGTCCCCGCAGCGCGGGATGCGCGCTTGCGTCTTGACACTCAGATTGGGCGCATTACAATAGGCGTAGGACTAGCGGGTTCGCGGGCGCGGCGTCCCGCTAGTTCTGCATCGACAGGGCAACACAGGCGCAGCGCGAAATTCGCGATTGCCCATAGCGCAGTTGGCGCTGGGCAGTCAAGCGCCGAAATCGAGTAGGCGCAAGCGGTCAAGAGCGTCGAAATCAATAAGCGCGGCGGTCAAACGCAGTACGCAGCAAACGCAAGCAGTCAAGCAGCATTGGAGGCAATAATGATTACCAAGTTCGATAGCCTGTACGCGGGGCATGTGGATATGACGGATGTGGGGTACGGCGGGACGGCGGTGAACGATAGGCTGTTCGGGAACGCGCATCTGGCGTCTGTGTACGCCAAGACGGACGCTATCGCGCAAACGATGGACGCCAACGGGTATGACACCTTTTGGCTGGCGGAGCATCACTTTCAGCCGGAAGGGTATGAGTGCATCCCGAATGTGCTGATGTCGGCGGTTCATTTGGCGGGCGCAACGGAGCGGCTGAACATCGGCTGCGGCTTCAATATAGCGCCGATGTGGCATCCGCTGCGGCTCGCCGAAGACTATGCCACGGCGGACATTCTGACGGGCGGGCGGGTGATATTCGGCGTGGGGCGCGGGTATCACAGCCGCGAGATCGAGACTTTCGGGTCGCCGCTGTTCGATCAGGGCGGCAACCGAGATCTGTTCGAGGAGCAGGTGGACATAATCTTCAAGGCGTTCAACGAAGAGGCGTTTTCGCACAAGGGCAAGTACTACACGATACCGCCGAATGTGCCGTATCGCGGCTACGAATTGGAGCGCATCACGGTGGTGCCGCGCCCGCTGCGGCTGCCGGTGGAGTGCTGGCAGCCGATTCAGAGCGCTACGCCGCGCGGGTTGGATTTTATGGCGAAGCACGGCATAAAGGGGATAATCGGCGGCGGCGTGGCAGAGGGCGGCGCAATGCACCGCGTCGTAGAGGCGTTTCGGGACGCAAACGCGCGCGCCGGGCGTGAACTGGCGCTGGGCGAAAACCTGAGTTTCGGGTTTCACTTCTACCTTGCCGATAGCAAAGAGAAGGCGATGCGCGAAGCCGCAAAGTATTTCGAAGAGAACCTGAAGATGTTCGGGCCGCTGCGTCTTGTGCGGGCGCTGAGCGACGATCAGATCGATGCGATGTCGGATCCGCGGCGGGCGCCGACGGCAGATCTGCCGCGGATCGAGGGGGCTGTGGAGGCGGGCGGCTTCCTGTGCGGGCCGCCGGAGCAGGTGGCGGAGCAGCTGAAGCGGGTGGAGGCGCGCTATCCTGGGCTGGATCGGGTGAGCGTGAGCCAGCCGGTAGGGGCGCCGCAGGCGGTTATCACGGAGCAGCTGGAGTGGTTCGCGGCGGAGGTGATGCCTGCGTTTGAAGGGGTTGGGGGTAGCGTGCCGGGGGATGCGGCGGCCGGGGGTGATTAGGGATGTCCCTTAGCAATACAAGTAGCGTGGAAACGCAGATGCCGATGCCCGCAGTCATCGCGCAACACGCCGACGAACTAGCGCAGCTCTGCGCCGAGTACAATGTGCTGCGGCTGGAGGTTTTCGGCTCGGCCGCAAGCGGCGCATATCGGCCGACGCATAGCGACTTGGATTTCTTGGTGGAGTTTCGGCCGCTGCAGCCCGGCGCATACGCCGATTCATATTTCGGGCTGCTTGCGGCGCTGGAGCGGCTATTCGGCAGTCCCATAGACCTGGTGGTCGCCAAAGCCATCAAGAATCCGTACTTCCTGGAGTCCGTAAATCAGACTAGGACGCTGGTGTATGGGGCTTGAGCCCGATCTGCCCAAGCTAATCGCCGAAGTTCGGGCGCTGTTGGGGGAGTGAGTTGGATTGCCCGGATGTCGCTGAAGCCGATTGCGCGGCGCTTGTGTGATAGTATCAGCCGCAATGCTGCCGAAGCGTGGGAATGCCGCAGCAGTGGTTTTATTCGCGTATCGGGGGCATAAGGCATGATGACTGAACATCCGAATGACGACGAACAGGTTGACCTGCTGGGCATATCTAGGCGCGAAAAGCGGCTGCACGGCACGGTGTACGCGCTGCTAATTCTGGCTTGGAGCGTGATTGCGCTGGCGGACGCGCTTATGGGCGGCTGCAGTGCGGCGCAGTATCCGCAAACCGGATGTATAATCGAAGTGGTAAAGTCGATAAGCGCGGCTGTGTTGCCGGCGCTGTTGGCTACAATCGGGCTGGTATGGTTCGGGCGTTCAACCAGAGCAGTGTTCAGGAGGCTGATGATGGTGCTGCCTGTGATAAGGGACAAGTACGCAGAAAACCTGAAGGAGGCTGAAGCGCGGGGCGTCGAGCGTGGCGTGGCGATAGGCGAGGAGCGTGGTATCGCAATCGGAGAGGAGCGCGGCGTGGCAATCGGAGAGGAGCGTGGCATCGCAATTGGCGAGGAGCGGGGCGTTACGATAGGCGAGGAGCGTGGTATCGCGATTGGCGAGGCCAAAATCAAGGCGGACGCCAAGGCGTGGTATGCCCGCAAGCAGCGCGCCGAAGATAACGATGAGCCGTTCGACGAGCCGCCGCCGTGGGAGGAGTAGGGGCGATTGGCGCGCCGTGTTCATGCGCGACGTCTGAGGACGTCTGAGGAAGACATCAAGCCGTTTATAAACACATCCGGCGAGCGCCCCGAACCGGGCGAGCCAATCGCATACCGCCGCTACGCCGTCCCCATCGATCTTGCCAAGCGGCCGTAACCGCGCAATCCAACCTGGTATTCATATCCGAAATGCTTGCGCGGCTTTGCAGCCCTATCGCCTATCGCCGAGTTAAACTACGCTTATACGAACTGAACGGCGGCGGTTGATTTGCGCTTGCCCTGAACGGGGTTCGTTTGGCGCGTTGGGTTGCAGCACGCAAATCTATGGTAAGCAAGTTGGACGCTATGGCAAAAGTCGGCATTGTGGGCGCTACTAGCTGGGGGACTACGCTCGGCGTCATTCTGGCACGGCGCGGCGTGGATGTCTGCATATGGGCGCGCACGGATGCGGAAGCCGCCGCGCTTGCCGCCGCCGGCGAGAACGCGCGCTTTCTGCCCGGCGTTCCATTCCCGCCGTCCCTCAGCGTATCTGCGTCTGCGCGCGCCGCATTCGCAGACGCAGACCTGGCGCTAATCGCCGTGCCGTCACAGACGCTCAGGGCGAATGCGCGGCGCGTGGGCGGGGCGTTCCATCCGGACGCCGTGGTGGTCAGCGCCAGCAAAGGGCTTGAGATTGGCACGGCAAAGCGCATGAGCGAGGCGCTCGCCGACGAGCTGCCGCCCGCAATGCGCCGCAATATATGCGCGCTATCCGGTCCCAACCTGTCCGCCGAAATCATCGCGGGCAAGCCGGCGTCCACCGTGGTGGCGTCCCGCAGCGCGCAAGCCGCCGCCACAGCGCAGCGCATCATCAACTCCAACCGCTTCCGCGTCTATACCAACGACGACATCGTGGGCGTGGAGTTCGGCGGGGCGCTCAAAAACATCATCGCGCTTGCGGCGGGCGTATGCGACGGGCTGAACTACGGCGACAACGCCAAAGCCGCCATCATCACGCGCGGGCTGGCGGAAATCGGGCGGCTTGCAGTGGCGGTGGGCGCAAACCCGCTTACGATGGCGGGACTTGCGGGAATGGGCGACCTGATAGCCACCTGCTCGAGTACGCTGAGCCGCAATCACTACTTCGGCAGACGGCTGGCGCAGGGCGATTCGCCGCAAGCCATACGCGCCTCAATGCGGAACGTCGCCGAGGGCGTGGATACCATAGCGGGCGCAATCACGCTAAGCCGACGGCACGGCGTCGAGATGCCGATAGCGCAGGCGATGAACAGCGTCATATTCCAAGATGTGCCGCTTGAGCGCGCCATAACGGCGCTGCTTGAGCGCGCTCCACGCCCCGAATAAGCCGCCGCCGTCTGCCGTCTGCGCGTGTAATGGCGATAGGGCGGTAGCAGCGCGCGGGATAGGCTAGTAGGCTAGGCGGCGCAATACGCAACAATCGCGGGATAGCGGGGCGGGATGGGCGGCGCAGAACACAGCAATTACGGGATAAACGGCATTTCTGTCTGCTGCACAGGTTTTACCTTCAGTAAATGCCGATATGAGCGCCGATTTGCCCAAATCCGCCGCCAAGCCTAGTTAGACTGGAAATCCATCGCACCAGGATTGGCGGAGCCGCTTTATTTTCGGCTAGGCAATGCTATGGCATTGCCGATTTTCACCGCTACTCGCGGTCATCTTCCAACTGGAGCGCGATGTACTCCATTACCAGGCGGTTGCCGTCGTACCCCTTCAAGCATTCGTTGCTGCAGAAAATGTAGATGTCGGGAGCCGAATACGTGCCGCCGAAGTCCAGAACTATCGCGTTGTCGTCGTTCTCGTGTTCGCGCTCGATTCGTGCGCCGCAGTGCGAGCAGTCGAGCAAGTCCGCGTATGAGTAGCGCTGCATCTCCGAGTACCAGATATATTTAGTTGTCATCCGTTTTAGAAACCTCCGTTGATTGTGTTCAGCGCCTCAGCGCCGCGCTTTGCGTCTTCCAGCGTTCCAAAGCCTTCGGCTAGTAGGCGGGCAGTTAGGGTGCCGTTGGCGTGCGCCAGATGCCGCTGCGCGCAACAATCGCGGGGTAACGGGCAACGGATAATAGGCGGCCGATAGCCGAGAATTGAGGGGGAGAGTTGGTAGCGCATACGGGATTCGAACCCGTGGTCTCCACCTTGAGAGGGTGGTGTCCTTGGCCGCTAGACGAATGCGCCACACAACAATGCTGCTGGCTGGGGATCGAGGATTCGAACCTCGGCTTACAGATCCAGAGTCTGTCGTCCTACCGCTAGACGAATCCCCAACCTTGACTCTGACTTTCGCATTATAGCAAGGCGCGGGCGGCATATCAAGATTTGGGCAGCGCTATTTGTGCCTCAGATGCAGCGCTCTGCTTGCGGGTAAGCGCCAGTATGTCGACGTCCGCGCGCTCAAAGCCGATATGCGCCAAGCCACCGCGGGCGTCAAGCGCGGCGCATGCGGTCGGCTTGCGCTCGGATGCGGTCAGGTCTATGCCCAAAATCATCGGGGGATGTTCTTGCGCGGGTGGCGCAGACAACACGGCGGCGTTCCTACTGCGTGTCCAGCGCGCGCATCAGGTTCGCCATCTCGATTGCGGCTAGGGCGGCGTTGTAGCCGTTGTTGCCCTGCTTGCCGCCGGCGCGGTTGATTGCCTGCTCCAGCGTGTCGGTGGTCAGCACGCCGAATATCACCGGCAAGCCGCTGTTTATCGATGCGTTGGCGATGCCCTTGGCGGCTTCGCCCGCCACATGCTCATAGTGGTCGGTTTCGCCGCGTATCACAGCGCCCAAGCAGATTACGGCATCGTGCCGCGCGGACTCCGCGAGCTTCTTCGCTGCCAACGGAATCTCGAACGAACCGGGAACCCGCGCTACGGTTATATCGCCGTCGCGGACGCCGTGCCGTTCGAGCGCCGCGCGCGCGCCTTCGAGCAGTTTGGATGTGATGAAATCGTTGAAGGTGGCGACTACAATGGCGATGCGCAAGCCTTCGCCGTTGCTGCCGCCCTGCAGCTCTACGCTCATTCGTCAGCGCCTCCGGCAGCGTCAATGTCAAGCGTATGCCCCATACGCTCCACCTTTGTTTTGAGATAGCGGCGGTTTTCGTCATTCACCGGGGCGATGATAGGCACATCTTCCATAATTTCCAAGCCGAAACTTTGGATGCCCACGCGCTTTTTGGGGTTGTTGGTGAGAAAGCGCATCTGCCGCACGCCCAAGTCGACCAGTATCTGAGCGCCAACGCCGTATTGCCGCGGATCGGGGTCGAAGCCGAGCTTGATGTTGGCGTCCACGGTGTCCAAGCCTTCATCCTGCAGCGCATACGCCTTCAGCTTGTTGTGAATGCCGATGCCTCTGCCTTCCTGCCGCATGTACAGGAACACGCCCGCATCCTCTTTGCCGATAGCCGCAAGCGCCAGCGCCAGTTGGTCGCCGCAATCGCAGCGCTGGCTTGCGAACACATCGCCCGTCAGGCATTCGCTGTGAACGCGCACCAGCGTGGGCAGCGCCGGGTCTATGCGCCCCTTCACCAGCGCCACATGCTCATCTCTGTCCACCAGGCTGCGGTAGGACACGGCGGTGAATTCGCCGTACTGAGTGGGGACGCGCGCCTCTGAGACGCGCTCGATGAGCCTTTCGTGGCCGCGACGGTATGCGATTATGTCGGCGACGCTGACGATTTTGATGTTGTGCTTTGCGGAGAATTTTTCCAGTTCGGGCATGCGCGCCATAGAGCCGTCGTCTGCCATAATTTCGCAAATGACGCCCGCCGGCATTAGTCCCGCAAGCCGCGCCAAGTCAACTACGGCTTCGGTTTGGCCGGCGCGTTTCAGCACGCCGCCTTCCATATAGCGCAGCGGGAATATGTGGCCGGGGCGCGCCAAATCTTCGGGCGTGGTGCTTGGGTCGATGAGCGCCTTGATTGTGGCGGCGCGGTCGTGCGCCGATATGCCGGTTGTTGCGCCTTCCAGCACATCCACCGAAACCGTGAACGCCGTGCCAAGCCGCGCGGTGTTGTCATAGACCATCATCGGGATGCGGAGCTCATCGAGGCGCTGGGACATCATCGGGACGCATATTAGGCCGCGTCCTTCGGTTGCCATAAAGTTGACGGCGTCCGGCGTTACCATTTCGGCCGCCATCGCCAAATCGCCTTCGTTTTCGCGGTCTTCGTCATCCACGATGACCACCATCTTGCCTTGACGGATGTCATCTATCGCGTCGTCGATCTTTGCCAACGGCATATTGAGGCGCTCCTGATAGGCTACAGCTCTTCGGCAGCATCGGGCGGAGTGCGTACCGCCGCCGCGAGCGCGAGCCGCTCCACGTACTTCGCGACTATGTCCGCTTCCAAGTTCACGCTATCGCCAACTCGCTTGTCCCCAAGCACGGTGTTCGCCTGCGTGTGCGGAATTAGCGTTACGCTGAACGAAAAGTTATCACAGTGTACAATAGTGAGGCTTGTGCCGTCCACAGCGATAAAGCCCTTCTCCACTGCATAGCGCATCACCCAAGCGGGCGCTTCGAACGCCATCATCAGCGCATCGCCGTCGGTGGATATGGAGCGCACGACGCCGGTTCCGTCGACGTGTCCCTGAACCATATGCCCGCCGAAGCGCCCCGACGCCGGCATAGAGCGCTCTAGGTTGACGCGCGAACCCGTCGTCAGCGCCCCCAAGTTCGTGCGCCTTAGCGTCTCAGGCACCACGTCCACCGCAAACGACGCCGCGTCGTGTTCGGTAACGGTGAGGCATGCGCCGTTGACCGCTATGCTGTCCCCCACGCTTACATCGCTCACCACTACCGACGCGCCGATTGTGAGCCGTCCGGCGTCCATCGCCTTGACGGCGCCTATTTCCTCAACAATTCCCGTGAACATCGTTTTTGTTCCCCCCGCAGTATCCGATTATAGCCACATCTTCGCCGAAGCGCCGCATCTCTACATCGCGCAACCGCAGCGCGTCCGTCATTTGCGCCGCGCCATCGCCCGCGACCGGCGATACGGCATTCCTGCCGCCTATTATAACGGGCGCAACGAAAGCTACAACCTTATCAACCAGATTCAGGTCGAAGAGAGCGCCCAGAACGCCGCCGCCGCCCTCTACAAGCGCGTTCACAACATCGCGCTCGCCGAGCGCCGCCATCAGCGCGCGCAGGTCGACGCCGCCGTCGGCGCTTGGCAGGCTAAGCGCATCCGCGCCGTCGGGAATGCGCCGATCGACTGCGCCTGCGGTTGCGATAAGCGTCTTGCCGGGCGCGCTCAGCATTCGGGCGTTGGCGGGCAGGCGGGCGCGGCTGTCCAACACCACGCGCAGCGGTTGGCGGGGCAAGGCGCTGCCCTGCGCGTCGCGCGCCGTCAGCTGAGGGTCGTCGGCGAGCGCGGTGTTGATGCCCACGATTACGGCATCCGACTGCGCCCGTAGCGTATGCGCGAACATGCGCGATTGCGGCCCGCTAATCCATTTGGAATCGCCGCCGCGCGCCGCTATCTTGCCGTCAAGGCTCATAGCGAACTTGGCGGTTACGAAAGGCAAGCCGGTGGCGCTATGCTTGGCGAACCCCTCGATTAGACGCTGTCCCGCAATAGCGCCGTCGCCGATGTGAACGCCTATGCCGGCGGCTTGGAGTTTGGCGGCGCCGCCGCCGATTACATTGGGGTTGGGATCGAGCGCCGCGATATGCGCCGTTGCGATGCCGGCGGCGATGATGGCGTCGGCGCAGGGAGGCGTTCTGCCGTGGTGATTGCAGGGCTCCAGCGTGGTGTAGAGCGATGCGCCGCGCGCGCTATCGCCGGCGTCCGCCAGCGCCGCCGCCTCGGCGTGCATGCCGCCCGGCGGATGCGTCTTGCCCACGCCCACAACAGCGCCGTCCCGCGCGATGACGCAGCCCACGGCCGGATTGGGGCTTGCGCATCCGAGCGCGTCCCAACCCAGCGCCAGCGCCTGCCGCATATGCCGAGAGGCGGCGCTAGGCGGCGGTTCCCAAGCGTCCGTCGGCGGGGATGTTGTGCTTGGCGCGCGTGGCTGCATCGCTTGCCTAGTGGGCGCCGCCGAATTTGCCGTTGGGGAAGTCTTGGAAGGCGCGGCTTGCGGTGGGCTGCGTCTGCCCCTGATACTTGCTGCCCAAGCCGGGCGCTCCATACGGCTTATCGGCGGGCGTGGTCAACTCCAAGAAGGAAAGCTGCCCGATTTTCATTCCATAGTACAGCGTTATCGGCAGGTTCGCCACATTGCTGAGTTCCAGCGTCAGATGCCCCTTCCAGCCGGGGTCGACGTAGCCCGCCGTGGAGTGGATTAGCAGTCCCACGCGCCCCAGCGAACTCTTGCCCTCAAGCCGCGCGACGAGGTCGTCGGGAAGCTCGATCGACTCCAGCGTGCTGCCCAGCACGAACTCGCCCGGATGCAGCATGAACGGCTGGCGCGCGGTTATCGTTTCCATCTCGGTCAGATCGCTCATATCCTCGCGAATGTCTATGTATGGGCGGCGCGAATTGCGGAACACAAGTATCTGCCCGTCCAAATGCACATCCACGCTCGCCGGCTGAACGCAGTCTTCGCCCAGCGGCTCCACCACTATCTTGCCCTCGGCAAGCAGCGTCCTAATCGTCTTATCGCTCAGAACCATCGCCATCTCCACGCGCATGCGCCTTGCAGTCTAACTTTGCGCGGATTGTAGCAAGCCGTCGACCCCGTTTGCATAGTCGACCGCAGAGCGCAAATCCACCTAATCCTTTGCGTCTTTGCGCCCTTGCGTTTAGACCCGTACAGAGCGGCGCTAGTAGATGGCGAAGCGCGCTTGCACGCTGAACGAAATGTCCAGCTCGCCGCCCTCGATTGCGGGGGCGTCGTAAGCGGCGGCGGCGAGCGCGAATGTGCGGCTTTCGGCGAAGCCGCTGACGGACGGAGCGCCCGAACCTTCGCTGATGTAGATAAGCCTGCCAAGCCGCACATTCGACAGCGTGGCAAGATGGCGCGCCTTGCTCATAGCGTCCCGAACCGCCATTTCGCGCAGCCGCGTCAGCATCGGCTTGGTGTCTTCCACGGTGAAGCGAATGTTGTTGATTCGCACATCATCGCCGCCCGCCGTAACTACGGCGTCTATCACATCGCCCACCGAATCCAGCGCGCGAAGCTTGACATTGGCGCTGTTGCTGACGCGATAGCCGGTCAGAACTTGGCGGCTTGTGCGGCGTCCGTCCACCGTCTCTTCAACATAATCGTACTGCGGATAGATGTTGAAGTGGCGCGTCTGAATGTCCTTGTCCCGAACGCCGTTTGCGCGCGCCGCCGCCAGCACAGCGTCCATAGCCGTGGTTGCCCTAGCGTTAGCGTCCGCCACCGTGGCCGCGGTGGTTTCCACGCCGAGGCTCACCAGCGCAAGATCGGGCGCAACCGACAGCGTCCCCTGCCCGGACACCACGATGCCTTCCTGACCGCCGTCGCCGTAATGCGCCGGGGCGTCCGCGCCGCCGTCTATGGGCGCATCCCACTTGGCAGCGGGCGCAGTCTGCGCGACGGATGTCGACGAAGCGTCCGACTGCAGCGCCGCCGCCGTGTTCGCGCCGAATGCCGCCGCGCCCGCAACCGCCACGACCGCCGCCGCGCCAATCAATACCCCTGCAACCTTCCTGTTCATAACCGCACCTCCGTATATCCGATGCTTTTCGTTTGATTCGTTATAATATAAAACGCTTTTGCGCGCCAATTTGTTCCCGCCTTTTCGGGGAATAACTCATACGCATAAGCGCCCCGCGCGAAATCGCAGTTCATACACTATACACAATGCGAATGCGCCCATTCTGATAGCGGTGGGATTTTCGCATAATCGGGCTATGCGCCGCCTACGCCCTATCGCTGCCGCTTGCGCGCCCAACTTATCAGCGCGCTCGATGCCGCCGCAATCGCCGCCGCCCCGATAAGCAGCAGCCACGCCGGAACCGTCGATTCGCCGTCCCCCGCCGCATCCGCAGTGCCCACGCCGACGGCGCTCGTATCAGACGTGGCGGGACTGCGCCGCTCAGCAAGCGCTTCAGGCGTGGTAGTCGACGCAAGCGTAGGCGCGGCTTCAGGCGTATCGGTTGCGCGCGGCGCCGATGTTGCCGTCGACGTGGGTTCGCGCATCGGCGTGGCAGACGCAGTCGACGTCGGCGTTAGCGTTGCCGTCGACGTCGGTTCGGATGTCGGCGTAGCAGACGCAAGCGGCGTAAGCGTCGGCGTTAGCGTTGCCGTCGACGTCGGTTCGGATGTCGGCGTAGCAGACGCAAGCGGCGTAAGCGTCGGCGTTAGCGTTGCCGTCGACGTCGGTTCGGATGTCGGCGTAGCAGACGCAAGCGGCGTAAGCGTCGGCGTTAGCGTTGCCGTCGACGTCGGTTCGGATGTCGGCGTAGCAGACGCAAGCGGCGTAAGCGTCGGCGTAAGCGTTGCCGTAGCGTCTGCCGCCGTAGCGGCCGCGGGAACGGGCGTGTCCATCCCCGCAATCCGATGAGCCTCATCGAGCGGCGCATCGGATTCGGCGGCAGTATCGCTTTGCTCATCCGTGTCCGTAGCCGCATCGCTTTGCTCATCCGTATCTGCCATAGTCATAGCCATAGAGGGCGCGGCGGCCGGCGCAGGCGTGGGAACGGCGGCGGGCGCAGGCGGCGCGGCCATAGCCGCTTGGGGCGCTTGCGCTATGGGAGCGGGGGCGGCCGGTGGAGCCGGCGCTGCCGGAGCCGGCATTCGTGGCGCTGCCGGAGCGGGGGCGGCAGCGATAGGGGGCGGAGCCGCTGCGGGAGCCGGGGCCGGCGCTGCCGGAGCCGGCCGTTGCGCCACAGCGGGAGGCGCGGGCGCTCCAACCGAACTTTGCAGCATTATCCCCACGATGCCGCCGACCAGCAGCACAACCACTGCCATCGCAGCGCCCGCCGCCGCCAATTTCGCCGCGCGCCCGTAGAGCCATACGCGCGCAATTCGTTCATACAAGCCGGCGGGGCCGCGAGCCGCTTGCGCCTGCGCCGCCGTCAGGGCGTATGAGCGCGGCGCAGGCAGCGTAGCCAGGCTCCCAAGCAGCGCGTTGGTGGCTTGCAGCGAGCGCAAATCGGCGGCGCACGCAGCGCAACCTAGCAGATGCTCTTCAACATAGCGGCTTTCGGACGCGCTCACTTCGCCGTCTATGTAAGACGACAGCAGCGCGCGCATCCTATCGTGCCGCCTATTGCGCCAAAGCCTTCTCATAACCGCTCCGTCATCATATCTGACGATATTCGGGTGGCAAAAGTTCCGAATGCGCCCGCATATAATCGCGCACGCCACGCCTGCCCCTGCTAAGCCGCGATTTCAGCGTGCCGACCGATATGCCCGCCGCATCCGCCGCCTCGCGATAACTCAAACCCTGCACATCCACGAATACCACGGCGGCGCGGCGGTCTTGCGGCAGCGACATAATCGCGCGCTGAAGCTCGGCCGCAAGCTCAGCGCGCATCGCCTCCGCCTCAGGCGCGGCGCTACCGGCCGCTTGCGGCTCAAGCGGCATATCTTCCAGCGAATCCGCCGGCCGTCGCCGCGCCGCCCGCATCATATCGTAGCACTTGTTCTTGGCGATTCGGAGCAGCCAAGCCCGTATGTTGTCCCCCCTAAACCCGCCTATCGCGCGATACGCCGCAATGAACGTCTCTTGCGCGGCGTCGTCCGCGGACGCGTGGCTGCCCAGTATGCGCGCGGCGGCGTTGAACACCTGACTCTGATACCGCTCCACAAGCCGATTGAACGCCTCAAGATCGCCCTTCTTGACGCGCCGAACAAGCTCCGTATCCGCCGGCTTCATTGAAGTCCCGCCGCCAAAGCCATGCTGTCCCCTGTATCTATCGGCATTCTTATCGGCTATTCTTGATTGGACGGATGCGCCCCGCACTGCGCGCGCGCTAGACAAGCGGCGCGGGGTTAGCAACCTGCAGGATTTGCCCCGCCATTGCGCGCGTTCTCTGCGTTCTCTATAGAATAGGCAACCGCATATACAACCGCGATAACGGCGCATCATTCGGGAATGCGCCAAGCGCCAAAGCGCCGTTGCGCCCGCAAAGGGTACGCAAAGTATGCAGGGATTATATGGGGATGCGCCGCTTTGCGCTATAATAGGCGTGGCAACTACACCATAATTCACGCGCGCGGGCTAAGCGGCCGCGCCGGTCAGGTCTGATGCGAGCATTCATACGCGAAATCATAGAAACCACAATCTTGGCGATGCTGCTGTTCGTCGCGCTCCAATTCGCGGTGCAAAGCTTCCAAGTGGAAGGCGTGAGCATGCACCCCACGCTGATGCAGGGCAACTATCTGCTGGTCAACAAGCTTGTGTATCGCCACATCACCATAGACGGCGGCTACGCATACACCGACCCCGAAGCGCTGCCCCCGTCCACCGCCAACATATTCCCGTTCGATCCGCCCAAGCCCGGCGAAGTGGTGGTGTTCAACGCCCCGTCCGATATTTCGAGAGACTTCGTGAAGCGCGTCATCGGCGTTCCGGGCGATACGGTTGAGATACGCCGCGGGCGTGTGTTCGTGAACGGCGCAATGCTGAATGAGCCGTACATCAAGGACGAGGAACGGGACGACGACGATATGCCGCCCTTCGATGTTCCTGCGGCGGCGTTCTTCGTGCTGGGCGACAATCGGCGCGCAAGCAACGACTCGCGCGACTGGGGCGCCGTGCCGCTCGAAAACATCATCGGCCGGGCTTGGGTGCGCTACTGGCCGCTCTCAGACATCCGCGTATTCCCAACCGCGGACGCCAATTTCGCGGCCGACTCGGCGCATTAGGCGCAGCGCTTGTCTTATGTGAAACGCCACCCGAAAGCGCCGCCCGTCCGCGAAATTGCCCTTGAAACCGCATCGCATTGCGCCTAAAATTGTAGTTGCGCCCCCTTTGCCGGCGCATCCCCGTATTAGTTCAGTGGGCCTGTAGCTCAGCATGGTAGAGCGACGGACTTTTAATCCGTGTGTCCAGGGTTCGAATCCCTGCGGGCCCACCAACTCCCCCCTGTATTGCGATTGCGTATATCGCATAACCTTGCCCATCCCCGCGGCAACTTGCATAACTTTGCCTATCCCCCACGGCAACCTATGCGTCTTTGCGTCCTTGCGCCTTGGCATTTGCTTATAGTTGCGCCTACTTAAGAGCGCCAAAGCGTACAAAAGCGGTTCGGGTTGTTTATCTGTTTAAGCCTTTGTGTTAATATCTTTAAGCGTTTAATTTTGGATATGCGTCTTGCGAACATCGCATTTCGCATTAGCGGCATTATTGGCAGCGCTTGCGCGGGGATAAGGGTAACCTAATGGACATAAACGAAAGATGCGAAGCCTTTGTGGAGCAGAACCCCGGCTTGTGGACGCTTGACGCATGCGGCGTTACGCGCTCCGAGCGGCGGATACCGGCGCTGCTGCATCCTGACGCATATGTGGTCGATACGCCGCGCGCGCGCGTGCTGCTGCTGAGCGGGCTGGACGGCAGCGCGGACGACGTGGAGTGCGCCTTTGAGGCGCTTGCGTCTTACAGCGAACTCGGCGAACCGCTGCAGCGCGATGTGGCGCTGAGCGCTATACCCTGCGGCAACCCCGACGGCTTGCTGCAAGGCGTGCCGCTGAGCAACGGCGCCGGTGGCAATCCGGCGGACGGCTACCCGCCCGAAGGCAGCTTCTATGACGATCCCAACGATCCGGAGAAGCGCTATCTCTGGCGCTGGATCGGCTTTCACGCCCCCGATGTGGCGCTGCAGGTGCGCGAAGGATCGAGCGCGCGCTGGGAAGCGTCCGGGCTTATACAGCGCATCGCCGCCGCTTTGAACGCCTACGATGTGGCCGCCGACGGATCGCTTGTGAGCGCGCTTGCGGACGGCAGCGCCAACAACCTCGCTGCCATTCCCGCGCTGACGCTGACCTGCCCGCGCGGCGCAGTCAAAGAGGAAGTGGGCAAGCTTTGGCACATCCTGGCGCAGGAATCGGCGCTTGCGTCATCGCCCGCGCGCCGCGTGCTGGACGCCCGTCGCGAGCGCGCGCCGTTAGAAATTGCGCGCATACTGGCGGGCGCATACGGGCATACGCTCAACCCGGTAATCTACACGCAAGGCGTGGCGGTTAGCGGACGGCTTCGGCTTGCCGAACTCGATCCCGACGCCGAAAGTCCCGCGCCGCAAATAGAGCGCATGGTGAGAGGCTACGCCTCCAGCAGGATGCAGGATGTGTTCGGCGAAAACGCCGGCGGCGCAAACCTCGCCGGGCTTGTGTGGGCCGACGAACTCGCGGACGCCACGAACAACGCGCTCTACACTGAGTTGCTTATTCAGGTGGCAAACGAAGGCTATCGGCCGGCGTCGGCAGGCGGCATTCCCCCGGCGTCGGACGACGATTATCGCGTTGAGGATATGTTCTTCGGCGGCGCTGTGCTTGGCAGGGCGCAGCGGGTTACGGGCGATACAACCTATCTCGACATACAAGCGCGCTTTCTGCTTGATGCGGAAGTGCAGCAGTCCAACGGCTTGTTCTGGCACTGCCGCGACGCGGCGTGGTTTTGGGGCAGGGGCAACGGATTCGCGGCGCTCGGCTACGCCGAAACGCTGACCTATATGCCCGCCGACCATCCCGACCGCGAAGCGCTGACGGCGCAGCACATACGCCATCTGACGGCGCTGCTCGACTATCAGCAGCCCAGCGGCATGTGGCGGCAGCTTATAGACTTCCCCGGCTCGTATCAAGAGATGACCGCCACCTGCATGATAGGCTACGCGATGGCGCGAGGGATGCGGTTGGGCTGGCTAAGCGCCGATTACGATGACGCGCTGGCGCTGGCGTGGCAGGGCGTATCGGAGCGCATCGACGACGAGGGCGGCTTGGTGGACGTCTGCACGGGAACGGGCATACAGAGCAGCGCTCGCGAATACCTGGACAGGCCGGCGATATTCGGCTGGGATGAGCGCGGCGGCGCATTGGCGCTCTGGTTCGCCTGCGAAATGGAACGCTACCGCCGCCACAAAGCCGAAACCGACGCGTCATAACGGCAGTGCGCTACACCCACGGCCACGGCACATTGCGATATGGATCCAGCATCGGCAGCCGTCGCCGCTGCAGTACGATTTCCAACCGCCGCGTTAGCGCGTCCAACTCTTGCGGCGCAATCAGGTCTGCGAGCAGACGCGGCAGCTTGTGCGACGGCGATTCCAGCGCATCCAGCAGCGCCTGCAGGTCGCCCACCAGCGCATCCGGTATAGGCTTGCCCCAGAACTCCACCATCACCGTGCGAAGCTTGAACGCCGGGTGGAATGTCAACCCGTGGTCTATGCTCCAGATAGCGCCCGCATCGTCCTGCAAGCAGTGTCCCGCCTTCCTATCGCCGTTGTTCGCCACCAGGTCGAAGACCGCGAACTTCGCCAACTCGTCGGCGTTTCCGTCGATGAGGTTGAAGTAGGTTACATCCGGATCGCAGTCGATATACATCTGCATAGAGCCGATGCCGTAGGGGCCTTCGCGCACAAGTGTGTATGGCACATTGGGCCATCCCAGCGCGCGGCTGAGTATGAAAGCGGCGCGCTCGCGCTGATACAGCGTGCCGCCGGGGTAGTCGTAGAGCGGGCGCTCGCCGTCGCGCGGCTTGTAGATGGCGCGGACGCAGTTGCCGCCGCCGGCGTCCAAATGCACCATAAAGGTGTAGTTGGAGCCGTAGGGCATGCGGTAGCCGCCGATGACTTCGGCGGATTCCAGCAGGGGCAGCGCCTCTTCCTCCGTCAGCTGCACGGGCGTAGGCTCAGGGCGCTGCGTTGGGCGTCTGCGGCGTGGTTTTCGGGAAGGCAAGGCGTCTCAATCGCGCTGCGGCCCCGTGGCGTAAAGAGGGCAAGGCGATAGGCTCGCCCGGCATTGGGGCAGCGTCTAATCGTCTTCGGTAATCTTGGCGTGTCCGTTGACGCGCGGGCAGGCGTGTCCGGTGGGGTCGATAGCCCGGCCGCACAGCGGACAGAGCGGCCGGCCGGAAGCGCACACCTGTATCGCTTCTTCGGCGAACTCCTCGAGTTGAGCGCGCTCAACCCAGATACGAACCGTCGGCTCATCCCCGGCTGCGTCGTCGAAGTCGTAGGCGTCTATGAGGAACAGTCCGTTTCGGGTATCGTGTCCCAGCGCGAGCTTGCCAATCCTGAAATCCAGGCGCGTGAGTCCGGGCGCTTCGCGTTCCGGCGGTATGGAGCCTTCTTCGTCGTCGCGCTCCGGCAGGTTTGCCATCAGCTGCTGAATGCCCAGCGCGAGCTCCAGCAGATGCTCCTTCTCGATCCAAAGGACGGCGCTGCTGCTTTCGCTGTCCGCCAGGATGCGAAAAGTGCGGTTGCCCGGCTCGCCCAGCGCTTCGGGCGCAAGCCTGCTTGTGTTGGTGAACTCTACCTTTGCGTCTGCCATAGCGCCATCAATTCTATTCGTTTGCCCCGCATTAGGTCAATCGCAATCGCTGATTGGGGAACAATGAACTGCGATAGGCGCATCGCCGTAGCCGACGATAGGCGCGGATAGAACGGGATGGCTCGGGACTTGGGTCGACGCTTGCGGAGCTCGCGCAATATCGGTTCAATATCGGTTGCGCCGAAACGCCGCCGTCTATTCGCCGCCGCCGCGCCGCCGCATGCGCTCTTGCAGCCTGCGAAGCTCCGCTTCCGCCCTATCAGCGCGCTCATCGGCCTGCTGCCGGGCGGCGACTTCCCGCTCAGCGCGCGCCGCTTCCTGCTCAGCGCGCTCATCCGCCAGCCGCCGCGCCGACGCTTCCCGTCGACGCTCTGCCGCTTCCCTTGCAGCGCGCTCATCCGCCAACTGCCGCGCCGCCGCTTCCATTGCCGCGCTCTCTTCAGCCCTGTCCGCCCTGTCCGCCTCTTCGTCAGAGGTGAGAAGATAACTATCAGTCCGCGGGTCATACCAGCGAAGCTTGCCCGCATCCCAGCACACATACAGCCCCAGAACTTCGCTGTATCCGCGGACGCCGCCGTCATCCGTCCGCTCAATCAAAACAGGCTCATAGCGCCCATCCACCAGCATATCGCCCGCCAACGCCGCATCGTGGTAATCACCGCCCGTGGCGTCGAACCGCCAATACTCCGGTATGCCGTAGCGCTCATAGTCAACGCGCTTCTCAGTGTAGTCGACCCTGCCCGTAGTCTTCGACGCTATCTCAAGTACAAAGTCGGGCGGCTTGCCCTGTTCGTCTATGTCATAGCCCTGCCGATCTATCGCGAGCGCAGGGTCGCAGTCAAACGCGATGATGAGGTCGGGTATGCGCAGCCCCAGCCGAATGCTCAGCGTGTTGCCTACGGGGAGTTCGCCATATACCAGGGTAGTGTCCCGCCTGCCGAAATGGCGTTTGAGGGTTGCGACGTAGCCGATTTCGTGGAGAATGTCTATGTTCTGCATATCGTAGCGCGGCGGGAACTCAGGGAACTGCGCGAGCGCCGCATTCGTCTTGAGCGCATCGCTTGCCGTGAGCGTCCCGTTTGTTTTGAGCGTCCCGTTTGTGTTTGGGACTGCCGTTGTCTTTATATGCGCAATCGTTTTCGCGGCCATCGCCGACCTCTCGCGGATTGGAAGCGTAGAGCGTAAGTTGAATGCGGATTATGGACAATATACCAGTTGGCGGCGGGATGCGCCATTCGGTTTAGGCGCTGCGTAGGCATTAGTTTGCCAAGCCGCTGCGCTCGCGCCGTTTGCGCGCAAGTTATGGAAGCAGGACTTTCGGCAACGCCCGCCAAGCGCCGTATGCCCGCAGTCTAGGGCAGCAGGCGCTTGGCGGTCTTGTCGGCTATCAGCCGCTGCGCGTAGTCGGCGGGGGATGCGCCGTCGGGGATGGCGTCCGCCAACCCGCCGCCGGGAAAGCGCAGCGCCCAGCGATACAGCCGCTGCATATCGGCGCTCGCTACGCCGTCCAACACGGGCGCATCTTGGCGCACAGCGTCCAGCAGCTCTATGACCGCCGCCGCAATCCGCCGATGAAAGCGCGCCGTAACTTCGTCTGCGCCGCCGCCCTGTCTGTGCGCTTCCTGATACCATTGCATTCCATTCAGATGCAGGATACGCGTGCGCGGGAAGAAAGACGCCATCAGGTTCCACGGATCGCCGCCCTTTTCCTGGTCGCCGCCGTGCCGAAAATCGGAGCGCAGTATCACGCAGGGAATGTCCAGCATCTTGGCATAGACATACTCCACAATCTGCCCGGGGTCAAGGTCCGCCCCGTCAAAGTTGTACAACCCAAGGTCGCACTCCATCACCATACGCAAATCCTGATTGCGTATGTCCACCGCCCTTGCGCCCGTCTGCTCCAAATCCTGCGGCAGGACGCAGCGGTATCGCCCCTCGGAGAGTTCCTCTATGCGCGCCGCCAATAGCGCGTTGCCGCCCAAATGCTTATGGTCAAACAGCGCGCCAGCGTAGTAGATGCTGTATTGCGTGGTCATATTCTCACACCCTTTTACGTGGTTAAGTTCGTATAGCCGATACTTGCCGTCAATCGGGCGCTTATCGTCAGCGCGCTTGCGCCCAATACGCAGGCTACCCCCATTATAAGCAAAAATCCCCCATTGCGTCTTTGCGCCCTTGCATTGAAAACCCGCCCGCAAATCCCCCTTTTGCGCCTCTGCGCCTCTGCGCTAAAACCCATCCTCAAAATAGCCCTTGACATATCCGTACATATATTCTATATTGGCTAACAAGGGACGCCGCCCAGCGCGGCCCGTCCCCCTAACCCAATCGACGACTACGATGACGACGACGCGGAGGTGCGGAAAATGTCCAACCGAAAAGACTTCTCTAACGCTCACAACCACGATTTCGCGGACAACAGCGATAGGTTCGCGGACATCAACGACGATTTCGCGGACAACAACGATAGGTTCGCAGACATAAACGACGGGTTCTCGGACATCAACCGCGATTTCGCGCGCGACATCGGCGGCACCCCCTACAACGACGATTTCGCGCACAACAACAACAACGCCCCCCACAACGACGGCTTCAGCGGCGACAGGCTCGCGCGCGACATCGGCATTATCGGCGGCGGCGCTCCCTACCCCGACATGCCGCCGCTGCAGTTCGTCCGCGAAACCCTCGGCGACAAACCCTACGATAAGCAGGAAGAAATCCTGCGCGCAGTCGAAAAAGCCGCCAACGCAACCGACGGCATCCGCCGCGTGTCCGTCGTAGGCTGCAACGGCTCCGGCAAAGACTGGGTCGCGGCGCGCGTCATCCTGTGGTGGATGAACACGCGCGATCCCGCCAAGGTCGTCATCACCGGCCCCACCACCCGCCAAGTCACGGACATCGTCTGGCGCGAACTCCGCGCAGCCTATAAAAACTCCGCCAAACCCTTGCGCGGAACCGTCCGACGCGCCGCCCTCTACGAAATGGAAGACGACGAAAGCTTCGCCAAGGGCTTCTCCTCAAACTCACCTTTCAACTTGCAAGGCTACCACTCGCCCAACATGCTGGTTGTGGTAACCGAAGCGCACGCCGTCAAGGACGCCTACATGGACGCCGTGCTGCGCCAAAATCCCTCCCTGATTCTGATGGTCGGCAACCCTTCCTGCGCCGACGGCGTATTCTACGATTCGCACCACTCAAAGCGCGAACAATACCACGCCATCCAAATCAGCGCCCACGACACGCCCAACATCCAAGAGGGACGCGTAGTCATTCCCGGAATGATAACCCAATTGGACATAGACGACCGCAAACTGGACTGGGGCGAGGATTCGGATAGCTACATCAACTCCGTTTTGGGCGAATTCACCGAAAACCCGGACAGCGTAGTGGTGCCGCTATCCGTCGCCCGCGAAGCCGCCGAGCGCCATATCGAGCCCGAAGGCGAAGTCATCGTAGCGTGCGATGTGGCGCGCGGCGGCAACGACAAGACCGTCGTAGTCAAGCGGCAGGGCGGCAATGCCGAAATCGTTCACTCCCAGCGCGGCAACGACTTGATGGAAGTAACCGGCGTGCTCAAGCGCTACTGCGAAGAAAACCACGTCGATACGCTGATAGTGGACGATGTGGGCATCGGCGCCGGCGTAGTCGACCGACTGCGCGAGCAGGGCGTCCCCCCCGTCGGCCGCCTAATCCCCTTCAACGGCGGCGCCCGCCCCAACGATGCCGAACACTTCTACAACCGCGGCGCCGAAGTCTGGTGGGCAATGCGCGGGCGCTACATGGACGGCAGCATCAGCGCGCCCGCCAGCGAAGCGCTAATCGGGCAAGTGGCAGGCCGCAAATACACCATCAACAGCAACGGCCGCATCCAGCTCCAGCGCAAACGCAACCTGCGCAATTCGCCCGACGAAGCCGACGCCTTGGCAATGACCTTCGCCGCCACGCCCGTATTCAAAAACGCAGCCCCCGACACCACCCCGACGTTAATGATCTGGGTCTAGCCAAACCGCCGAATATGGGGGGTATAGCCAAGCGCCAACCCTTTGCGTCGTTGCGCCGTTGCGTTAAATCATCCGCGATACGGCGCTATTCGGCGCAGCGATACGGCGATAGCGGCAAATACGATACGGCGATAGCGATAAAAGGCGGTTTGTCCAAACCGAATGCGGCAGCCAGCGCAGCGTCGATTTCTAGCGCGCGTCCCTCGTTACGATGTGAGCGGCGGCTTATTGGATCAGCGGCGATAGAAAGAGTTGACCGTCAAAACCAAACTTCTACCATCCATCCAGCAAGTCTATCCATCCCGGGCCTATGCCCTGAATGTCCACCCCAAGCCCAAGGATGTAATTCATATCTATAATCCAGTTGATAATGAATATCCCCAGAAAACAGACTACCCAATAGATATACGCCCTTATCGGCGCATGGGCGGCATTCTTGTCTTCGACTTGAGAGCCGGCATATACGCGGCTTCGCTGTTTCGCAAACGCTATCCACGCCAGCGCAATGCCCACCGCCGTTAGCGCCAATTCCACCACCGTAACGCCAGCCCAATCCCCGAAACTTCCGCCGTATTTCAGGTTAGTTTGGAAATTCGCGACGATGGAAAGCAGAGTCAGCGCCGCAATGGAAACGCCCCATCCCACATACGGCAATGCCCACCTCGGAACTGCGCCGTCGCTCGCCGACGAGCGCCCTGGATTCACGCGCGCCGTGCTTGCCGGTGAGCGCCCTGCCCTCACATGCGCGCTGCTTGCCGTTGAATGCCCTGTCCTCACATGCGCCCTGCTTGCGGCGGTTGCCCACTGGTCGGAATTGCGCTGCCGTCTGCCGATAAGCGCCATAAGCCCGTTCACAATCGCAAGCGGAATGACGCCGAAAATTGTGTACAGAGCGCTAAGCGCAACCCCCGCTAATATCGCTATCAGCAGCAGCAGAAGCGCTATGTATATTATCGTGGCAAATATATCGCCCATCGCCTAATCCATTAACCCGAAACCCCAACCCTTTGCGCCCCCGCGCCTTTGCGTTAAATCCCCCGCGCTGCGCCCCTGCGTTAAACCCCCGCCAAGCGGCTTGGCGATGCGGCGCGCTGGGATGCCGCCGCGATTGCTAAAACAGCCCGTCCCGGCCGGGATCCATCCCAAGAAAGTAGCGCCCGGCGGTGTCGTAGTGCGTGAGCCGCCCCTGTACCTGCTGGTTGATGACATGCACATCTTGGAAGCGGCGCTGGACGGGGTTGGTCTCAAAGATGGCGCTTGAGCCGCACAGCGTATATGCGATGTCCACCACTTCGGTCGCCTTGCGGTTGGCGAATGTGCTGGCGAGCCGCATTCGGATGCGCTCGTCCATCGCCAGCGGCTTGCCGGCGGCGGCGCTATCCCACACGGCGCTGGCGCTCTCCGTCAGAAAGGCGCGCGCGGAGTTCCAAATCGCCTCCGCTTCGCCAATCTGCCGCTGCGTGGTTGACCAATCGCGCAGCAAGGTCTGCGTGGGCGAATTGCCCGGCACCTTGCGGTTGGCGAGCGCTATGGCGGCGTCTAATGCGGCGCGCGCCACGCCCAGCGCCACGGTGGCGAAGCCGGACGCGAACAGCAACGAGGTGGGTATGCGATACACGCCGCCCTCTTCGCGCGGCGCGGCGGTAGGGTTGTATGCGCGGTGCGCGGGAACGAACAGCGAATCCGCCACGAAACCAAGGCTTGCGGTGCCGCGCAATCCGTTCACCTGCCAGTTGTCTATCATCCGCGCATCGGATTTCGGCATAAGCAGGATGCGCATCTCATCGCGGGACACGCCGGCGGCGCTTGTGGCGTCTGCCGGTTCGCCGCCGTCGGTTGGCGCTTTGGCGGCGGCGGCTTGGCGCGCGGCGGCGGCGTCCGCGTCGGAGCGGTATATGGGCGTGAGCGCCGCAATCCAAGTGGCGTGGTCGCTGCCGCTGCTGAAGTTCCAGCGCCCGCTGAGCAGATAGCCGCCGTCCACCGCAACCGCCTTGGACTGCGCCGTGGGCGGCCCGTTGGTGATTACGGCGCGCGGGTTATCGTAGATTTCGGCGCGCGTGCGGTCGTTCATCCGCGTGGAGTTGGTGGCGAACACATTGTTTTGGTTGATAGACCAGCCCACGCTGCCGTCCGCTTCGGCGAATATCCGCACGATGCGCAGAAAGGCGGGATGGTCAAGTTGAGCGCCGCCCAGCGCGCGCGGCATAAGCAGACGAAAGAAGCCGGCGTCCGCTATGGCGTTGGCGACGGCTGCGGGGATTTGGCGCTGTTCGTTGACGGCGTCCGCATTCGCCGCCACAAGCTCGGCGAGCCGGAGCGCCGTATCGATATAGTAGTCCGTATCGCGCTGCGTGGTGTTCTGCGTAGTGGTCATATGGCATTGCCGATGGCTAGGGGTATGTTCGTATTCATAGTTCGTCGACTTAGTTAATCAGGCGGCGCATTGCTTGCGATATGTTCGTATTCGCAGTTAATCGCCGTCGCCAATCGGGCGGCGCATCGGATTGCGCGAACTGCGCTTTCGTCCTGCAAGAATGATCGCCATTCGGCATATTGCCCCGCCGCGGCAACGCCTGCCATTCGGCGTATGCCCCGCCGCGCCAACGCCCGCGCTGATGGTGTATTAGCCTAACAGCGCTGTTTTGGGAATGCAAACCTTCTATTCTGTCTGCATAGATAGCGCGCGGCGGCTTGCTCCCCAATTATATCTTCGGAATTTGGATAGCGTTGCCGCTTGCGCCATAGAACAAGCGCCCATTATAATAGGGTAACCGAACAAGCGCCTAATCGCAGCCATCTATGGACATTTTAGCTTACCAATCTTCCGAAAAATCTGTCGATATTTTCCGGGACAATGCCCGTCTCTTCGACGTACCGAACAGCGTATTCGACTTCATCTTTAGAGAGTTCGTCGAATACCTGCGGGCTTGGAACATGGGCTTCGTTCAAGTCGTTTGGCTCAAACTTTTTAAGCGCGTCGCCGTATTTTCGCATAGACAGCGATACAACGGTTCTTCCCGATTGTGACGCAAGATACAGAAACAGCCGGTTGATGTAGCGATTGCCGTGAAAGTTTGGGCGAAAGCCGTGAAAGCATGACAGGTTGACCGCGCCGCTTTTGTTGCGAATAACTTTGTAACCGCCTCGCGAGAATACTCCGACGAGCAAAGGCGCCGGCTCTCTGCTTTCGGTCTTGTGCCACGGCGATCGGCTCTTTGTCAGAAACCTCAAGTGATAGCCTTCAGATTCGCCAAACCTGATGTATTTATCCGCCTGCTCAGAATAGTTTTGATCGGCGCGGAATAGTAGTATTGGCGCGTTCTTCATCACTAGGCGCTCATAGTCCGCATCTGAGAATGTGGGCTTTCGTATCTGCTCGCTCTTGGTTATGCAGGGGAGCAGTTCACTGTCATGCAATCCCATATCAGCCGCGTCGGAAGGTCTGAGAACAAAGAATTCGTTTGCGCCCGTGGCAATTCCTCTGCTGAAGTGTCCGTAGTGGCTTAGCGCAACTGCGTCGCTCATATTGATTGAACGGCTTGCGCTGTCAAAATATGCAAGCCACTTGGAGTTCGCGTTGAGCTCACATGCTGGGATCTGTTTCACAGGCGGTTGGTCAAGCACGCCGTCAAGCGCGGCAATTGACGGGACTGAGTAAAACTTTACCGACCGGTATTTAGCGCCGGCATCGTAGAGTATGATGCCCACCGATGTTATGGCATCCGGAAAGATCTCTTTCTCACAGTCGAGACTGATAATCGCAGCCAGGTGTTCGCCTTTCAGCAACTCTGCCTTGACGATTTTGCCGTAACCCGTGTTTAGGAACTCTAGCGGCATAATGTAAGCAAGCCGCCCCGTTCCGTCTAATTCGGAGAGCGACTTCATCAAAAAAGCCGATGCGGAATTGGTGTATCCGGACAAGCTCAAGCCGATGTTCTGCCGAAAGGCGCTGAACACCTCGCCTCTGTTCAGAAAGTTCTGAAATCTATTGTACGGCGGGTTGCAGACGATATTTCGATGGCTTTTGCCCCACGAGAGCAGGTAATCTTCGTTCTTAACAAACGAAACTCCGCGCTTTGTCGACTGCTCGCAAAATCTGAGAATTACAGGGTCAATTTCACTTGCGCTAAAATGTGCGCGGGCGTCGCCATTGACGGAGTCGAAGAACGCTCCCAAACCGAAAGCGGGGTCGTAGATGGACGCATGGCCTGATTCTAGCGCCCAATCAACCATGAACTTGGCGACATCAGGGTGGGTGAAGAATTGCCCGAAATGCTTCCGATGCTGTTCGCTGACGCTGTTCAGGTACAGAGAACCGTCAACCATTGATTACCTCGTCAGTAAAGATTGTTGTGTCAAGGTATCCCTTGCCGCCGTCAAAAGTCACATAGAATAGCAGGCGGCCTCTTGCCAATTCTTTCAAAACGGATTGATGCGAAGGCATATCGATTCTGCCCAGGATCTCTTTGCCGACTTTAATGTCGATCTTGATGGTTGTCTTTCCCTGATTTTTGGTGTCCCGCTCGACTGAAAATATCTCTCCTTCATTTCGCGGATCAGCGGTAATTTCAAGAATATCCTTCAAGGATATGATGAAAGCCTTATCGAAAAACACCTGCAAGTAGTAATGGCGCACATCAAAAGTTTGCACCCAACGATTGACTAGAGCCAGATCCTCTAATTTTGGCGTGATACTTAGGTAATCTCTAGATTGAAGGACGCGCATTTGTCCTTTCAACGACCTGAGCAAATCGGTCAATTCTCTTAGCTGCGGGGTTGATGACCAACTAGGTTGTCTGAAGCTCAGTTCTCTGAAAGCGCCCGCCGTCGCGTTTTTAATCATGGCATGTATGTGAGGTCTTCTTTCCAGAAGTACGCTAGAGTAAGGTTCTTGAAGGATGTCGCGTTGTATTCTTGAGCATTCGGTTTCCGCACGGGTTGTTCGCGCTTGCATAAATGCCGCATAGCTTTGGGACAAGAATGAACTTGAACGCACTTCAATAGCGGCTATCGCTTTCTGAACGAATGCAATATCGTCAAGGTCGTAGCCTTGATTTGCCGGCAAATCGGAGCGTCTGTATATGAGAATGTCGGGTTTCTTCCCGATAGAGTTCAGTTCTTCCTGATATTCAGCGTAAAACTCACGAAACCCGGGATCCCCGGCGGACAGGCTGTCACTTCTGCCATACGGAATAGCTCTATACTCATCATGCTGTTCGTTTATGGCATGGAGTATTATCCGCTCAGCCCAGTCGCCTTGCTCTTTGTTCGTAAGAAACTCGGAGTTTGCAAGCGTAGGCGGGTTGCCGCTCATCTCGATTTCGGTATCGATTTCAAACGGAGTAGAGCGAATCAGCCGCAGGATGGTGTCTTTATAGTTTTCGGTCATCGTAATTGCTGTGAGTTTTCCATCACCAGATTTCAAAGCCGCTGTCAGCAAGCAACCTTGCCCTGCCATTATACACTAATGTCCAAATCTAAATACCTCGCCATCAATGCAGTCATTCCCCAATTTACGCTAATCTACCGCATTGGATACAACACTGATTGCGGACGCCGACGCCAACCGCGCGCTGCTGGATCGGCGCGTGGTCTGCGATATGCTGGGCTTCGACAATGCCGTGTATGAGGGCGTGCGGATGCTCGCCGCCAAGTGGTGCGCGGAGCCGTCGGTTCACGGGGGCAAGCGGCGGCCGGCGGGGGCGCGGTTGGTGGTGTAGCGGGGTATTATCGGCAAAGGCAGGTACGCTAAATCCGACCCAATTTCAGCCATGTAAGAAGTGCCGAATGCGAAATCTCAATGCCTATATCATTCGCGCATCACCCACACAGGCGTAGCAGGTTTCGCAGCCAGTGCGCTAGGCCGCCCTCCAGTTCGGCGCGCTCATCCTCGGCTATGTTGGTCAGGATCCACATATAGGTCATGGCTTGGTGCAGCGCGCCCAACGGCTTTGCCGCATCAAACGCCTCTATGAGCCGCTCGGTTGGTTCGTGCGCCGCCCACGCCTCTAAGTAGGCGTCGCGCAGCCGATTGTCGACGCTTGCATCCAACTTCAGCGCGCTTTCGTCGAAGTATGCGCCGGATATGGTCGCCATATCAAAGAACGGATGCGATATACAGGCGTCCGTCCAGTCAAAGAACACATAGCCGCCGCCGTTCATCAGGATGTTGCCGCCAAGATCGCCGTGAACCAGCGTTTGCGGCAGGGCGTACTGCGCCAAGCGAGCGCACATCAGCTTGAGGCGCATCGGCAGCGCGCGCAGGCGGTCGATTTCATCGGCGGTTAGTCCGTAGGGCTTGGCGGCGAGTAGCTGCGCCGACGACATAATCAGCGGGTCTATCAGATCGACCATGCGCCCAAGTCCCCTATCCGGGCAGCCGATGGCGAGCCAGTCTTGCGTATGCGCCGCCTGCTCGACTTGCATTCGCGCGAACAGGCGCAGCGCCGTTTCCCAGCGCGCGATGTCAGTCGACTTGTGCAGCATCGCATCGCCGTAGTCGGGCATTAGAAGCCAGCCGCGTTGCGCGTCAACTGCCAGCGGGGGCGGCAGCAGCGCCGGATAGCGTTCGGCGACCGCCCGCATAACCCTGCCTTCGTGCGCCATAAACGGGGGGGCTGCCTTGAAATAGACATCCCCGCCGGCGGTGGCAACCCGCATAGCGCAAGACAAGCCCCACGCCCTCAGCTGACGCGCGGGCGCTATGGCGGGCATTCCAAGCGCATCCAACCGCGCGTGAATCCGTTCTAATGCGCCGTCAAACCAGGCCGCCGAATGCCACGGGGCGCGCCGCGGTGGGGGGTTGTCCCTTTCGGCGAACCACGCATTCACGGCGTCGGCGAGAGCGGGCGGCGCGAATTCTATAGTCTGCAAGTCGGACTGCGCTACCCAGCGCGCGTCGGGCGGCAGCTGGGCATCCGCGTTGCGCGCCAAGGCGACGAACACGCGCCAACTATCGCGCTCATCATCCCCGATACGGCTTTGGGCGCAGCGCAACGTAACCGTTTCCAAGCCAAGCGCGCGGCGCATTTCGGCGTTGATGTGATCGACTTGGCGGGCGTCGGTTGTCTGCGGCGCAAAGTTGGGCAACGTCCATCGGCGCCCGCCGCGAATAAGCGCTACGCCGCCGTCTTCGGGGCGGGCAACGATAATGTAGTATCGCAACGCCGTATTCCTACCGCATTCCTATGAGAATGGGCGGCGGTGAGAGAACGCCTGCTCTTCGTTGGTGATGAACTCCAGCAGCGATGCCTTGCCGTCCTCAGTGGCGGCTTTGGCGCGCAGGATGGCGGCCGCGACATCGCCAGGATCCTCTACGCGCTCTGCCCATCCGCCCATATCACGCGCCAAATCGGCGTAGCGGCCGCCCAAATCGCGCGTGCCGTAGAGTTCGTGAGAGCGCGCCATAGCGGACGTCTCTATCGCCATAGTGGAGTTGTTGAACACCACGGTCAGGATTGGGATGCCGCTGCGGACAGCGGTCTCAAAGTCTAGCCCCGTCATCCCAAAGGCTGCGTCGCCCATAAAGTTGACCACGAACTTGTCCGGGGCGGCGAGTTTTGCGCCGATGTTCAGCCCCAGCCCGGTGCCAAGCCCGTGCGATTTGCCCCAACCCAAGTAGGTGCGCGGCCCGCCCGCCTGATAGAAGGGCATGATTTGGTCGCGCGGACTGCCGGAGTCGTGCGTAACGATGGCGTGGTCGGAGTTGATGTTCTGCATAAACTCCCATATGACGCGGTAAGGCGTGATGGGCTTCTGATTGGATGTGAGCTTGGGCATCCATTCGTCGAGCCATTCTTGGCGCGCGGCGGCTATCTCTTCGACGACGGCGCCGTCGTCGCGCCGCTTGCCGCCAAGCAGATCGGCGCACGCATCGATGATCTGACGCAGCACAAGTTTGGCGTCCCCGATTATGGGGCAGTCAACGGAATAGTTCTTGTCTATGTCGATAGGGTCGTTGGTGGCGTGGATGAGCGTCTTGCCCGGCGGAATGGGCATAGTCATGCCGTGCGTGGTGAAGCTTGTGCCGATGCCCAGCATCACATCGGCGTTGCGTACAAAATGCAGCAGCGCGCGGTTCATAACGCCGGATCCGCTGCCCAGCGCAAGCGGATGCTTTTCGGGAAAGGCGCTCTTGCCCGCCATAGTGGTCATAACCGGAATTTGCGTAAGCTCAGCAAGCTCGACTAGGTCATCCGTGGCGTCTGCGTACAGAACACCCTGCCCTGCGTGGATGACGGGGTTGGCGGCGTTCAACAGCGCTTTTGCGGCGGCAAGCGCATCGTCGGGATTGGCGGCGGCGGCGGCGGGCTTTACGGGCGTGTAGCCGTCCAAGATAGACGGGCTGACTTCGGCGGTTGCCACGTCGGCCGGAATTTCCACCATCACGGGGCAGGGTCTGCCGCGCTTGAGGGCGGCGAATGCGCGGCGCATCGTGTCCGCGACGCGCTCAGGCACGCTTATCTGTTCAATCTGCTTGGTAACGGATGCGTAGCTTCGCAGCGAACTGAAATGCGGGAACACGCCGTCGCGTTCGCGTGGGTGGCCGAGGGGCAGCAGCAGCATTGGGACGCCGTCCGAGAATGCGGTGGCGACGCCGGCGTAGGCATTCTCGGCGCCGGGTCCGTACTGCATAGCGAACACGCCGGGGGGCCGCCCGTTGGTTACGCGCGCATAGCCGTCGCCGATGCCCACGCCCACGCGCTCTTGGCGGCAGATGATAGGGCGGATTCCCGCATCCGCCGCCGCCTCAATGACGGGCGTTGTGGGGAACGCGCTGAGGTATTCGATGCCTTCCCGCTTCATGATTTGGGCGATAGCGTCGATAGTTCGCATTGGCATTGCCTTTCTTGGATTGCTGCGACTGCGGTTTGATTTACAACGATTAGGGCGTAGGTTGCCCGGCTCTCAACTTGAACATTTTCCCAAGTGTAACAGATAGCGTTGATTGCTGCGTCTAACGGCTTGATAATGGGCTGCCTGAGTGTTTGTCAGCGCTTTGACAGCGTGAATGAAGGGGCGCAATCGAATCGGCTGCCGCTTGTCAATAACATATCCCAACTATACAATTTTCTTGCGGACAGCGCGGCATTCGGGTAGGAAAGGGCTATACATTGCAACCGCGATACTGCTCGCAATGCGGGCGGGAACTTCAGGCGATCGACAATTTTTGCGGCGGCTGCGGCGCGGCGGCCGGCGAACCGCCGCTGCGCAACCTCATATCTACACGCCGCATCGCGCTGCTGACCGTTCTGTCGGGCGGGCTGTACATTTTCTACTGGCACTACATCACTTGGAAGCAGTACCACGACCACTTCAAGGCGGACGATAACGCCTATCCCGTATGGCACGCCCTCGCGCTGCTGGTTCCCGTATATGGCGCATTCAGGACGCACGCCCATATGCGCGCCTACAAAGATGCGATGCTTCAGCGCGGCGTCGCCACTGCCATAGCGCCTTGGGCGGCCGTGGTCGCGGTGGCGCTCCTGCAGCTTCACTATCACGGCGTTTGGAGTTTCACGCCCGTAAGCATGAACTTCACGATGTCGAATAGGGAACAGGATATTGTTAGATTATTGGGCGTCGACCCGCGCGGTCTGCCGCTCAATCTGAGCGTGCGGAGCGATTTTCCGTATTTCGCATACTACTTGAATGCAGAACCCGGCTATGACTTGAGAGACTTCATTTTCGCGCAAGACTCGGACGGCGTTGCCGAACTTGCAATGTACAAGAGCGTCTTGCGTGGCTTCTGCGATGAGCCGCGCGGGGTGTTTGTTGGATGCACTTTGCACGAATACCGATTGATAACCGACGCAGGCGTCAGTCTCATCACGGACTTGATTTTCACCGGCGTTGTCGCTTGGCTGCTTGTATCGGCGCAATCCAACATCAACCGCTATTGGCAATCGGTTTCGGCGGCGGCGTCCCCGTCCCGCATCGGCATGGGCGAGATGGCGCTTGCGGTTATCGGAGCGGCGGGTTGGCTTGCGGCGCCGGCATCCATCTACTACATACTGACGCCGCCGTAGCCCAAGCGCCGCTTTGCGCGGTTTCGCGCCTTTGCGTTGTCCCTCTGCTCTCTATTCGTCGGAAACCTTGATCAGGAGTTTGCCGAAGTTTTCGCCGCGCATCATTCCGATGAAGGCGCGCGGTGCGTTCTCAAGCCCTTCCACCACATCTTCGCGGTACTTGAGCTTGCCTTCCCGTATCCATGCGGCGATGCGCCGTCTGCCTATTTCGTGGCGGTTTTGGAATTGGAACACTAGGAAGCCTTCCATGCGCGCCTGATGCGTGATGAGCGCGCGAATGTTGCGGGGTCCAAGTTCGGGGCGCTCTACGTTGTACTGCGAAATCTGCCCGCATACCGATATGCGCGCAAAGTCGGCGAGGTTTTCCATCACCGCATCTGTGACCGGGCCGCCGACGTTGTCGAAATAGACATCGATGCCCTGCGGACAGGCTGCCGCAAGCGCATCCATCACATTCTCAGTCTTGTAGTTGACGCCTGCGTCAAAGCCTAGTTCGTTGACGATGTAGTCCACCTTTTCGGGCGTTCCGGCAGTGCCGACAACATAGCAGCCCATAATTTTGGCTATCTGCCCAACCACTTGGCCGACCGCGCCCGACGCGGCGGACACCACCACGGTTTCGCCGGGCTTGGGATCGCATATGTCGAGGAAGCCGAAGTAGGCGGTCATTCCCGGCATTCCCAATACGCCGAGCGCGGTGGAAAGCGGGCCGAGCGTTTCGTCGACGCGCCGCAGATTGCGCCCGTCGGATGTGGCGTATTCCTGCCAACCTAGCGGGCCTTCCACGATTTCGCCGACGGCGAATGCGGGCGTACGCGATCCCACCACGCGCCCCACAACGCCGCCCACGATGACATCGCCAAGCGCTACGGACGGGGCGTATGATGCGGCGTCGCGCATTCTGCCGCGCATGTACGGATCCAGCGAAAGCCATATGGAGCGTATGAGCGCCTCGCCTTCGCGCGGCTGCGGGATGGGCTGTTCCACTAGATCGAAATCGGAGAGTTTGGGATAGCCGTCGGGCCTGGACTTCAGAACCACTTTGCGGTTGATTTCGCTTATCATCATTCGCCTCTTATTCGCTATCTATCGGTTTATCCGTTTGAGCGGGAATGCGCCCTGTGTATGCGGCGTATGCGGTTGGCGCAATTCTAACACTATCGCGCTATGCGCGAGAACAGAGCGCCCGTTCAACCCGACGCCTAAGCCGCCCAATCCAGAGCGTCAGCAGGCGGTTGGAGCGGCCGCATATCAGCGATACGGCTACGATGGCATAGACGGATCGGCGCGGCATTTTAATCGGCTTGTCGGGGCTTAGCCAGCAATCGCTGCGCGCAAGCAGCGCCAGTGTGGATAAGCCGATGAGTACGGGCCAAAGCGCGGCGAGGCGCAGGCGCAGGCAGCGGCGCGGTATGGCGAGGATGTAGCGCTCTGCGGCGGCGAAGTCGGTCAAGGCGGTTCGGATGCCCCACGCAAGCAGCGGGCGCGTGCGGGCGGCATTGCGCGCGTCCAGCAGATCGGCGGGGCGTAGGCCGATGCGATCCAGTTCGCTGCGGGGCAAGTAGCATCTGCCGATACGCAGGTCTTTGGGCGCATCGCGCAGGATGTTCGTAAGCTGCAGCGCGTTGCCGAAACGCACGCCGAGCGCAGACATTCGCGCGCCGTCCCAATCGCCTAGCGCCGGCGTGTGCGCCATCGAAATCTCAGTCCAGAACTCGCCCACGCAGCCGGCGATGTGATAGATGTAGTCGTCCAACTGCTCGCGGGTTTTCAGCGCGGTTACGGCGCCGCATTCGGCGGGCGGGAAAGCGGTCAGGTCTATCTCCATTCCGCGCGTCAGCGTGAGAACCACCGCGCGCGTCCGTTCCTTATCGTGTGCGCCCAGCGATTCCAGCAGCGCAAAGGCGTGGGGCAGCGCTTGCAGTAGCGCGCGTTCTGCGGGATTGGCGAATGCGGTGTTCAGTTCGGCGCTCATATCGGCGGGATCGGCGGCGTCTGATTCGCCTGCAAGCCGCGCTCTGAAGGCGCGCAGATGGGACAAGCGCCGCTCAGGGGGGATTAGCGGCGTATCGGCGATGGTGTCGGCGGCGCGCGCAAGCAGATACGCCAAGCCGATCGGTTCGCGCAAGTCGGCGGGCAGTACGCGCAGGGATAGATAGAACGCCCGCGATACGCTCTTGAGCAGCGTGGTCAGCAGTATGCGCCGCGTCTTGGGCGATACGGCGCTTTGCGTATCCGACGGGGCGGAGTGAGCGCGGGGGCGGCTCACTTGCCAAAGCCGCGCTTTAAGCCGCGAATGTAGGCTATCTGCCCAAGGTGCTGGTCTTGTTCGCCGATGAGCTGACGGAATATGCCGCCGACGCTGCGCCCGCGAAAGTAGCGCGCCGACGCCGCGAACTCAGGGAAGGGCGTCCTGTCCGGCACAAGGTCAAAGTCGGCGTCGGCTAGCCCGCGCACATAGGGCAGCGTCTCTTCGCGGACGGCGTCGAAGTATTCCACTAGCGTATCTCTGCTAACGGCGGGGAACGCATCCACTTGCTCTATGGTGTAGTTGACACCGGTATCGGCTTCGGGGACGCCTATTCGGGCGCTCCAGCCGTCGCGGAGCCAAACCTCCGGCTCGCCGCGCGCGAAACGCTGCGCAAGCCTGTCCTCTACCCTTGCGGCGTGCCATATGAGAAAGGCGATTGAGTTGGATTCGGCGTCGGGGCGCCAGTGCATTTCGTCTTCGGACAGCGGCGCAGTTGCGGCATAGACGCGCCGCCGATAGTCTTCCAAACATTGTTCTACGAATTCGTTAAGCTTCATTGCGCTGCCTCTCAGTTTGATATTCTTGATGGTGTTAGCGCACAGATTATCACACATCGGCAGGCGCTTGCGAAATGATGCCGTTCACACGCCGCATCACAATAGCGCTGACCGCCGATTTGACGATGCGCCGTTCTGCGAATACACTTTGCGGCACGCAAGCACGATTGGCTCATAGCGAACTAGACGGGGGAATAGTCTTGACAGCATACCGCGCGCCCTTGCCGCAGCCTACGCCGGAGACGCAGCCGTTCTTTGACGGGTTGCGGCGGCGCAAGCTGCTGATTCAGCGCTGCAATGACTGCGGCGTGGCGTACTATTATCCGCGCCCGTTCTGCCCGGAGTGCCTGTCCGCCAATGTGGCGTGGGAAGAGGCAAGCGGCAAGGGTACGCTGTATTCATTCGTCATCAATTATCGCAGTCCGCCGGGGTTTGAGGCGCCGTATGTGATAGCGGTGGTGGAGCTTGAAGAGGGGCCGCGGATGATGACCAACCTCGTGGGCGTGGAGCCGCATCCTGATATGGTGCGTTGCGATATGGCAGTGGAAATCGTGTTTGACGATGTAACCGATGATGTTACGCTGCCAAAGTTTCGTTCCGCCGAACCGCAAGCCTAGCGATAGCGCAATGCTGCCGCCAAGGGGCTATCGGCTATCGCGCAAGCGGGATGCGCTAACGGCGGCGCATCGGCATACGATTGTATAGCCGCGCGCAAGACAACTGGAGGCCGAGCAAGTGGTTTCGTCAGCAAGCGAACTTCGGGGCAAGGTGGCTATCGTGGGGGCGTCGGAGTCGGATGAGATAGGCGTTGTGCCGCATAAGTCGGCGCTGACGTTGCATGCCGAAGCCGCGCGCAACGCGCTGAATGATGCCGGGTTGACGATAGGCGATGTTGACGGGCTGTTCACGGCGGGCGTTACAAGCGGGCAGTTGGGCGAATACCTGGGCATTGTGCCGCGATACAGCGACGGCACGAATGTGGGCGGGTGTTCGTTTATCCTGCATGCGGAACACGCCTTGCTCGCCATAGCCGCGGGGATGATCGAAGTTGCGCTGATAACGCACGGCGAGAGCGGGCGCTCGCGCGTGGGAATGGGCGGCGGCGGCGTTGCGCCGGATTCGCCGCAGGGACAGTTCGAAGCGCCATACGGAACTTACGGGCCCACCACGCTGTTTTCGCTGCCCGCCACGCGGCATATGCACGAATACGGCACTACGCGCGAGCAGATGGCGGCGGTGGCGGTGTCCAACCGCAAATGGGCGGCGATGCACCCGCTGGCGATGATGAAAGAGCCGATAACGATCGATGATGTGCTGAACTCGCGCCCGATTTGCTGGCCGTACTCGCTGTTTATGTGCTGCCTGGTAACCGACGCGGGCGGCGCAATCGTGTTGACCGGGGTGGACAGGGCAAAGGCGCTGCGAAAGCCGCCGGTGTACATACTCGGCACGGGCGAGGCTACCGAACACAATTTGGTCAGCATGATGGCGGATATGACTACATCGCGCGCGGCGAAGGTTTCGGGCAAGGCGGCGTTCGAGATGGCGGGCGTATCGCATTCGGACATAGATGTAGCCGAACTCTATGACGCATTCGCGTTCACGCCGATGCTTGCGCTTGAGGATTTGGGTTTCGTGAAGCCGGGTGAAAGCGGGGCGTTTGTTGAGGGGCAGCGCACGGCGCCGGGCGGGGACTTTCCGATGAACACCAACGGTGGCGGACTTTCGTACACGCACTCCGGGATGTATGGGATATTCACGCTGATCGAGCTGACTCGTCAGCTTCGGGGCGAGGCGGGCGAGCGTCAGGTGGGCGGCGCAGAGGTTGGGATAGCGCACGGGCCGGGCGGGATGTTCGCCGCCGCAAGCACGCTTATCGCGGGGACGGCCGCCACGGTGTAGGGCGCGCGTTTGGCGAAACGGCTATCGCTTAAACGCCCTCTTATCATCTTATAGGCGTAGTCGTCTTTATCTCCAACGCCGCAACGCTGCGCCATCTAGCCGCGCTTTGCAAAACGGGCGCAAATCGCGCTATTATGGGTTCGGTTCGCATCGAGCGTCAGCAGGCATCCAAGCATCTAGGAGGCAACGATGAGCAGCCATTCTACCGCCCGCCAATCCCTTGCGCCTTACCCCGTTCATCCGCTGCAGGACATCCTGACAAATACGGCGCGCCGCTTGCCGCATAAGACGGCGATAATAGACGGCGAGCATAAGTACACATATCAGCAGCTGAATATGTACAGCGACCGTTTCGCCGCGGCGCTTGCGCTGCTGGGCGTGTCCAAGGGCGAGCATATCGGGCTGCTGACGCCCAACTGCGTTGAGTTCGAGGTGGCGTTCTTCGGGATACTCAAGGCGGGGGCCGTGGCGACCACAATCAACTCCGGCTACCGCGAGCGCGAGGTGGCGCATCAGCTCAACAACAGCGGGGCGGCGACGCTGATAGTTCACGAATCGCTGGCGCATCTGGTAGAAACGGATGGCGGCAACATACCGGCGCTGAAGCGCGTCATCGCAGTGGAGCCGACGTCGCGTGATCCAAGCAAGTTTTGGGGGCTGATCGAGCGCGCGCCCGCAACGCCGCCGCCCGTATCCATAGACCCGATGGAGGATTTGGCGGCGCTGCCCTACTCTAGCGGCACAACGGGGTTGTCCAAGGGCGTGATGCTGACGCACTACAACTTGACCGCCAACCTGCGGCAGTTCTTGGAGCGGCCGGGCGAAGCGCTTGAGCCGTCCGAAAGCGATGTTCTGCTGGCGCATCTGCCGCTGTTTCACATCTACGGGATGCAGGTGCTGATGAATGGCGTAATCGCATCGGGCGGCACGCAGGTATTGATGGCGCGCTTCAATATGGAAGAGATGCTGCGGTTGATAGAAACGCATAGGGTTACGCATCTCTACACGGTGCCGCCGGTGGGGCTTGGGCTTACGCAGTATCCGAACATCGGCGACTACGATTTGTCGTCGATGGTCGCCGCATGCCTTGCCGCCGCGCCGGCGTCGGAAGACCTGCAGCTGCGGGTTCAAGAGGCGTGCGGGTTCCCGGTGTTTCAGGCGTATGGGATGACCGAGCTTTCGCCGGTGTCTCATATTGACTACATCGAGGCGGACAGGATGACGGCGGGTTCGGTCGGGACGGTGGTGGCGGACACGGAAGCGCGCGTGGTTGACTTGGATGCGGGGACAACCGATGTGGCGGCGGGCGAAGTGGGCGAGCTGCTGGTGCGCGGGCCGCAGGTGATGAAGGGCTACTACAACAACGCTGACGCAACGCGCGAAACGATTACGACGGATGGCTGGCTGCATACCGGGGACATAGTGCGAATGAATGCGGCGGGCAAGGTCTGGATATTGGACCGCAAGAAGGAGCTCATCAAGTACAAGGGCTTTCAGGTGCCGCCGGCCGAATTGGAGGGGCTGCTGCTGGAGCATCCGGCGATAGCGGACGCCGCGGTGATAGGCAAGGCGGACGCCGAGGCGGGCGAGGTTCCCAAGGCATTCGTGGTTTCGCGGCAGGATGCGGCGGTGTCCGCGGAAGAGGTGATGGGCTTTGTGGCGGAGCGGGTCGCTACTTTCAAGCACATTCGCGATGTGGAGTTCGTGGACGCAATACCGAAGAATCCCTCGGGCAAAATCCTGCGCCGCCTGCTTATAGAGCGCGAACAGGCGGCGGGCAACTAACGGCTTGCGCCGATGCGGTTGCAGAGATGAGCGCTGCGGTGATCGGCGGGCGGGCGCTTCGCGAACTTGATTGACGCCTGCTTGGGCAAGCGCGCCGCAGCGCAGCGGCGCCGCTAATTTACGGATATACCAACGGACTGATGGGAGTTGAATATGACCAAGATACTTGTGCTTCACGGCAAGGGGATGGAGCTTCGGGGCAAGGTGGATGTGGAGATCTTCGGGACGATGACATTGCCCGAATACGATGAGCATATCCGCCGATACGCCGCCGAATTGGGCGTTGATGTGGAGATTTTTCATTCCAACGAAGAGTCTGAGGTAATCGCCAAACTGGAGTTGACGGACGCGGACGCCGCGCTGATAAACCCGGGCGGCTACACAACGGGGCATCTGTCGATGGCGGAGGCGATACGGGCGCAGGCGTATCCTACGCTGGAGGTGCATATGTCCAACCCCGCAAGCAGGGGGCGGGTCTCCGAGATTGGGCCTGCCTGCCGGGGCGTGGTAACGGGGATGGGCATCGTGGGTTACCGGCTGGGGATGCTGGGGGCGGAGGCGTGTTTGCGTAGAATTTAACGCAAAGGCACAGGGGCGCAAAGGGTTAGGGGGATGTGCGGTATATGGCGATGCCGAAGGTGTCTATATGCGCCTTGAATGGGGCGTAGCGGATGGTTTCGTAGGCTACTAGGTCGCACTTTTGGGGGATGTTGGCGTCGTCAAGGTCAAGCGCAAGCCTGCCTAGCCGATGTTCGTCCACAATTCCCAAAGTGGCTAGGTCAATGTCCGAGCGCGGGGACGCCTTGCCGTTGGCGCGCGAACCGAATAGTTTGACTTCAAGCAGTTCGGGGTATGCGCCGAAAATGCGGGTGAGCGTTTCAAGCGTCGCGGCGGATAGGTCAGGGGCGGTTAGGGTTGTCATTGCGGGAGCGCCTCCGGCAATAGTCGATGATAGAGGGCGTCCAAGATTGCCAAGTAGCGGGTGTGTATCCGTAGGATGACCGCTTCGAATTTCTCGAAGTCGTAAGTGTGGGACATCGTGTTGCGGTCGGTCAGCATATCAAGCCAGGTTTCGCAGTCGTCAATAAGCTTGGCTTGGAACGCTTGGCGAATGACGGCGCGCGGGGTTATGGTTGGCAATATAACGCCGTCGTATTCCAGTTTGTCTTTCAGAAGGTTCCAGGACAACTCGAAGGTGAACTCGAATCGCTGAATAACGCCCTCGCGCTCTAGTTGGTTTAGAGATTGCACGCTGTCTTCAAGCGCTTCGCGCAGCAGCGAATAGGCGCGGGAGAAGTTGGCGAAGCGGCAATGCCATCGCGTTTCTTGGGTCATATATCAACGCCTCAGGTGGGCGGCGGTTTTGCGCGCGCTAGCTGCGGTAGCGCAAGCCTACTTGCGCTTGCTCTAGCAGGCGGCCGTCGCGGATTTCTTTCACTTCGTCAGCCATAGATAGCAGGGTGGAGTCGTGGGTGGCGGATACTACGCTGATGCCCTGCTTGATTACCATATCTTTGAATAGCCCGAATATGGCGTGGGCGTTGTTGGAGTCGAGTTCGCCGGTGGGTTCGTCGGCTAGGATGAGCGAAGGGCGTATGACGATGGCGCGCGCTATGGCGACGCGCTGCTGTTCGCCGCCGCTGAGTTCGTAGGGGCGGTGCTTGGAGCGCGTCCACAAGCCTACGATGTCTAGCGCTTCGCGCGTGCGCTCGGCGCGCTCGCCGGCGGCTACGCCGCTGATGCGCAGGGGTAGTTCCACATTCTCAAACGCCGACAGCAGGGGAAGCAGTCCGAATGATTGGAATATGAAGCCGATGCGGTGGCGGCGCAGATCGGTGAGTTGGCGCTCGGTCATTTGGGCGAGGTCTTGCTCTTCGAACAGCACTTTGCCGCCGCTGGGCTTGTCTAGGCCGGCCATTATGTTGAGCAGAGATGTTTTGCCGCTGCCGGATCTGCCTACTACGGCTATGAATTGGCCGGGGAAGACGTTTAGGTTGACGCCGCGCAGGGCGTTGACTTCTTCGGAACCGAGTTTGTGGGTTCGGAAGACGTCTACGGCGGCGAGAAGCCTTTGGATTCTGCTCAATTTGGGCTGCTCCTGTGTGGGTTGGCGCTTCGGGCGGCGGCATATGATTGGCATCAGTTGGCGGCGCTGCGGCGGGCTATTGGGTGTCGTCGGGGGTTAGGGTTACCTTGCCGTCGGCGGCGTCGATGCGCGCGCGGGCGCCTATTTTGAGGCGGTCGATGATGTCTCTGGGGATCTGCACCCTGCCGCTGCCGTCGACTAGAATGAACTCTTCGAGGGGCTGGTCGGTTTCGGCGGCGCCGGATAGGCGCTGATAGGTTACGCGGCGGCGCACTTCGGTAGCCATTTTGCCGTCGCGGATCATCACCACGCGGCCGACTTTGTAGGCGATGTCGGGGTCGTGGGTAACGATGAGGATGGTGGTGTCGAGTTCATTGTTGATAGCGCCGAACAGGTCTAGGATTTCGGCGGCGGTGGCGTCGTCAAGTTCGCCGGTGGGTTCGTCGGCGAGCAGCAAGGGGGGATGATTGGCGAGCGCTACGGCGATTGCGACGCGCTGCTGTTCGCCGCCGCTGAGTTTTTCGGGGGTGTGTCCCATTCTATGGCTTAGGCCGACGAGTTCCAACAGGTCTTCGGCGCGCTTGCGGCGCTCTGTGGGCGATGTGAAGGTTAGCATCATGGGCAGGGCGACGTTTTCTATGGCGGTGAGATATGGGAACATATTGCGGCTTGTTTGCTGCCAGATGAAGCCGACTTCGTCGCGGCGATAGGTTTCGACGTCGTTGGGCGTCATTCGCAGCAGGTCTTTGTCGCCGACGGATACGCGGCCGGCGGACGGGGCGTCGTAGCCGGCGAGGATGTTGAGCAGCGTGCTTTTGCCGCTGCCGCTTGCGCCCACGATTGCGACGACTTCGCTGCGGCGCACCTTGAGGTCGAGTCCGCGCAGCGCCACCACTTCGAGGTCTGCGATTTTGTATATTTTGAACAGGTCTTCGCAGACGATATAGGCTTCGTTGTTTGCGTAGGTCAATAGCCGCTCCCGATGGCCGGCGACGGATGCGCGCCGATACGTTGGCGTGGTTGGGTTAGAGTTCGCCTAGCCGCAGGATGCGCTGCAGCGAAATTCTGCGTATGAACCAGATCATTCCGAGTATGATTAGGGTGAAGACAAGCACCATAAAGCCGTATGTGAGAGCCAGCGTTCCCCAGTCGATTTCCAGGACGAATGGCGGCAGCACTTGGGCGCCGCGGTCGTTGTGGCTTAGGAAGGGCATGATGATAGCCCCTAGCCGTCTGCCCATTTCAGCGCCGAGCGCCATTCCGGCGGCTATGACTAGCGCCTGTTCCAGCCAAACTAGGGTTATGAGCTGGCGCATTGAGAAGCCGACGGTGCGCATTAAGCCGAACTGCATTTCGCGCTCGCGGAACGATACATATGAGTGTACCAGAAAGCCGAGGCAGCTTAGGATTAGCACCGCGCCGAATGCCATGAAGAGCAGCGCGCGCCAGCCGGCTTGCACAAGCGGGTCGACGGACGATTCGTTCAGCGCTTCTATGCGGTCGTGGACGGCGCGGCTGTGGAAGGGGGCGGCGCCGTCGCGGAGTTCGTGGACGAATGCGGCGCGCGCGCTGCCGTTGGATGCGGTGGCGAGCCAGATTTCGTTGGGCTTTACTTCGGCGGAGGTGGCTTCCAGGTTGGTGTAGCGTATGACGGACGCTATGTCCGAAATCAGGTAGCGCCTGGTGTGGGTGTCGAGCGTGGGGAAGTAGTCGAAGTAGTCTATGATGCGTATGGGGACGCGGTGGCCTGAGACGGATACGGTGAACTCTTCGCCGACGCTGTGGCCGGTTTCGGTTAGGAATAGGCTGCTGGCAAGCACGGGCAGAGGGCTTGCGGGCGGGCCGTGGTAGATGCCGCGTCCGGTGAGCGGTGAGCCTTCGGACCATATGAATTGGGCGGCGTCTTGGGCGGCCGACGCTGCGCCGCTTGCGCCGACGGGCTGCAGGATGTCGGTTATGGATTCGCGCGCGCCGCGCAGCGCCGTCCACTCATCCACGGACTTGAAGTCTTCCAGTGTGGTCTTGGCGTTGGACGCGCTTCGCGTCCAGATTTCGTCGATGACGATGCTGCCGGCGCGCAGTCTGCCGCGCGAGTTGGTGTCGTGTATGGACAGCGATACCAGCGTAAGCGGCGCTGCGGGCTGCAGGGGCGCGCGTCGGCGGAAGCTGCTGCCGCGCGATAGGCTGCGCTCTAGGGTTATCCAATCGCCGCTGCCGCCAAGCCTGCCGATAACATAGGTGAAGTAGCGGTCGTTGGCGTCTTTGACGCGCAGCGATACGGCGATGCTTTCGCGCGGGCGGTCGGGCTTGAGGCGCATGCCGATTGCGCGGGCGTCGGGCGGGATTGCGACGCCGATGGGCGGGTCTGGATGCTCCAGCCGGGTCAGCAGATCGGCCATTGGGCGCTCGGAGAAGTCGTCGCGGAACCAGCCGACGCGGTTCATTGCATCGCCGTCGACGCCTACCATCGTGTAGCTTTCGCCCAGCAGCTTGGACAGATCCGTGCCAAACGCCTTTATGACGGGGGACGCTTCGCTGACGATGGGCAGCGCTTCGTATGAGTGGACGAATGGGATGCTGCGGCCGCGGCTGTTGAGCGTAACGCCTTCGATGCGGATGTCCGCGCCGGCGGCGTATTGCGCTTGTTCGCGGAAGCTGCGCTCTAGCGTGCCGCCGAAACTCGCGGCGAATATGCCCAAGCCCGCCATTAGGATTAGCAGCAGGGACATTCGGGCGTAGTGCGTGGGGTTGCGCGCCATCTGCCACATGCCCATAGAGAAGCCTACGGGCGCGCGGGCGGCGAATGCGCTGAACGCCAAGAACGCCAAGCCAAGCGGCAGCGGGACGAATACGGATGCGCCCGCCGATACGCTTACGACGAGTACGCCGCCAATGATGCCGGGCGTTACGGCAGTAGCGCCGCTTTGGAACGCTAGGAACTCCAACACGGGGGCGTTGAACGGGCTTAGCATAAGCGCGGCTACGACGGCGGTTTGCGCCGCAAGTCCGAGTACGCGCAGGCGGGCGTTAGGGGCGCGCTCGGTTGCCCAGTAGAGCGCGGCGGGGACGGCAATGGCGGCGAGCGCAACGCCGCGCAATGCCCATGCATCGCCGCTGCCGCCGAACAGGATTGCGGCGGCTTGCACGGCGGCGACTACGCCGATTATGAGGTGCATTAGGTTGGGGGAATCGCCGCTGATGAAGCGGACGGCGAGCGGGAATAGGCGCAGCAATGCCACCGCAAACGCAACCAGTATAAGCGCGGGGACGGCGAGCAGCGCCTGATTTACCGCTACATCGCCGAATAGTCCGGTCGCCACTACGGAGCCTTGGTCGTAGAGCTGGCGGAACAGGAATATGCTTACGATTAGCAGCATCACATCCAGGTAAAAGCGCTGGTAGAAGGGCTGTCCGGCGGGGCGGGCGGACTGCTGGCGGTGGCGCGCGACGCCGATGCGGGACGCGCGGACAGCGGGTATGAGCAGCGCGGCGAAGCTGAACAGACCGCCTAGCGCGCTCATCATATAAGCGCCGCCGGTGATGAAGACGCCGAGCCTATCGCCGCCGCTTAGTCCGCCGAATGCGGGCGTGTAGCCGAGCAGACTGATGATGGCGGCGGCAAGCAGCGGCGCCGCTAATACGGCAAGCAGCGATATGGCGGCGCCCTCCAGCACGAACACCGCAAGTATTTGGGCGGAGCTGGCGCCGCGGCTGCGAAGCAGCGCCAGTTCGCCGCGCTGCTGCTCTACTAGCAGCGACGAAAGCGTAATGACATAGTACAGGATTACTACGGCAATCAGCACCATCACCACGAACATCGGGATTTTGCTGAAGAAAAGCCGCCGGTCGTAATCGGCTAGGGTAGAGTCGAGTTCGGTTATTTGGCGAAAGCCGAAAAGGTTGGACGAAAGCCGCGAGCGCATCGCGCGGATGTGCAGGTAGGTTTGGGTGGTGTTGGCGGCGTTGAGGCGGGTTCGGTCGACATCCAAGTGCCAGGCGTAGGATGCGTCCATATCGGTGAACTCCGCGCCTAGTATGTTGAAAAACATCTGCTCGGAGACGTAGAAGGGGACGGTGCGAAACGAGCCGGATGTAACGGTTTGGAACAGAGCGTCGTCCTGGTACCAGAACTCGCCGTCGGGTTCGTTGCGCTCGAATAGGCCGCTGATAACCACGCTTGCGTAGGGGATGCGGTCGCGCCAATACGGGACGGCCGAGAGTCGATCGCCTACGCCTACGCCGAATGCTTGGGCGGCGTGGGCGGGAACAACGGCTTCCAACTCTAGGGGCGCCGCGGGGTTGGCTATGGGCTGCTCGCTGGGGAAACGTCCGCCGGGGAGCAGGGTTATGTTGTCCGTGAGACGGGGGTTGAACGAAAAGAATGCGCGCTCGTCTCCGTCGCCGGCGGCGTGTTCTTCACCCGGGAACGCAAGGTAGAAGGTGGCGGTCTTGGCGCTGCGCCGCACGTCCTTGAAGAGCCAACCTAGCCGCGCCTCGAACTGATTTTGGGTTGCGTTGGCTACCTTTTGGTATTCGTCGACGGTTGTGGGGCCGCGCTCGGCTTTTATGAGAATGTCCAGGTCTAGGTCGTGGACGCCGGCGAGCGTGTTCTTGAGCGCAAGCTCGCGCAGGGCGTCGAAGTAGATCACCGTGCCCGCCATCACGGTGGACGACAGCAGCACGCCGATGACCACGGTGGACAGCAGCCGCCAATGCGATAGGCTGCGCTTTGCCACCATGGGCCAGGCTGCGATTATTGCGGATATGACTTGACGCATGGGTTAATTGCTTTGCGGGCGCATAGGTTGTTGGGCGATAGGTTGGCAAGCACTGGCTTGGCTCTGCGCTTGGGTTAGTTCGGATTGCGCTTGACTGCGTTAGCGCTATTCCGGGGTTACCCCCTTGATTACCCTCTTGGGAGTTGCTCTCTTGGGCTACTCTAGGCGCGATACGGCGTGAAAGTCTAGGCGGCGCATGCTGCGTGTGAGGCGGTATATCGCCAGCGCGAATATGGTTATCAGCGCGGCGTAGAGCGGCAGCAGGAAGCGCAGATCGGTTTCCAGGATGAACGGCGGTATGACCTGCCCGCCATCTTCGGTTACCGCAACGGATGATACCATAAGATCGCTCATAACCCATCCGGCGGCGCTGCCCAGTCCGATGCCGATAGCCACGATGATGAGGTGTTCGAGCGCCAGCATAGCCGCCATTTGGCGAGGGGAAAGCCCGACGGACTGCAGAAAGCCCATTTCGCTGCGGCTGCGGTTGGCGAATGCGAGCAGGTAGGTTATGTAGCCCAGCGCCGCTGTGAAGACGATGATAGCCATGGCAAGCAGCGCAATCGCCTGCCAGCCGGCGGTTATGAGCGGATCGAGGCGGACGCGCTCCAGTTCTTCGTCGCGGTCGCGCACAAGATTTCTGCCAACAAGCCGATTCACCACTTGGCGCACGGAGTCGCCGGCGCCGGGCGCTTTTTGGATGAACATTTCGTTGGGGGCCGCCACAACCGCGGGGCTTAGGATGTTGATATGGCGTATGAGCGTTTCCAGGTCGGCTAGGATGAAGCCGGCGCCGCGCGGGTCTAGGGTTGGGAACAGATCCACGGCATCGCGCACTTGGATGGGGACGAAACGGCCTTTGATTTCCACTATCAGAAAGTCGCCGATGCGCGCGCCGGACGCCCGCAAGAACGAACTGCTCGCCACCACGGGGACGGGGCCGCCGCTTGGACTTTTGTATATCCCGCGCAGTCCGTTATCGGTGTCCTTGCCGAAAGTGAACACGCCGGCGCTATCGCCGTAGAGCGCGTCTTCTTGCGTGATTTGGAGCGAATCGGATGATAGCGTGGATGTGGCAAGCGGCAGCCAGCGCGAGTCGGCGTCTTCGAAGTCTTCCAACGGGCGAACCGCGCCGCTTGCGCTGATGGTGTGAACTTCGTCGATTAGCAGCGAGCCGGCGGTTCCGGCGGGGCCGAATACTGGCTCGTAAATCTGTATGGACACGAGTTGAACGGGGCGCTTGAGCGAGCGCGGTATCTCAATGGCGCGCTGATGCCATTCGGGTGGGCCCATATTGCCGAAAGATTGGGTGTCAAGCGCGCCGTCGGCATCCTGCAGCACAACCCACATGAACATATTGGGATAGTTGTCGGCGGGCTTTGTCCAAAGGCCAATGGCGGCGGCGTCTTCTGGCAGGGTGAGCGGCTGATTGACGGTGAGCGGATTTAGCGCGCGCATCACTTCGGGCAGCGTGTTGCGCGAAAAGTCGTCGCGGTACCACGAATTGTATTGAAAATCGTCGGACTCCACCGCAAGCAGACGGAATGAGCGGCCGGTGTAGTTCGCCCCCAGAGAGCCGCGGTCGCGCAGTGAAAGCGAAACCGAGGTTACGCCGGGGATGGTGGAGTAGCGGCGCTTGATGCCGTCCACGCTGCGCGATATGTAGCCGGGAATGCCGGTTACGCGCATATCGGTGGCGACGTCGTACAGGATGCGCTCTTGGTAGCTTCGGTTGAGCGTGCCGCCCACGGTGGTGGCAAGCACGGCTAGTCCCGAGACCATCACAAGCAGCAGCACAAGCCAGCTGTATTGCAGCGGATTGCGCGCCATATGCCATAGGCTCATTGACACCCATACGGGCGCTATTTGGGATAGCAGCGCGAAGCCCAAGTAGAGAAGCTGCAGCGCTATTGTGAGCGCAAAGGCGATTGTGGGCAGAAAGGCTAGGGTTCCCGGCGTGGGCGTGTGCAGCAGCAGCAGCGCCGCAGTCAGCGCCGCTTGCGCGCCGAAAGCGTAGAGTTTGGCGCGGCGGCGTTGGGCGCGCCGTATCGCCCAGTACGCGGCGGCGGCGGCAAGCGCTATCGCAAGCGGCGGGACGGCGGCGGCGATGTCGCCTTGGCGCAATCCGTCCAAGAGCAGCGCAACGGCAAGCGCGGCGGCGGTCGTCCATACATAGAGATGTATAAGCGCGGGGGATTCGCCGCTGATGAAGCGCACGAATAGGGGGAAGAAGCGCATGAATACCAGCGCAACCAGCGTGAGCAGCAGCACGGGCGCGAACAGCAGCGCTTCGTTTATCTGTACGCCGCTGAATAAGCCGCCGGATACTATTTGCCCTCTAGCGTTGAGTTCCCAGAACACAAGCCCGCCAATTGCCAGCACCATAAGGTCGAGGTAGTAGCGCTGGAAGAATGGGACTACGGGCGGGCGTGAAGATCGGAGCTTGTGTATGACCAGGCCGCTGCGCGCGCCCACCACGCCGGGGACGACGAATATGGCAAGGGTGAGCGCGCCCACGCCGGCGGACACGATGAAGGGCGTCCAATGCCAGTTTATCGGCAGCAGCGCGCCGTCGGTTATGTCCCGGAAGTAGGGCAGCATTCCGGATACGGCGACGACGGCCATCGCAAGCAGCGGGGCGGCGACTACGGCGGTGGCGGTGATTAGCAGCCCTTCTATGGCGTACAGACGCACAAGCTGCGCCATGCTGACGCCGCGGCTTCGCAGCAGCGCCACGTCGTCTTCGCGGCTCTGCACAAGATAGGACACCATCATCGCTAGGTAGTACAGCACGGTGATGACCATAACGGTTAGCAGCAGCAGCAAGGGTATGCTGGTGAAGAAGCTTCGGCGCTCGAACTGCTGAAGCAGCGCCTTGATGCCGGTGAACACGGCGGATCCCTGCATTCGAACCGCCATTCCGTTTTCCATATTGTCGAGGCGGCGGCGCAGGTCGTCGGGCGGGATGCGCTTGAGCGGATCCTTGTCTATGAACACGAACCACGATGATGACACAAGGCTGCCGGGGTATGCCTTGCCTACGCTGTCGAGCAGCGCGCGGCGGGTAACGAACAGCGCTATGGGCGGCTCTTCGGGGTCGATCTCTATGCCGACGTCCGGGATTTCGTCAAGCGGGGCGGGCTCTATGAACACATTGGCGTTCTGCTGCCAATATAAGGCGGTGGGATCGGCGGGATCGATGATGCCCACGATTTCGACGGTAACGGACAAGGGCGTTCCCAGCGACGGCTTCATCTCCAACACATCGCCGACTTCAAGATCGAACACATTGGCGGGCGCCGCGCCGACTACGGCCTCTACATGGGGGCCGCCGTCGGTCTGAATGACGTCGTCGGACGCCATTCGGCCGGCTTCGAAGATTACATGATGCTCTACATTGGACAGGTATTGCAGGTAGCCGCGCGATACAAGCCCAACGCCGGCGTTTTCGAGGGGACGGTATTCGGTGCCGACGAGCATAGTGGAGCCTCTGAGATAGTGCTCGCGGCTGATATAGAAATCGGCGATGTTGTCGTCTATGAGGCGGTCGATTTCGGCGTCGGTTACCACTAGGCTGTCTTCGTCAAGGGGGACGTTGGGGGCGAAGGCGAATATGTTCAGGAAGAGAAGTGACGATCGGTCGATGGATGTGTTTAGCGTGAGGCGCGCCAGTGAGCTGAGATAGACGGGGGCGCCGGCGACGAGTGTGGACGCTATAAGGATGCCCGCGAATATGCTGAGAAGGAGCTTCCAATCGGAAGCCAAGCGCCTGAGAATGAAGTTCAGGGTTGAGAAAGAACGCATTGCGGGCATCTCATCGGAGCGCCGAACTATTGGCGGGCGCAGGGCTTGCGCGCGGGCCGCGTTTGTGGGCTACATCAGCGCAATGGTAGCACATTATCCGCATAGCGCAACGGATACGCCTGCGATAGCAACGCAGCACCCGTTAAGACTGATGCGCGAACACGCTCTTCGCTCGGTGTTTTGGGCTGCATTTTGGGGCGGCGCGCCAACCCATAAGCGGGGGACGCGCCGCAAGTCAAGCGGATGGGCGGGATGCGGGACTGCGCGATTGGCGGCGCAGTATCGCCGGGCATCCGCCGCTGAGATCGGCTTAGCGGCATATGCGCGGGACGTCGATCGCATTACGCCGCAGTCCGCAATTCCCGCCTATATGCCAAGGCCGTCCGCCACGGTTTCCAGATGGAAGTCGGTGTCGCCGAAAGCGAGTTCGGCGGCTTTGGCGCGGCGGGAGTAGAGCTGCATGTTGTGTTCTTTGGTGAAGCCGATAGCGCCGTGGCACTGGTGTCCGAGCGCGCAGATGCGGCGGTATGCGTCGCTGACCCATGCTTTCGCCATAGCGACTTCCTGGGCGGCGGCTTCGCCTTCGGATAGCAGCCAAGCGGCTTGATAGGTGATGTAGCGCGAGCCTTCCACATCGGTCGCCATATTGGCGCAGTGGTGCTGTATCGCCTGGAAAGAGCCGATGGGTCTGCCGAACTGCGTGCGCTGCTTGGCGTACTCCACGGTCATTTCCAGCACCTGCTCTGCGCCGCCCACCATTTCGGCGCACTTGCCGATTGCGCCCCACGCCAATACCTTCTCGATGGTGTCCCAGCCCTTGTTGACTTCGCCAAGCGCCGCTTCGGCAGACAGGGACACGCCGTCTAGCGTTATTTCGGACTGGCGGTCGGATGCGATGGTTTTGAGCAGGGTTTGAGTTACGCCGTCTGCGTCGCCGGGGACGAAGAACAGGGTGACGTCGCGCTCTGCGTCGCCGGTGCGCGCTGCGACGATGTAGGTGTCGGCGACGTGGGCGTTGGGGACGAATAGCTTAGTGCCGTTGAGCGTCCATGCGCCGTCGGCGTTCTGCGCGGCGGTGGTTTGGATGCCGGCGGCGTCCCATCGGGCGCTGGGTTCGGTGAGCGCGAGGGTAACGATGTGCTGTCCATCGCAGATTTGGGGCAGGAGCCTCCGCTTCTGCTCGTCGGTTCCGGCGTCCATAATCGCCATGCCGCCCATAACGATGGTGGAGAAGAACGGGCCGGGGAGCAGCGCGCGCCCCATCTCTTCCAGCAGCACGGACAGATCGAGGTAGGTGAGTCCTACGCCGCCGTACTCTTCAGGAAAGATGAGTCCGAGCCAGCCCTGCTCTGCGATCTTCTGCCACATATCCGGGGTGTAGCCGCGCGCGTCTTCTTCCATAGCGCGCACGTAGGTGTCAGGGCATTCGGCCTGCAGGAATTCGCGGGCGCTGTTCTTGAGCATCTGCTGAGTTTCGTTGAGTCCGAGATCCATTGTGATGTTTCCTCCAAGTGTTTGTGAGTGCAAAGTTGCGCGGGTTGGTTTGGCTAATTGGTTTTAAGTATCATATCATCAAGCCTCAGATATTTCGGATCGGGCTTGCCGCTTGCGCCTAGGCTACCGCCAGGGGCGCGTATTTGATGGACGACGGCAACTTGTCCAAGCGCATCGTAGTATCGCACGATTTGACTGCGGCTGCAGTACGGGTGGTTGAGTCTTGTGGCTTCGTGCAAGGGGTAGTGCTTGTCGTATTGCAACACAAGGTTGAATTCTCCCTGCTGCGCTCTTTCCCAAAATTGCCCTGTGTTGAAGGCTTCCCGTATAATGTCTTTGGACACCGACCGCTCTTCAGGTTTCCCCAGGGGATTAAGCGTCATGGCTGAACCTACGATTTACGACCAAGCTCACTACTATCTCGAAGACAAACTATCCTTTCCTGAGCTGCGCGAATGGCTGTATGAAAGGATATGGGACTACTTCGAGGATGCTCCGGTTGACCAGCCGCCCAATTCCGACCTTTATTCGTGGATGTTTGGGCTGTTTTGCGATTACGACCTCGATGTCGACATTTTCGGCGGCGTTGCTGAAGCCGAAGCCGCGTTTCGCAAGGGACTTGCCTCATATCTGTACACCGAAGCGCAAACGCGTCCCGACGTTGCCGTCTCAGTGAGTTCTCAGAGTTCTTAGCCAACCCTCCTAGCGTCGTCTAGCGCGGCAGCTCCAGCCCGCGGGTGGCGATGACGTTGCGCTGGATTTCGGATGTGCCGGCGGCGACGGTGCCGCCGTGGGAGCGCATCCAGCCGTTCTCGATGCGGCCCCGCAGCGGCGCCCAGGCCGATTCGGGGTCGAGTTGCCCGTAGAGTCCCATGACCTGCATTCCAAGGCTGTACAGGCGTATCATCATTTCGGTGCCGTACGCCTTGGTGATGGACGCTTCGCGGTTGGGTATCATATCTTGGCTTTGCATCCACGCCACGTTGTAGCACATCAGGCGGCACGCCTCTATCTGCACCGCCATTTCGGCGAGGCGCCGGCGCACCGAAACATCTTCGGCGAGGGGCTTGCCGTTGCGGTTGTTCGCCTTGCAGAAGCCTACGATGTCTTCAAGCAGCCGCTTCGCCCGCGCGGGGCGGTCAACGCCGGAGCGCTCGAAGTCCAGCAGCGCCGCGCCTACATACCAGCCGCGGTTGAGCTCGCCCACAAGGTTCTTTTTGGGGACGCGCGCATTCTCGAAGGTAACCAGCGCGCGGTGCGCGTCCCACATCATCGGTATTTTCTCGACGGTAACGCCTTCCTGCTTCATTTCGGTGAGCAGGAAGCTGATGCCGCGATGCTTGGGGGCGTCGGGATCGGTGCGCGCCAGCATAAACATCCAGTCGGAGCCGGAGTGCGCGCCGTTCCATATCTTTGAGCCGTTTATGACGAAGTCGTCGCCGTCTTCCACGGCGCGCGTCTGCAGGGACGCCAAGTCGGAGCCGGAGTCGGGTTCGGAGTAGCCTTGTGACCAGTCTATTTCGGCTTGCGCGATGCGCGGCAGGAAGTATTGCTTCTGTTCATCCGTGCCGTAGAGCATCAGGATTGGGCCTACCATTCGGACGCCCGAATCGCCGGCGGGGACGCCTCTGTACGCCATCTCTTCGTTGAATATCATCTGCCGAATGTGCGGCGCCGCCTTGCCGCCGTACTCTTCGGGCCACGCCATCGTGAGCCAGCCGTTGGATGCGAGCTTCTTCTTGAACTCGCGCACCAGGCCGGCATCCTCCGGCTCTTCGGCGTCGACGGACTGCTCGCGCCAGTCCCAGGGGAGTTCGCTGTCGACGAACTCGCCTACCTCTTTGCGAAAATCGTTGTCATCTCGGCTGAAGCGAAAGTCCATTTGCGTACCTCAACTCAATTAACCTGCTAGGGGCGTTATCGGCGCAGACGGGGAATAGCCGTCCGTATGCTTGTTGCGTCAGTGATTAGCCCAAGAAGCGCACGATGGCGAACACTGCGCCCACGACTGCAATGGCAGTTCCTATCTGCCACTTAATCATATCCGCCCGCAGACGCTCAATTTCGACACGCACGCGCTCAACGTCGACTTTCACATCTGCGACGTCGGCTTTCGTCGCCAAGTGCGACAACACTGTCTCTATCGCAGCGATGCGCTCGCGTTCCGTAGGTGCTTGCGTTTCGATTGCCATACCTGACCTCGCTTTTGCTTGCGTAAGAATCGACGGCTATCCTGATGTTGCTGCGCTATTCGTTAGGCGTGGTTGCCGCATACGGACAAGTAGATATGCCCGCCCGTACGCGCGTTGGCGTTAGCCCAAGAAGCGGACGATGGCGAACACTGCGCCTACGATGGCAATGGCAATTCCTATCTGCCACTTAATCATATCCGCCCGCAGACGCTCAACGTCGGCTTTCGTCGCCAGGTGCGGCAACACGGCTTCTATTGAGCTGAGACGCTCGCGTTCCGTAGTGGGGCGTTCTGTATGAGTTTGCGTTCCAAGCGCCATAACTGACCTCACTTCATTTTGCTTGCGTAAGAATCGACGGCTATCCTGATGTTGCCGCGCTGTTCGTTAAGCGGCGGTTGGCGCATACGGACAAGTAGATATGCCCGCCCGTATGCGCGTTAACGCTATCCCAAGAATCGCACGATGGCGAACACTGCGCCTATGATGGCAATGGCAGTTCCTATATGCCACTTAATCAAGTTCACCCGCACGCGCTCAACGTCGACTTTCACATCTGAGACGTCTGATTTCGTCGCCAAGCGCGGCAACACGGCATCCGTTGCGCTGATGCGCTCGCATTCCGCGGGGTCTTGTTGTGTCTCATGTGTCATATTGAGATCTCGCCGGCGGTTGCAACAGCCGCGCGATACAAGGCGCAAATCGGCGCTCGCAAGCGCAGTCGGTTAGCGCGGGAGGCCTAGGCCGCGCGTGGCGATGATGTTGCGCTGGATTTCGGATGTGCCGGCGGCGATGGTGGCGGACACGGATGTCATGTAGCTCTGCTCGATGCGTCCCTGCAGCGGGGCGTACTTGGAGCCGGGCTCAAGCTGCCCGTATAGCCCCAGGATTTCCATTCCGGCGCGCGCCACCGCTTGCTGAAGCTCCGTGCCGAATGACTTGCCCATGGACGATTCCTTGTTGGGGACAAGCCCCGCGCTCTGCATCCAGGCGATCTGGTACGAGATGAGGCGGCTTATCTCCGTCTTGACCGTGAGGTCTGCGAGCTTGCGGCTTACGGCGGGATCGTCTATGAGACGCCGGCCGTTGCGCTTGTTGTCCTTGCAGAACTGCACCAGCTCTTCCAGCGTGCGCTTGGTGCCGGCGGAGTACTCCACGCCGGAGCGCTCGAAGTCCAGCAACGTCGCCCCCACATACCAACCGCGGTTCAGCTCGCCCACAAGGTTTTTCTTGGGGACGCGCGCATTGTCGAAGATGACCATATTGAAGCTATGGTCGTTTGCCATATTGATGATGGGGCGCACTTCTACGCCGGGCTGCCGCATATCGGCGAGCAGGAAGCTGATGCCGCGATGCTTGGGGGCGTCGGGATCCGTGCGCGTCAGCACCATCACATGGTCGGCGTGGTGGGCGTTGGATGTCCATATCTTTGTGCCGTTGATCACGAAATCGTCGCCGTCTTCAACCGCGCGCGTTTGCAGCGACGCCAGGTCGGAGCCGGATTCGGGCTCGGAGTAGCCCTGACACCACTGCACTTCGCCGCGCGCTATGGGGGGCAGATATTCGCGCTTCTGCTCTTCGGTGCCGTGGATCATCAGCGTGGGCGCGAGCATCTTTGTGCCGAACTGGTCGCGGCCGGGCGCGCGCTGGTACGCCATCTCTTCGGCGAATATGAGCTGCATCATATGCGATGCGCCCTGTCCGCCGTACTCTTCGGGCCACGCCATCGTGAGCCAGCCCTTGTCTGCGAGCTTCTTGCGCATTTCCAGGGTGAAGTCCCAGTCTTCGCCCTCGCCGTCCTCGCCGCCGCCCGTCCAGCCGTCGGGAAGCTCTTTCGTCAGGAATTCGCGCAATTCGGCGCGGAAGTTTTCTTCCTCAGGTGTGAACTTAAACTGCATTGGCTTTCCTCCGTCTTGTTGGTGTCTTATGGTTGGGCGGCGGACTGCCCCCGCCGACGGCTTGGCGCGCGCGTTTATGCGCTGCCGACCGAAAGGCAGGTAACGGTGCGCACTATGCCGTTGATGATGTGGATGCGGCTGGTAACCAGATCGCCGATCGAGTTCAGGTCGGGCGCCGCCACGATAGCGATAATATCGTAGGGGCCGGTAACCGCATCGACCGATTCGATACCTTCCAGGGAGCGCAGCGAATCTGCGACGTCGCGCGACTTGCCGACTGCGGTTTCAATCAGAATGTATGCCTTCGTGGACACAGGGTTAACCTCCTAGTTATCAAGCGCGTCTGCTGTGAATGAGCGCTTGCGCAATGGCGTGGGCGGCAGTTTGAACGGCGGGCGCCGCAGCGGGCGCGCCGCCCATTCGCCTAGTCTGAAATTGCTTGTATTCTATAAGGGGATAAGAATGCGTGTCAAACTAAACGGCGGCGCCGCAGCGCGCTTGCGTATGGCGGCTACGGCGTGGATGCGCCGCTCAAAGCCCGCTCGATTCGCGCCGCAGCGGCGCTGATTTGGGGAAATTCGGCTTGGCGATATATCGGCAAGCGAGGGCGCATCCAAGCCGATTTACCCATCTATCGCATCGGCATTGGAAACGCCCTTGCGTCCCTAGTATCGCTGTATCGCTAGACTTTGCGCGCGGTTGGCGAACCCAAAGCCGTCCGCCAAACCCTATACCCTGTTGCCATCCGTTGGCGTTGGCTTGGGGCGCTGCGGTTAGCGGAGCGCGCGGAAGAAGGCGCGTATGTTGTCCACAAGCTGCGTGGGCTTTTCAAGCGCGGCGAAGTGGCCGCCGTCGGGCATTTCGGTCCACTGCTGCAGGTTGAACATCCGCTCCGCCCATTCGCGCGGGGGATAACTGATGTCTTTGGGAAACACGGTAACCGCCGTGGGCGCTGCGATTATCTCGCCCTGCGCTAGGTTTAGCGGATCGCGCTGCGATTCGTAGTAGATGCGCACCGATGAGCTTATGGTCTGCGTCGCCCAGTATATCGTGATGTTGGTCAGCAGTTCGTCTTTGGTATAGACGCTTTCCACATCGCCGTCGCAGTCCGACCAGGCGCGAAACTTTTCTACAATCCACGCCGCTAGACCCACGGGCGAGTCCATAAGCCCGTATGAGAGCGTCTGCGGCTTTGTGCCTTGGATGTGTCCGTAAGCGCCTTCGTATTCGCGCCAGTGAGCGCGCGCGTCGATGAACGCCTGCTCCGCGGCGGTGAGCGACGGGCTGCCTTCGCCGAGGTAGGGCATGCCGGACGCGGAGGTTACATGTATGCCGATGAGTTTGTCGGCGTGGGCGTAGCCGAGCCGCGCGGTAACGCCTGCGCCCCAGTCGCCGCCGTGCGCCGCGAACTTGTCGTAGCCGAGCGTGTCCGTCATCAGCGCCGTCCAGAGGTCGCCCACGCGCGAAAAGCTCCAGCCGCGCTCCGTTGTGCGGTCGCTGAAGCCGTAACTCGGCATGGACGGCACAATGACGTCGAACGAGTCGGCAGGATCGCCGCCATATGCCGCCGGGTCGGCGAGCGGCCCGATTATCTTGTACATCTCGAAGAACGTGCTGGGCCAGCCGTGCGTCAACACGATGGGGACGGGGTTCGGCCCCTTGCCGCGCTCGTGGATGAAGTGGACGCCCATGCCGTTCACATCGGCGCGGAAGTGGGCGAATTCGTTCAGCATAGCCTCTTGCGCGCGCCAGTCGAACCCGTTTGCCCAGTAGTCCGCGAGTTCGCGCACATACGCCATATTGGAGCCGTAGTCCCAATCGGAGTTGGGGATTTCGTCGGGCCAGCGCGTGTTGGCGATGCGCCGCCGCATATCGTCCAGAACATCGTCCGAAACGCTAATCCGGAATGGTTGAACCGCCATCGTCGTCCTCCTATATCTATGCCTATCGCTTATCGTTATCGTATATCGTTATGCGCGGTTTTGGACGCGCGCGCGCCGAATTTGGGGCGGCCGCATGCGCGCGTTGTATCTTATCACGGTGGGCAATCGCTTATCAGGCTTGCGGGGCAGCGCCGCCGAATGGCTTGGTTAGCGGTTTGGGCGCGACGGCTTGGACGCTTTGAGCGCGCGTCTGATATACCGTATCGTTGATATGAGCCATAAGAGCCATTGATTGGGTGATGTGAGGGTTCGGGCGAAGCGGCGTATCGGTGATGCAAGTCGAAGAAGCCACTGCTTGAGCGCTATTAGCGCGCGTTTGATACTAAAGCCCTGTTTTGACGGCGGCTTCGCCATCAGGAACATTGCGCCGCCCACGAAGTTGAGCGCCGCAAGCGATAGAAACGCCGTATTGTAGCTCCCCTGCATGTTGTACAGCACCGCGGGATAGATGGGCGCTATGAGCAGCATCATATTCATCGGCACTTGGGACATGCCCATTATCTTGCCGAAAGAGCTTCTGCCGAAGTATTCGCCGCGTATGGATGTGCTGAGCGGATTGCGCCCGCCGAATCCGATGCCGAACAGAACGGCGAATGCGAACACCACCGCCAGGCTCGGCAAACCTGCCAGTTCGGCGATGTTGGGCGCGAACACAAGTATCGCCACCGCGCCCGCCTGAATGGATGTGAAGCAGAAGTACGCCACGCGCTTGGAGATTAGATCGCCCACATAGCCGCCCACGATTTGGAACAGCATTGACATTGCGGTGTAGGTGGACACCACCCAGCCCGCCATCGGCACGGATACGCCCTGATCCCACAGCATCGGCGCCAGGTGCGCCATCATCGCGATTAGCACCATTGAGGTGAAGCCCTGCCCAAACGCTATGAGCCAAAAGGTGGGGGTTCGCATAGCCTCTCTGAGGGTGAAGTCTTGCTGAGACGGCAACGCGCGTCGGGCGGCCGGACGTCCCGCGCGGCTTGCGGATCGGGCGCTTCCGGGCTTGTCCCCGTCGGGCAGCAGTCCGAAATCTTCAGGGCGGTCGCGTATCACCTTGACGATGGGCAATACCAAAACCAGCGTTACTATGCCCAGCAGCAGCGCGGTCATAGACCAGCCCAGGTTGTCATGCTCAGGGTCGACCGCCCATGCGATAGCGGGTATTAGTACAAGCGCGCCAAGCCGCCCGATGGAGCTGGAGTAGCCCATAGCCTTCGCTTTGTGGCGGTTGAACCAGTTGTTGAGCATCGTGTTCATCGTCAGCCAGCCGGACAAGCCTTGCCCAAGCGCCATAATCATGAACACGAAATAGAACATCAACGCCGGCTCTATGACCTGCATAAACTCCGGCAGCAGATGGAACGGCAGATCGCGCAGAATGGGTATGTCTTTGGAATCGCGCACCTGGCTGAACAGCAGAAAGCCGCAGCCCAGAATGGACAGCCCGATTAGCACCATTCGGCGCACGCCCATTCGGTCGACCAGATAGCCTTCGATTGGGCCTAGGATGCCGCCCTCGACGCGAGTGAATGAGAACGCCAGCGATAGTTGAGTGCGGTTCCAACCGAATGCGGACTCCAGCGCCACGAACCACAAGCCCATAGCGTGAAACAGCGGCACGCTGGTGAGCATATGCACCGTGCCGCTGATAGGCACAAGCCACCAGCCGTAGAACACATTTTGCATGCTCGACCGCGCGCGCGACGGGCTAAACGCTCCCGCTCCGAATGCCACCGATTTCGTCCCCTACACTTGCCGACTTAGTCAATGCGTGGGCGCAACTCAGTGCCAAAATTAGCGATGCGCCGCAGGCAAGTCTATCACAATATCCCTGCGTAAGTTTTAGCGCAGAGGCGCAGGGACGCAGACGCAAAGGGGGACGGTTGGCTATGCCACTTTGTACACCTGTATGCGGTGGCGGTTGCTTTCGGTTACGAACAGCCTGCCCCTGCCGTCCAACTTGACGGACATAGGGGACCAGAAGAACTTTTCGATGTGCGACGAAACTTCGTGCGGATCTGCGTCGTCGAAGAAGGGGACGTCAGGTTCTAGGTTTGCGCGGGAGCGCGCTTCGCCCTCTTCGCGGTTGATTTGCAGAAAGTTGACCGCCCACTTGGACAGCGTAGCCTCGCCGCGCAGAAGTTGGACGAAATTGCCGTCTGCGTCGAACGCCTGCACGCGCTCGTTGCCCCAGTCGGCTATGTACATATTGCCGCGCGCGTCCACCGCGACGCTTGCGGGCTTGGTGAGCCGGCCGGGCGCCCGCCCGGATTCGCCGTACGCCGCCACGAACTCGCCGTCCGCCGTGAAGCGCGCTATGCGGTCGCCGCCCCAGTCCGCGGCATACACATCCCCGCTCGGCGCGACGCAGACGCCCCAAGGCATCGAAAGCGCATCGCCGCCGATGACGTCGAGCAACGCTCCGCGCGCGGTGAACTTCTGTATGCGGTTGTTGTAGGCATCGCTCACATACAGGTTGTCTTGCGCGTCAAAGGCGATGCCGGCGGGACAATCAAGTTCGCCGGCGGCGCTGCCGCGCGTTCCCCAGCGGAACAGATAGCCGCCGTCCGCGTCGAAGGCGGTTATGCGGTGCAGGTATTCGTCGGCGACGAATATATTGCCGCCGCTGTCTTCGGCGGCCGCGCCCATCCAAATGAATTGGCCTTCGCCGTCGCCGTATGCGCCGAAAGTGCCGTAGAATTCGCTGTCCATATCGCAGATGGTAACGCGCACGCCCCTATCCACGCTTTCAAGCGAGCGGTTGACCACATAGAGCCGTCCGTTGCGCGCGGGAACCATATCGCAGGGATAGTAGAAGCCGCGCCCTTCCATCGTGGAAAGCCCAAGCGTGCATTCGTACTTCAGCAGTTCGGTTTGTGGCATAGTGGCGGTGGTAGTGGTCATTGCGCTGCCTCTGCGGTGGTGTGTTGAGACGAATAACGGCTTGGCTTCGAACAGATAGGAATGCGGCCGGCGCATCGGCGCGATTGGCTTGCGCGCAACGCTAAACCAACCGATAACCGATATGCCAACCGATTGTTGACGGACTGGCCTTAGCTCCGCTGGAATTCGTGCGTGGCGGCGGTTAGGCGCAGCATATTAGCCACCTTATCGCGGTCGCGGCTGCGGACATCGCCGCTCTGTTCGGCGAACCGCTCCAACGCCTCGCGCGTCTCGTCGGATACCGCGATTACGCCGAGCTGATCCAGGCATGCGTCCACCAGGCGGGCGGGCGACGCGGCGTATTCGTCCGCCATAACCGCGTCGATCATCCGCTTGACGCCGGGGCGGCTTGCGTCGCCGAACTGCTCGGACGCGAAGTTGATGCGCTCGACCAAGGCTCCGGTGTCCACCCACTCAAGCCCCTGATGCCAGCCCTCAACGCTGGGCGGGTTGTTGAGCTGCTGCCCCATGAATGTCATCTGCTGCGTGCGGTCCATAATTTCGCGGCGCGGCCTGTCGAACTCGCCGGTGAGCCGCAGTACGCCCGCCACAAGTTCGGCCGGGCTTTTCACCTTTTCGTAGCGGACGGCGGCGTTCTTGAAGAAATCGGATGTGAACAGCGCGCGCAGCATTGCGCCCACGTCGTAGCCGCTGTCGAAGTAGGCGTCCGCGAGCGTCTGCACGGCGTCCGGATCGCGCGGCGGCGTGTAGGGCCAAGACGGCACGGGCGGTTCGTCCGCCACGAAGAAGTGATACATATGGCGCGCTATGAACTGCGCCGTTGCGGGCTGGCGGCAGATTATCTCCACGATGTCTTCGCCGTTGAAGTTGCCGGTGTCGCCCAGAAATGTCTTTTCGCCGTCGTCGTGGTCGTCGGTGCGATAGTCGAAGTGCCACGAAATCCTGCCGTAGGGCCAATCGGAGTCGCGCTCGGAGCGCAGCACCATATACTCGGTGTTGCCGATAGTCCAACCGGTGAAGGCGCGCGAGGCTTCCTTGATGTCGTCCTCGCTGTAGCTGCCCACGCCCATGCTGAAAAGCTCCAGCAGTTCGCGCCCGTAGTTTTCGTTGATGCTGCCCTTGTGATTGTCATAGTTGTCAAGCCACACAATCATAGCGGGATCTTTTGAGAGCTCCACCAGCAGCGTCTTGAAGTTGCCCATTCCATAGCGGCGGAACATTCGTATCTGGTTCCAAAGAACCTTGCCGTGTATGACCTTGGGGTAGCCGGTGGCGAATATGCTATGCCAAAAGAGGCACATCTTTTCTTGGAGCGGCGCGGTTGAGGTTACCATTCGGTAGAGCCAGTTTTCGCCGGACGCCCGCGGGCCCATCATCCCGGACTGTTCGTGATGAAAGCGCCTGACCATATAGTCGCCGAGCCACTGCGGATCGACTGGATTGAGCAGTTCGTCTAGGGCGTTATCGTAGCCCTTTTCGGCGAGCGCTTCGATTTCGGTTCGGTTTGCGCCAAAGCCGGCCCGCCGCATCAGATGCGCTATCAGTTCCAAGTCTCGCTTCGTCTCAACAACCATAACAACGCCTCCTTAACTGCGATTTGCGATTGCGGCGAATGCCGGCGGTTTGCCCCGATCGAATCGGACGGGTTTATTCTAATTGCGAATGGAGTATATCACAACTTGGGAATATGTCAGGCTTTTGGGCGGGCGGCATCCCACGCAAGCGTGAAACGCCAATCCCAAGCGCGCTTGCGAACACGTCCCGCCCCCCGTTCACGCGCCCGCTTGCCGCGCTAGTTGTTCCCGCTTGGCAGGAACGGCAGAAGCTTGCCGGCGAGCGATGCCAGGTTGCGTGTCTGCACCCACACATGGCCGTTGCCTTTGAAGCGCATCACCAAGCCTTCGCCGCCGGCGATGAGCGATCGCAGTCCGCCCACCTTGCCGATGGTGTACTGCACATCGTCGCTGAATGCGACTAGGTGGCCGGTATCCACCACAAGCTCTTTGCCCGGCTCCACGGCAAGCTGCTTGATTGCGCCGTATGAGTTGTAATAGACCACGCCCGAACCGCGCTCGGTGTACGCGCGGATGAAGAACAGGCTCTCGCCGCTGAAGAAGCCTCTGAAGCCTTGGAACTTGGTGTCGGTCTGCACATTGTCGGTGCATGCGAGGAATGAGCCGCTCTGAATGAATAGGTTCTTGCCGGGCTGCAGGTCGAATGTGAAGATGTCCCCCGGCGTGGATGGCGCAAGGCTGACCCAGCCGCCGCCGCGCTCCGCGGTGAAGGTGTTGACCGCGAAGGATTCGCCGGAGATCATCCGCGATATGCCGCCGAACAGCCCGCGGCCGCCCATGCCGGTCTTCATATCTACGCCCTGCTGCGCTATCATCGCGCCCGCCTCCGCCTTGATGGATTCGCCGGGGTCCAGCTCCACGCTCAGCATCGCGAAACTTGGCGTGAACTCTATGTCCGTTCTCATCGGGATACGCTCCTTTATGCGATATGTTAGAGTGTAATTCGCAGTTCGGCTTTGGCGTGTCATTGCGCGCGCCAAAGCGTTTTCGCAAGTATATCATTTTCCCTAAGCAAGCCTCGGACGCTATCGGCGCTAACGGCATTCGGGGAACAGCGGCATCGGGGACATCGGCGGCATCGGCGTTAAAGAGGCGGCGCGGCATATGGCAAGCGACAACGGCAGCGGCGGCGGGCGGCAGAGGCTCTACTACGGCTGGGTGATTGTGTTCGTGATGGCGACGGCGGGCGCTGTGAGTATGGCGATGGGATCGCTCAACTTCGGGCTGTTCATCAAGCCGATGGGAGATCAACTAGGCATAGGGCGGTCGTGGTTCGGGTGGGCGCAGACCGCGCGCCAAGCGTCCAGTTCGGTAACAAGCCCGGCGGTGGGATGGCTGATTGACCGCTACGGCTCGCGCGTGATGCTGCCGGCGTCCGCAATCGTTACCGGCGGCGCTATGATTGCGCTGGCGTATATGACGGACGCTTGGCATCTGGTGGCGCTGTTCGCGGTTATGGGCTTGGTGGGAATGAGCGGCCCGGGGGCGCTGGTGACGTCGGTGCCCGTGCTGAAGTGGTTCGTGCGCGATAGGGGCAAGGCAATATCGTATATGGCGCTGGGCATACCCATCGGCGCTATGGTGTTCGTGCCGCTGACGCAGATTTTCATAGACGAATGGGGCTGGCAGAACGCTTGGATAATCCTGGCGTGCATCGGCATCGGCGTCATCGTACCGCTCGCCGCCGTGTTCGTGAGACGCCAGCCGGAGGATATGGGACTGCTGCCGGACGGAGACGCGCCGCCGCCGTCCGACGGCGCAAACGCCCACGCGCAAGGCGGCGCGCCCGCGCTGCAGCCGGCGCAGATCGAGGTTTCGTGGACGGTGCGGCAGGCATGGCGCTCGCCCGCTTTCTGGAGCCTGGTGGCGGTGTTCAGCATGGTTGCGCTCGCGATTGGCACGGTTGCGGTGCATCGCATAGCCGACTTTGCGGACAGAGGGTTTAACACCACGCTAATATCGTACGCCACCGCCTTTGACGCGGTGTGCGCCGGCGCCGCCACATTCGCATTCGGGCGGCTGGTCAGATGGATTGCGGCGCGCGTATTAGGCGCGGTGGGCTTTGCGCTGCTGGCGATCGCCAGCGTGATGACCATCTACGCCGCGTCGGACATCACAATGTTCGGCTCAATGGCGATATTCGGGCTTGGCATCGGCGGAATGATGTTTCTGCAGAACTTCATCTGGGCGGACTACTTTGGGCGGGAGCATGTGGGCAGCATTCGGGGGATAGCGATGCCGATAAACCTGATTGTGGGCGGAATAGGCGCGCCGATTGCGGGATACGCGCACGACTGGACGGGCTCGTACAACACTATTTGGTGGGTAGGCGTGGCGCTGATGGTATGCTCCGCGCTGCTGGTGGCCGTCACGGTTCCGCCGAAGCCGCCCCGCCCTGCGCCGCCGCAATAATTGACAAGCCAACGCCCGCATTGCTACTATTGGAACCGTCGTCGCGTCCCGCGCAGCAGCGCATCGGCGGCGCGCTCCGGGCGTCGGGCGCTACTATCTTGAGGGAGAATGCGCAGCCTTGTCTCATGTAAAAAGCCTGAGCTGCCGTGAATGCGGCAGAGAGTACGCAGTAGAGCCGCAGTATGTATGCGACTTCTGCTTCGGCCCGCTTGAGGTCGGCTACGACTATGACAGCATCGCGCGCTGCATCAGCCGCAAGCGCATCGCCGACGGCCCCCCCAATATGTGGCGCTACCGCGACCTGCTGCCGGTGGACGCAGAGACGGCGCTTGATATGAACACCGGCTTCACGCCGCTCATCAAAGCGAAAAACCTGGGCAGGTTGCTCGGGCTCAACAACCTCTACATCAAAAACGACAGCGTCAACCCCACTTTTTCGTTCAAAGACAGAGTGGTGTCCGTGGCGTCCGCAAAGGCGCTTGAGTTCGAATTCGACACCCTGGCATGCGCCTCTACCGGCAATCTCGCGGGTTCGGTATCAGCGCACGGCGCAAAAGCCGGCATAAAGACAATGGTCTTCTTCCCGTCCGACCTAGAGCGCGGCAAAATCCTAGGCGCGGGCATCTACGGCGCAACGCTCGTCGCCGTGGACGGCACATACGACCAAGTCAACCGCCTCTGCAGCGAACTCGCCGACAACCACCGCTGGGCTTTCGTCAACATCAACATGCGCCCCTTCTACTCCGAAGGCAGCAAGACGCTCGCCTACGAAGTCGCCGAGCAGCTCGGCTGGCGCGCCCCCGACGCCTGTGTAGTCCCCGGCGCTTCCGGCTCCCTGTTCACCAAGATATGGAAGGGACTGAACGAACTCGCCGACCTCGACCTGATAGACTCGGCGCGCACGCGCATGCACATCGCGCAAGCCGAAGGCTGCTCGCCCATCGTCAGCGCCTATGACGAGGATACGCCCCATGTGCGCCCCGTTACGCCGGACACCATCGCCAAATCCCTCGCCATCGGCAACCCCGCCGACGGCTTCTATTCCATCAAAACAATTGAAGCGTCAAACGGCAGCGCCGTCGCCGCCCCCGAAGATGAAATCGTGGAAGGCATCCAACTGCTGGCGCAAACCGAAGGCATCTTCACCGAAACCGCCGGCGGCGTGGTCATCTCAGGACTCCGAAAACTGGCGCGGCAGGGCAAGATAAAACCGGACGACCTCACCGTGGCGTACATCACCGGCAACGGCTTGAAGACGCAAGAAGTCGTGGAGCAGGTCGTCGATCCCGTGTTCACCACCCCCGACTACGACGACTTTATGAACAACCTCGCCGCGCGCGAAAACCGAAACGGCAGCGCCTAACCCACTATTAGCGCAGACGCTCCCGCGGCGTTTCGGTGTGAGAAAGAAATGGTAAGAGTAATGGCTAAAAGGCGGGTAAAATTCACCTTCCCCCAAGACCTGGTAACTCAGCCGCTGATATACAACCTCGGCCGCAACTTCGAGATAGTCACCAACATCCGCCGCGCGGACATTCGCGACAACATGGGCTGGATGCTGTTGGAACTCGAAGGCGATGAGGACGAGCTAGACCGCGCGATAGAATGGATGGTGCGAACCGGCGTGCGCGTCGACCCCATCACCGGCGATCTCATCGAAGGCTAATGCGTCTCTACTAGCATTGGCGGCCGATATACGGCAAGCCGCGCTTGACAGCCCCGCGATAACATCACCAACCGCTAACAACAACCAACCCCTCGGAGGTTAACGAACTATGAGCATATCGGTGCGAATACCGACCCCCCTTCGCCGCGTAACCAACGGCGTGGACAAAGTGGACGCCGAAGGCGATACCCTCGACCAAATCATCGACTCGCTGGACAGCCAGTACCCCGGCATCAAAGGCCGCCTGTGCGACGAAGACGGCAATCTCCGCAACTTCGTCAACGTCTATGTGAACGGCGAGGATGTGCGCTTCATGCGGGGACTAGCCACCGCCACCAAGAGCGGCGACGAAGTCAGCATCGTCCCCGCCGTCGCCGGCGGCCGATAGCGCCAAACCGCAATCCTACAACCTCACTAGCAACCGCCGGGCAAGCATCCTCAAGTCTGCCCGGCATTTCGTTGTTGTCAATTTGGAGAGCGCCCTCGATCTAACTAACCCACTCTGCCGATTCGTCAAAGCGCCGCGCTCTCGATATTGCCGTATATTATCTCTATAAATCGTATTGTAAGCCTCCTAAAACCCCCCTGTTAATGTCTTAATGTCCTTCCTTCAAATTTGCCCGATCTGCTCATTGAGGCTTTCACAATCGTCTTCGTTCTGAAAAGATAGTTGACACTCGCGTTCTACCTCTGTTAGACTGACTTTGTCCAGCGAACATTAGTGCGCGATATATTTAAGGGCGTATATCATTAAGCGCGCTGCATAAGTATCATTTACATACAACGCATATACATACATAAAGGAGGAAAACGCTATGGTCACCAGACGCAAGCTTTCGGATAGGCAGGAGCGCATTCTGGCGTTCATCAAGAACTTCATGAGCGACCACCAGTTCCCGCCCACCATTCGGGACATTCAGACGGGGTGCGAGGTCAGCTCCACCTCCGTGGTTGACTACAACCTGCAGATTCTGCAGCGCGAGGGCTACCTGCGCCGCCTGCCTGAGGTCTCGCGCGGCATCGAGCTGCTGGGGATGCACTCGGCGGCGCGCAACAATGTGGCGAGGCTCCCGATCTACGGCAGCATCGCCGCCGGCGAGCCCCTGCACGTACCGTCCGCCGCCTCGCGCTACTCCGACGACTTCGAGTCCATGGACGTGCCGGTGGCGCTGCTCAACGGCAAGGACGACGCCTACGGCTTGCGCGTCAAGGGCGATTCCATGATAGACGCCTTCATAGCCGACGGCGACCTCGTCATCATGCAGCCCACCGCCAACCCCGACGTCGGCGATATGGTTGCCGCCGAACTGGACGGGCAGGACGAAGTTACGCTGAAGCGCTTCTTCATCGAAGGCGACACCGTGCGCCTGCAGCCGGAGAACTCCACGATGGAGCCTATACGGGTGCCGGCGGACAGCGTTCAGGTGCGCGGGCGCGTCATAGGCGTCATCAGGTCTTTCTAGATACTGCGCTTTCGCCCCCGCAAGGCGTGAGTTTGGGCAAGCGCGGCCGAGTTATGCGGCTTGCGCTTGTCCCTTTGCGTATGCCCAACGCGGCGTGCGGCGAAATCTCACGCCCGCCCCCGGGTCGTCCCTAATTTCATAACGGTTATGGCAAGATATGGCAAGACGCGCGCATTGGTGCGATAATCATTGCAGGAATGATTCGCAGCAGTATTAGCCGCAGCCGACGGCGCTGACCCAAAGCGCCGCGCAACGCCTATTTCGGCGGCGGCGAAGGGAACGCCAATGCTTGCCCAAACCGAAGAGCGCATCGTAGTCCCGATTACGGGCATGACTTGCGCCGCCTGCGTAACCCACGTATCCCGCGCGCTTGAGGATGTGCCGGGCGTCGCAGACGTGACCGTCAGCCTTGCGTCCGAGAAGGCGTCCATCGCGTCGAACGCGCGAGGCTTATCCGCGGCCACGCTCGTCGACGCGCTGCAAGATGCGGGCTACGGCGTCGCCACCCTAAAGGTTACGCTTGGGGTTGGCGGGATGACCTGCGCCGCATGCGTGAGCCACATCCAAAAGGCGCTTGTGGGCGTGGATGGCGTAGTGAATTGCGGCGTCAACCTCGCCACCGAGCGCGCCGCCGTAGAGTACATACCCGGCCTCGCCGGCATAGCCGATATGCGCCACGCCGTCGAGGACGCCGGCTACACGCTCATCGGCGCAGTCGGCGATAGACACGACGATGCCGCCACGCCGCGCGATCTGTTATTGCTGCGCCGCAAACTCATCGTCAGCCTTGCGGTTTCCGTCGCGATAATGGCGCTGATGTTCATTCCCGGCGTAGGCGGCGCATTGCCCGTCAGCATGGACTACATCCTGCTTGCGCTTGCCACGCCAGTGCAGCTCTGGGCGGGCAGCCAGTTCTACGGCGGCGCATGGGGCGCGCTCAAGCATCGCACAAGCAACATGAACACGCTGATAGCGGTAGGCACATCCGTCGCCTATCTCTACAGCGCGGCGGTTGCGCTTCTGGGCGATGCCGCCTTCTTCAGCAACGCGGACGCCGCCACCTTCTTCGACACATCCACCGCGATTATCGCGCTTGTGCTGCTCGGCAAATACCTAGAAGCAACCGCCAAGCGGCGGGCGTCCCGCGCTATCAGGGCGCTGATGGACTTGCAACCCAAAACGGCGCAGGCGCTTCGCGACGGCCGCGAGGTGCAGGTTGCCGTGGAAGACCTGCAGGTTGGCGACGAAATCGTTGTGCGCCCAGGCGAACAGATTGCGGTCGACGGCGAAGTTCTGGACGGTTTTTCGGCAGTCGACGAGTCCATGCTGACGGGCGAAAGCGCCCCAGTGGACAAATCGCCCGGCAGCCTAGTCTATGGCGCAACGCTGAACGCCACCGGCAGTTTCACATTCAGGGCGCTCAAGGTTGGGCGGGACACGATGCTGGCGCAAATCGTGCGCCTAGTGGAAGACGCCCAAGCGTCAAGAGCGCCCGTGCAGCGGCTTGCGGATGTGGTTTCGGCGTACTTCGTGCCGGCGGTGATTGCGGCGGCGGCGCTCACATTCGCCTTCTGGCTGATATTCGGCCCGCCCCCAAGTTACGTACACGCCACCCTGACCGCAGTCGCCGTGCTGATTATCGCCTGCCCGTGCGCGCTTGGGCTTGCCACCCCCGCGGCGATAATGGTCGGCACGGGCAAGGGCGCCGAACTGGGCGTGCTCATACGAAGCGCCGAAGCGCTAGAGCGGGCGCACAAAATCGACACGCTGGTATTCGACAAGACCGGCACGCTGACACTCGGCAAGCCCTCCGTCGTGGACACGGTGAGCAATCACATATCCCCCGATGAACTTCTGACGCTTGCGGCATCGGTGGAACGGGGCTCGGAGCATCCGCTGGGCAAAGCGCTCGCCGCCGCCGCTGACGCCAAGGGGCTTGCCTTGCCGCGCGCCGAAAACTTTGCCGCGCTGCCCGGTTTCGGCGTATCCGCGAATGTGAACGGACGCCGATTGCTGCTCGGCAGCCCGGTGCTTATGCGGCGCGAATCGGTTCGCATGAACGGCTACGATGCGCTCGCCGATACGCTTGCAGAGCGCGGCAGCGCTCCCGTGTTCGTCGCCACGGACGGCGATGCGCTGGGCATAATCGCGCTCGCCGATACCATACGCCCCGAAGCGCAAGAAGCCGTGGCGCGCCTGAAGAGAGACGGGCTTGAAGTGGCGATGCTGACCGGCGATAATCGGCGCGCGGCGGACGCCATAGCGCGCCAAATCGGAATAGAGCGCGTGATTGCGGATGTACTGCCGGGCGAAAAGGCGGCGCATATCAGCGAGTTGCAGCGCGGCGGCAAGGTGGTGGCGATGGTGGGGGACGGCATCAACGACACGCCATCGCTGGCGCAAGCCGATGTGGGCTTCGCAATCGGCGCAGGCGCGGATGTGGCGCTGGAAGCCGCCGACATAACGCTGGTCAGCGCCAACCTCAACGCCGTATCCGACGCAATCCGACTCAGCAAGGCGACCATGCGCTCCATCCGCCAAAACCTGTTCTGGGCGTTTGCCTACAATGTGGCGCTCATACCCGTCGCGGCGGGCGCGCTCTACCCGCTGTTCGCAGACGGCGGCGTCCCCGACGCGCTAACGCTCGCGCTCGGAGAATACGGCTTCCTAAACCCAATTCTAGCCGCCGCCGCAATGGCGATAAGCTCAGTAACCGTGCTGACCAACTCACTCCGACTGCGGCGTTTCAAGTGAGTTCGATCAATCAAGCAAGAACGCGCGCTTCGGCTTGCGCTAATCCGCTCCCCCAATAACATAAACGGCAACACAACGATAGCCATAGCAGCTATAGCGAGGATACTCCGATGCGAATTCGTCTATTCAACCGCGGTTCGGACACCGCGATAGACCCCGTCTGCGATATGGAAGTGGATATGCGAAAGCCCGGCGGCGGCACATACGACTACAACGGCGCCACCTACTACTTCTGCGGGCAAGGCTGCAACCGCGCCTTCCAAAAAGAGCCGCAGGCGTACCTGTCCGGCGAAAAGAAAGTGCAGATGTAATAGCGAATAATGAACACGACCGATCTGCCCATCGCCCCCCTAGCAAAGCGCGCCGCCGCCGATGCAGCGCTGAAGCGCGCCTCGATTGACGCATCTGACGCCGCGCTTGAACTGAGAAGCCTTCTTGCCGAAATCGCCGCGGCACTGGATCCGTTCCCGAACTTCATGGGCTTGAGCAGCGTGCAGGCGGTCGAGGTGGAGCCGCCGGGCGGCGCTAATCCGCAGAACGGCTGCGTGGTGGTCTGCCCGGACGGCGAGCTGCGCGAACTGGTATTGCGTATGATACCCGCGCCTTTCGATATGGGCGGCGTGGAGCAGACCGACGAGATGGCGGAACTGGACTTGCCGCCCGCAGAGTTCATAGCATACGCACACGCCGCAGTGTTGGAGCTTCTCAAGCTGCTGGAGGCGCAGCAAGCCGCTCACTGATCTTCGCCGATTACGCCTCTGCGCGCCGCCAAGCGATGCGGAAGCCGCCTAAATGCGAACTCGCTCCAAGTGGGCGGGTTCGGCTTGGCTTTCAGCAGCGCCCGCAGCATATCCGAGGCGCCGCCTATGAGCGGGGCGCCGTGTCCGCCGCAAAGTACGTCGAACGCCATCGCCGCGAGCCGTTCAAGCGATTGTCGATACTGCGTGGCATTGTAGCCCGGAAACGGCAGCGAGCGGCTCACGAACCTGCCGTCGCTGAATATCGTATCGCCGCTGAACAGCAGCGACTTGTCTTGCATCAGGAAGCAGACGCTTCCGGGTGTATGCCCCGGCGTGTGAATGACGCGTATGCCGCCCGCAACCGGTATAATATCGCCCTCGTCTATTAGCCGCGCAACAGGCGTGCGCCGCAAGAATGGCAGCGGCGCATTCAGCGCGCCGAACATGCCGATGCAGTCGAGGCTGCGCCCGCCGCGCCGATGCCGCCGCGTGTCATGCCGATGCGCGACGACCTGCGCTCCGCTGACGCTGCGTATGCGCGGTGCGCCGCCGGCGTGGTCGGGGTGGCTGTGCGTCATCAGGATGCGGCTAATCTCGGACGGCCGCCTGCCGATGCGCTCGATGTATCTGAAAACCGGCTTTGCGCTCCAAGGCATGCCGGCGTCTATCAGCGTAAGATCGGCGTCTTCAATCAGATAGACGCGCGAAGGCCGAATACCCGGGACGGCGTGGACGCCGCTAACAATCTCCATTCCCGCTACGAATATCTAGCCTGATACGCCTCATACACCGCCCGCGTAAGCGCGCTCAACTTATCTTTGTGCGTCTCCCACTCGTCCGCGTTCACTAGGAATTGAATCTCCGGCTGCGGGTCTTCCAACGGATTGTCTTTGCGGTCACGCGGCCAGGTTTGATACCGAATTTCGTTCAGGAGCGGCGCAAACTGATCGCGGCACAACTCAACGGACGATCGATAGAAAACCATCTCCATGCTTCCCGCCGTTTCCTCCGGACCTATACGAGCATAGGCGCGCGCGGTATCGCTTCCTGATGCGTGCTTAAGCTCTAACCCTAGCCGATGATAGGACTCGTTAGGGTTGCGCCAATTTTCGCGGAACATATCGAGAGCCGGCTTGATTACTTCATTTGAACCGCTGGCTCTAGCCATGCTGAAAAGTCTTTCTGATGCTTCCGCACTTTGCAGTGCCTGGTATGCGTCGTACACCGCCCGCGTAAGCGCGCTCAACTTATCCTTGTGCGTCACCCACTCGTCCGCGTTCACTGGGAACTGAATCTCCGCCACATGGTCTCCCAATGGATTGTCTTGGCGGCCCGGCGGCCAGATTGTGTGTGGGATTTCGTCCAAGAGCGGCGCAAACTGCTCGCGGCACAACTCAACGGATCTGGGGTAGAAAACTGTTACAACACGGCCGTCATTCCCACCCGGATCTATACGGCCATATGCGTGTCTGGTAGATCCTCCCGCTAGAGTGCGTCCGGGAAGACCTATGCTGAATCCCATAGCCCCAGGTGTTTCTCTAGAGCCGATCCAATTTTCTCGGAACATCGCTCGCACTGACTCTAACAAGTCACTCGCGTCGTTCTCTTTGGCGCGTCGGAGCAACTCTTCCTGCATTTCTGCAGAACTAAGGCTATTTCTTGACGGCCGAGAAACGGGTTCTTCTTTCGTCTCCACTGGCATCTGCCGCGCAAGCAGCGTCTTGTCGTCCTGCGTAAAGCCCTGGAATGTCAGCAACGATATGCTCATACCCTTGCCATTGAGAAATTTCGCCATTCTCTGAGTTCGGTCGTCCACGCCCAAGCCCACAAGGAACATACGCAAGGGCAACAGCACGTCTAGGCGATCTTCGCCGAATTTTCCAGCATGCCACTCATGGAAGTTCTCTATCTTCTCGATGCCGCCCGCTCCCGACTGATCTGCTATATGTTTCGCTAGTTCGTCCACGTCCATAGTTTCGAGGTATGAGGCGTAGTCTATTATCTGCGCGACGGCGTCCCGTGACAATCTGCCTCGCTTCAATTCGAACAAGACAAGCCGCCCGTCGCTGTCCACGCCCAGCAGGTCGAGCGGGCCGCCATCGGTGGCCGTCTGCCGCCCGACGAGTGTCAGCCCGGGTATCAGCATCTCAGGGTTCTTGACCAGAATTTCTTCCAGCCGCTCCTCGGAATCTATCCCAACGGCCGGCTGCACTGGCACAGCGCGCTCGCCGTCAAGTGTCCAAATCTTGATTTCGTCCATCGTCTCCACCTTTCTTTACGCAACGATACAGTCTTTGTGCGTGAAGTGTTTTGCGATATATATATTGGCGAGAGGCAACCTCCGCATAGCGCGGAGCCGTAGCTGATACCTATGTGGACGCTAGCTGACCCTAGCGTTGCGGTTCGATCCGCTGCCACCCGCTGTACCACAACCTTACTTGAAACCCGCAGCTTCGCACTCGCGCAATGCGGACGCCGCATCGCCAGTCCCTATGTGCGTTAAGCTCATTGGATTGGCTGTCATTACGCGAAGGTTCATCTCGTTGGACAAGTGCATCACAGCAGTGTCTCTTCCAAGCGTTGCCATCGGCCTGTATGTGTCCATTATCCACTGACACCCGAATACGCTCGCTAGTGTCGGGACTGGCGTCGCTGTCGGTAGCGGCGTTGCGGTTGCAATCGGGACAGCCGTCGATGTTGATACCGGCGGCGAGTCTGAATCAGCGCCACCGCATCCTGTTGCCATCGCAGCAACCAACATCAGGCAGATTAGGACGCTCTTGTACATCGCAGGAACCCCCTTGTGGCAAAGGTTTAGGCTACTCTCCACAAGCTGCCGGTTCCTGCGAGCCTCAAGGGGGTACGATGAATACCCACCTCCGCCTTGGCTCGCAGGGTTTGGAACACGAACTTGTGGAGAGTTCATAAACATTCTAGTTACGCCCTCTGACATCTGTCAAGGGTTGTTCGAAAACTTTGTGAACTCTAACTCACCGGTTCAGCGTAACTAAAATGCGAATTCGCGGGATATGCGAACAGTCCCCTGTGCTATAATTTCGCGGGGCGGTTGGCGGCAGTGAACGGCGGTTGAACGCAGCATACGGAGGCGTTGGATGGCGGATGCGGGACGCAGGCAGATTGTGAAGTACACCTTCTTTAAGGCGGCGGCGGAGTGGCGGCGGCTCGATCCGGGCGAGCGCGATATGCACAGGCGGGAGTTCGCGGCGGCGGTCTGGGACATATCGGAGCGGATGTTCACCCGTTGCTTCAGCCTGATAGGGCTACGCGGCGACGCCGATTTCCTGCTGTGGCAGGCGGCGGACACGCCGGAAGAGATACAGGACGCGGCGGCGCAGCTCTGGTCGACGCGGCTGGGCGGCTATCTGACTACGCCGCATTCGTATCTCGCGATGACGCGGCGGTCGCAGTATGTCGGCGCTCACACGCACGCCGGACAGGAAGGCACAGGAACGCGCCTGAAGCCGGGCAAGGCGGAATACTTTATCGTGTATCCGTTTCTGAAGACGCGCGAATGGTATCTGCTGCCCCAAGAAGAGCGCCAACGGATGATGAACGACCACTTCACGGTCGGGCATAAGTATCCGTCGGTGAAAATCAACACCACCTACTCATTCGGGTTGGACGACCAGGAATTCGTGGTGGGGTTTGAGACGGACAGCCCGTCGGATTTCGTGGACTTGGTGATGGACTTGCGCGGCGTTGAGGGCAGCCTCTACACGCTGCGGGACACGCCCATATTCACCGGCATTCACCGCAGCATCGAGGATACGCTCGCCGCGCTCGGCGGATATGAGGAGCAGCGATAGCGGCGGCTCTATCCTTCGATATAGGCATATGCGGGCATAGTACCGCATCGGATAGCGCCCTAGCCCCATAGACGGACATAGCGCCGCATCAGACAAGCGCCCCCCGCTTTCGGCCGGATAGCGAGGGGCTTGCCGTTAGCGGCGTATCCTATACGCGGGGCTTAGCCCGTGCGTTGCATGCAAGCGCATTAGCGCATCCTACGCGCGCCGTGCGTTAGAGTTGCGCCTCCAGCTTGGTTATGACGCTGTCGACCTGCGCTACCACATGGTCGACTTCGTCTTTCGTGATGCAGAGCGGCGGCGATAGGTAGATGCTGTTGCCGGGTCTGCCCAAGAGGCGATGTTCGTTCATCAGCGGCGCTATCTTGTCCGAAAGCTTGGCTTCCGCGGGGAACGATTCCTTCGTATCGCGGTCTTTCACCAGTTCCACGGCGCAGAGCAAGCCCATGCCGCCGCGCACATCGCCCACGATGGGATGCTCGTAGAGCGTTTGGAGTTGGTCGTGCATGTACGCGCCCATTTCGGCGGAGTTGTCCACCATGCCCTCGCCTTCCATAATGGCTAGGTTGGCGATGGCGGCGGCGCATGCGACGGGGTTGCCGCCGAATGTGATGAGATGGCGGAAGGTGGCGTCCTCGCCGATGAATGCGTCGGACACCTTCTTGCTGGCGATAGCGGCGCCGATGGGAATGTAGCCGCTGGTAAGCGCCTTGGCGACGGTGAAGATGTCGGGCTTAACGCCCCAGTGTTCGGTGGCGAACATCTTGCCCGTGCGCCCGAAGCCGGTTATGACTTCGTCGCATATCATAATCACGCCGTACTTGTCGCATATTTCGCGGATGGTGGGCCAGTATTCGGGATGCGGTATGTGAATGCCGGCAGCCGCGGATATGGGCTCGCCGATGAACGCCGCTACCGTGGACGGGCCTTCGTGCTTTACGGCGATTTCCAGATCGCGGGCGCACTGCAGGTTGCAGCCGCCGTTGTCGCTGCAGTATGCGCAGCGATATGCGTCGGGCTGCGCGATGTGGATGTTGCCGGGCATTAGCGGGCCGAAGTGGATGGGCGCGCCCACGCCTCCGCCGCCGAGGCTCATGCAGGCGTGCGTTGCGCCGTGATACGAGCCGCGCCTGCTGATGACCTTATAGCGCGTGGGTTCGCCGTTGTTCTTGTGATACTGCTTCGCCATCTTGATAGCCGTCTCCACGGCTTCGGAGCCGCCGCTGACGAAGTAGGTTCGCGCCTCTTTGTCCGGCGCTAGGCTGGCGATTTTGGCGGATATGCGCGCGGTAACCGGACTGACGGTGCCGCCGGGCGTGTAGCTAATGTCTTGCATTTGGGCGTACACGGCGTCCGCGACTTCCGTGCGCCCGTGGCCGATGTTCTTGAGCCACATGCCCGCCATAGTGTCGAACCACTGCTCGCCGTCCACATCCTCTACCCAAACGCCCTTGCCGCTCTGCACAAGTTTGACGCCGTCGTCGCCAATGTTGCCGGCGGCGTTGTTGTGCGGCCAAAAGTGGTCCGACGCCTGCTGCTTCAGTTCCTCGATCTGCTCGCCGGTCAGTCTAGTAGCCATATCGGTATCCCTCCCGTGATGCTGCGGCAAGACGCCGCGCTACGCCAATGTCAGGTTCGCTAACGCATAGTATCATCAATATGGTTTTTAGCGCAAAGGCGCATAAGGCGCAAAGGGGGTAGTGGGTTTAGATGGCTTGTCAGGGTTGGCGTGTGGGGGTATGATTTGGGGGCGATAGGGCAATACGGATTAGTTAGAGGGTGAGCGAAAATGAAGGTTGGGTTTATCGGCGTGGGGTTTATGGGGCGGCATATGGCGCGCAATATAGCCAAGGGCGGCTATGAGATGAGCGTGTTCGATATACGCAAAGAGGCGGCGGACGAACTGCTTGCGATGGGCGCCAAGTGGGCGGACAGCCCGGCGGCGGTGGCGGCGGCGAGCGATGTAGTGTTCACTTCGCTGCCGCGTCCGCAGGATGTGGAAGAAGTGGCGCTCGGCGAAGGCGGCGTTCTGAGCGGCGCGCGGGCGGGCAGCGCGTTTTTCGACCTCAGCACCACGGATCCGGATACGATATATCGCATCAGCGCTGCCGCCGAGGGCAAGGGCGTAACGGCGCTGGACGCGCCGGTTAGCGGCGGCACGGCGGGGGCTGAGAACGGCACGCTTTGCGTGATGGTGGGCGGCGATGAGGATGTGTATCAGCGCTGCAAGCCGGTTCTTGACTGCATCGGGGATAAGGTGATGCGCTGCGGCGGGCTGGGTTCGGGCGCCGTCTGCAAAATCGTGAACAACCTCATCGGGCTTAGCGTGGGAGTGCTGCTGTCGGAAGCGTTCAGCCTTGGCGTGAAGGCGGGCGTTGACGCTGAGACGTTGTTCAACGCCGTTAGGGGCAGTTCGGGCAATACGCAAAGCATGCAGGCGTTTCCGCAAGGGTTGTTTAAGGGCAACTTCGATCCGGGGTTTCAACTTGACCTCGCGGCTAAGGATGTGGGGCTTGCCACGGATATGGGGCGGCGGCTGCGGGTGCCGATGGAGATGGCGAACATCGCGCAGCAGCGGTATATCGCGGGGCAGAACAGGGGTTGGGGCAGGCTTGCGGCGGGCGCTGTGGCGCGGGTACAGGAAGAGCGCGCGGGCGTGGAAATTCGGGCGGAGCCGCAGCGGGACGTATGACAACAGCAAGCGCAAACGCCGCCGAATCGGTCTTTCGCAAGACGACGCTCGCCAACGGGATGCGGGTCGCCACCTGCCGAATGCCGCATACGCGCTCGGTGAGCGTCAGCGCGTTCATCGGGGTGGGCTCGCGCTATGAGACGGACGAACAGGCGGGGTTGTCGCACTTCTTGGAGCATATGGTATTCAAGGGGACGCCTGCTTATCCCGAACCGCAGCAGATTAGCGCCGCGATCGAGGGGGCGGGCGGCGTTATCAACGCGGCGACCGAACAGGAACTCACGGTGTATTGGTGCAAGGTGGCGCTGCCGTACTTCGATGCAAGCCTCGCGCTGCTGATCGACATTCTGCGCAATTCGCTGTATAGGCCGGACGATATCGAGAAAGAGCGGCTGGTCATATTCGAGGAGTTGGGGATGATAAACGATCATCCCGGCTACAAGGTGGAGGCGCTGATAGACGAGATGCTCTGGCCGGGGCATCCGCTGGGCAGGGACATTGGGGGGACGCGCGATTCGGTGGCGGGGATAAGCCGCGATATGATGCTGGGCTATTTGGCGGCGCACTACACGCCCGCGAACATAGTGGTCAGCGTCGCGGGGGCGGTTTGCCACGATGCGGTTGTGGCGGAGGTGGAGCGGTTGTGCGGCGATTGGGAGCGCGGCGAACCTACGGATTACACGCCATTTTGCGGGGTACAGGACGGCGCTAAATCGCGCATAGAGTATCGCAAGACGGAACAGGCGCATCTGTCAATCGCGCTGCCGGGCGTGGCGCTGACGCATCCGGATCGGTATGCGCTCGATCTGCTGAGCGTGGTTTTGGGCGAGGGGATGAGCAGCCGTCTGTTCGTTGAGGTGCGCGAAAATCGGGGGCTGGCATACGACGTTCACAGCGAAGTGGGACACTTTTCGGACACGGGGGCGCTGGTAATATCGGCTGGGGTTCAGCCCAAGCGCATATATGACGCGGTTCAGACGATATTGGAGCAGGTGGGCGAGCTGCGGCGGGGCGTTCCGGACGCTGAGCTTGACAAGGCGAAGCGGCTGAGCGCGGGGCGGCTGATGCTGCGAATGGACGATACGCGGGCGGTAGCCAATTGGATGGGGCAGAGCGAACTGCTGCTGGGGGAAATCAGCGATGTGGATCGGGTGGTGGCTGAAGTGAACGCCGTGAGCGCGGACGACGTGGGGCGGGTCGCCGATGAATTGCTGCGCTCCGAAAGGCTGAACATCGCGGTGGTGGGGCCGTGCCGCGGGCATAGGCGCATAGAGCGGATGCTGAAGCTTTAGCGGGCGCAAGACAGCGGGATTAAACGCAAAGGCGCAGGGGCGCAAAGATCTGGGATAGGCGCTCGCGGCAGTTGTGGCATCTGTATCTAATGGAGGCGAATGGGATGGCTTTTCGGATGTATATCAGCGTATCGGGGGAAGACCGCATAGCGCGGTATGATGTGGACGCCGATACGGGGGCACTGACGCATACGGGCGATACGCCGACTGCCGCGCGTCCTGCGCCGCTGGCGGTCAATCCTCGTGGCGGCGTGATATATGCGGGATGCCGCGACGCCAATGTCATATCGAGCTACGCCGTGGGCGGGGACGGCGATCTGACGCACATAGCGGACGCCGCGGTTGACACGGATCCGTGCTATCTGGGGACGGATCGCGGCGGGCGGTTTCTGCTGTCGGCGTACTATGAGGGCGGGCGGTGCGTGGTGCATCGGATCGATGAGCGCGGGGCGGTTGTAGCGCCGCCGGTGGAGTGGCTTGCGACGGCGAAGGGGGCGCATTCTATGCAGACGGATCCTACGAATCGGTTCGCGTTTGTGCCGCACATATCGGGGGGGAATGGGCCGAACGCCATATTTCAGTTTCGGTTCGATGCCGAAAGCGGGCGCATCACGCCCAATTCGCCGTCTAGGGTAACGCCATCCGCCGAACTGGGGCCGCGGCATTTCTGCTTTCATCCGAACAAGCCTGTGGTGTACTTTTCGGACGAACAGGGATGCAGCGTTACGGCGTATAACCTGGATACGGACAAGGGAACGCTGAGCGCGTTTCAGACAATCAGCACGCTGCCGCCGGGGTATGCGGGGCGCAATAGCTGCGCGCAGATAGGGATTGCGCCGAATGGGCGCTTTCTGTACGCCCCGAACCGCGGGCATAACTCGATCGCGTGTTTCGGCGTGGATGCGGACAGCGGGCGTTTGACGGCGATAGGGCATGCGGCGAGCGAGGCGGTTCCGCGCGCATTCGGGATCGATCCGGGCGGGCACTTTCTGTACGCCGCGGGGTTGGAGACGGGGCGGTTGGCGGCGTATCGCATAGACGCTGATACGGGGGCGCTGACGCGAGTTGCGACGTACGATGTGGGGGGAGCGCCGATGTGGGTGCTTATGACGGCGGGGTAGGTTACGCGTGATAGGCGGCGGATGTAGATGTCTGCAAGCGTGGGATGGCAGACGGGTTGAACGCAAAGGCGCGGGGGGCGCAAAGGGGGGATGGGGTTGCGTGCGGGTTTCGCAATCTCAATATCGCTACAAGGTGGGAGGGAGTATCAATACAACCTAGATATTGACTATTTAGTCCGCCTAATGTTTCAATAGCCGTTGCTCCGGTGGCGTGCGCGCATCGATGCACTAAAGAAGGGCGCTCTACTCAGACTGCGGCATCAAAGTCGATATGAGAATGCGTGCAACTCCACTGATGACACGCGCAAGCATTGCGGATGCCAGGCTTGCCCCATTCAAATCATGGACATAATAACTGGGAAAGCGGCATTCTGATGCCAAAAGGTTAAAATTATGCCCATTCCTACCAAAAACCAGATGCACCGCCCAATCCTCGAATTTCTTGCAGACAAAGGCGATGTTCCATCTACTAGACGGGAAATCGTCCATGTCGTAGCCGAAAAATTCTCACTCACGCCTGATGAAATTGACGAAAGATCGCCGTCCGGCTCGAATCGTGTGTACACTCGATCGAGTTGGTCGATTATGGGGCTAAGATGGGCAAACTTGATTGAATACCCACGCAGAGGACAAATCAAAATCACGCGGCAAGGCGAAGAGTTCATTAAGAAGCATGAAGGGTTACCTATAAATGATGCCGCGATAAACAAATGGAAGCAAGAGCAGGAACAACTAAAAAGCATTGGCGGCGACGATAACTCAACAGATGCGCCCGTTCCCGTTGCCGCAACATCCGCGCCTAGCGCAGACATAGACGAATCCGACGCAGATCCGGACGAAATAATCGCCGCCGCCTATCAGCAACTGCAGGACAAACTCGCCGACGATATGTTGGATGCGCTGAAAGGCGTTGACCCATATCAATTTGAGCGAATAGTTCTAGCGCTGCTCGAAAAGATGGGCTACGGTACCGGGCAACAGGTTGGACGCAGCGGCGACGGCGGCATAGACGGCGTTATCGACCAAGACCCGCTGGGCTTGGAGAAAATCTATATTCAAGCCAAACGCTGGCAAAATACGGTCGGCGAACCCGAAATCCGCAACTTCTCAGGCAGCCTTGCCACTAACGGCGCTGCGAAAGGCGTGTTCATTACCACTTCCAACTTCAGCGCAACGGCAAGGCAGGCGGCGCAAACGATTTCCGCAGGGATCCAACTCATACGCCTCATCAACGGACATGAACTCGCCGTCCTTATGATTCAGCACGGCGTCGGCGTGGTGACCGAAATCACCTACGAAGTCAAGAAACTGGACGAAAACTACTTCTCCGACTCCGACGACATCTAACCGCATAGGTTGCCCATCTGCGATAATAATGATGACCACCAAAGAGCGTGTTTCTACACTCAAAGAATGCAAGCGCGCCGCCGAAAAGCGCCTTGACGGCATAGACACCCACATATCGGTGCTGCGCCGCGATATGTGGGTCGGATTCGGCGCAATGACGACTATAATGGTCGGCGGCTTCATCACGATTCTCGCGCGGCTAGGCTAATCACAACACTATAGCGAAACCAAGAGCGTGCGGCAGGCATTCACCACGCCAACCTGCGCGCTCGTTGTAACTTGGGAGGGTTGCTGCAATATGGTTACAATCGAATCCACCCCCGAAATGGCGGCGAAAGTCTATGAGACGATGGAGCGCAACCTCGCGGTCGTGCGCCGCCGCCTGAACAGACCGCTGACGCTTGCGGACAAAGTCCTGCTCGGCCATCTTGACGATCCCGAAACGCAAGAAATGATCCCCGGCGTCAGCTACCTCCAAACCCGACCCGACCGCGTCATCCTGCAAGACGTGCTTGGGCAGACGGGAATGCTGCAGTTCATGCAGACGCAGCGCGATTCCGTCGCCGTCCCCACCACTATCCATTGCGATCATCTGATACAGGCGCGCGTCGAAGGCGCGGCCGACCTGCGCGAATCGCTTGCCGAAAACAGCGAAGTCTATAACTTCCTGCGCTCCGCCGCCGCCAAATACGGCGCCGGCTTCTGGGGACCCGGCGCCGGCATCATCCACCAAGTCGCGCTGGAAAACTACGCCTTCCCCGGCGAGCTCATGATTGGCACCGACTCGCACACGCCCAACGCCGGCGGACTCGGCGCATGCTCCGTCGGCGTGGGCGGCGCGGACGCGGTAGAGGTGATGGCGGGCTTGCCCTGGGAAGTGCTGTACCCGCGCCATATCGCGGTGTATCTGACCGGCGAAATGAGCGGCTGGACTGCGCCCAAAGACATAATCCTGTATGTGGCGGGCGAGCTGACCGTGTCCGGCGGCACCAACGCCATCGTGGAGTACATCGGCCCCGGCGCGCGCGCCATCAGCGCCACCGGCAAGGCGACCATCACCAACATGGGCGCTGAAATCGGCGCCACAACCTCTATGTTCCCCTACGATGAGCATATGGGCAAATACCTAGCCGCCACCAACCGCGCCGGCATTGTCCCCATAGCCGAAAAGTATCGGCACCTGCTTGAGCCGGACGCTGAAGTCGAGGCCAATCCTGAGGCGCATTACGACCGCGTGGTACGGCTCGACCTGTCCGCGCTTGAGCCGCACATCGTAGGACCTCACTCGCCCGACCGCGCCCGCCCCATATCGGCGCTTGCGGCAGAGGTTGCGGACGCCGCCAACGGCTTTGTGGACGACATATCGGCGGCGCTCATCGGAAGCTGCACAAACTCGTCGTATGAGGATATGAGCCGCGCGGCGGACGTCGCCGAACAGGCTAAGGCGCGCGGCATCGCCACCGCTACGCCGTTTATGGTAACGCCCGGCTCCGAGCAGGTGCGCGCCACCATCGAGCGCGATGGGCAGATGAGTTCGCTGCTCGACATTGACGCCACCGTGCTGGCAAACGCCTGCGGCCCCTGCATCGGACAATGGCGCAGAGCGAGCGAGGCTACGGAGCGCGCCAACACCATCGTTACCTCATACAACCGCAACTTCCCGCGCCGCAATGACGGGCAGCCCACCACGATGAACTTCATCGGCAGCCCCGAAATCGTTACCGCGCTTGCCATTGCCGGCAGATTGTCCTTCAACCCTGTGACCGACGCGCTGACAGACGCCGCGGGCAACGAATTCAGGCTGGATCCGCCGAAAACCGCCCCCGAAGTGCCGGCGGACAACTTCGATACCGGCAGTTCGGTGTACGAAGCGCCGCCTGCGGATGGCAGCGGCATTGAGCTTGCGGTCGACCCCAACAGCGAGCGCATTCAGCTTATGCAGCCCTGGCCCGCGTGGGACGGCGGCGACTTCTTGGACATGCCCGTGCTGATGAAGACGCAGGGCAAGACCACCACCGACCATATATCGCCCGCCGGCCCCTGGCTGCGCTTCCGCGGCCACCTGGACAAGTTCAGCGACAATATGTTCATGGGCGCTACCAACGCCTACACCGGCGACGCCGGAACCGGCAAGAACGTCCTCACCGGCGAAACCGGCAAGTCTATATCGCGCAACGCCCGCGACTACCAAGCGCAGAGCGTCAAGTGGGTTGTGGTGGGCGACCACAACTACGGCGAAGGCAGCAGCCGCGAACACGCCGCGCTGTCCCCAAGGCTGCTTGGCGGCGCGGCGGTAATCGCGCGCAGCTTCGCCCGCATACACGAGTCCAACCTCAAGAAGCAGGGCTTGCTCGCGCTCACATTCCAAGACGCCGCCGACTACGATAAGATACGCGAAGACGACCGCATAAGCCTAACCGGGCTCGCCGACCTTGCGCCCGGCAAGCCTGTCAACTGCGTCATAACCCACGCCGACGGCGCATCCGAAACCCTGCAGCTCAACCACACTTTCGGCGAATCTCAACTCGAATGGTTTCGGCTAGGCTCCGCGCTGAACCTGTTCCACAAGATCGGCTAGGCGCAACGCCGGTTTTCACGCAAACGAAGAGCCGTCCCTAATATGCTAGGGACGGCTCGCCGCTTATGCTGTATGTTGAAGCGATTTCGGCTATTCGGGATCGGTGCCCACCCAACCGCCTTGCGATATGTCGATCATCACGCCGTCGGGGCCGCTGTACTTCGTCTCCACATTGCGCCCGCCGTGTCCCCGGCTCATCCCGGCGTGCAGCGCGTCGTTCACTTCCTTCATCGGATACACCGACGCGCCCTTCAAGCGAAGGTCGGCCGCCTCTGCGTCGTCCACCTGAAAGCCGATGTGATGGATGCCGCTGTATGTCTGGTCGAAGTCGCCGCTGACCACCTGATTCTTGAAGCGCAGAATGGCGAGGTTCACATTCCCGTCGCTCAGATAGAACCCCTCTGCGTTCTCCCCGCTGACCTTGCCCACTTCCTCTAAGCCCAATACTTCCGTATAAAACTTCGCCGTGCCTTCCGGATCCTGTGTCGAGATGGCAATATGCTTTATCTTTGCCATAGCGCTCCTCTGTTGTGAAATTTATTGATATGAAAACTAGAAAAGTCCAATCAACTTACACAATATAAGCCCCAAAGCGCGGGAATGTCAATCGCCGATTTCGCAATCGCCGGCGCTTGAATTCAGGCGGTTGGACAAACGCTTATCGGGCGCGCGGCAGTCGGCGAATGAACCGAGCTGCGGCGTTCAGCTCATCTCGGCGGACAAGCCGGCTGTGTAGGCGGCGAGGCGCGATGCAACGCCGGCGTTCTCGTCGCGCGCAAGCTCAGGGTCGTCGGTCAGCAGACGCGTCGCCTCTTTGCGCGCCAGCAGCAGGATGTCCTGGTCTGTGATGCGCGCCACCTTGAAGTCGAGCAGTCCGCTCTGCCGCGTGCCTAGGTAGTCGCCGGGGCCGCGTATGCGCAGATCTTCCTCAGCAAGCCGAAAGCCGTCGCTGACGCGCTCCATTATCTTCAGCCGCTCGCGCGCCTCCATTCCGGGCGCATCGGACAGCAGCATGCAGTGGCTCTGATGCGCCCCCCTGCCCACGCGCCCGCGAAACTGGTGGAGCTGCGCCAACCCAAAGCGGTCTGCGCCGTCTATGAGCATCACGCTGGCGTTGGGGACGTCTATCCCCACTTCGATTACAGGCGTGGAGACTAGAATATGCAACTCGCCGTCCTGAAAGCGGCGCATCGCCTCTTCCTTTTCGCTGAAGCGCATGCGCCCATGCAGCAAGCCTAGCCGCAGATCGGGGAACACCGCCTTTGAGAGGCGTTCATACTCTTCGGTGGCGGCGCGCGCCTGAATCGCCTCCGATTCCTCTACAAGCGGACATATCACAAACGCCTGCCGCCCTTCCTCGACTTGATTGCGGATAAAGCCGTAGGCGGCGGCGCGCTGTTCGGGATCTACCCAGCGCGTGCGTATCTCCCGTCTCCCCGGCGGCAGTTCGTCTATGGACGATAGATCCAGATCGCCGCAGAGCGTCAGCGCAAGCGAGCGCGGTATGGGCGTGGCGGACATAGCAAGCATATGCGGCGGCCCGCCCTTGCGCCGCAGCGTACTGCGCTGCATCACGCCGAAGCGGTGTTGCTCGTCCACCACCACCAGCGCAAGATTGGGAATGTCCACCGCCGATTGAATCAGCGTCTGCGTGCCGATTAGGATGTCCACTTCTGCGGCGGCGACGCGGTTGCGCATTTCGTCTTTGGCGCGCTTGGGAAGGCTGCCGGTGAGCAAGCCCACCACAAGCGGCTTGTCGAGAGACGGCAGTTGCGCGCTCACATAGGTATCCGAATTGGGGGCGTGCGATCCGTCGGACAGCATCGCGGTTACGGTGAGGAAGTGCTGCTCGGCCAGGATTTCGGTGGGCGCCATAAGCGCCGCTTGGCAGCCGTTGAGCGCGGCGGTGAGCAATGCGGCGGTGGCGACGACCGTCTTGCCGCTGCCCACATCGCCCTGCAGCAGACGGCTCATCGGTATATCGCGGCGCATATCGGCGAGGATTTCGGTGAGCGAGCGGCGCTGCGCATCCGTGAGCGCATAGGGCAGCGTGTCGAGGAAGCCGTCGAGCCTGCCATCGTCCGATTGCAGCGGAACGGCGCCGCCCGACGACTGCCATTCCACGCGGCGGCGCGCGACGCTCAGTTGCAGCATAAGCAGTTCGTCAAACGCCAATCGACGGCGCGCCGGCTCGACATCATCGGCCAAATCGGGGTAGTGCATCCGCGATATGGCTTCTTTGAGCGGCAGCAGGTCGTGCGCGCGCAGCATATCCGACGGCAGATAATCCTGCATGCGCGCCAACGCCCTGTCCAGCGCCTCTTTGACGCAGCGGCGCAGCGTGCGTTGATACAGCCCGTCAGTGAGCGGATAGACGGGCGCAAGCCGCGCGGCGTTGTTCCATCCGTCGAATATCTCATACTCCGGCGATTGGAACGCAAGCCGCCCCAAATAGAGCTTGGGCGCTCCGCTTATCACAAGCCGCGCGCCTGGCTTGAGCGTCTTGGCGAGGTAGCCTTGATTGAACCATATGACCCTGATATTGCCCGTATCGTCGCTAACTACCGCCTGCGCCGACTTGGAGCGTCCCCTGCCGCTAGTCTCAGTTATTTCCCAAAGCGTTGCAATGATTGTCTGCATTTCGCCTGGCGCAAGCTCAGATATGGAGCGTATGTTGGTGAAGTCGTCGTGTCTGTGCGGGAAATGATATATCAGATCCTGCGCGGTCTGAACGCCCATCTTGTTGAGGCGCTGCTTAACCCTGGCGCTCACCGAACTGAGGCGCGAAACATCGTCGTCGAGGCGCAATGGCGCAGTATTCGCGGGACGGCGCGGCGCGGCGCGTTTGCGGGCGGGTTGAGGCGGCGTCGATGTTCGAGCAGGTGAATTCGGGGCGGGTTTGGCGGGATCGGCGGTTTGCGCCGTATTCACGGCGGCGGCAATCGGCTTGGGGTTGGGCGCGGCGCGGGATGCGGCCGCCGTTTCGGGCGCGGCGTCCCCCACGCGGGCAAGCGCTTCGCCCACCCAGCGGCGGCGCTGAGCGTCGTCCATATCCGAATACGCAACCGATGCGTCCACAATCGGCCGCAAATCGGCGCGCCAACGCTGCAGGAAGGCGTCCATCCCGCCGGCGACCGCGCGGTTGCGAAAGCCGCCCTGCCGCTCCAAGCGCAATATCTTGGCGAAAGTATGGCGCAGCGCGCCGCCGTCCTCATTAGTCATAGCCGAATTGTAATGCAAAATCCGAATGCGTGAAACGCGGCTATGGGCGTGTTTTCGCGGCGCAACGCCCGAATGCGGCGGGCGTGAGCGTTCGACGGGAAAGCGCTATGAACGCAGCAGCGCCACGCCAAGCGCATGGGGGCCGGTGTAGGCGCCAACCGCCGGGCCTATCTGCGCTATGCGCGGCGCTTTGCCTTCCGGCAGCAGCGCTTGGAACTGCCCGCCGAATTCGCGCGCCTCATCCGGCGTGGTGGTGTGCATAATCACCACATCTTCAAACGGCGCGAAATCGTTGGTTACGCGCGCCAGCCGAGCCATGCCCCGCTTGTGAGTGCGCTCTTTGCCCAGCTCATCCACCACGCCGTCTTTGATGATTATCATCGGCTTGACTTTGAGCAGCGATCCGATCATTGCGCGCGCGTTGCCTATTCTGCCGCCCTTCGCCAGATACTCCAGCGTGTCCAGCAGCACATAGATTTCGGTTCGCTCTACGGCTTGTTCGGCGTGCGCCGTTACTTCGTCGATGCTTGCGCCCTCGCGCGCCTTCGCCGCCGCCGCCATCGCCACCAAGCCGGTGCCCATAGACGCGCTCAGCGAATCAATCACGCGGATGTCGCAATCCACATTCGCCTGTTCGCTCGCCTGCGTGGCTGAGTTGAGGGTGCCGCTCAGTTTGGATGACACATGCACGGACACTATGGCGTCGGCGTCCCGCCCGATGTCTTCGTACAACTCCACGAATTCGCCCACGGACGCCTGCGATGTGGTGGGCAGCGTCTTCATATGAGACACTCTGCTGTAGAACTCGTCGGCGGTTATGTCCACGCGGTCTCGGAGTTCCTCAGCGCCGAAAATTATCTTCTGGGGAATGACCGCGATGCCCATATCGGCGGCGATGTCGGCGGGCAAATCGGATGTGCTGTCGGTAACTATGCGTATGTTCATTCGCTCACTCGCAAGTATGCTTATTCAATTGAAACGATGAAGTGATAGTACGGCTGCCCGCCGTAGTAGTATTCGAACTCTATGTCCGGGAATTCCGCCTGCGCCTGCGCTATGGCATGCTCCGCTTCTTCGTCGGTGAGCGGATCGCCGCCGTAGAGCGTAACGATTTCGGCATCGTCCATATCGGCGCGGCGCAGTACCGCAAGCAGCGTGTCAGCCAAGCCGTCGCCCGCCGCTACCAACTGGCGGTCGAGCATCCCGATGAGCTGCCCTTCCATAGCGGTAACGCCGTCGAGCGTAACCGTGCGCGCGGAGCGGGTGATTTCGGCTGTGCGAACCCACTCCATCCGCTGCTCCATTTCGGCGGCGTTGTCGGCGATGCTTCTGTACGGCAGAAACTCCAGTATCGCGGCGATGCCCTGCGGAATATCGGCGGTGGGGACGACGAGCGCCGTCTTATCGGACACTTCGGCGGCTTGCTGCGCCGCGGGGATGATGTTCTTGTTGTTGGGCAGCACGATGACATATTCCGACGGCACCTTGTCTATGGCGTCCACAATTTCGCGCACGCTGGGGTTCATCGTATCGCCCGCCACCATAATGGCGGCGCCTTCGCGGTGAAACAGATCCTCCAAGCCGCTGCCCCACGCCACGGCGAGTATGGGCTTGGGGATTATCTGCATGGGCAGCATGCCTTCCTGTTGGCGCTGATTGTACGCAAGCCGCTCGCGCTGGTCGTCCATATTCTCGACGCTTACGCGGCTCACTTCGCCCAAGCTGCGCGCATAGTCTAGCAGCGCATCGGGCGTTTCGGTATGCACATGCACCTTCATAAGCGCGTCGTCGCCAATCACCACCGCCGATTCCCCCCGCGCGCTCATCTCAGAGCGCACGGCGTCAATGTCCAATCCCGCGCCTTGGATGACGAACTGAGTGCAGTTGCCGTACTCTTCCTCTTCGGTCATATCCAGGAAATCCAAAGAGACCGCGGCGTCTGATATGTCCACGCCTTCGGGTAGCGGCATATCCAGGTCGGACGCGTGGGCGCTATCGCCGGCGGCGCAGCGGCGCGCGCCTTCGAGTATCATCCAAAGCCCCAAGCCGCCGGAGTCCACCACGCCCGCCTCTTGCAGGCGCGGCAGCAGCGTGGGCGTGAGCGCCACGGCGTTTTTGGCGGCATCGCTTGTAGCGGCGAGCATATCGTTTGCAGCGGCGCCCTCTTGCGCGCTCAGAGCGGCCGCCTCTGCCGCGTGCGTGAACACCGTCAGCATCGTCCCCTCTACCGGATTGCCGATAGCGCCGTATGCGTACTCGCGCGCCAAAGTCAGCGCGTTGGCGAAATCGGCGGCGCTGACGGACGCCTTGCCCTCAAACGCCGCGGACACGCCCTTGAAGAGCTGCGATACGATTAAGCCGCTGTTGCCCTTAGCGCCCATGCAAGCGCCGTCGGACATCGCCTTGGCGACCGCCGCCGCGCTGTCCCCGTCGGATGATTGCGCCGCCGTGAGCGTGTCCCGCAGCGTGAGCAGCATATTGATGCCCGTGTCCCCGTCCTGTACGGGGAACACATTCAGGCGGTTCACAAGGTCGACGTGCGTCTCCAGAATGCGCGCGCCTGCCGTGAACATCGCCAGCAACGCGCTGCCGGACCATGGCGCTGAGATGCCGTTGTCTTGAAGAAAGTCTGTCATTCGGTTGCCGTTTTCCGTCGGGTATGTTATGTTTGTGTTATATTTCACAGGCTCGAAATGCGCGCAGTTCGCAAACGCTTGAGAAGCGCGCTTGGTTCATGCCGGGCTTGATGATACCAAATATGATAGTTGCGGTAAAGGTGAACTATGGCAGTATGCGAAATGTGCCATAAGACGGGGCAATCGGGCAACAATGTGAGCCACTCCAAGCGGCGCACCCGCACAAGATGGCTTCCCAATGTGCAGAAGGCGACCGTGATGGTGAACGGCGCGGCGACCAAGATGCGAATCTGCACCCGCTGCCTGCGGACGCACTACAAGCAGCTTATGAAGGGCTAATCGTCTTGCAACAGCTACTGCTAGTTGGATTAAGCCACAAAAGCGCCCCCTTGGAAGTGCGGGAAGCGGTGTCCTTTCTCAGCGATCAGCTTCAGCAAGCGCTCCCGTCTCTGCGGGATGAACTTGGCGAAGCGGTCATCCTGTCAACCTGCAACCGCACCGAGATATATTCGGTTACCGACGACGTCCCCGCCGCCACTCAGCGCATCAAGCGTTTCGTGGCGGACTACCACGCATTGCCGCCCGCTGACGTCGCGCCGCATATGTACAGCCGCTTCGGCGCAGACGCCGCGCGCCACCTATTCGGGGTGTCAAGCGGCCTGGATTCGCTGATAGTGGGCGAGTCGCAGATACTAGGGCAAGTGCGGGGGGCGTTGAGCGCCGCCACCGAAGCCAAGTCGGTGAAAATATCCTGCTCCGGGCTGTTCCACGCCGCAATGCGCGTAGGGCGGCGCGTGCGCCAAGAGACGGGCATAGGGCGCAACCCGCTGTCCGTGAGCTACGCCGGCGTGCGTCTAGCGCAGCGGGTGCTGGGCGGTCTATCCGACAAGCGGGCGCTGCTAATCGGCGCCGGCGAAGCGGGCAGCCTCATAGCGCGCGCGCTGCGAACCGTGGGCGTGGGCGACCTGATGATAGCCAACCGCACGCCGCAGAAAGCGCAAGAACTAGCCGGCTATCTCAGCGGTACGGTTGTCCCGTTTGAACGCTTGGAAGAGTCGATGCGAGACGCCCAAATCGTGCTTGCGGCAACCGATTCGCCAAGCTACATAGTCACCAAGCGAATGGCGTCCGCGCTGCGCCGCAATCCCCACGAAACGCCGCTGTTCGTCTTCGATCTAGCCATCCCGCGCGACATTGACCCCGAAATCGCCGCAATTGACGGCGTGCGGCTGTTCAACATCGACGACCTATCCGCCATCGCAGAGGAAAACCTGGCAGAGCGCAAACGCGCCGCCGCCGCCGCCGAAAGCATCATTTCGGAAGAGGTGGACGCTTTCCTGCGCTGGTGGGACTCGCTTGACGCCCTGCCCACGGTCAAGGCGATACGCCAAAACGCTGAGGACATCCGACGCCGCGAGGTCGCCAAGGCGCTAGCTATGCTAAACGACGCATCCCCACAAAACCGCCAGGTGGTCGATGCGCTGACGCGCTCCATCGTGAACAAGATACTGCACGATCCCACCGCGTCCCTCAAGCAGGGCGCGAACAAGACGCACATCCGCGCCGCCCGAAACCTGTTCCGCGTAGAGGATGCCGATTAGCGCGTTGCGCGCGCCGCTCCGAGCGCGTTTAACCGACGGCGTCATAGGTTTCTGTTAACGCGCTCCACCGCATCCCCCAGCGTCGTCGTCCCTTCAAGCGACGGCGTATGCGTTTCGCCCTCATTGGCAGCCAATCCCACTATTCGCATCACCGCAAGATTACGCGCCCGCTTGCGTTTTTGCGCCTCTGCGTTAAAATATCCCCCAAACCCAAACTGCCTAAAGAGGGGGTGTATTCCCAATGTTGCGTACATTCTTTGACTTTCGCCGCGTCTCGACACTGATAGCGCTAGTTCTCATAATCGCATTGGCGGCCATAATGTTCGCCAGCGCTCCGGCAGAGACACAAACCGCGCCCGCGGATGCTACGGCTACACCCACCGCTACCGTAGATCCAGATGCAACCGCTACCCCTACCGTAACCGGCACAGCAACCGCTACTGCTACGCCCACCGCTACCGTAGATCCGGATGCAACCGCTACTCCTACCGCAACCGCAACCGGCACGGCAACCGCTACTGCTACGGCCACGCCCACCGCCACGCCTACCGTGCCGCCCGCTAACGCCGACTACGATGTGGACAACGACGGACTCATCGAAATCAGAACCCTCCCACAACTCAACGCCGTCCGATACGACATCGACGGGGATGGCAAGCAAGGCTCCGTCAGCGCCTCGGACTGGGCAACATACACAACCGCTTTCCTCAACGCCGCGTCCGGCATGGGTTGCCCGCAACCCAACTGTACCGGCTACGAACTGATGATGGACCTAAACTTCGACACCGACGGCGACGGGGATGTGGATGCCAGCGATACCAACTCCTACCCCAACTGGACGCCCATCGGCGCAGCAGCCAGTCCGTTCAACGCCACATTCAAGGGCAAGCTCATAGACGGCGTGATGCCCAAAATCTCCAACCTCACGATAAGCGGCGCCTCAACGGAGGTAGGGCTGTTCGGCGCAACGGGCGCAAACGCGCGCATTGAAAGCGTGGGACTTGTGGATGTCAATGTGAACATATCCACTTCGGCCCGCTATGCAAAGATTGGCGCGTTAGTGGGAAACAACTTAGGCAAAGTAACGGCATGCTACTCCACAGGCAAGGTAAACGCGGCCGCGGGAGGCTACTCCGAAGCCGGCGGTCTAGTGGGCTATAACGGGGGAGCGATAGCCGCCGCCTTCTCCCGCGCTACCGTCTCTATGTCTTCAAGTGGCGAAATCTACGTCGGCGGTCTAGTAGGGTATAACGCAGAAGCTCTAACCGCCACCTACGCTGCGGGCGCGGTCAAGGGTAAGGGTGGCAGCGGCTACGTGGGCGGTCTAGTAGGCTACAACATAAAAACGATAACCGCCAGCTACTCCATCGCTCCCGTTACTGCCGTAGCCTCCGTTACCGATGGCAGCAAGCCGGAAGTTCGCGGTCTGAGCTACAACGAACCCGACATCACCACGATAACCTCTAGCTACTGGGACTACATAGCCAGCGGCATAGACGACGATGCCGGCCCCGCTATGCCGGAGGGGAAGTCCACTTACGAGCTTCTATCGCCCATATCCGCTGCCGGCATATACGCGGGTTGGAACACACTGACGATTGACGGCGCAAGCAACGTTAACCCGTGGGAGGACTTTAACCAAACCCAATGGCATCCGCGGCTGACATACGGCGGGCATACCACAAAGCTCACCGCAGAAACATCAGGCAATCAACGGCTTGCGGACAGCGGCGTCGGCAACTACGGCAGCCGCGGAGGCGCCAGCGCCGGACATCCTAGGGAAGGCATAACTCTTATATCCGGCAGAGGCGGCGGACTTCGAGATTTTCGCGCCGGACTCTGGATATGGGAAAGCTCCACCGACGGCATCGATTGGACTACGATTGCCCCCCTGCCCGGCAAAGCGGGCGAATTGCTGCGCGGCGCGGGCGGCACTTACGGCGGCACCTACAAGTTCGTCCCTAGGTCAGAGCATGTAGGCAAATACATCCGCTCAAGGTTGCTGTTGACTACGGGCGATTATCTTTATACTAGGGTAATCGGCAAGATAAGGACTGCCGCACGCGCCACCGACAAATTTAGTTTAGCCAGTGGCCACAACCCGCCTCGCATTGGAACTGCGATAACCGTCGCATCTATGCCTTCCGCCGCTGATGCGCTGTGGTATCGTTGCGATACCAACGACTCCACTCCGACGGGGTGTGAGATGATTGGAAGCCTTGACTCATACATACCGGGAGCCGCCGACCTAAATCACTACATCCACGCCCATATCTACTACAACAAATCCGGCAACTGGACGCGCGCAAACACCGACTTTACACAGAAAGTGGCTGATGTCCAGCGCGCCTGGCAGTGGCGGTAGAGGCAACGAAACTAAGGCGTCAGCGTTGCTGTTTGATGCGCCGTCCTCAAACCGTCGCCGCTCTGCCATACACCCCAGCCAACAATTCCCGCCCTCGAAAACTAGCCCTGCAGCAACTTATGCGCCCGATTGCCGCAGGGTTTTTGGCATTATTGCGCGCAGCGCCAACCCGTTCAACTTTCCCGCGCAGCATAGAGCGCTATTCCGCGTTCCAGTTCACAGCGCCGCACTTCCCTGCCACCTGATTGCTGACCGGACAGCGCGCCATACACTCCGTAAGCGGCAGTCTCTTATCGCCTCCGCCTCCGACATCCGCTCCAACGGGCGCATATTCGTCTTCAGGCATCCAGCCGGAGCCGCAGCGTCGGCATCTGACATCGTGTCGATACGTCCTTGCGCGCGCCATCATTCACTTCATAGATAGCGGCCTGGACACCATTATATCTAATGCCACTTATCATTATGAATACCGCCTTGACGCTGGTATTCTTAGTGGTGAGTGGTATTGAGTTTGAGCTTGGCGCAGAAGACTAGCGCAAGCAGACTCACCGGCATATCCACGCTCTTTGCGCAGCCTTTGGCCGACGAACTAACCGATTCAACTTTCCGAGCAGCATCGAATGCAATCCCTCGTTCCAGTTCACCGTCCCGTACCTCCCAACCACATGCTTGTTGACCGGCAGCGCCCCGTACACTCCGTAGGCGTCTGTCTCGTAGCGCTCCGCATCCGGCAGACGCTCCAGCAACCGCAAGAATGTGGACTCGTCCCTGCCGCCCACCTCAAAGTCCATCCACCTGCTGCCGTCGCGCTCTTCCACCACCGCCGTCCATACCCACAGGGCGTTGCGCTTTTCTTCTCTTCTAGCGCCCAAGCATGTCCACATTTCGTCAAGCGCTATCGTTGGCGCAGCGATTGGCGCAGCCCGCCCGCTTGCGCGCCACGCGCTCATTGCGCGCATCCGTTCAAGCGCTATCGCCCCCCTTTTTTGACCCAACCGCTCACCGATGCAGCGCTTGCGCCCACTACGCGCGCCGCCGCCGATATGCTCGCGCCCTCTATGCGCATCTGAACCGCCTGCCGCTTGGTCTGCTCCGGGAAGCGCGGCCGCGCTGCGTCCGCCGTGTACTTCCGCTTGCAATCCCCGCACTTGTACACTTGCCTGCCGCGTGTGTCCGTCTTTGGGCATCCAATTGGAGCCGCAGTGTCGGCATCTGATGTCGTGCCGATATGACCGCTCGCGCGCCATAGATCGCCTCCTAGATAGTGGTCTGATCTCCATTGTATATCTAATACCACTCGATTTTGTGAATACCCTTTCGCCTTTCTGTGGCATTAAGACCGCAGCCTCATCACGAGCTTTCCACATCAAGGCCATTCATCTACTACCATTCTCTCAACTCCAAAAATCCCCGACGACACCTAAGCCTCTTTGCGCTAAAGCCCTTCCTTGACACCCCAAAAGCGAAAGCGCTAGAATTAGCCCACTCAATACAAACTATCACGGGTTGCATCGAGCGCGGGATCGCCCGCCGCCGAATGCGCCAAATCAAAGCGGGGGAGGATACGGAATGAGCAGCGAGCAGAAGGTCGAACTCCACCGAGGACTTCGCGATGTGCATATAGACCGCACCACGTCCAGCTTCATCGACGGCGACATCGGCAAACTGCTGTATCGCGGCTACAACATCGACGACCTGGCGACGCAGTCCACCTTCGAAGAGACTATCTACCTTCTGCTTTACGGCAGCCTTCCAACACGCGAGCAGCTTGACGCCTTCGACTCCGAACTCAAGGCAAGCCGCGCCCTGCCCGAAGAGGTTCTCAGCGTAATCGGCCTCACCCAAAATTCGCATCCGATGGATGTGCTGCGAACCGCCGTATCCGCGCTGTCCGCCTACGACCCCGAAACCGAAGACAACTCCGCCGAAGCCACTCTGCGCAAGGGCATCCGCCTCACCGCGCAGGCGGCTACCATCGTCGCCGCCCACGCCCGCATCCGCGATGGCATGCAGCCCATCGCGCCCGACAGCAGCCTCAATCACGCCGCCAACTTCCTCTATATGCTGTTCGGCGAAAAGCCCGACGAGCAGGATGCCGCCCTCATAGACAAGGACTTCATCCTGCACGCCGAACACGGCATCAACGCATCATCATTCGGCGCAAGGGTTACCGCGTCCACGCAGGCAGACCTCCACTGCGCCGTTACCACCGGCATCGGCGTTCTCAAAGGCCCGTCGCACGGCGGCGCCGCCGAAGAGGTTATGAAGATGGCGATGGAAATCGGCGACGAATCCAACGCCGAAGACTATGTGCGCGATCTGCGCAGCAAAGGCGGCCGCGTTATGGGATTCGGACACCGCGTCTATAAGGCAGTCGACCCGCGCTCCATTCACCTCAAGGACGACGCTCGCGCGCTCGGCGAGCGCAAGGGGCAGCCCGGCTGGTTCTCCATCCTGGAAGCCGTAACAAAGGTAATGGAACCCTACGCGCGGCGCGGCATCTGCCAAAATGTGGACTTCTTCTCCGGCGCAATCTACTACCTGCTGGACATCCCCGAAGACCTCTTCATCTCCATTTTCGCTATGGGACGCATCCCCGGCTGGACGGTGCAGGTGATGGAGCAGTTCGACAACAACATCCTGCTGCGCCCCCGCCTGCTCTACATCGGGGATATGGATGTGGAGTATGTGCCGATAGACCGGCGCTAACCGCCATCGCATCCCGACCGCAAGCGCCACCAGTCAAAACCGAAGGGATTGTACATTGACGCAAGAGGCTACCGACGCTACCGAGTGCAATCGCCACCACTGGCAGATTGAAAGCCCCAACGGCCCCGTCAGTATCGGCAAATGCAAGATCTGCGGCGAGCGCCGCGAGTTCAACAACTCCATTCAGGGCTCAGGCTGGGACAGGCAAGGCTCCCACAACCGCCGCCTAAGGCAGGCGAAAGCTGCCGCCGCCGCCAACTCCAACGCCAAATCCTGATTGCCGCCCCGTTGCGTCTTTACGCCCCACGCGCTTGCAAGGCGCCCTAAGCGCATCCCGCATCGTTCCCGCCGCCGCATCGTAGCCGCTTAATGTGATGACCCAAACCGCCGCTGAGCAGGCAATCCGCGACCGCATTCGGCGGCGGGGCAAGATAACATTCGCCGACTTCATGCGCCTTGCGCTATACCACCCCGACGGCGGCTACTACACTAGCGCCGCCCCCTTCGGCGCAGCCGGCGACTACTACACCAGTCCGGCGGCGCATCCCGCATTCGGCGCATTGCTCTGCGTTCAGCTCCGCCATATGTGGCAGATCATCGGCAATCCCCTGCGCTTCACCGTCGCAGAGATGGGCGCCGGCAACGGCATCCTAGCAAACGACGTCGCCGCCTACGCCGATCGCATATCCCCCGAATTCGCCCGCTGCCTACGCTACATCTGCATCGACCGCTATGCCCCCGCAAGCGCCGCCGCCAACCCATCCGTCGACAGACTGCGCGCCCACGGCGTCCCCCTGAGAGCCGTCATAGGCTGCCTGCTATCCAACGAACTTGTGGACGCCTTCCCCGTCCACCGCTTCCGCATCGTGAACGGCGCGCCCCTCGAGATCTACGTTGCGCTAGACGCAGACGGCGCTTTCACCGAGACGCTCGACGCGCCCTCGACGCCCCATTTGGCGGAGCGCATCAGCGCGCTCGGCTTCTCCTTGCCCGACGGCTTCAGCGGCGAAGTGCGCTTGGGCGTCCGAAGCTGGCTCGGCGAAGCGGCGCAAGCGCTGGACAAAGGGTTCGTCATAACCATCGACTACGGCTACGAAGCGGCGGAGCTGTACTCACAGCGGCGGCGCTTTGGAACGCTGCAGACATACTATCGCCATACCGAAGGCGGCAGCCCATATCAGCGCATCGGCAGGCAGGACATCAGCGCCCATGTGGACTTTTCGCAACTGCAGTCCGACGGGCGCGCCGCCGGCCTGGACACAATCGCCTACGCCACGCAGGCGAAGCTGCTGCAAGCGCTGGGCATAGACGATATGCTGCGCCAAGTTCGCGCTATGCACCTAAGCCCGCGCGACCGCAGCGCCAACCTGATGGCGATGCGCCAGCTCATCAAGCCAAGCGGCTTGGGCGGCTTCAAGGCGCTAATCCAAGCGAAGGGCGTAGAAGCATCGGCGGCGGACATAGCGCCACCGTCGGCGCAGCGCGGGGAGCTGCAACCGCCGCTGCTGTCCGACCGCCATATGCCGCTGCTGGATGGACGCTATCCGCACGCCGCATGGCAGGTATGGGAAACGCCCGAACTTTGGCCTCCATCGGAAGCCGAACTACGCTAGGCGCGTTCCGCCACTTGCGACGCCGGGCGCGGCGAGCATCTGCGCGCAACCGTGATGAAGCCGGTGTGCGCCACCATCCGATGCTCCGGGCGCACGCTGCGGTTGCTCACATTCCACGGGCGCAGCAGAACTTCCATCGTCTCAATCATCTCGAAGGTATGAACCGCCCTTAGCGCGCGCGCAAGCTCATGCACCTGCAACACGGTGGGCAGGAAGCTGACGATTATGCCGCCGGGCAGCAGCGCCTCCGATGCGTGCGGCGCTACCCGCCAAGGCTCCGGCAGGTCAAGAACGATGCGGTCGAGATCGCGCTCTTCGAACCCCTCATACACATCGCCCAGCTTGAGCGTGAGGTTGGCGGGATCGGGCATAACGAACTCTACGTTCTGCCGCGTGCGGTCAATCATATCCTGCCGCAAATCGTAGGATACCAGCGTCCCGCGCTCGCCTATCGCGCGCAACAGCGCCATCGTAACGGCGCCGGAGCCGCAGCCCGCCTCCAGAACGCGCGCGCCGGGGAAGATGTCGCCATAGACCAGGATAACGCCGAGGTCTTTGGGATAGCCCACGGTCGCGATGCGCGGCATATCGAGCGCAAAGTCCGCCAGCGTGGGCTTCACCGCAAGCAGCACATGCCCGCGGTTGGTGGTCATCCAGCAGCCCGCTTCAGCGCTAATCAGGTCGTCGTGCGGGAATGCGCCCAGGTGCGATTCGAACTTGGTGGATGCGCGCAACAACGTCAGATAGCGCCGCCCTCTGCGGTCAATGATGAGAGCGTGTTCGCCCTCCCGAAAGATGTTGCGCAAATCCGTCCGTCTTTCATTCGCCGCCCGCCACAGAGTTGGGAGGGACTGCCCGCATTGCAAAATAGCATTGCAAGATAAGCGGGCAGGCTCTAATCCCTGTGCGATTATGGGCGGCGGTTAGAGGTTGTCCAGTTCGGCGAGGATGTCTTTGGGATCGAGGTCTATGGCGTTGTCATAGACGCGCTTGAAGCGCACGATGCCTTCGGTGTCCACGATGAACACCGCGCGATTGGGCGCGCCGCGCTCTTCGTTGTAGATGCCGTATGCCTGCGTTACCGCGCCCTTGGGGTGGAAGTCCGCCAGCAGCGGATAGGGTATGCCGCCGAGCGATGCGGAGTATGCGGTTTGGGACGGGCGGGCGTCGCAGCTAATGCCCAGAACTTGGGCATTCTTCTCTTCGAACAGCGGGTTCGCCACGCGGAACGAAGAGACCTGCCCCGTTCAACCGCCTGTGAACGAGAATATGTGAAACGAGAGTATGACCGCCTTATCGCCCTTGAAATTGCTGAGGGTTACATCGGCGTTGTCCTGCGATGGCAGCGTAAAGTCCGGCGCCGCCTGTCCAACATCTACCATTGTGTTGCCTTTCTGCTGCGTTGCGTGAATGCTTTCGTTTGCGCCCGCGTTTTGCGGGGCAATTGGGATATGCTGAATGCCAATACGCGCGCCGCTATTCGGATTGGCGCAAGCGGTCGAGTTCGGCGCGCAGTTCGCGCATCTGCGCTTCTGTCGATAGCCGCGCTTGGCGTTCCCTATCGTGCGCCAACCTAGTTGCTTCGTGCGCTTGACGTTCCCTGCCATGCGCCAACCTAGTTGCTTCGTGTGATTGACGTTCCCTATCATGCGCCAGACTAGTCGCTTCGTGCGCCAGTTTGGTAACTTCGTGCGCCGCTAGTTCGGCTTCTAGGAAGTTCAGCCATTCCCCAGTCGCCGAGTCTTTTACCCAGAACCTGTTACCGCGCATATAGAAGTCCAAGTTCAGCGCTTCGCTGTGCGCCCAGATGTCCCCGTCGGCGTCGGTGTGAACTGGATACGGCTCATATCTGCCGTTCACTAGGCGCTCGCCCGCAAGCGGTTCGCCGTACAATTCGCCGCCGCTTGGGTCAAACCGCCAGTACTCCAGCGCGCCTATCCGCGCGTAGATGTCGCGTTTGGCGGTGACGTCGTTTAGCGCCGTGCTTTCGGACGCTATCTCTAGTACGAAATCGGGCGGCTTGCCCCACTGCCATACGCGATAACTATTGTGCCGTATGATTGACTGAACGTCGACATCGAAGACTATAAAGTAGTCGGGATCTATGCGCGCATTGGGGTCGTTTATGTCATAGAGAATATAGGCGCGGCCGGATACTAACACTGAATCGGCGCGCGGCTTGAATCGCAGTCTTAGTACGGGACCTATGTCCGCTATGACGAAATTTTGCAGCATGCCATCCTCAACCGTCGGCGGATCCGGCACGAAATCGTACCAGCGCTTGGCAGCGGCGGAGCGGCGGCAGCTTGCAGTGGTCATAGCGTATCTCCAATATGTTTGGGGAGATTATATCATAGGATAGGGGTTGCGGTATTCTCACCATTCAGCGGCATTGTGTTTCAGATTATACACAAACACCGGCGCAAGCAGATTCACCGGCATCTCCACGCTCTTTGCGCATCCCTTTGTGCAGACGCGCCCGCCCGTTTAATCTGCCGCGCAGCATAGAGCGCTACTCCCGTTCCAGTTCACCACCCCATACTTCCCAACCGCATGCTTGTTGGCCGGCAGCGCCCATACACTCCGTAAGCGTCGGGCTCATAGCGCTCCGCATTCGGCAGCCGCTCCAACAAGCGCAACAGCGCAGCTTCATCACGCCCGCTCATCTCAAAGTCCATCCACCTGCTGTCATCGCGTTTTCCATCACCGCAGTCCACACTCACAGGACGTTGCGCTTTTCTTTGAGCCATTGCGCTAAAATGCTCCCAAACCCAAACTGCCTAAACTTGAGGAGGAGTGTTCACAATGTTGCGTATATTCTTTGACTTTCGCCGTATCTCGACGCTGATAGCGCCGGTTCTCATAATCGCGTTGGCGGCGCTGATGTTCGCCAGCGCTCCGGCAGCCACGCAAACATCGCCCGCCGACGCCACCGCTACGCCCACCGCCACGCCTACCCCGGATCCAAATGCAACGGCCACGCCTACCGCTACCGCAACTGCTACGCCCACCGCCACGGCTACCCCGGATCCGGATGCGACTGCTACGCCCACCGCCACAGCCACAGCAACCGCCACGCCTACCGTGCCGCCCGCCAACGCCGACTACGACGTGGACAACGACGGCCTCATCGAAATCAGAACGCTCGCCCAGCTCAACGCCGTCCGATACGACCTCAACGGCAACGGCAAGCGAGATTCCGTCAGCGCCTCAGAATGGGCAACATACACAACCGCTTTCCTCAACGCCGCGTCCGACATGGGCTGCAAACTCACCGACCATGACTCCAACGCCGCCACTCCCCAACAAGCCACCTGCGAGGGCTACGAACTGATGATGGACCTGGACTTCGACACCGACGGCGACGGCGAAGTGAATTCATCAGATACCTACCCCAACTGGACGCCCATCGGCACAGCAGCCAATAAGTTCAACGCCACATTCAAGGGCAGCCTCATCAATGGCGTGATGCCCAAAATCTCCAATCTCACGATAAGCGGCGCCTCAACGGAAGTGGGGCTGTTCGGCGAAACGGGCGCAAACGCGCGTATTGAAAGCGTAGGGCTTGCGGATGTCAATGTGAACATGACCGCTTCGACCGGCAATGCAAGGATTGGCGCGCTAGTGGGAAGCAACGCAGGCAAGGTAATCTCGTGCTACTCCACCGGCGCAATAACCGCCACTGCAGGCGCGGCAAGCTACGCCGGCGGATTGGTGGGCTACAATGCAGGAACCGGAGCCACCATAGCCGCCAGCTTCTCCCGCGCTGCCGTCTCCATATCCATTCACGCCACCGCTACCGGCAGCAATAAGGACATCTATGCTGGCGGTCTGATAGGACAAAACGGAAGGCAAGGAACGATAACCGCCGCATACGCCTCGGGCGCGGTCAAGGGCAAGGGAGGCAGCGGCAGTTACGTCGGCGGTCTAGCCGGAGACAATCTTGGAACGATAACCGCCAGCTACTCCATCGCCACCGTTACCGCTGCCGGTATGACTCCTACCGCCACCGCAAGCAACAAGCCTACGGTCGGCGGACTGATAGGCTACAACGATTCCTCCGCCACGGTAACCGCCAGTTACTGGGACTACATAACCAGCGGGATAGACGATGACTCGGGCGACGCTATACCGGAGGGGAAATCTACGCACGCTCTCAAAACGCCCACATCCGCCGCCGGCATATACGCCGATTGGGACGATCTGACAATTGACTCGGACGGCACCAACAACGATGACCCGTGGGAATTCAGCAGCGCCACCTCAAGACGGTATCCACTGTTGACATACGGCGGACACACCATAGAGACATCGGGCAATCAACGATTCGCGCACATCGGCACACGCTGGCGCTACGGCGGATACGATGTACAGCCTAGAGAAGGCATGACCTTGTATTCCGGCAGATGGCCTTTCAACAGACCGCGCTCTGGACCCTGGCTATGGGAGTCCTCCGTCGACGGCATCGATTGGACTACACTCGTTCCGCCGCCGGGCAAAAGATGGGAAGCAATCCGAGGTTCCTACCCCACTTACCAGTTCGTCCTTAGGCCGGAGCATGTAGATAAATACATTCGCGCAAAGTTGCTGATGGCAGCGGGCGACTATATTTATACTAGGGCGATAGCCAAGATAAAGGCTGCCACCACCACTAGCCCCGTTGCGCTGAGCTTCGCAAGCGGCCACAATCCGCCTCGCATTGGAACGGCGGCAACGATTGCTCCGTTGCCTAATTCGCCTTCTTCGCGTCCTGTGGTGGGGCTATGGTATAGTTGCGATGCCAACGACTCCAATCCGCCAAGCGCAGGGTGCGAGTTGGTTGGAAGCAATCCCTCATACACGCCTGGAGCCGCCGACGTAGGCCGCTACCTTTACGCCTACATCTACTACAAGGACACTGGCGTATGGGAGCGCGCATCCCCCGGCTTCACGCCGCAGCAGGTGGCTGACTTTCAACGCCGTCCGTGGCGAGCGCATAATGACTAACGGAGCTTAAGGCGGCCGCGTTGCGGTTTTAGGACAGCGCGTCAAGCCGCAGCGCTCTGCCATACGCCTAACCAGCAATTCCCCCGGGCGGCAACTAACCCTGCGGCAATCGGATAAATGCGCCCGATTGCCGCAGGGCTCTTTGCGTTATTGCGGGCGGCGGCGGTTTGAGCGCGCGGCAGGCATTCTCATAGGCAAGGCGCATTAGATATAATGGGGCAAGCCGCTGCGGGCTGTGAGGCGAGTTGTGGCTATCGCGATGGATGCGGCGCAAGTACGCAGAAATACGCAGATAGGATGTTGGAATGGAGTTTGTATCGGGGATAGCGGTGTGGCAGGCGGCGCTGCTGACGGCGTTTTCGTTTGCGGTGGGCATCCTAGGCGGGTTCGTGGGGCTGGCGCTGGGGACGATACGGCTGCCTATGATGCTGCTGTTAGGAATGGCGGCGCCGATAGCGGGCGGGACGAACATCCTGGTGAGCGGCTTGGCGTCGCTGGCGGGCGCGGCGCGGCACTGGCGCGAGGGTCGAGTGAACCTACGCATCGTGCTGGTGATGGGCGTCCCGGCGTGCATCGGCGCGCTGATAGGCGGCTTTATGAGCGACGCCGCGCCTACGGGATTGCTGATTGCGCTTGCCGGACTGCTGGTGTTCTGGCAGGGCGTAGAGTTTCTGATAATGGTTCGGGAGCGCAGCAAAAGCGGGGACGACCAAGCGCTGTTCGGCGGCGAACTGAGCGGTTCGGCGGGAATGTTCACGCCGGGGCGCGTGTCCGCGGAGGCGGGCATAGGGCTTGGCGTGGGACTGCTCGGCGGCGCAGTGGGGCTGATACTGGGCAGCATACGATTGCCGGCGCTGATTCGCATACTGCGGGTCGACCCGCGAATCGCGGCGGGGACGAACCTGTTCATAGGCGTGCTGATAGGCGCGTCGGGCTGGGTTGGGCATGTGATAAACGGGCAGGTGGACTATGCGCTGCTGGCGCTTATGGGCGCGGCGGCGATGGTCGGGAGCTACTACGGCGCAAAACTGACGGGGCGTGTGCGCCTGAACGGGTTGCTGCTGGCGATGGGCGTTGTGCTGATGATAGTGGGCGCGCTGCTAGTATGGCGGGGCGTGAACCTGAACTTAATGGGCTAGGCTAGGCGCAAAGAATTTAGCGCAAGGACGCAAAGGGATTGGGGGGGATGCGGTTGGCGGCAGACTACAAGCCCTTGCCTTCGCCTTTGTATTTGTAGTCGCGTATGCAGCCCAGATCTTCTAGCGGGTACCAAGTGTCGCTGTTCAGCATTGCCCAGCGCAGCGCCTGCAGCTGAGACATCGGGCGGTTTTCCTCAAAGACATAGCGCCCCAGCAGTATCATCCCATCGTATAGAAAGAACCTGCCGTCGGGGTTTCTGAACAGAAACTTGGCGGTGGCGATGAGCGAATTGTCGAAGGTCTTGTTCTTGGCGCACAGGACTTCGCAGGCGTGAAACGGCTCATAGGGCTTGTCGGCCGGCACATCGGGTTCGGGCATTATGGTTACGCCCAGGCGCTCAAAGGCTTTGGCGGGCGCTTTCTTGCGTATCGCCCAGTCTATCGCCGACAAGCGGCCGTACGGGAATACCTGCCAACCGGTTAGGAACCCGCCGAAAGACGTCACGAAGTAGTTGCCTTCGGGGGTTACGGCTAGGATGTCGCGCGTGCCGATGATGGAGTCTTTGTAGTGAACAAGATCGGCGGTTTTGGAGTCATACACGATGCCGTCTTTTACCTTGTACGCTCTGTTGTACATGCGGGAAAACCTCTGTGGCTAGATGGACTGATTTACCTAGGATCGCCCCTTCATCTTAACATTCGCATTCACCCTCGCCCTGAGATGGAAGGGATTTGAAATGCCGTCTGCCTACAACGCCCTGCCTAGCATTATACCTGCAAACGCCGCGATGATGCCCACTAGCACGCTGGCGCCGATGTTGAGCGCGGCGCGCAGCCAATCGCCGTCGGCGGCTAGGCGGACGCTGGCGACGGTTAGCGTAGAGAAGGTGGTGTATGAGCCGAGAAAGCCCACCGCCGTAAGCGCGCGCGCCTCGTTGGACAGACCGAAGCGCCCCTCGGCGGTTCCAATCCCCAGCAGGATGCCGAGCAGGAATGAGCCGCTTATGTTGACTGCGAATGTGCCTAGCAGAGGCGCGCCAAACGCGGCGGCTACTGCGCGGTCGATGCCGTAGCGGGACACGGCGCCGAGCGCGCCGCCGATTGCCACAAGCGCCCACATAAGCATAGCGAGCGTTAGCCTCGCGGCAGTCCCAGCCCGCGGCTGGCGATGATGTTGCGCTGTATTTCGGAGGCGCCGGCGCGGATGGTGAGCGATACGGCGTCCATCCATTGCTGTGCTATTCTGCCGTTTAGGAACGCCCAACCGGAGCCTTCGTCCAATACGGCGTAGGGGCCGAGCATCTGCATGCCGAGTTGGCTGATGCGCTGGCTTATTTCGCTGCCCACAAGCTTGGCGGCGGACGCTTCTTTGTTGGGGACAAGCGCTTGGCTCTGCATCCACGCCACGTTGTAAGCGGTGAGGCGGCCGGCTTCGTTGGCGGTCCAGAGGTCGGCGATGCGGCGGCGGTACTTGTCTTCGACGGACACGCCGCAGTCGAAGCGCAGATGGTTGTAGAGTTCGATTATCTCTTCCAAGTCGCGGCGGTTGGAGCCGTAGCGTCCCACGCCGGAGCGCTCGAAGTCGAGCGTGGTGGCGGCTACATACCAGCCGCGGTTCATTTCGCCAATCATATTTTGCTTGGGGACGCGCACATTTTCAAAGAAGACTTGGTTGAAGTAGTGAACGCCGAACATATTGATGATGGGCGCTACTTGGATGCCGGGCGCCGCCATATCCACGATGAACACGCTGATGCCGCGGTGCTTGGGGGCGTCCGGATCGGTGCGCGCCATAATGTAGCAGCGGTTTGCGCGGTGCGCGCCGCTTGTCCATATCTTGGAGCCGTTGAGGATGAAGTCGTCGCCGTCTTCCACCGCGCGCAGCTGAAGGGATGCTAGGTCTGAGCCGGATTCTGGTTCGCTGAAGCCTTGGCAATATACTGCTGAGCCGTCGGCGATTTCGGGCAGATAGCGCGCCTTCTGCTCGTCGCTGCCGTACAGCATAATGGACGGGCCGACCATATGCGTCCCCATGCTGGTATCGCGCATGGGCGCGCGGAAGTAGGCGGTTTCTTCGTTGTAAATCATCTGCTCGATGTGCGGTCTGCCCTGTCCGCCGTACTCTTGCGGCCAAGCGAGCGTAAGCCAGCCGCGCTCCACCAGTTTGGCGGTGAGTTGGCGGATGAGCGCCCAGTTGTCGTCGATGAAGTAGTCGTCGGGGACGATGCCGCGCCAGTCGTCGCCGAGGTTGTCGACGAGGAATTGGCGCACTTCTTGGCGAAAGTCTTGCTGCTGTGGGGTGAAGTGGAAGTCCATAGATAGCCTCGCTTACATAATGGCGCATTTAGGCGGCGCGCTGCGTGGTTATGTTATCAGTTCATTAAGTCCCTTGACCAAGAGTCCGAGTTCATAATCGGAGACGCGCCCGATTTTATTGCCTAGACGCTTGTGCGAGAGTACGCGGACTTGGCTGAGTTTGACCCATGAACGCCTACCCGACGTGCTAGATTCCAACTCGAGGACAAAGGGAAAAGGCAGGCGTTGTGGGCGAGTGGTAAGCGCCATTGCGATGACGGTGGCGCCGGATGCAGTATTGAGTCTGTCGGAGCTTATGACTACTACGGGTCTGCGTCCGCCTTGTTCGTGTCCGCGCACAGGGTCGAGGTCTGCCCAGATTATGTCGCCTCTTAGTATTCGGGCCATTCTCGCAAATCCGCTTCCAGCCCTTCATCGGCAAGGCGCTGTTCGTACTCGACGTCGATCTTCGTAAGCGCGCGCTCAAAAAGTTCGTCCTTGTCGGCGGGGGTGGCTTCGTTGAGAATGCGTTCCATTTCAATCGCGCGCTCGCGCGAAGGGGGCTGCTCGCAGAGCGCTTCCATGCGGTCGGCGAATGAGGGGATGGTCGACGGCTCGGCGGATGCGCCGTTCACGGCATCGTATTCCGGCCAATGTTTCAGATCCTCTTCCAAGCCTTCGTCGGCGATAGCCTGCATTTCGCGGCGGTCTTCGTCGGTTATTTTGGCAAGCTCTCGTTTCAGAGCGCCGTCGTCCCAATCGGTGGCGCGCCTCGATGGTGGGAATGAGCGGTCGACGGCGCGCCTAGCGTCTTGGGCGTATTCGCGTTCAATGTCGGTTTGACTGCGCGGGGCGTCTTGGGCGGCATTGGGTTCGGCGGCTAGTTCAGCGTCCATTTCGGCTTTCACTTGTTCCCACGGGATGGTAGGTTCGTCGCGGGTAGCCTCGGCGAGCATGCCGTCGTAGAAGTCTTCCCACAGATCGCTCCATGTGTCGAGGTCGAGGGCGACGGATTTGCAGTTGCCGTGTTCGTCGACTAGGAATTGCACGCCTTCTAGTTGTATGCCTATGCCTTTCATTGGGGGATGCCTCCTGAGTTAGTCATAATCGGCTAGTCTTGCCTTCAGCTGCGCTTCCATTTCGGCTTTCACTTGCGCCCATGGGGCGACTGGGCGGCCTTCGCGCTGCGCGATTTCGGCTGCGGTGTCGTTGTAGAAGGTTTCCCATACCTTGCCCCATACTTCAAGGTCTAGGATAACGGATTTGTGGCGCCCGTGTTCGTCGAGTAGGAATTGCGCGCCTTTCATTGGCTCTTCCATTTGGGGATGCCTCCTCTGTTAGTTATCGGCGGCGTTCATTGCCGCCAATTTCGCGTCCATTTCGGCTTTCACCTGCTCCCAAGGGATAGGTTCCCCGCCTTCTTGCTTGGCGGCTTCGATTGCCTTGATGTCGTAGATGTCTTCCCATATTTCGTGCCATATGGCGAGGATTTCGTGCCATATGGCGAGGTCTAGGATGACGGATGTGGGGTTGCCGCGTTTGTCTATTATGAACTGAACGCCTTTCATTGGGGTTGCCTCCGTTTCTGCGCTGTGGCGCGAATCGCATTGCCTAGAAACTGCGATAGACTTCGCGGCGGTGTCTTATGTACCTTACGCTAATCAGTCTTTGGGCATCGTCAATTTCATAGATGATGCGGCATTGGCCAACTCGAATTCTGTAAGCCCGTTCATATTCCCGCAGTTTGCTAACTCCGAAAGGACGCGGATTCGCAGGCAGGGTGTTTGCAGCGCCTATGATGCGAGGCTTGTTTCGGGGCAATCTGCGGTAATCTCTAGATACTTAGGGCAGAAAACGAATATCGTATTCGTCAGTCATTCGCGAAGATTTCCTGTTTCATTTCCATTTGCAGCTCTTCCAGCGTGATGGTAGGCTCTTCGTCTTTTCGCGATTCCAAGACTATCCCGTCGTGGATGTCTTCCCATATTTCGTGCCATATGGCGAGATCTAGGATGACGGATGGAGGGTTGCCGTGTTTGTCTATTATGAACCGAACGCCTTTCATTGCGCGCCTCTTTCTACTCGTGATGCAAAGCCATTATCGCTTGGGAGTATTACGGGAGCGTTACGGGGGCAGCACTAAACGCCGTTGCCGTCGGGGAGTGTGGTGGGATCCAGTGTAGCATAGCGGGGATTAGCATAGGATTAGCGGGTTTCTAGGTAGCGGCGGGCAGCTATGGCGGCGGTTGCGCCGTCGCCGGCGGCGGTTATGAGCTGAGCGGCGCTATGCTGGCGGATGTCGCCGGCGGCGAATATGCCGGGCTGCGCTGTTCGCATCCATATGTCGGTTGGGATGTGTCCGCCGCCGTCTAGGGGCAGCAGATCGCGCAGGTAAGCGGTGTTGGGCTCAAGCCCGACGTAGATGAACAGGCCGGCTAGGTCGGCGCGTGAGGTTTCGCCGCTAGTTTGGTCAAGGATGCTGACGGCTTCAAGTTGCGTATCGCCCAGCGCGGCGCTTATGAGCGTGTTGGGGCGCGCTTGGATTTTGGGATGGGCGTGAACGCGCTCTTGCAGGATGCGCTCGCCGCTGAGGGATGCGCCTCTGTGGAATAGCGTAACCTGCGATGCGTATTCGGTGAGAACTAGCGCTTCGTCGAGCGCGGAGTCGCCGCCGCCCACTACGCCGACGGGTTGGTCGATGAAGAAGCCGCCGTCGCAGGTGGCGCAGTAGGATACGCCGGCGCCGTAGAGCGCGTCTTCGCCGGGGACGCCGAGTTTGCGCAGAGTGGAGCCGCCGGCGATTATGACGGCTTTGGCGATGTGCGCTTCGCCGTATGCGGATACGCGCCAGCCGCTGGGATGCTGCGCTAGTTCGTCCACTTCGGCTAGGCGGATTTCCAAGCCGTAGTTGGTTGCCTGCTGCTGCATTAGGGGGCCGATTTCTGCGCCGGCTATGCCGTCGGGGAAGCCCGGAAAGTTCTCGATGCGGTCGGCGTTTATGACCTGGCCGCCGGGCATAAGGCGCTCAAGCATCAGCGTTGCAAGGCCCGCGCGGCAGGCGTATATGGCGGCGGTGAGGCCGGCCGCGCCGCCGCCGATGATGATGACGTCGTAGGTGGGTTGCTGCTGCATTGGCGCTCCCTGAAAGGCGGCGGTTTTCTTGGCGGGCGTTCCTATTCTAGCCATCCCCCTGACCTGAGTGCCTGAGGGGGATGGGATTTTGTTTTCGTTTCCTATAAGGCTATCGCAAGGCAAGCGGGCGGTTTATGCGCGGCTAGATCAATCCCTGCTCTCGGACGTCGTTGAGGGCGCTGCCGACGGCTTCCACGGTGGCGTCGACGTCTTGCTCGGTGTGGGCGGCGCTGAGGATGAAGCGCGCGCCGCCGTGGGCATTGCCGGCGTGTACGCCGTGGTTGAGCATAGCGAGGTTGAGCTGCGCTTGGAGTTCGGGGTTGTCGGACGCGCGCATATCGCGGGCGGCGCTAGGGTTGCGGTCGGGGTCGGCCGCCGCGGGGTCGACGCCGAGCCGCAGGAATATGAGCGAGCTTATGCCGGTGGCGCAGCCTTCCACTTCGATCTTTGTGAGCAGATCGTTGATGCCGTCTTTGAGGCGCTGTCCCATAGCGTCGGCGGTTTCGTTGACGGGCGTGGTTGACAGCAGCTCAAGCGCTTTGATGCCGGCGACGGCGGATAGCGGGTTGGCGTTGAATGTGCCGTTGTGGGCGATGCGGCGGTTGTGATTGTATTCGGGGTCGGGGCCGTTCTGTATCATATTGATGATGTCCGCCTTACCCGCCACAGCGCCGCCGGGCAGCCCGCCGCCTAGGATTTTCGCCATAGTGGTCATATCGGGGGTAACGCCGTAGAGTTCCTGCGCGCCGCCCTTGGAGACGCGAAAGCCGGTTACCACTTCGTCGAAGATAAGCACAACGCCGTGCCGCTCGGTAAGCGCGCGCAGATCGGCGAGGAATGCGGCGCTTATCGGTTCCAAGCCCATATGCGCGCCGGTGGGTTCCAGGATGATGGCGGCGATGTCGTTGTTGCCCAGCATCGCCCACTCTAGGGCGGCCATGTCGTTGGGCGGCAGCACAATCATCGTGTTGAGCGTCTCGCGCGGTATGCCGCCAATTCCTGCGCTGCCGGCGGACAGGGAGTCGCTCCAGCCGTGAAAGTGATCCTCGAACTTGATTACCCTGGATTTGCGGGTGTAGGCGCGCGCCATGCGGATAGCCATCATCGTGGCTTCGGTGCCTGAGCTATGGAAGCGCACCTTTTCGGCGGACGGGATGAGCTGCTGGACGAGCTGCGCCCAGCGTATCTCGAGGTCGGAGGACATGCTGAGATGGGTGCCGCGCGCAACCTGCTCTTGCACCGCCTTGACTATTTCCGGGTGGGAGTGTCCGAGCATCATAGAGCCGTGTCCGGTCCAGAAGTCAATGATGCGGTTGCCGTCGACGTCCCACTTGACGCCGCCTTCGCCGTGGGTGCCGTACAGTGGGAACGGGGACATTCGGCGTCCGTCGTGGGTTACGCCGTCTGGAAAGATGTCGCGCGCGGTGTCCCAGCGCTCTGCGGAGCCGGGGTGAAGTTCCAAGTAGCGTTGCTCTATCTGCGATGCCATAGCGGTCCTTTCGGTTTGATGCGGGTTTGCGGTTTGGTAGGGGATGGGATTAGGTTGTTGAGAATGCGCCGTGGGGCATTGTAGTTCGTCAAAGGGATGGGATTAAGTTGTTGGGAATACATCGGTTGTTGTGAACACAAAGGGACAGTTGCATTGTTTATTATATCGCCCAAAGTATAATATGCAATGCAGATTTTGGCGCGCGGGGGAGGCGGATGCTGATATACGCCGCTTTCTAATCGGCGAAAGCGCGGGCGGTATGTGTGAGCTTGATAGAGGTTAGGGTTACAGCATGAGAGATGTTGCGCGGCGCAAATCGGCTTTGGCGGCGCTTTTGTGCATTGCGGTTGTCTTGCATATAGCGGTTGCCGCTTGCAGCAACGAACCCGTGGGCGCGCCTGAAACGCCTACGTCTATGGTGACTATGCCGACGTCCACGCCTGCGCTTGCGCCCGCAGTACCGCTTACCCCCACGCCCGCCGCAGTGCCGCCTAGCGTATTTGATTTCAAGGCGGTCAGTGTAGGCGGCGGCTATAGCTGCGCCTTGCGGGATGATGGGGAGGTCGTATGCTGGGGGGCAATTGAATCTGCGCCGCCCGCTGAGGATAAGTTCGCGATAATCAAGAGCGGCGGCGGGCATACCTGTGGGCTGCGTGAAGACGGCTCGGCGGCGTGTTGGGGCGGAAATGAGGAAGGCCAATCTACGCCGCCCGCCAATGAGAGATTCACGACAATCAGCGTTGGCGCTTGGCATACCTGCGGTTTGCGCGAGGACGGCGCGGCGGTATGCTGGGGATATTATCCGTACGGACATATGTATGGACGCCCGCATAATCGTCAATTAACGCCGCCCAACAATGAGGGATTCACATCAATCAGCATTGACTGGGAGCATGCCTGCGGTTTGCGCGAAGACGGCGCTGCAGTTTGCTGGGGCGCAAACGAGGAAGGCCAATCTACGCCGCCCGCGGATGAGAGATTTACCGCAATCGACACAGCCGCTTGGCGTACCTGCGGTTTGCGCGAAGACGGCTCGGTGATATGTTGGGGATACGATTTTGATGGTGAAACCACGCCGCCTGCCGATGAGAGATTTACCACAATCAGCGTTGACGGCCGATATGCCTGCGGTTTGCGTGAAGACGGATCGCCCGTATGCTGGGGAGACGATGATTATGGCGATAAAAAGCCGCCTGTCGCAGAGCGTCTGGCAAGCATCGATGTAGTTGGCAGGACTATTTGCGGTTTGCGCGAAGACGGATCGCCCGTATGCTGGGGCGGTGAAGGACTCCCCCTTGCATCCCCTCCTGAAGGCGTCAGGTTTGTGGATGTAAGCATCGGAGCGTGGCATTCATGCGGACTGATGCCAAAAGGTCAAGTGTTGTGCTGGGGTAGTAGCGGAGTGGGACAGGCAACGCCGCCCAAAGGGAATAGGTTCACGGCAATCAGCGTCAATAATGGGAATGGCTGCGGTTTGCGCGAAGACGGCTCGATGGATTGTTGGGGGGAAGCTGATGCGCCCAGCGGTGAGCGCTTTACATCGGTAAAAGCCGGACGTCATCACATGTGCGGTTTGCGAGGCGATGGATCAGTCGTATGCTGGGTCATTGGGAACTATGAGCCCGTCGCGCCGCCGCCGGAAGATGAGCGGTTTGTGTCAATCGATAGCGGCCACGGGGATGTTATGTGCGGACAACGCGAAGACGGCTCCGCGCTTTGCTGGGGGTTTAATGATTCGGGACAGACCGTATCTCTCGGCGGTGAGCGCTTCATATCGGTAAGCGTTGGCGCGAATTGGGATATATGCGGACTGCGTTATAACGGCTCTGCGTTGTGCTGGGATGGAACTTACGACAACGAACTCGCTCCGCCGAAAGGCGAACTTTTCGTGGACATAGGAATCGGTGAGTTTCATTCCTGTGGGCTAAAGCGTGACAGATCCGTGCTGTGTTGGTTCACTCATGATAATGATACTCATAATTTTGAGCAGGAAGATATTGACGCGCTGTTGACGCCGCCTCATGACGAGCGTTTCGAGTCGATTAGCGTAGGGCCCTACAGCAGCTGCGGACTTCGCAAGGATGGAGTCGCGCTATGTTGGGGTTTTGAGCCTGAGGTATGTGTTATAAATGGAGCGTACGAATGCTATAAAATCCCGTTTGCGCCGCCCGCCGGCGAGCGCTTTTCGGCAATCAGCCGCACCTCATGTGGGATAACCCTGGAAGGTGGGGTTGTATGCTGGAATCTGGGAGAGTGGATTGGTGGTTTCCGCATACTGCCTTGACGGGGCTTGATCTGCCCGCTTGCATTGCCCGCCGCCGTCCGCTCACTGCGGTCTGCGCGCCAGCCGTTGCTTGTAGTGGGCGTCGTTGGCGATTATCTGGCCGCGCTGGAGCTGCTCTTGGATCGATGCGATGCGCGGCGGTCTTGGATTGGTGGGCGCGTCGCCGATTGCGCCGCTTGCCTCTAGGCTGTCCGCCTGCGCCGTCGGCATTCCCAGAATTTCGCATAGCGCGAAGCGGTTGTGCTTGCCCAAGGTGGGCGCTGCGGTGCGAATGCCGCCGGGCGTATGCGAGAATTTCCAGGGACGGCCGGTGTAGGGCAGGGGCGGGATGCCGCTTATCGGGTCGTGTTCGGCTGTCTCATAGAAGCCGCGCGCCTGCAGGTGTGGGTCGAACAGCAGCCGCTTGCCGTCCAAAACAGCGCCCGCGGGGACGCCTTTGGACTGGAGCGCAGTCATCAGTTTGTACTGATCCCATTGCGCCGTCGACTTGCTCAGCAGCGCGTCCAGATCGTCGCGATGCGTCAAGCGCGAGGCGGCGTCGGCGAAGCGTCTATCCGCCGCCCACGCCGGACTGCCCAGCGTATCGCATAGCGCCTGCCACTGGGCATTCGCGGCGACGGCTATGGCGATCCACTTGTCTTTGCCGCCGCAGGGATAGCAGCCGTGCGGGGACATTGCGACGTCCTGATTGCCGATGCGCTCGGCGGTTCGTCCGTTGGCGGCGTAGTCCATAATCGCTTCCGGTATGGTGGATGTGAGCGTTTCGGACTGCGATACATCTATGAACTGCCCCTTGCCGGTTCGGGCGCGGTAGGCGAGCGCCGCCATAATCGCAAAGGCGGTGTGTTCGGCGGCGGTGTAGTCGGCATAGGGTATTTCCGGCAATGCGGGCGGCCCGTCTTTGTAGCCGGTGATGTGCGCCAATCCTGAAGTGGCTTCGGTGGTGTATCCAATAGCGCCGTAGTCCGCCCACGGGCCGATGTAGCCGTAGCCGGTCGAGGACACCATAATGATGTCCGGCTTTATGCGCCGCAGGTCTTCGTACTCCAGCCGAAAGTTTCGCATAACGCGCGGCGTGAAATTTTCGGCGAACACATCGCTGATACTCACCAGATCGCGCAGCGCCGCTATGCAGTCGTCGTCTCTCAGGTCGAGCGTTAGGCTGTACTTGTTGCGGTTCTGCTCATAGAAGTTCGCCGCCCTGTCCCAGTGCCGCCCTTCGGCGCTGTTTTCGTACAACGAATGCGTGCGGTAGTTGTCCAAGCGGTCGCACGATTCTATGCGGATGACCTCAGCGCCCATATCGCCAAGCAGTTTGATGGCGTGCGGTATAGCGATGAGCTGCCCCATCTCAACGATGCGTATTCCCTCAAGCGGCAGGCGCATATCACACTACCCCCGACGCGCGCAGCAGGTTCAGATCCGCTAATGATAGCCCTAGTTTGCCGCACAAGACGTCCTTGTTGTGCTGACCCAGTTCGGGCGCGGGGGATGCGGCGCGCCAAGGCGTTGCGCTCATAATGAAGGGGGCGCCCGGATAGGTGGTATTGCCGAATACGGGATGCTCTATGTCGGTGAAATAGCCGCGCGCCTTGTACTGCTCACTCGCAAGCGTTTCGGCGGGGCTGTGAACTACGCCGTAGATATGTCCGCGCCGCTTGTGCGCCTCGCGCATCAGCTCAAACTTGCGCCACTTGCTCATTCCCGCCTCCAGCGCCTCTTGCAGATCTTTGCGGTTGGCGAAGCGGCTTTCGGGCGTGGCGAATCTATCGTCTTTCAGCGCGGGTTCGTCGATGAAGTCCGCTACGCCGTGCCAGTCAACTGCGCCGCCAAAGTGGATTGGCACGATGTAGCCGTCCGCCGCCGGCACGGGACTGCGCGGCATATCGCCGGTGTAGGCGGGCTGGCGCTGGCGGATGCTGCCGGCGTAGGTGTAGAGCGAAGTGGTGTCCCGCAGCGCCGATGTTACGCATTCTTGGATTGATACATCGATGTGCTGTCCCTCGCCGCTGAACTGCTGATGGCAATGCCCAATCAGTGCGGCGGTCGCGGCGTTGGCGCCCGCCTTGAACTGCGTTTGGCGCAGCGCATGCTTGAGCGGTTCGCGCTCCGCCGACCCGAAGATGTACATCAACCCGCCCAGCGCGTAATGGACTATGTCCGCCGCTTTGTAGGCGCGGTAGGGGCCGGTTTGCCCGAAGTTGGATATGGACACCATCACAAGCGTCGGGTTTATTCGGCGCAGCGCGGGATAGTCCAAGCCAAGCGCGGGCAGAACGCGCGGCGCAAAGTTCTCGACTACTATGTCCGCATCGGCGGCGAGCCTTTCTAGCAGCGCCTTGCCCGTGGCGGTCTTCAGATTGAGGGTTACGCTGCGCTTGCCGGTGTTGAGGTAGGCGAACAGCAGGCTTTTGTCCGGGTGGGCTTCGTCGTTGAAGAACGGCGGCATGCCGCGCGCAATATCGCCTTCCTGCCGCTCGATCTTGACCACATCGGCGCCGAAATCGGCTAGGAGTTTGGCGCAGTACGGCCCCGCTACATGGTGAGTCAAATCTAGGACGCGCACGCCCTCTAACGCTCTGTCTTGCATTTATTCCCGCGCTGTTTCCTGCCCTGAGTTCGGCTTGCCAAGTATAACACGCAACGGAGTTTCGCTGCCCGTAGATGCGCCTTGCCGCGCGCATGCGATTGCGGCGCTAGTTAGTTCGGGACTTAACGCGCGAGGGTTTCAACGCAAAGGCGCAGGGGCGCAATCCGATTGGCGTTGTGGACTATTGCGCGGGCGCAGTGATACACTTGGCGGAACATAGCGTTGTCCGAAAGGTTTAACCACGGAGGTCTGAATTATGGCTGAATATGCGAATCCGAATACGCTGGTTAGCACGGATTGGGTGGCGGCGCACGGCGGCGATGCGGGCGTGCGGCTGGTGGAAGTGGATGTGGACGCTGCGGCGTATGAACAGGGTCATATCGCGGGGGCGGTTGGCTGGGACTGGTCGTCGCAGCTTCAGGATACGCTGTCGCGCGACATCATATCCAAGTCCGAAATGGAGTCGCTGCTCGGAGCGTCGGGCATCGGCAACGATACTACGGTCATCCTGTACGGCGATAACAACAACTGGTTTGCGGCGTGGGCGTTCTGGCAGCTGAAGATATACGGGCATAACGATGTTCGGCTGATGAACGGCGGGCGCGCCAAGTGGGAGTCGGAGGGACGCCCACTGACTACCGATGCGCCATCGCATGCCGCCGCTGAGTACGCCGCGTCGGATGCGGACAACAGCATCCGCGCGTTTCGCGAGGATGTGCTGAGCGCGGTGGCGGACGGCAGCGCGTTTCTGGTGGATGTGCGCTCGCCGGAAGAGTATCGCGGCGAGTTGCTTGCGCCGCCGGCATTGCCGCAGGAAGGCTCGCAGCGCGGCGGGCATATCCCCGGCGCCGCCAATGTGCCTTGGGCGACGGCGGTGGCGGCGGACGGCTCATTCAAGTCGGCGGACGAACTCGCCGAAATCTACGGCGCGGTGAACAACTCCAAGCCCATGATTGCGTACTGCCGCATCGGGGAGCGCTCGTCGCACACCTGGTTTGTGCTGACGCAGCTTCTGGGGTTGGAGAATGTAACGAACTACGACGGTTCATGGACGGAGTACGGCAGCATCGTGCGCGCGCCTATCGAGCGATAGCGGCCGCCAATATCGGCGGCATACACGAACGAGACTTACGCAAGGGCGGTTCCGTTTAGCGGCGGGCCGCCCTTTGCGTATCTTGCATATTCACGCATATACAGGTGAGGGCAATGACACAACAAGACCTCAAATCGCTGTTTCGGACGGTGGGGGACGGCAGCGGACTGCGCCACGACGGCGCTTACTACGAAGAGGAGTTGGCGCTGGCGTTTCGCAATCGGGGGATGCCGCTGGAAGGACTGCGCTACGATATTACGCCGACGGGCATGCACTACTTGTTGATACACTTCGACATTCCACATATCGACGCCGGCGAATGGCGTCTCAATGTGGGCGGGATGGCGTCTAACCCGCTTAGCCTGAGCCTAGAGGACATCAAGCGGCGTCCGCGCGTTACGATGCCGGTAACGATGGAGTGCGCCGGCAACGGCAGGGCGCGGCTTAACCCGCGGCCGGTGAGCCAGCCGTGGCTGCTTGAGGCGATAGGAACGGCCGAATGGACGGGGACGCCGCTCAAGGGCGTTCTGGACGATGCGGGTGTGGCTCCCGCCGCCGCCGATGTGGTGTTCACGGGACGCGACGAAGGCGTCCAGGGCGGCGAAGCGCAGTTGTATCAGCGCAGTCTGACGCTTGCCGAGATAGCGCGCGATGAGGCGCTGCTGGCGTATGAAATGAACGGCGCGCCGCTGGAGCCGCAGCACGGCTATCCGCTGCGCCTGCTGGTGCCGGGCTGGTACGGGATGACAAGCGTCAAGTGGTTGGACAGCATAGAGGCGGTGGCGGAGCCGTTCAAGGGCTATCAGATGGAGCAGACCTATCGCTACAAGAACGCGCCCGACGACCCTGGCGATCCGGTAAGTACGATGCGCGTGCGGGCGCTGATGCTGCCGCCGGGAATACCCGATTTTATGACGCGCACGCGGCTGGTGGATGCGGGCGAAGTGGCGCTGACGGGCAAGGCGTGGGCGGGCAGGCTTGGCGTGAGCAAGGTGGAAGTGAGCGAAGACGACGGGCTGAGCTGGCGGCCGGCCGATCTCGGCGCGCAGGCAGGGCGGTTCGCGTGGCGCAACTGGGCGTATCGCTGGAACGCCAAGCCGGGGCGGCGCTTCCTGCGCGTGCGCGCCACGGACGAAGCGGGCAATACGCAGCCCACCGCGCAGCCGTGGACGCTGCAGGGCATGGGCAACAATATGGCGCAGCGGGTCGAGGTGGTGGTTCGGTAGGGGGGCGGCGCTTGGCCTAGAGGAATGGCTATTGCCTAATGGAAACATTCGTAGATTATAACGAGAACGTGATACGGCTCACGGATGAAAGGCTTCGCCGTATCAGCGAACAGCATCACTCGTTATTGGAAATTCCCAACGGCATAGCCCAAACCCTGTTAAATCCCGATGAAGTGCGGCTATCGTCAAGAAGCGCAGATACTCAACTCTACTATCGTTGGTACACTAACACTAAATACGGAAACAAGTACGTCTGCGTAGTTGTGGTATTCTCTGACTACGATGCGTGGATCATCACCGCTTACTTGACGGATGCGATAAAGCAAGGAGGTCTAGTATGGCAAAGCGCAAGGTAAATGTCTGGCGGGACGCGCAGTCCGATTTCTTGGCGGTTACATTCGACGGCAAGGACGGGTTTATGGTCGAGACCACCGACGACAGGGTTATGGCGAAGGTGGACGAGCGCGGCAACATAACGGGCTTGCACATTCTGGGGCTCAGCACGATCGAAGACGGCGCCGGGCAGACGGGCGCTAAGTCCATACGGCGCACATAGCCGCAAGCGCATCCTGACATATCCGTTTCGATGGTATTCACAAAATCGAGTGGCATTAGATATAATGGCACTCAGACCACTATTATCTAGGATGCGATCTAATGGCGCGCGAGCGGTCATATCGACACGATGTTAGATGTCGCCACTGCGGCTCCAATTGGATGCCCAAAGACGGACACACACGCGGTAGGCAAGTGTACAAGTGCGGGGATTGCAAGCGGAAGTACACTGCGGACGCAGCGCGGCCGCGCTTCCCGGAGCAGACCAAGCGGCAGGCGGTTCAGATGCGCATAGAGGGCGCGAGCATATCGGCGGCGGCGCGCGTAGTGGGCGCAAGCGCTGCATCGGTGAGTGGCTGGGTCAAAAAGGGGGGCGATAGCGCTTGAACGGATGCGCGCAATGAGCGCGTGGCGCACAAACGGGCGGGCTGCGACAATCGCTGCGTTGACGATAGCGCTTGACGAAATGTGGACATACTTGGGCGCTAGAAGAGAAGAAAAGCGCAACGATCTGTGGGTGTGGACAGCGGTGGTGGAAGAGCGCGACGGCAGCAGATGGATAGACTTTGAGGTGGGGGGCAGGGACGAAGCCACATTCTTGCGGTTGCTGGAGCGTCTGCCGGATGCGGAGCGCTACGAGACCGACGCATACGGAGTGTACGGGGCGCTGCCGGTCAACAAGCATGTGGTTGGGAAGTACGGGGCGGTGAACTGGAACGAGGGATTGCATTCGATGCTGCGCGGAAAGTTGAATCGGTTAGTTCGTCGGACAAAGGCTGCGCAAAGAGCGTGGATATGCTGGTGAGTCTGCTTGCGTAACCTATGACTCTAAGTTCTACGCCCTGTACATGACCTTGCGATTCCAAGCATACGCCTGCGGCTTCCGCCAATGTTTCGCCAAAAGCCGGCGTGATAGCGGGCATGCCTTGCCGCAGTTCATTCAAGTCAAGCATTTGCGCGTCCAACGAAAATGATGTCGCGCCTCCCGCAACGGCAATCATCTTATAGCAGTTGTAGTATGAGAAAGCAGTGTATCATAATTCGGTGAATATGCAATATCGGCGGAAGAGGTAGCGCTTGGCTTGCAACAAGCGCTGCCATCCCCGCAATCAACCGGAGGCGTCCCCCAATGCCCAACCCTACATCATCCCCGTCGGCGCAAAGCATACTTGCCAAGATAGCCGCCGTCCCCGCCGCATCCTCGCTGGACAACCGCTATCGATCCGCAATCCTCGACTCAACCCTAGCCGCCTGGCACTCCCGCCAGACTGGCGCGCCAACCGCCGAACTGCGCCGCGAACACAAGCCGCCGCCCGCTGAGCGCATCCCCATACCTGAAATCGGCTTTGCCGAGCAGCGCCCGTTCATCCACTTGTATGCCGAAATCCAAGCCGCCAAGCGCGCATGTGCCGACACGCGCGAGTTGGAGTGGCGGCTAGACGAGCTCGTCTATGCGCTCTACGGCCTAACCGAAGCCGAGTCCACCGCCATAGAGCGCAGCCTTGGGCTGATCCACGCCACCGACGCGGCGGAGGATGCGGCGCTGTTCAAGTGGATGCAAGAAGGCAGAACCGGCGAATATGTCAGCCGCGAAGCCGTCATGAAGACGCTGCGAAACCCATGATGCGCCCGCAGCAAACCGCCTGCATGAGTTTGTGTCAAGGCGCGGCATGTATGATAGAATGCGCGCAATCAAGCCAAAGAAAGTAAACGGTGAATATGAACCGCCCCATCACATAACCCCGTGAACATCCTACACGCTAACACTGACCCCGACCTGCTCACCCGCCTGAAAGAGATGCTCCGCAGCTCGGCGCGCGCCGATATTGCGGTCGGCTACTTCTTTATGAGCGGTTTCGACGCCATAGCGGACGATTTGGCGCGATTGGATAAAGTTCGCATCCTCGTCGGGCGCAGCGATCGCCAAGTGGTGGAAGAGGTGGCGCTCGGTTTGCAGCAGGCGCAAGCGCGTCTGAGTCGCGACGACATCGTGCCGCGCCGTCAGCTCGACAAGATAACGCAGCGGGCGGTAGCCAACATAATGGACGGAGTCGCCAACCTTCCCCAATCGCGGGCGGAGCAAACGGCGGTTGCGCGGCTGCGCGATATGGTAGCGGTTGGCCGTGTGCAGGTGCGCTCATATCCCAAAAGCCCGCTCCACGCCAAGGCGTACCTATGCTGGTACGATAACCACGCCGAGCCGGGCGCGGCGGTCGTCGGCTCGTCCAATCTCACACTGGCGGGCTTTAGCGGCAATACCGAACTGAATGTGCGCGTTACCGGCGACGCCGAAATGACGGCGCTGCGCGACTGGTTCGAGGCGCTGTGGGATGAATCGACCGAAATCGGCGACACACTCGTAACTGAACTTGGACGCTCTTGGGCGCTGGCGAAAACGCCGCCGTACCATGTCTATCTCAAGGCGCTGTACGAACTCTACCACGCCGATATGGGCGGCAGTCCCGACCTGCCCCAATCTCCGCGCGCTCCGCAGCTCTCCGACTTTCAGATGGACGCGGTGAACAGCGGATTGGGGATGATAGAGAAGCACGGCGGTTGCTATATCGGCGATGTGGTAGGGCTGGGCAAGACCTACATCGGCGCCGAACTGCTGCGCCAACTGCGCGTGAGCTACCCGCACGATGGGCCGCCGCTTATCCTATGCCCCGCCCGCTTGAAACCGATGTGGCAGCGCGTCAACGAAGAGTTCGCGCTTGGCGCGGAAGTGGTGTCCCACAACCTCATAGCGGCGCCGGCGGACGCTCAGTTCGACGAAGAATTGGGCAGATATGTGGATGCGGAGCCGTCTGGCGCGGCGCGCGGCGTCATACTTGTAGATGCGTATCCCAACCGCGGCCCCGTGCTGGTGGATGAGGCGCATAACTTTCGCAATATCAACAAGCGCTCCGTCGGGTTGCAGCGCTACTTGGACGCGGGCGATCACAAAGTTGTTCTGCTCAGCGCCACGCCGCAGAACCTGGGACCGCGCGACATCTACCGCCAGCTGCGCCTATTCCTGCACGAAACCGAACACGGGTTGAACATAGAGCCGCTTGGTTTGGAAGACTACTTCCGCAGCGCCGAAACCTGGCACAAATACCGCGCCGAATGTGAGAACTATCCGGAAGACTTTCAGCAGTGGGAGGCGCATCAGGTTGGCGCTCCCCCGGTTGCGCCCGATAGTCCCGCAGCGCCGCGCGCCGATATAGCGGACATTCTAGGGCATGTGTTCATTCGCCGCCGCCGCAAGGACATAGCCGAACTCTACGACAAGAGCGCAAGCATTAACGGCAAGCCTATAAGTTTTCCTGAGCCGACGCTTTCCAATGTTCATTATCGGTTGGACAATGTGTATGAGAAGGCGGGCAAATTCACCGAGTTGCAGGCGTTGCTGCGCTCTCATACGGCGGCGCGCTATCGGGCAACCGACTTCATCAAGCCGGAAGCCGCGGACAAGCCCGAATTTCGCGATCTGTTCCGCGCCCGCAATCGGATTGCGCGGCTTATGGGCGCGCTGCTGTTCAAGCGCTTGGAGTCCAGCATTGCGGCGTTTCGCGCCACGCTGAGTTCGCTTATGCGCAGCAACCGCAACTTCAGGCAGGCGCTTGAACAGGGCTATGTGCCGATTGGCGGCACGGCAACCCGCCTGCTTCAGGGCGAGTCCTTCGACGCCGACGATGCCCTGGAAATCCTGCAGCAGGAAGAGCGGATCAGACGCCAATCCAACGCCTACAACTCCGCGCTTGTCCATTCCGCGGACGATTTCAATACGGCGGACTGGCTTGCCGCCATTGACGCCGACCACGATATACTCAGCGAGGCTCATCGCCGTGTGCAGGATATACCGCCGCAAGACGACGACAAGCTCACGGCGCTGAAGCAGTTCCTAGCAGACCCGCAGGTCAAGTCCGACAAAGTCCTCATATTCTCCGAAGCCGAAACCACTGTGGAGTATCTGTACGGCGAGCTGAACCCCGGCAATGCCGATGCCACGATTGCGCGGCTAACGGGAAGCGGCGGCACCAACGCCGATTCCATACTTAGCCGCTTTTCCCCGACCTGGAACCCCGCTCCGGCGTCAGCGCCCGCCGAACCTGAGATCCGCGTGCTACTGGCAACCGATGTGGTGTCCGAAGGGCAGAACTTGCAAGACTGCGCCCGCATCCTCAACTACGACCTGCACTGGGACCCTGTGCGGCTGATTCAGCGTTTCGGGCGCATTGACCGCATCGGTACGGAACACGCCGAAATCAACTTGCACAACATGTGGCCCGATACGGAAGTTGATGCCGAACTGGATCTCACGGAACGGCTCAACAACCGCATTCAATCATTTCACGACCTTGTGGGGCTTGACAGCAGGCTGCTATCCGATGCGGAGCGTCTGAACGCCGATGCGATGTACAACATCTATGCGGACAAGCGCCTGCCCGATTTGGACGACGGCTTGGACGAAGTGGCGGCGAACCAGCGCGCCATATCGCTGCTGCAGCGCATACAGAACAGCGATCCGGATATGTGGGACATCATCACCAACCTGCCGGACGGGATACGCTCTGCGCTTTCGGCGTCCCCGCGCCAACGCGCGGCGGGCGGCGGCGAACCGACGGCTATGGACGGTTCGCAGGCGACGCTGCCGGTGGACGGCGCTCAACCGCCGCTAATGTCCACGTCCATTCAGGCGGCAATGCCCTCGCCCTTCGACGAACCGCGTCAGGGCGAGACGCTGGTATTGCTGAGCCAGGGCGATGTGAAGGGCTGCTACGCCGTGGGCGGCGACCTGAACCCGCGCCCGATAAGCGCGGCGCAGCTCATAACCGCCGCCGAATGCGCCCCGGATGAGCCTACGCGACCGTTGCCCGAAGACACCAACGAGCGCGTTATGGCGGCGTTTGCGGCGTTCCAAGCGGACTTGAGCCGCAGGGCAAGCGCTCCGCGCAGACGCCCGGATAGCCGCAACCGCCGCTACATATCCCGCCGGCTCAGCATTGCGCGGGAGCAGGCGGCGGGCGTGGATCAGCGCCGCATAGACACGCTGCGCCGCATCTTCTTGGCGGACGTGCCGCAGCAGGTAGAGACCGCGCTGACCGAAATACGCAACATGGGAATTGAGGGCGACGGGCTTGTGAGACGGCTGCATGCGCTGCGGGAGCGCTACCGCCTCAATCCGCCGGACGTCGACTCCGAACCGGCCGCGCCCGAACCGCAGATAATCCGTATCGTCTGCTCCGACGGCATCGTTTGAGCGCAGACGGGCGGGGGCGTTTGCGCGGCGGCAATGCGCATGCTGCAGAAGCGAAGGGAAGGCGTCCGCAGTGAACGCCTTCCCTTGTGTTTTAGCCGTTAAGCCTGTGAGCTTGCCGCGCCTTTACGCCGATTGGGGCGCGGGCGGCGCGCTCTGTGTTGGTGTTGGGCTATTCTACGGGCCAGCCGTCGGCGGTTTCTTCGGCGTCGAGTGCCGCTTGGACGCCCGCTTTGGCGTCAGCCGTTACCCAGCCACCCCAGATGTCGGGGTTGCTGTCTAGCCACCAGACGGCGGTGTCTTCCGCCTTGGCGTCGGGGTTTGCGGCCTGCCAGCGCGCTATAGCCTTGTAGGTGTCAATGCCCAGGTCCCAGTTGCGGAGCATCGCTATGACGTCCGGCGCCCTTGTCAGCAGGTCGGGGTTGACCGCGATAAGGATGGTAGCGTCCTGATAGGCGCATGCCTTAGTGGTGAGCCAGCACTCGTCGGAGTAGGCCGGCTCTTCGAGGCGCACGAGGTCGAGCTCAAGCGCGGGGGCGTTGGTGCCCCACTGATAGCCGAGCCACGGCTCTTCTCTTTCGTATGCGCCGTAGAGGTCTGCGTTCAGCGCGGCGCCGTCGCCCGGATTGACGATTTGGACATGGTCGTCGAGCCCGTATGCGGTTACCTGAGCGGCGTTCACTTCTTCGCAAGCCCAACCGATGATGCAGGACACTAGGCGCGCCTTGTCGCCGGTTTCGGCGGTTTGGAACAGCGCCTTGAACTGATCGTCTTTCAGGTCTTCCACGTTGTCCAGCTCAGGATACTGCTCTTGCAGGTATTTGGGAATTACGAAAGCGGACTGCCAGTCGTCGCCGAGGCTGCGTCCTACGGATACCACTTCGCCGGCGGCGCGGGCGTCTGCCCAGGTGTCGTTCTGATTGGGCAGCCAGATTTCCATCGCAATATCGGTGTCGCCGTTCCGCAAGCCTTGGAACAGCGGCAGCGTGCTGCCGAACTTGGTGTCGGTGGAGTAGCCGTAGCCCTTTTCAACGATGTACTGGGCAATGCGGTTCTGCAGCTGCGCGCTGTCCCAGTTGAGGTCGCCGAATGTGATGGTGATGTTGCGGAGCTGCTCCGCTTCCATCATAGCGCGCGCTTCAAGCGCCTCGGATATTACCGCATCCAGATCTACGCTCTCTTGGGCTTCCATAACTGCTGAGGATATGGCGGATTCCACATCGGCGGCGGTTACGCTGTCTTCGGTGGCGGCCATTACGGCGCTTTCCACCATCGCGGCGATTTCGTCGGCGCTAGCGCCTTCGGATGCGGCGTCGCTAACCGCGCTTTCCACCATCGCCTGAATGTCTTCGGCCGATACTTGGGATTCGGCCATGCCTTCCATGGAGGACATAACCATGGACTGTATCTCTTCGGCGGTTACCTGGGGCTGAGCCTGGGCGGACACGGCTGCCGCGGCGGCCTCTGCCGCCTGGGCCGCTATCCGCTGCGCCTGCGCGTCGTCGATCTGGGACGGCGCAGGCTGCGAGGAACACGCCAGGGACGCCGCTATGGCTACCAGCGCCATAATCAGCGTAACCGACACTAACTTGCCTTTGGTGAACAAAATCAATCTCCTCCTTGCTAGTTGGATGTATCGCGTATAGTTGTATGCGTCCGTTGATTCGGATATGCCGCCGCGCGGCGGTTCATCCGGCTTGCGCTCGCGCTGCGAGCGCGGTGGGGGTTGCACTAAGTCAAAGTTTGACGCCTCCTGCTAATGCTGTCTTATCCCGCGCTCAGCGCTTCTTGGCGCTTGGCGGCAATGGATTGGGTTAGCCTGTCAATGATGATGGCGAGGAACACGATTGCGAGTCCGGATATTAGCCCGTTGCCCGCTTCGTTCTTTTGAAGCGCGCGCAAGACGTTATCGCCCAAGCCGCCGGCGGCCACCATGCTGGCAATCGTTACCATCGCAAGCGCCATCATCGTGGTCTGGTTGATGCCCGCCATTATGGTGGGCAGCGCCATCGGAATTTGGACTTTGGTCAGCACCTGCCAGGGCGACGCCCCGAATGAGCGCGCCGCTTCCACGGTTTCGTGGGAAACCTGACGGATTCCTAGGTTGGTCAGACGGATTACGGGCGGCACGGCGTATATGAGCGTGGCGAATATGCCGGCGGGCTTGCCGAGTCCGAAGAACAGGATGCCCGGCAGCAGATACACGAAGCTAGGCATCGTCTGCATAGCGTCGAGAACGGGGCGCATTATGTTGTCCATCGTTTGGTTGCGCGCGCCCAGCACGCCCAACGGCAGCCCGACGGCAACGGATACGATTACCGCTATCACCATCAGCGCCAAGGTGTCTATGGTGTTTGACCATAGCCCCATAAAGCCCATGTATAGCAACGCCACTACGGTGATGCCCGTCAGCGTCCAGCGCCCCACGGCAAAGGATAGCAACGCAAGCCCTACCACAATGGCGGGCCAGGGTATCCATTTTAGGACATCCTCGATGAAGACAATCGCATAGGTTACGCCGGCTTTTATGCCGTTAAAGAGCCATCTCGCTTCCGTGGTGAGCCAGTCCACTCCATTGTCTATGGCGTCGCCGGTAGCCTTCCGCAACGATCTGTCGATAGTGATGGTGTTGCCGCCGGTTGTGGCGACCTGCGAGCTGGAGACCGTGGTGGGGTATTCCATGCCGGGGCCCCAGATGAGCAGGCTTGCGAGCAGCACGATGATTACAATGCCGCCGCCTATGAGCCAGTAGTACATGCGCGGCAGGTTTGACATGGATACGCCCTGCGCCGCGTCTGTGGATGACCCTACGTTTTCAGCTTGCGCCATTTTAAGCCTCCGAGGATTCGTCCGACATTCCGGTCAGCAGCGCGCCTCTGTGGACTTCGCCCATGAGCCGCCCGTCTTCGTTGACGATGGCTATGGGATGCTCGGTTTGAGCCGCCATCGGGATAAGGTCTTCGATGTAGTCGTCGGGGTTTGCGGTCATCACATTGCCGAGTCGCGCGTCGCGGAGCGTTTCGGCTTTGCGGCGCGCCAGGCCGGCGGCTTGGTCTTCGGTAAGCCTGCCTTTGAGCGCGTGGTCGTGTCCCAGCACGAACACGGCGTCCACGTCGTTGGTGCGCATCACATGGAGCGCGGCGCGGGGACCCTGCCAGTCGTTGACCACCACTTCGGGTTCCTGCATTATCGCCTTCGCCTGAATGACCCGTCCGCGCGATACATCCTGCACGAAAGAGGTTACATAGTCGTCGGCGGGCAGGGTAACTATCTCTTCGGGGGAGCCGTTTTGCACGATTTCGCCGTCGCGCATAATGGCGATGCGGTCGCCGAGTTTGAGCGCTTCGTTGAGGTCGTGGGTAATGAAGACGATGGTCTTGTGGATTTCGGTTTGCAGCGATATGAGTTCGTCCTGCATTTCGCGGCGTATGAGGGGGTCGAGGCCGCTGAAGGGTTCGTCCATAAGCAGCACTTCGGAGTTGACGGCGAGCGCTCTGGCAAGCCCGACGCGCTGCTGCATGCCGCCGCTCATTTCGCGCGGGAAGTAGGTTTCCCAGCCCTTCAAGCCAACGGTTTCGATTGCGCCCAGCGCCGCTTCGTAGCGCTCCGATTTGTCCACGCCGCGTATCTCCAAGCCGTATGCCACGTTGTCCAGCACGCGGCGGTGCGGCAGCAGTCCGTAGTTCTGAAACACCATCGCTATCTTTTGGCGGCGAAACTCGGTGAGGCGCTCGGATGAGTATTGCAGTATATCCTCGCCTTCGAAGAACACTTCGCCGCGCGTGGATTCGATGAGGCGAATGAGGCAGCGCACAAGCGTTGACTTGCCGCTGCCGGACAAGCCCATCACCACGAATATCTGCCCCTTGCCCACATCGAAAGAGACGTCGCGCAATCCGGTGACAAGCCCCAGCTCATCCTGGATTTCGGCGCGGCTTGCGTTGGCGTACTGCGGCTGAAACACAAGCTCAGGCTTGCTGCCGAACACCTTCCAGAGGTTTCTGACTTCTATATGGGGCGCTCCGTTGTCCTGAGTCATCTGCTGCCTCTTTTATGGAACACGCCGCTTTGGGGGCGGGATGCAACCGGGCGGCTTGCGCTTGCCGCGGATGATGTTATTGTTCGGGGACTTGGCATATCTTGGCGTATTCGAGGGAAAACGAATGCGAATGCGGCAATTCGAGGCTTATGAATCAGTTCGCCTTTCGGTTTGCGCTGCTTGAAAGCGTCCGCTAGTTGCAACGATTTTATGCTACAAGGGTTAGGTATGTCAAATGGCGGGCGTGGTGATACAATCAGCGGAGCGCGTTTCGAGCGCGAATTAAGTCCGCTAACGGCGGAGGCGCAGCGCTATGCGGCGCGCTATTGCGCTATCAATCTAATACGGCAAGTCGTATCGGCGAGTTGCAGGAGGTCTAACGCAGATGGCAGTAGTTAAACTGGAAATCAACCGACGTTCGCTTTACGCCGACGGCGAGTCTTTCGGCGATGTGGGGCAGTATGAGCAGATTGACGGCGTGGCGCATTACGCCGTGGATCCGCTGCATCCCAACAACGCCGGCATAGTCGACCTTGAGCTTGCGCCGCGCGATTCGCAGGGCAGGGTTTGGTTTTCGTCGGACTTCACGCTGCTGAAGCCGCTGCATATGGAGCGCGGCAGGGGCAGTCTGCTCTACGATGTGGTCAACCGCGGGCGCAAGACGGTTTTGGGGCGGTTCAATGATTCGGGCCGCCCAACGATGCCGCTGGATCCGCTGCACGCCGGCAACGGCTTTCTGATGCGGCACGGCTACTCCGTGCTGTTCGGTGGCTGGCAGGCGGATGTGCCGCGCGGCGTGGGGCTCATCGGGCTTCAGGCGCCGGACGCGTTGGACGCCGACGGGCGGCCGCTTGCGGGCAGGATAATGTGCCAGTTCCAGGCGACGCACTTCACCGACTACTTCCTGCTTGCGGATAGGCAGCATGCGCCGCATCCGGCCGTGGATCCGGACGAGGCGGACGCCGCGCTCACGGTGCGCGATCATCCCAACGAACCCGCCACGCCGATTGCGCGCCACAAGTGGCGGTTTATGCGCTTCGAAGATGAGGCGAGCGAGCCGGATCCGTGCCATATCTATATGGAAGACGGCTTTGAGCCGGGGCGCATCTATCAGCTCGTCTATACCACGCGCGGCAGCAAGGTTGTGGGCTTGGGGTTCGCGGCGATGCGGGACATCGTGGCGTATCTGAAGTACGCTACGGAGGATCAGGGCAACCCGTGCGCGGGCGGCATAGAGCGGGCGCACGCATTCGGGGCGTCGCAGAGCGGGCGCTTTCTGCGGCAGTACATCCACACGGGATTGAACGCCGACGAAGACGGCAATATGGCGCTGGACGGCATAATATCGCATGTCGCCGGCGGGATGCGCGGCGAGTTCAACCTGCGCTTCGGGCAGCCGTCCAAAGATGTGTGCTACATCATACCTGAGCTTTTCCCGTTCGCCGATACGGAGCAGTCCGATCCGGTTACGGGCGAATCGGGTTCGCTGCTCGACCGCTTGAGCGAGCGGGGGCAGCTTCCCAAGATGATGTTCGTGAACACATCCGCCGAATACTGGCGCGGCGATGCGGCGCTGATACACACCAACTTCGCGGATATGAGCGATGCGCCGGAAGAGAGCGAATATGTGCGGCGCTACCACATCGCCGGCTCGCCTCACGGATCGGGTTCGTTCCCGCCGATTAGGGTGCGCCCGTCGGACGGCGTGCGGGGGCAGCTTCCGTTCAACATCATCGACTACAACCCGCTGCTGCGCGCTATCCTGGACAACCTAGACAAGTGGGTTAGCGGCGAACGGCCTGCGCCGCCTAGCAGACACCCGCGCATATCGGACGGCAGCGCGGTGGAATCGCACACGCTTGCCGCCAAGTTCCGCAGCATACCGGGCGTGGAGTTCCCCGAAAGGGTAACGCGCGCTATGCGCCTGGACTATGGAGCAGAGGCGCATCTGGGACGGACGACCACGCTGCCGCCAGTTGCGGGCGAAGAGTTCCCGGCGCTGGTGTCTAATGTGGACGACGACTGCAACGAAGTGGGCGGGATTCGGCTGCCGGACTTGACCACGCCGATTGCGACATACACCGGTTGGAACTTGCGGCATCCCGATATTGGAACGCCGGGGCTGGTCATCGGCATCACGGGCGGACTGGCGGGCTGGGTACTGCCATTCGCGCCCACGGGTGCGGCGCGCGCGGCAGCCGGCGATCCGCGCCCGTCGATCGCAGAGCGCTACGCATCGCGCGAAGCCTATATGGCGCAAACCCGCCAAGCCGCCGAGAAGCTGACGGGCGAAGGCTATATGCTCGCCGAAGACATTGCGGACTGCGTGCGAAAGGCGGCGGTGCGCTACGACTACTTCGCCGCAAACGGGCGGTAGATAGCGATGCTGGAGTTGGTGGAAAGCCACCGCACCGGCAAGGCGCGCCTGCTTCGTCTGCTGGATGAAGCGGCGGGCGCTGATTGGGTCTGCCGCACTATTTACCTGACCGCTGAATCGGCGGCGCAAGTCAAGGCGGATCCGGGCGCTAGGGTTGCGGGGACTGCTGAGGATGAGGCGCTGCGCCTGGCAATGGACGCCGCGGGGCAGACGGATACGGGCTTGGCGCTGTTTCTGGGGGAGCGGCGGGCGATTGCGATATGTCCGCCGTTTCCGCTGAGTGCCGATTCGCGGCGGGACGGAATGGACGCCGCGCCGCTGCGCCGGTTATTGCGCGCTGAATTCGTGGTGGGTGTGGTACTGCTGCGGCTTGGGCGGTATGCGGTTGGAGCGCTGCGCGGCGAGCGGTTGCTGGCGTCCAAGACCAGCGCGCGCTATGTGAAGAACCGCCATCGCGCGGGCGGGCAGTCGCAGCGGCGGTTCGAGCGCAGCCGCGAGCGTCTGGTTCGCGAACTATACGATAAGACTTGCGAAACGGCGCAGAGCGTATTTGCGCCGTTTGAGCTCGACTACATTATGCTGGGCGGCGAAGGCGGCGTTCTGACGGGCTTCGCGCAGCGCTGCCGCTGCATACGCGAGTTCGGCGGCAAGGCGCTGGCGCGTCGGCTTGCGGTCGATCAGCCGAATCAGAAAGCGCTGAACGGCATCGCGTTTGAGGTGTATAAGAGCCGGGCGTATCTGTTTCAGAGCGTCTAGGGGGTTGCCGCATTCGGAAGGGAATATATGCCATTGAGCGCTTGAACTCGAACTCGCTGTCCATACGATTGCTTCAATGAACTTTCAGCATTTGCCTCTGATATGGTATAGACATTGCGCTGTTCTATGAGAAAGGCGCGTATATTTGACCATTGATATTGATGTGGTGAGCCTTTGTTGTGTTATAGCAATGGTTTGCCAACGGATCCTAGCAATGATCTGATTGACATAGTGATATACTAGGCTATTAAGCTATGGTCATAGATGCTGACGCCCCGGAGGCTACAAGAGTGGAGCCGCAGCCCAATTCGGTTTGGTACAACGATTGGCGGCAGGTTGATGTGGAACCGCTGGATGCTTTCACGCCCACAATGCCGGTCAGCGTCATCATTCCGTATTATCAGACACACGCCGCGACGCTGGGGATGACGCTTGCGACGCTTGAACGCCAGACCTACCCGCGCGATATGTTTGAGGTGATTATCGTCGACGACGGCTCCGATCCGCCGTTAGAGCGTCCGATAAACACCGCGCTGGACGTCAAAGTGGTGCGCCAGGAGCGCCGCGCATTCGGGCTTGCCAGGGCGCGTTCCAACGGCGCGCGCGCCGCCGCTCACGACATCCTGATTTTCCTCGACAGCGATATGCTGACCGAGTCTAGTTGGATGGCGGCGCATGCCCGATGGCATCACGCCGTATCCGACGCCTTGACAATGGGACCCTATCCCTATGTAGCGATGGACGGCATAGATGTGAATGCCATTCGGCGGCGGCGCGGATCGCTGAAAGAGTTGTTTTCGGATAGGCCTAAGACTGACATCTGGACGCAAGGCTACATGCTCAGGGCCAACAATCTGATTTCGCGCGCCGATGACATGTTCCAAGTGATGCCGGGCGGGAACTTGGGTATCAGCAAGTGGTTCTATGAGTTGGTAGGAGGACATGACGAATCCTTCACTCGTTGGGGCATGGAGGACATCGAGTTCGCCTACCGCGCTTATATTCAAGGCGGATTGCTAGCGCCGGATACGGACGCTTTCACCTATCACCAGGGCGCTTTGGACGAGGACACGGATGCCAAGGCGCGGCGTGATTGGCTTCAGCGGGGGAAAATATCGAATCTGATTGCGCATCCCGACCTCCGAGGCGCGCGCTCGGGCCGAATCTTTGAGGTGCCTCAGTATGTGGTAACTGTAGATGGGAAGCGCGCCTCGACAGATCTGCTCATCGAAACCGTGATGAATATCTTGGAAGACCGGGTACATGATTTAGTGGTTAGAATTGAGATGCCTCAGGATGTCGAGAATGATCGGCTTGCGCGGCTGCGGGAATGGTTTTGCCCGGACCCGAGGGTGCGCGTCGCTCCCACCCGTTCCGCGCTTGATGAATTTCCGGCGTCGCCGTTCCATGTAACGCTTCCCGCCGCTGTATTCGCTTGGGACGTAGTGCATCGCATGCGCGCAGGACTGGGAAGCGCAGTCAACGCAGTTGCGACTTTTTCCGACGGAACGCAGGCGTCAATTACCCGCGCTTGGGCGCTTAATCGCGCGCGCCGCACAGGAAGACCGCCCACCGACTTCGGAGAAGCGCGGACGCTATCCGCTAGGAGTTTGAGGATCAAGGCCGCCGTCTCTGCGGACGCCCCCAATGTGCCGAATGTGGTGAGATACTCAACGAGGTGGGAACGCCTGGTTGTCAGAATGTGGGATGTTCGCAGCTTTGGGAGTAGTTGTTTGTTCCTTAAATGGTTGGCAGGCGCAGCGTGGTTTAAGATAATCACTATCTGCCGAGTAGGCGGATGGAATATCCGAACACTAGCCAAGACATCATTCAACAGGCGAAAGAATCAAAGCAAGTGATTGCAATATCTAACGAATACTCGGCGTTTCAGGAATCTGGTAAATGACAGAATCCACTGCCTCGTCGTTGCGCAAAGCAACATCGGATCAACCTGTAAGGTTGTTGCTCGTATCGCCGCTCCCGCCGCCTGTCAGGGGGATACAGACCTGGACTCAAACGCTGTGGGAACGCGGATTGCCTGCGCCCTTTGAGTTGGAACTTATCAACACTCGGCCGGTTCGCCAATACTCCGATGTACGGCCGAAGTTGAACCTGGCAGAAGTAAAGCGCAATGGCGGCATCTTGTGGCAAACATATCGCGCGCTGGCGTCCGGGCGATTTTCGGTTATGCACTTGAACTGCGCATTGCCTTTCGCAAGCGCTCCCCGCAATGCGGCATTGGCGCTGGTTGCCAGGCGGACGAAGACGCCGTACATAGCGCATCTGCACGGGACATTCAAAGTCCCTCGCGGAAACAGCGCGGCCGAGCGCTTCTACCGCTGGGCGTACAGAACCATATTCGCCGGCGCGGCGCGAATTTTGGCGTTGGGCAACCTAAGCTACCAATCTATATTAGAATTGGGGGACTTCGCTCACAAGACCCATCCGCTAGTGCATAATTTCGTGGACTTTCGCGCCGTTCCCGATAGCGCGCCCGCAACGGATCGGCGTGGGCGACTGAGAGTTATATTCACTGGCGCGCTTGTTAAATCAAAAGGCGTGTACACGGTTATGGAAGTGGCTAACCGCTTCCCTGACGCGCAGTTTCGACTGGTGGGACATTGCTCTGATGATCTCCGTGCAAGTTTTATGAGACGCATCCGGGAACTAGGATTGGAAGACAGAGTGCATCTGATTGGGCCGGTCGCAAACTCCGAAATCTTCAGAATGCTTTCGGAAAACGACGTCTTTCTATTCCCGTCCCGATTCAAGTATGAGGCTCTTCCGTACAGCGTGGCGGAAGCGATGGCGGTCGGCTTGCCGGTAGCGGCGTCCAATGTGGGCGCTATTCCTAAGATGATCGATGTTCCCCAAGGCGGCTGGCTGGCTGATCCGGATGATGTCGGCGCATATGTGGATATGCTTGCCCGTCTGCGCGACGATCCGGACTTGATGCGACGCATGGGGCGGCACAACAAGCAAAAGGCGCTGTGTGAATATGACTATGATGTTGTGATACAACAGCTCTGTGACATCTGGAGCCAAGCCGCGGTAGAGTCATCCATCCACAGAGTAGCAGCCGATGGATAGGGCGGGTAGTAGGGCTTATCGGATATTTGGGCAAATCGTCCGCTTACCCCCGCGCCTGCTTGATGCGGTGAGTGTTAGGAAAGAAAATTATGTCTGATGTATGGCGGGTTACACTGGTTACTGACAGACTTTGTTCTGGCGGATCTGAGAGACACCTAGTCAATCTCGCCTTGGGACTCAAGCACCGGGGGCATGAGGTGCTAGTGCTGGTTTATTGGCCGGATGATTTCTTCGAGAAAGCGTTGACGGAAGCGGGCATCCTTGTGAAGTTCGTCGCAGCCCGAAATCGGCTGCATCTCATATTCGCTATGCGACGGGCAATCCGACGGAGCCGCCCTGATGTAGTCATTACCTTCAAGGGAATGCCGAATGCGCTTGCAGAGTTGGCGGGGCTGCCCCGTAGGAATTTCGCGCTCATCACATCGGAGCTCGTAGCGGATGTTTTCGGCAAAGGCATAAAGCAACGCGCGCGTTACGCGCTACATCGCCTGGCAGACGCGGTTGTAAGCAATTCCTACGCCCAGCGGAAGCGCATTGCGGAATTGGCTCCTTACCTAAATGAGCGCGCCAGTATCATTATCAACGGCGTGGATCTTGAACGCTTCTCGCTTCGTCCCGACGACGGAGATACGCAGAAATGCGCGAACAAATTGCGGGTGTTGGCGCTGGCGCGGATAGATGAGTGCAAAAACCCGCTTGGACTGCTTGACGCCGTGGACATCGTCCGCCGGAAACGCCCTTCCATCGACTTGACCGTGGACTGGTACGGAGATCCCGGTCCCGCCGCAGATAAGCGCGTTTCCAAGTGGGAGCTTCCCTACCGTCAGAGATCCGCGGAGTACCATACTCGATTGAAGCAGGTCATCACTGATCGGCGGCTTCAGGGCGGCTTTCGCTTGCATCCTGCCGTAAAGGATGTTGTATCGCTCTATCATGTAGCGGACGCAGTCTGTCTGCCGTCGTTCTATGAAGGGACTGCTAATGTCATCTGCGAGGCGATGGCTTGTGGCGTTCCCCTGCTGGTTAGTCGTGTGAGCGACAACCCCAGGTTAGTGCGCGATGGGCGAAACGGGTTCTTGTTCGACCCGAAATCCCCTGAGGATATTGCCTGTGCTATAATGCGCTTTGCCGACACGCCCCCTGATGCTAGGCGCAGGATGGGATTGGAAGGGCGTCGCATGGCGGAGACGATGTTGCCGGAAAGCGCGTTTGTAGAACGTTACGCGGATCTCATAGAAGATGCGCTATTGCAGAAGCAGAGAAGCGAGGACTCGCATTGACGCGCATGACAAATAGATGGATAGGAAATGTTAGATTGAGGAAGACACTCAACACTTTTGGGGTTGAGGCGGCGGCCTTATGAAATAAGGAAACTCTTCCTCATCACTCTTTCTGGTTTCGCTGGAGAAATATCTTTGCGCCATTCTGCTAGATTGAAACGCTTGCTCAAACGAGTATGGGGAATCCGTCGCCCCGGAAGAGCATTAGCGTTCCTGCGGTTTTTGAGCGCTACGTTTCGATGGGAGATCGTTAGGCGGCGCGTAGCATGGTGGCATCTACAGAGCGAAATGCGCGGACGTCGGTTGCGCGCCAAAGATGCGCGAGCTATGCGAACCAAAAGGATGCGCGGCGAATCGCTTCCCGCCTTCGATCTGCAGGCGTACAATCCGATTGGGTGGGAGCGCGATAGCGGCGGCTCGGCGGCGTTAGGCCCGATAGAGCGGCTTCCGCCCGGCGTCAAGGCGCAGCGCATAGTTCACCGAAATGATATGCGCCGCCTTAGAAGCGTTCACCATTTGGAGGATATACAAGCGTTCCACCCTGACATTGCCACTCGCGCCGGCGTCTTATCCCGCTTAGCATCCTGCGGTGTGGCAATCCACCTGGCAGACGGCGATGAGCGGCTTCGCCCGTTGCTCGGCGACGACCTGTATCGTTTGATGACCTCCGATATGAATGAAATGAACGCCGATGAGCGCGAACTGTTGAGCGTTAGGATGCGTCGCGTAGCTCAGCGGGAGCATTCGTCGTTCGGCCGCGCGCATCAGAGTAGGTCTGATCGGCTTCCCTTAGTGTCGGTTCTGCTGGCGACCCGTCGTCCAGGCTTCTTAGAATACGCGCTCGACAACGTGGCTAAGCAGACTTACCCTCGTCTGGAGCTGGTCATAGCATTGCACGGCAAGGGCTTTGAGGACGTCGCGAGGCGGCTTGCCGAGTTTCCACGTCCGGTGAAGACTTTGCGTCTGCCTTCAAGCGAGCCGCTCGGCGCGGTACTCAACGCCGCGACGCATGCCTCCGACGGGGCACTGTTGGCTAAGATGGACGACGATGATGTATACGACTCAGATCACATTTGGGACTTGGCGCTTGCTCATAACTACTCAGGCGCGCAGTTGGTGGGCAAGTGGCACGAATTTCTCTATCTGGCGGCGTCCGACCGAACTATCTACTGGTTTGACGGAGATAGCGAGCGCTACCATGCGTTAGTTCTTGCCGGGGGCACATTTCTCATTTCCCGCCATGCTCTCGAGCGGGCCGGCGGCTGGCGGAGGGTTCCGGGAGGCGTGGACACTTTCCTAGCGGAGGATGTCCTGCGCTCCGGCGGGCGCGTGTATCGCACGCACGGCTTTGGGTATATGATGGTGCGGCACGGTTTTCGTCATACATGGAATAGCCTGGACGGCTCCGATGAGTGGCTTATGGACATCGCCGACCGCGTATGGGACGGCTTCCGTCCGGATCTGGCAGGCATCGACGCGTTGAGCGCGCCGCATCCGGCATTGGCGCGAATGCAGGGCGCGTCAATGCTATGAGAGAGCCTCTATGACTATTGCTAACAAGATAATTTCGGTTCGGAAGTGGACATACCTTCCGCTTGTGTTGTTGTTGATTGCGCTGTCGACGATATTCCCATTCGGCGGCGAGCGCCACCGCTTCTACCGGACCGACAGCAACGCTTTAACTGCGAACCATATGACGGTGGCGATGAATCTATCCCCGGAGCATAATTTCGTGGGATACTTCTACCGAGCCTTGGATCCCGAGGGCAAGACGGTTTATTTTCCGTACAACCGCTTTCCGCCGGGCGGCTACGCGCTGATAAAGTCGGCGACGTTGCCATTCGTCGACAACCTGTCAGCGAGCCTCTATGTTGGGCGGCTGCTGATGTTGGCATTTTTCGCTGTCGCCGCGCTGTTCGCCTATCTTGCCATCAGCCGCATCATAGCCAACCGATGGGTGGCTCTGACTGCGACGTTGCTTGCTTTCGCGTCTTACTACGGCTTGCTTTACAACGATATGGTTACCCCCGAAGGGATGCCGGATCTGTTTGGGGTGATGCTGACTTTTCACGGTATAGTGATTTTCGCGCAGGAAGGGCGCTTTCGGCAGCTGCTAATCAAGGCGTGCATCGCGCTGGCGCTGGGTTGGCATGTATATGCGCTGCTACTGACTTTTATCGTTCTAGGTTTGGGGAGTGAGCTGATAAGGCTATTCAGCAATCCCCGCGCATCGGTCAGTTCATATCTGTTGCTGCTTCGCAGTCGCTATGTGAAACTTGGGGTTGTTTCACTGTTTTTTGGCGTGGCTGTCTTGGCTTTCAACTTCACCAATGAATACTTTGCGTTGAATGGCGAAACTCCCTTGGCGGAACTGCCCTCCGTTCAATCCGCTCTTAGAAGAACTGGAACGGGGTTTGGGTACGTTCCTGGCAAAAGCGTTCCGGAGTGGCGGTCTTTTCTTGAAGAACAGCTCTACCGCGTCGGTGTAGCATCGGCGCCATACGCCTTAGCCGAATACAGCAATGCGTCTAGTACATTCGGGCGCGCGCTTTGGATTTTGCTGGGCGCAGTCATGGGAATTGGCGCGTTTGGCGCGTTGCTGATTGACCGGGGATTCATTCGGCACAGGATGTTGCTTGCCACTTTGGCGCTGTTCGGTTTTTGCTGGGCGCTGTTGGCGCGCCAACAAGTCGCCTTTCATTACTTCGAAGGCGTGTACTATATCGGCATTCCGCTAGTATTGTTCGCGCTGGCTCTGCTGTTTATACGCAAGCGTTTTGGCAGCAGACTCATAGTGGGACTGGCAGCCGCGACGCTGGCGATTTTCGGGCTTTCAGCTTATCAGATGAGCTTTGTAGGCAACGATTCCGAAGCGGCTGAGCGTCAGGAAGCGATATTCAAAGAGTTCCAAGCCATTCGTGATAAAATACCGCAGGGCAAGATAGTTCATGTTTTCATTCCAAGCAATTGGGATGCGGACGTTGCCTTTGCAGGCTCCACGCGCGCCTCGATATTCTATTTATCCGGACGGGTCGTTGCGCACGGTGAAAGACCAAGCCTTTGCCGCTTAGCCGATTTCTCCATAACTACGGAGCGCGATGACGGAGCCGCGTTGATTACGCCGCATAATCGGTTGCGCTTCCTCTATGAGCGCTCATCCGACCCTGCGCAGCTCGCGCACTTTGAAAGAATTTGCCAGTGGAAGATCGACTGAAGGCGTTAGTCAAGACAGGGCTCACGCGGGTTCACCTACGGCGGCCCGCTGGCGTCATATACCGAAGTCTGCAACGAAGATTTCGGTCGGCGGCGCGCGCCGTTAGAGCCGTTGACCGCCGCATAGTCAACCGCTACTTCGCAGAGGCGCGCGAGTCGAAGTTGCATATAGGCTGTGGAAGCCATCTGCTCGACGGCTGGCTGAACTCTGACAAGACTCCGCGCGCCGCAAATGTGATGTATCTCGACGCCGCGCGCCGCTTTCCCTTTCCGGACGCGACTTTTGCCTATGTGTACGGCGAGCATGTGATTGGTGATCTGTCTTTTCAGCAAGCAGGCGTGATGCTGCGCGAATGCTTTCGGACGCTCGCTCCGGGCGGCAAGATACGCATCGCAACGGCGGATCTTGCCTTTCTGATAGGTTTGTATGAAGAGCGGCAGCCGTCGGATATACAGCGGCGGTATATGGAGTGGTTCAGCGCGCAAACCACATCGCCGCGCAGCGGGGGCGGCTTTCTTGTCAACTACTATGCGAAAGCGTGGGGGCTTGAGTTCGTGTACGACGAGCCAATTCTGCGTGAGGCGATGCAGACTGCCGGCTTCTCGCGCATAGTCCGTCGCGGCCTGAATGAAAGCGACGATGCGGCGCTGCGAAACCTAGAAAACGAAGAGCGGCTGCCCGATGGCTTTCTCCGTATGGAATCGCTTATACTTGAAGGTACGAAAATCGCATAGACACTGCTCTGTTAGTCCCCTCCCTCTGTGGATCGCAATATAGATATTTGTCCTTGTTCTAGTCTAACATTCGCCCTGGCATGCTTGGAGAAAGAAACGGATCCGCCGCATCCATGAGCGCATCGTCCATACATAGATTGAAGAAGCTGGCTGCATTGCCCTTGAATCCGCCCCTCGCGGGAAGCATTGCGGGCGCGCTGTTACGCGGAGAATTCAAGGCTGCGCGGGGTATGGCGGCGCAAACGCGCGACCTCCGAGCAGAGAAAATCGTATCCCGAAAATACCGCTTCCTTTGGCTATGCAACCCCAAGGTGGCGTCTCGCAGCATCATAGCCGCTCTACGCTGCGCCGCCCCTGACGCCGAACTCATCCGAGATAAGAGCGTATCCGACATTTACGAAATGTATTCCGATGTCAAGGACTACTACAGTTTTGCGTTTATTAGGCATCCCTTCGACCGCGCGCTTTCGTTTTACGCTGAGATGCGCTTCTTCCGCGAGCGCTTCGAGGGAAAGGGGCGCTTTCTGAAAGAAGGCAGGCAGCAGTATTACAGCGATATGTTTCCCCGCCTAACAGAAGTGGACAGCTTCGACGACTACTGCGATTGGCTCAGCGCTATCCAGGGATCCGACTTGCTTGCCGATAGGCACTTCCTGTCTCAGCATGCGCAGATACGCCTTCCGGACAGACGCCTACCCGATTTTATCGGCAGATTCGAGAACCTCGACGAGGATTTCGAACGCGTCGCCGCAATCTTGGGTATGCCTGCGCCGGAGCTGCCTATGCTAAACACGATGGCAGGATGGCAGCCGCCCGCCGCCGCCGTGAAAGCTGCTAGATCGGATATGAGCGCCTGCTTGACCGAGCGCAACCGCGCGCTGCTCGCAAAACGCTATGCCATTGACTTAGATCTCTATCGCAGCGTTTCAGCAAACCCACAGGCGCGCGCGTGGCGAACCCTTGCGAGGGTGCAAGTGAAGTGAATCCCAAGCCTGCAGCCGTTCAGTACAACAACTGGCGTCAGGCGAATGCCCCGCCGCTGGATATGCGCGCTCCCCCGCCGGTCAGCGTTATCATCCCATACTACCAAACGCATCGCGCAGAACTGCCGATGACCTTGGCGGCGCTGGAATGTCAGACCTACCCGCGCGATATGTTCGAGGTGATAATTGTAGATGACGGGTCGGAGCCGCCTCTCGCGCTCCAGTCTTCAACGGCGCTGAACCTCAGGGTGATTCACCAGGAACGTCGTGGATTTGGGCGGGCGCGAGCGCGCAACACTGGCGCCCGCGCTGCCGCGCACGACATACTGCTCTTTCTCGACAGCGATATGCTTGTGGAGAAAGACTGGATCGCGGCGCACGCCCAATGGCATCACACCTTCTCCGACGCCCTTACCCTCGGAAACCGCGCCTTTGTGTCAGTCGCCGACATCGACGCAGACACTATCAGGCGGCGGCAGGGTTCGCTGGCAGAATTATTTTCGGATCGCCCATCAGACATATCTTGGGTTCAAGATATTATTGACAGGACTGACAATCTGCAGTCGAAGTCGGACGACATCTTCGTAGTAGTAGTGGGGGCGAACTTCGGGATCCGCAAAGACTTCTATAAGTTAGTGGGCGGCTGCGACGAATCGTTCACGCATTGGGGATTAGAGGACACCGAACTTGGATATAGAGCCTATATCCGGGGCGGGTTGCTGGTGCCTGCGCAGGATGCTTTCGGGTGGCACCAGGGACGCTGGAATGAGGACAGAGACGCTAAGAGACGCAGCGCTCAGAACTGGAGCGGAAAGGTCGCTAATCTAATCGCCCATCCATCGTTTCGCCCTGACAAACCCGGCCGAATTTACGCCGTGCCGCAGTATGTGGTAACTATAGATGCCGCGCATTCCCCCGTGGATAGGGTTGTCAGAGCCGTGGAACGCATCCTAGCAGACCGCGTGCATGATTTAGTTGTGAGAATCCAAACAGGCGCAATCGACGATAGCGAAGGCTTGGAGCGGCTTCGAGACGAATTCACGCCCGACCCGCGGGTGCGCCTTATATTCGCGCGCTCCGCCCTTGACGAATTCCCTGCGTCCCCGTTCCACATATCGCTTCCCGCCGTCGTGTTCGCCAAGGATTTGGTGTATCGTCTGCGCCTCCATTTAGGGGACGCAGTCGCGGCGGCCGCAAATCTTCCTGACGGAAGTGCCGTGTCTATCACACGCGCTTGGGCGCTTAATCGAGCGCGGCGCGCGGGAAAGAGCGTAAGCGACTTTGGAGAGACGCGGATAATTTCGGCAAAGGCGCTAAAGATAAAACCCGTCGGCGCAGAAAGTGACACCCACCCGCCCGGTAGCATTATCCGCGCGCGTGAGCGGCTACGAGCCGTCCAATCGACGGCTGATGCGTGGCTGTTCGCAAAATGGGCGGCCGGCGCAGTGTGGAGAAGGGCGACGGGCAAATCGATAGGCAAATCAAAGAGAGCGTCATAAGAGAATATCATATCATAAGGTTCGCAAAGAACATCCTATTTGAAGGTTATGGTTTATGAGGACTGATACAACGCTGTTCCAAGACGCCAATTCGCGAGGCGCGGCATGAACGGATTGAAGAGGCCGCCCTTACGCCTCATGCGCCGAAGGTCGATAGTGGAGTCGGTATATCGCAGCGGCCTATCGGCAGCAATCGGCATTCGTTACGGCGGCATCGGCTCCATCTTTATGTTCCATCACGTCGTGCCCGATGTATCCGCCCACCTGAACGGCGATCTTTATGTCAGCGCCCGCTTCTTCAACGCATGGCTTGCATCGCTGCGCAAGTCCAGTGTCGATATAATCTCACTGAGCGACGCCGTCGGGCGCATTAGGGATCCGGGCCCACGCCCCTCAAAGCGGCGGTTCGTGGTAATCACCCTGGACGACGGATACGCCGACAACTTCACCTGCGCCCTGCCCATATTGGAAAAGTTCAATGCGCCTTTTACCCTCTATGTTACGACGGATCTAGTCGAGCGTGGCGGCAGCCTGTGGTGGATTGGCCTGGAGCGCCTGATAGCGCGAAACGATGCGATTGAAGTTGCGCCTATGCAGAAACGCTTCGCTATTTCGTCTCTGCGCGCGAAGACGGCGGCGCTTTATGAAATAACCGATTGGGCGGTGCTGAACATAGAGCGGCGCGCCCCCATGTTGCGCGCTGTCTTCGACCGCTACGGCGTGTCGGCGCTAGACGCTACCGACGAAGCCGGCTTATCGCGGGAGCAGCTTCGCGCGCTTGCCCGCCATCCATTGGCTACTATCGGCGGCCACACTACCGGCCACCACGATTTGACGGGCTTGAACGAACAGGAAGCCTACCGCGAAATGTCGGACAACAAACTCTTCCTCGAGAACCTTCTCGACATTCCGATTGAACACTTCGCCTATCCCTATGGCGCTTGTTCAAGGCGCGAAGCCGACATCGCTGGGCAAGCGGGTTTCAAGACATCGACGACTACCCGAATGGGATGCCTGTTCCCCGAACACGCCGACGACCTACTCGCTCTGCCGCGCTGCGAGGGCGACGGCGCTAGAATGTGGCTGAGCTTCATGCACGTCCAACGCCACGGATTGCGGCGTTTCATAGAGAGCCGCGGCGGGTGTCCGGTGGTCAAGATTTGATCTATGATCAAGCCAAGAAGCGCGCCAAATCGCTGATTGCGCGGGCTATCACCGCTTCGGAGCGCCGTCTGGCGCGTCAAGCGATCTGGATGAACGCCACCTGGGCAATCCGCATCTTGGGCGGCATAGCCACGATGTCGCTGACCGCTCGAATTATCGGCGTAGAAGGGCTAGGCGTTCTGGCAGCCGTCGCCGCCGTTTCCGCCTTCATATACGGGCTTACGGACATACGCAACGGCGTCGCACTTATCACCTTCGTATCCCAGCGCTTGGCAGAGGGGCGCGTTGAGGATGCGGCGCGCATCTTTCGGTTCGTGCTTACCACTTCATTGGGGCTGGCGCTGGCGGGATACGCCGTCATAGCATTCGCGGCGTTCACCGCCGGCGGCTTGCTGGACGTTGTCGACCGCGAACATCGGGATCTGCTTCTCTTATACGGCGTCGGCGGCATTCTGATGAGCGCGCACGATGTATCGCTGGGAATGCTACAGCTGGCCGACCGAATGCGGCTCTACGCCTTCGTTGCCGCTGCAAGCATGTTGCTTCGCTTCAGCCTGCTTACGGCGATATGGTTGGCGGACGGCGGTATAGTAGAGGTTGCGCTGGTTCACATCGCCGAGTCTGCGTTCAGCGGATTGGCGCTGTTCGCCGCGGCGGTATTGTCAGCACCGCTAGTGGGACTGACGGGTTTGCTGCGCTGGGAAGCGCTCAAAGTCCCCCGGGAAGTTATTCGCTTCTACGCCGGATCGTTCTGGTTGACGAAGGTAAATATAATAGTGGACAACATGGATGTCATCCTTCTGACGCAGTTCACAAGCGCGGCCGGAGTGGGGCTGTACAGCGCGGCGCAGCGAATTGCGAATATGGCGACGGAGATAATCGGCTCAGTGCGCACGGGGCTGCTTGCCGAATACAGCAGGCTATGGCATTCGGGGCAGGGCGCTCAATTGCGCCGCCTTTCGCTACGCATCTTTATCTTGTTTCTAGCGCTGTTCGGCGCGGGCTTCGCGCTGGCGGCAGTCTTTGGCGCTCCCATAATCCGCCTCTTGTTGGGGGACGAGTTCGTAGGCGCTGCGCCGCTGCTGCTGATTCTGGTATTGAAGGCGTTCCCGTGCGGCTCGCTCCAAGCGCTTTTACTTGCCACGGGGCGCATCTGGCGCGACTTGCTGGTGAGGATTACGGCGTTGGCGGTTTTCCTCGCGGCAATGATGTGGCTTGCGCCCGAACACGGCGAGACGGGCGCAGCCTGGGCAAGGGCAATGTTCACCGTAACCACTTCACTCGCTATAATCCCGTTTGTGGCTGCGATACTGAGGCAAAGCTACCGCCTGCGCCCAAGAAACGCGCAGCAATAATCCTAGCCGCCGAATGCCCCGATAGCCTGAACGATGCGCCGCTGTTGCGTCGCCGTCATTTCGGGATACATCGGGATGGACAGGATGGAATCCGCTAGCCGCTCCGCCACAGGGAAATCGCCCGCGCCGTATCCGAGCGAGCGAAACGCAGGCTGCAGGTGCAGCGGAACGGGGTAGTGTATCCCCACGCCGATGCCGTTATCGGACAAGTATAGCCGCAGCTCTTCCCGTCGGGCGCACTGAATCACATAGAGATGGTAGATGTGCCTGCCGCTCGCTATCTCGGCGGGCGCCGTCAGCCACGCGAACTCGCTCAGCGCCGCGTCGTACTTTGCCGCAACCGCTCGCCGCGCTTCGTTCCATTCGTCCATATGCGCGAGCTTCACGTCCAATATGGCGGCTTGGAGCGTGTCCAAACGGCTGTTCACGCCGATATATTCGTGCAGATATTTGTCCGTGCGGCCGTGATCCCGCAGCATTCGCGCTCGCGCCGCAACCTCTTCGCTGTTCGTAACAACTGCCCCTGCATCGCCGTATGCCCCCAAATTCTTGGCGGGATAGAAGCTGAAGGTCGCGGCGTCCCCCCAACTTCCGGCGCGCCTGCCGTTGTATTCTGCGCCGTGCGCCTGCGCCGCGTCTTCGATGACTTTGATGGAGCGCCGCTTTGCTATGTCCACAATCTCAGCGATGGGCGCAGTCTGTCCGTACAGATGCACCGGAATGACCGCTTTCGTGCGCGGAGTTATGGCGGCGCTGAAGCCTTCGGGCGTCATATTGAAATGCAGCGGATCCACATCCACGAACACGGGCGCAGCGCCCACCGCGACGATCGCTTCGGCGGTGGCGATGAACGTGTTGGCGGTGGTGATAACCTCGTCGCCGTCCCCGACGCCAAGCGCCTTGAGCGCCAGCGTGAGCGCATCGGTTCCGTTGCCCACACCCACCGCGTACCCTGCGCCGCAGAACTCTGCGAACCGACGCTCGAAGTCGGCTACGGCGGGCCCGTTTATGAATTGGGCGCTGTCCAGAACTTCGCCGATAGCCGCTTGAATTTCGGGCTTGATTGCGGCGTACTGCGCCTTCAGGTCAACTAACGGTATGGAGTTCATTACGCAAAACCTTGACTGACTGATAGTGATGCTTGTCCTGGCGCTGATTCAGGCAACGCGGCGGCACGCCAATAGTATGTTGCCACGGGTGGGCTTAGTATGGATTTTCCCCGTGTTGTAGCCGATGATGTACTCTTGCTCAATGGTCAACCCCGCCTGCGTGAACAGGCGCTTGAACGAACCCCGCGAGTATCCGTGCATAAACCCTTCCAGGGGACTGCCGTCAAGTTGAGTTGAATAGAGTTTGTCGCCGGCGTCCACTTTGGGGTCGATTACTGATTTAAGATGTTCCCAAACGGCGGCGGGCCAACTGCGATGAAAGCCTTCGCCTTCGCCCAGATGCCAGCGGTTTATCGCGTCCACGAACAGCAAACCGTTGGGACGCAGCGTCCGCGCCAACTCACTCGCCGCCTTCCGCCTGTCGTCGGCCGATGTCAGACAAGAGAATGGAAAGAACAAGCAGGTAATCAGGTCGAACGATTCGTCGGCGAATGATATGGCAGTCAAATCGCACACCTTGACTTCGCTGAAGCCGCCGCCTTCGCGGGACTTTGCGATTGCCGCCATCTGCGCGCTGGCGTCAAACCCGCTGAGTTGGACGTCGGGCAATGCGTCTTTCAGGCGAGACCAGCGCGAACCCGTTCCGCACGCGGCGTCCAATACCGCAAGTGGCCGCCCCTCGGCCTGCGCGCGCTCCAACACAATGCGGTCAACGGCATCATTGAACGCCTGCCGCCGCGCGCCGATGGTGTCTTCATAGGTAGCCGCAATCTTGTCAAAGCGAGTTTGGACTATGCGCTTGTGTTTTGAGGAATGCTCGCTGTTCATATGTATTCCTAAAGCGAAACTGCGGTTTCGGATTCGCGCTCATACTCATAGGGCTGCCAAATAGCGGCGGCGGCATTCGTCCCGCGCAGCGCGTCTTCATAGATACTCAGCGTTCTTGCGGCGACGACCTTCCAGTCAAAGACTTCTTCCGCTAGACGGCGGGAGCGCAGCCGCATATCCGCCAGCCGCGCCGGATCCGACAATATCGAGTCTATCACGCCCGCCAGCGATGATGCGCTTCCCCGCTCAAAATTCGCGCCGTTTTCGTACATAATCAGATGCCTTCCCGCCGCCTTGTCCGGATGAACAAGCGGGACGTGGCAGGCAAGCGCTTCGTTCATAGTTATTCCCGGATCTCCGGGCCAAACCGCTAGATCGGCCGCCGACATATAGTTGGGCAGTTCGGCATTGGGGACAAGTCCCGTCAAAATAAGGTTGTCCCGCGCTTCCGGATCGGCTATGCGAGTAAGCTCATCGGCTATTCCCGGCATCGCGGGGCCCACAAGCAAAAGATAGGCGTTATGTTTCGCGGCAAGCGCGTTCCATGCCTTCACAAGCACGTCTATCTGCTTGCCGCGGTCTATTCGTCCGCCGAAGAATATCACCTTGGCGTCGGCGGGTATTCCCAGCGCGCTACGGGTTGTCCGCCTAGCGCGCTCATCGTATCTGAACGATTGCGTGTCCGCCCCCAATGTAGAATGCGCCATATGTGAATGCGGTATTCCGAACAAGGTATGCAGCACATCCTCAGGGTCGGGCCCCAAGGGTATGTAGCGCTTGATAACCGATGCGTAGTAGGGAAGTAGCGCCCGCCGAAATAGTTCGTAGTAAGCCCGCCTAAACGGCCCGCGGGTGTGCGCCAGGAAGTGCCACAGGTGGCAGTCTATGACCGCCGGCAGCCCCAGCGCCTTTGCCGCCGCCAGCGCCTGCAGGTTCAGCGTCCCTACCGGTTCATGCAAATGCACAATATCCGGCTTGATTTGCGCCAAAGCGCTTTTGAGACCCTTCAGCAAGAGCTGAGTGCCTTTTCTGAGTTGGAGTATTGCCTTCAATCTGTGTATGCGGACGCCCCTATCTTCCTGAACGCCGACGCTGTAACGCGATTGAAAGTGCGCCATACCCTGCCACCACGCCAAGGGCAAATGCGTGGTTACGATTGAAACTTCGGCGCCCAATTCGGCTTGAAAGAACGGCAGATGATTGAACTCATACCCCAATCCCTCTTGGTAGCTTATGACGACATGCGCGACCCGCATACGGCTACCGCATCCGTCCGCGTTCCATCGCCGCGCGCTCGACGGCGGCCGTCCCGTTCTTGCGTAGTTCGGCTTGAACGCGCTCGATCGTTCTGACCACACCGACGGAGTGTTCGCCGCCGCTTATAGGCTCGCCGCCCTCTCGGACACAGTCCAAGAAGTGCTTCATCTCTTTGGCAAGCGGCTCAGGATAGGGAATGCGCGGAATGATGATGTCCCCGTATCTGTGCGACGCCATAAAGCCCCCCGGCCTATCGGTGGCTTGCGTGCCGCTGGAAATGTCCACGCCCATATCGTAGATAACCACCTTGGCGTCGGGCGAAGCGTCGTCCAGCGTAACCATCTTGCTACTGCCCACCACGGTTGTAGTTCTAACCTTGTGCGGGTCAAGCCAGCTCAAGTGGATATTCGCGATCTGCCCCTCGCGAAACTGCAGTGTCGAGAATACCACATCCTCGAGTGATGGCTGCAGATATGTGCCGCCCACCGCGCTAACCGCTTCAGGTTCGGCGTTCAGCCAATACTGAATGATCGATACATCGTGCGGCGCAAGGTTCCACAGCACATTGACATCGGAGCGAATGATGCCAAGATTAAGGCGGCGGCTATATATGTACTGAACATCGCCGATGCTGCCGGAGTCGATCATATCCTTCAGGTAGTTGACCGCCGAATTGAACAGAAAGGTATGTCCCGCCATCAGCGCAAGCCCCTTCTTGGCGGCGCAGTTCACCAATTTCTGGGCGTCGACCGAACTTGTGGCGAGCGGCTTTTCTACAAACGCGTGCTTGCCGGCACTCAGCGCAAGCGATGCGGCGCGGTAGTGGTCGTTTGCGGGCGTGGCGATCGCCACTGCGTCTATGGCGTCGGACTCGAAGACGTCGCGTTCGTCCCCGGACACGCGCAGATCCGGATACCGCGATCTGACATAATCTTGCGCCGCGTCGGACGGATCCGCCACCAGCGCCAGATGCGCGTCAGGCAGTTCCATAAGCACGCGCAGCAGGTTTTTCCCCCAGTATCCGCATCCCAGCAGCGCGATCCGCACTTTTTGATTGGGTGATGTCATAGTGAAATTATGCTTTTACTGACTTTTAATGAGAGGAAGGGACGCGCTAGAAATTCGGTTTCGACATAGCGAAAATTGTTTGCGTCCAGGCGGAATTCGCTATACGCAACGCCACTAAAGGTAGCATAGCGCCGCGCGCCAACGCAAGCGTCCACGGTTTGCATCGTCTTGTTAAACCTGGCGCAGTATGGTAACTTTATCGCATATTCAACGCTATTGCTGACTAGAGGTATCGGGATATGTTCGACCATGACGTGCTGATTATCGGGGCGGGACTAGCGGGGATGCGCGCCGCGCTTTCGGCGGTACAGGCGGGCGCCGACGTCGCCGTGGTAACTAAGGTTCACCCGGTTCGCAGCCACTCCAACGCCGCGCAGGGCGGCATCAACGCCGCGCTCACCGACAGAGGCGACGACTGGCGCGAACACGCCTACGACACCATCAAAGGCAGCGACTACCTAGGCGACCAGGACGCCATAGAGGTTATGTGCCGCGAAGCGGGCGGCGAAGTCATCTCTATGGAGCATATGGGCGTCATATTCAACCGCGACGACGAAGGACGGCTTGGCACACGCGCTTTCGGCGGCCAGCGCCAGGCGCGCACATTCTTCGTATCCGATTTCACCGGGCAGGCGCTGCTGCATGTGCTATACGAACAAGTTATGAAAGCGGGCGTGCGCATCTACGAAGAGTGGTTCCTGCTGTCCCTCATAGTGGAGGACGGCGAGTGCGCCGGCGCCGTCATAATGGAAATACGCAGCGGCGAAATCCACGTCGTCCGATCCAAGACGGTTATCATAGCGTCTGGCGGGCTTGGGCGCGTCTTCGAGCCAAGCACCAACGCGCTCATATGCACCGGCGACGGAATGTCGGCGGCGTACAAAGTGGGCGCTTCGCTTATGGATATGGAGATGGTGCAGTATCATCCCACCACGCTCAAGGGCAGCGGCGTGCTGATTACCGAAGGCGCAAGAGGCGAAGGCGCTTATCTGCTCAACTCCGAAGGCGAGCGCTTTATGAAGCGATACGCCCCCAATATGATGGAGCTGGCGTCCCGCGATGTGGTGTCCCGCGCCGAACAGACCGAAATCAACGAAGGCAGAGGCATAGACGGCTGCGTGATGCTGGACGTGCGCCACCTAGGCGAGCGCGTCATAAACGAGCGCCTCAGTCAGATACGCGAAATAGGGCGCGACTTCGCCAACGTCGACCTGCTCTACGAACCCATCCCCATACGCCCCGGCATGCACTATCAGATGGGCGGCGTCAAAACGGATGTGGACGGGCAGACGCAGATAGCCGGGCTTTACGCCGCCGGCGAAGCGGCGTGCGTCAGCGTACACGGCGGCAACCGTTTGGGCGCGAACTCGCTGCTCGATACGCTGGTATTCGGCCGCCGATCCGGCGAACACGCCGCCGAGACCGCAAAGACCAAGCCGCACAGCGCCAGCGTATCCGACGCGTCCGCCGACGCCGACCACCGCAATATCCAACGCCTGCTCGACAACGATTCCGACGGCGAAATGTTCGGCGCAATTCGGCGCGAAATGGGCGATACGATGAACCAGCATCTAGCCGTGTTTCGCGAACAAAGCGGAATGGAATCGGCGCTGCAAGACCTGCGCGGCTTGCGCGAGCGCTACAACCGCGTGGCGGTCACAGACAAGGGCAAGACTTTCAACACCAACCTGCTGTTCACGCTTGAACTGGGCTTTATGCTCGACTGCGCCGAAGCCGTCGCGCTTTCGGCGATCGAGCGCAAAGAGAGCAGGGGGGCGCACACCCGAATCGACGCGCCCGACAGAGACGACGACCACTGGCTGCGGCATATCCTTGTGCGCCACACCGAAGACGGCCCGCAGGTGGACTATATGCCGGTAGTGATTACCGATTGGGAACCGCAGGTGCGAAGCTACTAGCGCGCCTGCGTCAAGCAGAATAGGGCAAACGCAATGCAAGTAACCTTTAGCGTAAAGCGCTTCGACCCCGAAGCGAACAACGCCGCCCCGCATTTTCAGACATACACGCTGGATATGGACGACTCCTCCACCGTGCTGGACGGACTGATACGCATCCGCGAAGAGATGGACGGCAGCCTCACGCTGAGATGCTCTTGCCGCAGCGCCATATGCGGCTCCTGCGGAATGCGCATCAACGGACAGGCTGGGCTTGCCTGCAACACCAAAATCGTGGACGCAATGCGCGCCGACGCCCCCATCACCGTCGAGCCAATGGGCAATATGCCGGTGGTCAAAGACCTCGTAACCGATATGGCTATCCACTGGGACAAGGTGCGCGCCGTTCAGCCTTGGATCCAGCACGACGGGCCCGAACCGGAAGCCGAATACATAGCGCCCAACGAAGATATGGTGCATCTGGCGGGCGTGATGAGCTGCATTATGTGCGGCGCTTGCGTCTCCGATTGTACATCGCTGGAAGTGGACAAGAACTTTGTGGGCCCGGCGGCGCTCGCGAAGTCATACCGCTTCGTGGCCGATCCGCGCGACGACGCCGACGAAGCGCGACTTGGCAGCTTGAACGAATACGGCGGCATATGGGACTGCACCCGCTGTATGCAGTGCGTCGAAGTCTGCCCCAAGGGCGTTGCGCCTATGGATCGCATAATGGCGCTGCGCGATAAGGCGATCGAGGCGGGCTACACCAACACCTACGGCGCGCGCCACGCCGAAGCATTCGCCAAATCCGTGGAGCATAGCGGCTGGCTTGACGAAACCCAACTCGTCGTCAACACCTACGGCAAGACCAACTTCAAAGAACTTGTCAAACTCATACCCGTCGCCGCGCGTTCTTTCAGGGCGGGCAAAGTGCCGCCGCTGCGCCACAAGCCGCGCCCCGGCGCAGAGAACGTGCGTCGCATCTTCGAGAAGGTTGACGGCAGCTGAAGCCGCCCCTACGCTTTCGCGCCCATCCGCGCTAACAGCCGACTTACCCACTTTTCACAACTCAAAGGTTGAAAGAAGCATGAAGTACGCCTTTTATCCGGGATGCGTGGCGCAGGGCGCTGCCCCCGAACTCTACAACTCCACCATTGAAGTCTGCCGCATGCTCGGCATTGAGCTGGACGCAGAGCCGATGCGAAGCGCATCCTGCACCGGCGCCGGTGTGCTGCAAGAAAAGAACCGCCGCCTAGGCGACACCCTGAACGCGCGCAACTTCGCGCTCGCTGAACGCTCCGGGCTGCCATTGCTGACCATATGCAGCACTTGCCAAGGCGTCATGTCCCAAGCCAATCAGCGCCTTACGGCCGACGCCGACTACTTGGCGCAGGTCAACGCCGACCTCGCTGAAGAGGGCTTGCAGTACAAAGGCAGCGCCGACCCCAAGCATCTGCTTTGGATAATCGTGGAAGAGGTTGGCATAGACAAGCTCAAGTCCCTGGTCGCCCGCCCGCTTACCGGCTTCAAAGCCGCCCCGTTCTACGGCTGCTACCTTGTGCGCCCAACTTCGGCGCTGGGCTTCGCCGAGAACCCGGGCCGCTTCGACGCCCTAGAGCAGGTCATCGAAGCGCTGGGCGCAACCGTGGTGGACTTCCCCGGCAAGACGCTGTGCTGCGGCTTTCCCATCCTCACCATCAATCAGCCCAACTCGATGAAGATGGTCTCCAATCACACCTTGGACGCCAAGGGCAGGGGCGCCGACGCAATGGTCACGCCCTGCCCGCTCTGCCACCTCAACCTAGACGGCTACCAGCCTGAGGCGGCAAAGGCGGCGCGACAGCCCATAGACCTGCCGATACTGCACCTGCCCCAAATGATAGGGCTTGCGCTCGGCATCGACCCCGCCGCAATGCGCCTCAACAAGCACATCGTATCCACCCGCGAAATGCTATCCACAATAGGCGTATCCCCATAATGCGCCAATCCTAGTAGATGCCAGGATTTCGCAGGGACGAGCTTCAAGCGCTGATTCTTAATCGGCGGCGCGGCGAATGGGGCAAGATTCGTCGCGCGCAGAAACTTTAAGAAAGCAATCCGATGACATCCAAGCGCAACTTTGAGAACAGAACCCTATTCCACTGCGATAATCTGCCCGTGCTGCAAGGCATGAACAGCGAAACGATAGATCTTATCGCAACCGATCCGCCGTTCAACAAGAACAAAGACTTCCACGCCACGCCCGACAGCCTTGCCAAAGGCGCGCGCTTCACCGATAGATGGGATTGGGATAAGGACGTCCACCCTGAGTGGGTTGACCAAATACAAGACGACTGGCCGGGCGTTCACGACGTCATCGCGGCTGCGAAATCCGCCTCAGGGATGGACATGGCGGCGTTCCTATGCTGGCTAGGCGTGCGCCTGATGGAAATGCGCAGGGTATTGAAGCCCACTGGTAGCGTCTATCTGCACATCGACCACACCGCGCACGCCTATGTCAAAACGCTGATGGACGCCATATTCGGCAGGGACAATTTCCTGAACGAAATCGTATGGTGCTACAAATCCGGCGGCGCAAGCCCCAAGCGCCACTTCAGCCGAAAGCACGATACAATCCTGTTTTACAGACGCAGCCGATCATACAATTTCAACCCGCAGCAAGAGAAATCCTACAACCGCGGCCTCAAGCCCTACCGCTTCGCCGGCGTCGCCGAATACCAAGACGACGTCGGTTGGCACACCCTTGTCGGAATGAAGGACTATTGGAACATAGATATGGTTGGGCGCACCAGCGCAGAGCGCACCGGCTATCCCACCCAAAAGCCGCTGGCGCTTTATGAGCGCATCATCAAGGCGTCCTCCAACCCCGGCGACATCGTGCTTGACCCATTCGCCGGCTGCGCCACAACCCCGGTCGCCGCAGAGCGTCTAGGGCGCGAATGGATCGGCATAGACATCTGGGATAGCGCCTACAAGACCGTGCTAGACCGCCTTGAATCCGAAGGGCTTGCTGTTCCAGAAACCGACGAAACTGATCAATCGCATCTGCTCACCTTTGGGCAGATTCACTATCGAAATACCCCGCCGATTCGCACCGACGCCGCAATTCGGCATTAGCGCTTTGAAGTGGTATTTAGCGTATAACTAGCGAAGTATCCGCTAATACAGGGGTTCATAGAAGCTTTCAAACGATAAACCCTGCAGCGTGAGAATGCCGCGACTTGAACATCGTATCTACTCGTGTTATTCTAGCCTGCGCTAGGCGTGTCATCCTATTCGCGCTCGCGGTGGACATATCAACCTCATCCTGTCTGCCCACTCGGCTATGAGAATATGCCCGTAAAAGAACAGGGAAATGTCAAATGATTTCACGAAATTTCGAGAACAGAACCCTATTCCATTGCGATAACCTGCCCGTGCTGCAAGGCATGAACAGCGAAACGATAGACCTTATCGCAACCGATCCGCCGTTCAACAAGAACAAGGACTTTCACGCCACGCCCGACAGCCTTGCCAAAGGCGCGCGCTTCACCGATAGGTGGAACTGGGACAAGGACGTCCACCCTGAATGGGTTGACCAAATACAAGACGACTGGCCGGGCGTTCGCTCTGTCATAGAAACTGCCAAAACCGCCGCCGGGATGGACATGGCGGCGTTCCTATGCTGGATAGGCGTGCGCCTGATGGAAATGCACCGAGTATTGAAGCCCACGGGCAGCATCTATCTGCATATCGACCATACCGCGCATGCCTATGTCAAAATGCTGATGGACACCATATTCGGAATTGATAATTTTCGGAACGAGCTTGTGTGGAAACGAGTAAATGCCCCGAAGGTTGCAAAAACAAGGTTTGGAGCAGTTCACGACACAATCCTGTTCTACGCCAAGTCGAACTATGCGACCTTCAATCCTATCTATACGGATTACTCTCAAGAGTACATCAATGCCCACTACAAGAACGCCGATAAGTTTGGCAAATTTCGAATCGCGCCATTAACCGCCGCGGGCATTCGTTACGGAACATCAGGCGAGCCGTGGCGCGGCGTAGACGTCTCCGCGAAAGGACTTCACTGGGCAGCGCCTTCCGCAGTTCCTGAGCATATTGACCTCCCAAACAACTGGAGAGAGCAGAGTGTTCCGTCCAAACTCGAGTTTCTCGATAAGCGCGGGTTGATATATTGGCCGCCTAAAGGGTCCGTTCCCGGATTTAAGCGGTATTTGTCCACACAGCAGGGGGTTCGTGCCTCCGATGTGATTGTGGAAATATCATCAATTCAAGGAGCGTCCAAAGAACGCACCGGCTATCCCACGCAAAAGCCGCTTGCCTTGTATGAGCGCATCATCAAGGCATCATCCAACCCCGGCGACATCGTGCTTGACCCATTCGCCGGCTGCGCCACAACCCCGGTCGCCGCAGAGCGTCTAGGGCGCGATTGGATTGGCATAGACATCTGGGATAGCGCCTACAAGACCGTGCTGGACCGCCTTGAGTCCGAAGGGCTTGCCGTTCCCGACGCCGCCGAATCAGTCCAATCGCATCTGCTCACCTTTGGGCAAATTCACTATCGAAATACTCCGCCGATTCGCACCGACGACGACACAATTCCCGTCCCCGACTTGAAACTGAAACTCCAGCGCGCCAAAGAACGCTGGCAGAAACTCAGCCATAAAGAAATGCTCGAGATACTCGCCGACGCCCAATCGTCGGCCGACGGCGTTATATGCGCCGGCTGTGGGCGCGTGCTAGAGGTTGAGTTTATGGAACTCGACCATGTGCAGCCAAAATCGTCCCCTCGCGGCACAAACTACATCGACAACCGCGTACTGATTTGCCGCCCCTGCAACGGCAAAAAGTCCAACCGCATGACGTTAAACGGACTTTGGCGCGAAAACGAAAAGGACGGCTGGATACGCAACGCCGACCTCGCCGCCATCGCCGAAAGCAAAGCATACGACCGCGCGCTGCAAGTCAAAGATGAGATGTACGGCTACCGCTGACATAACTAACAGAGGGATGGCTATGCGTTAGCCCCGGACATCGCGCTCAACAAGCACTCCCACAATTCTAACGATAACGCCGTTGACCGCCCGACGCTATTCGTCGCACACATCATCGATCAGCCGCTCCGCCCAAGCGCGCAGCTCGTCATACAGGTCTGCGCCGCAGCGTGGGCATTCCAGGTCGCCAAAGCGCACGCGCACGCCGCATTCGGGGCAGCCCGGCAGGTACGCCAGGTGGTTCAGCGCCTTCTGTATCTGTTCGTCCGTCGCCATCAATATCACCTAAATCCCAATATCGCCATTCACACTATCGCGCTCGCCTATGTCAGCCGTCAGCGCCCGCCGCTTGCCGCTACTGAAGGGGCAGCGGCGGTTGCAGCCATTTGCCTGTCTTGTTCACCTCAACATCCGTTATCCACTTCACCCACTCAAAGCCGCGCTTGTCATACGCCACCAGCCGCGCGGGAAAGCCGTGTCCGTGCGACAGCGTCTCGCCGCCCACCTGCGTAGCGATGAGATAGCCCCGCGCCTCTGCCATAGAGAACCTGCGATAGTACCCCGTAACCGAGCGCACCGTTACGCTCGCCGCCTCATCCGTAGGCTGCGCCGCCTGCAGCAGTTCGGCGAGCGGCATGCCGCGCCACACCTGCGTCGAGTGCCAACCGCCGGTGCAGTCCAGCGTGGCGGTCGATTCGGCGCTTGGCGCAATGTCTTGGTATGTCAGGCTCGCCGCATTCGCCACCGCGCCGCCGATGTTCAGCCGCCATTCATCTGCGCTGATTGGCGTGGGGTTGTCGTTGAGCCAAGATGTGAGCGGGAAGGCGTTGCCGGAGTAACTCGCCGCTTCGTATGAGCCGGTGAACCGCCGCGTTGCGCCGCTAAGCCCGCCCGCGCTCACGGCCGTTTCGCCGATGCGCCAAAGCGCCGCCGACGCAATCGCCAGCGCGCTGAAGCGGAGAAACAGGCGGCGGTCTGCCCAGAAACGCAGCGGGAAGCCCCGCGTGTGGTGTACGGAGTGCCATATCAGGATGGGCAGCAGCGCCGCGCCGATGTAGATGTGCCAGCTCACCCCGCTGAACAGCCAGAACGATATGGGTCCCACGAATGACCAGACGAAGCCCAGCGCCAGCGTCAGCAGCAGCGTTGCCAGCAGTACGAGCGATGCCGTGCGCGGCGCGGGACTGCGCGGCCACTTCAGTGAAAACGCTATGTTGCGCGCCTTCCATATGAGTACGGCGATTATGCCCCAGCCCGCTATCCGATGCGCCAGGATGAACGCCGCCTCATCCGGAGCGCCCGAAACCAGCCCGAAGAAGCCGCTTATGAGCTCAACGGCTATCAGCAGAAGCAGCAGCGTATTTGCCCATGGGAACTTCATCGCCCGCCTCGCCGATGCGCCAATGCCCGAATGCGGTTTGCGCCCGCGAAAGCGCAGCGCCGCCGCCTATTCTGCGGACGCCATCACATCCACAAGCTCCTGCACGGCGTCGGCGGAATGCTTGAGCGCCGCCGTTTCGTCGTCGGTGAGCGCGAACTCTATGACTTCCACAACGCCGCCGCCGCCAAGCTTCACCGGAACGCCCACGAACAGATCGGATATGCCGTATTCGCCCTCAAGCAGCGCGGTGCAGGGCAGGATTTCGTTCTTGTCGAACAGGATCGCCTCGACCATCTGAACGATTGACGCCGACGGAGCGTAGTAGGCGCTGCCGGTCTTCAGGTAGTTGATTATCTCTGCGCCGCCGTCGCGCGTGCGCTGCACGATTTCGGCTAGGCGGTCGCTTGCGATGAGGTCGGCGACGGGTATGCCGCCCACGGTTGTGCTGCCCACCACCGGCACCATCGTATCGCCGTGTCCGCCAAGCACATACGCCTCAACCGAACTGACGGATACGTTCAGCTCCGCGGCGAGGAATGCGCGAAAGCGCGCCGTGTCCAGGATGCCCGCCATTCCCACGATGCGCTCCTTGGGGAAGCCGCTGACCTGATACGCCCGCTGCGCCATAGCGTCAAGCGGGTTGGTTACGGGCAGGATGACGCAATCGGGGGAGCACTTGGCTACCTCAACCACAACGCTGCTGACGATGCGCATATTGGTGAGCAGCAGGTCGTCGCGGCTCATGCCCGGTCTGCGCGCCACGCCCGATGTGATGACCACAATGTCGGAGCCGGCCGTATCATCGTAGCCGTTGCTGCCGATGATGGATGCGTCGGATCCCAGCGCCGGCCCCGATTCCAGTATGTCGAGCGCCTTGCCCTGCGGCAGCCCTTCCACGATGTCGACGAGTACGACGTCGGCGTATCCCTTATCGAAAATGCGCTGAGCGGTAGTCGCCCCGACGTTGCCCGCGCCCACAACCGTTACTTTGCTTCGCATATGCGGTCAAACTCCTGACTTCGTGATTATCCAGGTTTTCTCGTCGCTTTCGCGCATATCCAACCCGTGCGCCCTGCCTATTGCGGCGAACTTGGAGGAAAGTTTCGTAGGGGAATTCTCTACGATAATCGAGAGTGCCGCTCCGTTCTGCGCTTTGGCGCGCTCTTCTATGACTGAGAGCGTTTCGTCCATAAACGACGGCGTAACGCCCGCCACATCAGTGAAGTCCAAAACGATTTTGCCGCCGCCGCCCAAAGCGTCCTCTATGTCAGACGCGATAGAGCGCGCCGACTGCCGAGTTACGAGTACGCGCTTGTTGAATATCTTGTAAAGTTCTATCGTGTTCATGGGTTCATTCCCTTCATGTAGGAATGGAAACATAGGCAAGCGTGCCTGGAAATAGCGATGCCCGCCTTGCTTTTGAGTCTAAACTTCCTTCGTTGACCTGCAATGAACCGATGCCGGAGTGAATAATCAGTACCTGATTATTCTCCATAGCATCTTCCAGAATGCCGAAAAGCCCCATGCCCCTGAGTGAACTTTCCGTCCCGCTAATACGCTCCTTCATCGCGTACTCAATCGCCGTCCAGTCGTACCAAAGTTCACGCTTGGTGGGATGCGCGGGATTTCTCGACAAAGAGCGTCTTATCCCAATGCCGCCGTCGGCTACCCCACAGACAAATCGCTGTTGCCCACTTTGACCTTGGACGAACTGAATAATTCCATAAGCGCCTATGGTGGACTCGGCATGCTGCACTGCATTCATAGCCAATTCCGAAAATGTTTCGGTGACTACGGCGTGCAGATTTGACGCTCCCAGGTTGGATGCGCTAATAGCGTCGTATGCAAGGTTCGTTACTTCGTCAACCTCATACTCATTATTGAAATGCGTAAGCGGGAGAATCAAGCGAGTGGCGGCTCCGACGCCCACGCCCCTATCATCGACTTTTACGCCGTTCTCTTGCAGGACTTGGAACAGCCCTATGGACTTCAGGTAACTGCAAACTCCCATGTTTTCCGGAACAAGCAGTTCACAGTTGCCGACCTTGTTATTAGCAAGCAAGAGAAACACTACGCTCCAGAGCACAGCTGGGACCTGTATGAATGTACAGTCCCGCAAGTCTAGAACTACCCCCTCTTCTGAAAAATCTAGACCACGAGGGTCCTTGTCATTCAGATAAGGATGGTTATTACCTGCATGCTGAAAGTTGCGCTCTGGAGTTACAATCACGGCCAATCCTTACCTAGCGTAGAGGCTACTTTGCGGCTACATATTCGTTCCAGCGCGCCTCCACATTGGGATCTTCGACGGTCTGCATTATGTATTCGCCGAACTCGGCGCCGGTAACGCCGGTGTCGCGGCCGGTCATCACCATCTTGCGTTCATATTGGCCGCATATGTCCAGCGCCTTATGAAGCCTGCCGCCGAGATCCTCGAAGCCGATGTGTTCCAGCATCATCGCCCCGGCGCGCACCAGCGAGCTGGGGTCTGCGAACTGCGCTCTGCCGGTTTCCACCATGCGCGGCGCGCTGCCGTGTATCGCCTCGAACATGGCGTGCCGCTTGCCGATGTTGGCGCTGCCCGCCGTGCCTACGCCGCCCTGAATCTGCGCCGCCTCATCGGTGAGGATGTCGCCGTACAGGTTGGGCAGCGCCAGCACCTGAAAGTCTTTCTGGCGCGCCGGATTGATGAGCGCGGCGGTCATTATGTCGATGTACCAGCCATCCCACTCGATGCCCGGATAGCGCTCGCCTATCTTGCCGGCGATGTCCAGGAACTTGCCGTCGGTGGTCTTGACGATGTTCGCTTTGGTAACGATGGTAACGCGGCTTCTGCCGGTGCGCTGGGCGTGCGCGAATGCGGCGTCTATGATGCGCTCGGAGCCTTGCGTGGTGATGACGCGAAAGTCAATCGCGAGGTCGTCGGACACATTGATTCCCTGGCTGCCCACGGCGTACATATCCTCTGTATTCTCGCGAAAGAAAGTCCAGTCGATGCCCTGGTTTGGGACACGCACGGGGCGCACATTGGCGAACAGGTCAAGCTCTTTTCGCATAGACACATTCGCGCTCTCGATGTTGGGCCAGCCGTCTCCCTGTTCCGGGGTGTGCGTAGGCCCCTTGAGGGTTACATGGCACTGCTTGATTTCCGCCAGCACGTCGTCGGGGATGGACTGCATCTTGGCGGCGCGGTTCTCGATGGTCAGCCCTTCGATGACCTTGAATTCGACTTTGCCGGACGCCACTTCGTCGCGCAGCAGATATTCCAAAATCGTCTGGGTTTCGGCGCTGATGGTGGGGCCGATGCCGTCGCCGCCGAGCATTCCTATGACAACTGGGCTGACGGTGGAATAATCCACCCAATCGCCTTCCTGTTTTAGCCGCTCCACGCGCTCTAGCTGCTGTTGCAAAACCTCGCCGAAATGTTCCTTTGCGGCATTGATCGCCTGCGCGTTGCCCATGATTGCCTCCTTTGAATTAGGGGAATGATTGGGTTAGGGGACTAATCGGTTTGCGTGAATAGGTTATGCGGATATTACGGCGAGCGGGGCGTCCTTGGCGACGGTTGCGCCCAAATCCGCCAGCAGCGCCTTGACGGTTCCGCTTACGGGCGACGGCAGCGTGTTCTCCATTTTCATAGCCTCCAGCACCACAACGGCATCGCCTTCCGCGACGGTTTGCCCAACTTCGACCTCATAGCGCAGCACAACGCCCGGTATAGGGGCGGCGACAAGCGTATCGTCCGCGGACAGATCCGCGGCTGCGGGCTGCTGAGCGGGCGCTGCGGCTTGCGCGGCTGCCGGGGATGCGGCGGCGCGTGCCCTGGATGGCGCTGCGGCCGGGGCTGGCGCGACGCTCATAGCGCCGTCGGCGGCTATCGGATCGACCGTAACCTCAAACAGATCGCCGCCGACATAGACGTTGAAACTGCGCGCGCTTGCGCTTGGCGGCGGCGTATCGGCGGGCGCGGCCGTGGCTTGCGCGGGTTCGGCGGCGCTTTCGGGCGGTTCGGGCTTCATATCGTCCGGCATCTCATCCAAGCCGTGCTTGATGCGCAGAAAATTGAGCCCGGTGGCAGGGTAGAGGGCGTAGGTGAGGACGTCATCGATATCGGATGTGATGGCGGCGACGGCATCGCGCGCGGCGTTCATCTCAGGCGCAAGCGTGTCGGCGGGGTTGCCTTGGATGCGCGCTTGTCCGTCGGAGAGCGCCTTGTCCGCAAGTTCGCTGTCGATGGCGGCGGGCGGCGCGCCGTACATTCCCGCGGCGTACTCTCTCACCGCGCCCGTAATCATCGCATAGCGCCCGAACAGCACATTGTTGACCGCCTGCGCGCCCGTCATTTGGCTCATCGGAGTTACAAGCGGCGGATAGCCCAAATCTTTGCGCGTGCGCGGTATTTCGGCAAGCACTTCGTCAATCCGGTCGAGCGCGCCCGCTTCGCGCAGCTGAGACACCAGATTGCTCATCATTCCGCCGGGGATTTGGTGGTTAAGCACGCGCGCGTCTATGACGGCGGTGCGCGGCGTTTCTAGGTATTGCCGATACTTGGGCAGAACGCCTTCGAAGTAGTCCCCGATTTCCAGTATCTTGTCCAAGTCAAGCGCGGGATCGCGCTCGCCGCCGCGCAATGCGAACAGCAACGGCTCTATGGCAGGCTGCGCCGTGCGTAGCGCCAGGGGCGCGATGCAGGTGTCCACGCCGTCAACGCCTGCCTCGATCGCCTTGAGCGCGCTCATAGACGCCATGCCGCTTGTATAGTGGCAGTGGAGCTGCAACGGGACGTCCACGGCTTCTTTCAGTGCGCTGACCAGTTCGTAGGCATCGTAGGGCGCAAGCAAGCCGCCCATATCTTTGATGCAAATGCTGTCCGCGCCCATGCTTTCAAGCCGCTTTGCCTTGCCTAGATAGTAATCAAGGTTGTAGTACGCCCCGCCGAGTCTGCCCTCTTCGGTTACGGAGTAGCAGATGGTAAGCTGCAGATGCTTGCCGCTGCGCTTGACGGCTTGCGCCGCTCTGTCGAGATTGACCGGATCGTTGAGCGCATCGAAGACGCGGAATATGTCTATGCCCACATCGGCGGCTTGCTGAACGAAAGCATCTACTACATCGTTTGCGTATGTGCGATAGCCCACAAGCGATTGGCCGCGCAACAGCATAGAGAGCGGCGTGTTAGGGATTAGCGCCTTGAACGCGCGCAGGCGCTCCCACGGATCTTCGCCAAGGAAGCGTGTTGCGGCATCGAAGGTAGCGCCGCCCCAGACTTCCATTGCGTCAAAGCCCACGGCGTCCATTTCGGCGGCGATGGGCGTCATATCGTCCATACGTAGCCGCGTCGCCATAAGGCTTTGGTGGCCGTCTCTCAGCGTGGTGTCGGTTATCTTGACGGGGTTGGCAGCCATTGTTTTAGCCTATTCGCTTCGCTTTGTCTCTGCCTATCCAAGTTCGGTTTCGCGCCACGAATGCGCCGCCGCGCTCGATCGACTGCAGTCGCCATGCGCTTATGCGGCCGTCGATGCGCTCCGCGGGCGGCCGGTCGAGGGCTTGCCGCTCGTCGCTCATATACGCCCGAACCGCGGCGGCGATAGCGGCGATGCGCCGAGCCTCGATGCCGTTGGCTTGCGTCAGAGCGGTATGCTCCCGTGCTTGCGCTGCGGCAGCGTCTCGCGCTTGTTTGCCAGCATATCCAGCGCGCCGATTATCTTTGCCCTGGTGTCCGCCGGGTCGATCACATCGTCGATCAAGCCGTGCGCCGCCGCTATGTAGGGGTTGACTAGGCGGTCGCGGTAGTCTTGGATGAGTTGGGCGCGCATTTCGTCAGGCTCGTCCGCCGCCTGAATTTCGCCTCTGTGTATGATGTTGACCGCGCCCTCGGGCCCCATAACCGCGATTTCGGCGGTGGGCCATGCGAAATTGATGTCGCCGCGCAAGCCCTTGCTGCTCATCACGATGTAAGCGCCGCCGTATGCCTTGCGGGTAAGCACGCTTATCTTTGGCACGGTGGCTTCGGCGTAGGCGAATATGAGCTTAGCGCCGTGCCGTATTATGCCGCCGTACTCTTGGTTGGTGCCGGGCATAAAGCCGGGCACGTCCACGAAGGTTATGAGCGGGATGTTGAATGCGTCGCAGAAGCGCACAAAGCGCGCCGCCTTGACCGATGCGTTGATGTCCAAAACGCCCGCCACCTGCCGCGGCTGCTGCGCCACAATGCCCACCGGCTTGCCGTCCATGCGCGCGAATCCCACGATGATGTTGCGCGCGAATGCCTCATGCACCGCCATAAAGTCGGCGTCATCCACGATGCGTTGGATGATTTCCAGCATATCGTAGGGGGCGTTGGGGTTGTCGGGGACGATATGCAGCAGCGATTTGTCGCGGCGATGCGGGTCGTCGGGCGTATCGGCGCGCGGCGGGTCTTCCATATTGTTCTGCGGCAGAAAGCCAAGCAGTCGGCGTATCTGTTGAAAGCAGATCTCTTCGGAGTCAACCGCGAAATGCGCTACGCCGCTTCGGGATGCGTGGCTGTTTGCGCCGCCAAGCCGTTCATGCGTTATCTCTTCGCCGGTAACCGCCTTGATGACGTCGGGTCCGGTGATGTACATCTGCCCGATGCGCTTGACCATAAAGATGAAATCGGTGAGCGCGGGCGAGTAGGTAGCGCCGCCCGCTGCGGGCCCCAAGATGACCGAAATCTGCGGGATGACGCCGGACGAGCGCACATTTCGCAGGAATATATCGGCGTAGCCGGCGAGGCTGAGCACGCCTTCCTGTATGCGCGCGCCGCCTGAGTCTATGAGCCCTACCATAGGCGCGCCGCTGTTCATCGCAAGATCCATCGCCTTGCAAATCTTCTGCCCAACCACTTCGGACAGCGAGCCGCCCAGCACGGTGAAATCTTGCGAATAGGCGAACGTCAGCCGACCGTTGACCTTGCCGTAGCCCGTAACCACGGCGTCGCCAAGCGTCTTTTGGTCTGCCAAGCCGAACTCGGCGATGCGATGCTGCGCGAATGCGTCGAGTTCTTCGAAAGTCCCGGCGTCGAAGAGCGCATCGATGCGCTCGCGCGCCGTGAGCTTGCCGCGCTGACGCTGCCCTTCAAGACGCCGCTCGCCGCCGCCGAGCCGCCCCTCTTGGCGCATCTCATTGAGATGGTCAAGCGCGTCATCCACTTTTCTGCGAACTGCCATATCTATGAAACCCAAAGTCCGTTTGGCTATAATGGCAAGGCATACGGTTCGGGGAATACGCCGAACCGTCCATATTCATCAAAAGGTATCAGATAACGGCCACTAATGACAAGATATTCAGGATTTGATATAGAGATGGGCGTCGGATCTGATGCCCCCCGGATGGGATTAGCGAACCGATCATCGCTGCATCCCATTGACATAGGCAAGCGCCGCTTTCGTTGGGGGGAGCGCACCTTTGTTATGGGCATCATCAATGTTACGCCCGATTCGTTCTCCGGCGACGGGTTGGGGCGCGATGTTGACGCCGCCGTTGAGCAGGCGCTGCGCTTTCAGGATGAGGGCGCCGATATTGTGGATGTGGGCGGCGAATCCACCCGCCCGTCGTCCGTGTACGACGGCGCTGCGCCCGTTCCCCTAGATGTGGAGCTGGAGCGCGTGATTCCGGTGATTGAGGCGCTGTCGTCTGCGCTTGAAATACCCGTCAGCGTGGACACCTACAAGGCGGCGGTGGCGCAAAGGGCGGTTGAGGCGGGCGCGGCGATGATAAACGATGTGTGGGGCTTTCGGCGCGATGCGGATATGGCGCGCGTGGCAGCCGAGGCGGGCGTGGCGGTAGTTTTGATGCACAACCAGACGCACACGCGCTACGCCGATGTTGCGCAGGACGTCGTAGCCGCGCTGCGCCGAATGGCGGATGATGCGGTGGCGGCGGGCGTTAAGCGCGAGAACATCGTCCTGGACCCGGGCATAGGCTTCGGCAAAACGCCTGAACACAATCTTGAGATTATGCGGCGGTTGGGCGAGTTTGGCGTATTGGACGCGCCGCTGTTAGTGGGAATGTCGCGCAAATCCACTATCGGCTATGTGCTGGATTTGCCGGTCGAGCAGCGAATCGAAGGCACGGCGGCGACGGTTGCGCTGTCCATAGCGGGCGGCGCGGACATTGTGCGCGTGCATGATGTAGCGCAGATGGCGCGCGTGGCGCGGATGAGCGATGCGATTGTGCGCGGCTGGAGTACGCCCGATGCTGAATAAGGCGTATCTGGGACTGGGCAGCAATCTGGGCAATTCCGCCGAAAACCTGCACGCCGCCCTGGATATGATGCGCCAATTCGCGCGCGATATTCGGACGTCGGCTCTGTACAGAACGGCGCCTCAGGGCTTCCGAAATCAGCCTGCGTTCTACAACGCCGCTTGCCGCATATGGACTCCGCTCGGCCCATACGGACTTATGGCGCGATTGCTGGCGGTGGAAGCGGCGATAGGGCGCCAGCGCACATTTCGCAACGCGCCGCGCGTGTTGGACATCGACATCCTGTTCTACAACCGCATGGTGGTCAGCACGCCGCCGCTAACTTTGCCGCATCCCCGCATCAGCGAAAGACTGTTTGTATTGAAGCCGTTGGCGGACATTGCGCCGCAGCTGACGCATCCCGCAAGCGGCGAAACCGTGCGCGATATGCTGGCGCGACTAGGGCCGCAGTCCGACGCTATCGAAGCGGTGGCTTGGCGGGCGTAGATCCGCGGGGACGGCTATCGTTAATTCCCGACTAATCTCTGCTAATCCCTGAGGGACGGCGGCAGCATATTCGGGATGGTGTCTTCTATGGGATAGGTTTCGCCGCACGATTGGCATTTTAGGCTGCCGCTGACAATCTCGTCGTCCCGCTCTTCAGTAACCGATAGGCTCAGTTCGGAGCGGCACTCAGGGCATACCAGAATGTCCATAAGTTGGCGTCTCATAGGGCATCCTCCGATACGAATTATGCGCGGCAGTATAACCCATCGGCTTGGACAGGATATAGGGCGGGTTACTGCAGCGCCATCTCATACAGAACCTTGAGCAGATCGGATATGAGGAACACGATTAGCCCAAGTATCACCAGCGCGTTGTATCCGGATACGGCGCGCAGTGTCTTGCTTAGCCTAGTTTCGGCAGGTAGGTCTGCGCTACGGGATGCGCCCGAACCCGGGGTTCGCCGCCGCCGCGACCACGCCAGCGTGAACATCCAGACGGACAGCGCGATTTTTGCGCCCAACGCAATCACATACGGCGCGCCCACCACGCCCGGCGTGAGGCGGTTCAGCGTCAGGATGATGCCGGTTGCAATCAGCACATAGATGCAGGTGTCCACAAGCGCGCGGAATTCGGTTGCCGCGCCCCTGAGTACGCTTGAGGCGTTGGGCGATCGGCGCTGCGCGGGACGCAACACTACCAGGTAGAATATGCTGCCGCCTACCCACGCGGCGGCGGATACGAGATGCAGCCATCTAACGATTAGCAGAAAGGCTTCGGATAGGCTCATCGGATTGGGTGACCGGCGGCGCGCGGCGTGCGCTAGTTCAGGATTTCGGCGACCAGTTCTTCCAACTTCTCCTCGTTCAGCACGCCCGACCACTTGCGCGCGATGCCCTGATCGCGGTCAATGAACACAGTTGTGGGAAAGCCCGTGATACCATATGCCTGCACGATGCCGCCGTCTTCGTCCGCTCCCACCGGGTAGGTGATGCCCATATCGTTGACGAACTGCTTGCCGTCCTCAACCGTGTCAAGCCCGACGAGTTGTACGCCGATGAACTCCACGCCGTCCGCCTTATGCTTCTGATATACCTTCTCTAGGTCGGGCATTTCCGCAACGCAGGGAGGGCATGACGGGAACCAGAAGTTCATCACTATCGGCTTGCCTTCCAAGTCGGATATACGCAGCGTTTCGCCGTCCGCGCGGGTTTCCGTGCCGTAGAGCGCGAGCGAAACGTCGGGCGCAGCTTCGTTCTGCGAGCCGCACGCAATTGCCAGCGTCAGCGCTATGCACAACAGGATTGCGCGCGCCGATGCGCCGCCGGGCAGCCCGCCCGCGATATGCCTTGCAGATGCCGCTAGTCCGTACACGAAAGTCCTCCAAGTCAGTATAAGCGTTGGCGCATACTATCGTATCGTATTCTATGATTTAGATGCGCGTTGAGACGCAGCGGTTCGCGGGGCGTGTATCCGCAAGGCAGTCAGGCTTGTTCGTCAATCAGGCTTTCGGCGTGCTGCATAAGCAGAGCGGCGCGCTCTTCCGACACATTGCGCGTCTCGAAGTAGAGTTGCAGCGCCTGCTTTGGCGAAATTCCCGTAGTTTCCGCATCGCCTAGCCTCGTTCTGGGTCTGTCCAGCACATTCTTGGATATCGAGGCGATGTGATGCGCGCCGCCGAGCGCCTGCCGAATATCGGATTCCCTGATATGCCCTTCCAGTTCGGCGGGCAGCGTCAGCTGCAGACGCACTATTGCGCCTTCTATCGTCTGAGATTGGATCTGCTTGATGACGGTTGCCGTAGGGTCGTCGTCCCCGGCGGCGAGTTTGACGGCGACGGTAACGAATTTGCGCGCGCTGCTCTTCACGAACTCAAAGTTACGCAAACGCGAACCGCGCGGTTGGGCGGCGTCGATATCTATCACGCAGAAGCCCTTGTCGTCGCGCTCTTCGCCGAAGTCAACGCGCTGAAGACTGCCGGCATAAACTACATACGGATCCTGGCTCAATATCTGGTGGCGGTGGATATGCCCCAGCGCTACATAGTCGAACTCCGGCAGCGCCACGCTGCTGTTGAGCAGCACATGGTCGTGTCCCAACATCATGGACTGCTCTGACGCAAGCTTTGATTGGCTGATGGTGATGTGTCCCGCAAGCACGGCGGGGATAGCGCTGTCGAGGCTGTCGGCGTGCAATCTGACGGCGTTTGAGATGCTGCGCTCGATTGCATCGTTAATCTGATTGTGATCCATACGGGCGGCTTTGGCGCTTGCAAGAAACTCGCTGCGCTTAATCCAAGGCACCGCCACCACCTGCAGCGGCCCTACTTTTGTTTCCACCAGATAAGTATTCAATCTATCGCCGATATAGACATTGCGGACATTCAGCGTTGGGAAGATTTCGAGCGCCGTTGCCTGCGCTATCACCTGAGGCGTATCGTGATTGCCCACAAGCAGGAATGTGGGAATGCCGGCGGCGGATAGGCGGGCGATGCGCTTGGCGAACTCGCGCTGATGCGTTTGAGACGGATCGCGGCTCTTGTAGGCGTCGCCGCAGAAAAGCGCAAGGTCGACCTGCGTGTCTATGGCGTAGTCCACAAGCTCATCGTAGGTATGCAGAAAATCGCCCAAACGAGAGGATAGCCCCGTGGCGGGATCCACCCTGCCGTAGTTCTCAACGCCGATATGCAGGTCTGCGAAGTGGAGTATTCGCATATGGGGAGCGCCTTTCTTGGGGGATTGGGGATGGCTTGGGATGGTTGGGATAATGCGCCGTACCTGCGCGCCGCCGCTCCGTCCGTTCCCGCCGCGCCTACAACGCAAGCCGGCCGCCGATTTCGGCGGGTAGCTCGGCGATGGGGACGCGCGTTTGCGCCATCGTGTCGCGCTCGCGTATGGTAACGGCGTTATCGTCAAGCGAATCGAAGTCCACGGTAACACACAGCGGCGTGCCGATCTCATCCTGGCGGCGGTAGCGTCTGCCGATGCTTTGGGCGTCGTCGTACTGAACGAAACCGCCGGCTGCGCCGGAGCGCCGCACTTTGTCATACACATCTCTTGCCAGCGGCGCAAGCCTTTGATTGCGGCTAAGCGGCAGCACCGCCACCTTGACGGGCGCAATCGCGGGGTGCAGCTTGAGCAGAACGCGCTTTTGAACGCCGCCGTCCGCCGTGGGCGCTTCCTCTTCGGTGTAGGCATCCACAAGGAATGTCATTGCGGCGCGGTCGACGCCGGCGGACGGTTCTACGACATAGGGCGTAAAGCGCTTCTTGGCAGCCTGATCGAAGTATGTGAGCGAATGCCCGCTGCGCTCCGTGTGCGCCTTCAAGTCGAAGTCGGTGCGGTTGGCGATGCCCTGTATTTCGCCCCAACCCCACGGGAACAGATACTCCACATCGTAGGTTGCCTTGGAGTAGTGCGATAGTTCGTCGGCGTCGTGGGCGCGCACGCGCAGGCGGTCGCGGCGGACGCCGAGGTCGGTGTACCATTGCAGGCAGTCTTTTATCCACTGCTCGTGGATGCGCTCATCCTCGCCCGGCTCCACGAAATACTCGATCTCCATCATCTCGAACTCGCGCGTGCGAAAGATGAAGCCGCCGGTGGTGATTTCGTTGCGAAACGCCTTGCCGATTTGCGCTATGCCGAAGGGCAGACGCTTGCGCGATGAGTTGAGCACATTGTCGAAATTGACGAATATGCCCTGCGCGGTTTCGGGCCTAAGATACGCCACGGACGCATCATCCTCGACTGGACCGACGAAAGTCTTGAACATCAGGTTGAAATTGCGGGCGGCGGTGAGTTCGCCGCCGCAGTCGGGGCATTTGCGCTCGGCGAGCTGATCTTCGCGCCAGCGCTGATTGCATTCGCGGCAGTCCACAAGCGGATCGGTGAAGCTGTCCACATGGCCGCTTGCGCGCCACACTTCGGGGTGCATCAGGATGGACGAGTCCAGCCCAACCATATCGTCGCGCTCCCATACGAATTTGCGCCACCATGCGTCCTTGATGTTGCGCTTGAGTTCCACGCCCAGCGGACCGTAGTCCCAAGTGCTGGCAATGCCGCCGTAAATTTCGCTGCTTTGAAATATAAAGCCGCGCCGCTTTGCCAGCGATGTGAGCGCGTCCAAATCTACGGATGCCGCTGTTGATGCTGCGCTGTCTGCCACGATTGTATCCGCCTTTGCTGCTTATTGCGTTGGAATTTTGATGCGAGCCTACGCCATTATAGCAAAATGCGCGCATACGCATAGCGGGACAATGGCGGACGGGGCAAATCGTGTTTCGGGAAAGCGGGGTGTTGGCGCGCGAAAGATCTGCGGATGCGCTGCGTGTGGAAGGGTTCTCGAGTCCGCCCGTGTCCGTCCCAACCTTTCGAATACGCTGCGTGCATCTGGCGGGCGGGAAGGGCGGATTAAAGGAAAAGCCCGCGATGTTTGTGGTTACACGCGGGCTTTGGAATGTATGCTGGAGGCGACGGGCGGATTCGAACCGCCGATAGGGGTTTTGCAGACCCCCGCCTTAACCACTTGGCTACGTCGCCTTGTTGTTATAACGCATTGGTGCCGAGGAGGAGACTCGAACTCCTACAGCCTTGCGGCCACAGCGCCCTCAACGCTGCGTGTCTACCAATTCCACCACCTCGGCCCGCTCACGGAGTAAGGTTGCGCCCGCAATCGGGGCGGCTCTTAAACCGCGCGGTCGTCGCTGACGCAACAATTATAGCCAATGAAACGCGCTATGTCCACACTTTGCGGCAAAAGGCATTTTACCTTGCATAGTTCTTAGTGTACAATAGCCCCCCAACAATTAACAAACTACTATGTGATATGTGAGAAGGGCCGATATGCGATTTACCACATTCAATTCTAAACCCGCGCTCTACTTCCTCACCGCCCTCACGGCGGCGTTGCTGCTGTTCACTCTGCTTGCGGACGCGGACAGCGCACGCGCGCAGCAAGCGGTCGACGACACACCTACATCCACAAGCACACCGCGCGCAATGACTTTTCGCGCCATAAGCGCCGGCACGGATCATACTTGCGGACTACGCCCCAACGGCGCCGTGGTGTGCTGGGGGTATAACGGATACGGTCAATCAACGACGCCGGCGGATGAAACCTTCGCATCCGTAAGCGCCGGTGGATGGCATACCTGCGGACTGCGCGCGGATGGCGCCGCAGTGTGTTGGGGATCAAACGGATATGGTCAGTCAACACCGCCGTCGGGCGCATTCGCGTCGATAAGCGTCGGTCGGGATCATACTTGCGGACTACGCGCGGACGGCGCTGCGGTGTGCTGGGGGCGTAACACATATGGTCAATCAACACCGCCGTCGGGCGCATTTGCGTCTATAAGCGCCGGCTCGTATCACACCTGCGGACTACGAGCGGACGGCGCTGCGGCATGCTGGGGATTTAACTACGACGGCCAGGCTTCGCCGCCGTCGGGCGCATTTTCGTCTATAAGCCTTGGTCATTGGCACACCTGCGGACTGCGAAAGAACGGCGCTGCAGTGTGCTGGGGGCTTAACTACTGGGGGCAGTCCTCGCTGCCGTCGGGCACATTTTCGTCCATAAGCGCCGGCGCGCATCATACTTGCGGACTTCGCGCCAACGGCGAGGCGGTGTGCTGGGGCGATGCCTCTGTCCAGCGGACGCCGCCTTCCGGAGAGACTTTCACTTCTATAAGCGCCGGCGCTTATCATACCTGCGGACTGCGCTCCAACGGCGCTGCAGTATGCTGGGGGAATAACAACGACGGACAATCAACGCCGCCGACCGCATCTACGCCCACCCCGACCGGCACGCCCACGGGAACGCCCACGGCTACTGATACGCCGACGCCGACTAACACGCCCACGGCTGCTGATACGCCGACGCCGACTAACACGCCCACGGCTGCTGATACGCCGACGCCGACTAACACGCCTACGGTGATCGGCACGCCGCCTACCGCCACGCCGACGGTAACGGGAACGCCGCCCACCGCCACGCCCACACCGACGGATACACCCACGCTTACGCCTACGGCCACGAATGTTTCCGCAACAGACGAGCCCGCTCCTACGCCCACGAATACGGCGGTCACGGGCGAACCCGCGCCCACGCTCACGCCAACCGCAACCAGCGTGTCCACGCCCACCGGCGCCGAAAGAGTGGGCGCGTTTGAAGAACAAGCCGAAGCGCTGCTAGGCCAGGCGGGAACGTTGCAAGAAGTGGAAACGGACCCGTTGCAACGGCTCGTTGAAACGCTGCGCGGGCTTGTCAACGCGCTGACTGACATGTTAGCGGCGCGTGAGGGCGCATCCCCGACGGCAACGCCTACCCATACGCCCACGCCGACGAATACTCCGGTGACCGTGCTGGAAGCCACGCCTACGCCCACAGCGACGTCTACATCCGTACCTACGGCAACTCCCACGCGCGCATCAGCGTCGACACTGGCGCCCGGCTGCATTCGGAGCATTAGCCTGGGCTGGCTCACCGGCACGTGGAACGCCGATTGCCTGTCCAACAAGACGCCACCCACCGCAAAGACGGGAACCCGCTATGCGCGCTTCTACACCTTCACGCTGGACGCGCCCTCAAGCATGATCGTTAACATCACATCCGACGATGTAGCGGACACCTATCTCTACCTGCTTAACGGCAGAGGCAACGCCGGCTCCGTGGTGAACCGGGGCGACACGCAGATAGACGAGCGCCTGCAGCCAGGCGCATACACCATAGAGGCTACCACCTACGGACTGGAAACGAGCGGCAACTTCATGCTTACCTTCGGCGTCGCCGGGCTTTCGCGCATCAGATAGGCGTCGCTGTGTCAGGCGTCTCGCGCTAACGCAACGCATCCCTTCCCCGGCAACCAACTGCGGGGAAGGGATGCGTTGCGTTGGGCGTAGCCGAATACTGGCGATTAGATAACGAGGCGGCGAGTTGTGCCGGCAGCCGCTGACAAGCGAGCGTCTGGTTGACGGCGTTTATAGGACGTATCCGGTTCTCACCAATGAGGACGGGGCGATTACATCTTACAGCGAGTCGTTTGACTTGATATTCAGTTGGAATGAAGTCTGCGAGTTTGATATATTGGATACTGTGACAAAGAGGACGATATATCAGATTGTGATAGAGCATGCGGCGCGACATCCCACCGAAGCGCGCGCTCCAAGACGAACTCGATCGACTGCGCCGTCGGCAATCGGGGCAATAGACGCCAGAGCAGCCTCGCCGAAATTGCGGTAACGCGCAAAATTCACAAGTGGGCATTTGCCGATACAACCAAAAGTCAACAGATGCGTTATGAATATGAAAACGAATCGAATGAAGTAAGGAATTAAGGAAGGACAGCGCAAATGACACAGAAGGTAGCATACATCGGGCGATCGGAGCCGGACACCACGCTCATCGAGCAAGGCTTAGAAGGCATCGACTACGAAATCGACATCAGCGTCGTGGAAACGCAGGGCGAGATTATCGAGGCGTGCAAAGACGCCGACGTCATCCTGAACGGCGGCGTGCCTATGCCGCGCGAGGTGATCGAGCAGATTGACGGGCCGCAGGCGATAATAGTTGGCAGCCACGGCTTCAATCACATCGACCATATCGCCGCCACCGAGCAGGGCTTGATGATTATCAACAGCGCCGGCTTCTGCACAGAAGAGGTGTCCAATCACGCCATTCTGATGCTTATGGCGTGCGCCAAGAAGCTCACCATCCTGCATAGCCTTGTGCGCGCCGGCAAGTGGGGCGCCGAAACCCGCGACGCCATTATGCCTATGGCGCCCATCGACGGGCAGACGCTCGGACTTGTGGCATTCGGCAACATCGCTCGCGCCGTGGCGCGCAAGGCGCAGGCGCTCGGCATGGACGTCATCGCTTACGATCCCTACTGCCCACCCTGGGTAACCAAAGAGTACCGCGTCAAGCCGGTCGCCACCTTGGAAGAGCTCGCCGCCGATTCGGATTTCGTGTCAATGCACACGCCGCTCAACGACGAAACGCGCAAGCTCTTGGGCGAAGCGTTCTTCAAGGCGATGAAGCCGTCCGCATACTTCATCAACACCTGCCGCGGCCCCACTGTGGACGAAGCGGCGCTGATCGATGCGCTGCGAAACGGCGAAATCGCAGGCGCAGGGCTCGATGTGTTCGAAGAAGAGCCCACGCCGTCGGACAACCCGCTGCTGCGGATGGACAACGTCATCGTTACGCCGCACTCCGCCGGCAGCTCCAACAACTCGCGCACCGCATCGCCCATACGCGTGGGACAGGAAACGGCGCGCGTTCTCAAAGGCAGCTTCCCGATGTCCCTGGTCAACCCCGAAGTGCGCTCCAATCTGCCCATACGCGAACCCGCAATCAATGTGTAAGCGATACGCAATTTGGTAGCCGTCGGCAGGTTGGCGGCGCATAACCCGATGGAAAGGCGGGTTGGCGGCGCAATCCGCTGACGGCTAAAGTCCGGCAAATTTACATCTATGACAAATGACAACATCGGATACGAACATTAGACGCTGGAAACGGATACGCTCTTTGCTGCAACCGAGCCGCATTGCGCTCGGAGCGGCGCATCTGCCGTGGCTTGCGCTGCTGGCATGGCTCACAAGCGTGTCCTGGTTTCTCACCGACGACGCCTTCATCAGCTTCCGCTATGTCCGCAACCTGCTGAACGGACACGGGCTCGTGTTCAATGTGGGCGAGCGCGTAGAGGGCTACTCCAACTTCCTCTGGATTTTGGAGCTCGCCGCCATATGGCGCATATTGGACATACGCCCCGAACACGCCTCCCCGTGGCTGTCCGTGCTGTTCACGGCGGGGACGCTTGCGCTGATGCTGTGGTGGATAGCGCGTCTGCCGCGCTTGCGGATGCGCTGGCTAGTATCGTGGATGGCATTGGCGCTTGTGTGCGGCAGCGCCACCTTCGCCGTGTGGACATCCGGCGGCGGCTTGGAAACCCGCCAGTTCACTTTCTTCGTAGTCGCAGCCGTAGTATGCCTAAGCCTGTATCGCAATCGAGGCTGGGGCTTGTTTGCGGCGTCGACGAGCCTTGCGCTCGCGTCGTTGACGCGTCCTGAGGGTCCGCTGATAGCGGCGTGCTGCTTCGCATGGTTCGGAGCGCTCCAGATTCTCGATGCGATGAGTGCCTTGCGGCGCGCCGCCGAGACGCAAGACGTCAGCATCGTAGAAGCAATAGCCACAATATCAAGGCGCATAGACTGGCGTGGGACGATCTGCTTAATCGCGCCGTTTGCGCTGATAGTGGGGGCGCACTTCCTATTTCGCTACGCCTACTACGGCGAATGGCTGCCCAACACCTACTACGCCAAGCATGTCCGCCCGTGGTACGAAGCAGGCTTCAAATATCTGTGGGCGGGGGCGCTGGAGACTGGGCTGTATCTGCTGCTGCCGTTGGCGTGGGGCGCGCTACGGGCGCGCTGGCGGGACGCGCGCGACGACGCCTACGCGCTGATATTGCTAATCATGGCGGCGCATATGCTGTTTCTGGCGCGCCTCGGCGGCGACCACTTCGAGTTTCGTCCGATGGACTTCTATTGGCCGCTGCTTGCCGTTCCGGCAGCTGAAGGCATAGCGCGCTTGGGCGGCTGGATCGCGGATAAACTGCGCCATATGCGAATCAATGCGCAGGAAGGCGCATTTCGGTTTCGCCTTTCGGCGGATTCAATGCAACTGCGGCAATCGGCAAACCCGATATGGGCGCGCCTATGGACGCTGCTGCTGTTCGTTCCCGTGTTGTTCTACGCAAGCGCTATGCAGTGGGCGCTACTGTTTGATCTAGACTACGATAACCCTGAATGGCACGCTCACATAGATTTGGACGAGCGGAATGCCGGATGGCTGATGGCGGCGCCGGGGATGAAGGCGCTAACCGCCGTATCAAACGATCTGCGCGAAGCAATGAGCCCGAGTGTCGTGGCGATGCGGTTCGTGCTGCATCGCATATTCGCGGATTCGCGGATCAAGCAGTATCAGCCTTATGAGAATATGGAACGCGGAATAATCCCGGACGATGCGGTTATGGCTGCCGCCGCAATCGGCGTCCCGTACTATTATCTTTCGGAATTAACAATCGTTGATAGGAATGGCTTGACCGACGCTACCATCGCGCGCGTTCCAAGCAGCCGTTCCAACAGCGAGCGAAAGATAGCGCACGACCGTCATCCGCCGCCCGGCTACTTAAAAGAGCGGGGGGTCAACATAGAGATTCACGAAGCGGCGGATACCGCAGGGCAAGCGCTCGCCCGCGCGCAATACACTGTGCAGGTCGGCCCCGACTTGTGGATGCCCTTTGATTCCACAGACGCGGATTGGGTGATCAACCGCTTTTCGAAGCACAGCATTTACTCCAAGGAAAATGCTCTTTTGAAAACGCATCCAACTATCCCGTCCGCCAATCAGGCCATTCTTCCCGACGGCAGACTGCTGTTTGGGGAGAGGTTTATCGGCGACTTTGAGAGCGGCATGAACGGATGGCGCATAGAAGGCGATGCGGTCACAAATCACGCCGACTTTGAGTCATACCAAGGACAACAGGATATTATCGGCAACATCGGCCCCGGCTTCCTGACCAGCCACCACCCCGTTGACGGCGATATTCTGACCGGCGGCGCCACATCGACCGAGTTCGCTGCGGAGGCTGGCCAATATCTGGCATTCCTTATCGCCGGCGGTATGGGAGACGGCGTGGGCGTGCGGCTTCTCAGCGGCGGCGAGGAAGTAGCGGTCTGGCGCGGGCAAAATACGGAGCAGTTCAGGCCGGTTATCCATCCGCTTGCGGAACTCGCCGGCAGCACACTGCAACTCCAACTCTTCGACAACGAATCCGGCGTTTGGGGACACATTATGCTCGACCACGTTATTATCCTTTCCGGGAACCCCCTCGTTTTCTCGAAAACGCATCCGACTGCCCCATCCGAAAATCAGGTCATTCTTCCCGATGGCAGACCGTTATACGGGGATGAGTTTATCGGCGACTTTGAAAGCGGCATGAACGGATGGCGCATAGAAGGCGATGCGGTCACAAATCACGCCGACTTCGAGGTATACCGACTCCAACAGGATATTATCGGCAACATCGGCCTCGGCTTCCTGACCAGCTACCACCCTACCGAAAACGACATCCTGACCGGCGGCGCCACTTCGCCGGAGTTCGCTGCGGAGGCTGGCCAATATCTGGCATTCCTTATCGCCGGCGGTATGGGAGACGGCGTGGGCGTGCGGCTTCTCAGCGGCGGCGAGGAAGTAGCGGTCTGGCGCGGGCAAAATACGGAGCAGTTCAGGCCGGTTATCCATCCGCTTGCGGAACTCGCCGGCAGCACACTGCAACTCCAACTCTTCGACAACGAATCCGGCGTTTGGGGACACATTATGCTCGACCACGTTCTTATCCTGGAATGATCCCAAGAACCTGAGACAGCGCAGATGCGCCGCGCATTCAACTATGGCAACATCGGATACGAACATTAGACGCTGGGAACGGATGCGCCCTTTGCTGCAGCCAAGCCGCATTGCGCTCGGAGCGGCGTATCTGCCGTGGCTTGCGCTGCTGGCGTGGCTGACAAGCCTGACCTGGTTTCTCACCGACGACGCATTCATAAGCTTCCGATATGTCCGCAACCTGCTGAACGGACACGGACTCGTGTTCAATGTAGGCGAGCGCGTAGAAGGCTACACCAATTTCCTCTGGATTTTGGAGCTTGCCGCCGTATGGCGTGTCTTGGGCATACGCCCCGAATACGCCGCGCCGTGGCTGTCTATATTGTTCACCGCCGGGACGCTTGCGCTGATGCTGTGGTGGATAGCGCGTCTGCCGCGCTTGCGGATGCGCGGGCTAGTATCGTGGATGGCATTGGCGCTTGTGTGCAGCAGCGCCACTTTCGCCGTGTGGACATCCGGCAGCGGCTTGGAAACGCGCCAGTTCACCTTTTTCATTGTCGCAGCCGTAGTGTGCCTAAGCCTGTATCGCAATCTGCGCCGGGGCTTGCTCGCGGCGTCCATAAGCCTCGCGCTCGCGTCGTTGACGCGCCCGGAAGGTCCGCTGATAGCGGCGTGCTGCTTCGCGTATTTCGGGACCCTGCAGATGCCGGCGGCGCTGAACGCCTTGCAACGCGCCGCCGAACCGCAAGACGGCAGCGTCAAGCCTGCAATAGCCGCAATGGCAAGGCGCATAGACTGGCGCGGGGCGATCTGCCTAATCGCGCCGTTTGCCGTAATAGTGGGGGCGCACTTCCTGTTTCGCTACGCCTACTACGGCGAATGGCTGCCGAACACCTACTATGCCAAACACGTCCGTCCGTGGTACGAAGCGGGCTTCAAGTATCTGTGGGCGGCGGCGCTGGAGAAGGGGCTGTATCTGCTGCTGCCGTTGGCGTGGTGCGCGCTGAAAGCGCGCTGGCGAGATTCGCGCGACGGCGCTTACGCCCTGATACTGCTAGTCGTTGCAGCGCATATGTTGTTTCTGGCGCGTCTCGGCGGCGATCATTTCGGGTTCCGCCCGCTGGACTTCTATTGGCCGCTGCTTGCCGTCCCCGCGGCTGAAGGCATAGCGCGCTTGGGTGGATGGATCGCGGATAAACTGCGCAATATACGAACAAATATAACGGGGGTAGGAGCAATTTCTAGTGTCCCTTTTGTCAGAATCATTGTCAGGCTCAGCGCATTCGCAAAACCCGATATGGACGCGCGTCTATGGACGCTGCTGCTGTTCGTTCCCGCGTTGTTTTACGCAAGCGCTATGCAGTGGGCATTGCTGTTTGAGCCTAGCGTCCTGAGAGTTAGCGCAGGAATGGACGAACAGAATGACGGCTGGCTACTGGCGGCGCCGGGGATGAAAGCGCTAGCAGCCGTATCCAAGGACCTACGCGGCGACCTTAGCCGCCAATTGATAGGGCGGCACAACACCGGGGCTGAAGACTTTGTGGGTTTTCGGGTTTCGCAATATCAGCCTTATGAGAATATGGAACGCGGAATAATCCCGGACGATGCGGTTATGTCTAGGCACGATATTGGCGTTTCGTCCTACTATCTTCCGGAATTGACAGTCGTTGATGAGCTTGGCTTGGCAGACTATACCGTAGCGCGCACTCCAGCCAATCAACCTAACAGCGACCGCCGCATGGCTCATGACCGTCGGCCTCCGCCCGGCTACTTAAACGAGCGAGGCGTCAACATAATTGTTCATGCAGCGGTGAATACCGCGGATCAAGCGCTCGCCAAAGCGCAATACGCCGTACAGGTCGGACCCAACTTGTGGATGCCCTTTGATTCTACCGACGATCAATGGGCGCTCAGCCGCTTTTCAGGGCAAACCCTTTTCCATAACGGCTCTTTTTTGAAAACGGAACCAACTATCCCATCCTCCAATCAGGCCGTTCTTCCCGACGGCAGACTTGTTATTGGCGAGAGATTTATCGGCGACTTTGAGAGCGGCATGAACGGATGGCGCATAGAAGGCGATGCGGTCACAAATCACGCCGACTTTGAATTGTACCAATATCAACCGAATATTATCGGCAACGTCGGCACGGGCTTCTTGACCAGCTACCACCCTACTGACGGAGATATGCCGACCGGCAGCGCGACTTCGCCCAAGTTTGTTGCGGAGGCTGACCGGTATCTAGCATTTCGCCTCGCCAGCTGGGAGGGGCGCGTCAAAGTAGGAGTGCGGCTTATAAGCGACGGCGACGAAGTAGCAGTCTGGCGCGGGCAGGTCACGGAGCGGTTCAAGACGGTCGTTTATCCGCTTGCGGACTTCGCCGGCAAGACGCTGCAGCTCCAGCTCTTCGACGACGATTCCGGCCGTTTTGGGCGCATTATGCTCGACCATGTTATTATTATGCGGTAATTCTAATAGCCTGCCGAAAGGCGCGGCGGCGCTGCATATTCAACCCTGCCGATACTGTCTATCAGCGCGCGCATCGTCCATACGTGCCATACGCGTAGGGCAGGAAACGGCGCGCGTGCTCAAAGGCAGCTTCCCAATGTCCCTGGTCAACCCAGAAGTGCGCTCCAATCTGCCCATACGCGACCCCGCAATCAATGTGTAAGCGGCGCAATCCACTGATGGCCAAATGCCGGCGAATTTACATCTATGACAAATGACAACATCGGATACGAACATTAGACGCTGGGAACGGATGCGCCCTTTGCTGCAGCCAAGCCGCATTGCGCTCGGAGCGGCGCATCTGCCGTGGCTTGTTCTGCTGGCGTGGCTGACAAGCCTGACCTGGTTTCTCACCGACGACGCATTCATAAGCTTCCGCTATGTCCGCAATCTGCTGAACGGACATGGCCTCGTGTTCAATGTGGGCGAGCGCGTAGAGGGCTACTCCAACTTCCTCTGGATTTTGGAGCTCGCCGCCGTATGGCGCATATTGGACGTACCACCCGAACGCGCCGCCCCGTGGCTGTCCGTGCTGTTCACCGCAGGCACCCTAGCGCTGATGTTGTGGTGGATAGCGCGCATGCCAAACTTGCGGATGCGCGGGCTCGTATCGTGGATGGCATTGGCGCTTGTATGCGGTAGCGCCACTTTCGCCGTGTGGACATCCGGCGGCGGCTTGGAAGCCCGCCAGTTCACTTTCTTAATAGTATTAGCCGTGGTGTGCCTAAGCCTGTATCGCAATCTGCGGTGGGGCTTACTCGCGGCGTCTGTGAGCCTTGCGCTCGCGTCGTTGACGCGCCCGGAGGGGCCGCTGATAGCGGCGTGCTGCTTCGCGTGGTTCGGGGTGCTGCAGCTTCCCGATGCGCTAAACGCCTTGCGGCGCGCCGCCGAACCGCCTTGCGGCGGCGGGGGCGCAATCGTCGTAATGGCAAGGCGCATCGACTGGCGCGGGCTGCTCTGCTTAATCGCGCCGTTTGCGCTGATAGTGGGAGCGCACTTTCTATTTCGCTACGCCTACTACGGCGAATGGCTGCCGAATACCTACTACGCCAAGCACGTCCGCCCGTGGTATGAGGCGGGGTTCAAGTATCTGTGGGCGGGGGCGCTGGAGACGGGGCTGTATCTGCTGCTGCCGTTGGCGTGGGGCGCCATGAAAGCGCGCTGGCGGGACACGCGCGACGGCGGTTACGCGCTGATACTGCTAATCGTGGTTGCGCATATGCTGTTTCTGGCGCGTCTCGGCGGCGATCACTTCGAGTTTCGCCCGCTGGACTTCTATTGGCCGCTGCTTGCCGTCCCCGCAGTTGAAGGCATAGCGCGCTTAGGCGCATGGATCTCGGATAAACTGCGCAACCTGCGAACAAATATGCCGGTGAGGGTAGGGGCAATTTCAAGTGTCCCCTTTGTCAGAATCATTGTCAGGCTCATGGGATTCGCAAAACCAGATATGGACGCGCGTCTATGGACGCTGCTGCTGTTCGTTCCGGCGTTGTTTTACGCAAACTCTATGCAGTTGGCGATTCTGTTCGGGGCCGATGAGTACTTGTCTAATGATCATCATATAGAACTGAACGAGCGGAATGCCGGCTGGCTGCTGGCGGCGCCGGGGATGAAGGCGCTAGCAGCCGTATCCAACGACCTACGCGGCGACATACTCCGTCATAGTATAGCGAAACGGTTCGGAAGTCATGGACGTCATGCAGACTTTCAGATTATGCGGTATCAGCCTTATGAGAATATGGAACGCGGAATGATTCCGGACGATGCGATTATGCGTGGCGTCCAGCTCGGCGTCAATTTCTATTATATTCCAGAATTAAGAGCCATTGATGTGCATGGCTTGGCAGACTATACCGTGGCGCGCAATCCAGTCAATAAACCTAACAGCGGGCGGCGTTTAGGGCATGACCGTCTGCCGCCGCCCGGCTACTTAAAAGAGCGCGGGGCAAACATAACTGTTCACGGCGCGGCGGATACCGCGGAGCGAGCCCTCGCCCAAGCGCAATACGCCGTACAGGTCGGACCCAACTTGTGGATGCCTTTCGATTCCCCAGACGGTCCATGGGCGTTTAGTCGATTCTCCGGGCACGCCCTTTCCTGGAGTACCCCCTTTTTTAGGGAGGCGCATCCAACTATCCCATCCGCCAATCAGGCCATTCTTCCCGACGGCAGACTTGTTATTGGGGAAAGATTTATTGGCGACTTTGAGAGCGGCGTGAACGGGTGGTTCATAGAAGGCGATGCGGTTACAAATCACGCCGACTTTGAATTATACCAAGGGCAACAGGATATTATCGGCAACATCGGCCCGGGCTTCTTGACCAGCTTTCACCCTACCGAAGGCGACGGCCCGACCGGTAGCGCCACCTCGCCCAGGTTTGTTGCAGAGGCTGACTGGCATCTAGCGTTTCGCATCGCCGGCGGGAGGCGAGGCGGCGTAGGCGCTCGGCTTCTAGTCGACGGCGCTGAAGTAGCAATTTGGCGCGGACGGAAGACGGAAGTTTTCAGGACGGTCGTTTATCCGCTTGCGGATTTCGCCGGCAAGACGCTGCAACTCCAGCTATTCGACGACGAACCCGTCGGTTTTGGGCACATTATGCTCGACCATGTTATTATCCTGCGATAATTCTAAAAGCCTGCCGAGGGCGCGGCCCGCCGCATATTCAACCCTGCCGATCCTGTCTATCAGCGCGCGCATCGCCCATACGCGAACCCTCAATCAATGTGTAAAATGACAACATCGGATACGAAGCTTAGCGGCTGGGAACGGATGCGCCCTTTGCTGCGGCCGGGTCGCATTGCGCTCGGAGCGGCGCATCTGCCGTGGCTTGTTCTGCTGGCGTGGCTGACAAGCCTGTCATGGTTTCTCACCGAGGACGCATTCATAAGCTTCCGCTATGTCCGCAACCTGCTGAACGGACACGGGCTCGTGTTCAATGTGGGCGAGCGCGTAGAGGGCTACTCCAACTTCCTCTGGATGATGGAACTTGCCGCCGTATGGGGCGTCTTGGGCATACGCCCCGAACACGCCGCCCCGTGGCTGTCAGTGCTGTTCACCGCAGGCACCCTAGCGCTGATGTTGTGGTGGATAGCGCGCATGCCAAACTTGCGGATGCGCGGGCTCGTATCGTGGATGGCGTTGGCGCTTGTATGCGGCAGCGCCACCTTCGCCGTGTGGACATCCGGCGGCGGTTTGGAAACGCGCCAGTTCACTTTCTTCATAGTCGCAGCCGTGGTGTGCCTGAGCCTGTATCGCAATCTGCGCCGGGGCTTGCTTGCGGCGTCCGTAAGCCTCGCGCTCGCGTCGCTGACGCGCCCGGAGGGGCCGCTGATTGCGGCGTGCTGCTTCGCGTGGTTCGGGACGCTGCAGCTTCTGGGCGCGCTGAACGCATTGCAACGCGACCACGAACCGCAATACGGCAGCGTCAAGCCTGCAATCGCCGCAATGACAAGGCGCATAGACTGGCGCGGGCTGCTCTGCTTAATCGCGCCGTTTGCCGTAATAGTGGGGGCGCACTTCCTATTTCGCTACGCCTACTACGGCGAATGGCTGCCGAATACTTACTACGCCAAGCACGTCCGTCCGTGGTATGAAGCGGGCTTCAAGTATCTGTGGGCGGCGGCGCTGGAGACTGGGCTGTATCTGTTGCTGCCGTTGGCGTGGGGCGTGATGCGGGCGCGTTGGCGGGACGCGCGCGACGGCGGTTACGCGCTGATACTGCTAATCGTGGTTGCGCATATGCTGTTTCTGGCGCGTCTCGGCGGCGACAACATAGAGTTTCGTCCGATGGACTTCTATTGGCCGCTGCTTGCCGTCCCCGCGGCTGAAGGCATAGCGCGCTTGGGTGGATGGATCGCGGATAAACTGCGCAACATACGAACAAATATGCCGGTGAGGGTAGGAGCAATTTCTAGTGTCCCTTTTGTCAGAATCATTGTCAGGCTCAGGGCATTCGCAAAGCCCGATATGGACGCGCGCCTATGGACGCTGCTGCTGTTCGTTCCCGTGCTGTTTTACGCAAACGCTATGCAGTTGGCGCTGCTGTTTGAGCTAAGCGGGGGGAAGCATGATTGGCTCGCTCACATAGATTTGGACGAGCGAAACGCCGGCTGGCTACTGGCGGCGCCGGGGATGAAGGCGCTAACCACAGTATCCAACGACCTGCGCGACGAGCTTAACCGCCAATACATAGGGCGGCGCTTCACATCGCATCATGAATTTTCGGAGTGGTTGGTTAGGCAATATCAGCCTTATGAGAATATGGAACGCGGAATAATTCCGGACGATGCAATTATGCCTACACGCCCACTCGGCATTCCGTTCTATTATCTTTCGGAGTTAACAGCCATTGATATGTATGGCTTGACAGACTATACCGTAGCGCGCACTCCAGTCAACCAGTCTAACAGCGGCCGCCGTTTAGGGCATGACCGTCGGCCGCCGCCCGGCTACTTAAAAGAGCGAGGGGCAAACATAATTGTTCACGGAGCGGCGGCCAGCGCGGAGCGAGCCCTCGCCCAAGCGCAATACGCCGTACAGGTCGGCCCGAACTTGTGGATGCCTTTCGATTCCCCAGACGGTCCATGGGCGTTTAGTCGATTCTCCGGGCACACCCTTTTCCATAACGGATCTTTTTTGAAAACGGATCCAACTATCCTATCCAACAATCAGGTCATTCTTCCCGACGGCCGACTTGTTATTGGGGAAAGATTTATCGGCGACTTTGAGGGTGGCATGGACGGATGGCGCGTAGAAGGCGATGCGGTTACAAATCACGCCGATTTTGAGATATACCAAGGGCAACTGGATATTATCGGCAACATCGGCCCGGGCTTCTTGACCAGCTACTACCCCACTAACGGACATATTTCTACTGGCAACGCCACCTCGCCCAAGTTCGTCGCGGAATCTGATCAGCATCTGACATTCCTAATCGCCGGCGGGGGCGGAGACGGCGTAGGCGCGCGGCTTCTAGTCGACGGCGCTGAAGTAGCAATCTGGCGCGGACGGAATACGGAGTATTTCAGGACGGTCATTTATCCGCTTGCGGATTTCGCCGGCAAGACGCTGCAACTCCAACTATTCGACGACGAACCCGTCGGTTTTGGGCACATTATGCTCGATCATGTTATTATTATGCGCTAATTCCAAGCGCCTGCCGAGGGCGCATATACGTAGCGCTTTCAATTATGACGACATCGGATACGAACATTAGAGGCTGGGAACGGGTGCGCCCTTTGCTGCGGCCGGGCCGCATTGCGCTCGGAGCGGCGCATCTGCCGTGGCTTGTTCTGCTGGCGTGGCTCACAAGCGTATCCTGGTTTCTCACCAACGACGCCTTCATCAGCTTCCGCTATGTCCGCAATCTGCTGAACGGACACGGCCTCGTGTTCAATGTGGGCGAGCGCGTAGAGGGGTACTCTAACTTCCTTTGGATTATAGAGCTCGCCGCCATATGGGGCGTCTTGGACATACGCCCCGAACACGCCGCCCCGTGGCTGTCCGTGCTTTTCACCGCCGGGACGCTTGCGCTGATGCTGTGGTGGATAGCTCGTCTGCCGCGCTTGCTGATGCGCGGGCTCGTATCGTGGATGGCATTGGCGCTTGTATGCGGCAGTGCCACCTTCGCCGTGTGGACATCCGGCGGTGGCTTGGAAACGCGCCAGTTCACTTTCTTCATAGTCCTAGCCGTCGTCTGCCTAAGCCTGTATCGCAATCTGCGTTGGGGCTTGCTTGCGGCGTCCGTAAGCCTCGCGCTCGCGTCGCTGACGCGCCCCGAGGGGCCGCTGATAGCGGCGTGCTGCTTCGCGTGGTTCGGGGCGCTGCAGCTTCTGGGAGCGCTGAACGCATTGCAACGCGCCGCCGAACCGCAAGACGGCAGCGTCAAGCCTGCAATCGCCGCAATGGCAAGGCGCATAGACTGGCGCGGGTTGCAATGCTTAATCGCGCCGTTTGCCGTAATAGTGGGAGCGCACTTCCTATTTCGCTACGCCTACTACGGCGAATGGCTGCCGAATACCTACTATGCCAAGCATATCCGTCCGTGGTACGAAGCGGGCTTCAAGTATCTATGTGCGGCGGCGCTGGAGACTGGGCTGTATCTGCTGCTGCCGTTGGCGTGGGGCGCGATGCGGGCGCGCTGGCGGGACGCGCGCGACGGCGCTTACTCCCTGATACTGCTAATCGTGGTTGCGCATATGTTGTTTCTGGCGCGCCTCGGCGGCGACCACTTCGAGTTTCGCCCGCTGGACTTTTATTGGCCGCTGCTTGCCGTTCCCGCAGTCGAAGGGTTAGCGCGCTTGGGCGCATGGATCGCGGATAAACTGCGCAGCACGTCAACAAATATGCCGGTGAGGGTAGGAGCAATTTCAAGTGTCCCCTTTGTCAGAATCATTGTCAGTCTCAGGGGATTCGCAAAACCAGATATGGACGCGCGTCTATGGACGCTGCTGCTGTTCGTTCCCGCGTTGTTTTACGCAAGCGCTATGCAGTGGGCATTGCTGTTTGATGATGAGAAACATCCTCTTGGCTTTTCTGCAGAACTGAACGAGCGGAATGCCGGCTGGCTGCTGGCGGCGCCGGGGATGAAGGCGCTAGCAGCCGTATCCAACGACCTGCGCGGCGACCTTAATCCCCAATTGATAGGGCGGCGCTTCGCAGGGCATCGCGATTTTTCGGAGCGGTTGATTATTCGGTATCAGCCTTATGAAAATATGGAACGCGGAATAATTCCGGACGATGCAATTATGCCTGCCCACACACTCGGTATTCCGTTCTATTATCTTTCGGAATTGACAGTCGTTGATGTGCATGGCTTGACAGACTATACCGTGGCGCGCACTCCAGTCCACCAACCTAACAGCGCGCGCCGTATGGCTCATGACCGTCGACGTCCGCCCGGCTACTTAAAAGAGCGAGGCGTCAACATAATTGTTCATAGAGCGGCGGATACTGCGGAGCAGGCGCTCTCCCAAGCGCAATACGCCGTACAGGTCGGCCCGAGCTTGTGGATGCCCTTCGATTCCCACGATGCTCAATGGGTATTCAGCCGCTTTTCGGGGCAAACCATTCGCTCCAATGAACATGGGTTAGCTAAAGCGCATCCAATCGCCCCGAATCAGTTTCTTCAGCCGGACAGCAGTCTGTCCATTGAGAGATTTATCGGCGACTTTGAGAGCGGCATGAACGGATGGCGCATAGAAGGCGATGCGGTTACGAATTACGCCGACTTTGAGCTATACTACTTGCAAACGAGTATCAAAGGCAACATTGGTACTGGATTATTGACCAGCTACCACCCTACTGACGGTGACCTTTTGACCGGCAGCGCCACCTCGCCCAAGTTCACTGCAGAGACCGATCAGTACCTCGCATTCCTTATCGCCGGCGGGATGGGAGACGGCGTAGGCGTGCGGCTTCTGAGCGGCGGCGAGGAGGTAGCAGTCTGGCGCGGGCAGGATACGGCGCAGTTCAGGCGGGTCATCTATCCGCTTGCAGAACTCGCGGGCAAGACCCTGCAACTCCAACTCTTCGACGACGATTCATGGATTTGGGGACATATTATGCTCGACCACGTTGTTATCCTGCGATAATCCAAGGCGGGTTGGCGTGGGCGCGTCTGCACAGCGCATTCAATCCTGTCTATTAGCGTAAATACACCATCAACGTAAATGCGTGCGCTTGGGATGGCCTTTTCTGATAGACTGCCAGCCTACTCCACCACAAGCACGAGCTTGCCGAAGAAGTTCAGCGCTTCCATATCGGCGTGCGCTTGGGCGGCGTCCTCAAGCGCGTACGTGCGGTGTATCACGCCGCGTATAACGCCTCTGCCCGCCAGCTCTACTATCTGTCGCAGGTCGTCTTTGCGCCCCATAAACACGCCGAATACGGTATGGTAGCGCAGGAACATAAGCCCCATCTGCAAGTCCGCCCTATACCCGCTTGTTACGCCGCATATGCCGTAGCGCCCGCCCATCGCGAGCGATGCTATCGCCGCCGGGTAGAAGTCCGCCCCCACATGGTCAAGAACTACTTCGACGCCCCGTCCGTCCGTAAGCTGCTTCACGCGCTCCCGCACATCCTCCGTCGTATAGTTGATTACGGCGTCAGCGCCCAGCTCCCTAGCCTTCTGCGCCTTATCCGCGCTGCTAGTAGTCGCGATTACCCTAGCACCGATGACGTTCTTGGCGACCTGTATGCCCGCCGTTCCCACGCCGCTCGACGCCGATGGGATTAGCAGCGTTTCCCACGCCCGCAGCTTCGCCTTGCGCATCAGTATCGTCCAGCACGGCAGGAACACCGTGGGCAGCGACGCCGCTTGCTCATACGACAGCGCGTCCGGCATCACAACCGCATTGGCGGCCGGAACGCTCACATACTCCGCATGGCCGCCGCTGAGCGTAGAGCCGAGCATCCCCGCGCTGACGCAGAGCTCCTCTTCCCCGCCCAGACAGAAGCGGCACTGATTGCAGGTGATGCGCGGATTGACCACAGCCCTGTCCCCCGCCTTCACTCGCCTCACTTCGCTGCCCGTTTCCACAACATCGCCCGCCACATCGCCGCCGAGTATATGCGGCTGTCCGTTGAAGCGTATCCGTGTGCCGCGCGCGCCTGCCCGCGTATAGACGTCCAGCCGGTTCAGCGCGCACGCTCGCACGCGGATCTTCACATCGTTCGGCCCTACCGACGGCTCCGGCAAATCGCCGTACTTCAGCGCGTCCGGCCCGCCGTGTTCCGTAATATAGACTGCCTTCATCTCGCATCTCCGTTTCGTTTGTTTCATCATATACATTGACGATACAATGCCGCCCTGCTAAACGCCTGCCGAGCCGTATATCGCCTTACACAGAACTGGCGTGCGTAATATATCGTCTCATATCTGATATTATACAATTAGCGGCGGCAAGCGAAACCCAAACCGCGCGAATACTTGGAGGCGCTCAAATGACAGTCCGATATGACGAAGTTATGTCAGCCGAACAACGGGACAACGTCGTCGGCGCTCTTATCAGATCGCTGAACGACATCCCCAAAGACATCAACCAAAGGTTCAAAGGCGTGATGCAAAAGGGCAGGCCAATCCCCGGGTTCAACAAAGACCCTTTCAGAGCGCCGCCGCCCATTCTGAAGCAGAACATTGTCGAGCGCATGGAACACATGCCGGAGTTCGCGGCGATTGTAACCGACGTCTGGACATACGCGCAGCCTGAACTCCGCGATTTAGTGAGCGCTCACATCAAAGGCTTGGACATCCCGGACGCTGAGAGCGATCAGGTGGATCCCGACTTCTGGGAAGAGCAGGCAGACGCATTCGCTGCCGAACACGCCGACTACGCCAAAGCCGACGTCCTGCTGATGATGGCCGTCTGCTATACCGCCGGCCGGCTCCTGCCTCCCGACGACGACAAGCCGCAGGGCGAACCCGACGAGTTCGGGCGCATACAAAAGGCGCTGTCCGAACTTATCGCCCGCCTGAACGTCTTGCCCGCGGAAGCGCCGCAGTGGGATGAGGCGATCCCACAGTTCCCCAAGACGATAACCGATCTAATCGCCGCAAAGCAGGAAGAGCGCAGTCAAGCCGCCAACCTCGGCGCCGACCTAGATGATATGAAGACCGCCTACGCCGCCGAATTGGCGTTCTTCAGTCCGCAAGCGCGCGAATGGAATACCGCCAAGATTGCCACCAGCGCGCATATCAGCGAAACGGCGGGCATCATCGCATCGCTGACACCGCTGCTCGCCAAGTATCAGCCCATCAGCCGGCCGGCGGACAGCATCGCCGAAGAGCGCATTCGCAGGGAAGAGCGCCACGAACTCGAAGACGCCATAGAGCCGCTCACAAGCCGCGTCAACGAAATTATGGAAGCGTCCAAAGCGCCCGACGGCGCGGCGCTCGCCGCCGAAGACGCCCCCGATGCGGAAGCGGCGCAGCCCGCCCAAGACACGCTCGCCGATATGCAGTTGCGGCTCGACGACCTATCGCAGGCAAACGAAGATGTGGCCGCGCGCCTCGACCGTATATCGCAGACCAACGAAGACCTGAAGACCCAGATTGCCGACCTCACCCGAACCAATGAAGACCTGCAAGCCGACAATATCCGACTCCAAGGCGAAATCGACGGGTTGAACTCCGATAAGCAGGAACTCAACGACGAGATTTCCGAACTCAAAAGCAGCCTGCATATCAGCGAAACCAACGCCACAAACTGGCGCAACCTCTACGATCTGCTGCTTGCGGAGCGCTCCGACGAATCCGCGCCCGAACCCATTCCCCTAGAGTTCGAAAGCATGGTGCAGGTGATTGAGCTCGCGAAAGAGCGCTACGCCGACAACCTGCATATCCGCCTCAACAAGAAGTCCGACATCACCGACTTCTACCGCAACCCCAAAGAGGTTTGGGACGCGCTGGACTGGCTCGCCACCACCTACTACAAGACGCAGACCGGCGCAATCAGAGTGAAAGACCTGGACGTGTCCCTGCGCCAGGTTTGCAGCGGCTGGTCATACGCATCCGACCAGACGGACATCACCGTCAACACTTATCCGGAGTGGTACACCACCAGCGTGGACGGCGTCAGATACGCCTTGCGCAAGCACATCGGCAAGGGCAGAGTGCGAAGCGCCAACAACCTTATACGCATCGCGTTCGACTGGGACGACGAAACCAAGCGCGTCATCGTGGGCTACATCGGCCCCCACCAGCGCAACCGCAATTCGTGAGCCTCGGCGGGGTCCAACCTACGGCATCGCAGCGCGATAGATGGCGGCAGCGCAGCGCCATATCCGCGCAAGCGGCATTGCAACAACCGCATCACGCGCGAAAGTTATACCTGAAGTGCCCTAAACGGCATCAACAAGCAGGAGGCGAAAATGGAGTTCGGATTCGGAGTGCCAAGCCGCGGGCCGCTGGCATCGCTCGACAACATCGTGTCCCTCGCGCAGCAGGGCGAAGAGATGGGCTTCGACATAGTCAGCGTCAGCGACCATATCGTAGTCCCCACAACCATCGATTCCATATACCCCTACAACGAAAGCGGCGAGTTCGTCAGCTCAGCTTCCGGCGAATACATGGAGCAGCTCGCCACCATAAGCTACCTAGCGGGCATCACATCCACCATCAAGCTGCTAACCTCCGTTATGGTGCTGCTCCACCGAAGCCCCGTGCTCGCCGCCAAGATACTCTCTACGATCGATGTGCTGTCGCGCGGGCGGCTCATCGTGGGCGTGGGCGTAGGCTGGATGCGCGAAGAGTTCGAGGCGATCGGCGCGCCGCCGTACGCAGAGCGCGGCGCTGTGGGCAACGAATATCTGCGCGCCTTCAAAGAACTCTGGACTAGCGATAACCCATCGTTTGATGGCGAATACTGCAGCTTCTCAAACATCGCATTCTCGCCCAAGCCGGTACAGCAGCCGCATCCGCCGCTGTGGATCGGCGGCGAAAGCCCGCCCGCGCTGCGCCGCGCCGCCCAACTCGGCGACGCATGGTATCCCATATGCAGCAACCCGCGCTTCCCCGTCGGCACATTCGCGCAACTCGGCGACTATATGAACCGCGTGCGCGCCAACGCCCAAGCCGCTGGCAGAGACCCCGCAACGCTCGACTTCGCCTACAGCGTCAACTGGTACGATGACACGCAGGCGCAGCAAGGCGACGACGGCGAGCGCCGCCTACTCACCGGCGATCCGCAGCAGGTAGCGGCCGACATACAACGTCTCCAAGATATGGGCATAAACCATCTGATGCTCAACTTCCCCGCCGATTCGCTGGACTCAACCCTGAAGGGAATGGACAGGTTCACGAACAAGGTGAAGCCGCTTCTGTAAGCGCCGATTGCCAAAACAACCCTAACCGATTATCGATTACAAGGAGACAACCGAATGCAATCCGATAGACTGGCGGAGCTGCCCGAAGACTGGGAGCGTCTGCTTGCCGTCGCCGCGCATCCCGACGACTTGGAGTACGGCGCCGCAAGCGCGATAGCCCGTTGGACGGCGCAGGGCAAGCAGGTCGTCTATCTGATGATTACGCGCGGCGAAGCGGGCATCGACTCTATGCCGCCGCAGGAAACGGGGGCGCTGCGCGAACAGGAAGAGATAGCCAGCGCCGCCGTAGTGGGCGTGAGCGCCGTGGAGTTTCTTAGCCACACCGACGGCGTGATAGAGTACGGCTTGCCGCTGCGCCGCGACATAGCGCGCGCAATCCGCAAGCACCGCCCCGATGCGGTTCTCACCAACAACTTCGAGCTGCAGTGGAGCGGCGGCAACCTGAATATGGCGGATCACCGCGCCGTGGGCTTGGCGTCGCTGGACGCCGCGCGCGACGCCGGCAACCGCTGGATATTCCCCGAACTGCTGCAAGAAGGCTATGAGCCGTGGAACGGCGTGCGCTTCGTGATGACCGGCGGCGGCGCCAATTCCACGCACGCCGTCGACGTCACCGATTTCATCGACAAAGGCATCCAATCGCTTGAAAAGCACCGCGTCTATATCGACAACCTAGGCACGGACTTCGACCCCGATACATTCCTATCGTTCACCGCCGCCGCGATAGGCGAGCGCGCCGGCTGCGATTACGCCGTGGCGTTTGAGGTGTTCCAAATCTGAGTGCCGCAAGCGGGCTTGGTGCCCGATAGTTGACGCTGCCGCGCGCCGCATTGTGATTGACGCTGCCGCGTTTGCGTCTGATAGAATATGTGCGGCGCGAATATATTGCGCCACTGCCCGCCGCATTCGCGCAAGGAACGATCTTGGCACAAACCACTATCAGAGCGCCGGCGTCCTCCGCCGCGACCGCCGCCCAGCGCGATTCCTTTGCCGAAAGAATGAGGCAGTCCCCCATCGCGCAAGTGCTGACGCTGTCCGATTTTCGCTGGATCTGGCTGGGTTCGTTTGCGTCTTTCACCGCGATGAATATGCAGATGATAACCCAAAGCTGGCTTGTGCTGCGCTTGGAAGACGGCTCGCCATCCGCGCTCACTTGGGCTATGGTGTCATTCGCCGCTCCGATGGCGCTGGTATCGCTGCTGGGCGGCGCGCTGTCCGACCGCGTCCCAAAGAAGCATCTCATCATAGCCAGTCAGCTGGGCAACGCCGCGCTGACTTTCGTAGTGGGCATGCTGGACGCAAGCGGCATAATCTGGCTTGGCGGCGTGATGATACTGGGCGTGCTGAACGGCTCCATGTTCGCCATAAATATGCCCAGCCGCCAGTCGATAATATCCGAGATTGTGCCGCGCGACCGCGTGATGAACGCCGTGGCGCTCAACAACGCCTCTATGAATGTAACGCGCGCTTTCGGCCCCGCCCTCGCCGGCATACTTATCGCCTATCTCAGCACCGCCGTTGTGTTCTACATCGTAGCGGCGGTGTATGTGTTCTCCGCGCTGTCCGTAGTGCGCCTGAAGTCGACCGTGGTCGCGCCCGCCGCCGCGCGCAAGGGCGTATTGGGCGACATCAAAGAGGGAATGCGCTACGCGCTCGGCGATCCCACGCTGCGCGGGCTTATCATTATGGCGTTCATACCCGCCGCATTCGGCTACACGCTCTTTGCGCTTATGCCGGCGTGGGCAAGCGAAACGCTGCTGGTAACCTCATTCGAGCTCGGCTACCTAATGGCGGTGATGGGCATCAGCGCGCTGATAGGCACCATAGGGCTTGCGTCAATGCGAAACCTCAACGGGCGGGGAACGATACTGCTGGTCATCAGCAGCGTTTGGGGGTTAACCGTCGTTGGGTTGGCGTTCTCGATGGAGTTCTTCACCGCGGTGTTCTTCCTGCTCGCATACGGGCTGCTCAGCTCGCTGTACATGTCGCTGAATATGACGCTGTCGCAGATATACGCCGAGCCGGAGAAGCGCGGGCGAGTGATGAGCCTGTTCATGATGACATTCGGGCTTATGCCGCTGGGCGCAATCCCGTTTGGCGAGGCGGCGGAGGTCATCGGCACGGCGCAAGCGCTCAGTTTCAGCGGCATAGTGCTGACCGCGCTGACGCTCATATTCGCGGTAGCCTATCCGCACTTCCGCCGAATCCAGTAGCCGCAAGCGCCGCCCGCCAATGCAACCGCCCATCATCGACTTTCACACGCACATATTCCCGCCGTCCGCGCGAAACAACCGCGCGCGCTACCTGCAAAGGGACGCCACATTCGGCGCGCTATACGCCGACGAGCGGGCGCGCGCCGCATCCGCCGAAGACCTGATTGCCGCAATGGACGCCGACGGCGTGGATGTAGCCGTGGCGATGGGCTTGGGTTGGACGGACTACGGATTGGCGCGCGAAGCAAACGACTACATCATCGAGGCGACGCGGCGTTGGCGCAACCGCATCGTAGGCTTTGCGGGCGTCAACCCCGCTTGGGGCGTCCGCGCTGTGCGCGAAGCCGAGCGGTGCGCCGACGCCGGCTTGCGGGGCGTAGGCGAACTGCATCCCGACTATCAGGGCTACGACCTAGCCGACAAGCGCGCTATGACGCCGCTAATGGAAACGGCGCAGCAACGCAACCTCATCGTAACAACTCACGCATCGGAACCTGTGGGGCATCGGTACACGGGCAAGGGCAGCGTAACGCCGCAGGTCTTGATGCGCTTCATAAACTCCTTCCCCGCGGTTACGATTGTGTGCGCCCACTGGGGCGGCGGGTTGCCGTTCTATGCGCTAATGCCGGAGGTAGCGGCGGCGCTTGGTAATGTGTATTTCGACACCGCCGCATCGCCGTTCCTGTACACGCCGGCGGTGTTCGATGCGGCAACCGGGCTGGTGGGCGCCGACAAGATACTGTTGGGCAGCGACTACGCTCTGCTGCGCCCGCGACGGCTGACGGCGCAGGTGCGTTCATCGGGGCTATCGGCGTCGCAGCAAGCCGCCGTGATGGGCGGCAACGCCGCGCGCCTGCTGGGAATAGAAACCGATTCTACGACAAAAACCGCTCTATAAGCGCCATCGCCGCCACAATCGCGCCCACTGCGCCAATCAACCGCCAAGTCAGACGGGTTTCCATCTCTGCCATACGCGCTTCGAGTTGCGCCACGTCCGCCTTCGTCGCAAGGTGTTCGTATGCGCCTTCCAAGCGCGCTATGCGGTCCGTGTCCGTATTCGTATCGATAAGCGTCGTCATTATGCAAACTCCTAATATGTGTTTGGCGTTGCTGATTGTATCCAACGGGCGTTGGCAAGGGCAACGCCGCGCGCTAGGAATAGAAGCCGCTCCTGCTACAAAAACCGCTCTATGAGCGCCATCACCGCCGCCATTGCGCCCACTGCGCCAATCAGCCGCCAAGTCAAACGGGTTTCCATTTGCGCCATACGAACTTCTAGGTCAGCCATTTGCTTCACCATACGCTTTTCGGTGTCAGCGGTGTTCTGCGTCATTCGCAACTCGCTATCGGCTATCTGCTGCGTCATTCGCAATTCGCTGTCGGCTATCTGCTGCTTCGTCCGCAACTCGCTTTCAGTCATCTGCTTCACCATACGCTTTTCGGTGTCAGCGGCGTTTTGCGTTATTCGCAACTCGCTATCGGCGGTGTTCTGCGTCATTCGCAACTCGCTATCGGCTATCTGCTGCGTCATTCGCTCTGCAAGTTTCGCCACGTCCGCTTTGGTCGACAGATGCCCGTATGCGCCTTCCAAGCGAGCTATGCGGTCAGTGTCGGTGTCCGTATTCGTATCGCTAAGCGTAGTCATTATGCAAACTCCCTAGTAGTTCGCTAAACATGTATGTCTAACATTGCCGATTGTATCCAACTGGGATGACAAGCGCAACGCAGTAGGCGCATCAATTCGAGGATGTGCGCTACTTGAACGGCATAGTTTGCTACGATGCTACATAACGGCACCCACCGGGGCGCAGAAAAGCCGCATCTGCCACAGAAACCGCCCTATGAGATCGCCCCTATGAGCGTGAGTACCCGCCTACCCGCCCGCGCCGGGCGACCAGTTGTAGATATTGGCGAGCGATCCGCCCATGAGCGCAGCGCGCTCGGCGTCCGAAAGCGCGTCGGCGACGCGAAACGCCTCTACGCCCTGTTCGTAGGTCAGCAGCTTCACCGCGCGCGTCCAATCGGTGCCCCACATGCAGCGCTCAAAGCCGTATGCCGCGAATATCCTACTCAACGGCCGCCATATGTCCGCATAGGGGAACGGCTCATGCGATAGCGTGCATGCGCCCGAAATCTTGATGGCGACGTTGTCCAGCGCCGCCAGCGCAATCACGTCGTCCAAGTCGGCAAACGGCTGCGGCGGCGCGGGCGGCTCAAAGGGCTGAGCCAAGCCCAAATGGTCAATCACCACGCGCGCATTCGGATTGCGGCGCGCAAGCTCGCCCAAAAGGGGCAGCCTGTCCGAACACATAACATTCACCGGAACGCCCGCTTGAGCGGCGGCGGCGAATATGCCGTTTAGGCCGGGATGGTCTGCCTCATATTCCTGCCCCGCAAGCATTATGCGGACGCCCACCACGCCGGGCGTAGCAGTCCACTCGGCGACGTCGTCGGCGATAGTTTCGGATTGCGGCTCGAACGGCCTGATAAGCCCGAACCGATGCGGATGCTTGGCGTGAACTTGGAGCGCGTAACTGGCGTCGTAGCGATACAGCGAAAACGGCGAAACCAGCAATGCGCCGTCCACGCCAACCGCGTCCATCGCCGCAACCATATCGTCGCCCGTTACCTCGTCGGGGCCGGTCAAGAAGCCCGCCCAAGAGCGCCCGGGGTGGTTTCGCTCAAAGGCATGCACTTGGCAATCAATTGTTGGGATGCGTTCCGCCATCGGCTTACTCCTTTTGCTATGGGTTACTATGGGGTTATCGTTCATATGCGGCTATTGTTAGCGCTTTCGTCGAGACAGCGCAAGTTAAGATACGCCGCGCTAAGGTTGGGGATTGATGCGGCAGCTTGTGTTCGTTAGCCGCCGCCCAAGTGTCCGATAATGTCGGGCGTTGCCGAGGCCGAATTCCTCCGCTGTTGCGTTTATGCGCTGATCAGTTGCGTTACTCGGCGTATTTCGGCCTGAAAATCCCGAATGAGCTTGTGTAGCCGTGCAGGAATGTGGCGTCCCCAACCTGGCCTATTTCGCCGTTGCAGAAGAAGCCGGTCAGCGGCAAGCCGCCCACCATTTCGCCGAACATATCGGTGTCGTGGTCGGGGCGGCCGTACAGATACGAACCGCGCCCAAGACACTGAAACAGCAGCGCGCCGGCGGGTTGTTCGCTCAACCCGGATGCGTACTGCTCCAGCATCGCGCTCAAATCCTGCGACGATGTCTCTGCGTCGCGCAGGTGGAACTGCACAGTTTGTCCCTCTTTCAGCATTTCGCCCACCGCAAGCGCCCCCCGCTGCGCGTCTATGCCGATGATGTTGCGTATCAGAAAATCGCCTAGCTGCGGCAGTTCGTTGAGCTCATCCATCACCACGCCCAAGAAGAGCGAGTGCTGCGCCAGTTCGCGGTCGCGGTCGTCCAACTTCAGGAATATCTCTTTCAGTATCTCGAAGGGCGTGCGTCCGTCAACCTCAAGCAGAATGTTGCGGCGGCAGGCGGTTATGTGCATCGTGTCCCCGATGGGGCGGCAGCCCTGCGCCACCACGGTGTCAATCTCCACATTGCCCGCAAACGCCAAGCCCACCACACCACTTGTATAGACATCGCCGCCCAGATACAGCGCATTGCCGCCGGGCTGCTGCGCCCCGCTCGCAAGCCCGCCTATCTTGACGCTGTACGGAAAGGCGTAGTCAAGCCCCATCAGAAGCTGCTCGCCCTGCACGCTGAACGGATCCGCCAGCAGCAGGAAATGCGCCTCGTCGCCGATTGGCGTACTCGTCAGCGCGCTCCACTCATCGGGCGGGGCGTCGCCGTCGGGCAGACCTTCGTCCCCGATATGAAACGGCGTCAGGCTTACGCCCGGCATATGCGCCGCCATAAGCGCGAATCCGCGACGGTTCTCTACTTCGGTGGATGCGCCAATGACGCCGCCGCCGCTGCAACCCACAAGCAGCGCGTCCCCGAACCGCGCCGCCGCAAGCGCAGGCAGCGCATCGTACTCCGACGAATAGTGCGGCGATACAAACGCGGCTATCAGATGCGCCTCTAGCCCGCCGAGTTCGCCCAAAACCTTGTCCGCGCACTCAGCAAACGCATCCGTCAGCGTTTCGCGCTCCGATACCGCTGAACTCCACTTCATAGCGCACCCTCCGCCGACGGATGTAACCGCCGCTCTCTCATACTCAAACGCAGCGCATATGCCGCCGCTTACTGACGCTATTCTATCAGACTATCGCAAATCTCACTTGCGGCGCGCAGAACTGGCGCTATTATAATGCGGCGGCGTTTAGCATAATCCCAAAGACGGCGTTGCAGCATAATCGTACTGATACTAACTAATACGGAGGTTTGAGAATGAGCAGATTTGCAGGGCGCGCGGCGATTGTAACCGGCGGCGCGGCAGGCATCGGCGGAGCCACGGCGCGGCGGCTCGCGCAAGACGGCGCAAGCGTGCTGGTGGCGGACCTCGATATGCCCGCCGCCCAAGCAAACGCAGCGCGCATACGCGACGACGGCAACACTGCGGAAGCATTCGCCGCCGACGTCGGCCGCCACGACGACATCGCCGCTATGGTGAGCCGCGCCGTGGATCTCTGGGGCAGGCTGGACATTCTGGTCAACAACGCCTACAGCCCAACCGACGGCGTGGACGGCGATGCCCTCACCGTAAGCGAACAGGCGTGGGACAACGGAATGGCAACGCTTGTCAAGGCGCACTTCCTCGCCGCCAAACACGCTGTCCCGCATATGCAGGCAAACGGCGGCAGCATCGTCAACATATCGTCCGTTCACGGCTTGCTTATGGCGCCGCGCAAACTCATATACGAAGCGGGCAAGTCCGCCGTCATCGGCATCACCAAGCAGATGGCGATCGATTTCGGGCCGCTTGGCATTCGCGTCAACGCCATCTGCCCCGGACACATCGTTACCGAAAAGCAGCAAGAGCGCTGGGACGCCAACCCATCCGGCTTGCGCTACTTCGAAGACCAGTATCCCGTCCGACGCACCGGAACGCCCGACGACATCTCTAACGCCGTCGCATTCCTATGCTCCGACGAGGCGTCCTTCATTACCGGCCACGCCCTAGTGGTAGATGGCGGCCTCACAATCCAGCTGCAGGAAGATTTCAGCGTGCGCCAAGTGAACTACATCCGCCAACATCCCGAAACCCAAATTCCGTACTGACGCCGCTATGAATACCCTGCCCGATTACCTGCAGCACAACTTAGACATCGTGTTGGTGGGGCTTAACCCTAGCCTGCCGTCGGTGGAAGCCGGCCGCTATTTCGCATCGCCGCGCAATCGCTTTTGGCGCGCGCTCAACCGCTCCGGCATCCTGGGCGAGCCGTTGGATGCCACGCTCGACTACACGCTGCCGCGGCACGGCATAGGGATGACCGATGTAGTGAAGCGCCCCACGCGCAACGCATCCGAGCTGCGCGCCGCCGATTATCGCCGCTGGGCGCCCGTTCTGAAGGCGAAGCTTGAGCGATATTCGCCGCTAATCGTCTGCTTTCATGGCGCTGTGGCGTACCGCAACTATCTGAAATACGCAGAGGGCGTAAGCGAATCGGTCAGCCTTGGACTGCAGCCGCGCGCCATCGGCAAATCAAAGGTGTATCTAGCGCCGAACCCAAGCGCCGCCAACGCCGCGTACTCGCTGGAAGACATCGTCAGTTGCTATCGCGAACTGGATGCGCTGCGCCGCCAACTCATCGGAGCGCGAAAATGAACGCCGCCACGCAAAGACCGCCGCGCGCCTCGTCGGACGCCCGAATGCGCGCATTCGTCGCCATTGAGCTTTCGGACGACACCAAGCGCGCGCTAACCGCCCTAATCCAATCGCTGCGCGGCCGGCGCATAGACGGACTGCGGCTTGTGCGCCCTGAGGGAATTCACCTAACGCTAAAGTTCCTGGGCAATGTAGAGGCAAGCCGCGCCCCGCGCATCGCCGACGCCCTGGTGACCGCATCTGCGCGGCATACGCCCTTCCGTCTCACGCTGGCCGATCCCGGCTTCTTCCCAAACGCCGCCCGAGCGCGCGTGTTGTGGATAGGCGTGGGCGGCGATCTGCGCCCGCTGCGCGACTTGCAGCGCGACGTCGACGAAACGCTCGCCACGCTGGGCTTCGCCGCCGAAAAGCGCCCCTTCAACTCGCACCTGACCATCGCCCGAATGCGCGACAGCGCCGCCCGCGCAGACAGACGCCGCGCCGCCGACGCGCTCGCCGCATATCCGCTGCCACACGGCATCGTAGTCAGCGCCAACGCCGTCTGCCTAATGCAAAGCGAGCTGCGTCCCGGCGGCGCAGTCTATACCCGCATCGCGCATGCGCCGCTTGGGTGCAAAACGCCAACGCACACTGCTGATTGTTGAATGCGTTGGCAGTTGATTGTGTATAATATACAGGATGAATGCGAAACGGATTGCAGAGATTGCGCGCGGGTTGACGCAGATACGCGGCATCGCAATATATGCGCTACTTGCGTATGCGGCGCTCGCATTGGCGCTCTATTCCTGCAGCGAACCGCCCGCGCAACAGCAACCCACGCCGCCGCCGCCAACTAATTCACGCCCTACACCCACGCCTATCCCCGCAACTCCAACTCCGCCGAAACAGCCGCAGCCAAGCGCGCCTACACCCACGCCTATAGTCCCCCTGATATTCGTGCAAGCGCCTGACAGCGTTCCCTTGCCCGACGATGTCGCGTTCACTCAGATAACCGCCGGCAAGCATCACGCCTGCGGCCTGCAAAACGACGGAACCGCTCTGTGTGGGGGAAGCAACATAAGCGGGAGCTTGAACTTTCCGGACGGACTGACTTTCAGTCAGATTTCCGCCGGACTGAATTTTAACTGCGGACTGCGCGTCGACAGCGCAATCACCTGCTGGGGAGAAAATAACGCCGGACAAGCCTCGCCGCCCAACGGCCGCTTCGACGAGATAGCCACAGGGCGTTCCCACGCCTGCGCGCTGGACGACGGCGCTCTAATCTGCTGGGGCGCAGACTTCCCCGACGGCGCCGAAACCATACAAGAAGTGCCCCCTCTCTCAGCCATTCAAGCCGGCGCAGGCTTCACCTGCGGCTTAACGCCCGATGCTGATATGGCGTGTTGGAATAACGACCACAGAGAACTTGCAATCACCCCCGGTCCTTTTACCGAATTAGCGGCGGGCTTGCACCACGCCTGTGCTATAAAATCCGATAGCAGCGTTTTTTGCGGCGAGGAAGATCATGCTCAAACGTCCCACCGTTCACAACCGCCGCCCACAAAGTTCGTCCAGATAGCAGGCGGTTGGTCCCACACATGCGGAATAACCGAAATATCCGATATAGAATGCTGGGGCAGCGGCGTACCCGGCGCGCCGGGAGAGCGGCTGAGCGCGCCCAAAGGCAAGTTCACTACAATCAGTATCGGCTGGCGCAACTCCTGCGCCCTGCGTCCCAACGGACACGCAGTCTGCTGGCATCAGCACGCTAATGAGCCGCTGTATCTGCGCGAGTCTAATCAACCTGCTTCCTCTGATCAACTGTCTTACACCGTTCAACTATCAGAGGCGTTTGGCGGCATTGAGTTTGAGCAACCGGTGGAACTCTTCCCTTTGCCGGACGACGGACTTGCGATAGTGGAACGCAATGGACTTATCGCCGCATACTCCGACGAACCCAATGCCGCCCCGCCCAAAACGATGCTAGACCTGACCGACAAGACGATATGCTGCGACGATGAGAGTGGAATGCTCAGCGCCGCCTTGGACCCGCAGTTTGAGAAGTTCCCGTTTCTGTATGTCTATTACAGAGTGCTGAGCCATCGTCCGCATGGCGAGAATATGCACGGATTAGCGAGCCGGCTGGCGCGCTTTCGCATTGAGAACGGGCAGGCGATTAGGGATTCGGAACTGACTATTTTGGAGGTGCCGCAAGCCAGAAAATGGCACTATGGAGGCGCTATTCGCTTCGGCGCTGACGGAATGCTGTATCTGGGCATTGGCGATAACTTCTCAGCCGAAAAGGCGCAATCTCTAGACACGCTGCTTGGCAAGATAGTCCGAATAGATGTGCGCGGCGCTACGCCCGAACAACCCTACCGAGTGCCGCCCGACAACCCGTTTGTGGACGACCCTGAGGCGCTCCCGGAGATATGGGCATACGGACTGCGAAACCCGTGGCGTATGGATTTCGCGCCCGACGGCAGGCTATTTATCGCCGATGCAGGGGATCGGAATCAAGAAGAGATTTCTTTCGCAGAAGCGGGCACTAACCTAGGCTGGCCATTATGCGAAGGCAATGCTTGCAGAGAAGGCGTAGAAGCGGATGCCGTTGGGCTCACCGCGCCGATATTCACATACGGCAGAGAGAAAGGTTGCGCCATTATCGGAGGCGTGACAATGCCTCAACTAAACAACGGCTTCCTATTTGGCGATTTCTGCAGCAAACGGGTGTGGCTTCTGGGACAGGACGAGCAAGAAGGCTGGCAAACGCGCATGCTGGCGCAGACGGAAGGGCAGATATTGTCATTCGGCATAGACGCCGATGGAACGGTGTACGTGCTAACAAGGCGCAATCCCATAATGCGGCTGCAGATCGAGGGCGAATAGTAACCCCATCCCCGAATTTTCCAAATCGATCTTTCGCCCCATGCCCGTAGGACGGATTACTCAGCATAAAATCAAAAGCTCAGCCTGCGAATGCCCCCATCGAACGGCGCGGAGCATCGATCCCGCCCGCGATGTTATCAGTAGGCGCAATGGCTGGCGGCAACCCGGCACCAATGGCAAGCCCGCCGAGCGCCACGCCGCCAATGCCCGCCGATTGCCGCCCCGGCAGCGCGGTTGACAAACGCCGTCAACGCAAAGACAATTGCGCCACAAACCCATCACACCACACAGGAGGCCGCCCCTATGCTCTACGAATACCGCGTGTACGAAACCCTGCCCGGCAGACTGCCCAACATCAACGCCCGCTTCCGAGACCACACCATGAAGATATTCGAGAAGCACGGCATCAAGAACATCGGCTACTTCACCGCCGACGTGGGCGACTACAGCGACCGCCTCATATACATCATCGCGTTCGAGGACGCCGCCCACCGCGAGCACGCATGGAACGCCTTCCGCAACGACCCCGAATGGGCGAAAGTGCGCGCCGAATCCGAAGCCGACGGCCTCATCGTCAAGCGCGTCTTCAACACCACGCTGACGCCCACGGACTACTCGCCGCTGCAATAGCGCCAAGCCCGCGCAGCAGTCCCAAGCCAGCGGCGTGGCTCAATATCTATGCGCCGTGCCGCGGGCTTAGCCTTGGGCATATGCGTTGTCCCTGAGTTCTGCCCTACCGCCATCGGATATTCTCAAGAGAACGGCTATCAACAGAAGTTAGGATTAGACTCCGCTAGGGATATGGGCTATGCTATATGTAAGTGGGGCATATCGCGCCGCACACCAAGACCTGCCCGAACAGGAAACAACCCGCTATGGTTGCATCGACGGACACGAAAACAAAATCCCTTAAGCTGACGGTCTCCGACTTCGGCCCCATCGCAGAGGGGCGCGTTGAGTTGCGCCCTATGACCGTGTTCGTAGGCCCCAGCAACACTGGCAAATCCTACCTCGCCATCCTGATATACGCGCTGCACCGTTTCTTCGGGGCATACTCCGCACAGAATCTTCTCAGGATCAGGCTAAACCCTTGGCTTGCATTGCAGCGCGATCACATATTTGAAAGGGATTTTACGCTGTCGGAGGACGATATAGAGGCTCTGCTAGACTGGGCGAAAGAAATAGTTGTGATTTCGAATAAGTCTTCAAAGGTATTGCATGAAGGGGAGCTACCTGGTCTATACATGCCTACCAGTAAATCAGTCAATTTACCGGGAGCGGTTGAGGACGTATTGTTGCCAATCCTAAACAACGTTTCGCACTTAGGCGAAATCGTAGCAGACGAGATCATAAGATGCTTCGGCACGGACGACGTTGAAAAACTGATTCGTTATCAGAATTCAGAATCCAAAGTTTCCCTGTGGAGCAGTGTCGCAAACAATCCATTCAACTATGAATTTGCGACAACAGAACATAAATTTGAAATGCGCGCGCCTTTTCCGCTCGTGCCAAAACAGATTGATACGGAATACTTCGATCCCGAACTATGGGGCGGATTACTATACCTACTATTAAGAAATACAGGGAACATCAGAGAACGAGTTAATAGGAATGCCATAGCAAGCCAAATGCTTGCCCATCTTGTAGCGTCGGTGGTTTCCTATATCGTTAGACCTTTTGCCGCACCGGTTCATTACCTTCCCTCCGACCGAGCCGGCGTAATGCACGCCCATCAAATGGCGGTGCGCGGTATCATAGATAGAGCTTCGCGCATCGCATTGCGCTCTGAACCTCAGATGCCCACGCTATCCGGGGTTCTTGGCGACTTCCTGAGTCAACTTGTTGAGTTGGCGGATCAACGGCAACTTTACTTTCGACAAAGAGAAGAAGCATATGATCACATCGCGTCAAACTTGGAACGACAGATAATGCGCGGTGAAGTGCGAGTCGAGCGCGGGCAAATCTCATACCCTTCGTTTATCTATCGCCCCGACGGATGGGAGGAGCGCAATCTGCCGCTGATGAACGCCTCCTCTATGGTGTCCGAATTGGCTCCGGTCGCGCTGTACTTGCGCCATGTGATACAGCCGGGCGATCTGCTCATCATCGAAGAACCTGAAGCGCACCTTCACCCGCAGATGCAAGTAGAGTTCACGCGCCTGCTTGCGTCGGCGGTGCAGGCGGGCGTCCGCATCCTCATCACAACCCACAGCGAATGGGTATTGGAAGAGTTGGCAAACCTTGTCAGGCTGTCCGAACTCCCGCCTGAACATCGGCAAGGGCTTGATGACCCCGATATTGCGCTCACTCCCGACCAAGTAGGCGCTTGGCTGTTCGAACACGATGCAGAGCGAAAAGGTTCTGTCGTCAAGGAAATCAATCTAGAGGTTGACGCCGGAACCTTCCCGTCAGGGTTTGGTTTGGTAACCGAAGATCTGTACAACCGATGGGCGGAAATCTCCAGCCGCATAGAGGAAGGATGATGCCGTCTAGCGTAGTCGACGCGGTCAAAGGCAAAACCGCCCCGGAATGTCAGGCAACGGCATGTCGCGACGGCGGATGCTCGCTATCATTGAACGGAGCGCCTCAACCCTATGTGCTGGTTTCTTTGGAACACCGGGCATCGCCCGTTCAGCAAGGTGAACCTCGCTGCGACTACCTATTCGTCGCCGGCGGCGATGGGGACGGAACCTCATGGGTAATACCGATAGAACTAACGGCGAGCGCAGCGCGGGTTAGCAAATTTCTTCCTCAATTGAAGGCGGGCGCATCTATTGCCGATAAGCTCATCCCATCTAGGGTTGCGGTCAGGTTTCGCCCTACCGCAGTTTATGGCGGTGAACTCCGACGTATCGAGCGAGTTAACTTTTTGAAACCGGCGAATCAAGTTCAATTTCGCAATCATAAGGAAGCTATTAGATTGGTTCGATGCGGATCGCCGTTGACCAAAGCGTTGAAGTAATAATCTCCCTTCATGGCATCCCCCTTTGACTTTTACCCCCCGCAAGGTATATCCTATTCGGCGGCGTAGGCGTTTCTGCGCCCCCTGCCCAGCGGCATAGGCGTTGCGCGCTCTTATCGCTATTGGCATAGGCGCGCTTGCGCCCCAGCATTTCGTACACACTGCAACCTATCAGCCAAATCACTCACGGGAGGCGCTATTAAGAATGGCAGATTTGCGTAAGTCGGCCGCCATCGTTGGAGTGGCGGAATCCGACGAAATCGGAAGAGTAGAAAAGTCCAACCTGCAGCTCCACGCAGAAGCGGCGTACAATGCCCTTGAAGACGCCGGCCTCAAAATGTCCGACGTCAACGGGCTTATGACCGCAGGGACTTCCACCATCAACCTAGGCGAATACCTAGGCGTCAATCCCACCTTCACCGACACCACCGCCGTGGGCGGCTCGTCGTTCATCATCCACATCGCGCACGCCCTAGCCGCCATCAACGCCGGCTACTGCGATACCGTGCTGGTTACGCACGGCGAAGCCGGCAGAAGCGCCCGATCGCGCGCCGGCGGCAACGCATCCGACCCCGGCGCCCAGTTCGAGACGCCCTACGGCTTCATCGGCGCCCCCATCAACTACGCTATGGCAGCCCGCCGCTATATGCACATGTACGGCGAAAGGCGCGTCCGGCAAGGCATGGCCGAAGTAGCCGTCGCTACCCGCAAGTGGGCGCAGCTCAACCCCAAGGCGTACATGAAAGACCAGCCGATGAGCTTCGACGACTACCACAACTCGCGCTGGATCGCATGGCCCTTCCACCTCTTCGACTGCTGCCTCGTAACCGACGCCGGCGGCGCGTATGTGGTCACCACGCCTGAACGCGCACGCAGCCTCGCCAAAAAGCCCGTATGGGTGCTCGGCGCAGCCGAAGGCCACGACCACGGCATCATCAGCCAAATGAAAAACCTCACCCGCACCTGGGCGCGCTACTCCGGCCCCGCCGCGCTCCAAATGGCGGGCGTCACCCACGACGACATCGACCTGGCGATGATCTACGACTCCTTTACCTATACCGTGCTTGCCACGCTGGAAAGCCTCGGCTACTGCGAACCGGGCGAAGGCCCCGACTTTGTCGCCAATCAGCGCACAGCGCCCGGCGGCGATTTCGCTATGAACACCAGCGGCGGCGGCCTCTCTTACACCCACTCCGGCATGTACGGCATGTTCCTTGTGCTGGAAGCCGTCAGGCAGCTGCGCGGCGAAACCGGCGAGCGCCAACTCGACGACCCACGCCTCTGCCTCATCAACGGCACCGGCGGATCGCTGTCCTCGACCGGCACCGTCGTGCTAGGCGTCGACTAATCCCGTTCAACGCAGACGGGCGCAACGATAGGCGCATAGCCGCGCTTGCGCCCGTCAAGCAATCTCAAACAATCATCAGGAGAAACGCAAATGACACAGGCATACAACAAGCCGCTCCCCGTGCCGCAGGTGGAGTCGGATGTGTACTGGCAGAAGGCAAAGGAAGGCGAACTCTATCTGCGATTCTGCAATACCACCGGCAAGGCGTACTTCTATCCCAGAGACATCTCCCCCTACTGCTTCTCCAAGGACACCACTTGGATTAAGGCAAGCGGCAAGGCGACGCTCTACACCTACGCCATCGTCCGCCGCGCGCCGCACCCCGGCTTCGTGGGCGACGTCCCCTTCGTTACCGCCCTGGTGGAACTCGAAGAGGGCCCCATCATGCCCACCAACATCGTCATCGACGACCCCACGCCCGAAAACCTCATCATCGGCATGCCGCTTGAGGTTGTGTTCGATCACGTCACCGACGACATCGCGCTCCCCAAGTTCAAGCCCGTCTAACCCAAACCCGTCTCATGCGCACAGCAAAGGGGCCGCGCGCTAGAAACGCCGGCCCCTTTATTGCGTTATGGCGTATGCCCTGCTATTCGGGTGCTATTCGCTGCCCCTGCGCCGCCTTGCACTCGTCGCACGGGCAAAGCTTGCGCAACATCTCAAACGGATATATGCCCGTGTAATGCGTATCGCTCCACAAGAACTGCAGCGCATACTTGCCAATCGGCAGATAGTCCACCGCTTGGATGTCCGCGTCGACCGTCGCCGGATCCAGCAGCCTGCGGTTCGTCCACTCCTCCACGCACTCGGCGCAGCCGCAGTTGATACGCAGATACTTGGAGCCGTAGAAGCTGGAATGCCCATCGCTCCACGCGATAGTCACGCCCGCTTCCGTCAGCTCAACGCTATCGACGCCCAGCGGTGTTGTCATCCGATGCCCTTACCTTGCTTTCACGCCGTCCACCCGGATAGCCGCCGCATCCCAACCGGTTAGCCGTTCTGCTTGACTAGCTTCTGCATAGAGCGCAGCTCCTTGGGCGGATAGAGCTTGCTGCCGTAATCGCTCCAAGACACCTCCGCCACATAGATGTCCCCCTTGGAGTCCACCGCGATGGCGTGCGGCGAATAGAAGCGCCCCGGCTCATCCCCATACGACTCCCGTCCCAGCCTCGCCAGCACCTTGCCCTCGGTGTTCAATATGGACACCCGCGGCCCCAGATCCGTGCCGACATAGTTGGAACCGATGCCGCCGTAGTATTCGCCGATATAGACCAGCCCATCGCCCTTGCTGTTGATGTACAGGCATGCGGCGCGCGACAGGTTGACCCACTGCGTCTCGAACTTGCCCTCCGGGCTGAATATCTGTATGCGGTGATTCTCGCGGTCGGCGATATACACCCAGCCGTCAGGGTCAACCCCAACATAGTGGACGATGTTGAACTGCCCCTCGGCCGTGCCGGACGCGCCCCAAGAGAACAGATGCTTGCCGTCCGGGGAATACTTATGCACATGCGCGTTGCTGTAGCCGTCCGCCACATAGAAATCGCCGTTGCGCGTGTCAAACGCCACATGCGTGGGCGCGCTGAACGGCTTGCCGCTCATAGACTCGGCGGGTATGCCCGGCCGCCCGATGGTGTTCAGCAGCTCGCCGTCGGGCGTGAATTGCCGAACCGTATGATCGCCGTTGTCAACGCACCAAATCGTGCCGTCGGGCGCTACCGTTACGCCGTGCGGATTGGTGAATATCCCGTGTCCCCAAGTGCGAATAACCTCGCCCTCCGTATTGAACACCACCATCGGATGCGTGCCGCGGTTGAACACATACACGCTGTCATCGGCGCTCACATCCACCGCCGTCGCCTCTCTATACACAGCGCCTTCGGGCAGACTGCCCCAGTTATCGCCCGATACCTCATACCTGTATTCGCCCGAACCCAGCAAGACCATATCGCTTTCCTCCGTCGCATATCGTATCCGCCTCAAAGCGCAACCCTTCAAGTCCAACCGATGGTAACAGCAACGGGCGTCAGATACAAGAACGCCGCTGCCGTCACGCCCGCCACAACGCCCCGCTTGACCTAACCCGCTTTGAGCATATAATACGGGCAATCAATCGCCGCCCAAACGCATTGAACCGCCCCCGGCGGCGAGCGCGAAAACCAGATAAAGACCGATATAACCGATACGGAGAGCCATATGGCAAGATTTGACGAACAGGTTGCGATAGTAACCGGAGCCGCTACCGGCATCGGATACGGCATAGCGCGGCGGCTCGCCGGCGAAGGCGCGCGCCTTGTGATCGTGGACATCGACGGCGAGCTAGGCGAGCAGTCCGCAAGCGAACTTTCTGCGCGCGGCGCGCAAACTAAGCTAATAGTAGGCGATGTGTCCGAGCAGGCAACCGCTGAGCAAGCCGCCGCCGCCGCCCAAGACGAATGGGGACGCATCGACATACTCGTCAACAACGCCGGCATCACCGGCATAGACGGCAGCGTCTGGGAACTTCCGCTTGATGAGATGGACAGGGTATATCGCATAAACCTGCGCGGCGTGTTCGCATTCTGCCACGCCGTCATACCCTACATGCTGCGGCGCGACTACGGGCGCATCGTCAACATCGCATCGATCGCCGGCAAGGAAGGCAACCCTCGAATGGTTCCCTACTCCGCCACAAAAGCGGCGGTCATAGGCTTGACCAAATCCGTCGGCAAAGAGCTCGCCAAGAGCGGCGTTCGCGTCAACTGCGTTACGCCCGCCGTAGTCCATACCCGCATCCTAGACGAACTCACCCCCGAACAAGTGCAGTACATGGTAGAGCGCATCCCCATTGGGCGCACCGGCGAAATAGCCGAAATCGCCGCGCTCGCCGCATGGCTCGCATCCCCCGAATGCTCTTTCAGCACCGGCGGCGTATTCGACATCAGCGGCGGCAGAGCAACCTACTAGCCGGCCAATGCGATTGCCGGTTCTAGCAGTCTGCAATCGGCATTCGAAACGCCGCGCAGCGAAATCGGCAGGAAATCCTAACAAAGTTCTTGATAAGACGAACTATTCCCTTTTCCCCTTGGGGGAAGGTTAGGATGGGGGTTGCCTTGCGTCTATCGATCCACCGCCGCCAACGGCATCGTGTTCAGCCAAATCAAACCTGATATAATCTCGCCGCAACATTACGCGCCCACAACCGCGCAGCAAAGCAAGGAGCGCCCTATGTCATACGAATTCATCACCTACGAAAAGAAAGAGCGCATCGCCTATGTAACCATCAACCGCCCGGAGCGCCTCAACGCGCTGCATCCGCCCGCCAACGCCGAACTTTACCACGCCTTCTGCGATTTCCGCGACGACCCCGACGCCTGGGTGGCGATAATCACCGGCACAGGCGAGCGCGCATTCAGCGCCGGCAACGACCTCAAGTACACCGCCGAGCGCGGCCGACGCGACCGATCCCGCGAAATCGCGCGCTTCGGCGGCATCACATCCAACTTTGAATGCTGGAAGCCTATCATCGCCGCCGTCAACGGCTACGCGCTCGGCGGCGGACTCGAGCTCGCGCTCGCCTGCGACATCATCATCGCCGCAGACCACGCACAAGTAGGCTTGCCCGAACCCCGCGTAGGGCTCATAGCCGGCGCCGGCGGCGTCCATCGCCTGCCTCGCCACATTCCCTTCAAAATCGCAATGGGAATGATGCTCACCGCCCGCCGCATATCGGTTCAAGAAGCCTACCGGCTTGGGCTGGTCAACGAAGTAGTGCCGCTTGCAGACCTTATGCCCACCGCCGAGCGCTGGGCTAACGAAATCCTAGAAGTAGCCCCCCTATCCGCGCGCGCAAGCAAGCAGATGGCTACGCAAGGGTTGGACTGGCCGCTGGATGTATCCCTTAACCGCACATTCAGCGAGCAAGTCAAGGCATCCGTTTCCGACGACTTCGTCGAAGGCCCCAAGGCTTTCGCAGAAAAGCGCAAGCCCAACTGGACCGCAAGCTAACAAACGGCGGGCGGCGCTCATCAACCGCAACCCTGCGCCGTGCCGCCGTCCCCGCCCTTATCCGATAATGCCCCGATAATACTGAGACAGCGCCAAGACACCAAGCGCCGAGAGGAACTATGCACGAATACACCGCAATTTTGATACCCACAACCGCCGAGCCGCTCAAGTACGCCATCACCCTTGAACCCGATCTCACCGCCTTCACATTCAAGGGCAGCGAGACTATTCGGATACAGGTGATGTCCCCCACATCGTCCATCACGCTGAACTCCATTGAGATTGAGATACAATCCTGCGCCCTCACGCCCGACGGCGGCGCGCCAATGCCCGCGCAAAGCATATCCTACGACGAAGAGGCGGAAACGGCCACCTTCGAGTTCGGCGCCGATCTAGCCGTGGGCGAAGCGTCTCTAGACATAGAGTTCACCGGCATTCTGAACGATAAGTTGCGCGGCTTCTACCGCAGTACATACACCGACATCGACGGCAGCGAGCGCATTATGGCTACCACGCAGATGGAAGCCACCGACGCACGCCGCGCATTTCCATGCTGGGACGAACCCGAACTCAAGGCAACCTTCGAACTCACGCTCGTCGTTCCCGCGGAACTGACCGCCGTGTCCAATATGCCCGCCGTCAGCGAAACCCAAGCCCGCCCCGGCGTCAAGTCCATAACCTACGCCGAAACCCCCGTTATGTCCACCTACCTGCTCGCCTTCATCATCGGCGAACTGACGCACATTGAGCAGGTTGGCGATAACGGCACGCTCATTCGCGTCTTCACCACGCACGGGCGCGAAGAGCAGGCGCAGTTCGCTCTCGAAACCGCAACCCGCCTGCTCAAATACTTCAACGACTACTTCGGCATTCCCTACCCGCTCCCCAAGCTCGACCACTTCGCCATACCCGACTTCGCCGCCGGCGCTATGGAAAACTGGGGCGCTATCACCTACCGCGAAACCGCGCTGCTGGTCGACCCGCAGAACACATCCGCCGGCACCCGCCAGCTTGTCGCCGGCATCATCGCCCACGAAATGGCGCATATGTGGTTCGGCGATCTGGTAACTATGGCGTGGTGGGACGACCTCTGGCTCAACGAAAGCTTCGCCTCCTGGATGGGCGACAAGGCCACCGCCAACCTCTTCCCCGATTGGGAAGTTTGGACGCAGTTCGTATCCAGCGACACCAACCGCGCCCTTAGCCTAGACGGTCTGCGCAACTCGCATCCCATAGAGCAAGAAGTTCACAACCCCGCCGAAATCGGCGAACTCTTCGACGCCATCAGCTACAGCAAGGGCGCGTCCGTGCTGCGTATGCTGGAAAGCTTCCTAGGCGAAGAGACATTTCGGCAGGGCTTGAACGCCTATCTCACCAAGCACCAGTACGCCAACGCCGTGAGGCGCGATCTTTGGGACGCGCTCGGCGAAGTATCCGGCCAGCCCGTAGCCGATATTATGGACACCTGGGTTATGCAAACCGGCTATCCGGTGTTGGATGTTGGCATTGAGCGCAGCGGCGGCAATATCAACCTGCATATGATGCAGCGCCGCTTCTTGTACGACGCCATCACCGATAGCGCCGACGCCGACGAAACCCTTTGGAAGCTCCCCATCGGCGTGTACACTAGCGGCGGCGCAGACAAGTCGACAACGCTGATGGACTCGCGCCTGCTTGCCTGGGATGTCCCCGACGACGGCGCAGACAACGCCGCCTGGACTAAGCTCAACCCCGAACAGGTTGGCTTCTACCGCGTCAAATATGCCCACGAAGACCTGCGCCGCCTCGCCGCGCCCATCAGCGCCAAGACCCTATCGGCGCCCGACAGACTCGGCATTCAGAACGACGCTTTCGCGCTGTGCAGAGCCGGACTTATACCCGCAACCGACTTTCTCACCATCGCAGAGGCGTACGAAAACGAAGACAGCGCCCCCGTCTGCGCCGATCTGTCCGCCAACCTTGGCGGGTTGGACAACCTGCTTTGGAACGAAGCATTCTATAGCGGTTTTCAGGCGTTCTCGCGCGGCATATTCCGCGACGAAGCGCAGCAAGTCGGATGGGACGCGCGCGAAGGCGAATCCCACACCGACGCCCTGCTCCGCAGCACGCTGTTGAGCCATATGGGCGCGGCCGACGACGATGCCACCCTGCGCGAAGCCGCCGCCCGTTTCGCCGCATACGCCGCCGACCCCGCGGCCGTCAACCCCGATATACGCGGCATCGTGTTCGGCTTGGCGGCAAAGCGCGGCGGCCGCGCGATGTACGACCAAATGTGGCAGCTCCGCGCCGCCGCAACCCTGCCCGAAGAGAAGATGCGCTTCCTATACGGACTGAGCGGCTTCGAGCAGCCCGAACTGCTGACGGAAACGCTAGAGCGATCGCTAGGCGATGAAGTGCGCGTCCACGACACCGTATCCGTGCTAACCCTAGTGGCGGCTAATCGGCAGGGGCGTTCCCTTGCCTGGCAGTTCATGAAAGACAACTGGTCAGAGCTGGACAGGCGCTACGGCGAAGGCGGCTTCGCCATAATGCGGCTTGTAGGCGTAACATCCGGCTTCACCACGCTGGAAATGCGCGAGGACGTGGAGCGCTTCTTCACCGACAACCCCGTCCCCGGCGCAGAACGCACCGTCCGCCAATCCTTGGAGCGCATCCGCCTAAACCACGCCTGGCTGGAGCGCAACCGCGACGAACTGGCGCAATGGTTCGTGGGATAGCCCGCCCGCCTATGCTATCTATGCTATAATGGCATACGCCAATCGCATACCCGTTAACTAATCGCTCCAAAAGCGGACAACAAAATGACAACAACAAACATAGACACCGTGCAAGACCTCTTTCGCATTCTGAACGAAAATCCTGAATGGCTGGAAGCCCTGCGCGCCAAAATCCTAACCAAGGAACTCCTGGAACTCCCCGAAAATCACGCCGCGCTTGCCGCCAATGTCGCCACGCTCACCGCCAGAGTGGATGCGCTCGCCGCTGAAGTCGCCATACTCACCGCTAGAATGGACGCGCTCACTGCCAGAGTGGACGCGCTCACCGTCAGAGTGGATGCCCTCACTGCCGAATTGGCCGCATTCACAACGGAAATGCGCGCATTCGCCGAAGAGATGCGCGCATTCGCCGAGGCTGTGAACAGACGACTCGACAACATCGATGCGCGTTTCGACCGAATGGAAAGAGATAACTCCGACATCAAAGGGGACAGCGCCGAGCGAAAGGCCGCGCGTGAAATCGCCAACATCGTGGAAGATTTGGGCAAGATCTGGGTTCGCAACCTTGACCGCGAAGAAATCTACGCATTGGAACGCGCCGCCAACATACAAGGCATTCCCAGAGGCCACCTGCGAAGCTACCGCGGGGCGGACATCATCGCAGAGGCGCTAGAGGCTGACGACGACGCGCCGTGCTATGTAGTGGTGGAGGCATCGTACACCGCGAATGGCAGAGAGACCACGCGCGCCATCCGATCGGCCGGGCTGCTGTCCCGCTTCAGCGGCAAGCCCGCATACCCCATAATCGCAGGCGTCCGCGTGGACAACGAAACCCGCGAAGCGATAGACGCCGGCGAAATCCAATACTACGAACTCGAAGCGAATCGCTAAACCCAGGCGCGCTGCCACAAATCCGAGGGCAGCAATACAGAATCCGGAACAAAGCCAAGAGCGGCGGGCGCTTGAATTGCGCCCGCCGCTCTAATCTATTCTGCCAATGCTCTTGCGCCGTCGGCAAATATGCGCCAATGCCGTCAGCGGACAAGCGCCACCGTTACGCCTGCAGGAATTCGGTTACCGCATCCGCGAACCTGTGCGGCTGCTCCAGCATCAGCATATGCCCCGCGCCGTCGATGCGCTGCAGCGATGCGCCGTTTATGCGCGCGGCGAACTCGTCGCCGTATGCGGGCGGCACAACCTTGTCTTCGCCGCCCACCACCACCAGCGTCGGCGCCGTGATGCGCCCAAGCCGCTTTTTGATGCCCTTATCCGGTATGGGCCACAGAAACTTGCCCACCGTCGCCAACGACCGCGCGCGCTCTATGATTTGCGTGCCGCGCTCAAGGTCGTCCTGCGGCTCCGGCAGCAGCGCTTTTGCGGCGTCGGAGTTGGCGTCGGCGAACAGCACGCCACGCAGTTCGTCCATCGGCGTCGCAAAGTAGTCCACGCCGGGCGCGTCGTCCCGCCATATGCCGGCCGGCGCCGCCAGCGCAAGCTTGCGCACGCTGCCCGGCCGTATCGCCGCCATCTCCGCCGCTATCATGCCGCCGATGAAATGCCCAACCACGCTTGGCGCATCCAAGCCCAGCGCATCCAGCAAGTCGTAGTGATACAGCGCCAAGTCAAGCACGTCGTCTATGTCGTCGACCGAGGCGTTCTCGTCGAAGCCGGGATGCAGGGGGGCGTACACCCTGAAGTTCGCCGCCAGCCTGTCGAGAAAGGGATGCCAAGCCTGATAGCCGAATGCGCCGTGCAGATAGACCAGCGGCTCGCCGCTGCCTTTCGCGGCAACCCGCGCATCTAGCCCGCCCACCTTCAGTGTTATGTCTTCCTGACGGTTGACCATGTACGATTTACCTCTTTTGTGTGTTGTTCGGTGAATTGGCGGTTCTAGGCGCCTGCCGACGCCGCGCCCGCGACCTCGCGCTCTTCGATCGGCTCAGGCCACCAGTAGTCTTCGTATTCGTCCCACATCCCCTGCACTTCGGGGAACACTTCGGTTGCGAACAACTCGGTGTTCTTCATAGTGAGGTCTTTGGGCATGCTACCGATTTGCAGCAGCACCATCAGATGCCCCACGCGCAGCCCGTTGACCGCCTTGCGCAGGTTCTCTATGACCGTCTTGGGACTGCCCGCAATCACATAGCCCTGCTCCACGAAGTCATCCCAGGTCATCGACTGCCGCTTCTTGTTGGCGGCCGCCCCTAGCTGAGCCACCGCGCCCGCCTTCAGCGTGCGAACCGTGCGATAGCCCGGCGCGTCCGCGAAGCCCTCATACACATGCAGGCACTTCTTGTAGAAGTACTCTACATGCTCGGCGTAAAGTTCTTTCGCCTTTTCGTCCGTTTCTGCGACGCACACCAGCTGCAGGAAGCCCGCGCGGTACGGGTTATCGTCAACGCCCAGCCGCTCCATCTCTTTCCAGAAGCCGTCCATAACCTGTATGCCGCGCATGTAGCCGGAGTAGCTCAGGTAGCAGTACACATAGTTCATTCGACTGGTCCACTCCCAGGTTTCCACGCTGCCGCCGCCCGGAATCCACACCGGCGGATGCGGCTTTTGCAGCGGGCGCGGCCAGATGTTGGCGTAGCGCACCTGATTGTACTTGCCGTTGAACGCAAACGGCTCCGGCTCCGTCCACGCCTTCATCACGAGGTCGTGCGCCTCATAGTACTTCTCGCGCAACGTCGCCGGATTGAGCCCATACGCAAAGTTGGTGTCCATCGACGTGCCCACCGGGAAGCCCGCCACAAGTCGGCCCCCGCTTATGCAGTCCAGCATCGCGAACTCTTCGGCGACGCGCAGCGGCGGATTGTACAGCGCGAGGCTGTTGCCCAACACGATGATGGCGGCGTTGGATGTGCGCCGCGTCAGCGTGGCCGCCGTGATGTTCGGCGACGGCATAATCCCGTAGGCGTTGTTGTGGTGTTCGTTCACGCATATGCCGTCGAACCCCACCTCATCGGCGAACTCGAGCTCATCCAGATACTCGTTGTAGAGCTGATGCGCCTTGTTCGCCTCAAACAGATGGCTGGGGACATCCACCCAGACGCTGCGATACTTGTCTTCGAAGTCTTTCGGCAGGAAGCGATAGGGCATCAGGTGGAACCAACTTATCTTCATTGAAAACCTCTCTGTCTGTTTGTGTTAACGCCGCATTCCGATGAAGCGCCGAACCGGCCTATTCTATGTCTATGCGCTCCAGAATATCCATCAGTTCCTTCACATTCTCAAGCTCGTCGCGAAGGAATTCCAACGGCTTGGTGTCCCTGTAAAAGTTGATGTGCATTCCGTGCGCGATAGAGAAGAGTTCCCTTATCCGAGGGTTCATCTCCTCTATGGAAATGTTACGCGCCACCTGAAACGCGTCGGTGTGCGTCTCATACTCCCATCCCCGACTATCCGCGATGACCTTGAAGTAATGCGCCACAGCGCCCCACGCCTTCTCTGAGGTTTGCAGGCGGTCGCCTTTGTCGAGCCACTCTTCGGCGTGCGCCAACAGACGCCGGCTGTGTACCAAATGGCTTTCTATCGGCCGCTCTCTGATTGTCATTGAAACATCCCCCGTTTGGTTTGGCGCGCTAAAGATCCAGGGCTTGGGCTATAGCTACGGGGCGAACTCGCTGACATCGGAATCGGTCTCAGGCGTCAGCGTTACACTCAGCGGCGTGCGCCCCTTGCCGCGCTTGGACACGCCAAGCAGTTGAAAGCCCAAAACATTGCCGTCGTCGTCAACCTTGACCATCGCTTTGCCGTCCCGCGTGCGAACCATATCGCCGTCCCCGTCCGCGAAAGCGACATACAGAAAATCGCCGTCGCCGTCCCACCATAGGCGTATCTGTTCACGCTGCATTTCATTCACTTTTCCGGTTACTTGGCTTTTGGGCATCCCACAGCGCTTTAGTTGTCTTTGAGAGCGCCTTCGCCGCCTTCGGGCGCAACCGTCGGCTCCGCGCGCTGCAGTATGCCAAGCAGCGCCTTCACATCATCGAGTTGCCTTCTGATGTAATCAAGCGTCTTGGTGTCCTTGTAGTAGTTTATGCGCAAGTCATGCGCCACATCGAACAGCGTTCTTATCGTGGGGTTATCCTGCTCAATGGCGATGTTGTGCGCCACCTGAAACGCGTCCGTGTGCGTCTCATATTCCCAGCCGCGGCTATCTGCGATGACCTTAAAGTAGTGAGCCACAGCGCCCCACGCCTTCTCGGAAGCCTGCAGCCTATCGCCTTTCTCAAGCCACTCTTCGGCGTGCGCCAACAGACGCCGGCTGTGGATTTCGTGGCTCTCTATGGGCTGTTCTTTAAGCGTCATAGCGCATTCCCTAATCGTCTTCGAGCGTGCTGATGTCCCCCTCAGGCAGCCCCAGCTCGCGCGCCTTCAGCAGGCGGCGCATGATCTTGCCGCTGCGCGTCTTGGGCAGCGTCGGCACGAAGTCCAGCTCGCGCGGCGCGACCGCAGCCGCCAGCTTCTGCCGACTGAATCGCATTATGTCCCGCCGAAGTTCGGGCGATTCCTCATACCCGTCCTTCAGCGACACAAACGCCTTCACCACCTCCATCGCTATCGGATCCGGCTTGCCGATGACGCCCGCCTCGGCGACCGCCGGATGCTCGATCAGCGCGCTTTCCACCTCAAACGGCCCGACTAGATGCCCCGCCGTGTTGATGACGTCGTCGGCGCGCCCCACGAACCAGTAATAGCCGTCTTCATCCACGCGGGCGCGGTCTCCGGTGATGTACCACCCCTGGCGGAAGCGCGAGTTGTACATTTCGGTGTTGTTCCAATATGTGTGGAACATAGACGGCCAGTTCGGGCGCACAACCAGATTGCCGTCTTCGCCCACAGGCACGGGCTTGTATTCGTCATCCACGATGCCGAGCTCCACGCCCGGAATGGGGCGTCCCATAGAGCCGGGCTTCACATCTTGGCAGGCGTAGTTGGCGCACAGGATAGCGCCCGTCTCCGTCTGCCACCAGTTGTCGTGGAATGGCATGCCGAACACGGCGTCGCTCCAAACCACCGCCTCAGGGTTCAGCGGCTCGCCCACGCTCGCGATGAAGCGCAGCGAGGACATATCGTAGCGCTTGGGAATATCGTCCCCCGCCTTCATCAGCATTCGGATGGCGGTGGGCGCGGTGTACCACACCGTTACATTGTAATCCTGTATCAGTTGATACCACTTGCTTGCGCGGAAGCCGCCCTCATATATGAGCTGCGTAACGCCGTTAGTCCACGGCGCGAGCATCCCGTAGGATGTGCCGGTGACCCAGCCCGGATCCGCCGTGCAGAAATACACGTCGTCCGGCTGCAGGTCAAGCGCCCACTTGCCAGTGGCGTACTGCTGAACAACCGCCTGATGCCGATGCGCCGCGCCCTTGGGTTTGCCCGTCGTCCCCGATGTGTAGTGCATAATGGAGTAGTCGTACTGGCTTGTAACCACCGTTTCGAAGTTGGCGGTAGCCTTCGCCATCTCTTCTTCGTAGCTCAGATCGCCGGACATCAGCGGCACGGGATCGCGGTTGTTCTTGTTGACGATGAGCATATGCTGCAGCTCAAAGAGTTCGGGGATGATGCCCGTAATCTTGCGCCGCAAATCCGGCTGCGTAACCAGCACCTTGGCGGCGCTGTCCTGCATCCTGTCCTTGACCGGATCCGGCCCGAACGCCGAGAACAGCGGACCCGCGATTGCGCCCGCCTTCAGTATGCCGAAGAAGGCGATGTAGAGTTCGGGCAGGCGCTCCATGTAGATGAACACGCGGTCGCCCTTCTCTATGCCGAGGCTTTTCAGCACATTGGCGAACTTATTGGTCTGTTCCTTCATCTGCCCGAAGGTGTAGGTTTCTTTTTCGCCGTTCTTGCCTTCCCAAATCATCGCTATCTTATCGCGGTCGCGCCCGTTGGCGTGGCGATCGATGGCTTCGTGCGCCTTGTTAAGCCCGCCGCCCGGCAGCCAGTCCAGCTCATCGTACATCTGCTGCCAATCGAAGGCGCCGCGCGTCTTATCGTAGTCGAGGTTCGGCTTCACCGCCATATCCTCGATCGCCGGCTTGGTGATAGTGGGGAAGGAAGAAGTGGTCATCTGTCTGCCTCCATAGTTAAATAGCAGCAATCGGCATTCTGCCGCAGCCAATCGGTTATTCGGATGCGAACCTGCAGCGCACATATGCGCCCTTGCGCGCCCAAAAGCATACGCCGCAGGAATAATCATTATTCGCTGCGGCGTATTATACACGAAAGTTTCGGATATGTGAAAACGGCGCGAGCAAGGCTTGCCAAGCGCACGGCGCATATCCCCACACATTCCCGGTTGCCCATCCCCTTTTTGCGTCTTTGCGTTAAAGCCCGCCCCCAACGGCGGCGCAAACCGCCTTGCCCCTCACCACTGCGCCGATTTGGTCAGATGCCAATGCCCGCAGCGGTCGTCCCGATACACCCGCACGTCCGCTTCTCGCTCCGCGCGGGCTCGGCCTACCGCATGCTCCGCCTCTGCTTTGTTCGGATAGATATACTTGCCGTCCGCCGCCGCGCACCGCTCCGGTTCTATCGGCGGCATATAGTCAAAGCGTTGCCTACGCGCCATATTTGCCCTCCTAAGTTGTTCGCTGACTATCAATGCTTTGTTCCGAATAGCATCCAATAATGTAGAGACGGATATTGATCCGTCCCTACATTCGCTTAACCCTAATCTTTACGCCCCCGCGGACCTACGGACCTATTGACGATTTCGTCAATCACAGACCGCACGGACGTCGCTTTAGGCTTTCTCTTGAGTTCCTCGTCTTCAGCGCGCGTCGCCTTGGCTCTGGTTTTGGTGTTTTTGAATTTACTTCAGACGGAGTCGGCTACCGACGGGCCCCACTCATCCCTAGCGTCTTTATAGTTGTACTGCACGTACTTGTTGGGCATATATTCTCCCTTCTCTTTGCGCCCTTGCGCCTTTGCGTTAAACCCCCGTCCCCCGACCGCCGTCGCCATTGCCATTGCCGCCCCCATCCTCATCATCCACCAAGTTGCGGAGCTCATCCTTCACCCGGCGTATCTCCTGAACCTTCTCCGCGATCCTGTCGAACAGCGGCTGACGCCCCTTGATGCCTTCGCTTATCAGGAACGCCGCCGCCTCGGATCGGCTGCCCATTATGCCGGCGTCCACCAGCTCATCCAACCGCGCGAGGCTTTCGGCGTCAACCCGCACCATCACCACATTGTCGCGGTTGGCGCGTATCCCTTGGAATGTGTCCCGAATGTTTTCGCCCAGCGACTCCGCGGCGTCCGTCCCGCGCTCGATCGCCACCTTCACCACCTTGTTCACATCGTCCACAAGCCCCTCCACATTGTCCGTCAGCCTGCGCTTGTCCCTATCCGCGCCCACGCCGTCGTTAGCGCCCGCATTGCCGTTGGCGTCCCCGTTCTGCTCTTCAGTATGCTTGTCAGTCATATCGTCGCCTCTTATCCGTCTGCGTATTTCGCATAATGCCATATGTGCATTACTAGATTACACATAATTATACTTACATCCAACCATTTATGCAAGCCCTAATTTGAAAATCCATAAACTTACGATTTTATCCAAACAAAAATCCCTCTTTGCGCCTCTGCGCCTTTGCGTTTAGACGACGCTAACGCAATTTGACTGAATGCGTCCCGTTAGCCTATTGTTGAATGAACGCCCGAAAGCGCGGCAACGCCGAATGCCAAGCCGCGCGCATCCCCGAAAGGCTTGAATGCAAGAGGACGAACCGCCAACGCAGCCATCCCCGCCGCCGCGCATGCGCCAATCCCAACCCGCCGCGCCGCGCCGCCGCGCAACCCGCTCCGGGCGCGATCTTACGCAAGGCGGCATCCGCGGCCACATCTGGTATCTGGGCTGGCCCCAAGTGGCGGAGGGCTTCCTAGGCGTCATAGACCAAGTAGCCGACCTTGTCTGGGCGGGACGGCTCGGATTTCACGCTATCGCCGGGCTTGGCGCGGCGCAGGCTTATCTCAGCACTATTATGATGGCGCGCATGGGGTTGGACTCCAGCATGCGCTCCATGATCGCCCGCGCAATCGGCGCGCGCCGCATCTCATACGCCAACCACGTCCTGCTGCAATCCCTCACCCTCACATCCGCCCTCGCGCTGCTGATGATAACGGTCGGCGTGCTGCTCACCGAACCGTTGCTGCGCGTCATCGGGCTAAGCGACGCGGCTATAGAGCAGGGCGTCGGCTATATGCGCGTTCAGCTTGTGGCTATGGCATGCCTAAGCTACCACCGACTATTCGGCGGCGCTCTGCAGGCGTCCGGGGACAGCATAACACCGCTCAAAGCGGCGTTGGCGTCGCGCGCCATACATATCGCGCTCAGCCCGCTGCTCATATTCGGCTGGCTTGGACTGCCCGCGCTTGGGCTTGCCGGCGCTGCCTACGCCCGCCTAGCCGCCGAGGTTCTTGGCACGGCAATGACATACTGGGCGCTCGCGCGCGGCGACCGATCGCGCCTCAGACTCAGATTCAGCGAGTACAAGATTGACCTGCCGCTCATATGGGGGCTTGTGCGGCAGGGCGTCCCCGCGTCCGTTACGAATATGCAGCGCGGCGTGTCCCAACTCGTAGTGGTGGGCGTGGCGGCGCAGTTCGGGGACATTGCGCTGGCGGCGTTTGCGCTGGCGAGGCGCGCCGAAAACGTGGTCAATCAGAGCGCGCGCGGAATGGGACGGGCGGCCGGCGCATTGGCGGGACAAAACCTAGGCGCAGGCAATACCCAACGCGCCCGCAGCGCCGTCCGATGGGCAATGCTGTTCGGATTAAGCCTCACCGGCCCATTCATTGCGCTGTTGATTGTCTTTTCCGACGCAACGGCGGGCTTCTTCAACGCCGATCCGGACTTCATATCCATCGCGTCCCAATGGCTGATAATCGCCGCAATCGGCTACATATCAATGAGCCCGGTGCAGATATTCACGCAGGCGTTCAACACATCCGGCTCCACCTTCGCGCCTATGGTCATCACGGTGGCCACCATGTGGGCGTTCGAGATACCGCTGACATTCATCCTGGCGAACTTCACCCCGTTGGGGCAGTTCGGCATACCGGCGGCAATCGTAGGCGGAATGTCCCTGCGCCTAATCGCCTTCACCTGGTACTACTTCAAGGGCAACTGGCTGCGCACCGGGTTGATGTAAGCGCAGCGCGCAGTATGCTATCCTATCTAAGCGTCTAATCACAGTACGCGCCCCGATTGGCAGCGCGCGCATCGAGCAGCATTGCCGTCGCTTATACAATCCATACAATCGCATGCAATCCCACGCAATCAAGGACGATATGGAAGAACGCACCGCGCTAGAAACCCAAACCCCGGCGGACGCGGACGACAAGCCGCAGCGCGCTTGGCATAGAGACCGCTTGCTGCCCACGATTGCGGCTTTGGGGGCAAGCATCGGCGGCACCTGCCGTTCACTGAGCAGAGACCGCATGCTACTGCTCACGATTGCTGCAGTGTTCGCCGCCGATCAACTCACCAAGTTCATCATCAAATCCAATATGCGCATCGGCGAATCGTGGCCCGCCGAGGGGCTTGTGCGAATAACGCACGGCACAAACACTGGCACCGCATTCGGGCTGTTCCCCAATCAGACGCTCTTTCTCATATTCGCATCGCTGATAGCCATCGGCTTTCTGGTCTATTTCTACCGCGCATACGCTCTGCCCAAGCCCATCCTGCGCTTCGCCATCGGCTTGCAGCTGGGCGGAGCTTTCGGCAACCTGTTCGACCGCATAGCTTTTGGCGCGGTAACCGATTTCATTCACGTCGGTTGGTGGCCCATCTTCAATATCGCCGATTCCTCGATATGCGTGGGAATGGCGACGCTTGCAATCGTGGTGATACTCTTCGACAGAACCCCGAAAGCGCAAGCGGCGGCAGAACCCAACGCGAAAGACGCAAATTGAGCGCCGCGCTGACCTTCAATGTAGATGCAAGCGGGGAGCGCCTCGACAAGTTTCTCGATAGGCATTGTCCCGACCTATCGCGCTCACGCCTGCAGGCGCTCATAGCGCAAGGTTGCGTTGCGGTCGACGGAAGCGCCGCCAAGCCCTCAACGCGGCTGCGGCAACGGCAGATAGTAGAGTTGCGCATCCCCGAACCCGCCGCAAGCGGGCTAACGCCGCAGCGCATCCCCCTGGACATCGCCTACGAAGACGCGCATCTGTTTGTGGTGGACAAGCCCGCCGGCCTAACCGTGCATCCGGCGCCCGGCCACCCGGACAACACGCTTGTCAACGCCGTGCTTGCGCTCTGTCCCGACCTGCAGGGCATCGGCGGCAGCATTCGTCCCGGCATCGTCCACCGGCTTGACAAGGACACATCGGGGCTTATGGTGGTGGCAAAGAACGAGGGCGCGCACAAACGGCTTGCGGAGCAGCTCAAGCGGCGCGCCTTTACCAAGGTGTACATAGCACTGGTTCACGGCAGCGTATCGCCTAGCGAAGCGGTCATAGATGCGCCCATCGGCAGGGCGAACTCCGACCGCAAGCGAATGGCGATAGTACAAGGCGGCCGCGATGCTATAACCCGCTACCGCGTAATGCGGCGCTTTTCGGCGCATACGCTTGTGGAAATACGCCCCGCCACCGGACGCACGCACCAGATCCGCGTTCATTTCGCATCGTTGGGCTATCCGATTGTGGGGGACGCAACCTACGGCAAGCCTCACCCGCGCCTCAACCGCCACTTTCTGCACGCATCGACGCTAGGCTTTCATCACCCCGCCAACGACGAATACCGCGAGTTCAGCGCGCCCCTGCCGCCCGAACTGCAGGCATTCCTGCAGTCCATCACATCCTAACCCTACATACCCTACCTTGCGCCTCCGCGCCTTTGCGTTTTGCTCGCCCTATGGCGGATGTTAGCCCCGTCTAGCGCGATGTCTATCGGCGGAGTCAAGCATTATGGTAACGGGTCCGTCGTTGTGAATGGACACTGCCATATGCGCCTGAAACAGCCCTGTCTGCACCTTCAGCCCCGTCTGCTCAAAGCGCTCTAGCGTGCGTTGAAAGAGGTCTGCCGCATATTCGGGAGGCACTGCGTCAGAGAAACTAGGGCGTCGGCCTCGCCGCGTATCGGCGTAGAGCGTGAACTGGCTTATAACCAAAAGATCGGCCCCGATGTCGAGAGCCGAGCGGTCGAATCTGCCTTGTTCGTCGCTGAAAATGCGGAGGTTCACGGACTTGCCAACGATATAATCGGCATCATCCGTATCGTCGCCGCGGCAGATGCCGATTAGCAGGACAAGCCCAGCGCCTATGCTGCCAATCGTAGCGCCGTCAACGCTGACGGACGCATGCGATACACGTTGCACTAGCGCGCGCAACGCTTACTCGTCCGCGCTTGCGGAACCTGATTTGGCCTTGGCTTTCGCCTTGCCATCCGTCTTTGCGGCAGTTTCCGCCTTGTCCCCGGAATCGGACGATGCGCCGTTGGATTCGGATTTGGCGCTGGTGTAGCTGCTGCTCTTGCCGTAGTCGTTCACATAGAAGCCGCTGCCCTTGAACACGATGGGCACCGCCACGAACTGGCGGCTCGCCGCGCTTTCGCACAACGGGCAGGCGGCAACAGGGTCGGCATAGAAACTCTGCCGCTCTTCAAAACGATGACCGCAAGCGTTGCATTTGTAATCGTAGGCAGGCAATATAGACACTCCAATCACATTCATCGTTGGCAGCGTCAAGCCGCGACTGTCAACGCCTACTAATGTAGCATTACACTAAAACGCTGTCAAATCAAATGGCGCTACGCCCGTTGCGCGCTTGCGCCCCGCTTTTAGCGCGCGACGGCCCAATTTTCTGATATGCGCTTGCGGTTATACGCTTGCAATCGTATGCTTGCATTAAGACGCTATTGCCCAGCGCCTATCCTTCCAGCGCGCGCTGCAGTCCGTTGTGCCATGCTTCTGTCAACTCCGATAGCGGCGTGTCGATCAGCCCGCCAACCCTGAAGTCCGCATCGCTCACATAGCCCAGCGTGGTCCATGGTACGCCCTCTGCGTCGCAGATCGCCGCCAGCGCGCTGAGTCGATCCGGCGGCAGCGACGCCACGATGCGCGATTGCGTTTCGCCGAACAGCGCCGCGTCCCAACGGCCGTCGACGGCCGCATCAGCGCACCCCACGCCGCGCCCGCCCGCTATGCAGCACTCCGCGAGCGCCACCGCAAGCCCGCCGTCGGAGCAGTCGTGCGCCGAAACTATGACGCGCTCGCTCACAAGACGGCGGCATGCGCGCTGCAATGCGGCTTCGGCGTCAATGTCGATCGACGGCATTCCCGCCACAAGTCCGTGCATTGCCTCAAGGTATTCGCTGCCCGCAAGCGACGCCGCGTCAGCGCCCACTTCGGACGCGCCCAGCAACGCCACCGCATCGCCCGCGCGCCTGAAGCCCACACCTACATTGGCGCTCACATCCTCAAGCAGTCCAAGGCAACCGATAATCGGCGTGGGGTATATGCCCCGCCCCTGCGTCTCATTGTAGAGGCTGACATTGCCGCTAATGACCGGCGCCGCCAGCACCCCGCATGCCGCCGCCATACCCTTAATGCACTCTTCGAGTTGGTAGTAGATTTCCGCTTTCTCAGGGTTGCCGAAGTTTAGGCAATCGGTCAATGCGATTGGCTCAGCGCCCACGCAGGACACATTGCGGCAAGCTTCCGCCACCGCAATCATCCCGCCCACAAACGGGTCGAGGTAGCACAAGCGCCCATTGCAGTCGGTGGCGAGCGCGATGCCTTTGCCCGTCCCCTTGATGCGCAGAACCGCCGCATCGCCGCCCGGCGACTGAACCGTGTTCGTCTGAACCTGGTGGTCGTACTGGCGATACACCCATTCTTTGCTTGCGATGTTCGGGGACGTCAGCAGCCGAAGCAGCGTTTCGCTTGGCGAGGCGTCGGGCATTGGCAGACTCGCCAGGTCGTAGGCTTGCAGCGCGGGCAGCCATTCGGGTTTGACGCCCTGCAAGCGATACTGCGGCGCATCCGTCAGTATGCTCACGGGCGGTTCCCCTACAAGCTCAGCGCCGTCGAATATGCGCGCCAGTCCGTCGTCGGTTGAGCGTCCAATCAGCGTTGAGCGCAAATCCCACTTGTCGAAGATCGCCTTCACCGCATCCTGATGTCCGTCTTTGACGATTATGAGCATGCGCTCTTGCGATTCGGACAGCATCACCTCATACGGCGTCATATCGGTTTCGCGGCGCGGCGCTTTGGCGACGTCAATCCGAATGCCGCTGCCGCCGTTGGACGCCGCCTCAACGCTTGCGCTAGTCAGACCCGCAGCGCCCAAATCCTGCATCCCTACGATATGGTCAGTTTGCGCCGCTTCGAGGCATGCCTCGATGAGCGATTTCTCCATAAACGGATTGCCTACCTGAACCGTGGGGCGCAACTCGCGCTCTTCCTCGAACGTGCGGGACGCCAAGCCCGAAGCGCCGTGAATGCCGTCGCGTCCCGTGTCCGAGCCGACCAGCATCAGCAGATTGCCCGCCCCGCCGGTGGTGGCGCGCGCAAGTCCGTCCGTTCTCAGTATGCCCACGCACATTGCGTTCACAAGCGGGTTGCCGGAGTACGAATCGGAAAAGCAGACTTCGCCGCCCACATTGGGAACGCCGATGCAGTTGCCGTAGCCGGATATGCCGCCGACCACGCCGCCGAACAGATAGCGGTTGCGTCCGTCCGCAAGCGAACCGAAGCGCAGCGAATTCAGCAGCGCTATCGGTCTTGCGCCCATAGCGAATATGTCCCGCACGATGCCGCCCACGCCCGTGGCGGCGCCCTGATACGGCTCTATCGCCGATGGGTGATTGTGCGACTCGATCTTCATCACCACCGCAAGCCCGCCGCCGATGTCCACCGCGCCGGCGTTCTCGCTGCCCGCGCCAATCAGCAGGCGGGGGCTGTCGCCGGGCAGCATTCGCAGCAGCGGCTTGGAGTGCTTGTAGCCGCAATGCTCGCTCCACAGCGAACCGAACAGCCCTAGTTCCAAGTGATTGGGTTCTCTGCCCAGCCGCTCAACTATCGCCTCATACTCCGCCTCTGTGAGCGCGAGTTCGTCCAGCGTTTGCTTTGAAACAGCCATCGTTTGCGAATCCTGACCTACTCTATGCCCAGGGTTATCAGCGCTACGCCGCCCACCACAAGCAGCGCGCCTATCAACGTCCTTGCGGTTACGCGCTCCATTCCGCGCAGAAACGCCAGCGTCAGCAGCACCGAAAAGAGCGGATGCGTCGCGGCGAGCGGCGCTACCAGAATGGCGGGCGCTTCGCCCAGCGCCAGGAACCAGAATGTAACGCCCCAAGTGGATGCGCCGCCCGCAAGCGCCACGAAAAGCCAACCCTTCCACGATGGGCGCACCCTGTAATCGGCGCGTATCTGCCCTTGGAAGATTATTACCAGCACCAGCGTTCCCAGTATCATTGAGAACGAATTGGCAACCAACGGCGGCGCGACGTCGCTGACGATTTTGCGCCCAAGCACCGCCAAAGCGCCGTAGCACGCCGCCGCGCCGATTGCGGCGCCGTAGCCGATGATTGCCTCGCGCTTTGCGATGCCGCCTATCGTCATTTCTGCCCAACAATCAGCGCAATGCCGCCGATGATTACCAGCGTGCCGGCGAATATGTACAGGTTCATGCTTTCGCCGCCCAGCGTTACCGCCAGTATCGCGGCGAACAGCGGCGACGCCCCCACTATCGGAGCGCTGCGCGCAACGCCTATCTTGTTCACGCTTGTGAAGTTCAGCAGCCGCCCAAGCGGGAAGTTCAACGTGCCGGACAGCAAGAACCATGCAAACGCTATCCCGCCAAGCGCCAGAATGTCGTCCAAGTGAAACACAAGCGCAATCGTCAGCGTAACCGCGATGCCCACCAGCAGCGATATGAACGCCCCGGTGGTGGGGCGCATGTGCTGCAACCCGATGCGCGCGAACACCGCGCTTGCGCCGAACCCAAGCGCCGCCGCCAGCGCAAGCGCCGCGCCCAGCATCAGCCGTTCACCCTGTTGACGCGATCACTCCCCGGCGCGCTTAATGCGTCTATGATGGACTGGAATATCACCTTGCCGTCTTCGCCGCCTAGCAGCGCATCGCAGCAGCGCTCAGGGTGCGGCATCATCCCCAGCACATTGCCGTTTTCGTTCAATATGCCCGCTATGTTACCCAGTGAGCCGTTTGGATTGGCGTCGGCGGTAACCGCCCCGTCGGGCGCGCAGTAGCGGAAGGCAATGCGGTTGTTCGCCTCAAGCGTCTCTATCGTAGCGGCGTCGGCGAAGTAGTTGCCCGCGCCGTGCGATATGGGAACGCGCAAAGTCTGCCCCGCGGCGGCGGCATTCGTGAATGGCGTATCGGCGTTTTCCACGCGCAACGTCGTCCACTGGCATCGAAACTGCAGGTGGGCGTTGGGCAGCAGCGCGCCCGGCAGCAGTCCCGCCTCGCACAAGATCTGGAAGCCGTTGCAGATGCCGATAACCGGCTTGCCCTGCGCCGCGAAATCGGCTACCGCGCGCATCGCGGGCGAAAAGCGCGCTATCGCCCCGGGGCGCAGATAATCGCCGTATGAGAAGCCGCCTGGCAGCACGACGCAATCGTACTCCGATATATCCGCGTCTTTGTGCCACACATACCCTACCGGCTGCCCAAGCGCATCCCGCAGCGCATCGAAGCAGTCCACATCGCTCCATGTGCCTGGGAATACCACAACGCCGAACTTCATTCGATCACGCCCCGCGAAGCCGCTGATTCACCAGCGCGCTCACCTGCCGCCCGTCCGCGCGCCCCCTGACCTGCGGCATAACCCTGCCCATCACCTTGCCCATATCCTGCGGGCCGCTTGCCCCGGCGTCCGCTATCGCCGCATCCACGATTGCGCCTATCTCTTCGGCGGACAACGGCGCTGGCAGATACGCCGTTACTATCGCAAGCTCAGCCTCTTCCTGCGCCACCAGATCCGCGCGTCCGCCCTTTGTATAAGCCTCTATGCTGTCCCGCCGCTGCTGCGCCTGCTTGGTCAGCACCTGCGTAATTGCGTCATCGTCCAAATCCCCCTGCCGCGCTATCTCTTCATAGCCTATCGCGGACAGCAGCAGGCGTATGGTGTTGCGCTTAAGCGTATCGCGGCTGCGCATCGCGTCTTTTAGGTCATCGTTCAATCTGTCTTTCAGTGTCATAGCGTCGCACCTAACTTACGCCTTGCCCCCGCTTGCATTCAGGCGAAGCGCGGGCGGCGGGTTACGGGTTAATCACACACTCACAAGCCGTTCAATTGCCGCGTCTATCAGACTGAGGCTGCGCGCTCTGCCCTGGACTTCCATCGATTGGAACAGCGGAGGCGCTACTCGCTGCCCCGTGGTCGCCACGCGCAGCGCCCCGAAAAGCTGCCCCGCCTTCATACCGCGCCGCTTCGCCATATCGCGCAGCAGCGCTTCTATCGGATCCGCCGTGAACGCCGGCAGCGCCGCCAATCCGTCGCGCGCCGCCGCAAGGCTTTGGCGCGTCCCCTCGGCGTCCATCCCGCGCTGAACCAGATCCGCGGCGTCATACTCGATTTCGTCCTTGAACAGAAACGCCACCAGCGGCGCGGCGTCCCGCAAAGTCTTGAGCCGTTCCTGCACAAGCGGCGCTATCTGCAGCGCCAAGCCGCGCTCAGGCAACTCGGCTATCTCCGGTGGTGGATAGGCATCCCAGAAGTCAAGCAGCGCATCCGCCAGATCGGCCGCGCTCATCTCGCGGATGTAGTGGCCGTTCATCCAGTCAAGCTTGTCCGTGTTGAATATCGCGCTCGCCTTGGATATGCGCTCTACGGAGAAGTTCGCTATCAGTTCGTCCCGCGTGAAAAGCTCAGTCTTATCGTCAAGAGACCAGCCGATAAGCGTAAGGAAATTGAGCAAGGCATGCGGCAGATAGCCCATCCGCCGATAGTCTAGCAGCGATGTTGCGCCGTGCCGCTTGCTGAGCTTGGAGCGATCCGACGCAAGTATGATGGGCAGATGCGCGAACAGCGGCGGTTGCCATCCCATCGCCTCATACAAGCGCATATGGCGCGGCGCGCTTGGCAGCCACTCTTCGCCGCGCAACACATGCGTTATCCCCATTGCGCGGTCGTCAATCATATGCGCCAAATGATACGTCGGGAAGCTGTCCGACTTCAGCATCACAAAATCATCCACCAGCCGATTCTCGAAGGTAACATCGCCCCGTATCAGATCGTTCACAGTGGTCGTGCCGTCCGTAGGCATCTTGAAGCGCACCGCCGTCGCATCCCCATTCGCCGCAAGCGCCCGCCGCTCGGCATCGATCAGATTGCGGCAGTGGCAGTCAGAGCCGCTTTCGCCCTTAGAACGCGCCTTTCGCTCCGCATCCGGCCGCTCGGCGCTGCAGTAGCATTTGTAGGCGAACCCTTCGCGCAGCAGTTTGTTCGCGGCGTCTTGGTAGAGTTCTAGCCGCTGCGACTGCCGATAGGGCGCGTGCGGCCCGCCCACGCCCGGCCCTTCATCCCAATCTATGCCCAGCCACTTCAGCGCTTCTAGGATTATCTCAGACGTGCCATCTACGGCGCGCTTCTGATCCGTGTCTTCTATGCGAACAATGAAATCGCCGCCGTGCCGCCGCGCCAAAAGCCAATCGAATATCGCCGTGCGGATATTGCCCACATGCGGCTCGCCCGTCGGACTTGGCGCAAATCGCACGCGCATCTTGCTGCTCATACGCGCAACCTCCCTAACCCTATTCTATCACGCCTTGCGCCTTTGCGCCCAATCTCTCGCGCTTTGCCACCTGCGCCCTTGCGTTAAAAGGCGTTAGAAAGCGTCTAGCGCGGCGACCAAAACCCCATAATCCCTTCGCCCACAAGCTGCGGCGTAGATGCGCCATCCGCATCCGCCACGATGATATGAAAGCCCTGATGCCCCGGATGCGCCCCGCCCGACGCCGTCGCCGCATTCCCCACGATGTTGCCCGCAAACACAAGGTTCGCGCTGTCCGGCGACCAGACGCTATGCGAGTAGGCGTACTGATCGAAGAACTGAAACAAGGTCTGCTGCTCAGGCGACGGCACGAAATCCAGCGCGGAGCGCCGCTCCCGGCTGTCCATATCCACCACGATGCAGCGCAGCGCCCCTTCCGTGTCGGACAGCGTGATGTAAGCCAAGCGCGAGCCGTCCGGCGACCAAAAGAACGCAAGTATCGGCTGACGGATCTCATCCGCATTCTGCGGCGCAGCCTCCGACGCTATCGCAAGCCGCCGATACGCCGACATAACGGCGCCCTGATACAAGAAGCGCCGCGCCGCATCCGAAACCGCCAGATGCGCCCCCGAAGGCGACCACAGAAACGCCGCATCGCCGCGCGCGTCCCTCAGCGGGGTGGGCGCTTCCACCACGCCGTTGACTACATTCGCCGTCGCCACGCCGTCCCCCGCCAACACCGTGATTGCGTTGGCGGACGGCTTCCACGCCGGAACCCGATACCCTTGCGCCGCAATATCCAACTCGCTTACCCGAAAGCCGTCCCGCGCGTCCACCAGAAAATGATCGGAGCCGCGGTGAACCGCAAGCGCCGCGCCATCGTCCGACCACGCCATCCAAAGCGGACCGTCGTCGAGCAGATGACGCGCGCCGGGGTCGTCGCTAAGATCGTCGATGTACAGGCTAAGCCCATCCGACGACGCGGCGATGAACGCCAGACTAGTCCCGTCCGGAGACCACAGCGGATAGTGTATGACGCCCTGCGCCAGCAAGCCCACATCGCCCGGCTCCGCCGCATAGATTACCTTATGCAGTTCACCGCCATCGTCCCCGCCGCCATCTAGTTCGGCGGCGTACAAGTTCAGCTGCGCCGCACCGTCGGAGTTCACCACGCCCGAATACGCCAGCGTCCGCGCGTCCGGCGACCATGTGGGCCATGTGAAGAAACCCTCGACTTGTGGGCTTATCCGTCTGACGCCCGAACCGTCGGGCAGCATCGTCTTCACTGCGCCGTCGGCGTCCACATAGGCGATGAGGTTCACTGCAGGCGCGGCGCGCGGACGAACATCGGCTATAACATATGAAGCGGCAAGCTGCAGAACGAGCGCCGCTATGCCGATGAGCAGCCTTGCGCCCTTCAATCGTTCACGCGCGCAAGGTCAAGGCTTATGTCCAAAGCGCCCGACGAGTGCGTCAGCGCGCCCACCGAGATGATGTCGACGCCCGCCGCCGCCGCTGCGCGCACCGTCGCCAGCGTGATATTCCCCGACGCTTCCGTAACCGCCCTGCCGCGCGCAACCGCAACCGCCGCCGCCATCTCTTCAGGATCCATATTGTCCAACAGAATGAGCCGAGCGCCCGCCGCAAGCGCCTCTTCGACCTGCGCCATATCCTCCACTTCCACCTCGACGTTGATGGTGTGCGACTTTTCGCGGTTCGCCTTACGCACCACATCCCCAAGGCTCATTCCAAGCCCCGCAAGCGCCTGAATATGGTTGTCTTTAATCAAAATGCCGTCGCCCAAGTTCTGCCGATGGTTATGCCCGCCGCCCATTCTGACGGCGTACTTCTCCAATGCGCGCAGTCCCGGCGTAGTCTTGCGCGTGTCCACAATGCGCGTGGGATAGCCCTCTACGGCGCTCACATACGCCGCCGTAACTGTGGCTATGCCCGACAGCCGCCGAATGAAGTTCAGCGCCGTGCGTTCCGCCTTCAGTATGGACGCCATGCGCCCCGATACGCGCGCGATAACATCGCCCGGCTTCAGCGCAGCGCCGTCCTGCATAAACGCCTCGACCGCCAGCGAGCCGTCCACCCGCTTGCACACCGCAAGCGCCACATCGACGCCCGCGAGCGCCCCCGCTTCCTTTGCCACAAAGTCCGCCTGCCCAAGCATATCATCGGGTATCAGGATGTCCGTGGTGGGATCGCCGATAGACAGGTCTTCGGACAGCGCCCTGTCTATCAGCGCTTCGGCGTCGGGGGTTATATGGAACATCGACGACTCCGTCAGATATTGGCAAGTTGGCTTGTCTTGCGCGCCTCTTTTAGAGACTCCAAAGTTGCATACACGGGATGTCCGAGTGTGAAAGGCGTAGGGTCGCCGTGCTTGTCTTTGTGGCGGCAGCGCGATTTTCGCCCGGCATATAAGTCGAGAATAGCGGCGTGGTCATTCGCGCTACACCACCGCCAGCATCCTGTCCAGCGAAACCCGCGCCTGCTCCGCCGTGTCCGCGTCCACGCTTATGCGGTTCACCACCACGCCTTCGTTTAGCCCGTCCAACACCCAGCTCAAGTACGCCGGGTGTATCCGATACATCGTAGAGCATGGACACACCACCGAATCCAAGCAGAATATCCGCTTGTCCGGGTTTTCGGCCGCCAGCCGATTCACCATGCTAATCTCAGTCCCCACCGCTATCACGCTACCCGCCGCCGCATCGTTCACCAGTTTCTTGATGTATTCGGTGGAGCCGTTGGAGTCCGCCGCCTGCACCACGTCCATCGTACATTCGGGATGAACTACCACGTGGACGTCGGGATACGCCTGCCGCGCCTGCTCGATCTGCTGCGTGGTGAAGCGCGTGTGAACCGAGCAGTGTCCCTGCCACAAAATCAGGCGCGCACGCCGCAAGTCCGCCTCTGTGTTCCCCCCCAGCGGCTTGAACGGGTTCCACACGACCATCTCTTCCAAGCCGATGCCCATTCGCAGGCCGGTGTTTCTGCCTAGGTGCTGGTCCGGCAGAAACAGGATGCGCTTGCCCCGCTCCAGCGCCCAGCGGAATGTGGCGGGCGCGTTGGACGATGTGCATACAATCCCGCCGTTGCGCCCGCAGTGCGCCTTGATTGCCGCCGTGGAGTTCATATAGGTGATGGGAATGATAGCGCCGTCGTCCCCCAGCGCATCCTGCAGATCGTCCCAGCAGTCCAACACATCGTCGATACGCGCCATATCCGCCATAGAGCAGCCCGCCGTGAGGTTCGGCAGTATGACCTGCTGATTGGCGGCGCTCAAGATGTCCGCCGTTTCCGCCATAAAGTGAACGCCGCAGAAGATAATATACTCGGCGGCGGCTTGCGATGCGGCGAACTGCGACAGGTTGAAGGAATCGCCGCGGTAATCGGCGTACTTTATTATCTCATCGCGCTGATAATGATGCCCCAGCACAACCGCGCTATCGCCCAGCTTCGCCCTTGCCGCCGCGATGCGCTCGTCCAGTTCGGCCGGCGACATTCGCATATAACTCACCGGCAGCCGTTGCCAGCGCACGCCGGCGTTGAATTCATCCTCAAGCGATTTGGCGCTAAGCTCATCGTCAGTACGGCAGAACGCCGACTGCTCGATTTCGGTAATAGGTATGGTCGGTGTTCGTTCTTTAACAACCATAGATCCCTCCGTTGATGCGCCTATCGCCGTTGGGCGTCAGTGCATAATCCTGCCCTGTAGAGACCAGGGACCCGTCTTTTCAACGCTGACGCTGACCAGTTCGCCCGACATATCCCGCCTCGCGTCCATGCCGTCCCCGTTGACGAACACAAGCTTATCGTTGCGATTGCGCCCGAACCACTTGCCCTTCCTGCGCCCCTCGATCAGCGCCTCAACGCTTTCCCCCAAAAGCGCCGCGTTGATTTCGGCGGCTATCCCCTCTTGCAGACGCTCAAGCTCCTTCAGTCGCGCTTTCTTTTCGTCTTGTGGCACATCGTCGGTCAGCATGCGCGCCGCTATCGTCCCCTCGCGCGTGGAGTACGCCGCCGCATGCACCTTGTCGAAGCGGATGTCCCGAATAAGCGAAAGCGTCTCGCGGAACTGAGCGTCCGTTTCGCCGCAGAAGCCTACGATGACATCCGTGCTCAGCGACACGCGCGGAATTCGCGCGCGTATCTTATCTACCAGACACCGATAATCATCGTTGGTATAGCCCCGCCGCATATCCGCCAGTACGCCGTCGTCCCCCGCCTGAAACGGCAGGTTGATATGTTCGCACACCTTGTCCAATTCGGCCACCGAATCAATGATATGATCGCTCATATCATTCGGATGCGAAGTCAGAAAGCGCACGCGCTCCAGCCCGCGCACATCGTTCACCGCCCGAAGCAGATCGCCCAAATCCACATCGCCGGGCAAATCGTGTCCATACGAGTCAACATTCTGCCCCAGCAGCGTAACCTCTTTCACGCCGCGCTGAACCAGCATCTCCGCCTCGCGCGCAATCTCGCCCACCGGACGGCTGACCTCCCTGCCGCGCCTATAGGGGATGATGCAAAACGTGCAAAACTTGTCGCACCCGTGAATAATCGGAATGTAGGTCGCCACATCTGCGCGCGCCGTCAGCGGCCCGACGCACCCTTCCGGATCGACGCCCATCCGCTCGCCCAGCAACTCGATCAGCGGCTCGTACTGCTGCGGCCGCATAAACACATCCACATATGGAAAGCGCTTCTCCAGCGCCGCCGTCTGCGGCCCCACCATGCAGCCCATCAGCGCCACAACCTTGTCCGGACTGCCATGCTTCAGCGGCTTCAGGCTTGTCATCATCCCCACAACCCTATCCTCGGCGCTCTGCCGCACCACGCAGCTATTCAGAACCACCACATCCGCATCCTGCGGCGATTGGCGCGCCGCAAGCCCCAGCTGACCCAGCGCGCTCTCAAGACGCTCCGAATCCGCCTTGTTCATCTGGCAGCCCACAGTCCAAATATAGTATCCGTCCATTTGTGAAACTTCGCTCAATGTCAGGGTGAAATCGGGTGAAATTCGGGTGAACGCAACGAATATGGCGGAGGGAATGGGATTCGAACCCATGAGGGCGTTTTCGCACCCTAACCGCTTAGCAGGCGGCCGCACTAGACCTCTATGCGATCCCTCCGTCTGCGCCCGTCCAAGTTTGATACATAAATATAGCAGACGCAAATCAAACTTGGCAATCATAAACATTGTGATTTTCGGAACTATCTAAGACTATGCTTTGGATTTTCACAAGCATACGCCCCATATCAAAGAATTCCGCGCATAAAAGCCCGTCAGAGCAACGAATATCGTTACTCTAACGCAAAGATATGCGAATTAACGCAGATTTCCCGCGCAAGCCTGATGTGCAGTCGACCGCCCGCGCGCTGCTACCCCGGCGATCGATATGGGGCAATTGCGCTACGATCCCGCCGCCGCCGCCTCGCCACGCTTGGCGCGCGCATCCTCTTGGCTGCCAACCCAAACCTCGCCGCCCTCAAAGAACTCTTTCTTCCATATCGGCACAATCTGCTTGATGCGGTCTATCGCATAAGCGCACGCCTCAAACGCCTCTTTGCGATGCGGCGACGCCACCGCCACCACCAGGCTAACATCGCCTATCTCGAGCCGTCCCAGCCGATGCGCTATCGCCGCATCCGTTATCCCCCACCGCTCGCGTATCTCGGCCGCGATGCGCCTCAGCTGATTGTCCGCCATTGGCCGATACGCCTCATACTCCAGATGAAGCACTCGGCGCTCGCCCGTAGAATCGCGCGTCGACCCCAGAAAAGTAACCACCGCGCCGTTGCCGTCCCGCCTAACCCCCGCCGTAATCGCATCCGGACGCAGCGCCTCATATGTAATCTGTATCATAACCCCAACGCCTTTGCAGTCTTTGCGCCCTTGCCTTGCGCCCTCGAAATGTCCAAGGCTTATGGCGTCCATTCGAACGATATGCCCTTTGCGCGCTTTATGCGAAATATCCTAGCCCGCTTCACCGCCGCTCACAGGCGGAATAAGCGCCACTTCGTCCCCATCCGAAAGCGCATAATCATGCGCCTGGTATTCCTGATTCACCGCGATCATCAGACGCGAGCCATCCTGCGTAACCGCCGGATACAGCCGCAGCGTTTCCCGCACGGCATCCCGAACCGTCGCCCCCGCCTGCAGGCTCAGCTCAATATCCGACCTGCCCGCCTTCTCTTTGTAGCTCGCAAAAAGCCTAACTCTAACTAGCAGCGCAGCGCTCCCAACCCAAGATGTTTGTCTCTCAGGCTTGCAACCAAGACGCCTAATAGCCCCCGTATCGCATCCCGAATAGCCTTGCCCAATTATACCACGCCCGCGCCAACCCTAGTACGCAAGCGCGCCCCCGTTCACATGGATGGTCTGCCCCGTGATGAACGATGCGTCGTCCGACGCCAGAAACGCGCAGGTAGTCGCAATCTCTTGCGGCATCCCCAGCCTGCCCAGCGGAATCCCCGCGGCGCGCGCCGCGGCCGGCGGCATAGCCCCGCCCGCCTGTTCCGGCGGAGGCGTAGTATCGAACGCCCCCGGCACGATATGGTTCACCAGAATGTTGTACTCAGCAAGCTCCGCCGCCAGCGCCCGCGTCAGCCCCAGCCCGCCCATCTTGGACGCGCACACATGCGCCCAGCCCGCCCTGCCGCTGAAAGCGTTCAGCCCCGACACATTGATAATCCGTCCCCAACCGCGCTCCATCATTCCCGGAACAACCGCCTGCGCGCAGAAAAACGGCGCATCCAAGTTCACCGCCAAGACCTGCCGCCACTGCTCGACCGTCATATCCGCAACGCCCTGCGCCGCCCGCATCCCGGCGTTATTGACCAGAATGTCCACCCTGCCAAACGCCTCAAGCGCCCGATCCGCCATCGCATTCACCTGCGCTTGATCCCCCACATCGGCGACCGCCGCAACTGCCTTGCCGCCCAGCGCCTCGATTTCGCCGACCACCCCTTCGGCCTCAAGCCGATTAGCCCGCGCGTTCACCACCACCGCAGCCCCACGCCGCGCCAACTCCAGCGCCGTCGCCCGCCCGATATTGCGCCCCGACCCCGTAACAATCGCAACCCGCCCGTCGAGTGTCATTGCATCGCCCTTTCTGTTCTATGTCTTTGCGTTTAGAGTACACGTCTGCGTAAATCCTACCTTAATTCGGGACACTCGCTATCCGCAAATGTTCGTCGATGTATCCCACCAAAAACCTGCCTTCGTCGCGACTCCAGCACAAATGAATCCGAATATCATCGCCGAACATCTTGATGTGATGCGTCATAAGCCGAAAATCTGAAATGGCGGGATCGAAGAATGTGCGCTCATCTGAAAATTGATTTTTCGTCGACTCAGACTCATCTGAGTATGCAATGCCATTCTCTTCAAGCCACAGTTGCACGCCCTTACCCTGCAGTGATTCGGGACGCGCACGCTGCCGAGCGCACTCATTCAGCGTTTCCAACGCCCTGAATATCGCATCAGCTCGGTTGTCGAACCCTTTCGTATAGTCGGACTTCGCGGTCTTAAACGCATTAGGCACAAACCGCAAATGCGTCAACTTGCCGTCGGCGTACTCCACCATCGCATACACGGATGCGAACTTAGGCAGTAGTTCGTCCAAATCCCCTAATTCGGCATCCGGCTCATCCGCATCTGAACGCTGAAGGGCTACAATGGTTACATTGAGCTGCTTAATGATGGAGTCTTTGACCGAAATCTGCGAATTTAGTTCGTCAATCTGTTCGCGCAACTTACCATTCTCATGCGTCGCGCTATCAGCAAGTTCCCAAAGAGCCTTATTTTCGGCGACGTCCGCCGACGCGCCCTCAGCCCTCTCCAACAGCCGCTCATACCGCAGCCGCCGAATCCGTGAAGACACCTCTTCATACAGGCGCGGCCGCGGCCGGGGCAGCGCAAGCCCCAGACACTCATCCCCAATATCGCGCAGCAGATCCTCGGGATTCTGCCGCATGATGTTGATCATCTCTTGCCAAGTCCAGTACCGGTTTCGCCACGGCGTCCCCGGCAAATCATCGTCCGCCAAACACCCGGGCCTGTACGCCCGAATATACCCGCCCCAACACCCTATCGGAGAATTTCCCAGCCGCTCGCGCGCCGTCCGCGCCGCATCATCATCGTAGGTAGCCACTGTTGCCAAACCCAACAGCCGCCACTGCAGATAGTCCGGGTCAACAAGAACCCTTCCCCATCGTTCAGACACCACCACCAACGGCATCAGCCTTTCGGAACCGAAAATCGCGTCATCCACAAAAGCCGCCGCATCGCTTGCGGCAACCCGCTTCGCCCTAATCGTGAGCGCTTCGCCCGCCGACTTGCAGACAAACTTCCTGAACAAAGTCGCCAAAGCGTTAGGATAACTCGCGTTCCCAAGCGAATTAGACGAATCAGGCGCGCCGCCCACCCTTCGCAAGCTCACATCTATTTCGGCGTCAACCCTGCCGCCTTCCGTAGCAAGCCGAAAATCGCTGCGCCACCTAACGCCTTCCGTATCCCTATCAGGATGCTCCAGCGTCAACCCCCAAAACCCTGATTCGTCCAACCGCTCCCTGTCGATATGTACCGCAGCGCCGTTGTCAGCCTTATAGTTGCCCGCGCCATCCCCAAGCGGTTCGCCAAACCGATCTTCGGCCCATTCATGCGCCACGCCCGCCGCCGCCTCAAGCAGCGCAACCCCGCGCAATTCGGAGTCTTCGACTGCGCCTTCAATCGTAAATCTTGTCCTGTAATACTCTGCCATTGGTCTATATCGCCCTAACTCAATGCGCCAACAATCCTAAGGCAACGCCATTTTCTACACACACCGCCCTTATGTCAACATCCCCCCTCCGCGCCCCTTACGCCCCTTGCGCTGAAAATTGCCCGCAGATTTCCCCAATTTACCCCTTGACACACCCGTTCTGTTTATTATAATAGTTCATATGAATATCAAGCGATACACACGCCAAGCCACCAACGACGGCAAAATCATCGTCGACTTCCTTGTAGATAACATACAAGGAAGCGCCCCCCACGTCACCGTCAACCACAAATTCAAGTCAGTCGAATGGCTCGCCAAACTCGGCGGCTTCATCCCCGAAACCGCCGTTTCTCCTTCCAAAAATGAAAACTCTGCGCCCTCGCGCCTTTGCGATAACAAATCCGAGCGCAAACCCCCCGTTACCGAAAAACAAATCCTGAACTTCGACATCGCCCGTCTCATCAAGCAAGAGACCCAAGACGGCAAAACCGCCATCGACTTCCTAACAAGAGTCGTCGCAAAAGGCGAAAGACCCAAATCAGGCGAAAACTTCACCGTCGCCGCCCGCATGCGCGCCACCCGCGAACTCCTAATCAGAGGCTTCGGCAGCTCCGACGGCAGCAACCGCCGCATTCTATCAGGCGATACCGAAGATCTAGGCTCAGACCTGGCAAAGCGCATCCGAGGCTGCAGCAACGACGGCGCGGACTCCGTAAAGTTTCTCGTAAAGGCGATGGAAAACAAAACCCCCGAGGCGACATCAAAAGGCGCTAATAACCCCTACCCCAAGTTCGAGCGCCAGCGCAAAGGCAAGCCCGCCCAAGGCTTCACCGCATCCCAGCGCGTATGGGCCGCCTGCGAACTCTTGCGCCGCGCCTACGACATCCGCACCGACCACATCACCCCCGCCGACATCCAGGCATATTGGAACGCCCAAACGCCCGTCGTCAACCCCGCCGGCGCCGCCGGTGAGCGCCCCGCCGCCGCCGAGAATACCACCGCCGCCGAAAAGCCCGCCCACGACCGGCAGCCCGCCGCCAACTCCGACGGCGCTCCGGCCGCTGAAACCCGCGCCGCCCGCCGCCGCCAAAAGCGCAACGCTCGCAAAGCACAAAAGCGCGCAGCCGCTACCGAAAAGCCCAATGCCGTCGCAGAAAAGCCCGTCATCACTATCGAAAAGCGTGATGCCCACAACCGGCCCGCCGACGCCGCGAATATCGCCGCTAAAGAAAAGAGCGCCATCACCGCCGAAAAGCGTGATGACCACAAGCAACGCGACGACGCCTACAACCGGCCCGACGACAACCCCGACGCCGCTCCGGCCGCCGAAACCCGCGCATCACGCCGCCGCCAAAAGCGCAACGCCCGCAAAGCCCAAAAACGCGCCGCCAACACGCGCAACGACACCCCCACCAGAAGCGTGTACCCCGAAGACATAGCGAACATCGAAGCGTACAAAGAACGCCTACAATCTAGGAGCGACGCCATCCGCGACGCCAAACTCCGCAACGTCGACATCCGTAAAATCCCCGAACTCAAAAGGCACATCACACCCGAAGAAGTGGCCGCCTTCCAACGGCAGCCGGGAAACCTCTACAACCGAACACGCGAAATGTACAAAGAAAAGTACGGCGAATACCCCTTCCCCGACGACATCCCCCCAAACGCCCGCAGCCCCTAAGCCCCTCTGCGTCGAAAATCCTACCCCCAACCCTTTGCGCCCCTGCGCCTTTGCGTTAAAAACCTTAGGCCAGACCCTTTGCGTCCTTGCGCCCCTGCGTCAAAAATCCCATCACCCCGCAGTTGGAAACGCCAAAAACGCCCCCCCGTCAACCGGCGTCAGCCTAACCGCGTCCCCAACCGCCGGCGCAGCGCCCCCCCGCTGCAGGCAGCGCGCCGATTCCCCCAACGGCGTATCCACAAACACCATCGTTTCGCCCCCACGGAACTCTACGGACTTCACGCGGCAGCGCCCCGATGCGTCCGGCTCCACCCGCAGATCATGCGGCCGAACCATCACCGCCAACTTCACGGCGTCCCCAACCCGCCCGTCGGACTGCCCCCCGCCGAGCGCATACCGCAGCCTGCCTATCGCCGTCTCAACCGCATCCCCGCGCGCCACGCCAGTGAGAAAATCGCAGTCCCCCACCAGCCGCGCAATCTCAGGACTGGCAGGCGCGCGGTAAAGTTCGGCAGGCGCGTCCAACTGCTCCAGCCGTCCCGCCCGCATCACCCCCACGCGGTCGGCTACCGCAAACGCCTCCTCCCTATCGTGCGTAACGAATACCGCGCTTATCCCGCTGCCCCGTAGTATGCCCACCACCTCAAGCCGCAAAGCATAGCGCATCTCGGCGTCAAGATTGCTGAACGGCTCATCAAGCAGCGCCGCGATAGGCTGCGGCGCAAGCGTACGCGCCAACGCCACCCGCTGCTGCTGCCCCCCCGAAAGCTCATGCGGATACCGCCCCTCCAGCGCCGCAAGATCCACAAGCTCCAGCGCCTCCCGGGTTCGGCGGCGCTTCTCATCCGCAGCCATCCCCCGCAGCCCAAATGCGATGTTCTGCCCAACCGTCATATGCGGAAACAGCGCGTATTCCTGAAACACCATCCCGATGTTGCGGCGCTCCGGCGGCAGATGCTCCCACGCCGACGAAACCACCTCCGACCGTATCGCGATTTCCCCCCCGTCAAGCGCCTCGAACCCCGCGATAAGCCGCAGCAGCGTAGTCTTGCCGCAGCCGCTCGCCCCCAGTATGGATATGATTTCGCCCGGCATAAGCCCAAAGCTCACGCCGTCCACCGCAAGCATATCCCCGAAACGCTTGACCGCCCCCACGCACTCCACAAGCGGCGCGCTCACCCCGCCCTCTTTTCGCGCATCACCAGCAGCGTCATCGGCGCCGACGACATCAGTATCAGCATCAACGCCGGCGCCGCTGCCTGCGCGAAGAACGCCTCCGACGACGCAGACCACACCGCCGTCGAGAGCGTCTTGAAGCCCACCGGCCCCAGTATCAGCGTCGCCGGCAGCTCTTTCATCGTCAGCAGAAACGCCAGCGCCGCACCCATAATCACCCCGGAGCGCATCAACGGCGCGGTTATCCGCAGCATCACCCGCAGCGGATTGTGTCCCAAACCGCGCGCGGCATCCTCAAGTCGCGGGCTCACCTGCAGCAGCGCCGCCCTGACCGATCCAAGCGCCACCGGGAAAAACAACACCGCATACGCGAATATCAGCAGCCAATGCGTCTGATACAACGGGCGGGCGTACTGCGCCCCGAAGTACACCAGCGCCAGCGCCACCACTACACCGGGCAAGGCGTACCCTGTGAAGCCCGCCGGCTCCAGTACCCTATTCAGCCGCGTAGGATAGCGCACCAGCAGTACCGCCATAACGATTGCCATCGCAACCGTAACCAGCGCCGCCGCCGCCGATACATACACCGAATTGAGAGTCGCGCCCCACAGCAGCAGCAGCGGCTCCCCCGCCGATACGCCGCGCGCAAGCCAGAACGCCAGCATCCCCGTCGGCAGCGCCAGCGCCAGCGCCAACACAGCCCCGAACGACGCCATCGCAAGCCACCGCCACCGGCCAAGCTTAACCGCCGCTTGCGCGCGCGCCGCCCCCGCGCCGCTGCGATAGTAGCGCTGACGCCCGCGCGTGTAACCCTCCGCCATCAAAATCACAACCGCCATCGCCACCAACACAAGCGCCAGCACGGCGGCTATCGAGCGGTCAATCGAGGATTCGTACTGCTGATATATCGTGAAGGTGAAGGTGTTGTAGCGCATCAGCGACACCGCCCCGAAATCGCTCAGCGTGTATAGCGCCACCAGCAGCGAACCCGCCGCGATTGACGGCTTGAGCTGCGGCAGCGTTACCCGAAAGAACGCGCTCCAAGCGCCATGCCCAAGGCTGCGCGCCGACTCGTCCGTGGCCGGGTCAAGATTGGCGATTGCGCCGCGCACCGTCAGAAACAGATAGGGGTAGCTCAGCAGCGTCAGCACAAGCGTTGCGCCCGTCAACCCGTATATGTCCGGCAGCCGCTGTACGCCGAAAGCCGCCTCGAGCAGCCCCTGCAGCATCCCGCGCGGCCCCAGCGCCGATGCGTACAGAAACGCCCCCACGAAGCTGGGAATGACCAACGGCAGCGCCAGCAGCACCGTCCACACCTTACGAAACGGCAAATCGGAGCGCGCGGTTAGCCACGCCGCCGGCACCGCAATCGCCGCCGAAAGCGCCGTAACGCACACTATCAGCAGCGTCGTTCTGCCAAGCGTCTCCAGCGTGCGCATGCGGAACAGCAAATCCCACGCCTGATCGCTTGCGCTTGCGCCGCGTATCACCAGATACAGCGCGGGCAGCAGCATCGCAGCGCCCACCAGCAGCGCCGGAAGCAGCGCCATAAGCGGCGGCAGCCCAATCCGCGAGCGTCGCCGGCCGGATGCGATAGTCCGGCCGGCGACGCCTATGCCGTGCGGTATTCGCTCTATTGTCGCCATAAGCGGTTAGCGTCTTGAGGCGTGTTAGTTCAGTATGCCGAGGTCGCGCAGCAGCGCCTGCGTGCCTGCCAGGTCTTCCAGCGCCGCCATATCTATGATCGGGTTGTTGATGTCCGCCAGCGGCGTCAGGATGCGGCTAGTCCGCACGCCGTCCACCAGCGGATACTCGAAGGTCTGCCCCGCGAAATACTGCTGCGCCACCTGCGACAGCAGGAAGTTGAAGAAGCGCTCGGCGTTCTCTTTGTTCTGCGCCGTCTCTAGAATGCCGCCGCCCGCCACCAGTATGACGCCGCCCGGCCCGCCGCCGTTGATGTGGTAGTTGCGCGCCGCGAAATCTTCGCCCTCTTCGGCTATGAAACGATGCAGGTAGTAGTGGTTCACGAAGCCCACTTCCACTTCGCCCGCGGCGGTCGCCGCCACGGTGGGCGTGTTCTTGGGATAGACGTTAGGCTCATTCGCCTGAATGCCAATCAGCCATTCGCGCGTCTTGTCTTCGCCCCACACCAGCCGCATTGCGGTTACCATCGCTTGGAACGACCCGTTGGACGGCGCCCAGCCGATGCGCCCCTTCCACTCCGGCGCGGTGAAGTCTTCCATAGACGGCGGCAGATCTTCGAGCGCGAGCGAATCGGTGTTATAGACCACCACGCGCGCCCTGCCGGATATGCCGACCCATTCGCCTTCGGGCGAGCGCGCCCAAGCGGGGACTTTGCCGGTGATGCCGCTGGGCAGCGTGGCGAACATGCCGGCGTTTGCCACTTCGCCCAAGCCGCCCGGATCCTGCGCGAAGAACACATCGGCGGGGGACTTGTCCCCTTCCTCCAACAGCGTGGCGGCAATCTCGCCCGTCTTGCCGTACTTGACGGCTACATTGATGCCGGTTACCTCTTCGAACTGGGCGATAATCGGCCCGACCAGCGATTCGCTTCTGCCGGAATAGATGACGAGCTCACCCGGATCGCGGTCGACCTCAACTTCGACGACCCTATCGACCGGGATTTCCCTGACTACCTCTTTCTCGACAATCCTGTCGACCGGGACTTCCTTGACCACTTCGCGGACGGTCTCGACGGGGACGGTCTTTTCGACCACCCGCTCGACCTCGATCACCTGCGGGGCGGCGGGAGCGCTGCCGCAAGCCGCAAGCGCAATCGCCGCCACTATGAGCGCGGCGAGCGCCAGCCATATTGTCTTGGCTTCCGTCATTTGGATGATGTTCCTCAGTTTCATACTATCCCCCATACTATACTATGCGCTTAATGCGCCTTCAACTATTTCCGATTGCGCGCTACGCCAACTCCAACCTAGCGCCTAATTACGCCGCTTAAGCCGTATTAAGGCGTGGGTTTTGTCAATAGATATGAGATTTGCGCGGCGGCTTGGCTTTGGGACGATGCCGCGATGTTGATTATGCGCCTTTCGGCTAGGTTGTTTGGGAATTGGCCGACCCCTCTATATTGGGAGGGTAAAGAAGGGCCGGCCGCGAGAAAGGAGGGAGACTGCTATGTTGTGAAGCGCAAGCGGCGCTTATGCGCGCCTGCGCGGTGATGCGCTGCGCTTGACGGCGCCCAGCGCTAGGGCGTTCCCGTATCTGCGACTGTTCGTATGCGGCGCTCATATGGCAAGCCTTGACAACGCAATTATGTTATTAGCAACATACTACAATTATTAGTATGTATTAAGTTATAACAAAAGATTACCAGCATTAAATCCGTATGTCAATAGTTAATTTCAATTAGCGCATACATTAGCCAAGCGGGAATGTTGGGGATTTAACGCAAAGGCGCAGGGGCGCAAAGAGGGAAATGGTATTATTGGGCGCAAAGGCGCAGGGGGGAAAACTGCGCGGGCGCGTGGGAAAAGTGAAGAGCCGCCCCTTCGCGCTAACGGCGGGGGCGGCTCCGGTGTGGCTGTGGCGTGTATGCGTGGGCGTCGGCGGGTTGGCTAACGCCGGCGGGCTATTCGCGCTGCGCTAGGCGGGCGTCCATCAGCAGCAAGCCGCTGCCGTCGCCGTCTATCAGCCGCAGGTGTTCCACCAACTCTTCGGCGGACTTCTCTTCCTCGACCTGCTCGGTGATGAGTTCGTGCAGCATAACTTGAGCGGCGTAGTCGCTCTCTTCGATGGCGAGCTGATACATCCGATTTATGAGCGCGGTAACCTTGCGCTCGTGGTTCAGCGTGCGCTCCATCACATCCAGCGGGCTGCGAAAGTCCGCGTCCGGCTGCTCGATCGCCTGCAGCGAGGCGCGCCCGCCGCGGTCGTGGACATAGTCGAAGAAGCGCATCGCATGCTCCGTCTCCTCCGTGTTCTGCTTGCGCATCCAGTTGGAAAAGCCCGGCAGGTTCTTGTCCTCGAAGTACGCCGCCATCGACAGGTAGAGGTATGCCGAAGAAAGCTCGGCGTTTATCTGGTTGTTGAAAGACTCTTGGAGCCTTGCGCTCAGGTTCATATCGCTTATCCTCCGCAATGCTTTTGCTCTTGTTTTGCGCCTATGATTTTGGCATTTCGGCTCATCCGAAAGTAGCGCCTTGCAGATATGATTACACCGATTTTTAGGCTAGTCCAGAGTTATTTTGAAAATTGCATCATATATCGCGCTATATGCTTATAGCCGTTACGCCCCCGCTTGGGATAGGCGTAATCGGTTTAGCGGCGATGATGCAAGCGGCGCTAATAGTTGACACTGATAGCGTTAAGTGTATATTTAGCCTAGCGGTTCGCATGGGTTAGCCGTTGGGGGAACGCCGATAAACGGCTTGAACACGCAGAAAACGGGCGCCGTCGGCAGTCGAATCGGCGGCGCAAAACGGGCTTAATCAGACGCAAAACAGCAAGGAGCGGCGATGACTGCACGGGCGATAAGAAGCGACGAAGTTTCCATTCCGCAGACGAACACGACGGTTTATGAGGCGATATTCGGCAGGCGAATGACCAAAGAGTTCACAGACGCCCCGGTCGAGCGCGCCGCCCTGGAGCGCATGTTTGACGCCGCCATATGGGCGCCCAATCACCGCTTGACCGAACCGTGGCGCTTCTTTGTGTTGGACAAGGACAGCGCCGCGCGACGGCAAGCCGCCGAGCTGGCGTGGCAGACGGCGTATGAGAGCGTCGCCAACCCGAACCCGGCGCAGAAGCAAGCATCGGCGGACGCAAGCAAAAGCCGCGTGCTGAACGCCCCGGCTATGGTGTATGTGTACAGCGCGCCGGGCAGAGACGCCGAAACCACGCAGGAAAACTACGCATCCGTCTGCTGCGCCGTTCACAACATGGCGCTTGCGGCGGTGGCGGAAGGGCTGGTGGTGGACTGGAGCACCGGCGGCGTAACGCGCCATCCGCGGCTCGCCGAAACGCTGGGCGCAGCGGCGGACTGGGCTATGGTGGGCGCGCTGTTCATCGGCGAGCCGGCGAATGCGCCCCCGTCCCGACGCAGCGCGGCGGCAGAACTGGTTTCGTGGCTGAGCTGAGCGGCGGCGGGCGCAACACGGGTTAGAGCGCGCTGAGAGCGTGATGCTCTAAAATCAAGTTGCACAGAACCGGACGAATGGATTGCGGCGCATCCGCATCGCGCGCAGCGGCAGCATAGCGGACGGCGGCAAGTCTAGGGGATGATATGGTACCCCTGCCCGGACTCGAACCGGGGCACACGGTTTAGGAAACCGTTGCTCTATCCTCCTGAGCTACAGGGGCAGCCTGCGTTCATTATACTATACTACGGATGCGATAGCGCATAGGGATTTAACGCAAAGGCGCAGCGGCGCAAAGAGAGAGGGTAAGGGATGCCCCATCCTAATGCCACATTCATGGAGAGAAAATGCAGATAACCGACATCAAGACATTTCTGGTTCACCCCGGCAAGGCTAAGAACCTGTGCTTCGTGAAAATCGAGACGGACGCGGGCATTCACGGTTGGGGCGAATGCTACACGCAGTCCGACCGCGACCTGCAGATAACGGCGCACATCGATCAGATACGGCGCTACCTCATCGGCAGGGATCCCACGAACATCAAGCACTTCATTCAGACGGCGTACGACGACTTCGCCGGGCGGCGCGGCGCAATGGACTACCACTGCGCCATAAGCGGGCTTGAGCATGCGATGTGGGACATTGCGGGCAAGGCATACGGCGCGCCCACGTATAAGCTCATCGGCGGGGCTTGCCGCGACAAGATACGGGTCTATGCCAACGGCTGGTCGGGCGGCGCGCCCACGCCGGACGCGCTGGCGGAACGCGCATCGCAGGTCATAGAGATGGGCTTCAGCGCGCTGAAGTTCGATCCCATCCCCGGCCGCTGGCGCACATTCGTCGGCAAAGAGGTTGAGCGCGCCGCCGTGGAGAATGTGCGCGCCGTGCGAAACGCCGTAGGGCCGGATGTGGACATCCTGGTCGAGATGCACCGACGGCTTGCGCCGATGCACGCCGTCCGCATCGCGCAGGACATCGAGCAGTTTCGCCCATTCTGGTACGAAGAGCCGGTGCTTGCCGAAAACATAGACGCGCTGGCAGCCGTGCGCCAAAAGATCAACATACCGGTGGTAACGGGCGAGGAACTCTACACCAAGTTCGAGTTTCGCGAGGTGTTCGAGAAGCAAGCCGCCGATATACTCAACCCCGATGTTTGCAATGTGGGCGGCATCCTGGAGCTCAAAGAGATCGCGGCGATGGCGGAGCCGTACTTCGTGGCAATATCGCCGCACAACTTCAACAGCACCACGGTGGGCTTGGCGGCTACGCTGCAGGTATCCGCCGCAATCCCGAACTTCCTGATAACCGAATACTTCGTGAACTTGGAAGAGTTCGGCAGGGACATAGCGGTTGCGCCCTTCGAAGTGGAAGACGGCTACATACGGCTGCCCGATACGCCCGGGCTCGGCATCGACCTGAACGAAGACAGGCTCGCCGCATATCCGTACAAGCCCTTCCCGCCGCGCTCGCCGGCGCAGTATTGGGAAGAAGGGCCGTAAGCGAATGGCTTGGCTTGCGCCGATGCGCGGGCGGGGCGGGCCGACGCTTGCCTGCCTAGCCCGTTTAGCGCCGCATATCCGTTATATCCGTCTGCGTATCAGCGCCAAATCGAAGCCCGCGTCCAAAACCTGCATCTATGCTCTAAACCGCTAAATCGCTTAAACCAAGGAGGCTATTGCGATGTCTAACTCAATATCTACTGAAGACTTTCGCGCGCTTGCGTTGCGCGCAGGGATGGATCTCAGCGACGACGAACTCGAGCATCTGAAGCCGATGTACGAATACTACATTGAGCCGATTGCGCGAATGAACGCGCTTGACTTGGATGCCGAAGACCTGGCGGTGGCGTTTTCGCCGGGATGGGAGCCGGAGGTGTCGCAATGACGCAAAACGCAGCGCCCCTATACTACCTGACCATAGCCGAAGCGGGCGAACTGCTGCGCCACCGCAGCCTGTCCCCCGTGGAACTCACCCGCGCATTCCTCGACCGCATCGATACGCTGGACGATACGCTGCAGTGCTACATAACGGCGCTGCACGATGACGCAATGGCGGCGGCACGCCAAGCGGAAGCGGAAATCCTGCGCGGCGACTATCGCGGACCGATGCACGGCATCCCTATCGCGCTCAAAGACCTCTACGACACCGCCGGCGTCCGCACAACCGCCAGCTCCAAGGTTATGGCAGACCGCGTCCCGACCGCCGACGCCACCACCACGGCGCGCTTGAAGGCGGCGGGCGCCGTGCTGCTCGGCAAGCTGGCGATGCACGAATTCGCGCTGGGCGGCCCGGATCCCACAAACGGCTTTCCGTTGGCGCGCAACCCGTGGAACATCGACCATATACCGGGCGGCTCCAGCAGCGGCTCAGGCGCGGGCATCGCGGCCGGGCTCTGCATGGGGACGCTGGGGTCATGCACGGGCGGCTCGATACGCGGCCCCGCCGCCTTTTGCGGCATCGCGGGCATCAAGGCGACATACGGGCGCGTCAGTAGATACGGCGTCGTGCCGCTGAGCTGGAGCCTCGATCACTGCGGCCCTATGACCTGGACGGTGGAAGACTCCGCCATTATGCTGCAGGCAATCGCGGGCTACGACCCCAAAGACCCAACCGGCAGCCAAGCGCCCGTCCCCGACTATGCGGCGGCGCTGAAAGCGGATGTGAGCGGACTGCGAATCGGCGTGCCGCGCCACTTCTTCTTTGCCGACGACCCCAAGATTGACAAGCAGACGCTTGCGGCGGTGGACAACGCCCTCAGCGAATATGAGGATATGGGCGCGCATATCGAAGAGATTAGCGTTCCGATGCTGGCGCATGCAGGCGCGGCGCAGCCCGTCATAATGCTGTCCGAAGCGTTTGCGTATCACCAAAACAACCTGCGAAACAAGCCCGAACTTTTCGGCGAGATGGTCAGGGCGCGCTTTCGCACGGGCGGGCTGTTCTCGGCGGCGGACTATGCGCAGGCGCAGCGCGCGCGAAACGTGCTGAAGCGGCAGTTCGCAGAGGCGCTTCGGCGCGTGGATGTGATAGCCTCGCCCACTATGTCCAACCCGGCGCCGCGCTTCGACGAAATGGACGCAATGACCACATCCAGAGTCCCCAGCTTCACCGGCCCCTACAACCTCACGGGCATGCCCGCCATATCGACGCCGTGCGGCTTCACAACCGACGGGCTGCCCATCGGCTTGCAGATAGCCGGCAAGCACTTCGACGAACCCACGGTATTCCGCGCCGCATACGCCTACGAACAGCGCGCGCGGCTATTCGAGCGGCGTCCGTCGGTATAAACGCGCCGCGAGAATGCGCGGGATGGACGGGATTCGAGGCGCCGCCGATTATCCCGTCCATCCCGCATAGCCCTTATCGGGACATCCAACGATGGGATGCGGCGTGTCTAATGCACCCTCATCGTGTACAATAGCGCCAACAAACCGAAACTGGGAGTTAGTCGATGTCGCCTGAACTAATCGCCATCATAGCAGTTGGCATAACGCTGGGGCTGGGACTTGCCAGCATTCTTAGGAACATGAGATCGGACATCAACAGGAAAATTGAGCTGCTGCAGGAAGACATAAATAAGCGGTTCACCGAGCGCAAGGCGGACACCGATAGTCAGTTCACTAAACAAGAAGCAGGTTTTAATAGGCAGATTGACCTGCTGCGCGAAGATATGGATCGGCGGTTCACCGAGCAGAATGCGCACTTTAGCAGGCAGATCGCTGAGCAAAAGGAGGATACTGCAAGGCAATTCTCAGAACAGAAAGCGGACACGGCTAGGCAATTCTCAGAACAGAAAGCGGACACGGCTAGGCAATTCGCTGAGCAGAAGGCGGACACGGCTAGGCAGCTTGCTGAGCAGAAAGCGGACACTGCAAGGCAGTTCGCTGAGCAGAAGGCGGATTTTGATAGGCAGTTTGACCTGTTGCGTGAAGACATGGATAGGCGTTTCGCTGAGCGCAAGGCGGACACCGATAGGCGCTTCGCTGAGCGCAAGGCGGACACCGATAGGCGCTTCGCTGAGCGCAAGGCGGACACCGATAGCCAATTCGCCGGGCAGAAGGCGGATATGGACAGCCAGTTCGCCGGGCAGAAGTTAGCTATGGACAGCCAGTTCGCGGCGCAGAAGGCGGACACCGACAGCCAATTCGCGACGCAAGCCGAACTGACCGAATCTTTGCGCTACGAAATAAAGACGGTTACGGAAGGGCAATCGCGGATCGAGGGGCGCGTGCAGGGGATGATCGATGTTATGAGCGTCCGCATAGAGCGGTAGCGCCGCCCGCGTCAGCGCCGCAAGCGTATCGCAGGGGGACACAATGCAGCGATGGGATGCCGCCAAGACAAGCATAATCTACCGCAGATTTGCGGCGGGCGAGGCGCTTGTGAGCGGTCTCGAAGAGTTCGCGCGCGCCAACGGCATACGCGAAGCCGCCATAACATCCTGCATCGGCAGCCTGCGCCAACTCAGACTGCGAAATCTGTGCGATTACGACGAAGCCAACGCCCCTGTCTTCGCGCGCTCCGTCATCGACGAAAACCTAGAGCTCGTCAGCGCCGAAGGCTACATTCAGCCGCTGCCGGAAGGCGAAGGCGTACGCGTTCACATCCACCTAGCGGCGGCGCGTCCATCCGGCGAAATGCTCGGCGGACACTGCGAAGAAGCCACCACCTTCACCGGCGCTTTCATGTATCTCCACATCCTAGACCGCCAACTCCAAGGCTGACGCTCCCACAGGGCAAGGTTTATGAACGACGCGAATGCGCCGAGGCTCAGCGCGCGCTGATGTATTGGGCGCAAAGTGAACGCCACATCCGTTGCGCCATAGAACAAGCGCCCATATAATAATCATAGTAGCGCCTAATCGCAGCCGCATACGCCACAACGGAGACACCGCCCGATGACCACCTCGCGCCAAGCCGAATCCGGCGCAAACGCCGCCCTGGCAGCGCTGCTGCAAGGCATGATGCGCGGCGCATCCGTGCGCGCCGAACATACGCAGGTCGTCGAAGGGCAGCCGGCGCTGCGTCCCGACATCATCATCACGGACAGCAGGCGCGCGCCCGTGGTGGTGGAAGCGGAGTACATGCCCGCGCGATCCGTGGAAGCCGAAGCCTTGGAACGCTTGGCGCTGCCGGTAGTGGGCGATACGCGCGTCATAGAAGCCGCAATCGCGCTGCGATACCCTGAAGACTTGGAGAGCGCCCCCGACATTGCCGAAGCGCTGAAAGCGGCGCGCTCCGAGTACTGCGTTCACTACAAGGACGGCCGCCGCTTTCCCGCATCCGGTTGGATTAGCGGCGACGCATCCGATCTTGCCGACCTGATACGGCTAGTGTCCGTGTCCGAAAGCGAGGTTGACGCCGCCACGGATATTTTGGAGCAAGGCATCGATAGCGCCGTCGCCGTTCTGGACGGTGTGGGCAGTCTGCGTCCCCGCATCGCGCAGGAAATAGAGCGTCTGCTTGGCATGCCCGATCCCGCCGCCGCCCGCCGAATGGCTTGCGCCATCGTCGCCAACGCCCTCATCTTCCACGAGCGCATCGCAGGAATGCGCACTGACGCCGATGTACAGCCGCTCAACCTGCTTTGGGGAACCGCCGCCGACAATCCGCAGTCCAAGGTAAGCGCGGCGTGGGACGACATTCTGCAAATCAACTACTGGGCGATATTCGCAATCGCGCGCGACATCGTGAACCAACTTCCGGCGTATGACGCGGCGCAAATCCTCGACCGATTGCGCGACACCGCGCAGAGCATTAACGCGGGGGGCGCAATCTTCGCGCACGACCTCACAGGCCGCATATTCCAACGGCTTATAGCCGACCGCAAGTATCTCGCCACCTTTTACACCCTGCCCGCGTCCGCCGCGCTGCTTGCCCGCCTTGCGGTTGCTAAGCTGAACGGCATCGACTGGGCGGACGCAAACGCCATCGGCAAACTGCGCGTGGCGGACTTCACCTGCGGCACGGGCGCGCTGCTGTCCGCCGTGTATGAGCAGTTCGCCGGCCGCCATGAGCGCGCGGGCGGCGAACCCACGGCGCTGCATAAGGCGATGATGGAAGACGTCCTGTACGGCTGCGATGTGATGCCTAGCGCCATTCACATCAGCGGCGCAACCCTGTCCGGCATACAACCGGGTTTAGGCTTTGACCTCTCGCGATTGTACGCAATGCCGTATGGCCGGCAAGCCGACGGCAGCATACAAATCGGTTCGCTTGAGCTGCTGCAATCATCAAGCGTGATGACTCTGTTCAACATGAACGATCCCGCGCGGCGAACCGGCAGCCGCGGCGAAGAGACCGCATCCCAAGTCCCCGTGGAGTTCCCGGACGAATCGTTCGATATAGTGATAATGAACCCGCCGTTCACTAGGTCGACCAATCACGGCGGCGCGCATCACGATGTAGTCAATCCCGCATTCGCAGCATTCGGCGCGCCCGCCGCTGACCAAACGCGAATGGGCGATAGGCTAAACAGACTTGGCTCGGACAACTGCTATCACGGCAACGCCGGGCTCGCCTCTGCGTTTGCGGCGGTGGCGAACCGCAAGCTCAATCCGGGCGGCGTGTTCGCGTTTGTGCTGCCGTTGGTGGCGGCAGCCGGGCAGTCGTGGGACAAGTTTCGGCGGATGCTCACGGCAGAATACACGGACATATCCGTTATAAGCATCGCCGCCGCGAACTTCGACTCAATATCATTTTCTGCGGACACGGGATTAGGCGAATGTCTAATCATAGCCCGCAAGCGCGTTGGGGATGAGCCCAAGGCGGCGCGCGCGCAATTCACATCGCTGCGCCAACGCCCGCAAGATATAGCGCAGGCGTCCATTGTGGCAACTGCTATGCTAGACAATCCCGACGTTCGCAGAATAGAGGATGGACCTTACGGCGGCGAGCCGCTTTCACTTGGCGCTGAGAAGATAGGCGAAACGCTTGATATGCCGCAAAGCGCCGACGGCAAATTGAGCGCGGTGCGGCTATACGATGCCTCCGTAGCCCAAACTGCGTACTCTTTGACGCAATCAACGCTATGGCTGCCGGCTCAACCTCAACCGCTGGAACTCAAAATGGCGCGACTTGGAAGCGTGGGCAAGCGCGGGCTAGTTTCTAGGGACATAATCGAGCCTCCAACCCGCGGGCCGTTCGACAAGATAGAGCCAAGCGCCACCGCTACCTACCCTGCGCTCTGGAATCACAACGCCCGCAAAGAGACGCGCATAATCTGCGAACCCGATTCACAACTGCAAGTGCGGCGTGGATTGGAAGACAAGGCCGCTGCGGTTTGGAACACCGCAAGCCGCGCGCATCACAATGTTGAGTTTGGGTTCGCTTCGCAGCCGTTGTGCGTGGCTATAACCGAATTTCCCAGCATCGGCGGGCGGGCGTGGCCAAATATACAATTCGCTGACGCCCGCTTTGACTACGCCTTTGCGCTATGGGGCAACAGTACGCTGGGCATTCTGATGCACTGGTGGCACGCAAGCCTTCAGCATGCGGGCAGAGGCGCAATCTCAATCCGCGCCGCCGAATCCCTCCCCATCCTAGACCTGCGCGCCCTCACCGACGCGCAGCTTGCGACGGCTCAGGAAATCTTCGACGAGTTCCGCGAACTGGAGCTGCAGCCGGCGTATCTTGCGGACGCCGACGCCAACCGCGCGCTGCTGGATCGGCGCGTGGTCTGCGATATGCTGGGCTTCGACGCCGCCGTGTATGAGGGCGTGCGGATGCTCGCGGCCAAGTGGTGCGCTGAACCGTCGGTTCATGGGGGCAAGCGGCGGCCGGCGGGGGCGGGGCTAATCGTCTGACGCCTCCGCCTGCTCCAGTAGCTGCAGCAGGTTGCCGTCTGGATCCTCGAATGTGGCTACCATGCCGCCCCTGATATTCCCGCAAATGGCGGCGCCCAACCCCAGCCTTGAACATAGATCGTTACGCATATCCTGCCATCGCGGATTTGGCGGCGGGCTAGGGCAACCGCGCGGCGTCCGACGGTGGCGCTACTTCGAAGGCGTTTAGAGCGCACGCAAGCATTCCGTAGTAGCCGATAGTTGCGGTGAGTTCGGTTACGCCCTGTTCGCCGAATGCGGCTTTGGCTGCGTCGAACACTTCGGGCGCTATGCGCTTATCGCGCAGGAGCTGGCGGCCGTATTCCACAATCAGCGCTTCGTCGGCGGTGAGTTCGCTCAGGTCGCGGCGGTTGGCTACGGCGCTTATGGCGGCTTGGCGCACGCCGGCGTTGCGGGCAAGCGGTTCGTGCGCCGCCCACTCGAAGGCGCAGTCGAATTCGCGCGCGGCGGTGATTATCGCAAGCTCGCGCTGTGCCGGGGTGAGCGTGGACTCGAAGCGAATGTACGCCCCGAGATGCGCCGCTCGTCCCGCGAGTTCGGGGCTGTTGAGCAGTGCCGAAAACGGGCCGCTTACCCTGCCGCGGCTTTCGGCTATGGCGTCGAACAGATGCCGCTTGTCGGGCGCAACCTGTTCGCGCTCCGTTATCTGCGTTATGCGTGGCATAGACTTTCTCCTTGATAACACTAATGCGATAGCAGCGCGATGATGCGGGCTATTCAATATAGTTGGTCGGCAGCGGCAAATTGACCTATGGCATTGTAGCGCAAAGCGGCGGCGCTGCGTGTAGAATTATGGGCGGTTTGACGGATTGAGTGAGTGATAGGCGGGCATATGAAGGTACACCTTGTAGATGGCACATACGAACTTTTTCGGGCGCACTTCGGAGCGCCCAAGACGGCGGCGCCGGACGGTCGGTCTGTGGGGGCTGTGCGCGGGCTTATACAGACCTTGCTGATGCTGCTTCGGCAGGATGATGTATCGCATGTGGCATGCGCGTTTGACAGCGTTGTCACGTCGTTCAGGAATGAGGCGTTTGCGGGCTACAAGACGGGCGAAGGCGTTCCGGGGGAGCTGCTGGCGCAGTTTGAGACGGCGGAGCGGGCGGCGTCTGCGCTTGGCATAGTGGTATGGCGGATGGTGGAGTTCGAGGCGGACGACGCCATAGCCACGGCGGCGCATATGTGGGCGGACGCGCCGGGCGTGGAGCAGGTGGTCATATGCTCGCCGGACAAGGATTTGGCGCAGATGGTTCGCGGCGCGCGGGTTGTGAGCTTGGACAGGCGCAGGAATACGCTGCTGGACGCTGACGGCGTGATTGCCAAGTTCGGGGTAGCGCCGGCGTCCATACCGGACTATTTGGCGCTGGTGGGGGATGCGGCGGACGGCATCCCTGGCGTTCCGCGCTGGGGCGCGAAATCGGCGGCGCAGGTTTTGGGGGAGTACAAGCATATCGATGCGATCCCGGACAATCCGCTGCTTTGGGATGTCAAAGTACGCGGCGCAAAATCACTGGCGCAAAGCCTCGCGCAGCATAGGGACGCGGCGGCGCTATACAAGTATCTTGCCACGCTGCGGTTGGACGCGCCGATAAGCGAAAGGCTTGCGGATCTGGAATGGCGTGGCATTCAGCGCGCGCCGTTCAATGCGCTATGCGCCGAATTGGGCTTGGGGCGGCTGGCGGATCTGCCGCATCGGTGGGCTGAAGCGTAGGGATGCGGCGGTTGCGGCAAAGCGCGCGGGTTGGCGGCTCGCGGCAACGCCGACAAGCGGCGCTTACCATATGGGCAAGCGCGCGTGGGTTGGCGGCATTGCGAAATGAAGGGAGTACCCCCGGCGGGACTCGAACCCACGCACCTGGCTCCGGAGGCCAGCGCTCTATCCACTGAGCTACGGGGGCGCACATTCAATATATCAGGTTGGGGGATGCGATAACAAGGGCGGGGCGTGTTTGGCGCGGGATTTAACGCAAAGGCGCAGAGGCGCAAACGCGCGGACGTCTGCTATATTGTTGGGCAAGCGATTGGACGGCGATAGGCTGCTGCGATAACCCGCGGCGATGGTGATACGGATGAAGTTCGGGCTTTTTACGCATGTGCCTTGGCCAGAGGGGGCAGCGCCGTCGCGTCTGTTCGGGGAGGCGATCGAGCAGGCGGTTTTGGGCGAGGAGCTGGGCTTTCATAGCGTTTGGATTGCGGAGCATCACTTTTCGCGGTACAGCCTGGGTTCGTCATCGCTAGTGCTGGCGAGCGCAATGGCGGCGCGCACAAGCCGCATTCGCTTGGGGACGGGCGTCCTTATCCCCACGCTGCACAACCCGATACGGCTCGCGGAAGACACCGCTACGCTGGACTGCGTGAGCGGCGGGCGGCTTGATGCGGGCTTTGGGCGCGGCACATTCGGCTATGAGTACGGCGGCTTCGGCGTGGATGAGCGCGAAAGCCAAGCGCGCTTTCAGGAAAGCGTTGCCATCGTGCAAGGCTTATGGACTACGCCGGAGTTTTCGCATCAGGGCGAATTCTATCGCTTAAATAAGATCAACCTAGCGCCGCCGCCGATGCAGACGCCGCATCCGCCGATATACATCGCGGCGTCCTATACGCAAGAGACGCTGGATTTCCTGGTACGCAACGGGCATCGGCTTTGCATAGCGGTGGTGCAGGATACGCAGCGATCGCTTGAGCTTTGCGCCCGCTATTTGGCGCGCGCCTCTGAGTTTGGCGCAACCGCATCGCTATCGGATGTGCCGTTCTTTCGCTACTTCTATGTCGCCGAAACGGAAGCGCAGGCGCAGCGGGACACGGCGGCGCATATCGCTTGGATTTTGGACATTATGCAGTGGCGGCGGGACTTTCGCGAGAGCAGCGAAGTGCCGTATCGCATCGCGGACTGGCGGCGGACGCGCGCCGAAACGCCGCTGAGCTACGATTATGTTCGCGAAAATCGCGCGTTCATTGGAACGCCCGACCAAGCCGCCGCCCAAATCGCCGAACTGCGCGCGCAGGGCATCGAGTATTTCGGCTGCAACTTCGCGATGGGCGGCATCCCGCACGATAAGGTTATGCGCTCTATGCGCCTGTTCGCCGACGAAGTGATGCCTCGCTTTGCGTAGATTTTGGCAGCGCGCGCGTTGAGCTAAGCCAATCGGTGTACACCGCGCGGGCATAGCCGCGCTTCGCCTAGCGCGCGGGCTTGGGCGGCGGCCGGCGGCTAGAATATGCGGTAGGGCATGTCCTTTTCTGCGTCGTCGGTAACGATTTCCAGCAGCGCGGGACTGCCGCCTTCCACGATGCCCACGCAGCGCTGCACCGCGGGGATGATGTCTTGCGGCTGCGTTACGCGCTCGCTGTAGCCGCCAAGCGCCTCCGCCATCTTCACGAAATCGCCGCCGGTGGTCTTTGTGCCGTAGAGTTCGTGCGCGGTGGCGAAGTGTTCGGGGCGGTATATGCCCATTGACGAGTTGTTCAGCACAACGGTCAGAATGGGGATGTTCTCGCGCGCGGCGGTTTCCAAGTCGGTGCCTACCATCCCAAAGCCGTAATCGCCGATAACATTCACGCAGAGCTTATCGGGGGACGCAAGCTTAGCGCCCATAGCCGCGCCCAGGCTGTAGCCGAGTTGGGTTGACTTGCCCCAAGCGATGAAGCCGCGCGGCGCAAGGGTTTGGTAGAAGGGAATCATCTGGTCGCGCGGACTGCCGGAGTCGTGGTTCATTATCGTCCGCTTGCGGTCTATGGCGTTGGACAGGTCGTTGAGCGCGCGGTAGGGATTGATGGGGACGGCGTCGGATTGCATCTTGGGCAGCCAATCGCGCATCCACTCGTCGCGCACGGCGGCGATTTCGGCGGCCGGATCGCTTGCGCGCTCCATGCGGGCGGCGGACTTTTCGGCGAGATCCGCCTCGATTTCGGCTATGAGTTGCGTCAGTATGAGCTTAGCGTCGCCCACAACCGCGGCGTCGGGCGAATAGTCCTTGTTGATGTCGGACTCGTCGTTGGTGATGTGAACCAGAACTTTGCGGTCGAACAGGTCAGCGCCGTAGTGAATGCGCGTGAAGCTGCAGCCGATGCCGAATATCAGGTCTGCGCGGTCTAGGAAATGCGCCACCATGCCGGTTGTGGTGCTGGAGCGCGTCCCCAGCGAAAGCGGATGATCTTCGCGAAAGGCGCTTTTGCCCGCCATAGATGTCATAACGGGAGTTTGGGTGAGTTCGGCTAGGCGCTGCAGTTCGTCCCACGCTTCGGCGTAGAGAACGCCTTGCCCGGCGTGAATGACGGGGTTCTTGGCGGACAGCAGCAGTTGGGCGGCGGCGCGCACATCCTGCGGATCGCCGGCGGCGCGGCGGCGCTTGACGGGCATATAGGCGTAGTCTGCGTCCGGCAGTTCGCCTCTGAGTATATCGCTGGGCAGCTCTAGCAGCACGGGGCTAGGGCGTCCCAATCGGAGTTGGCTGAAAGCGCGGCGCAATGCGTTGGGGATCTCTTCTGGCAGTTCGATTCTGCCTGACCACTTGGCGACGGATTCGTATGTGCGGCTTGGGCTGAATGTGGGATGAACGCCCGCGCGGTTTCGGGGCGCTGACGCGGGCAGCAGTAGTATAGGGACGGAGTCGGCGTATGCCTGCGCCACGCCGGCGAAGGCGTTTTCGGCGCCGGGGCCGGCTTGCATAGAGAACACGCCGGTGGATCTGCCGTTGGTAACGCGGGTATAGGCGTCCGCTAGGTTGACGCCCACGCGCTCTTGGCGAAATATCAGCGGGCGAATGCCGGCCTTGGCGGCGGCTTCTTCCAACGAGTTGAAGGGTATGACGCCCATAAAGTCGACGCCTTCTTGCTTCAGGATGCGCGCTATGAGGTCTGCGCCGGTCATAGGTTTTCTCCTTAGTATCGTGGGTATATGCGGGTTGCGTGATGAAATGCAATTGCGCGGTTAATTGCGGCAAACCGGGGATAATGATAGCAGATTTGGAAGTGACGTTTCCCCCGCCCACGCGAGATAGCGCTTCTTGCCTTGACCCAGCATATCGTCAAGGGATGTTTCCCCCTGCCCATGCAGGGATAGCCCCAATGGATGGCTACTTGTTTGTCCCTCCGAATTATAGCGTTGACAGGGTAACGCTAGATATGCGTTGTGAATGTTAATAGAACACACAAGTGCGTTTCCCCGCCTACTTTGGAATAAACTGCAAAATCCACCCCACCTATCGGTACTTTGTGTTATTATCCTAGCAATGTTTGTGCCTTACTAGCCGTGTCCGTGAGTGATAAAGAGGTAAATATATGCGGAATATCCCCAGGTCGTTGCCCTACTTTGGAGGCACGGCCGGCGAAGGGAAAGCCCGATGGATCAACGGTATTCTGCCGTTGCCTAATGATCGGCAGTTGTACGTTGAGCCGTATTGCGGCATGGCTTCTGTGCTACTAGCGCGGGAACCGGCAGGGGAAGAAATTCTTAACGACCTTAACGCAAGAATTATGAACTGGTGGCAAGTCGTCAAGGATGAGCCTGATAAGTTCGGGTGGCAAGTCGAGTACACGCCACATAGTAGGCAGTTTTTTGCCGAAGCAATAGAAATGCTTGACGATATGAGTTTGTCGGACATGAAGCGCGCTTGGGCGTTTCACGTCGTCATCGAGCAAGGCATTACGCATGGCGACGGAGGCAAACTAAGGGCATCAGACTGGAGAGTTCGTTATTCTCCTAATGCAGGCAAAATTCATCTTTGGACAATCCAAAGAGTGAAAGAACTGGCGAACAGAATTCGCAATGTTCGTTTGGAATGCAAGCCTGCAGTAGAAGCGCTAATGCAAGTGGCGGAATGCGAAGACGCGGTTATCTATGTTGACCCGCCTCATCAGTCTGCGGACACAAGTCCGTATCTGCACGGTGATATAGATAAAGCCGAGCTGACCTCTGCGTTGTTGGCGCAGAAGGGTTTCTGCGCCGTTGGCGGTTACCCCGGTGACTGGGACAATTTGGGCTGGAAACCTTATGCCAAGAGGTCAACACGACGTAATATAAATGGCGTGAGTTCGCCGCGCACAGAGGTGTTGTGGACAAATCGTAGTTCACCGCAACGTCTATTTTAAGATACAAGCGCATAATGCTTATATCTTGTTATTAACTCCGGCAATGTGATGGTTTTGGCGAAAGACGGATGGTTGACGAGGTAAATGGCCGATGCCTGCTATCCCGCAGCTGAACGTTGAGCGCGACGAAGACTCAATACTCTTTGATCCCGATGCTATAGCGGCTGATGTTCCTTATCGGTTCAGTTTCCTGGGACGAGACATGAATGCGGTGAAATCGGAAGAAGGCGATGTGGACTTCTTCTATTATCAGCGCGCTGACGATGAATCGAATGATAAGCGGCAGCGATTTAGCGGGGTAGTCCTATGGCGGCGCATCGTGTTCGCATCCGAGTCACTTTACTGCCTATATTGTTGCGCGCTAATCCGACGCGCATATGATTAGAAGGCGGAGCAATCCGTCTTAGATCTATTATGGCATCTATAACTCTATTGACGGCTACACATTTGGAATTGCTTAAACTGCTTCCTATTCTTCCAAACTGTGCCAGCGCCAATTCTACTTCACGCTCGGCATTGCGTATTAGGTCAGTATTGTTTTCGGTATTCTCTACACTGGATTGTGCCGGCGTCGGGTCGGCTGGATAGAATTCTGTGTTTGCCATAAACATACAGAACCTTACGCTTTGTGATATAAAAATCGCCACGATTATTAGTATCCACCTTTTTCTTTCCATATTTTGCCTTTCTATCAATCGGGCATAACGGATTGCTCCGATTTCGCTTAATGAGCGTACGAGATAGACGCAGTAATATCTTACCGATTTTACACAATTCTTATGTGGACTAATTTGGAGATCGTTGCGCTGTTAAAGTGTAGTCCGTCCGTCCCTAAAAAGCGCAGAAGCTATCTACGATTTTCGTTAAGTTACATACGATTAGTATGCAACTTAAAAGGTTCCCCCACCCACGCGGGGATAGACCCTAACCCTACGGTATTCGGACGCGCAAACCCGACTGCCGTAGGGCTTTCCGCATTATTGCGGGCGGCGGACATCTGCGATTTGAGAGCGGCATGCCTCGCATTTTCATAATTGAGGCGCATTAGATATGATGGGGACAAGCCGCTCCGATATGTGATGCAAGTTGTGGCGCGCAATGACTTGCATATCGACGGCGATACGGCGGCCGCCTGATTAGGATATACTCGCGCGAGTGAGTAGAGAGTATATCGCTGCATTATGCTGGACTCTGGCGCCGCGCCGCCGGCCGAATGCGCAAGAACGGATACACGCTATCGGCGGCAACCAATCGGCTAAACGGCGCGCCGTCGGATATTGGCAAAAATGAGATGGCAAATCGTATGCGGGCTATCTACACCACAGAATAGGCGCTCTTGGCGGCTGCGCTTGCGGCGGCTGCGGCATAATCCAAGACGACGATCAAACAGACACACCGCCTCCCACACTGACGGAAACAACGCATCCGTGCGCCGGAGAAGACAACACCTGCAGGCAACGCGATGTATCCCACTTCGATATGTTCTATCCCGATGTCCGGCGGCGCAATGTTTGAGTACACGCTTCCAACCACCGAAGAGATGCGAACCAATTTCAAGCCCCTAGCATTCGGCGGCGTATCGCAATGGCTCCCTTCACGCCGTATCAGCGCCCCAATCAGCGTTGAGATAATCACCCATACCCATACCCCCTTTGCGCCCTCCACGTCTCTGCGCCAAAACCCCCCGCCTAGCGCGCCGATTTGCTGGAATAGCCCGCCGCGTTTGTGATACATTACACATATGACGCGCATGACTGATACCGATACGGCGCAGCCCCCCCGCGCAAGCGGCGGAGGGCGCGATGCGCTAGTTCGAAACGGCTTGCTTATCGTCAGCGCCGCGCTGATGCTGCTGACGCTGGCGATGATATTCCTGTGGGCGCCCACCGAAGCCAACCTCGGCGTATCCCAGCGCATATTCTATTTCCATGTGCCGCTTGGATGGCTTGGGATGCTGTCCATAGTAGTCGTGGCTATCGCCAGCATAGCCCATCTCATAAGCGGCAGCCAAAAGTGGGACGCGCTGGCGTATAGCGCCGCCGAACTGGGCGTGGTGTTCGCAAGCCTGATACTGATTACCGGCGTCATCTGGGCGCGCGGCGACCTCGGCTGGTGGTGGACTTGGGACGCTAAGTTGACCACAACCCTTGTGCTGTGGTTCATCTACGTCGGCTATCTGATGGTGCGCGCCTACGCCCCCAAAGGCTCGCAGAGTTCGCGCTTCGCCGCCGTGATTGCGCTGTTCGGCGCGATAGACGCCCCCATCATCTATATGGCGACCGTCTGGTGGAGCACCGCCCATCCCGAACTGAATGTAGGCCCGGCGGCAAGCGATCGCGACGCCATTGACTCGCGCAGCATATACTATACCCTGCTTGTCTCGACGCTGGCGTTCACGCTGCTATACGCCTACCTGCTGGTGGAGCGCTACGCCCTGCGACGCACTGAATCCGAGTTGGACGAACTGCACGCCGAGTTAGCCGCTCAAGCGGGATAGGCGGCGTTTCGGTCAAAGCGATCTAATCCGCAACCATCCCTGCGGGGTAAAGTTAAGACGGGGACAACGCCCTACAAAGCGCATATCAACTAGCCGATTGGATAACGCATCGGCGATTTCGGAGATGAAACATTGCGGCGAATGGCTGTAACTGCGGCGCTCTTGCTTATCCTGCTTGCGGCGGGAGCGCTGACGCAAAGCGGATACGCAAGCGCATACGAAGCGGCGGCGATGTCGAGCGCAGACTCGACGGCGCAGCAGCAGGCGCGCGGCGAAGCCGAGTTGCCCTGGCTGTTCGCCGTCTATATCATCACTTGGGCGGCGTTCTTCGGCTATGTGTTCGTGATGTCCCGCCGCCAGCGCGAAATGCGCGCCGAAATCGAGGCGCTCAAACGCGCGCTTGCGGAACGCGATTAAGCGGCGTTCGACAGCGTGCGGGAAAACGATCGAAGGAAACGATATAGATGTCTGACAGACTTTCGGAGTGGACTGATACGCCGACGTCCGACGCCCCGGACGAAGACGCCGGCGGGTTGTTCGCGCGCAGAGGCAAGCTCATCATCGCCGCCGCCGTGATGCTGGGCGCGCTGGGCTATTTCGCGGTTATGGCGTTCCAAAGCGCCACCGTGTACTCATACACCGTCAGCGAACTAAACGCGCTCGGCCCAACGCCGCAGGGCAAAATCGTGCGCGTCAACGGCAGCCTCATCGGCGATACATTTCGGCGCCCCGACGGCTCCACGCTGGCGCATTTCACGCTGACCGACGAAGCCGAAAGCGTAGCCGCGCAGTACGACGGCGTGCTGCCCGACCTGTTCTTCAACCCCCATTCCGAAATCATACTGGAAGGCGCATACGGCGCGGACGGCGTGTTCGTCAGCCAAAATGTGCTGGTCAAATGCCCCTCCAAGTACGTCGCGCTGGACGACGAAGGCGCGCAGACGGCCGCCGAATACGAAACGCAGTCAGCAACCGAATACGGCGCTCAGACGCAATAGCCGATTTGCGCTCAACCTTGCGCCCATTGCGCCGTTGGACAAATTTCAGCGTCCCAACTCATAGCAAGAGATAGCATGAGCCGGGGCGCTTATAGGTTAGGGCGCAGACCGAATGGGGTTCACTACCCCTCGAAGCCGCAGCTGCGATGCGTGCCGTCGCAGAAGGGCTTGTTCCCGGACTCCCCGCAGCGGCACAGGAACACCATATCCCCCTCCGACGGAATCTCGTTGCCGTCCGCGTCCACTATCTTGACGTCCCCCTGCACCATATAGGGGCCGTTCTTGCGCGTGGTTACCGTAGTGTCTGCCATTGCGTTCTCCCTTCCTTCTCGCTTTCTCGCAATTGTGATTGACGCCGTTATGCCGCCGTCTCCCAACGGCAACGGCGCTAACGGCGCTGCGCCTTTAGCGCGCTGATTAGTTCGGGCAACACTTCGGCGTAATCTCCCAAAATGCCGAAGTCCGCCGCCTGGAATATGGGCGACCTTGCGCTGTTGTTGACGGCGACGATGGTGCCCGCCTTCTGTATGCCGACGGTGTGATTGAACACGCCGCGCAGCGCCACCGCCACATACAGGTTGGGCGCAACCGATTTGCCGGACAGCCCAATCTGATACTGACGCGGCAGCCAGCCCAGCTCCGTTACATCGCGGGTTGCGCCCAGCGGCGCCCCCAGCGCGTCGGCGAGTTCGCGCACAAGCGGCAGGTTGTCCGGGCCGCCTATGCCCTTGCCCACGCCCACAATTGTATCGGCGCTGTCAAGTTCCGCGCCCGCGGCGGACTCGTCAACTACGCTGCGCAAGATCTGAGCGCGCGCATCGCCCAGCGCATCCGTGGGGATTGGCGTCACGGGCGCAGTGACGCCGCAATCGGGCGCGACCGGCGTGAGCATTCCGGGGCGCACCGTCGCCATATACGGGCGGGTTCGGGACAGGATGGGCGCGACGATGTCGCCTCCGAATGCGGGCTTGAGCTGAACAAGCCGCCCGTCGCCGTCCACCTCAAGCCCGATGCAGTCGCCGGTAAGCCCAAGCGATAGCCGCGCCGCAAGCCGCGCCGCCAAGTCCCGGCCGTTCAGCGTGGACGGCAGCAGAACCGCATAGGGGGCATGCGCGCGAATTGCCGCGGCGAGCGTTTCGGTGTAGAGCGCGGTTTCGTAGCGCGCGAGCCGCTTATGCTGCGCCGGACGCACGCCGTCCGCCCCGTATGCGGCGAGCGTGGCGGCGTGATGCGCAACTTCGTCGCCGATGAGTACGGCTTCAACGCAGGTGTGCAGCGCATCCGCCAGTTCGCAGGCGCGCCCCAGCAGCTCCAGCGTCGCCGGGCGCAGGTCGCCGCCGAGCGTTTCCGCCACCACCCATATAGCGCCCATATCGCCGCGCGCGCGACGGCCGCCGCGATGACGCGTCGGGGACGCGCCGTCGGGTTTAGCGCCGTCGAAGACGCCGCGCGCCTGCAGATACGCCATCAGTTCGGCGACGGATTCGCGCGCCGGCTTATCGCGCGCGATGATGCGATCGCGCTGCGGCTTGACCGAGTATATTTCGCTCACATATGTAGGCGAACCGTCAAGCCCGAACACGGATGCGTCGGCGCTGAGATCGGCGGCGGTTAGCGTGGCTATGGGCTTGTCCTGCGCCGCCTGCCGCGCCGCGCGGTTGGGGTATATCTCAGGCGCTACATCTTCGGTAACGGTTATGAGCGCCGGCAGATCGCAGCGCACAACATCGTAGCCCTCGTCGGTGAGGCGCTCCGCCGTCAACGCCCCGTTCCCGTCGTCTGCCGCAAGGTCGAGCTCAAGGCGACGCACCGCGCTGACCTGAGGCAGGTCGAGCAGTTCGGCGATTTCGGGCCCCACCTGGCCGGTTTCGGCGTCGACGCTGTTGCGCCCGCAGATGATTAGGTCGTAGCCTTGTCTCGCCAGCGCCATAGACAGCGCGCGCGCCGTGGCGAGCGTATCGCTGCCGGCGAATGCGCGGTCGCTGAGGTGAACCGCGCTATCCGCCCCCATAGCAAGGCACTGAACCAGCGCCTCGCGCGCCTGCGGCGGCCCCATCGTGTACGCCACCACTTCGGCGCCGCATTCGCGCTTCAGGTTGGCGGCAAGCGACATCGCCAGCACATCAAACGGGTTGACCTCACTGGGAACGCCCTCGCGCACAACACGCCGCGTCTCATTGTCGAACTTCAACATCGAGACTACGGGAACCTGCTTTATGCAAACCGCGATTTTCATTTGGAATTGCCTAGCGCGTCAGCAGGCGGCTTGGCGCTGATACGCATCGTAGTTTTCGCGCATGTATTGGATATGCTCCGGCACATGCGCGGCATACACATCAAGCCAATCGTCAAGCGTCATCTGCCCGTTTTCGGGATGATACGCCTTGTGCGTCCAAACCTCACCGGGCAGCGATCTGATGAGCATGTAGGTCTTTTGGCGCAACCACTTGAACGCCGCCAACGCGTCCTCGACGCTCTGTTCGTGATAATCCAGCGCTTCCGCCCATTGGTTTTCGTCGTATGCCATCAGGTCTTTGCCCGGCTCCGCAATCAGCCGACGGCAGCGGATGTAGCTATTGACCTCGCTGTCAACGATGTGAATGATGTGTTCGTGGACGCTCCAACAGCCGCATTCGTCCCTAAAGCGCCATATATCGTTGGGCAGCTCGCGCAGGGCGGCGGTCAGCAATTCGTAATGTCCGCCGTATTCCTCAATCTTTTCAATGCGCTGTTTGTGGGAGTTCATCTAAAAGCGCCTCCAGATGCAATAATCGGTTGTGGGCGGCTGAGTGGCTAGATGCGCGAAACGATGCCGCAGATATAGCGCATCATACGCCGCATCGAGCGAAACGCCGCCGCCCCCTTGCGCCCGCGCTATGTCCCGTGTTCGTGGATATGCTGGCGCAGACGCTGACGAAAGCCGTCGGGGACAGGCTGCGACGGCACTCCGCGCAGCGCCTCGATCGTCGCCCTGAGCGTCTCGATGAACGCCGTACAGAGCGGGCAGTCCGCCAAGTGCGCCCGTATCTTTTGGCGCAGCGCCGGCTCCAGCTCGCCATCGATGTAGTCCGATGAGAGCATCCGCGCCTCTTCGCAGGGCGGCGGCAGCGCCCCGCTGCGTCTGAACATCCGAAGTATGCGGGAAATCATTCGGCTTTCTGCGCGACCTCAAACCTCAAGTTCGCTTCACAAGTCCGCTTCCAACGAACACTTTATAAAATGCGCCCCCGTCGGTCAACACCCCTTGCGGCGCATTATCGTGGCGCGGTGGGGCGTAAGCGCTCCCCGGCTATGTGTGATAGCCTTTTATTTATGTGATGCTGTGATTTACAATTGGATGCGCGCAGTCGGCGAATGATTTCGGCTTTCGCGCCGAACAAGTTCGGGCAATGGATATGAGCAGTCAATCGGATACGGGACAAGGCGATGCGGCGCCCACGCAGTTCGAGGACATCGTAGAGATGTATTCGGGCTATGTCTATAATGTGGCGTTCAAGATGATGGGCAACCCGCACGACGCCGAAGAGGTGGCGCAGGACGCCTTCCTGTCGGCGTACCGCGCCTATGACCGCTTTCGGGGCGAATCGCGCATCACCACTTGGCTCTACCGCATCACGATGAACGCCGCGCTGATGCGCCTGCGCCGCGAAAAGCGCGCCCGCAGCCTGACTTGGGTGGGCGTGGAAAACCTGGAAGTCCCTAGCTGGGATTACGCCCCGGAGCGATCCGCGCTCACATCCGAAATCGGGGACAAGATACAGGAAGGCATAGGCATGCTGCAGCCCGATTTGCGCGCCGCCGTTGTGCTGCGCGATGTGAGCGGGCTGTCCAACGCCGAAGCCGCCGAAGCGCTCAACATCAGCGTGGCATCCCTCAAATCGCGCCTGCACCGCGCCCGCGTGCTGCTGCGCCAGCATCTAGCCGAGTTCGCGCCCAAGTAGCGGCCAGCGGCCCGGGCTATCAGCGATTAGTGCCGCTATCCTAGACGCCTTCGAGCGCTTTGTCCGTGTGGGTGGTTACCCTAATATCTTTTGGATAAGGTTGCCGGCGTGCGCCTGCTATTGGATTCGCTGATTACGCAGGAGTGGAGGTAAGTTCAATACATCGTCTAACTAACACAGATAGCGGTGTTAGTAGGAAGCCTCAGTATCCTGTTCCTTCGCCCTGCGCTTCAGTTCCAATACGTAGTCGACAAGGTCCTTACCGCTATTTTTGAATTCGCTGTAAGGGACGGTGATAGACCAACCACTGACGACGTTTTCTTGCCAAACCGTCAATGTGTCCCTAGATTCACTAACCCATACAGAAGCATTCAGCCATTTGTAAGTAGCCGCAAATCCATCTTTGAATGTCTCTCGAAATGTCTCCACGCGTTTCTCTTCGTCAGACATTTCCAAATGAAAGGAAAGCTCCACTAGATAACGCGCAGCAAGGCGAATTTCGCGTCTAGTTGGAGGTTCTGGTTCGAACTCGTTCTCTGAGTGGTGAAACCAGTTTCTTACCCACACAGGGAATGCAAGACGTTCGCACTGATAACCACCTTTGGGAAGCGGCCTTTTATAAGACACAACAGGACATTCAGTATATTCTTCAAGCAAATTAGACATTTCAAAAAGCGGAATCGATTGGCTAATTTTCCCATATTGACGTGCATATTTAACCGCTATACTCCAAGCACGCCAGAATTCGGCGAATATCGCATTTTCATGCTCCAATGCACCAAGAGCGCGAATCGTGGGTATAGAACCGTATCGATGATTATCCAAAGCATCGACTAGATACTCAATCCAAGAGTACAGCTCTTCTTTGTTGTCTTCTACTTCTTTAAGAGACAGGGGCCGCTCAAGCATCTCGTTAAGAATGCAATTCAACCCCCAAGCTTCATATTTCGTGCCGTAACATACGACACGAAATATATTGATCCACCTACTAAAGGCGTCAGCATCCAAATCTTCAAGGTCTTTGAATAGCACCTCTAATCCGTTCTTCGATTTCATCAACTTAGTTATTCCTAGAGTTATATGAGCATCGAAATAATTAAGTTTTGTCGGGCCAATCCTGATCAGTTCAGCAAGATTCATAATAATCCTCCTAGACATGGTCTTACAATGGACATTATAGCAGAGTAGCCCTAATTCATCCAAGCGTCTCCGCAAAAGTGGTATTCTCAGTGTTGAGTGGTATTGAGTTTATAACCAGTGACGTATCCGCTAACACAGGGCTTCCTAGAAGTCTTCAATTTGATAACCACTGCAATTTCAGAATACCCGCAAAAGTTATGTAGTTCCGCTAGTGTGAAATTAACCCCCTTCCTTGCCGTTGCAGTAAGCTCAGTTTCACTTTAATTTTGCCATCCCCCCTACAACTCCCCCCGCAGCCGCATCGCGTCCAGCCGGCGCAGCAGCCATATCTGCGGGCGGTCGCCTTTGGTGCGGTTGCAGAAGCCGCAGAGCAGCTGCAGGTTTTCGTCAATATCGGCGCCGCCGCGGGAGCGCGGGTGTATGTGGTCGGTCTCGAGGTTGCGCAGCGGATACGATTCGCGGCAGCCGGCGCAGCGCCCGTCCTGCTTGCTGTATAGCAGTTCGCGGATGTTGGGCGATTTCGTCTTGTCCCCGCCGTCTGTGCGCGCGGGCGGCTTGCGGCGCGTAACCGCCAGCGTCCCCTCCAAGCCCAGATGCTCGCGCAACCGCATATTGACTAGCTCCACCGCCTTTTCGCTGATGTCTATGCCCGCCCATTCGCGCCCCAGCTTCTCGGCGGCGACGCAGGTTGTGGCGCAGCCGCAGAACGGGTCAAGCACCATATCGCCCGGCTTGGACGACGCCAAGATGATGCGCTCCAGCAGCGCCAACGGCTTTTGCGTGGGATAGCCGGTGCGCTCTTTGCGCGATACGGGCGGTATGTCCGTCCAAATCGTGCCGGGCACCTGCCCCTTGCCTTCGTGCAGGTAGCGGCGCAATCGGGGAACGCCGCCAACCTTCTTGGGCATATGGATGCGCCCGTCCGCCTCTAACTCAAGCATTCGGCTTTCCGGATAGCGCCAAGGGCCGGGATGCCCATGAAAATCGTACATATAACCGCCGCCGCTCAACCCCTTGGCGGTGAGATCGCTTGCCCTAAAAACGCCCCTATCGTCTTTGTAGCGATACGCCTTGCTTACATACTCAGGGTTGAGCGGCATACGCACGGCGTCCGAGTTGATGCTGTCGCCGTAGAACAGGATAGTATCGGAGACGCGCCCAAACGCCTTTGAGTCGTTGTGCGCCGATTGGCGTTTCCAGGTGATTTCGTTGCGAAACTTGCCTGCGCCGAACAGGGTGTCCAGCAGGATTTTGAGGTAGTGGCTTGCGGTGTCGTCGCAATGCAGATAGAGGCTGCCGTCGGGTTTCAGGATGCGGTGCATTTCGGCGAGGCGCACATACATATAGCCGAGGTAAGAGCGCATTCCGTCGCCGTGGTGTTCGCCCGCCGCGTTGATAGTGTGATAAGCGCCCTTGTCCGCGATCTCGAGTTCGGCTTCAAGCGCCGCGTCCCAATCGTCCAGCGTCCATGTGTCCTTGAACGCCGCCCCTTGCGCGCGCGAGCCGTGCGGCGCGTTGTAAGTGCGATTGGAGTTGAACGGCGGATCGAGATAAATCAGATCCACGCACCCCGAATTGATCCCCCGCAGCGCATAGAGGTTGTCGCCCACAAAGAGGGAGCGGTTGGGGAAGTTGGGGGCTTGTTTGGCGGTCATAACGGGTTCCTTTTTGGCGCTCAAGTTTCTATTCAACAACGCCCTTCTATTATTGCAAACAAAGCGGTTTCATTATAACCTCTCAGCATCACAATTGCGCCGTCTGCCGCGAGTTCGGTTGCCCTCGATTGTTGGGCGGCATCGGCAGTTTTCGGTTGCCTTCGATTTTAGATTATTGAAGGGCATCGGCATAGTTCGGTTGCCCGCGATGCTGAAAGGCGTCGGAAACTTTCGGCTGCGCGCGATTGTTGGAGCGCATCGGCAGTTGGAGGAGATGATATGAACGCTGAGAACGGGCGGCTTGGCATTCTGGTCGGCGGCGGCCCCGCTCCGGGCATCAACAGCGCCATTAGCGCCTGCGTGATAGAGGCGGCGAGCAACGGGATGGCGGTTTGCGGCATCCTAGACGGCTTCAGCCATCTGATGGCGGGCAGCGCGCAATACACGATGCCGCTCACGCCCGCCGATGTGGCGCTCATACACTACGAAGGCGGCTCCATCCTGCGCACATCGCGCGCCAATCCCACGCGCAACCCGGCGCATCTGCGAAATGTGGTGAGCGCGCTGCGCGAATTGGGCGTAACGCGCCTAGCGTCCATCGGCGGCGAAGACACCGCGCTGTCCGCCGCCGATGTGGCGAAGGCGTCCGACGGCAAAGTCCGCGTGGCGCACATCCCCAAGACGATCGACAACGACCTGCCGCTGCCGGGCGACATCCCCACTTTCGGCTTTGAGACGGCGCGCCATCTGGGAACTGAGCTTGTCCAAAACTTGACGCGCGACAGCCGCGCGACCAATCGCTGGTATGTCGTGGTGGTGATGGGGCGCAAAGCCGGACACCTTGCGCTGGGCATCGGCATGTCCGCCGCCGCCGCGCTGACCATCATCCCCGAAGAGTTCCCCAACCCTATCATCAAGATAGACGATGTGGTCAAGTTGATGGAAGGCGCAATCCTGAAGCGCAAAGCCGCCGAAGGGCGCGACGACGGCATAGCGGTAATATCGGAAGGCGTGGCGGAGCGCTTCGATCCCGACGAACTCGGCAACCTGGCGGGCGTGGACATCGGGCGCGATCCGCACGGACACATACGCCTCGGCGAACTGCCGCTGTCGGCTATGATACGGCGCGCCGTGCAGCAGCGCTTCATAGACGCCGGCGTGAACTTCCCGATGGTGGACGCCACAATAGGCTACGAACTGCGCTGCGCCTCGCCCGTATCGTTCGACATAGACTACACGCGCAGCCTAGGCTACGGCGCGGCGCGGCTGCTGCTGTCCGAACCCGCGGATCCGGCGCTTGCGGACGGCGGGCTTATCTATCTTGACGGCGAGCGGCTCAGCGTTATGCCGTTCGACGATATGCGCGATCCCGCAACCGGCCGGACGCGCGTGCGCATGGTGGACACGCAGTCGCAGCGCTACCGCGTCGCCCGCGAATATATGACGCGCATCCGTCCGCGCGACCTGCAAGACGATGCGATGGTGGCGCGAATGGCGCGGCACAGCGCGCGCGCCGAAAGCGAAATCCGCCAACGCTTCGGCAGCGGCGCATAGCGGGCAGGCAGGTTTTTCGGCCGCCCGCCCCGCTATGGTATAATCGCAGGGATGCCGCTAGAGAACGCTCGGCGTTTAGGCGACGAATCGAATATCACTCGCAACCGCGTTGCGTTTCAGTCGCACACTTCTTGGTTCTCTTTCAGCCATTCCAGAAGCGCTTCCGCCACCCACCGGTGGCCGGCGGCGGTCCAATGTCTGTTGAAACGAAAGTGCCCGTCCCCGGCGTCATATCCCTGCCTGACGATGTAATCGTAATCGCTGATTATGGGAATGCCGCGCGTCTCTACAATGGCGCTTAGGCGGTCGAACTGCGGAGCGCCCCGCGTTCCCATATCCCCGGTCGCGGATATAATCGCCAGTTGCGCGCCATCGCGATCCGCGCGCCGCTTGAACTCATCTATGCCAAATTCGGTATATTCCAGCGCCTCTTTATAGACGGGCGGCAGATGCTCTTCTTGGAACTGGTGGGCTAAAACATGCCGATGGATGGGACGCCAACCGTCCAGAAGCGATGCGCAACAAGAGCGCTCGACTATCATATCCGCCCATGCCGCAATCTGAGGATCAAAATCATCCCCGGGCAACCTCTTTGTATCCACCCACTTCGCGAAGTGCGAAACTCCAACCAGCCAATCCCACGCCCCGCCGTACCACGACTTTGGCAGCCTCGGCAGCAGAAACCGCTCGTATTCCGGATCGGCGGGGCGCAGTTCCATAACCCCGTGAATGCCCACTTGAGCGGTCATAAGCGGCATTCGGTCAGGATCCATGCCCTGTTTTAGCGAGTGCAGCGCAACCGAATTGTTCACGAAGTCATTGAGGAAAAAGACCAGCGCCACCACCTTCGGGCTCAGATGCCGAGCGTACTCGTCGTAAAGTGGAAGCTGATTGATTTGGCCTGTGGCGGATATTCCGTAAGCCTGCGTGGTAATCCCCAAGCGCGGCAGTTCGCGCGCCGCCATCTCTTCCAACTGCGCATGAAACTTATCGGCGATGGGAACCTCCATTGCCTCCACAAAGGAATCGCCGATGAAGGCTATATGGCATCCGTCAGCGGCGCGTTCAGGACTGACCGGCTCGCGATCGAGAAACCCTTGGCTGTTTGTATGCGAAACTACCCATAATTCGTCATCCCAGTTCGCATAGCGCAGCTCGGCGTTGGGCTCGCGCATAACTCCAACTCCGTCCACGAACTTATAGGGGATGCTAGTCTCTATAAACGGCTTCGTCAACCGAAAGTATGCCTCCCCTACAAGCGCAATCAACAGCAGTCCGGATATAACGAACAGCCCATTCCATGCCACCATTCGCAGCGCAACCCAAGCCGCCGCCCGCAGCGTGCGAACATATTTTCGGGGGGGGGGGTAGAATTAGTTAGCGCATTAGTTTGGATGGGATGGGATGCCCTAAAAGAACCTTTCATATCCCTCTTGTTTAATGCGCCGGAAATAATAAGGCGATGCTTCTGGCATTGTCATAGGCGAAGTCGCGCATTGGATATACGGAAGGCAACGCGCGAAAAAGAGCGTACAATCGACGGATACGGCAAGCGCAAGAACCGCCGCCCACAACCCGTATGAGCGCCGTCAGTGGAGCGTCGCGCGTGTCCATACGGGGCTTGGGACGCGCTTGCGGCGGCGGCGTTGAAACAGCGCCATGCCCGATTTCGGCCGGGGCGATGGCGCTGCGCGTTTGCGGGCGCGGGGTTAGCGCGGCACGTCGAAGTAGTCGTAGTTGATGTCGATGTAGTTGCGCCACTCTTCGGGCACATCGTCTTCGGCGAAGATCGCCACAACCGGGCAGACGGGCTCGCAGGCGGCGCAGTCGATGCACTCGTCGGGGTGAATGTAATACTGGTTGTCTTCGTCGGTGGTATAAATGCAGTCCACCGGACAGACGTCCACGCAAGCGCTGTCCTTCAGGTCCACGCAAGGCTCGGCGATGATATAGGTCATTTGGACAGAAACCTCCCAATTTCTCTCGCGATAGGCGGTTGAGCGTCGGACTTTTCGACGCCTCTACGCAACGCTTGCATTATAAATCGGCTATGGCTTGCGTTTCAACTACTATGCGGCGCATACGGCTTGCGTTACGGCCAGCAAGGCGGCGTCAGAGCGTAACGCCGGCGTCGCGCAGCGCTTGGATTTGGGCGGGGGCGTATCCCAACTCGGCTAGTATGGCGTCGGCGTGTTCGCCCAGCGCGGGGGATGCCGTCTTGGGTTCAAGCGGCGTTTCGCTCATCTTCGCCAGCGGGCCGACCATCTTTATCCTGCCCACAACCGAATGCTCCAGCTCCACCACAAGCCCGTTTGCCGCAACCTGCTCATCGTTCACGAGCTCCTCAACGAAGCGCACGGGTCCCGCGGGAACGCCGGCTGCGTCCAGGATAGCCAGCCATTCGGATACGCTCTTTTCGCGAAACAGACGCTCGGCTTGAGCGGTGAGGTTTTCGTTGAATACGCGCGTCTCTTCACTGAGCATATCGTAGTTCGGTTGAAAGCGTATGTCTTCCAAGCCTAGTATGTCCGCAAGGCGCTTTCGCAGCGGATCGCTGAGGCAGCCGACCGCCAGCGCGCCGTCTTTCGCCTGATAGGTGCGGTAGTAGATGCCGGTAACCCTGCCGCGCCACGAATCGAAGTGTTCGCGATAGTAGGCGTGTATGTCTTCATACGAAGCGCCGGCTTCACGCAGAATATCCAAGGCGTCGAAGAACTCAGCGCGGCGTTCCGTGTCCGTGTCCGCGACTTCCATAAAGCGCATGGATTGCGCGCCGAGCGCCGAGCCAAGCAGGTTGGTCTCGATCTTCTGCCCTTTGCCGCTGCGCTCGCGGTGATAGAGCGCGGCGCATACCGCCCACGCCGCCGCTATGCCGGTGGAGAAGTCAGCGACGGGCGTGGACTGCACCTGCTGCGGCACGCCGTCGTGTATCTTGTCTTCGGACGCCATAAGCCCGGTCATCGCCTGCGCTATGATGTCGTAGCCGGGGCGGCGGCTGTGCGGCCCGCTGCGCCCGAAAGCGGTGTTTTCGCAATAGATCAGGCGCGGGTTTATGGCGGACAGCGTATCGTAGTCGATGCCGAGGTTGCGCGGCACGTCGGGGCGGTAGTTTATCACGACTACATCGGTATCGGGCATTAAGCGATAGACCACATCGCGCCCATCGGCTTTGGTGAGATCGAGGGGAAGGCTGCGCTTGCCGCGGTTGAGGCTGATGAACGTCTTGCTTTCGCCCGGCTCGATAGGCGCCGCGTGCCGCCAAGGATCGCCCCACGGCGGCTCGATCTTGATGACGTCCGCCCCCATATCCGCAAGCAACATCCCGCCGAATGGGCCGGCGATAATCTCCGTGAACTCCAGTATCTTGACGCCGTCTAGCGGGCCGGGCATTGTGTCCCCTCCGTGATAGGTTTTCGCGGGTTGGCGGTCGGGTTTCGCAGGTTGGCGGCCAGCGGTTGGGTTTCGCGCCTATTCTATATCAGAGCGGCTTGGGGCAACTACATAATCGCTTCCAATGTATGATACGCCCCGCCCCCAACACGCGGCTATTGTATTATGATTATCGGCAGCGCCATATCTTTGCGAAATTTGCGAAATCGGAGCGTCAATATGCAAACAACCGAACTTCATTATCTAACCATCGCCGAAGCCGCGCCCCTTATCGCCGACAAGCGCCTGTCCCCCGTGGATCTCACGCGCGCGCATCTAGAGCGCATCGAGCGCACGGACGTACGCCTGAATTCGTTCATCACGCTGCTTGCGGATAATGCGCTCGCCGACGCCCGCCGCGCAGAGAGCGCCATACTCGCCGGCGACTGCCGCGGCCCGCTGCACGGCATCCCCATCGCGCTGAAAGACCTGTACTACACCAAAGGCATACGCACCACAATGGGCTCGCGCATTATGAACGATTTTGTGCCGAACTACGATGCCGCGGTTGTAGAGCGTTTTCGGGACGCCGGGGCGGCGCTGCTTGGCAAGCTGCAGATGCACGAATTCGCGCTCGGCGTAACCAGCCAAAACCCGCATCACGGCCCGGCGCGCAACCCATGGGACACCGCGCGCATCACCGGCGGCTCCAGCGGCGGCTCAGGCTCCGCGGTGGCGGCCGGGCAGTGCATGGCGGCGCTCGGCAGCGACACCGGCGGCTCCATCCGAATACCCTCCGCCCTCTGCGGCATCGTGGGACTAAAGCCCACCTTCGGCAGGGTGAGCAGACACGGCGTATTCCCCTTGGCGCACAGCCTCGACACCGTCGGCCCTATGGCGCGCTCCGTCGCCGACGCCGCGCTGATGATGAACGCCATCGCCGGCTATGACGCGCGCGATCCATCGTGCGCCAACCGCCCGAATGAAGACTTCGCGGCGCTGCTTGGGCAAGACATAGACGGCTTGCGCGTGGGCATCCCGCAGGAATACTTCTACGATGTGATTGATGACGAAGTGCGCGCGGCGGTTCTGCAGGCGGCGCAAACATTGGAAGCGCTTGGCGCAAATGTGGAAGACTGCTCTATACCGGCGCTGAACGATTCCATCGCCATATCCGGCGCAATCCTGCTCACCGAAGCCGCCGAAGTCCACCTGGACAACCTGCGTGAGCGCGCCTCTGACATCGGCGACGATGTGCGCTCCCGCCTCGAAGACGGCGCGGTAACCCCGGCTATTGCCTACATCAAGGCGCAGCGCGCACGAACCGAGTTCAACCGCCAAATCGCCGCCGCAATGAACGCATACGACATCCTGCTTGCGCCCACCGTCCCCGTCGGAGCGCCGCGCATAGACGCCGACGCAGTCGAAATCGGTGGCGCAACCGCGTCCAAGCTTGCGCTTATGCCCCGCCTAACCCGCCCGCACAACATCTGCGGCATACCCACCGTGTCCCTGCCGTGCGGCTTCACATCCGACGGACTGCCAATCGGCATGCAGATAGCGGCCCGCCCCTTCGAAGACGCCCGCGCGCTGCAAGTTGCCCACGCCTACGAACAGGCAACCGATTGGCACACCCGCCGCCCTCCGCTATAAGGCTATCACTATAGGATTATTAGGATGTCCAAGCGCCAACGGACGATAGTGCCCAGGCGTATCGGCGATCCTGCGATACACGGGACACACGCGCTTAAAACCGATACCGCCGCCGCATATGTGCTATGCTGAATGCGCCACTATTGCGAACAAACCCCAACCTGTGAGGCAAACCCATATGCGCCGTATCGCCCGCTACATCGCAATCATCCCAGCGCTTGCGCTCATCGCCGCCGCGCTCGCCGCCTGCTCAAGCCCAACGCCGCCGCCCGCCGCACAGCCGGCCGCGCCTGCAGTTGCGCCAACCACTGCGCCCCCGCCTACTATCGCGCCCGCGCCCGTAGCACCAACCACTGCGCCCGTACCTACGGCCGCTCCCATTGCGCCTACAACCGCACCTGCGCCAGCGCCAACCACCGCGCCCACCGCGCCGCCCGCCGCATCCGCATCGGCCGGGCTTGTGTTCACGCTTGGCGAAGGCGCCGTTGCGCGCTACAAAGTGGAAGAGACGCTGGCGCGGCAAGGCTTCGTCGTCGCCACCGGCGAAACTAGCGATGTGAGCGGGCGCATCGTGTTCGACGCAGACGGCGGCATCGTCGCCGAAGAGAGCGCTATAACGATGCAGGCGGCAACGCTTGTTACGGACAGCGATCGCCGCGACCGCTATGTGCGAGAGCGCACGCTGCAAACCGAGCAATATCCCGAAATCGTCTTTCGCCCAACATCCGTCGACGGACTGCCCACGCCGCTGACCGACGCCCAAGGAACGATCGACTTCACCATCAGCGGCGACCTAACCATCATCGACCAAACCCGCCCCATTACTTGGAACGCATCCGCCGATTTCGGCGCGGGCGGCGCTGAAATCAGCGGGTTGGCAACCACCGAGTTCACCTTCGAAGATTTCGCTATGGACAAGCCCAGCGTGGCTATCGTGCTGAGCGTGGAAGACACCATACGGCTTGAGATCGAGTTCATCGGCAGCCTAACGCAGAGCGCCGCGCGCAATAACGCCGCCGACGCATACGCCTACGCCAACACGCTGGGCGATGCCGATGCGCCCGTTACCATAACCGAGTTCTCCGACTTTCAGTGAGTTCACTGCCGCAATTTTGCCCTCGGGATAGGGCAACGGCTCATTGACGAATATGTCAGCGCGGGCAAGGCGCGCTTCGTGTACCGCCACTTCATCGTAGTCGGCGAAGAATCGCTGATAGCCGCTATGGGCGCGGAGTGCGCCGCCGAACAGGGCAGCTTCTGGGCGTTCCACGACACGCTGTTCGAGAACTGGACGGGCGCGAATTCGGGCGATTTCGCATACTCCAAGCTTCAAGGCTTCTCCGACGACCTGGGCATGGACGCCGCCGAGTTCACCGATTGCATGGAAAACGGGCGCGGCTTCAACCGCGTGAGAGCGCACCACGAAGACGCGATGAGCCGCGGCATCGACGCCACGCCCACCGTGCTAATCAACGGAGAGCTCGTTTTCGGAAGCTACCAAAACTTCCAACAAGCCATCGAAGCCGCGCTGGAAGCCGCAGAGTGAGCCTTGCGATTGCAGCGTACATTCATTATTTGAGCGGATTGGCAGAGCATTGCGTCAGCACGGCGTCCGTCCACTCTTATAGATGTAATGTTAGAAACGGCGTTTCGCAAGCAAGCGCATAGCCCCGCCGCATCGCAACCCTATTGCCGCTGCGTCGACTGCCCCCCCCTAACCGGCTGCCCCTTCATTCGCCGCTCCAGCGCGGAGCGCGGCATCACCAGCCGCCGCCCGCAGCCGGCGCAGGTTATCCCGATGTCCGCCCCAATCCGCACAACCCGCCAATCATACCCCCCGCACGGATGAACCTTCTTCAACCGCACCATATCCCCAATCTCAAACGCCGTCGCCATATCCCGCCCCCCTTAATTACTCCCCTTGCGCCTTCCCGCCTTTGCGTCAAAATCCCTTTGAACCTTATCGTTAAAATTCGCCATCCAAAACTTAATGTTTTCACACAGCCGTTTATCTGTTATAATTATCCTGTTCGCTTGACTGGTGCGCGCGCCGCGCGCCGCATCAGGGCGGTTAGCTCAGCTGGTTAGAGCGCTTGCTTCACACGCAAGAGGTCCCAGGTTCAAGTCCTGGACCGCCCACCAGAAAGCGGCAAGACGGCGGCAAAGCCAAGCCGCCCGCCAAGTGTGCCGAAGTGGCGGAACGGAAGACGCGCTACGTTCAGGGCGTAGTATCCTTACGGATGTGTGGGTTCAAATCCCTCCTTCGGCACCACAACAACCGCATAATCGCAAGCGCGCGCTTGTAGCTCAGTTGGATAGAGCGCAGCCCTGCGGAGGCTGAGGCCGTGGGTTCGAGTCCCGCCAAGCGCGCCACACAAACCCTAACCGCGCAACCCCGTCCATATCAGCGCAATACGCCCCCCGCCACGCGCATACATGCCACCACCTTATAGCATAGCCAACCGCATCCCCCCAGCGAACACGCCGCGCGCACTACGCATACAACACGGGCGATTAGCTCAGACTGGTTAGAGCGTCTGCTTTACACGCAGAAGGTCAGAGGTTCGAGTCCTCTATCGCCCACCACCGATCCGGCGCATCGCGAATATCCGAATGCTAAGATGCGCCAAGTCCGTCTGAAGCAACCCTAGCGCCCACGCCTCTAGCGCACCCTACACCAACCGCACGAACCGCCGCCGTCCCGCCCGCAGCACGCTGCCGACCGCCGCCATCTCAGCGGAGTCATCGCCGATGCGCTGCCCGTCGATCTGCACCGCCCCCTGGCTAATCAAGCGCCTAGCCTCGCCCAGACTGCCCGCAAGCCCGGCGTCCACCATCAGCCGACTCAGCCGCATCCCCGAGAGCCCGTCGCCGTCGGGCAAGGCGTATGTTGGGATGTCATCCGGCATCGCCCCCCCCTGCACCGTGCGCTCAAAATGCCGCTCCGCCTCGATCGCCGCGGCGCCGTCGTAGAACTGCCCCACCAGCTCGCGCGCCAACCGCTTCTTCAGCTCCATCGGATTCACAGACGCCCCGCCCAGCGCCTGGCGCATCTCTTCCAACTCGTCGTCCGATACATCCGTCAGATACTCGAAGTACGGAATGATCATCCTATCCGGCAGCGACATCGTCTTGCCGTAGATTTCGTTGGGCGGCTCGTCTATGCCGATGTAGTTGCCAAGGCTCTTGCTCATCTTTTCCACCCCGTCCGTGCCGGGCAGCAGCGGCATCAAGAAGCACTGCTGCGGCGTCTGCCCCACCATCCGCTGCAAATCCCGCCCCACCAGCAGGTTGAACATCTGGTCCGTGCCGCCGAACTCCACATCCGCCTCTATCGCCACCGAATCGTATGCCTGCAGCAGCGGATAGAGCAGCTCGGTTATCGCTATTGGCTGATTGTCCGCAAACCGCTTGGCGAAGTCGTCGCGCGCCAAAAACTGCGCCACCGTGAACCGCCCCGCAAGCCGTATCACATCCGCCAGCGAAAACTCGCCGAACCACTCCGTCTGCCAGCGCGTCTCAGTCTTTTCGCGGTCAACAATCTTGAAGAACTGCGCCATATAGGTCTCGGCGTTGGCGCGCACCTGCTCCGCCGTCAGCATCGGGCGCGTCGCCGACTTGCCGCTAGGATCGCCTATCTGCGCCGTCCAATCCCCCACGATAAGCGCTACCGTATGCCCAATGTCTTGAAGCTGCCGTAGCTTTCGCAGCCCGACCGCATGCCCCAGATGTATGTCCGTCGCGCTCGGATCGAAGCCCATCTTCAGCCGCAGCGGTTTGCCCGCCCCAAGCCGCTCCACGAACTCCGACTCCACGATTATATCCGACACGCCCCGCCTAACTATGCGGCGCAGCGCCTGTTCGTCCAATGCGGCGTTTGTACTCAAAATGGCACACCTCGTCGAAATCAAATCTATAGGATAGCGATAGCGCCCGTCCCGTCATAAGGCGATAGCGCGCTGCGCTGCGCTGCGATATGAGACGCATTGCGAACTGCGCCGGCGCGCATCATATACTTTACAGGCTTGGCAAAGCGCCGCCGCATTGTGCTAACAACGCCGGCGCGCGGGCGTATCCCCTTTGCCCGAATTATATCGCAAATGAGGGAGGCGAGCGCAACACATGCTGCGACCGCCTCCCTCTGTATGACCATCAGTCCCGCATCCCGGCTTACCTGCCGGAGGCTGCGCCTTGCGCGTTGGCAGGGTCATTTAACAGCCTGTTCGTCTAATGCGCGGGGCTGCCGGCTTGGAATCCCCCGCCGGCCTCGCCAAACCTTACCGCCGGCCGCGTCCATCCCCGCCTATGCGGGAAGACGCCCCGAGGCCGGCAGGGGCGCTACAAGGGAACTTCCAGTTATGATTCAGTACCACTATGCGAACCATAGCCAACCTCCTATCGGCCCGGCGCTGCGCCCGGCGGATTTGATATTGGGGACTTGCGAAACGCCAATGCGAAACATACGCCCCTCAATATCCAACATAGCAATTATCGCTTGTGAAGTCAACACCGCGCGGGGCGTCGATTCTGCCAAAGACGCCCGCCATACGCCGAATGCCGGCCGCCGATGCGCCGGCCGCCGCTTGCGCCGTCGCGCCTAATCCGGCAGCACCGCCACATTCGTCCAGTAGTTCAGCAGATCCCGCACCTTTGTGTTGAACTGAAACACATCCACCGGCTTGGTTATGTAGCTGCTGATGCACTTGCTGTAGGCGTACTCCAGATCCTCCGGCGACTGCGATGTGGTCAGCACCACCACCGGTATGCGCGACAAATTGGCGTCCTTTTCGCGCGCCGCCAGCACCTCGCGCCCGTCCATCACCGGCATATTCAGATCCAGCAGTATCATATCCGGCCGCCCCGCATCGGCGCCGCCGCGCCACTCGCTCAGAATGGTCAGCGCCTCGCGCCCGTTGGACGCCACCGTGAAGTTCACATGGAACTCGGCGTCTTCCAGTATCAGCTGAATCAGCCGCACATCCGCCGGGTTGTCTTCCACCAGCAGTATCTCAAGCGGCCTGCTGGCGGGCCTTCTGTATGTAGTCATATCTCTAACCCCCGCTTGTGTTCGGCAGCGCCGCCGCTCGCCGCAGCGGGAATGCGCGCGCCGCTCTTAGTCCCCCCCGAACGGCCACCACCACCGCCGCTTGCCGCCACCGCCCGAATCCGCCGCCGCCGCTTCCTGCGCCTGCCCGCTCGGCGGCCCCAAGTTTATCGGCTGACGGCTGAACATCCCCAGCTGATTCACCGCATTGTCGAAGCGCTGAAGCTCGATCGGCTTGCGGCAAAAACGGCTCGGCGGAATGTTGTAGGCGTTCAGCAAACTCTGCTGCGCCTCCGTCCCCGTCAATATCATCACCGGGATGTTCACCAGCCCCTCGTCGGCGTTGATGTCCGCCAGCACCTCCGGCCCGTCCTTGCGCGGCAGCCGCAAGTCCAGCAGGATAAGATCCGGCCGCGGCGTCCCGCTATAAGCCCCGATGCGCTTCAGCATCTCTACCGCCACCACGCCGTCCTCGGCCACCGTGATGTTCGTGGGATGCTCCGACTGCCCGATGATTTCCTGCGTCAGTCGTACATCCGCCGGGTTGTCTTCCACCAGCAGTATCTCAATTGCCTTGCCGTCCGTAGTCATAACATCGCCTCCTTATTCGCATTCGCTCAATCTTCGGCATCGGGCAGCGTGAAACTGAACGTCGCCCCCTTGCCAAGCTCCGAATCCACCCAAATCTTCCCCGTATGGCGCTCCACTATCTTGCTGCATATCGCCAGCCCTATGCCCGTGCCCGGATATTCCCCCCGGCCGTGCAGCCGCTTGAACATCCCGAATATGCGATCCGCATGCTGCGGCTCTATGCCTATCCCGTTGTCCGTTACCGACATCACCCACGACTCACCCACGCGCACGCCTGATACATGTATCCGCGGCGGATCGTCCCCCCGAAACTTGATTGCATTGCTTATCAAATTCTGGAAAAGCTGCGAGAGCTGATTGAAGTCCCCCATCACCCTAGGCAGCCCCTCATCGTGCGTAACCCGCGTATCCGATTCGCCTATCGCCACCCGCAGATTCGATACCGCCTGCTCCAGCACGCTCGAGCTCTCCACCGGCTCCAGCGGCCGCCCCTGCGTCCCAACCCGCGAATACTCCAGCAGATCGTTGATGAGTATCTTCATCCGTTCAGCGCCGTCAACCACATACCCGATGAACTCTTGCGCCGTATCGTCAAGCTCATCCCTGTAGCGGTCGGACAGCAGCTGCGCGAACCCCGACACCACCCGCAGCGGCTCCTGCAGGTCGTGCGACGCCACATACGCGAACTCCTGCAGCTCGGCGTTGGAGCGCGCCAAATCCTCCGCCTGCAGCGCCAGCTTCTCTTGCGCCCGTTTGCGCGGCGTGATGTCGTTGGAATATATCCGCGTCTGATTGATCGACGGAATGCGCACGATCCGCTGCTGATAGGTCTCTTCCCCCACATCGATCTCGCGCGAATGAAACGCAGCGCCCCCGCCCGACAGATCCGCGATAATGTCGTCGAGTTCGGCCAAAATCGGATGCTGCGCCCCCATATCCGGCAAACTCGGAAACCGCTGCCTCGCAATCGGATTGCAGTAGGTTACATTGCCGCTCAGATCAGTCTCTATCACCGGGTTCGGATTGTGCATAGGAAATGTCGCAAGCCGCCGCTGCTCGGCGTAAAGCTGCGCGCTCGCCACCGCCGGCGCTATCTGCATCGCAACCTGCGTCACCAAATCGATATCCCGCTGCGTATAAGCGTCGGCATCCACCGCGCGCACATTCAGCAGCCCGATAATCTCATTCTTGTATATCAGCGGCGCCTGCAGCGTGGATCTCATATTGAACGCGATAGACGGAAAGCGCGCCCGCAAATCCTCAAGGCTCCCCTGCGCCAGCGATGTCCGGCCGCTGCGTATCGCCGCCTCAGCAGGCGTCCCCTTCACCGAAAACCGCGCCCCAACCTCGCGCCCGGGCGATTCCTTGCCCAGCACATACGCGTTGGTCAGCGCTTCCTTCGATTCGTCCAGCAGGCTAACCGAAATCCTGTCGAAGCTGATTAGCTGCTGCACCCTGTCCGCGAAATCGGCGTACACATCGTTGATGTCCAGCGATGACGATATGACCTTGCCTATCTCGGCGAACAGCGCATTCTCTTCAGCCAGCCGATGCTCTTCCCGCGCGCTCTCTTCCAGTTTGGCGTAAAGCAGCGAATTGGCGACCGGCCCCGCAATCTGCGCCGCCACCCTCTCCGCCAACTCAAGGCTGCGCTGCGAATACTCGCCGGGATGATCCGACCGAAAATGCAGCGTGCCGATTACATCGTTGTGCGATATGAGAGGCACGGCTACCAGCCAAAGCAGATGGCTTGCCACGCTTGGGTCTTGGTTGGGAAACCGCTCCAGCGTCGCCGCCTCCGATTCGCTGTTCAGAAGCAGCCCCCGCCGATTCTCCACCACCCACTCCGTCGGCGAACCCGATAGCGGACGCACCCTCCCCGGCTCCCACTCAGGCACCTTCATCCCCGACTGATACAGCGTCGCTATCGTCCCCGCATCGGCGTCCACGCTGTTTATCACCAACCGCTCAAACGGAATCAGATGACGCGCCTGCGCCGCGAATCCCTCATATATCTCTTCGATATTCGGCGATGAGCTTATCACCCGCCCAATCTCAGCGAAAATGGCGTACTCAGTCGCCATTCGCTGCACCTCGTTTATGGCGCTTTGAAGGTCGTGAGGCATTATGTCCGGGGATGCGGCGCCGCCCTCTGACGGCGTATGTGAGCGCTCTTGCATTGGAGTGTCCCCCCGCTCGCTGAAAACGCAGGCGCGCGCTGCGCTATTTGGACGCCTGAAGTATCGCTCGAGTCTGCTCTACATCCAACTCCATCCGCTCCAACAGCGCCTCTACGCTGTCAAACCTAAGCTCATCCCGCAGCCGCTGAACGAACTCCAATCTCAGCTGCCTATTATACAGGATGTTGTCAAATCCCAACAAAAACGCCTCTATCGTCCGCCCCGTCCCGTCAAATGTAGGCCGCGTCCCAATGCTCGTCGCCGCCATATACACCTTATCCCCCACATAGGCGCGCGTGGCGTATATCCCGTTGCGCGGAACCGCCATATCGGTGTCCACCTCAAGGTTGGCGGTAGGAAACCCCAGCGTTCTGCCGCGCTTTTCGCCGCTCACCACCACCCCGCTTATGGCGAAATTGCGCCCCAGCTTCTTGGCTACGTCGACCACATCCCCCGCCGCCAGCGCCCGCCGTATGCTTGTGCTGCTAACCGCATCGCCCCCGTCCGACAGCAACTCCGTCACGCTCACCGAAAACCCCAAATCGGCGCCCATCACCGCAAGGCGGTTCACATCCCCCTCACGCCTATACCCCATCGCGAAATCCGGCCCCACCACCAGCGCCCGCATCCCGAAACTGCGCTGCAACCGCTCCACGAAAGCGCGCGCCCGCACCCCCGAGAGCGCCTTGTCGAAGGTAATCGGCGCTACAAAGTCGACGCCTAGCTGCTCTATAAGCCGAATGCGCTCCGGAACGCTTGTTATGTACTGAGGCTCGAAATCCGGATTAAAGACCGAATCCGGGTGATTGCGAAAGGTAACCACGCCCGCCTTGTAGCCCTTAGCCGCCGCAAGGTTCACCACCTGCGAAATCAGCCGCTGATGCCCCCGATGAACGCCGTCGAACACGCCAATCGTAAGAACCGATTCGCCCTTTATGGACGCCTGCGCCAATTCTGCGTCAATCCCCATAGCGCCTTTGCCCGCTGCCTTCCCGTGATATGCCTACAATATGCGATTCCAACCGCACAAAGTATATCAGACGCACATACTCACCTGCTACAATCAACACTCCCCTTTGCGCCTACTTTGCGCCCTTACACCCTTGCGCCCAAAAATCCTACCCCCGGACCTTTGCGCCCTTGCGTTAAGACCTTAGTCCGACCCTTTGCGCCCCTGCGCCTTTGCGTTAAAACCTTAGGCAAGACCCTTTGCGCCCCTGCGCCTTTGCGTTAAAACCTTAGGCTCCGATCCCTTGCGTTAAAATCCCTAACGCAGTCCCCTTGCGTCTCCGCGTACCCCCACGCCCTTGACTTTGCGCGCCTACAATGGCAAACTTACGCAGACCGTTCCGCCCGCTTGCTTGGGGACTGCCTTTGATTATTGACATTCACACTCACACCTACCCTACCTCCGACGACAGTATCCTCACTCCCGAAGAACTCATCCGCAAGGCAAAACTCATCGGACTTGACGGCGTGTGCATCACCGACCACGACCGCTTTTGGACGCCGCAGGACATCCACGCCCTCGCCCGCAAGCACGACTACCTTGTGCTGCCCGGCTGCGAAGTCACCACCGAAGAAGGACACCTGCTTGTGTACGGCTTGCAAGAGTACATTTTCGGCATGCACAAGGCGTCCTTTGTGAGAGAACTCGTCGACGAAGCCGGCGGCGCTATCGTTGTGGCGCATCCCTACCGCCGCTTCTACCGCAAGCAGGCGCACGCCGACGAGCAGGCATACGCCGAAATGCTCGACCGCGCTTGCGCCAACAAGGCGCTAAGCCTCACCGACGCCGTGGAGATATTCAACGGACGCGGCAAGCCCGAAGAGAACGCCTTCGCCGCCGACCTCGCCGACCGCTTCGACCTGCCCGCCACCGGCGCAAGCGACGCGCACAGCATCGAGCAGATAGGCACATACGCCACCCGCTTCCATCAACCCATTCGCTCCCTAGACGACCTCATAGACGCGCTCCAATCCGGCCGACACAGCCCCGTGGCGCTCGCCGACCGCGTCCCCAGCCTCGCCCGCGCATAGCCGCTCCAATCCCATACCGCACGCCCGCGCATCAGAGCAAGCCCATGCCAGCCCATCTTCTCGAAATCCAAAACCTTCACACCTACTTCATCACCAAAGAGGGCGTGAACAAAGCCGTCAACGGCGTATCCCTCACGCTCGACGAAGACTCCATCCTAGGCGTGGTAGGCGAAAGCGGCTCCGGCAAAACCGTAACCGCGCTATCAGTGCTGCAGCTCGTCCCATTCCCCGGCCAAATCGTGCAGGGCAGCATCGCATACAACGGGCGCGAACTGCTCACAATGTCATCCGAACAGATACGGCACATCCGCGGCAAAGAAATATCGCTCATATTCCAAGACGCCGGCGCAGCGCTCAACCCCGTCATCCCAATCGGCAAGCAGGTTGAAGAGATTGTGCTGGAACACACCGATATGAGCAGGCGCAGGGCGCGCGCGCTTGCCATAGACCTGCTGGCGCAGATGGGCATACCGGACGCCAAGAATATGCTGAGCCGCTACCCCTTTCAGCTCAGCGGCGGCATGGCGCAGCGCGTTATGATGGCGATAGGCGTGGCGCTCAAGCCCAAAGTGCTTATCGCCGACGAACCCACCTCAAACCTAGACGTCACCCTGCAAGCCGAAATCCTGCACCGCCTCACCCAACTCCGCGAACACAATCACTCCGCCATAATGCTCATCACCCACGACCTCGGCGTCATAGCGCAGATGGCGCAAACCGTCGCGGTGATGTACGGCGGCGCAATCGTGGAATACACCGACACCCGCGCGCTGTTCGCAAAGCCGCTGCATCCCTACACCGCCGGGCTGTTCAAGGCGATACCGCGCTTGGACACCGGACAGCAGTCCCTAAACCCCATTCGCGGCGCCCCCGCCAAGATGATCGACCCGCCCGACCAATGCCCCTTCCTGAAGCGCTGCGGCAAGGCGACCAATCAGTGCCGCACAATGCCCGCCCCGCCGCTCGCCGAAGCCGAACCCGGCCACCGCATCGCCTGCTACAACCCCGTGGTGTACGCCTAGATACGCCTAGCCCGCCGCCGCGCTTGCGCCGCTAATGCCCGTTGGCGTCGCCGTCAAGCCAAGGCATGAACTGCCGCCATTCGTCTAGGATGCGCCGATGGTGGAATATGTAGTAGGGGTTTGGGCGCGGCGCGGCGGGCTTTGTGAGCAGCCGCATATTCGCTTCGCGCGGCGTCTGTCCCGCCTTGCGGTGGTTGCAGGGGATGCAGGCGCTCACCACATTTTCCCACTCATGCGGACCCTTGCGCGAGCGCGGCAGGATGTGGTCGAGCGTCAGGTCTTTGGACTGCTTGCCGCAGTATTGGCAGCGAAAGCCGTCGCGGTAGAACACGGCGCGCCGCGAAAGCCGCCGCCGCGCTATCGGGCGCTTCACCATATAGACGAGCCGTATGACCGATGGAATGGACACCCGCCGCGATACCGTGGAGATGTGTTCCCGCCCGTCGATGAGCGTCTCAGCCTTGCCGCGCCCCAACAGGATGATAGCCCGCCGCGCATTGCAAACATTCAGAGGTTGATAATTCTGGTTCAGCACCAATACAGGCGTGTTTATCAACATTGCCCTACCCGCCTCGAAGTGTCCCGATGTAACGCGCTTGCGCCTAAAGCCTTCTCTCCAGCATATCCAACGAGTCCGCAAACGCGCTTGGCACGAACCCCAAAGCGCTTGCGGGAAGCTCTGCGACCGCGCCCACGAATATCCGCGCGCCCACGGATTCCACCAGCGCGGTTTCCATCCCGACATTCACATCAACCCGCTCAAGCATTTGGAAAGCGTCGTCCGACGGCAGGCTGTATGTGAGCCGCGCCAGCGCCAGCAGCAACCCCGCCGAAAGCACAACGCCTATGAGCAGCCCAAGCGCCAGCCCGCCAATCTTGTCCACCGTAGATGACAAGCCCAGCGTGGCGATGCCCAGCGGGCCGCGCAACGCCCGCCACGCCAGCATAGCGCCCACCACCGCCAGGATAATCAGCGCATAGTACAGCGCGCTCACCACGAAGCCGCTGACGATGCCCAGATTGCCAAGCAGTCCGGCGACGGCGTTGGCTATCTGAGCGGCGAACAGCCAGCCCACAAGCAGCGCCGCCACATTCACGATTGCGCCCAACAGCCCAATTCGCAGCCCGCGCAGCGCCCCGAATGCCAAGATGCCTATCAGAACTATATCTAGCCAGTTCACCGACGCCTCTTCAATGCCGAATAAGTTTCGCGCATCCAACCGCGCGCGCTGTATGCGCCCGCCCGCAGGCAGCGCCTACCGCCATTAGTCTATCACAGGCGGGTAAGCGCTAAAAGGCGCTCGAATGCGCTTTGCCGATAAATGCGTTTATAGCGCGCAAGCGCCTGGTGTACAATGCAGAGACGCCAAACCTCACGGATGGAAAGCCGAGCGAATATGACCGACGCCGTTATACTGGGCGCATTGCAGGGGATAGCCGAATGGCTGCCAATAAGTTCGGAGGGCGTAACGGCGGCGTTCTATGCGATGTTCCGCAATGGTCAATCGGGCGAAACGGCGCGGCATGCGCTCTGGCTGCATGCGGTTCACTACGCGCTCTGGCTGCATATGGGAACGGCGGCATCGGCGCTTATCGCATTCCGACGGACGGCGCTGCGGATGGCGCAGGACGTCGTTAGCAGTCCCCGAAAGCAACCCAATCTATTGCGCTATATGACGGCGTCCACGCTTGCGAGCGCGCTGGTGGGCTTGCCGCTGCTGTGGACATTGAAATCGCTGCCCCCCGGCGTAGGCGCCGCGGGAATGGGCGCAGTAGGGCTGCTTATGCTGATTACCGGCGGCGTGCAGCTCAGACGGCCGTCCCACAAGACGCGCGCCAAAGGCATAGAGGACGTCTCGACCGCCGATGCGCTGATTGCCGGCATAGCGCAGGGGGCGGCGCTGCTGCCGGGGCTTAGCCGCTCCGGGCTCACGGTGGCGGCGCTGATAGCGCGCAGGGTTGACCGCAAAGAGGCGCTGCGTCTCAGCTTCCTGATGAGCATACCGGTGAGCCTCGCCGCCGGCATCTACGCCGGCATAAGCGGCGGGCTGTTCACAGACGGCAGCGCGCTGCTCGCTATCGGCATAGCGGCGCTTGTGGGGCTGCTGACCATCAAGGCGCTGCTGAGATTGGCGGAGCGGGTGAACTTCGCGGCGTTTGCGCTGATACTGGGCGCGGCGATACTGGCCGGAGCGCTCTGGCAGGCGCTGGGCTAAGCGCGTCGCGCATCGCAATCCTCTTGCGTAACATCTTTGCGCCATAGCGCCTTTGCGTTGCTATTCCCTATATGTCGATATACTGACGCGCGAAACGCCCCTGCGCCGCGGCCGAACCTTATTCGGCGCAACGCAGGGGCGCAAGTTCGCGACGGATCGCGCTTATTCGGCGGCTATTAGCGCGGGGGCTGCGCGGGGACGGGGTTGACCAGTCCGTTAGCCAGCGAAATCGGTATCAGCTCATCCAGTTCGTCCAGCGTCCAGCGGGCGTTCTTGTGGATGCTGCGAATCACATGGCGCGGCGAGTACAGCGTTGTGGGCCAGCCACTTGTGCCGATGACCTGTCCGGTGATTTCGCACGCTTCCGATGACAGATACACCGCCTTGGGGGCGTTGTTCTCCGGCGCGCGCGCTTCGGGCGGGCCCATAATCGGCGCGCCCTGCGTGGTCTGCGTTGCGCCCGCGGACGCCGCCGCCGCCTGACGCTGCGTTTGGCGAAGCTGCTGCGTGCTTTCAGGGATGGTTTCGGTCATTCGCGTCGCGCCGCCGGGATATACGGCGTTGACCAAAATGCCGTGTTCGTTGAGTTCGCGCGAAAGCGCGCGCGCAAAGCCCACCATTCCCTCTTTCGCCGCGGCATAGTTGGTCTGGCCGGACGCCCCCATCCCGGAGCCGGACGAGAACAGCACAAAGCGGCCGTAGCCCTGCTTTATCATATGCGGCACGGCGTTTCGCACCATATTGTAAGCGCCGTACAGGTGAACCTGCAGCACGCCGTCCCACTCCTCTTCGGTCATATTGAAGACCATTCGGTCGCGCAGAATGCCCGCCACGTGGTTGACTACGTCGATGCGTCCGAAGTTGTCGAGCGCCGCCTGCACGATTTTGCCGGCGGATTCGTAGTCCGCGACCGAGTCGAAGTTGGCGACGGCGGTTCCGCCGTTTGCCTCGATTTCGGCTACGACCTGAGACGCCGGGGCGTCGGAGCCGCCCACGCCGTCCACGCCGCCGCCGAGGTCGTTCACCACAACCGATGCGCCTTCAGCCGCCAGCAGCATAGCCACGCTTCGGCCGATGCCGCGCCCGGCGCCCGTAACTATCGCCGCCCGTCCTTCCAATCTGTTGCCCATTCCTGGTTCCTTTCTGTGTCCCTGCGCGTCCGCCGCCGCATCGTATAGGCGTATCAAGCCGTTAAGATGGGGAAAGCGCGCGCCGTCTGTTTGTTCGTGTAAGCCAATCGGCGGGGAGGAAGCGGGCTACATGCCCTTGCCGATGATTTTGGGGAACAGCACATCCATTTCGTCCATCGTGAAGGTTCCCCACTTGTGGATCGCGCGCGCGATTTCGGGGTTGGAGTACAGGTATATGCTGCCGCCGCGCACGCCGAACACATTGCAGTTGACATTGGGCGCTGCGTATGTAGCCAGATACACCGCGAGCGGCGCAACATTGGCGGGGTCGTCGGCGCTGCCGTCGCCTTCCCATTCGGATACGGGCGGGGACTGCCCGATGCCGGCGCGCTCCGCGGGAGTGGGGGACGGGCCTTCGGCGACGCGGTACTCTTCCACGGAGCCGGGGAACAGCCGCGTTTCCACCAGCGGCGATATGGCGTTGCAGGTTACGCCGTAGCGCCCCAAGTCTCTGCCCACGGTGCGCGTCAAGCCGATGATAGCTTCCGATGCGGCGGCATAGTTGGAGCGCCCGATGTCGCCCAAGCCGGCGTCGGATGTGAAGTTCACGATGCGCCCGCTGCGCTGCTGCCGAAACAGGATAGCCGCGAACTTGGTGGGCGCGAACACGCCCTTCACATTAAAGCGTATCACCCTGTCCCAGTCTTCGGGGGACATTCGGTAAATCATTCGGTCTTGCAGAATGCCCACGCTGTTGACCAGCACATCCACTTGCCCGAAATTATCCACGGCGGCGCGCATGACATTCTCGCCGCCCTGCATAGTGGACACATCGTCGTAGTTGGCGACGGCGTTGCCGCCCGCAGCCTTGATAGCGTCCGTTGTGCCGTCGGCCGGCGCATTGGACGAACCGCTGCCGTCCACGTCGCAGCCGAGGTCGTTCACCACAACCGACGCGCCTTCAGCTGCCAGCAGCAGCGCGGTGGCCCGTCCGATGCCGCGCCCTGCGCCGGTTACCACCGCAGTCTTGCCTTCTAAGCGGCTTCCCATATAAAACACCTCCGTGCGTGTCTAGTTATCGCCTTTGTCAATCGTCTTCTGATGATATTAGACTTTCGCGCTAATGATACCTTATCGGCGCATTGTTTGAAAAGTTTTAGCGCGCGGCGGCGGCGCATAGCAAACGGCGCTTGGGGGAATAGACGCTACGAACTTTGCGCCACTGCGCCTTTGCGTTTTAGACACGCTTAGGTTTCGGACGCGCGGCGGGACAGACGGGGACAATGGGGGAATAAGGAATAATAAGAGGGGGACTAGCGGCTAGGCTTTTGGAGCGAAAGACGGGGCTCGAACCCGCGACCTTCTCCTTGGCAAGGAGATGCTCTACCAACTGAGCTACTTTCGCTCTCTGCGCCTCTTGCGGCGGGCGGCGGCGCTACGGATGCGCTTGCCGCCGTTGCTGCTGGTGCCGAGGGTCAGAATCGAACTGACGACACCAGCATTTTCAGTGCTGTGCTCTACCTACTGAGCTACCTCGGCGATAAGAATATCATAATCACAGCGCGGCGTCCTGTCAAGTTCAAAGCGCGCATTCGGATTGCAAGCCTATGCGATACGCGCGATACGCGAACCTAACCCCCTTTGCGCCTCTGCGCCTTTGCGTTGAAAATGCGCATTGACATCCCCAAGAAGCGCCCCAACGCAAGAATTCATAACCGCGCGCCCGATAGCCCTCTCAGCGCGCTATGCTGTATGGTATATGCTGTATGGTATATGCTGTATGATGCCTAAAAGGCCGACCGCGCATCCTAACCGAACTGGGGGAAGCGAACTTGACCACAAGAGAGCATGAACACACCCTCAATGTGTGGCTGGCGGAGCTGCTGAGTCAGCGCGGGTTGGACGCTAAGCAGGAACACGCAACGGGCGGCAGGCGCATCGACGTGCTCATCAGCGTGGGTTCGGCGCGGATCGCGCTTGAGGCGGAGCAAGGGCAGTCCACCGCCAAGCGCAGCGAAGCCGTCAGGGACGCCGACGCCCGCCTCGCGCAGAACCTCGCGGACTGCGCCATCGCGGTATGCTATCCCGACGGCATCACGCGCAAAGAGCAGATGCGAAGCTGCCGCGTGCTGTGGGCTATTCGCTCGCCGGACAGACTGCGGCAGGGCGCTGCGCCTATCTGGAACGAAGCAGACGCCGCCGAGCTGCCGCGCGTCATTCGGCTTGCGCCCATGCAGCTGGGCAATCCCGATCATACGGCGGCGGCACTGTCCGACAGCCTCGACGTCGCCGTGTCATATCTGAACAAAACGCAGCGGCGCTTTCTAGCGCAGCATATGGATTTGCCGCCGTACAGAACGGGCGCGGCGCGCTGGGACAGAGCCGCCAAGCGCGCGCTGCTAGTCGTGGCAACCGCCGTGATGTTCCATTCGCGCTTGGATTATCATCTCCAAGAAATGCGCCCTTCGGCCGGCGAATGGCCGCCCAAGATGGCGCACCTCTGCGCCGACTCGGACGACCCCACGGCGGACTTCCTGCACGCTTGGAATCTGATACTGGCGCTGGACTACAAGCCTATATTTGAGACGGGACGCGCCGCGCTGCAAGCCTGCCCGCCCGATCCCGCGTTCACTAACGCCATTCGTGAAACCGCAAAGGCGGCGCTTGCGGTAGCCGGCAACATCGCGGGACTGCGCCACGACCTTATGGGGCGCATCTTCCACAAAGTTCTGGACACCGCGCGCTACGACGGCTCGTTCTACACCAGCGCTCCCGCCGCCACGCTGCTCGCGAACCTCGCCATAGATGAGGATATGCGCGACTGGAACGATCCCGACGCCGTGGCAAGCCTTCGCATAGTGGATCCGGCGTGCGGCACCGGCACGCTGCTAATGGCGGCGGCGGAGCGCATACGCGATCTATCGCCCCAAACCAGGGACGACGACGCTTTCGCGCAGGCGCTAATTGAGCGGGTATTGAGCGGCTACGACGTCAACCTCACCGCGACGCATATGGCGGCCGCCACGCTGGGCTTGCTATCCCCCACAACATCCTTCCTCAAAATGAAGATTGGGCGCGCCTTCCTAGGCGTGGACGAAGAGGGCGACGCCTATTTGGGTTCACTGGAGTTCCTGGATCTGAAACCCAAGATGATGTCGTGGCCCAACGCCGCGCAGCCGGTGGCGCAGGTGGAAAACGGCGACGACATGGCGCAGTCCGAACCCGCCGATCTGGTGATAATGAACCCGCCCTTCACGCGCGACAGCCTGCGCCACGACCAGTTTAGCGCAACCGATGAGCGCAAGATGAAGGATCGCGAGAAAACGCTGTTCAGCAACAAACCCGTTCATCTATCCGGCAACAGCGCATCTTTCATAATCTTGGCGGACTTTATGCGAAAGAGCGGGGACAGCAAGATAGCCGCGATACTGCCGCTTGTAACCGCCACAAACGCATCCGCGGCGGAGATACGAAAGTACCTAGGCGGCCGCTACTGGGTGGAGTATATCGTAACCTCTCACGATCCGCGGCGCATCTACTTTTCGGAGAACACCAGCATTGGGGAAATGCTGCTGGTGTGCCGCGTTTGGGATTGGCGTGAAAGGGGCAAGCCGCCGACTAAGGTGGTCAACTTGGCGATAAACCCGTCAACGCCGGCCGAAGCCTATGTCGCGGCTGAGGCGATTCAAAACGACACTGCCCAACAACGGAGCTTGGGGACGGTTCAGCGGGTTTCGGCGATTGACATAGAAGCCGGCGACTGGGGGGCGGTTCAGTTTCTTTCGCCTATCCTCGTCAACGAATTCGTTTCGTTGGGGCGCGGCGAAATCGCGGCTACAACGCAATTAGGTCAAATCGCCAAGATAGGGCCGGCGGGACAAGGCGTGCGCGGGATGTTCAATCGGTCGGAACTTCCAACCGCCGACGGGATGGTTGCGCTCTGGTATCACAAAACCGATGTTACGCAATCAATGCTCGCCAAGTCCGACTCATTCGTTGAGGCAAAGCCTGGCAAAGAGGCGCAAGCGAATCATCTATGGGAACAGCGCGGCACGATGCTGTTGCCAACGCGGATATTTCTGCCAACCGTGAGAGCAACGACGGTGCGCCTAGCGCATCCCGGCTTGGGTTCGGCTTGGGTGCCGTGCAAGCCCCAAGTGGCGGGCATAGATGCCGATGCGCTCGAAAAGGCGCTTGCCGCATATCTGAATTCGTCCGTCGGCGTGCTGGGATTGCTGGGCGGACGCAGCAATCGGAAGCCCACATATCCCAACATATCCATTGACGATATGAACAAGTTGATCGTCCCCGACTTTGCGGCGCTGGGCGAAGCGGCGGCGCTGCGATTGGCGGCCGAATACGATGCGCTATGCGAACAGGCGCTGCTGCCGTTGCCGCGTATGGACGCCGACCCTGCACGCGCCGCCCTGGACGCCGCCGTGTGCGATGCGCTGCGCATAGACGCCGAGCGCGTGGCGACGATACGCCGCCATCTAGCCGCGGAGCCGTCGGTGACGGGGCGTAGGTATGCGGGGTTGGGACATTAAGCCCCCCCTTGACACCCCCCGCCCCCATGCGCTACCATTGCGCCCGCAACAACCGAATATCAAACGGGGGGAGCTTGAGTTTGCAGGCTGAGAGGCTCCGACTTAATCGGAGCGACCCCGATAACCTGATCTGGGTAATGCCAGCGTAGGGACGCCGCTCTCCTATAATGCAGAGCGCAAGACAACCGCCTAGATCGCAAAAAAGGCGGTTGTTTTGCGTATTGCCCCGTATCGCAAGGGGCATCGACGGACAATATGGAGGGCAGGATGCTTGACACCACAATCGGAATTGCAACGCTGCTGGCAGTGGGCGGCGCATTCCTCATCTTGGGAATAGCCTATGCGCGCCGCCGCCGTCAGAGCGTCGAAGACTACACCGTTTCGCGTAATCACGCCCCCACCAACGTAGGCATCGCCACCCTGGTGGCCTCGATGTTCGGCACCTGGGTGTTGCTCAGCCCGGGCGAAACCGGCGCCAATTTCGGCATCGTTTCCCTGCTTGGTTACGCGCTTGGAATGGCGGGCATCCCCGTGATGTTCATGTTCGTCGGCCCCCGCATCCGCCAACTTATGCCCAACGGACACTCCATAACGGAATATGTCAAGCATCGTTTCGGCACAATCCCGTTTGTGGCTATCGCGGTGGTCATCATATTCGTGATGGGCATATTCATCACCGCGGAAATGACCGCAATCACCGCCGCGGTGAGCATCCTGACCGATTCGCCGGCGTGGGCTACCGCCGCCGTGGTGGGCATTGTGGTGGTGGCGTACACCGCATACGGCGGTCTGCGCGTGTCCATTCACACCGACCGCATCCAATTCTGGGCGCTTATGCCGGCGCTGCTGCTTGTGATTGTAGTGGCGGCAGCGCTGATTGGCGGCGGCGGCATATGGAGCGCCGCCGGCTATACCGGTCTGCTGGCGTTCAACTCCGCGGGTAGCTACTACTTCGCCATCGTGCTGATTATCGGCATCATAACCTCCAACGCCTTCCATCCGGGCATGTGGCAGCGCGTCTATACCGTGAAAGACCAGCAATCCCTCGCGCGCAGCCTTTGGGCCGCCGCCGCCATCGCCATCCCGATAACCTTTCTAATGGGAATGGCGGGCATTGCGGCGGTTGCCAACGAATCCGTGGCTTCGTTCCAATATCCCAAAGTGGCGGCGGCGCTGTTCGCGCTGGCAAGCGATGTGTTCCCCCTGTGGATGCACTTCCTGCTGCTAATCTGCGCGCTGATGCTGGCGATGAGCACCCTTGACACGCTGATGAACGGGCTTGCCAGCAACGTCGCCGCAGACCTAGCCGATATGGGCCGCCGCCGCGACACGCTGATGCTGATTGCGCGCGCCGTAACCGTCATAGTCGCCATCCCCGCCGTCATCGTCGCGTCGCAGGGGCTTAGCGTTCTGTACGTGTTCCTGATTGCCGACCTGCTTGGCGCCGCAATCGCCGTCCCGATGCTGATAGGGCTCTACTCGCGCCATATGCCCGGCTGGGCGGTGCTGCTCGCGGGCGGCGTGGGCATACTCATAGGCGCGCTCTACTACCCCAAGCCCGACCTGCTAACACCGTGGGCGCTCCCCGCCCCGTTTGGCACGCAAATGTTCTTCGCCTTCGCATCGGCGCTCGTGGTCTCGACGCTCATAGCCGCAATCGTGGTTGTGGCCAAGCGCGCGGCGGCGTCCGACGACGGCTACGACTTCACCCGCCTGCGCGACGAAGTCCAACTCATCGAGGGTTAGCGCCAACCCCACGCCAATCCGCCAACAAGCGCGCGGCGGGCAGAACAGCCTTAGCGCATTCTGCCCGCCGCCACGCCGCCTAGCCGCCGAAATCACAATTCGACGCCGCCAACCGATAACTTGCAAACACTCCCCGGAGGCATTCACAAATGACGCTAACTCAAGAACTACGGCAGACGCACTCCGATCTTTGGGAGCGCGCGGTTACGCATCCGTTCATAGTGGAATTGGGGGACGATACGCTCGCCGTAGAGCGCGCTCGCCGCTACTTTCTGCAAGACTATGTGTTTGTCGCCGACCTGGTTGGGCTTGCGTCCCTTGGCGTTGCGAAAGCGCCCAGCATCCAAGCCGCAAGCCATATCCACGCATTCCTCGGCGGCATCCTAGACCCCCAGGCGGCCGAAGAGAACGACTTCTTTCTGCGCGCATTCCACATCCTGGGCGCAACCGAAGCCGAGTACTCGACGGCCACCGCCGGCCCCGTTACCCGCGCGTTCGGCGACTTTATGATGCGCGTAGGCTTGGAAGGCGATTTCGCCGACATCGCAACCGTGCTGTACGTCACCGAAGGCGCATACCTAGACTGGGCGACCCGCCTAATCACGCAAGGCAAATCCCCGTCCAATCCCATCTATCAGGAATGGATACGCCTGCATTCCCCTGAAGTTCTCGCCGACTTTGTGGGTTGGCTCGAGTCTCAGCTGAACGCCGCCGATATAAGCGCCCGCCGCCCGCGCATCGAGCGCATCTTCCATACCACGCTGCGCTACGAGTTCCTGTTCTGGGAAGCCGCCTACAACGGCATCGGCTGGCCCGACTAGCCGCGCGCCCAAACCGCCCTAGCGTTATCGGCCCCTAATCGGCAGCAAGAGACAGCGCGCCGCAGCCGTCGATTGCGAATTGGCGCTCTAGCGCCGCCCCGTCGGATGCGTCCCCCCAAAACCCGCGCAGTCCCGCCCCAAACCCGCCCGAAGCGCCCCATTTCGGCGTTTGGGCGCGGTTTGTCCGTTTATAAGCGCCCACGCCCGCTTTGTTGAACTATTGTCAATAGTGTAGAATGAACAATTGACAATGCTATTGCGCCGTTTTCGTTGCGATTGGCTTATGCCAAGTCGGCGGCGGCTTACCGATTTGAATTGAGGCGCTCACGCTCACAGAGGTGCTCAGGTGGCAGATTTCGATGTAGTCGTTATAGGCGCTGGTCCGGGCGGTTATGTCGCGGCTATACGCGCGGCTCAGCTTGGCATGCACGCCGCCGTAGTCGAGGATGACAACGTCGGCGGCGTATGCCTCAACTGGGGCTGCATCCCCAGCAAGTCCCTGCTGCGAAACGCCGAAGTGCTAGACCTGGTCAGAAACGCCGCCAAGTTCGGCATCAGCATCGACAACCTGACCTACGACTACGGCCGCGCCTTCGACCGCAGCCGCGATGTTGTGCGCCGTCTCACCGGCGGCGTGCGCTACCTGTTCAGAAAGAACGAAGTGGCGCTTTTCAACGGCCGCGCCACGCTGCAAGCCGCCAACAGAATCGCCGTGCAGGGCGAATCCAACTACACCATCAGCGCCGACAACATCATCATCGCAACCGGCGCACGCCCCCGGCGCATCCCCACCGTCCCCGTCGACGGCGAAATCGTGCTGACATCCCGCGAAGCGCTAGAACTGCGCGATATGCCCGAAAGCGTAGCCATTATCGGCGGCGGCGCTATCGGCGTGGAATTCGCCGACATCTGCCACTCCTACGGCGCAGACGTCACCATCGTGGAAATGCTGCCCCGCCTTGTCCCGCTCGAAGACGAAGAGATTAGCGCCCAACTCGAGCAGGCGTTCCGTCGGCGCGGCATCCACTTCATGACATCCGCATCCGTCGGCCGCGTTATCGTAGGCGCCGACGCCGCCTCCGTCAGCGTTACCGACTCCGAAGGCATTGAGGGCGTTATCGAGTGCGAAAAGGTGTTAGTGGCAATCGGCGTAATTGGCAACGTCGAAAACATCGGACTAGAGGCCGCCGGCGTGCGCCATGAGCGCGGCTTTATCGCCGTTGACGACCATATGCGAACCAGCGCCCCCGGCGTCTATGCCATCGGCGACGTCACCGGCAAGCTCCCCCTGGCGCATGTAGCCTCGGCGCAGGGCGTCCTAGCAGTGGAAACGATAGCCGGCCTCGACTCCCCCGCGCTCGACTATTCCCTTATGCCGCGCGCAACCTACTGCCGCCCGCAGATCGCCAGCTTCGGCTTGACCGAGCGCCAGGCAATCGACGCCGGCCATTCGGTCAACATCGGCAAGTTCCCAATGTCCGCGAGCGGCAAAGCGCTTGCCATGGGCGAAACCGCCGGCGTCATAAAACTCGTCGCCGACGCCGAAATCGGCGAAATCCTGGGCGCGCATATAATAGGCCCCGAAGCCACCGAACTGCTCGGCGAAGTAGGCTTGTCCCGCCTGCTCGAAGGCACCACCACCGAACTAGGCTGGCTCGTCCATCCCCACCCGACCATATCCGAAGCGCTCAAAGAAGCGGCGCTGGCAGCCGAAGGACAGGCAATTCACACATAAACAAGCCGCGCCACACACGCGCGCATGCACATACATACGATAAAGATAGGCAGCCCGCCGCTTGCCCGCACTGCGCCAATTGCGCCAACGCTAGGGACGGCATTCGGCTTGCCGACGACAACGCCAACAACAGGGGTAGATTGCGAAAGTGGATTCCACGCTAGACAAATCGCAGATGACCGAGTTCTATAGGCAGATGCTGCTAATTAGACGCTTTGAGGAAGCGAGCGGACGCCTCTACATGCAGGGCAAAATCCGCGGCTTCCTGCATCTGTACATCGGCGAAGAAGCCATCGCCGTCGGCGCAATATCCGCCCTGCGCCCCAACGACTACGTCATCGGACACTACCGCGACCACGGACACGCCCTCGCCAAAGGCATGTCCCCCAAGATCGCCATGGCCGAACTCTGCGGCAAATCGACCGGCAGCAGCGGCGGCAAGGGCGGCTCCATGCACCTGTTCGACCTGGAAAAGAACTTTATGGGCGGACACGCCATTGTCGGCGGCCAAATGCCCATCGCCGCCGGACTCGCGCTCGCCAGCAAGTACAAGAACGAAAACCGCATTACCATATGCTTCTTCGGCGACGGCGCCGTCAACCAAGGCGAATTCCACGAAACCCTCAACCTCGCATCCCTCTGGAAACTCCCCATACTGTTTATGCTGGAAAACAACCTCTACGGCATGGGAACCCACGTCGACCGCAGCCGCGCCGCCGGCCGCCATATCTACGAAAGCGCAGCCGCCTACGACATCCCCGCCGTCCAAATCGACGGAATGGACGTCCTCGCCGTCAATCAGTGCGTTACCGAAACGCTCAAGCCCATCCGCCGCGGCGAAGGCCCGCGCTTCATCGAGGCTACCTGCTACCGCTACCGCGGCCACTCCATGGCAGACCCCACCATGTACCGCGAGCGCGACGAAGCCGAAACCCTAGGCATCAAAGACCCCATAGACAGCCTCAGGAACTTTATGCTTCAATTCAAAGTCGCCGAAGAAGACGAATTCGACCGCATAGCCGCCGATGTGCAGACCCAAATCGACGACGCCGTGGAGTTCGCGGAAAGCAGCACCGCCCCCGAAATGGACGCCCTGCATCGCAATGTGTACGCATAGGCTTGGAGCGAAAAATGGCTGATATGATAATCAGAGACGCCGTCGCCAAAGCGCTGCGCGAAGCCCTCGCCGACGAGCGCGCCTTCATCATGGGCGAAGACATCGGCGCTTACGGCGGCGCTTACGCCGTAACGCGCGGCTTCCTCGACGAATTCGGTCCCAAACGCGTTATGGACACACCCATATCCGAATCCGTCATCGTAGGCGCCGGCGTAGGCGCAGCGCTTGCGGGACTGAAGCCCATCGTAGAGCTTATGACGATTAACTTCAGCCTCGTCGCGATAGACCAAATCGTCAACCACGCCGCCAAACTGCGCTATATGTCCGACGGCCAATTCAGCGTGCCGCTCATCATCCGCACCGTTACCGGCGGCGGCGGCCAACTCGCGGCCACCCACTCCCAAAGCTTCGAAAACTGGTACGCATCCGTGCCGGGACTCAAAGTCGCCGTCCCCGCGACGCCCTACGACGCACTGGGACTATTCCGCACCGCAATGAAAGACAACAACCCCATCCTATTCGCCGAACATTCGCTGCTCTACGGCGTGCGCGGCGATGTCCCCGACGAATGGTACGAAATCCCGTTTGGCAAGGCGGATGTCAAGCGCGAAGGCGATGATGTAACCATCGTTGCCTACTCCCGCATGACCCATATCGCCATGCAAGCCGCCGAAATCCTAGCGGCGCAAGGCAAGCATGCCGAAGTCATTGACCTCCGCACCCTTAGCCCGTGGGACAGGCAGACCGTAGCCCAATCGGTTCGCAAAACCAACCGCGTTGTGGTAGTCGAAGAGACCTGGCGAACCGGCGGCTTCAGCGCCGAAATCGCCAGCGCCATACAAGAAGACGCCTTCGACGACCTAGACGGCCCCGTGGCGCGCGTGGGCGGCGTGGATGTGCCGGCCCCGTACAACGGCGCGCTTGAAGCCGCCGCCATCCCCAGCGCAGAAAAGGTCATCCAAGCCATCGAAGACAACTACGGAATATAGCCGCTTGCCCCGCCGATGCGCCGTTCGCGCCAAGCGCCGATGCCCAATGCGCCACGCGGCGTGAACCAAACCCGGACGCGCATCCAAACGCCAAGCGCCGCCGCCGTTCCCGACAATCCTACCCGCGCCGCAAAACCGAATCCGTCCAACCCAATCACAACTACTAAAATCAGGGGGTTCCCGATTGGCTACCGAACTGACCATGCCCCAAATGGGCTACGATATGCAGGAAGGCACTATACTCAAATGGCTGAAAAGCGAAGGCGATTCGGTTGAAAACGGCGAACCCATCGCCGAAATAGAGACGGACAAAGCGGTTGTGGAGTTCGAATCATATGCCGCCGGCGTTGTGCGCCAAATACTCGTAGCCGCCGGCAACACCGTCCCCGTCGGCGAACCCATCGCCATCGTAGGCGAAGCCGCCGAAGCCGCGCCATCAGCGCCCGAACCGCCCGCCGCCGACGAACCTGCCGCCGACGCCGCGGACGAAGCCCCCGAAGAACCGCCCAGCGCCGCAATCCCAATGCCCCCCGCAAGCGACGCCGCCACCGCCGTCGAAGAGACGCCCGAACCGCCGCTCGCCGCTCCGGCCGCCCCGCTGAGAGCATCCCCCGTAGCCCGACGCATCGCCGACGAGCGCGGCATCAACATCGCCGAAGTCCAAGGCACCGGCCCCGGCGGCCGCATCACCCGAGACGACGTCATAGCATACGCCGCCGCTCCCCCGTCGCCCGAACCTGAGCCGGTAGAGGAAGAACTCGAACCCGTCGATGCGGAAGCAGACCTCGCCCCCGCCATCGAAGAGACGCCCGAACCCGTGTTTGCGGAAGCCGACCCCGCCCCTGAAGTCGAAGAGGAAGCCCCCGAACCCGAGCCCGCAATCGCCGAAGCCGAACCCGTCGAGACCGAAGCCGAACCCCCCGAACCCTCGATGGCGGAAGCAGACCTCGCCCCCGCCGTCGAAGAAACCCCCGAACCTGAGCCCGTAGCCGCCGAAGCCGATCCCTTTGAGGCCGAAGCCCCTGAACCCATTGCGGCAGAAGCCGAACCCGCCGCCGATGCTGAGATCGAAGAAGCGCCCGAATCTGAGCCGCTAGTTGCAGAAGTCGAGCCCTTTGAAGCGCAACCCGAACCCGCCGCGGCCGAAGCGGAAGCCCCCGCCGACGCCCTAGCGCTCTCCCGCATGCGCCAGCAAATCGCCCGGGTTACCCTGCGCAGCAAGCAGGAAAAGCCCCACTTCTATGTAACATCCGAAGTCGATATGACCGAAGCGATGAACCTGCGCCGCCAAGTCAACGCCGCCCTTGAAGCGCAAGGCGTCCGCGTTACCGTCAACGACCTCATCATCAAGGCATGCGTGGACGCCCTCAAAACGCATCCCAAGTTCAACGCTTTCCTCGAGAACGACGCAATCCGCCTCAACGACACCGTGAATGTGGGCATTGCGATGGCAGTAGAAGACGGACTGCTTATGCCCGCCATTATGGGCTGCGAGGATATGTCCCTGAAAGACATCGCCGCCGCCAGCAAAGACCTCGCCGACCGCGCCCAAAACGGCGCCCTCCGCCCCGACGAATACACCGGCGGCACATTCGGCATCAGCAACCTAGGCATGTTCGACGTAAGCACATTCGTCGCCATCATCCAGCCGCCGCAGTCCGCCATCCTAGCCGTAGGAACCGTCGCCAAAAAACCCGTCGTGCGCGACGATGAGATAGTGGTGCGCCAAATAATGAACGCCACCATCTCCGCCGACCACCGCATAGTCGACGGCGCAGAAGGCGCCCAATTCCTAATCCAAGTCAAGCGCCTCCTAGAAAACCCCCTAGCCCTCATCCTATAGCCAACCCAAACTGCCCCCCGTCCGTCTGCACTGCGCCGTACCGCAGACGGATAGGGGTTTGCTTTAATGCCGAAACCTTCACAGCGGCAGGCATTCGGATTTGGATATAGAGTTCTCAAATCACGCCCGCAATATGATTGCATTGCGCAGCATTCGCGAAGAGTGGGTCTATCAGGCAATATCCGTCCCTGATAGAATAGAGTTTGGTATGGACGAAAATACCCATTACATCAAAGCAATCGACGACTACGGCGGGCGCTTCTTGCGCGTGGTAGTGAACAGAAACGCAAATCCGAATCGAATCGTTACGCTATTTTTCGACAGGCGCATCCGGAGAACGATATGAAGCTGAAAGTGGACACCGAAAGCGACGCCCTCTATCTACGCCTTGACGAAGCGCGCATCATAGAATCCGAAGAAGTCCAGCCCGGCGTTATACTCGACTACAACGAAGCCGGCCAAGTAATCGGCGTAGAAATGCTCGGCATCAGCGCGCGCATCCCCATCGAAGAGCTGAAGACGCTCCAATTCGAAACCATTTAGCGCCCGCATTCAATCCAACCTAACCCCCTTTGCGCCCCTGCGCCTTTGCGTTAAATCCCCTTTACGCGCGGCTAAACTGCCTTTATTCCGTTTGCAGACTTTACTACTATATGAAAGCCTAAAATCCCCGAATTAAAGGCTTACCCACATGATAGCTCTCGCCCCCGAACCCGCAACCCAAACCAAGCCCAACCTAGTCCGCCCAAAGGTCTATCTGGTCACCAAACCATCCGTGGACTGGGCCCAGCTCGCCGCCTTTCTCGCCGACGAAGGCGCCCCCGGCGTCCCCCGGAGCATCCGCGCCGGCGCAGACGAAGCCGCCGCCATCGCCGAAGCCGCCGCCCGCATCTGCTACATGAGTTACGGACGCGGCCGACGCGACATAGCCGACTTCATCAACAACCTGCTGCGTTCCAAAGATGGCAGCGTATTTGAGCATATCAACTACGGCTTTGCCTTCACCGGCGTATCCCGCTCCCTCACCCACGAACTCGTCCGCCACCGCGCCGGCTTCGCCTTCAGCCAGCGCAGCCAGCGCTACGTGGACGAAACCGGCGGCAGTTTCGTCGCCCCGCCCGCGCTAGACGCCGCCGCCGACGCCGAAGCAAACGCCATCCTGCAAGACGCGCTCGCCAACGCCGCCCTAAGCTACGACGCCCTGGTGGACGCGCTCGCCGCCGCCATCCCAAGAGAGCGCTTCGCCTCCGCCACCGACCACCGCAAGGCGATACGCCAAGCCGCGCGCGCCGTGCTGCCCAACGCCGCCGAAACCAAGATTTTCGTTACTGCCAATGTGCGCGCTTGGCGGCATTTCATCGAAATGCGCGCGTCCAAATACGCAGACGAAGAAATCAGACGCCTAGCGCTGCTTGTGCTGAATATACTGAAGGACGAAGCGCCCCTGCTGTTCGGCGATTTCACCATCGCCGAACTACCCGACGGCGCCCGAATCGCAACCCCCAAATACTCCAAGGTTTAGCAAGGTTTAGCGCGCGGCGTTCACATTCGGCGCGCGGATTATCGTGAGGCGCATATGCTCTTTCGCAAACGCATAGTCATCCCCGTTCTGCTCATCCTGGCGGTCCCCGCCGTGATGCTCGCGTGGTGGCTGCTATCGCCCCTGTTCATGAACGAGCGCGTGGACGAAGAGTTCCCGCTCGCCGCCAACGCCGTCATCCCCACAGGTATGACGATGGCAGAAGCGGAGCAAGTCATGATAGAGGCGGCGGCCGACAACAATATGTACGATGAGTCTGTCCCGCCGCAAATGGCTATGCCCGCCGATTCGTCCAGGATGGACGCATCCGTCACGGCGCTCAAGAGCGGCAGCTTCCGCGACGCCGACAGTTTCCACCGCGGCAGCGGCACGGCGACGATATACCGCACAGCCGACGGCGAAAGCGTCCTGCGCCTTGAGGACTTCAGCGTTACCAACGGCCCCGATCTGCGCGTGCTGCTTGTGCCGCATCCCAACCCACAGAGCCGCGCCGACGTCGAAGGCCACCTGCACTTGGCCGAACTAAAAGGCAATATGGGCAATCAGAACTACTTCCTGCCCGAAGGCGAAGACGGCTCCGACTACGGCAGCGTGGTGATCTACTGCCAGCCCTTCCGCGTGATTTTCAGCGTCGCCACGCTGAACTAGCCGCGCCGTCCCCTACCCCTAGCGCCGCCTAATCGCCGCGCCGCGCCCACTTGCCCGCCTCAACCGCGGTCAGGAAATCCAACACGCTGCGGTTGAACAGATCCGGATCCTCAAGGTTAATGGCGTGTCCCGCCTGCGGAAACATCACAAGCCCCGATGTCGGAATGCAGCGCTTCATAAAGATGCTTGGCTCGATGCAAGGCTCGTCTTCGTCCCCCAGCATTATGAGCGTAGGCACCGCCAGCGCCCGCATCTTGGCTTCCAGCGCGAACACCGGCGGCCGCTTGCCCTGCACCCCGCGAAATGTGAGCGCGGAGCCGATGTGCGAATGCGCCAGGAACTGGTCCGCGAACTCGCGATAGCCGCGCGGATCCTTGCGTCGCAGTTGGACGCGCGCCTCACCCTGCGAATAGTCGTCCATCGCCGCCATCCCCTGCGTTTCCATATTGCGCGAGCGCTCCGCCACCCCCGCGCGCCACTCATCCACGTCGGTAGAGCCGCTGCCCGCCGCCGCCACGATGAGCGATTTCGCCATCTGCGGATACGCCAGCCCAAAGTTAAGCGCCAGCGTCCCCCCCATAGACAGCCCGCCTATATGCGCCTCCTCGATGTTCAGATACTCCAGCAGCCCCCGCAGATCCTCCACCGCGTTATCCTGCGAATAAGCGTCTTCGTCCGTCGGCGTATCGGTCGGCGGATAGCCCCTTGCGTTGTATGTGATAACGCGATAGCGGCGCGAAAAGAAGCGCGCTTGCGGCTCCCAAGAGCGAAAATCGCCCGCGAACTCATGCGCCAATATCAGCGGGAAGCCATCCCCCGTGGATTCGTAGTAAATCTCTATTCCGTTTGCCGCCGCCTTTGGCATATCCTACCCCCTTGCAAGCCGTATTAAAGTCAGCGCAAGTATAATAGCCGCCCAACCCCGTCGGCAAGCGTGCGGCAACGAACTTGCAATCGAAATGCGGCGGCAGTCCCGCAGTTCCATCGCATCGCATATACCGCATACATAGGTTTCACGCATAAGACGCAGCGCACACACACGGACTCGCCGGATTATGGTAAATTGCAAGCGGCTATCCGCGGCGTTCATATCGGAATCAGCGCCGCATAGCGCGCGTCTTTATCGGATTACGCATCGGATTACGCAATAGCAGTGAATAACAGGAGTAGGCAAGTTGGCACGAAGCATAGACATTCACGCGCACATCACGCCCGAAGGCTTTCTGCATGCCGCCGCCAAGGGCGAAGACTGGTACGGCACAATGACGGACGCCGCCGGCATGTACAACTACAACCCCAAAACCGCTTGGCTGCCCGAACAGCGCATCGCCGATATGGACTCGCTGGGCGTGGATGTGCATGTGCTGTCCACCAACGCCTACTTCTACAACTACGACAAGGACGCCGATACGATAGCCGCCATGTCGCGCGAGGCAAACGATTATGTGGCGCAGCTCATACAGGACTACCCCACCCGCTTCGCCGGCCTGGCGAACCTGCCGATGCAGGACGTCGCCGCGTCGGTCGACGAACTGGAGCGCGCCGTTACGCAATTAGGCTTGAAGGGCGCGATGATAGGCGACCATGTCAACGGCAAGACCTACGACGATCCGTCATTCCTGCCATTGTGGGCGGCGGCGGAACAACTGGGCGCGGTTATGCTCATCCATCAGGGCGGCCCCACCGTCGTAAGCGCGCGCTCAGCGCAGTATCACCTGCCCAACACCATCGGCAACCTCGCCGACCGCACCGTTACATTCGCCGCATTCGTATTCGGCGGCGTTATGGACAAGCATCCCAATCTGCGCATCTGCCTATCCCACGCCGGCGGCTATGTATGCTACGGCATCGGCAGGCTTGACCGCGGCTGGCAGGTGCGCTCCGAAGCGCGCGCCAACATCCCACGCCCGCCAAGCGAATACCTCCCCAAGTTCTACTACGACTGCCTGACCCACGACGAACAAGCGCTGCGAATGCTCATCGATCGGGTTGGCGTCGACCGCGTGCTATTCGGCACCGATTGGCCCTTCGATATGGCAATAGACTGGCCCGTAGCCTGGCTGCTGGGACTTGAAAGCCTAACGCAGTCCGAAAAAGAGGCGATACTCCACAAGAACGCAGAGGCGCTGCTAGGCATATAGCGCGCCGATGGCAAACCCAACCGCGCTAGGCAGGCTATCTGGGATGCCCCCCCTACACCACCAACCCCGCCCCCGCCGGCCGCCGCTTGCCCCCGTGAACCGACGGTTCCGCGCACCACTTGGCCGCGAGCATCCGCACGCCCTCATACACGCTGTCGTCGAAGCCCAGCATATCGCATACCACGCGGCGATCCAGCAGCGCGCGGTTGGCGTCGGCGTCGGCAAGGTAGGCCGGCTGCAGCTCCAGTTCGCGAAACTCGTCGAAGATTTCCTGCGCCTTGGCGAGTTGCGCGTCGGTGAGGGCGCGCAGGTCTAGGGTGGGTAGATTATCCATGCCGCTGACTGTGATGTCGCCGCGCCCAGCCTGTTGACGGCTTGAATGCCACCAATAGCACAGCAAGCCAAACGTACTATTTCCCCAAATTGTGAAAGCGTAGTCAAAACGCCGATCTTCAAATTTCACATTGGGCCAAGCGCGCCCGCCTAGGCTTACTTGCTCTGTATATGCTACCGATAGCGGTTGTGTGGTGAAACGAAAACCGCGGCTTATATGCACGCGACTTGCCGTCGCCCATATATCGGCTACTCTCGGCCTCATGCCGCGCTTTGCCCGCAGCTGTGAATCTGGGACGCAGACCATTCGGGTTTCGTTTCGCGCGTTATGGTTCCATAGCGCGGGATAGGTGGCAGTTGAAGACGGCGGATGTTTGGTGAATGGCGCATTGTGAGCGGCGCTTATCACCATCTGCGAATCCAACCCACGCTGCCCGAATTCGTTCAATCGCGCGATAGGCAGTTCATGCGTTTCGGCGGCTGCAGGAAGCCAAAGTTTGCCCTCGGATAGCGAATGCGCTATCTGCGCCAGCGATGCGTCATTCATGCGCGCCGCGCCCCAACCGGTTGCGTAGCCATCTATCGGCGCGTCCAACGCCTCGCCTACAAGATCTTCCCCGCAGTAGATCGGTACGCCACCGTACGGACCGTCTTCAAGCCGACTCAGTTCCGTATCAGCGGCAATGCTGCGCGCGAACTCCCTCGACTCCACAAATCCCCCCGGCCTATGCGTCAGCGATACGAACTCCGCGCGCATGTTAGACTTCTCATCGGGCTCCAGTTTGCGCGCGATTATCAGGCACTCCGCTATTCCCGTATCCGACGAAAACGCCATACCTCTGCCGATTGAGGCTATGCTCACAATCGTCGTATCAGCGTACTGCGTAGCAATTAGTTCCCGAAACTTCGCCCAAGCAGCGCCGTTAATGGCGGTGAACGGCAATACTAGCGCCACTATGCCGCCCGGCCGAACCTTCTTGTCCGCAATGGACGCAAACGCAGAACCCAAGCCAGCATGTCCGTGATAGTGAGAGCCGCTTGCCGATTGAATCAGCAGCGCCGCCATATCGTCTTGGTCTGCGATAGGCGCGCCGAATGCGGCGAATGCGGCGTTTAGTATGTTACCGTCAGCATCTCTGTGCTTGGTGTTGCTGGTGAACGGCGGGTTCATTATGACAATGTCGAAGCCGTCGTCTGGTATGTCGACCGCAATCTGGGCGGCGGTCTCTTCCCCGCGGCTGCCGGTTCGCCGAGCCGGATCGTTCATGTTGAACAGAGTCATCACGCTTGAAGACTGCAGTAACTCAAGCGAACCGATTTGTATGCTGCCGTCGGCTTGCCGTCCATACGGCATTGCGTACAAGCGCGAAAGGTCAAACCCCAAACCCGGTTGTATGCCGGACAAAGTGGCGCCGCTTATGTGAATGGCGCTAGGCATCACATCGCAGCCGTACAGAACATCCTCCATCATTGCCTTGTGCAGCGCGGTGGGATCGCCGCCCGCGCGCTCGTGGCGGCCGGTGAACTGCTCATACACGGCGGACAGCAACGCGCCCGTGCCGCAGGTAAAGTCTGCCACGCGCAGTTTGCCGATGGCGTTTGCGTCCGCCCAGTCGATGCCGTTCAACTTGGCTACCGCAAGGCGGGCAAGCAGCGCGGCGGACGCGGGCAGCGTGTAGAAGGTGGCGAGATACTTGCGGTCTGCGATAAGCCGTTGGAATATGCGCCCGGTGAGGTCGTGCGCGAAAATTGCGCCGCCCGCGTTAATGCGCTGAGATGTGGCGCGCAATTGGTCGAGGATTTGCGCCGCGTCGTACGCCGGAAGCTGATTCACGATGTCGCGCGCTATGGCGAATATCGCCCAGTAGTTGATTTGCAGGATGTCGTCCCACGCCGCGCTTATCTTGGACTGCGGGTTGTCTGCGCCGCCGCCCCAAAGCAGGTTGAGCGGCTGAACATCGGCGTCAGGGTGCATACCCGCTATGCGCTCGTGGAATATGAGGGCGTTTGCGATGATGGCGCAAGCCATTCTGCGGGCGGCGGGATCTGGCATGCCAAGCAGACGCTCTATTTCCCGCGCGATGCGGGGGCGCAGCCTGCCTACATCGTCCAGAACGGCGACAGCGCGATCGATGCCCTGCTCCAAAATGTCCGTGGCGACGTCAACCTCGCTTTCAGACACGGACACCAGGCGTATCAAGTCGGCAATGTCGGATACCCCGCCGCTAATCCAACCCGATGCGGGAAAACGCGTTTCGTCTTCATAGAATACGGCGTACTCCAAGCGCGCCGATCGAATTGCGCTGTCCAGGTCTGAAGCATTCGCAACATCCGTCGGGTAGCGCAACGCGATTGCGGCTTCGATGCGCCTGCCGCCGTCCGCCAGTTGCAAGCCAAGCCGCGCCTTCGCCTCATCCTCGGCGGTGTATGCAGGCATATACTCGGCTTCCACCACAACGGGAGAGCGCTGGTCGTCCGTGATGATGATGTCGGGACGCAGTCCTGGATGTCCTTCGATAACCTGCGTATTTTCGTAGCGCACGGCCGCGCCGCGCATCATCCCTTGCAGCAGATCGCCTAGCGCTTTATTGGCGCTGGATTCGGCTTGGCGCGAAGTGGTGGTCATCCGAGTGTCCTTATCCATTCGCAACGCATTATTCGCAACGTATTCACAGACGGTCGTGTTTGTTCGGTGTCAAGTTACCCTATTATATGGGCGCTTGTTCTATGGCGCAAGTGCCTCTATACTCCGAATTCTGACGTTTTTAGGTATTCTGGCAAATGCGGCGGCTCCCCCCCATCACACCACTTTCAGTAGTTCGCAGGCGGCGCGGGTTGGATGGAACAATGGCGTTGAGATTGCTATGCGGTTGCGTTTCGGAGTGTGCTATTATGGGGCAAATGGACTGGAGGCACTTGGGCGATACGAAAGGGGGCGGCGCATGCCTGCGACATTGGATCAGAACATAGAGGCGTACAAACTTATGCGGGATGAGTTGGAAGCCAACCATATGGATCAGTGGGTTGTCTTCTATGACGAGGAGCTGGTGGGGACATTTGACGAATTCCAAGACGCGGCGGTTTGCGCGGCGACGCGCTTCGGCAGGGGGCCGTATCTGATAAAGCTGATTGGGGAGCCGGAGTGGGTGATGCTCCCGCGCATCGTTCACAGGGTACGATGATGGCGCTGGTTGACTGCGGGTTTGAGAATCGTCCTAATACGCTGGCACTTCGCGGGCCGACGCTGTATGCGCGGATTGGCTTCGAGGCGGGCTTTCAGCCTGAAAGCGGCTCTCCCCCGAACTTGCCTGCAGAAGAGTTTCCCGTGTTGGTGGATACGGGCGCAAACAACAACGGCATAGACACAAGCTTCGCTATGGCGCTTGATCTACCAATCATCGAGCAGCAACGCATAATCGGAGTTCAGGGCGTTAGCGAGACGAATGCCTTTCTGGTGCAAATGTACATTCCGGCGCTGCGCCATACGATTTATGGGCGGTTTGCGGGGGTGAATTTGACTGCGGGCGGGCAGCGGCATTACGCGCTACTGGGCAGAACTTTTCTGCGGAACTTCACGATGGTGTATGAGGGGCGGACCGGGGCGGTTAGGATTGAGGGGTAACTTGTCGATCCGCTTGCCGCGCGCTTTGGGGCACTACACTCTTGCCTAAGGTGATTATCAGATTATACACGAAGCATCCGTCGCCGTTATGGTTGGCATTGCGCGGGTTTCGGCAGTTCGGCTACTACGGCTTACCCTACGCTACCCCCCGATGTGGTACATTTCCACTTTTTTGCGGCGGGCGCGGAGTTCGTCGGTGAGCGATGCGCGCTGTTCGGAGTAGCGGTCGGCGCGGACGCTCCATACGCCGCGAATGATGTCGGCGAGCTGGGCGTCGGTTGCGCCGTCGCGCATGGGCACTCGGAGGTCTGTGCCGTTTGCGCCGAATAGGCAGGTGAAGAGCGCGCCTTCGGGCGATAGGCGCAGGCGCGTGCAGTCGCCGCAGAAGGGCTGCGTTACGGATGCGATGACGCCGATTTCGCCGCTGCCGTCGGCGTATCGGTAGCGGTTGGCGACTTCGCCGCGGTAGTTGGCGACGGCGGGCTGCAGCGGCATTTCGGCGTCTATGCGCGCTACGATTTCGTCGGCGGGGACTACTTCGTCCAAGCGCCAGCCGTTGAGGTTGCCTACGTCCATATACTCGATGAAGCGGACGATGTGACCGCGCTCGCGAAAGTAGCGTGCGAGGTCGACGATAGTGTGGTCGTTGACGCCCTTTTGGACTACGGCGTTGACTTTGATGGGGCTGAAGCCGGCGTTTTCGGCGGCGGCGATGCCGTCTAGGACGCGCCGCACGCCGAAGCCGCGGCCGTTCATTTGGCGAAATACGGCGTCGTCAAGCGTGTCGAGGCTGACGGTGATGCGGTGCAGGCCGGCGCTGCGCAGCGCGGCAGCTTTCTGCGGCAGCAGGTATGCGTTGGTGGTCATTGTGAGGTCGTCGACGCCGGGGATGGGCGCTAGGAGCGCGACGAGCTTCTCTATTTCGCTGCGGACGAGCGGTTCGCCGCCGGTGATGCGCGCCTTGACCACGCCGAGCGCCGCGAATATGCGCGTGAGGCGGGCTATCTCTTCGAATGTGAGCAGGTCCGCTTTCGGCAGGAACTGGTAGCGCTCGCCGAAGATTTCGGCGGGCATGCAGTAGGTGCAGCGAAAGTTGCAGCGGTCGGTAACGGATATGCGCAGGTCGCGCAGTGGGCGGCGGAACTTGTCCACCACTGCGCTTATGGTTGCGGCTGCGGTTGTGGTTGCGGTTGCGTCTGTGGTGGTCATAGTATGCCTTTAATGGGGCTTATGGGCAAATGTGAGTATGCGTCTAGCCGGGCTTGTCGACAAGGCAAGAGACGGCCGGATTGCACGATCGAGTAGCCGCCGCCCGCTGCTTGCTTCCGGATGTGTAGGGGGCTCGTCTAGCGGACTCGTGTTGCGCATCCCCCTATCTAATACCATGATACCAGCGCCATCCCTATGACGAATGACAGCGCGAACACCACGATAGAGCCTATTCTCACCCAGTTCGGTATTGTTGCCTTCAAGTCAAACCTCTGCGTTTCATTAGTTTCATTATTGGCAGGGCTTGGAATGTTGTCAATCCCTGCGCGGACGCACTCGCTTTTTAGCAGCGTTGAGCTTGGATATGTCCATAACGCCCATCGCGAACTGAGCCTCCTAACTACCCGCACCCTTTGCGCCCCTGCGCCTTTGCGTTAACCCCCCGCGCGTCAAGCCCGAAACCGAGTGTTGACATTGCCAAATCTATCAACTATATTGCGCCTTGAATGTATCCACTTTCACAAGCGAGTAAAGATCCAACTAGGATTGGAGGTAAAAATGACCAAATTCAAGTGGATAAGCTTGATAGCGGCGGCGCTTGGCGCGCTTGCTATCGCCTGCGGCGGCGCGGCCCCGGTACAGCAGCCGGCCACAGCGCCTCAGCAGCCCGCGGTCGCGCCCGCGCCCCAACAAGCGCCCGCCGCGCCCGCGCCTCAAGCGCCCAGAGCGCCCGCCCCGGCGGCTCCGGCCGCGCCGGCGATGGCAGCCGCTACTCCGATAGTTCAGGCAGTAACCGCGCCGCAGACGTTTAGGCCCACACCGGCCCCTGCGCGTATGGAAGCGACGGCGGTTCCCGACAAGCCGGCCGGCACGCTGGTTGTTGCGATAACAAGCGTAGCATCGCCCAGCGGCTTCCCCACAGACTGCCTCTGGTGCGCCTCGCTGACCGTCGTATCCGCGCAGGAATCGCTGCTGCAGACATCGCGCTCTGCGGACGGCGGCATCACGGCAGCGCCCTGGTTGGCGCAAGGTTGGGAAACCGCGTCGGACTTTTCCTATACCGACTTCACGCTCAACGAAGGCGTTCAGTTCCACAGAGGTTGGGGCGAATTGACCGCAGAGGACGTGCAGTGGACATACCACGCGCTTATGCCCTCTTTCACTGAGGAAGCGCGGCACGATAGCTCAGCGGAAATCGACCTTGCCATCAACCGCGTCGAGCCTGTGGACAAGTACACCGCGCGCTTTCATTGGGATGCCTTCGCCGGGCATACGCTCACCGCGCTGTTCACCGACGCCAATGAGGGAACGGGTATATTCCCCAAGGTTTCGACCGTCATGGAGCAAAACGGCTTCACTACCGAAGATGAAGCCGAAGAGTGGATGCGGACGAACATCACCGGCACGGGTTCTTTCTCGATGGACGGTTGGGTAGTGCAGAACGGCATGTTCCTGACCGCCTTCATTGACCACTGGGAAAAGGTTCCCTTCGTCGAAAAGGTGCGCATCATTGAGGTTCCTGAGGCGTCCACGCGCAGGGCTATGCTAGAGAGCGGCGAGGCGCAGATTGCGGGCTTGGCGCTGAAAGACTGGCCGGCGCTGCTGGAAAGCGGCGAATTCGCGCAATCGCCCGAAGGCTCTAAGAACATTCACGGCTTCCCCTTTGGCGGGAATTACTGGGAGTGGACACACGCCATCACCGGCGACGATCTGCCTGAGACTCTGAGGGACACTTCCCTGGCCTGGATAGGCGATCCCTATGAGAACAGCCCCGGCGAGTTCGACGAGAATACTCCCTCCATGCAGAAGTCACTGAAGGTGCGCCGCGCCCTGTCTATGGCGATAGACAGAGAAGGCATCAACGAAGTGATACTCAGCGGACTGGGCAACCCGCAAGACCTCGGCGGTCAGTGGGACACCGACCCCGTCTGGGTTGAAAATCAAGACAAGTGGCGCTACGGCTACAACATCGAAGAGGCTAAGAAGCTTCTGGACGAAGCCGGCTACAGCGATGGCTTTGAGGTGAACTTCTGGGCCGGACTAAGCGGCGAAGACGTCGAAATATCCGAAGCGATCGCCGCCGACTGGCTCAACAATTTCAACATCACCGCAACCCACGACAGGCGCACATACAGCACCATCCGCCCAAGCCTAGTTACGCGGACGTTCCCGGTGCTTAGGATGCACGGTTGCTGCGGTTGGCCCGGCACCTGGCCCATTGAATTCATCTGGAGTTCCTACGGCAGAGGCGGCTACAACCACGGGCTGGAGCTTCCCAAAGCATCCGAAGTCAACGGCTTCAAGCAGAGCAACACGGATCCGGTTCTGCTGAAGGAAAAGGCGGTCGAGATGCGCCAGTATCTGTACGACTGGGCGCTCTTGCCGGCGGTAGTGGCATCGCCGGGCAGGATGATATACGACGTCAACGCGGTTGAATCGTGGAAGATGCGGCCGTTCCTGCAGTTCCGACACGACGGCATACACGACCTGGAATGGGTGAAACTGCGCTAAAGACTCCCTTCCTAAACTAAAAGCGAGCCATGCCTGGGTTCCAAAACCGAGCCTGGGCGTGGCTTGCTAATACCGATATTCGCGCGGCTGACCGGTCTCTCCAAAGGGGTAAGAATGCGCGCTTTCATAATTCGCAGGTTCATCACATCGATTCTCACGCTTATGGGCGCGGCGCTGTTCGTATTCAGCGTATCCAGAATTCTAGGCGACCCGCGCGTGCTGTTGCTGCCCGACCAGGCATACGGCATAACCCAAGAGCAATGGGACGACCTAGCGCGCCAACTTCACCTCGACAAGCCTATTCCCGTTCAGTTCGGCATATGGTTGGGGCAACTGCTGCAGGGAGACCTTGGCCGCGATTTGGCGGATAGGCAACTCATAGCGCCCAAAATACCGCAGAAAGTTGGGCCCACTCTCAAACTCGCGCTTTCCGCCTTCATATTATCCACGCTTATCGGCGTGCCGATGGGCGTGTTCTCCGCTGTGCAGCGCGGCAGCGTCCCCGACTACATCGGCAGGGCATTCGCCCTGTTCGGCCAGGCATTGCCCACATTCTGGGTAGGGATTGTGTTAATCCTGGTGTTCAATGTGTGGTTCGACGGGTTATTGCCCGCCGGAACTATGGGCGAAGGCTTTTCCATTAAACACTACATACTGCCCACCGTAACGCTATCGTGGTTCGGCGCGGCGGGATATGTCCGACTGGTGCGCTCCGCTATGCTGGAAGTGCTGGATTCGGAATATGTGAAGCTCGCAAGAGCCAAAGGCGTCAGCTCCAGAACGCTGATATGGAAGCACGCCTTCAAGAACGCGGCGATAGCGCCCCTTACCCTATCGGGGCTACTGCTGGCGGGCTTCATAACCGGCTCCATATCGGTCGAGACGGTATTCGCCTGGCCCGGGTTGGCGCGGTTCGGCATCGAGGCGGTTTGGACCAACAACTTCACCGTGCTTGCGGTTCTTGTGCTGATATTCACGGCGGCGTTTGTGGTGCTGAATTTCCTCGCGGATATTCTCTACGCCTTCATAGACCCGCGCATACGCTACTCGTAGGAGGTATGCCACATGGCGCAAGCAGAGCTTCAATCCGACCTTGAAGTATCCATACCTTCTTACAGGTCAACCGGAATAGCAGGCGTAGTCCAAGCGCTCGGCAGATGGCCGGTTCTTTCGGGCGTAATCCTAGGCGTTCTTGTAACCGTGGCGGTATTAGCGCCGTGGGTGTCCCCGCACGACCCATATGCAAACAGCCTTAGAGCGAGAAACACCCCGCCCGTATGGACTGAAGGCGGCTCGGCAGACTACATACTAGGCGCCGATGTGATAGGACGCGACCTGCTCAGCAGGCTGATCTACGGCGCGCGCATATCGCTGATGGTGATGGCGATAGCGCTGGTAACCGGCACCATCATCGGCACGGCGCTAGGGCTAATCGCAGGCTACTTCGGCGGTCTCATCGACGAAGTGATAATGCGCCTTGTGGACATATTCTTAGGACTTCCATTCGTGCTTGTCGCAATGGCGGTCGCGGTGGTAATGGGCGCAAGCATAACCACTATGATAGTTATGCTGGTGCTGCTGACTTGGTCAGGTTTCGTGCGAAATGTACGCGGCGAAGTGCTGACACTGCGCGAGCGCGACTATGTAGCGCTTGCGCGGGTAGCGGGCGCATCCCTGCCGCGAATACTGGTGATGCACATACTGCCGGGCGTGCTAAACACCGTGCTGGTCATAGCCACCCTGCGCTCCGGTCAGCTCATCCTGGCAGAGGCGTTCCTAAGCTTCGTAGGCGCCGGCATCCCGCCGCCCACACCCACATGGGGCGCGATGATAGCCGACGGGCGCAACTACCTGCGCGATGCGTGGTGGATTTCGTTCTTCCCCGGCCTCGCCATATTCTTCACCGTCATGGCGCTCAACTTCATGGGCGACTGGCTGCGCGACAAGCTCGACCCCCGCCTGCGCCAGCTCACATAGGCGCGGCGCAAGTCCGGCATTGCCAAAGCGTAAGAAAACGGAAAGGCGCAACGCATCTTGCGAAACAAGCCGGCCGCCGTCATAGCGCTCGCATTCGCAATCGCGCTGACGGCGCCGGCAATCCCGATCTTTCGCAGCGCCGACGCCTCGCCGCCCACTCGGCCGCCGTCCCAAACCACCGCATCCTGCGTCGCCACCTGGACGAACATAGTCGGCAACTATCCGTCGGCTGCCGCCTGGAACGTCGGCAGCGGCGCCCCCGAACCGAATATCTTCTCCCTCAGCTCCGGCTGTACATACGACACCCAAACGCCATCGAACACGCCGCTAATCTTCCCGCCGGCTCCGCCCAATGCTCCGACGGCAACGCTGAGCGGCGCTACGATAAGCGTTTATCACAACGATGTGCCGGGCATAAATCAAACAGGGAATATACACACCGTCAGGCGGGTGGAAGCCGGCGCCACGCTCATAATCACCTTCTACTTCACGCCAAGCGCCAACCCGCCCGCCGCCACCGCCACGCCCACGGCGACGGGAACGCCAACCGCGACGGCTACTCCAAGTGCCACCGCGACGGCAACGCATACAGCGACGTCGACCTCCACTGCCACAGCAACGGCTACGCATACACCGACGGCAACCGCCACTGCCACCGCGACGGCAACTCCGACATCGACATCTACACACACCGCGACTGCCACGCATACCGCCACGGCTACGGCAACGTCCACGGCAACCGCAACGCCGACGGCTACACATACCGCAACGCCCACCGCCACAGCAACGGCTACACATACATCGACCGCAACCGCTACGCCTACGCCTACGCCAACTCACACGCCTGAGCCAATCACATCAACGCCAACCCAGACGCCAACGCCTACCGCTACCCCGACGTCGACCGCAACGCCAACTCACACGCCGACGCCAACCGCCACCGGCACGCCGACGCCTACGGCCACGCCAACCGCTACATATACGCCGACGCCAACGCCAACGGCTACCGGCACGCCTACGCCGACGCATACACCGACGGCTACTCACACCGCGACGGCAACGCCAACGCCCACAGCCACAAGAACGCCAACCGCGACTGCCACGGCTACCGCGACCGCTACGGCTACGCATACGCCAACCGCCACGCACACGCCTACGCCGACCGCTACGCCCACGATTACGCACACGCCGACGGCAACCCATACGCCGGTGCCGCTGCCCACGCGCGAGCCTATCCCGTATCCGGCGGCGGATGATGACGATGTGTCCGTATGGTTCGCGCAGCCGGTTATATCCGCCGCGGGGAAGATAGGCTTCTTTGCGCAGGACAGCGGGCTTGGGCTGATCCATTCCTGCGTGGCAACCTGGCTAAATGTTCCTGTACCCCCCCCCCCACCTGATCCGCCTATGGGTTTGGGGGGCGTTCAGACTTTCAACGTCGCCACTGGCGCGCCCGCCCCGACCGTCTTTTCGCTCAACGAAGGCTGCCGCTACGACAAGGCTACGCCGCCCAACACGCCGCTCATATCCGGCGTCCCCGCGCCTGACGCCCATGTCAACGGCAGGGACTCCGCGCCCGATTCGGTCAATCCCAACAACGGCGAAATCAAGCTTGTGCAGGTCATCCCCGATAACGCCAGGGTGGAGATACGCTTCTACTTCGATGCGGTGGACGCCTACTCCGCCGCGTCAGAGCGGGCGCGCGTAACCACCGATTCGGACAGCGTAGGCGAATGGGCGGCCATACGCGAGGTCAGCGTAGGGACGGGCGCGCTGCGGACTGCCGCCGCAAAATCGGGGCGGTTCGGCGGCGAAGTGGGCGTCAGCGCAAGCACAGACGCGCGCGCTCAAGGCGACGGCGATGTGTACGCCCCCACGGATTCGTATGCCCTGACGCTCGCCTACATGAACGCCGACGGCACAGTCCGCAAGAGCGCCAACGCCGCCGTAACGCCCACGCCGACGGGGACGATTACGCCAAGCGCAACGCCCACGCCGTCCGCCACGCCAACGCTCACGCCCACCATAACGCCCACGCCGCCGCCCACCACTGCGGAACGGCGGATTGCCGTCAGCTTCGCCAATAAGCCGCGCGCCAGCGGGGACACCGTCGTCTTTCACATTGAGGACAACCACCTTGGAACAACGACTGAATGCCGCGCCATCTGGTCTGCTGTTGCCAACGAAATTCCTAGATGGACGCACCTCAGCCTGATTACGGGCGAACCCGAACCCTCTACGTTCTCCCTTACGGGCTGCGTCTATGACTCCAATCTGCCGATTGCCTTGTACCCGTATCCTCAAGTGTTGGTTGACGGCTTTGGATCTGCCACGGACAACCTCGACGCTGTGGGATGGCGCATCTCACTTCAGTTTGGCGTGATTGCTGGCGCATCTATCGATGTGAACTTCCATCACGAATTATTTGACGCATTCCCGGCGCAAGCCATGCGCGCCAAGGTGTACAGCAGCTCTGACCGCGAAGGCGAGTGGGTTGCCATACAAGAGGTGGCAAGCAAGGCGGACGCATCGGCTGCCCCGGCATCCGATATATACAGAGGCGAGGTTAAGATAAGCCGCGACGAGGCGAGCCGCAAACAGGGCGACGGCAAGGTGTTCGTCAGGCGCACAAGCCGGCTCACCGTCGCATACTACGCCGCCGACGGAGAGACGCGCTTGGACAACGATACGCTGCATCTAGCGCTGCCCACCGCAACGCCGACGCTTACTCCTACCGCCACGCCCACGCCCACTGCAACGCCCACGCTCACACCCACCGCAACGCCCACGCTCACACCCACCGCAACACCCACGCTCACACCCACCGCAACACCCGTCCCTACGCCGCTGCCAGCATCGAACCGCTTGACGCTCATCCTAATCGCGGCGGCGTTAAGCGGGTTGATGCTAATGGTGATTGCAAAGGTTCCCAATCGAAGGCTTGGCTAAGAGCGCGCAAAATGCCGTTTAGGAAATAAGGCTTATTTCAGCGGCGTTGAATATGTTCTTTCGCATTTATCATTATCAAGCCATCCCTAGCCATCGTACTTTCTTGAAAATAACATCCCCCTGCGCCAATCTTATCGCTATGCTTTTTGACAAACTTTGCAAGCGTCCGAATTTCGCTTCGGACTTGGATTGCGCGTCATTGGCCGCCGGTCCGCACGCGCAAACGCTACCCCCGCCTTGTCTTACCCCAAATCCCCCATTACCATCCGCGCGACTTCTCGCCCCATCCGCACGCTGTAGTTCGTCCCCCTGTCCTCCGGGTACACCTGCGTGGTGTTGGCGAGATACAGTCCTCTAATCGGCGTGCGGTGCGCGGGTATGCGCTCGCTGTAGTTCGTCCCGATGATGGGCTGCGCCGCGCCTACCCTATGATGGTAGCTTGTCTCTATCCAAGACGGATTGAAGTCCGGGTTTATCTTTCGCAGATGCGGCAGGTATTCCCGCAAAATCTCATCGTGTCCCATCCGAAACATCGGGTGATCGGAGCTCAGGTAGTTGGACAGATAGACGATGTGCTTACCGCCGTAATGCTCCGGCCCAATCAGTTTGGTATGCTCTATCGCCGCCACAAACGGGATGGAGCGGTCGGCGACATTCAGCCAATAGACATTCGTAAGCGGCTGATCCAGCACCAGGATAACCAGAACCGCCGCCATATAGTTCACATCCGTAAGCCGCCGCAGGTAATCATCAGGCAACCCATCCACCAGCCTAGGGAACAGATACGACGGCGTTGTGGCGATAACGGCGTCAAAGCGCTCTTCCCGCGCCGAACCGCCGTCCAGCGCCACGCGCATCCCGACATCGCCGCTGTCCCGCGCGTCCACCCGCTCCACCGCCGCCGCCAGATGAACCTCGCCGTCCTGCTCGCGCACCTTGTCCGCCAGTACGTCGAACACCTCGCCGAAGCTGCCTATCGGATAGCCTAGCTTCTCTTTCACCATTCCCTTGCCGCGCGACTTCACCCGTGTCTGCACCTTGCCCCACATCCACGCCATCCCCACGTCCTTGTAGTAGTAGTCGCCGAACTTGCCGCGCAGCATCGGGCCCCAAAACACCTCATACCCCCGCTTGCCCGAATGCCGCCGTAGCCATTCGTCCGCCGTAATCCCCTCATACTTGCGAAAGTCCTTCTGACGCTGCAAGTACAGCGTGGTCAGTCCCAAGCGCATCCGGTCGAGCAGGCTCAGCGGCGTGAACTTCATCAGATCCATCGGCGTAACGAATGGGTAAATCCGGCCGTCCCAAAGCGTGCCGACGCTGGAGTCTATCCAACGAACCTGATGCCCAAGCCCGATTTCATGCGTAAGATCAACAATGTCCGTATCGCTGGTGAACCAGTGGTGATAGCCCTTCTCCAAGCGCGCGCCGCCCACATCGAAGGTAGATGCCTGCCCGCCCAGGAAATCCGCCCGCTCATACACCGCCGCGCGATGCCCCTGCAGTCCCAGCTCATACGCCGCCGCCAGTCCCGCCGCGCCCGCGCCGATTATCCCTACGCGCATAGCCTATCCCTTCCCTAGCCTTATCCCTCGCCGACGCGCGGCCCGCTCAAAGCGCCTGAGCCGTCGGCGGCTGCGCTCCGCGAAGTCCGCACCAACCGCCCCAGCGACACATTTTCCGTCCAAAGATACGCCAGCCCCGGAATTATCATCACCAGCAGCAGCAAGGCGTGCGTAACCGTGGCAAAGCCCGCCGCCGCCGATCTGTCCACCATCGCCAGCGGCAGCAGCAGCAGCGTCTCGCGCGTGATTAACTCAAACAACCCGATGCCGCCGGGCGAACCCGGCACCGAGGCGCCCAAGTTCGCCACCGCCGACACCAGCACCATCGCAATCGCCATCTGCATCGGGCCGCCGTATGCGCTATCCAAGTCAAACGATAGCCCAACCATATAGAACAGCCCCGCCTCGAACAGCCATACCGGAATGGACAGCACGAACAGAAGCGCCAGCGTTTTGGGGCTGCGCAGCGATGTTAGCCCGTGCAGAAAATAGTCGATCAGATGGCGCGCTATCGCCTCGAAGCGCTGAGGCAGCGGCCGGATCAGCGTCAGCGCTATGGCGCGCGCGCGCTCAGGGAATACCGCAAACGCCACCAGCGCGCCAAACGCCGCCACAAACGGCACGCTGAACGCCGCCGCCAGCAGCGGCCACGCCACGCCCGACCACTCGCCCAATCCCTCCGCAAGCCCGTACAGCGGCACGAACAGCGCTATCGCCGCTATGAAGAACAGCAGCGTCAGCGCGTCCAGCATCCGCTCCACGAATATCGTGGTCAGCGACGCCGTCTTGCTTATGCCCTCGCGCTCGCCCAGATAGTAGCTCCGAACCAGCTCGCCCAACCGCATCGGCAGAATGTTGTTCGCCATATAGCCCACCACCACCACCGGGAACAGACGGCGCACGCCCACATGCTTCATATGCCCCAGCAGCGCCTGCCAGCGCATCGTGCGAAACACCACCGCTATCAGGTAAAGCGCAATCGCGGGGATCACATAGACGTAGTTAGCCTGCGTCAGCGCCGCCAGCATATGACGCACGTCGACGGTCAGCAGAAACAGCGCTATCAGCGCCGCGCTCAAACCGATGCCTATCCAGAATTTCACAGAAGAAATCACAACATCCCCTACAAAACATTAACACATCCCCATCGGTTCTTCATAGAGAAATTCCGTCGATAGTCCCCTTGCGTCCATATACCGCTTGCCCCCGCATTACGAAATGGCATTTTTACCATCGACAAGATTTTCCATTTCCGCCATCCCCGCCAACTCCGATTGCCAACCACCCCTTGACTTTCCTAATTAGCGCTGTATCATTGCGTCAAAGTCCTCAACATCAGCGAATGGAGTAGCATTATGCCGAACATACGATTTACCCCCCCCCCCCCCAGTTCATAGGTTCTAAACCCGCGCTCTACCTCCTCACCGCCCTCACAGCGGCGGCGCTCCTGCTGTTCACCCTGCTCGCGAATGCGGACGACGCAAGCGCCCAGCAGACGCCCGACGCCACCGCTACGCCCTCTCCCGCCGCAGCGACGCCCGACCTCCCGCCCGCAGCGCCGAAGCGCACGCCCCAGCTGGGCAACCTCGACTCTATGCTCTCTCAACTAGCCCAGAACGTCCAATACGGCTACTCCACCGCGCACGACGCGGCCTCCCAAGCGCCTATGCACGCCGCCGATTCGATCGCGGTTACCTTCTATCTCAACGGCGATGCCGCCCCACTGCTGGCGTTCCTGCGCGCCAACGGCGGCGATCCGCGCAATATCGGCGACGACTACATCGAAGCGTATGTCCCCGTGAGCCTGCTGGCGGACGCCTCCGAACAACCGAATGTTGTGCGCGTCCAAGCAATTGCGCCGCAGCAACCGGCAGGCAAAGGCGACGTCATAAGCCAAGGCGTAACCGCGCACGCCGCTAACGCTTGGCATACCGTGGGTTATACCGGCGCTGGCGTCAAGGTGGGCGTAATAGACACAGGTTTCCAAGGCTTCAGCGCGCTTATGGGAAGCGAACTGCCCGCCAATGTAACCGCGCGCTGCTACACCGACATCGGCGTGTTCACCTCAAACCTCGCAGACTGCGAAAATGGTCGCGCGCACGGCACGGCGTCATCCGAAACCCTGCTTGACATTGCCCCGGACGCAACGCTCTACATCGCCAATCCACAAACGAAAGGCGACATCCGCACCGCCGTCGACTGGCTGGTAGCGCAGGATGTGGATGTCATCAATTCGCCTATCGGCGGGACTTGGGACGGCCCCGGCAACGGCGCCTCGCCATTCAGTTTTAGCCCCCTCAGAAGCGTGGACACGGCCGTTAGCAGCGGCGCGACATGGATAAATGCCGCAGGAAATGGAGCCAAAACCACCTGGTTCGGCGCATTCTCGGATCCGGACCAAGACGACTATCTGAACTTCCAGGGCGTCGTTAACTACAATGCCGTACAACTCGAAGCCGGGCAACCCTTCCGAGCCCAACTGCGCTGGCAAGACAATTGGCCGCGCGCTCAAAGAGACCTCGACCTGTTTCTGTCCAACGCTGCAGGCGACGACGTCGCGCGTAGCAACGACTACCAGTACGGCGGACCTGGACACATTCCATACGAATTTTTGACATTCACCCCCGCTACAAGCGGAACATACTATCTCTGGGTGAAGTCATTTTCGGGGACCCCGCCGGGATGGGTGCAGCTTCAAGCGTTCTCAGGTGAAAATCTGGCTCACTACACAGAAAGAGGCAGCATCGCCAATCCCGCCGAAAGCGCCAACCCAGGCATGCTCGCCGCCGCCGCCGCGCATTACTGGGATGCGAACACAATCGCATCCTACAGCAGCCGCGGACCCACGCCCGACGACAGAACAAAACCCGACATCACAGGCGCCGACTGCGCCCAAGTCTCTATCGCCTCCGGATCCATACGCTCAAACGGGCAGCGCTGCTGGTTCTCCGGCACAAGCCAAGCGTCAGCGCACATAGCCGGACTCGCGACGCTAGTCAAACAGCGCTTCCCCAATTACGACCCTACGCAAATTGCGAACTACCTCAAGTCCAACGCCGAAGCGCGCGGCGCAGTCCCCAATATCACCTGGGGATACGGCTTCGCCAAACTGCCCAGCGCCAACAACGGAGCGCCGCAGCCTACGCCTACAACGACATCGACCACAGCGCCCGACCCTACCCCTACTAACACGCCGCGCACGGGCGAACCCGCCCCTACCCTCACCCCTACCGGCGCCGATAGAGCAGACGACTTTGAAGAACAAGCCCAAGCGCTGCTAGAACAAGCGGAAACATTGCAAACAAATACCCTGCAGCGGCTTGTCCAAACCCTCCAAGGACTTATCAACGCGCTGACTAACATAATATCAGCCCGTGACGGCGCATCCCCAATCGCTACCCCAACGCCTACCGCAACCCCCACCCCCAGGGCAACCGCGACTTCTGTAACCGCCCCCACCGCTCAACCCATAAGCGCCGGCGTCTTTCACACCTGCAGACTGCGCGCAGACGGCGCCGCTGTGTGCTGGGGCCGTAACGATTCTGGGCAGTCGTCGCCGCCGTCGGGCGCATTCACTTCCATAAGCGCCGGCTATTCGCATACTTGCGGCCTGCGCGCAGACGGCGCCGCTGTGTGCTGGGGCCGTAACGATTCTGGGCGGTCGTCGCCGCCGTCGGGCGCATTCACTTCCATAAGCGCCGGCTATTCGCATACTTGCGGCCTGCGCGCAGACGGCGCCGCGGTGTGCTGGGGCAGAAACGACTATCGTCAGTCAACGCCGCGGTCGGGCGCATTCACTTCCATAAGCGCCGGCGGTTATCACACCTGCGGCCTGCGCGCAGACGGCGCCGCTGTGTGCTGGGGCAGAAACGACTATCGTCAGTCAACGCCGCGGTCGGGCGCATTCACTTCCATAAGCGCCGGCGGTTATCACACCTGCGGCCTGCGCGCAGACGGCGCCGCGGTGTGTTGGGGCCGTAACAGCGATGGACAGTCGTCGCCGCCGTCAGGCGCGTTCACTTCCATAAGCGCCGGCGGCTCCATAGACGCCGGCGGCCATCACACCTGCGGCCTGCGCGCAGACGGCGCCGCGGTGTGCTGGGGCGATAACGACTATGGGCAGTCGTCGCCGCCGTCGGGCGCATTCACTTCCATAAGCGCAGGCGGCGCTCACACCTGCGGCCTGCGCGCAGACGGCGCTGCGGTGTGCTGGGGCAGAAACAACTATGGTCAGTCAACGCCGCCGTCGGGCGCTCCGTCCACGGCGACGCCCACCACCTCCCAACCTACCGCAACCCCCAGGGCAACCGCCACTTCAGCGCCGGCGTTGGCGTCCGGCTGCATTGACGCCAGCAAGCTCAACCTGAGCGGCATTTTTGCCCGTACCATAACATGGAGCTTTAGAGACTCATGGGACAGCAGGTGCCTGTCCGACAAGACGCCGCCCAACGCAAGGGCGGGAACCCGCTATGCGGGCTACTACCCATTCACGCTGAGGGAGGCCTCAACCGTAACCGTCAGCATCCAATCCTCCGCGGACGCCTACCTCTACCTGCTCCGAGGCAGCGGCAGGGGCTCCGTGGTGAACAGAGGCGCCTCTATAGGCGCGACCTCCCTGCAGGCAGGCACATACACCATCGAGGCAACCACCCGCAGCCTCAACACCGGCGGCAACTTCAGGCTGACGGTGGTCATCTCCACGGCGACGCCCACCACCTCCCAACCTACCGCAACCCCCAGGGCAACCGCCACGCCTAGGCCCAGGGCAACCGCCACGCCCAGGGCAACGGCGACGCGGAGGCCGACATCGACGCCCAGGCCAACCGCGACTTCAGCGCCGGCGTTGGCGTCCGGCTGCATTGACGCCAACAAGCTCAACCTGAGAGGCATTTTTTCCCCTACCATAAAATTGAGCTTTGGAGACTCATGGGACAGCAGGTGCCTGTCCGACAAGACGCCGCCCAACGCAAGGGCGGGAACCCGCTATGCGGGCTACTACCCATTCACGCTGAGGGAGGCCTCAACCGTAACCGTCAGCATCGAATCCTCCGCGAACGCCTACCTCTACCTGCTCCGAGGCAGCGGCAGGGGCTCCGTGGTGAACAGCGGCGCCTCTATAGGCGCGACCTCCCTGCAGGCAGGCACATACACCATCGAGGCAACCACCCGCAGCCTCAACACCGGCGGCAACTTCAGGCTGACGCTGGTCATATCCACGCGCTAGACGCCTCTGCCGCAAGCGCCTCGCGCCAACGCAAGCGCAACGCGTCCCTTCTCACTGCAGTCCGCTGCGGTGTAAGGGATGCGTCATATCGCGCCGCTATCCCGCAGCGCTTGGATGGCGTCGTCGTCTAGGTTCAGCAGCGATTGCAAGACTTCGCCGGTGTGTTCGCCGAGCAGCGGGGGCGGCTTGATCTGGACGTCGTTGGACGCTATCTTGATTGGGTTGCCGAGCGCCGTGTACCGCCCGCGCGCCGCGTCGTCGATGTCCACCGTCATTTGGCGGGCGCGCAGGTGCGGGTCTTGCAGCACTTCGCAGGTGTCTTGCACCGCGCCGCAGGCTATGCCGAGTTCGCTGAGCTGCGCCATAATCTCATGCTTGGTTTTCGTGCGCGTCCATTCGCCCACGATGCGATCCACATCGGCGGCATTCTCGCGGCGCGCTTCATCGGTGGCGTAGCGCGCATCGCCGATTAGTTCGGCGCGCCCGGCCACCGCCAAGATGGTGTCCCACGAATCGCCTGACAGCACAATCGCTATGTAGTCGTTAGCGCCGCCGGGATGGCACGGGAATATCATAGACGGCCCGCCCCAAAAGCGGTTGCCGCCGCGCGCTACGGGGGCGTTGGTGTTGAAGGTGTCAATCATTCGGATGCGCATAAGGTTGACCACTGCATCCTGCATAGAGACTTCCACTATCTGGCTTTCGCCGCTGTTGTCGCGCTGACGCAGCGCCGCCAGCATCCCGATGGCGCAGTGAAGTCCCGTCCCCGAATCGCCTATGCCGGGCGCTACGAACAGCGGACCGCCATTCAGTTCGCCGTTGGCGCTCATTGCGCCGCCCATCGCCTGCGCTATCTGCTCGAAACTTTTGATATGCGAATAAGGCCCGTATGCGCCGAATCCCTTGATGGTGGCGTAGATTATGCGCGGGTTGGCGGCTTTGAGCGCGTCATAGCCCAACCCGAAGGCTTCCATTCTGCCGGGTCCGTAGTTTTCCACCACAATATCGGAGATTGCCGCAAGCCGTTTGAATATGCGGCGTCCGTCTTCGGATTTGAGGTTGAGAGTAACGCTGCGCTTGTTAGCGTTAAACACAAGGTAGTAGAAGCTATCGGCGTCCGAATCGGGGTACGCCGCTTGTTCGCGGCGCGTGCGGTCGCCCACGCCCGGCTGCTCTACCTTGATTACATCCGCCCCTAGCCACGCCAAAAGCTGCGTGCATGACGGGCCCGCCTGCACCTGCGTCAAATCCAGAATCCTAACGCCGTCCAATGGACTACTCATCGCCGTCCCCCTCTATGTCTCGAACGCAGCAATCGGTATAGCAATTATGGTGATAAACGTCGCCGTCTTTTGTGCGATGCACGAACACGATGTCATCGTCCTGCGGCAGATAGCGTCGACGAAAGTCTTGGAATAGGCGTAGCCTTTCGGGTTGGAACGGCGCGGGGTTTTCGTCGTCGTCAAGCCAGGGATTGGGGAAGTAGAAGCGCAGCAGCGTAGCGCCCTCGCCGTCGGACAGGCGTACATAGTAGAGCTTGGGCATCGCTTCGTGTCCGTGATGCGAGTTCTCTACGAACTGCGCGCCTTGCGTCTGCTCCAAGTCGAGATGGATATGCCAATCGCGCGCTTCGATGGTCGCCCATCTGCCGTCGAACTCCACTTCGGGCGCTTGCTGAAGGCTCATTTCGCTTACCGCTCCGCCGGAGTCGATGACCAGCATCATCCCATCCACGCGCAGAAGCTCGGATATGAGCCGCTTAAGCGTATCCTGATTCATAGTGTCTCTCCAATGCCGGCCGTCGGCGCGTCAAATAGTTGGGCGTGTTCTCTCTTTAGCATAGCGGTCAAGCGCATTATAGCGCTAACCGCAATAGAGTCGACGCAAGGGGCGGCATTCGGCTTGCGGCGAGGGGCAGCGTCGTCGCATTGCCGCATATTGATGCGAACCGCGCGCCTCTTAGTAGTCGACATACTAACCGTTGAGTTCGTCCGAGCGGTGGGCGATAACGCGATTGTGCGGGCGTAGAAATCAGAGCCTGAGTCGGATATATCGCCGCTGCGCCCCAAGCTCGACTTCTATGCTTCAGCGCGCCCCACACCCGCCGACGCAATGCTGGTGGTGGAAACTGCAGATAGCAGCCTAGATTACGACCGCGGGGTCAAGCTGCCTTGTGCCTAAAATGAGCGCATCCCGGAAGTATGGGATGGCGCTGGAAGAATAGCGCATCGAGCGATACGGCGTGCTTGAAGGCGGGGAATATCGCGATGTGCGCGCTTCTGCCCCGGCGAAAGCATATCGCCCACGCTACTGCCGAATGCGCGGCTGTTCGTGGGCAGGCCGTTCGGCGTGGAGTAGGCGACGAATTAGGGCGTGTCTGCATCCCCGTTGTCGCCTATAGCTGGGTTGTGGTGGCAACGGGTGGGTTCGAACCACCGACCTAGCGCTTATGAAGCGCCCGCTCTGCCCCTGAGCTACGTTGCCATTGACTTGCGTATCCATTATACGCCATATGCGCCGCGACTTAAAGCCATTTAGAGGGATTGGACTGCAAGTGAGGCGATTGCAAGAAGAAATATAACCACAGAAGCCGAGCAGATTCACTTCCCTGAGCATGCCAAGCGGCAAGCGGTTCAGATGCGCGTCAAAGGCGCGCGCATATCGGCGGTTGCGCGAGTAGCGGGCGCAAAGAGCGTGAAGATGCTAGTGAATCCGCTTGCGCTAGTCTTCTGCGACCATCTCAAACTCAATGCCACTCAACATTGAGAATGCCCGCAAAGCTATTTCCCCTTTGCGCCCAAATCCCCACGCCCGCTATAATGCAACCGCTATGCTCGTAAGCGAACTAGGCGAATTCAACCTAATCGACCGCCTCGCCGCCATCATATCGCGCCAAAACGCCCGGCGCATCCAAGCGGTAGAAGCGCGCGGCTTCCGCATCCTGCGCGCCATCGGAGACGACGCCGCCGCATGGGATGCCCCCGCCGGCGCGCGCGTCATCACTACCGACACGATGGTCGAGGGCGTTCACTTCAACCTGAGCTACACCGATTGGCGCAGTCTCGGTTGGAAGTGTCTCGCAACCAACATCAGCGACGTCGCCGCTATGGGCTGCGTCCCAACCTACGCCATCGTAACCCTTGGACTGCGCCCCGACCTGCTAGTCGACGGCTTGGAAGCGCTCTATGAGGGTATGATGGAAGTCGCCGCGCGCTTCGGCGGCGCTATCGTAGGCGGCGACATCGTGAAATCGCCCGCGTTCTTCATCACCGTCGCATTGCAAGGCGCCGCCCCCGCCCCCGATGCGCCCATCCTGATGCGCCGCGCCGCCAACCCCGGCGACCTAATCGCGGTTACTGGCGTACTAGGCTCATCCGCCGCCGGCCTCAGACTGCTGATGAGCGGCGCATCCCCCCAAGCCGACGCAGACGCCGCCGCCTACCTGACGCGCGCCCACAACCGGCCCGTCCCGCGCGTGAGCGAAGGCGTTGCGCTCGCCTCCGCCGGCGTCCGCTGCGCTATGGACATCAGCGACGGCCTCATGGACGACCTCACGAAACTCTGCCGCGCGAGCGGCGCATCGGCGCTGCTCCACGCCGACCGCATCCCCGTCGACCGCCGCCTCAAATCGGCGTTCCCCGACGACTGGCTAAACCTAGCCGTCGCCGGCGGCGAAGACTACGAACTTCTCTTCACAGCGCCCCCCGAACTGATGGACAAAGCCTCAAGCGCGCTGCCCGAACCGCCCGCCGTAATCGGCAGGGTAGTGGAATGCGCCGCCGACGACGCCCCCCGCGCAACCCTACTCGACGCGCAAGGCAATCCCATAGACGTGACAAGCGGCGGCTGGGACCACTTTCGCAGTGGTTAGCCCCGCCGCCGCGCGCGTCCGTCGCCGATTTAGGCGCTCGCCCCCACCGCCTCAAGCTTGGCGGGATATTCCCCCTCGAACAGATCGCCCTCTGCCGGCCACTGCTCTTGAGGCATCTCATAGTACACCTCAATTTCGTTGCCGTCCGGGTCAAACAAATAGACGCCCAGCGATATGCCGTGATCGCCTATCTCCCGTATGTTCGCGCCCTTCGCCTTCATATGCTCATAGAGCTCGCGCAAATCCTCAAACGACTCCATCTCCCACGCGAAGTGATACAGCCCCACGCGCGTCTCTTCCGGCCCCGGCGCGTCCGGCCCCACGCTCACCAGCGCCAGTTCGTGCGATGAGCCCTCTTTGGCGCTCATAAATGTCATGCTGCCCGGCCGCTTGTTGGTGGTATGCAGCCCCAGCACCTCCGAATACCACTGCTCCGACGCCTCAAGATCGCGCACCCGCAGCACCAGATGCCCCAACTGCTTTGGCTTTGCCATCGTATCCCCCTTGTATTGAAGTATGACGCCAACCTGCACGCCGTTGGCTATCGTTTAGCCAATTCTACCACAAGCCGCAAATCCGCTGCGCCCCCGCCGTCATCACGCCCGCCGCTTGTGAAACAGCGCCACATTCTTGCAGGGAAAGCGTACATCCCAGCCGTGCCGCTTCGCTATCCATTCCATCGTGGCGCGGCTATAAAAGTTGATGTGCGTAGGGTCGCGGTGATAGTGCCACGAAGCGAAGTCGTCCCAATTCTCAAGCATCCCAGTCATCACGCCCAGCCGCCCGCCTTGCCGAAGCAACCCGTTCAGCCCCGCGAACTCGCCCATCGGATCGGCGAAGTGTTCGGCCGTCTCCGTGCAGGTGATGAAATCGTAAGTCTGAGCCAGCGCCGCCGCATTCGGATGAAAGTACAAATCGTATATCGCGGCGTCAAAGCCGTCCTCAAGCATCATCCGCTGCAAGGCGGGCCCGGGTCCCGCGCCGTAGTCCAACCCGCGCGCGCCATGCTTCAGATGCGGCTTCAGCGCATAATACAGCCGGCCCAAGAAGCGCCGATAGTCCGGATCGTTCACATCGTTGTTGTGCTGAAGATAGCGCGCCTTCTGCGCCGCCTTGTCAAGCTGCTGACGGCGCGGAACGAATGCCATATCGCACGCGGCGCAGCGCAGAAAATCCCTGTATCCCGATCCTTTGCCGCCCTTGTGCAGCAGCGCCGTATCGGCCGAACCGCAGAGCGGGCAGCATTCGCCGCTCACGATTGCGCCCCATCCGGGACAATCGCCCAACCGCCCGACGGCATCGCCTGCAGCAACGTATCGCCTTCCCGCCGATAGAAAGCGCCGCCGCTGTCCGCAAGCGCGCGAACCCAGGCGGGGACGTCGATCCCGTCGGCGTCCATTCGGCGCGTGCACGCCACAACTCCAAGCGCATCCCAGGTCTCGAACGGCCCAAGCTCCCAGTTGAACCCCCAGCGCATAGCCCGATCTATGCTCACTATATCGTCTGCCACCTCGCCCGCTTTCGCCGCGGAAAAGGCAAGCAGTTTGGACAATGTGCGCCACGCAAACCTTCCCGCCGCCGTATCGGACGCCGCAAGCGCCCTAATGCGCTCGCGCGTGTCCGCGATTGCCCGCAACCGAGCAATCGACGGCGTATCGACTGCGCCGCTTTCGCGATAGCGCATATCGCGCGTATGCAGTACAAGGATGCGCCGCTTGCCGTCCATCCTATCGCGCTTGTAAAAGCCTTGCCCCGTCTTGCCGCCAAGCCATCCGCGCCGCAGCATATCCCGAATGTAGGCGGGCAGCTCAAACGCCTTTTGTTCCCACGCATCCGAAACCGCCGCGCGCGTGTTGTCGCAGATGTCCGCCAGTATGTCCAATCCCACAAGATCCATCGTCCGATAGGTGGCGCTGCCCGGCCGACCCATAAGCGGCCCCGATACCGCATCGACTTCATCCGGCGCTAACCCGCATTCGTCCGCCGCCCGCATCGCCGCCAGAAAGTAGAAGCAGCCGATGCGGTTGGTGATAAAGCCCGGCGCATCCTTGGCAATCACCACGCGCTTGTCCAGCGCCCCCTCAGCAAAGCGCCGCAATGCCGCTACCACGTCGTCGGCGGTGTCAGCAGTAGGTATAAGCTCCAGCAGCGGCAGGTAGCGCGGCGGATTGAAGAAGTGCGCGCCCAAAAATCTGCGGCGCGCAGATGCGGGCAGCGCTTCGCCTATGCGCCTAATCGGAATGCCCGATGTGTTCGTGGTCAGGATAGCGTCGCCGCGCAGATGCGCCGCCGCCTTTCCCCAAAGCCCAAGCTTCGGCTCAAGCCGCTCCACCACCGCTTCTATAACCCAATCGGCTTTCGCGATACGGGGCATATCTCGATCGAAACCACCTGGGTGGATAATCTCAAGCGCCGCTGGATCTTCCAACGGCGCGGGACGCATCTCGATCAGCCGCTGCTTGGCGCGCTCCGCAATCTCAGCGTCCAAGTCCAGCAGATCGCAGCCGATCCCCCGCGATGCGATATGCGCCGCAATCTGCGCGCCCATAGCGCCCGCGCCCAATACCGCCGCCCGCCTAATCGCAAACCCGCCCGTTTCAGTTTCAGCCATAACCAAATCAGCGCCGCGCGAATTATCGGCTTGGCGCAGTCCCCCTTAATACGAAATACGATACGTATTTACGCCTTGATGCGTACCATTGACGCGCATCGATAAAGTATCAACGCATAGCCGAATCCGTCAACCTTGCCTTAAACATATGGACACCGCCCGAACGTGTACGCCGCCGAAAATGAACGCCCGCGCATCCGATAAACCCAAACGGATTTGGCGCGGCGTCTATTCTAAAAATTTGATTTGCCTATGTAGCGCTCCATGTGTTATGCTTAAACCTGGTTGTTCTCATTTATGCCTGGGCGATTTCCTAATATACTTGGATACCCTGGTGATAAGCAGGCAACGATTTTTCTCAATAAAGGAGATCGCCAGTGGTCTTTCAAGATAGGACGCTCACATGCGTGGAGTGTACGAATAGCTTCATCTTCTCGGTCGACGACCAGCAGTACCATGCGGAGAAGGGCTATACCAACGAGCCCAAGCGCTGCCTGGACTGCCGGCGCTCGCGCCGCTCTTCGTTCAACCGAGGCGGCGGTGGCGGCGGCGGATTCGGAGGCGGCGGCGGCGGCGCTCCCCGCCAGATGTACGCCATCACCTGCGCGCAGTGCGGCAAAGAGGACGAAGTCCCCTTCCGCCCGACCGGCACCCGCCCCGTGTACTGCTACGACTGCTTCAGGTCTGCGCCGCGCCCCTAGCGCGAAACGCGCAACCCCGCGCAATCAGTCATAAACCCTCACTCAGCAATGCCGCCTACTCCCGTAGCAGGCGGCATTCTTGCGTCCAACCGCCGTTTCACCGAAGCGCCGCCGCGAAATTAGGATATTGACTATCCCTCACTCAATTTCCTAAAATCTAGGTATAGGCTATAAAGCCCCGACGCGCGTCAGCGATCTGCGATGGCGTTGGGGCGCATCTACTAGCGCAATGGGCTTGCCAATGCCCGTACCTATTTGGGAGGTCAACGAATGGAAGCGCCCGTGATGGTGAGCTTTGGCTGGACAGGCGAAAACAGGGAAATCAAAGTCGTTGAAAAGGACGGCAAGTGGCTGACCGAGCATCTGATTGACGGCAGCCCGGATCAGCAGCTCATAAAGTTGTTCGGCGTCAACATCATACCGACGCCGTGGTCTTCGGACACCGGCCGCGACGAAGTGGTTGCCGAACTTTCGGTCAGAAACCCCAACTCCAAAGTGGTCTAGGCGGCATACCGATCGACGCCGGCACATTCGGACGCAGTTCGACCGCCGGCGTAGGTTTCGGCGCAAGCGCGGCCGCTCATTCGGGCGGCGCGTACGGCGGAAGCTCCAGTATGTCGGTCAGACTGGCGATAACTCTGCTTGCGTCGGCGTCCGACAGCGAAAAGAACTTTCGCCGCGACGCCCGAAATGTGAGGTAGTTGTAGAAGGCGTTCCACGCCCGCCAAACCTGTTGCGCGTTGCGCGCCTTCCGCAGCGCAGGCAGATACTGCCCCTCAAAGCGGTAGAGAATCAGCCCGCGCGCCTCTGCGTCTTCCACAAACGCCAGCGCTTCGTCCGCCGCCTCCACCCAATCGTCTTCCGATATGTCCCATCTGCTTGCCATAATCGCCTATCCGTCCGCATAACTTTGCCGGGATGCCGTCCCATTCCCGATAATCCGATGTCCCACGCCATCGCCGCTTCACTGGGAACGGGCGGCGTTGATTTGGCGGGATGCCCCGTATCGTATCACTTGCCCGCATCCTACCGATAGCGTGATGGCGGCAAGTTGTGATAGCCGTCAATCCTGGATTTACGACGACTTGGAGTTAACCGCTAGTGCAAGCCGATGACGCGCAGAGCCAATATCCCGCCGAACTCTTTCGCCGACAAGACGAGTCCGACGACTGCCTGTTTTACGCAGAGCCTCGCCTGGTAACGCACATCGACGACTACGCGATCGAGGCGATCCGCGCCTACCTGCGCGAAGCGCTGCCGCCGCACGGGACAGTCCTGGATCTGATGTCCAGCTGGCGATCGCACCTGCCCTATGACCTGCCGCTAGAGCGCGTAATCGGCTTGGGTTTGAACGCCGTAGAATTGGATGAGAACCCTCAACTCACCGATAGGGTTGCGCATGACCTAAACGCAGAGCCGCGCCTGCCGCTTGAAACGGACAGCGTGGACGCCGCCATAGTTACGGTTTCAATCCAATACATCGTCAAGCCGATTGCCGTCTTTCGCGAGGTCAACCGCATCCTGAGGGCGGGCGCGGCGTTCCATGTCATCTACTCCAACCGAATGTTCCCCACCAAGGCGGTGGCGGTATGGCAGTCTATCGACGACAGGATGCGCGCGCAGCTCATCGGCTCCTACTTCGCCAATTCAGACGGCTGGACTACCCCCAAAGCGCTGGACATCAGCCCCAATATGGGCTTCTACACCGATCCGGTGTATGTGGTAACCGCCAACAAGGTCAAGGTCGACGGCTAATCTGCGGCTAGAATGCCAAGCCCCGGCTCAGGCAGCGGCGGCCGCTGATCGCGCACCACGGCATCCTGCTCGGCCGCGCTAAGCGGCCGAAAGCGCTCGGCGGCGTCCAGCGCGCGCGGCAGCAGCGCCGCATCGCCCACGCTCGGCGCGGTGTGCATCGGCTGCGACAACAGCCACCACAGCGCCGCGTCAATGTCTTCCTGCCGCCGATGCGGATCGTACCAGGTGGCGTGTTCGCGGTCGCGCCCGCCCCAGCCGCCGCGCGCCAGCATCTTGATGGTGTGAATGCCCACATCTTTTTCGGCCGCCGTGGCGAGCAGTTCGGTTGCGCTCTCGCGGTATTCGGGATTTTGGAACAGCGTCGCGTTGAGCGGGAACATAATCGTGTCGAAGTCGAAGCGGCGCAGCGCCTCCAGTTGAACGCGCGGGACTTCAGCGCCGTGTCCCGTAATGCCAACCCACTTGGTCAAGCCGCGCTCGCGCAGTTCCACCAACGCCTCCAATGCGCCGCCGCTTGCGGTTACTGCGTCCAAGTCCGCCATCGTGCCGACGGAGTGCAGCTGAAACAGATCGAACGATTCCACGCCCATCCGCCGCATGCAATCATCGATGTTGCGCTGCGCCGCCGCCCGTGTGCGCTCGCGTGTCTTTGCGCCTAGGAACACGCCTTCGCGAATCTTGCGCATCCACGGCGCGAGCCGCTCCATCGCTTCGCCGTATGAGGGCGCAATGTCAATATGATTGACGCCGTGCGCCAAAATCCGCTCTACCGCCTTGTCCGCCGCCGCTTGGCTTACCCTGCCAATCCCCGCCGTGCCGAATGTTACAACCGTGCTGTGGTGTCCCGTCCTGCCCAACCTGCGCTTTTCCATCGCTCGCTCCTTGCTGATTTATGCGTCTTATCCCCGCCGCATTGCAACCCAAACTTGCCTTGGCGGCGTCCATTGCGCGCCCAATTTTAGCACAACGCCGCCTAGAACTACTCGACCGGCAAGCCGTACACTTGCGGTATAGTAGCAGGGTAAAGGATAAGCGGTGCGTTTGCGCAGGCACGCCTAGCGCCTGCGAATGTCTGCGAAGAAATGCCCGTGAAACGGAGGCGAAAATGCCGGAAGCGCCCGAACTTGAAGTGGTCAAGGACTTTCTGACGGCAAACGCCGTCGGCGCAGCGATTGAAGCCGCAAAGATAGTTCGGCCGGGCGCGCTGCGCTCCCTATGCGGCGATATGTCGAGCGACATCCGCGGGCGCAGCCTGGACGGCGTGCGGCGGCGCGGCAAGTTCATTCTGTTTGACCTGGCAGGCGGGCGCATCGTGGCAATCAACCCGATGCTGACCGGCGCTCTTCAGTACTGCCCGCCAAAGCAACGCGTCTATAAGCGCGCATATCTCGCATTCGCGCTGTCCAACGGGTATGAGATCCGCTACCTAGACGAAAAGCGGATGGGAATGGTCTATTACGCCACCGCCGCGCAAACGGATGAGATACCGCGCTTGAACGAACAGGGGCCGGATGTACTGGACGAGTTCACATTCGAAGAGTTCTGTGAGCGCCTCAAGCGGTTTCACGGCGAGATAAAGGGCATTCTGACCGGGGGCAAGGTGGTTTCGGGCATAGGCAACGCCTACTCCGACGAAATCCTGTTTGCGGCGCAAATATACCCGTTCCGTCGCCGCAAAGCGCTGTCCGACGCTGAGATTCGGCGGCTGTACGACGCTTGCAGTAGGGTAGTGTTGGACGCGATCCCGATTGTGCGCGACCGCATCGGCGATGACATTCAACTGAAGGTCAGGGATTTCCTGCAGGTTCACAACAAGGGCGGCAAGCCCTGCCCGCGCTGCGGCGGCAAAATCAGCCAAATTACCGCGAATAGACGCATCACAAGCTACTGCCGCCGCTGCCAGCCGGGGATGCTGCTGCGAAACTGACCCGCCGCCGCGCCGCAAGCCTATGCGATGACCAGCGGAATGCGCATCTCCGCCGGCGTAAGCCCGCTGTGGTGTGAGCGCATTCGCTTTCTGCCGTCTTCGCCGAGCGCCTTTCGCAAGTCTATGACGGCGCTGTTGGTGGATAATGCCAGCGTGTTGCCGGTTCGTCGGCGCGTCTCAGCCGACCGCGGTTCGGGGCCGAGCAGCCGCATCGCTTCCACATCCGCCATGTCCAGCGTCAGAAAATCGCCGCCCAGCCGCTGGCGAACCGCGCGCCGAAAAGCGTCTCTATTCTCAGATCTGACGGTTGCGTACATCAGGCGCACATCCCCGGACGGCTTGGTTTCGCAGAGCTTGAGCATCTCATCGTCCGCAGTGAGCGCGTAGGTCTTGGAACTAGGCGCGTCTAGGTGGCCGTGGTCGGCGGTCATTACCAGCCGCGCATTGGACGGCAGCGCGTCCGCCAGCCGCTCCAGCGTTTCGTCCGCCTTGCGCGCCTCGCTCAGCGTGATATGGTGGAACGCCCCGCGCTTGTGGGCGGCGCTGTCCACTTGCGGCATGTACAGATAGGTGAAAGTGGGGCGTTTGGCGCCGGCGATATGGCGGACAACGGCGCTGACCGCCTGCGCGCTTGACTTGTACGCGATCTGCCGATTGCCGCCCGCCCAGTAGGTAGAGTAGGCGGTGTTGGTGATATGCTTGGGCATCAGATAGGCGGCGGCGCGCTTTGCGGCGCTCATGCGCGAGGGTATAGGGTAGGCGTCGCGCGCGCTAACGCCGAGCCGCGAAAGCGGCGTCTTATCCGGCGTGCGCTGAAAGCCGATTATCACGGATACTGCGTTCAGATGAGGCAGCAAAGTATGCCAGCCGGTTACGGCGTGGCGCGCGGGCCATTCGCCGGTCGCCAGCGTGGTGAGCGCGGCCGATGTGGTGGACGGAAAGACGCTGCGCATCTCACACGCCAGGTTGTCGCGCACGAAAGCGCCGCGGCTCATCGCCTCAACGAAGTTCATCCCAAAGCCGTCTATCAGCGCGAAAACCAGATGCTCCGGCTCGCCGATAAGCGCTTTGACGGCGGCGGCGTTGGCGCTGATTGGCGCGCCGCGCGCGCCTATGATGTTGTGCAGCGCGGCCGCGAAATCAACCAGGTTCGCCGCATCCGATATAGGATGGAGCAGCGTCCCGGCATCAAACAGCGATTTCAGTCTTTGAGCGTCGTCCATAGTTTTATCGCCTGCCGCATACGCCAAATTGCGCGATAGCGCGCCGCCTAGCGCCGACGCTTTGTTGACGCTTCGTTCACGCCTTATTGATACTTTCGCGGATATATTGCAGATAGACATTATAGACGACAGGCGTTTGTGTTGATACTATCAAGGCGCACATAAATCAGGGAGCGGTCTATGAGTTGCGAGCAAGCCACCGCCCAAGCGCTAAAAGAGTCGGGACATCGGCTGACGCCCCAGCGCCTGATGATACTATCCGCCATCCGCCATTCCGAGATGCACATAACCGCGTCCGAAATACTGGATGAGGTGAAGGCGTCCTATCCGTACATAGACGTCTCCACGGTGTACCGCACGCTCAGCGTTCTCAAGCAGATGCGCCTGGTGTCCGAAACGGATATGGGCGGCGGCGAATACCGCTACGAATGGATTAACCACCTGCGGCATCATCACCTAATCTGCCGCGGCTGCGACAAGGTCGTGCTGCTTGACCACAAGTATTGGGAAAACATCGGCGCGGAGATTATGGCGGACTACGGTTTTCAGCCGGACATAGACCATATCGCGCTCTTCGGCGTATGCCACGAATGCCTTGACCGAATGGAAGCCGAGTAGCCGCCGCTTGCCGTGAAGCGCTATGTTAGCAGTTGCCGAAAAGCCCGCCGCCGCATACTCCGAAAGCGCGCTCGTTACGTTGTGGAGCAGGGCGCACATGCTCGCCGACGGGCTTGTCACCGAAGACGGGCATCGGCTGCAGGTGGTGTATCCCGGCCGCCGCAGCGCGCTTGCGGGGCCGGACTTTCGCGACGCCGTGCTGCTCGACGAATCGGGCAAGACGCTTACCGGCGATGTAGAGATTCATATAGAAGCGCCCGGCTGGTACAGCCACGCCCACCACACGGACGCCAACTACAACGGCGTTGTGTTGCACATCGTCTTTTCGCCGAAGGGACATCGGAGTTCGCGGCAGCGCTCCGGGACGAATGCGCCCGTCGCGGCGCTTGCGGCGGTGGCGGCGAACCTTGAGAGCGCGCCGCCCGACGCCATCCCCGATCTGCCCTCGCTTCGGATGCCCAAAGACGCCGCGGCCATCGGCGATATGCTGGACGCCGCCGGCGATAGGCGCTTTCTGGGCAAGAGCCTCGGCTTTGCGGCCGACATAGACGCCTTGGGCGCCGACGAAGCGCTCTACCGTGGGCTTATGGACGCGCTGGGATACGCCACCAACCGCAAGCCGTTTCGGACGCTGGCGGCGCGCGTCCCCTATGAACAGCTGGCGGCGCTGCGCGGCGAGCCGGCATCCACGCGGCTTGTGGCAATCAAGGCGGCGCTGCTTGGGGCGTCCGGGCTTATGGGATCGGCGGACAGATGGGAAGACATCGCCGAACTGCGGCGCATATGCCGCAGGATGGATAACGCCAAGCCGATGGGCAAGCGCGAATGGAAGCTGTTTCGGGTAAGGCCGCCCAATCATCCCGCGCGGCGCATACTGGGCGCGGCGCTGATAATAGACGGCTGCATAGACAAGGGCATAGCCAAATCTTTCGCCGACGCGCTGCTTGACGGCGGGCGCAGAGCGCTGACGGCGCGGCTGGAGGCAAAGCCGTATGTGGGCGGGACGCGCGCGCGCGATATGCTGGTGAACATCGCGCTGCCGTTCCTGCACGCCTACGCCGCGGCCGGCGGCGCATCGGAGCGCGGCCGAAACGGCTTGCCGCACGGCTGCGCCGAGTTGGCGGACGCGGCGCTGAATGCGTTTGCCGCGGCGCCCAAGCTCCAAGAGAACGAAATCACGCGCGAAATGCGCCGTCTGTGCGGCATAGACGGCAAGATGCGCCTAAACGCGCGGCGTCAGCAGGGGTTGCTGGATCTGTATAGGCGGATGATTAGGGGCGAGTCTTAGACAGCTGGGAATAACCCCGCCAATGGGCTGTTGCTAGATGTTTAGGATGTCTTTGACTAGCAGGATAAGCGTCTCTACCTAGACATCGTCCAGAGGAATTTCGCCAAGTCTTCGTAGTATTTTACTTGATGGCTAGACCAAGTATTAGCCGCCGATGTGCCGGCAATCTATGCTATTCGTCAACCGTATCGCCGTCTCCCCAGTCCAGCCATTGGAGCGCTTCGATGCCGAAGCCTTCATGCCAGACCTTGGTTTTGTCGGGCTTTAGAAAGGGTATGTTCGTTAATGCGTCTTGCGCTGAATCCGCAAGTGTTACTATTTGTATCGGGACCCGTCTATGTCCCCAATAATTCTTATTGCCCCCACGTTGATAGTCAACCAGTAATCGCCCCAATGCTTCGTAGGCGTGGTTGTCGTGCTTTGGCATAGAATATCCAATGATAGTTATAGATGAGTACGCATCCATTGTACGGTGCATACCTGACCAAAGCTCGGCGATCGCCTCGTAGCCAAGCAACTTGTCGTATGCAAGCGGCAACATGAACGGCACTAAATCCCATGAATGGCAGCCGCTATTGGCTATTTGAAAGTAAAGTAGTTTGATGTCGGGTACGCGAAAAACGCGCGATAGTATCTCATCGCCGAATCCTTGCGCTGTCTGTCCTCGCGAAAGTGGCTCAGTAGGAACAGTTGGATTCGGGCCAAAGATAGGGTCGTCATCAGGAATATCAAGCCCTGGACATTCCTCTCTATAAGTACGCCTTTTGAAATCATGGTAACGGCGATCATACCAGTCTATTGAACCGTGGAGTTTCAAAAGGTTGATGTACTTAGCGCTATTTTCGCGGTTAACAAGCCACCATTTAGGCGTTAGGGAGTACGACTTACCAATTTCGTCGAGAGCCTGTTCCAAGAGAACATCGTAGTTAAATGTCAGAACTACATCATTAGGAGTTAAATGTTGGGCAAACCTCCGATACAAGTCGTCAGAAGTCCACGGGGAAGCGTCGATAAGGGCTTCTTGAATTATCGGACGCGCAAAAACGATTGCTCTGCTGTCGTGTTCAAAATACTCTTCAGAGCCTTTGAGTCCCAGGAAGTGTTGTCGGTGGCTGTACGCTAGTACACGCTCCAAATCGCACTTCTGATCGGGATATAGTTCAGACCATTCTTTTATATCATGCTCTAGTACACCTCCCGGTGGAAAATTTTCACGCACCGTTCGAAGCAGACCTGCAGATAACGGCAAGCCGGCCGGATTTGAAAAGCCTGCTCCAAGTATGAATAGACGGTAGTGCGGGATTGCCAACGTTATCACCTTCGCCAGATTAGCCTTTAACTCCTGATGGCTAGGTTCAGGTTACCATATATTTGAGAGCGTTTCAAACAATGGCGGTCAAACGAATGCGGGCGAAACCGCCGTCAACGCCGTTGATATGCGGGCGTTGATATGACATACTCAAATGCGGTTAGGTTGAATGCGGGTCATATGCAGGGCAGAGGCGCTGATCGATGGCTACTATACGGATAGACGTTTCCGACGAAACCTTGGCGGCGATAGAGCGCGAGCGGGCGGCGCGCGGCGAAACGCAGAGCGAGTTCGTGGCGCGCGCGCTGAACGGCTTCTTGGAACGGCAAAGCGCTGAGAAAGCCTACCGGCAGAATCCGGACACGGACGAAGATGAGATGGCGGCCATAATGGCCGCTCATATACGCGCTTTTCCCAAAAGTTATTGGGACGACGGATACGCGCCCACGCAATCAACCACTAACGAATAACAACAACTAGCGACCGATACACCAATACAAGGAGCGATAGTGATACGCAGTTTGGGAGACGCCAGCCCGAAGGTGCATCCGACGGCGTTTGTGAGCGAGTTCGCCTATGTGATAGGCGATGTGGAGATTGGCGAAGGCTCAAGCGTCTGGCCGGGCGCGGTGGTGCGCGGCGATATGGGCAAGATCGTCATCGGCAAGCACACTAACATTCAGGATAATTCGGCGGTTCACGGCGACGCCGATGTGGTCATCGGCGACTATGTAACTATAGGCCACAAGGTGCTGTGCCACGCCAAGCGGGTGGACGACGGCGCCGTTATCGGCAACGGCTCCACGCTTAACGACGGCGTAGAAATCGGCGAATACAGCCTGGTGGCGTCGGGCGCTATGCTGGTGGACAATGTCAAAATACCGCCGCGCTCGCTGGTGGTGGGATCGCCGGGCAAGCGGCTGCGCGAAGTGGGCGAGCGCCATCTGGCGAAGATGAAGTGGTCCTGCGAAGTGTATATGGAAAAGACGAAGCGCTATAAGAGCCAAGGCAACTTGGAGTAGCGCTAATTTCTCGGCGGCGTTTTGTCAGCGCGCTCAATGATGCGGCTTTAGCCAAGCGGATGCGCGCGCATTGTTGGCGGACTAGCCGAACCGTCGGCGGGCTTACATGCTTTCGGGGGCGTCCATAATCATCAGGGTTAGGCAGCGCGCCAGCGTGATTTTGGCGGCTTCGGCAAGCTTGAGACGCGCCTTGCTGAGTTCGGCTTCGTCTTCCACGCCGGACACCACGCGGCAGTTTTGGTAGAACAGATGGAACGCCGTCGCCGTTTCGTAGGCGTAGTGCGGCAGGTGGTGCGCCTCGAAGTTGCGCGCCATCATATCGATCATCTCCGGCAGCGTCAGCATCTTGCGTATGAGCGCAAGCTCAGCGGGATGCGTGAGCAGCGATAGATCGCCGTCGGCGTAGTCTATGCCGCGCTCCGCCGCAAGCCGCAGTATGCCCGCGATGCGCGCGTGGGCGTACTGGATGTAATAGACGGGGTTTTCCTGCGACTGCCGCTTGGCGAGTTCAAGGTCGAAGTCCATCTGGCTATCGGCGGCGCGCGACAGGAAGAAGTAGCGGCATGCGTCGGCGCCCACCTCGTCCACCACCTCGCGCAGCGTGATGATGTCGCCGGAGCGCTTGGATATTCGCACGGTTTCGCCGCCGCGCTTGAGTGTAACTAGCTGATTGATGATGAGCTTGAGCTTGTCCGCCGGCATTCCCAGCGCCGCCACAAGCGCCCTCATAAACAAGGCGTGTCCCTGATGATCCGCCCCCCAGATGTTGACCACCTTGTCGAAGCCGCGCTCAAAGAACTTGTTGTAGTGGTATGCCACGTCGGACGCGAAGTAGGTGGGAATGCCGTTGCCGCGAACCATCACCTTGTCCTTTTCGTCGCCCAGCGCGGTGGACGCGAACCAGACAGCGCCCTCGCGCTCGGTGATGTAGCCGCGCTCGCGCAGAAGCGCCATCGCGCGCTCGAACTGCCCGTCGGCGAACAGCGTAACTTCGTTGAACCACTCGTCGTAGTCGATCCTGAGCGCTTGCAGGTCTTGGCGTATGCGCGCCATGAACTTGGCGATGCCGATTGCGCCCAGCGTTTGGAGCGCGTCCGGTTCGGGCAGCGCAAGCAGCGCATCGCCCTGTTCGGCGTGGATTTCGGCGGCGAGGTCTATCATATATTCGGCGTGATAGCCGTCGGGCGGCACTTCGGCCGATATGCCGCACTGCTGCTTGTAGCGGGCGAGCAGCGTGCGGCTGAAGTGGCCGATTTGCGCGCCGGCGTCGTTGAAGTAGTACTCCCTAGTTACATCGTAGCCGGCGGCTTGCAGCGCATTGGCGAGCGCGCTGCCGATAACGCCGCCCCTGGCGTGCGCGATGTGAAGCGGCCCAACCGGGTTTGCGCTGACGAACTCTATTTGGACGCGCTGCCCGCCGCCGGCGTCAATGCTGCCGAATGCGTCGCCGGCTTGCCGTATGGCGTCCACTTGGCGCTGCAGCCAGGCTTGGCTTAGCGCGAAATTGATGAAGCCGGGCCGCGCCGCGCTTGCGCTTTGCAGCAGTCCGTCGTGGGGGATGCGCTCAGCGATGCGCTCGGCGATTTGCAGGGGGTTCATACGCATGGGGCGCGCCAGCTTGAGCGGCAGGCTGCTTGCGAAATCGCCGTGTTCGGGGTTCTGCGGCCGCTCTATCGCCACCTCATCCACCGCGACGGACGGCAACGCGTCCGCCGTCTGCGCGTCGGTCAGCGCCTGCCTTACCAAATGGGCGATGTTCTCTCTTATCAGCAATGCGATTTTACCCCATATTCATATGCGGACAGCGTCAAGATTGGCGATTATTCCCGGTTATCGGTTGTCAATAAAGATACCAAAGGCATCGGATAAGCGCCAACAATTCGGCATGGGCTTGGGATGGTTAGACCGCTAGTCGATGAAGGCGCAGGGCTTGATTTTGGCTAACGTTTTCTCGCCGATGCCGCGCACATCATCAAGCTGCTCGATGCGCGCGAATCCGCCTATCTCAGCGCGATAGTCCACGATGCGCTGCGCCAAAACTTTGCCGATGCCCGGCAGCGTCTCGAGTTCATCGGCGGATGCGGCGTTTAGGTTGACGCGCGCTTGGCATTCGCTCGACGGGGCCTCGCGATCGCTGCTGGGCGGACGCCAGCCGGCGGCGCGCGCCTCTTGCTCGCTGCAGAACCAGCGCTCGCCTATGGAAACGTCGATATCGGTTTGGTCGTAGTACGGACTGCCCGGCGTGTGATAGATGCGCTCATCGCCGCTGATGTTGCCCTTGATGCGGCAGTGCGCCGGCACTGCGGTGGGCGTGGGCGTGCGGGTTGGCGCAGGAATTGCCGTCGCCGTGACGGTTGCGGTTGCGGCGGGCGTGGGCGTTAGGGTTGGCGCTGCGGTTGCAGTTGGCGGCGGCGTTGTAGTTGGCGGCGGCGTTGTAGTGGGCGCAACGGTTGCGGTTGACGGCGGCGTCAGGGTTGGCGCAATGGCGTTGGGCGCCTTGGCGGTCTTGGTGGGCGGCGGCGTTAGGGTTGGCGAAGCGCTTGCGGCGGCGGTTGCGGTTGATGGCGGCGTGCGTGTGAGTTTGGGCGTGGGCAGCGGCGTTGCCGATGGTTTGGGCGTGGATGTCGAAGTGGGCGTGCGCGTTAGCGTAGGGATGGGCGTCGACGTCGGCGTAGGCGATTTGGCGGGCGGGATGGCGGTTGCGGGCTTTGCGGGCGTGGGCGTAGATGCGGCGGCGTAGCGCGATGCGCTTGCAAACGGCGTTCTTGTTGGAACGGGCGTGATGGATGCGGCGGCCGGGCTAGGCGTGGCCGTAGGCGGCGTGTGGGTCGAAGCGGCACGTGTAGCGATCGGTTCGGGCGTGGCGGGCTGCAGGTCGGCGAGCAGTATGACCGCGATTGTGGGCGTGGGCGCTGCGGCCGCGGTGGTTGGGCTTGTCAGGGCGGCGGCGGTTGCGGGAAAGGGCGCTTGCGCGCCGGCGGGCGCCGTATCGCTTCGGCATCCCGCCAGCGCCGCAATGCCTATCAGAAGCGCGATTGCAATCCGACAGCGTCTCATATATGACCGCTAATCCGCCGTCTAGGGGTCGACTTGGATGAGAGCGTCTTGGGCGTCGCGCCGCGTCAGTTCGCCGATGACGGCGTGTGATGTGTCCTCGGCGGCGAGCGCTTCTATCAGCGCATCCAGTTTGTCCGGCGCTACGGCGATTAGCAGACCGCCGGATGTCTGAGCGTCCGCAAGCAGGATGCGCGTCTGTTCGCGCACTTTGGGATGCCAGTTGACTGCGCCTTCCAGCGATTCCAGGTTGCGGTGCGTGCCGCCCGGCGCAATGCCCGCCGCTAGCAGCTCCGCCACGCCGGGGATTGTGGGGACGGCGCCCGCGTTCACCCGCGCGCTCACGCCGCTGCCCTGCGCTATCAGCCTGAGGTGGCCGAGCAAGCCGAAGCCGGTGACGTCGGCGCAGGCGTTCACGCCCACGCGCATCATCGCTTCGGACGCGGCGCGGTTCAGCCGGCTCATAAACTTGACGGCTAGTTCGAGCGTGGCGGGATAGACGCGCCGCTGCTTGCCGGCGGTGGTGATTATGCCCGTGCCGATGGGCTTGGTCAGCACAAGCGCATCGCCCGGCTGCCCGCCGGCGTTGGTAACCTGCGCGCCCGGCTTGATTACGCCGGTAACCGCCATGCCGTATTTGGGCTCTTCGTCGTCGACGGTGTGTCCGCCAACCACGATTACGCCCGCTTCGGCGGCTTTGGATGCGCCGCCTCTGAGTATTTCGCCTAGGATTTCGTGGGGCAGCGCCACCGGAAAGCCCACGATGTTGAGCGCGGTGATAGGCTTGCCGCCCATCGCATAGACATCGCTCAGGGCGTTTGCGGCGGCGATTTCGCCGAATATGAACGGGTCATCCACGATGGGCGGGAAGAAATCCACCGTGGATATGACGGCGAGGTCGTCGTTCATCTTATAAACGGCGGCGTCGTCGCCGGTGGCAATGCCCACCAGCAGGTTGGGATCGGCGATTGCGGGCAGCTGACGCAGCACCTGCGCCAGGTCCTTAGGACTGAACTTGGACGCTCAGCCGGCGCAGCTCGCCAGCTCGGTCAAGCGTACTTCTTCGTGCGTGTGCGTCAATTCGCTTCTCCTGATAATTCGTTTGGCGGCAAGTCCGATGCGTGTGCGCGCAACGGGCTGCGGCAGTATCTATGCTAGTTACACATATCATAGCGGGCGTACTGCGCCTGTCAAGCGGGGCGTTTGAATCCGATGCGGTTTCGGGGTAAGATATGCGCTAAACCTAGCGGCATAGGCAGCGTAGAGAATACGCAGATGTGGAGGGCATACCTATGGCGGATTACAGCATAAGCGTTGGCAATGTGGAGGTTTTGTCCGTGCTGGACGGCTACTCGTTCAAGCGCAACCCCACGCAGACATTCCCCGAAACGGACATAGAGCGCTGGCGTGAGTTCCCGGAGATTTTGGACGCCGACGATCAGATACAGTCGCGCTACGGATCGGTGGTGATTCGGTCGCAGGGCAAGCTCATCATCGTGGACACGGGGATGCAGACGGAGCCGGGCGGCGGGCTGCTGGCGGATATGAGCGCCAAGGGCGTTGCGGCGGCGGACATCGACATCGTGTTCCTGACGCATTTGCATCCCGACCATGTGGGTTGGAACCTGACCGACGGCAAGCCCACATTCCCGAATGCGCGCTACCTTGCGCCGAGGTCGGACTACGAATACTGGGCGCAGCCGGCGGTGCTGGCGGACGCTCAGCATGTTCAAGACCAGGTGATGCCGCTGAATGCGCTGAACCTGATAGACCTGTTCGATGACGGCTACAAGGTTACGGACGAGCTCATCGCGGTTCCCACGCCGGGGCATACGCCGGGGCACACATCGCTGCTGATAGCGTCGGGCGGCGAGCGGGCGTTTGTGCTGGGCGATGTGGCGCACAGCCCGGCGCAGGCGCACTACACCGATTGGAATCCGATGTTCGACATACAGCCGGACATATCGCGCCCCACGCGCCGCCGCGTCTTGGACATGCTGGAGTCCGAAGGGACGCTGGTATCGGCGGGGCATTTCCCGGATCCGGGCTTCGGGCGCTTCGTGCGCCTGGAGGGGCGGCGGGTGTGGCAGGGGATTTAGGGGGGCGGGGTAAGATATTGGGGCGCGTGGGCGCGGCGCGAGTGGCAGGCGTGTCTGCGCGTCCCAAAGTTACGGCGTGTGAACCGGCGATACGCCAATTCACGAAAGGGAAGGGATAGGCTATGTACAAGACATTCAAGGTTCGCAATTTTCGGGAACTGCGCAACCTGGACATAGACTCGCTGGAGCGGGTCAACCTGATTGCCGGCAAGAACAATGTCGCCAAGACGTCGCTGCTGGAGGCGTTGTACTTTCACGCGTTGCCGAATCAGCCGCGGGTGGCTCTCGATGTGAACGATTTTCGCGGGTTGCAAAACCATATTGATACACGCGATGTCTTCCGCGGAGTTTTCCGTAACCTCAACCCTGATGCGGATATAGAGTTGAGCGCTTCAGGTGATTGGGGACAGAATGACAGGCTTCTGCGCATAGGCATTGCGAAAACAGACATGTCTCAGTTTACATTTTCGGATGCGACCGCTGCCGAGTTGCAGCGTATGGGAATCAAGTACAGGATTAATGATGAATACCTCGTGATGGAGTACATCGACGAGAATTCCGAATATTTTAAGTCCGATGGATGGCTGAGGGGCACAGAAATTCGCGGCATTATACAAGATGTGGGTGTTGAAGTGCGGCAAGCAGAGATTGAAAACAGATCTGATGCTGTTTATCTGCCATCACAACATAGGTTTAGCCCTTCTGATGATGCGGTAAGGTTCAGCAATCTATCCGTAACCCGCAAGCATCGCAAGGTGGAGTCCATTATGAAGCGCGTTGACCCGCGCCTTCAAAGCCTGAGTGTGACTGCTGCTGCGATGATTCAGGCCGAATTGGAAGGACAGGAAAGGCAGCTGCCAACGCCTTTCCTGGGGGACGGCATGGCTCGCCTGCTGTCTTTGGCGCTGGTGATAAGCGCAAGTCCTGAGGGGGCGCTGGTGTTGGTCGACGAAATCGAGAATGGGCTGCATCACTCGGTTATGCAGAGCGTATGGAGCGGGATCGCTCAGTTCGCGCGCGAGTTCGATGTACAGATATTCGCTACGACTCATAGCTGGGAGTGCATTCACGCGGCGCACAGGGCGTTCTCGGAAGACGAACTCTATGACTTCAGGCTTCACAGGCTTGACCGCATAGGCGAAGACGATGACATTAAGGCGGTAACATACGACCAAGAGACGCTGGAGGCGGCGCTTGAGATGGAGTTTGAGGTCAGATAATTGCAAGTTTCCATTAAACAACCGAAGCTTCTGGTCGTTGAGGGGGCTGACGATAAGCGTCTATTCAACGCCTTGCTAAGACACATCGGCGTAAGCGGGATACAGGTTTTCAAGGCCGGGGGCAAAGACAACATCAGACAGACTCTCAGGGTTATTACGCAGTCCCCCGGTTTTAGCGCGGTATCGTCCATAGGGGTTGTTCGGGACGCCGATGCCAATGCCGGCAGCGCTTTGCAAAGCGTGCGGGATGCGCTTAGAGCCGCCAACCTTCCGTCGCCTGATGCGCCTTTGAGTTCGGTCGAAGACGGCATTAAAGTGGTGGTGTTGATAGCGCCTTATGACAAGTCGTCGGGGACCATTGAGGATGTCTGCTTGGAGTCTGTGGCGGGGGATGCGGCTATGGGATGCGTGCAAGATTATCTCAACTGCATTAAGAACAGCGTAGTTGAGCAGCCGAATAACTTGAGCAAAGCCGAAGCGCAGGCGTTTTTGGCGTCAAGGGAACGGCCGGGTTTGCGCTTGGGGGAAGCCGCAAGCGCGGGTTATTGGGACTTTGAGCATACCGCGTTTGAGCCGTTCAAGCGGCTTCTGGGGATGCTGTAGATGGCTGCAATATCGCCTGAACACGCCGATTTTATTGCGCGGCATCGGGTTGGGCGGCTGGCGACGGCGGATGCGGAGGGCGCGCCTTACGCCGTGCCGGTGTGCTATGCCTTCGATGGGGAGCGCATCTATACGGCGCTTGACCGCAAGCCGAAGAGCGTGGCGGTGGGGCGGCTGAAGCGGGTTCGCAACATCCGCGCCAATCCGAATGTGGCGCTGCTTATCGACGATTATTCGGAGGATTGGAGCGCGCTGGCGTATGTGATGGTTCGGGGCGAGGCGGCGATTGTTGAGGATGGGGCAGAGAGGCAGCGCGCCGAGGATTTGCTGCGGCAGAAGTATCCGCAGTACGAAAGGCTGCTGGAGCCGGGCTGCGCCGTAATTCGGATTGCGCCCCGCCGCGTGGCGGGTTGGGGCAGCGTATAGGCGGGGCAAACGGCGGGCTAGATGTCTTCTATCCAGGCGCGCTTGAATACGCCGTAGTTGACGGCGGCGTTGTTGCCCAGCGGCACGATGTTGACCAGCTCCCAGCCGCGGTCGCCCATGCTGTTGAGCATATGCAGCGTGTAATCGAGGCGGTCGTCTTCGGCTGTGGTCTTGATGCGCACTACTTCGTATTCCCACGACGGCAGGCCGGGCGGGAGTTCGAATTCTTCGATGTAGTCCAGCTCAGCGAGTTCTTCTTCGGTCACATCGCTCCAGCCGTCGGATGGGATGGGCTCTTCGCAGTCGCAGAATACGGTATCCGCGCCAAAGTCGTATGCGCCGCATTCGGGGCAGAAATAGACTTTCATATGCTTTGTTGAATACCCCTTAGTATGTTGTGGGGATAGGGCGCTTGCGTTGCATAGATTATAGTCTAGCGTGAAACAATTCACAAGTGGGAATGCGGCAGGCGGCGCAGGCGTGCGAGGGCGATTATCGCGGCAAGGGCGAGCAGGGCGGTTACGGAGAATGTCAAACCCCATTTGATAGGGGCGGGGGATATGTCTAGGATTGCGCCGGCGACTATGGGGCCGATTACGCCGCCCGTGAAGCCTAGGAATGAGTGGATCGCCATTGTGGAGCCTAGCTGAGACGGGGTAGCCACTTCGGTTACGGCGGTGGAGTAGATGGCGGAGTCGGCGGCGGTAGCCCAGCCGTATATGACGGACACTGCGATTATGAGCGCCCATGGAAAGCCGATTAGCCAGCCTAGCGCGAGGGAGCAGGCGCCGCTGAGGGCGAAGATGGCGGATGCGGATGGGCGGCGTCCCCATCGGTCGGACATAGCGCCGCCCATGACGGGGCCGATAGCGCCGCTTGCCATTGCCAGGCCGCCGATGGTGGCGGCGTCGATGACGGCGCGCTCGGCGCTTATGCCGCGCGCTATGAGCGCCGCCGCAAGCAGGGCGGGCAGCCAAACGCGGGCGATGTAGAGTTCGGCGGCGTGCAGGGAGTAGCCTAGGATGTAGAGGCGGGCGGCGCGGTTTTTGAGCGCGGCGAGGTCTAGGCGGCCGGACGCCCGGGCGGCGGGCTGGCGGGGGTGGTTTCGCAGCAGCAGATACGCCATTAGGACGCTTACGCCGGACGCTATGGACATTATGAGGTAGGCTTCGCGCCATTCGAAGCGGGACATTAGGATGCCGGTTAGTGTGAGGGAGATGCTGTTGGATGCGTAGAAGAAGGTTACGAAAGTGCCGACTGCCATTCCGCGCCCGCGGTCGGCGAAGCGCTCGGCGACGATACGCATGCCGGGGTTATAGACGCCGACGAGTCCTAGTCCGGCGAATGCTCTGAGCGCGATTGCGGTGGGCATATCTTGGGCGACGAGGGGGAATAGGGCGTTGGAGCAGACGGATATGACGGTTGATGATATGAATATGGGCTTTGAGCCGAATCGGTCGGTGAGGGGGACAACGATAAGGGCGGACGCGGCGAAGCCGGCTAGGTACGCCGAAAAGATGATGCCCGCTTGGGTGTTGTTCAAGCCCCATTCGGCTTGGATGATGGGTAGGGCGGCAACATAACTGGAGAAGGGGAATAGCAGCGCGAACAGGGTGGTGGACATAAGCAGCAGCCATGCGAGGCGGCGCGCGTGGCTGCCGCTCATGCGCGGCGGGTTTCGCGGGGGATACGCTGGTTTGCCGTTCACTGGCGCCTCAGTTGCGGGGATATTAACGCGAGTGCGCGTTCGGCAAAGAGTTTAACGCAAAGGCGGGAAGGCGCAAAGGGTCTTGCCTAGGGTTTTGACGCAAAGGCGCAGGGGCGCAAATGGACTGGCCTAAGGTTTTTAACGCGAAGGCGCAAGGGGCGCAAAGCGATTTTGGGCCGGCTTTACTGCGACGCGGCAGCTACTTGCCCGGTGAAGGCGGTTGTGTGGCGCGTCCATACACCCGCGCTTGTGGCGTAGTACACCACCATTCGCAGGTATTTGTTCAGGTCTGCCGCTACGGGCGTGTAGTCGGTCCACCAGACGCCGTAGATGTAGCTACAATCGGTGTAGGTGCTATCGCTGTTGTCGCAGCGCTGCCAGCTGAAGCGCGCGTCAACCGCGCCAGTCGGCCTAGGATCGGACGCTACGATTTCCGTCCCCACGCGCGGGCTTGCGTTGCCGCTGACGAAGCTTATCGCTGACCCTGCGGTTGCGGCGCTGGTCTGCTTGACGCGGCCGCCTAATGCGCGGGTGTAGGCGAAGCCGCCGCCGGATAATGGCGCTTTGGCGCGCAGGTAGCTCCCCACGTCGGAGGCTACGGGATAGTACTCGTAGGTGGCGCCGCTGTTGCGCGATAGGGCAGTCCAAGTATCGCCGTTGGTGGACTTTTCCCACTGCCAGCCACCGCTCCGGCTGGAGCGCGTTGCGCTAGTAACGCAGACGGCGACGCGCTCGCCCACGATGGGGGCGTTCCAGTTGTCGGGGATGCCCATCGCTTGGCTGTTCTGCGGGGTTGTGCTCATCATCTTGTAGTCGAGCATGGGGTATTGCATCTTGTTGCCGAAAGTCCAGGGGTTGTCGTTGCCGGTCGTTGCGTCGCCGGTGGTGGTATCGCCGTCAAGATTGGTGTTCCAGTTGGCGTAGATGCCGGTATATGAGGTAACGGTTTGGAGCTGGCGGGTGGTTTTGCCCGTGCCGCCGTCGCTTGTGGTACAGCCGTCGCTGCCGCCGGTTACACAGCCGCTGGTGGAGGTGTCGTAGTAGCTGTTGGATATGGCGCCTGAGGCTCCCGAGCGGCTATCCCCTATCAAGCCGCCGATGGTTGTTGCCGTTCCGCTGGAGCGGGCAACCCTGCCAGTGGCGTAGGAATTCGTTACACTGCCGTTATTCCGATAGCCCAGCAAGCCGCCGACGTTGTTGCTTCCGCTGACGTATGCAGTGGAGTAGCTCGTGGAGATGGTTCCGTTGCTGTAGAATCCGAGCAGCCCGCCAACATGGGCTCCGCCCGCAACCTTGCCGGTGGTGTAACAGGCTACGATTGCGCTTGTGCCGTAAAGCCTGCCGACTAAAATGGCCGCAACGGTCCCCCCCGTGATATTGGCGTTGGTTACTCCGAGGGTTTCGATGCGGGCGCCGGAATCAACACGTCCGAATAGCGCTCGGTAGCTGTCGTTTTTGTTAATGAACAGGTTGTTGATAGTGTGTCCATTGCCTTTGAAATTGGCGGTGTATCTGTTAGCGCTGTCAAGTCCGATGGGGATCCATCCATCGCCGCTGTTCCAGTAGTTGCCGCTGTGGTCGTTGGCGTCAACATCGCCGTCGGAATCGCTGTCGAAGTCTAGGCTTGCGGTGAGTTCGTAGCCGACGCAGGTGGGTTGCTCAGCGGTTTGGGAATTGCTGTCGTGGTCGGTGAGCTTGCAGCCCATGCCGGTGGCGGGGGATGGGAATGCGGCGGTGTACTTTGCCCAGTCGGTTGCGCCGACGGAATCTTGCGCGCCGTTGCCGTCGACGTCGTGGCGGATGGCGTCGAGTTTGGCGAGGCTGTCTATATCGATGTAGCCGTCGTCGTCTGAGTCGTAGTCGTTGGTGGATTGGGCGGCGGCGGGTGCGCTGAGGGATAGCAGGGCGGCGAGCGCGATTAGGACGCTGAGGGCGAATAGCGCTGATGCGCGGGGGGTTGTTCTTGGGCTTGACTTTTTTAGATTTTTATGGGGGGGGGGGGGGGTGAATAAAAACTAAAACGTATATGCGTCATTCGAATCACCTGCTTTATTGCTGATTTGAGCGGGGGAATGTCGAGGTTCCCCCCTATCCTAATTTAGAGAGAAAGTATCTCCGAGTCCTCAGACTAGAGACTAGGATTATTTTAACTTGAAGGCGCAAGATGCGCAACAAAGGGGACGGCATAATTTGGGAAAAGACTATGAGATCAAGGCGAGTCGCTGATAATTAACATGGATGCTTACAGGACGTTTGTGAAGCCGTTGCTGCGTCTATCCGTATCCGTGTATGGCAGCGGCGCAGATACGGATTGCGGCAAGCCGCGAATATGGCGGGGCCGGTCAAGACGCGACAGATAGCGGCGATTGCGCCAAACGCCTACTTGTCTGAGAATGCGTCCCCGAATATGCGGTCGAAGGCGAAGCCCCAGGGCGGACGCAGAAATCCCAAGGCGCGCACGTCGTCCAGCCAAAAGCCGTATGGCGAACTGCGCGAGTATGCGCCGCCGCCCACAACCTTGCTTATCCTGAGCAGCGCCGATTCCGCCAGCTCCGCCACCGCCTCTTTGCACAGCAAGCCGCTGCGCGCCGCGCGTCCGTTGCCGTCCTCGACATCGCGCAGCACGCCTTCGTAGGCTTGGCGGATTAGCCAGCATTCCATCTCGATACGCGCCCACTCGACCCGCTCGAAGGCGCGCATTGAATCGCGTTTGCCTTGAAGCTGCCGCCGCGCCGTCTCTACCGCCGCTTCCACTATGCCCACGATTACGGATGTGAACAGATGCCCCGCCGGCCGTCCCGCCTTTTCGCGCGCGCGCTGCCGTGAGCGGTTGTCGGGCCAGGCGGCGCGCGTGGCGGGCATATCGTTGAAGCGCATCCCGTGACTTTGTGTGGCAGTCATGCCGTGTCCGTCCCACGGCGCTGTCAGTGTTGCGCCCGCCGTGCCGTCCCATGGGACGCCGCGCATATCCATATAGAACACATCGGGCGCTGACTCGCCTTCGGGGACGGCTTGGGTAATCATAAACGAGGTGATGCCGCTGCCGCTGCCGAAGTGTTTCTGTCCAGTGATGAGATAGCGTCCGTCCGATGCGGTGGGTTTTGCGACGGCTCTGCTTTTGGACGGATCGCCGCCGCTGCCCGGTTCGGATATTATGGTTCCCCACCAGCGCTTGTCGAGCGCCGTCTCGAACACGCTGCGCCGCTGCTTTTCCCACGCGTCGGCATATGGCGGGGGAGCGCGCTCCACTTCCAGCCAGCCGCCTATCACCGCCGGGTGCATTGACGCCACCAGCGCAACGGACGGATCGCCCTTCGCCAGGATGCGCAGCATTTCGCACAGCGGCCGGGTGAACGCCGCAACGCCGCCGTTGACGCCGCCCATATCCGGCGGCGCGCCCGTGAGGTGAAAGCCGGCGTCCGCCAGCAGATCGAAGTCGGCCGTATCAAGCGCGCGGCGGCGCTGTCTTTCGGCGCGCTCCGACGCAAAGCGGACGGACACTTCCTCAATGTTGCGGACTACTTCCTGGACACGTTTGGCTGGAATATCCATATTCGTCCCTTGGTTATGGGCCTATGGCAAGGTTATGGCGTTGCGGCAAACGCGGGGCGGCTTCGCGCGTCAGTCCACCAGCGTGCGTTCCATATTGGCGGTGGGGAATATCGCCAGCACGCGCGCCGCCGCGCCTGAGCGGTTCACGAAGCCGTGCCGCACGCCCGGCGGCGCAAGCACCGTTTGTCCCACGCCAACCCTGATGACCTCATCGCCCAGGATAGCGTCCATTTCGCCTTCCAGGATGACCATCGCCTCTTCCGTGGGGTGGATGTGCGTAGGCACTGCGCCGCCTGCGCCCACCACCACATCGCCCACGCTGGTGGATTCGGCGCCCTTGTCGCCGTCAACCAGCGCCCAGCGGTCAACGCCCGGCGAGAGTTCCTGCTTGTCGCTGTCATCGCGGTTCAGAATTGGCATTATGGCAAGCCTCCGTGTGCCGTACTATGTATGCGGCGCAAGCCTAGTTCGTGAAAGCGCCCGATACGCTGCCCCAGCAGACCACGGCGCCGTCGTTTCGCAGCGCGCAGGTATTGGTATCGCTGCTGCTCACCGATGTGAAGCTGTTGCCGCTTGGCGCTGCCGCCTGTCCGTAGGCGCTGTTGCCCCAGCAGGATATTGCGCCGTTTGAGTGCAGCGCGCAGGTATGATTTGCGCCGCTGCTGATTGCGCTAAAGCCGCTGCCGCTCGGCGGCGTTGTCAGTCCGAAAGCGCCGTTGCCCCAGCAGGATATTGCGCCGCCGCCGTCAAGCGCGCATGTGTGCGCGTCGCCGCTGCTGATTGCGGTAAAGCCGCTGCCGCTCGGCGGCGCTCCCTGCCCAAAGGCGTTGCTGCCCCAGCAAGCGATAGTTCCATCTACTCGCCGGATGCCGCAGGCGTGGCTTGGCCCGTTGCTGACCGCCGTGAAGCCGGCGCTAGGCGTCGGCTGCGTCCCTCCCCCGCCGACCGGCGTTGCGGACGGCGTCGCGGTAGGCGTTGCGCTGCCCGATACGCGCGTGGGCGTTGCGGTAACCGCAGGCGGCGGCGCAAGATCTGCCGGATCCGGCAGTTTCGCAAAGCCGTATCCCCAAGTGTTGTTCGGCGCAATCCCGCGCGCCTCCGCCGTGCGCTTGAGGTAGTCGGCGGTCTGCTGCGGCGTGTAATCGGGGAACGCCTGCCGAACCAGCGCCGCAAGCCCCGATACATGCGCCGTAGCCTGGCTTGTCCCCATCACCCAGCATCTTTGACCGTCCGGATGCTCGAACTCGCTGCGGCTGACGGCCGCGCCGCAGTCGGCGCCCACGATTTCGGGCTTGGATCTGCCGTCGGGCGCGGGACCGCGGCTGCTGAACGGCTCGATCGTGTTCGTGTCCGCCCAGTGCGCCGCGCCTACCGCCAGCAGTCCGGCGTTGGCGCTCTCCGCCGGATTGGCGATGCTGCCGTTCAAGGTGTGATACTGAAGCGTTTCCCCGCTAAACGCCTGAAGCTGCACCCAGCGCGGCGCATCCCCAAGCACATGGGTTATCCCAAGCGAGTATGTCCCGCTGTATCTTGGCGTGAACGCGAACACTTCGTAGGGCGTGTGCGCTCTGTGTCCAAGCTGGAAGTTCTGACTGCGCGCAACGGGTCTGCCCCAGTAGTCGAACATGTACATATCCAGGTCGCGGGACGCATAGGGCCAACGGTCTTCCCAGCGCAGTTGGACGATGAAGCGCTTTCCCGCTTCAAGATAAACGTCGTTGCGCTCGTCGTTTGCGCTGAAGTTCAGCCAGTCGTCGGAATCGGGATTTGAGAACTCGGCGTACCAAGTTTTCATTGCGTTATTGCCCGCTGAGCTTGCCCACATAATCCCGCCGTCCACCGCCGCGTCCACGCTCCTGAGCGGGCTGTCCATAAACGGCGATGTGCCGTCGCCCGGCCCGTCCCAAGTCCAGCCCGCCGAGTAGTTGACGACGTCAACGCCCTGCGCCACCATCCAATCAACGCTGGCGCGCAGATCGCCGAATGAGTTGGGATTGGATATGTAGAGCGCCGCATCCGGGGCGACGTCGACTATCGTCTCGACGAGCGCCGTGCCGTGTGAAGATGCGATTTCGCAGTCGGCAATATCCGATGACGCGCTGCCGATGCTGCGATAGCAGCGCGCGGTTATGTTGGAAGGCGCTTCGCTCCCCATCAGATCGCTCAAGCCCATAAAGCCGGGATCTATGATGCCGATGCTGACGCCGGCGCCGCGATAGCCGGCGGCGTGCCAAGCGTCTGCGTTGTGAGCGCTCACGCCCTGGCTCACAACCGACCCCTGCGCCGCTTGAGCGGGCTGCGGCGGTATGATTGCGCGCACGCTGACAACGCCCGGCTGCCGCGATGCGGCGGCAAGCAAGTCTATCGGAACATACGCCTCGATGTAATCAGCGCCGATGTTGCGCGGATCGCCGCCGTTCTGCCGCAGAAAGCGCGCGAGCGCTGCATTGCCGCCCTCTGTGTAGAAGGTAACCGCTACGGCGCCGTTATGATGAAGCGGCGCATCGGATGCCGCGCTGTGCGTGGTCATAAAGCCGCGCTCCACGCTTTCCACAAGTTGGGACAGCATAGAGTCCAACGTCCCTTGCGGCTTGGACGCATCAGCGCCGCCCAAATCGGGCAACGGCGTATGGGTTGACGCGGGCGTCGGGGTGTCGGCGGACTGCTGCGACTGCGCGCCGGCCGAACCCGCCACCGTCAGCAAGCCGAACAGCGCCAATGCCGCCAGCGCCGCGCCCAGAGTTGCAACCGTCCTTTTGGAGCCTATGTGTATGGAATGGATTATCCTCATTGTTTCATTTCTCCGTCCATTCAGCGGGGTGTAGAATTTAAGCGGGGATCCGATCTCTGCGGTTGCGCCGCCGAATTTTGAAGCGTCAGACTGAAATCAAGCCTGCAACGCTAGATAAGCAAAGCGCGTTCTCATAGGATCTGCCCCGTCTGCGGGCTAGGGCGCTAGCGCCTTTCGCCATATTCAACGATGCTGATTTTATCAGGTTGGCGGTTTTCACTCAATACCGACGAGCGGCGGCGTGTTAGCGCCTTGCCCGATCCGCATCCGGCCGTATGCAGAATACCCGCAGTGTGTCATACTTGAGAGCGGCGGATGATGCGCCCGCCAAACCCGACTGCAGCCGCGATCGCGATATGGATACGCAACACGGATAACGGATAAGATACGGATAGCGAATAGGGTATTAGGAGACTGAACGATGCCGCTAACGCCTGTGATTTTGGAAATGGGAACCGGAATCGACCTGCACGGACGCGACTACACCGAAGCCGCCAAGCGCGCCACTTGGAACGCCGTTCACCAGAGCAGCCTGATGTTCCTGGGACTGCTTGGCGAAAACGCATCCAAAGAAATGATAGTCGAGGTTACGATTGGCATACCAAAGCCCGATGCGGTTCGCGCAGAGGATGTGCTGAGCGTGCTGCCGCACGGCAAAGGGACGCTGAACTTGGTGAGCGGCGGCCTGGAAATCGAGCCGCGAGAGGGATCCGGCGATGTAACCGTAATGGCAAACGCCGCCGTAGTGGTAAAGGTCAACGTGGACTAGCCCGCCGATAGTTGGCCGGATTGAATGCGCCCCGCCATTCCCTCGTTCCAATGCGTCCGCGGGAGCGTTCTCAAACCGGGTGTACAACTTGCGAAATGTTCACCAATGCAGGGTTTATTAGAAAGGTTTCAGATTGGTGAACGCAACAATATGCGAATACATCCGGGGGATTTGCCAAAATGCTGCTGTAAGCATATAGCAAGATTAACAGATTCACGCGGCGCACAAAGAGCGTGTAGATGCTGGTGAAATCTACTTGCGCTGGTCTTCTGCGCCAAGCTCAAACTCAACGCCGCTCAACCTCGAGAATGCCGATTAACCCCACAGGTAGCCCATACTTGAATATCCTGTTATAATCGCCCGAAATTGGCGGGATCTATCGGCGCTGACGGCGGCGCGGCGCAATCGCGCGGCGGTTCGTCGGCTTATGATTAAGTCCTTATGACTATGGGAGGCATTCGTATGGGACACTCAATCACCGTAGAGGTCAACGGGACATCCTACACTAGCGAAGTGGAGCCGCGCTTGCTGCTTGTTCAGTATTTGCGCGAGACGCTCAATATGACCGGCACGCATGTGGGCTGCGACACCAGCAACTGCGGCGCATGCACGGTCATCCTGAACGGCAATGCGGTCAAGTCTTGCACCGTGTTCGCGGCGCAGGCGGACGGCGGCAGCGTTACCACGGTCGAGGGGCTGGCGCAAAACGGCGAGCTGCATCCCGTTCAAGAGGGATTCTGGGAGGAACACGGCTTGCAGTGCGGCTTCTGCACGCCGGGGATGATTATAATGTCCTATGACCTGCTCGCCAAGAACCCGAAGCCGTCGGAAGCCGAAATTCGGGAAGGGCTTGCGGGCAACCTCTGCCGCTGCACTGGCTATCACAACATCGTCAACGCCGTGCAGTACGCCGCCGAGAAGATGTCGTCGTAACCGAATTCACGGCAGCGCAGCGCGAGCGACGACGCTCTGCTCATTGCGCCGTTATGCCCGCAATTCCAAAGCATCCAAATGGCTCCATACGAATAAGGAGGCTGAAATGATTTCAAGCGCATTTGCATACCATGCGCCCACAAGCGTAGCCGAAGCGGTGGATTTGCTGACCGAACACGGCGAGGACGCCAAGCTTCTGGCGGGCGGACACAGCCTTATCCCACTGATGAAACTCCGACTCGCCGAGCCGGGCGTTCTGATAGACCTCGGCAAGATAGCCGATATGGCGTACATCCGCGAGTCCGACGGCGGCGGGCTTGCGATAGGCGCAATGACTACCTACGCCGCGCTGGAGTCGTCGGATGCGGTTCGGCGGCGCGCGCCGGTTCTTGCGGACGCATCGCGCCAAGTGGCGGACGCTCAGGTGCGCAATATGGGGACGATAGGCGGCTCGCTGGCGCACGCCGATCCTGCCGGCGATCTGCCCGCCGTCGCGATTGCGCTGAACGCTGAGCTAGTTACGAGTTCGCAGGGCGGCCATCGCTCGATCGGCGCCGACGACTTCTTCGTGGATCTGCTGACCACCGCGCTTGAGCCTACCGAAATCCTGAACGAGATACGCATCCCGGCGCTTGCGCCCCGCAGCGGCACAGCATACGCCAAGTTCGGCAACAAGGCGTCGCACTACGCCATCGTGGGCGTTGCGGCGGTGGTAACGCTGGCGGCCGACGGAAGCTGCGCCGCCGCAAGCATCGGCGTTACGGGCGCAGGGCCGAACGCCGCGCGCGCCGCGGACGCAGAAGCGGCGCTGGTGGGCAGCGCGCTAAGCGACGACGCCATAAGCGCGGCGGCATCGGCGGCGGGCAACGGCATCGAGTTCAACGAAGACGTCCACGCATCCGCCGAATACCGCGCGCATCTGACCGCGGTGTATGCCGAGCGCGCCATCCGCGCCGCAATCGCCAACGCCGGCGGGTAGATTGCGGGCGGCGCATCGGCGCGAAAGCAATGGCAATGGGCAGGATTAGCGGTGCATAAATCTACCGCTATCCTGCCCATATAGTTAAGGCTAGTTAAGACGCATTCGCGTTGCGCTCGCTGATTTTCGGGGCGGCTAGTCCGTTATGGCGGCGATAAGGCGCGGCAGGTCGAGATGCTCCGTCAGCAGCGCGGCGAAGCGCTCCAGCTTGCGCGGGTGGTCGAAGCGGCTGCCGTCAATCAGCGTGTCGAGCCTGTCCATCGTGTCCAGCGTATCGGTCGCCACCATGATGATGGGCGTCTCTTCCTGCTCCGCCTCATAGCGCACATACTCGATCGGCGCTATGCCGTTGGTGGCGACAAGGCAAGCGGTGCGGCCGGGCGCGGACAGCGCGGACATCTGCAGGTCGGGGCGGTCGCCGCGCACGATGGCGGCGCGGTTGTCGTGAATGCCGTAGTAGTATTCGCCGGGGTCAAGGCTCATCCCGCCCACCATCAGATACTCCACAAGGCAATCGGCATCGCCCTCATCCTGCACGAATTCGCCCTCTAGGTGCGCCGCAATCTGAGTTACGCTGACTCCAAGCAAGCGTCTGTCCTCCGGCACAAGCCCGAAAACGGCGGCGGGCGGCGTGTGAGCGGCGGCTATCGCGGGGACAAGTTCGGCGAGCGCCTGAGTTCGCATGTATTGCGTCAGGTTGTTGACCACATAGCCCATTAGCCGATCGCCAAACGGCGCTGCCACGGCGGCGACATCGGCGGCGGACTGCGCTGCGTCGAAGTTCACTAGCGCCAGAACGCGCGCATCAAGCGCTTCCGCTATGCGCTGAGACTGCGCGCTTGTTAGAGTGTTGGACGCTTCCGCTATGACGATTTCGTTGGCATTTTGCAGGCGTTGGGCGGCGGCGGCGATCGCATCCACGGCGTCGGCGTCTGACGGCGTCGGCGTGGATGCGCCCAACAGCGCGGCGTATATGGTGGCGTCGTTATCGGATGCGCCGTCCGCCACGGGCTTGAAGGCGGTTGCGCGCTTGCCTTGCGCTCTCAGCAGATAGGCAAGCGACGCGCACAGCGCCGTCTTGCCTGCGCCCTGCCTGTCCGATACCACATAGAGGATGCTCATCACTACCCCTTGCTATTGACCGAATTGCTGACCAATTGACCGATTGTAATCTTGGCGCAATTATACCATCGGCAGGGCGGGCGTGTCAGTTGTGGTATAGGCATATGAGTTCAAAGCAAGAACGCTGCGCGGCTAGACGGCAACTATGAGAGATGCGGGACTGCGCCCCGAAACTTGCAGTACGAAATTGTCCATAAGGTATAATAGGTTGCGATGCGATGCGTAAATCGGATGGGAAGGCTATATGCGCCGCTGATTGCGTTGGCGGCGGCGCTGCTGACGGCAATGGCGTGCGCCGGGGCGCAATCGGATGTGCCGCCGTTGGAGCAACGCGCCCAAAACCTGAACAAGACGATTATGTGTCCCGTCTGCCCCGGCGAGTCCATAGACCAGTCTCAGAACACGCTCGCGGTGCAGATGCGCGGCATCGTAGATGACAAGATCGCTATGGGCTGGTCGGACGCGCGGATACGCGGCTTCTTCGTGGAGCGCTACGGGCCGAGCGTGCTGCTGGATCCGCCCACCGAAGGCATAGGGCTTGCGGTATGGATTGGCGCGCCGCTGGGCGTTGCGCTTGCGCTTGCGGCATTCGCGCTGGCGCTGCGCCACATGCGGCGGCCTGCGGCGCAATACGGCGGGGACGGCAGCGCAAAGACGCAAGAGCGCAAAGACGATGATGGCAGTATGGACGAAACGGACGCAGAGCTGCAGCCGTACTATGAGCGCGTAGAGGCGGCTATGCGGGGGGACGGGGAGTGAAGGGGGATAACTGGGCTTGGGGGACGGATAAAATGAGGCAACCCATATGATTGAAGCGGGACAGATGGCGCTTGTGATTGCGCTGGTGGTAACGGCGTATGCGGCGGCAGCGTCTTTTGTGGGCGGCTGGCGACGGCTGCCGGATCTGACCGCAAGCGCGCGCTACGGCTTCTACTGCGTGCCGCTATTGCTGCTGCTGTCCACCGCCGCGCTGATATACGCCTTCGTAACGCGCGATTTCTCGGTGCGATATGTCGCCGAAAACAGCAGCATCGCTATGCCGCACATCTACACTTGGGTGGCGTTCTACGCCGGCAACGCCGGCTCGCTGCTCTATCTCGCGCTAGTGATCGCCGCGGTGTCCGCAGTCGCCGCGCTGACCATACGCAAGCGCCTGCCGCACACCACGCCTTTCGCGCTCGGAACTATGGCGCTCGTGCTGCTGTTCTTCCTCGCAGTGATGATATTTCTAGCGAATCCGCTGGATCGGCTGGAGTTCGCGCCCGCCGACGGGCAGGGCATCAATCCGCTGCTGATACACTTCGGAATGTTCATACACCCGCCGCTGCAGATGGCGGGGCTTGCGCTGGTGGCGGTGCCGTTCAGCATCGCGATGGGCGCGCTGATTGCGCGGCGCGGCGGACGCGACGAGTGGGTGGATCTGGGCAGGCTCTGGGGTATGGTATCGTGGCTAATACTCACGATGGGGCTGCTGCTCGGAAGCTGGTGGGCGTACACCATCCTGGGCTGGGGCGGCTACTGGGCGTGGGATCCGGTAGAGAACTCGGCGCTTATGCCGTGGCTTGCAATGACGGCGTTTGTGCATTCCATAATGGTGCAGAAGCGGCGCGGGATGTTCCGAATGTGGAATATGGCGCTCATAATCGTGGCGTTCACGCTGGCGCAGATGGGAATGTTCATCAACCGCGGCGGGCCGGTGCCGTCGGTGCATTCATTCGCGCAAAGCACAATGGGCTGGCTATTCTTGGCGTTCATGGCGGGAACGCTGCTGCTGTCCGTCGGCGTGTTCCTGTGGCGCTACGAATCGCTGCGAAGCCGCGCGCGCTTGGACGGAATTGTGTCGCGCGAGAGCGCCTTTCTTGGGCAGAACATCCTGTTTCTGGCGGTGGCATTCGTAACGCTGTGGGGGACGATATTCCCCGTGTTCAGCGAGGCGGCGGAAGGCACAGTGGTAACGGTGGGGCAGCCGTTCTTCAACCGCGTCAACGGGCCGCTGCTGCTTGCAATCGTTATGCTAATGGGCGTTGGTCCGCTGCTCCCGTGGAGGCGCTCCGGCGGCCGCAGCCTAATGCGCGCGCTGCGCGTCCCGATTGCCGTCGCCGTAGTGGCCGCGGGAGTGGCAATCCTAATCGGCGCGCGCCAACCCGTGGCGGCGGTGGCGTTTGCGGCGGTGGGACTGGCAGTAGGCGGCATACTGCACGAATGGTTCAGGGGGACGCGCTCGCGGCATCGGCGCGGCGAATCGTATCCGGCGGCGCTGTTCAACCTGCTTGCCGGCAACCGCCCGCGCTACGGCGGCTACATCGTGCATCTGGGCATATCTATGCTCGCGGTGGGCGCAATCGCATCATCGTTCTACAGCGTACAGCGGGACATCGCAATGAAACCTGACGATGTTGCAACACTGGGCGATTACACATTCAAGTACATCGGCGTGCGGCATACGGCGCAGCCGGACAGCATGCAGTCCACCGCGGCGTTTGATGTGTACAAGGGCAGCGGCTTCGTGGGCAGGATGGAGGCGTATCGCGCATTCTATCCCGACTTCCGCATAGCATCCACGCAGGGCGCAATTCGCAGCACGCCGCTTGAGGATTTCTACATCGTCCCTTCGGAGTTCGGGGACGATGGACAAGCGGTCTTTCGCGTGCTGATAAACCCGATGGTCTGGTGGATGTGGGCGTCCGGCCCCGTGTTTGCGCTGGGCATTCTGATAGGGCTTTGGCCGCAGCGTCAGCCGGCGCCGGCGATGCTGCGAATGCCGCGCGGCGCGCAGGCGGCGAGGGCGTAGCGCTATGCTGACGCTGATTGCGATTCTGCTTGCGCTGATACCCGCCTTGGTAATCGCATACCCGTTTCTGCGGCGCTCCACTAGCGAATGGCAGGACGACGAAAGCGCGCCGCTGGCAACGCTTGAACGCCGCTGGGACGCCGCCTTGGCGGGCATTCGCAGCGCCGAGCTGGAGTACGCCGTGGGCAGCCTAGCCGAAGAGGACTACCGATGGCTGCGCCGCCAATACATGCGCGAAGCGGCGCAAGTGATGCGCGCAATGGAACTTGAGCATGAGCAGGAAGAGGCGATGCTCGCCCAGATCGAAGCCGAAGCGCGCAGCGCCCGTGAGCGCGTACTCGGCGACGAAGGCTAGTCGGCGAAAGCGCAGTCTTGGTTTTGCTGATATGCCCAAGCCTGCGCTATGGCGTGAATGCCGAAAACCTTGCTGAACCTTATTGATTGCGCTATTGCGCTACCCAGCCGCCGTCCACCACCACTTCGCTGCCGGTTACGAATGCGGATTCGTCGGATGCGAGGTATAGCGCTGCGTTGGCGATTTCGCGCGGCTCGGCGAATCTGCCCAGCGGTATGCGCGATCGCATCAGCGCGTAGGTTTCGGGATCGGCGCGGCGCTGTTCGGTCATAGCCGTTACCACCGGGCCGGGATGCACCGAATTGGCGCGTATGCCGTCCGGGGCGTACTGGATCGCGGTTGACTTGGTGAGGATACGCACCGCGCCCTTGGACGCGTGATACTGAACGCTGCTGTTATCGGTCGCCACCAAGCCAAGCTGCGACGATATATTGATGATGGAGCCGCCGCCGTTTCGCATCGCGGGAATAGCCGCTTTCGTGCCTAGGAATACGCCCTTGGCGTTGATGTCCATTACGCGCTGCCAGTCTTCGACGGATGTGTCCTCCAGCGCCGCGCCGAATCCGCCGATGCCGGCGTTGTTGACCAGGATGTCCAATCTGCCGAAGCGCGATACGGCCGCCTCGACCGCCCGTTCCCAATCGGATTCGACGGCTACATCCAGGTGAACGAACACGCACTCGCCGCCGCTTTCGCTTATCTCTGCCGCAAGCCGATTGCCGTCTTCGTCCAGAATATCGCCGATGGCGACTTTAGCGCCTTCCTGCGCGAACAGGCGCGCCTCTTCTGCGCCCATCCCGCGCGCGCCGCCGCTGATAAGCGCCGCTTTGCCGTCTAATCTGCCCATAGCCTTGCCTCCGTTAGCCGTTTTGGGATGCGCGGTGCGCCTTGCGTGAGTAGTGTATCATAAGAGCAATCCTATGCTAGGGGGTTGGCAATGACAACTAAGACGCGGCTAATGACCGCCGATGAGCTTCTGTGGATGCCCGACGACGGCAACCGCTATGAACTGATAAGGGGTGAGCTTAAGAAGATGGCGCCAACAGGTGGATTTCACGGCAAACAGACCCATTACGTCCAGATTAGCTTGGGGCTTCACGTCCATGCGAATAATCTCGGCGTGGTGTATGCGGCGGAAACGGGGTTTCTGCTAGAGACGGCCCCGGACTTGGTTCTTGCGCCGGATGTGGCGTTCATAAGGCGGGAACGGCAGCATCTGGGCGATACGGCGAGATACATACCGGTTGCGCCCGATCTAGCGGTGGAAGTCATATCGCCGTCAGACCGCTTGACGCAGGTTCACGAAAAGGCGCTGGAATGGCTGGCGCACGGCGTCCGAATGGTAATCGTGGTGAACCCGCGCAACCGCACCGTGCAGGTGTATCGCTCGCCCACCGATATAGCGACGCTGACCGAGGCGGATACGCTTGACGGCGGCGATGTAGTCCCCGGCTGGCGAATGGCGGTTGCGGACATATTCGCATAGCGGTTGGCGCGGCGCCGCTATTGCGCGCAGAGGCTAGGGCGCTTGCGCCAAACCTGCGCGCGCTATACGCATAGCGATAGAACGCCGGGGCTATGACGCTTGCGTCTGCAAACGGACGAGACGATATAACCGCCGCAAGTATTGACGGATTAGGGGCAGGTTTGTAGCATACTCAAAAACTGCCGATTGCGAACCGCGATTGAACGCCGCCGACTGCGCTTAGGTTAACTGCGCTTAGATTATGGGAGGGCTATTATGAGCAGACAGGATGTCGAGTTGATGGCGCACTTGATGCGGCGCGCCGGGTTTGGGGCGACGCGTAGTGAGATCGACGCCTGCGTCGCCGACGGCTACGACGCTGTCGTAGAGTGGCTGCTGAACCCGCCCGACGCTTCGTGGATGGGCGATTTTATGGTGCGCCGCTTCGATCATGAAGCCTCCGGGATGATAAACGGGCCGGGCTCGGCGCGAAGCTGGCTCTACCGAATGGTTACCTCAAATGCGCCGCTGCAAGAAAAGATGACGCTGTTTTGGCACAGCATATTCGCTACCGGCGTGCCTAAGGTCATCAACGGCAGGGTGTTGTCCGACCAAATCGGGATGTTCCGCCGCTGCGGAATGGGGCGCTTCAACGAACTGCTGCTTGAACTCGCCAAGAACCCCGCGATGATAATCTGGCTGGACAATCAGGACAATCACAGCCACGCCATAAATGAGAACTGGGGACGCGAACTCCTGGAACTGTTCTCTATGGGCGCGGGCAACTATTCGGAGCAGGACATCAAAGAGTGCGCTAGGGCGTTCACCGGTTGGACTATCGCCAACACCGAATACATGATGGTGCGCTCTGCGCGCGATTCGGACTGGCCGTACGGCAGAATCGCCTACCACTTCGAGCGCCGCCCCGAAGACCACGACGAAGGCGAAAAGACCTTCTTGGGCAAGACCGGCGCCTTCGACGGCGAAGACATCATCGACATCATCTGTCAGCAGGAATCCACCGCGCGCTTCATATCGCGCCATATGTATCATTTCTTCGTGGCGGATGAGCCGCCCGTGCCGTCTTGGCCCTACACGCCGCCGCGCGACATCGCCGCCGTCGACGCGCTTGTGGACACCTACTTCGAGAGCGGCTATGACATCAGCGCCATGCTGCGAACCCTGTTCACCTCGGACTTCTTCAAGTCCGAGGATGTGCGCTATGAAAAGGTGAAGGGCCCCGCCGAATTCGCGGTGGGCATCCTGCGCTTGAGCGGCGAGTTCGAGATGCCGCGCCGCGAAATGATACTGCGCTACCGTCAAATAAACTGGATGGGACAGGAGCTCAACAACCCGCCCAGCGTTGAGGGTTGGCATCAGGGCTTGGAGTGGCTGGACACTGGTACTCTGATGGAGCGCATAAACTTCGCATCGGAGCAGCTGGGCGATGCCAGCAAGCCGGGCGTGCGCGCGATGGTAAAGCGCATAGCCGGCGGCGAGTCTGATGATAGGGCGCCTGAAGCGCTGGTGGAACGCTGCCTGGATCAGATGGGGGCGCTTGCGGCGTCGGACGATACGCGCAGCGCGCTGCTGATGCTTGCGGAACAAGAAGACGGCGCAACCGAGCATAACATAACGCAGATGTTGCGGCTTGCCGCGGCGTCGCGCGAGTTTCAGCGAATATAGCGCGCAACCTTGAAACAATGGACAGCAAGAGTAACAAGAGGCAATCGGTTATGAGCAATCGGACGGCGGCGGGCGTTCTGGAGTATGTTACAACGCTTGGCATCATAGCGATGGAAGGGCGCGGGTTTGAGTATCCCACCGATATGGTCGCCGCAAGCAACGGGCGGCTGTATGTCGCCAACCGCTCGCGCGATTTCGGGGAGCGCGGCGTGCGGGTTACCGTGCTTGACATTGAGAGCGAATACTACGGCACATTCGGCCACTTCGGCGAAGCCGCAGGGCAGCTCATATCTCCGATGTGCATAGCCGAAGACAGCCGCGGGCGCATCTACGTCAGCGACGACTACACGCACCGCATCAGCGTCTTCCAACCCAACGGCGATTTCGCGCATGCCTGGGGCGTCTATGGCGGCGCGCCGGGCGAACTCAACGGGCCGTCGGGCATAGCGTTAGACGCCGCCGACAACCTCTATGTATCGGATACGCACAACAACCGCGTGCAGAAGTTCACTTCGGATGGCGAGTTCATATCGGCGTTTGGCGGCGCAGGCGACGGCGCGGGTCAGCTGAGCCTGCCTTGGGGCGCGCATATTGCGCCCGAAGGCGATGTGTATATCGCCGACTGGGGCAACGACCGCGTGCAGCGCTTCTCCGCCGATGGCGAATTCGTCGCCGCATACGGCGCGTCAGGCAGCGCGGACGGCGAACTGCTGCGCCCGTCGGGCGTTGCGGTGGATGAGCGCGGCTATATCTATGTGTCCGATTGGGGCAACGAGCGCGTGCAGGTATTCGACGACAAGGGCGGGTTCGTACAAAACCTCAGGGGACAGGCAACGCTGTCCAAGTGGGCGGCGAACTTCCTGGAAATCAACCGCGAAGAGGGACAGGCAAGGGCTAAAGCGAACTTGGAGCAGGCGCTCGACCTCCCCGACGCAGACGACCCGCACACCCAATCGGCGTACATAGAGCGGCTCTTCTGGGCGCCTATGTCCGTCAAACTCGACGGCGCAGGCAGACTATATGTTACCGAAGGCAACCGCCATAGGATACAAGTATATCGGCGCATATCGTAGGCGTTGCCCGCGCTGTTCTGCGTAAAGGCGCGGCGCTATGGCGGCATAAGCGGCGGCGCTCATTCGCGGCATCGCATCATCCGAAATCCCCTGAGCGCAATATCCGCACAAATCGGAGTTCTGACAATGACGCTCACAAAGACACTCACAAAGCGGTTAATGACGGTGGACGATCTAATGAGTGCGCCCGACGACGGCTATCGCTACGAACTGATACGGGGAAAGTTGGTCAAGCGGCCGGCTTCAGGGTTTGAGCATGGGGTATGTTCAGCCAATATCAACATGAGCATAGGCGCTTATGCGCAAGCCCACCGACTTGGCGTAACGCCCGTCGCCGCCACATTCCTGCTGGCAACCGCCCCCGACCACGCGCGTATCCCCGACGTCGCATTCGTCAGCGCACAACGGCTGCATCTGATTGAAGACCGCGCTCGCGCCTTTCCCGCCGCTCCCGATTTGGCGGTGGAAGTCATATCGCCCACCGACCGCCTAACGCAGGTTCGCGAAAAGGTCGCGGACTGGCTGGCGCACGGCGTCCGCATGGTCATCGTGGTGAACCCGCGCAACCGCGCAGTGGAAGTACACCGCCCGCAGCTCGCCGTGCTTGCGCTGACCGAAGCGGATACGATAGACGGCGGCGATGTACTGCCCGGCTGGCGGATGCGCGTTGCGGATGTGTTCGCCTAGCCTTGCGCCGCTATGAAGGCGCGCGCTCCGTCGAGGAATAGCCTGTCTGCGCGCATAGACGCCATCACATCGTCGGCCATCCGCCGGCCGGCGGCGTGAACCGCGTCCCGCACGGTTGCCTCGAACCGCTGTACATCCGGATGGTTCGGCTGTCCCTGCAAGCCCATCGACTGCGCTATGTCCTGCGCTCCCGACGCGAACAGATCGATGCCTTCCACCGCCAGGATGTCGTCGATGTTATCCAGCGATTCGACGTCCTCAAGTTGGGCTATGACCAGTATGTTGGCGTTGGCATTCGCCATATAGTCGGGGCCCGACGGGAAATCGCCGAAGTAAGCGCCGCGCCCCGATCCGAAGCTGCGGTGGCCGCGCGGCACGTAGCGGCAGGCGTCGGCGAGCTGGCTTGCGCGCGCGCCGTTGGTGATGTGCGGGCCGGTTATGCCCATAACGCCCCTGTCAAGAAAGCGCAGGATGGTCGCGCTCTCAATGTCCGGAACGCGCGCCATCGGCGTCAACCCCGCCATATCCGCAAAGCGGCAGAGGTCGTCCAGCATATCTATCGTGAATGGGCCGTGTTCGCTGTCGAACGATACGAAGTCCAAGCCCGCCCTGCCCGCAAGCTCAATGAGCGTAGGCGATGCAAACGAAAAGCCGCAGCCGTATGCCTTTTGTCCCGCCTTCATCTTTGCAACCACATTGTTGACTCGCATTCCAAAGCCTCCCATGTGTCCGAATAGCGCAATGCCGTATGGTTTCGCCGTTAGTTTAGCGCTCCGCCGCCGCTTTCGTCCGATGCGCTAACCCGTTACGCCCGTTGCCCGCATATTCATATCATATTGATAGCGCCGTCAAAACCCGCTCAAAGTTGAGTCTCATAATAATTTACATACGGCTTGTTCATTGCTAGATTGATTTTGTACAAATAAAGAACTTGCGTATTATTTGGCGCAAGGCAAGTGCGGATGAATGCGGCGCAAGCGGCAAAGGACGCGGTAACGATATGGATTACGCAGTGCAGACGCGCGGCATAGGGCGCAGTTTCGGCGATGTGAAGGCGGTGGACGCTATCGACCTCGCCATCCCGCGCGGCGAGATATACGGCTTTTTGGGGCCGAACGGCGCAGGCAAAACTACGCTTGTTCGGATGCTTATCACGCTGCTTATGCCAAGCGCGGGCGGCGCAACGGTCGCCGGCTACGACGTGGTCAGCGACGCCACTGAGGTTAGGCTTCGCATCGGCGCGGCGCTGCAGGATGCGGCGCTAGATATGAAGCAGACGGGGCGCGAACTGCTGCGGCTGCAGGGCCGGCTCTACGGCTTGTCCCGCCGCGATGTGGACACGCGCTTGAGCGAACTCGCCGGCCTGGTCGACATCGGCGACGCGCTAGACCGCTTCATCGGCACATACTCCGGCGGAATGAAGCGGCGGCTTGACCTTGCGGCGTCGCTCATCCACAACCCCGAAGTGCTGTTCCTGGACGAACCCACAACCGGGCTAGATCCCATAAGCCGCGCCCGCGTATGGGAAGAGGTGCGCCGCGTGAATCGGCAGATGGCGGTAACCATATTTCTGACTACGCAATATCTGGAAGAGGCGGACGCGCTCGCCGATCGCGTGGGCATCATCAATCGCGGCAGACTTATAGCGCAAGGCACGCCCGCCGAACTCAAGCGATCGCTGGGCAACGACGTGGTGATTGTTCAGCTAGACGCCGGCGCAAACGGGCAAGTGGCGGAAGCGAAAGCGGCGCTTGCAGCGCTCGACGGCGTGGCGGATGTGGACGCATCCGGCAGCGAAGTCATAGTGCAAGTGGCAAACGGCGCGGCGGAGATTAGCAATATCGCGCTGGCGCTGAACGAACACGGCATCCATGTCAACGAACTGACGCTGCGCACGCCCACGCTGGACGACGTGTTCCTAAGCGTCGCCGGCGCCCGAATGGAGCAAGAAGCGGGTTCGTGATAAACGAAATCTGCGGCGCCCCACCGGAACTTCAGCGATAACTCTGGGTTGGAAACGGATTTGGAGGACGAATTGAATCAGGCGGCAGTTTCAAGTTCACAACCGCGGATACGCGCAAGGCGGGCGGGCTTTTTCGCGGATGTCGTTACGGTTGCAATCAGGGCGCTGCGCTCCATCCCGCGCGACCCGGAGGCGATCTACCCGGCGCTGCTCATCCCCGTGTTCTTCTACGCAATCAACATCGGCGCGCTGCAGGATGTAGCGGAGCGCATCCCCGGCATAGACTACAAGGCGTTCCAACTGCCGGTGGCTATCCTATTCGCGGTAACCGGCATATCGCGCGCCGTTACGCTGGTAACCGACATTCAGACGGGCTACTTCGACCGCCTAGCGCTGACGCCCATCAATCGGCTTGCGATGCTGTTGGGGCTGACGGTGGCGGACTTTGCGCTGGTGGTGGCGCTGACGCTGCCCGTTATCGCAATCGGCTTCATAGTGGGCGTGCGCTTCGAATCCGGGCTGCTTGGAGTGCTGCTGTTCGCATTGCTGTCCGGCTGCTGGGGCTTGGCGTTCACCGGCTTTGGGTATGCGATCGCCTTCAAGACGGGCAACCCGGCGGCGGTCAACTCCAGCTTCCTGCTGTTCTTCCCCTTCGTATTCCTAACCACGGTGTTCGTGCCGCGCGAAGCGATGACCGGCTGGCTCGCCGTAATAGCGATATTCAACCCCGTAACCTACCTGCTGGACGGACTGCGCTCGCTAATCAGCGTAGGCTGGGACGCCCAAGCGCTGCTGGGAAGCGTCGCCGCCATAGCCGGCGTCGGCCTGGTGAGCGGCGCCTTGGCGCTTGCGGCGCTGCGCGGACGGACGCGGCGGCGGTAGCTGTATGCGATTGGCGTTCAGCGCTTAAAAGAGCATAGACGGACGGGCCAAAGGCACTGATATGCCGGGAACCCGTCCCGTCATTGCATACCGAATATGCGGTTGTTATATTTGACCAATCGTATGTTCACCCACGCCGTTGATTACGGAGGCGAGTATGAACCGCCAAGCGCATCCTGACAACCAAGATGAGACGCTGCCCGAAAAGCCGCGCCCGCACAAGCATCTGACCATTGACGAACTTCGGGCGCACGCGCAGATAACGGAAGAAGAGTGGTTTAGCGAACTCCGCGAGCGCGGCATCCTGGTGGGCGGCAACAAGCCGTGGCATCCGCCGCAAAAGGTGGAGCGCATACCCGGAGCGTTGGCGCGCTTCCTCAAAGAGCGCGGGTGATGGGCAATGACTTGCCTGTACGCGCTTAGGTATTCTCAAAGTTGAGCAGCATAGATATAATGGGGTTAACATCGCTATATGGGAGGTGAACTATGGCTCGCGCGCGAGAAACAAGCGTGGCGGCGGTTTCGCCGCGAATTGCGCCTGCCGACGATTTTGAGCAGGCCCACCCCGACCCAATCCGGCAGTATCGCCAGCGCATCACCCAGCTTCGTGAATACGGGTTAGAGGATGGGTTCGATTTGAACGAAGCGTCCCAGAACGACTTTCGGCGATTTGTCGAATCCATCCCTGATATGCGCAGAGCCTCGCTGATTCTTGACGAAAACGGCAACCTGCGCGCCAACTGGCTAGATGACGGCATCGGGCAAGCCGGCATCGAATTCTTTGGCGATGGGACGGCGGAGTTCGTATTCTATGACGAACCCAACGATGTATGGGAAGCGGGCATGGGCGCGCTGAATGAGGTCAAAGAGCGCATCAAGTCTTTCGGGCTTGCGGAGTTGATAGGCGTATGACCTGCGGCGATTTGCCCGATGACGCCCATGTTGTTCGCTACATTAGCCCATCCCGCGTTGACGAAAACGGAACTGTGAACGGCAAGGCGTTTCGTCTTCGATCAGGCGAAGCAGGACTTTCCGTAAATTGGCTCGACTATTTCGCAGGCTTGGGCAAATCTGAACAGATCAACGAGGTCCGTCGCTTATCTAGGCTGGAGTTACGCTCAAACGGACGCTTTGCCGAACTAAACGTCGGCGTTGCAAAGCAAGCGGTCCGGGCAGAATTGCCCGATTTGCGCTTCGTTCACTATCCGTTGCCTGCTGTCGATGGGTATGAAGCCGATCCGTCTCATAGCCAAATCGCCGATCTGCCGCCCGTGAGCGATTCCCAAAGATCCGCAATGATTGGCGATATGATTGCGCGCTGCGTGCTAAATCTATATCCCGCAGTTGCCTGATTTTGCCGAACTCGCCAATCCATTAGAACTATCGGCGTTCCGTCCCCGTCCCATCCCCCTACGACAGATTCCAGCGCGGATAGCCCGCCGCCTCGGCCCGCAGCCTATCCGGCAGCCAAGCGCGCGCGCCCTCTGCGATGTAGAATGTGGGGCGCAGCAAGTCCGACTCCGACGTTATCAGCCCTTCCCGCAGCGCCGTTTGCGCTATCGCCGTGTTCGGCAAGACGCGCACTCCCGCGCGTAGCACGGCGAATGACGCGCCCACCCGCTTGAGGAACGCCAGCTTCTGATCCACCGACGCTTCCGTTTCGGACGGCTCGCCGAATGCCAGGTTCATCGTGAACGGCAGCCCGGCGTCGCGGCAAAGCGCCGCCGTCCGCTCCAGCGCCGCAAGCCTATCCGCCAGTTCGCCGCCGCCCCTGCCCGCTTCCGCCATCAGCGCCAGCGAACACCCCGACGCCTTCATCAGCCGCATCAGTTCGGCGTCCGCGTCGGGCGCCGGGCGTATGTAGCTATTCCAGCGGATCCGCAGCCCCGCAGCGATGATTGCGGCGCACAGCGCTTTGGCGTGTTCGGCGGGTATGTTGAAGCCCGAATCTATGAAGAATATCTTGTTGATGCCGAACTCGGCGTTGAGATTGCGTATCTCTTCAACAACCTCTTCGGGCGGGCGGATGCGCCAATCGCTGCCGTCGTAGGCGCTGTTCGGCGTGGGATAGTACGACTGCGCCAGCTTGGTGATGACGCCCACGCCAAAGCCGGAGCCGTTGTAGGCGCGCATATCCAGCAAATCCAGGCGCGGCGCTCTGTGAAAGGCGGACGCGAACCGCCCCTCGCTGACGATAATCTCGCTGTCCGCATCGTCCCCGTCGGCGGCGCCGCCGCGATAGACGATGCCCGGAATATCGCGATAGTCGGCGCCGCTCTCTAGGCGTTCCACCAGCAACGCAAACGCCTCTGCCGCGTCGCCCGCTATGCCCAAGTCCGCGCCCACATAGTCGAGGCATTCGGCGGGCAGTATGCTGAACGCCGGCCCACCCACCAGCGTGGTTGCGCCGCTGCAGCGCCGTATGCGCCCGATGATGTCCCGCACGGCGGGCAGGTTCCATACCGGATTGAAGAAGCTCTGATTGTCCAGGTTGCGGATGGACAACCCGATGAGGTCCGGCTGAAAATCATTCACGGCGTCAGCGACCGCAGCCTCAGCGTCATCCGCGAACATCAAGTCAAGCGCCTTCAGCGTGTGCCGCTCCTCATCCACCGCGGCGGCGAGATACGCCAACCCGATGGGCGCCGGGCGCACCACCATCCTGTCCATAAACCGATCCGCCTGATTCGTGGCAATAAGCAATACTCTCATAACGCCCTCCCAAGCATAAATTGCCCGCCAAGCATACCACAGCATTCGCCATCGGTCAGCCATCGGCGCTAATCGGCGTTCTCATCGTCCTAACCTTCCCCGAAACAGCGATACTATAGCAAAACCCCCCTTTACGCCCCTTACAACTTTGCGCTAAAATAATCCTAGTCTGAGGACTCGGAGATACTTTCTATCTAAATAGAGAGATTAGGATAGGGGGAGCCCCAACATTCCCCCACTCAAATCAGCAATAAAGCAGGTGAGCCAAATGACGCTTATACGTTTTAGTTTTTATTCACCCCCCCCCCCCCCCATAAAAATCTAAAAAAGTCAAGCGCAAGAACAACACGCCGAACCGCAGGCGTAACCGTCCTCAGTGTCTTGCTAACGCTCGCCGCGCTGCTATCCCTCACCACATCCGCCGCCGCCCAAACACCCGCAGTCGACTACGACGCCAACGACGACGGCTATATCTCCGTAGGAAACCTAGCCCAACTCAATGCCATCCGCCACGACTTAGACGGCAACGGCGCTCGCGATTCCATTACCACCACCGTTTGGGCAAACTACACATCCGCATTCCCCAACGCCGCCACAGGCATGGGCTGCCCCGCTACCGGATGCGTAGGCTACGAACTCACCCAAAGCCTCGACTTAGACGAAAACAGCGATGGCGAAATCACCCAAGCAGGCGACCCAACCTATTGGAACAGCGGCGCAGGCTGGGCTCCTATCGGCGATGCCACCACCCAATACTCAGGCGATTTCAAAGGCAACGGCAACACCATAAACAACCTGTTCATCAACAGAACTACTTTATACAATGGGCTGTTCGGTGTAACTGCCGCCGCTAGCCGAATCGAAACACTGGGCGTGACCAATGCCAACATCAGAGGGAGCACATCTAGCGGCATTCTGATAGGCGCTAATCAAGGCGCGGTCGTCGCCTGTTATACTACCGGCAAGCTGCAAGCGTCTAATAATGGCGGTGGACTAGCGGGCGCTAACCTTGGAACCATATCGGCAAGCTACTCCACCGCCTATGTCAACGGAAATGGAGCCGTCCAATCTACGGTAGGCGGTCTAGTTGGTTATCAACAATCAGGCGCTATAAGCGAATCATACTCCACGGGCAGAGTCGCCAGAACCGCCCCCAGCGGCAACACCGGCGGGTTAATAGGAAATCTAGCCGCCGGAGCTATATCTAATAGCTACTGGGACACCTCCACCAGCGGCCAAACCACCAGCGCAGGCGGCAGCGGCGCAGTAGGCAAAACCACCCGCCAGCTCCAATCCGTTACCTCATACACCGGCATCTACGCCAACTGGAACACCAACCTAGACGGCGTAACCGGCAACGACAACCCTTGGGCTTTCGGCAACAAGATGCAATATCCCATGCTCGACTACAAGAGCATGTCCACAACCCCGCAAAACAGCCAAGCGATGGGCATAGCCGACAACTGGAACGCCCCCATCGTAGGCGAGCGCGTAGCCGTCTGCGTAACCGGCGCAACGCGATCCAGCCGCAGCGGAGGCTGGCAGTGGGAAAAGTCCACCAACGGCGATACATGGACCGCCCTATCGCGCAACAGCGGCGCCACCTACGAATACTATCCCGTATCAGCCGACGTCGGAAGCTACCTGCGCGCCAAAGCGCCGTTATCCGGCGGCGGATTCGCCTACACCCGCGCGTTAGGCGGCCGCGTCAAGCAGACCAGCGCCGCAACCGCCGGGTCAGCGATAAGCTTCGTCAGCGGCAACACAAGCCCGCGCGTGGGACAGAAGATCCAAGCGTCCGACCCTGCCCCCGCCGGCGCGGTGGATCGCCGTTACTCGTGGCAGCGCTGCGACAACGCCGACACGACCTACACCGATTGTAGCTACATCTACGGCGTCTGGTGGACCAACTACACGCCCGTAGCGGCCGACCTGAACAAATACCTGCGAATGATAGTCTATTACGAAACCAGCGCCGGCGTGTGGACGCGCCACGCCACCGCCTTCACGGGGCAGGTGGCGGCCGCGTCGCAGTAGGTCTAGCTCAAAACACCTTTGCGTCTCTGCGCCCCTGCGTTAAAACCTCTACGCAAACCGCGCCCTTGCGCCAAACCTAAATCCCATATAGCGCCTCGCTGTTCCCCGCGAACAGCGCCCGCCTTTCGCCATCCGAAAAGTCCGCCGTAATCGACTTGTACGCGTCGACCAGTTCGTCATACCCGCTGAACAGCCCGTCCACCGGCCAGTTCGTCGCGAAAATGCAGCGCTCCACCCCGAAAGCCTCTATGCAGCCCAGTACATACGGACGGATGCTGCCCACCGTCCAATTATGGTCGCCCATCCCTAGGCCCGATATTTTGCAGACGATATTGTCGGCGGCGGCGGCGGTCGCCAATCCCTTGCGCCACAGCCGAAAGTACTCAGGCGTGCGCTCGGCGGGCGTGGCGGCGTGGTCTATCACGATGATTATGTTCGGGAAGGCATTCGCAAGCGCCGCCAACTTCTCCATATCCTGCCACTGCGCCGCAGTGCTCGCCCTGAGGTCATACTTCTCTAGCAAGGCGTATCCCCGCCGAAAATCGTCCGCCACCAGAAAATCGCCATACGAAAAGTCGCGTATGCCCCGCATATTCGCAAACGCGCAGTGCCGCTCCAATACCGACTCCACATCCGGCGCGCGCAAATCGGCGTGCGCCACTATCGCCTGCGGAAAGCCCGTGCGGTCGGCGGCATCCTGCAGCCACTCCGTCTCCTTGACCGGATCCTCGGAGCCGATAGCCGCCTGTACATGAACCGCTTTTGTAACATTGGCGTTGCGCGTCAGCTCGACAAAATCCTCCGCCAAAAAGTTGCGCTCTCCCAACTTCCGCATCTGCGTCCCGATTAGCGGCGGGTTCACATCCGGCTGCCAATGCCCGTAGAACAACTCAGGATGCCGCATATCGTAGAAGTGAACATGCGCGTCCACAAATTCAATAGCGTCCATTCGCAAATCCCCCCGTTCTAGCATTCTATCGGACAACTCCCAATGCGAAGAGCAACCTTCTTCACCAGGGCTAGCCCTTCCCAAAGCGCTACCGCCAGAAGCGCTTCTTGCGATTTCGCACTATCAGCAGAACGCCCACTATCCACCACGCGACCGCCGGAATGGAAAGCGCCAGCGCCGCCAATATCAACCCAACATTGTCGTACCGCATCCCTACGAACAGCGCCAGCAGGCATACCCCCATAGGCGCAGCCAGCGCGATCCGCTGCGGCCAGGTAAGCCGCGTGAGCCAGGCGCTAGGCCGCTTCGATTTCGTTTCACTACTCATATTCATTCGCTCCCATCTCTTTTAGACATATTAGCGTAATGGCGATAGCGCTGAACCACGCCGAACAATGCGGATATGCGGTATGCCGCTAACGCCCCGCCTATCGCAGGCTTTCTTTTCGCAGCGTTTCAATGAACAGCCTATCATCCGCCGTCAAGTCAGCGGCATCCAGCAGTTCGGGACGGCGCTCAAGCGTGCGGCGCAGCGATTCCCGCCGCCGCCAGCGCGCAATCTCGGCGTGGTTGCCGGACAGCAGTACATCCGGAACATCCCAACCCCGAAAAGCCGCGGGACGCGTGTACTGCGGATACTGTATCAAGCCCGTTGTGAAAGTATCGTCATAGGTGGACTCGATAGAGCCAAGCGCCCCCGGTATCAGGCGCGTTACGGCATCGATGATAACCATAGCCGCGAGTTCGCCGCCGCTCAGCACATAGTCCCCGACGCTCACCTCGCAGGTAGCCAAATGCCGCCGCGCTCGCTCGTCCACGCCCTCATAGCGGCCGCATATCAGCATCAAGTCGCTGTGCGCCGCCAGCCGCTCCACAAGCGGCTGGTTCAGCGGCGCGCCCTGTGGCGTGAGCAGGATTACGGGAACGGATTCGTCAAGACTTGCGCTCGCCTTTACGCCGTTGACCGCATCGAAAAGCGGTTCGGGCTTCATCACCATCCCATACCCGCCGCCGAAAGGGTAATCGTCCACGCTGCGATGCCTGTCCGTGGCGTAGTCGCGAATGTTGTGTATGTCAATTCGCGCAATCCCCTTGGCGACCGCGCGCGCAATGATGCTCTCCGACATCGGGCTGTCGAACATAGCGGGAAATATGGTAAGCACATGAAAACGCATAATTTCGAGTTTTAGGCGGTTAGCAAATACGGCGGGCTTGCGGCGGCGTATGCCTTATCGGATTGCGCCGCCCGCCTATGCTTATCCGCCCAGCGCCTTCGCGGCAATGAACGAAAGCCCATTGCGATGAACGGCGATAACGAGGAACGACGGCTAAGGCAATGTGCGGCTATGAACAGCGGCGCAGATGCAGTATATGCGGACGCTAGGGGATGGCGTGAGTGCGCCAACCCTTCACCATTTCAAGCCCGTGCGCCAGCGCCGGCAGCACCACCGCCAGCGTTTCGCGCACCGCCTTTTCGCTGCCCGGCAGGTTGACGATGAGACAGCCGGAGCGCACGCCCGCGGTGGCGCGGCTCAGCATCGCAAACGGCGTGAACTGCAATGTCTGCATACGCATAGCCTCGCCGAAGCCGGGCGCTTCGATGTCCAGCGCCGCGCGCGTGGCTTCCGGCGTAACATCGCGGGGGCCTAGTCCGGTGCCGCCCGTGGTCAGCAACAAATCCACGCCGCCGCCGTCGCACCACTCAATCAGTTTCGCCGATATGTCCGCCTTTTCGTCGGCGACTATGCCGCGAAGCGCAAGCTCATAGCCCTGCGCCGCCATAATCTCGCAGATAGCGTCCCCGCTTCCGTCCACCGCGCGCTCGCCCCTAGCCCCCGTATCGCTGATAGTCAGCACGCCTAGCCTGAATTTGCCGCTTGTCATAGTTAAGAACCCATCCTGAACTCTGCTTGGATTAGCGCTTATGTAGTTGAATTGAGTGCGTAGAAGCGCAAAGTAGCGCGTTTAAGTCAGTGAGCAAACGCCCGCATCAGCGACGGCGACGCACTGTTTATTCATCGTCCCCAAGCCGCCCTAGCCGTTCCCGGAGACGGCGCAACTCCGCCTCCGCCCTGTCAGCGCGTTCCGCTTCTTGCCGTCGCGCGTCGGCTTCCCGCTCAGCGCGCTCATCCGCCTGCTGCCGCGCGCCGGCTTCCCGCTCAGCGCGCTCATCCGCCAACTGCCGCGCCGCAGCTTCCCTTGCCGCGCTCTCTTCAGCCCTGTCTGCGCGGTCAGCCTCTTCGTCAGATGTGAGAAGATAACTATCGGTCCGCGGGTCATACCAGCGCAGCTTGCCCGCATCCCAGCACACATACAACCCCAGCGTCTCGCTGTACCCGCGGCGGCCGCCATCATCCATCCGCTCAATCAAGATAGGCTCATAGCGCCCGTCCACCAGCATATCGCCCGCCAACGCCGCATCGTGGTAATCGCCGCCGGTGGCGTCGAAACGCCAGTACTCCGGTATGCCATAGCGCTCATAGTCAACGCGCTTCTCAGTGTAGTCGACCCTGCCCGTAGTCTTCGACGCTATCTCCATCACAAAGTCCGGCGGCTTGCCCTGTTCGGTTATGTCATAGCCCTGCCGCTCTATCGCGCGCGCAGGGTCGCAGTCAAACGCGATGATGAGGTCGGGTATGCGGAGCCCCAGCCGAATGCTTAGCGCGGTTCCTACAGGAAGTTCGCCATACACCAGGGTAGTGTCCCGCCTGCCGAAATGGCGTTTGAGGGTTGCGACGTAGCCGATTTCGTGGAGAATGTCTATGTTCTGCATATCGTAGCGCGGCGGGAACTCAGGGAACTGCGCGAGCGCCGCATTCGTATTGAGCGCATCGCTTGTCTTGAGCGTCCCGTTTGTTTTGAGTAACCCGTTTGTGTTCGGGCTTGGCTTTGTCTTTATAGGGGGCGTAATCGTTTTGGTGGCCATCGCTGACCTCTCGCGGATTGAATGCTAGGGCATAGTTTGAAAGCGGCTTGTGGACAATATACCACTCGACGGCGTTGTATGCCATTCGATTAGGGGTGGGTTATGGGTTGCGCGCGGTTTTGCGGCAGCGCGGTCAAGCGGCGCGATTGCGGGTTCGGATATGCGACTTGTCTTGAAATAGTATTAGAAATAGTGCAAACATATACACAAAAAGTCCTTGCAGGCGCGCGCAGCCATTTGCGAAACTCGTTTGCGATGGATGCGGCAGGCGCATTCTTGGCAACGGATATATTCTATCACTCGCAGCCGTTCTCACACCACAGCGTTGGGCGCGGCGGCAGGAAGGACAAGCCATTTTCAGCAGCGTTTATGAGCGGCGAGCGCCCTTCTTCACCGCAGCGGCCGAGTGTGTATCACACCCCGGTTATGGCGCAGGAAGCGGTAGCCGCCTTGCGCGTCAAGCCCGGCGGGAAGTACATAGATTGCACCTGCGGGGAAGGCGGGCATTCGTTGGCGATACTGAACGCCGCCAAGCCCCCGCCGTCCGTTCTGTGCCTGGATATGGACGCGCAGGCGCTGCAGACGGCGCGCAGCCGATTGCGGACATTCGACAGCGTCGCATTCGCCCAAGCCAACTACGCCGACGTCGCCGCGCTTGCGCCGCAAAGCGGATTTGGGAACGCCGACGGAGCGTTGCTCGACCTAGGGCTGTCGTCGCTGCAGTTGGATGTAGGCGCAAGGGGCTTCAGCTTCCGCCACGAAGCGCCGCTGGATATGCGCTTCGACGCCGCCCAAGCGCTGACCGCCCACGAAGTTGTGAACGGCTATGCGGAACAAGCCATCGCAGACATCATATTTAGGTTCGGCGAAGAGCGCCGCTCGCGCCGAATCGCGCGGGCGATAGTTCGCAGCCGCCCGGTGCGAACCACTACGCAGCTGGCGGACATAGTAGCAAAATCGGTTGGGCGGCCAAGGGGACGCATACACCCCGCAACAAGGACGTTTCAGGCAATACGCATCGCGGTGAACGGGGAGTTGGACAACTTGCAGCGAGGACTTCACGGGGCAATCCAAACGCTGGGCAAACGCGGACGCCTCGCGGTCATCACCTATCACTCCGTCGAGGACAGGATAGTGAAGACCACACTGCGCCGCGAAAGCGCAGACTGCGTATGCCCGCCCGAAACCCCGCAGTGCGTATGCAGCCATACTCCCGCAATTCGGCTTGTCAATCGGCGCGTCATCAAGCCTTCCCCGGACGAAGTCCAGGCGAACCCGCGAAGCCGAAGCGCACGCCTAAGAGTGGCTGAACGCATCTAAATCTAACCGCCGCTTGCGCCAAACACGGCGGCGGCCGAATCGGTCAAACATTCACTAAACGAAGTATGGAGTAACAATGCAGAACTCCAAATCCTTTACGACGATAGATGTCGGAACGACGAAGGTTCTTACCATTATCGGCAGGAAATCGGCGGACGACGGCCATATAGAGATTATCGGACACGGCGCAGCGCCCTGCAGCGGCTTGCGAAAGGGCGTTGTAGCGGACGTCGACGCCACCCAGAAGGCGGTGCGCGCATCCGTCAAAGCCGCCGAGCGCGACAGCGGCGTTAGCGTCAAGTCCGCCTATGTTGGCATCAGCGGCGCCGGCGTATCCTACGAAAACCGCGTGGACACCATCGACTGGGTCGGCGAACACGGCGTTATCACCGCGAAAGACCTCGACCACGTCCCCAGCGCCATTGCCAAGAACGGACTGAAGAGCAACGGACACAACCGCAAGATAATACACTCCATCCCTCAAAAGTTCTCTATCGACGGCAGCGCCGGCGTCGCCCGCCCCATCGGGATGCACGCCCGCAAGTTCGACGTGGAGACGCACCTCGTCGCGGCGTCCGAAACCGACATCGGCAGGCTCACGCAAGCGGTCGAGGGCGCCGGCGTCAAAGTGGAATCGTTTGTGCTGGAATCGCTGGCGAGCAGCGAAGCCGTTCTCACCGAAGAAGAGCGCATCCGCGGCGCCGCCGTGGTGGACATCGGCGGCGGCACCACCGACGTCATCGTGTACAAGGGCGGCAACATCCAGTATTCGGCCGTCATTCCCATCGGCGGCTTCCAGTTCACCAACGACATCCGCCTCGTCTATAACACAACCTACGAAGCCGCCGAAGCCGCCAAACTCCAACACGCCCGCGTTCAACTCGACACCGGCCGCGTTCACGATGAGATCGAGCTTCCCATAGACAGGCGCGACGATATGCCGCTCAAGGTGTCCCTGCACGAAATCTGCCAGCTCACCCGCGAGCGCGCCGTTGAACTGCTGCGCCTCATCCTGCTGAAGCTGCGCGAAGGCGGCGTGCATGACCTAGTGGACTATCCCATCGTAATCGCCGGCGGCGCGTCCAACCTCAAGGGTATGATCGACCTGTTCAAGGTCGGCACTTCGGCCGATGTGCGGCGCGGGCAGCCTATCGGCTACATGGGCATCCCCGCTGAGCTGCAAAGCCCCGAATACAGCACCGGCGTGGGAGCGCTGCTATGGGCGTCGTACCGCTACGGCGAAGACGCACCCCATCGCTCCATCAAACGAACCCCGCGCAGCGCCGAGCGCAAACCGGCAGTGGCGGCGGCGGAAGCGAAACCCCGCCGAGCCGGCCGCCTTCTCAGCCTGTTCAGCAGATAGACGGCTTGCGCCCCGCCTGCCGACACAACGAAACACACACCCATACGCCAAGGAATCATTAGGGAGGATACAATGGCCACAGCTACCGCGGAAATGGCATATGTCAGGGAAATGGAAGGGCTGGCTCGCATCAAGGTGATAGGCGTCGGCGGTGGCGGCTCAAACGCCGTGTCCCGCATGTTCAGAGAGCGCGTCCCGTCGGTGGAATACATGATTGTCAACACCGACGCGCAGGCGCTCGTTACCTGCGATGTCCCGCTCAAGATGCGCATCGGCGACCAACTTACGAGCGGCAAGGGCGTAGGCGGCAACCCCGACCTCGGCATGAAATCGGCTGAAGAGAACCGCGAGGAACTCTACGAAGCCATTCGCGACGCCGATATGGTATTCGTCGCCGCAGGAATGGGCGGCGGCACCGGCACCGGGGCGGCCCCCGTAATCGCCGAAATCGCCAAAGAGACGGGCGCGCTCACCGTGGGCGTGGTAACCCGCCCCTTCAGCTTTGAAGGCAAGCGCCGCGCCGAATCCGCCGAAGAAGGCATCAAGCGCCTCAAGCACCACGTCGACACGCTGCTCGTCATTCCCAACGAGCGCCTGCATATCATCTGCGAAGAGGAAATCACCGCGCAGAACGCCTTTATGATGGCGGACGACGTGCTGCGCATCGGCGTGCAGTCCATCGCCGAACTCATCACCGTGCCGGGCGAAATCAACCTTGACTTCGCCGACGTGCAGTCCATCATGCAGGACTCCGGCCCCGCCTGGATGTCCATCGGCTGGGGCGTGGGCGAACACCGAGCGCGCAACGCCGCCCAAACCGCCATCACCAACCCGCTGCTGGATGTGTCCATAGAGGGCGCGCGCGGCGTGCTGTTCAACATCACCGGCGGCAGCGATCTCACGCTCGCCGAACTCCACGAAGCCGCCGAAGTCATTCAGCGCGTTGTGGACACCGATTGCAACATCATCTTCGGGATGGCGACCGACCTGAAGATGGAAAACGAAATTAAGCTGACCATCATCGCCACCGGCTTCGAGCATCCGGAAGATGTGCAGCACACCGATTCGGGATACGCCGACATGCTTATAGAGGCGATGGAAAGCGACAGCGGCAAGCTCGACCTGCCCCCGTTCCTGAGGCGCTACTCCAAGACCGCCAATCCCCGCCGCCGCTAACCGCGCAGTCGCCTGCCTGCGCCTGCAGGCCGGGCGTATCCTCCCCGCGAGCAGGTCGTCCCCAACGACGGCCTGTTCGCATACTCTTTCCCCACTTTGCGCCGCCGCGCCTTTGCGCTAAAAGCCTAGCGCGCGATTTGACACCACCGCCCGCTTGCGCTAAAGTCCAAGCATCCCATCATCGGAGTTCCTATAATGCCGCGCCGCGCCCGAAACTCAAATACCCCCCCCCCCCGCACACTTGTTCTGTTTCCGCACAAGTACCTCGCGGGTAACGCGCTTGTGCGCGGCGACAACTACGACGTGCTGCGCGAGCTACCCGACGAATGCGTCGACCTCATATACCTAGACCCGCCCTTCAACTCCAACCAGTTCTATGTTGCCGCATTCGGCGACAAGGGCAGAGTCGGCCGCCAGCTCCGCGACATATGGCGCTGGAACGCAGGCTCGGAAATGGCTCTTGACAAACTGGAACAGCGCGCCTTTCGAAGCCCCGAATATCAGCGCCTATTGGACTGCGTCAAAGGCGTGCGCCTGCAAGCCGGCGACAACTCCGATATGGCGGCGTACATTCTGTATATGGCGCCTCGACTGATGGAAATGCGCCGCATCCTGAAGCAGACCGGCAGCATCTACCTACACTGCGATCCGCACGCTAACGCTTACCTGCGTATCCTAATGGACGCTATCTTTGGCGAGAAGCAACTTAGAAATGAGATTGTCTGGTGCTATACGGGGCCGGGCTCGCCTAAAATGCGTCAGTTCAACCGAAAGCACGATACTATCTATTGGTATGCCAAAGGTAAAAAATGGACTTTCAACAAAGCCGAAATCAGATTGGCGTATCAACCTTCAACCGTTAATCGGGGCAAATACGATTCCAATTCTCCCACTACGGGAAGCGGGTTTCGGGATGTGAAACGGGGAAAGATACCCGAGTCGTGGTGGCGAGATATACCAAGTGGCGGTCAAATCTCGCGCAACGAACTGCTAGGTTACCCTACTCAAAAACCGCTTGCGCTACTAGACCGCATCATCAAGGCGTCATCCAACCCCGGCGATCTTGTGCTTGACCCGTTCTGCGGATGCGGCACGGCGGCCGACGCGGCGGCGTCTTTGGGGCGCAAATACCTTGGCATAGACATCAGCGGCATTGCGGTGCGCGTGATGCAGCAGCGCCTAGAATCGCGCGGCGATGCCGTATCGCCGGTTGTGTATGGCTTGGAGTGGACGGACTTCGACTGGCGGGAGTTCGAGCGGCGCGCCTTGATGCCCCGCGACGACGCAGAGGACGGAACGCCCGGCTGGCAGTGGGCTGAAGACAAGGTTGCCGCGCTGCTCAACGCCGTGCCGAACACAATTAAGACCGGCGACGGCGGCATAGACGCCCGCTATTTCGGCGCAATGGACACCGCGCGCAACGAAAGCATCATCATCCCGATACAGGTAAAGATGTGGCGCACCGACCGCCCCGTTGGACGTCCCGAAATGGACAGGCTGCTAGGCGTTCAAACGGCGCTGAACAACCGCGGCTTGCACGCCCCGATGTCGCTGATGGTGAGCCTATACCCGCCGACCGATTCGTCTCGCGCATTCGCCGCGCAGCAGGGGCGCGTAACGCTAACCACGCTCGAAGGCGGCGCGCAGGAATACCCCGTGATGCAGGCGCTCAGCGTCCAAGAGATGCTGCAGCATGACGAGCGCCCCAAGCTGCCGCCCGTCGACCCTAGATCCCTGGTAGGCGATACGCAAGACAAGCTTCTGCTAACCTAACCCCTAAACCTTAACGCCCTACTCCCTTTGCGCCCCCGCGCCTTCGCGTTAAACGCTTGCCCAAGCCACGCCGTTGCGCTAAAAGTTCGCCTCCATATCAAGCACCTTTTGCATTCGGCGCATATGCCGCTCTTCGCCGCTAAATTGCGCCGCCGCGAAAGACGCCGCAATCTCTTTGGCGAGCTCTTCCCCGATGATGCGCGCCCCGAGGCAAAGCACATTCATATCATCGTGTTCAACGCCTTGGTGCGCCGAATAGGTATCGTGGCACACGCTTGCGCGCACGCCCCTAATCTTGTTGGCGGCGACCGATGCGCCCACGCCGCTGCCGCACAGCATCACGCCCCTATCCGCATCGCCTGACGCAACGCATTGCGCCACCGCCGCCGCAAAGTCCGGGTAATCGTCCACCGCGTCATACGAATGCGCCCCAAGGTCGACGACCTCATGCCCCTGCGCCTCAAGCATCCGCTTCAACGGCGCTTTCGCCGAATACCCGCCATGATCCGCCCCAATCGCAATTCGCATCGTGTTCATCCCCCTAGTTTCTGCATCCGGCGCAAGCCCCAAACGTCCCGCGCAATCTACGCCCCAAGTGTAGATACTTGCGCGCTTGCCCGTCAACAATCCTCTTTGGACATCCGTACAGAACGCGGCGCTGTGGAGTTCATCACGAACGGCAAGCGGCTATGGGCGAGGGCGGGGCGGTAGAGGGTTATTGAGAGCGGTCATATCCGTATCGCTAACGCTAATGCGCAAAGGGTTTGGTTTCCAAATCCGATAAGCATATGTCAAGTATGCCATCGGGCGGTGTGGCATGCAACCGCAATAGGGATGTCAAAATGTGTGAAGGGGTTTCTTATTGGTGATACAATTCGGCTCACTGCATCGCCAATAACCCGTTATCGGAGGTGAAACGATGGAATGGAGCGGGGATCCTGAGGGCATCTACGGCGCGCTGGGCGTTAAGCGCATTATTACCGCATCGGGCAGCACTACCGCTTACGGCGGCAGCAAGATTCGTCCCGAAATCCTGGACGCGATGAACAAGGCGGCGGGGATGATGGTCAACATCGATGAGCTGAACCGCGCCGCAAGCCGCATTATCGCGGATGCTACGGGCGCAGAGGCGGGCTTTGTGTCCAGCGGCGCTGCGGGCGGCCTGATATTGCAAGCGGCGGCGGTCATCGCCGGCTCGGATCCCGCCAAGATGAGCCGCCTGCGGACGCAAGCGGGATGAAGAACGAAATCATCATTCACAAGAGCCACCGCTTTCCATATGACCAGTGCTATGAGTCGGTGGGCGCTAAGTTCGTGGAGATTGGCGACGGACGGCGCTGTCAGCCGTGGCAGCTTGAGGCGGCGTTCACGGAGAATACGGCGGCGGTGGCGTATCTGTTTTCGCCGTTCATAACGCGCCGCGCCATCCCATTCCCGCAGGTGTGCGAAATAGCGCACGCGCGGGGCGTGCCGGTGATTGTTGACGCCGCGTCTATGACGCCGCCGCGCTCCAATCTGCGGCGCTTTACCGCAGAGGGCGCCGATATGGTGATATACAGCGGCGGCAAGGCGGTTCGCGGGCCGCAGGGGACAGGCATACTTTGCGGGCGCGCCGATCTGATAGACGCCGCATTCGCCAACGCATCGCCGCATCAGTTCATCGGGCGCGGGATGAAGGTAGCCAAAGAAGAGATAGTGGGCTTGCTGCGCGCCATTCAGATATTTATGAACGAAGACGAAGACGCTGAGATGGCGCGCTATCGCCGAATGGCGCAGCAGGTAGTCGACGCGCTGGCGGAAGCGCCGGGGCTGCGGGTTACGCTGGAGCATGACGAACACAACTATCTCATTCCGCACGCGGTTATGCGCTTCACCGAAGAGTGGCGGGGGCCTAGCCGCAATGAGGTCTATCAAGCGATGATAGACGGGGATCCGCCGGTGTATCTGCACGATATTTTCGACCCGGACGAGCTGGCGGTCGATCCGTTCAATCTGGACGATGAGGAGCTGGGCATCGTGATACGGCGGCTGGGGGAGGAGCTGCTGGGGTAGCGCGCAACGCCGCCAATGGCTGTAAGACGCCGATGTTCGGGGATTAGACGGACGTCAAAGAACGCCGTAGGTTCCCCATGACGTCGGCGTCTGCGAGCATACGCCTATCCGTTGAACGGCGGGCGCAACACGCCAATCACAAAGTATTCGGCGAATTTGATGTCCATATCAAATTCATCCTCTGTCAACCAACGCACTTCGACGTTCTTTTCAATCCAACGTCTGCCCGCTCGCACATCATCCGCAAGCCCTTCCTTCACCAGTTTCCCGGACAAATCGGATGATGTGATGCCACTCCAGTGGTCTTTCAAGCGGCTTCTAATCCCCTTTTGGCTGCGGCCTGCATAGAGCGGCTCGTTTGTGTGCTTGTTGGAAAATAGATAGATCCCGCCCTTATCAGGGATGTTCAGGGTTGGCGCTGAAAAGCTAATCGGGCGGCGCTCCAGCATGTCTTTCAGCATATCAGTAGCTTCGGCGATGTTCGGTTGTATGTTCATCTTGCGATGCCTTTCACTTGCTGCCCATCAGTGAAGTTGTCTTAATCACGCCTTGCCTGCGTCTTCGATCATCTCAATGAACCGATCGAACATGTACTCGTTGTCGAGCGGGCCGGGGGACGCTTCCGAGTGGTACTGGATCGTCATCACGGGGAGGGATTTGTGGCGCAAGCCTTCGAGCGTGCCGTCGTTTATGTTGATGTGGCTCATTTCCACTTCGGACGGCAGGCTGTCGGCGTCGACTGCGTAGCCGTGGTTCTGGGCGGTGATGTGAACAAGTCCGGTTTGCAGGTCTTTGACCGGGTGATTCGCGCCGCGGTGCCCGAACTTGAGCTTGAATGTGCTGCCGCCCACCGCGCGCCCTACGACTTGATTGCCTAGGCATATGCCGAATACGGGCAGTCTGCCGATAAGCCCCTTGGCGGCGTCAACTGCGTAATCCAGCAGCTCAGGGTCGCCGGGGCCGGGGGACAGCATAACGCCATCGGGGTTGCGCGCTAGGATGTCCTGCGCGGTGGCGGTGGCGGGCATGGCGACGACTTCGCAGCCGCGCGATCGCAGCATGCGCAGGATGTTGTATTTCAAGCCGAAATCGCTGACCAGGATGCGCCGCCGCGTTTCGGGGGCGGGCTTGCGCCATAGCGGGTTGTTCCAATCGTAGGCGGCATTGGTGGTAACTTGGCGCACAAAGTCCACATCGCCGTATGCGGGCGCTTGCTTGAGGCGGTCTAGGGTATGCTGCGGCGGTTCGTCTATGCCGATAGCGCCCATCATAACGCCGCGGGTTCGCAGGCGGCGGGTGATGGCGCGCGTGTCCACGCCGCTTATGGCGGATACGCCCTCGGATTGCAGAAACTCGTCAAGCGTCATATCGCTGAGCGCGTGGCTTGGGCGTAGGCTGTGTTCGCGTACCACGAAGCCGGCGACCTGGACTTTGCGCGATTCGAAGTCCCGCCGATTGATGCCGTAGTTGCCGATGAGCGGGTAGGTAGGAACTACAATCTGCCCCGCAAACGATGGGTCGGTGAGCATCTCTTGGTAGCCGGTCATAGATGTGGCGAACACCACTTCCCCGACTGCGGGCGCGCGCGCGCCAAAGGCGTAGCCGCCGTAGATGGAGCCGTCTTCAAGAACTAGATGCGCGGGGTTAGCGTTAAAGGGGTTAGTGTTAGTGGCGTTCACGCGGTTTATGTATCCTGTCTGTTCTGCCAAGATTGCTTGATGGTTTCGATGTGGGCGATTCTGTCGGCGCAAAGCGCGCGGCGTCTATATCAAAGGCGCATTGCACTTACATTATGCGCTTACTCTTACTTTACCATAAGCGCAACAAAGCGGTTGAGTTGGCGGCGTTATCATAGAGCCGTATGAGCCTTCGCATCGAAGTGAGGTTGACTTACGGCGGCATTGCTGGGCTTGTTCATATTCATAGCCGACGGATCGGGCGCGCTAGTCCGCTTCATACGCTATCTTTCCCGCTACCAGGGTTGCGACGATTCGGCCGCGCAGGGTTGCGCCGTTGAGGGGGGTGTTCTTGCCTTTGGATGCGAACTTGGCGGTGTCCACTATCCATTCGGCGTTGGGATCTATGAGTACGACGTCGGCGGGGGCGCCGGCTTTCAGCGTACCGAGATCGGGGCGGCGCAGCAGGCGGGCGGGCGCGTATGTGAGTTTCTCTATGAGCAGCGGCAAGCCGATTGCGCCGCCGTGAACTAGGGACATGAGCTGCCCCAGCGCCGTTTCAAATACGCTGATGCCGAATGCGGCTTCTTGGAATGTACACTGCTTGTCGGTGAGGTTGTGCGGGGCGTGGTCGGTGGCGATGATGTCTATGACGCCGTCGCGCAAGCCGGCTATCGTTGCGTCAACATCGGCTTGGACGCGCAGGGGCGGGTTGACTTTGGCGAATGTGTCGTATGCGGCGGGGGTCAGCGGCGCATAGGCTCCGTTGACGCCCGCATCGCCAAGCGCGGCTTCGTCGGTGAGCGTGAGATGGTGGGGCGTAACTTCGCAGGTTACGGCGGCGGTTCCGCGCTCTTTGGCGAGGCGCACATGCTCGATCGCGGATGCGGCGCTTATATGCGCCACATGGTAGCGGCCGCCGGTGAGTTCGGCTAACGCTATGTCGCGCGCCACCATAATGTCTTCGGCGGAATTGGGTATGCCCTTGATGCCCAAGCGGTTGGATACCCAGCCTTCGTTCATTGCGCCGCCGTGAAAGAGCGCGGGCTCTTCGCAGTGGTTGATGATGGGCAAGTCGAGCGCGGATGCGTAGCTGAGCGCTTGGCGCATTATGTTGGAGTCGGCGACGGGGTTGCCGTCGTCGCTGAAGCCGATTGCGCCGGCTTCGGCGAGTTCGCCCATTTCGGCGAGCTCGGCGCCGGCGCTGCGCTTGGTTACGCAGCCGATAGGCAGCACACGCGCAACGCCCTCGTCGCGCGCCTTGCGTAGGACGTACTCCAGCGTGGCGCCGGTGTCCATAGTGGGGTTGGTGTTGGGCATGGCGCAGACGGTCGTGAAGCCGCCGCGCGCCGCCGCAAGAGCGCCGGTGGCGATTGTCTCTTTGTCCTCAAAGCCGGGTTCGCGCAGGTGGCAATGCAGGTCTATGAAACCGGGCGCTACTATCAATCCGTCGGCGTCTATGATTTGGGCGTGTTCGGGCGGGTCTATATGCGGCGCTGACGCGATTACCACGCCGTCCGCCAGCAGCAGATCGGCTATGCGGTCGATGCCCTGAGACGGGTCTATAAGCCTGCCGCCCTTGATGAGGGTTTGTTGCGGGTGTGCCATTGGACGGGTTCCTTATTTCGTGCGGGATTTTGTACAGGCATTAGATTGCGTTGGTTGGGTTAGGGCTTTCGTTTGCGGCGCATCGAGCGCATATGGGTTGGCATATGTATGCGGTTTAGACGGCATCTTGAATTGCATTAGCGTTGTGATTGGCGTTGCCATTCGCGGCGTATTAGGCGCATAAGGGGGAACGCATCTTGCGGCAGGGGCAGTTCGGAGCTGCCGTTCCACCAGACGAATTCGGCGTGTTCGGCGCTGAGTTTCACATCGCCCTGCGCCTCGATTGCGAACACGGATTGCGTCTGTCCCCAGTATCGGGCGCTGGATTTCCAAAAGTCGCTATGGTCGCCGCCCCAGAAATCGCAGTGGTCGAACAGATGGCGGACGGCGGTTGCTGTCATGCCGGTTTCTTCGCGCAGTTCGCGGACGGCGGCGCATATGGGGAGTTCGGCGTGTTCAACGCCGCCGCCGGGCAGGAAGAATTCGGCGTCGCCGGGTTCTCTCATCATCAAAAGCTTGCCGCCGCGCATCACCACTGCGGTTGCGCGTCGACGGATCCGCGCGCCGCACTTGGTTCGGGCGTCGGCGATAGCGGGGGGATGCGCTGCGTGGGCGGGTAGCAAGTCCGTATCAGCGCCGCCGATGGTGTTCCATAGCCCGCTTAGTATTTGGGTTACATGCGGATGGACGGGAATATCGGATGCGCCGCCCCACCACGCGAACTCTTCCACGGCGGCATCGCGGGACACATCCACTTCGCCGCGCGCCTGCACGCCGAATACATAGTGGCGGTTGTACTTGCCGCTATGCGTTGCAATGTAGGTTACGGCGGTTGCGGCGAGCGTGGTCTCTTCGTGGAGTTCTCTTGCGAGGGCGTATATGGGCAGTTCGCCGTCTTGGACGCCGCCGCCGGGCAGCGCGAATGCCTGCCTGCCCCTATCGCGCACAAGCAGCGCTCGAGCGTCGCGCGTTACGATAGCGGTAGCGCGGCGGCGCAGCGGCGGGTTTGGGGCGTTGGCTTCGGCACTCATTAAGTATAACTGCTCCATAGGTTTGAGATTTGCGATATTGGCAAGGGCGGGACTCGATGCAAAATGCGATTAGCCGGGGCGTGGCGTGATTGCGGCGTAGAAGAGCGCCATGCGGACGGCGACGCCGTTGGTTACCTGCTCTTCTATGACGGACTGCGCGCCGTGCGCCACTTCGGGGGCTATCTCGATGCCTTCGTTCATGGGTCCGGGGTGCATGACCAGGGCGTCGGGATTAGCTAGGGCTAGGCGCTGCGGGGTGATGCCGTAGAGCCGCGAGTATTCGCGCAAGGTGGGTAGGTGGCCGGCATGCTGGCGCTCGGTTTGCAGACGCAGCGCCATCACCACGTCGGCGTCTTGGAGCGCGCGCTCGATGCTTGTCTCGATCCGCACCGCGCTGAAGGGATGATCGGATGATGCGCCGTTGCCGCTACGCAAGCCGTTGTTCAGGAAGTCGGGCGGTATGAGCGTGGGCGGGGCGCAGAGGGTTACGGACGCTCCCATGCGGGTCAGTCCCCACAGGTTGGAGCGCGCCACGCGGCTGTATAGCAGATCGCCCACTATGACAACCTTCAGCCCGTCTATGCGGCCGCGGTGCGCGCGGATGGTGTAGAGGTCGAGCAAAGCCTGTGTGGGATGGGCGTGCATGCCGTCGCCGGCGTTGATTACGGCGGCGTTCAGAAAGCGCGCTAGGAAGTGGGGAGCGCCGGAGTGGGGATGGCGCATCACGATGATGTCGGCGTTCATCGCTTGTAGCGTGAGCGCGGTGTTGTAGAGGGACTCGCCCTTTTCCACGCTGCTGCCGCTGCCGGACACATTGATGACGTCGGCGTTGAGTATCTTGCCCGCCTGCTCGAATGATACGCGGGTGCGTGTGCTCGCTTCGTAGAACAGGGTGATGACGGATTTGCCGCGCAGTGTGGGGACTTTCTTGATGTCGCGGCGCAGCACTTCGCGCATAGCGTCGGCGTTTTGCAGAACTAGCTCGATTTCGGCGCGCGAGAAGTCGTCTAGGTCGAGGATATGGCGGCGCGGCGGCGGCCCGGAAGCGCGGGATGCGCCGTTGTGGGCGGCTTGTTCGTTTGCGCGGCTTGGGGTTTGCTGCATAGTTTCTGATAATCTGCGGGCGCAGCGCGGCCGGGGTTGTTATGCGGCGTTAGTTGGGTTCGCGCACAAGCGCCACTTCGTCGATGCCGTCGATTTCGGTCATACGGACTCTGAGATATTCGTCGCGGGATGTGGGGACGTTTTTGCCAACATAGTCGGGGCGTATGGGGAGTTCGCGGTGGCCTCTGTCCACAAGGATGGCGAGTCGGATTTCGCGGGCGCGGCCGAAGTCGTTGAGGGCGTCCATAGCGGCGCGGATGGTGCGGCCGGTGTACAGCACATCGTCAATAAGCACAACGCAGCGCTCATGCACGCCGCCGGGGATGCTGGTTTGCGCGAGGGGGCGTCCGCCGGCGGGCAGGTCGTCGCGGTATAGGCCGATGTCTAGCGCGCCGACGGGGACGGGTTCGCCTTCGAATTGGCGAATGAAGGCGGCGATGCGCTTGGCGAGCCATACGCCGCGCGTCTGTATGCCGACGAGGGTTAGGTCGTCGGAGCCGCCGTTGCGCTCTAGGATTTCGTGTGAGATGCGGACTAGGGCGCGGCGCATTTCGTCGGCGGTGAGTATGCTGCGTTCAGGGGCGGCGGCGTTTGGCACAAAGAAGCCTCTTGCGGGGCGGGCAAGAGGCTGAACGGCCGCTGCGACGCGTGTCCCGCGCGGGCGGCGGGAGCGCTGCAAGGACGCCTACCCTTGCCAGCCTCTCCGGACTGACTTAAAAGGGGCGTAACTTGTATTGGGTCAAAATTGGGTTGACGCGCAATGATTAGGTTGGCGCATTCGTGATTACGATGATGGGTTATTGTATAGGGTTCATTGGGGGCGTTTCAAGGCGTTCAAGGTTAGGTGAATATGCTTTTTACCATTTGCATAAGAACTGCGCCTACGCCGACTTCGCCCACAAGCACGCCCGATAGGGCGATAAGCACGTTGTCTGCGAAAGAGAAGATGCCCGCTCCTGCAAGGTAGAAAAGGACAAAGGTTGCTATCAGCGTGAGGGTGTAGAAGGCGATAACTGCCCAAACAAGCGTTTCTCTATGCCTGATGGTTTGCGCCGCGCGCCGAATCTCCAAATCCCTGACTACCCATTCCTGGGCGGAGTCAATGCCTGCCGTTGGCTGCCATCGCGCTTGTTCCATTTACTTCATCTCATTCTCGAAGAGTATCCACTCACCGGACTCGGTTATGAGCGAAGTAAGGCAATCCGGCGAATGCTTCTGCTTTATATTGTTGAATATGGTCAATTTCAGCTCGAGGAACTTCTCGTCGTTGGGGTCTATGGACGCTATCTTGCGGCCGTGTTCGCGCTGTCGGATTGCCCACATTAGCAGCACGGCAGCGTTGATGAAGAGTTCGTAGGTGTCGGACACGCCTATTCTGTCCATCATATCTTGAAGGGTGCGCTCTTCAGTCTCCGAAACATCGAGACGGAACTTGTTCTTTTTTGCCATAGTGAGAACCTTTCGCTTCGCGAATGCTTTGCGCGCATCATACGGCATTGTTGCATCGCCTACTATATCACAATTTCGGATAGGGCGGCGTGGGTTGCCTTGACGATGGTTCGGGCAAGCAACTAGAATATCGCAGGGTTGAACTAGGGGACGGATATCTCAGTCAAGGCGGTTGTCTGTAGTGTCTCAAAGCGATAAGGAGCCGGGGTGATAGAGCTGGAATCTTCGGGGGGCGTGGTGGTTCGGGAGCGCGGGGGCGGCGCGGCGGAAATCGTGGTGTGCGGGTTTGAGGCGCCGCCAAACGGCGTGATATGGGGGCTGCCGAAGGGGACGCCTGAGGGCGCAGAGACGCGCGAGCAGACGGCGCTGCGCGAGGTGCGCGAAGAGACGGGCTTGCAGGTGAGCATCCGAGATTTTATCGCAAGCATAGAGTATCGGTTTGCGCGCTTTACGGACGGGGCGGCGTGCCATAAGGTCGTCCACTTCTATTTGATGCGCGCCGACGGAGGCGATTTGTCGCTGCATGACGATGAGTTCGACTATGTGAGGTGGCTGCCGGCCGCCCAAGCGCTGAGCGTCTTGACTTATGATAACGAGGTTCAAGTTGTTGAATCTGCCATTTCTCTTGTCGGGAAGGAAGCCCAAGCCGGTTAAGAAGATCGAGCTGCGGGGCGAAAAGACGGTGCTGCGGGAGAAGCGCATTAGCGATGCGCCGGAGGACTATTCGTGGCGCACGGATGCGGAGTTGGCGCGGTTGGACGCCGCGCAGCCGCTGAATATGGCGTATGACGATTTCCTGAAGCATTCTCAGGAAGAGCTTAACAGACCGAGTAAGCAGTCGATGCGGTTCGGAATAGACGACCTGTATGGCAGGCATATCGGCAACTGCATGGTTTACGACATAAACGAGCGGCGGGGCTCGGCGGAGCTTGGCATTATGATTGGCGACCGCGAGTATTGGAGCAAGGGCTACGGCAGCGATACGGTGGATATGCTGCTGGAGCATTTGTTCACCACTACATCCATGAAGCGGGTGTACTTGCATACATTGAAATGGAATCACCGGGCGCAGCGGGCGTTTGAGAAGTCGGGGTTTCGGCCGGTCAGGGATGTGCGCCGCCGCGAGTATAACTTCATTTTGATGGAGATATTCCGCAAGGATTGGGAGCTGCAGCGGCGTCAAGCGGCGGCGTTGGGCGGGTAGCGCGCGGCGTTTATGCGCCGAGTTTATCGCCCGGCTTCAAGCCGACGGATTGCGCCCATTCGGGGGCGGGGACTTTGCGGTTGCGTCCGGACTGCACTCTGCCCACGAATATGGAGCCGCCGTTTGCGGCGATGCGAAAGCCTTCATCGGTGACATCGGTGATTACGCCGGGTTCGGCTACGGGTTGGGCGTCGGATTTGCTTGCGCGGTAGAGGCGCAGTGTGTCGCCGCCGAATGTGGAGCCGGCGCCGGGGCTGGGGTCGCTGCCGCGTATCATGTTGTAGATTTCGCTGACGGGGGCGTTCCAGTCGATGACGACGTCGGCGGGGCGGCACCAGCCTTCGTAGGTGGCGTCTGCGTGGTTTTGCTCGATGCGGGGGGCGTTGCCGCTTTTCACAAGGTTCACGGCTTCCACCATTGCGTCGACGCCCATGGGGAACAGCCTGCCGAAATAGACTGAGCCTAGCGTGTCGTCGGGGCCGATTTCGGTCTCTTTTTGGAGCAGGATGGGGCCGGTGTCTAGTCCTTTGTCGGGCCAGAAAATGGTGAGTCCGGTCTTGGTTTCGCCTTGGATGATGGGCCAGTTGATGGAGCTGGGGCCGCGGTGCAGCGGCAGCAGCGAGGGATGGTATTGGATTGTGCCTTGCGCGGGGGCTTCTAGGATTTCGTCGGGGACGATGTCGGTAACGAAAGCCATAACGCAGAGGTCGGCGTTGAGCGCGCGGAATGCGTCGATGGCGTCTTGATTGCGCATGCGGCGGAATTGCAGCACGGGTATGGCGTGCGTTTGGGCGACGGCTTTGAGCGGATCGGCGGGGCGGCCGTCTCTGTCTGGCGGGCAGAATACGCCCACAATGTTTTCTTGATGCTCAACCAGCGCGTTGAGAACGCTTTCGCCGAAAGCGGCTTGGCCTATGAGGGCGATGCGAAAATCGTCTGCCATATGAAACGCCTCCCGAAGTTGTTTATGGGAATATATCACTTCGGGCGCGGCGGGGCAACGCAAAGGCGTATTGGGCTAGGAATTTAACGCAAAGGCTCGGTGGCGCAAAGGGGGGAGGATGAATTACAGGATTTTGTTCGGAAGCAGAATTCATTAAAAATTGAACAATGTTCAAAAACGAAACTTACTGATATACTTTCTCTCTATTCATTGTTGGGCAGGGTGTCCCTATTGCGCGCTGAACGGAAGCGCCATCAATCGCAGTGGGCGAAAGCGTATTTGGGGACATTCTGAAAGCATTCTTTGGAGGGACTTGTGGAAGCATATTGCCTAAAGTGCCGCGCATCTCGTGAAGTGAACAACCCGGAGCAGGTTACACTCAAGAACGGCCGCCCCGCCACACGCGGCAGATGCTCCGTATGCAACGCCTCCGTGTTCAGGATCGGCAAGGCCCCTACTTCCTGATCCTATACCCACGCGCAGAACGAAACTCGGCGTGTGTACAGCGCGCCGCGACCGCTTGCAGGTGAGACACAGGGTTGCGGCTTGGCTTGCAGCGCTGATTCGCGCAACCCGTTTGCGGCTATTCCGTCGAAGCGATCTTTGGCGAATGGGCATATAAGACGCATCGAAATCTCTCTTTTCCTTTCGCAAGATTGGTGAAAGGGCAGGGAAATTTTCATCTATCCCCGATTTGACGATTGGGACGATGTTCGCGCATATCGCGCATTGGCGTGTCCAGGCGGCTAGGCTATTCATCCGACGTACAATGCGCTCGCGTATCACCGCGTCGAATGTCGAATACTGACCGCTAACGGACTGATTTGCGCGTTCACGCGGATGATACAATTGATATGATGATGTTAGGCTTGCCCGGCGCATTGCTGTCGGGGAAGTCTTTGTGTGCGTTGACGCCGTTGCTGTTACCGCAAACCTGGCGGCTGCAGGCGCATGTTCGGTTTGAAGTCAAGGGGGTTTGGAAGCGTATATGTCGATTGAAGCGCTGCGCCGTCTGATGGATGATGCGCCGGAGTATTGCCGGCTGCGCGATGGGCTTACACGCCAAGGGGCGCATCTGACGGCGCAGACTTTGCCTAACGCCGTTCCGTTCACGCTTGCGTCGCTGCGCCGCAGTCTCGCCGCGCCGATGCTGGTGGTTGCGCCGCGCCCTGAGGACGCCCGACGGCTACACGAACAGATTGCGGCGTGGTGCGGCGGCGAAGAGGGCGTATTGCATTTTCCCGAATCTGAGATACTGCCGTTTGAGCGATTGGATTCGGATGCCGAAACGCTGCATCGGCGCATCAGCGCGCTTGCGTCGCTGACGGAATACGCCGACGGCGCGCAATCGCCTGCACCGCCGCGCGGTCTGAACGGGCAAGTCGATGCGCGCGTCAACGGCAGCACTTCCGCGGCGCATATGGACGGCGTCCGGGCGTCCGATGCGCTAATCGTGGTTGCGTCGGCGTCGGCGCTGATGCAGCGCACGCTCGATAGGGGCGCTCTGATCGCCGCCGCGCACACATTGCGCCGCAATCAGCATATCGATCTCAACGAAACGCTGGATCTGTGGCGACGGCTTGGCTATCAATTCGAATCGGCGGTGTATGGTCCCGGCTTTGTGAGTCGGCGCGGCGGGATATTGGACATATTCCCCGTGGGTGCCGATCTGCCTGTTCGCATTGAGCTTTGGGGCAGCGAAATAGACAGCATCCGCCAATTCGACCCGGTTACGCAGCGCTCCGGGGCAATCGTGGATGCGGCGCTTGTGCCGCCCGCGCATGAGATACTGCCCGCGCTTGCGGACTACGATGCGCTTGAGCGCTTGGCGGGGGCGGTGGATGTGGGCAACTGCGATCCCAAAACGCAACAGCGTATACGCCAAGAACTCGAACTGCTTATGGAAGGGCAGGATGTTGAAGAGCAGGGCTTTTACGCGGGCTTCTTCAATCACGGCGGACTGCTGGACTATTTCACGGATGAAGCGCTGCTGGTAGCCTACAAGCCCGATGAGATTGCGGATTCTGCGTGGGAAATCGAGGAACGCGGGCATCAGCTGCGCGAAACCAAAGAGGGGCGCGGCGAACTTCCGCGAAACTTCCCGTCATCGTATCTTTCGTGGAAAGAGGTAGAGGCGCAGTTTGAGCGGTTCGGCCGACGGCTCAACTTGGAAGCATCGGCGGCGGCGGTGTCCCCTTGGGACGCCGATATGAACGGCGCTGCTACTGGCCGCGCGCAAGCGAATGCCGACGACGGCGCAGTCTATTCGCTGCCGCTGCAGCCGGCTCCCGCCTACTTCGGCAACCTAGATAGGTTTGTGGAGGATGTGTGGGAAATGACGGAAGGCGGCGGCGCATCGATAGTCGCGGTTACCAATCACTCGCGCCGCCTATCGGAGATTATCGCAGACGCCGGGCTTGACGCCGCGCTGACCGATGCGCTTGCCGATTTGCCTGCGCCGGGCAGCATAACGTTGATGCAGTCGGCGGCGGGTGGACTGAGCGAAGGCTTCGTGCTGCCGCTTGACGGGCGGTGGCTTGCGGTGTTCAGCGATACTGAGATATTCGGGGTAGCGAAGCAGCGGCGCACGCGCAGACGCTCGGTTACGGCGGCGCGCGACGCCTTTCTGTCCGAGCTTTCGCCCGGCGATTATGTGGTGCATATCGAGCACGGCATCGGCAGGTTCAAGGGCATTGCGAGCGGCGTGAAGGGCGATGCGGACGACGACCGCGAATACTTGCATATCGAGTACGCCTCCAACGATAAACTCTATGTGCCGATTGAGCATCTTGATCGCCTAACGCCGTATGTCGCGCCGCTGAACAAGCCGCCGAGTCTGACGCGCTTGGGGACGCAGGAATGGCGCCGCGCTAAGCAGCGCGCCGAGCGCTCCACGCGCGAGATGGCGTCCGAACTGCTGACGCTCTACGCCGCGCGCGAACTTGTCGAAGGACACGCTTTTGTGCCGGATGCGCGCTGGCAGTCGGAATTGGAAGAGTCATTCCCGTTCGAAGAAACGCCCGACCAGCGTAGCGCCATCGCCGAAGTGAAGACGGATATGGAATCGTCTAAGCCGATGGATCGGCTGGTGTGCGGCGATGTTGGGTACGGCAAGACTGAGATTGCGCTGCGGGCGGCGTTCAAGGCGGTTATGGACGGCAAGCAGGTGGCGGTGCTTGCGCCCACTACGATATTGGCGCAGCAACACTACGCCACATTCTCGCAGCGGCTGAGCGCATTCCCTACGCGCGTAGAGGTGCTGAGCCGCTTTCGCACGGCGCGCGAACAGCGCGATGTGGTGGAGCGGCTCAAGCAGGGGCGGGTGGACATCTGCATCGGGACGCACCGCATCATACAGAAAGATGTGGAGTTCAAGGAGCTGGGGCTGGTCATCGTGGATGAAGAGCAACGTTTCGGGGTAGCGCACAAAGAGCGGCTCAAGCGCATGCGCGAAGAGGTGGATGTGCTGACGCTGACGGCGACGCCCATCCCGCGCAGCCTGCATATGGCGCTTTCGGGCGTGCGCGATATGAGCACGATGGAAACGCCGCCGGAAGAGCGCCTGCCCATCAAAACCTATGTGTCGGAGTTCAGCGACGCGCTCATCCGCGAGGCTATTCTGCGCGAAATCGACCGTCAGGGGCAGGTCTATTTTCTGCATAACCGCGTCTATAACATATCCTACATATCGCAGTATCTGAGCAGGCTTGTGCCGGAAGCGCGCTTCGGCATAGCGCACGGACAGATGCCGGAAGGCGAACTTGAGGATGTGATGCTGGAGTTCGCAGAGGGCGGCATGGATGCGCTGGTCTGCACCACCATAATAGAGTCGGGGTTGGATATTCCCAATGTGAACACGCTGATAATCAACCGCGCGGACACGCTAGGGCTTTCGCAGCTCTACCAACTTCGCGGGCGCGTGGGACGCAGCGCGCGGCGCGCCTACTGCTATCTGCTGACGCCGCAGTCGGCAAGCCTCACCGAACCCGCCGAAAAGCGGCTGCGCGCGATGTTGGACGCCAACGAACTGGGCGCAGGCTTTCGCATTGCTATGAAAGACCTTGAGATACGCGGCGCAGGCAACATACTGGGGGCGGAGCAGAGCGGCAATATCCACGCCGTCGGATTTGACCTGTACACGCGCTTGCTATCCAACGCAGTCGAGGAATTGCGCGCCCAACGCGAGACTAGGGGCGATGCGTCGCCTGCCGCGTCCATGCCGTCCGCAAACGGCAGCGCGCCCGCCGACGCTAGCGCCCCGCCCGCCGAACCTATATTGGACATCGGCATTCCGGCGAGCATACCCGACGACTACATCGCGGATTTGCCTGCGCGATTGGCAATGTATCAGCGCATAATCACGCTGAAAGAGGCATCTGAGACGGCGGATATGGAAGACGAGCTTCGGGACCGTTTCGGACCGCTGCCGTGGCAGACGCGCAACCTGTTGTACGCCGCGCGGCTTAGGCTTCACGCAAAGCGCGCCGGCGTTCAGTCCGTAACGAGGGAACGCAAGCGCATTGTGCTGCGATACGGGACGCAGATAGGCGGCGCGCGGCAGGCGCTGCGACGGCGGCTCGGCCGGGGCGCGGAGATAGGCAATACGCAGATACGGCTCCCGCTCGATGCGCTGGGCGGCGAATGGGAAAGCGCGCTGGAACGGACACTGGAGCGGCTCGCCGACTTCACGCAGCGAATGCTGGAGGCGCAGACGGCGGAGGCTGCAACAGGTTAGGGCGTGCGAACGGCAACCGCGGCGCATCGGCATATCGCTGGTGTGCTTGATGCCGCCCGCTATCTGCTTTCGAGTTCCTGCAAGAGGTGGTCTATGCCCTCTTCGACGTTGTATGCAGACCGTCGGGCTAAGGTGAATAGTTCGTATAGGCGTTCGAAGTCGTCGGATTGATCGGAAAGTGAATTTTGAGACGCTCCTTTGCTGTCCATCACTCTGCCGTCTTCGTTCAAAAACATAAGTTCAAGGTGAGTTTCCTGACCCGTGTCTCCGAACTCATAAACGGAAACGTCTTTTCTGATTAGGATGGCATACCGACTGAAACCCGCCACAAACTCGTCGGCGTTCACCGTGGGGTTCCACGATACCTTGCCTTCCTCGGTCTTTTCGACGAGTGTAGTTACTAGGCTCGTCAGTTTTTCGTTGATAATCATCGTCATATCGCTACTGCCCTCCAGTATCCAATAGACGCTTTTCAATCGCTACTCTTACTTCGTCCAAGGACTGCTGTAAGTCCACGAGTTCGTTGTTGAGATGCGCGACGGGTGCTTGTTCTCCGCGGGCGAGGGCTTGATTAGCCGCCTTTTCCATTTGCGTCAAACGGATTATAGCAGTAGTGAGCGCGCCGCGTGTGTCTTCCTGCAGACGTGACCTTGCTTCGGTTATCAACCTACGCAAAAGAATGTATCTGTCGATTGCTCTCACCCATTCCCGATTCCGATGCAACTCCTTTACCTGCTCCATTTGGCTGACAATCTGCGACAGGTCAGCCACCGAAGTTACATAAAACACCGCCTCGCGCGCGTCGGTTGCCGCCCGTTCCGCGCTTTCGGCGGCGGCGCGCGTGCGCTTAATCTGCCATATCGCGGCGCTGAAGCCGCCCAGCGATATGAACACGCCTAGCGCGCCTATGATAAGGCTTGCGATGTCCATATCAACTATGAACTTGGCGGGCGGCGCATGCGCTTATCTTTTTGCCCTTGCGCGTTGTCATTCTTCGCTTTCGGGTTCGTCTTCGGGTTCGTCCACGGGGACTATGCAGTAGTTGGCGCTGTGTTCCAGCAGGCGGTTGATGACATGGGGGGACAGGTTGCGCGGGTATGCGGACATAGCCCAAAGCGACGACAGCGTTTCGCTGAGTTCGTCCGCGGATATAGGGCGGTTGCCCTCGGCGAGCATCAGCCTGAACAGCGCCTCTTTTAGCGGCGTGTCGGGCAGCAAATAGTCTTGCTGTTGGCTGCTGCCGCTCACGATGAGATCTATGAGCGGCTGTATGTCCGAGTTGGGCGCGGGCGGCTCTTCAAGCGCCTGCTTCTCTAGGTAGCCCATCCTGTCCGCAATCATATTGGGCAGCGATGCGCCTACGCTTGCGGCGTATTCCGCTGAGATTATGAAGCGCGAATAGCGCGCCTCATCCCGATGCGGCCGGTCTTGTGTCATCAAAATACTTCCTCCGTCCAATCTAGCATTTGCACTTCAACCACTTCCCCGGCGTCAATGCGCGGCAGGTCTTCGGGGCATATCGCAAGCCCGTTGGCGCGCGCCATAGAGGTCAGCAGGTTGGAGCTTTGGTCGCCGGTGAGTTCGGCGTGGTATGCGCCGTTCTGCCGCCGCACTACGGCGCGGGCATAAACTCTGCGGTTGTCGGTGTTATAGATGGGTTCGTCCAGCACGGCGCTTATGGTGGGCTTGGGGGCGTCCGGTCTGCCCAGCATTCTGCGTATGGCGGCTCTGCCGAACTGCTCGAAGGCGACGAGCGCGCTGACGGGGTTGCCGGGCAGACCTAGGTGCGGCACCTGCCTGCCGTCGGGGGCGTTGAGCGCTCCGAAGGCGAGCGGCTTGGCGGGACGCATTCGCACCGACCAAAAGTCGATTTTGCCGCGCTGCGCCAGCACATCCTTCACCATATCGTAATCGCCCTTGGAGACGCCCGCTGAGGTGATGAGCATATCGGCGTCAAGCCCCTCGATCAGTTTGGCGTTCATAGATGTCAGGTTGTCGCGCGCGATTCCCAGCAGTTTGGGGATGCCGCCGCAGCGAATTACGCTTGCTGCTATGCCGTAGGTGTTGCTGTCGTAGATTTTGCCCGGCTGATGCGGTTCGCCCGGCTCTAGCAGTTCGTCGCCAGTGGCGAGTATCGCCACAATCGGGCGGCGTATCACGCGGACGGTTTCATAGCCCAGGGACGCCAGCACGCCGATTTCGGAGGGGCGCAGCAATGCGCCTTTCTGCAGCACAAGCTGTCCGCGCTCTACATCCTGGCCCGCCGGGCGAATGTCGTCGCCCACGGATACCGCATAGCGCACGGCGATTTCGCTGAGGCTTGTGCCGGCCGTTCTGCGCTCAGTTTCGTCGGTGTCCTCGAACGGCACGATAGCGTCAGCGCCCTGCGGCACGGGCGCGCCGGTCATAATGCGAACCGTGGTTCCGGGCGTTACGGCTTGGCTTGGGAGCTCGCCCGCCGCAACGGCGCCGATGACGCGCAACGTTATGGGCGTATCGGCGGATGCGCCGCGCACGTCGGCGGCTTGTATGGCGTAGCCGTCCATAGCGGAGTTGTCGAGCGGCGGGATGTCGTGATTGGCGAGCGCGTCTTCGGCGAGCGTCTGTCCCAGCGCGTCAAGCAGGGGCTTGCTTTCCGTCGGAAGCGTGTGAAAGTAGCGCAGAATGCGTTCTAGGGCGTCTTCTACGCTGAGCATCGCTTCCCCGTAGTGGCGGTGGCTGTGTCCTTGTCCGTGCGTGTGTCTGTGTTGCGTTGGCATAATCATCCTCGGGATGCGGTGTGTCCTATGCGGCGGGTTCATTTGTCAGCAAGGGCGTTGGCGAATGAAAATGCAGCGCCCAAGTTCACACATAAGCGGTTTTATTGTCAATCGTTCACTCGAAAATATCACCGACGGGGAGACTAAAGCCCGGCAGCGCTTCGTCCAGCGTGAGAGTATCGGATTCGGCGAGGCGGGTTATCGGACCATGCGCGGGATGCTTGACTACGGTTCGCGTGCGCGGGTCTATCAGCACGACGAGCAACGTTCCGGCGTCTAGCAGCTGCGCCGCTTTTCGTTCCACCTCGGTATAGGTATCGGACGGCGATATGACCTCTATGGCAATATCGGGCGGGCCGGGGAAGAAACCCTTGGGCAAGCCGTCGGCCGGGATGCGTTCTTTGCGGACGAATGACACATCCGGGGAAAGCACAGTATCCGGATCCGTGCTTATAATGAAGCCGCCGTCTGCGCCGAACACCCTGCCCAAGTCATTCGCTTTGACGAACTGCCGCAGTTCTGCGCCGAAATCAAGCCCGATTGCGCTGTGTTCAGAACCTGAAGGCGCCATAGTTATGAGTTCCCCATCTATCAACTCGTAGCGGCAAGCGTCGCCGTCGGGCATAAGCAGCAGTTCGTTGGCGGTCATAAGCCTTGTGGCGGTTGCCATTTGTTCCCCCTTTCGTAGCCGTCGAGCGCAATCGCAAGTAGCGTGGCCGCTATGCGCGCAGTTCTGCGCCGAGTTCGCGTTGGAGTTGGCGCAGGATGTCGGATTGGAATCTGTCCACTTGCTTGGATGTGAGCGTGCCGCGCTCCGATTGAAATACGATGCGGTATGCCAGCGAGCGCTTGCCCGTGGGGACGCCTTCGCCTTCGTAGATGTCGAAGGGGACGCTGCGAACCGCCATCTTGTGCCGCGCGATGATTGCCTGTATGCGCGCGGAAGTTACATCGGCGTCGACGATGAGGGCAAGGTCGCGGTAGGCTTCAGGGTAGCGGCTTGCGGCGCGGTGCTGATAAGCGTCCCGGGGCAGCGCGGCATGCAGCGCGTCCAAGTCCACTTCGAACAGCGCGGCAGTATCGTCGTCTATGTGAAAGCGTTCCAGCGCCGCGCGGCTCACTTCGCCGATTGCGCCGATGCGCGCGCCGTTGCAGAGCAGACGCGCCGTTCTGCCCGCTTGCAGGATGGCGTCATCGGCGTATGCTTCATACGATACTGATACGCGCAGTCCGTCGAAAAGCGTCTCAAGCAAGCCTTTGGCATCGAAGAAGCCCATATCGCCATGGGGGGCGTTCCAGGATGCGGGAAACCTTGCGCCGCTCACTACGCCTACCAGCATTTCGCGCTCTTCGGGCAGATCGCGTTCCAGCGCCTCTTCTTTGGGCAGATAGACGTTGCCTATTTCGTATATGCGGATGCCTTCGCTCTGCGATATGCGGCGGTTGTTGGCAAGCGTGGCTAGAACGCTGGCGCGCAGGCTTGTTCGCAGGTGGGTGAACTCGCCGCTCATCGGATTGGCTATGCGGAGCGCATCGCGCTCGTCGGCTGCGGCGCCGATGTTTCGCAGCATATCGCGGCTGACCAGCGAATAGGATATGGTTTCGCGCATGCCCGCCGCCGCTAGGATGTCTTTGACGCGCTCGCGCAGCAACCGCGCCGGCTGCGGCCGTCCGTGCGGTATGGGCGATGATAGCATCGTGGTGGGAATGCTGTCGTAGCCGATGATGCGCGCCAATTCCTCTATGACGTCCTCTTCCAGCGCGATGTCGGAGCGCCAGTAGGGGGGCTTCATCCATATCGCGCCATCGTTTTGGGGCGCGCCGCCTACTTCGAATGCCGCCATAGTGGGCATTATAGATTCGGGCGCTCTGTCGCGCTCGAAGCCGAGCGAAACCAGCGTTTGCTCTATGCGCTCCAGCGTGTAGTCCACGCCGAGAATCTGGCGGATGCGCTGACAGCTTACCCGCACCGCCGCTTGAGGCTGTGGGTTGGGATAGACGTCGATGATGCCCTTGGCGGGGACGCCGCCGGCGAGTTGCGTCATAAGTTGAGTGGCGCGTCGCAGCGCAAGCGGCGCAAGCTCAGGGCGGATGCCGCGCTCGAAGCGATAGGACGCTTCGCTGTCCATACGCAGCGCTAGGCGTGTGCGGCGGGTGTTGATTGCGTTGAAGTTGGCGGATTCCAGCAGCACGCTAATCGTGGTGTCGTCGATTTCGGTGTTTGCGCCGCCCATAACGCCCGCAAGCCCTACGGCGTCGCGGCTGTCTGCGATGACCAGCATCGGAGGGTTGAGCGCGCGCCGCTCGTCGTCGAGCGTAACCAGCGCTTCGCCATCGCGCGCCGCGCGCACGATGATTGTGGCATCCTTGACCTTGCCAAAATCAAAGGCGTGCAACGGCTGCCCGTACTCCAGCATCACATAGTTGGTAATATCCACAATGTTGTTGATGGGACGCAAGCCCGCTTTCGTCAGCGCGTCTTGCATCCACTGCGGCGATTCTGCTATGCGGATGTTGTGCATGAGCGACGCCGTGTAGCGATAGCACAGGTCAGGGTCGGCTATCTCAACGCGCGCCTGCGACTCTATGGGCGCATCGCTTTCCGCATAAGACAGATCAGGTTCGCGCGCGCTTGCGCCGGTGAGCGCCGCTACTTCGTGGGCGATGCCTAGTATGGACAGGCAGTCGGGGCGGTTGGGCGTAACCTCTACATCCAGCACAGCGTCGCCGAGATAGTCGGATAGCGGAACGCCTACGGGGGCGTCTGCGTCCAAAACCAGAATGCCATCGTGGTCTTCGCCCAACCCAAGTTCCAGCGTGGAGCAGACCATACCTTCGGAGCGCACGCCGCGAATGGTGGCGGGTTTGAGCGCTTCCGTTTTGCCGGAGCGCGGGCTGAACAGCATAGCGCCCTCTTTGGCGAAGGCGATTTTCTGCCCCTCTGCCACATTGGGCGCGCCGCAGACCACGGTTGCCGTCCGTCCGCCGCCGATGTCCACGGTGGGCAGGCGCAAGCGGTCGGCGTTGGGATGCGGCGCTACGCTGAGCACATGGCCGACGACGATCTTGTCCGGCTCCCAATCGCCGCCCAGCCTATCAACATCGCCCACTTCGTTGCCCGCCATCGTGAGGCGGTGCGCCAATTCCTCGACGGGCAGTTCAAGCGGCACATAGTTTTTCAGCCAAGATATGGGTACTTTCATACAGGTTCCTTGCGCGTATGATGCGTATGTATCAGCAATGGGTTGGCGAATGCGGGGTTGGCGGTCAAAGCACGGAAGGGGTTCGTCGAAGTCTTTGCGGCGCTTATCGGCTTTCGGCGGCACTTATATCGTCGGGCAGTCCCCCCCGTTCAAATGCCGTCAAAGGCGGTTTGCGTAGGCGTGAACTAGAACTGATTTAGGAAGCGCAGATCGTTGGAGTAGAATAGGCGGATGTCCTCTATGCCATACTTCAACATTGCGATGCGTTCCGGGCCCATGCCAAAGGCGAAGCCGGTGTAGATGCGCGGGTCAAGCCCTACGCCCTCCAGCACTTTCGGATGCACCATGCCGGCGCCCAGGATCTCTATCCAGTCTTCATTGCGGTTGATGGGGCGCTTGCCGGTTTTGGGATCTTTGAAGTTGGATATGGACATATCCACGCCCGGTTCCACGAAGGGGAAGTAGTCGCAGCGGAAGCGCACTTGGCGCTCTTCGCCGAATATGCGGCGCGCGAATTCGTACAGCGTTCCCTTCAGGTCTGCGAATGTTATGCCCTTATCCACCGCCAAGCCTTCCACTTGGTAGAAGTGCCATTCGTGCGTGGCGTCGGTGGCTTCGTAGCGGTAGCACTTGCCCGGCACCACTACGCGGATGGGCGGCTTGCGTTCTTGCATTGTGCGGATCTGCATCGGCGAGGTCTGTGTGCGCATCAGCATAGGATAATCGCCGCTTTCGTCAGGTTGGTCGACCCATAGCGTCGCCCACATATCGCGCGCGGCGTGTCCTTTGGGAATGTTCAGCATCTCGAAGTTGTATAGATCCCACTCCACTTCGGGGCCTTCCACGGTGTCGAAGCCCATAGAAGCGAATGCGTCGCATATTTCGCGTATCATCTGCGTTGTGGGATGCAGGCCGCCTACGGGCGCGGGCCATCCGGGCAGCGTGACGTCGATAGCGTCGGGCGTAGCGTCAAGCGCCGCTTGCTTGAGGGCGGTTTGGCGCTCGGCTAGGCGTTGTTCCAGCAGCGCTTTGGCGCGGTTGGCGGCGCTGCCAACACTGCGACGCTCGTCGGGCGAAAGCGCGCCCACGCCGCGCAGCATCTGCGTCAGCCGGCCGCGTCGCCCAAGATAAGCGATGCGCCACGCCTCCAACATTTCGGGCGTATCGGCGGCCGCCAACTCCGCAAGCGCGGCATCGCTGACGGCTTCAATGCGGTTAACGCTGATGTTTTCGGACAATATGAACCTCGCAAGGGGGATGGACTGCCGCCAAAGCGCGCTAGGCGCTGCGCCTCTAGTATCCTGACAAGTACGCCCCCAGCATCTTGAACAAGAATAGGCGATAGCGTGCGTCAATTATAGATTTGGGTTTAGAAAGCGGTCAAGGAAAGCGGCGGGGGTTACTCGCTCGCGCGGTTATTCGCAATATACAAAGGGCAGTGAACTATGTAAATTAGGCCGATGCACTAGCAAACCCGCAAACGCCTGCGCTACAATGAACCCAGCGTTTCGGATGCGTTTCGGCGCTGCCCGCGCGCCAAACCTAACTGGTTGCGCGCCGCGCCGTTATCTACTCTGAGATAGTTCGCTAATAATTGCTTGCGCCATCCATCACGAATTCATTGCGGCGAGGTCAGTCTAGTTGAATTTTCGCGCGCGCTACGCCGCCGTTGCAGTCTTGCTTATCGCGGGCTGCGCTTTGTTGTTGCCGTTTGCGGCGTCCGCCCGCGCAAGCAGCGGCGGCATTACGCTATTGTCCGAAAGCGTGGCCGGGGAGTTTCCCGACGGCATCCGATTCGAGTTGCGGCTCACATCCGAGGCGGACATCCAAGAGATTGCGGCTAGGTTGCGCATCGGTCAGCGCACTTTCGGCGAGTACGAATACCTCGATGTGGAGCAGCCCGACGTCGATGGCAGCGTATCGGCGTCGCTGTTATTTCGCACCGATACCGCCGCGCGGTATATCCCGCCCGGCACAATCATCAAGTACAACTTTGAGATTGAGGATGTCGACGGCGGTCGCCTGGATACCGATGTTCAAGAATTCGTCTATCAAGACGGGCGTTTCGAGTGGGATGAAGTATCCGACGGCATCGTAACGGTGGCGTATCACGGGCCGGTCCGCTCGCGCGCCGAATCGGTGTTGAGCGCAATCCAGGAAACGCTTGCCACTATGGGGCCGCTACTGGGCGCAGGCGTGGACGATCCTATCAGCGTTACGATGTACAACAACTGGCCGGAGATGCGCTCGGCGCTGCCCCCAACCAGCGCTACGCTTCGCAGGGAACTGGTTACCGAAGGACAGGCGCATTCGGAAGAGGGCGTGCTGCTTGTGCTTGGCGGCGCAAGGCGCGCTAGGGGCGTGGCGGCGCACGAAGTTACGCATATATTGGTGTTCAGGGCGGGCGAAGGCGTGCTGGGCAGCGTTCCCAGTTGGCTTAATGAAGGGCTTGCCGAATATGGCAACATCGATCCCGGCGAGTCCTATTCGCGCGCGCTGCGATACGCCATCGCAACCGACAATCTGCTGCCAATCACCGCAATGCGCAGCCAGCCGGGCAACCCCCAAGATGTCATCATATTCTACGGGCAGGCGCGCAGCATCGTGCGGTATATGGTGGACGAGTTCGGCGAAGAAAAGATGCGCGAGCTTATGGCGACGCTCAAGGGCGGCAGGAATATAGGCAACGCCGTGCAGTTGGTCTATGGCGTCAGTCTCATAGAACTCGAGAATATGTGGCGGGACAGACTGGGCGTGTCTCACCGCCAAGCGCCTAGCGATGCGTCCGCGCTGCCCACCGCCGTCCCAACGCCGGCGATAGGGCTTCTTTCGCTGGATGCGCTGCGAGCCGGCGGCGCAAATCCGACCGCTGCGCCCGCTGAGACGCCGCCGACCGCAACGCCGCAGCCTAGCGTTGCCGCGCAACCGCAGGCGCAACCCACGGCTACGTCTGCGCCCCAAGCCGCCGCGCCGCAGGATGCGCCGACAGCAGAGCCCGCGCCGTCCGACCGCGAATCGACGACGTCCGACGACGCGCCAAACGGCGGGGGATGCGCCGCGCCGCGCAATCGGGCAAACGGCGTAGCGGAGATGTCTCTGCTTGCGCTAGTTCCTGGCTTGGCGACGCTTGCGTTTCGGCGACGCATTATGCGCCGATTTCGTATAGAATAGGCGTTGAGGGAAACGGCAAGTCAAATCGAGCGCATTGCCCAAAGGCGGCAGGCGCGACGATTGGATTTAGTCCGCGCGCATTGTTATAAACGCATACGCATATCCGCATACTGCAAGCGGATCAATCGGCGCAGCGTCGTCGGATTAGGCAGGGGAATATGATTGAGAATGAGGGCGACTGGCGGCGCGCAATCGAAAAGACCTGGGTTGTGCGGTTTCCTAGGCAGCATTTGGCGACTTTCGGCATTACCAGCATAGACTACTATGTGGTTACCGAACCCGTCTATCAAGACCTTGTGCCAGGCAAGCGCGAGGGCGTTGTGCGAACCGGGCGCGTGGTAGCCGAAAAGCCCGCCGTGGTTACCCCCTTCTATGCGATGAACTTGGAAGGCTTCAGCGATGAAGCATACGATTACTTTCAGCGCATCACCAGCAAGCACGGCCCCAATGCGCCCGGCATCCTCTATCAGTACAAGAACGAACCGGACAGGATGGACATTGTCAGCGGCGATCCGGAAGAGATAGCCCACCGCATCAGCGACGGCTTGGACGACGGCAAGCGGCATCTAGCGGTTGTGATGGTGAGCGTGGACGAATACTGGGATGTGGCGCTGCTCAAGTTCATCTATGAGTTCACATCGGCGTCCGCCGCCCAGAATGTGAAGGATTTTCAGTCCAACCGAATGCTGGAGCCGCAGCCCGGCATGAACGGCATTCCAAGAGCGGCGACGCAGCAGATAGAGGATATGTTTCGCGAAGTGGAGCGTTCCGTCGGCAGTCCCGACCTGCTCAAGCGCGAACTCGACCGCTGGGGACTGTTCGACTTCTATGAAGACCGCTTCCTAGCGCTGTTTCGCCGCGGACGTCTCTGACGCTATAGGCAGATCGGCTCAGATCATCGGCTTGGCATGCTTGCGCCGTCCCTGATTGCGCTATCGCCAATAAACAAGCGCTTCTTGCCACTCGCGGCGTTACACGCCCAACTCCGATAGCGCAATGTGTCTGCGCTCCGTCGCCGAGCGATACGCCGCCAGGACTACGGCGAGGTCTTTGATAGCTTCTTCGCCCGTCATCAGCGGCGAGCGCGCTTCCAAGATGCTTTGCCTGAACTCGCGAGCCATCTCGCGCACGCCGCGCCGCGCGGGCGGCAGACGCACAGTCCGTTTCACCTTTGTGTTCTCATACGCAATCTCATCGCCGTAAGGCGCGAACCCTAGGCAGCCTTCCGTTCCGGTAATCTCGATCCAGTCCCGCCGCTCTCTAATTGGGGTGGCGCGCGAAAAGTTGATGACGCCAACGCAGTCGTCAGGTAAGTCTGCCATCATCACTATGCCGTCCTCGCCTTCGGAGCGCCGATGCGCCTTCGGCGGATACAAGGCATACACTTGGCTTGGAAAGCCGCCGATGTTCAGCATAACGTCTACATAATGAATGCCGCCGTCTATGAAACTCCCGCCGCCGGTTGCCGCCGCATCGTTGCGCCATTCGGCGGGCGCGCGATAGCCCTCTGCGCGTATGTCGATGAGGCGCAGTCTGCCGATGCCGCCGCTCTCGATCATCGTCTTGCAGCGCCGAACCGAGCGCAGAAAGCGATAGTTCTCCGCTACCATCAGGGACACGCCGCCCTCGCGCGCTGTCCGTACAAGCGCTTGGGCTTCCGCGATAGTGCGCGCAATCGGCTTTTCCATCAGGATGTGCTTGGAGCGGCGCGCCGCAAGTTCGGCGTTCTCAAGGTGGACATTGTGCGGCGTGAAGAAGTACGCCGCTTGTACCCTCGGATCCGCCAGCGCTTCTTCATAGTCCCCGAAGTAGTCGTCGCATCCGAAGCGCTCGCAGTAGTCGCGCGCCTTTCGCGCGTCGCGGCTTGCGAAATAGAAGTCGAACTCATCCCGCAAATCGTGGATTTCGGTCAACACCGTGTTGGCGTAACCGCCGCACCCAACGATACATAGCCCCAGTTTCATAGAACTTCCCCTTTAGTATTGGCGTATCGGCAATAGAGTAATAGTCAATAATATCCTAATTCGTCCGCCATCCGCGCATCCTGCCCGTCGGTTAGCCGCCGGGCGTTACAATAATATAACCTGAAAATCGGATTAACGGACGGATACCGCCCCTGCGTTAATCTTTCCTAATGAAATCGCTATGAAACCATTGTTCCTAAAACTGCTCAGATGGGCGCTTGCGGCGCTGCTTGCGCTGCTGATTTTGTCGCTGCAATCGGGCGCGCGCCACTTCAACCCGGCAGAGCGCGCCGCCGCGCCTTTCCTATACGATATAGTGCGCTGGGAATTTGACAACTTCCTGAGCAAGTGGACTAACAGAGTTGCCGATGCGCTGAGCGGCGGGGCCTACGATGCCCGCAAGTACGAACAAGTCAGCCGCTACTTCGATATGGGCGCGGAGTCCGCGCGCTTTCGCTACGAACTCAGGCTTGCCGCCGCCAACGGGGGCAGCGCGCGCATGGACGAACTGCAGGCGAAGCTTATCGCAGCCGAAGCGCCGCGCCAAGCGCTCGCCGACGACGTCGAAGAGACTATCGAGGCGGCGATAAGCGCCGTGCTTGCCGCCGAAGGCTTGTCCACTTTCGGCGAGTTCATATTCCCGCCGGTGGACATTCGGCTCACCGAACCGCCCAAGCTTCTGGTAACTTCGCCGCGCAATCGCATAGCGCGAACCCACGATGTTCTGCTGCGCTCCGATGTAACTCTGCGCGACCGCCAAGCGCTTGAAGACGGACTTTTCAGCGATGCGAACTTGGCCGCGCTGGTTGAGGACATAGGCGGGCTTGCCACATATCCGGCGTCCGTTCCAACAACGCAGTCGCTGCGCTGGACGCTGCAGGCGTCGGCGCACGAATGGCTGCATCACCACTTTTTCTTTCGCCCGTTGGGGCAGAATATGTTCGCCAACGCCGATATGGTAACGCTGAACGAAACCATCGCCAGCATCGCCGGCAAAGAGATTGGCGACCGCGCGTTTGTTATTATGGGCGGCGAAATCCCTGCGCCTGCGCCCACTGCCGCGCAACACGCCGAGTCTGCCGATGCAGCGCCGCAAACCTTCGACTTTGGCGCAGAGATGAACCGCACGCGACGGCATGCTGATGCGCTGCTGGAGCAGGGCGATATTGAGCGCGCAGAAGCCTATATGGAACGCCGCCGCCTGCTGTTCGTGGAAAACGGCTATCCCATTCGCAAGCTTAATCAGGCGTACTTCGCGTTCTACGGCACATACGCCGACCTGCCCGCGTCCGTCAGTCCCATCGGCGAGCAGGTGCGCCGCTTCCGCGATCTCACGCCCGATTTGGGCGATTTCATTGCGCGGGTAGCCGAAATATCGGACTACGACGAATTCCTGCGTATGCTGCGCGCGCTAGAATCCGAGTCTGCAAAGTAGGATTGGCGCGCCGCGCATCGGTTATTGCTTCGCAAAATAGACGATTGATAATCGACCACTATTAACTATCCGTTAAATATGCTAAAATCATTTTTGAAGGCATATTGAGCATAGTGAAGTGATATGTATCGCCAAGACGAACCGGAAGTAAATCTCGATCAGATACTCCAAAGGCTCCGATCGCTGAATCCGTTTAAGGGCAGCGGGGAAGGCGGCGGCGGCAACGGCATCGCCTACTTCATATTCGGTCTTTTCGGCATAGCGCTCGTGCTGTGGCTCGGCTCCGGGTTCTATACCGTGCAGCCGGGCGAAGACGCCGTGCTGCGCCTGCTGGGGCGCTACTCGGCGACTGAGGGCCCGGGGCTGCACTGGTATTGGCCCACGCCCATAGGCGCGCGCAATGTGCTGAAAGTGGACGAAGTGCGCCGCCTCGAGATCGGCGTGCGCGGCAGCGCTCCGGTTCCCATCGAGTCCACGATGATTACCGGCGACCAGAACATAGTGGACGTTCAGCTTTTGGTGCAGTACAACATCAAGAACTCGCGCGACTTTCTGTTCAGAGCGGTGGATCCGGCGGGCATCACCATCAAAGACGCCGCCGAAACTTCGCTGCGGCAGGTGGTGGGCGAGCGCGCTATCGACGATGTTCTCACCATCGAAAAGGAAGCCGTTCAGGAAGACACCCGCTTGAAGCTTCAGGCGCTGCTCGATCTGTATCAGACGGGCATACGGGTTACCGAAGTCAAGCTTCTCAATGTGCGCCCGCCCGAACAGGTGCAGGACGCCTTTGACGATGTGGTGCGCGCGCGCGAAGACAAAGATCGCATCATCAACCTAGCCGACGCCTACCGCGAAGAGCAGCTTCCGCTCGCAAGGGGCGAAGCGGCGCGCAAACTCGAGGCGGCGGCGGCGTTCAAAGAGACGCGCGTCGCCGAAGCCACAGGTCAAGCAAACCGCTTCCTCGCGGTGCTTAACGAATACCGCAAAGCCCCCGACGTTACCCGCCAAAGGCTTTACCTTGAGGCTATGGAGGAGATACTGCCGGGCGTAACCAAGTTCATAGTGGATTCGGACAACGGCGGCAATCTCTTGCAGCTACTGCCGCTGACCGAGGCCGCCAACGGCGCTACGCCGTTCAGCGTGCCTACGCCCGCGCCAAACCGCCAATAGCGCAGAAATGGATGTCAGATGAAACTGCTCGCAGGTTTGCTAGTCCTCTTAGTCGTGGTGGCAGGCGTTCTGGGTCCCCAAGCGCTCTTCATCGTTGACGAAACGCAGCTCGCCATCGTAACGCGCTTCGGCGATCCGCGAAACTCCATCAACTCCCCCGGCATCTACATCAAGACGCCTTTCATAGACACGGTCAGATACTTCGACAAGCGCATACTCGTCTTTGACGCGCCGCCCGATTCGCTGCTGACGGAAGACAAGCGCCGTTTGGAAATCGACATCTACGCAAGGGGCAAAATCGTCGATCCGCTGCTCTTCTTCCGATCGGTCAACACCGAATCGCTGGCGGCGTCGCGCGCGATCGACATAATCGCGTCCGAACTGCGCCGCGAAATCGCGCTTGACCCTCAGATTGATGTCATCCGCGAAACGCGCGAGCAGATCATGCTGCGCGTGCGCGATTCGGTTGCGCCCAAACTCGCGGAGTTCGGCATTGAGACGATAGATGTGCGCATCAAGCGGGCCGATTTCCCGGACACCGTCGCCGAAAGCGTCTATGCCCGAATGCAGGCGGAGCGCAAGCGCATCGCCGACCGCGAGCGCGCAGAGGGCGCTGAGCGCGATGCCGAAGTGCGCGCCAATGTGGACAGGCAGGCGGCGATTATCCGCGCCGAAGCGGAGCGCGACGCCAACATCATACGCGGCGAAGGTGAAGCCTCAGCCGTCCGCATATTCGCCGAATCGCTGGGGCAAGACCCTGAGTTCTACGCCTTCCAGCGCAGCCTTGAGGCGTACAAGACTTTCTTGTCCGAAAGCAGCACGACCGTGGTGCTGCCCGCCGATAGTTCGCTGTTCCAATTCCTGCAAGCGCCCGGCGGCGTTAGCGGCATAAATGCCCCGTCGTCCGCAAGCGCAGCCCCGGCGCAACAGCCTGCGTCCCTAGCGTCCATTGAGGATATGGCGTCAAGCTTCCTAGCCGGCAAACTCGGCGTTGCGCCCACGGATCTCACATTCGTTAGAGCCGAACCCACCGATTGGGCGGACGCAAGCCTTGGCTGCCCGCAGCCCGACGTGGCATACGCTCAGATCATCACGCCCGGCTATAAGCTAACCTTCGACCGCGACGGCGCTAACTACGTCGTTCACACCAATCGGGACGCCACGCAGATAATATCCTGCAACTAGCGCATCGAAAGCCCCGTCAATCGCCGACGGTTTGCCACCGTACACTCGCGCGTATCGGCAAACCGTCGGTTATTGTCCAAGATTTCAACCCTACTTCCTAACGCATTTGGCGCGCCTACACGCTATAATGAACCTGTCAAACTTGTGAGATACGAGAGGTTCGCGGTTGCGTTCAGCGACGGATAGCGCGGCAGGCATTGCGGTTCAGGCGCTCGACGAATTCGCGGGCGTGGTACCCGAGGCGTGGCTACGCGCCGTGTGCCAAAGCGTTCTGCGCCATGAAGGCGTTCAGCGGCGGGTTAGCGTGGTAATCGCTGACGATGATACTCTGCGCGCCCTTAATCGCAAGTATCGCGGCATTGACAAGACTACGGATGTGCTGTCTTTCGCCTTTGACAATCAGGGCGAATACTACGGCGAAGCCGTATCCGCTTCGGACTGGGCGCCCGATGCGGATACGGCGTTCATTCTGCCGCCGGACGAATCGGCCGGGCTTGGCGAAGTCATCGTGTCATACCCGCAAGCGCTGCGGCAGGCGCAGGCGGCGGCGCGCCCGGTTGAGCGCGAGCTTGCGCATCTCATCGCGCACGGCATTCTGCATCTGCTAGGGCATGATCATATGCAAACCGATGAAGAGACGCTGATGAACGCCAAAGAGGTCTCTATATTAGAGATATTAGAATTAGAGACATTAGAGCGCTTTGGCGCTGCGGACTGCGAATAGGGCTAGGGCTAGGACAAAGAATATGAGTGAAGTCTTTTATCGCAAATGGCGTCCCAAGAGCCTTGGCGCGGTTGTGGGGCAGGAAGCCATCACCACCACGCTGAAGCAGGCGGTATCGCAGGGGCGGGTGGCGCACGCCTACCTGTTCTGCGGCACGCGCGGCACGGGTAAGACTAGCACGGCGCGCATCCTCGCCAAGGCGGTCAACTGCCTTGCGCCTCAGAACGGCGAGCCGGATAACGAATGCCGCATCTGCGTATCCGTCAACGAAGGGCGCGCGCTCGACCTCATCGAGATTGACGCCGCCAGCAATCGCGGCATAGACGATATTCGCGATCTCAGCGACAAGATCCGATTTTCCCCCAACGAAGCGCGTCTCAAGGTCTATATCATAGACGAAGTGCATATGCTCACCGAGCCCGCCTTCAACGCGCTGCTCAAGACGCTTGAAGAGCCGCCGGCGCACGCTATGTTCATCCTCGCCACCACAGAGGCGCACAAAGTCCCGCTCACCATCATATCGCGCTGCCAGCGCTTCGACTTTCGCCGAATACCGCTCGACCAAATGGCCGCCAAACTCGCCGAAATCTGCGACGCAGAGAGCATCGAAGCGTCCCCCGACGCGCTGCGGCTCATATCCCGCGTGGCAAACGGCGGACTGCGCGATGCCGAAAATCTGCTTGAGCAGGCGATAGTCTCATACGGCTCGCCCGTGAGTGAAGACAATGTGCGGCGTCTGCTTGGGCTTGGCGGCGATGAGACGGCGCTTGCGCTTGCCACGCACATCGTCGGCAAGTCCGTTAGCGAGGGCATTAGCGCCGTCAACGCCGCCGCCGAACAGGGCAGCGATCTGCGTCAGCTTCTGCGCCAAACCTTGGAATACCTGCGCGCGCTGCTGCTTATCAAGGCGGGCGCCGCGCCGCATTTCGGCTACTCCGACGAGATTTCTCAGCGCTTGAGCGCGCTCGCCGCCGATGCGCCTATGGAGCATCTGGTTCACAGCCTCAAGACATTCGCCGCTGTCAGCATGCGCCGCGACAGCGCATCGCCGCTGCCGCTTGAGCTTGCGATGGTGGAAGCGGCCGCAGCGCCCGTAGCGCGGACTGCGGCGCCTGCGCCCGCTTACGCCGCGCCGCGCGATGCCGCCGCCGTCGGCCGACCGTCGTCGCCTGCGCCGCCGTCCACTCAGCGTCGACCCGCGCCGGCCGCTCAGCAGCATCCGCCGCAGAGCGCGCCGCCGCCTACGCCCGCAGCGCCAGTATCAGCGCCCCCCGCATACGACGGGCAGCCCGAAGAGCCGGCCGCGCTGTTGGATCGCCAATGGGGGATGATAGCCAACGAACTGCGATTTGTGGGCTCAAGGCTTAAGTTGGGCGCGATGCTTCGCAGTTCCAAAGAGCGGGAAGTGATAGACGATACTATAATACTGAAGTATCCTTCGCGCTCTAATGTGGATAGGCTGCAGCAGGAATTGGACAATCCGGAAAGCCGCCGCGCGCTTGACGAGGCGATTGCGAAAGCGATGGGCGGCAAATTCCAAATCAAGGTGGCGTTTGTGAACGGAAGCAGCGGCTCCGGAAGCCAAAGCGCCGCCCAAAACAGCCATCTTGTGCGCGCCGCTATGTCTATGGGCGCAAGAGTTATCAGCGAAAAGGAGGAACAGCCCCAATGATGAACCGCAAGATGATGCGCCAGGCGCAGCAAATCCAAAAGCAGATGTTGAGGCTGCAGGAAGAACTCGAATCGTCCACGGTGGAAGCCACGGTAGGCGGCGGCGTGGTTACGGCGGTTGTGAGCGGCAAGATGAAAGTGGAATCCATCACCATCGATCCGGATGTAGTTTCGCCCGAAGATGTGGATATGCTGCAAGACCTTGTGATAGCCGCGGTCAATGAAGCGCTGGACAAGGCGCAGCAATTGGCGTCCCAAAGGATGGGCGCGCTCACCGGCGGGATGAACCTGCCGCCGGGGATGGTCTAGGCGGCGGCCGCGCCTGATCTCTGTCAATAGCGATGGGCAAAATGGAGCAAAGCGCTTATGAGTACCGACGCATCCCCCGCCGCCGCTCCCGTGGCGCGCCTCGCCGACGAGTTCAACAAACTGCCCGGCATAGGCCCAAAGACGGCGCAGCGTCTCACATACTACCTTGTGCGTATGCCGGAAGAGGACGCGCGCTCACTCGCCGATGCGATTATCGCAGTCAAGGAGCGCATCGCGCTCTGCTCGCGCTGCTACAACATCACCGAAGCCGATCCCTGCGCCGTTTGCGCCAACCCGACCCGCGATCATACCCGCATATGCGTTGTGGAAGAGGCGCTGGACGTGCTGGCGCTGGAGCGCACAAACACTTACAAGGGCATGTATCATGTGCTGCACGGCGTCATATCCCCGATGAACGGCATCGGCCCCGACGACCTGCGCATTCAGCCGCTGCTCCATCGCTTGAAAGACGGCGATATTCAGGAAATCATACTGGCAACCAACCCGAACCTAGAGGGCGAAGCCACCTCTATGTACATTCAGAAGCTCATAGCGCCCTTGGGCGTGCGCATCACCCGCCCGGCGCGCGGCTTGCCCATGGGCGGCGATCTAGAGTACGCCGACGAAGTTACGCTTGCGCGCGCCATCGAGGGCAGGCAGGAATTTTAGGGACTAGCAGCGCCTATGCCGCAGCCACGCACATACCGCACCGAAGCAGTGGTGCTCAGACAGACGCCGTTGGGCGAGGCGGATCGCATCCTCACCCTTTGCGCGCCGGACATCGGCAAGATACGCGCCGTCGCCAAGGGCGTCCGCCGCACCAAAAGCAGACTCGGCGGCAACCTGGAGTTGCTCAACCGCGTATCCGTGTCCGTATCCGTCGGCCGAAACCTGGACATCATCAACGAAGCCTACGCCATCGCCACATTCAGCCGCTTTCGCAGCGATCTGCCGCGCGTGTCCCGCGCGCTCTACATCGCTGAGCTGATGGACAACTTCCTGATAGAGGGCAGCGCCGCCCGCCCCGCATACGGCTTGCTACTGAGCGCGCTGCGCTGGCTTGAGACCACCCCCAACCTTGACCTGCTGCTGCGCTGGTTTGAGATGCGCTTGCTAGACTGCGCCGGCTATATGCCCGAACTCACCGATTGCGTAGAGTGCCGCAGCTCGCTGCAGCCCGCCGACCACACATTCGCCTGCGACAGCGGCGGCGTTCTATGCCCCGAATGCCGCGTCGCATCCGACGGCGCGCTGATTCCCGCCCCGCTGAATGTGATGAAAACCCTGCGCTTCTTGCAGCGGCAGCCGCAGTTCGCAGCCGTGGAACCGCTTGCGGTTTCGCGCGGCGCGCTCGCCGCCGCAGAGCGGCTGATGCGAACCTACATACGCCACATCGTCGAGCGCGAAATCAAGAGCGCTCACTTCGTCAGCCTAACACTCGCCAACTAGCGCCGCGCCTTATAGAAATTAACGCTGTGCCTTAGAAAGCCGTTTGCGATACAATGGCGTACACTAACGACGGCGCATTCCAAGCTGCGCCGTCAGCGCGCAAACATATCGGCGCATACGCATAACGCATAGACATAAAAGGCAGCGCTAATCCAATGACCGACGCCACTCTGAAAATACACAACGCCGCTTTCATTCTGACCGTTGATCCGCAGCGCAGGATTATCAGCGACGGCTCCATCATCGTTGAAGGCAATCGCATCGCGCAGGTGGGCAAGGCGGCCGCGCTTGAAAGCGTCCCCGCCGACCGCGTTATAGACGCAAGCGATATGGTGATCACGCCCGGCTTTCTCAACGGACACGCCCATATCAGTTACGCCCACGCCACGCGCGGCATATTCCCCGACGACCTCGGCGTTAGCTACCTGCCGAATGTGTTCAAACTCCAAGCCGCTATGGGCGAACAAGAAGAGTATCAAACCTCGCTGCTCACCATAACCGAACTCATCAAGGGCGGGACAACCTGCTTTATGGACCCTGGCAGCACAAAGTACATCGACGCTTGCATGCAGGCATACGAAGAGTCCGGCTGCCGCATCATCTTGGGGACGCATGTCACCGACCGCCCCAATCCGGTGAACCTGCCCGTCTATTCCACCGCGGACGCCATAGCCATTATGGAAGACACGATACGCCGCTATGACCACCGCCTAGATGACCGCGTGCGCGCTTGGGCTATGCCCTTCGACGCCGCCTATTCCACCGATGAGCTTCTTATCGCCGCCAAGCGCCTCGCCGACGACTACGGCAGCGGGCTTACGCTGCATCAGTTGAATATGCCCGCCGCCGTAGAAGCGAGCATTGCCGAACACGGCTTGCGCCCGATAGAGTATCTGGATTCGCTGGGCATACTGGGCGAAAATGTGCTGCTGTCCCATGTCATCGGCGTGGACGATGCCGAAATGGATATAATGGCGCGCACGGGGACTACGGCGGTTATGTGTCCGTCGCAGACGCTCAAGCAGGGCAGCGGCATAACGAAGGTCGGCAAGCTTCCGGAGTTGCTAGAGCGCGGCGTCAGCGTTGGGCTTGGCACGGACGCGCCCAACAACTCCAACCTGATGGAAACAATGCGCGCGATGTATCTCGCCGCCGTGATATACAAGGACGCCCGCCAAGATCTGACGATGATCCCGCCCGAAACCGCGCTGGAGCTTGCCACGATACGCGGCGCTGAAGCGTTTGGGCTTGCCCACGAAATCGGCTCGATCGAGGCGGGCAAGAAAGCCGATTTAGTGCTGTTCGACACGCGCCGCCCCGAATGGCGCACGCTCTTCAACCCCGTCAACAACCTTGTCTATAACGCCGACGGCAGAAGCGTTCACACCGTCTTGATAGACGGCAGGGTAGTGGTGGAGGCGTACAAGCCCCTGTTCGTTGACGAATGGGCGCTTATCCAAGATGTGCAGCACATCGGCGAGGATCTGCTGGCGAAAACAGGCGTGTCCTTCCCATCGCGCTGGCAAATCGTGTAGCGCGCGCCGCCCAAACCGCAATGCCCGCCCGCCGCCAACCTGATATACTACCCGAATGCAGCCTGACAATCTCAAATACTGGATAGCCTTCAATCGCATCCGCGGCATCGGCCGCGTGCGCTTCAAACTGCTTGAGAGCAGCTTCTATTCCATACAATCGGCGTGGAACGCCAATGAAGCCGAACTGCGCGCCGCCGGCCTGGACTCCCGCACAATTCGCGCTATCGTCAACGGCAGGCAGTCTGTCGACCCAGATGCCGAACTGGATGCGCTGAAACGCAGCGGCGTCCGCGCGCTCACCTGGCACGATGCCGACTATCCGCCGCGCCTCAAGCAAATATACGACCTGCCGCCGCTGCTGTATGTCAAAGGCGAGCTGCTCCCCGACGACGAGCGCTCTATCGCCGTAGTCGGGACGCGCAAGCCATCGCCCTACGGCGTACAAGTCGCGGAAAAGATGGTGCGCGATATTGCGGATGCGGGCGTTGCCGTGGTGAGCGGCCTGGCGCGTGGCGTTGACGGCATAGCGCACAACGCCGCGCTGAACGCCGGCGCGCGCACCATCGCCGTGTTGGGCAGCGGCGTGGATGTGATATATCCGCGCGAGCATCAGCGGCTTGCCGCGCGCATCGCAGAGAACGGCGCATTGGTGTCCGAGCATCCGCTTGGGACGCGGCCGGACGCGCGCAACTTTCCCCGCCGCAACCGAATTATGAGCGGCATGACGCTTGGCACGCTGGTCATCGAAGCGCCCGAAAATAGCGGCGCGCTGATTACGGCAAGGCAGGCGCTCGAAGAGAATAGGGAAGTGTTCGCAGTTCCCGGCAACATATTTTCGCCCAGCAGCAAGGGCGTCAACCGCCTTATCAGGGAATCCGCCGCCAAACTTGTCACCAACTGCGCCGAAGTTCTCGAAGAGCTTAACCTCACCGCGGTTTCTCGCCAAATCCAAATGGCGGCGCTCTTCCCGGAAGACGAAACCGAAGCCGAACTGCTACGATACATCACATACGATCCGGTTCACATAGACGACGTCTGCCGCAGTTCGGGCAAGGAAACGGCGCATGTCAGCAGTACGCTTGCGATGATGGAACTCAAAGGCTTGGTCAAGCAGGTTGGCGGGATGAACTACATCCGATTGCGCGAAACATCCGCCGAATACTCAGCGGCGCCGCTTTGAAACAATTCCTTTTATCGGATAATCTGGTATTCTCTATACGGCGATTTTCGCAATATCGCAGCATCAACAGCGTGAGAAGGAAGAATGGCAAAAGACCTAGTAGTAGTAGAATCACCCGCAAAAGCGCGCACCGTCGGCCGTTTCCTAGGCAGTGACTACACCACCTTAGCGTCGATAGGGCATGTGCGCGATCTTGAAAACAAGAAGAAGCGCGGCGCGGACGGCGTGCAGGGCGTCAACATAGACGAAAAGGGCTTTCATCCCACATACGCCGTTTTGCCGGACAAGAAGAAGGTCATATCCGAACTGCGCAAAGCGTCCGAAGACGCCGACACCGTCTATCTGGCAACCGACCCAGACCGCGAGGGCGAGGCTATCTCTTGGCATCTGCTCACCGCGGCGCGCATCCCGCAGTCCAAGGTGAAGCGGGTTGTGTTTCACGAAATCACCAAAGAGGCTATCAGCGAAGCGTTCAGCCAGCCGCGCGGCTTGGACTACAACCTCATCAACGCCTACCAAGCGCGCCGCATCCTGGATCGGCTTGTGGGCTACCGCCTCAGTCCGGTCTTGTGGAACAAAGTTCGGCGCGGGCTGTCCGCCGGGCGCGTTCAGTCCGTAGCGCTGCGCCTTATCGTCGACCGCGAGCGCGAAATCGAGGCATTCGTCCCCGTGGAGTATTGGACTATCGACGCCGCGCTTGCCAAAAGCGCGCAGAACGAAGGCAACCGCATTCGGTTCAAGGCGGCGTTCCATTCGCTCAAGGGCGAAAAGAAGAAACTTGAAATCCCCAATGAAGAGAGCGCCCGTCGGCTTGTGGCAGACCTGGACGGCGCAGTCTATCGCGTGGCGTCTGTGCGAAAGCGCGAAACCCGCCGCCGTCCGGCAGCGCCCTTCATCACATCCACACTGCAGCGCGAAGCGTCCAATCGGCTGCGATTTAGCGCCGTCCGCACTATGCGCGTGGCGCAGCAACTCTACGAAGGCATCAATCTTGGCAGCGAATCCGTGGGGCTCATAACCTATATGCGCACCGACTCCACGAATGTGGCGGCAAGCGCGCTCAAAGAGGCGGCCGACTACATACGCCAAGAGTTCGGGGACAAGTTCGCCCCCAAGTCGGCGCGCATCTACACCAAGAAGGTTAGAGGCGCGCAGGAAGCGCACGAAGCCATACGCCCGACGGCAATCGTCAGAACCCCCGAATCCATTCAACGCTATCTGAACAATGACCAGTTCCGTCTCTACGACCTAATATGGAAGCGTATGCTGGCAAGCCAGATGACGGACGCGCTCTACGATTCCACGAGGGTCGACATCGATGCGGCAAGCGTGGCAAGCGATAACCGCTATGCCTTCCGCGCAAGCGGCCGTGTGCTGAAGTTCGCCGGCTTTACCACGCTTTACACCGAAGCCGCGGACGATGCGCCCGCCAACGATGATAACGCTCCGCTGCCCGAACTCAGCCAAGGCGATGCGCTTGACTGCCTCGCCGTAACGCCGGATCAGCACTTCACGCAACCGCCGCCGCGCTACACCGAAGCGCGCCTCATAAGCGCCCTCGAAGAGCAGGGCATCGGCCGTCCCAGCACCTACGCCTCCATTATGTCCACCATAGAGCGCAGAAACTATGTCAGCAAAGACAGGCGCCAGTTCGTCCCCACTAAACTGGGCATTGCGGTTACGGACTTCCTCACGCCCAACTTCCCGGACATTATGAGCGTGGGCTTTACCGCAATGATGGAAGAGCAGCTCGACAACATAGCCGAAGGGCAGCGCGCGTGGGAGCCGGTGCTGAAAGACTTCTACGCCCCCTTCGACGAGTCCATTGAGCGCACGCTGAAGGAAGCCGACCGCGTCCCCCGCGAACTCATCGACGAAGAGACCGACGAGTTCTGCGAAATGTGCGAGCGCCCGATGGTCATAAAGACAAGCCGCTACGGCCCCTTTATGTCTTGCAGCGGCTTCCCTGAGTGCAAGAACTCCAAGCCCATCATCAAGCGCGTGGGCGTGGACTGCCCCAACTGCGGCAGCGATCTGCTGGAGCGCAAGCGGCGCAAGCCCGGCGGCCGCGGCAATCGCACATTCTACGGATGCGCCGCCTATCCCGAATGCGATTTCGCCGTAAGCCAGCGCCCCATATCAGCGCCCTGTCCCGATTGCGGCGGACTGCTGGTAGCCACGCGCCGCCCCAACGCCCGCTGCATCGACGAAAAGTGCGGCTTCAAGGGCCCCGTCGCGCAGGAAGAAGAGCTTGAGCCCGCGGCAGTGTAGCGCCTAATCCTAGCCAGGCAATTCCCACGCGCGCTTACTCATAAGCAAGGGCAAGTTATAAAGAGAAGAGTAAGCGTGAAGGTAAAAGCGCTGCTTGCGCCAAGCCTATATTCGCTGCTTGGGATCTTAGTGCGTCCCCGCCATCTCTGCGCGGGTTCGGCGAGTCAGCGCGCGGATTTCGCGTATGGACAGCAGCCCCTCGCGCGGCAGGAAGAACACCGCTACAAGCACCGGCGTTAGAAACAGGACGGCGTGCAGGACAAGCGAAAACGCAATCGCCTGCTCGTTGCCGATGCTCCACATGCCCAGCAGCCACAGCGCCGCGAACTCGAATGTGCCAAGCGACATTGGCAAGCCCGGCACCGTGCTGCTGAAGAAGGTTATGCCCAGCGTTATGACTATCATCGTGCCGACGCCGATAGGTATGTCCATCGCCAAAGCCACAAGCCAACCCGCCGCGCCCACAAGCGCCGCCTGCAAAATGGATATGAGAAACGCTATCAGCGCCAGACGCTTTTCGCGGCGCAGCAATGCCACCGCCGAGGCGAACTGCGCCGCCAGCTGCACGCGCGCCAGTATGCCTATGCGGCTGAGCATCGGCCCTGCGATGAACAGCAGCGCAAGGCTTATCACTCCCAGCAGAACGCCCGCCGCAAGCAGCGGCCAAAACGGACGCAATGGCGAAAGCAGCAGCGCGCCGCCGCCCAAAAGCAGCACCGTCGCCGCGAACTCGAGCGTGCGCTGAAGCGCCAGCGTCGCGATTATCGTCCCCAGGTTGAGCTTGTCCCGTAGCGCCAGGATGCCAACCTCGATTATCTCGTCCAGCACGCGCACCGGGCTTAGCGTGTCCAGCGCAGAGCCCGCCTGCTCGATCAGAAACAGCCTTGTGGCGCTGATGTTGGGGTTTTGCAGCAGAAGCTTCCAGCGTACGCCGCGCAGATACGCCGCGAATATGACCAGCAGCGCCGCCGCCGCTATGAGCGGGATGTTGGCGGACGACAGCGAATCCCTCAGAACCGCCCACTCGATATTCTTGACTACCACCCATCCAAGCAGCGCCCCCACCGCAGTGGCAAGCGCGATATAGCCTATCAGCAGCAGCGATTTCGCGCCGTAATTGGGCTTGTCCGAAATCGTTCCGCCGCCGCTTTCGGCTACGCCGCCTTTCGCCCTACTCATAGCGCAGCGCCTCAATGGGGTGCATTCGGGCGGCGCGCAACGCCGGGTATATGCCGGACAGCAGCCCCACGGCTACGGACACGGACAGCGCAAGCAGCGCCACGTACGGCTGGAATACGATGCCGCTTAAAGTCGCGCCGCCGCCGTCCTGCTGCACAAAGTTCACCACAAGGTTAATCAGCGGGGACATCGCTATGGTGAGCAGCAACCCGATGATGCCGCCGATGCTTGTCAGGAATATCGCCTCCGTTAGGAATTGGAACATTATATCGCGCCGCTTTGCGCCCATCGCCTTGCGTATGCCGATTTCGCGCGTGCGCTCGGTTACGGACACGAGCATTATGTTCATAACGCCGATGCCGCCCACAAGCAGCGATATGCCCGAAATGGTTCCAAGAAACACGGACAGGATTGTTATCACCTGATTCACGGTGTCTATAAGCCCCTGCAGCGTGTCTATGTCGAAATCGTTTTGGTCGGTGATGCGGTGGCGCAGGCGCAGAATGGCGGCGATTTCCAGCTCAGCATCGTCTATCGCATCGCCGCTGACCGCCTCGACGTCGATGGAGTCCACGCTGATTGCGCCATATGTTGTGCGCTCAAACGATAGGCGGTAGTAGGCGGTGGTAACCGGCACAAACACCTGATCGCTAAAGCCGAAGAATGACGCCCCGGAGTCCTCGAGTTCGCCCACCACGGTGAACTGCCGCCCGTTGATGCGTATATGCTCGCCGATGGCGTTTCGTCCGTTGAACAGCCGGTTGGACACGGATGCGCTGATTACGGCTACTTCGGCGTTGTCGCGGATGTGCGCTTGGCTGATGAACTGCCCCACGCGCACGCTCACATTGCGGACGGCGGCGTAGGCGGGCGTAACGCCTATGACTTGCGAGCCTAGGTTTTCTCTGCCGGCCACGATGCGCCCGCCGGTGTTGATTTGGGGCGCGACGCGTTTCACGGACGGCGCAAATACCGGATCGAGCAGCGCCTCTGCGTCTTCGAGCGTCAGCGTGGATGCGCCGCCGCGCTCATCGTATTCGGATTGCACGAAAATCAGGTTGCTGCCCTGCGCCTGAATGCTTGCGGTGATGCTCTGCTGCACGCCCCTGCCGATGGATGTCATCACGGTTACGGCGGTTATGCCGATGACGATGCCCAGCAGCGTAAGCCCGGATCTGAGCTTGCTGCTGCCTAGGGAGCGCAGCGCGGTTATGACGATGTCCTGCGGCGTCATTGCGCTGCCCCCCGCTGAGCGCGCGATGCGCCGTCGGATGGAGCGTCGGACACGACAAGCCCGTCCCGCATCATAATCACGCGGTCGGCGTAGGCGGCTACGTCGGGTTCGTGCGTTACGATTACCACGGTCATGCCGTCGTTGTGAAGTTCGGTCAGGATTGCCATAATCTCGTCGCCGGAGCGGGTGTCCAGGTTGCCGGTGGGTTCGTCGGCGAGCAAGATGTGGGGGGACTTCGCCAGGGCGCGCGCAATGCCGACGCGCTGCTGCTGACCGCCGGAGAGTTCGGCGGGCTTGTGGCGCATTCGGTCGGCAAGCCCCACGCGCGCCAGCGCATCCTGCGCCGTTCTGCGGCGGCTGCGGTGCCGGCCGTACTGCAGCGCCAGCTCGACATTGTGGAGCGCGTTGAGGCGCGGCATAAGGTTGTATGTCTGAAACACGAACCCGATTTTGCCGTTGCGTATCTCGGCGAGGCGGTTGTCGGACATAGCGCCGATGTCTTCGCCTTCCAGCATATACCTGCCGGATGTGGGGACGTCTAGGCAGCCGAGTATGTTCATAAGAGTTGACTTGCCGGAGCCGGACGCGCCCATAACGGCGAGCATTTCGCCTTCGTCGACGGACAGGCTGACGCCCGCAAGCGCGGCAACCTCTACGCTGCCCATCGTGTATATCTTGGTCACATCGGTGATTTCAATCATAGCGTCCGATTTCGCTGCGCCGTCGCTCATAGGGCGCTACTGATTTCGGGGCGGAGGCGGCCCGTCGCCTTGCCGTCGGCGCGGCGGTGGTTCTTCGTCATCCGGACCATCATCGAAGAAGTCGTCGAAACCTGAGGGATCGGTATTGTCCAGCACGCGCATAACGATGTTGTCGCCTTCGGCCAAGCCCTCTTCCACGATAGCCCAAAAGCCGTCGCTGTTGCCCAGTCTGACCGCGCGATCCACGATGACGTCGTTTTCCATCACGCGCACGAATTCGCCGTCGGGACCCTGTCGAACCGCTTGCAGCGGCACCAGCAGACCGCTCTGTTCCGCCGTGGTGATTTTGGCGACGGCGCTCAAGCCGTCTTGCAGCACAAGCCCTTCGGGTATTTCGACCGCGATTTTCACATCGAAGGTAACAACGCCCTGCTGATTTGTGGCGGTGGAGCTTATGCTGCTCACGGTTCCCGCCAAAACTTGGTCGGGCAGGGCGTCCAACGTGACGGTTGTGGGGGTATCGCGCTCTAGCGCAAGCACATCTATTTCGTCCACCACGCCCGCCACTTCCACGATGCTCGAGTTTATCACCTGCGCTATGACCTTGAACGCCTCCACTTCTTCGCCAACTTCCACCATAACGTCGGACACATAGCCGTCCCACGGCGCGCGCAGGGTGGAGTCGTCGTAGCGCCGCACAGCGCCGTCAACCTTCGCCTGCGCCGCTATGACCGCCGCCTCTTGCAGCGTTACATCCAGGGGGGAGCGCGCGTTCAGGCGTTCCAAGTCTAGTATCGCCTTGCTATGCTTGGCTTCGGCGAGCGCGATTTGGCCGCGCTTGCTTGCTGCTTCGACAGCGTCGGGGTTTAGAAGCTTGTCCAGGTCTTCCAGCGCTTTGGCGTATTTGGATTCGGCGAGCGCAACTTGGCCTTGCCTGCCCGCGACTTCGGCGGCGTCGGGATTAAGAAGCTTGTCTAGGTCTTCCAGCACTTTGGCGAGACTTTCGCGCGCGGCGTCGAATTGGCGGCGCAGCAGCACATCTTTGGGGTTGCCGCTTTCCAAGCGCTCTAGCTCGGCGCGCGCATCGTCCCTCGCCTTCTCAGCGCGCGCCAGCGCCACTTCGGCGTTCAGCACGCCTTCATCGTACTGCGATTTCTGCACAATTAGGGCGTTTCGGGCGGTCTTTTGCGCTTCATATGCGTTGTCCATATCGCGCTCGATGCAGAGTTCGGCGTTGGTGTTGGTGGTGTCAGATGCTTGTTCGGGCAGCAGCGAAACCTCTTCGCAGCGCACTTCTATCATGCTTGCGCCCGGATAGAGCCAGCGCCAGCCGTAGATGGCGAGTTCGTTCCAGCGGGTAGCGGGATTGTCCTCGATGCGCCCGTTGGGGAATATCTCATAGTTGCTCGAAAAGATCTCATCGGGACGAAAGCCCAGCGCCGCAAACAGATCGTCGGGCGGCAGAGCGAGTTCGGCGACGGTAGCCGTTGCGCCCGTCCACTTCTTCACCACATTGAGATAGTCTTTCTCTTTCTGATCGAAAGTGTCTTGTTGCTCTTTGAAACGGCTTGTGTCTTGCGCCGTGTTGAGGCGTTCTGCCGCCGCGGTGAGTTCGCGCTCTGCTTCCACAAGCGCGGCGGCGGCGTCCGCATATGCGCTGCCGACCGAAGTCTCTCTTTCTTGGAGCGTCAGACGCGCCTGCGCCACCGCTTCTTCGGCGTCGGCGATGCTGTTCGCCGGGGGATTGACCAGCGTATCTAGGGCGTCGCGCGCCTGCTTGAGTTCCAGTGCGGCGTCCGTTATCGCCGTTTCCGCTTGGGACAGCGCGTCCGTCGGGGGATTGACCAGCGTGTCCAGCGTGTCGCGCGCTTGCTTGAGTTCCAGTGCGGCGTCCGTTATCGCGGCCTCGGCTTCCGCAACCGCCAGGGTGGGCGCGCGCGCGTCCGCCAGCGCATTTAGTGCCTCGGTATGCTCGAGTTGGGCTTGCGCCACGGCTTGCTGCAGGTTGGCGACGCTCTCAGGGTTGATGCGCGCAAGCGACTGTCCTGCGGACACGATTTCGCCCTGCGTTACCAGTATTTCATCCACGAATCCGGGGGAGCCGAATGTGAGATCTTTCTTGTTGGTGAATGCGATACTGCCGTTGACGGTAATTTCGCTCATCAGGTTGTCGCGGCGCACGGGTATGAGCCGCTCGTCCGCCGCAAGCCCTGTGGCATCGCCGCCGCGCAACAGCCCGCCGAACCATATCTGATACGCCAAGCCGCCGCCCGCGGCAATAAGCAGGCATATCAGCAGCGCCAGCCGCCAGCCCCTAATCCATCCCAGCAGGCTTTTCATATGTTCCAACCCTCTCCAAATCCCCCGATTGTCGGCAATTCGGTCCGCGGCGCTTTCTATCGGACAAGTTCGCGATACATATCGTATCAGATTGAGGGCGTGTCTTTCCCGCAAGAAATGCGCCGTTCAAGAACATAACGCCGCTTGAAGCATTCGGTTAGCAAGACATAGGCTTTGCGGTATGAACGAGAATGAGTGGCAAACACTGCTAAACGGCTTCACCGAACATCTCAGAGCCGAAAAGGGGCTTGCGGATTTGACCATCCGCAACTACGCCGCCGACATCCAGCCGTTGTATGAGTACATGGCGCAGAATGGGATCGCCGATATGCGCGCGCTCGATCGTCATACCTTGCGCGCCTACCTTGCGTGGCTCAACCGGCTCGGCTACGCGCGGCCCAGCGTGGCGCGCAAGCTCAGCACGTTGCGCACATTCCTGAAGTGGCTTGCGCGCAAGGGCGTTATCGAGGGCGATCCGCTGCCCAAGCGCGGCGTTATGCGCGTGGAGAAACGGCTGCCGCGCTTTCTATCGCAGGACCAGGCGGCGCGCCTTATGGACGCCCCGGACGCCGCCAAGCCCATCGGTCTGCGCGACCAAGCGCTGCTTGAGGTGATATACGGCGGCGGGCTGCGCGTCAGCGAGGCGAGCAATCTGCGCGTAACCGACCTTAACCTGTCCACGCGGGAAGTGCGCGTTACCGGCAAAGGCTCTAAGCAGCGCATCGTGCTACTCGGCGAAACCGCTAAGAATGCGCTCACGGTCTATCTGCGGCACGGGCGGCCGGCGCTGGCAAGCAAAGACAGCGATACGATATTGTTCCTCAACCGCTTTGGCGGGCGGCTCAGTCAGCGCAGCATACAACAGAAAGTGCGCAAGTACAGTATGAAAGCGGCGCTGCCCGCCGGCGTTCACACGCACACATTGCGCCACTCATACGCCACGCATATGCTTGAGGGCGGCGCCGATCTGCGCGTGGTGCAGGAGCTGATGGGACACGCAAGCCCGGCTACAACGCAGATATACACCCACGTCACCAACGCCCAAGCCAAGCAGGTGTATCTCGACGCGCATCCCCGCGCGCAGAAATCGTAGCCCGCTTCGTTAGCCCGCTCAGTCCCTTAGTTGCCCCTAGGTTATCCCTGCTATCCCATGCGATATTCCCCGTCCGTTCAGACCGCTCTGCGCGGTTGCCCGACGGTTGCCGACGTCGTGCGCTTGACTTGCCATATTGCCCTTCTTGATATAAAGTACGCCCAAATAAGATAAGCGTTGTCGCGCCTCTTACTCTTATCTCTGCAAGAAGGGGGATACTATGACCACCGCAACCGCAGCGCCGTCCGTTTTCGGCTCGAGCATCAAGCGCCGCGAAGACCCGCGCCTCATAACGGGCAGGGGAACCTATGTAGATGACATCAAACTGGTGGGGATGCTGCACATCGCGCTTGTTCGCAGCCCCTACGCGCACGCCAACATCAGCGGCATAGACACATCCGCCGCCGCCGCCGTGAACGGAGTCGAGGCGGTGTACACCGGCGAGGATTTGGCGGAGCAGCTGGGTTCGCTGCCGTGCGGCTGGGTAGTGCCGGACACCGTTGAGGTGCCGCATCCGCCGCTCGCAATAGGCAAGGTGCGCTGCGTGGGCGACGCCGTCGCCGCTATAGTGGCCAATGATCCGGCCGTAGCCGCCGACGCCGCTGCGCTGGTGGAAGTGGACTACGACGTGCTGCCCGCCGCCGTGAACGCCGAAGAGGCCACCAAGGACGGCGAGCCGCAAGTCCACGACGACGCGCCCAACAACGTGGGCTTCGAGTGGGAAGTGGCGGGCGGCGATATTGACGCCGCCGCCGCATCCGCCGAAGTGAAGGTGTCTCAGCGCGTTGTCAATCAGCGCCTCATCCCCAACTCTATGGAAGGCAGGGCGGTCGTCGCCGACTACAACCCCGGCACCAATCACATAACCCTTTGGACTTCATCGCAAATACCGCACCTGGTTCGGCTGCTGCTGGCGCTGGTGACCGGGCATCCCGAACACCAGATACGGGTTGTGTCCCCCGATGTGGGCGGCGGCTTCGGCTGCAAGCTCTACCTGTACGCCGAAGAGGTTATCGCATTCGTCATCGCCAAGAACCTCGGCCGCCCCGTCAAGTGGACGGAAGAGCGCCAGGAAAACTACCTCGCCACCACGCACGGGCGCGACCATATCGGCGATTGGGAGATTGTGGGCAACTACGATGGGATGATAACCGGCATCCAGGGCACGGTGTACGCCAATATGGGCGCTTACCTGTCCACATTCGCGCCCGCCATTCCCACCTACCTGTTCGGGCTTATGCTTGTGGGCCCGTATCAGATAGCGAATGTACGCTGCAAGGTCATAGGCGTGTTCACCAACACCACGCCCGTCGACGCATACCGCGGCGCCGGCCGTCCGGAAGCCACCTACATCGTGGAGCGCCTGCTGGATATGTTCGCCGCCGAAATCGGGATGGATCCCGCCGAAGTGCGCCGCAAGAACCTCATCCCGCCCTTCGAAGACGGCTATGAGGTTGCGACCGGCGTGGCATACGATAGCGGCGACTACGAAAAGGCGCTTGACCTTGCGCTCGATATGCTGGGCTACGACGACTTCCGCCGCGAGCAGGCAGAGGCGCGCAAGCAAGGCAGATACATCGGCGTGGGGCTGTCAACCTACGTCGAGATATGCGGCATGGCGCCCTCCGCAGTGGCATACACGCTGGGCGCAAGGGCGGGCGTGTGGGAAAGCTCGCTTGTGCGCGTGCATCCCACCGGCAAGGTAACCGTGTACAGCGGCTCGTCCGGGCATGGGCAGGGACACGAAACCACATTCGCCCAACTAGCGGCGTCCGAACTCGGCGTCCCCGTAGAGGATGTTGAGGTAGTAGAGAGCGACACCGCGCAGGTGCAGCAGGGCACCGGCACATTCGGCAGCCGCAGCGCCGTGGTGGGCGGCACCGCCATCCATATGAGCGTAGAAAAGATCAAGGACAAGGCGAAGCGCATAGCGGCGCATATGCTAGAGGCGGCGCCCGAAGACATCGTCTATGAAGACGGCAGCCTGTTCGTGCAGGGCGCGCCCGCCGAAGCCAAGACCTTCCAAGAAGTGGCGCTCGCGGCGTACTGGTACGACGGACTGCCCGAAGGCGTGGAGCCGGGCTTGGAAGCCACCAGCATCTACGACCCGCAGAACTTCACATGGCCATTCGGCACGCACATCTGCGTGGTGGAAGTGGACGCCGCCACCGGGGACACCGAAGTGCTGCGCTACATCGCGGTGGACGACGTGGGCAACGTCATCAACCCGATGATTGTAGAGGGAATGGTGCATGGCGGTGTGGCGCAGGGCATCGGGCAGGCGCTGTGCGAAGAGGGCGTCTATGACGAAGACGGGCAGCTCATCACCGGCAGCATGCTGGACTACGCCGTGCCGCAGGCGGCGAGTCTGCCGTCGTTTGAGACGGCGCGCACCGTAACGCCGTCCCCCACAAACCCGCTGGGTGTCAAGGGCGCCGGCGAAACCGGCACTATCGCGGCGTCGCCCGCCGTCATCAACGCCGTGGTGGACGCGCTGGCCCCATTCGGCGTTACGCACATCGATATGCCCGCCAAGCCCGAAAAGATCTGGCAGATGATCCGAAGCGCCTAGCGCCAACCCCGAATAGGCGCGCTTTCGCCCCTTCCCGTCGACGGCTTGCACGGCCGGCGGCGGGGTAGGGGCGGTAAATGCATCGGTCAGTTATAGATGCGTTCCAACTGAAACGATTGGGGATTTGATAGCATGGCAAAACGAACGGCATACTGCTTGGTAGACAACAAAAAGGGAGAAGTTCTGCTTGTACAGCTCGGCTACGGGAAAAAGAAATATAGGTGGTCGCTGCCTGGCGGCCTCGTTAACCGCGGTGAACGCAGCAGAGACGCCGCGCGCAGAGAAACCCGCGAAGAAACCGGCTTCCACGTGGAAATCGTTGACTTTATAATGGAAAATCGTGGCCGTAAGACTAAGGCATTCCACGGCAAAATCGTAGGAGGCCATCTCAAATACAAAAAACCAGAATGCCTTGACGCTAGGTTTTTTGACCCTAACAAACTGCCCCGACTGGCTCACGGCGGCAGCGGCGGCAAGCGCGCAATAAGCCGATGGCAGAAAAGAAAGAGCAAAAGCTAGGAATTGAAAAAGACGGAGGCAAATCCGGCGTGCTTGGAAACTTGTTTAGTTCAAATCAAGACCAGAAGCCTCAGGCCGACGAATGGGAAGTGATTGGCACAAGATTCTATGGCGAAGAGGACTTTGAGAACGTGCCCCCTTGGATACAAAAGCAAGTCCAAAATCTCTACGCCAAAGGACTAGGGAATACCCCCGGAGATCTTACACACGAATTTCGGGGTAAAACCTTCCTATACAGGCTGGACTTCGACGGTCCGGACGGCGACATTCTGGGCGTCTATCGCAAACTAAAGGATGAGTCTGCGCCAATCCAAAAGTCCGCAACTCAGAAGGAAATACCCTCTCCTAGTTGGGAAATCATCGGAAGGTCGGTGAATTCCGTGACAACTGGATTCGACAGGGTGCCGGACTGGATACAGCGCAAAATAGCCTATATCCGCAAGAACGGACCCGGTTCTTCGCTAGGCGGGCAAACCTATCGGATCAAGGGCAAAAGATACAGGTACAAGCTGCAATTTGCAGGGCAAGGCGGCGTAATTCTGGTAGTGTCAAGAAAGCCAAGAACCTGGTACCGGAAGGAAATCAACGGCTTGCCGTAGATACAAATTCCACGGATGAAGATATGCGCGAAGGCAAAACCTCAATCTCTAACGCCGCGTCTTATGAAGACATGGCGGATTTTTGGGATGACCGCGACAGCGCGGACTATTGGGACGAAGTGCCGTCCGCCGAGTTCGACATAGACGCCGATTCGCAGGCTGTCTATTATCCGCTGAATATGTCGCTTGCCATGGCGATGCGCAAGATCGCTAAACAACGGGGCATACGCCCAAAGACGCTGCTCGCTCAGTGGGTTCGGGAAAGGCTGGAGGCGGAATCTGCACGGGAAAAGGCGTCTGGCTAGGACCTAAAGTGCAACAAGAACCCGCAACCGATCCCATAAAACACATCCTAGACCGGCTGCAAGCCGCAAGCTACATCGCCGGACCGGACATCGCCACATCCATCTATATGGCGCAGACGCTCCGCCGCCCGCTGCTTGTGGAAGGCAGGCCGGGCGTGGGCAAGACCGAAATCGCCAATGTTATGGCGCGCCTGCTGGACACCAAGCTCATACGCCTGCAGTGCTACGAAGGGCTTGATGTAACCACCGCCCTGTACGAATGGAACTATCCCAAGCAGATGCTTTGGATAAAACTGGACGAGGGCAGCGGCCGCACCGCCGAAGAGCGCGAGCGGCAGATTTTCAGTGAACCCTTCCTATTGGAACGCCCGCTGCTCGCCGCGCTCACCGAGCCGGAGCGCGCCCCCGTGCTGCTCATCGACGAAGTCGACCGCGCCGACGAAGAGTTCGAGGCGTTCCTGCTAGAGGCGCTCTCCGAGTTTCAGGTAACTATCCCTGAGATTGGCGCTATCAAGGCGAAGCGCCGCCCCTTCGTGATACTGACATCCAACCGCACGCGCGACCTGTCCGACGCGCTGCGCCGCCGCTGCCTCTACCTGTGGATAGACTACCCCGACCTCGACAAAGAGCTTCGCATCGTGCGCGCCAAGGTGGACGGCATAGAGGATAGACTGGCGCGCCAAGTTGTGCGCTTCGTCAATCACGCCCGCCAAGCGGGGTTGGACAAAGCGCCCGGCATATCCGAAACGCTAGACTGGGCGCGCGCGATGGTCATCCTGCATCTCGATCATCTCGACCGCGACGCCGTAGAAAGCACGCTGGGCGCAATCATCAAGGACGCCGACGACCTGGAACGCTTTCGGCGGCAGCTGATAGACGAAATCCTGAACAAGATGTAGCGCGCGCAACCAACGCCCGCGTACGCCAAACCCAACCGCCGCGCGCAATCGCAGCGAAATCAGCGAATGAATGAAATAAGGGGATAAGGAGTCTGTTATGAAACAAGTGAATCAGATACTCGCCGTGCTGCTAATTCTTATGTCGGTTCTGGTCGGCGTGCATTGGATAGCCAGCCCGCTCTATGACAACAGCAGCGGCGCATACCCAGTCTGGGTTGCCCTGAACTTCCCTATGGCGGCGCTCATCATAGTTTGCCTGATAACCAACACGCTGCGAAAGCGGCGGCTCCAAACCGACGCAACCGACGGACCCGTTACGCGCAACTACCTTGAGACGAATGTGAAGTTCTACGCTTCGCTGGTGCTGACGCTCTGGTTCTTCTGGAACTGGTTCTACGCCTTCTTCCCCTCAAACGAACCTGAGGCTGTCGGGCAGATTCACCTGATGATGTGGGCGTTCATCAACCCGGTGCTGACCGTGCCGGTGTTTTTCGCCACGGGCGCATACCTGTGGCGCAGATCCAAGGGCGCGGAGTTCTAGCCGTCGGCGCAACGGCGCAATTCTAGCCTACCGCGCAATCGCGCAATCAGGGGGAGGTTCACGATGCCCATAATGAGCGGCAAGCGCGCCTTGATGGAAATGCTGCGCGCAGAGGGCGTTCAGTACATCTTCGGCAATCCCGGCACCAGCGAAGGGCCGATACTCGACGCGCTCGAAGACTACCCGGACATTCGCTACATGCTGGTTACGCAAGAGGGCGCGGCGATGGGAATGGCGGACGCATACGCCCGCTATCGCAATGCGCCCGCATTCGTCAACCTGCACATAGAGACGGGCTTGGCAAACGGCATTAGCCTGCTCGCCAACGCAGCCGAAGGCGGAACGCCGCTTGTGCTGACTTCGGCCAACAAGGACATTCGCAAGCTCGCCGAAGGGCGCACCGATCTTGTTGAGATGGTGCGCCAGTTCTGCAAGTGGAGCGCAGAGGTTACGCATCCCGAACAGGTTCCCGCCGTTATGCGCCGCGCCTTCAACGAAGCCAAAACGCCGCCCACCGGTCCCACATACATCGCATTCTCGGCCAACGCCCTGGACGATGAAGCCGACGTCGAGATAATCCCATCGCCCGAAGGCTACTTTCGCACAGCGCCCGACGCCCGCGCGGTTCAAGCCGCCGCCGATGCGCTTGCCGCCGCGTCCAACCCCGCGCTGCTTGTTGGCGATAGGGTAGGGCAGTCGGCCGCCGCCGCCCAAGCCGCGCGTCTCGCCGAAACGCTTGGCGCAAAAGTCTATGCGGTTTCATACTCGCAGGTCAACTTCCCCACAAGCCACCCGCAGTTCTTGGGCATTATCAGTCCCGCTATGCCCGACGGCAGGGCGGCGCTGGCTTCCGCCGATGCGGTCGTGGCGGTGGGCGCTAATGTATTCCCCACATACTTCCACTTCCCAGGGCGGGTTTTGAGCGCCGATACAACGCTGATTCACTTAGACTCCGCGCCCGCCGAAATAGGCAAGAGCGAGCCCACTGACATAGGCGTTCACGCCGATCCGCAGGTGGCGCTTGCCCATCTCACGGACGCATTGGAATCGACGATGTCCGGCTCCGCCAAAGAGGCCGCCAGGGGCAGGGCCGCCGCTGCCGCCGACGCCAAAGCCGCCCAAAGCGCGGCGTGGCGGGCGCGCCTCAAAGAGCGTTGGGACATCAGCCCGATTTCGGCGGATCGAATGATGAGCGAAATCGCGGCGGCGCTGCCCGACGACGCAATCATCGTCGATGACGCCGTAACCACCCGCGCGGCTATCTTTGGCGCTATGGACTTCGACGAACCGGGCAGTCTGCTGGGCATCACCGGCGGCGCGCTCGGCTGGGGAATGGGCGGCGCGCTCGGCGTTAAACTAGCGGCGCCGAACCGTCCCGTAGTCGCCGTAGTTGGGGACGGAAGCTCGATGATGACCGTGCAGGCGCTTTGGACTGCCGCCAACGCCAACATCCCGGTGGTGTATGTGATTTGCGGCAACAACGCCTATCGCGTTCTCAAACTCAATATGAACATCTACAAGACGCACATCCTCGGGGAGCAAAGCCCGCAAAGCCGATACATCGCGATGGACTTTCCCACGCCGCTGAACATAGCCGGCATAGCGGAAGCGATGGGCGTGGACAGCGGCAGAATTCACAATCCGGCGGACATTGCGCCCGCTCTAGCGCGCGCCGTTGCGCTCGGCAAGCCCGCCGTGCTGGACATATCCATCGACGGCGCAGTCTAACGCCGCCGGCCAAGCGGCCCTGCGTCTATTCATCATATCCATTCGCCGCATCTAAGCCCGCACGCCGCTTGCGTATGGGGCTGGCAAGGGTTAGGTTTGGATTGCAAGCCGCAAGGGTTTGCGCGGCACGCCTGCAATCATTGAAACATATGTCGTATAATGGTCTGATAGAGGTTGACCTATGCGCCATATACTTCACGCCGATTTTGACGCCTTCTATGCCTCCGTGGAGCAGCTTGACGACCCTGAGCTGCGCGGCAAGCCCGTGGTGGTGGGCGGCAGCCCGGAAGGGCGCGGCGTGGTGGCGTCGGCGTCCTACGAAGCGCGCAAGTTCGGCGTGCGCTCCGCAATGCCGATGCGAACCGCTCAGCGCCTTTGCCCCCACGCCGTCCGAGTGGGCGCGCGCTTTGAGCGCTACCGCGAACTATCCCGCCGCGTTATGGGCATATTCCGCGACATCACGCCGCTAGTGGAGCCGCTCTCTTTGGATGAGGCGTATCTCGATGCAACCGATGCGGTGGCGGCGGGCGAAAGTCCGCGCGCAATCGCGCGATCGCTCAAGCGGCGCGTGAAACTGGAGCTGGGACTGACCATATCCGTGGGCGTTGCAACCTGCAAATCGGTTGCCAAGATAGCCTCGGATATGGACAAGCCCGACGGACTCACGATAGTGGCGCCCGGCGAAGAGCGGGGCTTTCTTGCGCCTCTGCCCGTCGCCAAACTCTGGGGCGTCGGCCCCAAAACCGCCCAGCGCCTCAACGCCGAGGGCGTCAAAACCGTCGCCGATATTGCGGCGCAGACCGACGACTGGCTGCAAGCGCGCTTCGGCATACACGGCCCGCGCATGCGCCGCCTTGCGCTTGGGCGGGACGACAGCCCGGTCAGAGCGCGGCGGGATACCAAGTCCGTCAGCGCCGAAACTACCTTCGCGCAGGACAGCGGCGATGCCGATATGCTACTGGAAATCGTCAACCGCCTCAGTCAGCGCGTCGCCGCCCAACTTGACCGCAAGCGGCTTAACGGGCGCACTGTCAAACTCAAGCTTCGCCTATCGGACTTCACCACATTCACGCGCCAGAAGACGCTTTCGCAGCCGGTTCAATCGGCGTCCGATCTTTCGCAGGCGGCCGCCGATCTGCTACGCGCCGAGCTTCACTCCGGCCGCCGCTTTCGGCTTGTGGGTGTGGGCGTCGCCGGCTTCGAGCCGCCCTACGCTGACCCTGAGCCCATCCGCCAGCTCCGGCTTGCGGGCTTCGGCTGACATCCGCAAGGGCGTGGGACTTAACGCAAAGGAGGGGCGGCGCGCTGGCGTTCTATCGGTATTTAGGGAACGCCGCCGCGCTTAATCCTGTTGCGCCTGTTGCATATCGGCGAACCAAGCGGCCGACTTCGCCGCCATTATCGCTTCACCCTTACGGCGGCCGCGCGCTTCGCCTTCACGCCTCCCACGTGCCTCGCCTATCGCCTCGAACTTGTTCTTTGCGGGTGTGAGTAGTATTCCCATAAGCTCCTTCCCCTTTTGGTATGCGGTTTGCGTGACGTCAACTATGATTACCGATGATACTAGCGAGCCGTATGCCAGGAACGACATTGTTACGCCGCCGTCTATTATGTGTTTGAGCAGCGGAGCGGCGGGCGCGTACGCCGTTTCGTAGATTATAACCGACGCAAGCCAAGCCGCAATCTGCGCGAAGTACAACCGCATATACCACGGGTTTGCCCTCAGCTCTGCGATTAGCCCTCTCATTTCGTCAGTTGCCAATAGCCGTTTCCTTTCCCAGCGGCTGTCTGCGACGCCCCGCTTAATTCTGGTGGCTTAATGATAGCGCATTGTTGGGATGCGCGGTAGGCGGGGTGGATGGGACGTTATTCGAGATACAACGCATCTCTATGGATATGGGGAATTTAGGGATTGCCTCACCAGCTTTTCTTACAAAGGTTCCAACCAATTCGGGTGGGAACGCCGATAGTATAAACGACCTGCAGCGCCAAAGGAAGCGCCGCTCGTAAAACTAAAAACGGCAAGAATAACTTCGTGGTTATAGAGTAGTCCCACTAGACCCAGAAGAATGGACAGCGATGTCAAGGCGGTGGTGATGACCACCTTGACAAAGAATATTATCCACTTACGAGGATAAGGTGCTTGGAAGTTAACATCAAATGCCGTTCTAATTGGCATTCCAATTGACAGAATAAGAGCGAAAATAAGAAAAATAAGCCACTTAGCCCCCCCAAAACGGAAAATTCAGAGATTACAAAGTCACCCAAGAATGGGACGTAAAAGCTAGGCTCTTTAACCTCTGCAATCAAGAACATCAGAGTCCCAAAAGCAACGTGGGTAGCACCCAATACGCTACCCATTATTGCGCCGCTGGCAATCGCTGCGATAATTGGAAATCCACGTTCAAGTTTATGTTGCTGACTTTGCGCGCTAGCTTCCTGTTTGGCGCGCACTTGCCGCTGCATTTCGGCTTCCCATTCGGCGTATGACTGATGCGTGGGTTCGGGTTGCGCCTGGCGTTCTCTTTGTTCACGCTCGGCGCGTTGGCGTTCAGCATTGGCGCGCGCCTGGCGTTCCCGTTCTGCCTGCTCGTTTCGTTCCCGGCGCTCGCGTTCGGTCTGCGCTTGGCGTTGTCTTTGTTCCCGCTCGGCGCGTTCCCGGCGTTCCCGTTCGGCGCGCTCTGTCCACGCCTGCCATTCGGTTTGTTGGCGGTTGGCGCGGTCGCGGTTGTAGGCGGCGCGCTTGGCGGGGTCGCCTAGGATTTCGTAGGCGAGGTTGATGCGTATCATCGTTTCGTGCGCGCCGGGCGCTTTGTTCAAGTCAGGGTGGTACATGCGCGCTAGGCGGCGATATGCGGCGTCCACGATTTCGGGTTCAGCCGTCGGGTGAACCCGCAGAACTGCGTATAGGTCTATGTTTTCGTCGTCGCGCATGTGTCTAATCTAAAATTGATTGAACGCCACCCGTGAACCTGAGGCGCCTAACTCGGCGGCGTCCCCGATTGCGCCTGCGGCCGGGTTTGCCGCGCTGCTACGCGTCCGGTCCTAGGCTTTCGTCGAGCAACTCCAGCAGGTCTTTCGCTTGGTGCGTGTCTTGCTTCTCTTTGGTGCCGATGCCCTCTACGAACATTTGGAGGCAGAAGGGGCAGGATACGCCTACGGTGTCGGCTTGCGTTTGGAGATACTGGTCGGTGCGGACGTGGTTGACGCGGTTGCCGCGGCTCTCTTCAATCCACATATGCCCGCCGCCGGCGCCGCAGCAGAAGCCCTGACTGCGGCAGCGTTCCATCTCTACGAGCTTCAAGCCCGGTATCGCTTCGGCTATTTGGCGCGGCTGGTCGTAGATGCCGTTGTGCCGCCCTAGATAGCAGGAGTCGTGATACGCCAGCGTGGAGTTAATCTCGACTAGCGGCTTGATGCGCCCGTCCGCGATTAGTTCAGACACCATTTCGCTGTAGTGAAGCACTTCGTATTCGCCGCCAAGGTGCGGGTATTCGTTCTTGATGGCGTTGAAGCAGTGCGGGCATATGGCGACTATCTTCTTGACATTGTAGCCGTTGAGCGTCTCGATGTTCTGTTGCGCCAAAATCTGGTAGAGGTATTCGTTGCCCATTCGCCGCGCGGGGTCGCCGGTGCAGTTCTCTTCGCTGCCCAGTATGGCGAAGTCCACGCCGGCGCGCTTCAGCACGGACGCCATAGCGCGCGCTACGCTCTGGCTGCGCTGCTCCAACGCGGCGGTGCAGCCAACCCAGAACAGCACTTCAGCATCGGGATGTTCCGCCAGCGTCTTGACGCCAAGCCCGTCCGCCCAATCTGTGCGGGTGAAGGTTGTGCCGCGCCACGGATGCCCGCGCTGTTCCATGCTCAGCAGAGCGTTCATAGCGGTTTCGGGCATGTCCGCCTTTTCCATCACAAGATAGCGGCGCATATCCACAATGGTATTGATATGCTCAACGCCCACGGGACACTCTTCCACGCATGCGCCGCAGGTGAGGCAATCCCACAACGCCTCTTCCTGAATCCAGCGCCCTATGAGCGGCTTTTCGTATTGCGGATCTTCGCCCGCGATGATGCCGGGTCCCGTCTCCAAGGTATGCTCTTTGAGGTTTTCTACGATGTGCATCGGGGATAGTATCTTGCCGCTGATGTTGGCGGGGCAGCTTTCGGTGCAGCGGCCGCACACGGCGCAGGCGTAGCCGTCCAGCAGTTGGCGCTGCGTGAAATCCTGTACCCTGTAAGCGCCGAACACTTCGGCGGTTTCCAGGTCGGCGGGCGTGGACAGCGTCCCTCTAGCCTCAAGCGAGCGCGTGAAGAAGTTGATGGGCGCGCCTACTAGGTGCATATGCTTGGACAGCGGGATGTATATCGCAAAGCCCAGAATGACGGCGAGATGCGCCCACCAGAACAAGCCGTGCAGCATATTGGCGGCGTTCACGCTGACAACGCCGTCGAATAGCCTGCCCAGCGCGCCGCCCACGGGCGCCGATGCGTGCGCGCCTGTACCGCCAGCCGCTACATAGAACGCCTCCGTCAGCAGCGTGAGCGCCATCAGAAGCGCTATCAGTCCGAGTATGACGCCGGATTCTTTCTTTTGCGTGAGGTCGAAGGACAGACGGCGCGGCGTGGCGACCCAGCGGCGAATTGCCGCCCATATCAGCGCTATCAGGAATATCACCGCCAGCACGTCGAGGTAGGCGGTGAATACGCGCAGTCCGGTTTCGGTCAGGATTTTGGATGAGAGCGGATGCCATATAGAGTCGCCGAATATGAATAGGATGTAGCTCAGGGAGAAGGACAGGAACCCCCAGAATATGAAGAAGTGCGCCAGTCCCGCGCGGTCTCTGCGTATGCTGACGCGCTGCAGCACCTTGCGCTGCCCGAATATGAACGGCAGCGCGCCGATGAGCCGATGCAATGGGCGGTCGAAGCGATCGGCGGGCTTGCCGAGCAGCACCAATCTGAATACCCGTTGGTATAAGAACCAGCCGGCGGCGGCGAATGCGCCAAGCGAAACGATGTACACGCCAACCCAAGTGGGGACTATTCCGAACAGGCTGTCAGGTGGGACCATTGCCATCTCCCAAAGAGCGAATGAAGCGAAGCGACGGCGAGTTTATCATACGCTTTCACGGCAAGCCAAACGCAGCGGCGGGGGTTTGCGCGCGCCCGAAACGCGCACATCGGGGCGTATGGCGTATCGGGCGAATATAGCCATAGCCAATATATGCGCGCGCCGAAACGCTTACGAATAGAAAGCCTTGTCTGCATACGGAAAGATCGGAGCGCCGCGCTCGTCCTAAAAGCGGCTTTATGCGCGGAACATAGCCAGAACCGCCACTGCGCTTGCGAGCCACAGCAGTAGCGTCAGTATTAGCGCGCGATCGCCTATGAGCAGGCGCTCCGGGTTTTCGCCATGCTCAGACGTCGCCGCCAGCAGGATGTAGCGGAATAGCCCGAATGCCACAAACGGAATGGTGAGCATCATTGCGTTGTTGGCGGGCAGGTTGGGCGCGGTGAAGGTGTAGAGCGAGTAGGCTATGAGCGACGCGGTGGCGGTTATGACGATGAGCTGATCCAGCGATGCCACTGTGTAGCGGCTCAGGGTGGCGCGCTGTCGGGCGGCGTTTTCGCCGGCGCTGGCAAGCTGAGTTCGCCGCTTCACAAGCGCAAGCAGCAGCGCAACCAGCGCCGTGCAGAGGTAGAGCCACGGCGATATTGGCACCTGCATAATGACTGCGCCCGCAACCGCGCGCAGCACCATCCCGCTGCTTATCACGAACACATCCACAAGGACGATGTGCTTTAGCAGCAGCGAATACGCCGCATTCGCAAACGCATAGGCGCACGATACTACGCCGAACAGCGGATCCAGGGCGAATGAGCCGCCTAACCCGATTGCCGCCGCCAGCGCCGCCGCCGTCCACGCTACGGACACGGGCAAGCGTCCCGACGCCACCGGACGATTGCGCTTATGCGTATGCAGGCGGTCGCGCTCTGCATCCAGGACGTCGTTCACCAGGTACACCGCGCTGGTCAGCGCCGAGAATGCGGCGAATGCGAGCGTTATTTCGCCGAACAGCGTCAGCGCGGCGCGCACGTCGCCGCCCGGCATCCACGCTTCGTTGACCGTGAAGAAGAACGCCAGATATATGACGAGGTTCTTGTACCACTGCCACGGGCGCGCGCTGATAAGCAGCGCCTTGGCAATGCTTATCGCTCTTGACGCGCCCGCCGATACGCTTGCATTTTCAATCATACGCCAATACTACGAACTAGCCTTGTATGCGGTCAAGGCATATGTCCGTATTTGGGCATTCAATTGGAGTCACAGCGTCGGCGTCTGACATCGTGTCGATATGCCCTTGCACGCGCCATATATCGCCTCCTAGATAGTGGTTTGGAAACTGCTATATCTATATTCAATCTTGTGAATACACGCCCATAATAACGCATAGGTTATCTTGACTGCGCCGTTGTGATAGACTTGATGCCGTCAATCCTACATATAGGTGCATCGTGTTATGCCTGAACGCATTCTAGTCGCAGTTGCGTGGCCCTACGCCAACGGCTCTATTCACATAGGGCATGTGGCGGGCACATACCTTCCCGCCGACATTTTCGCGCGCTACCACCGCATCAAGGGCAACGAGGCGCTGATGGTGTCCGGCAGCGATGCGCACGGCACGCCCGTAACCCTGACCGCCGAACAGCAGAGCGTAACCCCGGAGGCTATCTTTCGCAAGTATCAAGCGGAGTTCCTGGATAGTTGGCGGCGCTTGGGCATAAGCTTCGACCTGTTCACCACAACGCACACCGACAATCATGCGGATGTGGCGCAGGACATCTTTCTCAAACTGCTTGAACGCGATCTCATCTACAAAGACACGATGGTACAGCCCTTCTGCGAAGACGAGATGCGCTTTCTTGCCGACCGCTATGTGGAGGGACGCTGCCCGCACTGCGCCTTTGCGGAAGCGCGCGGCGATCAGTGCGACAACTGCGGCAGGACGCTCGATCCCAAAGACCTAGCCGACCTCGCTTGTCGAATATGCGGCAAAACGCCCGTCTTTCGCGAAACCGAACACTTCTTTCTGAAGCTCAGCGCATTTGAAGAACAGCTGCTGGATTGGGTTCGCGCGCAAACGCACTGGCGCCCGAATGTGCGCAACTTCACCATCGGTTACCTTGAAGGCGGCTTGCGCGACCGCGCCATCACGCGCGATATAGACTGGGGCGTTCCCCTGCCGCTCGACGGCTATGACGGCAAGCGGTTGTATGTCTGGTTCGAGGCGGTCATCGGCTACCTATCGGCGTCGATCGAGTGGGCGAAAAGCGGCGGCGATCCGGATGCGTGGCAAGACTTCTGGCAAGCCGAATGCCGCGCGTACTACTTTATGGGCAAAGACAACATCCCGTTTCACACCGTCATCTGGCCCGCGATGCTGCTCGGATACGGCGGCCTCAACCTGCCCTACGACGTCCCCGCAAACGAATATCTGAACTTGGAAGGCGCAAAGCTCTCCACAAGCCGCAACTGGGCGGTATGGCTGCCCGAATACCTTGACAGGTATGAGCCGGATCCGCTGCGCTATGTGCTGGCGTCCAACCTGCCGGAGACATCCGACTCCGACTTTTCGTGGCGCGAGTATGTGCGGCGCAACAACGATGAGTTGGTGGCTACCTACGGCAATCTGGTTCACAGAACGCTGTCTATGGTCAATCGCAACTTCGACGGCAAAGCGCCGCAGCCGGGCGAACTCGACGACATCTCCAAAGAATTGCTAGACGAAGCGCAGCGGCGTTTTGACGAAGTGGATCGGCATCTGCAAGCGGTGCGTCTAAGGCAGGCGCTGCAGGCGTCTATGGCGCTGGCTCAGGCGGCGAACCGCTATCTGGAGCGAAAAGCACCGTGGCACGCCGTCCGCGAAAACAAGGCGGACGCCGCCCAAACGCTATGGGTTGCGCTATCAGTGATAAACTGCCTCAAGACCACGCTCTACCCATTCCTGCCGTTCAGCTCGCAGAAACTCCACGCCTTGCTGGGATTCGAGGGCGATGCGCAGGCAACCGGTTGGAAGTGGGACGCCTATGAAATTCAGCCCGGCCAGGCGGTCCAAAAGCCGCGCCCGCTGTTCGCCAAACTGGACGAAGCGCTCATAGAGGCAGAGGCGCAGCGAGTCGGCGAATAGTGTCAGCCCTTATTCCCTACAAGAGCGATGAGAGAGCGCGGCGATTGCAGTTAGTATCGTTTTACGAACCAGTCCAAGAGCGGCTAGACAGGGTTGGCGATTCCCTGAGGGATATGGCAAAGCGGAAGCATCCGTTTCTGGCGCAGCTCCTGGAGCATGTATTCGCGGTGCCCGGCAAGAACATCAGACCCGCCATTACGCTGCTGGCGTCCAACTTTCACCCGCACGACGAGGCTATCACCGAAAAGATGGCGGCGGGCGTGGAACTGCTGCACATCGCATCGCTAATCCACGACGACACCGTCGACGAATCGTCCCTGCGGCGCGGAATGGCTACCATCAGCAACCTTTGGGGAACCAACGCCGCCGTACTCGCCGGCGACTACATCTTCGCCGCGTCCGCCACGCTTGTATGCGATACCGGCAACATTCGGGTTATACGGCGGTTCGCCGAAACCATAATGGAGCTCTCAAGCGGCGAACTGCAAGAGATGTCCGAAGCGCGCAATCCCAACCAAACTATGGAAGGCTACCTAGCGCGCATCTACGATAAGACGGCGTCGCTGTTTATGACGGCGGGCGAGTCCGGCGCAATCCTAAGCGGCGCGTCAGAGGCGCATGTGAAGGCGCTGCGCTCTTACGGCTACAACCTTGGCATGGCGTTTCAGGTGGTAGATGACATCCTGGACATCGACGGCGCCGAGGAAGAGATAGGCAAGCCGATAGGCAGCGATCTTGCCAACGGCGTGGTAACGCTGCCCACGCTGATTGCGATGCAAAGCGCCACGCGCAAGCCCGCAATCGAGCGCGCGCTCAAGCACCCCGGCGACGAGACCGCGCTAAAAGAAGCGGTGGGCGTTATCCAAGATGAAGCGGTCCTGCGGGCATCGTATGAGTTCGCCAACAAGTATTGCGTCAAGGCGCTGAACAACCTCGCGGCGCTTCCGCGCAACGCCTCGCGCGATTCGCTGGAGGAGCTTATCGGGCATGTGCAGGTGCGCCGAAGCTGACGCGCTCACATCCGCCAAGCGATGCGCCCGCCGATTATCGTCATCGTTGCCTTGACTTCATCCATGCGCTCCGGGGGAACGGCGATAGGGTTGGCGCTCAATACCGCAAGGTCGGCGCGCTTGCCGGGCGCAATCGAACCCCGCTCTGCTTCTTGGCGCGCGGCGTATGCGGCGGCGGTTGTGTACATCCGCAACGCCTGAATTGCGCTCACGCCTTCGCCTGCGTTCAGAGTAGCGCCCGATTGGTCGCGGCGGGTTACGGCAGCGCGCATCGCCGTCAGCGGATAGGGGCGGCTTGCCGGCGCATCCGAACTCGCCGCCACAATCAACCCGCTTTCCATAATCGCCCCAATTCGATAAAGCCACTTCGACGCCGCGCCTAATTCCGCTAGATAGCGGCTTGCGCTTTCGTCTATAAAGCCGGGTTGCGTAACCACCACGGCGCGCGCCTTTCGCAGCGCCTCAAGCGTATGCGGCGGGCATTCGGCGGCGTGTTCTATGCGGTCGCGCAAGCCGGGCGCGCGGTTGGCGGCAAGCGCATGGGCAGCGGCATTTACTGCGTCAGACTCGACGGCGTGGATGGCCACGGGAAAGCCGCGCGCGTGCGCCGCCGCCACGATGTCCGATAGTTCATCCGGGGCGGGGAATAGCCTGCCGCCGGATTGGGTTAGCATAATCTTGGCATGCCCAAGCGCGAGCGCGCCATTGCCGCTGCCGTATGACAAGCCCTTATCGGCAAACCCGTCTATGCGATCCGCGCCCGCCATCATCACAACGGACGGCGTGAACTTGCCGGATTCGCGCAACCGCCGCATAGCGTCCCAGCGCTCAACCGAATTGGCAGGCGTGGCATCGTGAACGGACACAACCCCGGCGGCGAGCAAGCGCCGATTCGCCAGCGCTACGCCCTTGTCAATCTCAGCGTCGGATAGACGGGGGATGCGCTCATCCAGGAAATCGGACATTTCCAAAAGCAGCCCGTTGGGTTCGGCGGTGTCCAAGTCGCGCGCTATCGTGCCGCCCGGCGGTTCCTCAGTGGCGGCGTGTATGCCGATGCGCTGCAACGCCAGGCTGTTTAATACGCAGGCGTGGCCGGAGCGGTGATTGAGGCGAACCGGATGATGCGGCGCGGCGGCGTCCAAATCGAGACGCGTGGGATGGCGCTTTTCGCGCAAATCGAATTCGCGGTAGCCGACGGCGCGGATCCAATCGCCGCGGGGCGTGGACTGCGCCCGTTGCCGGATGGCGTTCACAATATCGCTTATGGACGAAACGGCGTTGGCGCTACAGTCCACCGCCGTCAGCGCCGATGCGTAGGCGAGGATGTGGCAATGGGCGTCGATGAAGCCCGGCACGATGGTCTGGCCGCCGCAGTCTATGACTTGCGTATGCGACGGCAGTATGGGCAGCGAGCCGCCGCAGGCGCCAACCCACGCTATTCGGCCGCCGCGAACCGCGATAGTATCCGCGCGCGGCCGGGCGCGGTCGAGCGTGAGCGCATGGGCGTTGGTCAGCAGAATATCGGGCGCGTCCATATCGTCCATATCGCCAACCTTGTGGCGGATCGGGGCGTTTGCGCGCGCGCCGCTACTGAATGACGGACATCGGCGTGGACTCGATGCGGCGCACAACTATCTTGTCGCGCTGCATCATATCGGGAATTTGCGGCGCGATTTCGTTCTTCCACTTATCGCTCTCATACACCGCTTCGTATAGGCGCTCGCGCTCCTGTTCGCTGGCGAAGCGGCGCACCCATATGTACAGATCGCCCTCTTCCTCGCCCACGAAACTGCCCACGATTACCATCCCCTTGGATGTCTGAAAGGGTATGATTACCTCTTCCATAAACTTGACCCAGTTTTCGCGCTGTCCCGGCTGCGTGCGGTACTCTCTCAATTCGAAGAACATTGTCCGTCTCCTAGTTTTGATTTGTCTTGATTTTGGATATGCCTAATGTATTAGCGCGAATGCGATGTGTCAAGTTCGGGCGGCGCTAACTGAACCTGAACACCAGCGCGCTTGTTACGATGTACAACCCTATGAGCGCCATGCTCTCATAGGTGAAGAACTTGTGCGGCCTGCGCCGTCCGCGCTTCGCCAAGCCCGCGATTGCCACGACGGTCATCAGAATGGCGAGCGCGGCGGTCATCAGATGGACGTCGGACACCGCCGTCCACAGCGGCTTGCCGACGAGCGCCACATCGTCAATGGTGAGTACGAACCCCATATTGAACAGGTTGCTGCCAAGCAGATTGGATATTGCGAGTTCGGGGGCGTTTATTCGCAGCGCCACAAACGATGCGGAGAGTTCGGGCAGCGATGTGCTGAAGGCGAGGAACTGCGTTCCCACGAAACTGGTTTCCCAGCCCATAGCGTGCGCTATGCCTTCGCCCGTGTTGGCGAGCCACACCGCGGACACAACGATTACCGCGGCGGCGGCGGCGTATGTGGCTATGGCGCGCGGCAAGCCCCCTGACACAACTTGCTCGATCTGATGCTCTTCAGCGTCTGCCGCCTCTAGCAGAACGCCGCTGCGATAGACGATGTACATAGACACCACAAATATCAGGAACAGCGCTATGGTAAGCGGGCTAATGTGCCAGTCTGACAGCGAAACATTGAGGCGGGAATGGAAGAGAACGGCGAACATAGTGGCGGCTATTAACACGATGCTCAATACGCCCACCACCACCGGCGCAACGCTCACGCTATTGAGAATGGGGCCGTTGCGCCAGAACAGGTCAAGTATGCCGATGATGAACAGGTTGAATATGTTGCTGCCGAATGCGTCGCCTACGGCAAGATCCGGCGCGTCTATTAGGGTTATGGAGCTTACGCCCAGCCCCAGCTCAGGGAGCGATGTTGCGGTTGCCAGCAGCACAACGCCTATGAACGAGCGTCCCAGCCCCGTTTTGAGGGCGATGGCGTCGGCGGATTTAGCGAGGTAATTGGACGAAAAAAGAATGATTGCGGCGGCGATTGCGAGTTGCGTCCAAAGCCCCGCAACCGAATTAGGCAATTCTATCAATCCGTTTTGCCTTCCTTAATCCGTATCATCCGTATCCGTCTAATCGGCGCAAAATCGACAACGCCCGTCCGAGGCATCAGCAGACGGCGCTTAACGCGGCAGCGTTAGTTCGCGCTGCGGTTGCTGATGAGCAGATCGGCGCGGTCTCCCCACTTGTCCAGGAAGCGGCGGTAGTTCTTGCGGCTGAGTTCATCGCGCTCTGCTTCCGCCAGCTCGGACCAGACGCGGTGTTCGTGTTGGCTTACCGGAAGCGCGGGATCGGCGATTATCCGATAGCCGCAGTTTTTGAACTGGAAGCTGAAGTCCAGGTCTAGGTTGCGGTAGAAGCGAAACACCTGCCTGGGCATGCCCACCGTCTTGAGGCGGCTGCGCTTGAATGCGAAGCAGTACGCCTGCATCGCGTCCATATCGCCTGCTTCGCCTTCGCCGTCGTGGAAGTGGTGCATGTTGTCGGTGCGAAGCCCGAACGGCCCCGCAACGCCCACGCTGTCATCCTGCAGTGCCTGCAGAATGGGCGCGAATATATCGCCGTCGACCTCAACGCTTGTATCCAGCATAACCACCGCACTGCCCAGACACTGCTTGAGCAGGATGTTCTTGGCGGCGCCCTCGCCGAGCGTGTGGTCGGTGTGAATGACGCGCAGGCGGGCGTCTTTGGACGCGGCGTCCTCAAGCCATTCGGCGACGCCGTCGGTGGAGCCGTTATCCACAACTACCACTTCGGCGCTGCGCCCGCCAAGCCACTTGAGCGCGCTGTTCACGCAGCGCCGTACATCGCCAAGATAGTTGCATGCGACGATGCCCACGGATATGTCCACGGCGTCCGCTTCGTCTATCAGGGACGCAACCTCTGCGGCCGACGAGTAAGAATGCCATCGCTCTTGGCGCTTTTCCCACGCTGTCTTGGGGCGCACGAATGTGGCAGCGGCGGCGTCCTGAACCACAAATCCCGCTTCTGAAAGCCTGTCGCGTATGGAGTCTGCGACGGCGTAGTCGCGCGCGCCGCGACGCTTGGAGCGGTCGGCGACGTCGTGGGTTATGCCGCTAGGCACGGCGTACATATCCGCGGCGGCCGTCAAGTCCAAGCCCAGTACTTCATCGCAGCGCGCCAGGATATCGAGCTTGAGTTGCCCCGGTAGGTCGGAATGGACTAGATCCCAGATTAGCGCGAGCGCGCCGGGCATATCCAGGTTATCGTTGACGCGATCCATAAAGAGCGCATGCCAGCGTTGGGCGGTCTCTTCGTCGGGGGTGTCCAGGGCGGGCAGCATGCTCCACTGCCACGCCATATTGCGCAGTCTCAGCAATGCGCGCTGCGCCGCCTTGAGCGATGTGAAGGTGAAGTTCAATCGCGTGTTGTACTGGGCGGTGAGGCAGAGATAGCGAAACGCCAGCGGCTCTATGCCCTGCGCTTCGGTGTCGGCGAGGATGAACGAATTGCCCATAGACTTCGCCATCTTCACGCCGTCGGCGAGCAGGTGCTGCCCGTGCGTCCAAATGCTAACCACATCGCGGCCGGTGTAGCCTTCGCTCTGCGCTATTTCGCCTTCGTGGTGCGGGAATATGTTGTCCACGCCGCCGGTGTGAATGTCAAAGCGCGTTCCCAGATACTTGATCGACATAGCGGAGCATTCTATATGCCAGCCGGGGAAGCCTTCGCCCCACCTGCTTGGCCATTTGAGTTCGCGTCCCGGCTCCGCCGCCTTCCAAAGCGTGAAGTCGCGCGGATCGCGCTTGAGCGGATCCGCCTCTACGCGCACCGCCTCCAGCAGTTCGGCGTCCGCGATGTTGCCGGAGAGTTTGCCGTAATCGCCGAATTCGGATACGGCGTAATAGACATTGCCCTGCACTTCGTAGGCAAGCCCTTGCTCTACAAGGCGTTCCGTGATTGCCAGCATTTCGGGGATATGGTCGGTGGCTTTGGGGAATTGGTGAGCGGGGATGATGTTGAGCTTGCGCTCGTCGTCGATGAACCTATCGGTATAGAATTGGGCAATCTGAGCGGGCGTCTTGCCTTCGGCGATTGCGGCGGCGATTATCTTGTCCCCGCCCTGCTCTAGCACTTCTTGGCGCATATGCCCGACGTCGGTGATGTTCTTGATGTGAACGACCTTCAAGCCGTTGGTCTCAAGCGCGCGCCGAATCCAGTCCGCCAAGAGATACGACCTGAGATTGCCGATGTGAGCGTCGCGGTACACGGTGGGGCCGCAGGTGTACATCTTGACGACGCCCGGCTCGACGGGTTGAACCTCATCAATCCGCTTGGTCAGAGTATTGTATAGCCTAAGCACTTTGACTGCTCCCCTGCGGTGTTGCCGATAGTGTCCGTCAATTGTACATTGGCGCGCGCCGTTATGTCTAACGCAGAACGGGGGCAGACTGCGCCCTAAACCCGCAGCGCGGCTTAGGGATCGACGTTCATTACGCGCAGCAGGTTCGTGCTGCCCGGCACGCCTATCGGCAGGCCGGCCACCAGCACGATGGTATCGCCGTCGGAGACGCCGGGGATGTTGTGCGCCTGGTCTTGGCCGACTTCAAAGAAGTCTTCAATCGATTGGAGCGGCGATACGATTACGGGCATAACGCCCCATCGGATAGTTAGGATGCGGCGTATGCGCTCCGTGGATGTGAGCGCCAGGATTGGGGGGATCGGGCGATACTTGGACACTCTGCCGGCGGTCGAGCCGCTTTCGGTGAACGCCACGATGAGGCTTGCGTTGAGCTGATGGGCGGTGCGGACGGCGTTGTAGCTTATGGCGTCGTCGATGCGCAGGGTTTCGGTCTGATATGACTTAGCTGTCAGGATGTCTTCATACGGCAGGGCGGCTTCCGCCTCAAGCGATGCCTTTGCCATGAACTGCACCGCTTCCACCGGATATAGGCCGACTGAAGTTTCGCCGGACAGCATAACGGCGTCGGTGCCGTCGAAGATGGCGTTGGCGACGTCGGTGGCTTCGGCGCGCGTGGGCACCTGGGAGCGCACCATAGACTCCAGCATCTGCGTGGCGGTGATGACGGGCTTGCCGGCGGCATTGCATTTGGATATGAGGTCTTTCTGAATGACGGGAACGCGCTCAAGCGGCACTTCCACGCCCATATCGCCGCGCGCCACCATAATGGCATCGCTTGCGTCTAGGATGCAGTCGAAGTTTTCCAGCGCTTCGGCGCGCTCGATCTTGGATATGACTAGGCATTCGGAGCCGTTGTCTATCAGGATTTGGCGCGCCTTCTGCACGTCGGCGGCGGTTGTAACCGTGGATAGCGCCACGAAATCGGCGCCCTGCCGCGCGGCGAACACAAGCGCTTCTTCGGCGCGCGCGTCGGGAAACGGCAGCGATGGCGCTCTGCCGGGCGTGGTAACGCCGCGCCGCTCGGTAAGCCGCCCGCCGACTACAACTCGGCAGTGGACGTCGGCGTCTTCGATGCGCTCTACTCTGAGTTCCAGCAAGCCGTCGTCCAGCATTATGGGGCGGTTCACGGCGGCGTCTAGGTGAATGCCGGGGGGCGCTACCGATATTATGCGCTGTTCGCCCACGACGTCGCGGCTGGTCAGCGTGATGCGCTCGCCCTGCTTGATCTCCAGCACTCCGGGCATCATCGGTCCGGTTCTGTACTTGGGGCCGGGCACATCCACCATAATGCCCACGGGGACGCGCAGCCGATCCGATACGCGGCGCACGCGCTCAAAGGCGGTGGTGTGCGTCCGCATATCGCCGTGAGAAAAGTTGAGGCGGGCGATGCTCATTCCATTTTGAACCAGCGATTCTATGACCGCTTCGGTTTCAGTGGACGGCCCAAGCGTGCAGACTATCTTGGTTTTGGGGAAGCTCTTGCTGATGTTTGAAGAGAGCATATGCGCCACAACCTCCTCGCGCGCGCAAACGCGCTGCGGAGCGCGCGGCTTTCGTCGGACGGCAGCCTACTGCCAACGCTATCATACCAGTTTGGCGCGGCATAATGCAGTATCGGGCGGCGGGCAATCGCATCGGCGGCCGAATTGGCAATCGACAGCGCGCGCCAATGCGCCAAATTAGAACCTCACTTGCCTATATCCCCCGCCCCAAGAACGATTAGTATCGGTAATGCTGACGAAAGATCGCATATCTTATCTCGTCTTTGCGGACGAGCGGGGGATAAGCGCCGATGGAGTCGCTGAAACAACTCTACGAACTGCAGGAATTGGACTGGGCAAGGGCAGAAAAGCGTAATGCGCTTGCCGAAGTGAGAGAGGCGCTCGCGGGCGATCCGCAGCTGACGGCGGCGCAGCGGCGCATGCAACAGCTCGAGGCGCAGCATTCGGAGCGCAACGCGCAGTGGCAGAGCGCGCAGCTCTCCGCTCAACGATTGGAAGAGCAGCTCAAGAATGTCGAAAACCGACTGTACGGCGGCGCGGTAACTAACGTCAGAGAGCTTGAGGCGTTTCAGGAAGAGCAGGCGGCGCTGCAAAACCGAATTTCGGCAGCGGAAGACACGCTGCTTGAGCATATGATAGCCACGGAGGAGCTTCAGGACGCGCTTGAGGATGCTCAGCGAACCTTTGCGGCGCTGCAGGAGCGGCGGCGCGAACTGCTGCCCCAACTGCAGCGTCGGGAGCAGACGCTCGCCGCCGAGCTCGAGGCGCTGGATCTGGCGCGAGTCGAGTTGCTGCCGCCAATCCCGCCGCGGACGCTGGCGCTATACGAATCGCTGTTGGACACGCGCGGCGGACACGCGGTAAGCAAGGTGGACGCCGGGCGCGGGATATGCGGCGCCTGCCGAATCGCGCTGCCACGCTCGGATATGCAGCGCGTCAGAAACTCCGAAGGCATCGTGCAGTGCAACAACTGCCGCCGCATACTTTACTTGGAATAATGAGATTACAATGCGCGCAATCGGATACTACAGGCTTTCCGCCGAAAGCGAAAACGAACAACCGCTTGGCGAACAGATACAATCGGACTTCGAGAACTACTGCGAGCGCTATATGCACCAGCCCGTCGCCGCTTTCGTGGATGTGATAGACGCTGATGCCGATCGGCGCGACGGCGAGCGGCGCTCCGAATACCAAAATATGCTCGCCTACATTAAGGGATCGCAGAGCAACTTCCTGGTGGTGGCGCCGGACGCCACGCATCTGGGGAATACGCTTGAGGATGTGGTCAGGGCGGTGATCGAGATTGAATCGACCGGCTGCAAGGTAACCTGCGATGACGACGACCTGCCGGATCCGCTGCAGAACGCCTTGGATTCAGTTGGAGTTGCGGGCGTGTCCAAAGAGCGCAGCAAGCGCATCAAGGAATCGATGCGCGAGCGTGCTGTGCTGGGCAAGGGCTTGGGCAAGCCGCCATACGGCTACCGCAACGGCCCCGACGGTTCGTTTGTGATTGTGGAAGATGAAGCGCCCGTTGTGGAGCTGATATACCGCAAGTACACGCAGGATAAGCTTGGACTGCGGCTGATTTCGCAGCACTTGAACGAGCGCGGCATCACCACGCGGCGCGGCGGGCGCTGGAATATGGTTACTATACGGGACATCCTGAAGAACCCGACGTATATGGGGACATACACCCGTTTCGGGCTGCGGCTTCCGAAGAGCCACCAAGCCATCATTCCCTCTGAGGTGTTTCGGGCGGCGCAAGACCAGGCGCGTGCGCGCAAGCCATCGAACCGATCGGTGAACGCAGAGCCGTTTCTGCTTTCGGGGTTGGCGTTCTGCGGCTACTGCGGCAACAAGATGATGGGCGTAACCCGTCGGCAGTCGTGGCGGCGCAAGGACGGCAGAAGCGCGCGCGGCGTGTATCGCTACTATCAGTGCCAGACGCGCAACAATCAGAGCCTATGCGGCTATCACACCTGGCGCGCGCCCAAGCTTGAAGAGCAGGTGATGTCTCAGCTGACGGATGGCGTGCGCGAAAGGGCGGGCGCCGCGCATGCGCCTGTCGACAATGTAAAGCGAAGCGAAGAGGTGCGGGCGTTGTGGGACGGGCGCATCCGCAACGCCGAGCGGCGCTTTCTGCAAAACCTCAAGCGCGCCGCGCGCGGCGAATTCGGGCTTGGCGCGCTTACCGAACATCTGGAAGGCTTGGACAAGGCGCGCAGCAGCGCCACAAGGCCGGATAGGCATATGGATGTGAGCAAGACGCTTCAGCGTTGGGACACGCTCGATCTTGTGGACAAGCAGGCGTTCTTGACGGTTCACATCGTCAAAATCGTGGTGTGGGACGATTCGGTCGAAGTGATTGCATAGGGCGCTGACATAGCGCGCCTTTGCGCCGAATAAGCGGCGTGGAATTCGTACAAGAAACGGGCGCAGGCGCTACAATGGTATGCGTCAAGGAGGCCGGGCGGTCGCCGGTCTGCAATCGCAGGCGGGAGGAAAGTCCGAGCTCCACCGGGCAGGATGCCCGCTAACGGCGGGGCGGGGCAACCCGACGGAAAGTGCCACAGAAACATACCGCCGCGTTGACGCGCGGCAAGGGTGAAAAGGTGCGGTAAGAGCGCACCGCTCCAATGGCAACGGCGGAGGCTAGGCAAACCCCATCCGGAGCAAGGCCTAATAGGGGGTAACGGGCGCCCGGCCCTTCTCCGGGTTGGCCGCACGACCCCGTCGGCAACGGCGGGGCTAGATAGATGGCCGCCGCCGCCGCGCCTGCGCCAATGCCGATGCGTCGGCGCAAAACGCAGCGCGCGACGGAACAGAACTCGGCTTACAGGCCTCCTTGGCATTTTCCTTCTTTATTACAAGAAATCCTAGCCGCTCATCGCCGCCATTTCAGGCGCGCGTTACGATGAACGATTCGTCGGTGAACCACAATCCGCCGTACTTCTGCAGCACCTGCGCCGTGATGTCAAGATAGCGCCCGTCCCGCATCACCTCGTCTAGCCGCTCATCCTCTACTTGCGCCACATAGACCGCCGCGTTCCACGCCGCCAAGATAGCCGATGTGCCGATTGCGCCCGCGCTCGCCGACTCGGAGAGTTGCAGGAAATACCGAAACTCGGCACGCGAATCCACATAACTTATGTATTTCAAATCGGGGCTGCGCTCGCCCACCTGCGCCCGCAGTTCGCGCAGCAGTTCCAAACGCGGCGTCCGAAACGGACGCTCGCCCGCCCATATGCGGCGGATGATTTCCATCCCCGGGTCTTTGCCCGTGGATTGGATGACTACCATAATCCCGCCCGACGCAAGCGATGACGCAAGCGGCGCAAGCACATTTCGCACCTTCGCCTCTTTGGGCAGACGCGCCCGAAACGGCTGCGCCGCGATAATCAGGTCATACTCCAAGGCGTCCGCGCCGTCCCGTTGGGGAATTATCGGCGCAAGCGGCCACTGATGATCCTTGCGATAGATGATGAGCGCCGACGGGGCGTCGTAGATAGGGTTGCCGCTGCGCGCGCTCACCCGCGTCTGCCACCAGTCGCGAACGCGCCATTCCAGCGCCCGGATCTGTTCGCTGAAGTCGTATGCGGTGCTGCCCTCAAGCGCGACTTCCAGCCAGTTAAGCCGCTCGCGGTTGCGCCTTAGACGCGGGCGAAGCTGCGGCGCTTCCGAATAGAACATATTCGTAACCGCCAACACGGTCAGCGGGTGTTCCACAAGGCGGTCGGGCATCTTTTCAAGGCTTATTCGCACATCTTCGTAGCTAATCTCTTTGCCCACAACCAGCATCGGCACGGTTGGGAAGCGGTGATGCAGGTTCATCAGCGCGCGCGTCAGCACGCTGCCGTCGCCCATGCCGGCGTCGAACACGCGCAGCACCGGTTGAACCGGCTGCAAATACATCGTGTCCATCGCAACCCGCTCCGCTATGACCTGCTTTTCATTGCAGGTAGTAACGAAAAGCAGATACTTTTCGCGGTTGTCGAAGAAACGAAACGCCCCGCCAGCGTCTATGTTCACGCTATTCGCGTTCATGCCCGCCCGTTGCCCCCCTACCCGCGCAGCGCCGCCGCAAGCGCGCGTATATGCCCCGGATGCGTTCCGCAGCAACCGCCCACGATGTTGACGCCAAGTTCATCCACCAGGGTTTTGAAGCGCTGCGCCATATATTCCGGCGATTCGGGATAGACTATTTCGCCGCGACGCACGGCGGGAATGCCGGCGTTGGAATGCACCAGCAGCGCGCCATCGGAGGCGTTGCGGAGTTCGCGCGCAAGCTCCAGCATAACTTCGATGCCGTTGCCGCAGTTCGCGCCTACGATATGCGCGCCCGCATCCTGCAGTTCGCGCGCGGCGCGCTCAGGCGTTACGCCCATCATCGTGAAGAAGCCGCGCGGACCCTTGTCGAAGGTCATCGTCGCCATAACCGTCAGCGCGGGATGCCGCCGCGCCGCTTGAACCGCCAGCCGCGCCTCTTCCAACGCGGTCATAGTTTCCACCACCACCGCATCAACGCCGCCGCTCACTAGCGCCGTTATCTGTTCGTCGAAGGCGTCCAGCATCTCAGCTTCCGATAGTTCGCCCAGTGGTTCCAGGAATTCGCCGGTGGGGCCTACGGAACCCACCACGAAACCGCCCGGCGGCGCTTGACTACGCGCATGCTCTGCCGCAAGGCGGTTGAACTCTTCGGCGCGGCGCTCGAAGCCGTACTTGCCCAGCATAAAGCGGCTGCCGCCGAAAGAGTTGGTCAGAACCATATCGGCGCCCGCCGTGAAATACTCGCGCGCCATCCCGCGCACGACGTCGGGGCGAGTTGCGTTGAACTCCTCAGGGCAGCCGCCCGGCTCCAGTCCATTCTGTTGGAGATAAGTCCCCGTTGCGCCATCCGAAATCAGCGTATCGCCGCGCGCAAGCCGCGCTAGGATTGTAGGGCGCGCGCCGTCAACCTGCGTCATAAGCGCCTCCAACGATTAACCCCGCCCGCTAGACTATGGGGCGGCTCTCATATTATCATTGGGCGGCTTGGAATTGAAAGCAGGCGTAGGCAAGCATCCGTAGGGGGAACTGCAATGTCCGACAAGAAAAAGGTCATCGTTACCGGCTTTGGCGGCAGGATAGGCAAAGTGCTGCGCGACCATCTAGGCGGCAAGTACGATTTCAGCGGCGTGGATCGCGTGGCGCTGCCCGGCCTCGACTCGCTCGCCGCCGACCTCACCGACCTTGACGCTATTGCGCCCGCATTCGAAGGCAAGGACGTCGTGGTGCATCTTGCCGCGGAGCCGCGCCATACGCCCGACATCGGCTGGGACTTGCTTATGCCGGACAATGTGATAGCGACCGCCAATGTGTTTGAGGCGGCGCGCAGAGGCGGGGCGTCCCGCATCATCTTCTTCAGCTCAATGCACGTCAGCGGGATGTATGAGCGCGACTATCCGTATTCCGCCATAGCCGCCGGCGACTACGCGGGACTCGATCCCGCCGCAACGCCGCTCATCACGCACGATATGCCGGACAGACCCGACGGCCCCTACGCCGTCAGCAAGATATTCGGCGAGGCGCTGGGGCGCTACTTCTACGAAGATCACGGCATATCCGCAATCTGCATTCGGTTCGGCACCACAAGCCCGCAAGACCGCCCCGGCGAAGACGCGCGCAGTTTCGTGAGCTGGTTCAGCCACCGCGACATAGCGGCGATGGTGGAGCGCTGCATAGACGCCGAAGACATCGGCTTCGACATATTCTACGGCGCGTCGGCGAACACATGGAAGATCTACGATACGCCACGCGCGTGGCGGGTTCTGGGCTTCCAGGCGCAGGATAATGCGGAGGCGTTCAGGTAGGATAGCGCGCGTTGTGCGTGAAAGCGCGCTATTGGCAGGCGCGCAAGTTGTTGCGGGGCAGATCTGATGACAGGGAAAGCGAATGCGCTGAAGGCGATCGACCTTTTCTGCGGCTGCGGCAGCATTGCCGCGGGGCTGAGAAGCGCAGGTTTCAATGTGGCTGCGGGTGTTGACATTGAACACAAGCACATAGCCACTTTCCGACGCAACTTCCCCAACGCCGTTGGACTGAATGCGGATTTGGTTCATTTCACGCCAACGGAGCTTATGACATCTCTCGGCATTGAGCCGGGCGAGTTGGACATGCTGGCGGGCGGGCCGCCGTGTCAAGGCTTCTCAAAGAATGTGCCGCGCAAACTGCGTTTCGCAGACGATCCAAACAACCTTTTGGTCAAAAGATTCCTCGACTACTGCGAACATATGAAACCGAAAGCGATCCTTATGGAAAACGTCGCCGAATTCCGAAACGGATTTTCAAAGCGATTCAGCGACGAAATCAATGAACGGCTTAACAAAGCGGGATACGCGGTAACATCGGCGGTTCTTAACGCCGCAGAGTACGGCGTACCGCAAAAGAGGCGCAGAGCGTTCTTTTTGGCTTTTCGCGGCTCATCCGCGCCAAGCGTTCCAACGCCCACGCACTTTGACAAGCCCAAGCAGCAGTTGGGTTTTGAGACTAACAACTTTGTAAGCGTCTGGGACGCAATTGGCGATTTGCCGAGCCTGCAGCACGGACAGGGCAGCGAGGTTTGCGAATACGCATGCGATCCGTTCTCCGATTATCAGAAAGCGCGCCGAAACCCAAGCAGACAGGTGCGAAATCATGTCGCGAGAGAACTGCGCCCATTGCAATACGCAAGGCTTGCCGCTTTGCAGCCGGGGCAGGGCATCAAAGATCTGCCCGAAAATCTCAGGGTGAAGGGAGGGTATAGCGGCGCATACGGACGGCTGACGAAAGACGGGGTGGCTCCAACTATCACTCGTTGGGTGTTTCATCCCGGCTCCGGACGTTGGGGACATCCGGTAGATTTAAGAACGCTCACCATACGCGAGGCGGCTCGAATTCAAGGCTTTTCGGACGATTACGAGTTCGTCGGAAGCTTCGTTCAGCAAGCGGGACAAATCGGAAACGCGGTGCCACCGCTATTGATACGGCAGCTTGCCGACGCAATGAAAGAGCGATTGCTATTGTTGTGAAGCATTGAGCAACGCGTTTTCGCTCTAAGTCCCATTATGCCTTAGTATTGAAACTCCGCCCCTAGCCGTAACCCACAGCATTAACTTGCTCGTTTGTCAACGCCGTCGCTACCCCCACTCTTAGCCGCCAACCGCCGTTCCCCCACATAGTCCGCCAGCGCATTGACCATATGCCCCATCTTGGGATACGCCGGCTCGCTGTTCGGCGTTACGCCCACCGCCGCCAGCGCCGCCGCGCAGGTTGGCCCCACTACCGCGACGATGGTCTGCCCGTTCAGCGCATCCGATAGCGCCTGCTGCGATACTCCGATGTCCGCGGCCACGCGGTATAGGTGGCGTATCTGAACCTGGCTTGTGAACGCTATGGCGTCCAAGTCGCCGCGCAGAAGCTCGCCCACCAGCGCCTTCAGCCCGTCCGTATCGTCCGGCAGCATCCATTCGTACAGGCATAGGTCGTCCACCAGCGCGCCGTTCTGCCGCAGCGCCTCTATCAGCGCGGCGTTGCGCTCGCCGTACTGCAGCGCCGTAACGCGCTTGCCCGCAATCGGCGCGGCTATCAGCGCCTGCACCAGCTCATCGGTGGTATAGGGCGCGGCGACGCTCACCGAAATCTGCACGCCCGCCTGCTTCAGCGCCGCCGTCGGCTTTGGTCCGCGGCACACCGTCGTTATCCCGCGCAGACACGCCAGCAGCGCATCCAGTCTGCCCAGCTTATCGGCTTCCCTAAACAGCGCTCTTGCGCCCACGCCCGTTTGGAACACCACCACATCTATCGCTCCCGCCTCAAGCCTGTCTATCATGCGGAGTACATCGGCGGCGCAATCAATATCCGCCTCGCGCACGGCGGGAACGCACAGCGCATCGCCGCCGCGCTTGGCGATAAGGCTTGCGAGCGCGCCGCTCATCCGCGCCTCAAGTATCGCAATCCGCATCCCGTCCAACGCCGCCATAGCCATCCGCCTTTCAAACAAGTTTCGCCGCATCGCAAAGTCCGCCGCTAAGCTCATAGCATTTCCAATTTGGATTAAGCGCAATCCAAAAAGAAAGCCGTCGTGAACCTAGGCTGCTTGACTATCTAATCATAACGCTTTTACGCAAAATTGACGATAGTCTCTTGGCGGCGTTCTGATAGATGAGTGGCGGATACGCTTGCCGCGGCGCGCGATGTTTGCGGGCCGCGGCGTTGTTCGTTTCGTTGGCTTGGCGTCGACGTCCCGTTTTAGGCGGGAACGATTAGGGGGCTGCCGCCATATCCACGGTGAGGGTGAAGTTGCCGGCGGTCTTTAGGTTGTAGGCAGTTGCCTCGACCGTGTAGCTACCGGCGGGTAGCCGCGCGGCTATGCGGGAGCCGTAGTTGCCGTTTTCGGCGTCGATGTCGTCGTTTTCGTATAGCGCAACGCCGTTTCTGCCGATGCCTGACAGCAGGTATAGGTATGTGTTGCTGACATCCCTGGATGTGAGGGTAACGGTTACATTGGCGGGCGCGTCGAGCGTAAAGGTGTAGAAGCGCGCATAGCGGGTTCCCGCGGGGGCGTTTGCGACGTTGGGCTTTCTCTCTGACGTGCAGGCGCTAGACCAGGAGCCGGTTATCCATCCGATGCCGGCGATACGCCGGATGCAGGCGTCGGGGGTTGGCGTGGCGGTGGGCGCGATCCCGGCGACGAATGTGGCGGTAGGCGTGGGGGCGGCCACATTCGCAACCGATGTAGGCGTGGCGGTTCGGGTAGCGGTGGGCGTTGATGCAGAGGACGATGCTTCCAGCGCCGCCATTCTGCCATCCAACGCGGCTATCATCGCTTTCAACGCCTGCACAAGCGTTTCAAGCGCGCTCAATCTGTTAGGGATGTCTGCATCGCCGCCGGACTCGGATGTCGCCGTCGGGCTAGGCGTGTGCGTGGGCTGAGACGTGGGCGATGCGGTTGCGTCGGACACGGATGTAGGCGTGGCGGTGGGCGGAGGCGGTACGGGTGCTGGATCGCAGAACGGCAAGCCTATATCGACAAAATCGTTATAGTGAATAAATTGGCGCAGGGAATCAGGGATACATCCTGCGAATTGATTCCCTCTAATATCGAATACGTTTAGATTTGCAAGATTGCCCAGTTCCGGCGGAATTATGCCTGTCAGTTGATTATCGTAGAGATACAGTTCCCGGAGATTTGTAAGATTACCTAACTCCGGCGGGATAGCGCCTGTCAGTTGATTGTCGCTGAGAGTCAACCATTTCAAATTGGCAAGGTTGCCTAGCTCAGGCGGTATCGCGCCCGTCAGTTGATTATCGTTGAGTTGCAAAAATTCTAAGTTGGCTAGGTTGCCCAACTCCGGCGGTATCGCGCCTGTCAGTTGATTGTAGTCGAGACTCAATTCTTCCAAGTTGGCTAGGTTTCCTAGCTCAGGTGGAATCGCGCCCGTCAATTGGGTAGGGCCAAATTCCAACTCTCTGAGGTTGGCAAGGCTACCCAACTCCGGCGGGATCGTGCCCGATAGTTCATTGCGCCAAATCTCTAATTCAGTGACGCGGAACTTCAAAGCGTCATCAAATCCAATATCTACGCCATACCAACGGTGAATGCCAATATCCGCGGACCAGTCCAATACGTCGGCGTCCCCGTTGTCGCCTATGATTGCATCTTTTGCGGCAAGCAGGATGGCGCAGTCCGCGACTAGGCCGGGGTTGTTCGCAGGGTCAAACACGGCGATGCCGTTGGAGCATTGCGCGATGAATTGCGGATTGGGCTGCGGCGGGACGCTGTGGGAAGCCGTATCGAAGGCGTTGGCGCTGTCTGCCGTCAGCAGAAACGATAGCGCTATGACGGACGCCAGCGCGATTAGGGCGACGGCGGGGATGATTTTGACGGTGTAGGTGAGAATAGAGCGCATATAATTATCCATGGGCGCGTCATTGATGCGGGGCAGGATGCTTGCCAACTTCAGATCGGACACATCATCCATTATCCACTTTTCTGATCTTTGCTCATAATGCAATCATAGTCAGACGTGCAACCGATTGCAACACCCATTGCCCCTTGAATGGTTGGTATGCTGATTGACATGTTGCGGTATGTTCCAAGGCGGCGACGACGTTGGCGTTCTTGGACGCGGCGCTTGGCGATCGCTAAACGATAACCCCTTGCCGTCGGAGTTCGGGCAGTTCGGCGGGCGGCACTTCCAGCAGCGATGTGAGGATGTCGTCGGTGTGTTCGCCGTACAGGGGGGCGGGCTTAATTTCCACCGGCGACTTTTCCAGCTTCACCGGGCAGCCAATCATCCGATAGGTGCCGCGCGCGGGGTCATCCACGTCGACCACCATTTCGCGCGCTATCAGGTGTTCGTTGGATAGCGCCTCTTCGGGGCTTATGACCGCGCCGCACCAGACGCCTGCCTCCGCCAGCGCCTCCATCGCTTCGTATTTGCCGCGCTTGCTCGTCCACTCGCTCACGATTGCCAGCACATCGTCGGCGCATTCGGCGCGCGCTTCGTGCGTGGAGTAGCGCTCATCGCCAATCAGGTCGGCGCGCCCAATCACCGCAAGCACGGTTTCCCACAGCGCGCCCGCCATATGTATCATCACATAGTCGTCGGAGCCGCCGGGACTGCATGGGAACACATACGGCACGCCGCCGCCCGGACGATAGCCGGGGCGCACATTGGGGTCGTCGGTCGACAGGCTGCGTATCAGGCGATAGCGCATCAGGTTCAGGATGCCGTCTTGCATAGAGACCTCTATGTGCTGCCCCTCGCCGCTTGCGTCGCGGTGGCGCAGCGCCGCCAGAATGCCTATCGCCATATGCAAGCCCGTGCCGGAGTCGCCGGCGCCGATGGGCGAGGGTATGGGCGGCCTATCGGGGTAGCCGTTGGACGCCATAGCGCCGCCGGTCGCCTGCGCCGCAAGCTCAAAGCTGCGGTATTCGCTCCACGGTCCGTATTCGCCAAAGCCCTTGATGCTTGCGTGAATGAGGCGCGGGTTCAGCTCGCGCAGCCGCTCGTATCCGATGCCCAGCCGCTCCATCACGCCCTTGGAGAAGTTCTCCAACACCACATCCGCCCACAGCGCAAGCCGATCGAAGAGTTGAACGCCGCGCTCGGTCTTGAGGTTAAGCGTGAGCGCGCGCTTGTTGTTGTTGAATATCGTGTAATACACGCTGTCCACGCCGTCTATGTGCGCCTGCTCCCAGCGCGTATTATCGCCCCCGACGGTGTCCTCAAGCTTGATGACATCCGCCCCCAAGAAGCCCAGCAGTTGAGCGCATGACGGACCCGCCTGCACCCTGCTCATATCCAGTATCTTGACGCCCGCCAACGCCTTGTCCATATCGTCCCCCCTGCATTTATGCTTGCCTGAACTTGACAGCGATTATACCAGCAAGCGCGCCGCGCCGAACTACCCCGATCGCCGCCAACCGAATGCCGCCGAACTACGGACTGCCAAGCGTCGAGCCTATGAAATCGTTGTAACCTATCACGAATTCCGATGCGCTGACCGCCTGCCGTCCCTCAAGCTGCAGCCGCCGCAGCGCCAGAACGCCTTCGCCCGTTGCCACGCCCACGCCGTCGGGCAGCGCAACCACGCTGCCGGGCGGGCTATCGGATATGGACGGCAGCGGGTTGCATTCCAATACCTTGAGCAGCCGGCCGCGCCAATGCGTGAAACTGCCGGGCCACGGGTGATACGCGCGCGCCTGCCGCGCGATTTGCGCCGCCGTCATACGCCAGTCTATTGCGCCGTCTTCACGCGAAAGCAGACGCGTGATAGTTGCCCTGCATTCGTCTTGCGGGGCCGGCGCAATATCGCCGTTACGCCACTTAGGCAGGATGTCCGCCAGCAGCGCAGCGCCCATATCGAACAGCCGCTCCGTCAGCGCATCCGCCGTCTCTGCTGCGCCTATGGGCGTTTCGGCTTGCGCTAGGATTGGGCCCGAATCCATACCTTCGTCGAGTTGAATGACGGTCACGCCCGTTGTAGCGTCGTCCGCCAGTATCGCCGCCGCCACGGGGGACGGGCCCCGGTAGCGCGGCAGTAGCGATGGGTGTATGTTGAGCGCGCCGAGCGGCGGCAATCTTAGGGTTTCGGGCGGCAGAAAGAGTCCATACGCCGCAACCACGATGAGATGCGGTTCTAGCGCTGCGATCTGAGCGCGCGCCGCTGCGTCTCTGTGAATCGACGAGGGTTGAAACACGGGCAGGCCGCGCTCCAATGCTGCCTGCTTGATGGGCGACGCCGAGTGCCGTCGGCCTCGCCCTGAGCGGCGGTCGGGCTGCGTATAGACGCCCACGATGTCGCAGCGGGCGTCCGCCAACGCCGTAAGCGTGGGCACGGCGAACCGCGGCGTCCCCATGAACACCGCCTTTATCGGTTCTAGCGGTTCGGCTTTGATGCCGCTCAATGCGCTTGCCCCCTTGAATGTCAGCATATCAGCATTTGGCGAATTCCGAGTGTATGCCGCGAAAGCGCACGGCGTCGCCTATCCGAATGCCGTAGCGCTGAACTTCGCCGGCGTTGATCTCGAATGTGTACGCCGCCGGCGCCGCCGAATTGAAAATAGGCAACGCGCTATCCGATGCGCCGGGTTCGGCGTTGGCAACCCGTTCCGTGATGTCCGCAACGCGGCAGTCAGCGCCTATCCAAACAAAATCGAGCGGGAAGCGCATGCCCTTCATCCAAAAGGAAGTGGTACGCCCGTCCGGGAACACGAACAGCATGCCGCTTTGGGGGGCTAGGTTATCGCGCTCGCCCAAGCCCTTGCCGCGCAGTTCGGGCGTGTCCGCCACTTCTGCGTCAAACGCCACGCCGCCGATGATAACCGCGGGGCTTGCGGCCGACGGCGCAGCGGTGGGCGTATGTGTAGGCGTGTTTGTATGTGTAGGCGTTGATGTTGCAGTAGGCGCGGGCGTAGATATGCGCGCAGGAATGGGCGATGGCGCAGATGTGGGCGGCGGTTTAGGCGTAGCAGTCGATTTGGGGATGGACGTGGCGGTGGCGACGGCAGTAGGCGACGGCGCAATCACGATAGGCGGCGCAGATGTAGGCGTCGATTTGGGCGTAGCGGTTGGCTTGGGGACGGATGCAGTGGCGGTAGTAACAGACGTAGGCGACGGCGCAACTGCGATACTTGGCGGCAGAACCGATGCGGTGGGCGACGGCGTTGGCGGCGCGGCGGGCGCATTGGGCGCAGCGCAGCCCGCGGTTATCGCTAACACGATTGCGGCAATCGCAAGGGCGGGCGGCAGCGCTGCGCTAATCACGGCGGCGCTACGCCAGCTGCACGAGGGTTGCGCCGTCGCCGCCGCGCTCGCGCGCTTCCGCCTCGAATGAGCGCGCAAGCGGGTGGCGGTTCAGATGCTCGCGCACCGCGTTTCGCAGCACGCCCTTGCCCTTGCCGTGAATGATGCGCACCGAGCTGAAGCCGTCGCGCACCGCCTTGTCCAAGAACTGCTCTAGTTGCGCCACCGATTCTTCAGCGCGCATTCCGCGTATGTCCAACTCGCCCGAATCCAGCATTGGGCCGACTTCGATGCTGACTTTCGCTTCAGGCTGCTCCGGCCGGCTTTCCCTGCTTTCTATTAGAGCCAGGCGGGACCGCTGAACCTGAATGCGTATGCTGCCGATGCCAACTTCTGCGTCGCCGCCGTCTTGGGGCAGCGATACTATCGTGCCGCTCAGGTTCAAGCCGCGCACATAGGCGCTATCGCCCACGGCAAGCGCGCGCGGCGGCGTGTGGAGCGCTGCGGTAGAGGATGCGTTTGCGGCGGCGGCTTCTGCGCGCTGCGCGCTGATTTCGCGGCGAATGCGCGCTATGTCCGCTTTCGTCGCGTTTGTGGGAGCGCCTACCCCTGCGCTCCAAGACAGCGCCGCTTCCGCGCGCTTGAGCCGCCGCTGCGCCTCATCGTATTGCGCCAGCGCTTGACGCCTGACGCCGCTCAAAATGTCTTCTCGATTCACTATGAGATAGTCTATCTGCTCGTCGAGTTTGCGGCGTTGCGCCTCAGCGTCGGCGCGCGTCCGCTCTGCGTCCATAAGCGTGGCTTGGAGTTGGCTGCGCTCGCGCTGCAGCTCGGTCAACCAGTCTTCGAAGCGCAGATGCTGCGGCTCCATCAGCGATTCGGCGTTTCGCATAATGGCTTGCGGCAAGCCTAGGCTGGCGGCGATTGCCATAGCGTAGCTTCGGCCGGGTATGCCAAGCGTCAGGTGGTAGGTGGGCGCAAGCGAATTGGGGTCGAGTTGGACGCTGGCGTTCATCATGCCGCGCGAGGTTTCGGCGAATGCGGCGACGCTGCGGTGGTGCGTGGTGGCTATCGTGGATACGCCGCCGCCCGCTAGATGATCCAGGATTGCCTTCGCCAGCGCCGAACCCTCTTCGGCATCTGTGCTTGTGCCAAGTTCGTCAAGCAGCACAAGCGAATTGGGCGTTGCCGCCGCCAAAATCCGTATGACATTGCGTATATGCGAACTGAAAGTGGATACGGACTGCTCGATGCTCTGCTGATCGCCCACATCGGCATAGACGCCGTCGAACACGGGCAGCGCGCTGCCTTCGTCGGCGGGTATCTGCAAACCCGCTTGGCGCATCAGCGCAAGCAAGCCCACCGTCTTCATCGCAACCGTCTTGCCGCCGGTGTTGGGCCCGGTAACTACCAGAACCGACCATCCGGGGCCCACGCTTACATTGACCGGCACGGCGTCTCTGCCAAGCAGCGGATGGCGCGCGTTGATGAGGCGCACGGACATATCCGCGTCGACATCTGCTGCGCTGCCGCGCGATGCGGTTGGAACGCCTCGAATTGCGTAACTGTAACGCGCGCGCGCCATAATCAGGTCTAGCCGCGCCGTCAGATCGTTGGCGCGCCGAATATCGTATGCCAGCTCGCCCACTAGCGTGGATATATCGCGCAATACCTGCCTAATTTCGCGCTCTTCGGCAAGCGCAAGCTCACGCCACGTGTTGCCCATCTCGACCGTGCTGAACGGCTCGATGAACAGCGTTGCGCCGGTGTTGGACGCGTCATGCACGATGCCGGGAATGCGGCTTCGCATCTCCGCCTTGACCTGCACGACAAGCCTATCGTTGCGAATGGATATGACATTGTCCTGAAGCGCGTTGTCGGCTTGCGATGATTGGATGAGCGTATTAAGCGATGCGGTAACGCGCTGATACGCCTGCCGTATCTGGCTGCGGAGCGCTCGCAAGGTGTGCGTGGCGTCGTCGCGCACTTCGCCGCGGCTGCCGATGCGCGCTCGGATTTGGCGCGCCAGTTCGCGCAGATCGGGGATGCCCTCGGCGACGTCGGCGAGCAGCGGGGCGTGTTGGCGCACGCTCAGTACGCCGCTTCGGGCGCGGTGATGCACATCCAGCGCCGCCGCGATTGCCAGGAGTTCCATGCCCGTCAGAATGCCGCCGAGCGCTGCGCGCGCCACCGATTCGTCGATATCGGCTTCGCTGTACATATCAACATCGCCGCCGTTGTCCATTACGGCGCGGCCCTCGGCGGTCTCTTGCTGCAGCTCAGCCACTTCGCGGGCGTCCCACGCGGGCGTCAGCTGCCGCGCAAGTTGGCGCGCCGGGAAGAACAGCGCTCGCTCCGCAACCCGCTCGCGAATTAGATGAAACTCAAGTATCTCTTGCGTCCGCGCGCGCATGTCGGCCCGCCCGTCGGATTCGGGCTGCAGGGAATGGGCGTCGGCGCTACCGTATGCGTCCGACGATTGTTCGACGTCGTGGCGGTCAACATAGTTTTGCATTCTGCCATTTTATCAGGAATTGGCTAGGTTCTGTTGGCAAATCATCATAGCCATATGAGGGAACTCACAATCGCGATGTAGTTGTCAGCGACGCTAGAGTCGATGACCAGCATCATCCCCTCGCAGCGCAGCAACTCGGATATGAGCCGCTTGAGCGTATCCTGATTCATAGCGTCTCCCCAACGCCGGGCGGCACATTGTTGCGAAACCGCGCGCCTTGCGAACAGGTTAATAGCGGATTAGTGCCCCCATCCGTGATAAGATATTGCTATGCCATTGTATTACGATAGGGAAACGCTGGCGTCCGTCGCCGGCAAGAGCGTCTTCGACTACGCCGACGCGCTGAGCGTGCGCGTGCCTACTTCGTGCGGCAGAACGGGCGAATGCCACGAGTGCATCGTAGAGATTCGGCGCGGCATGGAGGCGTTCACGCCGCTGACGGATGCCGAGGGCTTTCTGCGCGGCGACTATCGACTGGCGTGCCAAGCGCATATCGTCGACGCGGCGGCGGATGTGGAGTTCGCCGTGCTGCGCCGCCAACCCCGCATCCTGACGCAATCCACGCGCCGCCGCATTACGCCCGATCCGCTTACTAAGCGCATCGGCGACGGCGTGTTCTTCGGCGACGAGCGCATAGACGATTACCGCGGGCAGATATACGGCGCTGCGGTGGATGTAGGCACAACCACGGTTGCGCTCAACCTGCTCGACCTCGAGACGGGCGCAATTCTGGGTACGGCGTCCTTCGAGAACCCGCAGCGTTTCGGCGGCAGCGATATTATGCACCGCATATCCTACGACGGCGGCGAATTCGCGGGCGAACTGCGGCAGGTGATGCTGTCCGCGCTCAACTTTGAGATAGGCGATATGTGCCGCCGCTTGGGGTTTCACCGCCGCCGCATATATGAGGTGGTGATAGTTGGCAACGCCACGATGCGCGATATATTCTTCGGCTTGGATGTGCAGCCAATCGGCGAGCGCCCCTACAAATCGGTTACCGAACTTGAGATGCTTGCGGGCAAGCGGCAGACCACCGCGCTGAATGTGAAGGCGCGCGATATTGGACTGCGCGTGTTCCCCGCCGCCAATGTCTATGGCGGGCCGCTTATCGGCTCGCATGTGGGCGCAGACGTCGCCGCCGATCTGCTCGCCATCGCAATGGACGAACAAGACGATGTGGCGCTGCTGGTGGATGTGGGGACGAACACCGAGGTTGTGGTGGGCAACCGCCATCGGCTTATGGCGGCGTCCTGCCCCGCCGGCCCTGCGTTTGAGGGCGGCCAAGTGCGCTACGGAATGCCGGGCTACGACGGCGCCGTAGAGAGCGTTTCGCTGACCGCGGACGGCGTGGCGTACAAGACCATCGGAGGCGCCCCGCCTGAAGGCATATGCGGCTCCGGACTGGTGGATCTGCTTGCCGAACTGCGGCGCTGCAATATGATGAACGAATTGGGCGCATTCCGCAACGGGGACAGCGAGTTCCGCTTTGCGCCGGATGCGGGCTTATCGCTGTCCCGCGCGGACATCAGCGCGCTGGCGCAGGCAAAGTCCGCCAACTACTCCGGGCAGTACATTGCGCTGCGAAAGTATGGCGTAACCATTGAGCGCATATCAAAGATGTACCTGGCGGGCGGCTTCGCGAACTACATCGACGCCGCCAACGCCGTGAGCATCGGCTTTGTGGCGAATATGCCCATAGAGCGCATCGTCAAGGTGGGCAACGCATCCTTGGAAGGCGCAACGATTATGCTGCTTTCGGGCGAACTGCGCCGCCGAATGGAACGAATGGCGCGCGGCGTGGAGCATATCGAGCTCGAGACCACGCCCGATTTCTTCGACATATTCGTGGAAGGCTGCATGTTCAACCCTATGGGGGAAATCGTATAGGCGCATAGGCGTATAATTCGGAATAACGATAACTACCACTTTCAGGATGCGGCTGGCTTTCGCGGCGGCGCAGCGCATTCTAGCGATGGGAGAAAGACAAAATGGCGTTCAAAGTGCTGGTTACGGACTATGTATGGCCGTCTGTGGAGCCGGAGCGCGCCGTGCTTGCCAAGATAGGCGCTGATCTCGTGGTTGCGCCGGACGGCGAAGAGGATACGCTGGCGGCGCTGGCGGCGGACGTCGACGGCATCCTGACCTGTTTCGCGCAGGTTACGGCCAAAGTTGTGCGCGCCGCCCAAAAGTGCATCGTCATCGGGCGCTACGGCGTGGGCGTGGACAACATCGCGGTAGATACCGCCACCGAACTGGGCATAGCGGTTACCTATGTCCCCGATTACTGCGTGGATGAAGTATCCGACCATGTTATGGGGCTTCTGCTTGACTGGAACAGGCGCATTACGCTGTTCGACAAGTCCGTCAAGGGCGACGGCTGGGGCAGTGTGCCGCTCACGATGCGCATTATGCGATTGCGTGGCAAGAAGCTGGGCATCGTGGGCTTCGGTAGGATAGGCAGGGCGGTATGCCAAAAAGCGCTGGCATTCGGCTTCGAAGCGCTGGCGTATGACCCATTCGTATCGGCGGAGCAGGCGGCGGCAGGCGGCGCGCGCCTTGTGGATATGGAAACGCTGCTGCGCGAATCGGACTTCGTCACGCTGCATTCGCCGCTGACCCCCGAAACGCATAACCTCATCGGCGCCGCCGAACTCGCGCTGATGAAATCGGACGCATTCCTAATCAACTGCGCGCGCGGGCCGCTCATCGACGAAGACGCCCTCTACGCCGCGCTGCAATCCGGCGGCATCGGCGGCGCAGGCTTAGATGTGCTGGTGGACGCCCACCCGTCCCCGGATGCGCCGCTGCTGAAGCTGGACAATGTGATTGTAACGCCGCATGTGGCGTTCTTCTCGCAAGAGGCGGTGCTGGAGTTGGAAGAGCGCGCCGCCGGGGAAGTCGCCGCCGTGCTGCAGGGCAGGATGCCCGATAACCTTGTGAACCGCGCCGTGCTTTCGCACAGCAGCCCACGCCACAGTCTCAGCGGTTGACGTCCCGCGCCGATTGTCGGACTAATTCGGTTGTGAGCGGGCGCAGCACTTGCTAGACTTACTTAAGAGCGTTTTCGTTGCGGCGGCACTGAGAATGGAAAATTAAGCCGTATGCGCGTGTGAGCGCGCGTAGAATATGGAGGCTAATGGCGCTATGGAAAGAAACACGATAGTCGGGTGGCTGCTGGGCGGCGCCGGCATAGTGATTGCGATTATTGCGCTGGCGCTTGCGGTTGGCGCGCGCGGCGGCGATTACGACGGCGCGGCAACCACTGAAATGAGCGCCATGACGGCGAATATGGCGGCGCAGGACGCAAATATACAGACGCTTGCCGATCAGGTGAGCAGCCTGCAGGCGGAACTGGCGGCGGCGGACTCCGATATGGCCGAGATGCAAGCCGCAATGGATGAGATGGGCGGCGGCGAAGCCCAAGATATGGATGCCGACGATATCGACGTCGCGGCGATGGTGGATGAGGCGCTGGGCGACTACAAAGACTACCGCGACGCGCTGGAAACGGCGCTGCAAGAGGCTATCACCGCGCTGGAAGAGACGTCGGACGATGGCGACGAACGCATTGATATTGAGGCGGCGCTGGACGATGCGCTTGAAGAGGCGCTGGACGAACACGAAGCCGAACACGCCGATCTAGAGGATGCGCTGGACGATGCCCGCAGCGCTCTAGACGATGTTCTGGATGATGACGGCGATGACGACGCCGACTATGACGCGGCCGACGACGCGCTGGATGAGCTACAAGAACGGCTCGATTGGCTCGAAACGGCGGCGGCCCCCGCCTTTACCCAATCCTATGTAGCAGAAGCGATACGCCGCTTCGACGCCGACGGGATGCAGCCAACCTTCGCCTACTACAACACGATGGACAGCGTAAGCGGCGATCTGTACCTGTTCGTGCTGGATTCGGACTACAAGATAGTGGTTCATCCCACGGTGCCGCTCAACATCGGGATGGATATACGCGGCCCCGGCGGCACGGACATCACCGGCTACAACTTCGGCGCAGAGTTCGTCGGCGTGGACGAAAGCGGCAAGTGGATAGACTATGTGTATCTCAACCCCACCGACGACTTCGCCTATGAGCGCAAACACTCCTGGATAATGCGCCATCAGGGTTTCATATTCGGCTCCGGCTGGTATGAGCGCGATGTGTCCCTTGACAAAGATCCGCAGGCGTTCACGCGCGCCTTCGTAGAGCAGGCAAGAGCGCGCTACGACGCCAACGGACGCGATGCCGCCATAGCCTACTACAACGATCCCGACAGCATCGACGGGCAATGGTATGTGTACATCGTAGATGAAGACGATGCGCTCATAGCGACCGCGCCGCATCAGGATCTGCTGGGAGACGACATCAAAACCGTCGTAGATGACGACGGCTACGAACTCGGCGTAGAGATAGCCAAGGCTACCGAACAGGGGAATTGGATCAATTACCTGTGGCCCAATCCCGCAAGCGGCGAAAAAGAGCGAAAGCGCGCCTGGGTCATACGCCACGACGGGTTGATATTCGGTTCGGGCTACTACGAAAGCTCAGACGAAACGGCCGCAAGCAATGCGGCAGCCACGCAAGCGTATGTGAAGGACGCAATCGCGCGCTACAGCATATACCCCGACGCAGAGATACAGCAGGCGGCGCTGGACTACTACAACACTACGGATAGCGTAGAAGGCGATTTTTACCTGTTCGTGCTTGACGAAAGCGGCGAACTCATCGTGCATCCCACGGTGCCGAGCAATATCGGCAAGAACATAGACGGGCCGCTTGGCACCGACGTCACCGGCTACAACTTCGGCGCGGATTTCAAAACCGCGGACGAAAACGGCAAGTGGGTGGACTACGTCTATCTCAACCCTGCCGACGGCTTCGCCTATGAGCGCAAGCATTCGTGGGTGATAAAGCATAATGGGCTTATATTCGGCTCCGGCTGGTATGAGCGCGATGTACAGGTGGATACGCTGAAGGACAATCCGCGCGCATACGCCCGCGCGCTGGTGGAGCAGGCGACGGCGCGCTATGACGCAAACGGCCGCGACGCCATAGCGGAGCAGTACAACCGCCCCGAAAGCGTGGACGGGCAATGGTATGTGTTCATCGTGGACGAAGACGACGAATTCCTGGCGCACGCCGCAACGCCTGAGCGTGTGGGAACCGATGTGAAGGCGCTCACCGACGCAAACGGCTACGCGCACGGGCAGGCTATCGCCGACGCCACCGAAGCGGGCGGCTGGCTGCAATACACCCGCGTCAATCCCGCCACCGGCATGGATCAGCCCAAGCATTCGTGGGTCATACGCCACGACGGGCTGATATTCGGTTCGGGCTACTACGAATAGCAATCAGCGCCCACGCGCTTAAAACGCAAACATCGCAGCCCCCGTCTGCGCGGCGGGGGTTGCTTTTGTTACACTGCGAATAGGCTACGCTAACCGTCGCGCGAGCGCATGCGCACCCAAATCGCTTGCGATAAATCGCGCATACGCCCGCAAGCCAATCTCTGAAATCGCCCGAAATCGGCGGCGCATATGAAACGCATCGTAATCGTAAAGTTCCACGAACCCGCGTTGAAGGGCAAGAACCGCCCGATGTTCATACGGCGGCTTGCCAGCAACCTGCGCCGCGCGGTCAAGGGCGCGGGCGTTCAACGCGTGTGGCAGGCGCATATGATGATATGCCTGGCGCTGCGCGACGAGTCCGACTGGCCCGTGGTGAGAGAGCGCGTGCGCGACTGCTTCGGAGTCGCCAAATTCTTCCTGGCGCGCAAGGTAGCATTGGATTTGGATGCGGTCAAAGCGGTTCTGCCGTCCGAGCTTGAGGGGCGGAGCTTCGCCAACTTTCGCATCACCGCGCGCCGCGCCAACAAGCGCTTCCCCGTCAAGTCCGACCAAATCAACCGCGAGCTGGGGACTTATGTACAGCATCTCAGCGGCGCAGCGGTGCGCCTCAAGGACCCGGACTTGGAAATATGCGTGGACGTGCTGCACGATGGCATCCTGGTCTATTGCGACCCTGAGCAGGGCTACGGCGGCATGCCGGTGGATGTGAGCGGCGCTACGCTCGCGCTGATGTCCGGCGGCATCGATTCGCCGGTTGCGGCCTGGCAGCTTATGAAGCGCGGCAGCCGCGTCAAGTTCATCCACTTCCACAGCCATCCGCTTGTGGATACATCGTCCATCGAGAAAGCGAGTGAACTTTCTGAGATACTGACGCGCTATCAGTACGACGCCGAGCTCTTTCTTGCGCCGTTTGGGGCGGTGCAGCAACGCATCATAGTGAGCGTGCCGCCGCCCTACCGCGTGGTGCTGTACAGGCGCTTCATGGTTCGCATCGCCGAGGCGCTGGCGCGTCAGCAAGGAATGCCGGCGCTGGTTACCGGCGAAAGCCTCGCGCAGGTGGCATCGCAGACATTGCAAAACATCGCGGTGGTGGACGACGCCGCGCAGATGCCTATTTTGCGCCCGCTAATCGGCTTCAACAAGAACGAGATAGTCGACCTAGCGCGCCAAATCGGGACATACCCCGTATCCATTCTGCCGGACCAAGACTGCTGCACGCTGTTCGTGCCGAAACACCCGGTAACCAAGGGCGATTTGGATGTGGCGCGCCGATTGGAAGCGCTATTGCCGGTCTCGGATCTGGTTCAGGATACGCTTGAACGGATCGAGACGCGCCGCTTTGGGTTCACGCCGCGCTCTTAGTTTCTAACGTAAGAGAGAGCGCCCTTACGATTTTTAACGCAAAGGCGCAGGGGCGCAAAGCGATTTTGGGTTAGACCCTACTGCGATGCGGCGGCTACTTGGCCGGTGAAGGCGGTGGCGTGGCGCGTCCATACGCCGGCGCTGGTTTCGTAATAGACTATCATTCGCAGGTATTTGTTAAGGTCTGCAGATGTGGGCGTGTAGTCGGTCCACCATACGCCGTAGATGTAGCTACAATCGGTGTAGGTTGTATCGCTGTTGTCGCAGCGTTGCCAGCTGAAGCGCGCGTCAACCGCGCCGGTCGGCCTAGGGTCTGACGCTACGATTTGGGTTCCAACGCGCGGGCTTGCGTTGCCGCTGACGAAGCTTATGGCGGCGCCGGCGGTTGCGGCGCTGGTCTGCTTGACGCGGCCGCCTAATGCGCGGGTGTAGGCGAATCCGCCGCCGGATAATGGCGCTTTGGCGCGCAGGTAGCTCCCCACGTCGGCTGATACGGGGTAGTACTCGTAGGTGGCGCCGCTGTTGCGCGTTAGTGCAGTCCAAGTATCGCCGTTGGTGGACTTTTCCCACTGCCAGCCTCCTCTGCGGCTGGAGCGCGTTGCGCCGGTTACGCAAACGGCTACGCGCTCGCCCACGATGGGGGCGTTCCAGTTGTCTGGTACGCCCATTGCTTGGCTGTTCTGCGGGGTTGTGCTCATGTTGTCGTAGTCGAGCATGGGGTACTGCATCTTGTTGCCGAAAGTCCAGGGGTCGTCCTTGCCGGTTGTTGCTTCGCCGGTGCTGGTATCGCCGTCAAGATTGGTGTTCCAGTTGGCGTAGATGCCGGTGTAGGATGTAACAGTTTGGAGCTGGCGGGTGGTCTTGCCTGTACCGCCGGCGCTGGTGGTACAACCGTCGCTGCCGCCGGTTACGCAACCACTGGTTGAGGTGTCATAGTAGCTATCGGTTATGGTGGGCGAAGAGAACGTAGATCCAATCAAGCCGCCGATTGTTGTTTCCATTCCAATGGAGCGGACAACCCTGCCGGTGGAGTAGGAGTTCGTTACACTGCCGCTCTGCTGTTCACCCACTAGGCCGCTAAGATAGCTTCTGCCGCTGGCGTATGCAGTGGAGTAGCTCGTGGAAACGGACCCGTTATTGAAGCTGACTAACCCGCCTACCCTATCGCGGCCCTGCACCTTGCCGGTGGTGTAGCAAGCGACGATTGTGGCTTGATTAATTCCGACTAGAATGCCGACGTAATTTCTTCCCGCGACATTTGCGTTGGTTACGCCCAGGGTTTCTATGCGCGCGCTGACGCCGGTGTAGCCGAACAGCCCGTTGTATAAGTCGAGACCGCCTGTTCGGTTGATGAACAGGTTGTTTATGGTGTGTCCGTTGCCTTTGAAATTGCCTTGGTATGTGTCGGTGGCAGTGCCGATGGGATCCCATCCTGCGCCGCTGTCCCAATAGTTGCCGCTGTGGTCGTTGGCGTCAACATCGCCGTCGGAATCGCTGTCGAAGTCTAGGCTTGTGGTGAGTTCGTAGCCTACGCAACCAGAAGTGGGGCAACCCATGCGTCCTACGGAAGATGTGGCAGTGGTGATACGGTTGGAGAATGCGGCGTTGTATGTGGCAGCGCCGCCGCTTGTGGGATCGCCGTTGCCATCTAAGTCGTGGCGGATGGCGTTGAGCTGGGCGAGGTCTGCTACGTCGATGTAGCCGTCGTTATCGCTGTCGTAATCGGTGGTGGATTGCGCGGATGCGGTTGCGCTGAAGGATAGCAGGGTTGCAAGCGTGATTAGGACGCTGAGGGCGAGTAGCGTCGATGCGCGGCGTGTATTTCTTGGGCTTGACTTTTTTAGATTTTTATGGGGGGGGGGGGGGGTGAATAAAAACTAAAACGTATAAGCGTCATTCGAATCACCTATCCTGTTGCTGTATGAGTGAGGGAACGCTGTTCCCCCTAATCCTAACCTTTTCCCTTGATGGGAAAAGGGTTCTCAATTGGCTGAATATCCTGAATATATCGGACTGGGATTATTTTAATACTTTAATACAAGGGCGCAGAGAACGCAAAGAAGTGTTGCCACTGCATCCCGTAACTGATAAAAATAGGATAATGGATGTGAACGGGTTGCGGCATAAACCGCATTGAGAGCGTAATCTTAATAGCGCGTGAGGTGATTTGTATGGCGAATTCGCTGCAGGAATTGCAAGGTTTGGGTCAATCCGTTTGGTTTGACAATATACGCAGGGGCTTCATCAATTCGGGGGAGCTTGAGCGGCTGATCGATTTGGGGGTGAGCGGGCTTACTTCCAATCCGTCCATATTCGAGAAGGCTATCACGGGCAGCGCGGATTACGATGAGGCGCTGCTGGGGCTGGCGCTGAACGGCAGTGACGCGGTGGAGATATTCGAGCGGCTGGCGATGGAGGATATACAAGCGGCGGCGGATTTGCTGCGCCCGATATATGAGCGCACGTCTGGCGGGGACGGCTTCGCGTCGATTGAGGTGAGCCCGCATCTCGCGAATGACACGGACGGTACGGTTTCGGAAGCGCGGCGGCTGCATGCGGCGCTGGAGCGTCCGAATGTGATGATCAAGGTGCCTGCGACGCCGGCGGGGATTCCCGCCATTCGGGCGCTTATCGGCGATGGCATCAATGTGAATGTTACGCTGATATTTTCGCTGGACGCATACGCTCAGGTGCGGGAGGCGTACATAGGCGGGCTGGAGGATTTGGCGCAGGCAGGGGGCAATCCGGCGGGCGTGGCGTCGGTGGCGTCGTTCTTCGTGAGCCGCGTGGACGGGATGATAGACGGGCAGCTGGAGGGGCGCATCGGCGAGGGGGCGTCCGAGCTGGAGGCGCTGATGGGCAAGGCGGCGGTTGCCAACGCCAAGATAGCGTATCGCGATTTCAAGCAGACATTCGCATCGGATAGGTTCGCCGCATTGCAAAGCCGGGGCGGGCGTGTTCAGCGGCCGCTGTGGGCAAGCACAAGCACGAAGAATCCGGAGTACAGCGATGTGCTGTATGTGGATTCGCTTATTGGGCCGGATACGGTCAACACGCTGCCGGATGTAACGCTGACGGCGTTTTTGGAACACGGCAATCCTGTGGGCGGCACGATCGAGCGCGATTTGGACGATGCGGTTCGGACGATCGAGGCGCTCGAAGACGCGGGGATAAGCATGCGGGGGGTTACGGATGCGCTGCTGGCGGACGGGGTGAAGGCGTTTGCGGATTCGTTTGACGCGCTCATCGCGAACATCGAGGATAAGCGGGCTAGGCTGATGGCAAGCGGCGGGGCGGCGGCGAGCGCGGCGCTGGGGGATTGCGACGCCGATGTGGATGCGGCGCTGGCGCGGCTGCAGAGCGAGGATGTGGTGGGGCGCATATGGGGGCGGGACCATACGGTTTGGAAGCCGGAACCGACGGAGATTTCGGACCGGCTTGGCTGGCTCACGGTGGGCGAGGATATGCGGGGGCGGGTGGCCGAGCTGCAGGCGTTTGCCGATGAGGTTCGGGGCGAGGGGTTCGAGCATGTGGTAGTTCTGGGAATGGGCGGCAGCAGTCTGGGGGCAGAGGCGCTGGGGCAGATATTCGGCAGCGCGGCGGGGTATCCGAAACTGCGGGTTTTGGATTCCACGGTGCCGGCAAGCGTTAAAGCGGCGACGGACGCTATCGACTGCGCCAAGACGCTGTTCGTGGTGGCGTCCAAGTCGGGGACTACGATCGAGCCGAATATGTTCTACAAGCATTTTCGGGCGCTCACCGAAAAGGCGGTCGGGGCAGATGCCGCGGGCGGGCATTTCGTCGCGATATGCGACGGGGGGACGGCGCTTGAGCGGCTTGCGGGGGAACACGGCTTTCGGCGCGTTTTCGTGAATCCGTCGGACATAGGGGGGCGGTATTCGGTACAATCGCTGTTCGGGCTTGTTCCGGCGGCGCTTGCGGGGATAGACATAGGGGCGCTGCTGGATCGGGTGAACGCAATGGGCGGGGCGTGCGCTGATATGGCGGCGCGGGATAACCCCGGCGCGTGGCTGGGCGCTGTGATGGGGGCGCTTGCGGCCAAGGGGCGGGACAAACTGACGCTGGTAACTACGCCGTCGCTGAGCAGCCTGGGGCTGTGGCTGGAGCAGCTGCTTGCCGAAAGCACGGGCAAAGAGGGCAAGGGCGTGGTGCCGATTGCGGGCAGTCCGCTAGGGGCGCTTGACGGCGTGGGGGATGACCGCGTGTTCGTGTATCTGCGGCTGGCGGGGGATGACGCCGCGGACACGGACGCTTATATGGATCGAGTCGAGGCGGCGGGGATGCCGTCGGTTCGGCTGCGGTTGAACGATAGGCACGATGTAGGGGGCGAGTTCTTTCGGTGGGAGTTCGCTACGGCGACGGCGGGGGCGCTGCTTGGTATCAATCCGTTCGATCAGCCTGATGTGCAGGGGGCTAAGGACATCACAACCGAACTGATTGCGGACTACACGGCGTCGGGGGCAGCGCCCTCTGCGGCGCCGCGGCTTGAGTCGGTGGGTTCGCTTTCGTGGCTGCTGAGGAAGGCGGAGCCGGGCGATTATCTGGCGATAACGGCGTATCTTGAGCAGACGGCCGAATTGGACGCGGCGCTAGACGATCTGCGGCGGTATGTGGGGGAGCGCTGGGGCGTGGCTACAACGCTGGGATATGGGCCGCGGTATTTGCACTCAACGGGGCAGATACACAAGGGCGGGCCGAACACGGGGCTGCATATGCAACTGACGGTGCGGCGGGATAGCGACGTGGCGATTCCGGGCGAGTCGTTCACATTCGGGGTATTGGCGGACGCGCAGGCTAAGGGGGATTTGGATGCGCTTGCGGCGCAGGGGCGGCGGGTGGCGCGCGCGGCGCTGTGGGATGATGGAGTGTCGGATATTCGCGCGATCGAGGCGGGATTGAGATACGGGGCTCATTCGAGATAGCGGCGGTTCGGGTTCGGGGCAATCATCGGATAAGCGGGCGCAGGAGGCGATACATTGGAACTGGGAATGATCGGCTTGGGGCGAATGGGCGGGAATATGACGCAGCGGTTGCTGAAGGGCGGGCATCGCGTTGTGGCGTATGACCCGGACGAAGGGGCAAGGCGGGCGGCGCAGAATGCGGGCGCCGACGGGGCGGCGTCTATCGCCGAAGTGGCGGGTATGCTGACGGCGCCTAGGGCGGTTTGGGTGATGGTGCCGGCGGGGGATGTCACGGACGCTACCATCAACGAACTGGCGGATGCGTTGTCGGCGGGGGACGCCATCATAGACGGCGGGAACTCCAACTACAAGCAGACGATACGGCGGGCGGCGGCGGTGAAAGCGCGCGGCATAGAGATGCTGGACTCCGGCACAAGCGGCGGCGTGTGGGGCTTGACTGAAGGCTATAGCCTGATGGTGGGCGGCGACGCCGCGGCATTCGCGCGGCTTGAGCCGATATTCCAAACGCTTGCGCCGAGCGCTGACAGCGGGTACGGGCGAGTGGGGCCGTCGGGGGCAGGGCATTTCGTCAAGATGGTTCATAACGGCATCGAGTACGGGATGATGCAGGCGTTTGCGGAGGGCTTCGAGCTGATGGAAGCCAAGCGGGATTTGGAGTTGGATTTGGCGCAGATAGCCGAGATATGGCGCTACGGCAGCGTGGTGCGCTCTTGGCTGCTGGATCTGACGGCGGCGGCGCTGGAGGAAAGCGGCGATCTTGCGGGGATAGCGGCGTATGTGGAGGATTCGGGCGAGGGCAGGTGGACGGTGGAAGAGTCCATAGAGTTGGCGGTGCCTATTCCCGTGATAGCGGCGTCGCTGCAGGCGCGGTTCCGGTCGCGGCAAAGCGAGCCGTTCGGGGCGAAGCTGCTTGCGGCGATGCGAAATCAGTTCGGCGGGCATAGCGTCAGGAGGGCGGAGTGATGAGCGATGCCGCCACAACAACGCTGGCAATCGTGGGCGGGACGGGCGATTTGGCGCAGCGGAAGCTTGTGCCGGCGCTGTTTGAGCTTGCGTGCCGGGGACGCATTCCGGACGATCTGCGAATACTTTCGTTTGCGCGCTCGGACTACACGGACGATTCGTATCGCGAGTTTATGTGGGATAAGGTGCGCGAGTTCGGGGCGCTTGCCACGCGGCGGGATGATTGGCGGGCTTTCGCGCAGCGGATGCGCTATGTGAGCGGCGATATGACGCAGGCGGCTGATGTGGAGCGGCTGAAGAGCGCGCTGCATGAGATAGACGGGGGCGCCGACGCTCCCGCGAATTGGCTGTTCTACCTGTCGGTCGCGCCGTGGCTGTTCGCGCCGTCGCTGCGAAACATCCGGGCGCACGGGCTGGCCGATGAGACGCGCGGCTGGCGGCGGGTGGTGATCGAGAAGCCATTCGGCCATGACTTGGCGTCCGCGGTGTCGCTGGACAATCTCGTGGCCGATGTGTTTCGAGAAAATCAGGTCTATCGCATAGACCATTATTTGGGCAAGCATATGGTTCAGAACTTGCTGGTGTTTCGGTTCGCCAACGCCATCTTCGAGCCGATATGGAACCGCAACTATATCGACAACATACAGATTACGGTTGCCGAGTCCATCCCCGTGGGCGAGCGCGGGGCGTACTACGATGAGTCGGGCGTGGTGCGCGATATGGTTCAAAACCACTTGCTGCAGTTGCTTTCGCTGGTGGCGATGGAGCCGCCGAACATCGCGGATTCCGAATCGCTGCGCAACAAGAAGGTGGAGGTGCTGCACGCCATACGGCGGCCGGGCGGCGCTGAGATGGCGCGCGATGCGGTGCGCGGGCGGTATGACGGGTATCTGTCGGAGCAGGGCGTCCCCGCGGATTCCATCACGCCCACATACGCGGCGCTCAAGCTGTATGTGGACAACTGGCGGTGGCGCGGCGTGCCGTTCTATCTGCGGACGGGCAAGGCTATGGCGGAGAAGGTGTCCGAAGTGGTCATCGTGTTCCAAGAGCCACCGCACTCTATGTTTATGGCGGACGCGGCGGGCGAAATCCCGCCCAATGTGCTGGGGCTGAGCCTGCAGCCCAACGAAAGCATCCACTTGGGCTTTCAGGTGAAAAGCCCGGATACGGACATATCCTCAATGGAGTCCACGGATTTGGAGTTTCACTACAAGTCGGCGTTCAAAGACCATTCCATTCCCGAAGACTATGAGCGGCTGCTGCAGGATGCGCTGAGCGGCGATACAAGCCTGTTCATTCGCAACGACCATATTGAGGAAGCGTGGAAGATAGTGGATCCGCTGATCGAGGCGTGGGGGCATCCGAACACGCCGCCGCTATACGGATATGCGCCCGGAAGCTGGGGGCCGGCGGCGGCGGACGCGCTGCTGGCGCAAGACGGGCGCAAGTGGCTGCGCTCTCACTAGGCGGGTTTGGCGCAAGCGGTTTGGCTCAAGAATTTTAACGCAAAGGCGCAGGGGCGCAAAGGGGGGATAGGGTTTTGGGGATGCGATATGTTGGGGCGGCGGCGGTTGTTTTGCTGGCGCTGGCGGGCGTTGCTTGCGGTGGTGGCGCTGCGCCGGCGTCGAGTGAAATGCGGCCGGCGGCGCAAGTTGTTTTGCCGACGCAGACGGGCGTATCGGGTGCGCCTGTGGATACGCCTACTGCCGTGCCTAGCGCGGCGCCTGTAGTCGTTGCGCCTGCGGCTACGCCTAGCGCTGCGCCTGCGGCCGTTGCGACGTCGACGTCTGCGCCAACATCCGTAACGGTGGCTGCGGCAGTGCCTACTGCCGTGCCGACGGCGGTTGCGCTGTCAACGCCTGAAGCTGCGCCTACGCTTGCGCCATCGTCAACATCTGCGCCTACGGCTATTCCTGCAACGGCAATCGCAACATCTGCGCCGACGGTCGAGCCTACGCCTTTGGATGCGAGCGGGGGAGTTGCGCCTGACCCCGATTATGAAGCGGCGCTGGAGGCGGCGCGGCTTAGGACTAGCGGGTGGGACACGGATTTTAGCCTGCATACGGTTGAGTTTAGCGAGATACGCACGGTGATACCGCGCGATAATATACCGGCGATAGACGCGCCCAAGTTCGTATCGGTGGACGCGGCGGCGGGATGGCTGGAGGATGTGGAGCCGGTGGTGGCGCTGGATATCGCTGGGGATGCGCGGGCGTATCCGCTGCAGATACTGACATGGCACGAAATCGTGAACGACGATGTGGGCGGCGTTCCTGTGGCGGTTACATTCTGCCCGCTATGCAATTCCGCAATAGCGTTCGATCGGCGGTTTGACGGCGCTGTTTTGGACTTCGGCGTATCGGGCAATCTGCGAAACTCGGACCTGATTATGTACGACCGCCAGACGCATAGTTGGTGGCAGCAGTTCACGGGCGAGGGCATTGTGGGCAGGTATGCGGGCGGGCAGCTGGAGCATCTGCCGTCGCTGCTGGTGTCTTTCGCGGACTTTCGCGCCGCCTATCCTGATGGCAGGGCGTTATCGCGGGACACGGGTTTTGCGCGCCAATACGGGCGCAATCCGTATGTTGGCTACGATACTACTAAGGGCAATCCGTTTCTGTTCGGCGGCGCTCTGGACGACCGTCTGACGCCGGTGGAGCGGGTTATCGCGGTGAGCGTGAACGGCGTTGACGCCGCATTCCCGCTGGGCATTCTGCAGGAAGAGAAGGTCATCAACTACACGGTGGGCGGCAGGGATATTGTGGCGCTGTTTAAGTTCGGGGCTGCGTCCGCGCTGGACGCCGCATCGATCGCGGGCTCGCGGGATGTGGGATCGGCGGCGGTGTTCGACGCCAACCTGAACGGACGGAAGCTGACATTCGGGGTCGAGGGCAATCGGATTGTGGATGCCGAAACTGGCAGCGTTTGGAGCATCCTGGGCGGCGCGCTTGAGGGGGAGTTGGCGGGCGAAAGTTTGACGCCGTTGGTTCATGGCAATCACTTTTGGTTTGCGTGGGCGGCGTTCAAGCCGAATACGCTGCTGTATGAGGGCGCGGGCGAGTAGGGGCAACGCGCAGGGCGCAAAGGGCAACCGCCAAGCAAGCGTGTTTGTTTGCCGGGCGGTTGCGGATGGAATTTTTAACACAAAGGCGCAGGGGCGCAAAGGGTGCGTTAGTTTGCGCTGATGTCGTCGAAGAGGGCGTTCCAGCTAGGGAAATCGCCTCTGCCATAGCCGTAGCGATGCAGTATGACGCCGTCGCCGCTGAAGGCTATTTTGGAACCTTGCGTGAAGACATTCAGGTCTTGCCAAACGGCTCTGTCTATGTGGGCGACGGTCCAGGGGTAGCCGTTGCGCTCTTTGTCTAGGGTTAGTCGATCTACGGGTTCGCTGCTGACTAGGTAGAACGCAACCGTGTCGTCGTAATCGCTGCCGATTTCCGATTTCATGCGCTGCAACTCAGCGTGGCAGCTTCCTCAAGTGGTAGAGTGAAAGTAGAGCAGAACGGGCTTGCCTTCGTCGACAAGCATGGCGCTTGTGAGTTCGGATCCGTCGGCGAGGGTCATGCCGAATTCGGGGGCGCTCATGCCAACGCGGTAGCCTACTTCGCGCACAATGGGGGCGGCGTGTTCTGCGGCGGTGTCCGCGGGTGTGGCGGTTTTTAACGCAGAGTCGCTAAGACGCAAAGGGGGTTGTGTGGGCGCTGCCGGTGGCTGAGTTTGCTTAGCGGTGGTGGTGTCCGCAGCTTGTGGCGCTTGCGCGGGGGCTGCGGCCGGCTGGGACTGCTTGGCGGTCGTCGTATCTGTTGGCGGCGCCGAGACTTGCTTAGCAGTCGTCGTATCCAATGCTTGCTGAGGGGCAGCGGCCGGCGCAGGGGTTTGCATAGCGGTAGTCTGCGCCGCCGATTGCTGAGGGACTGACGGCGCTATTTCGGCGGGGGCTTGCGATGCGGGGGCGGCGCTGCAGGCGATTAGGGCGGCGGCTAGGGTTGCAAGCGCGGCTAGGGCGCCGAGTATGGTTGCGCGGTTCATAGCGTTTCGCTCCGTGTGCTTAGTGTGTTGGCGCTTTGGGATGGTTGCGCGCGCGGTTGGATGCGCGGGCTAGTTTAGGGTTTCGGGGCGTTCGGCGAGGGTAACTCGGATGGATGCGGTGTCGCCGCCGTTTCGGATTACGGACATTGTAACGGTATCGCCGGGCATTGTGTTTTCAAGCAGGTAGATGATGAGGTCGTCCATGCCGGTGATGGGCGTTTCGTCCACGCCTACGATGACATCGCCGCCGTATTGGATGTTGCCGTCGTCGGTGCGCTCAATCTCGGCGCTGCCTAGCAGGCCGGCTTGTTCGGCGGGTCCGTCGGGGGCTAGATCGATAATCAGCGCGCCTTGCGTCGCGGCGTCGGCGCCCATGAGCTCGGCGGCTTCGGGGCGCAGGTTGGCGCCGCGGATGCCCAGCCAAGAGTATTTGAAATCGCCGTCGTCTATGAGCGCCGGCACGATTTGCTTGGCGGTGTTGATGGGAATGGCGAAGCCTACGCCGGCGTTGGAACCGGTGCCGGTGACTATCTGCGCGTTGATGCCAATGACATTGCCGCGGCGGTCAAGCAGGGGGCCGCCGGAGTTGCCAGGGTTGATGGGAGCGTCGGTCTGTATGATTTTGGGGACGGAGAAAGGCGTACTGCCGCTGCGAATGGTTCTGCCCACAGCGCTGACGATGCCGATGGTGGTGGTGAATTCCTGGCCGAACGGGTTGCCGATGGCGATGGCGAGCTGACCGACTTGGACGGCGTTGCTGTCGCCGAGGGTTACGGGGGTTAGCGCTGCTTCGTCGTAGTCTATCTTGAGGACGGCAATGTCGGCGGCGGGATCGGCGCCGACAACTTCGGCGTAGGCTTCGGTTCCGTCGGCGAATATGACCAGGATGCGGTGGGCGTCTTCGACTACATGGTGGTTGGTTACGATATGCCCGTGAGTGTCCCAGACGAAACCCGAACCCTGTCCATTGCGAAAGAAGTAGTCCTCTTGGGGCTGCGCTTCGTCGTCTTGGTTCTCATCGCTGCGGTCGTCGGGATTGGGCTGCGGGGCGAATGGGAAGGGGCGGTTGAGCCAAGGCGGCATGCTGCCCGCTTCCATGCGGTCTATGACGATGATGTTGACCACGGAGGGGATGACATCGGTATGCACGCCGCTTATGACTTGCTCGAAGGCGGCGACGATTGTGTCTGCGTCGATCTCAGTGGCGGTTTCGGATGCGGGGGCACCTGCGTCGACGTCGGCGGCGTGGTGGGATTGCGCGGCTTGGCGGGATTGGGGCGCGGCGGTTGCGCCGATTTGCGCCTCGGCGGGGGGCTGCCAGGATGTGGGCAGGGCTTGTTCTTGCGCCGATTGCGCCGGCTGTGATGCGTCGGCGGGGGATGCTTGCGCCGGCTGCGCGGCCGCGTCGGCGGGGGATGATTGCGCTTGCGTATCGCCCATGTCGATGGCTTCGGCGGCGGTGGATGCGGCGGGGGCGTTGGCGCACGCGGTTGTGAGCGCTAGGGCTATGGCGGCAAGCGCAATCAGGGCGGCGCTTGCGGTATGTTTGACGGTTAGGTTGATGTTGGCAATAGAGCGCTTCATATGTGCCTCACTCATCCTGCTAGACTTGCAGTTAGTATATCAGATGCGCGCGGGGCGATTGTGATGCGCGCGGTTTGCGGCATCGGTATTGCGCGTAGCATATGTATAACGCAGATGCGTTGCGTCGAGATAGCGAATTGGGCGGCGTGCGGCCGATATGGGCGATACGCAAGCGCAATCAACGGCATATGCGGCGGGCGCGGTTATTCGGTTGGGGCGGCTATCCATATCATCTCGACGCTGTGGGGGGCGAATTCGGAGCGGTCGAAATCGCCGTACAGGTCTAGGATGCGGTAGCCGCAGGCGCTCAATAGGTGGCGCATTTCCCAGCGAAAGATGTAGCGCAGCGCGAAATCGCGGTAGAGTTTGCGGCGCACTTCGCCAAAGTCGTCGAGTTCCTCCAGCGTGGTGCGTATGCTCATAATTTGGTTGTAGGGATCGTAGCTTGCCTGATTCCAAACGACGATGCGGTTGCCGCTCGCGGGGTCGGTTACATCGCGGAAGTGGTAGGGGATGTCGCCTTCTTGGGCGAGCATATTGATGTCGGGGACGAATATGTCGAGTATGAGCCTGCCGCCGGGGCGCAGATGGCGCTTTATCGTGTTGAGCGCGCGGATTTGGTCTTCTACGGATAGCAGGGATAGGAAACCGCGAAAGGGGATGATGATTAGGTCGAAGGTGCGGTCTAGGGTGAAATCGCGCATATCGGCGTGAATGGGGGTGAAGCGGTCGGCTGCGGCGGTTGCGGCTGCGGCGTCCGCCTTGCGGCGAGCGCGGTCGAGCATTGCGCGGGATGAGTCGATGCCTACGACGTCCACGCCGCTTTGGGCGATGGGGACGGATACGCGGCCTGTGCCGCAGCCGAGTTCCAGGACGGCGTTTGCGCCGGCGGCTTCGGCTACATAGAAGGGTATGTCTTCCACGACGTAAGAGAACACGGCGTCGTAGATGTCCGCCCAGTCGTCGTATGGGGATGCGTCCAAAGCGCTCATAGCGGTTATGCGCCTGCGAGTTGGGCGAGCGCGAGGCGCACGCGGTCTTCGGTGGAATTGGCGTCGGCGCGCGATATTGCGGCGAGCGCTTCGCGCGCTTCGGCGGCCGAATAGCCGAGCGCGGTGAGGGCGTCGATTGCGTCTGCGTCGGGCGCGGCGGCGGCATCCGATGGCTCGAATTCGAGCTTGCCTTTCAGCTCAAGCACGATGCGGCTTGCGGTTCTGCGGCCGACGCCGGGAACGGGGGTGAATGCCTTGAGGTCGCCGGCATCCACGGCGGCGGCGAGCGTTTCGGGCGTGAACATAGACAGGATGCTCAGCGCGACGCGGGGGCCGATGCCGCTGATGCCGATAAGAACTTCGAAGGTTTCGCGGGCGTCGACGGTTTCGAATCCGTAGAGGCTCATGCTGTCTTCGCGCACTTGCATTGAGGTGAACAGGCGCACATTGTCGCCGGGGTCGCCAAGCGATTCTACGGACGATGACGGCACGCTGACGCGCAGGGTGATGCCGCCGACGGCTATGTCGGCCCAGTCTGCGCCGGCGGCTTCCAGTCTGCCGCGCACGGATGAAATCAGCGAGGATACCACGCTAGTTATTACTCCAAAAATGCGATGTCTTGGGCGCGGCCGGCGTTGATGTGGCAGATGGCTACCGCCAGCGCGTCGGATGCGTCGAGCGGCAAATTCTGCGCGTCCAGCCCAAGCAACGCGCCCACCATATCGCGCACCTGCTGCTTGGAGCTTCCGCCGTGGCCGGCGACGGACTGCTTGACTTGGCTGGGGGCGTATGCGTGAACGGGGACGCCGCAAGCCGCCGCCGCGAGCATCGCAATCGCCTGCGCTTGTCCGACCGCCATAGCGGAGCGCACATTGCGCGCCACGAATGGCTCTTCAATCGCCATCGCTTGGGGCTGGCATTCGGCGATGCAGTCCAGCAGCGCGGCGTAGAGGCGGTGCAGGCGCTCTGCGGGGGGGCTGCCGCGCGCCGCTTTCAGCACATCGAGGCGCACGAGGGCGCAGTCGTCGGCGTCGCCGTCTATCACGCCAACGCCCATATTGTAGGTGCCGGGGTCGACTCCGATGATGCGCAAGGGGGCGGCTATCGGTCGCGGTACTCTTCCAGAACTTCGTCCGGAAAGTCGGCGTTGGAATAGACTTTTTGCACGTCGTCAAGCTCCTCCAGTTGGTCGAGAAGGCGCAGCGTTTGGGAGGCGGCTTTGGCGTCAAGCGCGACGGTGTTGCTGGGTATCATAGATAGCTCAGATGATACAATCGCCGCCGCTGTGTCGGTGAGGGTTTGGCGGATGTCCTCAAGCTTGTCGGGGGCGGAGTAGATGTGCAGCGTGTCGTCGAATGTCTCGAAGTCTTCGGCGCCGGCGTCGATTGCCACCAGGGCTAGTTCGTCGGCGTCGTCGGGTTCGGCGTTGACCACCACCACGCCTTTTTGCTCGAACTGCCACGCCACTGCGCCGGACTGCGCCAGATTGCCGCCCGCTTTGGTTAGGGTGGATCGGATGCCGGAGACGGTGCGGTTGCGGTTGTCGGTGAGGGTTTGCAGCATGATGGCGATGCCGCCGGGGCCGTAGCCTTCGTAGGTGAACTCCACCATTTGGTCTTGGTCGGCGGAGTCGCCGGAGCCGCGTTTTACGGCGCGGTCGATGTTGTCGTTGGGCATATTGGCGTCTTTCGCCTTCTGTATCGCCATACGAAGGCGGATGTTCATAGTTGGATCGCCGCCGCCCTGCCTTGCCGCGATGATGATTTCGCGCGTGAGTTTGGTGAAGAGTTTGCCGCGCCGCGCGTCGGTGATTGCCTTGGCGTGCTTGATGGTTGACCATTTAGAGTGACCCGACATAGGAAACTCCCTGTTGAGATAGTGATGTGCCTGCGGGGTTATTTTAGCACGCGGGTAGGTATCGGTCAAAAGGCGCTGGGGTTGGGGTGAGTTTTAACGCAGAGGCGCAAGAGGCGTAAAGTGAGGGTAGGATGGGCGGCGCAAGGCTAGAATGCCCGCCGCTTTCATATGATTGCCCGCGCGCAAGAGCGTATCGTATGATTATCTGCGAATAATGTCTTATCGTATGCACATCCAAAGACGCCTTATGTTGTTCAAAAGCGAAAGCTATGAAGTTCCGCTCTGTTCAGACTGATGCGCTAATTAGTTCTACCCCCCCCCCCGAAAGTATGTTCGCGCGCTGCGCGCTGCAACTCGGACAACGCTGCGAATGGCGGCATGGAACGCGCTGTTCGTCATATCGGGACTGCTGCTGATAGCGCTTGTGGGGGAGGCGTACTTTCGGCTGACAAAGCCGTTTCTAAATACCAACATCCCTCGTCAGTTCGTCGATGGGGTTGGGCTTATCCTTGAACCCAATGCAGAGGTGCGCTATGGGCTATCGAAGGGCGAATTCTGGGTCATTCAGCGCGCCAACAGCCTGGGATTTCTCGACCGAGAGCCGGTCAGCCCTGAACGCGCTTCGCAAGGCTGTCACATAGCCTTCATCGGCGATTCCTATGTGGAGGCATTGGAGGTTCCCATCTCCGATAAGTTTCATGTGCGTTTGGAAGAGACGGCGGCGCGCGAACTGCCGCATTTGGATATTACCACGCAGGCTTACGGAATAAGCGACACGGGACAAATCAATCAGATTCCGTTTTACGACGAATACGCGCGGCGTCTGAACCCGAAGTTAGTGGTTCTGGTCTTCTACCGAAATGATTTCGGCAACAACTTAACTGCGCTGCAAGCGCTAAATGACGGCTGGGATCCCGACCGACTGCCGTATATGTCCGCTCAAAGAGACGAATACGGGGCGCTGAAATTGCGCCCGCCGGATGCGGAATACGAGCGATTCATGCTGCCGAGCCCGCCAAAGGCTTGGCATGCCAGGGCGCGGGATCTGCTGGCTGAGGTTTCGCGCTTTGCGAAATGGACGTCAATGTGGTTATGGATGTATGATTTTTATCATCAGTATGAGGCTTGGGCGGATATGATAGCCGCGCATCCTTGTTGCGCGTCGCTGATGGACGGATGGCGGCCCGACACGCCGCATGCCCTATTTATAGTAGGCAGTCCATTCAAGGATGAACATCTGCCGCCCGTCTATGAAGAAGCGCTGGCATATACCGCTTTCGGCATAGAGCGGTTCAAGCGGCGCGTCGAGCGCGATGGCGCAGCGCTGGCTATCATGGCGGCGACTTCGGATATGGGAACGCGCGGCGATCCGCAGTTCGACCGCCTAATCGCCATTGCCGAGCCGCGCGGCATTCCGGTAATCAGCCATTATGACTATATGGTCAGCCGGGGCTACAACCCGTCGAATGGCAGATGGCGCGACGACATCCACTGGAACGCCGTCGGGCACCAGTGGGCGGCGGAAGCCGTTTTGGAGTGGCTGAAGGCAAACCGGGATGTGTGCGACTGAGCGCGGCCCGGCATTCGCATAGTTGCGCGCGACGCAGATTGCATAATCCGCGAAGCGTCCGCTAATGTGGGGCTTTCTAGGAAGCTTTGTATTAGTGGATGCTTTGTATGTTATACGCTACATGCCACTGAAGAGCGAGAATACCTGACTGCGGCGTGAGCGCGCCGCTATTCCGATTGGCGCCGGCTGTCTAGTTCGGCGCGCAGTTCGCGTACCTGCGCCTCCGCCGATAGCCGCGCTTGACGTTCCCGTCGGCGCGCCTCGACTTCGGCTTCATACGCCAACCTAGTGGCTTCGTGCGCTTGGCGTTCCATATCATGCGCCAACTTAGTAATTTCGTGCGCCGCTAGTTCGGCTTCCAGGAAGTTCAGCCATTCGCCCGTTGCCGAGTCCCTCACCCAAAACCTGTTCCCGCGCATGTAGAAGTCCAAGTTCAGCGCTTCGCTGTGCGCCCAGATGTCCCCGTCGGCGTCCGTGTGAATTGGATACGGCTCATATCGGCCGTCCACTAGGCGCTCGCCCGCAAGCGGCTCGCCGTACAACTCGCCGCCGCTTGGGTCAAAGCGCCAGTACTCCAGCGCGCCTATCCGGGCGTAGATGTCGCGCTTTGTGGTGAGGTCGTTTAGCGCTGTGCTTTCGGACGCTATCTCTAGCGCGAAATCGGGCGACTTGCCCCACTGCCATACGCGATAACTGTTGTGTCCCACAATGGCGTGAGCGTCCACATCAAAAACCACATAGCAGTCGGGCGCTATGCGCGCGTTGGGATCGTTTATATCGTAGAGGATGAAGGTAGGGCCGGACACCAAGACCGAATCTGCGCGCGGCTTGAAGTGCAGCCTCAGTATGGACGCAATGTCCTCTATGATGGGATTTTGCAGCATGCCATCCTCAACGGGCGGCGGATCCGGCACGAAATCGTACCAATGCTTGGTAGCGGCGGCGCGGTTGCGGCTTGCGGTGGTCATAGCGTATCTCCAAGTGTTTTGGGGAGATTATCGGCCCCGTATTCCCTGCCGCCGCCTGCCTCATATCTCCAAGCGTCTAGGGGAGATTATACCATAAGGATTGCGGCATAATCGCTGCGACGGGAGCGCTGCATCGCTCACAACCGCCGATTGCGGCTATCGCTATGAGCGGCGCCAGCGCAGGTCGGGACGGCGTGCGGCGCGCGCTTCGTCAAGCCGCGTGTTGGGCGCATCGTGCGGCGCGGCGTGCAGCGCATCGGGGTCGGCTTGCGCCTCTTGCGCTATGGCGCGCATTACTTCTATGAAGTAGTCGAGCGTCTCTTTGCTTTCGGTTTCGGTCGGCTCGATCATCAGCGCCTCTTCCACGATGAGCGGAAAGTACATCGTGGGCGGGTGTATGCCGTAGTCTATCAACCGCTTGGCTACATCCAAGGCGCTGACGCCGCAATCGCGCCTGAGATTGCGCGCGCTGAACACTACTTCGTGCATGCAGGTTCGGTCATACGGCAGGTCGTAGCATTCTTTGAGTTGGCTCATAATGTAGTTGGCGTTGATGACGGCGTCGCGGCTGATGTCGGCGATGCCTTCATTGCCGAGCGTGGTGATGTAGGCGTAGGCGCGCGCCAATGCGCCGAAGTTGCCGTGAAACGCGCCCATCCTGCCGATGCTGTTCGGCGGCGCTTCGAGCGAATAGAATTCGCCGCCGTCTGCGTCGACGCTGCGCTGCGCCACCGGCGTGGGCAGATACGGCAGCAGCCGCTCGCTGACCATAATCGGGCCTGCGCCCGGCCCGCCGCCGCCGTGCGGCTGCGTGAATGTCTTGTGCAAGTTGGAGTGCATCACATCGAAGCCGATTTCGCCGAGCTTGACGCGTCCCAAAAGCGCATTCAGGTTTGCGCCGTCGCCATATACGATGCCGCCGGCGTCATGCACAATCCGTATAACCTCAAGTATGTGGGAATCGAACAGCCCCAGCGTGCTGGGCAGCGTAATCATCAGGCCGGCCAGGTCGTCGCCCACTGAGTAGCGCAGCGCATCCAAATCGGTGTCCCCGTTGGTGTCCGACGGCAGCGTGATGACGTCGAAGCCGCACATGCTTGCGGTTGCGGGATTGGTGCCGTGCGCGCTGTCCGGTATGAGAACTTTGACGCGGCGGTCGTCGCCTCGCGCGCGGTGATAGGCGCGCGCCACAAGCATGCCCGCGAATTCGCCGTCAGCGCCCGCCATAGGCGCAAGACTGCAGCCCGCCATTCCGGTTATCTCTATGAGCCGCTGCTGCAACTCCCACATAAGGCGCAGCGCCCCCTGCGCGGTGGCATCCGGCTGCAACGGGTGAATATCGGCGAAGCCGGGCAGCGCCGCAATCTCATCGTTGACCTTGGGGTTGTACTTCATCGTACAGCTGCCCAAGGGATAGAAGTTGTGGTCAATAGAGAAGTTGAGCTGACTGAGCGTAGAGAAGTAGCGGACGATTTCGTTTTCGCTGACTTCGGGGAAGTCAAGATCGTCCCGCAGCGTATCGGATGGGGGCATGGGCTGCGGCGGCACATCGCTTTCGGGCAGGCTGACGCCCATTCTGCCGGGGACGCTGCGGTCCATAAGCAGACGGCGGCGGTCTGTGGCGAGCCGTTGCTGAAGAGCGTTCATTGCGATCCGCCTATCTCCGCGAGCGCGGCGGCGAGCGCCTCGATCTCTTCGCGGGTGTTGACTTCGGTGGCGCAGACCAGCATGCCGTTGGGAATGCGGTCGCTTATGTCCAAGCCGCCGATAATCTTGTAATCAAGCAGGCGCTTGTTAATCTCGGACGGCGGCAGCGGGCAACTCACCGCGAATTCCTGAAAGAAAACGCCGTCTTGCGCTAGTGAGTAGCCGGGGATGTCTTGTATCAGCGACGCCAAGTAGTGCGCTTTCTGATATGTGAGGTTGGCGATATGGCGCATCCCGCGCTTGCCGTTTGCCGCCATATAGACGGTGGTCATAAGCGCAATCAGCGCCACCGATGTGCATATGTTGGAGGTTGCGCGCTCGCGGCGTATATGCTGCTCGCGCGTTTGCAGCGTCAGCACATACGCCGTGCGCCCCTGCGTGTCCAGCGTCTTGCCCACGATGCGGCCGGGCATTTGGCGGATGTAGTCTTGCTTGCATGCGAATATGCCCACATACGGGCCGCCGAATGTTGGCGGGACGCCCAGCGCCTGCCCTTCGGACGCCACGATGTCCGCGCCGTACTCGCCCGGCGGCTTGAAGAGCGCCATCGCCATCGCATCGGCGTACGCCACGAACAGCGCGCCCGCCGCATGCGCCTTATCCGCCAAGCGCCGCATATCTTGCACGCATCCAAGAAAGTTGGGCTGCTGCGCTATCAGACAAGCGGTATCGTCCGACAGCGCAATGTCGTCGGCGGACACGACGTCGATAGCGATGCCCGGCGCTTCGGCGTAGGTTTTCAGCACGCCGATGTATGCGGGCGATACGGAGTCTAGCACGGCGATGCGATTGCGCCTAGTAACGCGCGCCGCCATAAGAGCGGCTTCCGCGAGCGAAGTGGAGCCGTCGTACATGCCGGCGTTGGCGACGTCCATCCCCGTTAGTTGAGCGCACAGGGTTTGGAACTCGAACTCGGTTTGCAGCGTCCCCTGCGATATTTCGGGTTGATAGGGCGTATAAGCCGTCATAAACTCGCTGCGGCTTGTGAGCTGGCGCACGATTGCGGGGATGTGATGCCTATACGAACCTGCGCCCAGAAAGCAGGCGTACTCGCCGGGCGTTTTGTTCATAGCCGCTAGTTTGCCGAAATAGCGCTTGAGCTCGAACTCGGACGCCGGCGGCGGCAGATCCAGCGCGGGGTTGCGATGCGCCGCCGGGATGTCCCGAAAGAGTTCGTCTGCCGAATCCACGCCGATAGCGTCGAGCATTCGGCGGCGGTCTGCGTCGGTGTTGGGCGTGTATGGCGAGATGAAGCGGTCGTCGGTCATTTGGCGAATGTTGGGTTGGCGCGATAGGCGTGCGGTATGGATAGATGCAGGTTTATGGATTGGCGGGGGCGCATGCTCAGCTCTGCGATTCTAGCATAGCCGAGTAGTCGTCGGCGAACATAAGGTTGTGAAGTTCGGCCGCGTCCGCAAGCTTAACGCGCACCATCCAGCCGTCTTGATATGGGCTTTCGTTGACGAGCTCAGGGCTGTCGATCAGGCTTTCGTTGCGCTCCGCAACCGTTCCTGACACCGGCGAATACAGATCGGACACCGCTTTGACGGACTCGATTTCGCCCATCTTGCCGAATTGCGCCACGCTTGCGCCCACTTCGGGCAGTTCCACGAACACCACATCGCCCAGACTTTCGGCGGCGAACTCCGTGATGCCCACCAGCGCCACGCCGTCGGCGTCCACGCTGACCCATTCGTGTTCGTCAGAGTATTTCAGTTCGGCAGGGATCATTAAGCCTTTCTCCGTGAGTAAAAGGGCAGGCGCGCGACTTGCGCTTCTACAAGCCGCCCGCGAATGTCAATTTTGAGCGTTGAGCCTATCGCCGAATGGCAAGCGGGAACATACCCCAAACCTATGGCGTTGTCAAGCGTAGGCGATGGCCCGCCGCTGGTTACGATGCCGATATTGCGCTCGCCGTCGCTAATGGCGTAGCCGTGCCGCGGGATGCCGCGCCCCGCCATAGTGAAGCCGACCAGCCTTCTGTCGACGCCCTCGTCGCGCGCCTTAAGCAAGGCGTCGCGCGCGGCGTAGCCCTCTCTGTCCGGATCCACGAATCGGTCAAGCCCCGCCTCATACGGGTTGGTCTGGTCGTCCATATCGTTGCCGTGCAGCAACAAGCCCGCCTCCAAGCGCAGCACATCGCGCGCGCCCAGGCCGCAGGCAGCGGCGCCCTTGTCCATAAGCAAGCGCCATATGCGCGGCGCTTCCGCCGCCGAAAGGATTATCTCGAAGCCGTCTTCGCCGGTGTAGCCGGTGCGCGCAAGCAGCGCATCCACGCCGTCGATCTGCGCCTCTACCGCGGCGAATGGGCGGACGGACGCAAGATCGCGCGACGCAACGCCGCTCAGCATCGACGCCGCCTGCGGTCCCTGGTGCGCGATCATAGCGGTGTCGGCGGTGATGTTTCGGATGCCGACGTCGTCGGGATGCGTATTCAAGCGCGCAAGCCAATCCAGCACGGCGGCGGTGTTGGCGGCGTTGGGTATGAGCAGAAAGCGCTCATCGCCGCGCCGATACACGATGCAGTCGTCGATGATGCCGCCCGATGCGTTGCATATCACATTGTAGCGCGCCCGCCCGATGCGCAGCGCCGCGGCGTTGACGCTGAGCGCGCGGTTGAGCAGCGCCGCCGCGCCACTGCCGCTTATGTCCAAGCGCCCCATATGGGACACGTCGAAAAGCCCGGCGCTGTTTCGCACGGCGCGCGCCTCTTGCAGAATGCTAGTGTACTGAATGGGCATCGCCCACCCGCCGAATGGCACGATGCGCCCGCCTAGCGATATGTGCGTATCGTAGAGCGCCGTGTGTTTGAGATCCGTCATAGCCACGCCTTTGCGTTGAGTGTGTGATGATAATGGGCGATAGCGCGAATGGCGTACTGCGCCGCGCTTTGCCTGCGACGCGCAACAAGCGTTTTTCGCAGATAGAATAATGTATGCGTAGGCGGATGCAATGTCAATGATTGGGCGGCTATCCGAAATATCCTAACCCCGATCGCATACAAAGCGTTTTAGTCTGATATACTTATACTCTAATACTCTAAGCAGAAAATAGAAACGCGGTTTGCGCGCTTTCCAAGCTTGAGCGCCCGCCGTTGTCTATTCTGTCCGATTGCCGATTTGCGCCGCTTGCGCTGGAGCAGGCGCGCGGGAGTGAATTATACACGATGAGTCCTCGACTGCTGCGAAACGGCTTCATATACCTGCTCATAACCGTCGCCGTGCTCGCCATATTCCTCACCCTGTTCTCAGATTCGCTCGGCGGCTCCGAGGAAATCCCCATCAACGAAGTGATTTCCCGCTCTGTCCGCGGCGAAATCGAGAAGATCGAAGTCAGCAACGACCGCCTCACGGTGTTCACCAAATCGGGCGAGACGTTCGCGTCCCGCAAGGAATCGAGCGCAAGCATGGTTGACACCTTGCGTGAATCTGGAGTCGACCCCGCCGTATCGGGCGTATCCGTAGAGGTGAAAGGCGCCGGCGGGCTCAGTAGTCTGTTCGGCGTGCTGCTCAACTTCCTGCCGCTGATATTCTTCGGCGCCGTCCTGCTGTTCATGATGCGCCAAGCGCAGGGCAGCGGCAGTCAGACCTTCAGCTTCGGCAAAAGCCGCGCGCGAATGTTCGTAGGCAACAGCCCGGCGGTGAGCTTCTCAGATGTAGCGGGCGTTGAAGAGGCGAAAGAGGAACTCGAGGAAGTTGTGCAGTTCCTCAAGGTGCCTGAGCGCTTCGTGAGTTTGGGCGCAAAGATACCCAAGGGCGTGCTGCTGATAGGGCCGCCGGGCACCGGCAAGACGCTGCTTGCGCGCGCGGTTGCAGGCGAGGCGGGCGTGCCGTTTCTGTCCATAAGCGGCTCCGAGTTCGTAGAGATGTTCGTGGGAGTGGGCGCAAGCCGCGTGCGGGACTTGTTTGAGCAGGCAAAGCGCAACTCCCCCTGCATCGTGTTCGTGGACGAAATCGACGCCGTTGGGCGGCACAGGGGCGCGGGCTTGGGTGGCGGCCACGATGAGCGCGAACAGACGCTAAACCAGATATTGGTGGCGATGGACGGGTTCGATGTCAACACCAACATCATAGTGGTGGCGGCCACGAACCGCCCGGACATCCTGGATCCCGCGCTGCTGCGGCCGGGCAGGTTTGACCGCCGCGTGGTGTTGGACAACCCCGATGTGCGCGGGCGCGAGCAGATACTGCGCGTTCATTCCAAGGGCAAGCCGCTTGCTGAGGACATAAACTTGGAGGGAATAGCGCGCCAAACGATGGGCTTCAGCGGCGCCGACTTGGCGAACCTAGTGAACGAGTCGGCGATACTGGCGGCGCGGCGTGAAAAGACTACGATAACCGAGGAAGAGTTCGCGGAGTCGATAGACCGCGTGATAGCGGGGCCTGCGCGCAAGAGCAAGGTTGTGAACGCGCGCGAGAAAGAGATAACGGCGTATCACGAAGCGGGGCATGCGCTAGTGGGATACATACTGCCGGACGCCGACGCCGTTACCAAAATCTCAATTGTGGCGCGCGGGCAGATGGGCGGCTACACGCGCTTTGCGCCCGAAGAAGAGCGCACCCTGATGACCAAGCGCCAGCTTGAGGCGCGCATAGCGGTGGCTATGGGCGGACGCGCCGCCGAAGAGATCGTGTTCGAAGACTACACCACCGGCGCAAGCAACGATTTAGAGCAGGCTACCAACATCGCGCGCGCTATGGTTATGCAGCTCGGGATGAGCGGCAAACTCGGGCCGCGCACATTCGGCAAGCGCGAAGAGCTCGTGTTCCTAGGCAGGGAAATATCCGAACAGCAGGATTACAGCGACCATTTCGCTGAAGAGATCGATGAAGAGGTGCGCCGAATTATAGAGACGGCGCACGAAACCGCAACCCGCGAACTGACGATGCGCCGCGACAAGCTCGACCGAATAGCGCAGTATCTCCTCAAGAATGAGAATGTGGAGGATAAGGCGCTGGCGGCGCTGTTCGATGGAACGGCTGAAACCAATGTCGACGGCGATGCGCCCGTTACCGAAGCGCCGCCTATCGCCGACGCCGGCGACGATGTGGTCAAGGGAACTCCCGACGTAGCGCCTGCGGATTAGCGCGGCATTCGCATCATAGCGAAGGCGAAGGCTTGTTCAGATATTTCGGATATGCCTAAACTGCGTTTCTGAACAAACGGCACAGAGAAGCGCAACGCGCATTTTGGAATAATCGCTGATAAGCGCAGCGGCCAACCGCGTTGGCAGTCGGCCGCGCTTTGCTTCTGCGCTTTAATGAACCCGCAGCATCCGATCGTCCCCCCCCCGTACATAAGTAGGGGCTTGGTTTAGCGCCGCGCGTCAGATGCCCGCGGTGGCGTCCTTGAAGCGGCGGATGGCGTCGATGTGCGCGTCGGGCGAGTCCAGGCCGGCGCGCATCGTGTTCAGGGACACATGCGTTGCGCCCAGCGCCTTCCATCCCGCCGCCTCTTTCGCCCAATCGTCCGCGCCGCCTATGCTTGCGGACACCCAGCCCTCTATGCCGATGCTCGCCGCATCGCGGCCGGCCTCCGCGGCGTAGGCATGCAGCGAGTCGATGACCGCCTTTGCGCCGTCGTCGGGTCGTCCGGTGAGTATCCAGCCATCGCCGATGTCCACGATGCGGCGTATGGTGCGGTCGGAGCGCCCGCCGAGCCAAACGGGTATGGGGCGCTGAATGGGCAGGGGCAGGATGCCGGCGTCGGTTATGGTGTGCCACTTGCCGTTGAATGTAATCAGTTCGTTAGTCCAAAGTTGGCGCATAACCTCGATCTGCTCTTCGGATCTGCGCCCGCGGTTGCGCCAGTTTTCGCCCAGCGCCTCGAACTCCACGTGGTTCCAACCCACGCCGATGCCTAGTCGCAGGCGTCCGCCGCTGAGCACGTCCACGGCGGCGGCTTGCTTGGCTACCAGCGCCGTTTGACGCTGCGGCAGTATGATGATGCCGGTCGCCAGCTCCACGCTTTCGGTTACCGCCGCCAGATAGCCGAACAGCACAAAGGGTTCGTGGAACATATCGTAGTGGCGGTATGGGCCGGTCAAGTCGGTGTGGGTGGCTTCATTCGCGCCCAGCACATGGTCGAACGCAAGCAGAAAATCGTAGCCCAGCGACTCCGTCGCCTGCGCGAATTCTTTGATTGTGCCCGTGTCTATGCCGATTTCGGTCTGTGGGAATATAGCGCCTACCTTCACATATCACCTCCGATTGCAATTCTATCCGTTTAGTATCAGCCCTGCCACGCCGAGCAGCATAAGTATGGTGGTAATCCACATGCCGATTTGCCAGCGCAGCATCCGCGCTTCGGTTTGCGCCATATGGACTTCCATCTTAGCCATGTACTTAGCCAGGTGTGCATTCACCTGTCCGCTCAGTTGGGTCATCTGCACTTCCAGTTGCGCGGTATGGGTTGCCTGAGCATCCATCCGCTCGTTCATCTGCGCCATCTGCTCTTGCATCTGTGTAATCTGCGTCGACTGAGCATCCATCCGTTCATTCATCTGCGTCGACTGAGCATCCATCCGTTCATTCATCTGTGCTGTCTGTACTTCCAGTTGCGCTACATGGGTTGCCGTCTTGGCTATCTGCGTCGCCTGGGATTCCGTCTGCCCGCTCATTTGCGCCATCTGTACTTCCAGTTGCGCTACATGGGTTGCCGTCTCGGTAATCTGCGCTGCCTGAGCATCCATCTGTCCGCTCATCTGCGCCATTTGCGTTGACTGATAGTCTATCCGCCCATTCAATTGCGCCGTCTGAGATTCCAGCTGCGCTATGTCCGCTTTGGTGGCGACGTTATCCCTTATGTTCGCCTGGATGCCGTCCAAAGCGCCTTCGATTCTGCCTAGCCGCCGCTCGTCGGATACCGGGGTCTCTGTGGTCATAGCCGCCTCTGCTTTCGGATATGATCGCGCTCAATGCGCAATGCCAATCGCCGCGTCGTAGTGTAATATAATGCCATTGGCGGCGGTTTGTCCAACTTGGATATGATGAATGCCAAATCGGCGGGCGAATTGGGCGTGGATCGCAGGTTGTACGCTATCCCATCCTCTCACCGGTTTGTCATTCACCATCATTCACGCAAGGAGCGCGGCAGGTATATGGCAAAGTACGATGTGATACTCACGGGCGGGAATGTACTTGACCCGGCCAACGATTTCGAAGGCGTAGCGGACGTCGGCATTAAGGCGGGCGCTATCGAGCGGGTTGCGGCGGAAATAGATCCGTATGAGGGCGACGAGCTCATAGACGCGTCCGGCAAGTGGGTTATGCCGGGGCAGATCGACACGCACGCGCATGTGGCGGGACTGTCGCGCAACTGGGATCCGGCGCTCGGCTATGCGATGCTGGCGCGCGCCGGCACCACCACCGTGCTGGATATGGGCGGCACGGGCGCAAGCCTGGTCGACGGCATCAAGCGCAAGGGCGCCGGACTGAACGTCGCCGGGCTGTTCGCGCTTATTCCGGGCGCGACGATTCCTTCAAACGACCCAAGCTCGGCGGCGGCGCGCGACATCGTGGACGGCGCGCTGCGGCAGGGCTGCTTCGGCGTCAAGATACTGGGCGGCTACCATCCGTTCACGCCGGAGACCACATCCGACATCATCCACGCCTGCAACGACCAATTCGCCTATGTAGCCTTTCACATCGGCACGCGCGAATCGGGCAGCCATATGGGGGGCGTGCGCGAAATACCGATGCTGGTGGGCAAAGGGCGGCTGCATGTGTGTCATGTCAACTCGTACTGCCGCGGCGTGATTGACGCCGCCGACGAAGAGTGCGAAGAGGCGCTTGGCATTCTGGACGGGATGCGCGGTCAGCTGAACTCTGAGGCGTATCACGCCGTTCAGAACGGCACCAGCGGAAGCTGCGATGCGGACGGCGAGGCGCAATCCAATGTGCTGCGAAACTGCTTGACGATGCGCGGCTATGCGCCCACGCGCGGGGGGATGGCGCGCGCGATACTGGACGGCTACGCATCCGTCATCGGGCAGAAGGGCGGGCATGTGGTCTATCTGAAAGGGCGCGAGGCGCTGGCGCTGTATGAGCGCGAAAACACGCAGACCGGGGTGAGCTTTCCGGTCAACCTGCCGTCGTCGGCGTTTTGGCTGACCACGGCGAAGAACGCCGCGGGCGAGTTCATTGTAGATGCGGTCAGCACGGACGGCGGCTGCCACCCGCGCAATGTGGCGATACAGAGCAGCATGGCGCTGGTGGCATTCGGCGCGCTGACGCCGCTCGAGATGGCTACCAAGCTATCGCTGACGCCCGCGCGAATGCTGGGCTTGGCGAACAAGGGACATTTTTCCGAGGGCGCCGACGCAGACATAACCGTCATAGACCCCGCAACCAATCAGCCCACGATGAGCCTGGTCGCCGGCAAGCCGATAATGGTCAACGGGCAGGTGGTAGGCAGCGGCGGCAAGCTACTGGTAACGCCGCCCGGCGAGCGCGCCGCAAGGTCGAGCGGGCTGCCGTATCAGGTGGTAGATATGGCGGGGACTAAGCTGTATGAGGGGCGGGGTTAGCGGATTTGAACGCCTTTGGATTCGTTATCTATCAGCAATCGCCAAAATTCCCGGCGGGCTTTGCTAAATGAATCAAGGTCAAAGGCGTTTTCCGGTGTGAGCTTCAGTATCGGCTTGGGGTTATACGCCTTGCTATCGAACCGTACATCTATCAGGTTGGTGTACAGAATCATCTTGATTAGAGCGTCTTTAATATCAAATATGGACGGGAATGAATGCCTGCTATGCTTCGCGGCTCTATGCCCAACCGCTTAAGCGTCGCCGCGGGGATTGCGGAGTAGATTGCGCCGACTTCACGCCCGCCGCCCGATTGACACTTGCGCCGCCGTTCAAACATAATCGTAGGCGTTATGCTGATTGTCAGAGACGCCGCGTCCGATTACGCCAACCGCGATTATCTGTCAGTGGTGGAGGTTGCGGCTTACACCGGCTTGCCCGTGCGCGAAATCCATCGGCGGGTCAAGGCGGGCGAACTGGCGGCGTTCAAATCCGCCGGCGGGCAGTATCGCTTTCGGCTAAATGATGTAACGCCCCTGCGCGCCGCCGCCCGCCCGTCCGATGATACGCCGCAGACGCCCGTCGCGGTCGACAATGGCGGGACGCGGCAGCTCATCATAAGGGGCGATGCGCGCGATATGTCCGGCGATGTGGACGATGAGAGCGCGCATCTCGCCATCACTTCGCCGCCCTATTTCAACGCCAAGATGTACTCCGACGCGTCCGACGACTTGGGCAATCTGCATGACTTGGACGAATGGCTGGCGCAAGTGGGCAAGGTTTGGAGCGAAGTCCATCGCGTCTTGCAGCCGGGGCGCAAATTCTTCCTGAACATAATGAACCTGCCCGTGCGCGAAAACAAATCGTTTCGCACGCTGAACCTCGCGGGCAAGAGCGTTGACCTGTGCGAAAGCCTCGGCTTCGTGTTCAAGCGGGACATCGTGTGGCACAAGACCAACGGCGTGCGGGCGCACTTCGGCACATACCCGAACCCCGGCGGCATCCTAATCAACCATATGCACGAATTTATACTTGAGTTTGAAAAGCCGATGCGCCGCCAAACGCCCAAGTACGCCCATGTCAGCGCAGAGCAGCGCGCGGCTTCCAAGTTGGACAAAGAGTTCTGGCTGTCCCTAAAGAACTCCGATGTATGGCTGATGAAGCCCGAAAAGAGCGGGGATAACCGCAGCCACGCCGCGCCGTTTCCCACCGAACTCCCCGCGCGCCTAATCAGGGCGTACAGCTTCGTGGGCGAGACGGTCATCGATCCATTCCTAGGCAGCGGCACCACGCTAGTGGCAGCAGCGGCGCACGGACGCAACGGCATCGGCTACGACGTCAACCCTGACTTCTGCGCCATAGCCGAAAGGCGGCTGAGGGAGGCGCTGCTATGACCATGCGCTCGCCCAAAATGGTGTATGCCCAATCCAGCGACATCAGGTCGCGCACGTATCTAGAGTACCGACGGGATATGAAGAAAAAGGGCATCGCGGAGCTGGAGTTTCTGCCGTATTTGGAGGGCATTCTCAAAGAACGGCGTGGGGATGGCGGCTTGGAAGTGAGCAAGCACGGCGGCGATGCGATGTTGTGGTTCGCGCGCTCCGGCGGCAATGTAACGCAAGATCCGGACTATCTAGCGCGATTGTCGACGGGTGAGCGCTTCCTGTACGAATTTCAGATAGCCGAAACTGGCGGGCTGCGATACTTTGACTTCAAGGTGTCCAAAGTAGGCAGAAAGCCAAGGGGCGCAGCCGAGCGGGATAGGCGACCGCATGCTGACCGCGAATTCTTCTACGTCGTCAAAGACGAAAACAGATACGCCTTCTTCACGCCCGAGTGGATTATGAGAAACGGCGAATACGGCTTTGTTTCTGCGTGGCGAAGCTGGGCGTATCGCGTGCCGGACGATGTGTTCTTGTCGCAGTTTGTGGACGGCGGCGCGGATCTGCGGAATGTCATACAAAGCGTTGACAACAAGAACGGCCTGCTTGAGTTTCAGCACGACTTTCTAGAGAGCGAAAGCAGGAAACTCTCCAAGCGTCTGCAGCAAGTCGTGGACGACGAAACTCTATTCAGAATCGTCCCACGCACACTGGAAGGCTTCTATCAGGTCTGCTATCTGCTAGACAAACTTGGAAAAGAGCCGGACGCTCCGGGCGTTTGGATGGTCTATCTGCTGACATTTTTCAGGGATGATATGCGGTCGATAGACTTCGCGCGCTTCATGTACGCTCTCGACTTCCTGTACTTCAAATGCGCCGTCATCAAGCGAAACGAGACGCAGGTTCTCAGGCAAGCGATATTGGACGCATCCGATTATGTCAGCGCGCATGCAAAAGACGACGGTTCTCTCTCAACCGATCCCAGGCAATCGCCGTTAGAGGAAACCCGTCGACTGATATTCGCCGTCAATTTGTTGGAAGACATCAGGCAAGACGCGGCCGTTTCGTTTGGCATGGAACTGCCGCTAGTAGCGAAAATCTTCGAGACAATTCCCAACGCCGAATTGACCGCGAACTATGTTCGGGATGCACTGCGGGGGTAAGCCCACCTAACTCCCCGCGCGCCTAATCCGTCAAGTCTGTTGCCTATTATACGCAGTGGTTGGTTAGCATAACATAGGAAACGGTGGGGTGATTGCCTCAAAACGGCCTATACCGACTAGCTATCGGCATCCTACGATCCCGCCCAAAGTTGCGCGGCGTTATCTTGATGCCCGGCGGCGATTGGCGGCGCTTGTATTCGTTGCGGTCAACTAGCGCTATCACCCCCCTGACCGTCTCGGCGTCAAACCCCATCTCCACGATTTCGTCAAAGCCGTAGTCGTCTTCCACATACGCCTTCAAGATCGGATCGAGCGCCTCATACGGCGGCAGGCTGTCGGCGTCCCGCTGGTCGGGGCGCAGCTCGGCGCTGGGCGGCTTGTCTATCACCGATTGCGGTATCACGGGGGCGTCCCCGCTCGCGTTGCGGTAGCGGCAGAGCTCATACACCAGCAGCTTCGGCACATCCTTTATTACCGCGAACCCGCCCGCCATATCGCCGTAGATGGTGGCGTAGCCGGTCGCCATTTCGCTCTTGTTGCCGGTGGTCAGCGCCAGCCAGTTGAACTTGTTGGACACCGCCATTATCAGGTTGCCGCGTATCCGCGACTGGATATTCTCTTCGGCGACGCCCCACTCCGTCCCCTCAAAGCGCGTCGACAGCGTGTCCAGATACGCCGCGAATGCGTCCTCTATCGGCAGCGTCCACAGCGCTATGTCGAGATTATCGGCGAGCGCCTTTGCGTCCAACAGACTGCCTTCCGACGAAAAGCGCGACGGCATCGCTATGCCCACCACATTGCCGCTGCCTAGCGCGTCCGCCGCTATCGCAGCCACCAGCGTGGAATCCACGCCGCCCGACAGCGCCACCAGCGCCTTGCCGAAACCGCACTTGCGCGCATAATCGCGCGTCGCCAGCGTGAGCGCCTGATACACTTCGCCCACGGCATCGTATTCGCGCGCTTTCGGCTGCTCGATCGCCGGCTTGTCTGCGTCCGGCGCATAGCCCGACACCGCTACTTTGAGCGGCTCGCCGATGTTCGCCAGCAGGCTCGCCGGCTCGCTGCGCGGACGCGGATCGCGCAGCCGTGAGCGAAACACCGCCTCAACTTCGATATCGGCCACCAGCAGTTGCTCTTCGAACTGATTGGCGCGCGCCACCACATCGCCGTTGGGCGCGAACACCGCGCTTGCGCCGTCGAACACCAGCTCATCCTGCCCGCCCACCAGGTTGACATACGCCACGAACAGCCCGTTATCGGCGGCGCGCGTGGCGAGCATCTTTTCGCGAAAGGCGCGCTTGCCGGCGTGAAACGGCGAGCCGTTGATGTTGACGATAACCTCTGCCCCCGCAGAGCGCTGTACAACCGTCGGCCCTACGGCGTGCCAAATGTCTTCGCAGATGTTCACGCCCACCGCGGCGCCGTTGATGGTGTACACCGGGCATTGAGCGCCCGCCTTGAAGTAGCGCGCTTCGTCGAACACGCCGTAGTTGGGCAAGTACATCTTGCGGTAGCCGCCGATATGCCTGCCGTCGTGTATCAACGCCGCTGCGTTGTATATGTCCGCGTCGGAATCAATATAGCCCACCACCGCGGCGATGCCGCCGCATTCGGCGGCGATGCGCTTGAGATAGGCGTGGTTGTCCCGAATGAACTGCGGCTTGAGCAGCAGATCCTCCGGCGGATAGCCCGGCAGCGCAAGCTCAGGGAAGGCGACCAGATCGGCGGCAAGCGCGCGCGCCTCCCGTATCCGCGCGATGATGCGCTCGGCGTTGCCCGCAAGATCGCCCACCGTCGGGTTTATCTGTGCCATTGCCAGTCTGAACTTACGCATAGCGCCTCGCGCCGTTATTGGGCATAAACCCCGCCCTTATCTTGATGCGGGCTAGGTTTCGCTTCTGACGAACCTGTCGATTCGCTCAAGCGCGCGCCCTATGTTTTCGGCAGAGTTGGCGAATGAAAAGCGCACAAACCCGTTGCCGTATTCGCCAAACGATTCGCCGGCGAGACAGGCGACGCCCGCCTCTTCCAACACGCGATCGGCGAACTCCCTGCTGGACATCCCCGTATCCTCAATGTTGGGGAAGGCGTAAAACGCCCCTTTGGGCGTGGCGCAACGGATGCCGGGGATGGCGTTCAGCCCATCTACGATGATGTGGCGGCGCTTGGCGAACTCCTGCACCATCTCGTCGGACGCCGCCTGCGGCCCCTGCAGCGCTTCGAGCGCGGCGTACTGCGTGAAGCTGGCGGTGCAGGATACGCTGTTCGTTACCAGACGCGATATTGGCTCCACCAACTCAAGCGGCATCACGCCGTAGCCGGCGCGCCAGCCCGTCATTGCGTAAGTCTTGGAAAAGCCGTCCAAGATAATCGTCCTATCGCGCATATCCGGGAACGCCGCTACGCTGTGATGCGCGCCTTCGTACAGAAAGCGAATGTAAATCTCATCGGACAGCACGATGAGATCATGCTCTTTGGCGAGGTTCGCCAGCGCCTCAAGCGCGGCTTCGTCTATGACGCTGCCGCAGGGGTTGTTGGGCGAGTTCAGTATCATCAGCTTCGTCTTGTCCGTGATTTGGCGTTCCACTTCGTCTATGCGAATGTCGAAGTCGAGCGATTCGTGCAGGCGCATAGGCACGGGGACGCCGCCCGCGAATCTAATCATAGATTCGTAGATCGGAAAGCCGGGGTTGGGATACAGAACCTCGTCGCCGTAGTCCACCAGCGCCAGCATAATGAAGAACATGATAGGCTTGCCGCCGGGCGTGATTACCACATTATCGCCGTTCACGGATATGCCGCGCGTCTGCGATATTTCGTCAGCGATGCGCCCGCGCACGTCCGGAAAGCCGGGCGACGGCCCGTAATGCGTTTCGCCCCGCCGCAGCGCCTCAACCCCGGCGTCCACGATGTTCTGCGGCGTATCGAAGTCGGGTTCGCCGATCTCGAGATGAATCACATCCATCCCTTCCGCCTCGAGACGGCGCGCCTTCGCCAACACCTCAAAGGCGGTTTCGGTTCCCAATCGGCTCATTCGGTCTGCCAGTCTCATATCCAACCCCTCATATTCAATATCCCGCAATCCCGCATTAGGGCGGCTTGTCCGCTGCATAGAAAGTATCCATAAAGCGCGTATCGCTATTATAAACAGGTGTTGCGCCATATGAAACACATCTCACGCCGCCGTTGCGATGTGTGATAAGATTGGACGGACATTTTGAGCGGCTTTGCCGTAACGCATGGGAGGCGCTTATCCTATGAAAGTGTACATTGGAACGCCCAGAGGCTTTTGCGCGGGCGTAGTGCGCGCGATAGACCTGGTGGAAATAGCGCTGGAACGGTTCGGCGCGCCCGTCTATGTGAAGCATCAGATTGTCCATAATTCGTATGTGGTGAACTCCCTAGAATCCAAGGGCGCCGTTACCGTCGAGGATGTGGACGATATACCCGAGGGCGCCAATGTGGTCTTTTCGGCGCACGGCTCGCCGCCCGACGATTTCGCCAAGGCGCAGCGCCGCAATCTGAATGTGATCGACGCCACCTGCCCCCTGGTCACCAAGGTTCACAACGAAGCTATCAGATATGACCGCGAAGACAGGCGCATCATCCTGGTCGGACATCGCGGCCACCAAGAGGTGAAGGGGACGATGGGGCAGACGGATATGTATCTGGTAGATGACCGGGAAGTCAACGGCGATAATGCGCTGCATCTGCCCGATTGGGACGACGCAACGCCCATTGCGGTGCTGACCCAGACCACGCTGTCCGAAGACGACACCGAGCGCTCCATCGCCGACATCCAGGACAAGTTCTCCAACGTCATCGTCAGAAACGACCTCTGCTACGCCACCACTAATAGGCAGGCGGCGGTCAAGGATCTGACGCAGGTCGCGGATGTGGTGTTCGTGATAGGCGCGGACAATAGCTCCAACTGCAACCGCCTGCGCGAAGTGGCGGAAGCGCGCGGCGTGCCGGCCTATCTCATAAACGGCGCCGACGAACTTCGATCGGAATGGCTTGACGGCGTAGAGAGCGTGGGCATCACCTCCGGGGCGTCCACTCCCGAAGAGTTGGTGCAAGCCGTCATTCGGGCGCTTGAGCCGGATGAGGTCGTCGAAGTGAAGGGCGCGGACGAAGATATAACCTTCGTGCTGCCCCGCGAACTTCGATAGCCGAATAAGCAAGCCCAAGCAAGCGCGCGCTTTCATAAGCGCGGTGGCGCGCGAGTTGCGGCGTATGAACGGCGGCGTTAAATAGTCAAGTTATAGCGCATCAGCAGAGCATCAACGAAACACCAACGGGGCGTTAATGGAAATCCGAATAGCAAGTCTGTACGAAGGCGCTCGCAATGCGCGCGGCGTGGTGGTGATAATCGACGTGTTTCGCGCGTTCACCACGGCGGCGGTGGCGTTTCAGCGCGGCGCTGCGAAAATCGCGCTGGTTGCCGAAGTGGAAGAGGCGCTGGCGCTGAGAGCGCGGGGCGTCGGCGAAATCTGCATGGGCGAAGTGGACGGCATACGCCCGGACGGCTTTGATCTAGGCAATTCGCCCTATGAGATGACGCAGGCGGACGTCGCGGGCAAGACGCTCATCCAATCCACGCGCGCCGGCACTGTGGGAATGAGCGCCGCCGTGAACGCCGATAGCATATACGCCGGCTCGCTGGCAATCGCCAAGGCCACAACGGACGCAATCCTGCGCGGCGCTCCCGAACTGGTTACCATCGTGGCAATGGGCGCTGAGGCGCGCGTTCACGCCGACGAAGATGAGCAGTGCGCGCTGTATATGCGAAACCTGCTGCAGGGACGGCAGCCCGACCGCGACGCAGTGCGCGCGCTGATATTGGCAGGCGCCGAGGCGCAGAAGTACGCCGACCCGCAACAGCCGCAGTTCCATCCGCAAGACCGGGATATGGCGCTGCGAATAGACAGCGTCCCGTTTGCCGTCAAAGTGGCGCGCGAAAACGGCTTGCTCATAGCGCGCCGCCACGATCCGCCAAGCGCATAACGGCGCATCACCGCAACCTAAACGCGCATTGGGCGCAGCATACGCATAACGCATACATAACATAAGGGGAATGAACTATATGGAGTATCGCTATCTAGGCAGGTCTGGGCTGCAGGTGTCCGCCATAGGCTTGGGGACGAACAATTTCGGCGGGAGGCTGGACGCCGCCGCATCCGCCGTAGTAATCAATCACGCGCTCGATATGGGCATCAATATGATTGACACATCCAACAGTTACGGCGGCACATACTCCGAGGAGTACATCGGGCGGGCGCTGAAAGGCAAGCGCCACCAAGCGGTTATCGCAACCAAGGTGTCTTCCCGAATGGCGGACGGGCCCAACAACGCCGGCAACTCCCGCAAGCACATCATGACCGAAGTGGAGAACAGCCTGCGCCGCCTGAAAACGGATTACATAGACCTGTATCAGATACACTGGCAGGATGCCAATGTGCCGATAGAAGAGACGCTGCGCGCGCTGGACGATCTGGTTCGGCAGGGCAAAGCGCGCTATATCGGCTGCTCCAACTTTATGGCGTGGCAGGTGTGCGAAGCGGTGTGGACTTCGCGCGCGCTTGGCGTAACGGCGTTTGCCAGCGTGCAGCCCAAGTACAGCCTTATGGACAGGGCGATCGAAGCCGAACTGACGCCGTTCTGCCGCGAATACCGCATTGGCATTCTGCCTTACTTCCCCTTGGAGAACGGCTTTCTGACGGGCAAGTACAAGCGCGGCCAAGTTGCGCCTCAGGGGACGCGGCTTGCCGACGGCGATAGGGGGATGTTCACGGACGCCAACTTCGACCTGCTTGAGGCGCTGGAGGCGTTCTGCGCCGAGCGCGGCCGCAGCGTCCTTGAGCTTGCGTTTGCGTGGTTGCTCGCCAACCCCGACGTCAGCTCAGTAATCGCGGGCGCTACCAGGGCGGAGCAGGTTGTCGCCAACGCCAAGGCCGCGGCGTGGACGCTGACGGCGCAAGAGCTGGCAGAGGTCAACGCCATCATCGGCAAGTGAGCTTCAGATGCGGACGCCCCGGCGCACGATGACCGGCGAGCCCTCTGCCAGGAACGCCGACGCCGGCTCGCCGCTTATGGCGGATGCGAATTCGCCGCCGTAGAGCCGCTCCACATCGCAGCGCAAAACGGCGCTTTCGGCGCGCCAAATGCGCCAGCGCGGATGCTCCACTTCGTACTCCAGCGTCCCGCCGTCCCGCTGCGCGGCGTAGCCCCAGTAGTGTTCGGCTATGAACTCCTCCTCCGTGTTGTCCCTAAGCGGCGACGGTTCGCCGACTACGCTAACTTGGATGCCGCTATCCCCCGGCGGCTTGCCCCAGCGATAGCCCACGCTGTACGCCGCGCCTTGGCGGACGGCGCTGTGGCTCATCGGCATCGCGGCGTAGTTTTCGTTATAGACGGCGCGCGCCACAAACGCAATCGCGCGCTTTGGCACAATCTCTTTGATGAAGACCACGCCGCGCCTCACTTCGTCCCCGATGCGCCGCCGAACATAGAAGCGCAGGTTGACCTCTGCGAAATCGCGGTGAAACGGCACGGGGACGCCGTAGAGCCGCGTGTTCAGAAACATCAGCCCCACCACGCTGATGTAGCTCTTGCCGTTCCATGCGTCGAGCGTCGTGCCGGCGGGTATATGCGGCTCCAGCGCGGCGGGATCGATCTCATAGTTGAGCATCGCAAGCCTGCGCCAATCGGTTGTCAGGAATATCGGCGGCTTGCGGCGGCGTGAAGGCTCCGCGGGCGTCGGACGGCGCAGTCCTGCCAGTTTGCGCTTTTTCTGTATCAGGATAAACATTTGGCGCTCCGTCTATATCGGATTGGCGATGCGGGTTTATAATGCCGCTGACAATAATACTGGACAATAATACTGAGAGCGGGCGTTGGGCGCAAAGCGATAGCGATATGGGCGATAGTATGGACGGGCGCAGGTTTCGGGGCGGCTACGATGCGGTGATAGTGGGCGCAGGGCCGAACGGGCTTGCGGCGGCGATAGCGCTGGCGCTCAGGCGTCGGTCGACGCTCACGCTCGATGCCGCCGACACGCCGGGCGGCGGCGCGCGCACTGCCGAACTCACGCTGCCCGGCTTCCGGCACGACGTCTGTTCGGCGGCGCATCCGCTGGCGGTGGGATCGCCGTTCTTAAAGACGCTGCCGCTTGCGAACTACGGGTTGGAGTGGGTTCACGCGCCGTATCCGGTGGCGCATCCGTTGGACGACGGCAGCGCCATTCTGCTGCGCCGCTCTGTCAACGCCACCGCCGACGGCTTGGGCGTGGACGCCGCCGCCTATCGCAGGCTGATGATGCCGCTTGTCGCGGACTGGGACAAGATAGCGGCGGGCGCGCTTGGGCCGCTGCGCCTGCCGCGCAATCCGATGGCGATGGCGCGCTTTGGGATGCGGGCGCTGCGCTCGGCGCGCGGACTTGCGGAGTCGGCGTTTCGCGGGGAACGCGCGCGGGCGCTGTTCGCCGGCACGGCGGCGCACGCCATCTTGCCGCTGGAGCAGACGGGTTCGGCGGCGGCGGGACTGGTATTGCAGACGGCGGCGCACGCCGTAGGCTGGCCTATGCCCAAGGGCGGCGCTCAAAGCATCTCGGACGCTATGGCGGCGTTTCTCAGGGCGCTGGGCGGCGAGCTTGCCACCGGCGTTAGCGTGGAGTCGGCCGACGACCTGCCGCGCGCGCGCGCTGCGCTGCTGGATGCAAGCCCGCGCGCGCTTGCGGCGATAATGGGCGATAGTCTGCCGTCGGAGTATCGGCGCAAACTGGAGCGCTTTCGGCATGGGCCGGGCGTGTTCAAGATCGACTGGGCGTTGGACGCGCCGATACCTTGGGCGGCGCGCGAGTGCGCCGGCGCCGGGACGCTGCATCTGGGCGGCGGCTTGGACGAAATCGCCGACGCGGAAGCGGCGGTTTGGCGGGGGGAGCATCCGCACAAGCCATTCGTGTTGTTGACCCAGCCAAGCCTGTTTGACGCATCGCGCGCGCCGCGCGGCAAGCATACCGCTTGGGCGTACTGCCACGTGCCGGCGCATTCGGATACGGATATGACCGAGCGCATCGAGCGGCAGGTAGAGCGCTTCGCCCCCGGGTTTCGCCAGCGAATAATCGCGCGAAACGCGATGTCCGCGCGCGCGTTGGAGGCGTACAACCCCAACTATGTGGGCGGCGACATCGGCGGCGGCGCAAACGACCTGCGCCAGCTTTTCGCGCGGCCGACACTGCGCCTCAACCCATACGCCACGCCGTTGAAAGGCGTGTACATCTGCTCGGCGTCCACGCCGCCGGGCGCAGGCGTGCATGGGATGTGCGGGTATTATGCGGCGCAAGCCTGTTTGCGGGGGCTTTGACGCAGGGGCGTTATATGCGATCTGCGCCCTTGCGTCGGGGATTGACGCAAGGGCGCAAAAGGGGCGGTTTTTGGGTTACGGCGCCGCCGCCACTACGCCGGTGGTGAGCGGCGTTACGCGGCGAGTCCAGGTTCCACCGCCGGTTTCGTAGTACACGTACATCCGCAGGTAAGAGCCTATATCTGCGGTTGTAGGCGTGTAGCGGGTCCACCAGACGTCGGGGATATACACGCAATCGGTGTACACCGAGTCGTTGTTCGGGCAGCGCTGCCAGCCAACGCGAATGTCCACCGCTCCCTCGGGGATGGGCTCGGACACTGCGATCTCGAAGCCCACCAGCGGGGCGACGTGGTTTCTGACGAATGGGATAGCGCCGCCGTCGGCCGCCCCGCTGGCCGTGGGCGCTGCCACGCGGCCGCCCAGATTCCGCGTGTAGGCGGTGCTGCCATCCGATAGTTCCATCCTGGCGCGCAGATATTTTCCGACGTCGTCGGTGGTGGGACTGTATTCGTAGGTTGGCGGATCGTTGTACGCCGGCGGATCGCCGCTTGGCATTCCCATGCTGTTTAAGGGAACGGCGGCGGTCCAGTCCGCGCCGTTGTCGGAGCGTTCCCAGACCCAGCCCACATAGTAGGTTTCGCCGTCCACGATGGCGCGGTCGGGGAAGTCGTCGGGCGTCAGGCAGACGCCAACGCGCTCGCCAACCACCGGCGCGTTCCAGTTGTCGGCTGTGCCCATCGCCTGGCCGCCCTGCGGATCCGTGTTCATGCCCTGGTAGGTCAACATCGGGTATTGCATCTTGTTGCCGAATGTCCAGGCGCTGCCGGGCTGGGTGTTCCAGTTGGCGTAGATGCCGCTGAAGCCGGTGACGGTCTGCAGCTCGCGCGTGGTCTTGCCCGTGCCGCCGTTGCTGCCGGTGCAGCCGTCGCTGCCGCCGGTTACGCAGCCGCTTGTTGAGATGTCGTAGTAGCTATTGACTGTGTTGGCTGTGGTGGCGCTGCCGCCCAAGTTTCCTACCAGCCCGCCGATGCTCGTCGAGCCGGGCGCGGATCGGACGACTCTGCCGGTGGAGTAGGAGTTGTATAGGCGCGGTCCGCTTTGATGCTGATGCGCCAGCAAGCCGCCAACTTTATCTCTTCCGGTGACGTGCGCGGTGGAGTATGATGATTGGATGCGGCTCTCATTATAGGCGACTAGGCCGCCCACATATTCGTCTCCCCTAACCTTGCCGGTGGCGTAGCAGGCGACGACGAGGCCGTTGCCGCCGTTGGTGCTTAGCAGAATGCCGATGTAGTCGCCGGGCGTGCCAACGGTGGGGTTAATGTTGGCGTTGGTTACGCCGACCGACACGAGGATGCCGCCGGCCCCGGTTGCGGCGAACAGCCCTTTATCGTTGCCGGTCGAGTTGATGAACAGGTTGTTGATGGTGTGGCCGTTGCCCCTGAAGGTGGTTCTCCATGACGAAGTGCTGCCGATGCTGCCGATGGCATCCCAGCCGGCGCCGCCGTTCCAGTAGTCGTCGCCGGCGGTGGTTACGGAGCCGTCGCCGTTGGTGTCGAAGTCGAGGCTTGCGACGAGTTCGTAGCCGCCGCAAGTGCCGGGGCAGCCCATGCCGGCGACGCGGCGGGGGAAGGCGGATCTGTGGATTGCCCAATCGGATGCGCTGACCTGGTATGACCCTGACGCTTCATTCTCGCCGTTGCCGTTGCGGTCGTAGCGCATCGCGTTGAGCTGAGCGAGGTTCGCTACGTCGATCAGGTTGTCGTTGTCCTCATCGTAGTCGACTTCTTCGTGATACACCAGCGTGGGGTAGTCCGACGATGTGCCGAATGCCCATGGGGCGTCGTCGCCGGCCACGCCGTCTAGGTTGGCGTTCCATGCGGAGTAGATGCCGGTGTAACCGGTGGGGCCTTGCAGCGCGCTGGTGGTTTGGGCCGTGCCGCCGCTACTGGTTGTGCAGCCGGCGCTGCCGCCGGTTACGCAGCCGCTAGTGTCGGTGTCGTAGTAGCTTGCGGTGATGGTGTTGCCGCTGCCATACCCTATTAACCCGCCGATGTAGGGGCCGGCGCCGCTTGTCCTCGTGACCCTGCCGGTGGAATATGAGTTTGTTATGACGCTGTTTAGGGATCTCCCTACCAGGCCGCCGACATAGTCCGCTGAGTTGACGGAAGCGGTGGAGTAGCTTGAATGGATAGACGCAGGCGGCGTGGCAGTGTTCAGCAAGCCTACCAACCCACCGGTATCGGTGAGGCCGCTGGTGATGGTGCTGGTTACTGACCCGGTGGTGTAACAGGCGACGACTGCGCCGTAACTGGCGCCTACCAGAATGCCGATATAATGCCGCCCCGTGATGTTGGCGTTGGTTACGCCGAGTGATTCGATGCGGGTGGTGGTGTGAATGCCGCCGAACAGCCCGATGTCGTCGCCGGCTCTATTGATGAACATATTGTTGATGATGTAGCCGTTGCCGTTGAAATCGCCTTGGTATCTGCTGGCTTGGGCGGATGGAGTGTCGGATGCGATGGGCTGCCAACCCGCGCCGCCGTTCCAATAGGTGGAGTCGGCCGCGGTGATTTGTCCATCGCCGTTTTCGTCGAAGTCGAGGCTTTGGGTGAGTTCGTAGCCCGTGCAGCCGCTGTTGGGGCAGCCCATGCGTCCGCCCGCGCCGGCGAAGCGCAGGGGGAAGGCGGCGTTGTAGGCGGCCGCGCCGCCGCTTGCGGGATTGCCGTCGCCGGTTCGGTCGTGGCGGATGGCGTCGAGTTGGGCGAGATTGGATACTTCGATGTAGCGGTCGTTGTCGATATCGTAGTCGGTCTTGCCGTATTTCAGGACGGGATACTGCGATGTCGTGCCGAAATACCACGGGTCGTCGGCGCCGGTTACGCCGTCAAGGTTGGCGTTCCAGGCGGCGTATATGCCGGTGTAGCCGACGGGGGTTTGGAGCGCGCCGGTGGTTCGGGCGCTGACGCCGCTGCCGCCTGCGCTGGTGGTGCAGCCGGCGGTACCGCCGCTTACGCAGCCGCTGGTCGTGGAGTCGTAGTAGCTTGCGGATGCGGCGAAGCCGGTCGCCACCGCTCCGATTAGTCCGCCGATGGTGGTAGCCGTGCCGCTTGAGCGGGTAACCGCGCCGGTGGAGTATGAGTTTATTATGTCAGCGCTTGTTCCGGCGGATGCGTAGCCTACCAGTCCGCCCACGTTCGCCTGTCCGGTAACGGATGCGCTGGAGTGGCTTGAATGGATAGATCCGGCGGCGGTTTGGTTGGCGACTATTCCGCCGGCGTATGACCCTGAGTTGGCGGTTACGCTGCCTGCGGTATGGACGGCGACGACTTCGCCTATGTTGTAGCTTGCCAGAACGCCGACATAGTTGTTGCCGGTGATGTTGGCGGCGGTGATGTTCAGCGCTTCTACGCGCGCGCCTATGCCTATCAATGAGAACAGCCCCTGGTAGGAGACGGTGGCGCGATTGATGTACAGGTTGGTGATGGTGAAGCCGTTGCCGTGGAAGACGCCCGTATATCTGTTGTTGAAGTCCCCGATGGGATCCCAGCCTGCGCCGGCGTTGTTGTAGGCGTCGTCGGTGTCGGAGCCGATGTTGCCGTCGCCGTCGGTGTCCAGGTCGATGTCGGCGGTAAGTTCGTAGCCCTCGCATGTTGAGGCGCAGCCCATGCCGGATGCGGCGTTGGGGAATGCGGTGTTGTACGCGGTTGTGCCGGCGCCGGCGACGGGGGAGCCGTTGCCGTCAAGGTCGTAGTTGATGGCGTGGAGTTGGGCGTGGCCGGAGATCTCGATTAGGTTATCGTTATCCGAATCGTAGTCGACGCTGGCTTGCGCCGGAACTGCGGCGGATACGGCTGCGGGCGCGGCGTTGGGGACGGCGCCGATGAGGGACAGCGCTGCCGCCAATGTCAGCAGGATGCCCAGGGCGATTAGCGCGGGGATGCGGCGGGTGGCGGCGTTTCGTGTGATTTTCATATTCGGATGCTCTCACCTTGCGGCTGTTATGAGTAACGATTATGAGATTGGAACTTTGTAGGAAGTTAAGTTATAGGAAGCTGAGGGGTATTTTAATACAAAGGCGCGGTAGGATGCAAAGCGGTTTTGGCGCTAATTCGATGTAGCTAATGTCGATGCTTGGGGGGGAATTTAACGCAAAGGCGCGGGGGCGCAAAGGGGTTAGGGTATATTGGCGGGGCAGTTAGGTTGGCGGTCAGACCTGGGCCGCTTATCAATCAGTCTTGGTTGTCGTTGCGTCGGCGTAGCGCGTCGAGTTGTGCGCGTAGGTTGCGGGCTTCGGCTTCGGCTTGTTGGGCGCGGGCTTCGGCTTGTTGGCGTGCATGGGCTTCTTGGTCGGCGCGGGTGGTTTCCTGCAGCCTCATATTGCGCTCCTCAAAAAAGGTCAGCAGATATTCGCCGGCGTGGTGGTCATACCAGCGCAGGTTGCCGTACTCCCAGCACACATACAGATCCAGCGCCGCGCTGTATCCGCGGCAGCGATTAGAGTCTAGCCAATCTATGTCGATCGGCTTGTACTCGCCGTCTGCCAGGCGATCCCCCGCAAGCGCTTCCTTGTGGTAGTCGCCGCCCGTCTGGTCATAACGCCAATACTCGAGTATGCCGTATGCGGCGTAGTCTATGCGCTTTTCGGTTTCGTCGATTATGCCGGTCGTCTTAGACGCCACTTCTAGCGCGAAATCGGGCGGCTTGCCCTGAACGTCTATCGCGTACCCGTCTTGCCGAATGACTAACTCAGGATCGCAATTGAACGAAACCATCAGGTCGGGGCGTCTATGCTCTCTGGAAAGGGCGGCGGTGGGCGCTACCGATACTTCGCCCAGCACAAGCGTGGTGTCCGGGTTGCCGAGGTGAACCTCAAGCGCTGTTACATGGGCGTAGCGGTTTAGGTATAGCGCGTTTTGCATATCGTCCCTTGGGGGATACTCCGGGAATACGGCAAGATATTCGTCGTGTTCGGCTTGCTTAGGAATATCTTGCTTGGGAGCGGCGATTAGTTTTGTGACCATTGGCTTGCCTCCGCTTGCCAAGCCGCCGGGGATTGGCGGCGCGCCTGTGGGGGTGATGGAAGGTATTCTAACGCAAGTGCGCTGTGGGATGCAAAGGGGGATGTTTAACGCAAACGGCGCAGAATTGACAAAGACGCCCATGTTTGACATTATCATCATAACAATAGGATTGGCGGCGGTATGGGTTGGGGGGCGCATAGACGTTTCCAGTTGCGGCGATGCTATCGGGCGATGCGCGCCAAATCGCATGCCGCAAGCATCCGAATGGACGGAGGATGATAAATGACAGTGGTAGCATTGGGCGGTCTGTCTGGCGCGGGCGCCAGGACGATAGGCCCGATAATCGCGGAGCGTATGGGGGCGGACTATGTGGACCGCCTAATTCTGACGAATGTGGCGCGTCATGTGGGCGCTACGGTGGAGGCGCTGCATCAGCGCGAGGAACGCCCGCCCACGCGCGGCGAGCGCTTTACACGCTTTCTGCAGCGCGTGCTGGAGCGCTCCGCCGTGACGGGCGCCGGCGGCGATCCCTATTTCGGGCCAGGCGTGGCGGCGTTTCTGACGGAAGAGTACGAAGACCTGCCGGAACCCACGGCGACGCGCGGGCATGAAATCGAGGATGAGAAGTATATCGCGGGCGTGCGGCACGCCATAAGCGAACTCGCTATGGATGAGAACATCGTGATGGTGGGGCGCGGCTGCTATGTGATACTTCAAGGGTTGCCGAATGTGCTGCGCGTGGGCATAGAGGCGCACACCAGAGACCGCATCGCCAACATTATGATGCGCGAAGGGCTTGAGGAAGCGGAAGCCACGCGGACGCTTGCGACAAGGGACGAAGCGCGGATGTACTTCTTTAACCGCTTCTTCGATATAGAAGATCCGGACGATCCCGAATACTTCCACTTCGTCATCAACACCAGCGAAGTGCATCAGGAATACGCCATTCAGATGATACTGAACGGCGTAGATGCGCTGAAGGGCGGCAAGCTAAATCTGTAAAGCCTTGACGGGCGGCATCGCCGTTATACGGATGCGAATGCCGCGCCGCGGGCATAAGCGCGATATAAGCGCAAAGACGCAGTGGCGCAAAGGGATGCGGCGGGATAGCGCGGGCTCAAAGCGGCGGGCGGTTGCGCTTGTGGCGGCATTTGGCTAGAATAGCCGCAATTCGGCACGGATTGTTTTGGGAGGCAAGCCTATGGCGCTGTTGGAGATAAGAGATCTCGCCACGCACTTTTTCACGCAGGAAGGCGTGGTGAAGGCGGTGGACGGCATCAACTATGAGCTTGAAGAGGGCGAAGTGCTGGGCGTGGTCGGCGAAAGCGGCTGCGGCAAAAGCGTCAGCGCGCTCTCGATCATGCGTCTGGTGGCGAACCCGCCGGGCAGAACCGTCAGGGGCGAAGTGGTTTTCGAAGGCGAAGATCTGCTGCTGATGGACGACGCAGAGATGCGCGGCGTGCGCGGCAACAAGATTGCGATGGTGTTCCAAGAACCGATGACGTCGCTCAACCCGGTGCTGACGATAGGCCGGCAGCTGACCGAAACGCTGGAACTGCATCTGGGGATGACCAAGGACCAATCGCGCGCGCGGGCGGCCGAACTGTTGCAGCTGGTGGGCATTCCGGACGCCGAAAGCCGTCTGAAAGACTACCCGCATCAGTTCAGCGGCGGCATGCGGCAGCGTGTTATGATTGCGATGGCGCTGAGCTGCAACCCGCGCCTCATCATAGCCGACGAACCCACCACTGCGTTGGATGTTACCATTCAGGCGCAGATACTGGAGCTGATGCAGGATTTGGCGGCGCAGTTCGGCACGGCGATGATAATCATCACGCACAACCTCGGCGTTGTGGCGCGCTACGCCCACCGCGTCATCGTTATGTACGCTGGCAAGATAATCGAGACGGGCGATTCGCGCGAGATCTATCACAACCCGCGCCATCCGTACACGATGGGGCTGCTCGCGTCGGTGCCGCGCTTGGACGAATCGGAGCGCGCGCGCCTGGAAGCTATCGAGGGGCTGCCGCCCAACCTGGTGAATATGCCGGCGGGTTGCTCGTTTGCGCCGCGCTGCCGCTATGCGATAGAGCAGTGCTTAGAGGAAGAGCCTATGCTGGCTGACACGGGCGGGGGGCATACCGCCGCGTGCTGGCGCTCGCACGAATTCACGCCGGCGGCGCAGGCGCGCGCCTAGCCATTGGGAGATGTTGGATGACCACTACAAAGACACAGACGCAAAGCGGCGCCCGCAACGGTGGCGCGGCCGATGAAGAGATCCTGCTGGATGTGCGCAACCTGAAGATGTACTTTCCGGTGACTTCGGGCATCTTCTTTCAGCGCAAGGTCGCGGACATCAAGGCGGTCGACGATGTGAGCTTCTCCATACGCCGCGGCGAAACGCTTGGGCTGGTGGGCGAAAGCGGCTGCGGCAAGACCACTACGGGGCGCTGCATACTGCAGCTCTACAAGCCCACCGAAGGGGACATCATCTTCGAGGGCGAAAACCTGAACACGCTCGACGGACGCTCGATGCGCGAAATGCGGCGCAAGGTGCAGGTGATATTCCAGGATCCGTACGGCTCGCTCAACCCGCGCATGACCTGCGGGGACATCGTGGGCGAGCCGCTGATTGTGCATAAACTCACTTCGTCCAAGTCCGAATACCGCGAGCGCGTTACCGAACTGCTGCAAACCGTGGGCTTGAATCCGTATATGGCAGACCGCTATCCGCACGAATTCAGCGGCGGGCAGCGGCAGCGCATCGGCATAGCGCGCGCGCTTGCGGTCAACCCCAGCTTCATCGTTTGCGACGAGCCGGTTTCGGCGCTGGATGTGTCAATTCAGGCGCAGGTCATCAACCTGCTTGAGGATCTGCAAGACCAGTTCGGCTTGACCTACCTGTTCATAGCGCACGACCTTTCGGTTGTGCGGCACATAAGCGACCGCATAGCGGTGATGTACTTGGGGCATATCGTAGAGATAGCCGACCGCAACGAACTCTACGAAAACCCGCTGCATCCGTACACAAAGGCGCTGCTGTCCGCGGTGCCGATACCGGATCCGGTGGTTGAGCAGCAGCGCGAGCGCATCATCTTGACGGGTGATGTGCCGAGCCCGCAGAACCCGCCGTCGGGTTGCGTGTTCCATACGCGCTGCCCGCAGATGATAGACGAATGCCAGCTCGAGGTTCCCTCGCTGCGCGAGGTGCAGCCCGGACACTGGGTATCCTGCATTCGCGTGGACGGCTACGCAGAGGCGCGGGGATAGCGCGCAGCGCCAAGCCCGGGCAGGCGCCGGGGCGACGGCGTAGCGCCGCCAATATCGGCAGCCCGCGGGCTAGATGCGCCGCGAATGAACGCAAAGGGGATGTAAAGGGGGCGCTCGGACTGGGCGTCCCTTTTGCGTTTGGGCAGCGTTTGGAAACGCAAGCGCGCAAAGACGCTAGGGCGTGGGTGGGATTGGTGGGATGATTGGATGCGGTTGCGGCGGCGATTGGCGTGATATGCTAGATTGGCATTCGGATATGGATCGCGTTCACTAGCGCGAATGGAAATGCGCTTATGCTAGACAAGGTTACCATCAAGGGTTTCAAGAGCATTTGCAGCGTCGAAGAGTTGGAGATACGCCCCATCAACGCGCTTATCGGCGCTAACGGATCGGGCAAATCCAACTTCATCGAGGCGCTGGCGTTTCTGCAAGCCATACGCGCCGGCAACCTGCAAGCCTATGTGGGACGCGCGGGCGGCGCTGACACGCTGCTTCACTTTGGCGCGAAAACAACCAATCAGATTACGATGCGCGTCCGCTTTCAAGACCGACGCAACGGGTATGAGATCACCCTAGACGCCACGGATGCAGATAGGCTTTACCCGTCGATCGAGTATGCGCTCTTCGACGATAAGGATAACCCCACATTTCCTTGGAAAGCGCTTATTGTGAACATAATGAATAATTACGACGAAGCGGGTATCAGCGATGAAACGGGCAGTGGGATTCCTATTCAGGTTCGCAAATTTATTGATAGCTGGCGCATCTATCACTTCCACGATACAAGTTCGTCCTCCCCGATGAAAAGGACGCAAGATTTGCATAACAACCGCAGCCTGCGTCCGGACGGCTCCAACCTTGCGGCGTTTCTGTATCTGCTGCGCGAAAAGCATAAGCCTTCGTATGAGTTCATTCGCGGCACGGTGCGGCAGATAGCGCCGTTCTTCGATGACTTCATTCTGGAGCCGCTGGCGCTGAATGAGAACAAGCTTCGGCTTGAATGGAAGCATGTATGCAGCGACGACTACTTCGACGTCTCTTCGCTTTCGGACGGCACATTGCGATTTATCGTGATGTCGACTCTACTGTTGCAGCCCAAAGAGCTGCGCCCGTCGGTGATACTGCTGGACGAACCCGAATTGGGAATGCACCCCGCTGCAATCGGCTTGTTAGCGGCGATGGTCAAGTCCGTTTCCGTGGAAACGCAGGTGATTTTGGCGACTCAGTCGCCCACGCTGGTGGATAACTTCGAGCCGCAGGATGTGCTGGTGGCGGACAGAGTAAAGGGCGCGACGGAGTTCACGCGCTTGGATAGCGATAAGCTGGCGGTGTGGCTGGAGGACTACAGCCTTGGCGAATTGTGGCAAATGGGCGACCTTGAGGGGCATCCCGTCGCATCATGGAAAGAGAGCCAGCGGTGAGCCGACTGCTTATCCTAGCTGAAGGGCAGACTGAGAGGGGCTTTGTTAATGATGTTCTCGCTCCCCATCTTTCGGGTTGCGGCGTATTCGCCAAGGCTACTATGATTAAAACGCGCGGCAGCGGCATCGGAAGATGGGAAGGGGCGCTGAACAGGATTATCAGATTGCTCAAGCAGGATAGCGGGCAGATAGTCAGCACGATGGTGGACTACTACGGAATGCCGCGCGATTGGCCGGGGCGTGCGTCAGCGCCGCCGGGCGGGGCTACGCCATCGCAGATAGCCGAACCGATAGAACGGGCGTTGCTTGCCGCCGTTGGGCGTGATATGGGCGGCGATTTCAACCCAAGCCGATTTGTGCCGTATGTGATGATGCACGAATTCGAGGCGATGCTGTTCAGCGACTGCGCCGCGTTCGGGGACGGGATTGGGCGCTGCGATTTGGCAGACGCATTTCAGGCAATTCGCGATGAGTTCGCCACTCCGGAGGCGATAGACGATTCGCCTCAACTCGCGCCGTCCAAGCGCATTGAGGCGCTCATACGCCGCCCCCGCTATCAGAAGCGGCTGATGGGGCCGCCGGCGGCGCATCGCATCGGGCTTGCCGCCATTCGCAAAGAGTGTCCGCACTTTGGGGACTGGCTGGCGCGGTTGGAGCGCTTGGCGTAGGGCGTTCCAAGCGGGCGCAATGCGTAATCCATGCAGTTTGGGAGCGCGCTCTAAGCGTATTCATTGCGCGCAAAGACGGCTAGGGCGGGCGATGTGAGACGACTGGATGCGGTTGCGGCGGCGGCGATGCCCATGCCCCGCTTGTCCAATCGGCGGCTTGTGGGCTATACTAGGGATATATGCGCTTAATTGAGGCGCGCCGCTTATCCTATACTATGGCTGTGTTTCGGTAGATGACAACTAGCAAACAAGACTACTACGACCTGCTGGGCGTTGGCAGAAACGCCTCGGATGAGGAAATCAAGAAGGCTTTTCGCCGCCTTGCGATGGAGTATCATCCCGACCGCAACAGGCGAGAGGGCGCGGCGGATAAGTTCAAAGAGATAAACGAAGCGTATCAAGCGCTTTCGGATCCGCAGAAGCGCGCCGCATACGATAGGTTCGGCCACGCGGGCGTATCCGGCAACGGCGGGGCGCGCGGGTTTGAGGGCTTTGAGGATTTCAGAGGCTTCGGGGACATCTTCGACGCCTTCTTCGGCGGCGGCATGGGCGGCTCCGCAAGGACGCGCGCCAATGCTCCGCGCCGCGGCGCCGACCTCAAGTACGCCGTCAGCATCGATCTTGAGGACTCTGCGTTTGGCAGCGCCAAAGAGATGGATGTACAGCGCACCGAGATATGCGCCGAATGCCGCGGCAGCCGCAGCGCGCCCGGCAGTTCCCCCAAGATGTGCGGCAACTGCAACGGCAGCGGCGAGGTTCGGCGCGCGCACGAAAGCGTATTCGGGCAGTTCGTGCAGGTGGCGGCGTGCGGCGTGTGCCGCGGCGAGGGACAGACGATAACCGATCCGTGCGCCGAATGCCGCGGCGCAGGCACTCGGCAGCGCGCGCGCAAACTTGAGGTAGCCATACCGGCCGGCATCGAAGACGGCACTCAGATTCGGCTGCGCGGCGAAGGCGAAGCCGGATACAAGGGCGGCGCGCCGGGCGATCTGTATGTGCTTGTGCGCGTAAGAAAGCATTCGGTATTCCGGCGCGAAGGCAACAACATTCTGTACACGCTGCCCATAAATATGGCGCAGGCTGCGTTGGGCGCAAAGGTCAGCGTCCCCACCCTGACCGAAAACGCCGAACTGGTCATACCCGCCGGCACTCAGACGGGCGAAGTCTTTCGGCTCAGGCACAAGGGCATCCCCTATATCCGAAGCAACCGCAAGGGCGATCAGCTCATCAGCGTGGATGTGAAAACGCCCAGTTCGCTGACGGAAGAGCAGCAGGCGCTGTTTGAGCAGCTCGCCCGAAGTTTCGGCGACGATACCGCAGGCAGCGGCGACGCAGGCGACGGCAAAGGCTTCTTCGACAAGATAAAAGACGCTATCGCCGGGGAGTGAGTTGGGACGGACTGAGGCATCGCTGATGAAAAAGAACGGGGCTGACATTCAAGACAAGGTTGCGACTCAGGCCATCGCGGTTTTCGCTGCAGATCTCAGGGCAGAGCGACGCTGGATTATAGGGATACTGATAGTGATGGCGCTGTTGCTGATTGCCATACTTGTCTTGCTTGTAGTCATCTCATTGTAATTGGGCGGGTGAACTTTCTTGCGCCTTCGAAATCCGCTACTCGACACCGCCGCCCCCAAACCTCACAACCCGCAACCCGCGCGCTCACTTGCATCTTTGAGCTCTCCGTTAATCGCCCCCGCCATTTCCGCATTCCCAAAAATCAAGGCAGATAGGACGATAACCTTGGATTGGCTTGAGCTGAGCGTTAGAACGCCGCCCGAATTTGTGGAGCCGCTGTCCCAGATATTCTATCGCTATGGGCATGGCGGCGTTGCGGTTGCGGTAGAAGGCGGCTTCAATCCGGATGAGGGCGAAGCGCCCAGCGGCGACGAGTGGGCGGTGGTTACAACCTATCTGCCAATCAACGAGTCCACCAACGACCGCCGCAGCCGCATAGACATCGGCGTGCGGCTTGTGGCGCATGTCAGCGATATATCCGAACTCCGCGAGCGCGTGGTAGCCGAAGAGGATTGGCAAAACGCGTGGAAAGAGCATTTCTATGCGCTGCCGATAAGTAGGCGCATCACGATTTGCCCCACTTGGCGGCAGCATGCGCCCAAGCGCGGCGAAGTGGTGGTGATGCTGGATCCGGGGATGGCATTCGGCACAGGGCATCATCCCACAACGCGGATGTGCCTGCGGAAGCTGGACGAACTGGTTCGGCCGGGAATGGATATGCTGGATGTAGGCTGCGGTTCGGGCGTGCTGTCCATAGCGGCGGCGCTGCTGGGCGCGCGGCATGTGTTCGGCATTGAGATAGATTCGGTCGCCGTGAATGCGGCGAAGCGGAACGTGCGCGATAACGGCGTAGAGCATACGGTTCGCATAGCGCAGGGCAGCCTGCCGCATCCGGACGCGCGCGCCGCCGCATATGACATAGCCGTAGCCAACATATCCGCCAAGGTGGTGTCCGAAATAGCGGGCGATATGGTGAAAGCGCTGCGCCCCGGCGGCGCTCTCATTGCATCGGGCATTCTGTTGGAGAACAAGGACGTAGCGGCGCAGGCGCTGACGGACGCGGGCGCCGCGCTGGAAGAGACCGTGGTCGACGGCGATTGGGTTACGCTGGTGGCATCCGTTGGGGGACGGCCGATATGAGCGCCGAACCGCGTATCACGCAAGATCAGATACTTGCGAAAGTTACCAAGTCGTCGTTTGAGCGCGGCGACGCTTACTTCGCGCAGGGGTTGGTGGAGTCGATGATTCGGCGCGGCAACCGCTTGTTCGCCGAAGTGCAGGGCAGCGAATTCAAGCCTTACGAAGTGGGCGTTGCGCTGAAAGGCGACGATTTCACCGCCGCCTGCAGTTGCCCGTATGACTGGGAAGGCTATTGCAAGCATATCGTAGCGGCGCTGCTGACCTATATGAGCGGCATCGGCGTGAATGGCGGCGATATTGAGACGGGGACGCCCATCGAAGACCTGTTGACCGATATGAGCGCCGACGACTTGCGGACGCTTGCGTTGTTGCTGGTCGACTCCGATCCTAGGCTGGTCGAAGTTGTAGATGAATTCTGCTCAGGAACGAAAGATTAAACCCCTGATTTTCTGATAGTTTCAGATAGTTCTACGCAAGCGAGTTCGCATATGCAGCGCTTCTTTGTTCCCGCATCGCGCATCGGCGAGGGGCGCGTCACGCTCACCGCAGAGGCGGCGCGTCAGCTGACCCGCGTGCTGCGGGCGCGCGTCGGGGACTGCGTGGTTGCGCTGGACGGCAGCGGCGACGAGTACGTCGTGCGCCTTGATACGCTCAGCGCGCAGCACGCGTCGGGCGCAATCTGCGAGCGGCGCATCGGCATGGGCGAACCCGATACGCATATCACGCTGTATCAAGGCTTGCTAAAAGCCGATAAGCTTGAGTATGCGCTGCAAAAGGGGACGGAGTTGGGCGTATCGCGCTTTGCGCCGCTTGTGTTCGAGCGTAGCGTGCGCCGCAATATGCCGAGCGCCAGCCGAATGCAGCGATGGCGGCGCATCATCCGCGAAGCGGCGGAGCAGTCCGGCAGAAGCAGACTGCCCACGCTTGCGGACACTACGCCTTTCGAGGATGCGCTTGACGGCATCGAGCAACCCGCTCTGCTTGCGTGGGAGTGCGAAAGCGCCACCGGCTTGCGCGATGCGCTGCTGCGCCTAAAAGCGGCCTCTAATGCGGATAATGCGGACGGCGAAGGCGGCGGCGCAGTTCGGCGCATCGGCATAATCGTGGGGTCTGAGGGCGGCATAACCGATGCGGAAGCGGCGCAGGCGCGCGGGCGGGGCATAGCCACGGTGAGCCTGGGCAGGCGTGTGCTGCGCGCTGAGACGGCGGGCGTGATTGCGGCGGCGGCGGTTCTGTATGAGTTCGGCGATTTGGGGCAGCCGTAGCGCTCTTGCGCCGCGCCGACTGCAGGCCGGCGGCTTGCTCAGCGGCGGCGGGGCGGTCAGCAGTCGCCCAGCACGCTGATGGTTTCGCCGGTAGGCTCGTAGTAGCGCCACTTGGCGCCGGTCAGCGGGTCATCCACCGTCCACTCCATAACGCCGCGCTCGTGGTGGTCGTTGGTGAAGGGCGTCGCCATGAATGTCGCCTCAAACGGCGGCGATGTTTGCAGATAGGCTTCGCCGTCGGCGCATTCGGCGCGAATGAACTGGCGCACCTTCTCTATCGCCTGCGCGCGGGTAAGCGTGGGCGCTCTTGCGGTGGCGGCGGCGTTGCGGGTTTCGTCGGACACCGCGACTTGGCGCTCAAGCCCGGGAACGCGCACGCCCGAACCTACCAGCACCAGCATTATTGCGCCGCCTAGGATGACTATCCACATTATCGGAGTTCGCAGCGCCCACAGCCAGTCCATAGTTTTCTCCGAATAGGGCGTGTTGGCGGCTGCCGTCTAGATCTGACGTAGGCGCGGATCCCAGCGGTCGCGCAGCCAGTCGCCGATGAAGTTGAAGGATAGCACGGTCAGGAATATCGCCATTCCGGGGAAGAACGCCACCCACCAGGCGGAGCCTAGATACTCCCTGCCGTTGGATATGTCCGCGCCCCAAGACGGCGTTGGCGGCGGGACGCCCACGCCCAGGAAGGACAGGATGCTTTCGGACAGGATTGTGCTGCCGACCTGCAGCGTGCTTGCAACCACCACGGTGTTGGCGACGGCGGGCATCAGATGGCGTATCATTATGCGCGGCGTGGACGCGCCGGCGACGCGCGCCAGCGCTATGTAGTCGAAGTTGCGAACTTGCAACGTTTGCCCGCGCACTAGGCGCGCTATTCCCGCCCATGCGCCCAGCGCAAGCACGAATGCCACTATAGCGAAACTTTGGTCCAGCACGAGCACCAGCGCAATGGCAAGCAGTATGTAGGGGATGGCGTTGAACACATCCACTATGCGCATAATCACTTCGTCGATGATGCCGCCGTAGTAGCCCGCTACCAGTCCGACGGTTGTGCCGAAAACCGTGCCGATGGCGATAGCGATGGCGGCGAGGCTGAGCGATAGGCGAGCGCCGTAGATTATTCGGCTGAGCAGATCGCGCCCAAGTTGGTCTGCGCCCAGCGCAAAGAAATATACTTTCTCATCGCGTCCAAGCGGGATGCCGTTGGTGTTGCACGATTCGAACTTGTTGGTTATCTGCCCCTCTTCGCAGGGGGGATACCACGGCGGGGATCCCAAGACGGCGCGGAGCTGATCTTGTTCGGGTTCGTAAGGCGCTATCAGCGGTGCGAATACGGCGCATATCGCCAGGACTGAGAGTATGAATATGGGGATGATTGGCCAACGCCGCAACACATAGAAAGACTGAGCGATGCGTGATTCGCTGCTGCCTTGCTCAAGGTCAGTTAGGTTGATTTGGTGTGCGGGAGTGGTCAATTGTTTGCGCCTTACGCCTTATGAGTATCGGATTCGGGGATCTATGAATGCGTAGAGGATGTCGATTATGAATATCGCGAACACGTACAGCAACGTGAACACCAGCACGGCGGCGGTCATCAGCGGGAAGTCGTTGTTGATGATGGCGGTGTATGTCATTTGGCCGAGTCCCGGCCACGCAAAGACGGTTTCGGTGACCACGGTGCCGCCGATGAAGCCCACCAGTATCAGACCCGCGAATGTGAGCGGCGGTATGAGGGCGTTCTTGAAGGCGTGCTTCCATATGATTGTGCCGGATCCCACGCCCTTGGCGCGCGCCAGCTTCACGAATTCGGAGTCCAGCACCTCAAGCATTGATGAGCGCACAAGCCGCATCAGCCCGGCGGACGCCAGCCATCCGAGCGTTATGGCGGGCATTGGGAAGTATGTTAGGCGGTCGAAGAAGCTGGTTGCGTCGTGGCCGCGCGTGCCGGACGGCAGCCAGTCGAGCGTTACGGAGAATATGAGTATCAGCATTATGCCGAGCCAGAAGGGCGGCAGCGCCTGCCCGAACAGCGCGAAGGTTCTGCCGATGACATCCCAAATAGTGCCGCGCTTGACCGCCGATAACATTCCTAACGGGATGCCGGTAATCAGCACGAACAGGACGGCGGACAATCCCAGCTGAAGGCTTGCGGGCGCAAAGCCTGCGACCATCGACATAACGGGCTTGCCGGTCTTTAGAGAATCGCCGAAATCGCCCTGAAAGATGCCTTTGCCGATCCATATGGAGTATTGGACTATCAGAGGCTTGTCTAGGTGAAACTGCTGTCCCCACGCTTCCCACTGCTCCGGCGATACATAGCCCACGTTGAGCATCACATGGCGCGGATCGCCCTGCAGTCGCGAGAGCGCGAACACCACGAGCGTGGCGGCGAATATCGCCATTATTAGGAATATGAACCGCCTGATGATGAAAGTCTTCATTCCGGCTTGCTCCGGGGGCTGTTACGCGGGATGGGGGCGGCAACAAGGGATGTATGCCTATACCTTGCGGCGTCCCATTTCCCGTATGGTTCAGTGGGACGCCGCATCTATGTCGGTTGTTTGATCCGGTTAGCGCCGTTGCCAACCGCTAGTCGGCTAGACGTCTAGCCTGTTTATTCGCGGGACTACCGCGCCGCGGGGACTACCGTCTCGAATGAGTTGGGCAGTTCGTAGGGCGCAAGGTCCCAGCGCTCCACGGTGTCGGGGTTGAAGCCGATGAGCACCGGCACTTCCACGACGCCGGTAGAGAGGGTCATGTCATACGCCCAGTCTAGGATGCGCTCGCGCGCTTGGAGGTTTTCGGGCGAGCCCTTCTTTTGGACGCGCGTCTCTTCGCGGTTCTGCCACCAGCGGTTGTCCTCGATGCCGGGGTTCCAGCCGCCTGCGGGCAGTGGCCAGAGGCCGCCGCCGGGCAGCGTGCCGCCGCCTTCGCCAAGCCTGCCGTGCTTGCTGGTGGGGCCCCAGCGCGTCATCCACGGCACATGTATCTCACGCCCCAGCATAGTCGGGCGGCGCGAAGAATACTGCGTGCTATCGATGAAAGGATCTAGTCCCAAGTTTTCCTTCCACTGCCCGATTAGCGCTTCGCACACCTCAAGGGAAGTGCCGTTGCCCTGCGAGCAGAAGAACTCGAACTCAAAGCCCGGCGCCACGCCCGATTCGGCGAGGTATTCATTCGCCAGGTCGGGGTCGAAGGCGTAGCTCCAGCGGTCTTGGTATTCGGGATGCGTCTGATGCAGCGTTTGGCCGGGGAAAGCGCCGCCATAGACAGCGCCGCCGTAGCCGCCGGTAACGGACGCCGCGATAAGCTCGCGGTCAATCGCAAACGCCAGCGCCTTGCGGAACGCCTTAGCGCTCAGCATTGAGGGCGTCTCATATGAGAAGCGGTCTTCGTCAGTGTAGTCAAAGCCCACCGAACCATCGGCGAAGCGCGAGTCGAAGCCGTCGAACTCAAAGTCGAAGTTGGCGACGTCGCAGCCTGCGCCAACGGTGTCTTGAATGGCTGGATCCGCGCGGTTTATGCCCACGCACTCAAGGCGGGGATCGCCGATCCACGGGTACTTGGCGGTGGGCAGAAAGCCCTTGCGCATAACGGGTTGGCCGGACAGGTCTTCTTCGCCCAGCGTGGAGTTGGGCGGGTACTTGAACGCCCACAGGTTGCCGGAGAAGTAGAAGAAGTTGCCGTTGATGGCGTCCAGGCCTTCGTGGAACCTGAAGCCTTCGTCTTCGAGCCTGCCGACGTCCTGAATGGACGCCATAGCGATGTCGGCTGCGCCGGTTTGTAGCATAGCGGAGCGCTGCTGCGCTTCGTTAGCCTGCACGAATATGAGGTTATCGAAAGCGGCGTTTGCGCGCCAGTGGTCGACGCGCGCTTCGGCTTCGATGCGCTCGGCGGGCAGCCATTCGTGTACAACGAAGGGGCCGGAGCCGTGCGGCACGCCGAAGGTGTCGCCCAGTTCGTCGAAGAGCGCCTTGGACTGCATCCAAATGGCGTCTTGGCATATGGATGATGCGTCCTGCAGTCCGTCGGAACGGAACGCGCGATTTTCGGCGACGGCGACGTATTCGCTTTCCGCTCTCCAAGGCTTGTAATACTCATACGCTTGGGAAGAGTTGGAATGCGCCGAGTTGGTGTTTTCGGAGCCTGCGTCGTTGAAAGACCAAGCGACGTCTTCAGCGGTCAGCGGGCCGACGCGGACAAGTTCGCCGCCGTCTGAGCGGTAGAAGTCGATGCCTTCGCGGATGAACACCCTGATAGTGCCCTGATTATCCGGGTCTGTCAGGTCGGCTTCGTCTAGGTTCTCCAAGAGTTTGCCGTCCATAGTAACGGTGCCGCCGGCTTTGGCGGGAAGTTCCCACTCCCAGCCGGTTGCGACTAGCGGAGCGTGGCATGCTTCGCCGGTGTCGCGAATGGGGTTGCCGTCGTCGTCAAAAGTGGGTTCCCAGCCGAGCAGCGGCTCTTGGAAGCCGAAGAAGCCGTGGAACAGCACATCGGGCCAAGTGCCTTTGACATTGCGGAACTGCGGCGTTCCGACGTTGTCAAAAGCGACGGTGATGGTGATGCTCTCTTCTGAGTCCATCATAGCGGCGGGCGCTTCCGTCGGCGCGGCGGTGGGAGCCGCTGCGGGCGCGGCCTGCCCGGATGACGGCGCCGGCGCAGAAGGCGCGGTTGCCGCCGCTGCGGGCGCCTGCGCGGGCGCGGTTGTCTGCGCGCCGCCAGTGGCAGCGGGCGTTTCGGGCTCTGCGCTGCCGCACGCCGCCAACGCCATAGCCGCTATCGCGACCAGACCCAAAAGCCATATGGCTTTGCGTTTCATAGTTATTGCCCTCCAATTGGATTTTGCATAGCGTTTGCCCAATAAGCCTATTAAATCGGATAAATGTTATTAAACGGCGGGCTTGAAAGTCAACAAATTAAAATCGGGGGGGCTCACAAACGCCACTACAGATGGGATGTATCGGACAACCCCGTCCGCTTGCATCCCCCCAATCGCCTGCAAGCGCCGCCCTCCGCCCCCCGATTTTGTTGATTTAGCGCCTAATTTCTGACAAACTTTTAGCGCCTGCAGTCCGCAGTTATCCGCAGTTCGCATATACTTGGGCGCATATGGCAAGGAAGGGAAGGCGCATGCCGATGAATCAACTTTCGCAGTCCGTTGGGCGGCTGGTGAACGCGCCCGCCTTTGAGTACAGCATCATTGCGCTAATCCTAATCAACGCGGCGCTGCTGGGAATGGGGACTTCTCCGCGGCTGACGGCGGAGTACGGCAATCTGATTAACCTAGGCTATCAGATTGTGCTGGGCGTGTTCATAGTGGAGGCGCTGCTGAAGATGATCGCGCTTGCGCCGCGGAGTGACAGGTACTTCCGCGAGGGCTGGAATGTATTCGACTTTCTGATAATAGTCTTTTCGCTGATTCCGGCGACGGGGCAGTTCGCCACGATTGCGCGGCTGGCGCGGCTGCTGCGGGTGCTGCGCCTGATTTCTACAATCAAGCAGCTTCGGCTCATCGTGGAAGCGCTTATGCGCTCCATACCGGCGGTGGGGCATGTGATGATCCTAATGAGCGTGGTGCTGTACATCTACGCCATCATTGGCTATCAGCTCTTCAATCAGCACGACCCGGAGCATTGGGGCAACTTGGGCATATCGGCGCTCACGCTGTTCAGGGTTTTGACCTTGGAGAGTTGGACGGAGATTATGTACACCGCGATGCTGCTGCATCCGCTGGCGTGGATATACTTTTTGAGCTTCGTGGTGGTCGGCACTTTCGTGGTGATAAACCTGTTCATAGCCATCATCATCAACAACCTGGACGAAACCAAGCTGGAGCGCATGCGCGAGCAGCCCATATCGCAGGCGGAGCTGCTGAACGAGCTTCGCACAACCCAGGGCATGCTGCGCCGCCTGGAATCGCGAATGAACGCCACCGCGCAGTACGCGCCCGAAGAGCAACCGGACGCCGCTGAGCGAGATGCGCTCGAAGAGCGGTTGGACGATGCTGCGCCGGATGCGATCGAGGATCGGGCGGACGCCGTCGCGCGGGATGCGCCCAAAGAGCGCTAGGGGATGCGCCGGCCGGCTATCGCTGCCCCCGCTGCCGGCCGCTGTACGCCGCCGTTGGATGCCCGCGCGCTCACACATCGGCGAAGAACGCCACATCGTCGGCAAACGGCTTGGGATACGCCGCCGAACCTACCAGCCCTATCTGCCCTCTGCCGGTTACATTCTGCTTTGCGCCGTCCATAACGGGATCGGCGTAGCGGTCGAACCAGCGCAGCAACTCAGCGCGCAACGCCTGCATTCTGACGGCATACGCCGCGTCGGCGATAAGATTGCGCGTCTCAGACGGATCGGCTGCGAGGTCATAGAGTTCGTTGGGGCCGTCGGGGTAGCGATGCACATACTTTAGGTTGCGCGTGCGTATCATTCGCGTTGGGCCGTACTCGTCAAACACGAACACCGGCGTTTCGCCGCCCAGCGATTCGCCGCGCAGAACGGCGGAGAAGTCGCGCCCCGGCAGCGAAGCGGCGTAAGGATTGGCGATGCCCAGGTAGCCCAGCAGCGTGGGCATGAAGTCGTATTGGCTCAGCAGTTTGTCGCATACAAGGTCTTGCGGGACGACGCCGGGGCGCGATACAAGCGCGGGCACTTTCACCGCCGTGTCGAACATATTGGGCGGATATGTGCCGTTGCCCTTGCCCCAGATGCCGTGATGCCCCATGTTCATGCCGTTGTCGGCGTTGAACACCACCAGCGTGTTTTGGCGCAGTCCAGGCTT
>CBDBEP010000001.1:0-34662 GCA_965204445.1 Dehalococcoidia bacterium
GCGGGCTTATTCTGCGGAGTCAAGCCAAAGACTATGGCTATCCCACGCAGTAGGGTCTGGGTTAAGTTCGTTTGGCATCTTGGGCGGCTTCGGTATAAGCGGGACACGCACGCCCGCCGCAATCAGTATGGACTCGATGTCGTCCAGCGCCGCAGCCTTCGTTTTGTATTGGCGCGCGATAACTTCGTCCTCGACAACACGCCCATTCACATAGAGATGCTGGGCTTGCAGTTCCCAGCCGTCGGCTTTGCGGTCTATCAGCAGCAGCCGAAAATGCGGCGTGTTGAATGTTAGGCGCACTCTGTAAGTGTTTGCGCCAAGGTCTTCATCTTTGAACTCATAGACATAAACATCGTAGTCTGGCATCGGATTTAGCCTTTCTGATATGCCTAGAATTGGCGTAGGCGCATCGGTTCGCGCTGAGTAGTGTAATGGTATTGCGGCGGGCGCAATCGCAAACGGGCGCAATCTGTATGGGCTACTGCCGGCGTATGCAAGCCACGCTTTCGGCAACTTGGATACAATCATCCAAGCGAAACGCCTCGCGTGTTGGCGTTGGCGTTTGATATGCCGGCGTCGGCGTTGGCGGTAATGGCGTTGCGTTCAAGTCTATTTGCGCTTGATATGTAACGCCGCCGCGCCCAACGCAAGTATCAGCGCAATCAAGTTCGGCAACGCTGGGCGCATACACGCCGCGGGACTCGCCGTTGGCGCAAGCGCACGCCATATAAAACGCCTGCGCTTGCGCGGCTTGTTCGGCTTCGTAGCGCTGTATCGCAAGCGTTGTCCCCAGCGCCAATATGAACGCTATGAATAGCGCCACGCCTATCACTAATGCTTTGTTCACTTTCGCTGTCCTTTCGCTAAAAGGTTGGCGGCGATGCGAATACGAATATCTGCGGCTGCTTGCCCGCTATGTACTCGCCGCTTTCACCGAACTGCTGCTCATCCCACTGGCGTATGTCAAGAACCGTATTATCGTATTTGCCGCCTTCGGTTGATAGCGGCTGCCCTTGGGCATTTACGCCCGCCACAAATACCCTAACGATTATGTTAAGGGCATTGCCTATATCGCTGTCTTTGCCGGGCTTGACCCAGCAGCCCGCTTGACTAAACAAGCGCTTGTCCTCGTTTGCCTTATCAGCAGTTAGTTCATAAGCGTCTGCTTGCGCGTCCGTCCATCCGTCGGGAACGCCGCCGCTTATCAACGGCGCTTCACCAGACCAAGTTAGGCTTACTTCCCCAGTCATCATATTTGTACTGACTTGCGAATAGCGCGCAAAGAACAAGCCGCTAAATGGCGCAATTTCACGCCCGCCGCCGTATAGGTTCGCAACGCAAACTATACGCTCTGTATTGCGCCCAGTTAGAAACGAAAATATCCCGTCCAGCGTGAGTTTAGACGGCTCTACTTTCAAATCTGTAACCACTGAGTTATTGGCGGGGCCAATCGCGCTTGGGCGCAATGCTTTGCCGTAAGCCGCGCTTGTTATGCGATACGCTTTTGTGAACGCAGGCTCTGGGTTAATCGGCAGCGTAATAGCGTTAAGCATCTTGTGCTGAGCGTCAATTGAATAACTGCCCATAGCATCCAAGTCCGGCGCTGTGATGATGCTTAGGGATATTACTTGCGCCGGTTGGAATGAAGGTGTCCATACAAGCGCATCTGCCCAAACGCCTGCGCCCTTCGCCGCATTCACAGAACGCACGCGCAGCGTCAACGGGCTTTCGGCAGCGAATAGCAGTATGTACTCGCTGGCATTCGTAGCGGGGTTTTCTATTGTCCCCTCATCGTAGATTGTGCCGTCTTGCCTAACTAGCCGCCATTCGTAGGCTAACCACGGTTCACCAGTTCGCGCGCCAATAAACTCAATTAACGCCGCGCCGCCAACATCATCCCAGTTCGCAGTTTCACCAGTTGTCGGGTGTGTTATGTCAGTCCGTATATGCCTAACGAGCGGCGGCGACGGCACAAGCGCGTTAGCAGGCGCAGCCGATTGATATGGCGGCGCGCTTGTGCGATACAACTGCGCCACCGGCAACGATTTCTGCCGTATCAAGCGCAACTGCGTGGCAACCTCTGTATGCGATACAGACTCGACTATCCAAGTTCGGTTATCCCGCCCAGTTCGCACTAAGTCCCTAACCGCAAATGGCGTTATGGGCATCTCTGCTGTAATGGTCTCTTGGGTATAGTAGTCGTGGTAACGGCGCATTTCCATTAAAACCGTGGCTTCGCCGTGTGATGCCACGTCTGGAAATTCAATGCGCCGCGCAAAGTCCGCGCTATTTACAAAATCGGCGTATGTATCGTAGCCCTGCCCATCCCACGGGGAAAAAAGTTGTCCGTCGAATATGTACGCCATAGCGCGTGTCAACGGATTGATTAGCGGCTCTTTGTGTGTGCGCAGCCGATAGCCAGCAGGCAAGTCCTTTGCAACCGATTGCGCTGCAATATGCAACGGCACAATGCTAACGCCGGTAATCGGCGCATTGAACGGCGGGATATTCGCAAGCGTTAGCGTGTAGCCGTACTTGGGCAATTCCCTAAGCAGCGTATCAAGGCTGGGCAATTCACCTTGGCGCTGTATGCGCCTCGATATCCAACCATTCAAATCGCCGTCAAGTATCGTTGCCCAGCGCCTATGATACGCGCCGCGATAGTTCGTAAGCGGGCTTGTTCCCACCGGCAAGTTCAATATGTACATCACCGCATCTGCAATCTGCACATCATTGAATTCGCGCGCGCCGGTATAGGTAACGAATGCGCCGGTCTCGACGTCCGTCTGCTGCGTTACAAGCGTCCACGCCCCAGCGCCCACGCCGTCAACGCTGACATAGACTTGTTCGGGCAACGGCGTGGGCAGCGTGCCGGGCGCAACGCTAAACTCGAGTTTGTCCTGCCGATACAATGGCGCATCTGTAAGCGCAAAAAAAGGGCTGCCCGTATAGGCGTTGTCCGGTATTGCGATACGGGCTTCGTTGCCCTCGCCGTCAACGCCATCGTAGGTTATCGTGTACTTCAGCGCCATTAGTTTATGTCCTGCGCCCTGCGGCGTATTATGCCGGTTATCAAGTGAGTTTCACCTTTACGCGGCGTAAGCGATATGCGCTCGCGCGGCGTTGTTGCCACTAGCACAGAATAGCCTTCGCCCACTTCAGCCAGTGATTGCAGCGTTGGCGCTAACACAACGCCAAAGTCGTCAAGCCCTTGCAACTCGTGCCGCACCTCGGCTATCTGTATCTCAGCGCCAGTAGCGCCCAATACTCTATCAACCACGCCGGTGAACAATGGCGGGTATTGCGCCAACGGCGTGGCAACCACATCATTGCCAGTCCATAAGACATTGACGCGGCTTCCGATAGTCAACACGGGCGCAGTGAACTGCTGTATGTGCGCCGTAACCCTTTGCGGCATATTGTCAAGCCGTATTCGCACGATGCCGCGCCCAGCGTCAACGGCTTCGGTTATCACGCCTTGCTTCGCAATGCTTCCGAACCGCTGCTCGTCTCTGTCAAGCCGTCCGCCGCTCTGCTCGTCAATGCCTTGCGTTAGCGCGCTTTCAACGCCAGCGCGTTCAAATGGACTGCGTTCACGCCTTAATGTCATCTCTGTAACCGCCTTTCTGCGCCCCACGATAGCCGTAGGCGCATTTAACTGCCGCGTCCGTATGCTGTGCTATGCGGGCTTGATTTAACCCGCCCTAGCGAACACGATGCGCCAATCGGCTATCAATGGCGCGCCGGTGGACATCAATTCCCAGTTCACATCAAACGCCTCGAATTCGTACTCAGCGCCGTTGTCGAACTCATCCCAGCTTATGAAACTGGTTATGTTGACGCGCAAGCCGTGTTGATACATAAGCGATAGGGGATAGAACAAGCCCCTATCGTTGATTGTGCTTGTGCGCGTTGCCCTATGCGCCGCGCGAAACGGCTCTGTCAGTATGCGCCCTTCTAGCGTGAACTTTTCGGGCTGGCTGCCCAAGCGCGTCAATACCGAATGCCTATCTTGCCGCGGGACTGCGCGCAAGCGCGGCTTGCGGCTGCGGGATAGCCGACTGATATGAACGCCGTCGTCCGCGAATGTGAATGTATCGGGGGGATTGGCAGCCGCTATCGCGAGAGGCCAGTCCCCAACCTTCGTTATTGTCAGTTCATCTGCCATCGTTACCGCCTTTCTAGCCGCCCACAATAGCCACACAGGGCTTTTATGGCGCAACCTATGGTATTGCATATGGCGGGCTTAAAACCGCCAATTACGCCTGCACATTGGGCAAGGACAACGCGCGCCCAAAGCCCATTCAAGTATTAAGCCGCCGAGCAGCCCTGCGCCGCCGCCAACGATAACGATTGTGAGTATGTCAAGCATTACCGCGCCCTTGACAAGCCGCCTGCTATTGCGGCTTCCAAGCCTTGCAAGCCGTCCTCATCGGTTACCAGCGAGTCAATATACAAGTTGACCTGCACATCTTGGCGCGTGTGATTTGTTACGGGCGCATTCGTTACAGACGGCGCTGATACGCTGGATGAAGCCGCAGAACGCGGCGTTGCGCCAATGATAGGCGGCTCTGCGCTTGGCGTTGCGCCAAAGCCTAGCGCCCCGCCTATGCGTTGCCCAACCGACGTGCCGGCTGCTTGTTGACGCTCACCCTCGGCAACGCCAGCGCGATATTGGCGAGCTACATCGGCGCGCGCATTGGCGGCGCTGCGTTCAACCGCAGCGATAGCGTCCCCAACCCGAAACTCTATCGCGCTGCCGCCAAATGTCTGCTTCAATTCGGATATGGCGGCAATCATAGCGTCAATAACGGCGGCAAGCGGCTTCCAACCCTGGACAACGCCTTGCGCGAATGTCAGCGCCGCAGCCTTGACAGACGCGAATGCTATCTCTGCTAGGTTCTTGAAACCGCCAACCTTATCGGCAAGATACACAACGCCTGCTGTAAGCGCCGCAACCGCAGCGCCGATGCCGATGATAGTCAAGCCGATGGGCGTAACCGCAAACGCCGCAGCAGCAGCCGTTGCCGCTTTGATGCCGCCTGCCAAGCCCACAACGCCTATCTTGGCTAACGCCGCCGCCTTGCCTATGGCGGGGACTATGTTGGCGGCTAAACCGCCTATGCGCTGCACGCTTTCTAGCGCACGGCTTGCAAAGAACGCCTGCTCGCCAAAATCTGCAAACGCCGATGCCGCCGTCGGCAACACTGCTGCGCCAATGCCGATAGTCAACGCCGCCCCACGGTTCTCTTGCGCCCAGCCGGCAACGGCGCGGCTTGCGGCGCTCACTGCATCGCTAAATGCACCAACCGCAGGCTGGGCGCTTGCCACCAGCGCATTGCGTACATCGGCAACCGAATGCCCTAACCGCGCCGTATCGGCATTGAACTCGGCAAGCCTAGCCTGCGTTTCGGGCGTGATGATAGGCGTGCGATTTAGCTCAGTGAACGCAAGCCTTGCGGCATCGGCGTTGGCGGCTAGAAAGTTAAGCGCCTGCCCGCCTTGACCGCCCGCTATGAAGTCGGCAAGCGCGCTGCGGCTTGCCACGTCGTTCACGCCGCGCAACGCCTCTGTAAGCGTTTGTATCTGCTGCGTTGGCGCTTGGGCTTGCAAGGCGTTCAAGTCAAGCCCTATGGCGGCGATAGCGTCCGTGAACTCTTGACGGCTTGCGGGGTCGGCTATCGCCTCGCCAAGGCGTATATTGAACTCATTGGCGACATCGGCAATGCTGCCTTCATCAAACCCAATCAGTTCGGAAGCGCGTATCAGTTGCCGCGCTTGCCCAAAGTCAAGTTGCGGCGCATCGCGCAGGACTTGATTAAGGCGCTCGAACTCTTGACGGGCTTGCCCAACGACTGCAAAGCCGCCTGCTGCTGTTAGAACGCCGGTGATGGCAGTTCGCAAGCCGCGCAGATTAACGGAAGCCAAGCCGCGCATATCGCTTTCGGTTGATTGCGTTTCACGCCCAAGCCTTGCCATAGAACGGGTTGTGCGCTGTATCACGCCGTCAACGCGGCGTATGGCGTTGCCCAAGCGCCGATATTCGCTTGAACCGCGTATCGTGCGCTCTTGCGCCGCCGTCAACTCATCTTGTCTGCGGCGCGCTCTGTCAAGCGTGGACTGCAGCCGTCGGTTATCGGCGCTCACGCCTTGCGTAGCGTCCCCAAGCCCGCCAACGGCTTTGCGGGCGCGGTCGACGGATTGCAGAAACTTGGGCGATACGCTGCCGCCGATTTCGGCTTGTGCTTGAAACTTTTGCATAGTCATCGTAGATAGCCCCCTATGCGCCTAGAATAGCCGTAGGCGCATTATTTCTGCGCTTGGATACTATTGATAGCCTTGCCGCCGCAGTTCTGATACGCCCGCTTGATATGCTTGCGCTGTAATGGCGGGATGATAGAGCGCATACGGCGTATCGTTGCCGACTATCACGCCGCCGTCCGGCGTGCGTTCTAATTGCCAAGCAGACCTTAGCCTGCCCGTGCGAACTGGACTAGCCGCCCTAGCCGCGGCGAACATAGCGTTGCCGGTATCTGTCAAGGCTTGGGCGTGAGCGGCTTCAATGGACTGCGCCATTGCAGGTATCAGATTGTCTAGGCTAGTCTGCATTGCCGGCTCTTTCTGCAATCGCTTGCCTAATGCTGTCGACGTCCACGATATAGCCGACTAGCCCATCATCGTTGATGGCGTAACGGATAGCGCGCAGATGTCTATTGTGCTGCCGCCGCCCGCGAACGGGTCAACTACCACGTCGAACGGCTCGGTGTATGCGTATAGCAGATTTTCAACTATGCGCGATTGCCCGTAACTGATTTCGACCAGTGGCTGCACCATAGTATCCCCCTAGAATGCTGTAATGATAACCGCGCCGTCCGAGCCGTTGTTTGGCGCATATGCGCCCGCCAACGAACCGCTGCCCACGCCGTATTCGTAGCCGAATACCGACTCGCCTGCGTCTTGATTGAACGGCGAACCAGCGAAATATGGGCGCGTCCCCACCACGCCGCGCGCCGTATCGCCGCCGCGTCCCGCCTCTTGATATGTGTTCGGCGGCACATTCGCGCCAACCTCACCGCCGCCGCCGTAGCGCAACACGCCTGCGCCGCTGCCGCGATTATCGCTGCCGTAGCCCGCTTGCGCCGTCAAGCCCTTGAACTGCGTTGCGCCGCCGCGCTGCCCTAAGCGTATCTGATTTTGGCGCACGGGCGCTGGCGTTTCACCCACGATAACCTGCTCGGTAGCACTGAGATAGCGCTGCGGCAATACCAGTTCAATGTATGCGCCGCCGCCGCCCAATGCGCCGCCGTGAGTCGGTGTCCATAACCCTTGTCCGCCGCCGCCCCACATCTGTATCCGAAAGAAGTTGAAGCCGCTCGGCTTTGTCCAGGTGTATGTTCCCGCAGTGTTGTATATCTGCTGATACGCTTGCAAGCGCCCAGCAGGCACGGGCGTGGTTGTTCCCGCTTGCGCCCAAGGCTCTACAAGCAGGTCTCTTATGGCGGTCAGCGTCGCGCGCAAGTTCGGCTTGAAACCCGTGGCGCTGTCAGCGTTTGCGCTCGCGTCCATTAGCGCTACTTCATCTGTCAGCGTGGGTGTTCCCGCATTAGCGCCGCCGACCCTAAATAGCGCCGCCAACTGCGCCAGCGTGATGCTGCCTAACGACGTGCCGTCGTTGTTCGTAACGGCTATGCGATTGCCTGCGGCTAGAAACCGAAAGCGGCTGCCCAAGCCGCCTATTGCGCGCGCGAACAAATCGCTGATAGTAGCCTTGCGATTAGGCTCGCCGGTTTCGCTTGCATCCCCAAAGGCTATGCTATCCCCCGGGATTGGCGTTGCCGCCGTCAAGTCGTGTATTTGGAAGGACTGCTGCCCGATTGTGTCAAGCATCTTTGACGGCGTTACGAACTTCGTGTCGTCCACGCCGGCGCGCGCTTCGGCTTGTGTTGCAATTTGCGCTATCCCGGCGCGCGCTTCGGTTGCCGGCAGAATGGCGTTCTGCGTGAATGCGATTGTAGCGGTGTCAAGATTCGAGAACGCCAACCGAACCGCGAACTGCCAACGGGATGATGCCGCCTTGTTGAATATGTTGCCGCTGCCTACGCTGTAATAGGCTATCAGCGCGCCGCCCGTAGTGAACAAGCCTATCTCAGTGGGCGCTATCGCGTCGTCCGAGCGGTCAACGCATTGCAGCGATATGGCGTTAGCGTCAAGGCGCTCGACGACGGCGTATCGCTCTATCGTATCTGTAACCGGCGTTATCGGATACACAAGCCCGGCCAATGGCGCTGTCAGCGCCGTTGCGGTCTTGGGCGTTGCGTTATGCCCAGAGCCTAGCCGCACCTCGGCAAGGTTGATTGCGCGAACATTCGTAGCTGCCGCAAACGCTTGCTCGCCTGCGTTTGTGATTATCATCGTAGGCATTAGTTAGCCGTCCTTTCGTATCCAATGTTTGCATTGCCAGCCGCCAAAGCGTGGACATCATCGGCGTTCACGATAACGCCGGAGCGATTGTTGCCCATATAGTATTGAATGCCTTCCAACTTGCGCTCTCTCACCCAGCGTCTAATCGTGAGCCTATTCACGCCGAGTATGCGCGCCGCCTTATTGACCCCATAGAACTTGGGCTTGTCTTGCGCCATATCGTTGCCTTTCGGTTACTTACGCTATATCAATTGATAACAGAATAGACAAGTTCTATGGCGCTGTCAAGCGCAGTATCACAACTACGAATATCAGCAGTCCGAGCATCACACTCACTCATTGAAAGTAATCCAGCAGGCGTTGCCGTCAACGGCGGCGTGTCCGTCGGCTTGGCGCTTGCCCAGTATTGCGGCAAGGCGTTCAAAGCCGATTAGAATATATTCGGATTTGGCGCGGCTGCTCATATCGCTGGGCATATGAAACGAATAGACTGCGCCGCCGTCAACTTCTGTAACCGCAAAGCCGTCATCGTTCAAGCGCCTAACTTGCGCCATAGCGCGAATATCGTTGATTATTGCCATCTGCTTGCCTTTCTATGCGCCCACGATTGCCACAGGGCGATTATTTCACGCCAACCTATGCAATGGTATTGGCGGCTTCCGAAACGCTGCGCCCGCAAAGCGGGCTGCCGCAATCAACGCACACGCCGCTAACCTTGGGCTTAACAGTCAAGCCAAGCGAACTTATCCAAGCCGTTACCGCGTCAACTAGGTTTGCGCGCTCTTGCGCCCTAGCCTTGCGGCTTAGCAGATACAAGTCCAGCATCCCGTCTATTTGCGCCGCAACCAGTTCTATCGTGTTGGCGCTCACGCCGCGATAGTCGGCTTCCGGCGTTGCAACTAGAACATTGCGATAGCCGTCAACGCCAGTTTGGTAAATGCGTATCTCGTCGGTAATCTTGCCGCGCCAATATGCGCCTTCCATTTCGGGGCGCTGATATTCAAGGCTAATCGTGTCGGTTATCTGCTGCATCATCCGTCCTTCCAAGGCTATCAGCGCAAGGCGCGCATTCGTTGGCGTGCGCATCCAAAGCCCAGCGCCTATACAACTTGTCCGTGATTTGGCGCAGTTCGCGCAGCGTCAAGCCGCCGTCAAGCGCCGCAAGCGTGGCTATTTCAAAGGCGTTAGACGCGCGCCGGTGAATGCCTTGACCGCAGATGACAATCTCATCCGTAAGGCAATTGTCCAGTTCGTAGCGCCCTTGTGTTTCGCTCATCTGTAACCTGCCTTTCGTATCACAGAGGCATAAGCGCCGCCAACAAGCGCGGCGTGAGCGCCTTTGCAGCGTCAAGGGTTTGAACGCCGTCGGCGTTGACGGATACGCCGCTAACCCGAATGCGAATGCGCCAACCTGCGCCATCACAACGCCGTATCGTTGCCAGCGTGTTGCAATCGTTGTCTATGGCGGCATACACGCCGTCGGCATATGTCCAGATGTATTTCATAGCCTTTGTCCTTCCGTTTTACGATAGCCACGATAGCCACAGACGGCTTAAAATCGGATTGGGCTATCCTAGCCTATCTATGGGCTTGAAACGCGCTTATAACGGCGTGAACACTTCCAATATGCGCTCTGTCCACGCCTTCGCAAGCGCCAAGGTCTGCACGCCGTCCGTCGTGTTGCGAATGCCGCCAGCCACGATAGTTATGCGCCAACATTTCGGATGGTACACGCCATCGGATTTGCGTATCGTTGCGCCAACGGGCGCGCCGTCCTTGAACGCCGTATAACCCGCGCCTATCTTGCGCCATTGAAGTTGCGCCATTACAGAGCCTTTGTCTTCCGTTCTGCATAGCCTAGAATAGCCACAGAGCGATTATTCTAGGCTATCTGCATATCTGCCTATCTGTTGCCGATAGCGCGCCTTGCGGCAAGCCAGGCTTCTCGAAGAGCATACGCCTCTGCGCCCAACGCCGTTATCACGCCAACGCCGATGCCGGCGCTATCGCGCTCAATCACGGCGCACGCGCAGACCCACGGCAAGCCTTGCGGCGGGATGACACCGCTCTTGTCCACCGCAGGGATTGTAAAGCGCGTTTTCGGGCAGCGCAGCGCCCCATCCACGCCATTGAACGAATGCGTTGCAACTATCTCTTTTATCTGCATCTGTAAGTCCTTTCTGTATGTAGCCGCTAGATAGCCTAGAATAGCCACAGAGCGATTGAATGGCGGCATATGGGCTATCTATCCAAATGCGCCATTTCAAGCATTATACGGCTAACGCTTCGGCTTGTTGCCTATCTCTGATTTCGGCTATGGCGCAGGACAGAACGCCATAGATAGCATCGGTTTCGCTTGCGCCGTCCATTCGCAGATAGCGGCTTCGCATAGCCAGCAGCACATCACCAGCGTCCCTAGCGCCGTTACTTGCGCGCGGGCAAGCGCACTCGTTGCCCCGCCAATCCAAGTTCACCGCCGCAAGCGCATTCGGCGCGCCTATCAGTATGAACTGAGAGTGTCCGGGCAGATACAGACTTTGCGCGCTGTCGCCAAACCGCCAGCCGATGCCGTCCGGCAATACAGACGGAAGCCGCTCATCGTATCGCGCTTGCCAGTCCGACTTTGCGCCATACGGCTGCGTGATGATTATCGGCGTTCCCCGCATTCGGATTAGCGCGGCGTGGTCGATGTCAAGCGCGTCTGCCAGCGCCGGTATGAGTTTCGGGCGCACGCCCAACGCGCGTATGGCGCTTTCGTTCCAGGGCTTGGGCTTTACTAGGCGCAAGCCTGGGTTGGCGGCTTGGAATGCTTGGATATTCATTAGCGCATCCCAGCACGGTATCGTAGCGCACTCAGCGCCGTCTATGGCGTGTATTGCAGCCCAGTTTAGGTTGTCCATATCGTTCACCTCACTTAATCAGCAGCCGCGTATGCAGGCGTTACAGAAGCCTTGCGGCGGCGTTCACGGCAATACCAGCATCTTGGATATTTAGGGTCGTGCTGCTTCTTACCGCAATCAGCGCTTACCGAATGCGCGTGTAAAACCACGGCGTCGCCCCCAGCCCGCAAGGTTAGCGGGCTTGCCGTTCTGATAGCGCATTCGGCGGATTGCGGCTTCAACCGCTTGATTGCGCCCGTCGTCCGGCTTCGGCTTAACATCTCGCTTCTTGAATGGCTGCTGCGTCCTGCTTCTGCTGCTCATATCGTCCCCCTATCGCAAATGCGGGCGAGCGCCCGTCGCGCGTATGCGTGGCGCTATCAGTTGCGCCAGCGTGAACGGCGCTTTGCGCTGCGGCTTGGGCGCAACCGCGCGCTTCTTAAACGGCTTGTGCGTCCGGCTTCTGCTTGCCATCTGTAAGTCCTCACTTCCAACGCATTCGTTGCCCATATCGGCTACAAACGCATTCATACTGCGCCACTGATAGCCACAGGATTGCCACAGGCGCATTATTTTCCCCTAACCTATCCAATGGCATTGATAGGCTTGAATTAACCGAATAGCGCCGGTGAATGCGGCGTATCCAACGCCGTCGGCGGCTTCACCGCTTGCAACGCCCCCGCCTGCGGGCGTATCACTTAATCCGTTGCCAGTCCGTCTGGTTGGCGTTCATACGGCTTGCGCCTTGTCCATAGCCGCCCCCAAGTATCGGGATGGCGCGCTATCACATCGGCGGCGTTGGCGCGGTGATATTGCGCCAGGTGTTTGCAATCGCAGTCCACGCCTTCCCAGTCAAGGTTTATGCTGTCAAGCATAGACGGCGTGCCGATTAGAATTAGCTCTGTATGTTCGGGATAGTAGAGCGATTGCGTTATGTCCGCAAAGCGATATGTCAAGCCTTCGGGCAATACGCGCTCGGCGTGCTTCGCCCAGGTGTCGGGCAGATATTCGTAGTGATTTGGATACGGCTGGTTTATCAGCACATACTCACGCCCAGCGCGCATCACAACCGCGTGGTCTTGCCTAAGCACATTGCCGTCGGTTAAGCCAGACGGCGCTTTGGGGCTGAACGGAAACGCCGGCGAATTGCAGTCCATTCGGTTAAGCCTATGGGCGCAGGTGATGTCAATATCGTATCCGGCGCAAGCACGCCTGCCAGGAACAAGCGTAAGCAGGCATATGCCGCTCGCGCGCGAAAACTGCAGATGCGGGTTAGCCGCAAAGAACTTACGCTGGTTTTCTAGCGCGCCTTCAAAGCAGCCGCCGCTGTCCGAGCCGCAATAGAAGTAGCGCTGTCCGTCTGTATGTATGAATGTCTTATCCATCCGTATCACCTCGCTCGGCTTGTATCCGTTCTATGGCGGCTACTGCTGCGCGCCGCATCGCTGGCGTTGGCGTTAAATCCAACAAGCCCGCAGCCCGCAGCAGCTCAGCGCAATCCTGCATAAACCGCAGGCAATCGCTTGTGCGCCCGGTTGCCCAGGGCGGCGCGCCCTTAGCCTGCAGTTCGGCTAACGCTTGCCGCGCCGAATGTTCTCGTTGCCCAAGCGCGCCAAAGTGTGCGTCAAGCACGGCTTCCGTATAGCCTAGCGTCGTCAAGCCGTTAGCCCACTCGCCGGCGAGCATCTGCGATAGCGCCGCATTTTCTATCGACGTCCAGTTGCCGATTAGCAGATAGTTCACCAGGCTTCTGTTTTCGCTGGGCGGCTCATCTTGCCCCTGGGCAACGATGAGGTAAACGGCGTGTGTCGCCGAGTAGAATGCGCCTTCCCCAACTTCATCGTATTGCTTCATTTCGTTCACCTTACTAATCCGTTACTTACGATTGTCCCCAACCGCCGCTACCGCCGCGCCGCACGCCCGCAAGCGTGGCTATGCGTTCAAGCGCCTGGGCGTATGGCGTGTAGCGCCCTGCTTGCATCCAAGCGCCTAGCGCCGTCAAGCGCGCTTCGGCGGCTTGGAATTGCAGCGGCGTGCTGTATGCGCCAACTTCCGTTAGCCACGCTTCCGATGGCGCAGCAGGCAGCGGCTCTGCCCAAGCCGTCAACGGCTCATCCGTTAGCGCCGCCAATCGCGCTTGACGCTCATCGGCGCTCATATCGGCTGCGTCTGTAACGCGCTGCCGCTCATCGGCGCTTGAACCGCGCCCAAGTGTTGAATAGCGCGAGCCCGACGGCGTTGCCCATTCTGATTGCGGCGTTTCAACGCCTTCATAGGCAATCGTACTATCAGCGCCGTTTAAGCCTTGTCCGTCAACGCTGGGCGTATCAGCGCCGAATGTATGCGATAGCAGCGATTGCGCCATATCAGCATTCGCTTGCGCCGTGTTGATTATTGCCTCATCATCACGCCAACGAATGCCGCGAAAGCACCGCTCGCTAGGCGCGCCTTTGTAGGGTCTGTATTGCGCCGCCGCCGGTATTCCAAAAGTTAGGCGCACATCTTTGGATAGCGCCGCCTGCTCTATTGGAATGCCTACGCCGTCGTCATCCGATACCGCCCGTTCATAGATTGCCTTTGTTGCAACCACATCATCGTGCTTGTGCGTTACCGCTATTCGCGCTGTAAGCCAAGCGCCGATTACGCCCTTAGCGTCTTGCGAATGCAAGCCCACTACGGCGCGCAATTCGGGCGGCACCGCAGGCGCGGCATCCAAGTTGGCGCAACGCCGTATCAGCATTGACAGAAACGCCTCGCGCCGCGCTTTATGCCCTATGGCGGTGTCTTGCCAGCCGTCCCGCAAGTCTTCGCCGGCTCGCTTATCATCGGGAATACGCACAAAGGGTATTGGCGTATAGCGTTCAAAAAACGCCGCATCGTTAGACTTGTCCCCAAGCGGCTCATTCCCGCTTAGGAATATCGCGGCAGTTACCACGCCGCGCTGGTCGTCTTGATAGTTGGCGCGATATGTGATTTTACCGCCGCCAGTTGCGTTCTTTATGAACTCGTTGTCAACGCTCTTGTAACCGCTCACCTCGTCCGTTGCAACGGCTATGAATGGCGCGCAGAGTTTGCGCCTATCCGGGTTGGCGGTGTTCTGTCCGTTCTTTGGCGTTTGGAATGTCCACTTCCCAACCCAACTGGCATAATCGCCCAACGACGCTACGAATGCGCCCATAAATGTTGTCTTGCCGCTCCTGCCTTGACCCTTCTCTGTATTGAACAAGAAGTAAAAGCGGCTCGCAGGCTTGCGCCGTAGCGCCCAAGCCATCCCGTCAAGCAGAAACGCCCTTAGCGGCGGCGCTAGTGAAGGCAGCGCGCATATCAAGTCGACGTCCTTGTGTTCGGCGCTAGGCTTGTATGCAACGCCCGTGCTTATCGTTATGAACTTGCCAGCGCCTTCATCCGGCGTTAGTAGTTTGGCGGTCTCTAAGTCAACCACGCCGTTGGCGCAGCCCATATACCGCATATCAGCATCAATCTCGTCGTCCATTAGCCTATGTATGGCGTATGGGCGGTCGACATATTCGGCGGCGTATGCTGAAGCGTCTAGCGTGGCTATCACCCTGGATAGATACGCAGTCGTTTCGGTTGCCTCTACTTCTTTAACGCGCTTGCGCCATTGGGCAACAGCGCGCTGCCGCGCCTTTATTGCGTTATCGCTGGACTTTGCGCTGGCAAGCGCCGCCTCATATTCGGGCTTTATGTAGCGCTCTATGTAGCGCGTATTCGCGCTCTTGTGTTCGCGCATCGCGCGCCCATTGCCATCGCCCCATAGCCCATTGTGTTCACGCCAAAGGACTTTGTGAACCGGGTCTGCTTCACGCCGCCTGCTCTTGTCAATGGTAATCAGCGCCATCGACGCGCCGCATTCGCGCATCATTCGGATGCCAGCGCCAACCTCTGTAACCAGTTCGGCTTCAGCGTCTATTAGCGTTGCGCTAAACGCCTTGCGCGAATAATCAATCGCTTCATCGGATTGCGCCGCCCTTGACTTGCCTTGCAATGGCGCAGCGGCTTCGCCTGGCGTTTCATAGCCGCCATCACGCGCCCACTTGATTATTGACCCAGCGCCAACCACATTGGCGTTGCCTTTGTCCGGCTTCGCAAAGTCAACGAACTTGCCGTCCACAACCTCGCCAACTTCATACTTTGCGCCGCCGGCAGACCACGCTTCCATAAACTCGGCGGATAGCCCAGCGTTGCGCGCCGCAAGCAGGCAATCGCGCCACTCAGCAAAGGGTTGCGGGACTGGGATGAAGTTGAATGCGCGCTCTAATTCGGTTATGGGCAATGCGCCGCCGCTGCCGCCGCTGTAACCGCCGCCGCGCTTGCGCGCTTGCGCCGCCTTGCGTTGCCGCGCCTTCTTTTCGCCGCGCGCCTGCAGTTCGGCTATGTAGGCATCTGCATCCCAGTCAACGGCGGCGTTGCCGTCAATGTGCGTATCTATCGCATCCGGGTCGTGAACAACCGCCGATTTGTGCGATAGCGCCGCCGCCGCCGCGTCTATTGGGCGCTTATCTGTATCAGCGTCATCGACGTCTAGCCCGCGCTCTAAAAGCCAAGCGCCGAACTTGCGCGCCGCCCAAGCGAACACCTGGGGATATGCGCCGTCTTTGTGAAGCCCTGCAATATCGGATTGCGATAGCGAATGCGCGATTGCCACGTCCTGCGGGTTGGGCGCTATCCGAACTATCGCTTGAACGCCGCGCTCTGAGAGCGTTACCCAAGCGCGCGCAACCTCTGGGCAAGCGCCTAGCATTGCGCGCAGTTCGGTTGCATCGGCTTTGGAAGGCAAGCCGTCAATATCCAATGGCGCAAAGCCTGCGTGGGTGATGATGCCGTCGTTGCCGTTCTTTGCGAATACGCCGGCGGGCGTTGCCGCAGGCAATTGCAGTTTGATGCGCTTATAAGCGTCAAGCAGTTTGGCGGCGGTCTTATCGCCGGCTGCTTTGGCGGCATTCGCTTGCGCCTTGCCGCCATACGCCTCGGCAATGCGCGCGAATGCGGCTTGACCTTTCGCTGTATCGCGCTTGACCTCAGTCGTTGCCAGCGTGGGATGAGCGCCGGTCTTAATCCAACGGGAATAGTCAAGCGGCGCTATCACGATGTCGGGGGGGCTGATTACGGCGTGCTTATTCCAAACCGAAACGGCTTGCGCGCCGCCATATGCGGGCGTGCTATACTTATCCAAGATTAAGCCTCCGTGAAAGGTTTTATCTTGCCCGCTGTCTTGGGTTAGAACAAGCCAGCGGGTTCTGCTTTTCGATACGATGGCAACATTGTTTCACACCTTTTCTCCAAAGTCAATAGAAAAAGTTCCGCGTGCGTAAGTTCCAGGACATCGTTGCCATCGTTGCGGTTTCTACTTTTATTTGCATTCTGTTAAGACAAAACGCATAAATTGCAAATGTTTAGCATTCTATTAAGACAAAACGCAATTTGGCGGTCTGTTCTAATTTCTGCGCGAATTCGGCGCTTGAAACTGCATTTTACCTTATTAAACTGATAACAACGATATGGCGCAACCGACGCAGAAAAGCCGCCGCCGCGTATGCGGTCTTCGGCGGCGTATGCGCTGATACGAAAACTCGAAGTCCGGCGCGCAACGCTTGCCCTATGGCGCTTGAAACCGATACAATGCGAAAGCGCGCTTGGGCGGCAACCCTGCTCACCGCGCTGCGTATCGCTATGGCGCTGATACAATCGGCGCTATGCAATGCGAATGGACTGCGGCTTCCGTAGTCGGCGCGCTGCGGCGCGCGCTTCAATACGCCGCCATCAATCCGAATAGCCGCTTAGCGCGTTGAGTATCAGCAGCCGCGCAAAGTCGGGCGCTTGCCTTGCCCAAGCGTTACCACGCCGCCGTTAGTTTGTCCGCGCTAACGGCGGCGTTCATTTCTGCATAGTGTCAATGCGCTCACAATCAACGCTGATACGCCTAGAATGGGCAGAGCCAAGCGCAAAGCCGCCATAGGTAAAACTACTTATGGCGGCTTGTTTTGTGTGATAAACTGGTAATCCGATGTGAAAGCGGCTTGAATATCTGTGAATATCTGTGAATGCAATGGGCAAGCAGTTGCCGCGCCTAACCGAATATCAGCAGACAAGCGCAATAGACGGGCTTGCGGCTGGCGTTGATACGGCTATGCTGGATAACGCGCTGGCGCTAGAACCTGGGTCTCTTGACGCTTTGATAGCGCGCGGCAAGCAGAACGCCGGTATATCGCTGCGATACAAAGTTGACATTGCGGCGCGCGAACTTTGGAAGGCGCGCGCCAAAGCCGTTACAGACCGCGCCGTTGCCGCCATAGGCACAATATCGGCGCTATCCGTTGATGATGATGCGCCCGCCAATGTGCGCTTGCGCGCCGCCGCTTGGATACTTGAACGGGAAGTCCCCGAGAGTTATCACCGCGATTTGCCGCTGCTGCAGGCAATTGACACAATCCAAGCCGCGCTAATGGCGGCGCTATCCGATAAGACAGAAGCCGACGCTATCGTAGCCGATTTGCGCGCGCGGCTTGAACTGGACAAGTAACGATGCCCACGCTAACCGCAAGGCGCAGCGCCATACTTAAACTAGCCGATAGCCTGCGGGTTACAGATACGCCAGTCCACAACCGCTTCACGCCCACGCCAGTCCAGCGCGCATTTATGGCGTTGCCCTGGCATTCGGCGCTATGGGCTGGGAAGGTTGCCGGGTCGAAAACCTGGGGACTATGTTTCGCGGCGGCGCAATACATTGACAAGCCGCACTATGGCGCGCTGCTGATAGGCAGGACAGAGCGCGCGCTGAAGCAGAAAGGCGGCTTGATAGATACGCTGCAGCAGATGTATCCGTCTGTATCAATCGTTGACCGCTTTCAACGCTTCCCGTCCGGCGCAAGCATTCAATTCGGGACATTGAACGATGCAAACGAACATTTGAAGTTTCAAGGCGGGAACTGGCAGTTCATAGGCATCGATGAAGCGTCTAACATTGGGCAAGCCCAACTTCAATTTATGCCGTCAAGATTGCGGCGCGCGCCAACCGACGACATCCCGTTGCGCTATCGGCTATGCGCCAACCCCGGCGGCGTGTCAACTGGCTATCTGCGGCGCACATTCGTAGAGAGCCCAAATGAGCCGTGCGCCGCCAACGAATACGAACCGCGCTATTGGATGCCATCGGATTACAAGGACAATCCGTACATAGACGCTGCGGCATATGAGAAGTCCTTCGCTATGATGAGCGAACTTGACCGCCAACGCTTTCAATACGGCAACTGGGATGCGCGCGCCGATGGAATGCTTGACACAAGCCTGCTGCTTGAACATAGCGGCGATATAGAGTTTGCGCGCACAATACGCGCATACGATTTGGCGGCTACGCCCGGCAGTGAGAACGCGAATGCTGATTATTCGGTTGGGGCGCTAGTTGGCGTTGCCGCCAATGAAGCCGTCGGGGGTTGGAACTTTTACATTGAAAGCATTGACAGATTTCGGCTTGATTGGGCTGGCGTTACAAAGCGAATGCAAAGCATAGCGGCGCAAGACGGCTTGACGACGGAAATCCGATTTGAACAAGAGCGCGGCGGCAGCGGCAAGGCTTGGGCGCAAATGCTGCAGCGTGAAGTTCTGCGCGATTACAATGCGTTGCCGATACTAGCCACTGGCAGTAAGGTTGAGCGCGCCAAGGTGTTGGCGCAAGCGATTGGCGAGGGGCGTGTAAGCGTGCGGCGTTCAATGCGAGGGCGGCGTGATTTGATTGAAGAGATGCAAGGCTTTCCCGATGATACAGACCACGATGACCAGGTCGATGCGCTATCGCTTGCGATAAGCGAACTTCATAAGACATTCCCGGAGCGCTGGCTATCCCTCACATAGTCGTTGATATGCCCAGCATAGCCACACAAGCGATAAGCGGCGCTGATAGCCTATTTACCTATCGGCGGCTTAATTCGTTCTGTCTGTCAATTCTGCGCGCCATAGCACGATGGCGTTAGTCGGTTCAATCAATCTGATAGCCGCAATTCGGGCAACGCCAACGGCAGCGCCAATAGCGCAATCTGTAACCGCAGATTAGACATATCCATATCAATATCTTAATCCGTTGTTTGATGATTGTTTGATAACGATATGGATATGGATATATCTCTTTGGGCGCAATGCTAGGCTATTCCAATATCGTTATCAGCGTCAACGCCCAAGCAGCGCAAGCACAACATATCGCATTTAACCGGCAGCAGTTCACCGCCGCACACGACGCAGGGCGCGCTTGACGGCGTGTGCGCTTTCGGATGCGCCAGCGTGAATATGAAGCGGCGCTGCGCCTTAGTGCGAAATTTGGGCGTGTGCGCTGTGTAGATGTATCTCATTCTGCATAGCCTAGAATAGCCACAGACGGCTTAATCTGCGGCAATAGTATCAAAGTCCATATTGACGGCTTTGTTCACGCTGTAAGGCGAAACCTTATGCCTGCGCCCTAGTTCACGCTGGCTTACGCCGCCCGCCTCATATTCGGCTTGTATGGCGCGCGCCTCGTCAAGTTTCAATGTCCGGCGCTGTATCGGGCTTCCCGCCAACACTTGCCCAATGCGCGATACGGATACGCCGAACTTCAAGCCTAACTCTTTGCGCGTCCATTCGCCGCTTTCGTAAAGCCGTTGGATGGCTAACTTGTCCTGCTGCGTCAAGCGGTGTTGCGCCTTGCGCCCAGTGTTGGCGCGCGCTCGCGGCTTGCCGGCGTTGACTATCTCAGATACAAAACTGGCAGTAACGCCGTTGCGCTCTGCAAGCGCCGCCTGGGTTACGCCGCCCGCCGCGTATTCGCTGCGTATCGCTTCACGCTGCTCGTCCGTCAACGGCGGCTTCCCAAGCCGTTTAGCCGCGCCATTGCGTAGGGCTTGATTTGCGCCGCCGTCAACGCCGCCCATAGCCTTTGATAGCGCATTGTGTATCGTGCTGGTAGAGCGCCCCATAATCTCAGCAATCGCTGTAATCGTGCGCCCTTGACTGCGCCATTCAACGATACGGGCTATTTGGCGGTCTGTAAGGTTGGCGCTTCCCCAGCGTTTCGCTGCGCCTAACTTGCCGCGCTCAGATGCGTCCTGCGCGATATTGATAGGCTTGCCCAGCGCAACTGGCTTGGGCTTGACATATTCGGTATAGCCGCAGGACAAGCAGATGATAGCCTCATCATCGTAGCCGGATGCCACTAGGTTGTTCATCCCGCAGCGGTTGCAAGTTCTGTCCATCTGTAAGCCTTTCTGATTTAGCCGTAGAGTAGCCTAGAATGGGCGCAGGCGCATCGGTTCTGCGCATCAGTATCAAAGGCTATCTATGGGCTAGAAACGCCTATGCGTTTAGAAAGAAGTGTACATCGGCGTTGGCGCAGTCGTCGCAGACAAACGGCTGCATCGTAAGTTGCGCCTTGCGCTTGACGCGCAACCAGAGCCGGCAACCGCCGCAATACCGAACTTCATCACGCCGCTTCGTTGTTGTTGCCTTGTTCATACAGAAGCCTTGTCCTTCCATTCTGCATAGCCCCTAGCGCACACACGCCAACTCATATGGCGTATCAGTATCGTAGGCTATCTTGGGCTAGAAACGCCGCCGTCCACCCAAGACGATAGTTCGTTTATGAACTGCGCCAACTTTGAGTTCGGCGTGGACACAACTATGGCGCTGTATCCGTCAAGCCGCGCTTGAACAACGCGCAAATCGCTATCGCAGTCAAGCGCCATAACGGGCTTGCCGTTGCCGCACGCTTGCGCGCCGTATTCAATGCCCATTTCGGTTGCCTCGCGCAGTATCAGCAGCGCGCATTGCCGGATGCTGTAAGACGCGCATTCAAGCGCAAGTTCGGCGTTGTATCCGGCGTTGGCGCAGTCGTCGCAGACAAACGGCTGCATCGTGAGCTGCGCCTTGCGCTTGACTTTTAGCCAGAGCCGGCATTCGTTGCAATAGCGAACTTCATCACGCCGCTTCGTTGTTGTTGCCTTGTTCATATCGGTTGTCCTTCCATTCTGCATAGCCCAGCATAGCCACACGCCAACGCAAATGGCGTATCAGTATCAAAGCCTATGGCGGGCTTATTCTGCGGAGTCAAGCCAAAGACTATGGCTATCCCACGCAGTAGGGTCTGGGTTAAGTTCGTTTGGCATCTTGGGCGGCTTCGGTATAAGCGGGACACGCACGCCCGCCGCAATCAGTATGGACTCGATGTCGTCCAGCGCCGCAGCCTTCGTTTTGTATTGGCGCGCGATAACTTCGTCCTCGACAACACGCCCATTCACATAGAGATGCTGGGCTTGCAGTTCCCAGCCGTCGGCTTTGCGGTCTATCAGCAGCAGCCGAAAATGCGGCGTGTTGAATGTTAGGCGCACTCTGTAAGTGTTTGCGCCAAGGTCTTCATCTTTGAACTCATAGACATAAACATCGTAGTCTGGCATCGGATTTAGCCTTTCTGATATGCCTAGAATTGGCGTAGGCGCATCGGTTCGCGCTGAGTAGTGTAATGGTATTGCGGCGGGCGCAATCGCAAACGGGCGCAATCTGTATGGGCTACTGCCGGCGTATGCAAGCCACGCTTTCGGCAACTTGGATACAATCATCCAAGCGAAACGCCTCGCGTGTTGGCGTTGGCGTTTGATATGCCGGCGTCGGCGTTGGCGGTAATGGCGTTGCGTTCAAGTCTATTTGCGCTTGATATGTAACGCCGCCGCGCCCAACGCAAGTATCAGCGCAATCAAGTTCGGCAACGCTGGGCGCATACACGCCGCGGGACTCGCCGTTGGCGCAAGCGCACGCCATATAAAACGCCTGCGCTTGCGCGGCTTGTTCGGCTTCGTAGCGCTGTATCGCAAGCGTTGTCCCCAGCGCCAATATGAACGCTATGAATAGCGCCACGCCTATCACTAATGCTTTGTTCACTTTCGCTGTCCTTTCGCTAAAAGGTTGGCGGCGATGCGAATACGAATATCTGCGGCTGCTTGCCCGCTATGTACTCGCCGCTTTCACCGAACTGCTGCTCATCCCACTGGCGTATGTCAAGAACCGTATTATCGTATTTGCCGCCTTCGGTTGATAGCGGCTGCCCTTGGGCATTTACGCCCGCCACAAATACCCTAACGATTATGTTAAGGGCATTGCCTATATCGCTGTCTTTGCCGGGCTTGACCCAGCAGCCCGCTTGACTAAACAAGCGCTTGTCCTCGTTTGCCTTATCAGCAGTTAGTTCATAAGCGTCTGCTTGCGCGTCCGTCCATCCGTCGGGAACGCCGCCGCTTATCAACGGCGCTTCACCAGACCAAGTTAGGCTTACTTCCCCAGTCATCATATTTGTACTGACTTGCGAATAGCGCGCAAAGAACAAGCCGCTAAATGGCGCAATTTCACGCCCGCCGCCGTATAGGTTCGCAACGCAAACTATACGCTCTGTATTGCGCCCAGTTAGAAACGAAAATATCCCGTCCAGCGTGAGTTTAGACGGCTCTACTTTCAAATCTGTAACCACTGAGTTATTGGCGGGGCCAATCGCGCTTGGGCGCAATGCTTTGCCGTAAGCCGCGCTTGTTATGCGATACGCTTTTGTGAACGCAGGCTCTGGGTTAATCGGCAGCGTAATAGCGTTAAGCATCTTGTGCTGAGCGTCAATTGAATAACTGCCCATAGCATCCAAGTCCGGCGCTGTGATGATGCTTAGGGATATTACTTGCGCCGGTTGGAATGAAGGTGTCCATACAAGCGCATCTGCCCAAACGCCTGCGCCCTTCGCCGCATTCACAGAACGCACGCGCAGCGTCAACGGGCTTTCGGCAGCGAATAGCAGTATGTACTCGCTGGCATTCGTAGCGGGGTTTTCTATTGTCCCCTCATCGTAGATTGTGCCGTCTTGCCTAACTAGCCGCCATTCGTAGGCTAACCACGGTTCACCAGTTCGCGCGCCAATAAACTCAATTAACGCCGCGCCGCCAACATCATCCCAGTTCGCAGTTTCACCAGTTGTCGGGTGTGTTATGTCAGTCCGTATATGCCTAACGAGCGGCGGCGACGGCACAAGCGCGTTAGCAGGCGCAGCCGATTGATATGGCGGCGCGCTTGTGCGATACAACTGCGCCACCGGCAACGATTTCTGCCGTATCAAGCGCAACTGCGTGGCAACCTCTGTATGCGATACAGACTCGACTATCCAAGTTCGGTTATCCCGCCCAGTTCGCACTAAGTCCCTAACCGCAAATGGCGTTATGGGCATCTCTGCTGTAATGGTCTCTTGGGTATAGTAGTCGTGGTAACGGCGCATTTCCATTAAAACCGTGGCTTCGCCGTGTGATGCCACGTCTGGAAATTCAATGCGCCGCGCAAAGTCCGCGCTATTTACAAAATCGGCGTATGTATCGTAGCCCTGCCCATCCCACGGGGAAAAAAGTTGTCCGTCGAATATGTACGCCATAGCGCGTGTCAACGGATTGATTAGCGGCTCTTTGTGTGTGCGCAGCCGATAGCCAGCAGGCAAGTCCTTTGCAACCGATTGCGCTGCAATATGCAACGGCACAATGCTAACGCCGGTAATCGGCGCATTGAACGGCGGGATATTCGCAAGCGTTAGCGTGTAGCCGTACTTGGGCAATTCCCTAAGCAGCGTATCAAGGCTGGGCAATTCACCTTGGCGCTGTATGCGCCTCGATATCCAACCATTCAAATCGCCGTCAAGTATCGTTGCCCAGCGCCTATGATACGCGCCGCGATAGTTCGTAAGCGGGCTTGTTCCCACCGGCAAGTTCAATATGTACATCACCGCATCTGCAATCTGCACATCATTGAATTCGCGCGCGCCGGTATAGGTAACGAATGCGCCGGTCTCGACGTCCGTCTGCTGCGTTACAAGCGTCCACGCCCCAGCGCCCACGCCGTCAACGCTGACATAGACTTGTTCGGGCAACGGCGTGGGCAGCGTGCCGGGCGCAACGCTAAACTCGAGTTTGTCCTGCCGATACAATGGCGCATCTGTAAGCGCAAAAAAAGGGCTGCCCGTATAGGCGTTGTCCGGTATTGCGATACGGGCTTCGTTGCCCTCGCCGTCAACGCCATCGTAGGTTATCGTGTACTTCAGCGCCATTAGTTTATGTCCTGCGCCCTGCGGCGTATTATGCCGGTTATCAAGTGAGTTTCACCTTTACGCGGCGTAAGCGATATGCGCTCGCGCGGCGTTGTTGCCACTAGCACAGAATAGCCTTCGCCCACTTCAGCCAGTGATTGCAGCGTTGGCGCTAACACAACGCCAAAGTCGTCAAGCCCTTGCAACTCGTGCCGCACCTCGGCTATCTGTATCTCAGCGCCAGTAGCGCCCAATACTCTATCAACCACGCCGGTGAACAATGGCGGGTATTGCGCCAACGGCGTGGCAACCACATCATTGCCAGTCCATAAGACATTGACGCGGCTTCCGATAGTCAACACGGGCGCAGTGAACTGCTGTATGTGCGCCGTAACCCTTTGCGGCATATTGTCAAGCCGTATTCGCACGATGCCGCGCCCAGCGTCAACGGCTTCGGTTATCACGCCTTGCTTCGCAATGCTTCCGAACCGCTGCTCGTCTCTGTCAAGCCGTCCGCCGCTCTGCTCGTCAATGCCTTGCGTTAGCGCGCTTTCAACGCCAGCGCGTTCAAATGGACTGCGTTCACGCCTTAATGTCATCTCTGTAACCGCCTTTCTGCGCCCCACGATAGCCGTAGGCGCATTTAACTGCCGCGTCCGTATGCTGTGCTATGCGGGCTTGATTTAACCCGCCCTAGCGAACACGATGCGCCAATCGGCTATCAATGGCGCGCCGGTGGACATCAATTCCCAGTTCACATCAAACGCCTCGAATTCGTACTCAGCGCCGTTGTCGAACTCATCCCAGCTTATGAAACTGGTTATGTTGACGCGCAAGCCGTGTTGATACATAAGCGATAGGGGATAGAACAAGCCCCTATCGTTGATTGTGCTTGTGCGCGTTGCCCTATGCGCCGCGCGAAACGGCTCTGTCAGTATGCGCCCTTCTAGCGTGAACTTTTCGGGCTGGCTGCCCAAGCGCGTCAATACCGAATGCCTATCTTGCCGCGGGACTGCGCGCAAGCGCGGCTTGCGGCTGCGGGATAGCCGACTGATATGAACGCCGTCGTCCGCGAATGTGAATGTATCGGGGGGATTGGCAGCCGCTATCGCGAGAGGCCAGTCCCCAACCTTCGTTATTGTCAGTTCATCTGCCATCGTTACCGCCTTTCTAGCCGCCCACAATAGCCACACAGGGCTTTTATGGCGCAACCTATGGTATTGCATATGGCGGGCTTAAAACCGCCAATTACGCCTGCACATTGGGCAAGGACAACGCGCGCCCAAAGCCCATTCAAGTATTAAGCCGCCGAGCAGCCCTGCGCCGCCGCCAACGATAACGATTGTGAGTATGTCAAGCATTACCGCGCCCTTGACAAGCCGCCTGCTATTGCGGCTTCCAAGCCTTGCAAGCCGTCCTCATCGGTTACCAGCGAGTCAATATACAAGTTGACCTGCACATCTTGGCGCGTGTGATTTGTTACGGGCGCATTCGTTACAGACGGCGCTGATACGCTGGATGAAGCCGCAGAACGCGGCGTTGCGCCAATGATAGGCGGCTCTGCGCTTGGCGTTGCGCCAAAGCCTAGCGCCCCGCCTATGCGTTGCCCAACCGACGTGCCGGCTGCTTGTTGACGCTCACCCTCGGCAACGCCAGCGCGATATTGGCGAGCTACATCGGCGCGCGCATTGGCGGCGCTGCGTTCAACCGCAGCGATAGCGTCCCCAACCCGAAACTCTATCGCGCTGCCGCCAAATGTCTGCTTCAATTCGGATATGGCGGCAATCATAGCGTCAATAACGGCGGCAAGCGGCTTCCAACCCTGGACAACGCCTTGCGCGAATGTCAGCGCCGCAGCCTTGACAGACGCGAATGCTATCTCTGCTAGGTTCTTGAAACCGCCAACCTTATCGGCAAGATACACAACGCCTGCTGTAAGCGCCGCAACCGCAGCGCCGATGCCGATGATAGTCAAGCCGATGGGCGTAACCGCAAACGCCGCAGCAGCAGCCGTTGCCGCTTTGATGCCGCCTGCCAAGCCCACAACGCCTATCTTGGCTAACGCCGCCGCCTTGCCTATGGCGGGGACTATGTTGGCGGCTAAACCGCCTATGCGCTGCACGCTTTCTAGCGCACGGCTTGCAAAGAACGCCTGCTCGCCAAAATCTGCAAACGCCGATGCCGCCGTCGGCAACACTGCTGCGCCAATGCCGATAGTCAACGCCGCCCCACGGTTCTCTTGCGCCCAGCCGGCAACGGCGCGGCTTGCGGCGCTCACTGCATCGCTAAATGCACCAACCGCAGGCTGGGCGCTTGCCACCAGCGCATTGCGTACATCGGCAACCGAATGCCCTAACCGCGCCGTATCGGCATTGAACTCGGCAAGCCTAGCCTGCGTTTCGGGCGTGATGATAGGCGTGCGATTTAGCTCAGTGAACGCAAGCCTTGCGGCATCGGCGTTGGCGGCTAGAAAGTTAAGCGCCTGCCCGCCTTGACCGCCCGCTATGAAGTCGGCAAGCGCGCTGCGGCTTGCCACGTCGTTCACGCCGCGCAACGCCTCTGTAAGCGTTTGTATCTGCTGCGTTGGCGCTTGGGCTTGCAAGGCGTTCAAGTCAAGCCCTATGGCGGCGATAGCGTCCGTGAACTCTTGACGGCTTGCGGGGTCGGCTATCGCCTCGCCAAGGCGTATATTGAACTCATTGGCGACATCGGCAATGCTGCCTTCATCAAACCCAATCAGTTCGGAAGCGCGTATCAGTTGCCGCGCTTGCCCAAAGTCAAGTTGCGGCGCATCGCGCAGGACTTGATTAAGGCGCTCGAACTCTTGACGGGCTTGCCCAACGACTGCAAAGCCGCCTGCTGCTGTTAGAACGCCGGTGATGGCAGTTCGCAAGCCGCGCAGATTAACGGAAGCCAAGCCGCGCATATCGCTTTCGGTTGATTGCGTTTCACGCCCAAGCCTTGCCATAGAACGGGTTGTGCGCTGTATCACGCCGTCAACGCGGCGTATGGCGTTGCCCAAGCGCCGATATTCGCTTGAACCGCGTATCGTGCGCTCTTGCGCCGCCGTCAACTCATCTTGTCTGCGGCGCGCTCTGTCAAGCGTGGACTGCAGCCGTCGGTTATCGGCGCTCACGCCTTGCGTAGCGTCCCCAAGCCCGCCAACGGCTTTGCGGGCGCGGTCGACGGATTGCAGAAACTTGGGCGATACGCTGCCGCCGATTTCGGCTTGTGCTTGAAACTTTTGCATAGTCATCGTAGATAGCCCCCTATGCGCCTAGAATAGCCGTAGGCGCATTATTTCTGCGCTTGGATACTATTGATAGCCTTGCCGCCGCAGTTCTGATACGCCCGCTTGATATGCTTGCGCTGTAATGGCGGGATGATAGAGCGCATACGGCGTATCGTTGCCGACTATCACGCCGCCGTCCGGCGTGCGTTCTAATTGCCAAGCAGACCTTAGCCTGCCCGTGCGAACTGGACTAGCCGCCCTAGCCGCGGCGAACATAGCGTTGCCGGTATCTGTCAAGGCTTGGGCGTGAGCGGCTTCAATGGACTGCGCCATTGCAGGTATCAGATTGTCTAGGCTAGTCTGCATTGCCGGCTCTTTCTGCAATCGCTTGCCTAATGCTGTCGACGTCCACGATATAGCCGACTAGCCCATCATCGTTGATGGCGTAACGGATAGCGCGCAGATGTCTATTGTGCTGCCGCCGCCCGCGAACGGGTCAACTACCACGTCGAACGGCTCGGTGTATGCGTATAGCAGATTTTCAACTATGCGCGATTGCCCGTAACTGATTTCGACCAGTGGCTGCACCATAGTATCCCCCTAGAATGCTGTAATGATAACCGCGCCGTCCGAGCCGTTGTTTGGCGCATATGCGCCCGCCAACGAACCGCTGCCCACGCCGTATTCGTAGCCGAATACCGACTCGCCTGCGTCTTGATTGAACGGCGAACCAGCGAAATATGGGCGCGTCCCCACCACGCCGCGCGCCGTATCGCCGCCGCGTCCCGCCTCTTGATATGTGTTCGGCGGCACATTCGCGCCAACCTCACCGCCGCCGCCGTAGCGCAACACGCCTGCGCCGCTGCCGCGATTATCGCTGCCGTAGCCCGCTTGCGCCGTCAAGCCCTTGAACTGCGTTGCGCCGCCGCGCTGCCCTAAGCGTATCTGATTTTGGCGCACGGGCGCTGGCGTTTCACCCACGATAACCTGCTCGGTAGCACTGAGATAGCGCTGCGGCAATACCAGTTCAATGTATGCGCCGCCGCCGCCCAATGCGCCGCCGTGAGTCGGTGTCCATAACCCTTGTCCGCCGCCGCCCCACATCTGTATCCGAAAGAAGTTGAAGCCGCTCGGCTTTGTCCAGGTGTATGTTCCCGCAGTGTTGTATATCTGCTGATACGCTTGCAAGCGCCCAGCAGGCACGGGCGTGGTTGTTCCCGCTTGCGCCCAAGGCTCTACAAGCAGGTCTCTTATGGCGGTCAGCGTCGCGCGCAAGTTCGGCTTGAAACCCGTGGCGCTGTCAGCGTTTGCGCTCGCGTCCATTAGCGCTACTTCATCTGTCAGCGTGGGTGTTCCCGCATTAGCGCCGCCGACCCTAAATAGCGCCGCCAACTGCGCCAGCGTGATGCTGCCTAACGACGTGCCGTCGTTGTTCGTAACGGCTATGCGATTGCCTGCGGCTAGAAACCGAAAGCGGCTGCCCAAGCCGCCTATTGCGCGCGCGAACAAATCGCTGATAGTAGCCTTGCGATTAGGCTCGCCGGTTTCGCTTGCATCCCCAAAGGCTATGCTATCCCCCGGGATTGGCGTTGCCGCCGTCAAGTCGTGTATTTGGAAGGACTGCTGCCCGATTGTGTCAAGCATCTTTGACGGCGTTACGAACTTCGTGTCGTCCACGCCGGCGCGCGCTTCGGCTTGTGTTGCAATTTGCGCTATCCCGGCGCGCGCTTCGGTTGCCGGCAGAATGGCGTTCTGCGTGAATGCGATTGTAGCGGTGTCAAGATTCGAGAACGCCAACCGAACCGCGAACTGCCAACGGGATGATGCCGCCTTGTTGAATATGTTGCCGCTGCCTACGCTGTAATAGGCTATCAGCGCGCCGCCCGTAGTGAACAAGCCTATCTCAGTGGGCGCTATCGCGTCGTCCGAGCGGTCAACGCATTGCAGCGATATGGCGTTAGCGTCAAGGCGCTCGACGACGGCGTATCGCTCTATCGTATCTGTAACCGGCGTTATCGGATACACAAGCCCGGCCAATGGCGCTGTCAGCGCCGTTGCGGTCTTGGGCGTTGCGTTATGCCCAGAGCCTAGCCGCACCTCGGCAAGGTTGATTGCGCGAACATTCGTAGCTGCCGCAAACGCTTGCTCGCCTGCGTTTGTGATTATCATCGTAGGCATTAGTTAGCCGTCCTTTCGTATCCAATGTTTGCATTGCCAGCCGCCAAAGCGTGGACATCATCGGCGTTCACGATAACGCCGGAGCGATTGTTGCCCATATAGTATTGAATGCCTTCCAACTTGCGCTCTCTCACCCAGCGTCTAATCGTGAGCCTATTCACGCCGAGTATGCGCGCCGCCTTATTGACCCCATAGAACTTGGGCTTGTCTTGCGCCATATCGTTGCCTTTCGGTTACTTACGCTATATCAATTGATAACAGAATAGACAAGTTCTATGGCGCTGTCAAGCGCAGTATCACAACTACGAATATCAGCAGTCCGAGCATCACACTCACTCATTGAAAGTAATCCAGCAGGCGTTGCCGTCAACGGCGGCGTGTCCGTCGGCTTGGCGCTTGCCCAGTATTGCGGCAAGGCGTTCAAAGCCGATTAGAATATATTCGGATTTGGCGCGGCTGCTCATATCGCTGGGCATATGAAACGAATAGACTGCGCCGCCGTCAACTTCTGTAACCGCAAAGCCGTCATCGTTCAAGCGCCTAACTTGCGCCATAGCGCGAATATCGTTGATTATTGCCATCTGCTTGCCTTTCTATGCGCCCACGATTGCCACAGGGCGATTATTTCACGCCAACCTATGCAATGGTATTGGCGGCTTCCGAAACGCTGCGCCCGCAAAGCGGGCTGCCGCAATCAACGCACACGCCGCTAACCTTGGGCTTAACAGTCAAGCCAAGCGAACTTATCCAAGCCGTTACCGCGTCAACTAGGTTTGCGCGCTCTTGCGCCCTAGCCTTGCGGCTTAGCAGATACAAGTCCAGCATCCCGTCTATTTGCGCCGCAACCAGTTCTATCGTGTTGGCGCTCACGCCGCGATAGTCGGCTTCCGGCGTTGCAACTAGAACATTGCGATAGCCGTCAACGCCAGTTTGGTAAATGCGTATCTCGTCGGTAATCTTGCCGCGCCAATATGCGCCTTCCATTTCGGGGCGCTGATATTCAAGGCTAATCGTGTCGGTTATCTGCTGCATCATCCGTCCTTCCAAGGCTATCAGCGCAAGGCGCGCATTCGTTGGCGTGCGCATCCAAAGCCCAGCGCCTATACAACTTGTCCGTGATTTGGCGCAGTTCGCGCAGCGTCAAGCCGCCGTCAAGCGCCGCAAGCGTGGCTATTTCAAAGGCGTTAGACGCGCGCCGGTGAATGCCTTGACCGCAGATGACAATCTCATCCGTAAGGCAATTGTCCAGTTCGTAGCGCCCTTGTGTTTCGCTCATCTGTAACCTGCCTTTCGTATCACAGAGGCATAAGCGCCGCCAACAAGCGCGGCGTGAGCGCCTTTGCAGCGTCAAGGGTTTGAACGCCGTCGGCGTTGACGGATACGCCGCTAACCCGAATGCGAATGCGCCAACCTGCGCCATCACAACGCCGTATCGTTGCCAGCGTGTTGCAATCGTTGTCTATGGCGGCATACACGCCGTCGGCATATGTCCAGATGTATTTCATAGCCTTTGTCCTTCCGTTTTACGATAGCCACGATAGCCACAGACGGCTTAAAATCGGATTGGGCTATCCTAGCCTATCTATGGGCTTGAAACGCGCTTATAACGGCGTGAACACTTCCAATATGCGCTCTGTCCACGCCTTCGCAAGCGCCAAGGTCTGCACGCCGTCCGTCGTGTTGCGAATGCCGCCAGCCACGATAGTTATGCGCCAACATTTCGGATGGTACACGCCATCGGATTTGCGTATCGTTGCGCCAACGGGCGCGCCGTCCTTGAACGCCGTATAACCCGCGCCTATCTTGCGCCATTGAAGTTGCGCCATTACAGAGCCTTTGTCTTCCGTTCTGCATAGCCTAGAATAGCCACAGAGCGATTATTCTAGGCTATCTGCATATCTGCCTATCTGTTGCCGATAGCGCGCCTTGCGGCAAGCCAGGCTTCTCGAAGAGCATACGCCTCTGCGCCCAACGCCGTTATCACGCCAACGCCGATGCCGGCGCTATCGCGCTCAATCACGGCGCACGCGCAGACCCACGGCAAGCCTTGCGGCGGGATGACACCGCTCTTGTCCACCGCAGGGATTGTAAAGCGCGTTTTCGGGCAGCGCAGCGCCCCATCCACGCCATTGAACGAATGCGTTGCAACTATCTCTTTTATCTGCATCTGTAAGTCCTTTCTGTATGTAGCCGCTAGATAGCCTAGAATAGCCACAGAGCGATTGAATGGCGGCATATGGGCTATCTATCCAAATGCGCCATTTCAAGCATTATACGGCTAACGCTTCGGCTTGTTGCCTATCTCTGATTTCGGCTATGGCGCAGGACAGAACGCCATAGATAGCATCGGTTTCGCTTGCGCCGTCCATTCGCAGATAGCGGCTTCGCATAGCCAGCAGCACATCACCAGCGTCCCTAGCGCCGTTACTTGCGCGCGGGCAAGCGCACTCGTTGCCCCGCCAATCCAAGTTCACCGCCGCAAGCGCATTCGGCGCGCCTATCAGTATGAACTGAGAGTGTCCGGGCAGATACAGACTTTGCGCGCTGTCGCCAAACCGCCAGCCGATGCCGTCCGGCAATACAGACGGAAGCCGCTCATCGTATCGCGCTTGCCAGTCCGACTTTGCGCCATACGGCTGCGTGATGATTATCGGCGTTCCCCGCATTCGGATTAGCGCGGCGTGGTCGATGTCAAGCGCGTCTGCCAGCGCCGGTATGAGTTTCGGGCGCACGCCCAACGCGCGTATGGCGCTTTCGTTCCAGGGCTTGGGCTTTACTAGGCGCAAGCCTGGGTTGGCGGCTTGGAATGCTTGGATATTCATTAGCGCATCCCAGCACGGTATCGTAGCGCACTCAGCGCCGTCTATGGCGTGTATTGCAGCCCAGTTTAGGTTGTCCATATCGTTCACCTCACTTAATCAGCAGCCGCGTATGCAGGCGTTACAGAAGCCTTGCGGCGGCGTTCACGGCAATACCAGCATCTTGGATATTTAGGGTCGTGCTGCTTCTTACCGCAATCAGCGCTTACCGAATGCGCGTGTAAAACCACGGCGTCGCCCCCAGCCCGCAAGGTTAGCGGGCTTGCCGTTCTGATAGCGCATTCGGCGGATTGCGGCTTCAACCGCTTGATTGCGCCCGTCGTCCGGCTTCGGCTTAACATCTCGCTTCTTGAATGGCTGCTGCGTCCTGCTTCTGCTGCTCATATCGTCCCCCTATCGCAAATGCGGGCGAGCGCCCGTCGCGCGTATGCGTGGCGCTATCAGTTGCGCCAGCGTGAACGGCGCTTTGCGCTGCGGCTTGGGCGCAACCGCGCGCTTCTTAAACGGCTTGTGCGTCCGGCTTCTGCTTGCCATCTGTAAGTCCTCACTTCCAACGCATTCGTTGCCCATATCGGCTACAAACGCATTCATACTGCGCCACTGATAGCCACAGGATTGCCACAGGCGCATTATTTTCCCCTAACCTATCCAATGGCATTGATAGGCTTGAATTAACCGAATAGCGCCGGTGAATGCGGCGTATCCAACGCCGTCGGCGGCTTCACCGCTTGCAACGCCCCCGCCTGCGGGCGTATCACTTAATCCGTTGCCAGTCCGTCTGGTTGGCGTTCATACGGCTTGCGCCTTGTCCATAGCCGCCCCCAAGTATCGGGATGGCGCGCTATCACATCGGCGGCGTTGGCGCGGTGATATTGCGCCAGGTGTTTGCAATCGCAGTCCACGCCTTCCCAGTCAAGGTTTATGCTGTCAAGCATAGACGGCGTGCCGATTAGAATTAGCTCTGTATGTTCGGGATAGTAGAGCGATTGCGTTATGTCCGCAAAGCGATATGTCAAGCCTTCGGGCAATACGCGCTCGGCGTGCTTCGCCCAGGTGTCGGGCAGATATTCGTAGTGATTTGGATACGGCTGGTTTATCAGCACATACTCACGCCCAGCGCGCATCACAACCGCGTGGTCTTGCCTAAGCACATTGCCGTCGGTTAAGCCAGACGGCGCTTTGGGGCTGAACGGAAACGCCGGCGAATTGCAGTCCATTCGGTTAAGCCTATGGGCGCAGGTGATGTCAATATCGTATCCGGCGCAAGCACGCCTGCCAGGAACAAGCGTAAGCAGGCATATGCCGCTCGCGCGCGAAAACTGCAGATGCGGGTTAGCCGCAAAGAACTTACGCTGGTTTTCTAGCGCGCCTTCAAAGCAGCCGCCGCTGTCCGAGCCGCAATAGAAGTAGCGCTGTCCGTCTGTATGTATGAATGTCTTATCCATCCGTATCACCTCGCTCGGCTTGTATCCGTTCTATGGCGGCTACTGCTGCGCGCCGCATCGCTGGCGTTGGCGTTAAATCCAACAAGCCCGCAGCCCGCAGCAGCTCAGCGCAATCCTGCATAAACCGCAGGCAATCGCTTGTGCGCCCGGTTGCCCAGGGCGGCGCGCCCTTAGCCTGCAGTTCGGCTAACGCTTGCCGCGCCGAATGTTCTCGTTGCCCAAGCGCGCCAAAGTGTGCGTCAAGCACGGCTTCCGTATAGCCTAGCGTCGTCAAGCCGTTAGCCCACTCGCCGGCGAGCATCTGCGATAGCGCCGCATTTTCTATCGACGTCCAGTTGCCGATTAGCAGATAGTTCACCAGGCTTCTGTTTTCGCTGGGCGGCTCATCTTGCCCCTGGGCAACGATGAGGTAAACGGCGTGTGTCGCCGAGTAGAATGCGCCTTCCCCAACTTCATCGTATTGCTTCATTTCGTTCACCTTACTAATCCGTTACTTACGATTGTCCCCAACCGCCGCTACCGCCGCGCCGCACGCCCGCAAGCGTGGCTATGCGTTCAAGCGCCTGGGCGTATGGCGTGTAGCGCCCTGCTTGCATCCAAGCGCCTA